>JAFDVR010000009.1 GCA_018268855.1 Acidobacteriota bacterium | reverse complement strand
CTCGATGACAAGCTCCATGTACGGTGGGTTGTCGATCTTGAGGTACAGGCCGGGATGCCATCCCCCGGCTTTCTTGATAAGTTCCAGAACGGTCTTCATGCCGCCACCTCCGCAAGTTCTTCCATTGCGCCGGTAGTGACGGGCTGCTCTGCCGCATCCTCGAAGGCGCTGCCAAGAACGGAGTCCACGGCTTTCTGCGCGTTGGCGGCGGCGTGGACGATGAGGCGGTTGTCTTCTTCCAGCTTGCTAATCCAGTTCTGGATGTAGGCCGTAGTGTTGCGGTTGGTGTGCTCGTTGGCGATGCCAGCGATAGCAGAGAGAAACGCCGCTCCCATCTCCGCAACCAATTCCTCTTTGCTGTAAAGCTCGTCTCCGAAGCGGTCGCCAAAGGTGCGATTGAGGCGGCTTTCGTGGCCTGTGCTGTGAATCAGTTCATGGAAAAGAGTGCTGTAGTAGTGAGCCGTATCCACAAAGCGGGAACGGGCGGGCATGTGGACAGAATCGGTAGAGGGCCGATAATAAGCGCGGTACTCGGTGGGACTGGTCAGATGAAGTGAGGGCCGATTCTCCCATCCGTTCACGATGCTTTCGCAAAGCTCGTCCTCATCCACTTCGGACGCGGGCATGGGCTGCGAGACTTCAGGAATCGTGAGGCCATCGCACTGCTCGACGTTGAACACGGTATAGCGGCAAAGAACAAACGGGGCGCGTGTGTCTTCGTCGCCATCGTTGGCTGCTTGTTTCTTTTGGTCTTCGGGAAGCTGCTTGTAAAAAACAATCGGGGTTCCGTGCTCACCCTTGCGGACGTTGCCTTTCAACTCCTGCGCCTGTTTGAAGGTCAGCCAAAACGGGCTGCTGTAGTCGCTCGACCAAAGCAAGAGAACATTGATTCCACGGTAGGGCCTACCGGTAGAGAAGTTGCGCGGGAATGGGCCACCTGCGAAGCGCGGAGACTTCCACGGCTTTTCCCACGGAATGACGCCCGCCTTGAGGCTGGAGATAATGCGGTCGGTAACGGTCTGGTAGATGCTCGGTCTGCTGCTGGTGCTTGGCTTCTTCATGGGGTTCGCTCCTTTGCGGTTGCTTTTGCTTTTCATGCCGTGCGCGGCATGTACCTACATGCCGAACGCCTCCTGGCGAAGGCGGGGCGGCAAGGCGCAATGGGGAGCGGGTATCTCCCACCCGAAGGGGCGCGGTGTTATCGCGCTGATTTTTGCGAAGCAAAAATTATGGGGAAACCCCTTGCGCCGCGCCAGGGCAGAGCCCTCAGCCAAGGGTCTGGTCTCCTTATTGGTGCGCACTAGCGCACAGGAATTTCAGGGTCGCGTTGCGGCAGGAACAGGCCGCTAGAGGAGGGAGCAAAGACGCGGAGCGGCTGAAGCGCGGTGAGGAAACTTCCTCCCGCAAAAGGGCAAAGATTTAGAATTACCGGGCCGATCAAATTGAAGTGTTTTCGTATTCTGCCGAGGTACTAGGTGCTGAATAGGCTGCAACTCTTGCGCAATATCGGGCAGTTCGATTCTGTTCCTGCGGGGGCGCAAATGCCTCTGCTGCGGAATGTGCTGATCTACGCTGAGAATGGGCGGGGAAAGACAACGCTAACAGCCATTCTTCGCTCGCTGCGTAGCGGCGACCCTGTTACTGTCCTAGAACGTCGCAGACTATCCGCGGCCAATCCTCCCCATGTGGTGATCGACTGCACCGGCGGTCCGCCAGCGGCTACGTTTCAGAACGGTGCCTGGAACCGCACATATCCGCACATGGAAATCTTCGATGACCAATTCGTCGATGAGAATGTGTGCTCTGGTCTTGATGTCGCTTCTGCGCATCGACAGAATCTGCATGAGCTGATTCTCGGCGCACAGGGGGTCACCCTCCATTCGCGTGTCACTGCTGCGGTAGAGGCAATTGAAACTGTTAATGGAAGAATCAGGAATGCTGCTAACGCCATTCCAGCGAATGAACGTCATGGGCTGACCGTGGACGATTTCTGCAACCTTCCCAATCGAGCTGACATCGAAGACGCGATCCTTGCGGAAGAACGCCTATTCGCTGCAAGCCGCCAGTCTGAGTCCATACGAGCGACGGCGCTTTTTGAGCCATTTCGTTTGCCTGAGATCGATGTTGAAAGGATTGAGGCCGTTCTTGGCCGGGATCTAGCAGCTTTAGAGACTGGCGCACTGGCGGGCGTACAGGAACGCATCGCCACGCTCGGGCCTCGCAGGGAACAATGGATCGCGACGGGGATGAGCTTCGTATCGGAAACGGGACAAGACGATTGCCCGTTCTGTGAGCAACCCCTGAGCACATCTCCGGTGATTGAGTCCTATCGGGGATATTTTAGTGAAGAGTACGCCCGATTGAAGGCCGAGATCGCAGAGCTTCTTCGCCTATTAGAACGCCAGCATGGAGGCGATGCGCGGGCGGCTTTCGAGCGGAGCGTCAGGGTTGCGCAGGAGAGAAAGCAGTTCTGGCAGGAATTCATATCGACTCCTGAGTTCGGTTTCGATACCGTCGCCGTTGCCAACACTTGGCGGACAGCATATGACCAACTGCGAACCTTAGTTGAACAAAAGCAGGCCGCTCCATTGGAGCCGGTGACCTTGCCGGAAGACTTGCGCGGCTCGATTCGTGACCATGTAACGAACGCACGAATGTCTCATGATCTTGACCCGCAAATCACCGAAGCGAATGCTCAGATTGCACTGGTCCGAGAACGCTTGGGAACGACAGACGGCCGCGCCATCGAAACGAATCTCGCACGGTTACGAGCGACCCGCAGCAGACATAGCCAAGCTATGACTCCGCTTTGCGACGAGTACATCGCCGCAAAGGCCGCGAAAGAGACAGCCGAAAACGAGAGAGACGCGGCTAAAGCCGCTTTGGATCAATACCGGAATACGGTGTTTCCCGGTTATCAAACCGCAATCAATCTTTATCTCGGACGGCTGAATGCAGGGTTTCGTGTGGATCGGGTTGTGTCAACGGATACGCGAGGAGGCCCAACCTGCAACTACAGCCTTGTGGTCAACAACACACAGGTTCCAGTTGCCGGAAACGCGCAAAATCATGGGCCATCGTTCCGCACCGCACTCAGCGCCGGTGATCGGAACACGCTGGCCCTGGCGTTCTTCTTCGCTGCGCTTGACCAGAACCCGAATTTGGCACAGTCTGTCGTGGTGATTGACGATCCTCTTTCCAGTCTTGACGATCATCGGATTCTGGCGACGACACAGGAATTGCGGCGGCTAGGTCAACGTGCGGCTCAGTTGGTGGTTTTGTCGCACAATAAACCTTTCCTGTGCCGTCTCTGGGAAGGCATGGACAGGCAAATCAGAACCGCGCTCAAGATCGAACGAGACGGTGCTGGCTCCACGCTGTCGGTATGGTCCGTCGATGCCGATAGCATCACGGAACATGATCGCCGCCATGTCTTGCTGACGGAATACCTAGTGCATGGGCCGCGTGGAAACGAACGTGAGGTCGCCCGATCATTGCGTCCGCATCTCGAAGCGTACCTCCGTGTCACCTGTCCGGAGCATTTTCCACCAGGGACGATGCTCGGTCCCTTTCATGGTTTGTGCCAGGCCCGCTACGGACTCGTGAATCAGATCCTTGATCGCCCGCAGATCGACGAGCTGCACGACATCAAGGAATTCGCCAACCGTTACCATCACGAGAACCCTGCTTGGGAGACTGAGATTATCAATGATGCGGAACTCGCAGGTTTCGTAAACAGGACTCTTGCATTCACAAGGGCATAGAGACACGTCGATGCTGCACTTACGGTGGACGATGCAGACACGATACGTTCATCCATCGTGCTTGAGTTGGTCATTTGCGAGGTAGTTCTTCGGAGTCGGTCGCCAAGCAGCGCGTGATGACGGCGGACGTTCTCCGGACGCTCGGCCAATAATCGGTGTGGGCAGATGCCCACATCAACAAAGTTTCTCCTTCAAATCATTGAACTTAGGTCATAGTGCCCGATTCTCGGTGCAGGCGGGGCTTGACTGCTCCATCCACCAATAGGCGAATATAAAGCGAATACGCTATGACTTCGGCCTCCAGTCTCCGGGTTCAACTTGAAAGTGCGCTCGCGCACAAGATTCCCTCCGCGCTCACCCCGCGTGCGCGGGTTGTCCGCCCGACGACGCCCACCGGCATAGGTGCGGTGGATGCGCTGCTTGAGGGCGGTCTGCCGGTAGGTGCTCTGACCGAGATTGTCGGCCCGGAAGGTTCCGGGCGAACTTCCTTGGCCCTGTCGTCCATCGCTCAGCTCACAGCAGCGGGAAAGGTCTGTGCCTGGGTCGATGTGGGCGACATGCTGAAGCCGGAGTGCGCGGCTGCTGCGGGCATCGCTTTGCCGTATCTGCTTTGGGTGCGCTGCGGCATCTACCGCGAAGCTGTTCATGTCACGTCTGCTCGATTTGAACTTCCTCAGAGCTGTTTGGTGCGTCCTGAACCGATCAAGGGTTTGCATGGTGGCGGGTGCGGAACGCATCCACGTCAGGAATCGAAAAGCGTAGCTCGTGCTCTCGAAGGTTTCTTCGGAACGGAAAAACGGAGTCACAATCCCGTTCCGAGTGCGCAGCCACAATCCTTCAAGGTCGTGCGACCTGCGCAGGACGTTCCAACTGATGCGCCGGTTTCGCCGTGGGCACGTATCGAACAGGCGTTGAAGGTGACCTACCTGCTCTTGCAGGGCGGCGGCTTCAGCGCCGTCGTGCTCGATATGGCAAGCCTGCCAGCGAAGTACACCAGCCGTATTCCTTTGGCGCACTGGTTTCGCTATCGAGCGGCGGCGGAACACTCGCGCTCCAGCGTGCTTTTGCTCACACAGCACGCCTGCGCCAATAGCAGCGCAGGGCTGGTGCTGCATCTCGACGGTTGCAGTGAACCATCGCAAGGGAAAACGGTGCTGACCGCAGGCAGCCATCGGCTACATGTCCATCGCCAGCGATTCATGCAGGAAAGCAATGTCATTCCCATGAAAAAGCCGGTAGCCAAGGTAACGGCGGCAGAGTGGGAGACATACGCGTCATGGGCGGGACGCCGATGAGAGCACCCGAACTCTATGCCGCGCTCTACGTGAGGGAGTTTCCAGCGCAGGCGGCATTGCGCCTGCGGCCTGTATTGCGGGAACAACCCTGCGCGATTCTGGACGGCACTCCTCCAAGCGAGTTTGTGTGCGCGATGACCACGAAGGCACGTGCTCGCGGTGTGCAGCACGGCATGACGCGCGTGGAAGTGGAGACCATCTCGTCGGTGATGACGCTGGCGCGAATGCCGAACGAGGAAGAGCAAGCGCGGGCGATTGTGCAGGAAGTGGCGGGAGGATTCACGCCGCGTATCGAAACGCGAACCTTCGAGCGTGCCTTCCTGTGCGTTCTCGACATCAGCGGAACGGAGTCATTGTTCGGGCCTCCGAGACAACTTGCACAAGAACTCTTGAAACGAATCCGTTCGCTAGGAATGGCAGCCACCGTTGCAGTGAGTGCAAACTTCCATGCGGCATGGTGCATGGCGCGGGGCACGTCCACGAAAGCAGCGCTGACTATGCTCGCGGAAGGCAGACAGCGAGAAGCACTCGCGCCATTACCGCTTGCCGTTCTCGAACTGAGCGAAGCGCAGTTGGCCACGCTTTCATCGTGGGGCGTCAGCACTCTGGGCAAACTTGCAACGCTTCCTGAAAAGAGTCTGATTGCACGGTTGGGGCAGGAAGCCAAACGCCTGCGCCAGTTGGCCGCTGGTGAACTGCCGCATCTCTTCCAGCCGATGGAGACACCGTTCACTCTGCGCGAAGAGATGGAGTTGGAGAATCCCATCGAACTTCTCGATGGCCTGCTCTTTCTGTTGAATCTCATGTTGGAGCAAATTATCCGCCGCGCCAGTGATCGCATCCTCGCGTTGTCATCGGTCTCTGTTTCTCTCGGGCTTGAAGGTGGTACGACGCACACACGCACCGTGTCTCCGCCCTCACCGACCAATGAACGCGCTCTCTGGCTGAAGTTGTTGCAGATGGAACTGGAGCTGCATCCGCCGCAGGCCGCCATCCTGCATGTCGTGCTTCAGGCTGACCCTGGGCATATCAGCAAAGTCCAACTCGGTCTGTTCTCTCCGCAGTTGCCGGAGCCGGGGCGACTCGAAGTGACCTTGGCACGCATCGCCAAGATCGTCGGCGAAGACGCGGTGGGACAGGCCGTACTCCGAGACACGCATCAACCGCGCGGCTTTCGTATGGAGCGATTCCGTGTGCCCACAACCACACCTGCCTCTACAGAGGTCGATGTCGTGCGTATTGCGTTACGCGAACTAAGGCCATCTGAGCCGATCATGGTTCAGCTTCGCGCGGGAACGCCATCTCATCTGCGATTCCGCAATGAACCCTATCGCGTGGACGCGGCCTATGGGCCGTGGGTCATCGGGACGGACTGGTGGAATCAGGAGCATTGGGGACAGGCGCAATGGGATCTCGTCGTCGCAGATGCGAGTGATACGAAGCTGCGTTGCTGCATCATCCGCGACCTCAAGAAACACTGCTGGCAGATGGCAGGGTTCTATGACTGAGTATGTCGAACTCCACAGTGCGAGCGCCTTCAGCTTTCTGGAAGGAGCATCCCAGCCGGAAGCCCTGATCGAACGAGCGACTGAGTTGGGGATGCACTCGCTAGCCCTGACGGATCGAAACGGAGTCTACGGCTCGGCGCGTTTTCATACGGCGGCGAAGCGCGCCGGATTGCAGGCCCACGTCGGCGCGGAGATCGCCGTCGCCAGTCTTGGTCCAAGACTTGCGCCGCCAAACTGGTTGCCGCATCAATTCGGAATTGAACCTGCGCGTGTCTCTCTGCTCTGTGAATCGCAGACCGGATACCAGAACCTTTGCCAGCTCACGACGCGATTCAAGCTGCGCGAGAGAGGCAAAGCCGAAGGCTCCGCGTTGCTTCGCGATCTTCAGGAGTTTTCCGAAGGTCTGATCTGCCTGACCGGAGGCGACGAAGGCCCGTTGGCTACTGCTTTGGTCAAGGGCGGTGCGGAGGCAGGCCGGGAGACGCTGGAGAAGTTGGTCTCTGTCTATGGTCCGCGCAATGTATATGTCGAATTGCAGCGGCACCAGGAACGTGAGGAAGAGTGGCGGAATCAGGCTGCGATTGATCTTGCCCAATCTCTCAAGCTGCCGGTCATAGCGACGAACGGCGTTCGCTACGCCACGGCCTACGAGCGTGAGGTGCTGGACCTCTTCACAGCGATTCGTCATCACACCACGCTCGATCACGCGGGCCGCCTGCTGGCGGTCAACGGGCAGCGTCATCTTCGCTCCGCGCAGGAGATGGTGAACCTGTTCCGCGATGTGCCGGGGGCAACAAACAACACCTTGGAACTGTCATCGCGCCTCGAATTCCAGCTCGACAATCTCGGCTATCAGTTTCCCGCGTATCCAGTGCCGTCCGGTGACACGATGGACTCCTTCCTGCGCAAGCGCGTGGAGGAAGGCGTGATTCGTAGGTATGGCCCGAAGCGAAATGCCGATCTGATGGCGCAAGCGCGTAAGCAGGTGGAACACGAACTTAAGCTCATTGCGAAGCTGGGCTTTGCCGGTTATTTCTTGATCGTTTGGGACATCGTTCAATTCTGCAAGCGGAATGGGATTCTCATTCAAGGCCGTGGTAGCGCCGCAAACTCGGCCGTCTGCTACGCGCTCGAAATCACGGTCGTTGATCCGGTAGGCATGGAATTGCTGTTTGAGCGATTCCTCAACGAGAGCCGGAATGAATGGCCGGACATCGACCTCGATCTCCCGTCGGGCGAGAAGCGCGAACAAGCAATTCAATACATCTACGAGCGATACGGTGAACTCGGCGCGGCGATGTGCGCCAATGTCATCACCTATCGCGGGAAGTCTTCTGCGAATGAAGTAGGAAAGACGCTGGGCTTCGACCGCGAAGCTCTACGACGGCTGTCCGGGCTTGTGAGTCATTTCGAGTGGCGCGGCCCTACGGACACGATGGCGCATTCGTTCGACAAAGCAGGGTTCGACATCTCGAATCCACGCATCGCCAAGTACCTCGAACTCTGCACACGCATTCAAGACCTGCCTCGCCATCTCGGACAACACTCCGGGGGCATGGTGATCTGCCAAGGGCAACTGAATCGGGTTGTGCCGTTAGAACGGGCATCCATGCCCCGCAGGACGGTGATTCAATGGGACAAGGAAGACTGCGCCGACATGGGCATGATTAAGGTCGATGTCCTCGGCCTGGGCATGATGGCTGTGCTCAAAGACTGCACCGAACTCATCCCTGAGCACTACGGCGACCAGATAGACCTTGCGCAGCTCCCACAGGATGATCGTGTGTATCGCACGCTGCAACGTGCAGACACCATCGGGATGTTTCAGGTGGAGAGCCGCGCGCAGATGGCATCTCTCCCAAAGAACTGCCCTGAAAAGTTCTATGACCTGGTAGTACAGGTCGCCATCATCCGGCCCGGTCCCATCGTGGGTAAGATGATGCACCCGTATATCCGGCGACGCCAGGGTATCGAGCCGGTGACATATTTACATCCGGCGCTCGAAAAGCCGCTGAAGCGAACTAAGGGCGTTCCGTTGTTTCAGGAGCAGTTGCTCATGACGGTGATGGCGATTGCGAACTTCAGCGCATCGGATGCCGATGAATTGCGACGCGCGGTTGGGATGCGCAGGTCTTGGCAACGCATGAAGAATCTTGAGACGAAGATGCGTTCCGGCATGACGGCGAACGGAATAGCCCCTGAGATACAGGAACAAGTCATTGAGCAAATCGGTGCTTTCGCGCTGTATGGCTTCCCGGAATCTCATGCGGCGAGCTTTGCGATGATCGCGTATCAATCGGCGTACATCAAGGAGCATTACTTAGCCGCGTTCACGGCTGCGCTCCTCAACAATCAACCGATGGGCTTCTATAGCGCTGCGGTGATCGTCGAAGATGCCCGGCGTCATGGTCTGCGCGTGAAAGCCATCGACGTACAGGTCTCCGATTGGCAATGCTCGATAGAGCATGAGGCCGACTTCAGCAAGTCATTGCGGCTTGGCCTCGGGTATGCCAAGGGGCTGCGGAAGCATGTTGCCGAAGCATTGGTGAAGGCCCGTACGGAAGACGGCGTCTTCCGCTCGATAGAGGATTTGACCCTGCGTGTGCCATCCCTAAGTCGTGGAGATCTGGCGCTGCTTGCTCGCATCGGAGCACTCAATCAACTGGAGGGAGTTGCACATCGCCGAGATGCGCTCTGGCAGGTGGAGCGTGCGGGCAAACTCGAAGGGCCACTCTTGCGCCAGCAGAGCGATTGGCTCAAAGAAGAGGACGCATCCTTGCCGCTCGATTCGATGAGTGATGAAGAGAGGTTGGTCGCGGACTATGCAGGTATGGGGCTGACGGTTGGCCATCACCCGATGCACTACCGCCGCAAGGAGCTACGATGCAGAGGCTTCCGCACCGCCTCTGATTTGCAGCGCAACAAAACAGGAGACTACGTGCGTACGGCGGGGCTGGCGATTGTGAAGCAGAGACCTGGCACGGCGAATGGAATGGTGTTCATGTCAGTCGCAGATGAGACGGGCATCTTCAATGTGATGGTCACGAAAGAGTTCTTCGAGCGCAATCGTGAGACGGTCGTCCTCTGCAAGTTCATCAGCCTGGAAGGTCCGCTCCAAAACGAAGGTGGAGTCGTCCACGTCCGCTCGACACGCATGTCTCCATTGCCGCAGCGGGGATTGGAGGTGGAATCGCATGACTTCCACTAACGGGTCTCGCGTGGGCGGCTTTCGCAAAGAAGTGGAGCAAGAACGGTTGGGGCCGACGCTGGCCATTGCTGCCAGTCTGGTTCTAGGCATCAGGACTGCGAAGTGGCCCGCGACCCATAGCGAGGGGCTGTCCGATGCGGAGTGGGACAAGGAGATTGAGCACAGCGTGCGAATCGCGCGGACGGTGCTTTCGCATTTGACGACACGGTATCCCGAGCTGTTCCGCTCCCGCGAAATTCCTTGGTATGTTGCGACCGATGAAGATGTACCACGTTAGAGCAGCATCGGTTTGGATGCGCCAGCCCACTGATACTGATAGAAGGTAAAGGCCGCTTTGCGAATATGAAACAATCGTCCGAGATGGCTGACGATCTAGGTCCTTTACCACAGTCGGATGACAATGCGCGTCTTCAAAGAGAGAGTTTCAAGGCTCTAGGGAGAGTGCTGGCTGGACAAGATGTTTTTGTCTTCAGGGACGAGCGTATCGAGGATTTTGGAGCTGATGGTTCGATCGAGCTGAACATTGCGGGGAAGATGACCAATTTCCGTTCGCATATCCAAATAAAAGCAAAAGGAAAAGTCGAACCGACCAGGAAGGGTTACATATCCTTTTCGATTGAATCTTCGAATCTTAATTATCTGCTGAATGGAACTTGCTCCATGTATCTGCTCTGGGATGCAAACCGCGACGAGTTTTGGCAAGTGTGGGCACAGGATGAACATCAGCGTTTAATGTCAGAGAACCCAGATTGGCGTGAAGAGAAATCGGTTACTCTTCATTTTGCGAATAAGTTCAACCCGGCAACCTTTCCTGCTATCCAAGATCGCATTCTCAAAACTGGGCGCATGCTCCGTAGAATTCAGGATTCTCTAGCTAGGGCCACAGAGGACGAGCAGGTCGTTTTTAGAATCAATCCTGAGTCTCTTGACGTGACAGACATGGGAACCGTCACAAGCCTGCTGCTTACTAGCGGCTCTGTGATTGTCGCTGCTGGCTATCCAAAGCAAGTCATCGACCTGCTGAGGGTCGCCGATCCCACGATTACCGCCTTGCCAAGAATGCAGCTTATTCGCGGCTATGCAGAATACATGATCGGGAATCACTGGGAAGCAATCAGTCGAATTCGCCGAGCCATGATGAAAAGCAACGAGCTTTCCTCGCAAGACAACAACTTCCTTCAAAACCTTAAGGATGCGAGTGAATTTCATGTGGGCATCATTGACAGCAATACGTACGAGGACCGCGTACAGCAGAGAGCCAGGAATCTGACCGGTCTCGAGGCCCTACAGGCAGAGCAGGAAGCGATCTACTATCGGTGCGTTCGGACGACAGATGCCAATGAGCGTTCTGAACTTGCTCGACAGCTTCGCTCTGTGACGGAGAGGATTCTTAGCGATCCGGCTGCGATCCCTCAGTCAAAGCTGAATGCGAAGTTGCTGCTTCTGTTCGTAGAGGGCGTTGAGACGAACCTTCAAGCCTCGAAAAAACAATTTGCAGCTGAGATTCGCAGCAAACTCTTTCCGGATGATCTCGTCAGCGTAATTGAGAATCTCGATGAGAGACGCAGACTTCATTTGCAGTGGGAGGCTCGAGCGACGGAGGCCCTGCGCGAAGCCTACCAACTCAATCATCCACTACTAATCTTCCAAGCCTTGCATGTGGCGTTACGTATCCAGATGGGAAGGATTTACGAAGATCGTTTCGAGGCGATACACAAGAACAAAGCATTTGTACTTGAGCCGCGACGGAAAGCCGCGATCGACCGGATGCTCGAAGAGGCGTCGGTAATAGTTCGTGCGAGTGGTTCCGATGAAAGCAAGCTCCGGTTAGATCAGTCGCGCCTGGATTTTTTTGAGGTGCAAGGAAACTACGAGGCGGCGCGTAGTCTTGCCAATGAGATGATGCCCCTTGCCTCGGCAATGGGATTCGATTCGATTACGAGGCAAGCACAGGAAGTAATAGATGGAAGCACTCTCCTAACTCGGTTCCAAGACCAGGCCAGTGAAGACGAACAATCCGACACGGATGTGAAGCGTGCGAAGGAGACTGACGAGGAACTCGCTAGGTTCGCGGGGCACTTCTACGAAACGCTACCATCACCACCTGCCCGATATGAAATCGTCCTAGAGCACCTTCGCGTCATTCGCCAGATGTCTCGTGAACGCGTAGAGTGGTGCCGTCACTTGGTGATGATTGAGGATCTGTCGAAGTCGAAAGATCCTCGGATTGCCTACAGTGAACTCCCATCACGCCTTTGTGTATGTGAAAAATTCAACTGGGAATCGGTAAATGAGTCGGTGGATGCCTCAAGAGTGATTTCACAATTCAAGGAAACTTATTGCAAGAGCTGTGGAGCGCGCGAGCCAAAGAATCCCGGAAGCGCCATTTAGTTCCATCGAACGTCACACATATCGGTCATGAGAGATTGAAGGCCATGATTGCATCCGACATTCAGTTGAAGATTAAGCGGGCCCGGACCCACATCGACGAGTTCCGAAAAAAGGCTTCGAACATCCGCGATGGCTATTGTGTCATCAAGCCCGAAGAAGATCAGGAACGAAAGATGACGGTGATGCGCATAAACATCACGCCTAAAGCTCCCGATGAACTACGGCTGATCGCTGGTGACGCGTTATTCAACATGCGGGCCGCCCTCGACTACGTTGTGACTCATGCGGTTCTTTCGAACCCGCCCCATGCTCCCACCCGATCAAACCAATTTCCTATCGCGCAAGATGCGAAGTCCTTTCGACAGATTGAGTCGAGGCAGCTCGCAGGAGTCTCGGACGAAGTGCGCGTCATCCTTGAGAGACTCCAGCCATATCATCGTGGCAACGAACCATTAGGAATACTCAGCAAGCTCCATAACCCCGATAAACATCGGCAGCTCAATCTGACAGCCGTGGTAGCAGACAGCAGCCATCTACAAGCCTTTGGTGGAGCGAGCCCTTTCAGCCTCGTCTCGGATATTCCTTTGTGTGACGGAGGCATCTTTGGAAACATCGGCATCCCGTGGGACCTTCCGGAGGAATTCGCCTCAGTGCGCACGAAGAGTATGAACTCCAGAATGGAAGGGGAATGTACCCAGTTTGTCGGGTTCTCGGATCTCTTCGATCCTGACGAGGAGGAAGACGGATTCGAAGCAGCCGAAGACACGCTCGAAAGCATCCTGAAGTACATCGAACGCAAGGTCCTGCCAGCAGTTCTTCCACACCTGAAATAGCACCCGCTTCGAGCGCCCCGCGGTTGGCGTACCACACCATGACCTAGATAATCGATACATCCCAGATTTGGTGACGACCCTATGTCCAACGCGATCGAACAACGGGGATTCTTCTGGTGGGTCGGCGACCCATCTCGCCCATGCCATTCACTCCAAACTTCGGTGCCTGGGCTCCTGACGGTGACCGCTGAAGGCCGCACGAGCCTCGAAGTCGATGGGGCACTCGCGTCAGACGATGAGCACGCGGATTGGGCAAAGCCCTGCCCGTTTGATCCAGGGCTGAGCATTGTTGGCCTGTTGGATACACCGGGAGACTATGTTCGCCTAGAGGGAGTCGAGCGTCTTGATTTTCGGATTGCCGACGACTCTCCTCAACGGCAAAGCTTTTCCGCAGCGACCTGTATCAAACGGAACCATACGTTTCCGGCTGACTATGGCTCCGACAGCTACTCGGAGCTACGGATTGACCTGAAAGGCTTAGAAGAATGGTTGGAGCTCGATAGCTTACGAGTCGATAGGGACTACGGAGCTGCGACGGGTGAACGTGAGTTCGTATCGTACACAAACGACAAATTTGGGTTTTCCATCGACGATGGCACGGTGTCGATTGAGTCATTCACTTCGGGGGGAAGTCTCTTCGGCTTATTTGGAAACCATCCTCAGCGAGAGATTCGGTTTAAACAGTCGTTCGCCATCGTCTACAGGCCAACGCTTCCTTCATCTCTTGCCCACCTTCAGTACGTCTTCGCCAAAATCGAACAACTTCTGTCGCTTTTCCTCGGCTCCTATTTCCGGCTCCAACGGCCTCATTTCGTGAGAAAAGAAGAGCCATACGAACAATGGGACACGATCTTCACACATGGTGACCCCCCTTCGACGGAGGAGTTGAACCGGTTTTTCTTTCTCGTCCCCTTCACGGCTGTTCGAGACCGATTCGGGCCGCTGCTTCAGACCTGGATCTACAAGAGCGAGGTATTCGGGGCTGGCTTCTATCTTTACACTGCGTCGCTCCGCAATCAGCAAACATACGCCGAAGACCGTCTGTTCGCGCTAGCCGCTGGAATTGAGGCCCTGCATCGTAAGGGCTTCGACAGTGATTCATCGCAGTCGAGCCAAGATGATCGGAAGCGAGCTGAGCGCTTGTTGGTTCTCATCCCAGCAGATCATCCCGACAAGAAATGGTTGGAGCGGAAGTTAGCCCATGCGCATGAGCCGTCGTTGGAGCAGCGCCTCTTGGAATGCTTGCGCGAGCTTCCGCTTCGATTCCGGAAAAGCGAGTTGGAGAAATTCGCAAAACAGTGCGCGGCAAGGAGAAACGACATTTCGCACCGTGGAGGGCCATCCGCCGGGACGGACTATGAAACGTTCCACGCCGAAATCACACGCCTTGCAGAAGCACTTAGCTACCTCTTCCATCTTCTAATCTTGCACAAGATTGGTCTGCCTGAAGAAGCGGTGCTCAATGCTGCCACGAAGAGCTGGGTTGCGGAACGGATCATAAAGGAGTCGTTCGAAGCTGCTGACCTACATGTCGTAAACGAACCGGCCGCCCAAGCATCCCAGAGTTAGAGAAGCATTGACGGTAAGCCACTTTGCGTACTCCCTGTTGAACTCGGAATGACCGGGAGTGGTCATTTCTTGAGCCATGGCAACTGAACTGTTTGATAGTTACCGAAATCCTTTACGAAGTGTTCCGCCCATGTTGCGGCTTCGACCACGGCAGTTTCGAGCGAGGCGTTTTCATATTCGATCTTGTGCCAATGCTTATGCTTGGCATAAGCATCCTCGAACATCCAAGTGGCACCCTTGCCTTTTTCTTGGAGTACAACGGTGACGCATTCGGCGGCTTTTGCGACATGGGGAATCTCATAAAGATGCCCGGATGGTTCTGAATTCTCAATCACAACAAATCGGGATGAAAGCGCATAACGCATCACCTTCTGAATGATGCTTTCACCGACCCGGTCAGGCTGCTCTTTGATGATGTAGGTGTAGTAGCCCAACTCCTGGAGCTTTGATTCGATTCGCTTGAGTATGTCGAGAGCGCTTCCTGTGTCTTTACCAAGTATGAGGACGGAGTCCGAATGCTCGAGAATGGCATCCGCGCGTTGCCAGACAAGGTCAAACGCGGCCTTTATCGAGGCCGTCAAGCCTACTGGCGGCGTTGCAGAGGGCATTCGCAGTTGCCATCTCACAAAAATGTGAACGTCCTCTGCATCGCGGGAAGGACTAGCAAACGGATGTCCTTCGTGCATGAGGCGTGTGACGGCGCGTTCCATCGCTTCGGAAAAAGCGTAGGCAGAAAACTTATGTTCCCAGTATTTGGTGTAAAGGTGTTCTTCGATCTCGCAGATAAGTGTGTCGTCCTCACGGCGGATTCTCGTCTCCGGGAAAAAATTATCGAGAACCCAAAGTGTTACATCCTCCGGCATTTGTGCAAGATCAAGCTGATGCAGCGTCCCGGTATCAAAGGGATCGTCTGAATCGCGATATTCTTCCCATTCGTCATAAGGTTCCATTTCAAGAGATTCATTCGTCATTCGGCCTCCCTCGTGAGACATATCCGTCGATAGCTGTTACCGAGAAGCAGTCTTCTACGAACTAGCATTCCGGGCCGCTGATGAGCCGCTGGGTCCGAGACGCTTTCACTTTCGCGGTGTACCGTTTCCCATGAATATCCTCAAGCTCGACCGTGATGGGCAGATGATCTCCGAGGAGCGTATGCACGCCTTTAATGATGGCGTAGAGACTGACTTCCACTCCGGTGTAGGCTGGAATGGGGAGTGGCGTCACATTGAAGAGTTCATTGGTCTCTTGCTCATCAGGTAGCGGCGGATCGTTCTGTTCCCCGATCGTCGCCATCTCGCTTTCAAGGTCTTCATGGACTCCGTTGTTGTCGATCCAAAAGCGATAGCCGCGAATCGCATTGGGCCGCGAACTGTGATTGTAGGCTTCGATGATGCCGCGAAAGATTGTCTCTCTGCCATTGGTAGCGCGATCCAGCACACACCAATCTCCCTTCCGAGGGCGAAGCAGCAGCTTTACGCGCCGGTCGTAATTGACATACGCAAATGAGGCTATTGAGAACAGTAAGGCGAGCACTGACATAACGCCGCTGAACATGCGTGTACCTTTCTAGTCGCCCAGACGAACATTTAGGCCCTTCTTCTCCAGATCGGCCATCATGTTTAGTAATTTCTGCGACCGCTCTGCATCTTTCAATTCCACTCGACCGGTGTTCCGCATGGTGACCGAGACGTTTTCATACATCACCTGCCCATCGGAGCCTCCGTTGATGCAAGTCGGAACCTTGCCTTGAGCATCTTCCCCGATGAAAAGTTGGAAGGCGATGCCTGGAACGTAGAACAAGTACCGCTGCAATCCGAGAATTGGCGCGGTTGGGTAGGGCTCGACCATGGCCTGCCAAGCGACCAGCGCGGAATCCACCGTGACACCGAGAGCCACGGTCGTGGGCAGGTCGGCCTTTCCAAGCAGGTATTGTCGCAATGCGTCGATTACATCCGGCTCCATCAAGATATAGGGTCGTGTAGGGTCATCCCCGTCCCACGAATGGACAGCAGCCTTGAAGAAAACTCCGCATCCAAAGTGTGTGAGCTTCGGCACATCAATTTCGGGATTTTTCGCTGCCGCATATACCGTTGTCTCTCCCGAAGTTTGAAGCGGAGCTTGCTTCAGGAGGCTTTCGCGCAAGGGGAATGGCCCGTTAAGGACGGCGAACCGGGTATGAATCCAGCTCTCCCCACCCACATTGAAGATTTTCTCGCAGGGGCCGCAAAATACGTAGTCCGTCACCTGGTTGGATGTTTGCACTAACTTGTCGCGGGAAAAGCGGACCGGTTGGAGATTGGCGGTGCGAAAGAGCGGATAGAGTGACTTCGGCATGAAGTGACTATCGTGCAGGGATACGCCTTGAGAAAGGCACAGCGGGCAGTCACCGGTTTCCATGGACATCCTCCGCACAAACACTAGAATGTACCATTTTATTTCAACGCGTATCGGAGGTGACTTTATTACGATACGCGGGGATCACAGAGACTTGGTGAGCATAAAGGACCATCCCAGAGAGTCATCAGCGAATACCAATAGACAACCCTTGTGCCATCGCATTGCTCTGTGTACTGCCGAAGCTGACAGCCGCACTCTTGCTCACGTCCTGGCTGAGTTTGCCAGCAAGCGAAGCGGCGTCATTCGTGTAAATCTGTGCGTCATGCGAGGCGCGAGAGACGGACACATATGCGAACCTGCTGGACATCAATTCGGGATGAACCTCGGTGTCCATGTTGATAATCACTCGCTCGGAAGTGAGCCCCTGTGAACTGTGCGACGTGACGGCGTACCCATGGTCTATATGTCTCATGTCGGTTTGCGAGTCAAAGCGCACCATCCTATCTTTTGCATCGTCCATGCGAACGCTGATCTTGCCATCCTCCCCGATGTGCTGGATGGTGCCGAGGTCACGATTCGCAACCTGCAAGTGTCTTTGCGGAGCCGTAAATTGGATCTTGTCTCCAACCGCAAACTCGCGCTCGATCTCGCGGTACACGGCGACGCCGCGCAACCTTGACGGGTCATAGGTCACTTGCTGGCCGTCTTCTTTCCGCACGGTGACAAGATTCTCAGCCGGGCTTGTAGTGACGACTTGGGCGTAGCTTCTGGCCTCGATACCGCGTTCTTTGCTGCCGCGCACGTAATGCAAAACATCGCCGGGCTGGTATCGTGCGGCCCACTCGCGGTCGGCTCCTGTCATATCGTTGCGCGGCGTGAGAACGCGCATGGAATGGTCTTTCGTGTCCACGACGCCAAGCGTCTGCAATTCCTGCCGCACAGCCTGATTAATGGCGCGGCGCGAGGCATTATCCGGCGAGACGATGAGAGTGTTTTCAGGATGGGCGGCATAGCTCTTTGCGATGGCCGCGATACGTTCCTGCGGGTCTTCAATCTGTGTGATGCGCCCCTGCTGCGATAGCATCTCGACACCAAGAGCCGTTTCGTTATTGGACAGATGCTCGACGGCTTTCAGCAATTCAAGGTCTTTCTGGCGCACAATCTGGTCAAGCTGCGCGGTCCTCATGCCAGCTTCCTGAAGCTGCTCGAAAGGCTTTCCGGCATCGACGCCCTGATGCTGGCGAGTGTCTCCAATTAACAGAACTTTGTCCTGTGGGCCGATCTTCTGGAGGAAGTCACGCATCTGTTGTGTCGATGCGAGAGAGGATTCGTCAACCATATAGAGATGCTTGTTTGCGGGATCGCCGGCGGCCTGCAGGCCGCCGCCCGCAAGGAAGCGTTGCAATGTGTCTGCCTTAATACCCGCGTCGCGGAGCTGCTTGGCAGCCCGCGACGTTGGCGCAAATCCTTCTACCGAATAGCCATTCTTCTCTGCTCCCTCGCGTATCAGAGAAAGCACCGAAGTTTTGCCGCTGCCCGCCCGCCCCTGTAGTCCCTGCACACGGTCATACGACGTAAGCACCTCTTCGACAACCCTCTTCTGCGCGGCATTGAAATGAGGGCGCGAGTCTACGAGCGGGACCGCGCTCTCAATTCCCATGATCTGCGGTGCGCGGCTCTGCCCATCCTGCACTTTCTGCACGATTTCACTTTCAGCTTTGATGGTCGCCGCGGTGGTAAACCTGCGTCCGGCTTTGGAACTGTCGTCAGTGATTTGTTTGAACTCGCCAGAGGCGATGCGAGCCTCGAAGCTGGAGCGCACCTCCGGATAAGTCATCTCTCCCATGCCACGGCGTAACGCATCCACATAGAGAGCACGCTCGTCTACGACGGCCTCACGCTCGAATCCCTTATCACGGGCGAAAGTGACAGCCTCTCGTACCTGCTGCTGCCTTTCGTTTGGAGGGCGCTCTTGCGTCTGTTCCACGCGCCGCTGCCGTGCCTCGGCCACAACCCGGTCGGCCTGATTGCCGAACTCAGCGGCTATTTGTTTGTGCGCGGCCAGGACTTGGTCGGGAGACAGGATGACTTTCTTGTCGCGGGTATTGTGGGCGGCGATTTGCGCTGCCTCCGGCCCGGCAAACCCACTGCGGGAGAGAGCTTCTTCGATCTGCTGGCGGCGAGGGCTGGATGCCTCAAGATAGGCCACCGTATAGCCCTTTACGTCGGGTGCGCCGCTCTTGCCAGCTTCACTTTCATAGCCAAGTTCGCGCAACTTGTAGGTCAGATGAGACTGATAAACAGCGGTTGCGAACTGCTGGCTTTCAAATAGGGAGTGCGGCTGTAGTGCCCGCATCTTTCCGTTGTCGCGTTCGGTCATGTTGAAGATGACGACATGCGTGTGGAGTTGCGGTGCGGCATACCCATCTACCGGACGAGCGGTGTCATGCTCAAACTTTGCCGCCGCAAACTTCCCAGTCGTCTCGGCGGGATTGTTACCACCGATGCGGGCCTGCGTGTACTTCTCCAATTCATTCAAGGCGACGTTCACGGCCTCTCGGTGTGCTTCGCGCACCCGGTCATCGCCACCGACAAGGGCGGTCAAAGAGATGGACTTCGGGGCGGAAAAGGTAGCATCCCAACCGGCGCGGTGCTCGACCGGAGAGATGACTTTGCCATCCGCGTTCTTGTATTCATGGACGACGCGATGCGATACCAACTGCTTACCGGTTTCCGGGTGTTGACCTTCCGACAAACGGGCAAACTCCTCCGCGCCCACGGCTCCCGACAAACCAAACTCAGAGGCCAGTTTGCCATGCCATTCGCCCTGAATGGTGTCGCCCTGCTTCCAGTAGTTCTGCTCGGCGGCGGTGAACTCTTTGGCATGATAGGTCTGGGCCTGGGACGCGGAAAGCGGCTTCGAGATGTTCAGCATGGCAGATCCTTATCCCTTGAACGTGAGAGCTTGTTGCTCGCTGGTATCGTCCTGCGCGCTGGTTTCCTGCTGCCTCTCGTGCGCTGCGGCAGGCTCGTTGGGTTGTGGCTGCGGTTCGGCAGGAGCGGCGGGAGGCTGCGGCTCCTGTGCCAATTCCGCCGTACCGGGTTCCGTCTTCGGGATATACGGCAGCTTGTCATCCGGGCGTTCGCGCAGCTCGAATGGCTTGGCGACCTCCGGCATATCGAAGTACGGAAAGGAAAAGTACGTGACCTTGTTTTGATATTTCATGAAGGCATGAAGGTCCGGTAGGCCGGAGATTTCCGACTCCAGCACTAGAGGTTCAACCTGCCTTTCGATGGTGAAGTTGTGACCGGCGCGTGTCCCATCGAAGTGCGTTTCGCGCAGCCGTTCGATCTCCACTTTGCCGATGAACTTGGACACCCATTCCCCAGCATTCGGCTCCTTCGTCGTGAGCCAAACGCTAGTCGCAGGCTGCGACAGCATCACCTCGGCTAGATGGCCGTACAGGTACTCAAGCTGTGCCTTGCCCTGGAAGCCAAGCAGAACGGGATTCTGTCCCTTTCTCCCTTCGGTGATGGCTGTATGAAGCTGCGGCAACTTCTGCAAGCTCGCCAATTCGTCAATTACGAACCACACGCGCTTTTGCTCCTTCGTCGGTTCGTTCAACAGCCGCAAAACCAGCCAATCAATCCACAAACTCTGCAATGGACGGAGGGCTTCGCGCTCTGCCGGGAGCGACGTAATGAAGATCCATCCTTTCCGCTTCTCAGCCCATTCCGTTGCTGTCCATGTGCCGTTGCCTTCGTTTCTCTTTGGGAGCAGGCGCAGGCTGTCCGCGACTAGGCCGAGCGAGCCCAGAACACCGGCACGTTGTTGCTGGGCGCGCGGATCAATCAGATGTGCGTGCTCCGTTCCTTTCAGCCTGCGGTCGATCTCATCCGGGTTCGACATCCACTGCACCAGCTCGTCCGGCGTCGGCCTGTAGGCCATCAGAAAGGCAAAGATTTTCTGCGGCGACTCGATGAAAAACTCGCCCTTACGATCCTGTGGTGGTTGAAAGAGAGATGCAGCTAATGCCTTTGCTTCGGAGCGGCTACGCAGGTCTTCGGCTGGCCCCCAATAGGGGCAGCGCTTGTCCAAAGGATTGAGAATGACATCGCCACGGCCGCGGTCATAGAACCGCTTTACGAACTCGCGGGCCGGGTCATAGACGATAGCGGAATCACCCCGGCCCTGCACCTGCCGGAGCACCTGGAACAGCAGGGCGGACTTGCCTGAGCCTGTGTCTCCGATGATCTGCATGTGCTGCGCTTCGGCCTTCGCCGGAATGCGAATCATCTCTTTCATGTCATCGGTTTTAAAGCCGATGCCATCGCCCTTGACGGCGCGATTGAACTCCTGCGGCGTGAGACGTTCCGGGCCTTTGAGCCGCCGTCCATACTTGAGCGACTTCTGCCGTCTCACGTCTTTTGTGACGGCGAACGGCAACAGGAGCAGGAAGATGCCAGCGCCGCAAAGCAGCGGGATTTTTAGCATGGCCGACAGGTCATTCTTATAGACGGCGACCTTGAGGTAGTCGCACAGCGGGGCGTCTACATAGTTCCGTACCGGGCCCCGAAAGAGCAGGTCGTTTCCGCGCTGGACGGCAGACGGGGAAAGCGCGAGTGGAATGATTCTGCCACTCGGCTCGATGGTCTTTCCACGCACCACGTCCTCAGCCATCGCAGGGCTTGGCTTCTGACCCCGTCCCGTCAGAAAGAGCATCCGGTACTGGCTGCTATGCGTCCGGCTGAATGATCCAAGGAAGGATGTACGCACATAGACCGGCATATAAAACCGCTCCAACGGCGTACCGACAAACCGCAGTCGAGCATAGACAAACACGGCTGTCAGAACGATGGCGGCGAAGATCGCGCCGTAGGTATAAATGGGCCGACGTTGCGGCCAGATGATCGTCTCTTTGCGACCCCACATTGTCTTTGCCATCGCCTTATCTCCCTCCTTCGGCCAGGAGTTTTCCGGCCAGCTCATGCTTCGCCGTACCGATCTGATCCAGTAGCTTGTCGAATGCTTCGGGTGTCATCGTTTGCCCGATAGCAACGGAGCGCAACGCATTCACGAGCAGCAAACGGACGCCTACGATCTCCGGTAGCATGACCGTTTCCGTGCCGCCTGCCGCTTTTACTGCGACGGCTTCCAAAGCCAGGTCACGCAGCCATTCGCCGGTCGTCTTGGCTTCCGAGGCTGCGGCGTCCTCCACGGCGCGGTATTCCGTGGCGGTAACTTTGGTCGTGAGCGTCTGATTCCGGCTCTCACGGCCACGAATCTTGCCGCGTTTCGTGCTCATCTGTGCATCGAGAATCGCCATGCCGCAGTGCTCCAATTCTCGAAAATCGCCGGGAGCTAATAAGCTCCCCGATTTTCGTAAGTCCTGTACTTTGCCACGGAACCCATTAGCTCCCGCAGGGAGCTAAACAGCTCCCTACTAGGGGTGGAGTGTCGAAATACATCCGGTGCGAAGCACCGCTTTGGTACTGCCACGGATGTAGGCGGAGAATCATGCTCTCGATCCCGCCACAGATGTCGGTGTTTGGGATGCCGAGGATGCAGCGGATACCGGCTTCTTTGCCGATGCTTCCGCGCCGTCATTGGCATTGCCACGGCGCACGCGCAGCGTCGGCGTAATCCGCTGTGCTTCGGGCGACTTCAGATACTCCTGAAAGTCGCGGTCTTTGGCGAAGACATGCTTAAGGGATTCTTCGACAACATTGTCTGCCGGAGCCTTGATGAAAGCAGCATACTGATCGACCAACAAAGCAGTCGGTTCAGTAAGCCGAATCGAGGCGCTGACGTGGCGGGTTTGGGTGACTTCTAGCAGTGGCATTGAATTCTCCTTTGGTAGTGCAATCAAGCGGATTTTCTGCGGGCAATCATGCGGTGTGCGGTGACGGCAATCTCCCGCGCACGAGCGGAGCACAGTGCGGCGGGAAGCTCATGGCAGCGGCGGGATTCGAGCATCGCAATCACGTCCTCGAAGCTGCTGCCTTCGATAAGCCAGAGACGAGCGGAAGCCACGTCGATAGTGCGTTGCGCGTAGTAGAGCGGATTGGGCTTGTCAGCGCGGCGCGAAGCCAGCTCGTGCGTGAGCGTCACGGCATCTTTGCCGTGGGCAAGCTCATGCAGAACCCATGCCCAATTCGATTCTGAATGGCTGTGCGTCAACGACGGTTTTTGTGACGATGAAGCACAGGTAAAGCGCATGGCATCGACCGCGACCGAATCCAACTGAAAGTCATCGGGAGTCCAGATGGAATCGTCGGGATATTCGACCGTGACTTTGTACGGCGGGTCATACTTCCGATTCAGGAAACCGGGGACGCGCAGGACACGGTTGCAGTCGGTACAAGCGGGATCGCCGCCGAAAGCGATGGCGAGCAGCTTAAGCGTCTGTTCCTGCCGCACAAAGTCGAAGCCTTCGACGCGCCAAAGCACCTGATACTTACCCAGCGATGTAAACAGAATCGAGGTCGGCGGCGGCGCCATCTCCGATGCCCGGAGCGCAACGAGTCGGGCATCTCCATCCGTGTCGATGTCTATATATAGATGGCGAACGGATGCGATGCTCTCTTTCGTTCGTTTGCGGCTGCCGGGGTGAAGTGGATTGGCGGCAACGTAGATGTTGTTGCGACCATGCTGGTTCTCGTAGGAGAGCCATGCCATGTACCGTGTTTCTAAAGCCTGCTCCAAACGCACGACTCGCTGCATGGGAGTAGCACCGTTCTCTCCCCGAAGCAGAAGAGCAATCGTCTCTTCAGGGGCGAAGCAACGTCTGAGGAAACTGGCGGCGATTTGACTCATAGCGGCACCTCTGGTGAGTTGCGATCATGCGAGCCTAAGCAGTGAAAGAAGCCCGGTGATAAGCCGGGCCTCACCATGCGGAGGAAGGGCCTATTCGGTCTCTTCCTCTGCGGGCATCTCGTCGAACTCCTGCTCGTCCGCGCCGGCCTTCTCTGCGCGGTCGAGCTTGAGGATGGAAGTGACCCGAATGCTGTCCGTGCGTACCGGCTTCTTCGCCTTCTTGGGCGTGTACTCGGTGTGACGAATCTCGCCCTCAACCTGAATGTGTGCGCCCTTCTTGAGCGTGGCCGCGAACTCACCGAACTTCCCGAAGACGATGCAGCGATGCCATTCGGTATGCGAGACGTACTCGCCGCTCTCTTTGTCCTTATAGGAGGTCTTGGTGGCAACCGAGAACGTAGTGAACTTCTGGTCGTTTTTGCCGTTGCGAACCTCGGCGTCGTTGCCAAGGTAGCCGATGAGGGTAGCGCGATTGAGGTACATGGTAGTGTCTCCGTTTTTGAATTCCCGAACCTCGTTCGGGTCACACCCGGCGAAGCCTAGCGAGTGGGCGCGACTCCCAAGGCCGAAGTTCTGCATTTACGGTGGGTCCGCCGAAGGTGGAAACCGTAACCCGTAGGGTGCATAGCAAAGCAGAAGAACGAGTCTGCCGCCGGGCGTCGCATAGGCCCCGAAGCAGTGACCGAACACGGGACGGAATGGCATTGGGGAGACACGCACCGGAACAACGCGCATCCTTCGCTTCCTGACGATGCCGTCGAACGGCAAACCAGAACCACGTTCTCTGCCTGACCTCCGGGCAAAGCAGCGGCCCTCGCATCCGTTTCGCTCGTCTCGAAGTTCGGTGCGCCCATGCTCAAAAGCACACTCCAACGGTGAGGATGTATTCGCCGCATCATGCTCAAGAAGGCTTCTCATACCGAACGCTCCAACTCGGGTTTCCATCGTCAACTCATGCCGCGCTTGCTGTGGTGGAGACTCGATAGATGTCCTCGGTCTCGAAGGACTGATCCGCATGGCTGTAGCCCTTTACGGTAATCAGCTCGCGTACCCGGCGTCGGCCAGCATGATCGCGCTCGCAATACAGAACAAAGTCGATGGCTTCCGCCGTCTCCGAACGGATGAAAGAATGGTTCAGATTCGCCCTGGCACTCAGGGCCAAGTCCGATAGCCTGTTGAGTGCGTCCCACGCGCTCTTGGCGTGGATGGTGGACAGCGTTCCACCATGCCCGGTATTCATCGCTTGCAGTAGGTCATAACCGCACTCATCGCGTATCTCGCCCATGATGATGCGGTCGGGACGGTGCCGCAGAGCTGCGGCGACAAGCTGGCTTGGCGTCACGGCAACCTGACCGGGAATGGCCTCGACTGCTTCCCAACGAACGGCGTTCGGATGGGTTATCTTTAGCTCGGCAGGCTGCTCGATGACGATGAGCCGTTCTTGCAACGGCACATGGTCTAGGAGTGCCTTCATCAGAGTTGTCTTCCCACTACCAGTTCCGCCACTGATGATGCCGTTCTTCCGCTCTGCAATAAGGGCGATAACTGTATCCCGAATCTGTTCCGGCAAACTGCCTGATGCAATCAGCTCATCCGATGTGAACCACCGGTTGAACTTCCTGACGGTGAATGTCGGGCCATTGATGGACGATGGCGAGCCGACGACGGCGACTCTGGAGCCGTCCGGCAGGCGAGTATTGAGGATGGGATTCTGGCTGGTAAGGTCTTGTCCGAGGATACGGGCAACGCGCTCTATCGCCGCTTGCAGGCGGTCGTTGCTGTACGGTGTGGACAGCGCAATGTGCTCAACCACGCCGCCACGATCCGCGTACACGCCGGTTGTGCCATTAATCATCAAGTCCGAGATGGACGGGTCCAACAATAGCGTCCGCAGCTCGTCGGGAAAGAACGGCAATATCAGCTCGAAGCTCACCGTACCGCTCCGTCTGTTGCGGCTGCTGGAGTACCGGGAGCCATGGGTTCAACCGAGACACGGTTTTCGTGAAACTCGGTGATGGTCAATCCCAAAGGATTGATGAACTCATATTGCGGGTAGATTTTGGCCTGATCGCTGACCTGCTTGGGATTCAGGTAGTAGGTGAGACTGAGCATCCAATGCTCGGTACGCGGCTGGCGGGAATGGCTTGGCGAGTAGACCTTGTCGAGAGCCAAGAGAGCCGTCCCACGCGCCAGGACTGCGCCCTGAATCGTCTCCTGCGACATGGATGTGATGGTGACGTTCTTTACCTCTACATCGCTCTGCTCGATCTGGCCGCCCACGACCTGCGAGACAAGATGATTCTGGTTGTCGTCAGTCATCAACTGCGAAGCCAAATTGCCGGACAGGAAGTAATAGTTGAGGGGATACTTCTTGGCGATGGTGTCGCGGCTGATCGTATAGCGGTAATTCGCCCAATCGGTGAGGTATGTCCGAATCTCTCCCTCACGCGGGCTATAGTTCAAATCGCTGTACTGGATCGCCTGGGCACGGCCCATCTCGTCAATGCGGACGTAGCGGTTAACTACAGGACGATGGGCAAGGGATACGTTGCTCCATATAGCCACGCAGAGCAGAATCGTTTCACAGGCGAGGATGAAGCGATAGGTTTTCCGTTCGGCGTAATGAGAAGCATAAACTTCATTGCCAATCTGATCGGTGAGCAGGGCTTGCTCTGGCGATAGTATCGGTTGCTCATTGACTGCTGCTGTGTGCGTGGACATGGGGAGGATGACTCCTTTCGTTGACGGCGTGGAACACGACGCAGGCGTAAATCACACCCGCTATAACCGCGCCCACGAAGATTGCAATAAACGCAGCCAGGAAAGGTCTTCCCATTCCTAAGCGATGCAGGGCTTTTACACGCAATAGATACTCGAACATAAGCTCATCCTCCTCCCAGCATGGCGACTGTCGAAGCAGCCGTTGTCGCAAGCTTCGTGATGTTCTCGGCAGCTCCGGCAGCTCCACCGAAAATCGCTTGTGTCATGCTCGGAATAAAGAGCATGTTCACAATGAAGGCGACAAACACCATGATGCACGGAATGAGGTTGGCAAGCCACATTTCTATTGAGTAATTTCCATTGAACGTCTGCTGAATAAAAGCGTTCATAAAGCCGCCCCAAACGAAGATGAAAGCGGCTGCGACGGCGCGAATCATAGCAAAGCTGATAAGCACGTCGAAGAAGTGAAAAAACTTCGCTCGGAACGTCTTTGTCATTAAGAGTGGGACGAAGATGGGGCCGAACAATGCGGTCACGCCATAGAGGATGAAGGCGCTGCAATTTATGACAAACAGGATGGCGGACGCGATGCCGAGAAGGGCCTGCACGACGAAGTAGCAAAGGATCTGAACGGGGGCCATGAGCGACGGCATGGCGGTATTGTCACCAGCGGTTTTGAAAAGCTGGAGGAGATTGTCGAGCGAGTTCTGATCGAAGGCCGCAACCATCGCCTGCGCGATGTACGAAAAGAAATGATTGATGCCAAAGCTCGCGCCGGGAAATGGGTTTACCCAATAGCTTTCAAGCAGGCAGCAGATGATGAGCCGCAACAGGAAGTTCACCAAATCGCCTGCGTGAACCGGCTGGGCATGAAAACGGAATGTCATGCTCTGCGTGTTCCAGTTGATGACCAGGCTAATGAGAACGAAGAGAGAAATGCAGGCAAGCTCCGTGAGTCCAAGCTGCGTAAGCGCACCACCGTTCTGCGTCGTCAGATTGGTAAGGTTGTTGGTAAATTGATACAGCCAATCGACCCCGGAACTTGCGCTCGGCAATGCTTGTGCCAACAATGCAATGGAAACCATATCGCCCTCCTTCCTCAAATAGCGTTTAGGGAATGTACTTCTGCCACGTTTTGCCTTCATGGGCGGCAGCGGAGTTGTGCTTCTTCTTGTCCGCCTCCACGCGCTGCCGGAACGCCTCATTCTCGGCCTTTCGTTCTTCGGCCTCCTTCTGTTGTTGCTGAAGGATGGCCGCTGCTTTGGCGGCGGCTGCGGCGGCTTTCGCCACCTCATGCCGCTGGTAGGTAAGCGCACCACCGATGGCGGCCAGAGCCGCGAGGATGGCGAGCAGGATTTTGGTGTTGATCGCTTTCAACATTGCAGTCTCCAATTACGGGAGATAGGTCGCCCATGTATTGCTTTCATTGGCGGCGCTGGTGTCATTGGTGGAACGCTGCTGCTGGACGAAGACGGCGGTGTTGAGGTCTTCAGCTTGCGCGTTTCTGCGTTCCATGTTGGCAAGTGTCATCTGCGAAGCAAGGCAAGCCTGTAGCGTGCCTTGCGACTGCATCTCGGCCATCTTCTGCGCTTCTGCTGCATTAAGGAGATTGAGTTGCTGGACTTCACTGTTGGTCGAATCAGAAACATCGAACTGCGAAGACAGGAGCGAACCGTTGGACGCGGCATTGGTACTCCGCTCGCTCCGGTACTGACCCACAGCGGTAAGGCAGTCGGGCGAGACGGCATCGGACGTTTCGATCAAGGCAAGCTGCGACGTGCGGGAGCTGCCGAGAGACTGACTGGCAAGGTATGTCGGTGCGCTACCGTTCATCGTCACGGTGGCGGCTTTCCATGCTGTGCTTGATGCGGAAGGAGAGTTGCTATTGAGCGCGATGCTCATGCCCGCCGTCTCTCCGAACATATTGGCGACATTCACGTTTTCAAGCGCGTGTAATGTTGTCTGCCATTGCTGTTTGAAAGAGAAATGAGTGATGTTGTTCTTCAGCATCGTGTACTGCGTCTGAAGTGTGGTGAGCTGCGATACTAGGCTGGCGTAGCTGGTCGGGTCGAAGACAATATCTCCGATGCCGAACAAGGCAAAGCTCGGTGTTGCGGTGAGCAATACTGCCGCGCCTCCGATGAGCCATTTGCGACGATTGATGATTGTGATTGTCATACTACCTCCTGCGGTGGATGGAATTGCTCATTTACAACGTGGGATCGACGCGATGTTCTGCGTAGGACGGAATCAAAAGGTCCGTGCCGATGTACACGCGGGCACGTGAACCTTCTTTAAGCGTGATGATTGGCAGCCTATTGAGGAAGTGATTCAACACTTGCTCCGCTTCAACAGCGGACTGTTCGGAGATCCCGTTGCGAATCTGTACGGAAGGATCGAGAACACTGCCACCATTCCCGATCTGCGCGAGTCCGCCTAAGCCGCCGATAGCGGCTGCGACTGCGAATGCCTGCAAATAACCGTGATTGACCTTCGTAGCAAGGCCGGTGGTGCCGATCTGGTCAAGTCCGATGTATTTGGCAAACTCAAGCGAAAACCCATCCGGGCAGATAGCACGATGGAAGGTGACGAACATCTTGCGCTGCTGCGCGTTGCCGACACTCTGCACATCGCCAAGCAGTCGCGTACCTTGCGGCAAGAGAAGCTGTTGATGGTCGTGGGAGTACAGGTCGGTCGTGAGCGAAACCATAATCGGGCCGCTGAAACCGCCGTCAATGTGATTGGTGACAACGCCCTCAATTACCGTTCCCTCGAAAACGCGATAGAGGCGGCCATCGTAGGTATCGAAGTCATATCCGGCCATCGGATTCTTTTGGGCATCGGCCTTTGCCGCTGTACTGGCTGCTTTGGACGGAGCCGCGCTGCCGGCTGCGGTAGCAGCCGTCTCCTGCGCGGCCTCAGCCGTTACAGGTCTGGGAGCGGTACGCTCAAAATCAATCGCAACGGTACCGCTGTTGATGGCGTCTTGCTGCTGCTTCTCCTTCGCAAGCTCCTTCTGCTTGGCCTCGGCCTGAGCCTGCGATATATTCGAGGTGCGTTGCGGCGCGTTGGGGCTGTCGCCGTAGATCGCGGCGCGTTGCGCGGCGGTCATCGGCGGTGCGCCAGCGGCCTCTGGACCGGGAGCGCCTTCGGTCTGCTGGAGTTGCTGGAGAGCGGCGGCAAGCTCCTGCTGGTGCTGCCGCGCCTCGGCGTCACGCTGGGCCTGTAGCTGTTGCTGCGACTCAAAACTGTTTACCTGCTGCGCGTTGGGCGCTGCCGGACGCATCGGCATCGTACTCACCACCGCGCTCTTCTTATTGCCGCTCAAGAGGCTGGAGAGATTGGCTATACCGATAAGTGCGATGATGACGACCAGGGCGATAACGACTGGCATACTCTTACGCAGTGGCGGTTTGGACTCCGGCTGTTCCGGTACGGTCGCGGGTATGTTCTGATTCGGGTCCGGCATGGCTACCTCGCTTCCTCGGTGCGATGAAACTCCACTTTCTGTTTGCCAATGGCGAGATAGCCGTTGTCCAGCTCCTTCGGAACCGTGTAAAGACCGTTGCTGAAATCGAAGTTGATGAGGGATGGTTTCTTATCTTTCACTTCATACAGGGCGGGTGTTTCCTGAAACTGCCCCCGTAGATACGTGAATTTGTCATCGCGCCATATCGCCTGTAAGCCAAGCTCCTTGCCCTTCGATTTGTCCCAGGTGTAATCAAAGTGCAAGCTGCCGGGATACTGGCTGCGATATGTCTCCTCCTGTGCCTTCTCCGCCTTCAGCGTGGCGGCCTGCGCCGCCTGCGCTGCGGCGGCCTCCTGCTTCACTCTGTCCAGCTCGGCGGCGGGAACGAAGACGGGCAGCTCGGTCAGTTTCTCCTTCGCGGCCTTGTCGCCGGGTGTGATGAAGATTTTGGAATCGAAATGCGGATCGTCGTCGCCGGAGACTTCGCGCAACTGGAGCGTATATTCGTTGCCGTGGTCGGAGACGATATGCACGTCCGTTGTGCTGCCCGCGACCTTTGGCTTGATGCTGATAAAGCGGCTGGCGACGTGGCCGCCGTCAAAGACCCAATCCACGGTGTCACCCGCAAAGACATTCGCAACCTTCTCCTCAGCGGGGAGAAGAATCAATGTCGATTGCAGAAGACCGGCGCGAACCACAGGCGGCGTGTCCGCCTCGGACACGGTGATGGTGCGCGGCGCATTGGGTTGAAGGTGTTTGGCATCGGATGTACCGGGGCCAGAGGCAAAGGCGACGGAGGCAGTGAATGTAAGGCCACAGGCGACGAAGATAAGAATGGGTGGTTTCATTTCTCTGGTCCTTTCGGTGGTTATGCAGACTCGCCCTGGGCAAAACGTGTAATGCCCTCGGTGAGTCCATACTTGGCAATCAGCTTCGACCGGCGAACGCGGTCTTTGGGTTTGGTGGAGAACGTCGCGTAGCTGCGTGCGTCGAGATTCAGGCGAACAACCTTCGTGAGTCCGTCGCGGCGCATATAAAGCGCCTCGCGGTCCTGCAAGCTCTCGAAGAGAGCGAGCTGTTGTTCGGTCATCTTGAACAACTCGGCGTACCGCTTCCGGTTAAAAGTGGTGTCTTTCAGGAACAGGAAGGAGGTGCAGGAGTTCACAATACTGTCGGCGTTTTCGCCAAGGTCTTCTGCCGATTGACCAATCATGGTGACGCCGCCAAGATTCTTGCGAACGGTCTTGATGGACGCGAGAGCGCCTTCGAGCAACTGGCGATTCTTCATCGAGCTAAAGATTTCTTCGATGAGGATGTGCTTCGGCACTCCAAGATTGGCGGCGTCATACAGCACATCGTTGATACGCCGTAGCAGCCACACCATCAGCGGCTCTATGAGGTCGGCGTACTGCGCGTTATTGATGCCCTGGAAGTCAAAGCACTGTACGCGAGACAGTGAGAGGCTGTCGTCTATGTTGTCGAAGATGGCACTATAAACGCCTCGCCCAACCCATTTCGAGAGATACCTGTCTAGCTTCTTGGGAAGGAAGAGATTGGACAGGCGACGGTTTTCCGGGTCGAGCAGATACATATCCTGCACGGCCTTGTGAATCACATCGTCGTCTTCCGGCTCCAGCTCCGCACCGCCATTCGTGAGCAGTAGCTTGATGAAGCTGTACAGGAACTTGATATTGCTGTCGGTCGGCTCCAATGCGAACAACGCGACGCGGGGGCCATCTTTGCCGATGCGGTCAACACGGCCTCCGTACAGCTCCACAACGCTTTCATAGCTACCGCCGATGTCAAAAATGTAAGTAAATCCGCCGTACTTTTGTTCAAGCGCAACGGTCGCATTGCCGATCACGCTTTTCCCTGAACCCGTGGGACCGATGATAAGCATGACGCGCACGCCGTCCACGTACACGTCCTGAAAGAACGGCGTCCGCGTGCGTGTCTCGAAGACATTCAAGTATTCGGAATCGAGGTCTTCAGAGTGCGGGTGTCCGATGTGCGGCGCGAACACGGAAGAGAGCCGCGCATGATGTTCCTCACTGAGCCACATCGGAAAGACATTGAACTTCCCATTGCCGGGAAACATGGCGTAGAACGCGGACAGATTGCCAAGCGTCTCTTCGATCACCTGCGCTCGCGCATCGACGAAGATCCGATGCACGGCAGGCGCGGTGTCGCGTAGCTGCTCCGCACTGCGACCCGCGAGCAGGAGCCGCAATGAGTATTCGCCCTGCGCCTTCTTGTCCAGCTCGCGGATGACAAGGCTCAGGTCATCGACGTTGCTGTTGGCGGCCTTCGCGCCCGCGCCGGTTTCGAGTGAAGCGGTATCGCGCCCGCTTAGCACGCGGGTCAGAACGCCGACTTTGAAAAAGCTGATGAACTTCTCTTGTGCGTCGATCTCACTCCGGGCCGCGGCAGTGGACTTGGGCCGCCATGTCGAGCACAGGACACTATCGCAATCGAGGGTCAGCAGGCCCGAGAAGAGGCCGGGGCGGGACGCCTCCGGCGTCGTCTTGAGCGAGAACATCTGCACGTAGCGTTTGCCGACGCGCAGATAGTCGCTGTGCCATGCGACTGCATTGCTCACGATCTGGCGGTCCACGCCCGTATCGTCGCGGAGCTGCAACTGCGAGGCCCATTCCTCAAGATTGAAGAGATAGGAAAAGAACTGAAATGTGCTCTGCTTGTCGAGCACGCGCAACCCCAACAAACTGCCGAGATGGCCTTCGAGAATCGTTGCCGACTTCTGAAGCTCTGCCAGCAACCGCGAGGTGTCGGCAGAGTTCTCCTGCGGTTTGCGCTCGAACGCCTTCAGCTTGGGCGGCTCCACTGTGAGGCACCAATGCAGGTCAATGCGGCGGAACGCTGCGGTCTTTTCAAGGAAGTTGAGCCGGTCGTCCACGAATACCTGTGTGACGGGATTGCTGTAGGACTTCTGTCGTGGCAGCTCATGCCCCGACATGACGCGGGTGTATTGATACAGGCAAGAGCCTTCGGGAAGGCCGCGCAATGCGCCTTCTATTGAGCGCATCCGCGATTCAAGCTCCTGGTCGGTCAAACCCTCTTCGTCAATGCCGGTCAGAGCGAACAGGCATCCGTACCCGCCGCCCTTGAGCGCGAAGATGTTGGAGCTGATGAAGCGTGCAATCGGAACGATGCTGCACGCGGCTCCCGCCGTTGCGAACCACGGAACGAATTTGCTTTGCTCAGTATTTGCGCGGGTCATAATAGGACTTCTGGCTGAGGCTCAAGCCCCATAGCTGAAACATCTTTGGGTGTTTACGAACGATGAGCCACGCGCCCACGGCAAGCGTGGGGAAGGCCATCATCGCCAACAGGCGAAACCCAACGAGGAAAACCGTTACGCAGACGAAGACAATCGCCATCCATGCGCTGAGGTCGAGGCCAAGTTTGGCCCGAGGCCGGTTGAGCGCCTGATTGATCGGTAACGGTTCTCCCCGCTTGGTCATGGGCGCACCTCACATGTTCTGGCCGGTCAAAGAACCGATCCAGCCCGCGCCCCATCCCAGGACTCCAGCACCGAACAACGCACCGAAGAGACCAGGTATGGCGTCCTGAAATCTTCCTGACATCATGCGAATGCCAGCGAAGATGAGACCGCCGAGGCAGATGACAGCCCCGGCGTACATGGCGAACGTTTTGAAGGTTGACATCAACGTCGTCGCGCCAGAGAAGTCCATCGTTCCCTGAGCGTGCGCGACACCACTTCCGACTCCTGCAAACAGGAGCGCGGCGAGGGTCGGTCCCATCACATGCAGGGCATGGCGGAGGGATTGCTTTGAGAAGGGGTTTGTCCGCCATTTGGCGGGAAGATTGGACGACCGATTGAGAGTCTTTCCCAACCGGATTGCGCGGCGGATTCTGAGCATCTTTGCACCTCCGCTGACTCGGTGTTGTCAGCTAGGCGCAAAGCTAAGTTCGGATGGCGCAAACGTCCAATGACATTTCGAGCGTTCGTCATGCCCGTAAGGCATGACGACGCCAGCTACAGCTCGTAATTGCGAATGACTTTCGGCGTTCCAGCACCACTCTCAAACAGTGTTCCTTTGAAGGTCGGCTGATGGCACACGGAACTGGAGAACGACGTGCCATCCGTGAACTCAATCAGGGTTTCACATCCGTCTGCATCGTCCTCATATAGCTTCAGCGACTTGATCGTCTTTCCAGCCACCTCGGGACATTCCAAATGATCTCTCGTCACACTCGATCTCCTGAAGGAATTCGATGCAATCCAGCCTGTCCCCTATTAGGGGATTCGTCAAGCGTTTCCCACACTTGAAAGGTGAAGAAACAGAAAAAGCCTGAGACCCGCGTATCCCGCAAAGGCAGGACGGCGCAACACAAGGCTCTCTATGACAGGTTTATTGAAAAACTGATTTCGGCCCGTGAGCAAGCAGGGCTGACACAGCGGGAAGTAGCTGCCCGCATGGGCAGGCCGCACTCCTTCCTCTCGAAATGCGAGACGGGTGAGCGCAGCGTCGAAGTGTTTGAACTTATCCAGCTTGCTCAAATATATGACAAGCCCCCGCAATACTTTTTGATTCCTGATTAGCGATTGTCGCGGGAAGTCTGGAAGAACACAACTTCAATTCAAGCCGTGCATATATTCACGGAGGGCAGAGGTCGTCTGTGCCAGCCTTTGAGCTTCCAACATAGCCAGGTATTCATCGACGTTTTTGGGTGGGTTCTTCAGGCTGCTCCGGTGGTTCTCTGCGGCTTCGATGACAAGGCCGGGAGCAAGGTCGAACAAATTGAAGATGAACTCGTCAGGATGTTGCGCCTCGATTCCGAACTCTCGCAGCGATTCACGCGGAAAATCTGCCAGATTGAAAGTAACGATGACGCTGGCTCCGCAACGGATTGCTGCTGCCAGCACATGCCGGTCTTTTTCATCAGGGAGAACGAGGCCAGGGATGAGATGTTCATATCCCGTAACAAGCACATCGGGAGCGGCTTGATCCATAAGCCGCCGGGTGCGTTCCAATCTCTCGCGTGTGAGGTCAGGACGGCGTTTCAAAAGACTGCTGATCCATTCTTCGTGAACATCTGCGGACCATTTGGCACGAAACATTCCCGTCATAGCAAGGTGCATAAGGAAGTTGCGTAGCTCCGCTGGATAGAGCACATTCGCGTCATAGAAGACAATGAACGCTGCCACGATTAGATCCCAATCTCCTGGTCATACGCTGCCAGTTCGGCAAGAGCAGCCCGACGCTCGGCATCGGCCTGACGCTTGTAGGCCATCAAAGCATCGAAGCGAACGCGCCGGTGCGTCCCAACCTTCCGGTACTCTATCTTTCCCTCGTCCAGCAGTTGAATTAGGTAGGGCCGAGAGACGTTCAGCATATCCGCTGCTTCTTGTGTCGTCAGCTCTGCGTGAACCGGAATCAGGGTCACGGCATTTCCCCTCGCCATCTCTTCCAGAATGCGAACCAACATTTGGACGGCGGGTGCGGGAAGCTGCAAGGTCTCCTCTTTGGCTGCGTCCACGACGCGGACGCGGAGAGGGGCTTTGGAGCGTATACGAGGGGCCAGCAAGCGGCTGGTCTCCCGCGCAAGCGTGGCATCCGTTTCTGTGGGCAGGGTCGGCATAAGAAGTGTCTGGGACATCACATCACCTCAAATCTATTGTCCCATGTATCCGAAACAATCGCAATCAATCGCAGCAATCGAAACAAGAGAAGACTTGGCCATTGACTCGAAATCCAGCGACCTTTGGGTGGAAAACCCAACCTCCGAAACGCGCTCCCAATAAGCTCCCACCAAGCTGTCTGGAGGGTACTTTTCCGTACTTCCGCGTGGCTATCCGTACCAAAGAAATCAGTTAGATACGCGAGTGCGCGGCCACTCATAACCCAAAGGTCGCAGGTTCAAATCCTGCCCCCGCAACCATTTAGAGGTTTATGACCCCACAAAAACCCCACATCGTGGGGTTTTTGTGCGTTTGGGTTATACGCGTCTTCAATCTGAGTTCGGTAAGGCCGTGCGGAGAATATTATTGCGATTCCGCATACACCACAGGCATCACCTCGTTTTAGCCCCATTTGGAACGGCAGAAATCGATTTGGCGACTCCACTCTGTCCCTTTCTACTCACGCCATCACGCATAGAATTTGTCCGGCCGGCTGAACGTGCTACATCGGTTGATAGTTATTTGTTCTTTGATCCAAGACACTATTGCGAGATTGCAGCACTGAAATCATCTCAAGGGAATTAATATGTCCAAAAAGCTGCTGATAATGTTCCTACTTGTTCTGTTTGTGACCGTACCGATGCAGTCGCAAAACCCAAAAGTTCGGATCAGTGCATGGTACTGGCTCAATTCCGCCCCCAAAACCGATTGGTCGCATGACTTTACCGAGATGAGGAAGCTGGGTTTTACCGATGTGCTGATGTGCTGGGGAGTGGATCTCACTGGAATTGTCACTCGCAAACACGACACCCTGGAGGCAATGGATAAAGCCCATAAAGCGGGTTTAGGCATTTATCTGATTGTCTGGCAGCCGGTGGCGAACTCCATGCACCGCGATCCAAAGTTCATGCAGATCACAGCAGAAGGCAAAGTCCTCGACAGCTTCGATGTCTTCAATCCGGAGTGGCGCAATACGGAGTGGAAACGATATCTGCAGGACGTTGCACATACCTATCGCGATGTCCCCGGTTTTCGCGGCTATGCTTTTGACGACACCTTCGGTGGCAGTGCCGCAATTTCGTATGGAGCGTGGGAGGAGAAGGCGTTTGGAGCGCCGCTGCCACGCACACCCAACGATGCGAGATGGAATGAGTGGGTAAAGGCACGCAACCAATGGTGGGAAGATTGGGCCATCGATACGGTACGATTCATCCGCGATATTGACCCTAATCCCGCCCACGTTCTTTATGTGGAAGACAGCATTAACAGCCTTGTCAATCCAAAGAGACCTGCGCTGCTAGGATGGGACCTCGGCCGCACCATGAAGCATTTCGATGCGGTGGGCGGCTATACCGTGTCCACATGGACCTCTGATCCTAACTCGCCTGCAGAGGTAGCAAAGAAGAACGGTGAGGCAATAAAAATCATTCGTAAAGTCGTTCCCGGCAAGCCGATCATCTTTACTTTCTGGACGGCCAATCAGCGTGAGGAACGATTGCCAGGACCGGCGGTGCATCCGACTGCCGAAGAGATCATCGCTATCTGCCAGGAGGCCCTGAGGCTAGGCGTAAAGCACCTGGATATGTATGGGTACCGGATTGGCGAATTCAAGGTAACCAAGGAACAGATGGCGCAGCAGATGCCACCGGAACCCGCGCCGTACCAGATCACCGGTCAATTTCCGCAGAAGTTCATGTGGGACCGCCCAGAGTTGTTTGAGAAACTTGGTAAATATCTCCGTAGCCTGAATAGGTAGAGAAATGAGCAATCCAGAATTTCTACGTGTACCGGGGGCCCCACAACCGCGAGGTCCCTTTTCGCACGCAGTCCGCGCAGGTGATTTTCTTTTCATCTCAGGACAGGGCCCGATCGATCTTGCAACAGATCAGTTCTCCTTCGGCGATATTCAGCATGAAACACGTCTCACGCTGGAATGCATCCGTCATATCCTGCACGGTTGCGGAGCGACGATGGAAGATGTTGTGAAATGTTCCGTTTTTCTCACAGATCCCGCTGACTTTGCAGGCATGAACGAGATCTATCAGCAGTACTTCCCTCTCACTGCACCCGCCCGCACCACCGTGCAGACCGGGATGGTAGCCAAGGTAATGCGTGTAGAGATAGACTGCATTGCCTATGTAGCTCAAAAGTCCTGAGGCAGCGTTTCTAAACGTTTCGTTCAGTATTCTGGACGGAAGACCCGCTCCGGCAGACTGGCGTTCGAGGCATGTCTCATACTTCTAGCACATGGGGAGGTGAAGCATGAGTCTATCTGACGCGAACTCAGTGGAGCGCGCCTTTGCCATTCTTGAGTTTCTCAATACCTCACGACGCGGATGGAACATCTCAGAATTAAGCCGCAAACTGGAATTGCCGAAGAGTTCCACTCACGTGCTGATTTCCACGTTGGGCCGGCTGGGCTATATCAAAGAGACGACGGCAGGTCGCCGCTTCCAGCTTAGCGCGAAGATGTATGGTCTTGGGATCAAGGCCCTGCGCACCACTCCGCTCTCTGAAGTTGCGCTGTCCCACATGCATTGGGCAGTGCAGCAAACCGGCCTTACCTCGCATGTGGGTATTTTGGAAAAAGGCCAGGTCATTTTTATCCAAAAGGTAGATGGAAGAGGCATCATCAAATTCGATACTTACCTTGGAAAATGTTCCGAATTGCATTGCACCGGCCTTGGAAAAGCATTGCTTGCCTATCAGCCTGAAGAAACCATTAAATCGATACTGGCAAAGCATCAGTTTTCCCGGTTTACCAAGAACACCATTTCCACGGCTGATGGGTTTCTGGCAGAACTAGGAAAAGTCCGAAAGAACGGCTACGCAATCGACAATGAGGAAGAGGAGCTTGGTGTACGTTGCATCGCTGTTCCGATTTTTGAACATGGAGAGCCGGTAGCAGCTATCAGCTTCACAGGAACGACATCGCAACTCAGCATGGACGCATTGAAGAAGGTTGTGGAGACTGCGAAGGCAGCATCTGCCTGTATCAGCGCACAATTTTAAGCGGTGCGGTTGGCTACTAAGCTTGTAGCAATCTCATGTCGCTACAAAACACCATATTTTGCATATACGTCTGCGAGATAAGCGCCGTTCTTTAGTTCTGCACGACTCTTATTTTCCATGGAGACTTTGGCACGGGCTTTTTGAAGAACGGACCCGACAACTTCTAACGGGACTACTACTACACCGTCGTAGTCGGCGACAACGAGGTCTCCTGGTTTTACCAGGACACCAGCACACTCCACGGGAACGTTGTAATCGATGACCTGACCTCGTCCGCGTGAATCGACCGGCTTGATGCCCGATGCAAATATCTGAAAGCCAAGATTCTGGATAGTACGAACATCGCGAATTAAACCATCTACCACCGCACCACGCGATCCACGAGCAATCGCTGCCGTAGAAAGAAGCTCCCCCCAGGGCGCGTTCCGGACCGACTCATACGTGGATACCACAACTACTTCCCCAGGAAGAATGCTGTCCATCGCTTCAATTTCGAGATGATATGGATCGTCAGAGATGTAGTGCATGTCCTGAAATTGAATTGTGCGCGCCCATCCGGCAAAACGAGTATTCAAGTTAATAGGACGCATCCGTTCACGCATAGCGCAATTGTGATGACCGATTTCATCGAGAGCATCCGAAAGCACCGCGGTGTAAAGCGTCTCTTCAATTTCTCGAAACATGGCGGTGTCTTCGCTGGTTGCAGCTTTACCGGTTTGACGATGATGTCCGTTTCGCTCCACAAATTGTGTATTCACGCTGTCCCTCGATTACTCTCAAAATCGCAATTTTCAAACTTCCCGTGGACCAAGATAAGGACTCCATTGCGATGCGCTCCAGCCACCATCCACAACCAGAGTTGCGCCCGTAATGAAAGATGCCTGCTCGCTGACCAGAAATGCGACTGCATTGGCCACTTCTTCAGGACGGCCAATCCGGCCAATGGCTGTCCGGCTTTCGCGGTCTTGCAGCTCGTATGCATCATTCCTGATGGAAGAAAATGTCGGCGTATCGATGGGCCCCGGCGCCACCGCATTGCAACGAATTCCCTGGCGCCCATAGTCGATGGCAATGGACCGCGTCATCTGCAGGATGCCGGCCTTTGCTATGGAATAGGCCGCGGCTGATGCGAACGGCAGGATGCCACCGATCGATGCGATATTAACGACAGATCCATGGCGTTTTTCAGACATAGATTCCAGCACGCGAGCGGTAAGCAAAAATGTTCCTGTAAGCGTTATATCCAGCTGCCGTTGCCATTCCGTGAGAGAGGTCTCGCCCACTTTGCCACCTTTGTGAGCGACATAGGCGGCATTATTTACCAGCACATCGGGAGGGCCGAGACGGCTGATGCAGTCTTTCACAATGCGACTCGCAGATGACGGGTCGCCAAGATCAGATTCGCACCAGACGATCTTCGCATCGTGCGTTTGCAGGTCCGTTTTCTCCATTGGCAAAACATCTACATTCAAAACATTTGCACCGAGCGCCGCGAAACGCTGAACGCATGCAAGACCAATGCCGCGCGAGCCGCCAGTCACAATGACCGTTTTGCCATCAAATCGCATCGGCGACTTCCTGATTGTTACGTTGCGAAGATTCCCTGCTCAGGAAATGCTCCAGCACGTTCCGGGTAATCCTTGAGACTTCCTTGCTTGGAAACAGCGAGGAAACCCATGTAATCGAACCAGTGGAGAAAACCTTGCCAGCCCCGGATGAGAACAACACCATATCCGCTCCGCCCTCTTCGGCATTTGTCCCCTTAGCGAGATGCTCGATATTGCTGGGAGAGTGGGGCATAATTTTGTCTGTCTCATGGCCGGAAGCGCCTCCGGGAACGCGTTCGTGCAGACTCTCCCTGCCGAAGATATCTCCATCGCGCAAACCTGTGTTCTGAAAGACCCAATGCTGCGATTGCCGTACCTGATATGGGGCAGAGGACATGACGCCAGGATTGGTGAATGCAACTCCTACAAGACTGGACTCAGGTTTATGCGTACGGTGCATTCGAGATTCATTACCAGTGCGCAGGTTTTCATCCACATCTTCATGCGACAGACAGCGCATCGTGGTGCCGCCGGCGGAAAGCTCAACTTCGCAGTTCATTCCATTGCCGCCGAGATACATCAGATGTCCACCTGATTTAACCCACTCCTCTACACGATCAAACATGGCTCGCGACCAATACTCGGGATGGACGCCAACCATGAGGACGGTATAAGCGTTGAGATCGAGTGTGCCATCGTGCAACTGTGCGTCAGCATAGTAGTCGTACGCAAAGCCTTCGCGCTCCAGCCAGGCGAGCAGACGCCACTCACCTGGTGTCTGTCCGCACTGCATGCGACCTTCTATGGAATCTGCGGGTCCTCGATCATCCCAGGGAGTGTTATCGAAGATGTCGTTACCGGGTTCGGGACGCTCAAAGGAGAGCGGCAAAAACTCGTCATCGGCCGGCATCCACACGCTCTCTGCAGTGGTATATCGTCCGTGCTCCAGACGCGCGTGTACGGTAGGTGTAGCAGGAAGACCGCGCGGATTGATGTAGTTAGATCGTCCGCCAAAGGCGTTATATGCGTTCCACGTGTTTGTATTGGCCAGTACGGCAATTCTGGCTTCCGGTGCGGCAGGTGCAACTACCCAGGGAAATGAAAAACGCCGGCCGCTTAGCGTACGGCCCCAGAGATAATACAGGCCCGAACATTGCGGCGCAGTTACCATCTGCTGCGGGTGCATGGATGGATATCCAATGCGATTCCATCGGACACCGGTTTGTGTAAAGTCTTCGTCGGGCAAAAGCTGTTCTGTTGTAAGCGGAGCATGTTCGTCAAACCAGCTCAAAACACCTACCGTTTCTTTTTTCAGACCATAACGCCAGAGGGAGAGCTGGTACTGCTCATGCGCGCTGACTTTGATTTCGGACGCACTTCCCGCCTGCGTCCACTTAGGCCACATGAACCCACAGGGAGAGTGGCTCATCAGACGCAACTGAATTGGAGATTCTGCAGGGAGTTTGCACTCCACCCACTTAGCTCCATATCCCTCTTTTGCTAAGGTGATGCGGTATTGCCCTGGTTCCAGTTCTGCCCGTAATGCTCCAGAGGCACTCGATATCAACTCCCTGCATGTACCGTCTGAGATATTTACGCACTCAGCGGACACGCCACTCAGAGCCAGATAGTTTTCGTCGGACACATACGCGAAGATCATCTTTTCCTAAAGCTATACAGAATTCAGCCAACGCTGAACGCAATTCTCATCGGTTCATGCAAGCATGGCAACTGGCCCTGCGCAATCGTCCATTCTGCTGTACGAAAGGTCGTACCCGTGGCACGGACGTGCAGGTTGCCAGTATGCTACTCGCAAGTGGAACCATTACCTGCAGGAGTGAAGCGCCCGTGAGACTGGAAGAGATGACGTGGGAAGAGGTAAATGCTGTCGATCGAAGCACAGTTGTGATTGTTCCGTTTGGCGCCATGGAACAGCATGGACCACATCTCCCACTAAAAACGGACGCACTTATTGGCGAAGCCATTGCACGCAGACTGGATAATTTTTGTGATGGCAAGTTACTCGTGCTTCCACAGCAATGGCTGGGGTTCTCCACCCATCACATGCGATTTCCGGGGACACTTACTGCATCTGCGGAGACGTTTCTCGCCCTGGCTTGCGATACGATCTCCTCCATCGCCGGTGCAGGTTTCTCGAACATCATCGTCCTGAACTCACATGGCGGCAATGCCGCTGCCTTGGATGTCGTTTTAACTAAATGTAAATCACTCTATCCATCGCACCGTTTATTGGCGGTGACATATTGGAACGCCGCTGCCACGGAACTTGCAAAGTTACGAGAGAGCCGTATCGGCGGCATGGGACACGCATGCGAACTGGAGACCTCGCTTGTGCTGGCAGAACAGCCAAATCTCGTGCATATGGACCGGGCGCGTGCAGATGGCCGATGGCCTGCATCAGAGTTTTTAGCGAAAGATATGCTACGTGGTGGATCGGCGTTATATGCGCGACGCTTCGATGAAATTAGCGACAAAGGTGCCGTTGGCGATCCCACGACGGCTTCCGCAGCTAAGGGCGAAGCGGCTTTTGCGGTGATCGTCCAAACGTTGGCGCGCCTGGTGCGACAGGTGCAGTCTGAGGAAATAGACCAGTCCGTACCAGTCGTCAGCGCGGATTAACACCGAGTCCTGTGCCTTCCGGAAGCAAGGCACACCCGTCTTTGTAGCGGATGGGAGTGTCCGTCAAATGCTGAGTGTAATACAGCGGACCAATGATATCGTGCGAGACTGTTTCACTGAGCGCAGGTATGGCAACCGCCAGGTGGAGCATAGCAGCGGTGCCCAGGTCCATCTCCAGATTGCTTCCTATGATGCACTTAAGACCTGCGGCGTGCGCCATCTCCGCGATAGCAAGAGAGCGGAGAATGCCTCCGTTTTTACCCGGATAGATACTGATGAGATCGCAACTATCCAAGCGAATGGCCTCCATTGCGTCCTGCACAGTAAAGATGGATTCATCCAGCATGATAGGAATATGCGTTTTTGCCCGAAGACGCGCGCATCCACGAAAATCGCCACGGCGGAGCGGCTGTTCGAAAGCATTCACGTTCAGCTTCTCCAAGCCGGCAAGAGCAAGTGTTGCCTCGCTCTCTGTCCAGCCAGCATTCGCATCCACAGCTATAGAAAAGTCTTCTCCCAGTTCCGAACGGACGGCACTTACACGCTCCAAATCGGTTTTGATATGCAGTCCTACTTTTACTTTTACCGCGCGTAACCCCAATTCTGCAGCGTGACGTGCGACGCGAGCGGCTTCCGCTGGAGAAAAAGCCCCAATAGAAAATTTCAGCGAGATAGCTAAACTACGCTGCGGTCCACCCAGCAGATTGCATACGCCTGTTCCAAGCGATTTGGCCTTGAGATCGAGCAACGCCATCTCCATCGCGGCCTTTGTAAACGGGTTGCCAATCAGTGCGCGGTCCATGGCAGCGGCGAGTGCTCGTACATTGCGAGGGTCCTTGCCCTCCAGAACAGGAGCAAGGATGTTGCGGATTGCGGCTGCAGCACCATCCTGCGATTCTCCGCTCCATACGGGAGCAAGAGTCGCTTCACCAAATCCTTCCATACCTTCATCTGTACGAATACGCACCGTCAGGTAATGCGATTCAGGGTGCGTTCCCGCAGCGCTCACGATCGCAAGCTGTGGATTCACAATGAGTGACGTTTTGACTGTTTCAACTGCCGTAATCTTCATCGAATAGCCGCACTTAATTTGTAGTTGAGATATTCGCGCCATCTGTTCTACGTACGATGCGCATGGAACTCTTGTAAAACATGATTCCCGCAATTGCAGCGCAACTCGCCGCTAAAAGACAACGCAATGCGTGACCGCCCATACCTTCAAATAAGGCCGCTGTAAGTAAGAAGTAGAACAGCATGCCGAAGATCGCCGTTGCGACTTCTTTTTTTGCAGTCGGACGCTCATGCATAGGCAAGGTATCCTGCACAGGCTTCCAAAAGCCAATGGGCTTTGCCAGCCGGTAAAAGTCGGCAAGTATCTCCTTCGGCTCCGGTTTCGTGAGCAAAGCTACTGCCACAATCACCACCCAGCCTGTGATAAACAACACGCCGAAGCCCATCCAGAACGGGAATCGTTGCAGATCGCTGAATGCGGGAATAAGCCCATTCCAGTTGAAGTGTGTGACACGGGAGAGCATTGCGCGCAGAGAGGCGGGTAGTACCGCATCGGACCCAAACCATACGATGTAACCAGCCGGAAACCCGCCGAGTACACCGACCATATCGGCCCAGGCATTTGTTCTCCACCAGAACCACTTAAGCCATGCCAGCGGGAGAGAAAAGACAATCAGCGATGAATTGATAAAGAGTATCCATTTGTCCAATTGATCGATTCGAATTGCCATTCCCAGCACAAATGCAATGCACAGCAGACCGCCCGTAGCAAGACGGCTGGCTGAAATAAGTTGCTTTTGCGACGCGGATGGATTTATACGCCGCGCGTAAATATCATTTACCAGATAACTTGCAGCCCAGTTGCCGATAGAAGAAATGGCAGCCATATAACCCGCGAGACTGCTTACAAGCAGTAAGCCCAGCAAACCAGGGGGCGCATATCGCCGCACCAGATCTCCCCACAAGGTTGCGGGAACTGCGACCTGCGATGGTGTGTATAGAGCAGCAGCCGCCAACGCGATCAAGATGAAAGGAATGAGCCGTACGACCAGAGCCAGCACGCCATTCGACATTTGTCCCAGTACAGCATGCCGCTCATCACGCGCCGCCATAAAGCGCTGGGCGGTCCAACCCTCACCCGCAAAGGGTGAACCCGCGAAGAACAAACCCTGGATACAGAGCGCAACAATCGTCATGGCACTCAAACCCGATCCAGAGGGCATGGATGAAAGAAACTGTTCGCCGCGCACAGCAGCAACCCTCTGCCAGACTGCATGCATACCACCTGCATGCTGCATCAGCAAAATGCCAAAAGCCAGGTTGCCACCCATGAGCAGAAGAAACTGCAAAACATCGTTGTATGCAACCGCGAACAAGCCGGCGAGCAACGTGTACACAATCGTAACGCCGCCAAAGACGAGCATCACTTTCATTGGACTCCAGCCAAGCACTGGACTTGCAGTGGCCGTCATCCATGCGGCGGCATACGCAACCGATGTCATCCCCCATGCGACGCAGGCATACAGTGCGTAGACGGTGCGATAGTTTCTAGCAACGCGGCCTGCGTATCTGCGCTCAATAAATTCTCCCGTGGTAACAACATTCAACCGCCGCCACATGGGCGCCCAGATGATAGCCACGAGCGGCATCCAGATAATCCAACTAAGCCACGCCATCAGCCAGAGGCCGCTGTATCCAGAAAGGAACAGCAGCATGACAAAACCTTGTCCACCGCCTGTGTACCCGGCTACGTCGGCAAAGCCGATAACCCACCATGGCAGATCGCGACCAGCAGCAAAAAACTCGACAACGCCACCGCTTGCCCGCTTCTGAAAGTAGAGCGCCAGCCCCAAAATCAGGGCGCAATAAATGCCGAGAATTGTCCAATCGAATAAGCGCATGCAGTGGCAGTAAGAATCGCAAATGCGATCACTGCTGCCGAGCATAGCACCGGGATTCTTCGTTTTCTTTAAACAGGCAAGCGGATGCTGAATTTCCGTTCAGTGGATTGAACGCTGATCAGTGTATGCGTCACGATTCAATCTCCAACAGCTCAAGCGTATTGCGATAGAACATCTCTTCCATTCGTTCCATACTCAGGCGCGGGAGCGATGTGCCCTGCAACATGTCGTTTAACTTCCGCATTCCATCCACACTGGCCTGCACTGTTGTAAAAGGAAAATCCGTTCCAAAGAGCAGCTTGTTCCAAACGCCGTATTCCTGCAGCAGCATCAGCGATTGATAGAGCTGGAATGGACGATAATGCAGCGCGGAACAGTCTGCGTACACGTTGCGATGCTTGCGAATAGTCGCTATGCACTCGCCTTCATACGGATGGCCGAGATGGGCGAGAATCATTTTGACATCTGGAAAACGGATAGCCACATTATCCAGGAGGCGCGGCAGCGTGCACTCCAAGGGCGCCTTGTCGATAAAGGTAGTCCCTGTATGCAGCAAAACAGGCAGGCGATATTCAGACGCATATCGCCATAGATGGTCCAGCTCAGGACTGTCTGGACGATAGCCTCCATACATGGGCATCAACTTGATGCCTTTCAGTTTTAGATCGGCGCGGCCTTCTTCCATCTCGTCCTGCCAGCCCTTTTGCGTCGGATCGAGACTCATAAATCCGATCAGTTTGTCAGGGTGCTGAGACACGTAAGCACTCACTTCCCTATCCGGAACCCATAGACCGGACAGCTTAGCCTTGCCTCCAAATACGATCGTCTTGCTACAGTCCGCCGCCGTAGCCTCGTAGTTCTCCCAATGCACAGTCAGGTCCGTCTCAACTCCATTGCGTGAACGTTTCGACTGTTCTTTGAAGTCTTCGGAAAAGTGTTCTGGATACCGGAAATAATGACTATGGACGTCAATGAGCATCTCTTTGAATCCTTACGAATCAATGCTGCTGAGCATAGCATCCGAAACTGGAGACGGTGCGCGAGACATATTTACGTTCAGCCAAATGGACGAAGTTTAGTCTGAATAGCTGTAATGCAGATCGCGATGGAATGATTGGGCCGTGGTGTTTCTTTCCAGCCGGCGAGCCTTCCTTCACACCGCAATGAACGCAGGGATTTCCGCTTCACTACTCAAAAAAGAACCTCATCGAATGCACACTTCTGATTTGCGTGTCTTTGTTGGTACGTACACCGTGGATACGGACAGCAAAGGCATCTATGCTTTCGATCTGAATGTTACTGGGCAAAATGCAGGCAAGGCCAAGTGCCTTGTACGGCAAAAGAACCCCTCTTATCTCAGCATCAACGCGGCCAGGAACACTCTCTATGCTGTCGAAGAAAGTTTCGGCACCACTGGTGAAGAAGGCGGTCTATGGGCTTATCGCATTCATCATCACGGCGAAGCGCTGGAAGCGCTCGGCCGCATAGGAAGTCTTGGGGTTGGTCCTTGTTTTTTATCTCTCGACCGGAGGAATAAAACTCTATTCACGGCGAATTATCACTCAGGCTCAATTCTTTCCGTGCGTTTACGGGATGATGGAAGCCTCGGGCAGATCGCCTCTCATGTCCAACTCACCGGATCGAGTGTGCATCCGCAACGCCAACGGTCCTCTCATCCTCACGCTATTGTTGTTACACCAGACAATCAGCATGTACTCGTCGCGGATTTGGGCGCAGACCAACTCAAGGTATTCCGTCTGGACGCTGAAAGCGGGATGCTCTCGGCAATGCCTGTCATGACAATATCTTTCCCCGGAGGTTTTGGGCCGCGACATCTCGTTTTAAATCCACGGCGGCCCTTCCTATATGTCATTCACGAGATCGCATCGGTGGTTACCACACACAAGCTTTTGGACCGTGACATCGTTAGTCCCGCAATCCAGACACTGCCCGTGCAACCTTCGGACTTCACCGGGATTGCCGATGCCGCCGATATCGTTCTGGATGATATTCATAACGTGCTTTATACTTCAACCCGCCAAACCTCATCGCTCCGCAGATTTTCCGTTCATTCGCTGACAGGCCTTTTGACTGTGCTGGACGATTTTCCTTCTGAAGGCCGATCGCCTCACGCGCTTGGACTGGAGACCTCTGGAACATTGCTGCTCGCTGCAAATCTTCAGACGAATAACGTGGCAGTCTTTCGCAGAAAATCGAGAGGAGCGCCGGCCTTTTTAGAAAGCGTCGAAATTCCATCACCATCATCTATCGCTTTTTTTTGATGTGGCGAGCGGAACCACGCCAAACGTTCAGGCCCGGCGAGAGAACTCGCCGGGCCTGAACGTTTCATCCATCTGTACTCTAGCGGTTCAGACTCTTCAAATAATCCGCAAGACCTTGATGGACCTCAGGACGGTCCCAAAGGAACTTAAGCGGAAACTGCCCGGTTAATTTGTATGGAGCAGGATCAGGTGGGACCATATCTGCCATTGTTTGATCGGGTTTCAAAATGTATTCGCCAATACGGTACCCATACATATCGATATGCCGGATACCAAGCTTCAAAGCTGCCTCGCAGATGAGTTTTATCTGATCCGCGGTCGGATACATTGCTGCACCCGGTAACCGTTCTTCAGCCTGATTCGCTACCCAAAACGTATAAATAATTTCCTGGCGCGGATTGGTGTACTTCCGAACTCCTTCAATTGCCTCTGGAGTTAGCTGGGCCGCTTTCTGACCAGAGTCTGGGTCGGAGCTCCATCGAGCTGAGGTATATCCGCCCACCGCATCGAAGTGTTTGGCTACCCGCCCAAAGTCCAATCCGAGCCGTGAAAGCCGCTTGGGATTTACCACCATTGGGAAATGATCTTCGAGATAGATCTGATGACGGTGATTGGGATCGATAGCGCGAATGTACTTTGTGGTATCGCGTGCCCAATCCTCCCACCATCCCTGGCGCGCCTTTTCCCAGGCATCCCAACGGGGATCGTCCGGTTTTGTTGGCAGAGGTTCTCCGAAAGCCTTCTTCTCATAAGCTCCGTAAGAGACCACTCCATTTCCGCCAGCGCCAAAGGAGTCGTCAAAGACATATCCTGAAAATCCCGGTTCTGTCCCATATGCTTTGGCTACTTTCTGGATATAGGTTTTCCATTGTGTGGAACGCCATTCGGGATTGAAAACATCGAAGGATTTTAAAACATGGCCTTCCGAGTCGATCTGCATGAACTCCGGGCGCCTGGTGAGCGAGTTGGCATGTGGGTGCCAGACGATAAGATAGGCCCCCATACCGGCCTGATGCGCTAACCGAATCGCTTTCTGCGTATCGGAGATGCGCGTCGCCACGCCTGCTGCATCCAGCCCCCAGCCCAGAAGCACATCCGTGAAACCCATGTTCTTCATGGTGATGAAGTCGCCTTGCCAATCCGTCTTTGGGGCAGAATTCAACCAATACCATGCACTGATCCGAACTTTCGGCGTCTGCGCAGAAAGTCCGGTCACCAGAAAGATAAGCCCAATCATCAAAAGACCAATTCGTTTTAGCACTACCATCCCTCCAGCTTGCGATTGTGAAATCTGTTCCGGCGTACAGCTTCTACCATCACGGAAAGACAGGTCACATGATTTTTCGGCCATGTCCACGCCCCTGAACGTTTTGAATCCAGTCGTTCTGTCACCAAGCTCTGGATTGTGGGTTTTTGATAATTCGTCCAAACGGCTGGATGCCCCAAAGAAACCAATTGAGGGTCATACTTCGACGGACTACTGTTCTCCGCAATAGCGAGCGAAGCACATTGTGAACTGGATTGAGCAGCATTCGCGAGCTTATGGACGAATTTCAGGAGGATCAAATGCGTGCAACGAAGATGTTTTTATTCACGTTCCTGGCTATCGCTGCCGGGATATGGCTGGCGCCAGCCGGGTTGTATGCGCAGATTGGAACCCAGGCTACGATCAACGGCAACGTGACCGATCCTTCGGGGGCTGTGATACCCGGCGCACACATCGTCGCAGTGCAAAATGCGACGCATTTCACGCGAGAAGCTGATTCTGATTCAGCGGGAAATTTTCAAATTCCCGCGCTTCCGATTGGCACGTATACCGTTACGGTTTCGGCCAACGGAATGAAGACGTGGGAGATCCAGGACCTGCGTCTGACTATCGGGGCTATTCAAAAGGTTTCTCCGGTTCTCGGCGTAGGAGCAGTGAACGAAGTTGTTACCGTGCAAGCGACCAGAGAGTTGCAGACCGAGACTAGCTCGGTGCAAACCACGCTCGACATCCCGGTGCTCCTCGATTTCCCTACTGCATCTCGCGATCCTATTCAGTTTGCTCAGTTGACACCGGGCATCACTTACAGTGCGCCAAGCGGACCGGAGAACGGCGCCTATATTAGCGGCACTGGCATACGCAGCAACGCCACCAGCTTCACGCTGGATGGAACCAACATTAATGCCCCCATGGACAATGGCGCCATCGGTGTTCCCATTATGGACGACATCGCGGAGATGACTGTGGAACCGTCAAGCGCTTCCGCGGATGCTGGACGCAATCCCATGCAAGTGAAGCTGGTGACTAAGTCTGGCACCAACCATCTGCACGGTTCCGTGTGGGAATACTTCAAGAACGATGCATTAAACGCTGTTTATGCATTCGCGAATAAGAGCCAGGGCAAACCGAAACTACGCTTCAATCAATTTGGCGGCAACCTTGGTGGACCTATTTTGCGCAACAGAGCGTTCTACTATGGCAGCTTTCAGGCCACGCTCAATCCAAGCACCAACGTGTACCACGTACTGGCACCATCAGCCAGCACCTATCAGGGGAACTTTCCTGCGGGCACCAAGGTGAAAGACCCCCAGACTGGTTTGCCTTTTCCGAACGGCCCGGGTGGCGGTCCGACGATTCCAGCAAACCGCATCAATCCCGCCTCCGCATATCTGGCGCAGTTTCTTCCAACGGCAAATGCCGGAGGGTACTTTGATGCGCAAGCTCCGCAGCAATACAAGGCGTACCAAAGCTCTTTGCGTCTGGATTACTTTCTCACTCCAAAGCAGAGGATTTACGCGCGCGATATAGCGTTTCAATCCCGCAACCAGACTACGGCGTGGCTCCCCAGCATTGTGACGCTGAATAATCTCGATCAGAACACTATTGCGGTCAACTATACGTACACCATCACTCCTCGTTTGCTGCTCACTGCAACTGCCGGGTTTCTTCAAACTGCAAACTGGTTTTCCAGCCCTGAGGTGGGAAGGACGAACTATTCCGATCAGGCCGGTATTCAAGGCATCGACTCGGCAGGCCGCGAATGCTGCATCGGCATGCCTACGCTTGCTATCACTGGGTATCCAGGCACGTCGTTTCCGTTTGGAGTCAATGGCAAGCTTTATGGAAATGCTCCGAACACGGACCTGACGGTCACTCTCGTCAGGGGGAAACACACATTCAGCGCCGGATATGCCCTGCTCAACAATCGCGTCTACGGACAACATGCGTCCACTTATGGACGCGGGTATTTCCTATTCTCAGGAACTTATACAGGCAATGGCTTAGGCGACTTTCTTTTGGGCAATGCTGCCCGCAGCATCAAAAATCTTCCGCTCGGGCAGTTTGGATTGGACCGGAATCTTCTGCATAGCATTCATGTAGACGATGTATGGAAGATACGACCTGATCTCACACTCAATATCGGGTTTCGTTATGAATACTTTGCATCTCCGCATTTCGTAGCTGGCAATGCCGCCACATGGGACACGGCGCATAACATCATCATTGCTGGTGAGGACTCCGACGGAAAGGTCAACCTCGATCATCAGCCATCCGCACAAGCTGTGGCGGCTGCCACTGCCGGCCTGTGGGAACCGATGTCGGCAGCCGGCATTAAGCAAATGATTCCGAGCCATGGGCACTGGGAACCTCGCCTGGGATTTGCCTGGCAGCCCAATCCCGATATGGTGATTCGTGGTGGATATGGAGTATTTGAGAACGGCATTGTCGGCAACCGCGGAGCTTCTGATATTGGCGCTATTCCATTCTTCGCCATCCAGCAACTCGACGAAGGAACAACTCCCGTCGATTACCGGTACATGTGGGGACAGGCCCCCAGCTTCCAGCAACCTTCCGTGAATTCCACTACATCGCCGCACATTGATCAGGCCCGCACGCAGGAGTGGAACCTTTCGACTCAGACAGCTCTTCCGCTCAGCTCGAGTCTCACCTTGAGCTACATCGGAAATAAAGCCATGGGTCTTCCTGTTGCCCACGATTACAACGCTCCACCACCGGGCAAATATGCCAATATTTCCAAAGCCCAGCTCCACCCCAATTATGGTGCGATCAAACTTCTGGAGAACGGCGCAGACACGTGGTATCACGGCCTGGCCGTGAAGTGGGAACGCCGTTATACGAATGGTCTCTACTTCCTTACTTCGTATATGTGGTCGAAATCTATGTCGAACCACGCGTATGCCACCGGTGAGACCTCAGTTATTACGCCTTATGCTCCGTCCTGGTATGAGCGGGGATCGACTCCTCTCGATCGCCGTCATAATCTCAAAGTGACCGCTATCTACAATCTTCCGTATGGCCGCGGCAGAATGTTCGGCCGTCATGCGAACTGGGCGATGCAGGAGATCCTGGGAGGATGGATCGCAAGCGGATACTATGCCTATCTTTCCGGACCGCCGATCGCCATCACGGTAGCAGGCCTTACACTGGGCAATGGTTATGGGACCCGGCCAGACCTGGTGGGCAATCCCAATGTGGCCCATCCGAGTAAGACGCAGTGGTTTGATCCAACTGCGTTTGCAACACCAGCACCCTATACGTTTGGTAACTCCGGAGCCAATCCAGTATGGGGGCCTCCACTCAATTACACGGACCTGGGTTTGCATAAAGATTTTTCCTGGGCGGAGAATCGTTACGTTCAGATACGACTTGATGCATTCAACGCTCTAAATCACGTCAATCTGTCCACTCCAGGAGCGACCATTCCGTCTCCGTCCGCAGGTGTGATTTCCAGCGCTGCAGCCGCCAGGACCGTTCAACTCGGAGCCAGAATCGTCTTCTAGCCAGCGCACCTCCCGCAAATGCGAAGAAGAAAGGTCCACGCCAGCAGTGGACCTTTCTTCTTTTGCCTACTGGAAAGCACGATTCTGAGTTTCAGGATAGCTTCCAATATTCTGAACGAAGCAACAAATAGTTTCGCGTTCCATGAACTCGCCGGGTTAGAGTTGCTGGCATATTGGGTGTGCGATGTATGCAACTCACTCAATACCTCTAAACAGGGATGGTGCGAATGTTCGCTCGCCGGTTCAACATACGCTTGAATGCTATGTCTCATGCTGCAGTCTTCATTTTCTCTTTCATAGCAGGAATAGTTCCTTCTGCGAGAGCGCAGGTAGCAAGCAATGTCCGTGTGGCTCAGCCGCCCATTGTGGACGTACTGGCACACCTTACCGGCGGAAACACGTCTGGCGGCGAGATCCGTGAAACGGTGATGCGCAAAGATGGCTACTTCCATCTCGATACGCCGCGCATGATTGCTCGACTGAAGCAAATGCATGCCAACACATATAACTACATGATCTGGAATTCGCCGAGTGACTGGGACGATCTGCAAAAGGAGTTTTTGCCAGCAGCACAAAAGGCCCACATCAATGTGTGGATATATCTTGTCCCTCCCACGGAATCACGGTTCAAATATGCTCATCCGTTCCGTGTCGATTACGTGCGCTGGGCCTCGGAACTTGCGAAGTTATCACTCCGCTATCCCTGCCTGCAGGCATGGGCAATCGATGACTTTTTTGCGAACTTTAAATTGTTCACACCAGAATATGTGAAGCAGTTGCAGCAAACTGCACATTCCATTAATCCAAACTTTCGTTTCTATCCAGACCTGCAACTTGATAGTCTCGACTCTGAATTGGTAAGTAAGTATGCACCGTATATCGATGGCATCATTGCGCCGTATATCGATATGCCGTACTACAATACGCAGCGCACCAATTCTCTCCGTCCACAGATTACGGCTGCTAACAAAGTCTTAGAGCAATGGAAGCTTCCCCTCTATGTACTCATCTATGTTGGCCGGCATCTGGGATCTCCGCTGGAGCCGACGCCTCAGTACGCGCACGATGCCATACAAATCGCTGAGAGCGAGATGCGCAATGGACACCTGGCAGGCATCATCAGCTATGGCACTCCGCTGGAGACGTATCCAGCGCGTACACGCACAAATGAAGCGCTTGATGGTAACGGCAGACTGAGCCTGGAAGTGACAAAGTATCCGAATAAAGCTGGGGATTGGGCACAGGCTTCGCAGACCGTGAGAATTGATCCAAAATCGCCCAAATACTGGCTTAGTTTCTGGCACTACGACAGGTGGGGTGAGGGTGACCACCCTAAGTGCCTTGTTAAAGAGGTGCTGATCGACGATAAGGTCATGTGGAGCGCCGATCCTGCAGGCGATACTTCGGCTACATGGTTCGACGGTGGTTCCCTGGAGGGGACGCTCGATCTTACGAACGTATTGAAAGACAAAAAGACCGCAAAGCTTACGCTACGCCTTCGCACTCTTCAGAATTTTTCAAAGCTTCCGCTAGACGTCAGCTTTGACCGGTTGACAGCAAGAGGCTTCACAATTACGGACCCTAGATTTGAGACAGGGAAAGGATGGAAAGTTTCAGATATCGGGGGCGCCATGTTAGCGGCAATCGATCATTACGATCCGAATACATTCAGGGAATTGTTCACGACCGTATCAACGATGTTTGGCAGATATCAACATCCGGTCTGGCATTCATCAACGCACAAAAGCGGGGTGCTCCATTCAGAAACACCCACCAGGTAAGCATAGTGATCAAAATTTGCTGGACGCGAACATACGCTGAGCACGAGCAAACTCCCGCGATACTGCTACAAAGACCTGACGGCGGAGATCTGGCATAAAGTGATCGATCGCAGCTAGAAGCGCTTGTCCCTTGTCTTCGAGATGCCATGCCTCAGATGATTCGAAGCCAGGATTCCGCAGAGTAAAGCCAGTGGCTTCTAAAGCATCAAAACTTACTTGAATTGGCGATTTCGGTCCGTCACTTTGCGCGATGAGCCGAATCGTCAGGCGGGCCGTGGACCGCCCCTTCAAGATGGATGTGAGATTGATTGGGCCTTGCAGGATGCTGCCCTGTAGCCAGTAATTGTCGTCTGCTGCTACATCGCATTGCCATACGACAGTTTCGTCAATCAGTAACTGCTTTATGTACTGTCCTTTCGGAGCGAGCGGACGCAGCCAGTTGTCCTCATGCCAAAAACTCAACTGATATCTCGGCGAATTTGGTGCAATATGAATGGTCTGGGATGCTTGAGCAAAATCACCGGCTCTCCCGTTGACGCCTACCGCGGCCAGATATAACCGTCCGTTTCCCTCTAAAGCGCCGTTTCCCTGGGTGGAGAGAGGCTGGGGGTCAAGTTCTGTGCCATAGCTGATAATGCCGCCACAACGTCCTTCTGATATGGCACGCACTCCAATTTGAATCGCATTGGTTATGTACTCAGGTGTCGGTTCTAAAGGAGAGGTCAGGTGTCTGCCCGCATAGAGAAGTACATAGACGGGGAGGCCTAGTGTCTCTCGCGCATGATTAATGGACGGATTGAGCGAAGTAGTCCTTTGCGTATTGTTGTATGGCAGATCGATGTAGGGGCAGACCACGCCATCGATATACGGTTTGTAGCTGCGAATCCATTCGGCGCTCATGGCCGTGAAGTGGATTACTGGAAAGAAACGCAACTCAGGGTTGATTGCGTGTGTGATCTCCTGGAGCCTTGCCACATATTCGGGCGTAAAAGTTTTCATGTTCCAGGTGAAGTCGTCCATAACCCACGCCTTCAACGATCGGTAACGCAAAGACAAATGGGCGAGTTCCTCTGCCCATTTCTCGTAGTTCGTACGGTATGGATCGGATCCTTTGCCTTTAGCGTATGTCTCAGCGGGGGGTGCCATATACGTCCATACCTGGATGGCCGCCTTTTCAGCCGCCGGTAAGAACTCGTTGCGCAGATCGTCCCAATCTGAAGGAGAGTTCCATATCAAATAATTGCAGGTATTTACATGCAGTTCCTTGAGCCGGGCAATCATACGCGGTGTATCGATGTGGAAGTAACCATCGCTCCGCATGGTCTTCTCGCGGACCTCACCTCCAACGGTATTGCCACCTGGCACATGCGCCAGAACATCCGTGAGTTCCGTCTTCGCACTCTTGCTTACAGAGGGTGCCGCTTTCGTGAAAGCCAATGCACTTCTATCGAACAGCACCGTCGTGCCTGCCAATGTCGCACAGCGAAGAAATTCTCTACGTTCCACGTCATTCTCCTTATCTACTATCTGAATACGCTCATTCTCATAGAGCATCCATCGAAACATCGCTTCTGGTCTCACGAAGTGTTCAGTAGGCTGAACTGCTTTGGCGCTTATGTTGTTATGCAAGCCATAGATGCCTTTCTCTGACTTACCTACATGGATCACGTATCTCCCGGTACACTGGGCTGCATCACACTTAAGCGAGGTGCCATGGTTCCCCGGCGCACATTTCTTTTTGGACTTTCGGCTGCTGCTATGACGACACAATCTGTATTTGCGAAGAAGAAGGCTGCGTCTCGCGTGCTTTTTGGCACCAATGCGGGGGGTACGAGCAAAGGCATCTATATTGCTGATTGGCATGGCGATAGAGGCGAGATCGGCACGATGTCGCTTGCAGCCGAGGTTGCCAGCCCTACGTTTCTGGTGAAGTCTCCGCATGCGCGCGGGCTGCTGATTTTTTGCGTGAATGAGAAGAGCGAAGGCGATGGTGAGGTACTTTCTTATCTCCTGGAAAATGGTGCCAGCACTCTGAAGGAGATCAGCCGGCAAGGCACACAAGGCAATGGCCCAACGCACCTCAGCATTCACCCTGATGGGCGGAGCCTTTTTGTCGCTAATTATGGAGGAGGGAGCGTTTCGTCCTTCCATGTGCGGCCTGATGGTTCTCTCTCGCCCGTGGTATCGCATTTTCAGTACACCGGGCATGGTCCCAATCCTGACCGGCAGGAAAAGCCTCATGCGCATTCGGCGCAGGTTTCGCCGGATGGAAAGTACCTGCTGGTGAACGATCTTGGCCTCGACCGCATTGTGGTCTATCGCGTAAATGCAGCCACTGCGGAACTTGATCCGAATGAGCCACCGTACTGGCCTGCGAAGCCCGGCTCCGGCCCGCGTCACATTGCGTTTCATCCGAATGGAAAATTCGTTTTTAGCGTGAATGAACTCGACTCCACCGTGGACACGCTCGCGTGGGACGCGAAGGAAGGTTCGCTAAAACTACTCTCAACTGTGAGCATTCTCCCGCCGGATTTCCCAAAGGACAAAGCACGCGCTGGTGAGATTGCCATCTCGCATGATGGGAAGTTTGTGTATGTGAATAACCGTGGGCATGAGAGCATTGCGGCGATGAGTTGCGATACCAGGACTGGCGCACTGACCGTGATGCAGCTTGTAGGCAATGGCGGAACGACGACGCGACACATCACACTGGATCCCACGGAACGCTGGCTTATTGCAGCCAACCAGGATGCCGCTGGCGATATTGCCGTGTTGCAGCGCGATCATAAGACCGGCCATCTGTCAGAGCCGGTACGGACATATCCGCTGAACCGCGCGATGTTTACGCTGTTCGTCTAATCATTCGAAACAATTGACAGAGGCGTACATGAACGCGTCAGATGGTGTGCACCCCGATATTTTTCCGAGGAGCTTTTTGAAGATGCGTTTGTACGCCCGACTCACCGCTGGTTTTTTGATGACAGCGCTTTCACTCGCTGCGCAGACATCGCCTAAACTCGCCTCTACTCCACCCATGGGGTGGAATAGCTGGAACTGGTTTGCGGGCAAGGTGACGGACAAGGACATTCGTGCTGCGGCTGACCTGATGGTGTCCACCGGAATGCGCGATGCTGGTTATGTGTACGTCAACATTGACGACACCTGGGAAGGCAAACGCGACGCCAATGGTGTGATCCATTCCAACGAAAAGTTCCCAGACATGAAGGCGCTCGCCGATTATGTCCACTCAAAGGGATTGAAGCTCGGCATCTATTCCTCGCCCGGTCCGCTCACCTGCGCAAAGTATGAGGGCTCCATGGGCCACGAGGAGCAGGACGCGAAGACGTATGCCGAATGGGGCATCGACTTTTTGAAATACGATCTCTGCTCGTTCCGCCAGGTGATGCGCGAGAAGTATCCGAACGATCACGACGCGCAGGACAAGATGATGCGCGAGGCGTACGAGAAAATGCACCAGGCCATCCTGAAGACGGGACGACCGATGGTGTACAGCCTGTGCCAGTACGGTTTTGATTCTGTGTGGCAGTGGGGTCCGGAGGTGGGCGCGAATATGTGGCGTACGACCGGTGATATCAAGGAGAACTACGACCGCATGATGGTGATTGCGCTGTCGCAGGCCGGTCTTGACAAGTTTGCTGGCCCTGGACACTGGAACGACCCCGACATGCTGGAAGTGGGCAACGGCAAACTGACGCATGACGAGAATGTGACGCACATGACCATGTGGGCCATCCTTGCTTCTCCCCTGCTCGCCGGCAACAACCTCACCAAGATGACGGACGATGTGAAGTCGATCCTTCTGAACAAGGAAGTGATCGCCATCGACCAGGACAAGGCAGGCAAACAAGGCAACCGCGTCTGGGCTGGAGAAGAGATGGAGATCTGGTCGCGCCACCTTGCAGACGGTTCCACCGCTTTGGCCATCTTCAACGTTGGCCGCGACCGCAATAAGATGCGCGGCATGACACTTCACTTGAAGGACGTCGGCTTTCCTAATGGAGCGCATGCGCGCGATGTGTGGGCCGCTAAAGACCTGGGCCGCATCAAGGATACGGACGTCTTCGAAGTACCGCCGCATGGTGCTGTACTGTTGAAGCTCACCAAGTAATTCAGACACAAACAAGAAAGGCCCGGCACGATGCCGGGCCTTTCTTATGTTGCGGTGCTATTACAGCGAGTTCATGTTGTGCAGAAATTCGCTGTTGTTGCGAGTTTTGCCCAGCTTGTCGGTGAGCAGTTCCATGGCTTCTACCGGCGAGAGCGGATTGAGGACCTTGCGGAGGATCCAGACGCGCTGGAGGTCTTCCTTGGGGATGAGCAACTCTTCCTTACGCGTGCCGGAGCGCTGAATGTCGATCGCCGGAAAGACGCGCTTGTCGACCAACTTGCGGTCGAGGATCACTTCCATATTGCCGGTCCCTTTGAACTCTTCGAAGATGACTTCGTCCATGCGCGAACCGGTGTCGACGAGCGCCGTCGCCATGATGGTGAGCGAGCCGCCTTCTTCGATGTTGCGGGCCGCGCCAAAGAAGCGCTTCGGACGCTGCAGCGCGTTGGAGTCCACACCGCCGGAGAGCACCTTGCCCGAAGGCGGAACGATGGTGTTGTAGGCACGTGCGAGACGCGTGATGGAGTCAAGCAGGATCACGACATCGCGCTTGTGCTCGACAAGGCGCTTGGCCTTCTCGATGACCATCTCGGCCACCTGGACGTGGCGGGCTGCAGGCTCGTCGAAGGTAGAGGAGATGACTTCGCCCTTCACGGAGCGCTGCATGTCTGTCACTTCTTCTGGGCGTTCGTCGATAAGCAGAACAATGAGCACGACTTCGGGATGGTTTGCGGTGATGCTGTTTGCGATGGCCTGCAGAAGGATGGTCTTACCGGTGCGAGGCGGGGCAACGATCAATCCACGCTGGCCTTTCCCCACCGGAGTGAGCAGGTCCATGACACGGCCAGAGATGTTCTCGCGAACTGTCTCCATTTTGAGACGCTCTTCCGCGTAGAGGGGCGTCAGCGCGTCGAAGAGTATCTTGTTGCGCGTCTCTTCAGGAGATTCGAAGTTGATCGCCTCGATTTTTACGAGCGCAAAGTATTTTTCACCCTCGTGCGGCGGACGGACGTTGCCGCTAATCGTGTCGCCGGTCTTGAGGTCGAACTTGCGAATCTGTGACGGCGAGACATAGATGTCATCGGGACCAGGCAGATAGTTGTAGTCGGGCGAGCGGAGAAAGCCGTAGCCATCAGGCAGAATTTCAAGTACGCCTTCAGCGAAGATATGGCCTTCTTTTTCGCTCTGTGCCTGCAGGATTTTGAAGATGAGGTCCTGCTTGCGAAGGGCGCTGGTGCCCTGAATATCGAGGCCGCGCGCAAGCTTACCCAGCTCGGCGATGCTCAGTTCTTTTAACTCGGAGATGGTCATTGTCACCTGAGATGTGTGGGGATTGGATGATGCAGAGATGTGGAGGGGATAATGCAGATCGTACGGATATTACCTGAGAAAAGGGGCTTGCCTTGAATCAAATTGTAGCGGGATCTTTAGGATTTGTTGCAGACAATTATAGCGGCAAAGGCCGCACGGCCTTAGGCCGCGCGGCGAACGTCCGCAGAAGCTGCACCAGCCGAATGGGCCGCCGCACGAGGAGTTTCCGTAGTGGGGTCGGCATCACGGAAACGGTCCAGAACTTCGTTTGTAGTGTCCTGCAGGCGCGTATTCGGCTTGTGGAGCTTGCGTGTCGCCTTGGAGGCGAGCTGACACAGCTCATAACGGTTGGAAACGTGCGTAAGTGCACCAAAAATAAGATCAGAACGCATTACTTTCTCCTATCTTCCAGGCGGCGTGCAATCAGCCGCTCTTCGCAAGCATAAGTAAATCAGGTACTTACCCTTGGCTTCAAATATTAGACGACATTAGTCGCCCTTCGGTCGCAATTTGCACACCGGCTTCTATCCTGACCGGGATGCGTATGCAGCTTACAGATGTTTGGCGTTGGCGATCACGCCTCAGGGAAGGATCTAAGTCCTTTTGATTCAAGCAGCAGAAGGAGGCCAATCGTTTCTGCTGGGCACCTGCGCGGCGGCGGGTACAAGAAGCACGATAAAGGTTTGGCCGGGAAGGGTCAATACTTTTTTTAGGAGCAGAGAGGTACTTCAGTCTTCTGAAAATGGGAGAAATGTAATGTATGTGACTGACGGCGACGATGCCGCTATGCCCAATAGTTGCGGTCTAAGGTGCGATATTGGATAGCTTCGGCCAGGTGCTTGACCGTAATGTCCTGTGCTCCTTCAAGATCGGCAATGGTGCGTGCCACTTTAAGGATACGGTCATGAGCGCGCGCGCTAAGGCCTTGTTGCTGCATCGCCCGCTCCAGCACGCGCTCAGCTTCTGTCGAGAGTTCACAAAAGAGACGAATCTGTTGTGTGGACATTTGCGCGTTCGCGTAGATGGGACGGCGGCGTTTGGTTCGAGCCATATCCGGTTCCACGTTTGCAAAGCGGGTGTGCTGCCGCTCACGCGCGGCGAGAACGCGATCGCGCATCTGCTGGGAACCTTCGGCGGCGACTCCCGATCGCAGCTCTTTATATTGCACAGCGGGAACTTCGATGTGAATATCGATGCGGTCGAGCAGCGGTCCGCTGACTCGTGAGACGTAGCGCTGGATCATAGGCGGCGTGCAGGTGCACTCGCGTGACTTGTCGTTGAAGTATCCGCAGGGACACGGATTCATCGCCGCGACGAGCATGAAGCGCGCTGGAAAGCTGAGGCTCATAGCAGCACGCGCGATGGTGACATTGCCATCTTCGAGCGGTTGCCGCATCACTTCCAGAACACTACGCGGGAACTCAGGGAGCTCATCCAGAAAAAGGACGCCATTGTGCGCGAGCGAGACTTCACCGGGACGCGGCACGGCTCCTCCGCCAATGAGACCTGCGTCGGAGACGGTGTGGTGCGGCGCGCGGAAAGGACGCTGCGTGACAAGTCCCTGTTCTGCGTCGAGAACACCGGCGACGGAGTGGATCTTTGTTGTCTCCAGAGCTTCTTCAAAACGCAACGGCGCAAGTATGGAAGGCAGACGCTTGGCGAGCATGGTTTTGCCGGAGCCCGGAGGTCCGATCATAAGGAGATTGTGTCCGCCAGCGGCTGCAATCTCCAGGGCGCGCTTGGCGGTGTGTTGTCCGCGAACGTCTTTAAAGTCGAGTGCGATGTGCTGCATCTCATTGAGCAACTCGGCGGTTTCGATATGAATGGGTGATGAGACAAGAGCACCGAACGCAGCAGTGTTGAGCAGTTCGCGTGCTTGTGCAAGGGTCTCTACCGGATACACATTGATTCCCTGCACCACTGCGGCTTCGCGCGCATTGCGTGCAGGAAGAATCAAATTGCGAATGCCTTTATCGCGCGCAGCGACAGCAATGGGAAGCACTCCAGGTACCGGACGGACAGCTCCATCCAGGCCAAGTTCTCCAACCAGAAGAAACTCGTCCAGATCTTTTAATTGAAGAGCGCCGTATGCGCCGAGGATTCCGACAGCGATCGGGAGATCGAAACCCGAACCTTCCTTCTTGAGATCGGCAGGAGCAAGATTGATGGTGATACGTGTAGGAGGTACGTCGAAGCCTGAATTCTTAATGGCAGCGCGAACACGATCGCGACTTTCGCGCACAGCGGCATCCGGAAGTCCAACCATACTGAAGGATGCTTCTTCGGTTTTGTAGTTGGAAAAATCGACTTCGACGTCGATCAGGTGAGCATCGATTCCATATACAGCGGCACTGCGGGCCTTAAAGAGCATGCGAACAAGGGCCTTAAAGAGAGTAGATGTATGCGTCACGTCAGTGTATCTCACTGCGCCAGTTTGTACCTTTGCACGCCAAACTGCATCTTAGTTGCAGATTGCACATGGAGATGATGCGGATGGATTCCACAGGAAAAGTGCTTGCGACGGTGCTGACGGTGCTATTGGGGAGCAGTATTTTGTCTTTTGCGGCACAGCAGAAACAGCCAGGCACTCCTCCTGCGCCTTCTATAAACGAGGCGTGGAGCCAGCTTCATACAGCCGCGGAATCAAAGAACATTGATACTCGTATTGAAGCGATGACAGCGCTCTCTGTGCTGCCCGCAAATAAAGAAGCAGCCGCGCTGCTGCGAAGCGCCTTTCATGATGCGGATATTGATGTGCGTATTGCGGCGATCATCGCGGCGGGTGAAACCAAAAACCGCAACTTCTCTAATGAGCTTCGCGCCATGCTGGACGATGATTCGCCACAAATCGCTTTTGTTTCCGCACTCACACTTTGGAAAATGGGTGACCATTCCGGCGAAGACATTCTGGTAGCAGTATTGAACGGGGACCGCAAAGCCGATCAAGGTTTTCTTAAAGAAGGTATGCACCACGCAAACCGGTCATTGCACAATCCCACAAAACTAATAAAGGAAGGTGCATTACAGACGGCAGGCATCCTGTTGCCGCCAGTGGGATATGGCATGGGCGCGTACAAGTATATGCGGGGTACGACACAAAACCCGCGTGTGGAAGCGCTGAACGAAATTGCCATGGAGCATAACCATTTCATTCGCGACCAGTTGATCCATGCTGCTGCTGATAAAGACGACGAGGTACGTCTGGCTGCCGCAGAAGGGTTGGCGAAGTATAGTGGCAAGCCAGTAACCGATGCGCTGGGCGAATTATTTGGAGACAGTAAAACTGCGGTGCGATTGATGGCTTGCGCAGCGTTTATTCGCGCGTCCGGTCCTGCGCCGCTTGTACATACAAAGCAAAGCAGATAATGGCTTCCATGGAGCGTGCAGCAAGATACCGCAAAATTGCTTTGAGTTTTCCCGGTGCAGAGGAAAGCAGCCATATGGGAGCAGCGGATTTCCGTGTGCATGATCGTATCTTTGCCACGTTGGCATATGAAGCGAAGGGGCTGGGAACGCTGAAGATTACACCGGAGCAGCAGGCGGAGTTTATTGCCGATGCTCCTGAATGGTTTGAGCCTGCGCCGGGTGGATGGGGACGCATGGGCATGACTCTGGTGAAGCTGGATGCTCCTGAAGACGTGTTGCGCGGTGGTCTGGAAACCGCGTACCGCAATGTGGTGGCGAAGACCGCGAAGCGTGCCGCAAAGAAGCGCACCTAAAATGGATGCGTTGTGAATACAAGTCTTTTTGAGTTGTTCAAAATAGGTGTGGGGCCGTCGAGTTCGCACACGGTGGGACCGATGCGGGCTGCGCTGGATTTTGCGCGGCTGTGCGAAAAACGTGACGTGCAGCGCGTGCAGGTGGACCTGTATGGATCGCTGGCGCTGACCGGCATGGGCCACGGAACAGATACAGCCGTTCTGGCAGGGTTGAGTGGCGAGGCGCCGGATAGCACGTCTGCCGAGCGCATCGCCGAAATCTCACGCATGGCTGCGGATGGCTGTCTTCACCTTGGAGCCAAACGGAGTATTGCATTCAAGCGAGAGCGCGATCTGCTGTTTCATCGCGAACAGATGTATCCCGATGCAGATACTGCAACACATCCGAACGGTATGCGCTTTACTGTGTTCAACGATGGCAACGTGGCCACGTCGCAGGTGTACTACTCCGTGGGTGGCGGATTTATTGTGCGTGCGGAGGAGTTCTCTGGGGATGCAGCCAGTTCTGCGCGGCAGGTGCCGTATCCGTTTCGCAGTGCGGAAGACCTGCTTCGTATTTCAGGCGAACACAGCCTCACCATCGCCGAACTGATGATGGCGAATGAGGTTGCGCTGCTGAGCGATGCGAGCATCCTGCGTCCAGCGATGGAAGGTGAAGGCGAGCAGCGTGTTCGCAACGGCGTGCTGACGCTGTGGCGCGTGATGCGGGACTGCATCGAACGTGGACTGAAGACAGAGGGTACTCTGCCGGGTGGATTGAACGTTCGCCGTCGCGCACCGAGATTTGCAGAACGGCTGCGCACCACGGGTTCGCGCGATCCCCTGGCGCCGATGGATTGGGTGACGACCTATGCGATGGCGGTGAATGAAGAGAATGCCGCCGGAGGGCGCGTGGTGACTGCGCCGACGAATGGCGCGGCGGGCGTGATTCCGGCGATTGGTCTGTATTACCTGAACTTTGTAGATGGTGCGAATGACGACGGCATTGTGCGCTACATGCTCACGGCGGCAGCGATTGGCATTCTCTATAAGGAGAACGCATCGATCAGCGGCGCGGAGGTAGGATGCCAGGGCGAAGTAGGTGTTGCGTGTTCGATGGCGGCGGGTGGTTTGGTGGCAGCGATGAGCGGAACCAACGCGCAGGTAGAACACGCTGCTGAGATTGCGATGGAACACAATCTCGGAATGACGTGCGATCCGATCGGTGGGCTTGTACAGATCCCCTGCATTGAACGCAACGGCATGGGTGCGGTGAAAGCAGTGAACGCAACACGCATGGCGATGCATGAGAGTGACGAACATAAAGTGTCGCTCGATCAGGTGATCGCAACGATGTATCAGACGGGGCTCGATATGCAGTCGCGTTACAAGGAGACATCGCTTGCGGGTCTCGCGTTGAACATCATCGAGTGCTGAAGGTGAGAGCGAGGCAACTTGATGACAATTTGTCATGGTTTAAATTTTGATTTTTTGCTTGACACTGATTTTCAACAAATCTATACATTCGTTAGTTGCACCTTTGATGTGTGCAACGCGTTGAAGTCTTCTCGTCAGGGAGAATAGACAACGACAGCAAGCCGAGCGGTGGCAAAGACTGCAAAGCTATACGAGGCAGAGTAAAGCCCACACGGGGAGCGCAGGCAAAGGCGCTCCCCGAAGTATTTAGCGCGATAGTGCCCAAAGGCGCATGAATACAGGCGATTCGCGGTACACTCAACACCAGTTATGACACGCCGCAGATGGATTGCAGACAGATGGAATGAGGAGCGCACGAGTGCTTCTCTGCTTGGTGAACAGGCCGCGCACCTTGCGCGCGTGTTGCGCGCGGAGCGCGGACAGGTGTTCGATGTGGTGGCCGGCGGGTTCCTCCATCGCGCTGAAGTAGAGAGCGTAAGCGACGAGGAAGTGAAATTTATTTTGCATGAGGAGCAGGAATCAGACGCTGCACTCCCCGTCCATCTGCTGCTTGCCGTCTTCAAGTTCGATCACATGGAGTGGGCGATCGAGAAAGCGACGGAGCTTGGCGTTGCGGGTGTGACTCCGATTGTGGCGCGGCGCACGGAGAAGCATCTTGCACATGCTGCTGCGAAACGCGTGGAGCGTTGGCGGAGAATTGCGCTCGAAGCGGCGAAGCAATCGCGGCGTACGGATGTACCGGAGATTGGTGATCCTCTCTCGCTGAAAGATGCGTTGAAGATGGATTTCGCGGGCGCGAAGATTCTGCTTGCTGAGACGGAGCAGGAGAATTCGTTGACTGCCGTACTGGGTGATGCGCGGGGCGATGTGGCGCTGGCGATTGGGCCTGAAGGTGGATGGACACCGGAGGAGATGAAGGCATTCTCCGATGCGGGATGGAAACACGCTACGCTGGGGCCGCGGATTTTGCGGGCGGAGACGGCGGCGATTGCGGGGCTGGCGGTTGTGGCTTCTTTGATTGGTTGATGGATGTAATAAATCGTGAGACGGAGTCGAAGGATGGAGGTTCGATCCCTCAGGGGCTAAAGCCCAGTCTTTTACCAGCCTGTAACGGCTGGGCTAAAGCCCAGCCCCTTCAAAGCAAAGACGGTTAGGATTCACCGCGTGATCGGTGGTTGGGTTCCAGAAAACAACTTCTCAAAATGTGAAGGCCAGCGAACTATCGCTGGCCTTCTCATTATTGGCAACTCTCGTTAACTGAAAATGTCTTTCATCTTTTCGAGGAACGAACGCTCATGCGGAGCGTTTTCCATCGGCATGGTGTCGGCGAGTTGACGCAGGAGTTCCTTCTGATCTTTTGAGAGCTTCGAGGGAGTCTGTACGCGGACTTCGACGATGAGGTCGCCTTTGCCACGCTCGTTCAAGTGCGGCACGCCTTTGTCGCGCAGCTTGAAGCGTTTGCCGCTCTGCGTGCCTTCGGGAATCTTGATGGTAGCTTTGCCATCCATCGTGGGCACTTCGATCTCTGCGCCGAGCGCAGCCTGCGGGAACGAGATGGGAATGACACAGTGGAGGTCGTCGCCGTCGCGCTCGAAGAAGCTGTGGTCTTCGACTTGCAGCGTGACGTAGAGGTCGCCTGCGGGGCCGCCGAACTTTCCAGCTTCGCCTTCGCCGCCGTAGCGGATGCGTGTGCCGTCTTCGACGCCTGCGGGGATCTTTACTTCGATCTCATGCTCGCGCGTGATGCGGGTTTCACCGTGGCAGGTCTTGCATGGATCGGTGATGGTGGTGCCGGTGCCTCCGCACTTGGGGCATGGGCGCGCGACCGAGAAGAAGCCTTGCTGGAAGCGCACCTGGCCGGCACCGCGGCACTGCGCGCAGGTCTGTGGCTGCTTGCCATTGGCAGAGCCGGTGCCACTGCAGTCGCCGCAGGTTTCGGCGCGGCGGAACTTGATGTTTTTCGTCTCGCCGAAGACCGCTTCTTCGAACGAGATGGTGAGGTTGTAGTTCATGTCGCGGCCGCGTTGCGCGCGCGATGCACGACGGCCGCCGGTGCCGCCCATGTTGAACATCTCACCAAAGAGATCGCCAAAGATGTCGCCGAGGTCCTGTGCGTCTCCAAAGCCGCCGCCGAACGGACCTCCACCGCCGAAGGGCGAGCCTCCGCCGAAGCCGCCATTGCCTACGCCTGCGTGGCCAAAGCGGTCGTATGCGGCACGCTTTTCTGCGTCGCTCAGAACGCCGTAAGCTTCGCTGCACTGCTTGAATTTTTCTTCCGCCGCTTTGTCGCCCGGGTTGCGATCGGGGTGGTACTGCATCGCGAGTTTGCGATAGGCGGACTTGATCTCCTGATCGGACGCTGTGCGCGAGACGGAGAGGACTTCGTAGTAATCGAGCTTCATATCTGTTGTTGCCATTTGTACCTCAGGGATGGGGCGTTGTCTGGCGAATCCTATAAGAGAGTGGATTACATTTGAGATCCATTCCCTCCGGGCTAAAGCCCGGATTTCTTCACTGTGCTAACGGCTGGGCTGAAGCCCAGCCCCTTCAAAGCAATCGGAATTTGATTCTTCAGACACTATTAAAGCCCGGTGCTAATCCTTTATTTCTTTACGCTTCTTTTTGTGCGGGATTTACGGCGATCTTTACCATCGCCGGACGCAGCAGGCGATCTTTGATGCGGTATCCGCGGCGAATCTCTTCGACGACGTGGTGGTCGGGATGCTCTGTGGTTTCGACGGAACCGAGCGCCTCATGGAAGCGCGGGTCGAACTCTGCGCCGACAGCTTCAATGGGCTGCACGCCGAGGTTGCGGAGCACGTCTTCCATCTGACGGAGGATGAGTTCCACGCCGGAGCGAAGCTGGTCGGCGTTGCCTTCTGCCTTGAGCGCGAGCTGGAAGTTATCGAGCACGGGCAGCAGTTGTTCGGCGGCACCGGAGACGGCGAAGTCGCGGAAGTCGGCGCGCTCTTTCTGTTCGCGCTTTCGGGCGTTGTCGAACTCGGCCTGCGCGCGGGCGAGGCGGTCGAGAAGCTGATCGCGCTCGGCCTTTACCTTGTCGTACTCCGACTGCGTGATAGATGGTTCTTCGGCCTGCGGCGCGTTTGCTTCGGCTTCGGCGGCGTTCGACCTCTCGTTTTCGCTCACTGGATCGATGTCTTGCTTATTCATGGTCCTTGTTTTCTCCCAAAGGTTCTTAAGACGCTGCATGGTTAGAGCGCCGTTCCGTCGGTGCGTTGCAGCATGCGATCGAAGAGCTGCGCGACGTAACCGACGGCGTTCATGGTGGTTTCGTAGTCGATGCGCTTGGGGCCGATGACGCCCAGCGCGCCGCGCGTTTCGCCGTTGACCATGGCGGGCGCGGCGATGAGCACGAGGCCCTCCATCGCGGGCGCGTGCTCGTCGAGATCGAAAATGACGCGGACGGATTCCTGTCGCGCGTCGATGTACGCGTTGAGCAAAGCGATGAGGCGCTCCTTCTCTTCCAGCGCGGCGAGCATCTCGCGTAGGCGGAGGCGCTCGTCTGCACCGCCGAGCGGCGCGGTGACGAGGTTGAGCACGCCTTCCACGTAGACGGTCTGCTCTGCTGGAACGGACTGCGCCCAGAGGTCTTCTACCGAGGCGAGCAGGCGCTGGTACTCGCTGCGTTCGCGTTCGATGTGCGATTGGATTTCGAGGCGCACGCGCTCGACGCTCCAGCCGCGGAAGTTTTCGTTGAGAAAGCGCGCGGCGGTTTCAAGCTCGACGGCGCTCAGTTCCCTGTTGAGGGTGAGGACGCGGTCGCGCACGAGGCCTGAGCGCATCACCACGACGGCGAGTGCGGTGTTGGCGGAGAGTCGCGAGAAGTGGATGTGTTCGAGCAGATCGGAACCGCTGACCGATGCGACGGCGAGTCCCACTCCGCTGGAGAGTGAGGCGAGGACGTGCGAGGTGCGTTCGAGGAAATCCTGTGTGCCTGCGGCCTGGTTGAGCGTGGCGTCGATCTGCGTGCGCGAGGCGGGTTGTAGTAGCGCGGGGCGAATGCGTTCGCCTGCGCTGAGGGTTTCCACGTAGACGCGGAAGCCTTTGGCGGAGGGTACGCGACCGGCGGAGGTGTGCGGCTGCTCGAGCAGGCCGGCGTCGGCGAGGTCGGCCATGGTGTTGCGCACGGTTGCGGACGAGACGGCGATGCCCTGCGCGGCGGGGGCCTGCGCTACCGCCTGCGACGAGACAGGCTCGCCGGAGTCGATGTAAAGCTGCGCCGTTGCGGTGAGGACCGCGCGCTGCCTGGCCGTGATGTGTGCCGCGTTCTGCATGATTGGTTACGAAATCTCGAAAACGTCTTCCTGTTTTGCAGTGACTGCCTTTGCTCTATCGACGACCTGCTGCGCGATGGAGTAGAAGCCCTTTGCCAGCGCGTAGTCGGGTCCGGCGAGGGCGACGGGCTTGCCGTTATCTCCACCCTCGCGAATCTCCGGGTTGAGATCGACTTCGCCGAGGAAGGGCAGGCCGTACTCGCGCGCGGTGCGTGCGGTGCCACCAGTGCCAAAGACGTCGAGCACTTCGCCGTTCGGCAGCGTCATACGCGACATGTTTTCGATGAGGCCGAGCACATCGACGTTGACCTGGTGGAACATCTCCAATGCTTTGCGTGCGTCCTGCAACGCGACTCCTGAACCTGTGGAGACAACGACTGCGCCGGTGAGCGGAACCGTCTGCACGAGCGAGATGACCACGTCGCCGGTGCCGGGAGGCAGATCGACGATGAGGAAGTCGAGTTCGCCCCACTCCACCTGCTGGAGAAACTGGCGGATGATCTGATGCAGCATGGGGCCGCGCATTACGAGCGGCTTGTCGCCCGGCGAGATGAGGCCGACGGAGATGAATTTGACGCCGAAGCTTTCGAGCGGCTCGATGCGGTTGTCGCCCACGATGGCGGGCTGGCGGGTCTGGCCCATCATCATGGGGACGTTGGGGCCGTAAATGTCGGCGTCGATGAGGCCGACGCGGTGGCCCAACTTAGCCAGAGCGATGGCGAGGTTAACGCTGACCGTGGTTTTGCCCACGCCGCCCTTTCCGCTGCCTACGGCGATGACGTTTGCTACGCCCTTGAGCGGCTGTGGTGCAGGTGCCTGCGGTCCTCCGTGCATGTGTCCCATCTTGCTGTAAACCTTCTCTCTCGAAACGTATTAGATGATGCTGTGCTCGCGCGGGATTCTAGAGGTACCAGTCCTGCGTGAGCGCCTTGCGCAGCTCGCGGCGGCGCGTTACTTCGGTGGAGCGCATCTGCCTTCGACGCTCCGCATCTTCAAACCGGCGCTTCTCGTGCTCCGTCTCCGGAACGATCGGCATCACGGGCACAGGCGTTCCGTGGCCGTCCACCGCAACGTAGGTCAGATACGCCGACGACACATGGCGCCATGCGCCCGTCTTTGGATCTTCGACCATCGCTTTGACGCCGACCTCCATCGAGGTGCGGAAGGCGCGGTTTACGCTGGCGCGCAGGATCAGCAGATCGCCGACGTGGACCGGCGCGACGAAGTCGAGGTGGTCCATCGACGCGGTGACGACCGTGACGGAGCGTGCGTGCCGGTACGCCGCCACTGCTCCGACAAGGTCGATAAACTGCATCAGTCTGCCGCCAAAGAGGTTGCCGAGAGCGTTGGCGTCATTGGGAAATATGATTTCGCTGCGTTCTGCCTGCGACTCCCGAACGGTGCGCGTCGTCTCTGCCATGGCCTCTTCTAGTATAGAAGGACAGAAGAATCAGCGCAGAGATGCGGAGGAAGTGGGCTGGAATGGATAAGATTGCGATGCTGACCGAGATTTTGCAGGCGAATCCGAACGACGCCTTTGCGCGTTACGGGCTGGCGATGGAGCACCTGGGCCAGGGCGACCATGAGAAGGCGCTGGCGGAGTTTGCCGACGTGACCGCGCGGAATCCGGACTACGTGCCCGCCTACCAGATGAGCGCGCAGACGCTGGCGAAGCTGCACCGCAACGATGAGGCGATTGCGCGTCTGCGTGCGGGACTCGAAGCAGCGCGGCACACCAATAACGGACACGCCTCCAGCGAGATGCAGGCGCTGCTGGATGAATTGGAGAGCTAACCGATGCCTCTGACGATTGGCTGGGAACAGATTGCCGTGCGACTGGCGATGGCTACCATTGCCAGTCTGGCCATTGGCTATAACCGCGACGAACATGGCCGCCCCGCCGGCATGCGTACCACGATGCTAGTGACGCTCGCGGCAACGCTGGCGATGCTGCAGGTGAATCTCAGCATTACCCTGAGCGGTAAGTCGCCAACATCGTTTGTGCAGCTCGATTTTATGCGGCTCCCGCTCGGCATTTTGAGCGGCATCGGATTTATCGGCGCTGGCGCAATCATCCGAAAATCAAACGGCAACATCGGCGTTACGACAGCGGCCACGTTATGGTTCTCCACTGTTCTGGGGCTTCTGTTCGGTGCGGGTTATCTCGTATTGGCAGTGGTGGCCACCGTGCTCGCGCTGCTAATTCTGACCACGCTAAAGCATCTGGAAGACATCATGCCGCGCGCGCATCGCGCAGCGCTGACGCTCGATCTAGCCGAGGGCGCTCCTACGGAGGAAGAGATTCGCAGGCGCATTGCGGCGTCTGTGCAGGAAGTGGAGAACTGGATGGTGCAGTACCGGCCCGCGGACAAACTCATTCTTCTGCGATGCGAGATGCACTGGCAGGCCCGGCGGCGCGATGCCGCGCGTATTCCTGCCGGCGTAGCAGAGCTGCGTCATCTGCCCGGAGTGGCCGGCTTTCATTGGAACCAGTAACTTCGTCTAAAGACCTGCAGCAGACACAGGAGTACACGTAGATATGGCAATGACTCCCTCTTCTCTTCCAACGACATTCGGAGCTTTGCGTACGAGTGAGTGGAACTCTGAACGCGTAGGCCGCAGCGTGAAAGACGAGATGCGCGCAAACCTGATCGCGAAGCTGCGTTCGAAGGAAACGATCTTTTCCAGCATCGTTGGGTATGAAGACACGGTCACGCCGCAGATTGTGAACGCTGTATTGTCGCGGCACAACTTTATCCTGCTTGGCCTGCGTGGACAGGCGAAGAGCCGCATTCTGCGCTCGCTCACTTCGCTGCTGGATGAGTGGACACCGTATGTTGCGGGCTCGGAGATTCGCGACAATCCGTATGCGCCGCTCTCGAAATATGCGCGCGATCTGATCGCTACCAGCGGCGACGAGATGCCGATCCAGTGGATGCATCGCGACGAACGCTACATTGAGAAGCTGGCGACGCCCGACGTGACAGTCGCCGATCTAATTGGCGATGTGGACCCGATCAAGGCGGCGCGTTCGGGCGAGTTGCTGTCGAGCGAGTTGACGATGCACTACGGCCTGCTGCCGCGGGCGAACCGCGGCATCTTCGCTATCAACGAGGTGCCTGACCTGGCGGGCAAGATCCAGGTGGCGCTCTTCAACATCATGCAGGAAGGCGATGTGCAGATTAAGGGCTACCCTGTGCGCCTGCCGCTGGATGTGGCAATTGTGTTCTCCGCCAACCCTGAGGACTACACCGCTCGCGGCAAGATTGTGACGCCGCTGAAGGACCGCATCGGTTCGGAGATTCGCACGCACTATCTCGATTCGCTGGAACAGGCGATGGCTGTGACTGAGCAGGAGGCGTGGGCCGCACGCGATGGCGTAAAGCTGAATACGCCGCGCTATATCCGCGAGGTGATCGAGCAGATTGCGTTCCTTGCGCGTGAAGATAAGCGCGTGGACAAGCGCAGCGGTGTTTCTCAGCGGTTGCCGATTTCCGTCTTTGAACTTGCCGTGTCCAATGCAGAACGCCGCGCGCTGCTGCATGGAGAGACGACGGCTGTTCCGCGCATTGGCGATATCTACGCTGCACTGCCGGGCATCACAGGCAAGATCGAACTGGAGTATGAAGGAGAGATGAAGGGTGCGGATGTGGTTGTCCGCGAGATTATCCGCGCGGCCATTGCGCGTACCTTTGATGGCTACTTTGATGGCGTGAACACGCAGCAGATTGAGGAATGGTTCAATCTGGGCGGGACGGTGCAGCTTTCGGATACGACACCTGCGGCGGACTCGCTGAAGGAGTTGCAAGGGATTCAGGGGCTGTTCGATAAGTTGAAACCGTTGAAGCTGCCCACCAATGCTGCGCCTGAGGTGTATGTCTCGGCTGCGGAGTTTCTGCTGGAAGGCATGACGGCGCACAAGCGGCTTTCGCGTACCGAAGAACGTACGTTCAGTGCAGGGGAAAAGCCGCAACGCAAGCAGCGTCCTGAGGTTTTCTTTGACGATGATGAACGTGAAGCGCAGGAGTGGCGTACGAAGAACCGCAGCCGCAAAGGTTTCAACTAGCCACGCAATACCTTGCTTCCGCTGGACGATTTTGAGACAAGAAGAACATGCTGATGAAGACACGCTCGCTCGCCGCTTTCCTGCTCGCCTCGATGGCTCCTCTTTGCGCACACGCGGCGCATGTGAAAGATCCGAAGGCTTCTTACATTGACGTGAATGCGCGTCGCGTGGAGTTGAAGAAGACGAAGAACCCGCGCATACGCGAAGCGATTGCGGCGCTGCCCTCGTGCGTGAAGCTGCCTACCGTGCCTGCTCCTGTGGGGCGCATGAAGATTCCGTGGCACTACATCAATGGCTCGCACGGCGCGGTGAATCCGAAGGAAGCTGAGGCGACGCGTGTTTATCTCTCGTTTGAGAAACGTGTAACCGCCGGCATGAACCAGTGGCTTGCGCATGGCGACGAAGCTGAAGCCAAATGCGCGGTGGACCAGATGGACGACTGGGCCAAGGCCGGTGCGCTGATCGACTATGAACCGAAGGAGAGTTCGCAGTCGTGGTATCAGGCGGGGTGGACGCTGAGTTCGATCGCCATCTCCGAATCGGTTCTGGTGAACGATAAGAAGATCGATGCTGCCACCCATGCGCGGCTGATTGCATGGATGAACAAGGCTGCGCACAAGCTGATCGATTTCGATAAGAAGAGCAAGCAACGCAACAATCTGCACTACTGGCGTGGGCTGGCGGCGACGGCAGTAGGCGTGATCTCGTCGGACGACGATCTGTTTACCTATGGCGTAAACACGTTTAAGGAAGCCGTAGATGAAATTGATCAACGCGGTGCGCTTCCGCAGGAGATGAAGCGCAATGAGCGTGCGATCCATTACCAATCATTCGCGCTGCAGCCTCTGATTCCGATTGCTTCCTTTGCAGAGCGGCAGGATGTTTATCTGTATAACTACAGTTCGCTAAGCGGACGTCATCTGGACGATGCTGTGATTTTTCTTGGCGATGCCATGGCGAATCCAGCAATCGTGAAAAACTACATCGCCGATAAACAGATGACGGATTTCGATGCTCCTGATTTCCTGGCGGCCATCGAACTCGCGCTGCATCACTATGATCTCAGCCGCCTTCCAAAGCCTATTCAGGCAGGCTTGCAGAAGCCAACCTATGCCACTCGCATCGGCGGATCGATGACGGTGATTGCCGCGCCGTCTAAACAAGAAAAGCGGAAGTAATGAAACGCACACGCTATACGAAGTTCACCGGGAACCTTGCTGACGAGATCGTCCTCGACGATCTGATGCAGGCGCTCGGGGACTTTCTGCTGGATTCCGGCTTTCAGGACCCGTACTCGCGCTTTCAGGAACTGAACGGCGATCACACGATGGAGAACCTGCGCGAGGCGATCCGGCAGGCGCTGGAGGACGGCAGCCTTCTGGATACGGAGACTCAGGAGAAGTACGATGCGATGTCGGACGAGCAGCGCCAGGAGATGGTGGCCAATCTCGTAGAGCGTTTGCAGGAAGGCGAGTACATTCAGCCTGACCAGCAGCGCGATCAGGCTTCGATTGCTGACACGAAGACGCCGGGTGAGATTGCGCAGCCGCAAACTCCGCAAGGCGAGGCGCGCTTCAACGTGACCGATAAGGGCATGGACTTTCTCGGCTACAAGAGCCTGCGCGATCTGCTGGGCGGCATGGGCCGCGCGATGATGGGACGGCACGATACGCGCTTTGAAGCGCCGGGCGTAGAAGCCAGCGGGTCTACCAAGCTGTACCAATTTGGCGACACGCTCAATCTCGATGTGAACGCCACGCTGCTCAGCGCGATTCAGCGCGAGGGGCTGACGACTCCGCTGAATGTGGAGTACAGCGATCTGCATATTCATCAGTCGGAGTATCAATCGTCGTGCGCGACGGTGGTGATGTTGGATTGTTCGCACTCGATGATCCTGTATGGCGAAGACAGGTTCACGCCGGCGAAGCGCGTCGCCATGGCGTTGTCGCACCTCATCCGCACGCAGTTTCCGGGCGACTCGCTGCACCTTGTTCTCTTTCATGATTCAGCAGAAGAGATGCCGGTGCAGCAGGTGGCGCGCGTAAAGGTTGGCCCGTGGTACACCAATACGCGCGAGGGCCTGCGCGTGGCACAACGGATTCTTGCGCGATCGAACAAGGACATGAAGCAGATTGTGATGATCACGGACGGCAAGCCTTCCGCCATTACACTGCCCGACGGACGCATCTATCGCAATGCGTTCGGACTCGATCCGCTGGTGCTTTCAGAGACGCTTGAGGAAGTAGGCCGCTGCAAGCGCTCGAACATCGTGATCAATACGTTCATGCTGGCGCAGGATTTTGCGCTGGTGCAGTTTGTGCAGCGCGTGAGCGCGATGTGCCGGGGCAAGGCTTACTTCACCTCGCCTGACCGGCTGGGCACGTATCTTTTAATGGATTTTATGCAGCGCAGAATGCGTACCATCCACTAAGCTGGGTGCGATGAAACAATCGCACGAAGCTTCTCTGTGCCGCATCCGAATATATCTTGCTGTGGTGGTGCTTGCCCTGTTCGTCTCTGGCGTAACGGCGTTTCCGCTTGAGACTGAGTTGCGCTGGTTTGCCGCCTTGCTGCATCAGCCTTCTGTTTCGCATGTGGTGAGCGCCGTTCATCTTTCGCCATGGATCGATCGCGTCAGCAGAGGACTTATAGAAACAAACGCACGCTACCCATTTCTTGCGTATGGCACAGACTGGCTCGCTTTCGCTCATGTGGTGCTAGCAATTCTGTTTGCAGGAGCAATGCGCGACCCGGTTCGCAACAAATGGGTGCTTCAGTTTGGATTGATCGCCTGCGCAGGTGTCCTTCCGCTCGCATTGATTGCTGGCCCCATCCGTGGAATTCCTTTCGGATGGAGACTTATCGATTGCTCGTTCGGCATTTTTGGATGTATCCCGATGCTGATTGCATTGCGAGACATTAAGAGAATAGAAGCTATCTAACTCGCCGCCTTGCCTGCATAAATACCAGCGTGACATCAACCGTGTGCGTATTCGTATCTGCTTTGTATTCAAATTTGCCTACATAACCGGAGAGCGACTGAAGAGCAGTGTTCTGGCGCAGAAAGGTGGACGTGTAGGTGTTGTCATACACGTCGCCCGGCTTGATCTTCCATGCTGACTGGAACTCCTTCATCTGCTCTGGCGGAAGACCGACCACTGACAGGTTTCCCATGTGATATTGGTCGCCCGGAGTGGCTGTGTAACTGTAGGTGACTGTGTGGGTCGCGGAATCGCGTGTTGTATGTGGATCCACCGCGACGAAGAGATAACCATGATGCTTGTAAGCGTCTTTGATCATTCTTACGCTGACTCTGAGTTGTTTCCGCGCAGCGACATCGCCTGCATGCAATGGATTCGCCTTCTCAAATTCAGCGGAAGAGAGCTCCGGGGTTTCTTTCCACTCAATGGATTTGACGTGATAGACCTCACCGGGAACCACAGTACCGGTGAGTTTGATATCGAGATCGCCAGAAGCGGATTTCGTTGGAACGCGTTGCAGGTTTTCTACCTTCGCATCGAGATAGCCCTCGTCTCGATAAATGCCTAGAATCATGTCATCTGTATCCGCGCCATGCCCTTCCTGGTAAGGCTTGCCGACAATGGTGCGGAGGTAGTCGTTCACCTTCGGAGTCATATCGGCAGAGACGCCGTTTAAGCTCACGCCTGCGAGCATCACAGCGGGTTTTGTAACAGAGTATGACCATGCCGAAGTAGGTAGCGCAGCAGAGGGTTCCTGCTCGAGCGCGCTCACCTCTGCATTGGCAACTCCCTTCTCCGCAAGCATTTCTACGAGAGCTTTCCGTACCTGTTCGCTGAGATTCCCTGCCTCGGGAATACCGTTTGCATAGAGCGGCACGCGCTTGTGCAGGCCTTCGCTAAGTTCTGCGGGCGTGAACCAGACGAAGTTTTCAAACGTTGCAGGCAGGAACTTTTCTTTGGCAACCGGCTTGAGTTTGAAGGTTACGGTGATCGCTTTGAAAGGACCTTCCAGTGTCGGCTCAAGTTGTTCGAAGGCGCCGGAGTCGATCATCGTCTGCGCGGCTTTCTGCAGGTCAGCCACCGTAAAAGGCTGGCCAACTTTCATGCCTGAGGAGGCGATCAATTGGGCGTCAGTATACGGGCCCGGATTGATGAAGACAAACTTCTTAGGCGTATTCGTTTGTGCAATCAATGAGGCAGAAAAGACTGCCGTGCAGACGGCAACCAGGAGAACAAGAATGCGGCGCATGAGAAGCAGTGTATGTGCGCGAAGGCGATTCAGAAAAGGACTATACGGCTTTTTGCTCTTATGCGGGGATTTAGCCACTTTCGCGTTGGTAAGATAGCTTCCGTGCCGCGCAAAGCGGCGCTGAAGGGGATGGCAAGAAATGGCTACGGAGAAACCGGCGGTAAAGCTCAACAACGAAACACTCACAAAGCTGCCGGCCGAAGTAGCTGTTCCCAAATATGATCGCAGCGCAGTGCAGCCGAACACCGTCCACATCGGCGTGGGCGGGTTCCATCGCGCGCATCAGGCTGTATATCTCGACGATCTTCTTGCCATGAGCGATATGCCGCGTTGGGGCGAGTGCGGCATCGGCGTGCTGCAAAGCGACGATCGCATGCGCGATGCCATGAAGAGCCAGGACTGTCTCTATACGCTCGTGGTTCGCAGCGCGAACGAGCAGAGCGCGCGCGTGATCGGCTCCATGGTGGATTACATTTATGCTCCGGGCAATCGCGAGGCTGCGATCGAAAAGATGGCTGCGGAAGAGACGAAGATCGTCTCACTCACCATCACCGAGGGCGGATATTTCATCGATGATGCAACGGGCGCTTTCCTGAAAGACCACGCTGACATTCAGCATGATGTTCAGAATCCGCGCGAGCCCATCACTTCGCTTGGCTACATCCTTGAGGCGCTACGGCGCAGAATCGAGCGCGGGATCAAGCCATTCACAGTAATGTCATGCGACAACCTGCAGGGCAACGGACACGTCATCGAGCGCGTTCTGCTGGAGTTTGCCGGCATGATCGACACAAAGACGCAGCAGTGGATCGCTGCAAATGTCGCGTTCCCCAACAGCATGGTGGACCGCATCACGCCGACGACCAAGCCGCAGGACATCGCTGCTCTGCGCGAGCGGTTTGGCGTGGATGATGCATGGCCGGTTGTGACTGAGCCGTTTATCCAGTGGGTGATCGAAGACCGCTTCTGCAATGGCCGCCCGCAGTGGGAGCGCTTCGACAGCGTAACCATGGTGGACGATGTGGCTCCTTACGAGTTGATGAAGATGCGTCTGCTCAACGCGAGCCACATGGCGATTGCGTATCTCGGCGCGCTCACCGGCTATCCGCTGGTGCATGAGGTGATGCAGGACCCGCTTTATACCACCTTCGTCGAGCGATTTATGGAAGAGTGCACGCCGGTTGTTCCAAAGATTCCGGGTGTGGATCTGCCGCTCTACAAGCGCACCCTGGTCGAGCGGTTCTCCAATCCAACGATCAATGATCAGGTCACGCGTCTGTGCTCAGAGGGATCGGCCAAGATGCCGAAGTGGGTTATCCCATCGATTGCGGAGCTTTTGCAGCAGGGCAGAAAGACTACGCTGTTGAGCCTCGTCGTCGCCGCGTGGATTCACTATCTGCGTGCAGGTGTGGATGAACTTGGCAAGCCGCTGGAGATCATTGATGCTCGCGCCGCGGAGTTGATCGCCATTGCGAAGACGGTGAAGGACGATCCCATGCCGATGCTTTCCATCAGCAATATCTACGGTCCTGAGTTGCCGAAGAATGCTGCTTTTGTAGCAGAGGTGCGTGAGGCGATGGCACTCATCCAGCAGAAGGGCGCGAAAGGGGCGATTCAGCATTATCTGGCCACCGAGTGAAATACGCCGCTAAGCCCTCTTTCCTGCCTGGATCAACAGCGGCTTGGAAGGTACCACGTCGTATCAGCTTTCCTGCAGCATCGATTCACCGCACTGCCATCCGTATGCAAAGAGCTTCACTTCGGCATATCAGGCAACGATACAGGCAGCGGCCATTATGCTTCGATGTATTACAAGACGGCGATGATCTAAATTATCGTGTTTACGGTGAAGAGGCCGTCCGCAAAGGACGGCTCTTCTTTTGCAGACCTATACTTAAAACAATGCTACCGATTGCTCTGATACTTGGCATCCCATTCGTGCTGGGGCTTTTGTTTGGGAGTTTCCTCAATGTTTGCATTGAGCGGCTGCCGCGAGGTGAATCCGTAGTCTCGCCACGATCGCGATGTCCAGATTGCAAGGCGCAGATTCGCTGGTATGACAATGTGCCCGTACTTAGCTATGTCCTGCTCCGCCGCCGTTGCAGGGCCTGCAAAGAGAAGATCAGCTTTCGCTATCCCTTGGTGGAATCGGCGATGGGTGCATGGTTTGTTGCAGGATTAGCTCCCTACCTGACAAACGGGTTCCAGCATGTCTACTTCCAGCAACCTCGTGCAACTATTCCAGACCTCATCATTCAATATCTGGTATGGATAGCCGCTGGTTTTCTCCTCCTGGGTCTCGCCATCATGGACTTCCGCACCATGAAATTACCAGACAGCTTTACGATCACCGGTATTTTTATCGGTCTCTTTCTCGTTTGCGCGCAGGCAGTGTTCCTCGGGCCGGATGAGGATGCGGTCAAGCTCCAGCATCAGGTCCGTATCAACAGTGCTGGAGCAGGCAGGAGTCTTGGGAATGTCTTTCTGACAGGGCCCGAGCACCTAATTTATGGCAGGCTTTTGGCCGTCGTCTGTGCCTTTTTTCTGCTCTTCGGCATTCGATGGCTCTACAAACGTGTACGCGGACGCGAGGGCATGGGGCTGGGTGATGCGAAGCTTCTGGCGATGATTGCCGCATTTCTTGGATTTACACCAGCGCTGGTGGCGCTGTTTGTTGGATTGTTGAGTGCGACCGCTGCCGCGCTCGTTCTGCTGGCGCGCAGACGTGCCGATCTGGCAACAAAACTTCCATTCGGTACATTCCTTTGCATTGGCGGCTTTGTCGCGATGATTGTTGGGCAGCCGATCATTGCCTGGTATACCGGCTTTCTTCGCTAGCCACCGGCATCTTTCTTCACGCATTTATTACGCAGATAGGAAAGCAACATGCGCATTACTGGACCATTCGATGTAAAGGTCACGCCCGAAACCGTCTCGCTGCCCAATGCGGAGCACGGGCGCCTCTCTTTGAACAAGCACTATCACGGTCCGCTGGAAGGTCCTTCTGTCGGAGAAATGCTGTCGGGTGGAGATCCGAAGAGCGGCACGGGTGGCTATGTGGCCATGGAAACGGTAACGGCTACCCTGGATGGCCGCAACGGGAGTTTCCAATTGATGCACTGGGGAACGATGCACAGCGGTGGCGGCTTCGATGTGCGCATCGAGGTAGTGCCTGCCTCTGGAACCGGCGATCTGAAGGGACTTACCGGAACGATGAAGATTGAATTCGGGCCTAAGGGTGAGCACGGCTATGTTCTGGAGTATGAACTGCCTGCTGGCGAGTAGCCCAATCGCACTTCAAGCCGCCGATTTGCATTTCGGACTTAGTATGTCGCAGTTCAACTCGCAAGTGCTTTTCTTGACACCCGCTTGCGACAAACTTAAAGTCAGACGTGAGGCGTCTATACGGGCCGTCTCTGTTTCTTGTCTTGCTCCAGCCAACCAAACGCGCCGCAACCACGAAGCGCGATGAGGAACCACCGCGATCATGCAGGGCCAATCTTATCTGTGGAATTACCTTCCGCTGGTCATCCAGATTCTTGTGGCCATTGGGCTCGCCTGTTTTATGGTGGGCGCCAGCTACTTCCTGGGCCAGAAACGCCGCAACAAGACCAAGCTGGGCGCCTACGAGTGCGGCATGGATCCTGTGGGCGATGCCCGCGGTCGTTTCTCCGTCCGCTTTTATATGGTGGCGATGCTCTTCATCCTTTTCGACGTGGAAGCCGTTTTTATGCTTCCCTGGGCGGTGATCTTTCGCCGTTTGCCCGCAATTACCGGGCATCGTTTCTTCGGTTTCTGGGAGATGATCGTGTACCTCGGCTTTGTGGCTGTTGGCCTGTTTTATGTGTGGAAGAAGGGCGTGCTCGACTGGGCGGAAGACAGGGGTGATCTGTAATGGCTGAGCCTCTTCTTACTCTCGAAGCTGTCCGCGAGAACATGCCGGAAAATGCTGCTGTTGTTGCGCTGGCTGATCTCGCTACCAAAGCCAAATTTGATCGCAATGAGTTGACGATTACCGTTGCCGCCGAGAACATCGTCCCTGCATGCCAAGCCGTCCAGTCCGCTGGATATAACTTTTTTGAAGATGTGACCGCGGTGGACTGGCTTCCGAATGAGCCGCGCTTTGTGCTGGCATACCACATCGTTTCCCACAAGCTGAAAGAGCGTGTTCGCCTTGCTGTAGAGGTTTCGGGCGACGATCCCGTTGTTCCGTCGATCACGGGCGTGTGGCCTTCAGCAAACTTTTATGAGCGCGAGATCTTTGACCTCTTCGGCATTCGCTTTGCCGGACATCCCCGCCTCACGCGCATCATGATGCCGATTGATTGGGAAGGCCATCCGCTGCGCAAGGATTATCCCGTGGAGGGCTACCGCTAATGACTCCCACAGCCGCTCCTGACATGCTCATCCCCGGTGTTGAAGATGTCGTTGAAGATTCCGCACGGCAACACCACGGCAGCGATCCCGCGGAAGACCACACCATGGTCCTCAACATGGGACCGCAGCATCCCTCCACGCACGGCGTTCTGCGGCTGGTGTTGGAGATTGACGGTGAAACGGTCGTCTCATGCGCGCCGGACATCGGCTATCTGCACACCGGCATTGAGAAGACCTGCGAGGCGAAGTTTTACCAGCAGGTCGTTCCGCTGACTGACCGCATCGACTACCTCTGCCCGATGACGAACAACCTTACCTACTGCCTCGCAGTGGAGAAGTTGATTGGCCTTGAAATTCCTGAGCGCGCTGTGTACCTGCGCGTTCTGCTGAATGAGTTGACGCGTATCCAGTCGCACCTTGTATGGCTGGGAACGCACGCCATGGATATTGGCGCGCTGACGGTCTTCCTTTATTGCTTCCGCGAGCGCGAAGAGATTCTCCGCATCTTTGAGGCGGTGGCCGGTCAGCGCATGATGACCAGCTACTTCCGCATCGGTGGGTTGTCGATGGAACCACCCATCGACTTCTACAAGCGCGTGCAGAATTTTCTGAACATCATGCCGGAGAAGATCCGCGAGTACGAGAACTTGCTGACGGGTAATCCGATCTGGATGGGCCGTTTGAAGGGTGTCGGCTATCTCTCGCCGGAAGACGCGATCGCTCTGGGTGTAACCGGACCGCCGCTACGTGCTTCCGGTGTGGATTGGGACCTGCGCCGCGACATGCCCTTCTCCGGTTACGAGAAGTTCAAGTTCCGCGTTCCCGTCTCCAACGATGGTGATGTGTGGGCGCGGTACACCGTCCGCATGGAAGAGATGTACGAGTCAGTAAAGATTGCGCAGCAGGCGCTCGACGGCATTCCGGAAGGCCCCATCACCGCCGATGCTCCGAAGATCGTTCTGCCCGGCCGTGAGCAGATGAAGACGCAGATGGAGTCCTTAATCCATCACTTCAAGATTGTGACGGAAGGCTTTGCTGTTCCTGCTGGACAGGTCTATCAGGCAGTCGAGTCGCCGCGTGGCGAGATGGGCTACTACGTTGTGTCGGACGGTACGGCCAAGCCTTATCGCGTGCACATGCGGAACCCAAGCTATGCGACGCTCCAGGCGCTGGAGACGATGTGCAAAGGCAAGCTGCTGGCCGATGTGGTGGCTGTGATTGGTTCTATCGATATTGTGCTTGGGGAGATTGACCGCTAATGTCTGCTGAGTTTGTTACTGGCCTTGAAAATGAGATAGCCGCGCGCTCGAAGGCAGCGGCAGAGTACTTTGCCCGCGTGCATGATCGCGTGAAGACGCTCACGGACGATCTGTGCCACGACTCGAAGAAGAGCAATACCTTCGGTCGCGAGTTTCTGATGATCACGCTGACGGAGAAGAAGGTGGATACGGGCATTGCCTTCCGCCGCCTCGATATTAAGAGCCAGTACGTTTCGGCCTACATTTCGGCCAACACGGGCGAGCCGGGCGAGTTCAAAGCCTGCATCGGGTATGACGCCTCCACTCGTAAACCAAAGCATTGCACTATTTATTTTCCGACGGAGGGCGCGGAGTCGCCGGAAGCGCTTGCGGACAATCTGGTGCGTTCCATTGTGCTGCCGAACGACGAGCCTCTGTGACGGAGCAGTTACATCGCGAACTGTGGACGTCGTGGGCCTCGCTCCTTCGGTCGTACTCCGCGGCACATGGGCTCAGCAGTTCGCAACACGCAGTTGTTGAAGTTTCAGAAGATCGCATCACCGTACGCCATGGCATGAACTGGATCAGCTTTACCGCCACGGCATATGAGCACAGCAATGGGGCAGCAGTTCCCTTCTCGCTCACAGAGCATGGAACCGCTGTCACTGACGGACATGAAGAAGAGATGGACCTCGCGGCGGAACGCATGGCGCGCGAGCTAATACAAAGTTAGAGCGACGGGCCCATAATCCTTCGCTCAGTGAAGAGAAGAATGGCAGCGATTACCAACTCGATCTTTAAGCCGGAGACGGCGGCGCGCTTCGACCATCTGGCTTCCATCTATCCGATGAAGCGGTCGGCGCTTATCCCCATGCTGCTCTACGCGCAGGACGAGATCGGCTACGTCTCGGACGCAGTGGTTGCCGAGATTGCCGAGCGGCTCGACCTTCTGGAGTTGGACGTACGCAACGTGCTTTCGTACTACTCCATGCTGCGGACGAAGCCGGCTGGCAAGTACAACGTGCAGGTGTGCACCAATATCTCGTGCATGATCACCGGCGGATACGACATTCTCGACCACTGCAAGAAGAAGCTTGGCATCGGCCATAAGGGTGTGACGCCGGATGGTCTGTTCTCGCTGGAAGAAGTGGAGTGCATCGGCGCATGTTGCTGGGCGCCCGCCATGCAGGTGAACTATGACTTCCACGAAAACCTGACGACGGTGAAGGTGGACCAGATTCTTGAAGACTACGCAGCCGGTCGCGGAAAGGATGTGAAGTAATGCCAGTCCTTGTTTCGCATCCCGACGAAGTCAAAATCATCTCCAAGCGCTTTGGCCAGGGCGCTGCCGATATCGACAAGTACATTGAACTCGACGGCTACAAGGCCGTACAGAAGTGCATTGAGCAAGGCCCTGAGTGGATCATCGCTGAGATGAAGGCCAGCGGCCTACGCGGACGTGGCGGTGCAGGCTTTCCCACCGGCATGAAGTGGAGCTTCATTCCGAAAGAGTCGGCCAAGCCGAAGTACATCCTTGTGAATGGCGATGAGTCTGAACCCGGCACATGCAAAGACCACGTTATCTTTCTGCACGATCCGCATTCCGTGATTGAAGGAACGACGATCGCCGGTCTTGCGACGGGCGCGAAGATGGGTTTTATCTATCTGCGCGGCGAGTATCGCTATCTGCTGAAGATAGTGGAGAAGGCAGTTGCCGATGCGTACGCCAAGGGCTTTCTTGGCAAGAACATCTTCGGCAAAGAGGGTGTGGACTTTGAGATCATCACGCAGACCGGTGCGGGTGCGTACGAAGTGGGCGAAGAGTCCGCGCTGATGGAGTCGCTCGAAGGCAAGCGCGGCGTTCCGCGTATCAAGCCTCCCTTCCCTGCCATTGTTGGTCTATATGGTGGCCCCACTGTCATCAACAACGCGGAGACCATCGCTTCCGTTCCCGCCATCATCAACTACGGCGGCGAGGCCTATGCCAAAGTTGGCAGCGAGCGCAACGGCGGTACGCGCCTCTTCGGCATCAGCGGCATGGTGGAGAAGCCCGGCATCTACGAGTTACCGATGGGTTACAACCTGAAGAAGGCCATCTACGAAGTTGCCGGTGGCATCAAGGGTGGACGCGCATTGAAGGCCGTCGTTCCTGGCGGATCGTCCTGCCCGGTGCTTCTGCCCGATGAGATCGACGTGGGCCTCGACTTCGATCAGATGGCCAAGGCGGGAACGATGCTTGGCTCAGGCGGCATTGTTGTGCTGGACGAGACAGTCTCCATCGTTGAGTTCGCCTTGCGCACGATCAAGTTCTACCAGCATGAGTCGTGCGGATGGTGTATCCCCTGCCGCGAAGGTACAGACTGGCTGAAGAAGACGCTGACGCGCTTCTACGACGGCGGCGGCAACAAGAAAGACATCGCCAACATTCAATATCTCGCCGAGAACATGATGGGCCGCACCTTCTGCCCGCTTGGCGATGCTGCGGCGATGCCGACGCTCGGCTTTATCAAGAAATTCCGTCACGAGTTCGAGGCTTACCTCGAAGGTCATCGCACGGAGAAACACTTCATCACCACCGACGAGTTGATTGGGGCAGGACACTAGATGCCAGACGTAACACTCACAGTCGACGGACAGAAGATCACCGCGCCCGCGGGCACGTTGCTGATCGATGCCTGCAAAGCCGCGGGCATCCAGATCCCTGCCTTCTGTTACTACCCCGGCCTCTCGCTGCAGGGCGCGTGCCGCATGTGCGTTGTCCGCATTGAGAAGATGCCGAAGCTCGCGACCGCGTGTACTACACCTATCGCGGAAGGCATGGTCGTCTCCACCGAGACACCCGAGATCGCGCAGGCACGCAAAGCGACCATTCAGCTTCTGCTCGGCAATCATCCGCTCGACTGCCCGGTGTGCGATGCCGGTGGCGAGTGCGAATTGCAGGACATGACCTTCAAGTACGGCGCGGCGGAGAGCTTCTACACCGAACCGAAGAACCACCGCGAAGAGCAGCAGTGGTCGCCGACGGTGTACTTCGATCGTCCGCGCTGCATCCTCTGCTACCGCTGTGTGCGCATGTGCGGTGAAGGCATGGACGTCTTCGCGCTCGGCATTCAGAACCGCGGCTCCTCTGCTGTTATCGCGCCGAACATTCCGATGACGCAGAGCGACAACGGCATGCAGCAGCTTGATTGCGAAGAGTGCGGCATGTGCATCGACGCCTGCCCGGTTGGCGCGCTCACTTCTGACAGCTATCGCTATAAGACGCGCCCGTGGGAGATGAACCATGTGGCCACCATCTGTACGCATTGCGGTGATGGCTGCAAGACGACGCTCGGCGTTCGCTCCACCACCGACGGTGCGGAGGTCATTCGTGGCGACAACCGCGACAAGAGCGGCATGAATAATGACTTCCTCTGTGTGAAGGGCCGCTACGGTTTCGACTTCGGCAATGTCGCAGAGCGCATCACCGATCCGCTCATCCGCCAGGCTGACGGCTCCTTCAAGGCTGTGAGCTGGGAGCAGGCGCTCTCGCATGTTGGTGCAAAGCTGCGTGAGGTTCGCGACAGTAAGGGTGGCAACAGCATCGGCGTGATCGGGTCGAACCGCATCACGAACGAAGAAGCCTATCTGCTGCAGAAGTTTGCGCGCAGCGTACTCGGCACATCGAACATCGATCACCATCGCACGGCCGACTACACTGCCTTCGCACAGGCGCTTGCCGCTTCGGGAGCCAAGGCAGCATCGCAGCGCTGTGTGGCCGCTGCACCTGCACTGCTCATCATTGGCGGCGATCCTACAAACCAGAATCCGCTGACCGCTTGGAACGTTCGCACCAATGTTCGCCTCAATCGCTCGCGCGTCTACATTGCGAATCACGACGCGATCAAGTTGCGCCGCCAGGCAAAGAGCTTCCTGCAACTTGCCCCCTTCGGCTACGGAGCCTTCGCTTCGTATCTGAAAGGTGATGACGGCGCGGCGAATGGTGCAGCTTCCGATGCAAACGCGCTCAGCAGCTTCCGCGATGCGCTGAAGGGTGAAGAGAAACTCATCGTTCTGATCGGCAATGAACTGCGTGGCGACGATCTCCGTACGCTGGTCGCTTCGCTGCCGCATGCCAAGTTTGCTCTGCTCTCCGATTACGTGAATTCGCGCGGTGCAGCCGATATGGGTTTGTTGCCCGACATGCTTCCCGGCTTTGTGCCGGTTACAAATGCAGGTTCGCTCACCGAAGAGTACGGCAGCAACTTCCAGCCGCAGGCCGGGCTCGACCTGCTCGCGATGTTCGACGCCGCGGCGCAGGGCAATTTAGGTGCGCTGTACGTCGTCGGAGCGAATCCTATTGCGCGCTACTCGGTCGAGCCCGCCGTGCTGAAGAACACCTTCACGGTCGTGCATGAACTCTTTATGACCGAGACGGCGAAGCTCGCGGACGTGATCCTGCCCGCCGCTTCGCTCTACGAGAAATCCGGCTCCGTGACCAACAGCTACGGCGATCTGCAACTCGTCTCCAAGGCGGGCGACAAGGCTGGAGTTCGCGCCGATTTTGAACTGATCGTTCGCGTGGCCGACAAGATGGGTGCCGATGTAAAGAAGCTGGTTCCCTTCGGACGCGGTGGGCTGCGCGCCGATCTCGGCCAGACACGCGGTGCACAAGCTGGTGAAGCAGACCGTCACGCCATCTGGCTCACTGCCAATAATCTGGAGCCGCGGCTCTCGCCGTTCGATCCGTTCGCAATCTTCGATGAGATTCAGCGCCTCGTCCCCGGTTATCAGCAGGCGATGCGTTTGCAGCTTCTCTCTGCGAACGATCAGCACCTGCAACCGGCAGCGCAGCTCGTACAAATCTCCAACGCAACGCGCCGTGACCTGGTGCTCCCGGCGAATGACACCCTCTTCACCTCGGGCACGCTCGGACGCTACTCACCGAAGCTGACCCAACTTGTGGAGCGTTACAGCAAGATGAACACCCCGACGGAGGCTGCAGCCGACTAACATGCCACAGCTTTCCGATTTCCATCTCTTCCTGGTCATCACGCTGCTCAAGATCGTGGTCGTGCTCGTGATCACGCTCACCGCAGTGGCGTACACCGTTCTGCTGGAGCGCAAAGTCATCGGTCGCATCCAGAACCGCTGGGGGCCTTCGCGCGTGGGTCCGTTCGGTCTGCTGCAGCCGCTTGCTGACGGTATCAAGCTCTTCCTCAAGGAAGACCTGATGCCGCTGGCCGTAGAGCGTCCGCTCTTTGTCATCTCTCCGATGATCGCGCTCGCCTGCGCGCTCGTCTCCATCGCCGTGGTTCCCTTCGGCGCAGTGCATACCGTTCACGGCGTGGACATCTTCCAGATCGCCGACATCAACATCGGCCTGCTGGTCATCCTCGGCATCACGTCTATCGGCGTGTACGGCATCGCGCTCTCCGGCTGGAGCTCAAACAATAAATACTCGCTGCTCGGCTCACTGCGCGCTTCGGCCCAGGTCATCTCGTACGAACTCGCACTCGGCCTCTCGCTGGTCGGAGTTGTTCTGCGTGCGGGTTCCTTGCGTCTGCGTGACATCGTCGATTCGCAATCCGCGCACGGCCTGCTCTCGTGGAACATCATCGGCGGTTTGCAGATCGTCGGCTTCTTCATCTACCTGATGGCCGCGTATGCAGAAACCAACCGCGCGCCGTTCGATCTGCCCGAAGCAGAATCGGAACTTGTCGCGGGATACCACACGGAATACTCGTCGATGAAATTCGCGATGTTCTTCATGGCCGAGTACGCGAACATGATCACCGTCTCCTGCGTGGCTACGCTGCTCTTCTTCGGCGGCGCGACCTCGCCCTTCGGACATATGTTCGACGCAACAGGCCCGGCCTGGCTCAGCATGGTGATGCCGGTCTTCTGGTTTGTCTTCAAAGTTTTCTGTTTCCTCTTTCTCTACATCTGGGTGCGCAGCACGCTACCGCGCTTCCGCTATGACCAACTGATGGCGTTCGGCTGGAAGTTTCTTCTGCCGCTTGCCATGCTCAACATCATCGCCACCAGCCTGGCGCTGGCGTATCACGGATAGGGACGGATGGCACTCGCGCTTTTCATCATCTTCGGTGTGCTGTGTGTGGCAGGAGCGTTGAACCTGCTCTTCCAGCGTCACCCTATTAATTCGGCGCTCTCGCTCGTCGTCGTTATGATGGCGCTCGCCGTCATCTACTGGACGCTTGGCGCGGAGTTCCTCGCTGCCGCACAGGTGATCGTCTACTCCGGCGCCATCATGGTGCTCTTCACCTTCGTCATCATGCTGCTCAACGCAGGCGAAGAGGAGCGCACTACCGGAAGCAAAGCCGCGTACTTCGTCGGCATCCCCGGCGTAGCCGGCATCATTGCGCTGCTGACCTACATCTTTCTGCATGAGAAGGCAGCGCTCGGCTATGCAAGGCTCGGCGGCTCACTCGACACGGCCACCAGCAACATCTCCGAGATCAGCCGCGTGCTCTTCACCGATCTGCTGCTGCCCTTTGAAGTGACCAGCATCCTTATCCTCGTCGCCATCCTCGGCGCGGTCGTTCTCGCACGGAGGGAGCAGTAAATGGTGCCTATCGCGTATTACCTCATCCTCGCGGCCGTTCTCTTCTCCATCGGCATCGGTTCGTTCCTCATCAAGCGGAATATCATCACCATCTTTATGTCGATCGAATTGATGCTCAACGCCGTGAACCTTACCTTCGTGGCTTTCGCGCACCAGTGGAAGCTCATCCACGGACAGATCTTCGTCTTCTTTGTGATGGTCGTCGCGGCAGCAGAAGCAGCCGTTGGACTCGCCATTATCATCGCCATCTTCCGCACGCGGCAGACGCTGAATGTGGACAACATCAACCTGATGAAGAACTAGGACCAGAAACGAACGATGAATCCTAACTATCTCTGGCTCATTCCGGTCCTTCCCTTCGCGGGCTTCCTCATCAATGGAACGCTCGGACGCAAGCTTGCGCGCCCTGCGGTTGCAGGTATCGCGCTGCTCTTCACTGCGATTCCTGCGCTGTTGGTGGCGTGGCTGTGGAGCACGATGCTGAGCACCGGCGCGCTCACCATGAGCGTGACCTCGCGCTCGTGGATCACAGTTCCCGGCTTCCACGTCAACTTCGCCTTTGCCGTCGATCACCTCACACTGATCATGCTCGCGGTCGTTACCGGGGTCGGCTTCCTGATTCACATCTACTCCGCCGGATACATGGCGCATGAGGAAGGCTACTGGCGCTTCTTTGCCTACCTGAACCTGTTCATGTTCTTCATGCTGGTCCTGGTGCTCGCGGCGAACTTCCTTCTGCTCTTTGTCGGATGGGAGGGCGTCGGCCTCGCCTCATACCTGCTGATCGGCTTCTACTTCACGAAGGACTCCGCAGCGAACGCCGGCAAGAAAGCCTTCGTCGTCAACCGCATTGGTGACTTCGGGTTCCTGCTTGCGATGTTCCTCATCATCGCGCACTTCGGTTCGCTCTCCTTCGGCGATGTATTCGCTGCAGTGAACGCGCATCCGGCGTGGCAGGGTGGATTCCTCACTGCCATTGCTCTGCTGCTGCTCGTCGGCGCAGCAGGTAAGTCGGCGCAACTTCCGCTCTATGTCTGGCTGCCGGACGCGATGGAAGGCCCCACGCCTGTCTCCGCTCTCATCCATGCTGCAACCATGGTGACTGCGGGCGTCTACATGGTCTGCCGCACGCATGTCATCTTCGATCGCTCGCCACTTGCGCTGAGCGTTGTAGCCATCATCGGCGCAGCCACGGCTATCTTCGCTGCAACCATCGGTATGGTGCAGCACGACATCAAGCGCGTGCTCGCCTACTCCACCGTCTCGCAGCTCGGATACATGTTCCTGGGTTGCGGTGTTGCGGCGTACTCTGCCGCGGTCTTCCATCTCATGACGCACGCCTTCTTCAAGGCGCTGCTCTTCCTCGCTGCCGGTTCGGTGATCCACGCGCTAAGCGGCGAGCAGGATATGCGCTTGATGGGCGGCCTCAAGAAGCGCATCCCGGTCACCTATTGGACGATGACCGCAGGCGTCATCGCCATCGCAGGCATTCCGCCACTTGCAGGCTTCTTCTCCAAGGACGAGATTCTTTATCGCACCTTCGCCTTCGAAGCGAACCCCATGCTCGGCAAACTGCTATGGGCTGTCGGTCTGCTCACTGCTGGGCTCACCAGCTTCTACATGTTCCGCCTCTGGTACAAAACCTTCGCTGGCGAGGAGCGTTTTGACGAAGCGCATCTTGGGCAAGCCCACGCTGTTGTCCACGCAGACGAGCATCCTGCCGGACACGATGAAGGTCAGGACACCTCGCATCAGGGCCATCACGGCGTGCACGAGTCGCCGTGGATCATGCTCGCACCGCTCTGCATTCTTGCCCTGCTCTCCATCATTGGTGGATGGATCGGCATTCCGCAGGCGCTCGGCGGCAGCAATCATTTTGAGCACTTCCTCGATCCCGTCTTCGCCGCAACCACGCATGCAGAGAACGCAGTGAACGCCGACCAAGTGTCGCACTCGATGGAGTTGGTGCTCGCTGCTGTCTCTGTGCTCGTCGCTCTGATTGGCTGGTTTGTTGCGCGCATCTTCTATCTCAAGAAGCCCGGCACACTCGGCGCGCGCTTTGGCAACTCGGCACTCTACAAACTTGTCGCGAACAAGTACTGGGTCGACGAAGCCTACGACGCCACCATTGTTCAACCGACGGTGATCGGCTCGCGCATTCTGCTCTGGGGCTTTGTAGAGAACGTCCTGGTCAACGGCTCTGGCTTTGTCTCTGCCGCGATCACACGTCTTTTCGCAAGCGTCACACGCAAGATGCAGTCCGGCAACATCCGTTCCTACGCAGGCTGGCTCGCGGTTGGCGCAGCCATCATCCTTATCGCCATGACGGCCTCAGCGCTGCACATTCACTAGAGAGAGATCGACACGAAACCATGCATCTGGACCAATCCATTCTCTCGCTGATCGTCTTCACGCCGCTCGTTGGTGCGGTCGTGCTGGCCCTTCTGCCCGATCGCGGAAAGCTGCAGCCGGCAGCGGCGCTCATCGTCACGCTGCTGACCTTCCTCTTCACGCTGCACCTGCCCGCACACTGGCACTCCATTCCTGCGGGCACCTACAACTTCGAGCTCGACCGCGTATGGATCGCTTCACCCAACATCCACTACCACGTTGGTGTGGACGGCCTCTCCATGTGGCTGCTCGTCCTCTCCGGCCTGCTCGCGCCTCTCGGCGTGCTCGCATCGTGGAACGCGATCGCCTCGCGCCGCAAGCTCTTCTACACGCTCTTCCTGCTACAGCAGGTCAGCATGCTCGGCGTCTTCGTCTCGCTGGATCTCTTCCTCTACTACGCGTTCTGGGAGATGGCGCTGGTGCCGATGACGATCCTCATCGCAACCTTTGGCCGCACAGACAATCGCCGCCGCGCCGCCCTCAAGTATTTCCTCTACGCCTTCATCCCGTCGGCGCTCCTGCTCGTGGGCATGCTGTGGATCTACAACGGCACCCATACGTTCGACGTACCGACGCTGACCTACCTTGCTGCCACGCACCAGATTCCCGGCAGTGCACAGGCACTGTGGCTTGCTTCCCTCGCCTTCCTCATCGCCTTTGCTGTAAAAGTTCCCGTCTTCCCGCTGCACGGATGGCTCTCCGAGGGTATTCAGGAAGCGCCCACTGCCGCAGTGATGGTCCTCGCCGGCAAACTCGGTCTCTACTCGATTTTGCGCTTCTCCTTCGGCATCTTTCCTGAGCAGTCGCACCGCATCGCTCCGCTGATGATCGCGCTCGGCGCCATCGGCATCGTCTACGGCGCCCTGCTCGCGTATCTGCAGAACGATTTGAAGAAGCTCGCCGCGTACTCCACGCTCGGCCATCTCAGCTTCATCACGCTCGGCATCTTCACCTTCACCGCAATGGGTGTCGACGGAGGCATGTACCAGATCCTCAATCACGGCATCTCCGGCGGCGCGCTCTTCCTGCTGATGGGTCTGCTCTACGAGCGCTACGGCACGTACGACATGCGCGCGCTCGGCGGCCTGGCCAAAGTGCTGCCGTGGATCGTCACCATGTTCGTCATCACAGCGCTGTCAAACGTCGGTCTGCCGATGCTCAACAGCTTTGTCGGTGAGTTCCTCATCCTCGCAGGCTCCATGCGGACGGCCTTCAGCGCGCACGCCGTTCTGTGGTGCGTGATCGCAACCACCGGCGTGATCCTCTCCGCAGCATATCTGCTCAGTATGATCCAGCGCGTCTTCTACGGCGCTCTCGGCACTCGTTCGCGAGAAGTCCAGCCAATCGATCTGAATCTCCGCGAGCACGTCACTCTCTGGCCGCTGATGATTCTCTTTCTTGCCATGGGCATTGGTTCCACTTACTGGATGCGTTCGCTGCATCCGCTGGCAACGGCTTACTCCTCCGCGGCAGATGTACCACCTCTAAAGAATCCTATTGTGCACGTTGAAGCAGAAACCTATGTTCCAGTGAACGGAGGACAGCGCTAATGCAACTCTCGGCCAACGTCCTCACTCTTCTTCCCGAATACGTTCTCTGCCTCACAGGTATTATCGTGATGCTTGCAGAGCCGCTCATCAAGCCCGGCTCATCGCGCAAGCCGCTCGGCTGGCTGGCGCTGCTCGGCACACTCGGGTCGGTAGCCGCTACCGTCTACCAACTCTCCATCGTGCGCAGCATAGGTACACTGCACGCCTTCTCAGGAACAGTCCAGGCCGACCGCTTCTCCATCTTCTTCCACCTGGTCATCGCATGTGTGGTCATCGTCACGCTGCTCTCCTCGCTCGACTACTTCGAGGGCTACGCATCGCATGCAGGCGAGTATTTCGCCCTGGTGCTCTTCGGAGCGACCGGGATGATGCTGATGACCAGTTCCACCGAACTGCTGATGGTCTTCATCGGTTTGGAAATCTCCTCCATCGCCACCTACATCATGGCTGGATTCCGCAAGGGACAAGCCGCATCCGCAGAAGCCGCCATCAAATACTTCCTGCTCGGCTCCTTCGCAACCGCGTTCTTCCTCTACGGCATCGCGCTCACCTTTGGAGCTACCGGAACAACCTCCATCGCCAGCATCGCTTCCGGTCTGGCCGCCTCGCAGACTCCGCTGCTCGCCATCGTCGCCATTGCCATGATCGTAATCGGCATCGGCTTCAAGGTCTCCGCCGCTCCCTTCCATGTCTGGACACCGGATGTCTACCAGGGTGCGCCCTCTCCCGTCGTCGGACTGATGTCCACTGCGCCCAAAGCTGCAGCCTTCGCCGTACTGCTCCGCATCCTCTTCGGCGGATATCCGGTAGAACACGCTAAATGGTCCGCTCTGCTGTGGATCATCGCCGCGCTGTCAATGACGATCGGCAACCTCGGCGCCCTGCTCCAGCGTGACGTCAAGCGGATGCTGGCCTACTCCTCCATCGCCCACGCCGGCTATCTGCTGGCTGCGTTCACTGCGCTTCCGCAGGATGGCATCTCTGCCGCTGCCTTCTATACCGCCGCTTACTCCGCCATGAACGTCGGTGCCTTCGCAGTCCTTACGCAAATTCTTGGCTTCCGCGAACATGCCCGCAATCGCGACGACTTCGCAGGTATGGCGCAGCGGCATCCCGCACTTGCCGCACTGATGGCATTCTTCCTGCTTTCCATGATTGGAATTCCCTTTACTGCAGGATTCTTCGCGAAATTCTATGTGTTTTCCGGCGCGATGCATGCCGGCTACGTGTGGCTGACGGTCATCGGGTTGATCAATTCCGGCGTGGCCTGCTTCTACTACCTGCGCTTCATCGCAGCCATGTACTCTGTTCGCGAAACCAGCGCCCAAGAGGTTCACCCGGTTCGCGTCGCCTGGCCCGCAGGACTTTCTCTCGGGCTGGTCGCCGCAGCAGTTCTCGTACTGGGCATACTACCTGGATCTGCCCTGCGATTGGCGCAGCATGCATCAGTGCAACCCACACAGCAGGAAACCGCCGCGCCTGCTGTTCTCAGAGCGAAAACCAAAATCGTTAGATAGCTCCACATCCATAGCGGCAAAATCCCCGCAAAAGCGGGGACTTTTGCGTGCACCGTTATCGGTTGAGGCGATTACAGCCTAAACAGGCCTGGAGCATAGATGCTCGAGGATTCGTGCAATTTGGGATTTTTCCACTCAAAAATTCATTTGAGACGAATCTTCTCTCTTGACAAAGTTGAGGGGCGAGGCATGAAATGTGGCAACGATACCGCGGGGCTCCTAAAAAGTTACCAATAGACCCCAAAGCTATATTTGTAGGATTTGCTGAGAATACGGCTCCCTCTACTCGATTCTGTTCCAGATTGGAACGGGGTGGAGGATTGCCGTCAAGCATTACTTCGAGCACTGTCGGCAACGATGCCATAAGTCTTCGGAGATTGCTCCTATTCAGGCAATGTACGTTTTGCAGTTCCAGACTGATGTTTCGCATGCAGGCTCACCTGCGTTCTGGACAGCAAGCCAGAACGCTTCCCTCAACGCATACCGATTCTGGAGAACACACATGAGCAAGACAGATTTATCACGCAGGAAGTTTCTTAGCCGCTCCGCATTAGCGCTACCCGTAGCCGCCGCAATACCCGCAGCGATGGAAGTAACCTCAATGACCGCCGAAGCCGCCAGCGTTCGGCAGGACATTCCCAGCAGAACATTGCCGACACGGGCCATCGGTACCACCACGGTAACCGTTTCCGGTCTCCCCACGGATGAAACCTCCGACTGCTCCGCAATCATCCAGGCTGCCATCAACAGCTTGCCGACGACCGGAACGAACAAAGGTGGAACAGTCATCATCCCCCGGACCAGCACCGGTGGAACAGGAAAGAACCGCTGCATCTATAGGCTGAATTGCCAGGCCTATACCGACGGCACTGCCTCGTGGGGACTGCTGATGAAATCCAACGTACGGCTTGAGTTCAGGCCAGGAGTTGTACTGCAGGCACTTACTATCAATTCAAATCCCTCGAACCTCACAAAACGGGCATACATGGTCTATGCTCACGAAATCAATGATGTCGAAATAGTGAATGCGTGGTTTGTTGGGGAACGCCAAACCCACATCTACTCCGGTCTCGGCACTGGAACAGATGAGTGGTGCCATGGAATGCAGGTTCTCGGAGTCGACGGTATGACGATTATGGGAACGACAGTTTCAGACTGCACCGGAGATGGAGTTTGCGTCGGAAATATGGGTAGCACCGGGTCCAGCGACATTATCATCTTCAATTCCATTCTTACAACGAATCGGAGACAGGCACTCAGCATCACCCAAGGCGATGGCATCTATTGCTACGATTCCGAATTCAGCAATACCTACGGAACCCTTCCGATGGACGGCATCGATATTGAGCCGCAGGGATCGGCAAGCGTAAACAACGTCGTGATCGATAACTGTGTCATCCGGGGCAATCAGGGTAACGGGATTGAGTGCAACCTTCAGGGGACAAGCCTTACTAACCTGACCATCTCGAATTCCATGGTTCAGAACAATTTCTATAACGGGTTCTGGACACACATGGGCAGCGGCGGAACGGTCGACACTGGCAGCGTCCACGGAAATGCCTTTTACCAAAATGGTAACTATGGTCTTGTCCTGAGCGACCTCACGACGAACTATACCGTTGGCGATCCAAGCGCCAATGGCAGCTTGAGCAACAACTTCTCCAACAATAAGACCACGACCGGTGACATCACGTATCCGCATACCAATCAGACGAACACCAAGGGTGTTCCAGCAGGCAGCAATCAGATCAGCGTGGGCACCAACACGCAACTGCCTTCGTCTGGCACTGTCATCAACTACAACAGCTACTTCACCCACTAAAACGCTCTCCTCGCCTACGCGGAATTTCTGGATTCCGCGTAGGTCTTTTTTGAGCGCTTTCTTCTGCTGAGTTTGTCTTTAACATCTGCGCAATAGTGCGCAGTTATCGCAAGTCCGTTGCCTTGTTACCACACGATGAGCTTTTCTCAGGTATGCTCTCGACCTCCTGAAACGTGTAAAACACCGGCGTCAACCCCGAACGCACGACAACCTCAGGAGGCTTCAAACATGATTAAAAAGAATGATGTATCCAGAAGGCAATTTCTTAGCCGCACTGCCTTGACGTTACCTGTTGCCGCAGCAGCAATCCCGGCCGCGATGGAAATCACGTCGCCAATGAAGGCAAACGCTGCCTCATACCCGAGCATTCAACAGAGTATTCCGAACAGAACGCTACCGAACCGCGTCAACATCCCAACTTGGGTTGAACCAGTTACCGGTCTTGATTTAACCGAGAAGCTAGATTGCTCACAAGCGATCCAGGATGCCATCACCAGAGCCGTGACAAACCACGGTGGAGGAACTGTGCTCATTCCCCGGCAACATACCGGAGGAACCTACAGCAACGATGGTTCAAGCACAAATCGGTGCATTTACAAGATTGATCCCATGCGCGTGTTATTTGATAACTCTGATCCGAGTGATCCAAAATACTGTGCCATCGAGATAAAGAACAATTACATAAGGCTTGAATGTGAACCCGGGGTCACATTGGAATCGATGACGATCAACAGGGGTAATCCTATACATCCTACCCGCCGGGCATACATGCTCTACGTGCACGAAGTTCAGGGTATTGAAATCGTAAATGGATCATACGTTGGAGAACGGCAAACACACATCTTATCCGGCTCTCCAACAGACAAGAACCACACAGATGAGTGGTGTCACGGTCTTCAAATTCTCGGTGTCAATAACATCACGGTTCGCGGAGCTCATTTCTCAAGCTTTACTGGAGATGGCATCTGTGTTGGCAATATCAATGGCACCGGTTCGACAAATGTCTATCTTTGCGACGTGCTGTGCACCGATAACCGCCGGCAAGGCTTGAGCCTCACGCAGGGTGACGGAATTTATGTTTATGATTCCGAATTTAGCTATACCTACGGAACCCTACCCATGAACGGCATCGATATTGAACCTGAAGGCTCGTCAACCGTTCAAAATGTTACGATCGACAACTGCATTATTAAAGGCAATGAAGGCAACGGCATCGAATGCAATACACATGACGACAATGTCTCGATCAGCAATGTCGACATCACGAACTGTATGTTCAGTTATAACTTCTTCGATGGATTTTACGCCCACCGGTATAAGGGAACGATCAGTGGTGGATCTGTTTTTGGATGCGCTTTCTATCAGAACGGGAACTTCGGTTTGTCCATAGTTCAAGGCGTGACTGGCTACACAATTGGCGCGCCACATGTGGACGGCATTTACACCAATAGCTTCGCCAACAATGGAACGAGTTCTAATACCATTGTGTATCCGAACACAACTCTAGCGAGGCACTCTGGCTACTGGGCAGGAGTGGATGATATGAACGCTGATTCTGGTGCACAGAGCGCGAACATCTGGCAAAATAACTATTTTTTTTCGAGCTAATCTGGAATCCCAGCAGCCTGCATCGAAGCATTCTTCATGCAGGCTGTTTTCAGAGCAAATCCGAGTCGACGATCGCTGCCATAATGCAATTAAATTGGCAACGATGTCGAAAGCCTAAGGACGCGATTCAGTGGCCCTTCCGTAAGTAATACCGCCGAATACCAAATAACAACCTTTTTGGGGGACTGGCTTACCTCTAGATGTTCGCTTGACAGCTCCAGATGAAGCAGCATATCTATATATGGCAACGATGCCACAAGCGCACGGGCCCAATCTAAAGTCCGTCGTTTTCAAGAGGTGCCGTAACAATTTCATCCTGCCGCAAGCAGGCCTGATCGTGAATCAACCCTGTTCTGCGACACAGGAACAGAACTCAATCTTTACTACAACATTCCTTTGGAGAACACCTTGAGCAAAATAGAAGTATCTCGACGCAAATTCGTGAGTGGTGCCGCGCTAACCTTACCAATGGCGGCGATAGCCACATCGCCTGTAATAGCCAAAGCAGAAAACGGTTGGCAGGGTTTTCCAGGTCGAGGAGGCCCTTTCGACCACCACGAACCCAACTGCCGCCCGCAGAGCTTCCGTCAGAGAATCCCTAACCGACCCTTGCCTACGCGGGCGATCGGAACTTACACGTACAAAATCCCTGGTATGCCTATCGACGGGACAGATTGTTCGCAACTCATCAACGATGCCATTAGCAATGTAGTCGCCAACGGCGGCGGGACAGTCATTATTCCCTGGCGCAATACAGGCGGAAACATGTGCGTGTACAGAGTAGATACGCAGGCCAATACAGACGGCAGCGCCTACTGGGGAATCCTGCTGCAATCGAATGTTCGCCTCCAGTTCAAACCTGGTGTGAAGTTACAGGCTTTGCCGAACGATTCTTCTAAGCTCTGGGAGCGCTCGTACATCGTGTATGGCAAACAAGTCCACGATGTTGAGATATGTAACGGCTGGTTTGTGGGTGAACGTTACACCCATATCTATTCCACCCGTAAGACAAAGACGGATGAGTGGTGGCACGGTATGCAACTTCTCGGTGTGAGTGCCATGACCATCCGGGGAACGCAAATATCCGACTGCACTGGCGATGGTATTTGCGTTGGAAACATAGGAGGCGTAGGCACCTCCGATCTCGTTCTCTGCGATGTTGTCTCGACAGGAAATCGCAGGCAGGCCTTGAGCATCACGCAAGGCGATAATATCTCGGTCTACGACTCCGAGTTCAGCTATACCTCTGGAACGGCCCCCATGGACGGCATTGATATCGAGCCGCAGGGATCAGCCCACGTGAATAATCTCACAATCGACAATTGCATCATCAAGGGCAATGCAGGTGACGGTATTCAGATCAACGCTCGTGGAACCAATGTGACGAATGTAAATATCACGAACTGTCTTATTTCCTATAACTACTATGGCGGCTTCGTCGCACAGAGCGGCAAGGTTAATAACATCGCCGGTATCATCGATACAGGGACGGTTTACGGCAACGCTTTCTACCAGAATGGTTATTATGGACTTTCGCTCAGCGGAAGTACCGCTAACTATATCGTCGGAGGAAAACATTCTTACAGTGAATACAGCAATTCATTCGCTGATAACGACAATCTCTACACCGACATCGAGTATCCAAATACAAAGGAGGCGAACACGCAAGGGTACGTTTCAGGAACGGATATGAACCTGTCGTCCACCGCACAAACGGTAAATACTATCGGATGGAATAGCTACTTCACCCCTGCAGATCCGCTCTCCTCTGAGTCCCATGGATGTCATGAGTCTCCCTTCCATTGGCCTGATCATGACGATCACGGAAACGACAATCATGGACACGAGGATCATAGCCCACATGGCGGAGGGCATTAATCCTACAGTCGTCCTCTTTATACACGTAGAAGGGCCTTCGCTAAGCGAAGGCCCTTCTACGTGTTGTGCTGCTGAATTGTAGGTTCAAAATCGTCCTTCTTATACGGGAACGGTACTGAGAAAGTTTAGTTACCAAATGTCGCAACGATACTCTACCTTTGAAAATCACGTTTACTCCAGCTACGCAAGCGGCATAGACGAGTGGTGCATGGGAATTCAACTGCTTGGAGTGCAAAAAGTCACCATCAGAGGCACGGTAGTTGCGGACTGCACGGGCGATGGCATATGCATCGGCAATACGGGCAGCGCAACTTCGAATGACATTGTTCTTTGCGATGTAGTGAGCACCGGCAATCGCAGACAGGCTTTGTCGCTCGTCGGTGGCGATTATATTTCTGTCTATGATTCGGAGTTCAGCTACACCTCTGGAACGGCGCCAGAAGACGGAATTGATATCGAACCAGATAGCCACGGCATGAGCAATATCATCATAGAGAACTGCATGATCAGAGGCAACGAAGGTTGCGGCCTTCAGGTCAACGTGCATAGCGGCGGCACGGTATCTTCCTTAAGCCTTACGAACAACCTGGTTTCCTACAACCGATGGAACGGAGTCGCTTTCCAAACCAGTAATAGCAGTTCGATCTCAGGTGGATCCATTGCAGGGAATGCTATTTACCAAAATGGAAAGGCCGGTCTTTCGCTGTATGTCGGATCCGGCGGCATCAGCGGATTTCTCATCGGCGCACAGGCGGCGGACGGAACTGGACGAACTCGTTCGCGAATAACAATGTGCTTGGCCATACGATCCAATATCCAAACACTACTCTGACAGCGAACTACAACGGATACTATTCTTCACCCAATGACGTATACGCTAGCAGCAGCGCTCAAACTGGTAACACATCATTTGCCGCAAAATGGCAACGATATCAATGGATAACGAACTTGATTCCATACGTCCTCCTCTATGGAAAGACGCATTTTCCAATAGTAAATAGCGATTTGGAAAGAGACAACGACTTTGTCAATTTCTCTTGACATTCACAACCTGATCAGCGTATCGAATTTATGGCAACGATGCCACACTGATTATGCATTTTGAAATGAGAAGTTCTTATCCCTTTTAGGGGCAACTTTACAACCGGGCAGTTCAACACATGTCAGGCCGTCCTGCTGCATGGAAGAACGAATTACACACGTAAATCACGAATTTCGGAGGATGGAAATATGAGCAAATTGGACGTCTCACGCAGAAAGTTTCTACAAGTCGGATCTGCAGCTTTTACGCTGCCTTTAGCAGCTGCGGTACCGGCTGCGGCACAATCGTCGCCTAACCCGATGGGAGTGGACTTCCACATCGAACTTCCGAGCCCACCTGCACATATTCCGAACAGAAAATTGCCTGTCCGGCAGCGTGGCACTACAGTCATCCCTGTCGATCCACCGACCGATGGCGTCTCCGACTGCTCTGCAGTGATCCAGGCAGCCATTGATGCATTGCCGGAAGACGGTGGAACTGTCCTGATCAAATACCACCGGACGGGCGGAATAAACGAGTCGGTATACATGATGAACCTGATGGCAAACCAGCAGCCCACAGGGAAGAAGGCATACTACGCTCTCAATCTCCGTTCGAACGTGCTGCTGCAACTTGAGCCCGGCGTGCAGCTCCAAGCCATGGCAAACAATGTTCCACGCGCATACATGTTCCTGCTCCAGAACGTTCACGACGTTGAAATTGCCGGCGGCGCGATCCTTGGAGAGCGCTTCAACCATACGAATTCCGGCAAAGGCACGGATGAGTGGGGGTTCGGCATTTCACTTTCTGGTTCCACGGCAATCACCATCCGCAACATATTGGTTTCAAATTTTGAGGGAGACGGTATCACCATCGCTCAGGGAGGATCACCGTTGGTTGTTCCCACGGACATCGTTCTCTGGAAGACACGCTGCATCGGCAATCGCCGCCAGGGCGTCAGCCTCACGGAAGGAAATGGCGTCTACCTGTGGGACTCCGAGTTCAGTTGGACGCATGGAACGGCTCCTGCGGATGGTCTTGATATCGAAGGCACGGTCAGCAATGTCTTTATCGATCGCTGCCTCTTCGATACGAACCAAGGCAATGGCGTGGAACTGAACCCCGGTAAGACCGGTCAGATCCGAAACATCAACATTACCAATTGTGTGTTCACCGGAAACTACTCTGCACTATACCTAAGTTCAGGATCCACCAACGTTATGGATACGTGCACGATGTATGGGAATGCCATGTACCAGAACCGGTGGAAGGCCCTTCACATCAATGGCTCTGTGACCAGGAACTTCAAAATCGGCGGTATAGGTCCATGCGATCCTCGAAACAATTCCTTCGCCAATAACCAGACCCAATACACACACCAGGTTATGTATCCCCTTACCGCCACACAGGTAAAACAAGGATACTTCGCCGGCACCGATATGGAAGCGAGCACGTACGTTCAGTCGCCTGAGTCCGGGAACGTCTTTGGATGGAACTTCTACCCTGCGGTGGACGATGGTACGTCGCAGTTGTCCGGCCCCTGCGGGATCCTTGGCCTGTAAGATTGCTAGGGAAGACAAGAACACTGCCCCAATCATGATGAAGATTATGATTGGGCCAAATGACCGTACACACTAAAACCGCAGCCCTCTCAGGAAAGCCCTCGCACAAAGCGAGGGCTTTTCTTACTAGGAAACTTTCTGTTACTGCACCTTAATGAAGATGATCACGAAGGTGAACAGGGCCAGCGATTCGATGAAGGCGAGGCCGAGGATGAGGAAGGTGAAGATGCCGGGACGAGCGCCGGGGTTGCGGGCGAGCGCTTCAGCAGCCGAAGCGGTTGCCTTGCCCTGACCGATGCCGCAGAGACCGGCAGCGAGGGCCATGCCGAGACCGGCAGCCAGGTAGAGAGCGCCCTTCGACGAAGCAGCGGCAGCATCCTGCGCATAAACGGGCGCAGCCAGCAGAAGAGCGGCCATCGCCATAAAGAAGTACTTAGCAGTACGGATCATTGAATTACTCCTGCCTCCAAGATTGCGATACCAGTGGGTGGTTGAGGTTCACCGTGCTGACCCCCTCACGCTCGTACCGGTGGTGCTCCGCGCGCCGTGGAGACTGTTGCTGCGCGCGTCAAACTTATTATTCAATCTCGCAGGTATTAGTGTTCGTGCGATACCGCGAGTGCCAGATAGATCGTAGCCAGCAGCATGAACACATACGCCTGAATCGCAGCCACCATGAGGTGGAGTCCCATAAAGATCAGTGGAATGCCAACCGGAATGAGCGAGAAGAAGGCCAGCGTAACCAGATCGCCCGCGAACATGTTGGCGTAGAGACGAACGGTGAGCGAGAGAACGCGCGCGCAGTGCGAAACCACTTCGATGAGGAACATGAGTGGCGCAAGCCACCACACAGGTCCGAGGAACTGCTTGACATAGGCAGCCTTGTTCGAACGAATGCCGTGCAGGTGATAGTAAACAAACGTGACGATCGCCAGACCGAGCGGCACTACGGGGTTCGCCGTAGGCGACTCCAGCCCCGGGACGAGGCCGAGCAGGTTTGCAAGCAGAATGAAGAGAAACAGCACCGTAAGATACGGCACAAACCGCTGAAAGCCGTGGCTGATGATGCTATCGGCCTGCTCGGAGACGAACTCGTGCGTCATCTCAGCCACCTGCTGAAATGCACCCGGCTTCTCCACGCTGAGCGTCATTCGCACCACAAGGAAGTACGCCAGCAGAACCACCACCGTGAGCAATTCCATTGCTACAGCATTGGAGATGGGTGCTTCTGGATAAACCGGCGCCTGATGAAAGGCGCGCAGCAGAGCGTCAACAGGCCCGGCAAAGTGGGCATTCAGAAATCGAGTGAGATAAAGCTGTTCTGGCATAGTTCAATTCGTCTCTGGGTTGGGCTAGACAGTCCACGAACGAAGCAGCCGGAGTGCCTGAATCAGAAGGGCGAGGATGCCCACCATCAGTCCCGCTGCGAGCGCAAACACTGAGCCCTGCAGATACTTAAGAGTAACATACAGAACCGCTACGGTGACCCCGAGACGCAGGAAGAACACAGCCAGCACAAATCCCATGCGCGGCTTCTTGCCTGCCTCCTCCGCTTCTTCCCCCGCTGATTTTGCAGCCGAACTCTCCGCATTCTGTGACTCGGCAGAATTATCCATCTGCCACGCAACGGCCGTCATCAACCGCCGCCACTCCCACAAGCCAGTCGTGCTGATCAGCGCACCCACAACAAACATCAACGCGGACTGCCAGCCTCTGATGCCCAATACAATCATCGCGCCAACCACGGTAAAGATGGCACCCAGCCGCACTGAAGCATGCATGGCTTTTTGAAAATCCGCGTCGGAAAAACTACTCATCGTTGTTCTTGATGTACTTCGTTGCCGTGGCGATGATCTTTACAAAACCCGCAACGGCGCCCAGCACAATGCCGGCAATGCTGATCCAGTGCGTGCCAAAATGCTTGTCGGCCCACGCGCCGCCCAGCCAGCCAACAACGCACGCGGCAGGCAGAGCAATAGCAAGCTGAATCATCGTCTCAGCCTTTACCAGATCGCCCAATGCGCCCTTTGGCTTGCCCAGGATTTTGTTCTCTTCCATCATCGAAAGCAGTATTCCATATTTGCGGCGAAACGGTATGTGGGGATATGGCACTGCCGGTTCAGGTGTTCTGCAATGTGGCTTCCATGGTGTCCAGCTTGTTCATGATTGGCCGCATTGCTTTTTGATCGAGTACGCGGTCCTGAATAAGCCGCTTGATCTCAGCCCTTTCAGCACGAAGAGCTTCAAGACGGATCTGACGCTCTGCATTGCGAAGCGTGAGTGCCTTGTAGTGGTTCTCATCCGTACCACTCAAAGCTTCTATACGACGGCGGTAGTAGTCAGTAAGTTTGGCGGTAATCGCTCCAATTCCGTCAGCAGCATCGCCATATTGACTGGCTTCTTTTTCAGCCTGTTCCAGCATTCGTAGAGCGGCTTCCGCAGCAGCTATGCGGGCTCTTCTCCTCTGCGTTTCAATAGACGCCTCTGGCGGCTCTTCCAGGCCATGCATCACCAGCGGCAATCCAAAAGAGGCTGCGAGCAGAGAAAAGACAATCACGCCCGCAGCAAGAAGAATGGCAAGATTGCGACCAGGAAATGCCGTGCCATCACTCAGAGTAAGTGGGATCGACAGAGCCGCTGCGAGCGTTACAGCCCCACGCACGCCAGAAAGCATAGTAGCCGCAAGCAAACGTTTTGGCGTTCGTTTGCGCAAACCGTCATTCCGGCGCTGTCGATAGAACGACCACTTAAGCGATGACCATGTCCACACAAAACGAAGCACGCCGAGAAACAGCGTGATGCTGAGTGCGAATCCCGCGAGTTGCCAGGAAGAATGAAAACCCTCCTTTGCGACGATGTTCGGAATCTCTTTCCAAATCAACGGCAGTTCGAGCCCTAACAAAATAAAGATGAGCCCGTTGAAGGTGAACTCCACCATATCGAGGATGGCTTCAGATTTGATGCGCGCTTCGGCTTCGCGCACATCTTGCAACATCCAGTTGCTCATAAAACCCGCCGCCACAGCCGACAGAATGCCGGAAAGGTGGAAGTGCTCTGCAAAAAGATAAGCGGCAAATGGAAGCAAAAGAAAGATAAGAATGCGCGCGGAAGAATGCGGACCGATGAGTTTCTCCACCCATTTATCCCCACGCAGGACCAGATATGCGATAACCGCTCCTGCGATCAATCCACCAACGGAAACCTCGATAAACGTGAGCGTAGCCGCGCCAGGCGAGAAGGTCCCGGTGACAGCTGCTGCAATGGCAAAACGAAAGCAGACGAGACCGGACGCGTCGTTGAGAAGCGCTTCCCCTTCCAACAGATGCATGAGCCGGGCGGGCATCTTAATGCCTTTCGTGGAACCGGCAACAGCAACGGCATCCGTAGGAGAAAGCACGGCTGCAAGCGCAAAGCTCGCAGCCAGCGGAATGCCTGGGATAATCCAGTGAATAAAATACCCAGCGCTGATCACCGTAAACAGAACGAGCCCTACTGCCATCTGGAGAATAGGTTTTCGCAAACTTAGAAACTCGGCTCGCGGAAAACGGTACGCCTCAACAAACAGCAACGGTGCAATAAACAAAAGCAGAAAAACAGAAGGATCGAGACCCCGGTGCAGGTGAAACTGACCGAGTATGATTCCGAAAAGTATCTGCAAGAGAGGCAGAGGAATACGGCTCACCAACGAAGTCACTCGCGAAAGCGCCACGGCAAAAAGAAGTATCAGGATGATGGTTAGTTGTTCCAATAATCCGCCTCTATCTGGTTTTTGCTTTGGGTAAAAAGATAGCAATTGCAGACATCCATGTTCCACTAGCGCCAGAGAGGATGTGCTGTCGCGCAGATATACTTTGAAATACAAGAGTTTGTTTGCGAAAACATGAGGTCGCGCGTTGTTCGAGTCAGAATTTGAAGAAAAAATGTGGGCGCTGCGCCAGGAGAAGCTGCAGCAGATTGCCGCGCTTGGCGCGCAAGCGGGCCTGAGCACGCTCGAAGCCACCTACCCCAACAGCTTCTCCGTATCGGCCACGCTCGACCAGGTGCGCGCAACGTACGAGCCGAAATCCGCAGAAGAGTTGCAAGCCGAAAAGCCCGAAGTATCCGTCGCGGGCCGCCTGATGAGCATTCGCGGACAGGGCAAGGCAGGCTTCGCCCATCTCCAACAGAACGGCGTCCGTCTCCAGATCTACGTCCGCAAGGACGAAGTAGGAGACCGTGCGTTCGAACTCTACAAGCTGCTCGACCTCGGCGACCATATCGGCGTAAAGGGCTACGTCTTCCGCACACGCACCGGCGAACTCAGCATCCACGCAAAGGAGATTGTCTTCCTCAGCAAAGCCATGCTCGCTTTGCCCGACAAGTTCCACGGCCTGGAAGACACAGAACTGCGCTATCGCCAGCGTTACGTCGACTTATTTATGAACACCGACGTGCGCGAGGTTTTCGTAAAGCGCGCCGCGGTCCTACGCGCACTGCGCAAATTTTTCGACGCACGCGGATACATCGAAGTAGAAACGCCCATGATGCAGCCGGTCGCCGGCGGCGCGGCGGCGCGGCCCTTCGTGACGCACCACAACACGCTCGACATGCCGCTCTTCCTGCGCATCGCGCCGGAGCTTTACTTGAAACGGCTCGTCGTCGGCGGCATGGACCGCGTCTACGAAATCAATCGCAACTTTCGCAACGAAGGCATCTCCACGCGCCACAACCCCGAGTTCACCATGCTGGAGTTCTACCAGGCATACGCGAACTACTGGGACCTCATGCAGATCACGGAAGAGATCATCCCCTTCATCGCCAACGAGGTGAATGGCACAACCCTCACCGAGTTCATGGGCCACGAGATCGATCTCTCCAAGTGGACGCGACTCAGTATGCGCGAAGCCATCATCAAGTGGTGGCCCGCAGCTGCTGGCTACGCTCCCGCAATGAGCGACTTCGCGGATGCAGATACCGTCTTCGAGCTAGTGAAGCGTCTGCGCACTGCGGAAGAAAACCTGCCGTATGTCGCAGGAGAACCCGCTGGCAAAACCATCGCAACCATCTTCGAAACACTCGCTGAAGTTCATCTCATTCAGCCGACCATCATCTACGACTTCCCTCTTGCTGTCTCACCACTCAGTAAGGTGAAGCCCGATGAACCGGACTGGGTAGAGCGCTTCGAGTTCTACATCGGCGGCTTCGAAGTAGGAAACGCCTTCAGTGAGCTAAACGACCCCGACGACCAGCGCCGCCGCTTTGAAGCCCAACTCGGCGAACGCGAGCGCGGCGACGACGAAGCCCATCAGATGGACGCCGACTACGTCCGCGCACTCGCCTACGGCCTTCCTCCCACAGGCGGCGAAGGCATCGGCATCGACCGCCTCACCATGCTGCTCACCAACTCACGCTCCATCCGCGACGTGATCCTCTTTCCGCTCCTGCGCCCACAGGCAAAACCAATCCTCGAAAAAACAGAAGAAGAAAGCTAATAAGAATCCTGTTCTCGATGAAGTAAAGGCATGGCCTCGGCCATGCCCTTAACTTATGCAACAGAACTCTGCGGCACACTGTCGTCATACTCCACCAGCGGCAACCCAGCATCGCGCCAGGCCTCGAACCCACCCTTCAACGGCCGCACCCGATAGATCCCCAGCTTGTGCAACTGCTTCGCCGTCGCAGCCGACGTCTCCTCCGACGGGCAAGTGCAATACAACACAATGTCGCGATCGCGCGGCAGCACATCGGCCTGCTTGCTGATCTCCTTAGGGCCAATGCGCACCGCACCCGGCAGCACGCGCGGATCCGGCAGATAATCCAGCGGATGCCGCAGGTCCACAATAAACGGAGCCAGCGTATGGTTCTTCTCCGCATCCGTAATCATCTGCATCAACTCTGTATTGCTGATGCGCATCTCCATCACACTGCGCAGAAACGCGCGCTGTCTCCACATGCGATACAGGATGATACCAACCACCAATAATGCAAACAGAACAAAGCCATAGTGGACCAGCGCATGGAAGAACCATTGTGACTTTTGCGCTATATCGCCAAAGAAGCGCCCGCCAAAGACAAAGGCAGAAGCCCATATCAATGAGCCGAACAGATCGAGCAAAAGAAATCGCGGATACGACATGCCCGCCTGGCCGGCAATCGGAGGAGCCAGCGCCGACAGCCCCGGCACAAACTTCGCGAACAACAGCGTCCATCCACCATTGCGGCTGAAATAACCTTCTGTCTTCCGCACACACGTCGAAGCTTCCAACGATAGTCTGCAAATCAGCCGAACAACACGCCCGCCATAACGGACGCCCGCAAAGTACCACATTGAATCTGCAATCGCGCACGCCAGCAGGATCGCGCCCATCACAGGTACAGCATGGATACGGTGCGTCGCAGTGAGCGTTCCCGCTGTAATGAGCATGGGCACCGATGGCACAGGCACACCAAGCTGCTCCACCAACACCCACAAAAACAGAATGCCGTACGCGTAATGGACGAAAAATTCGAGCGCGATAGGCATATCGTAAAGATGCCACCATAGAGGTTCGCGACGCAAAACTATTCCGGCAATGAAAAGCCCGCCATCTTCAGCGGGCTTCTCTTGTCTCCAGAACGACTATCTGACTTCCACCAGCGGCATCTCCACCAGATGCTGCATCAGGAACCACGACTGTAGTTCATTCGTACGCAATACCTGCGAAATAGCCAGGTCGTTCGTGCCATCGTCGCCAGAATCATCCGCCTTTTTACCAATCTCATGCGCATCGGCAATCACAATTTTGTGCGCCTCAATCAGCCTTGAAAGCTGCGCCGGGACCTCTTCCTTGCCTTTTGGCGGATGCGGCACCTTGGTCATCTCAGCCACGTCGCTGCCCATGGCTACCGTAACGCCACCCAGAATCTGGATACGCTCGGCAATCGCGTCAACCAGCAGCACCTGCTCGTCGTAGTGCTTATCGAATAGCAGATGTAATTGATTGAACGTCGGTCCGGCGGTCTGCCAGTGGTGCTTTTTGTACATATCGCGCAGCGCCATGGAATCCGCCAGCACCTGGTTCAACATCTTGCATGATGCAGCGCGTACCTTCTCCTCTAGTCCGATGGGAGAATCCTTCACCACTTCGCCAAATTTCTGGATTTCGGCGCTTTTCTGGTGCCAATGCGGCGTAATCATGTCCACGTTTCCAGTCTTCTTCATCGCAACAGCCATCGTTCTTCACCTCAAATATGCCTTTGATCCTTTACGATGCAAAAAAACAACCGCCCGGATATTCAAAATATCCGAGCGGTTGCTCTTATTCCTTTACCGCTGATGCACTAAGCCGCTGAATTGGGTTTCTATTTGATCGCCACCTCAGGTGTTACTGAGAACCCAGGCCGCAGGCGATGATCGTCGTTCTGGTGCGGATCAAGCTCAATCCTCACCGGAATACGCTGCACCACCTTCACATAATTGCCCGTTGCGTTCTCCGGCGGAAAGAGCGAGAGACGCGACCCGGTAGCGCCACCAATCTGGCGCACGGTCCCCTCATACTTACGTCCGCCCAGCGCATCCACCTTGATCTCTACCTTCTGCCCCGGATGCATATGTTGAAGCTGCGTCTCTTTGAAGTTTGCCGTGATCCAGAGATTATCCAGCGGAACGATGGTAAGCAGGTTCTGGCCCGGCCCAACATTTTGGCCTTCAGAGACATTCTTTTTGTTCACAATGCCGCCCACCGGCGCGACGATCTTTGTATAGCTGAGGTTCAACTTTGCTTGGTCCACACGGGCCTGCGCCTGCTGGATCTCCGCATTGGCAGCTTCTGCCTTTGCCTTCTGCACAGCCACCTGTTGCGGTCCGTTCTGACGTGCCTGAGCCGCCTGCGCTCGCGCCTGGGCGATGCGCTGTTGTGCCTGACGCACCTGCTCCCGTTGCGCAATGACAGTCTGCTGAGCTTCCACCAAAGCTGCATTCGCGCCGGCCGAAGCAGCCACTGCTTGATCGTATTGCTGTTTAGAGATCACATCGCGCTGGACGAGCGGAGTGTAACGTTCCACGTCAAGCTTGGCCTTGGTCGCATTTGCCTGTTGCTGCGCAACACGAGCTTCCGCTGCAGCAACATTCTTTGCCGCAGCCGCAGCAGCAGCTTCCGCGCCAGTAACGTCAGAGCCGGTAGTTGCGGTCTGCGTACGCACTTCCACCGAGGTAATCGGCACATTTGACGTCGCCTGCTGATATGAAGCCTTTGCATTGGCAAGCTGCGCCTCAGCCTGCTCCAATGCCACCTGGTAGTCACGCGGGTCGATCTCCGCGATAAGCTGGCCAGCCTTCACTTCGGAGTTATCCGTGACATATACCTTGGTCACCTGCCCGCTCACGCGCGCCGATACCTGGTACAGGTCGCCATCCACCTGCGCGTCGTCTGTATCTTCTGTGAAGGTGGAGCGCCAGTAGAAGAAGACACCAATAAGAATCAACAGCAGCACCACGCCACCGATGATGAACTTTCTCCGTGCGGCCTTTTCAGGAGCTTCCGGCGGTGCCTGCGGCACGTCTGCGTTCTGGGTTTTCTGATCCGCCTCTGCAACGGCCATTACTTTCCTCCGAGATAATTCTTGTAGCCGCTCTCTGCAACGCCCAGTGCGCGCGCCAGGCTGAGCTTGGCAATGTTGTGTTGATAAAGTGCGCTGATGTAACGATCTTCTGCATTGGAAGCCTGTGACTGCGCCTGCGAAACCGCAAGGTTGTCGCTCACACCCGCGCGGAAACGCTCCTGTGCTTCGCTCAAAGCTTCATTCGCCAAATCGACATTGGACTTCGCCGCTTCCACCAGCTTGGCCGCCGCTTCAATATCAAGAATCGCGTCACGCACATCGGCGTTCACCTGCTGCACCTGATCTGAGAGCCGTGCCTTCGCCTGCTCCTTCTGTGCATCGGCCACCAGAATATCGCCGCGTGTCTTGGCAATCTGCAGGATAGGTGCAGTCACCTCAGCCTTAGCGGTGTATGTACCATGATTACTGCCGAGCGTATTGCCCAGCGTGCCAAAGTCTCCCGTGAAGTGCGCTTCGGGCAACTGCTCCGCCCACGCCGCGGTCTTCTGCGAACTTGCCGCCTTCAACCGCTCATTGGCCGCCTGCAGATCTTTGCGCTGCGTCAGTGCCTGTTGGAACGCCTGCTCCGCATCTACATGGTCCAGCGCGGCATACGGCGTCAAGTCCACGAGCCGGAATTCCTGATCGAGCGGCAGACCGATCACACGCGCCAACGCCAGCTTGTCCTTCGCGAGAGCATTCTGCGCCGCAATCAACTGCTGCTGCTGGTTCTGATAATCCACCTGCGCACGCAGCACATCCAGCTTCGGACTCGTACCCGCCTCGTGCGCAGCGTTAGCGTTCTTAAGAGAGACCTGTGCCGTAGCAAGCTGCGCGTTCACTGCATCGATGCGCGTAGTATCCGCCACGCAGAGCAGGTACGCATTGCCCACCGTGAGCACCACCATATTGCGAGCATCTTCAGCAGTCAGTTTCTCCGCTTCGAAGTTATGCCGCGAAGCCAAATACCGCTGAATCGATGTGACATTGATCAACGACTGCGAAAGATACGCACGGAAATCAAACACCTGAAACGGTCCAACAATCGGGTTCACACCCGGAAACTTCAGACCATACGCCGCAAGGTTCACCTGCTGCACAGAATAAGAAGCGTTTCCCGTCACTGTTGGCAGAAGCGCCTGCAATGCCTGCAACCGCGTGCCCGCAGCTTCCTTCTCGGCACTCGTCTGCAGAATCAAACCAAGGTTTGTCCGCAGTCCCCGCCGGATCGCATCGTCCAGAGAGAGGTCCATCAACTGACCGGTGCTCTTGCCTTCGATCAGCGAGCCTTTGAAGGCCTGCTGGCTCACACTCGTCGCCGAACCCACACCGGTCTGCGTATTTACCGTTTGAAGCGTCTGCTCAGCCGCGCGTACCGTAGCCGGGCCTGTCGCCTCGCGCGCGCTCGATGAAGCCGAACCACCCGCAGGACCGCCCATCTGTCCGGCTGCGGAGACCGCGCCGAGGGCCAGCGCCGTCCACACCGCAAGCCGGAATCTACACTCTGCTCTCTTCTGCATATCTCTCAAATCTTAATAGGCAACCGATTACTTCAAATCTGATGCCGCTTAGTAGCCCAAATGATTCAAAAATTTGCGCCAGCCCCACTCCACACCAAACCTCCGTACAATCTTTTAGATGGACCGCACTATTCGTACAGGCGTTGTCGGCTTTGGCCTTGCGGGCAAGGTCTTCCACTGCCCATTCGTACAAGCCGTTCCCGGTCTGGAACTCGCAGCCATCGTACAGCGTAAAGGCGATGAGGCCGCACAAGCCTACCCGCAAGCCACCATCTACCGCTCTCTCGATGACTTGCTCGTCAGCGATGTGAAACTTGTCGTCGTCGGCACACCCAACGCCACGCATTATGAATTCGCCAAAGCCGCTATCCAGGCCGGCAAACACGTCGTAGTCGACAAGCCCGTCACCGCCAACTCCACAGAAGCTGCCGAACTCGCAGACCTCGCGCAGAAGCACGGCGTCCTCTACGCGCCCTTCCACAACCGCCGATTCGATGGCGATTTCCTCACCGCAAAGTCCATCATCGAAAGCGGCCAACTCGGCCGCATCGTCTGGTTCGAGTCGCACTTCGACCGCTTCCGCCCCATTCCGCGCGCGAACTCATGGAAAGAAGACGCAGGCGATCTGCAAAGCCTCGTCCTAGACCTCGGCCCGCACCTCGCCGATCAGGCGCTCGCACTCTTCGGACGCCCGAAGTTCGTCACCGCGCACGCCCGCACCGAACGCGAAGGTTCGGCCATCGAAGACGCCTTTGATATCCAGCTCGACTTCGGCGGTACGCAAGCACTTCTGCGCGCCAGCATTATCTGCGCCGACCCCGCACCGCGCTTCCTCATCCACGGCACAGGCGGATCGTTCCGCAAATACGGGCTCGACCCGCAGGAACCCGCCATCATCAACGGCGCGAAAGTGCCGCCCGTTGGTGACGACTCCTGGCTCACTGAAGACGAATCGCAATGGGGCACACTCTCCATCGCCGTCGATCTCACCCACCCAGCAAAGATCGAAAAGCGCGCCGTACCCACGGTGCGCGGCGACTATCGCAACTTCTACCTCAACGTGCGCGACACAATCCTCGGCAAGGCCAGCCTCATCGTCACACCGCAGGACGCCACGCGCACCATGCGCATCCTCGAACTCGCGCGCAAAAGCGCACACCAAAAGCGCACCCTCCCCATCGAAGACAAGGACTGGAACTAAACGCAACATGGCATCTTCTGTACGCAAAGATCTCCCGCTCGGCTTTCGCTGGGCCGCCGTTAAAGCTGGCATCAAGGCCAGCGGACGCCCCGACGTCGCCATCGCAGTAGCCGACAAGCCCTGCCCCGCCGCCGTCATGTTCACCAGGAATCAGGTCGTCGCGGCGCCCATCATCGTGGGACGCGAAAACATCGCCGCCTCCACAGGCCTCGTCAAAGCCATCGTCGTAAACGCAGGCAACGCCAACTGCGCCACCGGCCAAACAGGCATCGACGCCGCACGCGCCACCTGCACCGAAGCAGCAAAGATCTTCGGCTGCAACGCGAACGAAGTCTTCCCTTCCTCGACGGGAATCATTGGCGTTCCGCTTCCGGTAGAAAAGCTCATCGCCGCGCTCCCATCCGCGGCAGATGCGCTCGAAAATCGTCCATCCTACGCAGAAGACTTCGCCAACGCCATCATGACCACCGACACCAAGTTGAAGGTGGCCCAGGGCGCAATCGAGCACGACGGCAAGACCGTCCACCTCTTCGGCGCAGCTAAAGGCGCAGGCATGATCGGCCCGCAACTTGGCCCGCCGCATGCCACGATGCTTGTCTATCTCTTCACCGACCTCGACATCAGCGCCGCCGATCTACGCATGGTTCTTGAACCAGCAGTTGACGCAAGCTTCAACTCCATCTCCGTCGATGGCGATACCTCCACCAACGACACCCTGCTCCTGCTCGCATCAGGCGCCAGCAATGTCGCGTGGAGCACCGCATCCGCAGACCTTCGCAACGCCTTCACCGGAGAACTGCAAAACATCTGCAACGAACTTGCTCACGCCATCATTGACGACGGCGAAGGCGTCACCCACGTTGTCACGCTCGACATCACCGGCGCACGCAACGACGCAGAAGCCAAGACGATCGCCCGCTCCATCGCCCACTCACCGCTCTGCAAAACAGCCTGGTCCAGCGCCGATCCCAACTGGGGTCGCCTGCTCGCCGCCGCCGGCTACTCCGGCGTAGAGTTCGACCCCACCCACGTCACCGTCACCATCGGCAATCTGCCTGTCTTTGAAAATGGCATGCGCTCCCCGGCTTTCGACGAAGCGGCCACCCACGCCATCATGCAGCAGCGCGAATACACCATCGCCATGAACATGGGACAAGGACAAGGAAAGTGCCGTTTTTTAACGTGCGACCTCACGGTGGAGTACGTACATATCAACGCGGACTATTCCACGTAGTCTTCGTGAAACATCGAAGCGATATCGCGCTTACCGTGTAGAACTCTGACAAGACACAATGCAGACTCATCGTGAAATGTAATAAATCCGGATGGATGGAAAGCCCGGGACAGGCCACGAGCGGATTGCGCGCACGTCGGGTGCGGTGAATGGGGTCGGCGTGCCAATTGCCGGACGGCGCATGGCATCTTGCATTGCGGACGCAACAGAATCCATAAAACGAATCGCAATTTCGTGCGAAGCATGTTCCAGGAAGTAATCATAGGTGGACAGAATGTCTTGCTCAGCGAGCGGCTGAATATCCAGATTCACTTCTTTGCTCGCGCTTTGGCTCGCTTAGCTCTCGCTACAGGATCCGTGGCCTCTGCCCTCAATCGTGCCCAGAAAGAATCATCCACGCGAATGGCCGGTCCACTCTCCAGTCCTTCTCTCAAAAGAGTTTCCAATCGCTTATCGGCCGCCTTTTCCTGTGCATCCCGCAACAGGCCGCGAATGTACTCGCTCACGTTGCCGTAGCCCTTCGTCTCCACCTCGTGATCGATGAAGGTTTTGAGCGATTCGGGCATGGAAATGGTCACAGTCGCCATGGGTCACCTCTTATCTGTTCTTATCTAATAAGATGTCGTGCACGGACGCAAGCACTATCTAAATCACGTCGAATGCCGCAGCAATCCATCGTCAAATTATTCCCACTTATCCCACCTAGTCGATAACCGCCGTTCCGCTTATACCTACCCTCAGTCGCACTTATAATGAGAGCCGGAGTGCGTGCGCCGTCTTCCTAAGAAGACGGCACTTTGCCGCACTCGCTGAGGGACCCTGAGCGCATGGCTACCGACGTAAAAGCCCCCGTAGTGAACGATCTGCAGGCCGAGATTGCCGAGTGGATTGAAGCCTTTGACCAGATGATCGTCGCCGAAGGTGCCGGTCAGGGCGAGCAACTCATGGACGCCCTCCGCGCCCGTGCTCGCGAGGCCGGCATCTCTGCCCACACCGCTGTTACCACTCCGTACAAGAACACCATTCCGAAGCACGACGAGGTACCCTACCCCGGCGACCGCGATATGGAGCGCCGTGTGGAGGCGCTCATCCGCTGGAACGCGATGGCCATGGTGCATGGGCAGAACAAGAAGGACGCCGGCATCGGCGGTCACATCTCTACATACTCCTCGCTCGCTACGTTGCTGGAAGTTGGGTTCAATCACTTCTTCCGCGCGCGGATCAATACTGCATCTGGCGAGCAGCCTGGCGACTTCGTTTACTTTCAGGGCCACGCTTCACCCGGCGTGTATGCCCGTGCGTATCTTGAAGGGCGCTTGAATGACGACCATCTTGCCAACTTCCGCCACGAGCTGCGCGACAAGCCCGGCCTCTCCTCCTATCCGCATCCCTGGCTGATGCCCGACTTCTGGCGCTTCCCCACCGTATCGATGGGCATTGGTCCGCTGAACGCCGTGTATCAGGCGCGCTTCATGCGGTATCTGGAGAACCGCAGTCTTATCGAAAAGACCGACCGTAAAGTCTGGGCCTTCGTCGGCGACGGTGAAACAGACGAAGTCGACACCCTTGGCGCCATTGGCCTGGCCACACGCGAAAAGCTCGACAACCTTGTCTTCGTCGTGAACTGCAACCTGCAGCGCCTCGACGGCCCTGTGCGCGGTAACAAGCGCATCATCGATGAGCTTGAAGGTGTCTTCCGCGGTGCGGGATGGAATGTGATCAAGGTGATCTGGGGCAGCGACTGGGACGATCTCTTTCAGCGTGACCATACCGGTCTCCTGCTCAAGCGCATGGAAGAGTGCGTAGATGGCGATTATCAGGCATTCAAGGCGAAGGGCGGCGCGTATGTCCGCGAACATTTCTTCGGCAAGTATCCTGAGTTGCTCGAACTGGTGAAGGACAAGACGGACGAGCAGCTTGCCCGTCTGCATCGCGGCGGACATGACGCACAGAAGATCTATAACGCGTACAAGCGCGCGATGGAGCATAAAGGTGGCCCCACCGTCATCCTTGCTAAGACAGTAAAGGGTTACGGCTTCAACACTACCGAAGGCCGCAACGCCGCGCACAACGAAAAGAAGCTGACGGATGATGCCGTCGTCGCTTTCGTGAAGCGTTTCGATATTCCTGTGCCGGAAGAGCAGGCCAAAAATGGCAAGCCATGGAAGCCCGCAGCCGAATCCCCCGAGCTCAAATACATGCACGCCCGCCGTGCCGAACTCGGCGGCTACATGCCTCATCGCGAAGTCAAACCCTTCGAATTCAAAGCACCCTCGCTCGACTTCTTCAAGGAGTGGTTCGCCGGTTCCAAGGGCCGCGAAGTCTCCACCACCATGGTCTTCGTCGCCATGCTGCGCGCCCTGCTCAAGGACAAGGAGATCGGTAAGCTCATCGTGCCCATCGTTCCCGACGAGGGCCGCACCTTCGGCCTCGAGTCCGTCATCAAGCAGGTCGGCATCTATGCCTCGGAAGGTCAGAAGTACGTCCCCCACGATGCGGACATGCTGCTCTCCTACCGCGAAGAGAAGGACGGACAGATTCTCGAAGAAGGCATTACGGAAGCAGGCTCCATGGCCAGCTTCACCGCTGCTGGCACGGCGTACTCCAACTATCGCGTGCCGATGGTCCCCTTCTACATGTACTACTCCATGTTCGGTTTCCAGCGCATTGGAGACATGGCGTGGGCGTTTGCAGACGCGCGCGGGAAAGGCTTCCTGATGGGCGGCACTGCCGGACGTACCACGATGCTCGGTGAAGGATTGCAGCATCAGGACGGGCACTCGCATGTGATCGCGTCCACGGTGCCCACGTGCCTTTGCTATGATCCGGCCTTCTCCTACGAGATGGCCGTCATCCTGCAGGACGGTCTCCGCCGCATGTATCAGGAGAACGAGCAGGTCTTCTACTACATCACCATGTACAACGAAGACTATGCGATGCCGGAAGCGCCTGCCGATCTCGACACCAACGGCATCCTGCGCGGCATTTATCGTTATAAGTCTGCCTTGAAGGGCAAGGCGACTGTCCAGTTATTTGGGTCTGGCACCATTCTCAATGAGGTGGTCAAGGCACAGCAGATTCTCTCCGAGAAGTACGGCATTGAGTCTGACGTCTGGAGCGTAACCTCCTACGTCTCATTGCGCCGCGATGCACTCGCTATCGAGCGCTGGAACCGCCTGCATCCCACGCAGCCGGAGAAGAAGCCTTACGTGCTGGAAGCTCTCGGCAATGCAGAAGGCCCGGTCATCGCAGCAAGCGACTACATGAAGGTGATGCCCGACTCGCTCTCGCCGTGGCTCGGCGCGCGTCTCGTCACCCTCGGCACCGATGGCTTTGGCCGCTCCGATAACCGCGAACATCTGCGCCGCCACTTCGAAGTGGACGCAAACGCAGTCGTAGCCGCAACGCTGTCGAAGCTTGCACGCGAGGGTAAGGTCAAACCGAAGGTAATCGAGAAAGCATTCGCTGAACTCGGCATTGCAACGGAAACACCCGACCCATCTACGCGCTAAACCACAGCCGAACACCACCAAAGAGCGCCTCGAGAGGCGCTCTTTTTTCTTACTAACAACTAACAACGAATAACTAACAACTTCTTTTGCGTTACTCTGCAAAAGTCGCGGCACAACCTGCCGCCTTTCACGGAGACCTGATTGTCCGCAACAAAGTTCAAGCCACTCATCAGCGACGCCACACTCCGGCGTGTCTACGAAACCATGTTGTGCGGACGTCTCTTCGACGACCGGCTTGCCATGTTGCGCAGGAAAACCAATGTCTTTACGGGCCGCGCTTTGGAAGCGATGTTCGCTTCGTTTCTGGATGGCTTTAAAGCGCGCGACCTCGCGATCGTTCGGCAAGACCAGCCCACCGCAGCATTGATGCAGGGACAGTCCGTCGCCACCATTGTGGGAACCCTGTTTGCAAAAGATTCCGCTGCATCGCGCGCGCTCTTCTCCACGCACAAAGGCATCGTTACATTCAGCGGCATCTCCTCCGAGATGGCAATCTTTGCTGCCGGGGCAGCGCGCGCGATCCTGAACGAAGAGGCAGGTCAACGCGGAACGCAGCCAGTGATCGTAGCGACCATCGGCGAGGTTTACGACCAATCGGAGATCGATGCAGCGCTGCGCGTTGCCGGACATGGTAATTTGCCGCTCATCCTTATCTGCGAAACCAGCGGAGACTTCCGCCTGAACGGCACACGCGAAAAGACCCACGGAGTCCCACATTTTCCCGTCGATGCCCGCGACGCCGTTGCTCTCCTCCGTTGCGCGCAGGAATCTTTCACCCGCGTCCGCAGTGGACTCGGCAGCGTGTTGGTGGAAGCCCGTGTCATAGCGGGGACCCGCGATCCGCTCCTCGCGCTCGAAGAACGTCTCCGGCGCAAGAACATCTTCCGCGAAGAGGACATCATACGACTACAGCGCGGATTTGAGCGTCAGATGGATAGAGCGTTTAAAACACTGTCTTAGTGGCTGTTTTCTGCCTTATCAGTCGTTTATTCAATGTTCTCTGCTTATTTGAGCAGATAAACTAGCTATACGCTGGAGAATAGTCCCTCTCGAGCTCATGAGGTTACGTCCTTTGTTGAAGCGCATCGTTACGGCGTCCGCCGCTCTATTCATCGCATTTTCCGCGACATACGCGCAAAACACTCCCGCAGAACCTCCTGCCACGCAAAACACTACTCCGCAACCGGCCATGCCGCCTTATCGGCCCGTTCCAGAGCAAACTCCCGTTCCTGCGCGGCCTGCACCGGTTACAGGCACGACATATCCGACCCGTGCCGCTTACGGATATTACGAAGACGAAGACGACTCGAAGCTGGGTTCGACCTACATATCCGTCGATAGCTGGATGTATCCAGCCATGCTGCGACTGTATTCCATGGGCTATCTGGATACCGCCTTCTTAAGCATGCGCCCGTGGACGCGCCGTGCCGCGCTGCATGCCTTACAGGAGAGCAAGTCGGACATTATGGCCGACCAGAATGACACTGCTGTAGAAACGCTCGCTGCGTTACTCAATGAGTTGGAGGCAGAAAGGCCGGGTGGACAGATACGCCGCGGACTCGTCGCAGGCGTAGAGAACGCATATGTCCGCGTGATGGCAAATGGCGGCGGACCGGTGTTGCGCGATAGCTGGCATCTTGGCCAAAGCTACATCAACGACTATGGCCGGCCATATGGGGAAGGCTTCAACACCTATGATGGCGGCACGTATATCGCCGAGTGGGGCCGATTTTCACTCAAGGTGCGCGGCGAATATCAGGGCAGCGCAGCCAGAAAAGGATACAGTCCTGCGCTGGCGGCCACACTCTCCGCTGTAGATTACATTCCCTATACAGGTTTCAATGCTCGGCAGGACACGATTCCTGAGGGAAATACACCGCGTGAAGACGCTTTCCGCCTTATCAATGCCACAGTTTCCGTCCATCTGTTGAATCATGAAATTTCGTTTGGCAAGATGGACAACTGGTTTGGACCGGCGCGCGGTGGTGGTATGGCATGGTCGAATAATGCAGACAATATCTATGCATTTCGCATTAATCGCGTAGAACCGTTGCACATTCCACTTCTTTCGTGGCTGATTGGTCCCGTACGTTACGATATTTTTCTGGGTCCATTGCAGGGGCACACTTATCCAAACAGCCCCTGGGTCCACAGCAGTATGTTTGCGTTCAAACCGACAAAAAATCTGGAGTTCAGTTTCCAGCGCTCGGCAATCTGGGGCGGCAAAGCACATGCGCCGATCACGCTGCATACGTTTCTGCACAGCTTCTTCCATTTCGACGATACAAGCTCCGACCTGAAATTCTCACGCGACGATCCAGGCGCGCGCTTCAGTGCTTTCTCATTTGCATATCGGCTGCCATTTCTGCGCCGCAGCGTAACCCTGTTGCTCGATTCCACCACACATGACGATGTGACACCGCCATCAGCACCTCGGCGTGCGGGATTCCGTACCGGCCTGGAAATACCACAGCTACCCTTCGCACCGAAGTGGGAAGCGCGTGTAGAAGCCGTGCTTACGGATTACTCCACCAGTCGTTCCACCCATGGAACAGGCAACTACTACGAAACGGTCCAGCGGCAGGGCTATACGAATAAGGGCTTCATCTTTGGCGATTGGATTGGTCGTGAGGGCAAAGGCGGCCAGGCATGGCTGACATATCATCTGTCTCCTAAAGAAACAGTGGAATTCCAGTATCGGCGTAAGAAAAATGCCAAAGACTTTGTCGATCAGGGAACAACGCAGAACACGTACACCCTCTCGCTCATGAAGCGGCTTACAGCCCGGACTGAACTGGATGCCGCCTTCTCTTATGAAGCGTGGAAGGCCCCTATCTGGCAGACTGGACAACAGAACCTTTTCACTGGAAATTTTCAAATTAAGTGGTATCCACGGCTCCTTGCGCGTTAAGCCACCGACTTGTCCAGCATAGCTGGAAGTACGATACTCCCTGGAACTTGAAAGGATGCCGGCGTATTAGACTGGCTAGAACACATGGACCCCCATACCCAGCAGCCTCCGCCAGAGGCGTCCAATTTACCGCTTACATCCACCACGCCGGACACTACGCTTTCAGAGGCGTTGCAGATCTTGCGGAAACGGCGTTGGGTGCTGCTGGGGTTCTTTATATTCGGGATTCTCTTTGGCTTTTGGCGGGCGATCACACAGCCCATCATCTACACCGCTACAGGACGAATCGAGGTCCGCTCAGGCTCAGCAAACCAATATCGAGTGGATGCGGCGTCATCGATCATCGACAGCGATACACGCTTGCAGACCGAGGTCACTATCCTTGGCAGTGATTCCCTGCTTGCGTCCGTAGCGCGTCAGATGAATTTAGCGAACAATCCAGATTTTCTTAATGCGCCGGTTCCGGCGCATCCCCGCAGTATGGATGATCCAGAGGTACGACAGGACACCGTCCACATGCTGCAAAGTAATTTGAGGATCGGCCTGGTTCCCAAGACCGACATCATTTCCATTTCGTTTGTGAGTCCTCATCCGCAAATTGCTGCGGATATTGTGAATCACATCATCAATGGATATATTCAGCGCAGTTATGAAACACGCTTTGCCTCCACTCAGCGCGTTTCACAGTGGCTTTCCGGTCAGCTTGATGATCTTAAGCAACAAGTAGAAACCTCGCAGGAGCAGTTGATCGATCTGCAGAAGCAGCTTGGCGTGCTCGGACTCGGCTTTGACGCCAGCCATACGGAGACAGCAAGTACGAGCGCTTTGGATGCTCTGACAAAGGCGGCCACGGAGGCTCGCATCAACCGCATCATCGCGGAGTCGCGGTACCGTACGTTAGCCAACTCTTCTCCGACAGCTCTGGCAAGTGTTGACTCTATACCCGGTGTCGTCTCTGGCGATGTAACTCGTATGCGAGGCGATCTTGTAGCGCTCCGCACAAAACTTGCACAAGAAAGCGTAACTCTGGGACCCAACCACCCCACCATCCAGGCGCTTAAAAATCAGATTGCGGAGCTACAGCGCAGCATAACTGCGGAACAGAACCGTCTCGTGAATCAGGCGCATCAGGCCCTGGTCGCTACTGAGACCAACGAGGCAGAGACGCAAAAAGCCGTCGAGAATGCTAAGAACGAGGCTTATCGGCTACGTGATGATCTTGTGGAATACACGCTGCGGCAGCGCGAGTATGAATCCAACCGCGCCCTTTATGAAGGTCTGCTCTCCCGTCTCCGCGCCGCCGGCGTACAGGCCGGTCTAGAGTCTCTTGAAATTGATATCGTCGACCAAGCCATTCAACCCACGCGGCCGACGATTAAGCCTCGCTCAAGCATCATCATGCTCACCATCATAATGAGCGTGATTGCGGGCATCATTATTTCGTTTCTTCTGGAAAGCCTGGATACAGGACTGCGTAGCGTAGCTGAAGTGGAATCTGTAACCCAGCTTCCTTCTCTGGCCATCATTCCTCGCATACGCAAGTCATCTTCGGAAGTCGCACCTGGACAAAGTGTGGCAGCCAGCAATTTGGGTGTTCTGGCCACTTCAAAGTCGCAGTTCTCTGAAGCGTTTCGTGCTCTGCGGACTTCACTCCTGCTCTCTACCTCAGGACACCCGCCGAAAATTATTCAGGTTACGAGTTCCACGCCATCGGACGGAAAAACTACGGTCGCAACCAATCTCGCCTGCATCCTTGCACAGAGGGAAACGCGCGTTCTTTTGATTGATGCGGATCTTCGGCGTCCCAACGTGCATCATCGTTTTGGCTTGAGTGGCAAAACTGGCTTATCGACGGTACTCTCCGGCATCAGCACGCTGGAAGATACAGTACAGACCATTCCAGAGGTACCGAATCTTGACATCCTTCCAAGTGGACCCGTGCCTCCGTTTCCAACGGAGATGCTCTCCTCCGAAAGCATGCAACATCTCTTGGAAACGTGCGTGGGGCTGTACACCCACATCGTTCTGGATTCGCCGCCCATTCTGTCCGTAACAGATGGCGTCATTCTGGCGCGTCTTGCCGATGCGGTCGTGCTGGTAATTCGCCACGGCAAGGCTAATCGTCATGTTGTGCGCCGCGGCCGCGACCTGCTGGTTCGGTCCGGTGCCCCAATGGCAGGCACCGTACTTAACGCAGTCGACATAAGCTCGCCTGAATACTACGGCTACTACGGATATTCCGGCTACGCTTACTCCAATGTCGATCACGAAACATGGGAAGTTGACAACATACAGAACGGAGGAAAGAACGCATGAAGACAATGCATGCAATTCTTCGCGCAGCCGTTTTGAGTTCTCTGCTTTCCCTCACTTTTGTGGGGGCGCACGCCCAGTTCTCCGGGCCCGTAGACATTGTGGACACTGGCGTCAATCATCCTGCCGATCTCACAACAGACCAGTCCATTCTCTTCCCTCCCAACCGCGAGATTCGTCTTGCTCCTGGAGACCTGATCTCTATCCATATCTTTGGGGCCACGGATTACAATCCGCAGGATCGAGTCTCTCTGGATGGATACATTCGCATTCCGCTCATCGGTCCAGTGCAGGTGGAGGGGCTCTCGACGCACGAAGCGGAACATCTGATCGCCTCCCGGCTTGAAACAGCAGGTATGTATCGCAATCCACAAGTGACGATTGTCATTATGGAAGGGCCCTCCCATGTGGCCACACTTGCAGGCGAACTACACGGTACAGTGCCTCTGCTCACACCCAGAAGATTGCTGGATGTGATTGCAACCGGAGGAGGTTTTCCAGGCACTGCCACGCACATTGTGACTATTCAGCGGCCAGGTCTCAACAAGCCAATTGTTGTCGATCTCGGAAACGACCCTACAAAGAGCAACCTGTCTAATATTCCCATTTTTCCGGGCGATACCATCATTGTAGGACGGACAGGTGTGGTGTATCTGGTCGGTGCGGTAAAAAATCAGACTCCGCTGCCTCTCTCCAAGGCCTCTCCGTTGACATTGTTGCAGGCAATATCCAGCAGTGGAGGCACCACGTTTGAGGCTAAAACGAAAGACGTCAAAATCATTCGTACGATCGGCACAAAACGCACAATGATCAATGTAGATTATCGACGCGTAGAAGAAGGGAAGGCCCCCGATCCTATCTTGTTTGCCGACGATATTGTCCTGGTTCCGAGCAATGCTGTGAAGGCTGCCATTCGCGCCGGAGGTATCGGCACTGCACTCGCTATCGCCAGCCTGCTTGCCTTCACCATCGTAAGGTGACCTAAGCAAAGATGAATCGCACTGAGGAACCGATCAGGCTCGCTTATATCGTCAGTCACCCTATTCAGTATCAGGCCCCGCTATTGAGACGCATTGCGGCTGAACCCGATATCGACCTCACTGTTTTCTTCTCTTCCGACTTTTCCGTCCGTACATACCATGATGAGGGATTCGGCACCGAATTGAAGTGGGATGTGGATCTCCTGAGCGGATATAAACATGACTTTCTGCCGCGCATGCACAGCAAAAGTTCGCTGTCATCGATGCAGCCGGTCAGCTATGGTATCTTTCGCCGCTTACGCAAAGGTAAGTTTGACGCAGTATGGGTGCATGGTTACGCCACATGGAATGCTATACACGCGATTCTGGCAGCAAATGCACTCGGCATCCCCGTGTTAGTGCGTAATGACGGCTGGCTTGGTGATCGTCCTCGGTCGAGGAAGACCCTGTTAGCAAAATCAATGTTCCTTGCCGTTCTGCGCAAGCTGATTGACGGGGTCCTTACTGCCGGTACTCTCAACGCAGAGTATTGGAGCGCTTACATGGACGACGTCCCGCAATTTCTTATGCCTTACGCGGTTGATAACGCCTATTTCGCTGAACGCACCGCCGCTGCCGCATCTACACAGAAACAATTACGTGCCGATCTGCAACTCGCCGATGATCGGCCAGTCATTCTTTTCGCCTCCAAGCTACAGACCAGGAAACACTGCAATCATCTTCTGGAAGCGTATTTCCGTATGCCGGAGCCACGGCCTTATTTAGTCATTGTGGGTAATGGAGAAGAGCGCATAGCGCTTGAACAGCGTGTGGCTGAGAAAGGTTGCGATACGGTGCGCTTCGCAGGCTTTCGCAATCAGAGCGAACTGCCACGTTTCTTCAATCTCGCCAGCGTCTTTGTGTTACCTGCACGCCATGAGCCTTGGGGATTGATCGTCAATGAAGCTATGAGCGCCTCTCTGCCTGTGATTGTTACGGATGAAGTTGGTGCTGCTCCCGATCTTGTTAAAAATGGCATCAATGGCTTCATCTACCCCTTCGGTGACATTGAAGCACTTCAGCGGGCATTGCAATATGTACTTCAAAGCCCGGAGAAAGCCGCAGAGATGGGCCGCAACTCTTATCAAAAAATTGAGACATGGGATTTCGACAGAAACGTAGTGGCGCTGCGGACTGCACTTATGAGCGTGACTGGACGCAGTGTTCCATGCCAGAACGAATCTGTTCTCTGAACGTATGAAGATTCTCCATATCATTGGAACGCTCGACCCCCGCGCCGGCGGACCTTCGGAATATATACGCGGCTTATTCCGATATGGACCGATCGGCTATACCGGTGAAGCTGTCACGCTGGACGATCCAAATGCTCCATTCCTTAAGGAACTTCCATTCCCAGTAACTGCACTTGGCCCAACTTCTTCTAAATTCGGCTACACGAGCGCACTTGCGCCATGGCTTGAAGCCAATCGTCATCGTTTCGACGGCGTAGTGGTGGACGGCCTCTGGCACTACAGCGGTTATGCTGCCTGGAGAACTCTGCGTGGACGCATTCCCTACATGGTATTTACACATGGAATGCTCGATCCGTACTTCAAACGCGCTTTTCCTTTAAAGCATGTCAAAAAGGCTTTTTACTGGTATCTGGCGCAATACTGGATACTGCGAGATGCTTTCCGGGTGCTCTTCACGACTCAACAGGAAAGACATCTCGCCGAACAAAGCTTCGCGCTCCATACATGGAAGCCGTATATAGTTCCCTGCGGCACTGTTGGACCGGCCAATGATGAAGGCGATTGTATAGAGAGCTTTCACCAGGCCGTTCAATCTATCGGAAACCGGCGTTTTCTTCTTTACCTGGGCCGCATTCATCCTAAAAAAGGCTGCGATCTTTTGATCGATGCTTTCATCAAAGCTGCGCCACTTGATACCGGCTTGCATTTAGTAATGGCAGGGCCCGATCAGACAGGCTGGAAAGAGAAGCTGACCGCCGCAGCCCGGCAGAGCGGAGTAGAAGATCGTATTCATTGGCCTGGCATGCTCACTGGAAAGGCGAAGTGGGGAGCGTTCTTCGCTTCAGAAGCTTTCATTCTTCCATCTCATCAGGAGAACTTCGGCATCGCTGTTGCCGAGTCGCTCTCGTGCGGGAGGCCCGTGCTTCTTTCCAATCAGGTGAATATCGCGCCGGAGATCGCAGCCGACGACGCCGGCTATATGGAGCCAGATACGCTCGAAGGTACGGTCAGGCTGATCGAACGTTGGATCGCGACCACGCCCGATCAGCGGTCCATTATGCGTGAACGAGCAAAAGCGCTCTTTCAGGCACGATACGATATGGAGACCACTGCCCGCACCCTCTTATCGCTCTTGGAGCTTGCGAAGGGTTAGGAATCATTGTCGCGCCTTTACACTTGAGCCATGGCAAAACAGCTCGCGTACAACTCAGCGGAATCGATGCAGGCGGATGAGATCCCAGATCCATATTTGCGTCCTGCATTTTCGCTTAGCAACCGGCTGAAGCGCCTTGTATGGAACATTGTCTGGCTTGTGCTCTATCGCACTTCTCCCAGACCTTTCCACGCGTGGCGCACGCTGCTGTTGCGCCTTTTTGGCGCTACCATGGGTCCGGACTGCCACTTCTATCCCCGCTCCCGGATATGGGCGCCGTGGAATCTCTACTGTGCCGATCAGGTCGCAGTAGCAGACGGTGTTGAGATTTATAACGTAGCTCCTATACGCTTCGGCTCCCATGTCATTCTGTCGCAAAGCGCTTACATCTGTGGGGCAACGCATGACTACAATGATCCGGCCTTCCCTCTGCTTGCTTATGAAATGACCTTTGGGCCTTATGCCTGGATATGCGCACGGGCCTCCGTCGGCCCCGGTGTTCATGTGGGAGAAGGCGCAGTGCTTGGTCTAGCTTCAGTTACAACGCGCAGCCTGGAGCCGTGGACGATCTATGCGGGCAATCCGGCGGTACGCATCAAAGAACGCCGGCGCACGATGGGCGATCCCGACATTTCGGTTACTGAGGCGACCTCGTGATCTCCGTCGTCATCCTCACGAAGAACGAAGCGGACGATATAACAAATGCCATCCGCAGCGTCGCATCTATCTCCGATGACATTCACGTCTTCGATTCACATTCCACAGATGGCACACAAGAGATCGCTCAATCACTTGGAGCGCATGTCAGCGAGCGCACCTTCGACACCTACGCCGCACAGCGTAATGCCTCATTGGCACTGCCCTTTCAGCATGAATGGGTACTCGTGCTGGATGCCGATGAGCGCGTCACGCCGGAACTTGCCTCCGAAATAAGCCGCGTCACACAAATTGCCGCCGCCGATATCGGCGCCTTCCGAATCCGCCGCCGCGACTTTCTGTGGGGAACATGGTTGAAACACGCGCAGATTACGCTTTTTTACATTCGCCTTATGCGTCGCGGACACGCGCGTTACGTTCGCGAAATAAATGAGTTAGTGGAAGTGGATGGCCGCGTCGTAGAACTCACCGCCTCCTTTGACCATTTCCCTTTTTCCAAAGGTATTACGCACTGGATTGGGAAACACAACAGCTACTCCACGGGAGAAGCAAAGCTGCTCGCCACTGGCGCAGCCGTACAGGATGCTTCTTTCAAAACCGCGCTCTTCCACAAAGACCGGCAAAGCCGCCGCGCTGCGCAAAAAGCCATTTTCTATCGCTTGCCCATGCGGCCGCTCTTCAAATGGTGCTACATGGTCTTCTGGCGGGGCGCCATCCTGGACGGCCATGCCGGCCTGACGTATGCCACCCTGCAATCCATTTACGAATACTTCATCGAGCTGAAGCGCCGCGAGATCGAACGCGGAAGGCCGTAGCAAAAAAGCAAAGCCGCGCTTTTGCGCGGCTTGCCCAACTAAGACTTAGAACTCTAACTATCCTCTAAGCTTCGCCAACAGATCGGTTGGATGCACCGGCTTTGCCAGAATTTCGAACTCGTGGCCCTGCGCCCGTGCCTTTTCCAGCAGGTCAGCCGTAGCGGCTTGTCCTGAGAACAACAGAATCTTGCACTTCGGCATCTTGTTGCGGATTTCGATGGCCGCTTCAATACCGGTAATGCCCGTCATAATGACATCGGAGATCAGCATGTCCGGCTGAAAGCTCTCCACCGCTTCAATCGCGCTCTCGCCCGAATATACGGCGCGGGCCTCAAAACCCGACTGGTTCAGAATGATGGCAAGTGTGTTGGCGATGACTTGCTCGTCATCGGCTACCAGTACGCGCGGTTTCGTATTATTCCCTGACATAAGTGTCCCGTCCCCAATCATATACAACAAGGCAGAGATTGTGCGCTCGCAACCTGGCACACATTGTACAAACCCTTGGCCGACGTCATGGATGCCTCTGCTCTATCGCTGTTTGCACGCTTAAGCAATGATACGCTGTCCGTAGCTTTCCCGGCAGGTCCGATTTAGAAATGACACCTGCAAACTGCGTTCCAAAACGAATTTCCGCATGGTGACAGATGCAGCCAGCCATCATCCGAGCCGAGCGCGTTGAAAAATACTACTTCGCGCAACCCAGCGAGAACCGCATACAGGTCATCTCGCCGACCGATCTCGCCATCTACCCCGGCGAGATCGTCGCCCTGCTCGGGCCCTCCGGTTCTGGAAAATCCACGCTCCTGCGCATGCTCACGGGCCTCTCCGTCCCCTCCGCTGGCGAGGTCCTCTGGCACGAAAAACCCATTGCGCAAAGCGAAATCAATGTCTCCATCGTCTTTCAAAGCTTCGCGCTCTTCCCTTGGCTTACCGTTTTAGAAAACGTAGAAGCCCCCCTCAAAGCTCGCGGCATCGACCCGCACGAGCGCCGTAGACGTGCCGAACGCATGCTCGACGTTGTCGGTCTTGATGGCTTTCAGGCCGCTTACCCGCGCGAACTCTCCGGCGGCATGCGCCAGCGTGTCGGCTTCGCGCGCGCCCTTGTCGTGCAGCCCGAAGTGCTCTTCATGGACGAGCCTTTCTCCGCGCTCGACGTCCTCACCGCAGAAAATCTCCGCTCCGAACTGCTCGAACTCTGGCACAAGAAGACGATGCCCACGCAATCGATCTTCCTCGTCACGCACAACATTGAAGAAGCCGTGCAGCTTGCCGACCGCATCATCGTGCTTGGCCGCAACCCCGGTCACGTCCGCACCGATTTCCGCGTCAACCTGCAGCATCCGCGCGACCGCAAAACCGCCGCCTTTCTGCAACTCGTCGACTACATCTACAAAGTGCTCACGCAGCCGGAAGCCCAACCTCCCGAACTTCCGCGCACCGCCACCGGCAAACGCATCCGAGACCAGCGGCTGATGAGCTATCAGATGCTGCCGCACGCGCGTCCCGGCTCTCTTGCCGGCCTGCTCGAGTTCCTCATCGACGCCGACGGCACCGCCGACATCTATCGTCTCGCCGACGACCTCGCGCTCGACGTAGACGACCTGCTCCCCATCGTGGACGCCGCGTCGCTGCTCGGCTTCCTCACGGTGAAGGAAGGCGATGCGATGATTACGCCCATCGGCGAAGAATTCGCTAATGCCGAAATCCTTCGCCAGAAAGAGATCTTCCGCGAAGTTGCGCTCGAAAAAGTTCTGCTCCTCCGCCAGATCGTGCGCGCTATTGAAGCCAAGAGCGACCGCACCGTGCCCGAAGAGTTCTTCCATGACATGCTCGATGAGCAGTTCAGCGAAGAGGAAACCCTGCGTCAGCTCGACACTGCAATTAATTGGGGACGCTACGCCGAACTCTTCGACTTCGACGCGCAGCGCCGCCGCTTCACCCTCCTCGCAACGGAGGCAGCCGAAGAGAAGGAAGCGGAATGAACCAGCTCCCGGGCTCTTTTCGTCGCACTCGGGCATATCCCCGCACGCATACTCTCACGCGTACACAGGTGCTGCGCCGTACATGGCCCTTTGTACTCGACATGATCGTCGCCGGCATGGGTCTCGCATGCTTTTACGGTGTGCTTAAAATTGCCAGCCTCTGGCTCGGTCACATGCAACCGTCGGTGGAGATATCGCTCTCGCCACGCGCTCTGCCCCGCTATGCTTTGTTGTCGATCGCGCGCATCGCCATCGCATATGTGCTGAGTCTCATCTTTGCCATCGTATATGGTTACGTGGCTGCATACAGCCGCCGTCTCGAAACACTGATGCTCGCCGCGCTCGATATCCTGCAATCCATCCCGGTGCTGTCGTTTCTACCGAGCGTCATGCTGGCAATGGTGTCGCTCTTCCCCACGCACCAGATCGGCCTCGAACTCGGCTCTATCCTGCTGATCTTCACCGGACAGGCTTGGAACATCGCCTACTCCTTCTACTCGTCCATCAAAGGGCTTCCACGTGAGTTGCAGGAAGTCTCCACCGTTTATGGATTCAACCGCTGGCAGAAGCTCTGGCAGCTTGAGCTTCCCTTCGCCGCCACGGGCCTTATCTGGAACTCCATGGTTTCCGTCGCCGGCGGATGGTTCTTCCTGATGGCCTGTGAGATGTTCGTGCTCGGCGCGCGCGACTTCCGGCTCCCGGGCCTTGGCAGCTATCTGCAAACTGCAGCCAGTGCTGGTGACATCACTGCGATTCTATGGGGGCTGCTCACCATGATCGCCATCATCGTCATCACCGACCAGCTCTTCTGGCGCCCGGTCATCGCATGGGGCGACCGTTTTCGCTTTGAAACGGACTCCGCTGCGCCTGCGCCACGTTCACCTCTGCTCCATGCGCTGCAACAATCGCGCGCTATCCGCGCTCTGCGTACGCGCACCATCGCCCCTTTGCAGGAGCATATCTACGCGCGCCTTGCAAAGCGCCGCTCTTCCCATCAGGAGTATGACAAATCCAGGCGCCGCGGCCCTTCATACATTCTGCGCGGAGCGGTCTATGCATTTGTTCTCGCAGCCGTACTCTTCTTCGCAGTGCGTGCGCTCGATCTTTTGCAACTCGTCACGCTCGGCGACTTCTTCCGGGTGCTGCGCGGAGCAGGAGCCACCTTCCTGCGTGTCAACGCCGCACTCCTCCTCGCCGCGCTCTGGACGATTCCGGTAGGCGTCGCCATCGGAACACAGCCACGCCTGGCGCGCATCGCGCAGCCCATCGTACAGATCGCTGCCTCAGTACCGGCAACTGCGCTCTTTCCCATCCTTCTGCTTGTGCTCATCCGCCTGCGCGGCGGCCTGGAGCTCTCCGCCATCCTGCTCATGCTGCTCGGCACGCAGTGGTACATCCTCTTCAATGTGATTGCCGGAGCGATGGCGCTACCCACCGATTTGACCCGCGTGGGAGAAGTCTTCCGCTTTACCCGCATGCAACGATGGCAAACCATTATTCTGCCTGGTATCTTCCCTTACCTCGTCACCGGCATGGTCACCGCATCCGGCGGAGCATGGAACGCCAGCATCATTGCCGAATATTTCCGTCTCAAAAACGAAACGCACGTAACCTTCGGCCTCGGTTCCCAGATTAGTGCCGCAACGGATCGCGGTCAGTTTCACATTCTCCTGCTTGCCACCATCGTGATGGCACTGATGGTCGTTACCATCAACCGCCTTCTCTGGCGCCCACTCTTCCGCCTCGCCGAAACAAAATACCGTCTCGGCAATTAGAGCGGCCCCCTAAATCCAAGAAAAGCCGCCATCCTGAACGCAGTGAAGGATCTCTGTATTTCTTCGGTGAAGCGAGAATCGCAGGTAGTAGCTTTGTTCTCTGAGAGAGAAACGTACCATACGCAAGCGCAACCGGATTAGAAGCGGGCTTCAGCCCCGGCGTGAAACCATCTCACCCTTAGGCTTTCGAAACGCAAACATCACCGCCAGAATTGGGGGAGCCAGCAACACACCCCAAAACGGCAACAGTATCCCACCCACAATGGGCCCAAGCACCGCAGCCCACCATGGTACGCGTGTAGTGCGTTTCAACAGCAGAGGCTGCACCAACGCACCATCCACAATCGCAATCACGGCGAACAGTCCAAGCGTCCACCACAATTTGTCGAATCCCGTATTGCTTGAAGCAAATGCCGCCGCAATCGCCGGTCCGCACGCGGCAATCGATGTCCCAATTCCCGGCACAAACTGGCAAAACGCCGCAACCAAGGCCCAGAACGGCCCCCATGGAACACCAATTATCCAAAGCCCGATCAGCCACATCAACCCAACAAACAACGCATCCAGCGTCGTCGCGCGCCACCATCCAATCAGCGCCGTTCCAGCTTTCCTAACGGGATGTTCAGGGTTATGCATGGACACTATATTGTCATCCGATGCATTATTCAGTCACAAGATGGCGGCGAAATCGTAGTTGGGAATCGGATCTCGTCTCAGAACATTTGCAAACCATGCAGCGTTTCGCAAAGTCTGGACTCGTTTCGATCTGCTTGGTTGGACTGCGGACCCAGAACTTCCACATTTGTGGCGCATCTACGACCTTTGGTGCATTGATGAAGGCGATGAATCCTCGCTATGGTCGTGTCATTATGTGCAACTGCAGCTACGGACGCGAACGGTTGTATCCGCGGGAGCGCCATGGAGTTTTCCACCTCCTCATGGCTGCTTTTCATGTGTTTCCCTGGCGATGCGAGGTGTGTGGAATCAACGTATTCCTCTTCACACGGGGGATTGAACCGTCCACTGCGCCTATGGAACCAAGATGGAACCTGGAGACGGGGACAAATATCAGTCCTGCCCGAAGCTGACAGGCCAAACGTTTAGATAAAAGTTTACAAAATACATCTGGTCCCGCGTTGCTCCTTCTGTGGGAGTCTTGCGGGACCAGCTTAGTGACCGGAGAGAAGAGGCTGTAGCTCAGATATTCAGTGATTACAGAATGCATCGGAATCATCTCGATGTCACTCTACAAATTAAAAATCTCGGCCCCCACAGTAACAATTTAGTGATTACCTTTTGTCGCATCCTTCGCGTCCGTCAAAAAATGCAATACTCCGGATAAAAGCTGCTGCGTGCGGCATGCGGCTGAAGTATCAAACGGATCGAAACTCCTCTACAGCAAGACGGCTCAAACAATCCACAGAAGACTTAATTTGCCCGCTCATACGGCGGGCTTTTTACATACAGATCTTTGTCAGCGTAAGAATGTACCTGCCCTATTTGAATGGCATCTGACAGATGGCAGCGCTGAAACTGCGCAACGATCGACGTAGAGGTCAACTGTTTGTATATTTTGCTGGCTACAGTGACGCTGCCTACGGGCTGGGTGGTGCTTGGAGCGATTGCACTGGTTGCGCTGACAACGTTTTTGCTGGCTGGATTATTTGGGCCAATGCCGAACTATGTCATTGAGGCAGAGAACGGCCTGCCAGCAAATGATTCGGCTGCATTTTTGAATCTTATGGAATCCCTCACCGACGCGAAAGCAAACCTGACCGGGCGGTATGAGGTACTGACGAACGGGGATTGCTTTTATCCGGCGGAGTTGCAGGCGATTCATGAAGCAAAACGTAGCGTGAATCTGGAAGCCTACATCTTTCAGAAAGGCAAGATTGGCAAGCTTTATCTGGAAGCGATGACGGAGCGCGCCCGCGCTGGGGTACACGTGAATGTGGTGCTGGATGCCTTTGGAAGCGCAGGCGCAACCCGGTCGTTTTTTCGTCCATTGACGGACGCCGGCGGCAAGGTGAACTGGTACAACAGTCCTGCATGGCACCGGTTGACAACGATGGACAATCGAACCCACCGCGAGCTTCTGGTAGTGGATGGCACGGTTGGATTTATTGGCGGCGCAGGTGTGGCCGATCATTGGTACAGCGGGGTGCATGGGAACCCAGCCTGGCGAGATACGATGGTTCGCGTGGAAGGGGAGGCAGTTACCAATCTGCAGGCCACCTTTGCAGAAAACTGGTTGGTGACCTGTGGAGAAATTTTGGCTGGGGACACTTATTTTCCGGAAATTCCGCTGCTTGAGAAAACAGCCGCCCTGGTAATCAACAGCACGCCGACAGTAGGTGGATCGACGCGGGCACGTGTGCTGTTCCAACTGTTACTCGCTTCCGCAAAACGAAACATCTGCATCACAACCCCATACTTTTTGCCAGACAAAGGACTGATGCAGGAGTTATGCCGTGCCGTAGAGCGCGGTGTGGATGTGCGTATTCTCGTGCCTGGCCACAAGAGCGACCATTTTTTGACACGCAGCACCAGCCGCGGCGGATATGGTCCACTGCTAAAAGCGGGGGCAGCAATTTACGAGTATGAACCCGCGATGATCCACGCGAAAGTATTGTGTATCGATGGATTGTGGTCGGTGGTGGGGTCGACGAACTTCGACAATCGTTCCTTTGGCATCAACGATGAAGTGAATCTTGCCGTGCGGGGGGATGCATTGGCCCAAAGACTGACCGCTGATTTCGGAGATGATCTCCGGCAGAGTGGGCGCATCACTCTTCGTGACTGGCAACGCAGGCCAATCCATCAACGTTTGACTGAGATGCTTGGATGGATCTTCGAGCGGCAGCAATGAACGCGAATCGCCCATTGCGCGTGGCCACCTACAACATTCATAAGTGCCGTGGCTTGGATCGGAAAACCATGCCGGAGCGTATTGCAGAGATTATCCGGCAACTGGATGCGGATGTGGTTTGCCTGCAGGAGGTGGTCCATGCGCCCGGCGGATCGCAGGCTTTCAATCAGGCGGAGAGGATCGCTGAAAGTTTGGGCGAATATGCATGGAGTTTTGGAGAGAACCGCTCCTTGCATGGCGGGGCCTATGGAAACATGACACTGAGCCGTCTGCCGATTGTGCAATGCAAGAACCATGACATCACGCACAAACGTCGCGAAGAACGCGGCGTTTTGCAGACGGACGTTGAGATGCAAAACGGGCAAGTGCTGCATGTCTTCAACGTGCATCTCGGCACTGGATATATAGAAAGGCGGTATCAGGCGCAGCATCTGTTGAGTGAACGGGTACTGGCGCAGACAGGCAGGAGTCCCCGGCTCGTACTTGGCGATTTCAATGAGTGGACGCGTGGCCTAACGACGAAGCTGCTACGTGAGACATTTCGCAACGTGGAGCCGGTCCATGCATTTCAATTTCGAAGGACGTTTCCGGGGCTTCTTCCGCTAATGACGCTCGATCACATCTACTATGAAACGCCACTGGAGTTGGAAGAGACGATGCTGTGGCGCAATCGCATGGCGTTGGTTGCATCGGACCATCTTCCGCTGGTAGCTACTTTCCGTATCTCAGCGAACAAAATCAATCCGCCATAGAGCTATGCGGACTGGATCGATCTATTCTGTGGAATAGGAGAAGCAGGTGCGGTTTCCAATCGGACGGGTGGGAAACCGACGATCTCATACGTTCCGGAGGCAATGCCGATATTCGCGGCGTCGAGGCCAGCAAGGATGTCGCGGCTGATGCGATCTTTTAGTCCACGAATGTCATGCGTACGGCAAAGGAAGCGGACGGAGAATTCTACCCAGTTGTCAGTGATGCGCAGGTAGACGCGCGGGCGAGTATCTGCGGCTTCGATGAAGAACTGTTCTTTGAGCCGGTCGAGTTCCGGTTGCGCCAGGTTTGCAATGTCAGAGGTATGTTTTGTGACCGAATCTAGAATGATTTGTTCGGCCCGGGAGCGGTCGTCTTTGTATGAGATGGGAATGTGCATCTCCTCCCATATGTAAGGGAAGTCGCGCGTGAAGTTGTAGACGGGCTGTTCGAAAATCTGCGCATTAGAGATAGTAACGATGCGACCGGAGTATTGGCGGCTTTGGACCCACATGCCGGGATCTTCACTTTGTACCGCGGGCGGCTCGCCCATCTCCATAATGACGGTCTGGATGAAGTTGAGGGCGATAACGTCACCGCGCACACCGCCCATGCTAATGCGGTCGCCGACATTGAATGTTTTTCCGCGAAGGATAACGAAGTAACCGGCGAAGCTGGTAACAACCTTTTGCATCGCGAATGCCAGACCGGCACTAAGCAGACCAAGGCCCGTGGCGAGGCGAGTGGGGTTATCGAACCAGATGGAAAGAAATCCAATGACGCCAAAGATGAACAGAAGCAGGCTAATGCCCTGATGGGTCCAGAAGGCAGTCTTCTGCCGTTCTCCTCCAAGAGCGCGAGCGGCAACTCTCAGAATCAAACCAATGAGATAAAGGATGGCGAAAAAGACCAGTGTGATCAGCAGCTTGTGCGCGTGCTGCGCATCAAAGCCGAGCAGCTTTACGCCGCCAATCTGCAGACTGTGTTCGGTGCCTGAGAACTGTGCCAATCCGGCATACATGTCTGGCTAAGATGCATCTGGCCGAACAGGAGTATGCGTGGGGTTGCCAGATGGCGTAAGGTGGTTTTTGCTTATCTGAATGCGTTTACAGGGAGATGAAATGGATCGCAGGACTTTTTTATCGACGATTGCTGCTGCCGGGGCGGCAGCGGCGAGTGGTGTTCACAGCGAAGCGGAATCGAGACCACAGAGTGCCAGCGCGTCTTCTCCAAAGGTCCCTGCGGGTGCGCCGAACGTGCTGATCTTTATGCCGGACCAGCAAAACGGAGCAACGGTGCTGCCGCATCATCCTGTGATTAAGCCTAATCTCGACAAGTTCCGCAAAGAGGCAACGACGTTTACCGCAGCGCATTGTCCCGCTCCTCATTGCTGCCCTTCCCGCGCGAGCTTTCTGAGCGGGCTGTATCCCTCGGAGCATGGCATCTTCAATAACGTGACGACCGATACGGCCATTCATCCAGATCCATATCCAGGCACTCCATTCTGGGGCAACTGGCTGCGCGATGCCGGTTACGCGACAGGATATGCGGGTAAGCTGCATGTAGGCCGCGACATTAAGCCAGAGGACTGCGGATTTGAGAACCTGAGCCATCTTGAGCAGGACAGCCTGCGCAGCAATGAGGCACGCAAGGCTGCGCAGTGGAAGCGATCGCGGGAGGAGAAGAGCGAGCCCAGCCATCGGGAAGACGGCGAGATTCTGCGCCCCATGTGGACGAATTCACAGCTTTACAAGACGCTTCCGGACGAAAAGTTCGAAACTCTCAACGATGTGAAGATCGTGAACGCCGGGGTAGAAGGCATCAAACGTTTTGCAGCCGGTGACAAGCCATGGTGCCTGATGGTGTCGAACAGCGGAGCGCATGATCCGTACAACGCGCCCAAACGGTTTGTAGACATGTATGACCCGAAGAAGATTGAGCTACCGCCTAGCTTCGGCGACATGCTGGACGATAAACCGAGAATCTATCAGCGGCAGCGGTTCCAGTACTGGTCGCAGCTTTCTGACGATGAGACACGCGAGGCTATCCGTCACTACTACGCGCAGTGCACGATGCAGGATGAACTCTTCGGCCGCCTACTGAGTGCACTGGAAGCTACAGGCCAGGCGGAGAACACGATTGTGCTGTACGTCTCCGATCATGGTGACTACATGGCCTCGCATGGATTGTGGTTCAAAGGGGTGCCCGCTTTTCAGGAGGCATATCACATTCCTACGATCATTCGATGGCCCAAGGGAACAAAGAACGTTGGTCGCGAAGTGTCTGCGTTTGTGGATCAGGTAGATTTCGCGTCGACGGTGCTGGAGGCATGTGGCGTGCAGCCAAGGGCAAAGCTCTCCGGGCGCAGCCTGATGCCGTTTTTGCGTGACGAAGCACCGTCGGATTGGCGGCACGCGACCTGTTCGCAGATGAATGGCGTTGAGTTGTATTACACGCAGCGCATCGTAATGACGAAGGATTGGAAGTACGTCTACAACGGATTCGATTGCGACGAGATGTATGACCTGAAGAACGATCCGCACGAGATGCACAATCTGACATTTCCTGATCTAGCCCAGAAACGTGAACAGGTAAAGAGTGGTAAAGGTCTGCCGCGGGATGCTTCTGTTCCATGGCCGCCCTTGCCAGGAAAACTGGAAACAGTGCGCCGCGATCTGCTGACGGAGATGTGGGATTTTGCCGCAGCGCACCGCGATACCATCTTCAATCCATATGGAACGGTGGCCATGGCACCCTATGGGCCAGGATTGGGGAACGTCTTCGGAACAGAAATGAAGTGAGCAGAATCGCTTAGGATGGAGGTAGGGTTTAATTCACTTCAGGAAAAGTGTTCATGTCTAAGTCGATGAAGGTAGCTGTGATCGGTTCGGGGTATGTAGGACTGGTTGCCGCTGTATGTTTCGCCGAAATTGGTCACGAGGTCATCTGCATCGACAATGACGAATCGAAGGTACAGGCGTTGCAGGGAGGCGACTCCCTGATCCATGAGGAATATTTGACGGAACTGCTGGACCGGTATCGGAACAAGGCAGTGACATTTACAACGAATCTGGCTGATGCGACGAAAGCTTGCGATGTTGTATTTATAGCGGTGGGTACGCCGCAAAGTGAAACAGGCGATGCTGATCTTTCCTACGTGGAGAGTGTCACCTCTGAGATTGCGCGCTCTATTACGAAGTACACCGTACTGGTAGAGAAAAGCACGGTTCCCGTGTACACCAACGAATGGGTTACACGCACTCTACAGCGCAATGGTGTAAAGCGAGAACTGTTCGACGTAGTATCGAACCCAGAGTTTCTGCGCGAAGGTACGGCAGTATCCGACTTTCTCCATCCGGACCGTATCGTGGTGGGATCGGACAGCAAGCGCGCTGCCGATCTGCTGGAAGCTTTATATCTGCCACTGACGAGCGGCGAATACTACAACCGCATTGACGCAATTGGAGGACATTGCAGTGCTGCTGCTCCGCCGCAACTATTGCTGACCTCGACCAAAAGTGCGGAGATCATCAAGCACGCATCCAACGCGTATCTTGCGATGAAGATATCGTTCATCAACTCCGTCGCAAACTTATGTGAAGCAACAGACGCGAATGTGGAGCAGGTGGCTCGTGGCATCGGCCTCGACGCCCGTATCGGACCGCGGTTTCTGAGTCCCGGTATTGGATATGGTGGCTCGTGCTTCCCAAAGGATGTCGCGGCGTTTCGCTCTGTCGCAGAACACCTGGGACTCGATTTTGGTCTGTTGAAAGAAGTGCAGAAGGTAAACGAACTCCAGTTGCAACGCTTCTTCGCCAAAGTACGGTCTGCCATGTGGACGTTGCGCGGCAAGAAACTGGCTGTACTCGGACTTGCCTTCAAGGGTGGCACAGACGACATCCGCGATTCACCCGCAATTGAACTGGTAAAGATGCTTTTAGCTGAAGGTTGCGTAGTCACAGCGTATGACCCTGCTGCTACTACTCGCGCAAAGGCGGTGCTTCCCCCTTCGCATGAAATGCGCTATGCGGCGGATGCCTATGAAGCCGCGTCTGGTGCAGATGCGTTGCTGGTACTGACCGACTGGAAGGATTTTGCGCATCTCGATTTGGACAAATTAGGCAAGGTTATGCAGTATCCAACCGTTGTAGACGGACGAAACATTTTCGATCCCGAGAAGATGGCGGCGCACGGATTCCACTATCTGAGCATTGGACGTCCAGGCGTATATCCAGAGCGCATCCAATAATCCAGTTTACGGGCGTGCGAAATTTGATATCCAATCGTCCGAACGACATCTCTCCTAATCAGGATTGGAGTTGGGCCCGCTATGGGTAAGGTCGCATTAGTCACGGGTGGTGCCGGTTTCCTTGGTTCTCATTTGTCAGATGCCCTGTTGAGACGTGGGTGGGACGTAATCGCTGTCGATAATCTCAGCACTGGCTCACGGAAGAACATTGCACACCTGGCCGATGAGCGGCGGTTCCGTCTGGTGGAGCACGATATCTGCAAGCCGTTCGATTTTGGACCTGTTGATTACGTCTTTAATTTTGCTTCGCCAGCATCGCCTCCCGGCTACCTTGTACTGGGTATCGAGACGCTGGATGTAGGTTCGCAGGGCACCCGCAATGCCCTGGAATATGCGCAGAAGTATGATGCGGGGTTCCTGCATGCCTCTACGTCAGAGTGCTATGGCGATCCGTTAGTCCACCCACAACGCGAAGATTACTGGGGCCATGTGAACCCGGTGGGACCTCGTTCGGTATATGACGAAGCGAAGCGTTTCAGCGAAGCGCTCACAATGGCATACCACCGCTATCGCAGTGTGCGAACGCATCTTGTACGAATCTTCAACACCTATGGACCACGCCTGCATCCGCGCGATGGCCGCGTGATCTCCAACCTGATGGCCCAGGCGCTGCGTGGACAACCGATGACCATCTACGGCGATGGTACTCAGACACGCTCCTTCTGCTATGTGGACGATCTAATCGACGGCATTCTGCGGTTGAGTGAATCGGATGAAGCCATGCCGGTAAACATCGGCAATCCTGTGGAATTCACGATCAACGAGTGCGCCGAAGTGGTTCGTGAGATTACGGGATCGAACTCGGAGATTGTGTATCAGCCGGTTCCGCAGGATGATCCACAGCAGCGGCAACCTGACATCACGCGCGCCAAGCAGTTGCTGGGTTGGGAACCGAAGGTGAATCTGCGCGAAGGATTGACGAGATCACTCGACTACTTTAAGGCCGCGATAAAGACGGCATAAGCAGGGAGAGCGCGTCCGGTTCGCTGCTGAACCGGACCGGCAGATTGCCGAAGGGATCACCATCAAGCTGCGCCGGGATGTCTGTGAGAGCGCTGCACTCGAGTTCCTTCACAAGCAGCGAGATGACATGCTCATCTGTGTGTGCAGGAAAGCCAAGTAGACAACGACCGAGATAAAAGGCGAGGCGCATGCGGTGGTGACTCCTCGTAAAGATAATGCGCAGTTGATCGGAGGCGAGCCCCAGCCCTGGATGCCACAGCTTGAGCGCTCCCCAGAAAGAACGCACACGCATCACGAGGACTTCTGAAGCATCTTCTGTGCGGACTGTTCCATCCGGCATGATGATGCGCAACTGGAAACTTTGCGCCTGAGGTCGGGACGCGAGGCGCGCACCCTCGCGAAAATAATGCGCACGCGATCTGCCTGTGCCGGTCTTGGGTACTGCCATCAGTTCTGCATGCAGACCTGCACCGGCTGCTGCTAGAAAGTAGCTCTTCCCTGTTTCTGCGAGGTGCTCTGCAACCCCTACAGGAATGCGGCGCGCAGTGAAGGAAAGGAGCTGGTGCGCGGCGCGAAGTGGATTCAGCTTGAGACCAAGTTCGCGTGCGACGACATTGCCGGTGCCAAGCGGTAGAACTCCGAGTGTGACATCGCGATGCACAGCCCCCTGCAATGCTTCCAGGAGCGTGCCATCGCCGCCGCAGACAAATACATGCCGAACCCCACGCTCGGCTGCGTTCTGTACTTGCGTTCCTGCACTGGCTGGAGCATGCGTTGCTTCTGCTTCAATGTCTGGATAGTGCTGACGTAAAATCGCCAGCAGTTGCGGCACGAGTTGCCCGGCTGCTCCGCTGCCAGACTTCGGATTGTAGAGCAACAGCGCGTGCGCCATACGTTTATTGTGGCAGCAAAAAGCGGGAGCCTGTAGCTCCCGCTTTGCTTATGTTCGAGTTGTTTTACATCATCTCAAAAGTCTGAGAAGCATCGATTTTTTCGGAGGATTGGCCAACATTGATAGTGAATTGGCCAGGATCGAGCTTCCATTGCTTGCCATCCACATCGTAATACTCAAAGGCACGGCGATCTAGATGAAGTACGACATGCTGCTTCTCGCCAGCTTTGAGGCGCACTTTGCTGAACTGCTTCAGTTCCATCACAGGGCGTTTTACCTTAGCAGAAGGATCGCCAACGTAAACCTGAGCTACGGTTGCGCCCTCACGTGAGCCTATATTCTTCACATCGAAGCTCACTTCCACATCATCACCAGAGTTACGCTTCGTCTTGAGGTTGCTAATGGCAAAATTGGTATAAGACATACCGAATCCGAATGGAAAGAGCGGCTGCTGCTTCATGGACGTGTAGTAGCGATAACCCAGGAAGAGACCTTCGGCGTAGTGCGAGTCGCGCGTGCCATTTTCCTCCTCATAGTGAGCGCTGGCAGGATTCTGGGCCAATGTACGCTCCCACGAGAAGGGTAGATGGCCCTCAGGGGAACGTTCACCAAAGACGATCTCCGCCAGAGCACGGGAACCCTCCTGGCCGAGATAGTAGGTATGCAACAGCGCGGGAACACCTGCGACCCACGGCTCTGTCTCCACACTGCCGCCAGCGTTGATGGCAACAATGGTCTTGGGGTTGATGGATGAGACCTGTTTGATGAGCTCGTTCTGTCGCAATGGCATGGTATAGGTGCGGTCAAAGCCCTCACCCTCTTCCTGAGGATTGAAACCAACCGAAACAAGGACAGCGTCGGCTTCGCGGATCACCTTTCGGGATGAGGCAGGAATTTCTTCTGAGCGGTTATAGATGGCAATGGACATCTGGCGCTTATCGGAATGGGTCTCATACCTGACGTCCACTTTTACTGTCTGGTGCGCATCGAGATGAATGATGGCATCATTCGTCTCTGCCCGGTCGTTATAGCTTTTCTCGTGCTTCAGTACCTCTTTGCCATCAATTTGAACAGTATAGAGATCCCCTCCGTATGTCACGCCGGCCACAACATAGTCGCCCTCCTCCACAGAAGTGTAGGTGCCAGTGGTGTGGTACGTGGTTGGTATTTTCGATTGTGCTCCCGGGGCGCTACGCGCAGGGAAGCGCGGCCAGTAATTGATGTGACGCTCACCGCGAGCAGTAATGTCCTTTTCAGGGCCGTTGCCTACCTTGCGCATCACCTTCATCTGGTCAATTTCAGTAAGCCCATAGATCTCAAACATAGAGTCGAGTCCATAGACGTACATCACCTTCACACGCTCGCCAAGATAGGAGGCAAAGCCTGCCACAATGCTGTCTGCCTTGAAGGGCGTCGTGCTTGACGAACCGCCTCCACCCACCACGGCAGCGGGCGCGTTTGGTCCAATGATCGCGAGGGTCTTGATCTTCTTCGCATCGAGAGGAAGTAGATTGTTCTGGTTCTTCAACAGCGTGATACCTTCACGCGCTTCGTCAAGTGCAACCCTGTCACCTTCAAGACTATAAAGCGGAATCGACGTATCATACTGATCGCGGTCGAGCCAGCCGAATTGGATGGCCGTGCGCAGAATGCGACGGACCTTGTCATCAATAGTGCTCTCTTTTACGCGCCCGTCTTTGATAGCGGCCTTCAGCGTTTCCGCCGTCATCATCTTGGCAAACGGCATCTCCAGATCGAGACCGTTGTTCGCGGCGGCCACACCGTCGTAAGTCGCGTTCCAGTCAGACATTAGAACGTTCGGGAATTTCCACTCGCCCTTAAGAATGTCGTTATTCAGATGTCCGTTCTGCGTGGCGTGCTCGCCATTGATCAGGTTGTAGCTATCCATCACAGCGCCGGGATGCGCTTGCTTGATGGCCATCTCAAAAGCGCGCAGGTACAGTTCGCGCAGTGTACGTTCGTCCACAATAGCGTTGATGCGATGACGGTCGTACTCAGAGTTGTTGGCTGCGAAATGCTTGATTGTTGCCGAGACTCCTTTGCTCTGCACACCGTTGATATAGCCAATCGCAATGCGTCCTGCGAGATAAGGATCTTCGCCAAGATATTCCATATTGCGGCCATTCAACGGCGAACGATAGATATTGACGCCGGGAGCGAGCAGGAAGTGGACACCACGCGCTCTGGCATCGTTGCCAAGTGAAGCGCCAACACGCCCTGCCAGTTCCGGATCCCACGATGCTGCGAGAGCGACAGATGCCGTATACGCAGTAGAAGGGCCAAAGGTACGCGTGCCCACGGGTCCGTCTGTCATTTTGAGACGCTTAAGGTCGATGGATGGGATTGCCTTGGTATAGAAGTTGTCTACACCGCCGATGAGCCGCAGCTTATCGTCAAGAGACATCTTCGCGATCATCGCGTTGGCGCGTGCATCAATGGCGGGCGATGGTGATACCGGCGCCTGCGCCATGGATATCGACGCGGGCACAAGCAGAAGTAAGGCAACGACGGAGGCAAGCGATTTGCGAAGTTCCATGCTGTCGGCGATCTTCCTTGTCTTGGTTTTGAATTCCTTCGGGGTGAAAACATATTATCTGCGCCGGCAAAGGTTTGTCTTGTGGTCCGCCGTTTGTGTCTGGTGCGACCAACATGTAGAGTTTCGACGTGTGCCGCAATGGCGGCGGAGGAAGACTGAATGGGAATGCGGTCTGCAATGATGCTGATGGGAGTTGTTATGTCGAGTGTTGGAATGGCTGGCGCCACAACGGTGACCAAAGCCGATTGGGGCAAGTCGCCAGATGGAAAAACTGTGGAACTGTATACGCTCACTGCAGGTAAAACCGAAGTGAAGATCGCCACATGGGGCGCTCGTGTTGTAAGTGTCCGCACACCCGATAAAGCCGGCAAAGTAGAGGAAGTAGTGCTGGGCTACCCTACTCTGGATGGCTACCTCGGCGATCGGGAAACTTACTTCGGCGCCATTGTTGGCCGGTATGGAAATCGCATCGCGAACGGCAAATTTTCTATTGATGGCAAAAGTTATCAGGTCCCGCAGAACAATAATGGCAATTCCCTGCACGGCGGTACCGAAGGATTCGACCATAAGCTCTGGACGGCCAAGCAGGTACCCAATGGCGTGGAGATGACCCTGGTGAGTCCCGACGGTGACATGGGATATCCCGGAACGCTGACCGCTCACGTAACCTACACGCTTGCGGCTGCAAAGGATGGCGCTGCGCTGAAGATTCAGTACGAAGCCTCAACAGATAAACCAACCGTGGTAAATCTGACCAATCACACCTACTTCAATCTTTCAGGCAACGGCAATCAGACGATTCTGAACCATGTATTAAAGCTGAATGCGGACCACTACACACCGGTGAATTCAGGACTGATTCCGACCGGCAATATGGATGTCGTTGCAGGTACGCCAATGGACTTTCGCACACCGCATGCTATTGGGGAGCGTATCAACGCAGACTTTGAGCAGTTGAAATTGGGCAAAGGCTATGACCACAACTGGATTCTTAACGGACCGACAGGCCAGATGAAGCTGGCCGCTGAGGTAACGGATCCCACCAGTGGACGCACCCTGCGCGTGGACACGACCGAACCCGGTGTGCAGTTTTATAGCGGCAATTTTCTCGCAGGTAAATGGGCCGGTTACAACGGCGTGAAGTACCAGTTCCGCACCGGATTCTGTCTGGAGACGCAGCACTACCCAGACTCACCCAACCATCCGGGATTCCCGACAACGGTGCTGCGACCGGGTAAACCATATAAGTCGACCACGATATTTACCTTTGGAACAAAGTCTTAGTTAGTTTCCTTAGTAGAAAGAGGCCGCCCTTCCCGGACGGCCTCTGATTTTTAATCTCACTTATTGAGGTGGAGGCAGCTTCGCTCTAACGAAAAACTACGACTCTCTTACAACGGTGTAGGTCCACCAGTGGCGGCATAGATCTCGCCGCTGATAAATGTGGCTTCATCCGATGCAAGAAATACAAAGATACGCGCCAATTCAACCGGTTGAGCAGGTCGCTCGAAGAGGGTCTGTGAGCCAAAGTTCTTTACCTTCTCAGGAGGCATTGTAGAAGGGATGAGCGGCGTCCACACAGGTCCTGGAGCAACCGCATTGACACGAATTCCATTCTTCGCGCCAAGTTGGGCGAGGCCCTTGGTCATGTTAGCAATTGCAGCTTTGGTGCCTGCATAGGCCAGCAATTCTCCACTGGGGCGAAACGTCTGGATGGAAGTTGTATTGAGAATCACGCCGCCAGGCTTCATCTTTGGCATCGCTGCCTTTGTGATGTAGTAAAGGCCGAAGATATTGGTGCGGTAGGTATGTTCGAATTCATCCTCAGGAATCTCATCCATGGATTTGCGGCTCATCTGAAAAGCAGCATTATTCACAACAATATCGATTTTGCCGAACTTATCCATCGCCGTAGAAACGAGAGATTGAGCATAGTTCTTATCGCCAATGTCGCCAGGATGCAGAATGATTTTGCGTCCGGCCTTCTCCACCTGTGCTTCCACCTCTTTCGCATCGCGCTCTTCTTCCGGTAAGTAGGAAAGAACAATGTCCGCACCTTCTTTTGCGAAACATATAGCGATGGCACGACCGATGCCGCTATCTCCACCGGTAACAATGGCCGTGCGGTCCTGCAAACGCCCATGACCGACGTAGCTCTGTTCACCGTGATCGACAGGCGGGTCCAGTTTGCGTTCGGTGCCGGGATGTTCCTGCTCCTGATCGGGAAACGGCGGTTTGGGGCCTGCGGTGCGTGGGTCCTGTGCCTGCGACATACGTCTTTCACCTCGCTCTCTTTTGAGATGCGAGGACGGCAAAAGCGACGGGTGTCACATCGCGTCGCTACAGCAATAGCTTATCGACTCGCTTGATGAGATTGCGTGCATCGAATGGTGCGCGTACCTTGCTGTCGTTATCGAAGTAGACGTAGACGTCGCGCGCGGACAGTTTCGGCGCATCTTCTGTAGAAGCGCGCTTTCCATCTGGAGATTCCTTACCGTGAGCCCACGCCGCGACACGTTGCGCCCACGTATCAAGCGCCTTGGGACCATAACCACTCACATAAAGTTGTTTGCTGCCATGCAAACGGCAGTAGACAAAATCCGCAGTCACATCCATGAGCAACGGCCATTCAACAGTATCCGCAACGACAAGCCCTATATTGTGAGTGCGCAGGAGAGTGATGAACTCCGGCGTAATAAAACTATCGTGGCGGATTTCCATGCAATGGCGAATCGGCGCATCATTCACCACTTTTAGCCAGTCGCGACCATCGAGCCGATGGTCGTGCATCTCTGCCAGCTTGGCAGCTTGTTTATGCGTGCGTGGAAGCTTCTGAAAGAAGCTCGCAAGCAGATCAGGATTGAATTGAAACTGTGGCGGGAACTGCCAAAGAACAGGCCCAAGCTTTGGCCCCAACCGCAACAGGCCTTGCGCAAAAAAATTCGCGAGCGGTACTTCGATATCGCGCAGCTTCTTCATATGCGTGATGAAACGTGAGCCTTTGATGGCAAATTGAAAATCATCCGGCGTCTGCTCACACCATTGGCCAAAACTCTCGGGCCGCTGCATGGAGTAGAAAGAGCCGTTCAATTCGACAGAAGGAAACTGCCGGGAAGCAAATTCAAGCTCACGGCGCTGTGCAAGCTTCTCTGGATAAAAGACACCGCGCCAACCGGCGTATCGCCATCCCGAAATTCCGATGCGGACTGTGCCCTGCTGCTCCATGCGACAGATAAGATGCAGATAAGCGCAAAATCTGATTGCCCGGAGAGATGAATGCTGTTTCGTTTGCAGAGCATATGTGTGGCTTTGATATGTGTGTCGATGGCGATGCACAGCGCAGAACCAGTGCTTCCGATCGCAGCGGCTTATCAAGATAAACGCGCAGCCATTCTGGAGGCGAAGACATATCCTCTACTCTGGATGCTCGATCACAGTGCCGCCGCGCACAGGGATACTGGTTTGAAACAACTTGCCAACCGGCAGAGCGCCGCAATGGAGACAGCCTTGCAGTGCAAGACTGCGGCATGCACAACGGCAGCACTCCATCTCTCTGAGGAGGAGATTGCAGCAGCGGGCAATGCGCTCGTTGCGCTCTATGCAAAGAACGTCGCATTTCGCGCGGAAGTGGACCGCGTTCTAAAAAGCGGTACCTATGGCCTACACGCTGCCTCTGCCGATGTTCTGCGAGAAGCATGGAAAGAGGAGGCTGCTGGGGTAAATCGCACGATTGCTATCTATGGCGAAGCTGCGGCTCCGGCCTATCCGAAGATTGATGCGATGGAGTTCGATCCAGCCGGCAAAGAATTTCGTGGACTGGTTCGAGCCGTCACGCTGGTCGTAAGGGATGAATCCGAACCAACTGATCTCTTCTTTAAAGCCAGCCTGCGGTTTGCGTTGTCCTTACTCCGCATCAACGACCGTGAGGATGCCGCAAAGTTCGAGCCAATGGAAAAGGGCCTGAATGCCGCAGCAATCGCACGCATAAAGTCGATTGCGTGGTCAAAATATCCTTACTCCGCAATTCTGGTGCCGGGTATTGGGCCGGAAGTTATTGGCCAGCCCATCTCTCCGTTAGGCCAGTTGCATGTTGCTCTGGCCGCGGCACGCTACCGCGCAGGAAAGGCACCCTTCCTCATCGTCTCAGGCGGATCAGTGCATCCTGCGCACACGCACTTTGTTGAGGCGGAGGAGATGCGGCGCGAGTTGATGGACCGTTATGGCATTCCCGCAAGCGCGATTTTTATCGAACCGCACGCGCGGCATACGACAACCAATCTGCGCAATGCTGTGCGTGAAATTGTCCGCTATAGCATGCCGGTAACGAAGCCTGTATTGATCGTGTGCAACGAGGGCCAGGCCGGCATGATTGCCAATCGAAGATTCGTCGATCGCAATATCAAAGAACTTGGTTATCTGCCCTGGCTCACACTGAAACGGCTCGGGCCAACTGAACTTGAGTTCACGCCTAATAAAGAATCGTTGCGTGTGGACAGCCTTTCGCCTCTCGATCCATAAAATTTGTGATTGGTTCTGATAGGTTCTGTGATAACTTGCATCCATGTCTCACATACACATGATGGCCAGAATCTTCTTCTGTACGCCTCTGCGTAGTTGTTGTCTCCGCTAGTACTCTTCTCATCCCTGACATTTGTCCATTGGCCGGAACGAGCACTCGTTTCTCTAATGACTGTGGTCCGTTTCTTATTGACATTGCTGGTTCCCGTCACCTATATACGAGAACCGTAAGCGTTTACACCCTGTGCGTGCTGCCAAAGCGGACATACTGAGAGACCGGTCCGCCGACAGGAGCCGTGCACCGAAAACAAAGAGGCTATATGACTCACCGTTTTAATTTTCAAGGGGGCCTTCAGCGAGCGCTGTGGGCAGTGCTAATCCTTTTGGGGCTGTCTCTGCCTGCAAGTGCGCAGGTAGATACAGGCTCCATCGTAGGACAGGTAACCGATGCAGCCGGGGCCGTTGTCCCAGGTGCCAAGGTAACCGTTCGTGAAGAAAACACAGGGATTACACAAACAGTAATCGCTGGAAAAGCCGGTAATTACACTATCAGTCCGCTGAAACTCGGCACCTATACTCTTACCGCTGCGATGGAAGGATTCAAAACAGCAGCTCGCCAGCACATTGAGGTCACGATCCAGTCCCGCCTCGAAGTGAATATGTCCCTTGAAGTCGGTTCCGTGACACAAACTGTGCAGGTGGAATCCACGGCACCGTTACTGGAGACGCAGAGTTCGTCTATCCAGCAGCTCGTGACTGAGCGCGCGATCAACGACCTTCCGCTCAATGGACGTAATGCCTCTTTCCTGGCGCAACTTTCGCCCGGCGTCACATTCGCTCAGAACGACAGCCGCGGACTGCAGGCGAGCGGTTCGTTTGTCGCAAATGGCATGCGCCGTGCCCAGAACAATTATCTGCTGGATGGCATGGACAACAATGTGGCTATCGGCGACCTAGTCAACCAGACGCAGTACGTCGTCATGCCGCCACCCGATGCTCTTCGTGAGTTCACCGTCCAGACCAGCAACTACTCTGCGGAATTTGGTCACTCAGCCGGCGCCGTACTCAACGTCTCCACCAAGAGTGGCACCAATCGCTTCCACGGAAATCTATGGTGGTTTGTGCGTAACGACATGTTCGACGCGCGCGACTGGTTCGCTAAAAAAGAACTTGGCCCTAAACCAAAGTTTCGCCTGAACCAGTTCGGTGGAACATTTGGCGGCCCTATCTGGCATGACCACACCTTCTTCTTTGTGGACTATCAAGGCACCCGCATCCGCCAGGGCAAAACATACAACGTCTCCGTTCCCACATTGGCCGAACGGAACAGCAGCTTTCAGAATCTTGGCGATCTGATCAGTGCTCAGAGCGCATCTCCAGCAAAAAAAGATGCACTCGGTCGTTCCTTCCCTGTCGGAACGGTATTTGATCCTGCAACCACGCGCCAGCTCTCTTCCACAGGCTTTGACCCTGTGACCGGCCTTACGCTGACTTCCGGGGCAAACCAATATGTCCGCGATCCGTTCTACACGGGTTCAGTCGTCGGCAAAACCAGTTACACCGATGCGACCACCATAGCGGCGATGAACCAGATCCCGGCCAATCGGATTGTTCCAGCAGCTGTAAAGCTGCTCAATCTGTTTCCAGAGCCCAACCAGGGCGGTGCCAGCGACATTACAAACAACTATGTCTCTAACCCAAGTAACATTAACGATACCAACCAGTTTGACGGCCGTCTTGACCACACCTTTAGCCAAAAAGACTCGGTCTTCTTCCGCTATAGCTTCTCCTACAACAACCAGAAAAATCCTGGACCCTTTACCGGTCTTGCTGACGGCGCACCAAACCGGCCAGGCAATGGATACACCGAAGCTCAGAATGGCGCCCTGAGTTGGACGCACATCCTCACTTCTCACCTCGTCAATGAAGCGCGTGTTGGTTATAGCCGTGTTTTCGACAAACGCCTGCAGAACGGAGCCAATGATCTGAGCGACATCCCATTCAATCAGTTCGGCATTCCGGGCATCCCTCAGGTGAACCAGAATGGTGGTCTTCCGCTATTCAACTTCGGTCAGCTCAACGTCCTCGGACAGGGCGCATTCCTCCCTTCCGATAAAGCCAGCAACGTCTGGCAGGCAACAGAAAATCTCAGTATTGACCGTTCCAGGCACCAGATCCGCGTCGGTTTTGAGTTTCAAAAAGTCGCGTACCCCATGGTCACTCCCTCGCAATCGCGTGGCACCTTTAATTACAGCGGTATCTATACGTCTATTGTGAACAGCACCGACTCGTCTACTGATCGTGCCCAGTTCGTCATTCGTCCGCAGACTAACTCCAACACGAACCCTGCCGTCACCGTCAAACCAAACTACGTTGGTGGTGCCAACCAGATTCAGGCGACCAATTTCCCGGCCATGTCCTATCCGGTGCGCCTCTACTATGGCGCTTACGTTCAGGACAGTTGGCGCGCTACGCAAACCCTGACGTTCAACTTTGGTCTCCGGTATGAGTTCATCGGCACTCCTTATGAAAAGAACGGACGCCTTGCCAATCTGCAATCCGCTTATACGGGTGATACCAAGGACGGGATCAGCCGCTATTACGTTCCAATCGACCGCCTTGCAGAAGTGACGCAGAACGCAAGCGTAGTAAATACACTTCAGGCCAATGGCATTGTTATCACGCCTGTCAACGACCATTCCGTCGGAATCGCACAGAAGACCAACTTCGCTCCCCGAACAGGTTTCGCTTTCCAGCCGACCAGAAAGATGTCTATTCGTGGTGGATACGGCCTCTTCTATCAACCCAATGAAGATCATGGTCTTTCCAACTCGCCATGGGTCAACTTCCCGTTCCAGATAACAAATAATTACAGCGGCGGTTCCGCATTCAGCTCTGTGGCTACTGCGAACAACAATACCATCGGCGCCATCGATCAAGGTCTCTCAGCCATGTCCTTCGACCCAACAACCGTCAAAGGTACTTCACTTGCCTTTCAAGGTGAGCCCCGCTACCCCAAGACCGGGTACAGCCAAGCTTATAGCCTACAGGTGCAATATCAGATCTTACCCAGCACCATCTTCTTCGTGGGTTATGTTGGCAGCAACTCACGCCATCTGCAACTCACCTACAGCGCAAACACCGTCAATACCATCAATGCCCCAAACGTGAACGTTAATACTGTTTCGTTCTTCCACGCGACTGGCAATGTGATGGCAACAGGTGGAAACTACATGAGCCGTAACGGCGCAGGCAACTACAACTCTCTCCAGTTTGGAGCGGAACGCCGGATGGTTAATGGACTTGCCTTTACGGCCAACTTCACATGGGGTCGCTGCATGGGAAACAATCGCGATCTGCTGGATAACGGCGTCGGTGGCCTTCGCGCCCCGTACGTTCCTGGCTTTGGTGCCAGCGCTGACTACGCGCGGTGCGACACTGATGTAAGGCGAATCTTCCACACTTCAGGTACGTATGAACTGCCCTTCGGCAAGAACAAAAAGTTCCTGCATTCGGGAGCAGGACGCTGGATCGCAGGCGGCTGGTCAATCAATTGGATATCAACCGTGCAAGACGGTACACCACAATCTATCGCTTGCCCCAATACGGTTGCCGTCGGTCTCGGCTGCTTCGCAACCACGGTGCCGGGTCAGCCTTTGTATACGAAGGGCGATAATCTAGTGCGCACCAATCATTTCTACAACTCGGCAGCATTCACCATTCAGCCCGCTGTCTCAGCAACCAATCCGCCTTCTATTTATTCACTGGGCGGACCTCCCGCCCAAGTTAGCGGTCCTCAATTCCGTAAACTGGACCTCTCTGTTTTCCGTCGTTTCGACTTCATAAAAGAAACTTATTTCCAATTCCGTGGTGAAGTTTTCAACGTGACCAACACGCCTAATTTCGCTCAGCCAGGCACTCTCGGCTTAAACAATGTTGCGTCCTTCGCACAAATCAGCGGCACCCGTGACAACCCGAACGATCCGCGCGAGGTGCAGTTGAGCTTGAAGTACTACTTTTAAACACAACTCCAACCAACAGCGCGCGGTAGGCACCATAGCCTGCCGCGCGTTTTCTTTGTTACCCTTCCCTGCGTAGCCTCTTCCCCGTATCTTTTCTTGCTTGAAAGGTTTTACTGATGCAGAAGTTCTCGCTCCGCCTCCTCTCGCGTGCACTCTTTGTGAGTGTCCTTGCGTCTCCCTTCGCTGCGGTTGCCGCTGATAAGACTGCCGCATCCTTCGATGCCGAACACAAGGTTTTTCGTCTCGACGGCGGCCATGTGAGCTATGTCTTTGGCGTGAACGAGCGCGGTGAGTTGCAATCGGTCTACTGGGGTGGACGCCTGCAGGCTGGCGACCGCTTCCCTATGACGCATTCCGTAAAGGGGCACACTACGTTTGAAGCGACCACCAGCGAAACGCCGCAGGAGTACGGCGGATGGGGCGCGGGCCTGCAGTTTGAACCTGCTCTTAAGATCACTTTCCCCGACGGTAACCGCGACCTGGTTTTGCATTATCAATCGCATAAGCTGACGGACAACGGCGTGGACATCACCTTGCGCGACATTCAGCGCGACGTACGCGTGGTGTTGCACTACAGCATCGATGCGAACAGCGGTATCGTCGCGCGCTCAGCCACCATCACCAATGGCACCACTGAGCCGTTCACCATCGAGCAGGCTGCGGCAGCAACCTTTGCTCTGCCCCGCTCGACGGACTACATGCTGCACTACCTCACCGGCCGCTGGTCGTCCGAGTGGCAGATGAACACACGCAAGATCGATCAGGGCGAGACAGTGCTTGAGAGCCGCCGCGGATCGACCTCGCACCACAACAATCCATACTTCGCCATCGGTCGCGATGCCAGCGTGAGCGAGATCGCAGGCGATGTGTGGTTCGGCGAGATGGGCTGGAGCGGATCGTGGCGCATGACTATCGAACAGGACTCGCTACACCAGGTGCGCATCACCGGCGGCTACAATCCATTCGACTTCGCCTACAAGCTTGCACCAGGACAATCGCTCGAATCTCCCATCTTTTACGTGGGTTACACCAGTGGCGGATACGGCGAGGCATCGCGCATCCTGCATCGTTTTCAGCTTGCAAAGATTCTTCCCGGCAACGGTCATCCGAAGGTCCGTCCCGTGCTCTACAACTCCTGGGAAGCAACCACCTTCAACGTCACCGAACAGGGCCAGATTGCACTCGCAGAGAAGGCTGCTTCTATCGGCGTGGAGCGCTTCGTCATGGACGATGGCTGGTTTGGTCAGCGCAAGAACGACCACGCCGGTCTCGGCGACTGGTACGTCAACAAAGAGAAGTTCCCCAACGGTCTCAAGCCGCTGATCGATCGCGTTCATGGTCTCGGCATGCAGTTCGGTATCTGGGTAGAGCCTGAGATGGTCAATCCAGACAGCGATCTCTATCGCGCGCATCCTGACTGGGTACTGCACTTCAAAGGACGTCCGCGCACCGAAGGCCGCAACCAGCTCACGCTCAACGTCGCCATGCCTGAAGTCCGCGACTACATCTTCAAGTTCATGGACGATCTGCTCACGAAGAACGACATCCAGTTCATCAAGTGGGACTACAACCGCCCATTCTCCGAACCTGGCTGGGAGCAGATGCCACCCGACGAACAGAAGAAGGTATACGTCGCATTTGTGGACAATCTCTATTCCATCTTTGCCGAACTGCGGAAGAAGCATCCGAATGTTGAATTTGAATCGTGCTCATCAGGCGGTGGACGCGTCGATCTCGGCATCCTGCGCTACACCGATCAGGTGTGGACGTCAGACAACACCGACGCATACGACCGCGTCATCATGCAGGAAGGCTTCACGCAGGCGTACACACCCGGCATTATGATGGCGTGGACCACCGACGTTCCCAACGGCGCAGAAAACCGCAGCGTCTCACTCGCGTATCGTTTCCTCGTCGCGATGGAAGGTTCACTCGGTGTCGGCGACAATCTGAACAAGTGGAAGCCGGAAGACTTCGAACTCGCAAAAAAGATGATCGCGGCATACAAAGACGTGCGCAACACGGTGCAGCACGGCAGCCTCTACCGTCTTGCTTCCGTGCGCGACAACGCTCCGTACTCGGCAACCGAAAGTGTCTCGATCGATCGTAAGCAGGCCGTCCTCTTTGCCTACCTGCACTCCAGCACGTTGCGCTATCCCTATCCGCGTTTGTTCATGCAGGGCCTCGATCCGAAAGCGATGTACACCATCCGTCCGATCTACGGCAAAGCTGACAAAGCAACCCCCGTAACCGCAAGCGGCGATTACTGGATGCACGTCGGCATCGATGTGCAGATGAAGGGAGACTTCCAGGCATCGGCCTTCGTCTTCGAAACTAAGTAAAACCATGTTCCCTCGGTCATCGCGACGGAACAATCGCCAGGGAGCATGAAACTGCAGCACATGAATGACACTGAGGAAGCATGAAGCATCAGCCACGAATTATGGAGCGGCACAGAACTTCAACCTACCGATGAAACGGTGGGGCATGGAGCTTTAGCTCCATGAATAATGGCACCTCCACAAAGGCCCTTTCGGGCCGGGCACTTTAGATCTCTCGGGTAAGCTGGTACTACGCCACCTTATCCGGGAGATTTTTTATGTCACTGCGCATCCTCTCTGCGCTGACCATCGTACTGTTCGCCAATCTGATGAACGCCCAGGAGAATCCTTGGCCCATCCGCGCCGTCATCGTCACCACCTTTGAGATTGGCGCGGACACAGGCGACGCTCCCGGTGAGTTCCAGCTTTGGGTAGAACGCGAACACCTCGATCAGGTCATCGACTTTCCCGGTGGCGTGCATCCTCTGCGCACCAACAAAGATCACACAGTACTCGGCATGGTCTCCGGCCCCACACTCATCAATGCCACGGCATCCATGATGGCGCTCGGTCTCGATCCGCGTTTCGATCTTACTCACGCGTACTTCCTCATCAATGGCATCGCGGGTGTCGATCCGCACGATGCGTCTATCGGTTCAGCAGTGTGGGCCAACTACGTCATCGGCGATGTCTCACGCTTTATCGATCCTCGAGAGATGCCGAAGGATTGGCCTTACGGCATCTTCCCCATCGGCTCACATGCGCCTCGCCCAGCAGAGCCGCCCAAGCATCCGTGGATGCGCTCGAATCTCTATCCGCTCAACGAGAAGCTCGCTGCATGGGCCTTTGCGCAGACACGCAATCTCAAGTTGCAGGATGACGATAAAGTCGCAGCCTTCCGCGCTGGCTTCAAAGGTTTTCCTAACGCGCAGCGGCCGCCGTTCGTTCTCCGCGGAGATACGTTCGCATCGAATACCTACTGGCATGGCGAGAAGATGACTGAATTCGCCAACGATTGGGTCGCGCTCTATACCGGCGGTAAAGGCAACTTTGTCACCACGCAGATGGAAGACTCCGGATTTATGGGAGCCCTCGAACGTTTGCAAACCATGCATCGCGTCGACATAAATCGTGTCATGGATCTGCGCACTGCCAGCAACTACACCATGCAGCGGCCCGGCCACACTGCAGTGGAATCCGTCACTGCTCCATACATCGGCACGCGTGTCGCGGTGGAATCGGCATGGCTCTGCGGCAGCACCGTGCTCCACAAGATTCTCGACAACTGGGTCACCACGCGCGACCACATTCCCGGCAACTAACTTTCGTTAACAATAGGAACGGTAGGTCATGGCTTCAGCCATGACAATAAACATCACAGGACCTACCCGGCTTTAGCCGCTGAAGCAAGGTTGGCGCTTAATCAAGTCTCCACGGCTAAAATCGACGAGAGGTTTTCGGATGGGTCTCTTCGGCAAAAAATATGCAAAGCAGGAATACAAGGTGATGGCACAGGCAGAGCGCGCGCAAGGCGCTCTACAGCCGGAGTATCATCGCGCCACGCCCGAATGTCCGCACCCCGAGCGCTGGCATATGTATGACTCCATGACAGCCGAAGCCGAAGTGCTCGAATTCCTCTATACGCTCGTCACTACCATCAAGCCGGAACTCGTCGTCGAAACCGGTTCGTTTCTCGGCGTCTCCACGCTTTGGATCGCGAAGGCGCTCAAGCAGAACGGCTTCGGTAAGATCATCTCCTGCGAGTACGATCCCGTCGTCTTCACCTCGGCGAAAGAGAAACTGGAAGCATCCGGTCTGATGGAATGGATCGAACTGCGCAATGAGTCTTCTCTGGAAATGAAGATAGATGGCACCATTGACCTCTTCTTCTCCGACAGCGACATGCCCATCCGCGAGAAAGAAGTCGAGCGTTTCCTTCCGCAGATTCGTTCGACTGGCATCATCCTCATCCACGACGCGAGTTCGCACCTCAAGACTGTGCGCGATGCCGCCTTTCGCATGGAAGAAAATGGCTGGCTCTCCTGCGTCTTTCTGCCGACGCCGCGCGGCCTTGTCATTGCGCAAAAGCGAGAAGGCCGGAAATAAAGGAATTTCGGCCTTGTCAACCTCTACAACCAGCCATCTCCCTCAATCCAAAGCACATCCGCACTGCCGGATTACACCACACCATTTGAAACAATGGATTTAAGGAATCAAAGACGAACAGCTAACTCGCTAACTCGCTGACTTGCTGACTCGCTGCATAACTCCTTTAGAAGCAGGATTTTGCCGATAAGCCCAATAGAAAGAAGATCTTGCAGCCTGTGAAAATCGCATCTAAGCCAAATAAAGAACTTATCAGGTACCCCCCGGGGGAGGGGGGTAGCGGACAACGTGCTTCAAACAGACCTTAGACTTGGCTCTCTCCGCGAAAGAACGGCTTCAGTGGAGTGACCAGCCTTCCGAGCCATGCAAACTTTGCAGCGCCCGCGCGGCCAAAGTTTCCCGGCTCGGCGGACTGAAACAGGTACACGCCGGCCACGCAGAGAATGGGCTCCAGCACATGACGGAAGCGTGCCTGCACGGTGACCAGATAGTAGGTTATGGGCATAAGCAAGACGCAGAAGAACATCATCCACGCGGCAGGCTTTCGCTCTCGCATCGCGAGCACAATGCCGAACCATCCTGCCAGCGAGATGAATTGAAAACTGATCAAACGAACCCACTCGCCAATCATTCCAGCTACGCCATGCTCATACGGATGCGGCACGCCAAACCAGAACATATACGCGCGCTTCAAGTTCAGTTCCATGTAGCGCTTGTGGTGGGTGGCAATCCATACCTTGGCCTTTTCCCCGCGATCAGCTACCCACACAGGCTCACCCACGGTGGCGTACTCACGCAGCAACGCGCGGTCTTCAAACCGCACCGTCGCGCCCCACGGAAAGCCTACGGACCACGGACCGTTGCCCATGTAATTCTCCGCGCCGAAGTTGCCTCGCAATGGAATAAAGCGGTGAAACACATTCCAATTACGAATCGCCCAAGGCGCAATCACCGCACAAAACAACACGCCGGAAACGACAGCCTTCGCCAATACCTGCGGCTTGCGTTGTGCGTGAAACACCAGCCACAACCCAAGCACAGGCAGCATGATGCATGGCGTAGGGCTCGTCAGTGCAAGCACTCCCCACAACAAGCCGAAGCAGCACCACCGTAGCCATATCTGTCCACGCTCGTCGTAGCGCATGCGCAGCGCCAGCACAAAGATCCATGCAAACAGCCATGCGGTAGCGGACATCTCCCATATCCAGCGCACGGCAAACTGCATCGCCGCCGGATACAACGCCCAAATCCACCCGCTCCACAGCGCCACACGCGCGTTGAAGCAGCGCCGCGCGATTTCCCACACGGCCACAGCCGTCGAAGCGGACATCAGCGAATTCACCGCAAGAATGAACCACGCAGACAACGCAGAGTAGACGCCGAAAAGTTTGAACGCACCGGCGATCAAAAATACGTACAGCGGCGGCGACCACGCCGTCGGGCCAGTGTGTCCTTCAAACGGATCGGCATATCCAAAACCGGTAGCAAGCGCCTGCGCAATGCGGCCCATCTCCCAGCCGAACTGAAAGTGACCTTCGACGGGACGAATGCGATAGGTATGCGCCAGCGTTATGTAGGCGACACGCAGCAGGAACGCTACCCAGAAGATGCGCCTGCGCAGGCGCGCCTCATTCTTTGTCCATGGATGCACGTCACTCATGGTACGCGAGCTTATGCGGAGATGGAGATCGGCGCCTTCACCACGTTGGCGTTCGCAAGGTACTTCGCCTTCGCTGTCATCAGATCGTTGATCGCGGTATGTCCGAGCGGACGTGCTGTGCCTAGCTGGTTCGCCACCAGACAGATGTTGGCAAAGTGTTCCAGCGTCTCCATCTTCATAAACGCATCGGAGACAGAGTCGCCGTAGGTTACAGCACCATGGTTCGCCATCAGAATGGCCGTGTGATCGGCAGCCAAAGAAGCAAGGCTCGTCGCCAACTCTTTCGTACCCGTCGTCGCATATGGAGCCAGCGGCACTGGCCCAAGAATCATGATGGCCTCGGCGCACAGCGGTTCATCGAGCGGCTTCCCTGCGCAGGCAAATCCCGTCGCAATTGGAGGATGCGAATGCACAACCGCCTTCACATCCGGCCGCGCGCGATAAATTGCCACATGCATGGCAATCTCGCTGGTTACATTGCGCGTACCAGAGATCCTCCGTCCATCCAGATCGGTCACCACAATATCTTCAGGCTTCAGCATCCATTTGCTGCATCCTGTTGGTGTAGCAAGCAGCGTCTTCGGTCCAAATCGTACAGAAAGATTTCCCGACGTTCCCGGCATATAGCCAAGGCGATAGAGCGCTTTGCTGTGCCGTACCAGGTCGCGTCTCAGGGCCGCTTCTTCTTCATAAGGGGCGGACATCGGCATCTCCTTCAGATCAGATTGGCTTCCGCACGTTTGCTGGATTACAAAGATACGTCACAAGTAAGACGGTATGACAGCAAGAAATGTCGGTTTGAAAATTTCATTCCTTTGAAAAAACTGGTCCGGCATGGCGTAATCTGTGCGCTCATCGCACACATCCGACGCGAGACAATAAAGGTATGAAGCGCTCCGGCACAGCCGATCTCCCGCTGCACGGTGGCCGCGTTCCGCCCTGGCTGGCGGAGCGCATGACTCACCTCGGTGCAGCGATCGCAGAAAACATCGTGATCACGTATGGACCATCGGAGTTTCTCACTCGGCTGAGCGATCCTTTCTGGTTCCAGGCGCTCGGCTGCGTGATGGGTATGGACTGGCACTCATCCGGCATCACCACCTCCGTCATGGGCGCGCTAAAACGTGGCCTCAATCCACGCTTCTGCGATCTTGGCTTCGCCGTCTGTGGAGGCCGCGGACGCCACTCCGTACGCACGCCGGATGAGTTGCGTAGCTTCTCCCATCGCACTGGTCTGGATGGTGAAGCGCTGGCTCGTACCAGCCGTCTCACCGCTCGCGTGGACAACAACGCCATCGCAGATGGATTTCAGTTATACCTGCACTCCTTCGTGATTCATAAGTCCGGCGAGTGGTCCGTCGTGCAACAGGGCATGAACGCGGAAACCCATCTCGCGCGCCGTTATCACTGGCACTCCGCCAGCGTGCGCGACTTCGTCTCCGACCCGCACACCGCCATCGTCGGCAAACCCGCAGGCACCATCCTCAACCTAGTGGACGCGCGCGCATCCAGCGCCCAGCATGCGCTGCTCAACATCGCGCACGAACCGGTAGAGAAATCCATGCAGGAAGCACGCAAGCTCACCATGCCTGCGCACCACGATGTTCGTGCGTCCGACATCGATCTCAAGCGACTCGGCGCCGTTCTCGCCGTCGCACATGAGCACGACTTGCGCGATTTTGCTTCCCTGCTCCTCGTGGAAGGCCTCGGCCCACGCACACTCCAATCACTCGCACTCATTGCGGAAGTCGTCCACGGTGCGCCCAGCCGCTTCTCCGATCCGGCGCGATTTTCGTTCGCGCACGGCGGTAAAGATGGACATCCCTTCCCTGTTCCGCTCAAAACCTATGACGAATCCCTTGGCATCCTCCGTCGTGCGTTAGACGCTGCTCGCCTCGGGCATACAGAAAAACTGGAAGGGTTCCGGCGGCTTGATCGCCTTATCCGCGCAGTAGAAGAAGATCGTCAGCCACTTGCCGATTTCACAGCAGCCGTGCAGCATGAACACGCTATCTCTGCGTCCATCGGTGGACGGACTGTCTTTGATGATGCGCGCACAATGAAACGGACGCCAATCAATCAAAGGCAGAAACAGATGTCCCTCTTCTCCAGGTAATCATTTCCAACTACTCTCTGCGCTTCTTAATGGACAAAGAAAAGCCCCGCTCTCACGAGCGGGGCTGCGAAGGATAGAGTCTACCTTCAAAACTTTTACTGCACCTTTACTGTTTTGGTCGTGCGACCATACTGATTGCTGCTCACCAGCGTATAGGTAGCTCCGCTGACATAAGGCACCGTGATGGAGCTGCCGCGCACCGGACCAACTTCCTGGATGTAGTTATAAGAATCACCCGTGGTGTTCCACATGAGCACGGTAGAGCTTCCTGATTTGGCTGCTGTGAAGCTGCTCACAGCTGGCACCGCACCTTTGGGAGCAGTATCTGCCGTCGCTTGAGTTCCCATTTGCACAATTTCGAACGCGTTCAGAGGAATACTGCGCAGTTTAGCCAGATCGTCGTAGTTCCAACGTGAATCCGTCGTACCTTGGAAGAATCCGCTTTGTCCGTTGTCCGCAACGATCATGCCGTACTTCTTCATCGCCTTCAGGATCGTCTGGTTTGCCGCCGAGAAGCCGCTAATATCGTAGCTGGGCTTCAAGCGGAGGCGCATGCCCATGTAGGCTGCTGTACCCCATACATCGCCCGCGCCATGTGTGGCCGGGGGCACAAAGATGCTGCCCTTGGGGCCATTCTTCGTATGATTCATCGTTACACGAAGAGCATGGTTGATCGAACCCGCAGCCACTTCGTCATAGCGCACCAGAAGAGGGAACACTGGCAAACCGGCAGCATCAGAAGAGGTCCAGCCTACAGGACGCTGCTGCTGTTTGGTGAGGTCCCAAAGCGTGATGCTATACGCACTCCATTTACCAGAGCAGTATGTGGCTTGATAAACCTCGTAATCAAATCCAGTGGCACTATCAAGGATGATAGCGTGGTGGTCTGCGCCATCGGCCTTGCATCCTTGAATACCATTTTCAACAGTCGTCGATGTATTGATAGGTACAGGCATCACATCGCTTTCATCGGACACCTCCACACTGCTGAAATTCACCTTGGTGGCACCATTCACCACGTTATATGGAATGGTGAAATCCGCGTTAAGATGGTTTCCCCCGTACACATTCATGAATTCCGTATTGTAAGCATCTACTCCTTCATTGCTTACGTCCTTATAGAGATCACTGATTGCTACAGGCTGAAATCCGTTCAGCGCGCCATTCACGCCCGTGATCATTGCGATCGGGGAAATACCGGTAATGGCACCGATAGAACCAGTGCTACCGCTTCCGGTATCAATGGATCCGCTGGACGAACCGCTTGTCCCCGTATCCGTTCCATTCGCGGAGCCGGTAAACGTGCTGCCTGTTCCTGAAGTAGCTCCACTGCCAGTGGTCCCACTACCGCCGTTCACGATAGTAGCGTTGGTACCACCGACATCAACGGTGACGGAAATAGGAAATTGGAGTTGGATTTTAGTGCCGTTCACTACGACAGTTGGATTTCCAACGGTGGTGTTTTGGGCCCCGGCGTTCAATGCGAACGCAAGCGAGGCAATTCCGAGGGCGATACGCTTCATTGCTTTCAATTCTCCTGATCTGGGCGTGCAACCGCGGCAAGGCGGCGTAAAACTTGGGCAAACCGGGCGGAATTGAACGGCCGGGCATCTATGAAAGCGCCTGAGGCCAAATTGCTTGCTGTCTCGCACAGCATCACTATCCGCTTACGAGGCCAGCTTGGACGCACTTTCCCTATGACGCGAAGTTATATCTTTCGCTGCCATTCCATCCCAGGCCTGCGCACCTATGTGCCGCTTGAGAAGGACTACGTCCAGTGGGAATACGAGGATATTAACATCGCGAATTGGGAGGTTGCCTAAGATTTGCCTAATGGCGTATTTTGACGCTGCACATAAGGAAGAAAGTTCTTGCATTTTGGTGAATAAGTAGATTTTTCCTGTCTATTTCGGTAAATTTTGACATTTTTGCGCCTTGAAAATAGCATTTTCTTCATATTTTCCACAGAAAATCCACAGGAATTCAACTTCAGGTATTTCAAAGGATTCTGAATTTGACATTAAAAGCCGCCAATCTCTACGATGAAGGCGCTTACAAATAGTCGAAAATGGAGTTTTGAGAATGAGTGAGTCCAATAAAAACTCGCGGCGTGATTTTCTGCGCAACGCCGCTATGGCTTCCGGCGCAATAGCAGCAGCGGGTGCGACTACTCGTGAAGCTTCTGCCGCACCTGCTAAAGTGCGTAAACCAAACATCATGATGATCTGTTCGGACCAGTTCCGGACCGATTTCATTGGTGCAAATGGGCAAAATCCGAACGTAAAAACACCAAATTTGGACGCTTTAGTGGCTCGCGGAACCAATTTTCGCAAGGCATGCTGCAACCAGCCCCTATGTTCTCCTTCGCGCGCCTCGTTCCTCACCGGCATGTATGCCACAAAAACGAAAGTCTGGAAGCTCGGTCTGGAGCTGGATCACTCCATTCCATCAATCGCCACTACTCTGAAAACTGCTGGATACAGCACCAACTTCATTGGCAAATGGCACGTTTCAGGTGAAGGTGCGGACAAGAAGATTGGCAGAGGCTGGGTGCCCCCGGGGCCTTCACGCGCCGGATTTGATTATTGGGAAGGCGCAAATGTTCTGGAACTCACCTCCGGTCCGTATGGCGGAAACTATTGGGACAATGAAGGCAAGGACCTGAACTTCAGCGGCGAATATCGCGTGGACTGGATGACGGGCCGCGTCGAGCAGTTTCTCGACCGCAAGCAGGATAAGCCTTGGCTCTGCTTCTTCTCCATCCTGGAGCCACACCAGCAGAATCCTCGTCATCCCGGCGATGTAGAAGCCATGGTTCCACCGAAACGGTATGAGAACTCCTACAACGATCCATTCGTTCCGCAGGATCTTCGCGATCTTCCCGGCAACTGGCAGACCCATCTTCCCGGCTACTACGGTTGCGTGCAGGCAGTGGATGACAGCGTAGGCCGCATCGTGAAAAAGCTGGAGCAGACCGGCCAGCTTGATAACACGATCATCGTCTTCTTCTCCGACCACGGTTGCCACTTCCATACGCGTATGGGCGAGTACAAACGGACACCGCACGATGCGGCCCTTCGCGTACCGCTTATCTTTGCAGGACCCGGATTCGATGAGTCTGAAGTTTGCGATGAGCTCGTTTCTCTTATCGATATGACAGCGACCTTAATTGATGCAACGGGAACGGCCGTTCCCTCTACCATGCAGGGCAAAACACTTCTTCCACTGGTGAAAGACAAAGCTGCGAGGAAGGCATGGGACAATACCGTCTATTACGAGATCAGCGCGTCCATGACTGCTCGTGGTATCCGTACCAAGCAGTGGACGTACGCCTGCTATGATCCAGCAGCCTCTCCTAATAAAGACGAGCGTGGCACCAACTATATCGATTATGTGCTGTATGACACGGGTGCAGACCCGTATCAGAAGCTCAATCTGGTAGGTCGTCCGGAGTACAAGGAGATATGCAAAGAGCTTCGGGAGGAGACGCGCAAACGCATCGTAGCGAATGGCGAACCCGATCCGAAAATCGCGGCGCAAAAATACTATTTTTAGTTGTTAGCTACAGTTTGAACCCCCAGTTGCGTTTATGGCGCGCCGGGGGTTTGTTTTAAGGACGATGTTCGTTTGCAGAAAACCAAATGACGAACTCTGTTTGTGCTAACAGATCTGCGTCATCTGCATGCCAAGCAGTGTGGCTACTTTTCTGAGCGTGCCTGCGATGTGTCCTACACCGATCGCACAGTGGTGTGCCGGGCCCTCAGCATTCCACGCTTCATTAAAACCGCGTGCGCCGAGGCTAAAGCGGTATCGGCTGTTTGTGTTGCCGATTTCCATGATGGATCCAGGAACGCTTTCTCCTTCTGCGACCAGCAGACGGAAGCCACGCTTCGGATCTTCCACTACGGAGAGCAGCGTGACCGGGCCGTGCTTCACCTGCATTTCTACAGACAAACCCTTCCCTACTTTGCCGTGATACACACGCAGGGGACGTACGCGAATGCGGCCCTGTGCGATGCCGATATGGCCAGGACCATCGTGTCCCATGAGGACCAAATCGTCATTCAGATCGTTCGCGTAATACTCGGTGAACGATCCTCCTGCGCCAAGCAGATCCATGATCTTCATGGCAATGACATTCTTTACTTCATACTCCCCGGCCACAGGGATATGACGGCCTGTGAGCATAGAAGTACCAAGAATGATTGAGCTCATCGTATCTTCGTTCTCAGAAACACCGGAGCCTTTGTAGTAGTAGGCCAAGGCATTAAACCTGTTTGCTTCCGCAAAGGCATCGAGTGCAACTGCGGTGCTGGCCGCGCGGCGTAGCTCTTCCGTAGAACAGTCATCACCTACCTCGAAGAAACGGCGGAACTCTTCCACCTTCTTTGCGATTTGCTGCTCGCTCACTTCGCGGCGGCGTGCGGAGATCTCATCTACCTCCAACATCTCAATGTGCGTACCGAAACGCCCACTCACCTGCGTGAGGTCAGTTGCAATATCGAGCATGCCACTGTAATAGTGGCCCATTAAACCGAGGCGCGCATGCTGCAAGGCATGAACTGCTTCGGCCGCACGCAACCACTCATCCAGTTCTTTCCAGCATGGGTCATTATCGGCGTGCAGCACGCCGGTGATCTGTTGAAATGGAACGTCGAGACGGCGCAGGACATTTGCAATCTCGGGTACCGGGCAGGCAGAACAGTATGCGAGCCACTCGCCTGTCTTGTCCGTGGCATTATCCATCGCGTTGAGGTTGGCGAAATCGATGGCTGCTTCCGGCTGTAAGTTCAGGAGAAAGACCGGCACCTTGGCGCGCTGGATGACCGGCAGCACAATCGCGGAGAGCGCATACGTAGTGATGTAAACCAGGAGGATATCGACATCTTCGCGCCGGCAGGCGTGCGCGGTTTCAATCGACTTCTCCGGTGTATCCACCAGCCCAAAATTCACCACCGTGCGCGACGACGATGCAATCTTCTGCTCGACCTCGCTTACATACCCGATGAGGCGCTGCTCCAATCCTGCAAACTGGCTCCAATACGCCTCCAGCCCAATGCCGAGCAGGCCGATCCTCAACGTGCGTTGCTGCTCCATCTACTCCTCTTGCTTCCCTGCCATGTAAAAGACCTCTTTCATCATGGCGAATGGTTCATCGTCGCGCTGACCTGGTACAGGCTCCCAGTAAGAAGCCATCATCCGCTGCCATCGGCGGTCAACGTCACTATGTTTCATCTGCTCAATTAGCGCATCGAAATCCGGGCAGCGAAGCGTAAGGAACAGATCCTGTCCGCGGCGGAAGATGGAGTACTCGCGTACACCCATCTTCTCCAGGCTCTCGATCATCTCCGGCCAGACATGACGATGCAGATCGTCGTACTGCTCGATCATGTCGGCCTTGATACGGAGTTGAAACGCCACACGCTGCATGGCTACTTTACCGTAATCACAGCCGTTTCAAACGGTTGCAGGTGAATGGTAGTTCCCTGCAATTTTTCTGAGGCCGGGGCATTGTCACCCGTTGAGATGGCCACGTAGCTTACGTTGCCATTAGCAAAATCAGCAGGCACCTTCGCCTCCTGCGCAAAGCCACGGCGGTTCACCAGTAACAGCTTCTTTGTACCTTCGGTGGTGATGTATCCCTGTGCAGAGATATCACTGCCTGTACCGCTGGTGGAAAAGAGCTTATCACCCATCTTGAAGTTGTCGTGCAACAACTTCAAGACCCAATAACGCGCGTTCGGTTTGGAGTTGGTGTGGTCGATCATAGTCACGCTTGGGAACTGCGATGGATAGCCGACAAGCTGCGATTCGCCGATCACATCGATTCCCATGCGCGAGAGCTCGATAAAGAGATGCGCATACATCGCACCGGCCAGCGGGAAGTAGCCTTCAGGCTCAGGGTTGCCCACATATCGGGGCTTGCCGTTACTCCCATCATGCGCGTTCTCGTATGTGTCTTCACGCAGAATCACACCGAGTTCGTTCAGGTCAGTACGCACACTTGGATTCAGGCGTTTGCGAATTGCTTCGACATACCGGACTGTGTTTAAGAAACCAGCAGCCTGATTGAAGAAGCTGTACTGCCACTCGTTGATACCTTCATGCGGCGTGTGATTTGCATAGAAGTGGTACGTGATGAAGTCAATCGGAATGCCCGGCTTGTGGTTCGCGGGATTGAGAAAGTATTCAAACATCTCCGGATTGCTGGAAGGGTGTGCCAGAGAGATGGCCATGAACTTCAGATCGGGATCGACCTTGTGCATCTCCGTTACGACAGCGTCGTAGAACTTGGTGTACTCCTCGGGCTTCCAGTGGTGCTCCAGGTCGATCTCGTTCAGCACTTCCCAGTATGCAAACTTGTAGTGGTGACCGCTCTCGTGCCACTTGCCGTACTCGTCTGTGAAGCCGCCCTTTTCATACCAGCTCAGCAGACGCGCGAAGTAGTCAGCCGCTTCCTTATAGGTGGGGTCGCGCATCTCGCTGCCTTGCGTGTACTTCCAGAAGACCTGATTGGGGTCTTGCGGATAGACGACTGGCGTCTTAGTCTTCCACATCCATGCAGGGATAGTGCTGAAGTTGATGCAGACGCTATGGCCTTCCGTGGCCTTCATAAAATCTTCGAGCGTGGGATCGATGTACTGGAAGTCCCATGAGGTCTTGCCATCCTTCGGCTCATCGAGTTCGGCAACGGCTTGACGCGGATACGGCAACCACGGCACGTAACGCACGTAGTCTGCGCCAAGCTCCTTGAGCGCCTTGAAGGTGCCATCATGCATCTTCGATCCGCGCAGAATCATGGGATTTACCACCACCTGTAACGTGGGCGTGGATTTGGAGACAATGACAGTCTTCTTCCAGTTCACCTTGATGTCAGGGGTTGGATTGAGAACGATTTCCTGCGCCGTGGCGCCTAATGCGAATGTTGCTCCAAGTGCGATGGCGGCCCAGCGGGCAGTGTTCCAATGCATCCGTCTCATCTCCCTTTATGTCGATAGAAAAGGCCGTCCGCGACTTAGCGTGACAGCCATGCGCATCGTTTGTCGCTTTCGCCGGATTCTAGCAGCGCAACAACGATGTTTGTCAATTGGAATTATTTCAGGATGGAGAATAACTACGCTTTGCCGGGCAGGTGCACAACGAACTCCGTTTGCCCCGGCTGCGAACTGAAGCGGAGTTCGCCACCATATTCCTTCACGATCTGAAACGCGATGCCAAGACCAAGGCCTGTACCCACACCTGCAGGCTTGGTGGTAAAGAAGGGATCGAAGATGCGCTCCTGCTTCTCTCGCGGAATGCCAGGGCCGTCGTCGCAGAATGAGACGAATACTTCGCCGTCCTGCTGCCAGGTTTTTACCTGCACCTTGCCGCCTTCACCGGCCGCATCGATTGCGTTATCAAGAAGATTGGTCCAGACCTGATTCAGACTGGCTTTGCGCGCTGGAATTTCAGGAAGATTTGAAGCGAAGATTTTGGAGAGGAAGGTACCACGCTCCATAAGTTTATGTTTCAGGATGACAAGGGTGGCGTGAATGCTAGCGTTTACATCAACAGTGTGCTTTTGCCCCTGGCCTTCATGCGTGTAGGTCTTGACTGCTCCTACCAGATCGGAGACACGTCGAACACTCTCTTCAATGGTTTCCACCATCTGCATGCTGCCCACCATGGCTTCCATCCAGGCCAGCGGATCGCTCATGCCTTCACCATGAAACTCGGCTTTGAGGCACTCTAGTTCACTGGCTGTAATACCGCTGGCAGCAAAGGTAGGAGCAAGCCGCCAGGCCTCACGCACGCCATTGGACTCCATCCATTCTGCAAGCCGTTCCTCTGCATCGGCCTGATCGAGCGAACTCTGATACGTGGCCTTTTTGCGGCGTAGAACGCGCTCCTGCATCTCCCAGAAACAGCGGCCCTGTTCGGGTGTGTGCTCCTCTTTGGAGAGACACTGGGCCAGTTCGTGCATGCGATTGATGTTGGCGCGAAGCTGCGCCGCAGCACGCCCGGCGGCGGCTCCGGGATTGTTCAGCTCATGCATGAGTCCCGCGGTGAGCGTACCCAATGAGGCGAGCTTCTCTTCACGCAGATTCATTCCCTGACGCATTTGAAAGCGCGTCATCGACGAACGCAGCAATGTTGAACGCAAGGCAGGACAATTTGCCATCAGTGACCAGAAGTCTTCTTTAGGGACCACGATGGCACGTGTGCGCCGCGCTACCTCAACGTTGAACGGGGTACGAAACTCGGTAAGAAGCCCGACTTCACCAATTACAGTAGGCGATGCGGCGTGGAACTCTGTTAGTTCTCCAACTGTGGTGTTTCCGCTGCGAAAGAGACGGAACTTCCCCGTAAGAACAACCAGCAGCCGGTCGGCTATATCTCCCTCGTGCAGCAGGATTTCACCTTCTTCAAATTCCTGTTCAGGAAAACTAAGGACACGCTTCAGCTCTTCTTCAGGAACATCGGCAAAAAGTTCCATTGCTCTTACATCCGCAAAGAGTTTGCCGGGTTCTGTCCGCACCTGAGTTCCGTTCATTGTTAGAAGCCCGCCATATATTGATGTACGAATTGAATGGCGATAGAGCCTTCACCCACGGCAGACGCTGCGCGCTTCACCGAGCCATGGCGCACATCGCCCGCCACAAAGATACCCGGTACGCTTGTCTCCAATAAATACGGGACCCGTTCCTGTCCCAGGGTACGCACTTTTTGTTTCAGATCGTTACCGGCAAGAACAAAGCCCCGATCGTCGCACGCGATTTCCTGCGGCAGCCACTGTGTCTTGGGCGCAGCGCCAATAAAGACGAATACGCTGGACGTCGGCCGCGTCTCTTCGCCGGCTGCGTTTCGAATCCGAATACTTTCCAGATGATCGCTGCCCATCATCTCCACAATCTCCGTGCCCGTCTCCACCATAATGTTTGGCGTGGCTTCAATCTGATCAATCAGATAGCGCGACATACTCTTGGTTAACGACGCTCCTCTTACCAGCATGTGCACCTTTGCGGCGTACCGCGCAAAGTGGATCGCCGCCTGCCCGGCCGAGTTGGCCCCTCCTACGATGTAGACCTCTTCGTCCTTGCACGCCACAGCTTCAGCGAGCGCCGCACCGTAATACACGCCCGAGCCAACAAACTTCTCCGCACCCGGTACATCCAACCGGACCCACGAGACGCCTGTGGCTATCAGCACAGCCCTGCACGTCACCTCGCGGCCATCCGCTAATTGGATGACGCGATATCCGCCATCGACTCGGATTCCTTTGGCCTTTTGCATGACAAATTCAGCGCCCAGGCGGCTGGCCTGCAAGTAAGCGCGCTTCCCCAACTCTTCGCCACTTACGCCGCCCGGAAATCCAAGATAATTCTCAATCCGCGAACTGGAACCTGCCTGCCCACCGGGGGCCGTACCTTCCACAATCAATGTTTTTAGCCCTTCACTGGCGCCATACACACCAGCAGCCAATCCAGCAGGACCAGCGCCAATAACCACAAGATCGTAGAAATCCTCCGCCGCTTGTGTACGCATGCCAAGCTTTTGGGCAAGCTCCATCTGCTGTGGCTGCACCAGTGAACTGCCGTCCGCGAAGATCACGATCGGCAATTTCAGGTCTTCGCAGCCGTGCCGCTCCAGCAGCGGTTGTGCCTCCTCGCTTTCGGCGTCCATCCAGCGATATTGCACGCGGTTCTGCGCCAGGAAATTACGGATTGCGTGATCGCGTGCGCCCCATCGCGTGCCCACAATCTGTACACCGGAAAACGGCGGCACATAACCTTCATTCCAGTTTTCCAGCAGATCATCGAGGACCGGATAAAGCTTCTCCTCCGGCGGATCCCAGGGCTTGTTCAGGTAGTAGTGGATTTTCGCCGAATTGATCGCCCGGATCGCAACTTCCGTATCTGCATAAGCCGTCAGTAAAACGCGCTTGCACTCGCCGTAGATGTCCATTGAGCGCTGCAACAGGTCCACGCCTGTCATGCCGGGCATGCGCTGGTCGCTGAGGATCAGCGCGACCGCCTCACTGCGCTGCTGGAGTTGCACAAGCGTATCCAGAGCCGCCTGACCTGATGCTGCACGCACCACACGGTAATGCTCCCCATATTGACGGCGCAGATCTTCTACCACGGCTTCCAGCACGCTGGTATCGTCATCTACTGCCAGCAGGATTGGTTTCGGCATGACCTCAGTGTAGCGGCAGACGATTCCCTACCACCAGTGGGGAGCCGTCTACCCCAAAGGTGCAATTACCCACGCTCAATTTCCGCCAGTAGTCTCGATGTTGGTTGTCGGGATATATCCGCTGACCGAATATTGAGGTGATGGTGCCCCCTACTCTGCCGATATAGGAAGAGAAAGCACCTGCCATACTCCGGATACACGGAGAAGAATTGAGGAGATTACTGTGAGTAACCGCATTATTCTGGCTGACAACCAGTCGATCTTCCGCGCAGGCGCCGCACGTGTTCTGGCAATGGAAGACGATCTGCGGATTGTTGCCCAATGTATAGACGCGGAGCGTCTGCTGCAGGCTGCTGCCGCGCATCGGGGCGCCGTAGCGCTTGTCTGCACTGCCTTAAAACCCGATTACGAAATGCTGCTCGCTGTCGCTGCCACCAACAACAACCGCATCATCCTCATTGTTGAAAACGGCGAAGATATTGTTCCAGCCGTGCTCGATCGGCTTGATGGTTTACTTTCGCGCAGTGTCGGCGGTGCCGAGCTGGTCGACTGTGTCCGCAAAGTTGCACGTGGACATCGTTGCGTCAACCGGCCGAATGTCACCTCCATGCTTCCCGGCGATTCTGTGGGCACGCGTGTCCGGGAGCGTCTCACGCCGCGCGAATTGCAGATCGTCTCTTTTATCGTGCAGGGTTGCAAAAATAAAGAGATCGCAATACATCTCGGCACCAAAGAGCAAGTTGTGAAGAACTATCTTCGCTCTATCTATGACAAGACAGGCGTTTCGGACAGGCTTGAACTTGCGCTCTTCACCATTCATCATCGCGTGCTTGCCGAAGCAGCAACCCACGCCGGCAAAGTGCTACAGATGCGCTCCGCCTAAACAAGCGGTTCCATACATGAAACAAAAGGCACGGCTTGCAAGCCGTGCCTTTTTCGCGTTCGTACTGCGCTATAGCCCCTTACACTGATTATCCGCGTCCGGTGCAGTGCCGATCTTCTCTGCAATGGATTTCGCTTGTGTGAACAGCAGCAGATAATCTGCTCCGCCAGCCTTGGAATCCGTCCCGCTCATATTGAATCCACCAAACGGATGTGCGCCTACCATTGCTCCGGTGCACTTGCGATTGAAGTACAGATTCCCTACATGGAACTCGTCCCCCGCCCACTCCAGCCTGTCACGCGACTGCGAATATACCGCGCCAGTCAGGCCATACTCGGTATCGTTCGCAATGTGCAGTGACTCAGCAAACCCAGAGGACTTGATTACTGCCAGCACCGGTCCAAATATCTCCTCCTGGGCGATGCGTGCTGTGGGCGCAACATCGGCAAAAATCGTAGGCGCGATGTAGTAACCGCCTCCACAATTGACGGCCTCACCGCCCAGCACCAGTCGTCCCTCTGTTTTGCCCACTGTTATGTAATCGAGCACGCGCCGGTACGCCGTTTCGCTGATAACCGGCCCCATGTAGAAGTTCTCTGCTGGATCGCCAATCCTGATGGCCCGCGCTTTCTCTACCAATCTTTCAAGAAATTCATCGTAGATGTGCTCATCCACAATCGCACGTGAGCACGCGGAACACTTCTGCCCACTGAAGCCAAATGCTGAGGCCACCACTCCTTCTATCGCGGCGTCGATATCACAGTCCACATCCACAATGATGGCGTCCTTGCCACCAAGTTCCAGTACCGTTCGTTTGATGAATATCTGTCCTTCGCGCCGGCGTGCGGCCTTCTCATGAATCTCCAGGCCAACCTTCTTTGATCCTGTGAATGAGATGAATCGCACCTGGGGGTGTTCCACTAACGCATTGCCAAACACAGGACCACTTCCCGCACATAGATTCACTACACCTTCAGACAGTCCAGCCTCTTCCAGCAACGCATAAAAATGCGCTGCAATCGTAGGCGCATCCACACTCGGTTTCAACACCACCGTATTTCCGCACACAATGGCAGCCATGGTCATGCCTGCCATGATGGCAAGCGGAAAATTCCACGGTGGGATCACCGCACCCACACCTAGCGGGATATACCGCAACTGGTTGCGCTCGCCCGGAAACTGAATGGGCGGCGTGGTTGCCGCATCCAGCTTCATCGCCTCTCGCGCATAGAACTCCAGAAAATCAATCGTCTCGCCGACGTCTGCATCGGCCTCAGCCCAATTTTTTCCCACCTCAACGATCAACCATGCGCAGAATTCGAACTTGCGCTTACGAAGTATTGCAGCTGATCGCAGCAGTAACTCTGCGCGTTCCACCATCGGTTTCGCGCTCCACGCAGGAAATGCGGCAAGCGCCGCCTGCACCGCCTGTTCTGCATGCGCCAGGTCCGGTTCTTGATGGATACCAACAATTACCGAAGGCCATGCCGGATTACGCGAAGCAATTTTCTCCTGTGTCTTTATGCGCTCTCCACCGATCACTATTGGATACTCGTGGCCCAACCGCTCACGGACGCGCTCGAGCGCCTCTTCCATGGCCCGGCGGTTTGCCGCATCATGAAAGTTGATAAATGGCTCATTGCGAAAGGCGCCTGGTGCGTGTGCACCTGTATTGACAGTGGGAATGTTATCGGAAGGAGAAAGCTTCGCGGCAGGTGCGTTCATAACATCCTCCAGTGTAGGCCGGTTCAGGCATGGTGATTTGCGACGAGACGCGTCAACTGCTCTGGGTCAATCGTTCGGTCGTCTCACTCATTTTGGCCGTGCGCTCCAGCTTGTCCCAACTAAATGGCCTGCCATCAATGGCCCGTTTCATCGTCTTGAACAGCACTACCGAAAACACCTGGCGATACGTAAACCGCTGTATCCAGATATGAAAAAGCAGCCACGCATCTCCTTTGCTCGCGGGGTGCTTCCGCTCCAGCGCAAATGCAAGTACGGATGCTGCAAAGTCGATGATGAGAAATGCCGCGAAGAACACCAGCAATTTCTCAAAGCTCGCCGCGCTCGCCGCTTCAGGATGAAAATGCCGGTCGTAAAAATATTTCAGCGTGCTGAACACAAACATCAGATCGATCAGTGGGGACACCAGTGGAAGCAGAATCTGAAAGACAATGATGTTCGGCAATGCAAACAAGCCCATCGCTCTGCGGCGCTTTACTGCGCCAATGTGTTTGAACACCGCCTGCATAATGCCGAAGGACCAACGAAAGCGCTGCCGCATGAGTCCATTTGCATTTACCGGAGCTTCAGTAAACGCCAGCGCCTGGTCTTCATAGATCACCGCGTAGCCCTGCTGCAGCAGGTTCATGGTCAGATCGGCATCTTCCGCTACCGTGTTGGAGTGATATCCATCCGCTGCTTTTACTGCAGCAGTACGCCATGCACCGATGGCCCCGGGCACCACCACCACCACGTCGAAAAGATCCAGCGCGCGGCGCTCAAAGTTCTGGCTGGTGATGTACTCAAGCGCTTGCCACCGCGTCCACAGGTTCACACGATTGCCTACCTTCGCGTTTCCTGCCACCGCTCCGATCTGTGGATTGGCGAAGTGTGGCACCAGCCGGGCAATTGCATCATGCGCGATCACTCCATCCGCATCGATCCCGACATAAATCTCTTCATCGCAGAACTGGAGGCCATAGTTCAAAGCCTCTGCCTTGCCTCCATTTTCCTTCTGCAATACCTGCAAGCGACCGCTCACAATATCATCTGAGTACGCCTTACGCGCTACCTCTGCCGTGCGGTCCTTCGATCCATCGTCGATCACGATGATACGTATGTTTTTATAGGTTGACATCATCACCGAACGGATCGTTCGAACGATGACCTTTTCTTCGTTATATGCCGGGATCAACACAGCAACACGCGGAGCGTAATCAGGCGTAGCGTAGTTCCTGCGTTTGCGAAAACGGTCAATCAACGCGAATAGACCGATGATGATGAGGCGTCCACTCATCAGAATGTCGCCGACGAAAAATACGCCCACTATAAAGGCATTCAACGTCGCAAGCACAAAGAACGCAACAGAGTCGACCGTGGCTTGCCATCGTTGTTTGCGGGTCAGAGGCGGCATCACCTGCGCCCGTGTCTTGCCCAGCAGTTCGCTCACCGGCACAAGCTCGTAACCCTTTGCACGCAGTGTTGTGATCAACATCGGCAAGGCGTCCACTGTAGGCTGGCGGTTGCCGCCGCCATCGTGCATCAGGATGATGGAGCCGCGCATCCACGGCTTTGTCTTCATCATCTCCAACTGATCGAGCACGGACTGCGTAATCTCCTGCGGCGACTTGCGCGGATGCTCATCCCAATCGTCCGTATCGATCTTGTCGCCGATTACGACATAGCCATTACGCTGCACACGCTGCACTGGCGCAGCCTGATCGTTGGTATCCGGTTCCTGATCGATCGAGTACGGCGGACGGAAATAGAGCGGCTGCACGCCAAGCTTGGCCGCAAATAGCCGCTCCGTTAAATTGAGTTGCAGATCTACCTGCCGGTGCGAGATCTCAGATATGTCTGGGTGCGTATAGGTGTGATTACCAATCTCATGCCCTTCGCGATACACGCGCTGCATGACACCCACGTTGTTCTGCGCCTCTTCCCCAATCATGAAGAAGGCGCCTTTCACGTTGTACTTTTTTAGTACATCGAGAATCTTCGGAGTCCATTCGGCGTCGGGCCCGTCATCGAAACTCAGCGCAAGCTTCTTCGGTTGATATCCGAAGTAGTTCACCTCATACGAGAGTGGATACTGGCTCATCACTTCGCTGTCTATCAGCTTCGATTCATCCACAGTCAGATCTCGATGGCCCGCCTGCAGGCCACGTGAGACGTGCATGATATCGCCTTCACCCTCAATATCCACACCGAAACCAGGGGAGACGGAGGCAAGCGCCTTCACCGGATCGGCACGCCGCGGCGCATCCCAGATGCGCCAAAGGGATGGATCTTCGCTGCCCAGCCGCCACAAAGCAAATGTATTCAGCCCCAGTTCCTGCGCCACGCGCATCTGGTTATAGACCGTGACCGCATCCAGAAACCACACCTGGTGCCGTGTGTGATCGTCCTCATCGTCATAGGCATAATGCGGTGTGCGCGATGCATCATCCAAATCGACTTCGCTGCCTGAATCCGCCGCCGTTTGCCACGCTTCCTGTGTGGTCAGATTGAGTGTCGATAATACTTCGGGCTTGAACGGCTTCTGTTTTTTCTTTCTTTTGCCTGTGCTCGCCGGCGGCAGAGACATGGTCCAGTTATAGCCGTAACTCCCGATCGAGCAGATGATCTTTTCTTTCGGCACGATCTTCAACACATTGCGCAGGTTCTCGGCAAACCAGTCCTGCCCCGCGATCGGTCCAGGCTTGCTCTCCGTCTGGTGCTGGTCATAATTCATCAGCATCAGACCGTCGGAGTGCTCTGCCATGGTCTTCAAGTCCCAGTCTTCGTCATTCACCGGAACATTGATGTAGAGCTTCAACCCCTGGGGATGCAGATATCCATATAAATCCGCTATCAATCGCAAATAATTGGGCTGCGTTTCGGTGGGAATCTCCTCAAAATCGAGCGAAAGTCCCCGATATCGCGGGTTTGCACGAAAGAATGCTGCCACCTGATACAAAAAATTGCGCCGTGCTGCGGGATCGTTCAAAAACTGCGCTACTTCGGGAACAAATGTGCCTCGTAACGGATCAAAGTTGTTTACGAGCGGGAAGAGCTCCGTATCTTCATGGTTTTCCGCAATAAGCCGTGCCACACGATTCTCGTTATCCACCCGATGCACGCCGCCGGAATCCACCACATCAAACGCACGATTATCGATGGTGTACGAGGTCAGTTTGCCGTCCGGCGTAATAACATGCAGCCACTCTGGAAATAGCAGATCAATCTGCTTGATGTGCTGGCGCAGTGAGGAGTAGCTCGTCGGGTCCCACTCCACGTAATAAGCGGCCCGCAGGCCTTCATCTGTATTCAGCGGTATATCAGAGGGCTTCCGGTCCGATTTGCGGTGGGGAGCCCGCTGCTTTTTCCCCTTATCCTCATTTACAGGAGGGTTGTTGAGCGCTCGGTAGTTACGTTTAGGCACCTGAAGGATCAACTCAGGGAGCGGCTTCATCTTAAAGACGCCGATCAGGAAGACGAGCAGAAGAACGCCACCAACCACGGCACTGATATCGAAGATGCGGCGCAGGCGCTTCCAGCGCTTTTTCTGTGGATCGTAGAAAATCGGCTTACTCATCTTCGTATCGCAATCCTACTATTTTGCACTGTGAATACAACGAGATAGCTTCTGCCAGGCACTTATCCCGTTATGATGCAGATGCATGCGCCGTGACAGCCTACGACGATGGTCCTTCCCTGCTGCGATTCTGTTCGCGGGATTTCTTCTGCGTATCTGGTTGATTCTGCGCCACGCTGTTATTCAAAACGACTCCAATTTGTATGCAGAAATTGCGCAAAATTGGGCCCATTTCGGCACTTACGGCTTCTCAACCGACACATTTCCGCGCCCTACGCTCATCCGGCTCCCTGGCTATCCGATATTCCTGATTATCTCGTCCGTTTTATTTGGATGGATCTTCGGCATAGACTCCTTTACCGCTCCGCTCACGTTGCAATTGCTGCTCGATCTGAGTGGATGCGTGCTTCTGGCGACAACGGTTCACTCGGCCGCTTTACGTTCACAGTGTTCAGCCCAGCAAGCGCGACGGGCGGCACTTATTACGCTTTTCGTAGCAGATCTTTGCCCCTTTACCGCAAATTATGTTGCTACCCCGTTGACCGAGTGCGCGACGAATTTCACCATTATGCTGGCTTTGTTTGCCGTGGAGCGGTGGAGCGCGGTCGAGGAGGAGACCGGCGATGCTCTCAACCGGTATCTTGTGCTGCTGGCCTGTGCTTTGAGCTATAGCCTTCTGCTGCGGCCAGATCAGGTGTTGCTCGCGACGGCGTTTATCCCGGCAATGTTGTGGAGAACAGCATGGAATGACATTACTCCGAAACCGCTGGGAAAGCCTGTCGTTCTAAAAAATGCACTGGAAAGCCGATTGCGGCGGCGTATGCGAGCGATTCCTCAGCGTCTGAAGACGTCGCGCGGACATCTCTCAGCAGTCATGATCACTCTGCTCCTCACCGTTCTGCCACTGGTGCCTTGGACGATGCGAAATTGGCATAGCTTCCATGTATTTCAGCCGCTTGCTCCGCGCTCTGCAACCGATCCTGGCGAAGGCATTCCAAAGGGCTTTCAGCACTGGTATCGCACGTGGGCGGTCGATTTCGCTTCCACAGAAGAGTTTTATTGGAAGTATCCGGATGAACCGCTCGACGCGGACCGGTTACCAAACCGCGCATTTGATAATGACGATCAATTCGACCGCACAGTTGATCTCATTGAAGATTCAAACAATCTCCCGCATCTGCATCCTGAGATCGATGCGCGTTTTGAGCAGCTTGCGCGTGAACGTGTGGCCGCCGATCCCATGCGTTATTATGTGCTGCTGCCCGTTGCGCGTTTGTTCAACATGCTCTTTCATCCACGTACGGAGATGTGGCCGTACGATCTGCGCTGGTGGAAGTACAGCCAGCACCCTGCGCAGACCCTTATCTCCTATACTTTTGTCCTTCTGAATATCGCGTTCTTCATAGCGGGAGCGTTTGGTTTCCGTAAGCTCATGCGGAGAGCGCCGCGCCTGGCGATCGCGTGCGGACTTTACATCATCTTGCGGTGTGCTCTTTTGTTGACGATGGACAATGCGGAGCAGCGTTACACCATTGAATTCTTTCCGATGCTCATCCTGATGATTGGTGCGCTTGCGCTCAACGACGCGTGCGGCTCTTCGCCATCCAAAATTGTTGCAGAATAAAGCTGTCTGTCATACCGGCAATATAGTCAGCAACTACACGCGCAAGGCCCCAGTCGTGGGCCTGTTCCACATATCCGGCAGGCATACGTTCCGGGTCTTCCATGTACCAGTGAAAGAGCGTACGCACAACCTCTTCGGCTTTGTCGTGTTCGGCTTCCAAGGTGTCGCACGTATAGAGTGAGGCGTAGAGATATCGCTTCTCTTCCATGCGTTCTTCTTCGATAGCAGGTGAGAAGATCGCCAGCCTTTCGGGATGCTGTCGCACGTCAGCCAGCGTGGTGATGTTCGCAGCGAAGGTATTACGCGCGGTGTTTTCGATCAGGTCTGTGGTCAACTCGCGCTGCATGCGTTGCAAGGCTTCGTGAAAGAGAAACTTTTGTTCGGCCTGCGGATAATCATTGCGTGCCATCGCATAATTGCGGCCCATAATGCCGATGTGTGCGCAGATGGCGTCTACTTCCAAAAGTCCACTCTCTACGCCGTCATCGAGGTCGGCAGTCAGATATGCTATCTCGTCTGCGAGGTCGATAATCTGCGCTTCTAAGGGAGGGCGCTGACCGAGGAAGTATTTCTTCAGTTCAGGGTGCGCGCTCTCCGTGTAATCGCGCGAATGCTTGATGATGCCCTCGCGGACACCGAGCGTGAGATTCAGCCCACGATGCGAAGCATAGCTGTCTTCAAAATGCTCCACGATACGCAGCGCATGCAGATTGTGGTCGAAGTTGCGCCCGTGAGCGCGCAGGCAGGTATCCAGCGCGCGCTCGCCTGCGTGGCCGAAGGGTGGATGGCCAATATCATGCACAAGGGCGAGTGCTTCGGCTAATTCTTCATTAAGACCGAGAGCGCGTGCGACCTGGCGCGCAATCTGTACCACTTCGATTGTGTGCGTAAGACGCGAGCGGAAGTGGTCTGACTCGCGACTGGTAAAAACCTGCGTTTTACCTGCAAGACGGCGGAAGGCGCGCGACTGGATGATGCGTTCACGGTCCTGCTCGAAGCCGCGCTCCAGCCCAAGGGATGTTCCCGAGTCGGTGAATGCGCGCTCCGCGAGTGGATCGTCGATCGCATCGCTTACGCGCATCGCGCTTAGATCGGTTGCGGAGGTCAGCATCAAGGCGTGGAACGCCCTCCACGCACCTTGGCCAGGCGCACGCGCGTAGCGTCCAGACGGTGGTGAATGCGCGCCACATCGTCCGGTTCCACATCGCCCTGCGGCGTGCGTGCGTACTCCGCGAGCGAACGTTCCCATTGCGCGACTGCCTGCTTCAGACGACCAGTTTTCTCGTATACCTCCCCAAGATGATCGTGGATGGCAGCTTCATCCGGCGAACGGTTCACAGCTTTCTGCAGATACTCTTCAGCTTCCTTGTACTGGCCCAGCTTGAAGTAAGCCCAACCGAGTGAGTCGAGAAACGATCCGTTCTGCGGGTCGAGTTCGACAGCCTTCTTCAGCAGCGAAACGGCTTCCTGCAACTTCATATCGTGATCGGCGAACATGTAGCCGAGATAATTCATCGCCGAGGCATTGTTGGGATCGATCTTCAACACTTTGCGGAATTGCTTCTCCGCATCGTCATAGTGTTTCTGACGATCTGCCAGATTGCCCCGCAGGAAGTAGATGAAGAGCTTGTCCTGGTCCTTGCTGGTCATCGCCTCAGCTTTATCCAGCATGGATGCGGCATCCTGCCAACGGCGAAGACGGATATACATCTGCGCAAGTGAGACATACGTATCGCGGTCTTCAGTCTTGCCGTTGAGCTGTGCCTTGACCAGCGCAATGCCTTCTTCTGCTTTGCCACTGTCGGCAAGCTGCGCTCCATAGGCCTGCTGCACGTTGCGGTCTTTCGGGAACGCCTTGGCAGCCGCGGCAGCCACTTCGGTTGCCTTGTCTATCATGTGCGCATCGCGGTATGCGTCGATCTGGCCCTGGTATCCTCGGGTGGCAAACTCACCGCCAAGAGCGATGATCTTTGCGTACGTCTGCACAGCCTGATCGGTCTTGTTCTCTTCCCGGTAGACGATGCCCAGGCGATCCAGGAAGATGGCGCGATTGTTCTTCTCTGCGTCGCTTACGTTGGTTTCAGCGCCTCCCTTTGGGGCCTTTGCCAGAACAGCATTTAACACGCGCTCCGCGTCGGAATACATACCAAGCGCGTCGTAAGTGAGCGCTTCGTTGTAGACCAACTCGTCAGAATCCGGCATCAGCTTCTCTGCCTGCTTCAGCGTGTCCAGCGCCTGCTGATAATGTCCCTGGCGGCGCTGTACCTCTGCAAGACGGATGGTGCTTTGCGCGTCCTGCGCATCGGCTTTGACCAGATCGGAAAAGACCTGTTCTGCCTTATCCAGTTGACCATCGCTCAGCAGCGCATTGCCAAGCGCGCGTCGCGTCTCCGGGTTGTCTCCATCATTGTCGATAGCGCGCTGATAGGCTTCTGCCGCGTGTTTATAATCCTTCAACTGGTCGTACGTCGCACCCAGCGCATACTCCACACGGGCCCCGCGATCAGTCTCGGGAATGGCTGAGAGGGTGGTGACTACACGGTTCAGGTCGCCCTGCTCGCTATACAGCCGTGCCATATCTAACAGGGAATCCTGCGAGTCTGGCTCCAGTTGCCGCGCACGCTTGAACTGCATCTCCGCTTTTACCGAATCATGCTGTAACTCGTAAAGACGGCCCAGCAGAAGATGGTTCTCAGCCTCATTCGGCTTGAGACGTACCAGCGTTTCATACTCCTGCGTAGCTAGCTTCACCATGTCAGACTGCGTGCCATTCTGCATTTCGCCAAGCGAACGGAAGTAAATCTGGCCTAGCAGAGCATGCGCATCTGCATCCTCCGGGTCTTTTTTAACCTGCTCCTGCGCTACCTGCACAGCTTCGCGACTGCGGCCCAGCTTGAAATAGAGTTCGGCAAGTCCGTCCTGCAGTTTGGCGGAGTTGGGATCGGCTGCGAGCGCCAGCTTGTACTCCTCAATGGCCTGCGTGGCGTAGTCGCTGCGGCCCTGCGAGGTCGCCAGGTCCTCATAAATATGAGCGAGACCATAGTGATAGTACGAGGCCGAACGGTCAGGCGTGGAGGGCGAAGCAGGCTTGGTCTGCGCTGTAAGTGCAGCTCCGCTCAATAGAAACGCCACACTTGCAATCCGTACATCTATCCGCATCCCAGCCCTCTTCCCCAACCCGGTGTCTCCACTTTAGACGGCGCACCGCACAGAGCGGATGCTGGTGGCCGGAAATCTGCATTTATCCGTGCCGGAAGTGTCTCATTCCAGTAAAGACCATGGCCAGACCGAGCCGGTTCGCAGCGTCGATCACCTCCTGATCGCGTACGCTTCCGCCCGGCTGCACCACCGCCGTTGCTCCGGCATTCGACACCGCTTCCAGGCCGTCTGCGAATGGAAAGAACGCGTCAGAAGCAGCAACACAGCCTTCGAGCGGAAGTGTCGCCTTCATCGCGCCAAACTTTGCCGCGTCCACACGGCTCATCTGTCCGGCACCGATACCAACTGTCTGGCCGTGGCCCTCATGCGTCCGTGCGTAGATGATGGCGTTGGACTTGACGTGCTTGCAGACCTTCCACGCAAACTCCAATGCGGTCTCTTCTTCCGCTGAAGGATTGCGCTCGGTCATCACCTTCCAGTCGCCGGCGTGCGCCATCGCGCGATCAGCATCCTGCAGCAACACACCGCCGGAAATCTGCTTGATCACACGCGGCGCCGAGCCGGAGACGATCTCCACCAACCGCAGGTTCTTCTTCGCGCTGAAGCGCTCAATCGCTTCGGGCGTAAACTTCGGCGCAACAATCGCTTCCACAAACAACTTGGCGATCTCCTCGGCCGCTTCCGCGTCTACTTCGCGATTGATACCAATCACTCCGCCAAACGCGCTAACAGGGTCAGCCGCCAAGGCATTGCGATACGCCTGCAACACATTGCCGCCCGTAGCCGCACCACATGGATTGGTGTGCTTGATGATGGCAACTGCCGTCTCACTAAACTCGCGTACCAGTTCCCAGCACGCATCGAGATCGACAAGGTTGTTGAACGACAGTTCCTTGCCCTGAAGCTGCTTGCCGTTCGCAATGCCCTTGCCTGAGCCATCTGTATACAGTGCTGCCGCCTGATGAGGGTTCTCACCGTAACGCAACGTCTGCGCGAGCGGAAAATTCAGCCGGAGAGCCGATGGAAACTCTTCCGATGCACCAAAGTGCGAGGGTGCATGCTCATCCATCACAGGCGCTTCCATGCTCTCCAGCGCGTTCGCAATGCCGGTGTCGTACGCTGCCGTGGTAGCGAATGCTTTTTTGGCCAGCATCCACCGGGTCGCGAGGGAAAGTCCGCCTTCATTCGCTTCCATTTCATTGGCGATGAGTTCGTAGTCATCCACATCGGTCACAATCGCTACATCGCGGAAGTTCTTCGCCGCGCTCCGTACCATACTTGGACCACCAATGTCGATGTTCTCAATGACATCGCCGAACGAAACACCGGGACGGCTGGCCGTTTTGGCAAACGCATACAGATTCACCACTACCATGTCGATGGGCTCAATGCCATGCTCGTTAACCGCGGCAACGTGCTCGGCGTTCTCACGGATATGCAGGATGCCGCCATGCACCTTGGGATGCAGCGTCTTCACGCGCCCATCCAGCATCTCCGGAAATCCCGTGAGATCGCTGATGTCACGAACCGTCAAACCTGCATCGCGCAGTGCCTTTGAGGTTCCTCCGGTGGATACAAGCTCCACGCCAAAGGCATCCAACCGCTTTGCAAACTCCACCAATCCGCTCTTGTCCGTCACCGACAGGAGCGCGCGCCGCACCGTTCTTCTATCGCTCATATCTTCGATTCTAACGAAAACAGCGACGTGGAAAGGCCGTCCGGCATCGCATAATCATAATGATGCGCGCACGACCCTACCTCCTGCCTTCCATCATCTGCCTTCTGGTGGCAATCGGCCTGACCGGTTGTAATCGCAATCCCACGCAATCTACCGCCGCCAAAAAACCCGGCTATAACCCTGCGCCCGCTCCTCCTCCACCGGCAAAGTTCGACTATTACGTGCTGAATATGTCGTGGGAGCCGGAGTTCTGCGCTACGCATAACGGAGCGGTGGAGTGCCGGGAGAAGCGTGGGTTTGTCCTGCATGGTCTGTGGCCGCAAAATGCCGATGGCACCTATCCCTCAGGCTGCGCGCAGGAACCAGGATTGAAGAACCCTGCTGAGTTCAAAGACCTAAACCCCGACCCGGCCTTGCTGGAGCACGAATGGAGGAAGCACGGCACCTGTACCGGTCTAAGCGCGCGGGCCTATTTTGAGTTCACGCGGAAAGCTGTGGAGAAGTTCTCCTTTCCACCCATTGTCACTACGTTGAAACATGAGGATGCGATCCAGACGTCGCGCATTCTTAGCCGTTTCCATGTTGTGAATCCACTCTTTCCGGCAGGCAGCATCGTGCTGAGTTGCGGCAACAATCGTCTAACTGCCGTAGAGGCATGTCTGACAAAAGATCTTCAGCCTACCAGGTGCGGCGAACATCTGCGCTCTTGCCGGGCAAAGGTGATCAAGGTCACACCACGGTGATTCCTGAACACCTCTGCCCTGAACGGTAACCTTACTGATCGTTCGCATTTGCTGGAAGAACAGGTTCGTTTGCAGGACCATTGACGCGGACAAGCAGCACGCCTGATGGATAGCCGGGACTGAGCGACGTGAGCACCAGCATGTACTCGCCGCCTTTGCGAAACACGCCATAACGAATGTCTTCATTGATCGCATTCAGATCGTTGATCATCCAGTTGGGCCAGCTTCCTTCATGGATGGAATCAATCAGCGGCTGGTCGAGAATTTGTGCCAGAGCAAATGCGCTTCCGCAGGTAGCACGCGCGCAGGCCCATACCTGGGTGTATCCGGCTTTGATTAGTTGCGAAGAAAGAAAACCGTAGGCTGAAAGTGTGGAGGTCGTCTTCGAACCAGCATAAGCGAGCGCATCAATGGGCCCAGTCACCTTGATTGACTTGCCCGGATGTGTCGCGCTGTTCGCCACCGTCCCTATGGGAATTACATATTCATCATTGTCAATATGCATGGCACCAATGATGAAGCTTTTTGCAGGACGCTGAACGGTCCGGAAATCGGTAGCGCCAGGATAATCGGAATCCTGCGCGTGCAATGCAGGAACAGCCATCAGCAACGAAAGAGCAGCAATAATTGTTCGAAGGATCATGGTCATCTTAGATGCTTCGAAAATTGCCGCTGTGCCATTACTATTCGAAATCTATCGTTAGCTCCCGGTTACCTCGCAGCCTGGAGCGCAGCAACCACGGTGCCAAACAAGTAACAAGGCTTCGCCAACAGACGCAACCATACAGCCACCGGTATGGCCGCTCCCATTCCCATCCTGCGCCCAGATAAGCCGCCACACACATTGGGCACTTTGGCAGCAGGATCAGCATCGTTCCTGAACCTGCCACACCACACATACCGCCGTGCCATGCTCCGCGCTGTGCGGAGGTGCCGTTTGCGCATGGCAGTTCAGCATCACTTATGTCTCTACCAGCCCTTATGGAAATGTCGAGAACCATGGGACCATGTTTGTCGGATTCAGCGCAGATCAGAAGCGCCTATCGAAAATGTTGGACAGCATGGCAGGCCTAGTCACAGGTACACGCGATGCCCTTACTCGTTATACCCAGCCGGTGACCGGTTCTTATTACTTCGTGCCTTCTGTCGAAAGTCTGCGCAATCTGCGCTAAGGGCGTTTTATCCGTGACGTTCAATGACCGTGCAAGCGGTCTAGATCACCATCGCACCCGTAAGGTCGCCCACCTTCATTACATGGTGTGAAGAACACCACCGCTTCAGCCCGGTAGCGATCTTCTCCACCGCGCGAGGATCAGCGTAACTTGCGGTGCCAACCTGCACAGCGCGAGCGCCCGCGAGCAGAAACTCCACCGCATCTTCTGCGGTGAGAATGCCGCCCATCCCAACAACAGGAATCTTCACCGCGCGCGCGGCCTCCCACACCATGCGCACAGCAATCGGCTTAATAGCCGGGCCGCTCAGACCGGCGGTGATGTTCTTGATGCGCGGTCTGCGGGTCTCAATATCGATAGACATCGAAACGAACGTGTTCACCAGGCTCACCACATCCGCGCCTGCGCCCTCCGCCACCGCAGCCATTTGCGCAATGGAGGTTACGTTAGGAGACAACTTCACCATCACAGGCCGCTTCGATGCAGACTTCACCGCGACTACCAGTTCCGCAAGCATTGCCGGATGAGTTCCAAAGGTCATGCCACCGTGCCGCGTGTTGGGGCACGATGCATTCAGTTCATACATCGCCACGCCGTCTGCCTCGTTCAGCTTTTCCACCACCGCAACGCAGTCTTCAATCGTGTAGCCAAAGACATTGGCGATACAAGCGACATCTCTAATCTTGCGAATCTTCGGCAACTTTTCGGCAATAAATGATTCCACGCCCACGTTCTGTAGGCCGATGGCGTTCATCATGCCAGCGGACGTCTCAATCAGCCGCGGCGCTTTGTTTCCTTCCATGGGCGCGCGCGAAAGTCCTTTTGTGACAAAGGCGCCGAGTTTGGAGAGATCCACGATCTCTTCAAACTCGACGCCGTATCCGAACGTGCCGCTTGCGGCAATCACAGGCGACCGCAGGGTTACCCCTGCAATCGTCACCTGCATGTCAGTCGCTCCAATCATCGCTTTTTAGATGTTACCGGAGCTTCCTTCACCCATGTCGAGCCAGCCGCCTCCGGCTTGATTGCCTGCGTCAGAACATTGCCCACCGCCGCGCTGGGGCGATTAATGCGCAGCAGCGATGCAAACGTAGCCGCAATGTCCACCGGGGCCACAACACCGTGATACGTCCCCGGCACAATGGCCGCGCCATAAAGATCGAGCGGAACGTGGCGGTCGTAGCTGTTGCCGGTAAAGTGCGTCGCCGGCAGATTGCCGGGGAACTGGTACGCGCCATAGTTCACATGGATGCCCCAGCCGATATAGGGCGAGTAGCTATGCGCGATCAGCCGTCCATACTGCGTATTGGGCAGACGGCCTTCACGCATTTCGCTGACTGTATAGATATGTGTTGCAATAGCAGGCTCAGGCTGCCGCGTTTCAAACGGAGTCGCAGGATTCGCAGGCGTCTCTTCCGCAAATACCTTCATCAACTCTTCGCGCGCGGCGTTCTCTGCCTGCTCTTCGGATACGCCCGCCTGTTCGAACTGTTCCTGATTGAGCTGAATAAACGGAACATTCAATCCAAGCACATACTTGCCCTTCGCCTTCTTTGGGAAACGCTTATCCAGCTTCTGCTCCAACGCAGCAAGAAAGGTCTTCTGTTGGATATTGAGCGCGGGCATGCCCATCGCTTCCGCGGATTTCGCAGTCAAGCCGACACCATGATCGCCACTCAATCCGATCAATACGTTCTTCAAGCCAACCTGCTTATCCAGGAAGTTGAAGAAGTCATTCAGCAGTGCATCCGAATCAACGATCAGCTTCTTCTGGCTGGGATCGTCAGGCCCAACCTGGTGACCGTTGATATCTGTCGACGAGATCGAGATCGTGATCATGTCCGTCACGCCATCTGGGTTGTTCCCAAGATGCTCGTTCGCGATCAGTGCCTTGGCAAAGTTCAACTGATACGCAACACCCGCAGCGGTACGGCCCACCTTCTCATAGAAGCTGCCCTCAGGAATGCCCGCCTGCTTGCGCGCATCCGCCACCGCCGTCTCGTTGATCTTCTCCGCCCACGCGGGAAGCTGAGGCATCCAGTAGGTCGAAGTGAGCCAACGTCCGTTGTCGTGATCGGTCCAGAAGGCTGCTTTCGTCGCATGTCCACTCGTCAGCACCGCCGCGCGGTCTTTCAACGACACGCCGTAGACGCGCGAACGCCCACCGCTGGCGAGCACCAATTCATCGCCCAGCGTCGTCGCCAGTTCCTTATGCGGAGAAACACCCGGCGACGTCGCCACGCCCGGGGCCTCGCCCACAATGCGATAGCGATAGTCATCGACAGACGACACCTCGCGGAACTTGCCATTGCCCAGAGGCTCAAACCATCCATTACCCGGAATTCCATGGCCAGACGTGTATGCACCGGTCCCAATGGTGGAGTGCCCCGCCGCCGTAATCAGATTGGCGTAATCGTAATAGCAATCCGTAAAGTGCGCGCCCTTTTTCAGAAAAAGGTTCCAGCCATTCGGCGCTTTAAAGTCCGCACGATAGCGATCAAGATAATCGCCACGGAACTGGTCCCAGACCATGATGACAACCAGCTTCGGCTTGGCATCGTAGGCGTCGGCGTGGAGGCGCGGTGCGGCTGTGGCACACACCAGAACGGCAGCAAAAAGTCGGAGAACAAGCTTCATAGCCGTTCATACTAGCCGCTCGTTTGCTGCCTTGGCTACGCTCTCCAGAAAGGCAATCTGCGATATTTCGCACAATATCATCGCTAATCGCACAGAATGGCCCGCTTCCAATTGACCTCGCTTTTCGCCCAGCGGAATAATGGCGGTGCCGCGTAAGCTCCACAATTTGCGCCGCGTGTTTTCTCGACTCACCAAAGGAGTTCCGCTCATGGCCACGGTCGCACCTGCACCGCCTTCCAACGCCGGGCATTCTGAAAAGCTCAGAGGCGTACAGCCGTTGCGCGCTGGCGAAGGCCACACGTTCTTTCTGCGGCGGCTCCATTCGCTTACGGGCATCATCCCCATCGGCGCGTTTCTGATCGAGCACATCGTCTCGAACTTTGAGGTCGTCAACGGCCCGCTCGCCTACGCGCAACAGGTTAAGTTCCTCAACGGACTGCCACTCGCCCGCGTGCTGGAGTGGGTCTTCATCTTCATCCCGCTGGCATATCACGCACTCTACGGCGTCTACATCGCCATCAAAGGCCGCGCCAACGTGAACGTCTACCCTTGGGCCGGCAACTGGATGTATCTCTCGCAGCGCGTCACCGGCGTGCTCGCGCTGGCTTACATCATTCAGCACCTGTGGTTCCAGCGCTTCACCGGTGTCTCCCTGCCGGAAAACCCCGGCGTCGCCTACTGGAAAGTGCAGCACGAACTCTCCACCGCATTCATGCTCTGGGTATACATCATCGGCATGGTCGTTACCTGCTGGCACTTCGCATACGGCATCTGGCTCTTCGCCGCCAAGTGGGGCATCACGCCCGGCGACCGCGCCCGCAAAAAGTTCGGATGGGTCTGCGGCATCGGCGGCGTTGCCCTATGCACCATGGGCCTGTGGAGCATCATCGCCATCTACTCCGCACCGCGCGTGCCGTATATGTATAACGCCATGCCCTCGCAGCCGAACAATACAGTTGCGCCAACAATTCCCGGGCAGTATCCAGTAACAAATTACGACCAGAACAACACACCACAGCAGGAACCACTGCAGTAGAAACAAGTTGTCAGTTGTCAGTTCTCAGTTGTCAGGAATGGCAAACGAAAAGACTGACAACTAACAACTGACAACTGACAACTACGCGGAGCGCAAGCTCCTGAGGTACACATGGCACATACGCCAAAGATCATCGTCGTAGGCGGCGGACTCGCGGGACTCTCCGCCGTCATTAAGATCGCCGAAGCAGGCGGCAACGTCGACCTCTTCTCCATCGTGCCCGTCAAGCGCTCGCACTCGGTCTGCGCGCAGGGCGGCATCAACTCCGCCAAGAACCTCAAGGGCGAGGGCGACTCCGTTGAGGCCCACTTCGACGACACCATCTACGGCGGCGACTTCCTCGCCAATCAGACGCCGGTGCGCAACATGTGCGCCATGGGCCCGTCCATCATCGACCTGCTCGACCGCATGGGCGTCCCCTTCAACCGCACGCCCGAAGGCCTGCTCGACTTCCGCCGCTTCGGCGGCACGCTCTATCACCGCACCGCCTTCGCCGGAGCCACCACCGGCCAGCAACTTCTCTACGCGCTCGACGAGCAAGTCCGCCGCTTCGAAGCCGAGCACAAGGTCGTCAAGTACGAGGGCTGGGAGTTCCTCTCCATCGTCAAAGACGAAGCCGGAGTTTGCCGCGGCATCTGCGCCATGGACCTGCGCACCATGGAGCTCCGCACCTTCCCCTGCGACGCCGTCATCATCTGCACCGGCGGCAACGGAGCCATCTTCGGCAAGTCCACCAACTCCGTCGTCTGCACCGGCAGCGCGCAGTCCGCGCTCTACCAGCAGGGCGCGTTCTATGCGAACGGCGAGTTCATCCAGGTCCACCCCACCGCCATCCCCGGCGAAGACAAGCTCCGCCTCATGTCCGAATCCGCGCGCGGCGAAGGAGGCCGCGTCTGGGTTCCGAAGGACCGCAATGACAAGCGCCCCGCCAAGTCCATCCCCGAAGGCGACCGCTGGTACTTCCTCGAAGAGTGGTATCCCAAGTACGGCAACCTCGTCCCGCGCGATGTCGCCACCCGCGCCATCCACAAAGTCGTCTACGAGCACGGCATGGGCATCGACGGACAGCCCATGGTCTACCTCGACGTCTCGCACATCGACCGCCACACGCTCGAGCGCAAGATCGAAGGCATCCTCGAAATCTACGAGAAGTTTGTCGGCGACGACCCGCACGAAGTGCCGATGAAGATCTTCCCTGGCGTCCACTACACCATGGGCGGCCTCTGGGTCGACGCCAACCAGATGACGAACATCCCCGGCGTCTACGCCGCGGGCGAGGCCGACTGTTCCATCCACGGGGCCAACCGCCTCGGCGCCAACTCCCTGCTCTCCTGCATCTACGGCGGATTCACCGCCGGTCCCAACGCGCTCAACTACGCAAAGAACGTTGCTGCCCAAAAGGGCGACGGCGGCGCAGCCAAAGAACTCGTCCGCCAGATGGAGTACAACAACGTTCTCCTGCACAACCAGGGCACGGAAAACCCCTTCAAGCTGTGGCGCGAGCTCGGCGAAACCATGACGCGCCACGCCACCATCATCCGCTACAACAGCGGCCTCCGCGAAGCCGAGCAGAAGATCATCGAGCTACAAGAGCGCTACCGCAACATCAATCTCAGCGACAAGTCGCAGTGGGCCAACACATCGTTCGCCTTCGCGCGCCAGCTCTACAACATGCTGCACCTCGCGCGCGTCATCGTAAAAGGCGCAGAACTCCGCGACGAAAGCCGCGGCGCACACTACAAACCGGACTTCCCAGAACGCAACGACGAGAAGTTCCTCAAAACAACCAAAGCCGCATTCGACGAAGCAAACCAGGCACCACAAATTACGTGGGAAGACGTGGACATCCAGTGGATTCCACCCCGCCCACGACGTTACGACATAGCGAGTTAGCTCGCAATAGATTCGACTCCAATAGCGCGTGAGCGATCAAGAAACGGTAGGTCACGGCTTCAGCCGTGACAAAAGAAACAACGAAAGACAGGGGCTTTAGCCCCGAGTAAAGGAGAAGATGATGGAAACCGCACTGATTCTCGCATTCGGTGGATTTCTCTATCTACTCTTTGGCATTCTCATTCCACTTCAGGGTTTTCTACTCGTGCTCGCACCCGATAAGTGGGCACGACTACCCCGTTATCTTCGCCCTGGGTTTAAGGGTGGCATTCCGATCAGCACAGCCTGGTCAAGAATGAGATTTTTTTACGGAGCGCTATGCATCGGCTTCGGAACTTTCGTGAATTACCTGATCATCAACGCCGCAAAGATTAAACCGGCGCACTAAACATCGCAGACGAGGTAAGGACAATGGCAAAGGGACAAACAATCAAGGTCGAAATCAAACGTCAGGCCACACCCGACGCGCCGTCCTACACCGAAAAGTTCGAGATGCCCTATCGCCCGGGCCTCAACATCACCTCGGTACTCGTCGAGATCGCTGCCAACCCGGTCAACACCGAAGGCAAAGAGACCTCCGCCATCACCTACGACTCCAACTGTCTCGAAGAGATCTGCGGCTCCTGCGCCATGCTCATCAACGGCAAAGCGCGCATGGCCTGCTCCGCGCTCGTCGACCGCCTGCTCGACGAAACCAAGTCCGACACCATCACCCTCGCGCCGCTCTCCAAGTTCCCCGTCGTGCGCGACCTCGCCGTGGACCGCTCCGTCCTCTTCGAAAACCTCAAGAAGGTGCAGGCCTGGGTACCCATCGACGGCACCTACGACCTCGGCCCCGGCCCCAAGCAGGCTCCGCAGATTCAGGAAGAGCGCTACCCGCTCTCCAATTGCATCTCCTGCACCATCTGCATGGAAGTCTGCCCGCAGTTCAACACGCAGACAAACTTCGTAGGCGCCGCCACCATCGCACAGGCCAAGCTCTTCAACATGGACCCCAGCGGCTCCGTTCTCAAAGAAGAACGCCTGCGCGCCCTCAGCGGCGACGGCGGCATTCAGGAGTGCGGCTTTGCGCAAAACTGCGTTCAGGCCTGCCCCAAACAACTCCCTCTCACCGAAGCCATCAGTGACATGGGCCGCGACGTCTTTATCCAAAAGGTGAAAGACTTCGTTTCAAGATAGCTCCCAACTGGGTACCGAATTTGGGTGCCCCATATCTGCGCAGCTTCTTCGCGCAGATGTGGGAAGCGAGGGTGCATACTATTCCCATGGCTACCGCCCGTCCCATTCCGGCGTACGACTATCTCTCCGTGGAAGAGTACCTCCACACTTCCTATCGTCCTGACGTCGATTACATCGACGGTCATGTTGAGGAGCGTAATTTGGGCGAGTTCGACCACGCAGACCTGCAATTAGAGTTGGGTCATATCTTCCGTCTACATGCGAACGACTGGAACGTCAAAGCGGTCACCGAATGCCGCTTTCAAATCGCACCGACTCGCTTCCGCATTCCCGACCTGCTCATCCTCGAAGGAGCGCGCCGTCGCGTCGACCGCATCGTGCGTGAAGCGCCGCTCCTATGCATTGAGATTCTCTCACCCGAAGACACATGGAAGCGCATCGAAGCCCGCATCGCCGACTATCAATCTGTAGGCGTCCACCACAACTGGGTCTTCGATCCGGCAAGCCGCAAAGCCTATCAGTACAACGGACCTGAGCCCTCACTGGTGATAACTCCAACCATCGCTATTCCCACCAGTCCTATCTCTATCAATTTGACGGAACTCTTCTCCGTCCTCGACTAGCCGTTATATCCAGATCAACGTCTTCATAGACTTTCATCCTGAACAACGCAAGATTCGTTCACGTTGTCGCAGTCTCATAGCGAGACATAAACCGGAGCCAGTCATTCCACCTCTGTGGCAGTGCCAATCGCCACCACGCCCGACTACCATAAACCAGAATTCCAATTCAGATGGGCCATATGACCATTCTCCGTACCCTCCTCGCCGCTTCCCTGCTCCTCCCCATTGCCGCCACCGCACAGGTCCAGCACGAAGCCGAACTCCGCACCCAGACCACGAAATTGATCGAGGCTATGTCGCAGCGCGATGTGGATGCTGTTGCTGCCATGGTCTCCAAATCGGGCATCAGCGTAGGCGTGGGCGCCGAGACCATGAAACCAAAAGAGTTCGAAAAATCCCTGCGTAAACACTCAGGCGTCTACTGCGCGCTGATGGATTCACATTGCATCGAAAATCGCGGCCGCGACTCTGCCCTCATCGACACCCTGCGCCTCAAGACACCGCTCATCATCGCGCCCATGGAAGGCAAGCCCAATACTGCCATTGTCACCACTGCCTATGGAAACCACGAGAGCGAACTGCACTTCAGCTTTGAAGATGGGGCATGGAAGCTCACGCATGTGGAGTGGAACTAAACATCTCATGCGAGAGGTAGAACTCACACCGCTTCAGACTTTGCAGATGGAGTAAAGCAATAAACCGGAGAAAGTGAGAGGAAGCGGCAAAACTCCAGATCGCACACATTATTTGCCTCCTCTCTAGCGCAGCAGAGCGCCACGCACGTGTGCCTCATCTCTTCAATAAATCCACCGGTTCATACACGTCTTTAATACGAAAATGCCGCGCCAATTCAGGATGCGCGCGCTTCACCGCTTCGTACATTTCCCACGCCACTCGGCGATAGCTCCAATGCCCAGCGACACCACTGCGCAACTCAGAGATATACAGCGCCTCAGCAAAGTCCATCGTGAACAGCGAGCGGCAGCGTGTTGCGAGCGGAAGCACATACGCCGCATCGGGATTCGCCTTACTCGGTGAAGCACTTCCGCGCTGCAACTGCACGCCGCCTTCGCCAAATTGCGGCACATGCACGCCCGCAGACGAATGCGCGTGCTTCTCTGCTCCGTCCGTGCGAGTGCCACATCCGCCGAGCGATTCATATGCCGCGAACGCCTGCTTCATCGCGCCGGAAAACACACCTGCCACCCGTGACTTCGTCATCGCAGGCTGGCTCGGAAAATCCGGCACCTCATATCCATGCGCATCCGTGTACTTTTGCAGCAACTGCGTGCAGCGGCGATGACGATGCATGTCGCGGAAGCCACCTATGTCCATCAAAATATCGAAGCGAAAACCCTGCGCTGCGCTGAACGCACGCGGCAACTCATCATGCCGTCCGCGATGCTTCGTGCCCAACGCAATGATCTCCTCGATACGCCCGAACGCCAGCGCCGCCACCGCTTCACGAATCTGGCGATAGCTGTAGTGGCAATGCGGATACAGCAGCGATGCAGCCAGATCGATCTCCAGCGCATACCGCTCGCCTGCATGCGGCCCCACCAGATCGACCATCGGCTTAGAGGCGATCTCCGCCCCGCGCAGCAACTCGTTCGCGGCCTGCTCCAGTTCCGCGGCAGACTGCTTCGCATACTCGCTCGGCGTGGTGTACTTCACCAGCGTGGGAGACACCTTTACTTCACGCAGCAGAACCTCGCTCGCCTTTGCGCGCGCACTCTCCGGCAACTCCTCGATCAGCCGCTGCAAACCGGCATGCGAGTTGTTCCACGCAGATCCGCTCGCCGCTTCCTTCAAACGCTCACCCAGCCTGCGTACCTCGGCATGTTCGCTGCCCAGCAGACGCGAGATTTGCCCTTCAAGTGTGCGCGCATTTGTAATCTGACCAAGCGATGTGTTGGTCGCCAGCGGCAGCAGATAACGCGCCATGTCAAAAGCTCGCGCCTTCAACGTGCGCGTGTACGCCGCCTCATCCATCTCCGCAGGCTTCGGCGTGTGCTCCTTCAATTCCTCCAGCATGCCGTTGCCCACCTGCTCGTACGCAACGAACAACGCATCCGCCGTCTTCGCAAAACGCTCGCGATCTTTCTCCGAGGCAAACTGCGGCGTGTAATACCCTGATTTGCGAAAGTTCTGATAGCGCGTGGAACGCTCCTGCCCATCCCAACGTTGCTCGTCCACCAGTTCAATCGCGGCCAGCAGGCTCAGCTTCTCAACCGCAAATGCAACATGCGCGAGGTCGGCAATTGAACGATGTCCATACTGGAAATAAAACGTGTTGAGAAATTCTTCGGCGCGCTGAGACGAAATCTCGCGCAGGCTCTCCTTCAGGCTCAGAGCGCTGCGCGAATACTTCGCCATGGCATATGCCAGCGCCTCCGGGTCAGCTCCGTGAATGGCATACACTTCGGTTTCGTTAGTGGGGAGGTTACGTTCGTCGCTCATAAGGAGTGGGAACAGGATAACGGAGAGCAGACTCCGCAGAGAACCACCAACAATCTTCCACAGTTTTTATTGCTTCTTTGCGAGGGTCACCGATTTGGTGAAATCCACCATCCGGAGCTTCTGGTCGTCTCCCAGGAGCATGAGTTTTTCGCCGGTTGCATCAAATTTGGCGAAACGCACAGGAGAACTGGTGGCTAGGTGAGTGATCTCTTTGCCGCTCATGTCGTACACCTGAATTTCGTCCGACCGGTTGCGTATGCAAAACAGGCCAGCTTCCGCAGACACACCAACCACATGCCCGAACATCTGCTTGAACGTTGTCCCGTCAGTCGCAGAAAACATGAATACACGATTGTCCACCGTATCCATCAAAACGGTGTCTCGCACCTGATCCAATCCATTTACGCCAGAATAGACAGGAGGCTTCTCCAATACCGCAGACTTTAACGTGTTCCCTGTCGCGGCATCAAGTACCTCAATAATGAGTCCCCTGGATTTGTCATGCAGCCGTGCAATACCTAAAGCAATCGAACGAGTCTGTTGGCCTTCGAGTTTGCCTCCGGGCGAGTCGGCGTTCCATGTAAAGACGAGGTTTTCATCCGCATAGTTATACGTAAACGGAGGCTTCTGTTTGTCGAAGGTACGCTTCCACAATTCCTTACCCGTATCAATATCCTGCACAGTTAGCGTGGAACGGTTCTTGTCCGTCGACCATTGCATCAGATGTCCGGACTGCACAAACAGATCGTCATTCAGCTTTACGTCCACCTTGTGGATTTCATGCTTATCGAGACTCGCACGATAAATCGCACGCTCCACTTTCTCCCGTTTGGGAACATCGAGATAGACTGCGCTCTTGCTGAACGCTGCTGCAGTAAATCCTAATGTGTAATACATGCGTTCGCCGGTCTTTATGTCCCAGACCGCTCCACGGCTGCGGCCAGAGAGAGCAAGAAAACGCCCATCATCCGACATGTGAATTACCCGTATAGAACCGAGCGGGCTCTGCGGCATCTGAAGAGAATGCTTAACAACAACAGGCTTCCCTGCGCCAAAGGTGCCTACAATAATATCGCCATTGGTGCTTTCTCCGGCGAAGGTCTGATCTGTTATGTCAATCGTTCTTGTTTTTGATTTAAATTCAACACTCTCCTTCATCAAATCGAGAACATATAACTCGTTCTCCTCTTTTCCGTCGGAGAGTATAAAGTTGCCCTTACTTACGCTGCCAATGCGTGGCGAGCTGAATTTTATGCTCTTCAGGCGACTGCCATCAGGGAAAGAAAAGATTCCGGTCTTCGATGGATTTTCAAAATCTACACCAGCAACACCGTTGGCCTCGAAAGCCATCATAGTAGTGTTTTGTCCTTTGAAATCGCCTGTGAGCTTGATCTCGGATCGGGCTTGAAGATCGATGGCCAGCTTTCCTGATCCACCCCCCAAGACCATGTATTTTCCGTCTTGCGAAACGGTAAATCCAATAGGTTCATTGTAGCCGTGGTAGATGGCCTTATTTATCCAATTAACAACGTTCCGATAGTAAGTAACGAAGAACGCTTTCTTGTGCAAGAGAAGCTCGTTCGTAGCTACATCAAACAGATCGAAATCGAAATAAACATTCCCCAAGTAATCAGACTCGTGCTCAATCTCTATACATGCCAGGGTTCTTCCATCTGCAGAGAGAAATGTCTGAATACAATCAGCCTTGATTACCATTTCATGAGCGGTCAGCATCTTCTGCTGCTTGATATCCCACTCTTCTGTATGCAGGTCGGGCGTATGAAAAACAATGCGCGCGGAGTCCGCACTCCATTGCGCTTCCTTCGCACCATCCGCATCAAAACGGAAGGTAAGTTTTCCCGTTTCAGCATTGAACACTGCGATAGAACTCTCGTCCTGCGCAAACAACATCTTTCCATTAGGGCTGAAACGTATGCGCTGCAGGTCCATGCGCAGGGCTGGATGGAGAGCGATAATACTCATGTTCTCCGCAGGCTTTTCCGCCGAGTGCTTATGGTGGTTTGCAGTAACGGAATCCCGCCATTTTAAAAATTCTGCTGTGGCCTGCGTTGTGGTTGCGCCGCATCCAGCAGGAAGCGTTGCAATCATTTGTTTCATGCCACGAAGACGCTTCTCCGATGGCTTGGTCACGCCAAAGAAATCGGTGAACGCGTTTCCCGTTTTGTTGTTGACGAAAAAACTGCGATTCCAAAATGCGGCATAGCTGGTTGGAGCATAACCGGCGTTCGCCATAGCCACCAAGCCAACGTAATCAGCCACGCCCTGATCGTTGTCCTCGTTGTTCGAAATGGATCTAGGTTGCCGCTCCTCTGCGTCCAAAAGCTGGTGATATTTGCGATAAATATCATCTTTATCGCCAACGGTATTAATGTGCAGCAATTTGCGCATCAACTCTGAAATTTCAAATGCACTCTGGTGCGTGATGATATGGCCGACTTCATGGCCGAGCACTCCCGCAATTTCATCTTCGTTCTCCGCGCTGGCAATCAGTTTGCGCGTGAGATAGATGCGTCCACCTGCAAAACTGAGGCCATTCACCTCGCCGGAATCCAGGATGTAGAACCTGAACTTGATCTTCGTCGGAGGGAGAGCAGCCACCACCTTGTTGCCGATTTTTCTTAGATACTCGGTCTCTGCCGGATCGTCGATCACACGGTACTGGTGCTCAGCAAAATCCGCGAGAGCATCGCCCAGCCATCCTTCCTGTTCTTCGGTAAACATGTTACCGGCAGGGCTTTTCGTCTTCTCCACCATCGACGGACAAGAGGACTGCGCTCCTGCAATAGCACTAGCAAAGAACAAGAAAACAACACCGGCGCATAGGGCGCGACCTCGGCGAAGGACAAACTCAAGATTTCGCATGTGAGCCGCACTATATCCTCATATAGCCATAGAAGGCTACTTTATTTGCGAGGTCCGAGGCCGTTCCACCTCTTTTCGACATACGATTCCCTATAATTCACGCATGTCACTTGAAGAAAAAGTCGCACTCGTCACCGGAGCATCTCAGGGCATCGGCCGCGCCATCGCCATCGCACTCGCAAAACAGGGCGCATCCGTCGCACTCGCTGCCCGCAATGAATCCAAGCTCACCGAAGTAAAGTCCGAAATCGAAGCCGCAGACGGCACCGCCGCAACCTTTGCGCTCGACGTGGCCAGCGAAGACTCCATCAAGGCCGGCGCTAAGGCCGCCATCGCGCACTTCGGAAAAGTCGACATCCTCGTCAACAACGCCGGCATTACCAAGGACACGCTCGCTCTCCGCATGAAGCTTGCCGACTTTGAAGCCGTGCTCCGCACCAACCTCACCGGCTCATTCTTACTCACGCAGGCCGTCATCTCGTCCATGATGAAAGCGCGCTGGGGTCGCATCATCAATATCACCTCAGTCGTCGGCGAAACAGGCGCGGCAGGCCAGGCCAACTACGCTGCCTCCAAGGCCGGCATGATCGGCCTTACCAAATCGCTCGCGCGCGAGTTCGCATCGCGTGGCATCACTGTGAACGCGGTCGCGCCTGGCTTCATTCAGACGGCGATGACCGACGTGCTTACGGACGAGCAGAAGTCCGGCATCCTCACGCAGATTCCGCTCGCCCGCTACGGCAGCGACACCGACATCGCTGCAGCAGTCGCTTTCCTCGCCAGCGATGATGCCGGATATATCACCGGCCACACGCTCGATGTGAACGGCGGTATGTACATGGGTTAGGCAGAGATTCTGCATCGCCCACACTCTCAGGCGCATCGATACGTGTGCGATGGTACACATCACCTCAGGCAACTCCGACCTCGAGACCGTACGCACCTTCTTCCGTGCGTACGGTGACTTCGTCTCCTCGCGCGGCATCGACATCAGCCTCGCCGGAATCGACAAAGATATCGCCGCGCTCCCCTTCCCCTACGCACCGCCCGACGGCGCTCTGCTCCTCGCCCGGACGGATGAAGGACTGGCGCTCGGCTGCGTCGCTCTCAAGAAGCGCACCCTCCCCAATGGCGAACAGGCATGCGAACTCAAGCGCCTCTACGTCACGCCTGAATCGCGCGGTACCGGTGCAGGCCGCGTCCTGATGCAGGCTGCTATCGACTGGGCGCGAGAACATCAGATGACCTCCGTCCTTCTCGATACCCAGCGTGAAAAGTTTCCCGAGGCTACGCATTTCTATGAGTCCGCTGGGTTCCAAAGAATAGAGCGTTTCAACGACAACCCAGTTCCGGGCATCGACTTCTTCCGCCTCGGACTCGTCTAAGATGGACAGCGGAGATTCAACCTATGAAGCGCATCACACTCGCTGTCGCACTTCTGCTCGCATCCACACTACCTCTCACCGCACAAGAACATGACCACGGCTCCCTGATGGGAACCACCATCGCGCAGAATGGCCATCGCGGCACGGTCATCAAGCTCAAGAGCGGCAACGACGTCATCGAAGCCGAGCAATTTCTCGCCATGGGCGTGCAACGCCCCAAGAGTCCCGCCGTCATCCTCATCCCCGAGTGGTGGGGCCTCAATGATTGGGTACGTGACCAGGCCCGCTCTCTCGCCGCATCCGGCTTCAGCGTTTACGCGCTCGATATCTATCGTGGACAAGCAGCAACCGATACCGATACCGCGCATCAGCTCTCGCGCGCTCTGCCGCACGACCGCGCAATCCGCGACCTCGAAGCCATCCTGCACTACATCCATGCACAGACTGGTCCGACATCAAAGGTCGGCGTAATTGGTTGGTGCATGGGCGGTGGCATCGCGTTGGAGTTCGCCATTGCCGAGCCCAATCTGCAGGCCGTTGTGGTGAACTATGGTTCCCTGCCCACGGACGACGCAACCCTCAGCAAAATCCAGGCGCCCGTTCTAGGCAACTTTGGCGCAAAAGACAAAGGCATCACGCCCGATATGGTCGCCACCTTCGAGAAGCAGATGAAGGCCCTCGGCAAGCGCGTGGATGTAAAGGAGTACGTAGATGCCGGCCATGCCTTCCAGAACGAGAACAACAAAGGTGGTTACAACGCCGTCGACACAGCAGACGCTAAACGCCGCACACTCATCTTTCTAAACACACAATTACGGCGTTAGTCCGACATCCCATCCAAATAAAGCCCGGACATAGCGTCCCGGCTTTTTTCATTTACGTCCATCCACACAGAGCGTAACTTTGCCCTATCTCATTCTTTGGATACCTCAGTGTTCAAGCCTGTCTGCTGTTTTATGCTTGCCGCATTTTCATCTACCTTCGCCCAAACAAACACACGGCAGCAGGCAACGGACGCTCGTTCGTATACCCTGCACACCACAGTCCAAACTGTTCCGCTGGACGTGGTAGTTACCGACGTGAGCGGACGCACTGTAAAAAATCTTAAGCAGGAAGACTTTCTCATCCTCGAGGATGGCAAGCCGCAGACGATCCGTTCTTTTCATCCTCCTATGGAACAGACTTCGCTCCCGATGCAGTTGCACTCCACCAACGAGGTGGACAAACAAGCTCCTGATGCGCCTGTAAGCATTCTCGTTATTGACGAGATCTCTACTCCGTTTGAGGACGGGGCCTATGCGCGCTACTCGCTCAAGAAGTATCTCGATGCACAGGAGACACCTCTATCACAGCCTACGATGCTGGTGGTCGCCAACAAAGACCGCCTCGTTGTATTGCAGGACTACACCAATGACAAGCAGGAGTTGCTGAAGGCCCTCGACCATCACATGACGTTCTACCCATGGGGACCAACTCAGGACAATCGGCTGATCTTCGCCGCACCGTTTGCCTCACTCATTCAACTTACGCAGGCCACCATCGGCCATCGTGGGCACAAGAACATCCTTTGGATCGGGCAGGGATTCCGCGGCATTCAGGCTGTCAGCCCTAACGGTAACGAACGCAGACACAATGAGGCCGTTATCGCTGCCTGCATCAATATGATGATGGAAGCTCGCATGACGCTCTATGTCATCGATCCCGGCGGTTTGAAGCAGGACAATGGCACTGCCATGCCCGACGCCGGCGTATGGGGTGATGCGGCTTTCGGAGGTGAAGGCTTTGCCAGCGATGTAAGCCTCGCAACCGTTGCTGCAGAGACCGGCGGGCGGGTTTTCTTCAATCGCAACGATGTCAATAACCTCATCGGAACCAGTGTCCGCAGCGGCCGCGAGTTCTACACGCTGGCCTACAACCCGGTGGTGGACTCCACTAATCCGCGTTACTTTCACAAGATTGAAGTGGTGATGAAGGACCCCAATCTGAAGGCAACTGCTCGACACGGCTACTTTGAGGACCAGATCGTCGACTCGTATGTACGGCAATCTCACAACCGGCACCGTGACAACCAGATCATCTTCGATCTTTCCGCCGCAGCCATGAACCGCATGGTTTACGACGGTATTCCGCTGACAGTTGAACGCGGCAGCAAAACTTCTGACGACTTCTATCTCCACGTCCCCGCTGGCGTCATTCCCTGGCAAAATGGCGAGGCGGATTTCAACATCGTTGTCGCTACCTTCGACTTAAAAGGCAAGATGATCGACCGCGCCTCGCTCACCACGCCTGTTCACACTACCTCGGCGACTGCACCGCTGAAGCTGCACATGCAGGTCAAAACCGCAGAACCAGCCGCTCGCATCCGTTTTGTCATCCGCTCTGTCGCAAACGGACGTATTGGCGCGGAAAATTTCTATCTCATCGATCCGAAGCTGCTCTCTGACCCAGTTACCGGCCTACAGCAGACACGTGCTGAAAAGAAACAAAATACGAGCGGTCATTAGCGTGGAGGCAGCCTTCTGAGCGGGATTTCGATAACCTTCCGGTGCTATACTTCGTCCTACCAGCGGGCGGATTTTCCACACCTTTGCTCACCAGCCCCCGCCCTCTGAGGGGACACTTACCGGATGGCTTCAACTCGCTCACGCGCACTTCTGTCGCTCACGCTCTTCTTCTCCACCTGCGGCATCGTTGGTTCAATCATGAACCAGAAGGTCAGCGCGCAACAGGCCTCGGAAGAATCGACCCTGCGCGACAGCCTGCACCAATTCACCGATGCCTATTCTGTCGTGGAGCAGAACTACGCCGATCCGCTGACCAACGACAAGATCGACAAGGCCATCTACGACGGCGCCATCCCCAATATGCTCCATATGCTGGACCCGCACTCCAGCTTCTACGATCCAAAGGCCTTCGCCCAGATGCGCGAAGACCAGCGCGGCAAATACTATGGCGTGGGCATGTCCATCCAGCCGCAGATGATCGGCGGCGTGCAGCGTATCGTCGTCATGTCGCCCTTTGAAGGAACACCCTCATACAAAGCCGGCATCCGCCCCGGCGACATCATCTCCAAAGTAGATGGCAAAAGCACCGACGGCATGGACTCGCTTGCCGTGTCCCTCATGCTGCGCGGCGCTAAGGGCACGCCCGTACATGTCTCTATCGTGCGTGAAGGTCAACCAAAACCGCTTGAATTCGACCTTGTTCGCGCAGAAATCCCGCGCAATTCCGTCGATCTGGCGTACATGATCAAGCCCGGTATCGGTTACATCCATGTCACGCAGTTTATGGAAACCACCAGCAAGGAAGTGGGTGAAGCGCTCGACCACTTCGGCCCCATCAACGGCCTGCTCATCGACCTCCGATCCAACCCTGGTGGCCTCGTCAATGAAGCTGTCGCCATGGCGGACAAGTTCCTCCAGCGCGGCCAGGTAGTCGTCTCGCAAAAGGGCCGCTCTTTCCAGGACCAGGTCTACCGCGCCAATCACGGTTCTGACGGCAAGCAGTACCCCATTGTCGTGCTGGTGAACCGCAATACCGCCTCCGCTGCTGAGATCGTCTCCGGCGCTCTGCAGGACCATGACCGCGCCCTCATCGTCGGCGAAACTACCTTCGGCAAGGGCCTTGTGCAGACCGTCTATCAGACGCCTGACAATACCGGTCTCGCGCTGACCACCTTCCACTACTACACGCCTAGCGGACGCCTCATTCAGCGCAGTTACGACAATGTCTCGCTCTACGACTACTATTTCGTGCGCGACACCGCGAAGAAGGCGGACAAGAGCAACACCGAGGTGAAGCTCACCGACGCCGGACGCACCGTATATGGCGGCGGCGGCATCACACCGGACAAGACTATCGACATCCCGAAGTACACGCCGTTCCAGACGACTCTGCTGCAGAATCAGGCGTTCTTCAAGTTCTCCGCGCACTATCTATCCACCCGCACCGTGGATAAGAACTTCAATGTAGACGATGCCGTTCTACAGGAGTTCAAAGCATGGCTTAAGACCAATAACATCGCGTACACCGAAGCAGACTTCAATAAAGATAAAGACTGGGTCCGTTCCAGCCTCAAGGCGGAAGTAATCTCTTCGCAGTTTGGACAGCAGGAAGGCATGCGCATCCGCGCTGATAACGATCCCACTATTGCCAAAGCGCTCAGCTACATGCCCGAAGCACAGGCGCTCGAAGAACAACTCAAGGCCTCACAGCAACAGCAACACACTGCCAGCCTGCGCTAGTCAGTCACCAAAACAAACAAAGGCCGCTCACTCGAGCGGCCTTTGTTTTTCCTAGAGCCATGTGAAAAGGGGATGGACTAGAATTCTCATCACGCACTCAGGAGTCTTTTTACAATGCGCATGATCGTATTCGCCGCAACTCTCGTCTTTGCCTTTACCTCATTCGCGCAGACCTCCGCTGGCAACGATATCGGCAACGACCCGCGCCCTATCTACCAGCGCAAGCTCGGTCCGCCGCCTGCCTATCCGTCCGATCACGGCCTTATCGCTGCGAACCCAGAAGGCAAAACGGCCAGCGGTTCGAAAGCAAAAACGGAGAAGCGCCCAGCCACCGAGGCTGACGCAGCCACTACCAAACCTGCGAAAAAGGCTGCGGAAGGAGGTGGCCCAGGCAAGGTTTGGCTCAACACCAAAACTGGCGTGTACCACTGCTACGGCGGCAAGAACTACGGCACTACCAAAGAAGGCAAGTACATGAGCGAGGCAGAAGCCAAAGCACAGGGTGGACGTCTCCCTGCTCACGAGACTTCCTGCGAAGGAAAGTAAACCAGCGCACATAGAAGCTGCATCACACTGCCCTCATGCACGTGGCGCACCCGCCGCTACGTCAGGAGGGCCACTTGTTCAAAGGCGCGGTACGTACCTGCCTCACTTACTTACTTATCTCCCCGGTTCTTATCCACGCGGATCCCATTCGGGTAAAACATGCGCAGGGCGCTGCACATGGCTTCCTTATTGTTCGATCGGAAAGTGGTGCATTTCTCGCCAGTGGTGATGTGATCCAGACCACACGTGGCAGCATCGTGACTTCGCGGCTCACCTATAACTTTCATGATGGATCGGTAGATGAGGAAACCACCACCTATTCACAGCATGGCGTCTTCCGTCTGGTTCGCGATCATCATATCCAACGCGGCCCCTCGTTCCCTAAACCAATAGATGTCACAATAGACGCAAAATCTGGGATCGTGACCTCACGCTCTACAGATAAAGAGGGAAAACAGAAGGTGGAAACTGAGCATTTCGATCTGCCGCCTGACACCTCCAACGGCTTCATTGGCACAGAACTGCTCAACATTCCACCAAACACCAAACCGTTTAAGATTTCCATGCTCGCGCCAAGCGGCAAAGGCCGACTCGTTAAGCTGGAGATCTCACCCGCAGGTAAGGGCACCTTCCGCATCGCGGGACACACGCGGCACGCCAATATTTTCCGTATCAAGATCGAACTCGGCGGACTTACTGGCGTCGTCGCCTCCATTGCAGGTAAAAAGCCCGAAGACCAGTTCGTATGGGTTCTTGGAGGAGAGGTACCAATGGTTATCCGCCAGATCGGACAGATGTATGCGGAAGGTCCTATCGTCCATATTGCGCTGGCAGGCGCAAGCTTCGGCAAGTAGCTTAGTAAACGATGGAGCGGGAGACCGGGATCGAACCGGCGACATTCAGCTTGGGAAGCTGACGTTCTGCCACTGAACTACTCCCGCACCGCATCCATCATACCGCGAATAACGCACCAGACCGTGAGCAACGCATACACGCTCTTCTCGCAACACACTCATATGACCGATACACCGCATCCCGCCAGGCAGGACGCCACCACGTATCTCGCCGTTGAGCGCACCTTTCTGGCATGGATACGCACCGGCCTCGCGCTCATGGGCATCGGTTTCGCCGTCAGCCGATTTGGTCTATTTTTGCGCCAGCTCGCCGCAACAGACACGCATTTCCACGTCCGCTCCACTGGCCTCTCGCTCTGGTCAGGCGTAGCCCTCGTCACACTCGGCGTGCTCGTCAACCTGCTCGCAACGATCCGCCACATCCGCACCGTCCGCGAACTCCGTACTGCCACATGGATCCCAGGCCGAGTTTCGATGGAAGCCATTCTCCTCGCGGTTCTTCTCGCTATCATCGGCATTGCAATGGGCGTTTATCTGATGGCCGTTCGATAGATGAACCTATAAGGAATTCCTTCGGGGCCAAAAGGACGGGTGGCGCTCGATGCGCCACCCTGTTTGGAGGAGAACAACTACAAGGGAGTTAGAACAGGATGCGAGCACCGATCTGAATAATACGGTTACCGAAGTGGTTTCCATTCGAGTTATCGATCGATCCATTAATTCGTCCGAAACCTGACGCGGAGCTTACCGTTGTCGTTGGATTAGGAAGATTCGTCAAGTTGAAGACGTTGGTAGACTCACCGCGCAACTGGAACTTAACGTTCTCCCATACCTTGAAGTCGCGGAAGAGAGAAGCATCAATCGAACGTTGGCCAGGACCATCCAGTTCATTGCGGCGGAACGTTCCGTCAGAACCCGCAGGGCCCGCGCCTGGGCAAGCTGCAGGGTTGGTTGCCGAGTAAGTGCAGAAGTATGCGACATTCACCCAGTTGGCCATAGCCGCAGTACGCGAGCCGTGGTTGTCGGTGAGGCGCGGCTTACCAATACCCGATAGATTTGGACGATCATTGTTGATTGCATCAGCATTCACGTCCGTACCTGTTGTGATGTTAAGTGGTGCACCGCTCTGCATCGTAATAATGGACGTGGCCGTCCAGCCATTTGCCAATGCACGTACCCATCCACTCTTGAATGAGTGGTTGGCTTTATAAACGAATGAGATCACGCTCTGATGACGCCGATCATAATCTGAACGTTGTTTGTCGAGGAAGTGCAGATTCGGATCTTCGAACGCACTATCCGCACTATTTCCAGTATTGCCCGATGTATCCAGATCAAGACTGGCCAAATTGCGCGACCAGATGTAGAAGCCTTTGATGCTGAAGTTGTGGGTCAGACGCTGTTCCGCCGAAACCTGCAGACCGTGATAATTCGAACTCTCACTCGATTGAATCACATAGACGTTGGAGTAAGTGGGGCTTGCTGAACCGCCTGTAAGCGGCTGATTCAGTGGACGACGGTTATCCACGCTGCTGGTGGTATTTGTATATCCGCAGGCCTGCGCCGTAGTGCATCCTGGTCCGATGCCAGACAGCCCCGCAGCCGTCACATTGAAGAGCGGATAGTTGTAATCGCGGAACACCGGCATATTACGTCCCATCGATCCCACATAATTGATGGTGAGCGCAAACTTAGGAGTGAACTGCTGCTGAATACCGACGTTGATTTGATAAATACGCGGCCACTTGTATTCCGGATCGACGGCGATGATCGACGATGGACGAATGAATCGTGGAGCTTTGGGATCGTAGTTGTAGGGATAAGGCGAAACCCCTACTGTGCAGCCAGTGCCCGTTGGACAGAACTCTGCAGGATCGCTCGTGTAAGGATCGGCCACTGAAAGGACTTTTTTGTATTGCGCGCGGACGGCGTATGGCTGGTTGTTTGAGGGATAGGCAAACTGGTTTCCTGACACTGTTCCGTAAAAGATACCCGCTCCAGCATGGACGATGGTTTTGCCATCGCCATATACATTCCAAGCGAAACCGACACGCGGGGAAATATGTGTGTACTCCGTTGGTGTACCACCCTCTGCTACACCGGGGTCACCGGGAAATTGGAGGCCGGTAGGAGCTAGCGGCACAGCGGTAGACTGCACGCCTGCCTTGAAGTTCAGGGTGCGGCGCATCGTATCTAGTGGAGTTGTCTGCACGTCGTACCGAACACCCAGATTGACTGTCAACCGCGAACTTGTCCGCCAATCGTCCTGAAAGAACACGCCATAATTCCAATAGTTCGCATTCGCATACACCGGTGAGTCCTGATTGAATGTGTTCGGGCGCCCAAAGAAGAAGTCAGTAATTGCTGCCGATGTGCGATTGGCTGTGTTGTTTGCCTGCGAGAAAGAGAAGATGCCATAGTTATTCAGCAATGTCTGCTGCGCATCCTTTTCAAGGTTGGCTTCACCGCCAAAATAGAGCGTGTGTTTGCCATGTGTGGAACTGACCACGTCGCGGAAGATATATACGTTAGCTCCAGTTACTGGACCGGTGATTGCATTTCCCGCCTGGAACCAGCCGGATACAGCAAGTTGGGAGCGCGATGGCGTTCCCTGCACGTTTAGCGTTGAACCATATGCTGCCAGCGATTCTGCAGGAGTAGCTACGCGACCGCCCAACAAGCGAGTATACCCGAGGAACAACTGGTTCACAGTATTGTTGGAGATGGTCCAGACATGCTGCACGTTTGCATTGTGCTGGGTGAAGTTATAGATGTGCTGCGTCCAGCCCGCCACATTGTTGCCGGAAGGATTCAACAACTGTTTGCCCCACATGTGGAAATAGGACAGCGTAAGCGCCTGTGTCGGCGTGAGTTTATGTTCGCCTTTTACAAGGTACTCATCGCGCTGTTGCGTAAATCGTTGTAGATCGCGTCGCGTGTACACACTATCGCTGCTAGCTGATGGATTAGGTAGCGGAATTAGACCCGCATCCATGATGGCCCGGATCGTTGGATCGAAAGCGGCGATTGGCACAATGTTGCCCGGATATGGTGTTTTTGCAGCGTTGCTCGATGCCGGATTGCAGGCATAGAACTTAGTTGCCGTAGATGTCGCTGCGCAAGCGGCGGAACCAGTCAGGCCTGTTGTAGGAAGGTTCTCAGAGAAATTACCAGTACGCATTGCCGCACTCGGTACTGTGTTCACCAGCACGTTGGAAGAAATGTAACGGAAACCTGCATACGATCCGAAAAAGAACGTGCGATCTTTGTGAATCGGGCCACCTACTGTAAATCCAAAACGATGCTGGTTATAAGGAACCTTTCCCGCTGAAGGTGGAACGTTATGCGTTTGTGCATTCAGATTACGTTCGCGATAGAACTCAAATGCCGATCCGTGAAACGAGTTTGTGCCGGATTTTGTCAGCACTGTCACCACACCGCCTGACGAGCGGCCGAATTGGGCTGAGAAATTGCTCGTTTGGACCGACATCTCACGAACAGCATCGGGGTTAGGCAAAGGATTGCCTGTATTGCGAATGCCTGTCATATTCGAACCACCATCCAGGTAATACGCAATCTGTCCTACAGCGCTGTCGGTTGATCCATTAATTTTTACGTGCTGCTCAGGAAATCCAAGGGGCTGGACCGAGTTGTTATTTTGCACACCTGGCGTAGGCAGTGTCTGACGAATCGGTTTTGATTCTTTGCAGGGTTGTTTTGCTTGAGTAGAAGACGGTCAGGGGGTAATTTTCTGGCTGGCTATCGACATGAGTTGAGTGAGTCGCAGTGGCGTTTGG
>JAFDVR010000008.1 GCA_018268855.1 Acidobacteriota bacterium | reverse complement strand
TGGATGTGGAAGCGCAGTAATGTGTGTAGCTTACCAGTACTAATCGCCCGTTCGGCTTGTCCATAGAATTTACTCTGCACAGATCAACAACATGATCTTGTTCTGGAGAAACTCAATACAAGCCCTGTAGTTACGACTACAACCAAGTAAGACAAGGTATACGTCAAAAGCTCAATCTATTCAGTCGTGAGTCATCGCAACGCGATACTCGACAATTTGCCGGTGAGAATACCGCGAGGGCCACACCCGTTCCCATCCCGAACACGGAAGTTAAGTCTCGCTGGGCCGATGGTACTGCACGGGTGACTGTGTGGGAGATTAGGTCATCGCCGGCATAATTATAGAAAGCCTGCTCTTCGGAGCAGGCTTTTTGCATTTGCGTCGGATTATTGTTCGCCATATATTCGCCTATACTGAGAAAGTGATTTCCCCTGTTCCAAGCAGAGTTCGATGGCTTTATGTCGACTTTAATGCGTTCTTCGCTTCTGTTGAACAAACGCTGAGAGCGGAGTTGCGTGGAAAGCCTATTGCGGTGGTGCCGGTGCAAGCGGTAACCACTTGTTGCATCGCGTGCAGTTATGAAGCGAAGCAATTCGGTGTAAAGACAGGCATGGACATCGCTGAGGCTCAGCGGTTGTGTCCTGAGTTGCGACTTATCGTAGCTCGTCAACGAGAGTATGCCGCATGTCACCGGCGATTTGTACAGGTGATTAAGCGCTGCATTCCAATCCGGCATGTGCGCTCAATCGATGAAGTCGCGTGTCTTCTTGATAGCCGGGCTGCGTCGCCTGAAGATGCCATGGAAGTGGCGCGCAGGATCAAACGTGAACTTGCAGATGAATTTGGAGGATATCTGCGTTGTTCGATCGGCATCGCTCCGAACGAGCTGCTGGCTAAGATCGCCGCCGGATGGCAGAAGCCGAATGGACTTTATCTCTTGGAGCCCGAAACCGTAAAGGAACACCTTATGCAGCTTGGGATAAGAGATGTTCCTGGAATTGGTGAACGTATGGAGCTTCGTCTGCTGAAACAGGGAATTCGCACTACGTCGGAATTACTTTCGCTTACCCCGAAGCAGATGCGTGCGGTTTGGGGAAGCCTGGAGGGAGAACGGCTGTGGTATCGGCTGCATGGATATGACTTTGATCTGCCCGCAACGGCGCAATCCACCATCGGACACGAGCATGTTCTTCCTCCTGGTCTGCGCACGAGAGAGCAAGCAGGCGCTGTCGCGCGCAAACTGTTATGCCGCGCTGCACGGCGATTGCGTGAACAAAAGTTATGGGCGAAGGGTTTGTCGGTGTATCTCAGTTTTTCTGCGGGGAGAGAAAAGCAGATTCTGGAGTGCCACACGCGGGTGGCGGAGGCGCAGGATGATACGACTCTTCTGCAGCTATTGAGCAGGATTTGGAGCGCGTGTCCTGATGGCAAACCTACTTTTGTCGGAGTTACGCTTTACGATCTGATCCCCGATGCGCAGCATACCGGCTGGCTCTTTGAGCAGGATGAATTGCGAAGCCGTGTGCATGACAGCTTGCGCGGTGATCTGGAGCACAAAATCTATCCGGCCAGTGTGCATGCTATTCGTCATGCAGCGCAGCCGCAGATTGCATTTCGATCCATTCCCGATTTTGAAAATCAACGATGTTCATAGCCGAACTTGAAAGATCATCGGAAAGCACCCACATTTTGAAGGAAATCGCTTTAGAACGTGCTGTCCTGCTGGCGATCTCGTTCACGCTGGCGCCGTTCCTGCTCTCTTTCGCGATCACGCCTATCCTGTTCACGGTCGCGTTTCGCGTCGGCCAACGCATGTTCGCGCTCACGTTTGGCTTCGGCGAGTGCCTGCTTCGTCTCGCGTTCGGCTTGGGCCTGGGCGCGTTTCACTTCTTCCTGCGCCTGACGTAATTGCTGCTGTGCGTCTCGAAGAGCTTCCTGGGCATCGTTTGCCATTGCAGGGACAGGAGGCAATGGCGGGACCGGTGCTGCAATACTCGGAGCCTTGGGCAGAGGCGAAAGAGCGGGAAGATCGGCGCGTTTTATGGAGATGTCGCCATGCGTGGTGGAGAGGTTGATGGCGAGGCCGCCGCCATTTACCGTACCGCTCAGGTTGCCGGCATTATCCGAAGTTTTGCTCGCCAGTGTGAAATCGGAGTGGACATCGCCATCGCTGGTGTTCGCCTGCACGGTGAACGCAGACCGCGAGGGAAGCGATACTTCCACTTCGCCATTGTGATTCTCTACAGTAATCGGTCCGACGGGCGCCGTGGATGCGATGTTCACATCTCCGTAACTATTTGCGACACTCACCTGTCCAGTTACGCGCGTCACGCTCACGTTGCGTTTCTGTGTGTTGAGGACGAGCGGGCCGGCGGCCTGTTCGACTTTGATTTCATCGCTTTCGTCCAGATTGATTTCGCCGTCAAGCCGAGCGAGTGAGAGAGTGATCTTTCCAGTATTCAGATCGATGGGGCCGCGCACGTGCTGAAGGTGTCCGCCGCTAAAGAAATCGCCCTTGATGTTGACACTGCCGTTGATCTCACCGACGCTCAACGCATCGCCACGGCCTTCAACGGAAACGCTACCGGTTACATTGAAAATGCTGAGACTGGCATCGCGATGATTGACGCGAGCGACAACCGGACCGGTGATGGCCTTCACATCGACATCACCGCGATTGGCCGTAATCTTGACGCCAGAACGAATATTGCCAACATGCACATCGCCGCGGCCGGAGTTGACGGTGACGGCAGTACCGCCGGGCACCTGCACCGTAAGGTCGACGCTGCCCGTGGGCTTTGCAGGAACTTTTATGGAGAAGTTGTTGCCGGAGTTTGAGATGTCTGGATTCAGGCCTCGCAAGGCTTCGTCGGCCTCGCTGTCGCGACGGACGTAAATTTCCTGATGCGCCTGCACGTGCAGCTGGCCATCATCGCTTAGACCAGTCACGCTTACATCTCCATGCGGGTTCTCAATAAAAATCGCAGAACCGGCTGGCAAGGCAACGATGCTGGGCGCAGGATCGGCCTCATGCTTGGTGCCGGCGAATTTCTCCCAGTCTTCGCCGTTGAAGGAGAAGCGCAGAAGATTGTTGTTTGTGTGAGTGAATGCGGTTGTTCCGATACCGAAGAGGACTAGCAGAAAGAGTGCGAGTCCGGCAATCGCCCCCAAGGTATAGCGCGGAGCTGGTTTGCCTTGTTCTACAGTGCGACGGGCCCATAGCCACTCACCCAGACGAAGCAGCCCGATCACGATTAGCAGCATTGGCCACCAGCGGCCGTACCATGCAAAGAAGACAGGCGATGAAATTCTGCCGAAGTGGATGAGCAGAAAGACCACACCCACGGCAATCAACAATAGTGGACCGATGATCGATGTGCGTTGATATCCGCGCCACTGCTGTTTCTGAGCGCGAGCGTAGGCACGCCATGCTTCGCGTTGGGCGCGCGCCTGCTCGCGTGCTGCGTAGCGCTGCCAGCGAGGATCGTTATAGGGCGGTGGGGTGGTTGCCATGTTCAGTTACCGTCCTTCTTCCGTACGGTCTTCATACGTTGACGGCACAATTGCAGTTCCGGGACTGGGCGGTGGAGTGACGATGGGGCCGCTTGCTGCTGTGGCTCCTGGAGGTGAAGGTACGTAGGCTTGAGCGGCCATTCGCTGGGACACGGAACGCTCCAGGAACATCCAAACGCCGGCAAAGATCAGGAAGAACGGCCAACTGTCGTGAAACGAAAGAATGTGCGTTGTGTGCAGGAAGAGCAGAATGCCAACCAGCACCATCCAAAAAGCTCCACGCCCGGCGTGCAACAGATGCAAGCGGTATACAGGTGATCCATCGTCAAGCATTGTGCCGAACCGTGCACGCCGCACGAACTGGTAGATACCGCAGCCAATCAATACGAGAGGCCAGAAGATGGCGCCACGAAAGAGCGGGAAGCGGTGCGAAGTTCCCAAGAGAAAGAAGATGCCAAGAACAATCATCCACACCGCGCCTGCGGGTATGCATGAGCTTCCGTAGCAGGATACGGGAGGCACAGGCGGCATGGGAGGCACAGGTGGAATCGGGGGAGCCGCTGTGTAGTCGTACGGATTAGCAGCAGTCTGTGGCGGTGTGTAGACGTACTCTGGAGGCGTTTGTGCGCCGGCTGTGGGAGGTGGTGTGTACGGTGCCGCATTGGACATACGATTGGAAAGGCGCTCGCCCAGGTCGTTCAGGCCAAAGGCGTTGGGAAGGGGAGTACCATTTCTGCGGGCCTTCGCTGTCTGGTATGCCTCAATGATCATGTAGAAGTACCAGCCGGCAACAAAGATGCCGAAGACGCCGTTACCATCTGCCAGCGAAACCAGCACGGCGAAGACCGCGATGTGAATCAGGCCTTTCGCAAACTGCCCGTTGTACATGGCCCCTACGCCGGGAATAAAGCCAAGCAGTGCTGCCATGCCGGGTTTAGGGTCGTTGGCATCGAAGGCGGAGTCAGTGTAAGAACTCACAGGAGGAACAGCAGTCACAGGCGTTTCGCCCAGTTTTGCCGCTAGATCTTCTTCGCAATATACAGACGTTCCTACGCGCCGCGTGCATTCATGGCACAGCGGACGTCCGCACATCTGGCAGAAAGCAGATCTCTCTCGATCGGGATGGTGGATGCAGTTCATGCCAGATCCTCTCTGCGCAGAGCGCCCTTTTGAACTTCGGCAAAAATCAACAGAGTTGTGTCAGCTACAGGATGGTTGCGATATGTCTCGCGCGGCTGTTTCAAGCTCGATCCGCCACCTGCACCTTTGCCATCTTTGTTCTTATGCCTGGTGTCGTTTTGCGGATTGGGTGGTTTTGGCGCAGACTCCGGTACAGGATGATCGTCACGCAGCTCACGCACGCGCGATTGCAGCTCATACACTACGCGCAGATTGTCGTAATAGCGCACCACGCTCTGGTTCGTTCTCCAGAAGGTACGCCGCAGGTTTGCCGGTTTCAGATCGCTTGCCCGCAACTGGGTTACATGTACTCCGAAAAGGTTCAATGTGACAGCGATGGAGAAGAACGCCATGGCTGCCGTCATGGCCAGGCGCGGCTGCGCGGCGACGCGGCCGTAATGCACCATGCGCTGCTTTAGTGCGCTCACACGGAATGGAAGCACTCGCGCCGCGGTGAGATGTGCGCCGTGGGCGCTCTCCGTAAACGGAACACCCGATGTGGCCAGAAGAATGCGGTTGACGAGACCGTCTGATGGTTCCGGCGCAGCCTGCCTCAACATCTGCAACCAGGCCATACCGCGCTTGCCCTCTTCCAGCTTGCGCGCACATTCCGTGCAGTGATGCAGATGCAGATCGAATGCTGCTTTCTCTTCCGCGGGCAGCTTGCCGTCCATCGCATCCATCAGAAGCGCTTCGCAGCGGGCGCAACTCATGCCTTCGGTCGGTCCATGTGGCGCAGCGCCAAACATCTTTTTGTCATCCGCCGACACTTACACCACCTGCCTTTCCTGCGTGCGTTGCAGCAGGCGGGCAAGTTCCGCGCGCCCTCTGCTGATGCGGCTTTTTACCGTGCCCTCAGGTACTCGCAGCACCTGGGCAATCTCCTTGTAATCCATGTCCTGCAGATCGCGCAGGATGACTGCTTCGCGCAATTCAGGGGAAATTTGTTTGAGCGCATGCTGCACCTGCGCGCGTAACTCCATCTGGGCTACATTGTCGTGCTGCGTCCGGCCTGTGTCCGCCAGACGATCGACCATGGTTGGACCATCCGCTTCCCCATCGCTGCTGGCATCCATGGAGTCGGTTACGCGGTCCTGGCGTGTGCGGCGAAAGTGGTCTACCAGCAGATTGCGCGTCAAGGTGGTGAGCCAGGTGGTGAAGTTGCCCTTGGTGCCGTCGAATGTTTCGAGGTTTTTATAGACCTTCAGGAAAACGTCCTGGGTCAGGTCTTCCGCATCTGTGGCGTTGCCGGTAAAGCGGTAGCAGATGCCGTAGACGCGGCGGTGCTGCGTTGTGACCAGTTGCTGCCATGCAGAGGTATCTCCGCCGCGGCACGCGCCCGCCAGCCGTTCCAGTTCTATCTGTTCTACAGTTTTCTCCACCACGGCTCCGCTGGCGTTCTGTGACAGCAGTGTATCGCTCGCGAGGGCCTTCTTTATCTCTACCTTCGCAGGAAGGGCGGCAGGGCGCACAATTCGCAGCACCGGAAATTCCATTGAGGAGAACAATGCGTGGGGGCTTCCCTTGGCAAAGTTTGCAGAAACCGGCATGTGCATGGCGCCCATGCAAAGTAGTACGCAGTCGAACTACCTTCGGTTCCCGGCAGGACGTTACCCGCATGGCGGGCCGTGGCGTGGTACGTTCGAGGGATGATTATCGGCATAGGCACGGACCTGGTTGAGATTGCCCGCGTACGCGAGGCGCTGGAACGGTTCGGCGCGCGGTTTGAACAGAAAGTCTTTACAGAGAAGGAAATAGCTTATTGCCGAAGCAAGCATAAGGGGGCAGCAGAGAGCTTTGCAGCCCGGTTTGCGGCCAAAGAAGCAGCGGCCAAAGCGCTGGGTACGGGCATTAGCCGCGGCATTTCATGGAGAGAGATTGAGGTGATACGCAGCCGGGGTTCCAGACCGGAGCTGGTCTTTCATGGCCGGGCAGAAGAACGGGCAACCATGCTCGGAGCACAAAAGTCCCATCTCAGCCTTACTCATGGGCGGGAATCGGCCATGGCCATAGTGATTCTGGAGTCAGTCTAAGTATTGAACCTTGAAACCGTTAGGTGTTGGAGAGCATCCCAATTCCAGTAATCTTTATGCAATCGAGAAACCGAGGTGCCGAGCGCCCGGTCCGTGACGTACTCAGGAGCAGTGTCCGCGCATGCCTAGTCAGAAAGAAGTGAAGTGGTCGCAGTTGAAGGTAGGTGTGATTGTGGCCATCTCCGCCATTCTGCTGGTAGCGCTGCTCTTTCTCATGACCAGCGCACAAGGCACAGGCCTCTTCACTAAGAAGATCACCGTCCGCAGCTATTTTGAAAACTCCTCGGGTCTTAAGGAAGGCGCTCCCGTCAATTTGCAGGGCGTGACCGTGGGCAATGTGGACAAAGTGAAGGTCATCAGTGACCCGGCGCGCAAGCTCACGCCGGTGGAAGTGACCATGAAGCTCGACACCCGCTATCTGCCCATGCTGCGCAAGGATACGAAGAGTGCGCTGAGCACCGTTGGCGTGCTGGGAGATACCGTCGTCGATCTCAACAGCCAGTTTGCCACAGGCCCGCAGTTGCAGGATGGGGACGAGATCAAGACGCTGGAGACGCCCAATCTGCAGGACGTAGTAAAGGCCAGCCAGGGCACTATCGAGAGCCTCAATGTGATTCTGGCCAAGCTCGACCGTATCGTAGACAACATCTCGCAGGGCAAGGGCGCTATTGGCCAACTGATTTACGACGACGCACTTTATAACCGCGCGAATGCGACGGTCTTTCAACTGCAGAAGTTGAGTGAAAACCTGAACAACGGCAAAGGCAGCCTCGGTAAGCTGCTGAACAACGACGACATCTACAACCACCTGAACAACACCACGTCACACCTGGAGCACATTGCAACCGATCTGGATGAAGGCAAGGGTTCAGCCGGCAAGCTGCTGAAAGACGACACACTCTATAACAATCTGAACCAGACACTGACGCACGCCAACTCGTTGCTGGCAGAGGCTGACGCTGGCCGCGGCGCCTTAGGCAAGCTGACCAAAGATCCTCAGTTTGCCCAGAAACTGGAGGACACTGTCACACGCCTGGACAATATTCTCGGCGGTATAGACCGTGGAGAGGGAACGGCCGGCATGCTGGTGAAGGATCCGTCGCTGTATAAGAACCTCGACAAGCTTGCGGTGGACTCGCAGATGCTGGTCAATACCATCCGCAGCGATCCTAAAAAGTACCTGACCATTCACTTCAAAATCTTTTAAACAAGATTGAAACCCGGTTTTCCAGAGGAAGTTACTTCGTATTACGAAAGAACTCTTGTCAAATTGTCTACCTCATCACTAATCTTCTCCGGTCCGAAAGGGAGTCTCCTTTTTCGCGATGAAGAAGTGCCGTGGAGAGACAGTCTTGAAAGTTCTGTCATTTTTGATTGCTTATATTTCGATCTCGCTGTTGGTTCCAATCGTGATCGTGGCCTTGTGTTCGCTATTCCGTCACAGCGGAAATGCCTTTTGTTCCAGCCGTAGTTGCCGCTGGTGCGGCACGTGTGTGGAGTCGAACAGCAGCTTGTCCTTCTGCTCTTCTCGTTGCGAAGAAGATTTCATTACTTTACGGAATCAGATCGTTATGGAGCAGTCGGGGCGCTCTCTGCATCATGCGGCTTGAAGTCTAGTCGAGTAGCGACCGGTAGGCTGCGTATGTTTGTGGATTGAAGCAGCAGAATACGACACGGTCCAGGGCAGGTGCATTCTGCATCTGTTCCTTCACTGTGCGCACTGCGATCTGTGTAGCGCGCTCCAGTGGAAAACGATAGACCCCTGTGGAAATGGCCGGAAATGCAACCGAAGAGCAGGCGTGCTCCGCTGCCAGTTCCATACATCTCCGGTAACAGGAAGCCAGCAGCTCGTCCTCACCTCTTTTACCGCCATTCCACACCGGTCCTACTGTATGAAAGATCCACTTCGCCGGCAGCCGGAACCCCGGTGTAGCTTTTGCATCCCCAGTGGCGCATCCCTTCAGCTTGCGGCAGGCTTCCAGCAGCTCCGGACCAGCAGCGCGGTGGATGGCGCCATCCACACCGCCTCCCCCCAGGAGGGAGGAGTTGGCCGCGTTCACAATGGCATCTACATGCAGGGTAGTGATATCGGCTGTGATTACCGAAAAATTCGTCTTAGATACGGACATCCGTCGAACTCCTGGTCATGAAATATGGCGCAAAGTTCGTGCCCACTGAACGAGGACAACTGATTACCCATGCACATTATCGTTTCGATGTCAGCACTACTATCGGGACCTGCTCCTGCGGGGACAAATCTGATCTCTCACTCCTTAAGGTGTTCTCTGCAGGTTTGAATTCGGGGTCGGGCGTAATCGCTGTAAGAGAGAGGTTCACGGCACAGGTCACGTCCTCACTCTTAACTCCATCGAGATCAAGCCAGCTCAGCAGCCTGCCTGATGGGGCGCTGTATTCGAGAATGCGCCCGGTGTCTTCTGCCGATTTCGTATGCCCTGATGGCCGTACGCGGACAACAAGGATACCGCTATCACCGGAGTTCAATATTTGAGCGATGGCAAATCCCTGTGGGGCATGGAGCGTGATGGCCCGGCCATCGCCATTTGCACGTAAGATGAGCACCCGGGCGTCTCCACCGGAGCCAGCCAGCAGCAAATCATTGCCATATGGGATAAATCTTCCGTTGACCAGGTCATGCGCGTATGTTGAGACACCGCCGCGCATAGTCGATAAATCGTAGAAGCGGGCCACCGTTCCATCGCGCTTTACGATGGCAAGCTCAGGAAGATCATTGGCATCGTCTTGGCCTGTGAGCAGCAGATCTCCATTGCCAAAGATAGCCGCGTTTCGCGGTCTAAATTTCACGTCCAAGGAAACGATATCGGGTTCGCTTCCGCCGAGGCCTTCCATGGTGTAAAGCAGGTAGCGGACGTTGTGTTGCACGTCATCGTCGCTGCGGTCCCATACCTTGATCAAAAGAACAATATCCTTATTGCCTACGAACCAGTCAAGGACCTTGACACCACCCGCATTTAGGGGAGCATGCAGCATGCGTGTGCTTACATTGCCAGAATCGGAAACTCGAGTAATCTGTACAAAGCCAGGCTTATCAAAGGTTTGCACGTAGATGGTTGCACCATCCTCCGTACACATCGAACCGGCGTTGCGTAATCCTGAATTGAATCCAGTGACAGGGTTTTTGTTCAGAAATGTTACTTTTGGGTGCGCGACAGCTTTCATAACAGGAGCCTGAGCAAAGGCCCCGCAGCACACATTCAAACCCACGGATATCGTGACGATTCGTAACATGTCTCTCCCAACGCAGAAGGCACTGGTTAGACGTTTGTGGGTTGCTATGACAGCACCTCCAAAAATAAATATTTATAAGGAAGTGGAAAACACGATCGAAACTCTAAGGCATTCGCGCGGTTACACTTTTGTGTACACCGCAAACATGGAAGTTCGAGCGAAACGATGAGTTTGAAGTCAAAGATCGAGGCGGTCATCTACGCGTCGGAAGAGCCGGTCACGCTGGCGCAGTTGGTTGGTCTGCTGGGCGAAGAGGCCTTGGCCGAGATTGAAGAGCAGCGCGCGAAACAGACTGAGCTGGCCCTCGAAATTACCGATGGACCCGACGCCGAAGAAACTGAAGCGAGCAACGCTGAAGAACCTATCGAGACTGTCAATGCGGAAGCGACCGAAGAAGCTGCTCTGGAGGAGTCCGCCGGAGTGGGCGATCAGCATTCCAGTGAAGGGGAGCCATTCACCGGAGGAGCAGCAGATACCGCTTCTGAGGGGGCTGTGCTGGAAGAATCCGCTCCTGAAACCGCATCCCTGGAAACGCTGAAAGATCCCGAGGCAGAGAAGAAGCTTCAACGTGAGCAGGAGCGCGCTATCCGCGACTATCTGCGTGCGCAGGTGGATGCGCTCATCCGCGAGTATGAAGAAGGCGACCGCGGCATTGAAGTTCGCGAAGTAGCTGGAGGCTATCGGTTTGGCACCAAGCCTGAGTATCACGATGCGGTGCGCGGATTTGTGAAGAGCCTCAAGCCGCCGCTCAAACTCTCGCTCCAGGCACTGGAGACGCTGGCCGTCGTGGCTTACAAGCAGCCTGTTACTGCCGCTGAAATCTCTGAGATTCGCGGCGTGGACTCTGCCGGCGTGCTCGGCGGGCTGATGACGCGCAAGCTCATCCAGACCGCAGGCCGCAAACAGGTTGTTGGCCGCCCGATGTTGTACAAGACGACCAAGGAATTTCTCGTCCGCTTTGGGCTGAAAGATGTCAACGAGCTTCCGTCGATCGAAGAGTTTGAAAAGATGGCCGGTGAGTTGAATGAGCAGGAAGACCTGCCGATGGACGAAGCCGCAACGCGCGCCATCATCGAAGATGCGAACGCACGCGGCGATGCGGAGACGATTGCGGGTGAACTTGCGGTGGATGCGCAACCGGATGGCGATGGCCACTCGGTAGAAGATGAAGGTGCGGAGAAGACTTCACCCGATGGGGAGTTGCTCGTCACGGAATCGGGCGACGAACCGTCAGAGTAGATCTGTCAGTTGTCAGTTTCCGGAGAACTGCTTTGCTGACTGTCGGGGAGTGCGAACATTCATCGCGCGACAATGTGAGCTATGCCTTGGTAGTCGCAATCGCTTGTTGTCCCTCTGCGTCTAAAATGAAGAAAGACCAAAACTGACAACTGATCCTCACAACTCACAACTCACAACTCACAACTCACAAATGACCGCCGGGAGGGCAGGACATCCAATGACAAAATCCCCCAACAATCACACAGCACTAGAAGGCGTTCGCCTACAAAAGATCCTCGCCGACGCTGGCATCGCATCGCGTCGCAAGGCAGAAGAGATCATCCTCGCTGGCCGCGTCCAGCTCAACGGACAAACTGTCACCGAACTCGGCACTCGCGCTATTCCCGGCAAAGACCACGTCCGTGTAGACGGCAAGCTGATTCAGGGCGCGCAGGAGCATCGCTACTTCATGCTCAACAAGCCGCGCGGATTTATCACCACGCTCGCCGATCCGGAAAAGCGACCGACCGTGATGGACCTGATGCGCCAGGCGGGCTATCTGCCTGATGTGCGCCTCTATCCCATCGGCCGTCTCGATTACAACTCCGAAGGTCTGCTGTTGATGACCAACGATGGCGAGCTTGCGAACAAATTATCAAAGGCATCGTCGTCGGTAGAGAAGACATATCTCGTCAAAGTCTCCGGTATGCCGAGCGAAGAAGCCATCGATCAGCTTCGCCGCGGCCTAATGATCGAGCGCGGACGTTTGCAGGATGCAACGCCGGGCTCACGCCGCAACCGCGTACTTACTGCACCGGCAAAGGTGGAACTCGTTCGTCGGGGAGAAAATCCTTGGTTTGAGATCACACTGACGGAAGGCCGCAACCGGCAGATACGCAAGATGCTGGAAGAGGTCGGCCATCACGTCGAAAAGATCCGCCGCATTGGCTATGGCGCGCTGGTACTGGATGTGGAGCCCGGCCAGTTTCGCGAACTGCGCGAAGGTGAAGTGCAGGCGCTGAACCGTGCAGCAGCAGGTAAGCCAGTGCAGCGCAGAAAGAGCCTTCCTGAAGCTGCCAAGCTTACGCTGCCTGGGAAAAAAACCGGAAAGCGCAAGACTTTTTCGCGGTACAAAAAAGACTGATTCCCGCGAGTATTCCATCATTCGGAATACCATAAGCATCCATCTCTGAACACACGAAAAATTCGACTTGCACTCCATACCTGTGTGGGAGCAGAATGCTCGCCGTCGTAAGGTTTGGCTTGCAGCGGTGTGTGTCTTTTTATAGCCGGGCGAGACCTCTTTCATAAGCACACTGGATGCATGATTGTCATGCAGTGGACGTAGCTTTTTCGCAACATTGCGAGGGGTTTTGCACGGGTTACAAAGACGCGGCAGATGCATCCAATAGATGTCGGCGTAAATCCTTGCGCCGTCTTGCAAGAGCAGTAAGGAGATGTAGAAGTGCCAATTGAAAAAGCAACGTTTGGAGCAGGCTGCTTCTGGGGTGTAGAAGCTCGCCTGAGTGAGATCCCCGGAGTCTTGGATACTACTGTCGGCTACGAAGGCGGCAATCTTGAAAAACCGACCTACAAGGATGTTTGCACGGACACTACAGGTCATGCGGAAGTGGTGCAGGTCACCTACGATCCTTCGCGCGTGACCTACGAAACGCTGCTCGACGCGTTCTTCGGATTGCACGATCCCACGCAACTCAACCGGCAGGGTCCGGACTGGGGCACGCAATATCGCAGCGTCGTCTTTGCGCATAACGAAGAGCAGATGCGGCAGGCGCGCGAGAAGATCGCGGACCTCAGCGCCGCAGGCGTCTTCCGCAAACCCATCGTCACGAAGGTGGAACCGGCCGCCACCTTCTGGCCCGCAGAGGAATACCACCAGCGTTATCTCGAAAAACGCGGCATGGTAGCCTGCCATATCTAGTTGGCAGATTAGTCGTGAGTTTTGGTAAGAGAGCCGAGGCCAGGTGCTTCGGCTCTCTTCTTTTCTGTACGATGGTGCGCATGAGTTCACGCAGAGATTTTGTGAAGCTTGCCGCGGGTGCTGCGGCTGTGCAGAGTTTTCCTTCAATGGCCTTTGCTGGTAGTCCTGGCACATCGTTCGCCCAGCCATCTAAAAGCGCTTATATGAATGTGGTGCTTCAGGACGGGAGCATCTCTTTCCTGGCCGTTGATTCTTTGGGGAAGAACAAGGTCGATACAAACATGCTGGCGGCTCCCTCAACGCGCAACTGCAATGCAACAATATCTGGATGGGGCAGTGGGAAGCAGGAGCATAGTTTCAGCTTGTACTCAAGCTTCACAAAGGAGTCGGTGCCGAGGCCGCTCACGCTGGAATTTACGATCGACAGCCACGCCACGCTGCTTGGTCTCTTCAACGAAACAGGTCAAATAAAGCTGCCCGCGCTGCTGCACTTTCCCGCGCATGGCACCTTGCGCATTACGTCACCGCAACATGGTCTCGCGCTGGATTACGACGCAAAGCACACGCCGGAGGAGAGCTTTATCCGCGTCACGTTTCCGGCAGCTACCGCAGAGCACAAGTCGGTGGAGTACAACCTCGAAGTCACAGCGATCTATCCAGCAATGGAAAACAAAAGCATCGCGAATGATCCGCGTTTCGATGGGTATCGCCGCGACTTTCTCTCCATGCTGCAACTCAATCCACGCCGCCGCGCGCTGGCCAACAACGTTGCGAGCGATACCTGCGCCTTTACGGTTTTTGAGTATTCAGCGATGGCCGTGGAACTGCCACTGCTTGCACCGGGGCTTAGCGCAGTCGATATCCTGCGCCAGACACTCGACCGCTACATCGGCGGCATGAAGGCCTACGGGATGGTGGGCTACAACGACAGTCCTGTCATCAAATGGGACTTTCTCGACACCTATCCATCGTTACTGATGGCCTGTGCGGACTATGTACGCGCCAGCAACGACACTGCATGGGTGAAGCGCAACTGGTCCGTCCTGAAAACATGGGCAGACAAAATGATCTCCTACGACACAGACGGCGATGGCCTGCTCGAATATCCACTCAGCGGCAACTCCGGCTCATGGCCGGAGAAGATGACTGCGCGTCCCGCCAACTGGTGGGACACCATCGGCTTCGCGCACAAGGATGCGTACTCCAACGCGCTCGCTTATAAGGCGTTTGAAGCGATGCAAATGCTTGCGGAAAAGGCCGGTACTCCACATCAAGTAGAGGATTATCGCAAACGCGCACAGCAGATCAAAGCCATTTACTACAAGACGTTCTACAACCCCGCCACTGGCGTGCTCGCCGGATGGAAGAGCGCGGACGGCAAACTGCACGACTACTACTTTCTGTTCGTCAACGGCATGGCCGTCACCTATGGTCTCGTCACGCAGCAGCAGGGCAATGCCATCTGGGACAAACTGATGGCCAAGATGAAAGAAGTGGGCTACACGAATTTCGCCTTCGGCCTGCCTGGCAACCTCATCCCGGTCCGCAAAGAAGATTATGTAGACAGCCGCAACCGCTTTGGCGGATCGAAGAATGCAGATGGCTCCGACGGCTTCCAAATTTATGAGAATGGCGGCGCCACAGCTTGCTACGCCTACTACACCATTCAGGCGATGCGCACGTTAGGCCGCAACAAAGAAGCAGATGCGATCCTCTACCCCCTGATCCAGAGTTTTGAAGACGGGCGTTTTCAGGGCCGCGGGCCCAATGGCATGACCTACGACTGGATGACCTGGGATGGAAAGCCGCATGGTTATGAAGGTCTGCTTGTAGATGGATACCTCACGCTGCTTGCCGCCGTGCCGTCGCAACGCAAAACGACCTAACGATGCAAAGCTTGTAACAGAAGCGCCACACCCACAGCGAGCAAACCAATGTAGACGTACTTCAAAAACGCATCGCCGCACAGACGATGATTGATCGCGCGTCCAAGAAAGATCGCGGGCACCATTGCGGGCAGGGCAATGACATAGTCGTGTGTCACAGCAGGTACCCATAGTCCGGCGATCCAGTAGCCGGCCATCGCCATCATGCTCGCAGGCAGAAAGTATCCCTGCAACGTTGCGCGAAAGTGCTGCGGTGTCCATCGTCGCATCGCGCCGTAGATGACCAGAGGCGGTCCGTTCATCCCATACGCTCCGCCCAGAACACCGGCGAGTAGACCGCAGCCAAGCATCCATCCGCGGCTGTCTTCATGCAGCACCAGTGGCTTCTTGCCCGCAAGCAGATATGCAGAAAAGCCCCCGATCAGCACACCCAATAGAGCCTTCACAGAAACAGGGTTGCAGCGCGTCACCACCAGAACGCCGAGCGGCGTGGACACAAGCGTCGCAGCCAGCAGCCATCCTGCGCTGCGTAGATGGATCTTGCGCCAGTCCTGCACTACAACCACCGCCGCAATGGTGATGGAGAGCAACACTGCTAGCGGGGCGGCCTGATTCACCGGCATAAACAGCGCCAGCAAAGGCACGGCGATGAGCGCTTCGCCAAAGCCAAAGGTGGAACGAATCAGCGTCGCCACAAAGACGACGAGCAGCACGCATACAGTTGCAGGATGCACGAGAGCCAGCCTATCGCGAGCGATAATCGCCAAAAGAATGGTAAGATACATACAGGCGTGCACCTTGCGCCGGAGATCGCGGGAACACCCGATGTGGATTGGGGTGAGCCAGAGACTGCGATACCTCTTAGTAGCTGTTAGCTCTGGCTTGATTGGTCCGCGAGATACGGACCTCGCCGTGCAGCAGCACCCCTGACAAGCGTGCTGAAACAAGACAGTCCATGGTGTGCGTGCCAAAGCCAGCGGCCCGCAACACACGCTGCAAACCTTTGCTTACGTAAAGCTGGCAGGCAGACACTCGCACACATGTACTGAGACGCTGCCGCGTACTACATATAAAAGACTGAGAAGATTTTGAACAATACATTGATCGAAAACGCGCCCGCAAAGGACGCGACCACGCCTGCAAAAAAGCAGGTCCACTTCAACGATTTTGATATCTCCAACAGCCTCAAGCAGCGCCTCGCCGCGGCCAAGTTCATCAGTCCCACACCGGTGCAGGCGGAAGCTATTCCACCCGCGCTCGATGGCCACGACGTTCTGGCCACCGCAGCTACCGGCACCGGCAAAACCCTGAGCTTCCTCGTGCCCATGATTGAGATCATGGAGCAGACCCCCGCGCCTCGCGTGGAAGGCAAGCGCGCTCCTATTCGTTCGCTCGTGCTGCTGCCCACGCGCGAACTCGCGATGCAGGTGCTTGAGAACTACGCCAAGATTGTGCCCAGCGCGAAACAGGATTCCGTGCTCGTCTGCGGTGGGATGAGCGAAGGCGCGCAGCTTGACGCGCTCCGTCGCGGACCGCGTCTCGTCGTCGCAACGCCCGGCCGTCTTGAGGATTACCTCAAACGGCGCGAGATCAACCTGAGCCACGTCGAAATGCTCGTGCTCGACGAAGTCGATCGCATGTTGGATATGGGCTTCCTTCCCGCCATTCGCCGCATCGTAGGTGCCATCCCGAAGGACCGCCAGACCATGTGCTACTCGGCCACGCTCGATGCCAGCATCGCCGAAGTGGTGAAGGACTACGTCTACAATCCCGTGCGGGTAAAGATCGGCACCACCAGCAAGCCGAACGAGCGCGTAGAACTGCGCGCCGTGAAGGTAATGCAGGACCAGAAGCTCTCACAACTCGACAAGATGCTAAAGGACGAGAGCGGCACCTATCTCGTCTTCTCGCGCACAAAGCACGGCGCGGAGCGTCTGGGCCGCAAGTTGGAAAAGCTTGGTCACGCCACCAGTGTGATTCACGGTGATCGTTCGCAGTCGCAACGCACGTCGGCGCTCAAGACCTTCGCAACAGGCAAGAGCCGCGTGATGGTGGCGACGGACGTTGCCGCGCGCGGCATCGACATCTCCCACATTGCGCACGTTGTGAACTACGATCTGCCCAATGGCTCGGATGACTTTGTGCATCGCATTGGCCGCACGGGACGCGCAGGCGCAACCGGCGTTGCAACAACGTTCGTCATGCCGCAGGAGATCTCCGATGCCCGCAAGCTGGAGCGCGAGATCAAGATGAACTTCTTGTGGAGCGAAGCAGACCCATCGCTTGCCAAGGAAGAACGCAATAAGCCTGTCGATGTTGCACAGGTGAACGATCTGATGCAGCTTGAAGTGCGTGCATGGAAGACAAATCCGGCAGGTACTGGCATTGAGCCGACGGAAACTCCGTATCGCCGTCCGCAGGGCGGAGGTGGTGGACGTCGTCGCTCCGGTGGAAGTGGCAACGGTGGCAATCGTTCAGGTGGTGGACGTCCCAGTGGTGGCAACGGCGGACGCCGCCGCCGCTAGTTTCTCGCACGAGCGCGCAAAGATTGCCAAATGAGCCTTTGTGCGCTCGTGCGTCTCAGGTTTTACGCGTTCTCTTTGCAGGATGAACGGCCTCAGTAACTATTTAGGATTGAGAGAACATGATTTCTGTTTCCAATGTTTCCATGCGGTATGGCTCCAAGGTTCTTTTTGAGGACGTGAGCACGACATTTATTGCAGGCCGGCGCTACGGCCTCACCGGCCCTAACGGAGCTGGGAAATCTACTTTTATGAAGGTGCTCACCGGCGAGCACGATGCGCAGAAGGGAAGTGTCGTGCGCCCGCGTAAGATGGGCGTTCTCAGCCAGGACCAGTATGCCTTCGATGCGTATCGCGTGATCGATACCGTCATCATGGGCAACAAGCCTCTCTGGGCCGCGCTGGAAGAGCGCGAGAACCTCTACAACAAAGCTGAACTGAGTGACGAAGACGGCATCCGTCTCGGCGAACTCGAAGGCATCGTTGGCGAAGAGAACGGTTACGAAGCTGAGAGCGATGCGGCCATTCTGCTACAGGGCCTCGATATTCCTGATGAGTTGCACGAGCGCAAGATGAGTGAACTGCAAGGCGGACAGAAGGTGCGTGTTCTGCTGGCACAGGCGCTCTTCGGCGATCCGGATGCGCTGCTGCTCGACGAGCCTACCAACTCGCTCGATCTCGACTCCATTCACTGGCTGGTCGAGTTCCTGCTGAAGTATCGCGGTACGCTCATCACGATCTCTCACGACCGCCACTTCCTCAACGCGGTCTGCACGCATATTGCGGACATCGATTACCAGACCATCATTACCTACAGCGGCGGCTACGACGACATGGTGCTCCAGAAGACCAGCGTCCGCACCCGCATCGAGTCGCAGAACGAAGAGCGCGAGAAGAAGATCGCTCAGCTCAACGAGTTCATCGCCCGCTTCAGCGCTGGTACACGTTCCAGCCAGGTGAACTCGCGTAAGAAGGAAGTGGAGCGTCTCGCCACCACAGAGCTTGCTCGCTCCAACATCGCGCGTCCTTATATCCGTTTTGAGATGAACCGGCCATCAGGCAAGCACGTGCTTGAGGTGGAGCATGTCACGCACAGTTATGACGGCGTGCAGGTCTTCAAGCCCTTCACCAGTGCCCTGATGCGTGGCGATAAGGTCGTCCTCATTGGCCGCAACGGCACCGGTAAGACGACCATGCTCAAGTGCCTCCTCCAAGGCATGCCCGACATGGCCAGCTATGGCCTCGAAAAAGACTTCGAGCGCACCGGCGGTGTGGTTAAGTGGGGCCACGAAGCGCAGATCGGCTACTTTGCGCAGGACCATACCGGCGGCATCCAGAAGGGAACCACCGTCAGCGAGTGGCTCCACTCCTTCGACCCGAAGAAGACGACGGAAGAGATTCGCGGCATCCTCGGCCAGATGCTCTTCCGCGGTGAAGAGGGTCTCAAGAAGACCGACGCTCTCTCCGGCGGAGAGGCCGCGCGCCTGCTCTTCTGCCGCCTCATGCTGGAGAAGCCGAACATCCTTGTCCTCGACGAGCCGACGAACCACCTTGACCTGGAAAGTATCAACGCGCTCAACCAGGCGCTACAGCGGTATGAGGGCACCGTCCTGCTGGTCACGCACGACGAAGACCTGATCGACGAGGTCGGCACCCGTGTCTGGCACTTCGAAGACGGGCAGGTCACTGACCACAAAGGCCCCTACGCGGAGTACCAGCAACAGTTAGCGATGACTAAGTAAAATCCTGCAAATTTGGAGGAAAAAGCGGACGCAATGTCCGCTTTTTCCTCTTAAATCGCATTGTTTTTGTGCATTTTCTATGTACTTTTCTTGACACTTCTTCTCCCGTGCCGCACCCTTAAAGCAACGACTAAAAATCAGTCCGGGCCCACATTGAACACTCCACGCGGGCCGAGGACATCTAAACCCGGCCCGAAAACGAAGCCGGAGACTTCTTTCACGTTCTGTATCCCCGCCCATTTTTGCGGGCCTAACAGCGTACTTTTCAGGAGCGACGCGCATTATGAGTTTTAGATCTCTGTTTTTGAGCAGTGTGCTTACGGCTGGAGTAGTGGCCGGCGCAACACTTTATAGCCCGTCTGCCATGGCGCAGACGGCGGGCGTTGGCAATATCGTTGGTCATGTCTCTGATTCCACCGGAGCGGCTGTTCCGGGCGCGACCGTGGACATTATCAACATGGGTACGGGCGTAAAGCGTTCGGTGACGACCAATGGCGCGGGTGATTACAACGCGCCTTTCCTCCAGCCCGGCCAGTATGAGGTGGTGATCAGCGGGGCGAATTTCGGTAAGTTCGATCGCAAGAACCTGCCCCTCACTGTAGGCCAGGTATTGACTGTAGACGCGGCTTTGCAGGCTGGTTCCGTGAACACCACGATCGAAGTCACCAGTGAAGTGCCGCTGCTTGATCCAGACAAGACTGAAGTTTCGCACACTGTAGGCCAGGAATTGGTCAGCAACCTGCCAGTAAATACGCGTAATTTTAGCGCTTTTGTACTGCTAACACCGAACGTGGTTCCGGATGGCGGCAGCGGTCTATTGAGCTTCCGTGGCATCTCCGGTCTCTACAACCAGAACTATGTAGACGGCGCGAACAATAACCAGATGCTGTTCTCTGAGGCGCGCGGCCGCGCTTCAGGTGCGCCTTATGTCTACCCGCTGGATGCGATCAAAGAATTCCAGGCCGAAACTTCAAACTACTCTGTTGAGTTTGGCCAGGCTGTTGGCGGACAGGTGAACGCCATCACCAAATCGGGTACAAACAATATCCATGGCGATCTCTTCTATTACCTGCGTTATCCCACACTGAACGCGCTCGATCCGCAGACGAAGTATACCGCTCTGCACAATACCACCAATGCAGCGGCAAAGCAGTTCCTGCTTACCCAGCCGACTCATCAGCAGCACCAGTTCGGCGGCTCCATCGGCGGACCGATTATCAAGGATCGTCTTTTCTATTTCTTTACCTTTGACGGCTTCCGCAAGGTCGGTAAGGCGCTGTACTACAACACGAATACGATCTCGGCCACTCCTACAGGATCTATCACTGATACGTCGGTCGTTTCGCCGACGCAATGCCCAAATAACAATTCGACTAAAGCTGCTGGCGATCCTCTGGTCTACTATCTGACGCAGGCACAATGCCAGGCTGCGGTGGACTTCGTTGTGGCGAACTCCTTCGCTGCTGCGAACCGGTTCGCAAAGCAGAACACTCTCTTTCCGCGCATCGATTGGCATATCAACGCGAAAAACGACATGTTTGTCGACTTCCTTGGTGCCAACTTCGATTCGACCTACGGCTACAGCAATTCCGCGACCTTCACAAACAGTTCCCCCAGCACCAATGGGCCAACCAGCTATCATGAGCGTTTCTTTGTAGGTGGCCTCACTTCACAGCTTTCCGACCGCTCAGTGAACCAGATTCATTGGCAGTGGGGCCGCGACTTGGAGACCGCAGGTGCAAATGCGCCAGCACCTTCCGTTTCGATGGGTGCAATCACTTATGGCATGCCAAACGCTCTCCCGCGCACTGCAGAGCCGGACGAGCACCGCTTCCAATTTACGGATGTGTTCTCGACCGTGCGCGGCCGTCACAGCCTGAAGGTGGGTGGGGATATCAACATCGTGCATGAAGTGATGATCAATCTCTTTCAGGGTGGCGGTGTTTATTCGTATAACGGCAAGGACGTCACAACCAACTTCGGCAACTGGGCTTCCGACGTATTTCACGGTGTAGCCGGCAATACGGATCCTTATGCCGGATATCGTTTCACCAGTCTCGTACAGACTACGGATATTCTGAATCCCTCTGCGAAGGCCGGTCTGGATGATTTCTGGATCAAGATGTGGGATGCATTTGCGGAAGATAACTGGAAGATTACACCGCATTTCACTCTGACAGTGGGCATTCGATGGGACCTTCAGCTCACTCCTGCTCCAATCAAGAACAATACCAATTTTCCCCCACTTTCTACTCTCTACAGCAGCACCATAAAAAACACCAATCGATTTCAGCCGCGCGTGGCATTTGCGTGGCAGCCGTATGAAGGTACTGTGGTCCGTGGTGGTTATGGTCTCTTCTCCGGTTTGAACCAGGGCAGCACCTACTACGCCATGCGTGTAGAGAATGGTGTGGTCCAGGTGAACTACAACTACGGCGGTTGCGGTTCTTCCTGCAATGCAACTTCGGCTGCAGCCGTAGGTATCCAGTTCCCCAATCTTCCGTTTACACCGCCGGGTCCGGATGTATCCGGACAGAGCCGTCCACCAGGTGCTCCCGCTCCTGCAATCACGGGCGGCACATCGCTCGGTTCGCAAAGCTTCCATGGCCTGTCACCGGACTTTGTCCCTCCGATCGCTCATGAAGCGGAATTAGGTATCGAACAGAAGATGCCAGGCAAGATGACGCTTGGAGTTGGCTATGTTGGCACACGCGGTCTGCGCTTACCTATCTTCGTCGACGCCAATTTGATTGGGCGTACTCCGACCGGCCTGCGCAGTTTCAACGTGCTGAGTGCCAATACAGCAGGTGCTACAGTGCTGAAGCAGATTACCGTGCCATACTATCGCACCTCAGATCGCGCAATTCCATCTCTTACCTCCTATAACACCGGGTTCTCTGTTGCGAATACCTGGTACCACTCTCTTGCTGTCAGTGTGAAGAGGCCCTTCCAGAATGGCCTCTCCGTACTGGCAAGCTATACATGGTCCCATGCTACGGATACCGGTCAGGTTGCCGGTTCTTTCGGTACCTTCTATGGAGGCGATACACCGCTCGATCCGAATGATCCTCGCAAGGATTATGGAAATTCGGACAATGATATCCGCAATCGTGGGGTCATCAGTGTTGTGTATCAGCCGCGTATTTACATGTCGAACCGTCTAGTGAAAAATCTGGTTGACGGATTTATGTTCACTGCGACGGATACCGCATCAGGTGGCCAGCCCATCTTTGGGGGCATGAGCGGCACAGTGAGCGGCGGCTCCGGCGGCAATATATATGGCGGTGCGATCAGTTCCAGTTCTGGCTTTGCCACTACTGGGCGGTCTCCGCATATTGGCCGCAATAGCATCTACGCACCGGGTTATAACAATCTGGACATGCGTGTTTCTCGTAAGCTGCCTATCCATGATTCCATCTATATGGATTTCTACGTGCAGGCTTACAACGTGCTGAATCATAAGATCATTACCAACGTGAACAGCACCTACTCCAGCTACGTGAGCGCGGCAGCTTCTGGCTCTGTTGCCCAATACTGCCCAACCTCAACTGCGGTTCCGGCAGGATCGACCTTCACTGGATGCATCTATCCGTTTGCAGCAAACTCTGCTGCATCGGCCTTTCGTGCTCCCTCCAGCACGAGCAATTTCCTGTATGGCGCTCGTCAGTTGGAGTTCGTGGCGAAGCTGTTCTTCTAAACCTGCTCGGAAGAGCAACGGAAAAGCCCCGGTGAAACCGGGGCTTTCCGTTTTGCGACGGCGTCAGGCGAACCAAGCGAAGCATATCCGCGCAGGACTGGTGCACCCGAGAAGATTCGAACTTCTGACCTACAGCTTCGGAGGCTGCCGCTCTATCCAGCTGAGCTACGGGTGCGTGAAGTCCAGTCTACAACAGTGAGTTAACAAGTTAGGAGTGGACAAGCTCGTGAACGAGTCTGCAAAAAAACAAATTTGCTTATTTACAATTGTTTGACTTCTGGGATGCGCCCGCGCGCGGCGTACGTCAAACGGTATATCCTCAATGGTGGGCGATTGCCCGGTAAATGGTGGCTTTGCCCCATATTTGGAGTGACATGCGAAATCTGATGGGCCGGCGCTCGTTTGCCGGGATAGTAGGGGCCGCGCTCCTGCTGGTTGCTTCTTCTGCGTTGACCGCTGGCGCGCAGACAGTCAAGAACGGTGTCTTCGTGCCTCCGCCGGTGGCTACATACACCGAGAAGTTTGAGATCTACGGCGGTCTTCTGTTTATGAACGGACAGGCTGGCCAGAACCTGCCCAAGCGTTACAACATGGGTGGCGGTGAAGGCATGTTCACCTGGTACGTCACGCCGAAGTGGGGTGTTGCGGGCGATTTCCGCTGGGCAGGCGGAACCACGCCTGTGAATCCCGGCGCGCAAGTGTATGACATACAGACACGGCCGTTCGTCTCGCAGACCATCGGTATGGGTGGTGTGCAATACAGGCTGGCCCATAACAAACATGCCGCGCTGCAACTGCACGCCCTGGCGGGGGTGACGAACGGCAACTTCAGTCACAGCACTCACGGCCTGGATCCTCTCGTGACGACCGGCATGTATCGCAACGGTTCGGCGCCCATGGGTGTTGTCGGTGGATCGATCGACCTGAACCGTTCAGCCCGCTGGGCTGTGCGTCTGTCACCTGAAATGATCTTTGAGCACTTCGGCACGGAAACACGCGAGTTCATTTCCATCTCCGGTGGCGTGCTCTATCGCTTTGGAAAACGTTAGTACGCGCGACATTCTGAGAGGGAATGTGTCGTAACGTCTATGGCAGGCGGAAGCACTTCCCTATCTGAAAGAGCGTGTTCCAGGTCCCCACGTAAACCGGCATCTGCAAACATCCAGGCAGAGAGCCAGACGGCGCGATTTCGGCGTATTCTCTTAGACACAGCGGAAAACCTACCCCGAGTGCATGCTCGTTTACTACGAGCATTGCACCCCTATGAAAACGTTTAACAAGGGAGATAAGTCGAGATGCATACAAGGCGAGATTTTATTAAGCGGGCAGCGATGCTGTCGGGTGCTGCCGGATTCGCTGCAGGCGTACCGGAGGCTATCCAGAAGGCGTTTGCCATTGAGCCTGCCGTGGGCAGCACATGGAAAGACGCTGAACACGTCGTTATTCTGATGCAGGAGAACCGCTCCTTCGACCACGCTTTGGGTAGCCTGCAAGGTGTCCGTGGATTCAATGATCCACGCGCACTTCGTCAGGCGAACGGTAACTCCATCTTCCTGCAGACAGATAAAGACGGAAATACCTTTGCGCCTTGGCGTCTCGACATTAAGGACACGAAGATCACCTGGATGGGTTCCATATCGCATGCGCGCAATACTCAGGTGGATGCGTGGAACCAGGGCTTCCACAATAACTGGATCGAATCGAAACGTCCAGGCCATGCTGGCTATCGCGATACGCCCATTACGATGGGCCATTACACGCGTGAAGACATTCCCTTCTACTATGTTCTCGCCGATGCGTTTACGGTTTGCGATCAGAACTACTGCGGTGTGATGACCAGCACCACGCCAAATCGCTCACTTTTGTGGACCGGTACCATTCGTGACAAACAGGACCCGCATTCCAGCGTTTACATGCGCAACCCGGAGTTTCGCAACCTAAAATGGAAGACCTTTCCGGAGCGGTTGCATGAAGCCGGTATTTCGTTCAAGGTGTACACCAATGAGGTCAACGCCCGCGGCACACTAGTGGGTGAAGATCATCAATGGCTCGGTAACGTAGGAAACATTCTTGAGAACTTTGATGCATACAACTCAAATCTTTCTGATGCGAACACTGCGGAAATCCAGCAACAGCTCGTCACTGCCAGACAGCAACTGACACTCTTGCAGAACTCTCCATTAGGCAATGATGTACAGGCCGACCGCGAAGCAGAAATCCTTCAATTGCAGCAGAGCATTAAATCTTTTGAGCGACAGTTAAAACGCAATGGGGGAAACCTGTCGAAATTGACCCCGGACGAGCGCGACCTTCATGTGCGTGCCTTCACTACCAATGCAGGCGATCCAAATTATCTGAAGACCACCACCATCACCTATGAAGAAGATGGAAAGCCGGTCAAGATGCTGGTGCCCGCGGGTGATGTCCTCTATCAGTTCCGTAAGGACGTGAAAGAGAACAAGCTGCCCACGGTTTCATGGCTTGCTGGGCCGGGAAAGTTCAGCGATCATCCCTCACATCCGATGTACGGCCCGTGGTTTGTCTCTGAAGTGATGAATATCCTCACCCATAATCCAGAAGTCTGGAAGAAGACGATCTTCATTCTGACCTATGACGAGAACGACGGCTATTTCGACCACTGCCCATCCTTCGTTGCCGCCGATCCTTCCAACCGCGGCACGGGACGTGCCTCTGCTGGAATCGATACGGCAATTGAGTACACCTACGCTCCGGACGAGATCGCCCAGGGAATCAAGGCGAAGGATGCCCGCAGCGGACCCATCGGACAAGGTTTTCGCGTGCCTATGATCGTGGCTTCTCCATGGAGTCGCGGCGGATACGTCAACTCGGAACTCTTCGATCAGACATGCACCATTCAGTTTGTAGAGAAGTTTGTCGAGGCGAAGTTTGGCAAGCAGGTGAAGGAGACGAACCTCAGCGAGTTCCGCCGTGCGATTGTCGGCGATCTTACCTCCTGCTTCCGTCCGTTCGACGGCAAGACACCTGAGCTGGCATTTCTGGACCGCGATAAGTGGGTGGAAAGCATCTACCGCGCTCGTAATAAGGAGATGCCGAACAACTTCATCAAGCTCACGCCGGAGCAGATCAAAAAGTTCAATGAAAATCCGCGAATGGTGGACATAGCAGCCAAACAGGAACCTGGCATTCGTCCTGCGAACGCGCTGCCGTATGAACTGTACTGTGAAGGCGACTTTGTTGCGGATCGTAAGGTATTTGGTTTGGCGATGCGCGCCGGCAACACCGTTCATGGTGAGCGCAGCGCTGGATCACCTTTCAACGTATACGTGCGTAATACCGCGAAGCAGAATACGAACATTGCGCGCGGCGAGAACAATCAGAACATGTTCGTAGCGACATATGTGGTAAAGGCAGGCGATACGCTGCAGGAAGGTCTGCCGACGAAGTTGTTCCAGAACGAGCAGTATCACATTGATGTGCATGGCCCAAACGGTTTCTATCGCGAGTTCAAAGGCGATGCCTCTGGATCGCCGCTGACCACGCGTTGCGTGTATGACCGCAATGCAAGTGGCCTGTCGGGCAATGTAGAGGCGCGTGTGAAGAACAACAGCGCCAAGCCAGTTACGGTTCACGTGATTGATAACTCCTATAAGACCGGCGCGCAAACCAAAGAGCTTGCCCCGGGCCAGCAGGTATCGCTCAAGGTGGACTGCTCAAAGTCTCACGGCTGGTATGACTTCACCGTGCGCGCGGACGGTTCAAATGCGCAGGTGCGCTATGCGGGACGTGTGGAAACTGGACGCGAGAGCTTCACCGATCCTTTGATGGGCGGTGTTGTGTAGTCGCTTCACTTCAATGCAAACAAGAATGGCAGCCGTATGGGCTGCCGTTCTTGTTTGTGGCTTTGTGAATTAGAACAGGTTCCACAGAAGCTGGTTGTAGACGTCGTGATGGAACTGCACTTCGCACGGCTTCACCACAGTGCCGAGCAGGCGCGGGCAGCGGTCTGCCGAAGCCTGCTTGAGGTCGGCGTAGCGCGCTTTCACATCTTCACCGAGCAGCGTTCCCGTCCAGTCTGCACTGCGGAAGTTTTCAATAGCGGTGTAGACGTTATCTGGCAGATAACGCTCAGCTTGACGCAGGTTGTCGATCTTCGCCGTCTGACCTTCGAGGCCCGTTTTGAAGACTGAGTAAAGCACTGCATAGGGATTCGCATCCGGTCCAACAGAGCGAACTTCGACACGCGCCGACTTTTCGTTGCCAATCGGAATGCGCACCATCGAGCCGCGATCCGTAGCCGAAGCCTTGATCTGGTTGGGTGCTTCAAAGTGCGGATCGAGGCGCCGGTAGGCGTTCACGCTGGCATTGAGCAGAAGGCAGATGTCGTTGCCGTGCGTGAGAATGCGATCAACAAAATCCCAGGCGAAAGTAGAAATCTTCTCCTGTCCGTTCGGATCCCAGAAGAGATTCTTCTTGTCTTTCGTTATGGAGACGTTGGTGTGCATGCCGCTTCCATTCACGCCAACCACGGGCTTGGGAAGGAACGATGCCGTCATGCCCATCTGCGTAGCCACCTGGCGGCAGATCAGTTTGTAGAGTTGAATTTGATCGGCAGCAGCAACCGCATCGCCATAGGTGTAGTTGATCTCGAACTGCGAGGGCGCGACCTCAGGGTGGTCCTTCTCGTTCTCGAAGCCCATCGCGCGCTGCACTTCGGCGCAGGTATCAATGAACTCGCGCAGAGGATCGCCCGGCAGCGAGTGATAGTAGCCACCCTGATTCATGTAGGTGAACTTGCCCGTCTCGTGAAACCTGCGCTCCGCGTCCGTGCCTTCAAAGAGGAAGCCTTCGATCTCGTTCGCGGCATTGAGCGTATAGCCGTTCTTCTCAAACTGCTCTTTAGCGAACGCTTTCAATGCGCCGCGCAGATCGGCGGTGTAGTGGCCGCCGTTTTTGTCGATCACTTCGCCGAAGACGAGCACCTTGCCTGGCCCGAAGATGTCGGCAGGTCCCCAGTAGAACGCGCTCCAGTCGATGCCGAGACGGAGATCGCTCTCGCGCTGCGCCGTAAAGCCGCGGATGGAGGAGCCGTCGAAGGTCAGATTGTCATAGCTGTTGATCAGAAACTTCTTGTCATAGTCCAGCATGTGCAGACGGCCTTCAAGATCGCTGAAGAGCACGGTCACAGCCTTGATGCCCTTCGTATCGGTCAGATACTTCAGGCGTTCTTCCTGCAACCTTTCTGCGGGGACGCGGCTTTTGCGCTGCTCTTTTGCCTTGAGGTTCAGCTCTTCAAGTTCGCTATACGACAACTCTAAAAAATCACGATACTGGCCAGACATATTTCTCCTTGTTGCGGGAAGATTTCCCATGGTGGTGATTTGCCTGCGAACGACGCGCGCATCGCCCGCAGGCAAAGTGGTTAGCGTTTAGGCCCGAAGAAGGCAATGACGCCCAACTCCAGGGTGGATTGGTTCTTCACTGCGGCGGCGGCCATTCCCTTGTTGAAGTAGGGAAGATCGGAGCCGTCGCGGCGGTATTCCAGCCGGGCCAGCGTGCCTTCCGGCATCTTGTACTCGGCAGTAAGGGTGAACTCGTTCAGGTTCTGGCGCAGGCCCGTGCCAATGGAAGCGCCTGCGTCGGAAGCATCGGCGATGTACTCAAAACGCCCTGCAAAAGCGACCTTTTGCGTGGCCTGGAACTTCGCTGCCGTTGCAAAACCCTGAAAACGATCGAGCGTAGTGGTGACGTACTGATCGGGTGCGATCTGCGCAGCGTTGCGATTCTGCCAGTAGTCATAGTTCAGATACCAGCTGAATCGTGCAGTCGGCGTAAGCGTCAGAACGGTATCGAAGTAATTGCGCTTACCTTTGTTCGTGCCTGCATTCTCCGGACCGCCATAGTAATTGCCTGCGAATGTGAACTTCGGATTGGTGTACAGCGTAGTGACGCCGATCGTCTTGCCGCTGTTGTTGTCGCTGAAGTTGTTCCATCCATTCACTACCTGCACGCCGGCAGTGAAGGACTTGGTAAGCGGCATCGAGGTACGCAGACCGACATGGTAGAAGGGGCCAAAAGCGTAGAGGAACGAGCGCGAGTAGTTCCAGTCATCCTTCGCTTCCGTCAACTCAGCGCCTGCCGATGTGACGAACTCGCCGAAGTCGGCTTCAAAGCCGCGTCCACCTTTAGGTTTCACGGCAACATAGGCTTGTTCAATGTGTGCGAAGTCGGAATAATCTCCGCCGAGGAAATATCTGTATCCTTTGCCGAATCCAAGATCGAGACGAACGCCCACCGGATCGGGATCGTGCGACAGCGTGACCCGCGCCATGCTCAGGCTGAAGCTGTCCGCGTCGAAGTCGAAGTTATGCAGTTGATTGCCGTAAGACTTGGTTGCTGGATGGTTGGCGTTGAAGTTGTAATAGCCATCCACAAACGCACTGAAGTCGATAGGCCCGGCGCTCCACGCCGGAGGCGCGGCCGGAGTTGTTGTATCCGCACTTTGAGCGACTGCAAACGCTGCGCTTAGACACCCCGCAGCAACCAAACCACGCAATAAACCTTTGGCGTTCAATCTCGATCCTCCGTAAAATGTTGGTTCAGATAAGAAAGTCCCCAGTGTTTTCCGGGAGTGATGTATGGCTCTGGCTGTTGTTGCTTGTGCTTCTAGGAACGCAGACAGGGCATAAAGAACCCATCAAGAATCCTGTAAAAGCGAAAATTTCGAGGAATTGACACCAGCTCCATGGCGCTCGAACCAGATATGTGTACCCGCTCCCCGATCGATGACGCACTGCATGCGTTCATCGCAGCGGTGACGCATGTGGACATGCATCGCGAGCCCGGGCCGCAGCTTGTGGAACTGGTTCGAGCAGTCTTTGGGTTTGAGGCCGTGGCCATTTTCGATGCGGATACGAAGCGCGTTCACCAGGCAGGCGATTGGGCGTTCGATCCCGACAATTTCGTTCGCAACATCTATATCTTTGAAAAATCGCGGGACGATGTAGAGATGGGCCTGTGCAGCCGCGTGTTGCGCGTGGGCAATTTTCCCGTAGGCGCGCTGCTGCTGCGCGGAGAAGTGGCGACGAAGACAGGCACTTCCGTCGCCGCACTCTGCGCGCTCACCTTCGACCGCTATCACTCCTATGCGAATGTAGGCCGTACCGAGAGCGCGCGCCAGACAGAGCAGCTACGCACCACCGTGCTCAACAGCCTTGCGCATGCGTACAAGACGCCGCTCACAGCCATTCAGGCAGCCAGCACTGGCCTTGGAATGATGGAAGGTCTTAGCGCTGGTCAACGCGATCTTTTAAACTTGATCGATGAGCAGACCAATCTGCTCAACGAGCTAACAACGCGCCTGCTGAAGACCGCACAACTGGAAGCGCAGGATATTTCGTTGAAGTGGGAGTGTGTGGAGATAGCACCACTATTGGATGATGTTCTGGCTGCTTGCCGCGAACAACTCGCAGACGTTGTTGTGCAGGTCAATCTTTCGCAGGACGATCTCGCACTCACATGCGACCGCGAACTGCTGATAGCGTTGCTCACGCAGTACGTCGAGAACGCCGGCAAGTACAGCATCGCAGGATCGACAGTGGACATCGCTGCGCGCAATGAGGGCGGCGAACTTATCTTCTCCGTCTCCAACGCCGGTCCGGAAATTGCTGCAAACGACCGGGAGCGAGTCTTCGATCTTTACTTCCGCTGCGCTGAGACTGCTTCTGCCACGCCCGGCACAGGCGTGGGGCTCTCGATTGCAAAACGTGCCGCGCAAGCCCATGGTGGCGATGTGTGGGTCACAAGCTCAGAAGGTCGCACTACATTTTTTGCTTCGTTGCCCATTGAAGGCCGCCAGGAGACGCAGTTATGAACGACACGAAACTCCGCATTCTTCTCGTGGATGACGAACCCGCTATACGCCGCGCTCTGCGCACACCGCTCAACGCGCTCGGCTTTGAGACAGCAGAAGCCTCACGCGGCGAAGACGCGCTGCATCTGACGCGCAACGAAAAGTTCGACGCTGTTCTGCTGGACGTGCAGATGCCCGGCATCGGCGGCATCAAAACACTCGTCCGTCTGCGTGAGATGTTTCCGCGCCTGCCGATTCTCATTCTTACAGTCCGCGATGCGGAAGAAGACAAAGTAGAAGCGCTGGAGCTTGGCGCGGACGACTACATCACCAAGCCATTCAGCATGCGTGAATGCATCGCTCGCATCCGGTCCGCGGTGCGCCGCGCGCAGACACCGGAGCGTACGGAAAATACTCCCATCCAGATTGGAGAATTGCAGGTCGATCCGCAGAAGCGCACCGTGAGCAAAGGCGGACAAACCATCCACCTCACGCGCAAAGAGTACGACATTCTCCACTACCTCATGGCGAACGCAGGCCGCGCGGTGACGCACGGCAAGCTGCTTACTTCTGTATGGGGTGAGGAGTACCGCGACGAGGTCAACTATCTCCGCACCTTCATGCGGCAACTCCGTAAAAAAGTGGAAGACGATCCGTCCAGTCCACGCTATCTACTTACGGATCCATACGTTGGCTATCGCTTTGCCGATGCTGCCATGCTGGAGAAGCAGTCTGGTAACTGCTAAAGAAATTCGTGAAATCTTCACGGGTTCCTTATGTCTTAGTCCCTAAAGTCCATCTTGAGACCGAAAAATCTGAGCTTTCCACACGGGCCACCGGCTCAGTCTCGGCCTCGCTGTATCTGTTGAACTCACTCTCAAGGGCATAGGTGAATCGTTACGTGTCACGACTTCTGCGTATCTCTCTCTTTCTATTCGCGTGCGCCATGGCAGCTCCTGCCTTTGCGCAGACAGCGGCCGAACGCCTCACAGCAGTAGAGGCCAAGGTCACAGCAGCGCAGTCGGCAGGCGACAACGCCTGGATGCTTGTCTCCGCAGCACTTGTGCTGATGATGAGCGGCCCCGGCCTGGCGCTCTTCTACGGCGGTCTGGTGCGCAAGAAAAATATTCTTGGCACCATGATGCAGACCTTCGCCATGATGGGCATCATCACGGTGCTCTGGGCGTTAATAGGCTACTCACTCGCCTTCGGCGACAACGCCGGCGTAACTGGATCGTTCATCGGCAACTTCTCAAACGCTCTGCTGCATGGAGTGGGGTTGGTGCCGGACGGAGTATACGTCGCGACCATTCCGCTGCAGACTTTCATGGTCTACCAGTTGATGTTCGCCATCATCACGCCCGCGCTCATCACCGGCGCATTCGCAGAACGTATGAAGTTCTCAGGTATGGCGGTCTTCCTCACGCTGTGGGCCATCTTCGTTTACAGCCCCATGGCGCACATGGTCTGGGGCAAGCACGGCCTGCTCAATGCTGCGCTGGGCGGTAAGTTCCCCTGCCTCGATTTTGCAGGCGGAACCGTCGTACACATCACCAGCGGCGTTTCCGCTCTTGTGTGCTGCTTATATCTCGGCAAGCGCATCGGCTATCCGAAAGAGCCTATGCCGCCACACTCGCTCGTGCTCTCCTTCATCGGAGCATGTCTGCTGTGGGTGGGCTGGTTTGGATTCAATGCCGGTTCGGCACTTGCTGCATCTCCGCTGGCCACATCAGCCTTTGTCGCAACGCACTTTGCCGCCGCCACGGCTGCTATCGGCTGGACGGTTGCTGAGTGGATCAAGACAGGCAAGCCGACCGCGCTCGGTGCCATCTCCGGTGCTGTTGCCGGATTGGTTGGCATCACACCGGCTGCGGGATTTGTATCGCCCATGTCGGCACTCGCCATCGGCCTCATCACCGGCATCTTCTGCTTCTGCATGGTCTTCTTCGTCAAGATCAAGCTGGGCTACGACGACTCGCTCGACGCCTTCGGCGTGCACGGTGCAGGCGGAACGATGGGTGCGGTGTTGACGGGCATCTTCGCTAACAGCGCCATTAACCCGATCTTCGGTGCGGGCAAAGCCACCGGCTTGCTGGAGGGCAACGGACATCAGTTGCTCAATCAGATCGTCGGCATCGCCATCGCGTGGATCATCTCCATCGTCGGCACGCTCATCCTTCTCTTCATCGTGGACAAGACGATAGGTCTGCGCGTCTCCGCGGCAGACGAGAGGGAAGGCCTGGATCTTTCGCAGCACGGTGAAGAGGGTTACCACGCCGAGCTACAGGCACACTAAATTTCCTGCGCGGGACGGCATGACAACATGCGGTCTCGCAAGGCACACTGTTCAACGGTATAAGGAAAAGCCATGCAGAAGATTGAAGCAGTTATCCAGCCGAGCAAGCTGGACGAGGTAAAAGAGGCGCTCGTCGAAATCGGTGTCGACGGCATGACCATCCTGGAAGCCCGCGGCCACGGCCGGCAGAAGGGCCACACCGAGTTCTATCGCGGACGCGAGTATTCGGTAGACCTGCTGCCAAAGATCAAACTCGAGATCGTCGTTACGGACGATTTGGCGGAGAAGGCCATCAGCGCCATCATGGGCGCCGCACGCACCGGCACCATCGGCGACGGCAAAATCTTCGTCTCCAAGATCGATGATGCCATCCGAATCCGCAACGAAGATCGCGGCGAAGCAGCGCTCTAAACTTATCCACTCAAACAAAAGGGCAGATGCGAAAAGCATCTGCCCTTTTTTGCTGTCAGAGAAGGAGAGCCTTGAGAAAACGAATCCCTAATGGCTAATCCCTAATCCCTTTACGCGTTATAAGTCGATGACGAAACACGTCCGCCACGTCCCGTCCAATTGGTGTGGAAGAACTCGCCACGCGGCTTGTCTACGCGCTCAAACGTATGCGCGCCAAAGAAGTCGCGCTGCGCCTGCAGCAGGTTTGCCGGAAGCGTTGCGCTGCGGTAGCCGTCGTAGAACGCGAGCGCCGTCGAGAAGCACGGGGTCGGCACGCCAAGCTCAATGGCATGCACCAGCGTCTTGCGCCACGACTCGTTGTACTTGTTCAGTGCGCTTGAGAAGAACTCATCCAGCAGCAGGTTCTGCAGCTTCGGGTTCTTATCGAATGCGTCCTTGATGTTGCCGAGGAACACGCTGCGGATGATGCAGCCGCCGCGCCACATCAGCGCAATGCCGCCCATGTTCAGGTCCCACTTCTGCTCTGCTTCAACCGCGCGCAGCAGCATGTAACCCTGCGCGTAGCTGATCATCTTGGAGCAGTACAGAGCACGGCGTACGTCTTCGATGAATGCCTTCTTGTCTGCAACGTTCAGCGTCTTCTTCGGTCCCTGTAGAACCTTCGACGCGGTGACGCGCTCATCCTTCAGCGCAGAGAGGCAGCGCGCAAATACGCTCTCGCCAATCAGCGTGACCGGCTGGCCAAGATCAAGTGCGGAAATAGCCGTCCACTTGCCCGTACCCTTCTGTCCGGCGGTGTCGAGAATCTTGTCGATCATTGGCTGGCCGTCTTCGTCCTTCTTCGCGAAGATCTCGGCGGTGATCTCGATCAGATAGCTGTCGAGCTCGCTCTTGTTCCACTCAGAGAAGACTTCGTGCAGCTCGTCCGGTGTAAGGTCCAGGCCATCCTTCAAAAGCTGATATGCCTCGCAGATAAGCTGGATGTCGCCATACTCGATGCCGTTATGCACCATCTTCACGTAGTGACCGGCACCGTCTTCACCTACCCAATCGCAGCAGGGTGTTCCGTCAGAAACTTTCGCGGAGATAGCCTGGAAAATCTCCTTCACAGCGGGCCATGCCTCGGGACTTCCGCCGGGCATGATGGACGGGCCGAAACGTGCGCCCTCTTCACCGCCAGAAACACCGGTGCCGATAAACAGGATGCCCTTCTCGGCAAGCTCCTTGCGGCGGCGGTTCGTGTCGGTAAACAGCGAGTTGCCGCCGTCGATGATGATGTCGCCCTTCTCCAGGTACGGCACCACCGTATCGATGGTTGCGTCGGTTACGGAACCGGCCTTTACCATCAGCATCACGCGGCGCGGACGCTTCAGCAGCTTGCACAACTCTTCAGGCGAATGCGCTCCGACCACCTGCGTACCTTTGGCCTCGTTCGCAATGAACTCATCCACCTTGGAGGTGGTGCGGTTGTAGACGGCCACCCTGTAGCCGTGGTCGTTCATGTTCAGGACGAGGTTCTGGCCCATCACAGCAAGGCCGATCAAACCGATATCGCATGCAGCGTCACTCATCTTCTTCTCCGAAACAAATTGGGTTAGAACAGGGGCTTTTCTGAGACGCCCGGACCTGCCGGGCACTTCCTGGTACGGCTCACTGCGAAATTGAAATCGCCCGCATACGTTCTTTCTTTCATGGCCATTTGAGGCCGTACCTGAGCCTCTTTATGGAGACATCATATCAACCTGATGGAATGATTGGCTTTAGCGGAAATCACACATTTTTCTAACTACAGGCAACCAAAATGGAGGGTCAAAGTAGCGCGATTCCTTTGATTTTCTGCAATGAAAACGTCTTACATTAGAAATTGGAATCCATTCCAAAATAGGTCCGTGTGCAGCAGGTTGCCGGGCTGAAAACCGGCGCTATCCGGATCATGGAGGACGAATTGGCCTCAGGTCAGCCAATTATTCCGGTGCCTGTAGAGGCGAGAGAGCCATTGCCGTTCCTGTCTCAACGGCAGGATGCATTGGGCCATGCTGTGCAGTTTTATGAATGCGATGAGGTGCTGATTGATCGTCTCTCGGAATTTGCCGGGACGGCGCTTGAAGCTGCACGCTCATGCGTAATTGTCGCGGCACCTGAGCATCGTGCTTCTCTCGCAGAGGCTCTGATTGAACGCGGTCTTGATATTCCTAAATTGATTGCCGCAGGGCGTTTCATCGCCCTGGATGCAGCCGCATTGCTTGAACAGTTCATGGTGCATGACGGTCCGAGCCAGGTGCTTTTCCAGAACGTTGTTGGAAGGGTACTCGATAAGGCATTCGCGAGTCAGGGCAGACATGGACATGTCGCCGTTTTTGGTGAGATGGTGGCTTTGCTTCTTACTGCGGAGAAGCGCGATGCAGCGCTGAAACTGGAGAAGATGTGGAACGAGCTTGCCCGGCAGAACACATTTCATCTGCTGTGCGCATATCCCATGCGTGCTTTCTCGCGGAGAGAAGATGCTGCCTTCTTTGGAGAGATATGTGCCGAACATACGCACGTTGCGCCGTGTGAGAGCTACTCGGGCATCGCGGATGAATCGCAGAAGCTGCTCGCTATCAGTGAACTGCAACAGAAAGCGCATACGCTGGAGACGGAGCTTGCGCGCCGGGAGAAGGCGGAAGCTGCATTGCGGAAGAGCGAAGAGTTTGCGCAGCGCATTGTGGAGAGCAGCGTCGATTGCATTAAGGTGTTGGATACCGAAGGCCGCATCATCTATATGAGCCCTCCAGGACAGCGAGCGCTCGACATTGCAGACGTGAATGAAATTCTCACGCGGCCGTGGGCGGACTTCTGGGATGATGCTGACCGTGCACGGGCCTGGGCTGCGGTAGAAACAGCAAAGGCTGGCGGTGTAGGACGTTTTGAAGGGCCACTCACGATCAAAGGTGCAGTGACCTGGTGGGACGTGAAGATTACCCCTATGCTGCACGTCGATGGGAGTGTCGATCGTCTGTTGGCCATCTCGCGCGAGAACACGGAGTTGAGACTAGCCCACACCGCGCTTATGCAGTCGGAAAAGCTGGCCATGGTGGGTAAGCTGGCTGCTACCGTTGCCCATGAAATCAATAATCCGCTTGAAGCAGTGACCAATTTTGTTTATCTGGCGCGAATGTCTCCAGGACTCCCGGAAGAGGTCGGCCGCGGTTTGGAAATTGCCGACCAGGAGCTTGCGCGGGTTGCAGCTATTGCGCAACAGACGCTCGGCTTCTATCGCGATACATCCAACCCGCAGAACATTCCTCTTGCGGAATTGATGCGTAGCGTAATCTCCGTTTATGACCGCAAGCTGAAATCAAAAAAGCTGCAAATGGAGTTGCAGCTAGATGAAACCGTCAGCATTCTCGCACGTAAGGGCGATCTCAAACAGGTTTTATGCAATCTGCTTACAAACGCTATCGATGCCGCATCTCTCAACGGACGTATTGTGCTGCGTGTACGGCGTTCGCATCACAGGCAAAGCAATGCGCAAGGAGTTCGCATCACAATGGCCGACAATGGAATGGGTATGGATACGGAAACACGTAAAAAAGCGTTTGCCGCATTCTTCACCACCAAGGCAGAGATCGGAACCGGCATCGGTCTTTGGGTCACAAAGAACCTGCTTGAGCGGGACGGAGGCTCCATCGCATGCCGAAGCAGAAAAGGAGAGCGCTCCGGCACCGTAATGAGCATCTATCTTCCCTTGCAAGTCTGACGACGAGCGCATCAGGGACCGTTCAACGAACTGTCTTCACGTGAAACTCTGCATGGTTCTTCGCGGTTGAGTCATCTCCTAACCAAACATCAAATATGCCTGGCTCCAATACATCCCTATGCAGCGATCCACTCCAGTAGCGCAGTTCTCCTGCGGGAACTTCCAGGGTCACCGTTTGCGTTTCATGTGGAGCGAGGCTGACTTTGCGGAATGCTTTCAATTCGCGCACAGGACGCGATGCGCTGCCTGCGCGCTGATGTGTGTAAAGCTGCACCACATCCGTGCCGGGAACCGATGAGGTGTTCGTCACATCGATGCTCACCCTCAGCGGCGCGTTTTCAGTGACTGTCCAGTTGTTCACCTGCATCTTCGAAAACGAAAATGTCGAATAGCTCAAACCAAACCCAAACGGCCACACCGGAGTGCTCGGCTCGTCCCAGTAGCGGTACGTCACTTCTTCTGGCAACTGCGTCGTATTGTCGTTGTAATAGATCGGCACCTGACCAACACTGCGCGGCCATGTCACAGTAAGGTGTCCACCTGGATTTGCATCGCCCATCAGCAAGTTAGCCACGGCACGTCCGCCCTCCGTGCCGGGATACCATACGTTCAGGATGGCAGGTACATGCTTGCTGGCCCAGGTAATATCCATGGGGCGTCCGCTCATCAACACCAGCACCACGGGCTTTCCGGTAGCTACTATCGCTTCCATTAACTGCTCCTGCTTGCCTGGCAGGGTAAGTTCCGCGCGCGACGCGTGCTCGCCGTTCATGTTCTGCAACTCACCCAGCACCAGCACCGTCACATCCGCTTGTTTGGCCAGATCGACTGCATGCTGAAACTCTGCATTGCGCGCTTCTTCAGTAAGCAGAGTGGGTGCAGGCTCCGGCATCTGCGCATCGAAAACAGACGCATTAAAACGCCTGATTTCCACACCTTTTGTGACGGAGATCTTCGCATTCGGAAGCTTTTCGCGCAGACCTTCGGCGACCGTAATTACCTCATTCGGATCGCCATGCTGACTCCACGATCCCTTCGTGCTCATCTTCGCGTCCGCCAGCGGTCCAATCACTGCAAGGGAACCGATGGATTTGCTCAACGGCAGAGCATGATCTTCATTGCGCAGAAGAATCGAAGATTGCTCTGCGGCCTTCTGTGACAGGGCATGCGCTGCGGGAGTATCAGTCTCCTGCTTCGCAACGTTCAGATCGATATATGGATTATCGAAAAGTCCAAGCCGGTACTTCATCTCCAGAATCGGCCTCACCAGATCGTCAATCTCGCGGAGTGTGACCTCGCCTTTTTTTAGCGCATCTTCCAGATGATCGGCGTAAGCCGTGCTGGTCATCTCCATGTTGATGCCAGCTTTCACAGCGCGTACCGCAGCGTCTTCCTGGCTTGCCGCAAACCCGTGAATTTGCAGGCTCTTTACTGCCTCCCAATCGCTGACGACAAATCCCTTAAAGCCCCATTCTTTGCGCAGAATCTCGCGCATCAACCACACATTTCCCGTCGCAGGGACATCGTTCAGGTCCTGATAGGCAGACATGACCGTCGCAGCGCCGGCTTTCACCGCTGCATGGTAAGGCCGCAGATAGACATTGCGCAGCGCCGTTTCGGGAATCTCTACACTGTCATAATCGCGACCACCCACTGCGTCACCATAGGCGGCAAAGTGCTTTACGCAGGCAAGAATATTGTGGGGGCCGCCGACTACAGGTCCCTGTAATCCACGCACCTGCGCCGCTGCCATCTGTTCGCCGAGATATGGATCTTCACCTGCGCCTTCCATAATGCGTCCCCAGCGAGGATCGCGTGCAATGTCCACCATCGGCGTAAACGCCCAGTGGATGCCGTTCGCCCGCGCCTCACGCGCTGCGGCACTCTGTACTCGCTCTACTAATCCCGGGTCCCACGACGATGCCAGCGCAATCGGCACTGGAAAGATGGTGTGATAGCCATGAATCACGTCATAGCCAAAGATCAGCGGAATGTGCAGCCGCGATTCCGTCACCGCGATCTTCTGCAACGCATGGATGCGCGCTGGATCCGTGACAAATAGAAACGACCCCACACCTTCACGCGCCAGTTCGTCAGCCTTCTGGGACGAAATCTCGTGTCCCGCAGCCTGCTCCATCTGCATGATCTTTTCGCGCGGAGTCATCTTCGCCATGAGTGCAGAGACGAATCGCTCCATTTTTGCATCTGCAGAGGAAACACGGTTCGTCACGTGCGCGGCATGCGTCTGCGCGACAGAGGGAGTGGTTGGCAAAAAGAAAGCGGAGAGGAGGACACAAGCCGGGAGGCGGCAGACAAAAGAAGTCATAAATAGGGCATCAATTCAAGAGGATTACGTTGCGTTGGAGATTGTAGACAAACGTTTGTCTAAATGGCAAACGGTATCTCACGCTTGCCGGGGAGGGAGTGTCGATTCGCGAATAACCAGCTCTGGCTCCACGGCAACTTCATCTGCGCCTTCGGTCTTGCCGCCCATCCGGCTTAGCAAAATCCTTGCCGCCGTTTCGCCCATCTGCTGCAGCGGCTGCCGGATGGTTGTGATGGAAGGTGTGCTGAACGCAGCCATGCGAATGTCGTCGAACCCAACAATCGAAACATCTTCCGGCACACGCAATCCCGCATCGTGCAGCGCGCGAATCGCACCGATGGCCGCAATGTCGTTGAAGCAGACGATGGCCGTAAATTCGTTGCGGTGCTTCCTGCACAACTGCTCCACCAACGGATACGTCAACTGCGGCGTAGTCTCATCAACAGTAAGCTGCGGGGCAAGCTCCATCCGCACATCCATGTCGAAACGTTTCGCCGCCTCGCACATCGTCCGCCAACGGATTTCTGAATCCGAACTGTTCGGCTGCCCGCGAATGAAGGCGATCTTGCGGTGCCCCAGTCCGTGCAGATGCTTGATGGTCAGAAAGGCAGCGCGCTCGTGGTCGAGCACCACGTTCACCACGCCCTCCATCGTTGTATGTCCGGCGACGGCAACGGTAGGCACAGCAGGTGGCCGAACAAAGTGCGTGTCAATCGCCACAATCCCTTCCGCACCGCGCGACATCAGCATGTGCGAGTACTCCTCCACCAGATCGGCACGATGGCGATGGTGCGCAATCAGGTAAAAGTACCCTTCACGAATCAGGTGGTCCGCAATGCCGCCGGACACCTGCGAGTGATAGCCATCGCTCAACTCCGGCAGCAGAATGCCGACCGTAAAACTCTGCTTGCGCCGCAGCGACTGCGCCACCAGGCTCGGCCTGTAATTGAACTTCTTGGCCGCTTCGCGAATCCTCTGCCGCGTCGGCTCGGAGATCGAACGTCCCGGCACATTGTTCAGCACCACACTTACTGTCGCCGGAGACAGGTCAAGGTACTCCGCCAGCAGCTTCAGACTGATGGGCTTCTCGCTCGGTGGAAACGGCTTATCTTTAGTTGGGCGTCCGGACATGCGTCATCCAGAATACAGGCATCCGCAGGCTGATTGACCTCATTTCACCGCAAACCTAAGATGGTCACGTTTCCGCGCATAAGGAAAGGCCGCCGCCAATCATGAAGACCCGCCGCGAATTTCTCCAGACCACCGCAGCCGCCGCTGCAGCTGCAGCCATCGACCGCACTGCTACAGCGTCCGCGCCCGCATCTTCGCTGGCTAAATCGCGCCCCAACATTATCCTCATTCTCGCGGATGACATGGGCTACTCCGACATTGGCCCCTTCGGCTCCGAGATCGACACGCCTAACCTCGATCGTCTCGCCAGCAATGGCATGGTGATGAACCAGTTCTACAACTCGCCGCGCTGCTGCCCTTCGCGTGCCGCGCTCCTCACGGGTCTCTACTCGCATCAGGCAGGCATGGGCATGATGACCAGCGACTACGGCCGTTATCCGTTTCCAGCCTACGCGGGCAATCTCAGCAAACAGACCATCACTATTCCAGAAGCGCTCAAGACCGTAGGCTACAAAACCGCGATGACCGGCAAGTGGCACCTCACGCAGGAGAAGGACAAGACCGACAAGAGCAACTGGCCGTGCCAGCGCGGCTTCGACAAGTTCTGGGGCATGACCGCGGGCGCTTCGGTCTACTTCAATCCCGGCGCGCTCATTGAACAGAACACGCCACTTCCCGAACCTGATAAGAAGACCTTTTACTACACCGATGCCATCGCCGATCACGCTGTCAACTACATCGACGAACTAGCAAAAGGCAAAGATCCGTTCTTCCTCTATTGCGCCTTCAACGCTCCGCACTGGCCTATCCAGGCGCCGGAACACACCATCGAGAAATACGCAAAACGTTATGCAGAAGGCTGGGACAGGCTGCGCGAAGAGCGCCACAAGCGGCAGATTGAAAAGGGAATTGTTGACGCGCGCTGGGAGCTTACACCGCGCGATCCGCGCGTGCCTGCATGGGAAAAGGCGTCGTTTAAAGATTGGGAGATGCGCCGCTACGCCGTGTACGCAGCGATAGTCGACCACATCGATCAGGGTATCGGACGCATCCTCAAAAAGCTCGAAGAGCGCAGCGCACTCGACAATACGCTCATCGTCTTTATGGCCGACAACGGCGGCAACGCAGAAGAGATGGGCCAGATGGCTCCGCTTAAAGGCCGCCCGAATGTTTATCAGGGCAACGACCCCAAGGTGATGCCCGGCTCGTGGAAGACCTACCAAAGCATCGGCATCCCGTGGGGAAACTGCTGCAACACGCCCTTCCGTCTCTACAAGCACTACGCGCACGAGGGCGGCATTTCCTCACCGTTCGTCGCGCACTGGCCCAAAGGCATCAAGCCGCAGGCAAAACCAAACCCGAACATCGCGCACGAAACCGATCTCATGCCGACGTTCCTCGAACTCGCCGGCGCAACCTATCCCAAGTCGGTCGCGGCTGGTCCTATCCCGGAGATGGTCGGCCAAAGCCTCACGCCTGTCTTTGAGCACAAACTTCGTTCTCGCGGGCCTATCTTCTGGGAACACGAAGGCAACAAGGCGGTCCGCTTCGACCGCTGGAAGCTCGTCTCAAGGTTCCCAGATGGCTGGGAACTCTACAACATGGAAGAAGATCGCACGGAGATGCACGACGTCGCTCATCAGAACGAGCCGCGAGTAAAACGCATGATCGCCATGTGGGACGACTGGGCCGCAAAAGTAGGTGTACAGCCCTGGCCTATGCCGCAAACACCGCCCCGCGAACGCACCGGCGAAATGCGCACACCGGAATACCTCAAAGTAGACGAACCGAAACACTAACGCGCAATCTACGCGTGGCGGGTGCCCCATCCTTTCGCGGCTTTATCGCGAAAGGGTGGGTTCTGTTCGCGAGTCAACCATTTCAAGCTGCCGAATTTTCAATCGGCCAAAAATTTGTCATTCCGAGCGCAGCGAGGAATCTGCTTTTGCCAGATGCGCAGCATTGTCATCGCGCGAAGCGCGACAAGCCCACCCCTATTCATTCCATACCAGAACTTGATACCCTCTCCCCATCCCAAACAGGAGATCTGAATGTTCCGCTGTCTCGCCGTGTCTTCCGCGCTCATCCTCACCAGCGCATCTCTATCGTCGCAGATGGTTTCACCCACCATCGACCGCCCGGACAAGCCATTCTCCTACTTCAGCAAACCCACCGACCAGATCGGAGTTGCCGGCGCACCCACCGCCACAGAAATCACACCAGAAGGCTTCCTCTATACCAGCAACGGCGAACTCGTCTTCGGCGTTGGCCCTGAATACAAGCTGCTGGAGACGAATGATGGTCCGCGCATCCGCACATTGGAAGAGGGATACCTGCCCATCGAGAACTTCGATGTGGAACGCGATGGCCTTATCTATCACTTCCAGATGTTTGCAGCGTCGATGGGCAAGCAGCCCGAAGGTGCCGTCGCAAACTTCGTTCGCGTGCGCATCGAAAATCCCACTCATGAAGAACGCGCAGCGTTCCTCGCTGCCGGATTCCGTTACAGCGGTGGCGGCGTGGGTTCCACTGCGCAGGGTGAGAACCGCTTCCGCCGTCCCGTCACTGGCGCTGTTCCGGGGGCGTACAACCAGCCCGGCGAAACATGGAGCGCGGCGTGGACCTATGGCTTCTCCGGTAACGCGGCGACGCGCAACGGCAAGGTCGTCTACCTCTTCGACACCACGCACAAACCTGTCGTGGCAGGCACGCTGCTGCGCAACTACAACAGCCGCCCTGCAAAGTTCACCAAAGAGCGCAAGCTGAACGTCGATTCCACCAACCCTGTGGACGCGATCACCTATGCTTTCCCAGTGGCAGCGGGCAAGACGGAAACCATCGAGTTCAAGATGCCGCTCATCCCAGCCGCGAAGGACAGCGACGATATCAAGGCCATCCAGGCGGCAAAGTATGACGACTACCACGATCGCGTGGTGAAGTACTGGCGCGAGCGCGTAGCAGAAGGCATGCAGATTATGGTGCCGGAAGAAAAGGCGAACAACCTATTCCGCACCTGTCTCGTCAACGATCTGCTCGCTCTCAATCACATCGGAAACGACTGGATTCAGACCGTCAACCAGACGCACTATCATTCGTTCTACTTGCGCGATTCATCCGACTTCGTCCGCATGTACGACGTCACCGGCTATCCAAAAACTGCGGAGAACGTGCTGAACTTCTTCGGCGTCAAACAGCAGCCCGATGGCAACTTCCTTTCGCAAAAGGGCGAGTTCGACGGTTGGGGACAGACACTCTGGATCTACGGCTACCACGTTCGCTTCACGCAGGATCGCGCCTTCGCAGAGAAGATTTATCCCTCAGTTCTGCGCGCAATCGATTGGTTTGAAAAAGCAACCGCAGCCGATCCGCTCCACATTATGCCCTCCACAGATGTGAAAGACAACGAGTTCGTCCCCGGCCATCTCACCGGTTACAACTTCCTCGCGCTCGACGGCCTGCAAGGCGCCATCGCGCTCGCCGACACGCTTGGCAAGAAGGAAGACGCAGCCCGCTTCCAGCATGACTACGACACTCTCCGCGAAAACTTTATGAAAGTGCTCAAGCAGCGTTCGGCAGAGGCAGATGGAACCATTCCGCCCGCGCTCGATCCGCGCGCCGCATGGAACGGCACCGATTGGGGGAACCTGCTCAGCATCGTTCCTGAGCCGCAACTCGATCCACAGGACCCGATGGTGACCGCGACCCTCAAGTCGTCGCAATCGCGTTATGCCGAAGGTCTCACTGTCTACGAGCGCCCCGATCAGGGTGCGTTCCTGCACCACTATCTCATCATGAAGAACACCATGACGGAGTTGGCGCGCGGCGATCAGGAGCAGGCTATGCGTGAGTTCTACGCTCTGCTGCTGCATACGTCCAGCACCAACTCAGGCTTTGAATACGCTATTCGTCCGTGGGGGAATCGTGACTTCCAGGGCAATCTTGCTCCGCATGGCTGGTTTGCTGCCGAGTTCCGCAACACCTTCCGCAACATGATGCTGCGCGAAGAGAACGACAACACACTTCATCTTCTCTCTGCCATCTCTCCCGACTGGGTTGGCGGCAGCAAGAAGATTGAAGTGTCGAACGCACCTACCATGTTCGGCGCAGTAAACATGGAACTCGTCTCCACCGGCGACAACTCCGCCGAGCTTCGCCTGAAGACGAACTACACTAAGCACGCCCCGAAGAAGGTAATTGTGCATGTGCCGTGGTTTATGGACGTGCAAGGCATCACTGTGGATGGCAAGAAGCTGACACCCAGCAACGTAGCCTTCGAAATTCCGGCAAACGCAAAGCTGGTCAAATTCACATGGACACGTCGCAACAATGCGCCAGAGATGAGCTTTGATAAATCGGTAGAAGACTATAAAACCGAGTACGCGAAACGGTATGCCGAATACCTGAAAACCGGCCACCTGTATGCGCAGTAAAGCGGAACACGAATGCGGGTGCCCCATCCTTTCGCGTTCTTTGCGAAAGGGTGGGGTATCGCGCGGAAGCACGACCATCCAACCACTAAAACCATTCGCAGCCAACACTTTCAAACCACCGTCATCCTGAGGAGTGAAACGACGAAGGATCTCTGTATTTCGTCCGCGCGCCGTTAGTTAACGTCGCAGCGACAAAATACAGAGATCCTTCACTACGTTCAGGATGACGCCCTGGGGAATGCTAATCCCTAATAGCTAATTCCTAATCCCTCTACTCATCCCGTATTCCGCAATCCAGCAGAGATCCCATTGATCGTCGCCGTAATCGCGCGATTGATCTCCGCTTCCTTTACTGGATCGAGTTTCTCCGGGGTTTCGCGCTTACGGCGAATTAGCTCCAGTTGAATGAACGTGATCGGATCGACATACGGATTCCGCAACCGGATCGAACGTGCCAGCACCGGGTTCTGCTCCATCAACTCTTTCTGTCCGGTGATGGCCAGCACCGCGCGCTTCGCTTTCTCAAACTCTTCTTCCAGTTTCTTCAGCACGCGCTCGCGGACGCCTTCGTCGGCAACCAGAGATGCATATAAACGGGCAATGCCGAAATCACTCTTCGCCAACGCCATTTCCACATTACGGATGATGTCGATAAAGAGGGGAAAATCGCGCATCATCGCCTGCAAATGCGCCAATCCATCCTTGTTTTGAGAGATATAGTTCTCCAGCGCGGTCCCGACACCAAAGAATGCCGGAACGATCTGCCGGCTTTGCGTCCATCCAAAGACCCATGGAATCGCGCGCAGATCCGTCAATACCTTGCTACTCGAACGGCGGGAAGGCCGCGATCCGATCTTGGCATGGGCCAATTCTTCTACCGGGGTGCCGGTTTCGAAGTAGACCAGCACATCGGGGTCATCAATGATGCCTTTTCTGTATGTTTCGAATGATTTTTGTGACAATTCGTCGAGGATCTGTTCCCATTCCGGCAGCATTTCGCCGGTCAAATGGGTACCCCCGTTGCGCCGGTCAGGCCGCGCCAGCGCGTCCAGCGAAGCAGCGATCATAAGCTCTAAACTCCGCTCGGCTAGCACCACTTCGCTATATTTCCAGTTCATCACCTCACCCTGCTCGGTGATGCGAATTTCGCCGTTAAAGCTATCCAAAGGCTGCGCATAAATGGACCGGTGCGTAGGCCCGCCACCACGCCCCACGGTGCCGCCGCGGCCGTGGAAGAGGCGCAGATCGACATTGCACTCGCGGGCTACCTGGTGCAGCGCGCGGTGCGCCTTGAAGATGCTCCACGTGGAACAAATCATGCCGCCGTCTTTATTGGAATCGGAGTAGCCGAGCATCACTTCCTGCTTACGGCCCCAGCTATCGAGCACGTCTTTATAGGCGTCGGAAGTCCACAATTCGCGGCAAACTTCAGATGCATTTTCCAGATCTTCGATGGATTCGAAGAGCGGCACTGGCATTAGGCCTGGATCGTCTTCGCTCCCTTCCACCTTTACGCCGCCTAGTCGGGCGAGCCAAATTACTTCGAGAGAATCGGCTGCGCAGGTGGCTCCGCTGATCACATACTGACGTATGGCCTGCGGTTCCTTCTTTTTCAGTTCCGCAATGACGCGGAAGGTATCGATAACCTTCTGCGTCGTCTCCGATAACGGCGATGGAAGTGTGCCTGTGCCGTCCCAACCGGAGAGTTCCTTGATTGCGATCTCGTGTATGCGCGCGTGCTGACGAACATCCAGCGTCTGGAGATAAAGCCCATACGTCCTGACCTCGACGATGAGCGGATCGATCCACAACCTGGCCAGCCGCTCGCCACGATTCGCCATGAGCGAGTCGCGCACCAGCGTCAGATCGTCCAGCAGTTCGTCGCAGTGACGGTATGCGGGAAGGCGGTTTTCCTTCGGAAACGGGAAGCTAATCACTGGGTTTCCGCCAAGACGCAGAAGGATGCAGGCCAGCATCATGCGCGTCTTTTCAAAGTGGAAACGCGAGCGCATCTCCTTGCCGTCATCCGGAAAGAGCGTGAGATATTCGGTGATGCGTGCGTCGAGATCTGGACTGATCGGTACCTGCTGGATCGACGATGCCACTTGCTGCAATGTTCCGGTCAAGCGGCGTGCGTAATGCTGCTGCAACAAGTCGTGCGACATGGCCAGCGCTTCGCGCGTGACTTCCGTTGTGACAAAAGGATTACCGTCACGATCGCCGCCGATCCACGTGCCGAAGGAGACAAGGTTCGGCAACTCCGGCAGGGCAATGTCCATGCCGTACTCCTTGCGGATCGCGGAGGCAATTTCGTAATAGAGACTGGGCAGCGTATCGAAGATGGAGGTTTCGTAATAATCAAGACCCATGCGAATCTCGTCGCGCACGGTGGGACGTTCGCTGCGGACATCGTCCGTTTGCCAGAGCGCAGTAATCTCCGCAAGCAGATCGTTTTGCAACGCGGTGAGTTCATCTTCGGGCAGTGGAATGCGGTCGAGTTGTTCGAGAAACTGCGCGATGCGATTGCGCTTGAACATGACGGAGCGGCGCGCAACTTCGGTCGGATGTGCGGTAAATACCGGCGTGACACAGACTTTCGTGAGTAGCGCGAGCGCTTCCTGCGCGGAGTAGCCTGCCTCTTTCATGCGGCGCAGCGTGCCGGCCAGCGAGCCGCGTTGCGGCGGCGTGTTCGCGTCCAGCAAGGTGGCGGCACGGCGTCGCTTGCGATGGTTCGTTTCGGCAAGATTGATGAGTTCGAAGTAAAAGGCGAAGGCGCGCGCGAGCTTGTAAGCGGTATCGAGATCAAGCGCATGTACTTTGAAGAGCGCCTGCTGGAGATAGCTGTTTGCTGCAGCGGCATCGCCTGCACGGTCCGCCTCGCGCCGGCTGATCGCAAGCTGGCGCAACTCCTCTACCAGTTCAAACAGTTCGTTGCCGACCTGTTCGCGCAGCACTTCTCCCAGCAGCATGCCCAGCGAACGTACGTCGCGGCGGAGAGGTGCTTCCTTTAACTCAGGCGTGCGCGCTTCCAGTTCAGCGAGCCGCTGCTCCCAACTTTGCGGTGTCCAAAGAGAACTCATTACCTCCTATTATTCCTGATTGGAGGGCCAACTTTCAGGTCGTAGCGTAAACACGATGATGAGAGCGGTCAAAATCAGGATAGGAATGACGAAAATACTGCCCTCCGGGCCGGTCGTTCCGCCGCTCATCAAGGGTGCGCCGACCGCATGGCTATTGATCAAATGGCCCTTGGACATGGTTCCGCTGTCGGCAACGCCGTAAAGATATGATTCAGCCCAATCCCACGCCGCATGCCAGCCCACCGCCCACCACAGCGAGCCGGTGCGCCACAAGCTGAGGCAGAAGACCAGGCTTACCATCCCCGCCATGATGAGACCGAGAGGTGATTCTCCCGGATTGTTTTTATGCCCTAGACCAAAGATGAAGGCGAAGAACAGCGCTGCAATCCAGAAACCAATCGCTTTGCGGTGAGCGCTGTCGCCCAATATTCCGGCGATTCCGCGCGAAAGCGTGAATTGCAGATAGCCGCGCAGCATGTACTCTTCTGCCAGACCCACCAGCAAAAATGCGCCAGCCCACTTCAGGCCATAGAGGAAGGCCGCGCTGCCGGATAAGGCGAAGCCGTCAAATACCAGAAAGCCTGTGGCTTTGAGTGTGAAGACAAGCAGCGAAAGCATGACAAGACCCCAGAAGAGTCCGACCACAAATTGCTTGATGCGATGGCCTGTGAGCGCATCCAGCCCGTAGACACCAAAGCGTCGGCGTTCGATAACGCTCATGAGCAGTGAGATCGCCAACAAAATAACGAGCATGATGCCGTGGCTGAAGAGCGTGCCTGAGGGAAGCCCCTCGATGACGCCATTCACTTTTTCTCCCACGGGTGGCTTGATGTGGAGCGTTCTAAGCGTGAAAAAGGAAAGCATGGCGCAGCCCACGACCAGTGCCAGAAAAATCAGCAGCGACCAGCCGGCACGCAAGCCATCTTTTCCCAAAAAGACATACCGAAGACCGGAGTTGGCGGATGCTGTGGCGGCGTTGTCATCCTCTGCTGGAGGAGCCCAGGTTTCGCCTTCGAGCGGAATCGGTTCTGCGTTGCCATCGTGCGGGTGGTGATGGTCGGACATCGTGTATGGCCCTCCGGAAGTATCTTCACGATACCCGCTGAGAGCGCGTGCAGGCAGAAATTTTTAGGTGAGTGCGCCTTGCTCTTCAAGAGCGAGCGAGACTTCTTCCCACTCCGACATTAACTTTTCATGCTGCGCGCGCAGATCGGCGATGGCTTGTACGAGGCGTTGCGATTCTTCCGCGGAGCGGAAGGTGCCGAGGTCAGTCTCGTGCTGCGCGATCTGCTCTTCAATGCGCGGCATCTCGTCTTCCGTGAAACGAAGGCGATCTTGAAGTTGCTTGAGTTTGATGGGATTCAGGCGTTTGACTGGAGCTGCTGAGGGTTTCGCAGGCTCCGGGAACGGTGTAACAGCGACTGGCTCCGGCGTTGCAGTAGTTTGCGGAGCAGCGAAGGATTGCACCACTTTTTCGGGGCCACCCTGTTTGCGCCAGAGATAGTCCTCGTAATTTCCGGGATAGATTTGCACATTGCCGTGCTCCACTTCGAAGACGCGTGTGGCGAGACCGTCGATGAAGTAACGGTCGTGCGAGACGAACAAAACGGTACCCGAAAAATTGCGAATTGCTTCCAATAAGACATCTTTTGCGCGCAAATCGAGGTGATTTGTAGGCTCGTCGAGCAGGAGAAAGTTCGAAGGCGAGACGAGCATGCGGGCGAGCGCGTAGCGATTGCGCTCTCCGCCGGAGAGGACGCCGAGGCGCTTAAAGACATCGTCGCCGGTAAAGAGAAAGGCGCCGAGCAGGCTGCGGAGTTCGACCTCGGGCACCTGACGCGCAGCGGAGTTCATGTCGTCCATCATGCGCGCATCGGGGTTCAGCACTTTGTACTGGTCCTGCGCGAAGAAATCGGCGACTACGTTGTGACCGTGGCGAATGGTGCCTGCGGTGGGCTCTTCCTGCAAGGAAAGCATGCGGATGAGCGTAGATTTGCCTGCGCCATTAGGGCCGACGAGTGCGATGCGGTCGCCGCGTTCGATGGTGAAGTGGACGTTCTCCAACACCTGCTTCTCGTCGTAACGCTTGGCGAGCCCGGTCACTTCGCAGACGGTGCGCCCGCTCGCCGGCGGTTGCGGAAAGGTGAAGTGGATGGTCTCTTCCTGCTCAGGAACTTCGATGCGCTCGATCTTTTCCAGTTCCTTGATGCGCGACTGTACCTGCTTGGCCTTCGTGGCCTGATAGCGGAAGCGGCTGATGAAAGCCTCAAGCTGCTCAATGCGATCGCGTTGATTTTTGTACGCGTTGATGATCTGCGTCTGCCGCTCTTCCTTCTGCTGGACGTACTTCTCATATCCGCCGGTGTAGAAGTGCATGCGCTTGTTCCACAGTTCGGCGATTTTATTGACGGTCACGTCGAGGAAGTAGCGATCATGCGAGATGAGTACAAAGGCGCGTGGATAGTTGCGGAGGTAATCCTCAAGCCAGTTGCGGGTTTCCAGGTCGAGATGGTTTGTCGGCTCGTCGAGCAGCAGCAGGCTGGGCTTTTCGAGCAGCAGCTTGGCGAGCGCGATGCGCATCTGCCATCCGCCGGAAAACTCCTCTGTGCGGCGCGTCCAGTCTTCTTTGCTGAAACCGAGGCCGCCGAGCACGGCGCCGACCTGCGCATCGAGCGTGTAGAGGTCGTGCGTGTGCAGCATGTTGCTGATCTCGGAGAAGCGATCGGCAACGGCGGCGTATTCGGTGGAGAGTGGATCGAGCTCGCCGAGCTTGGCGGAGAGATCTTCCATCTCGCGCTCCATGGCTTGCGCTCCGGCAAAAACGGAGAGGCACTCGTCGAAGACGGTGCGGCCGGAGAGCGCGAGGCCGTCCTGCGGCAGGTAGCCTATGGTGAGGCCCTTGGAGCGCAGCATCTGTCCGCCGTCAAGCGAGTCGATGCCGGCCAGCATTTTGAGCAGCGTGGATTTGCCTGCGCCGTTGCCGCCGACCAGGCCGGTGCGCTCATCGGGTGTAATGAGCCAATTTACATCTTCAAAGAGGAGTTTGTGGCCAAAGCGTTTCTGGCCGGCAGATACCTGAAGCATTCCTCTTTATTTTCGCATTTATGAATGCGTTGCTGCGTGGAGGCTTTCTTCCTCAAATATCTGTGCTTCGGCGCGGTTTGACGCATCCAAAAGCGAGGAGCATATCTGTGAACGACCACGAATATACGCCAGCCAAACATGAGAAAAAACCGATGGGCCGGAAACGGTACATCTGGTATTGGATCCTGGGCATTGGGGGCATGTTTGCCATCGGCCTTGCGATTATTGCGTTTATCGTCGCCAAGCGTGCAGAGCCAGAGTTGCGTAAACGCGTGATCGAAACACTTTCCGCGCGGTTTCATTCGCCGGTCGAGCTGGACGAGTTGCATATCGTTACAGCCAAAGGGTTGGGTGTCACGGGCAAGGGCCTGCGCGTTATGTACATCGTAAAGACGAATGAAGCAGGCAAAGACCGTGAAGTGCCGATGCTGGATATCGGCCAGTTTGAATTTCACACAACGTTGAGGGGCCTCTGGCATTCGCCGACGCGCATTGGAGAGGTGCATGTAAGCCAGTTGCGGATCCATCTTCCACCGAAGGATGAGCGCGCGGGCAAGATGTTGAAAGATGAGGAGGCGTATAGCAAAGGTGCGAGCGGAAAACCTACGCACAAAGAGCCGAAAGAATCCCTTGTAGTGGACCGCATTATCATCGACGACGCGGTGCTGGTGATGGAGACAAACAAGCCGGGCAAGGAACCTCTGGATTTTGAGATACAGAAAGTGGTGCTGCACGATGTGGGGCGCACGCGGCCGTTCGAGTTCGACGCCATCCTCGTCAATCCCAAGCCGCTCGGTGACATTCACAGTACAGGACACTTCGGCCCGTGGAATGCGGACGATCCGCGGCAGACTCCCCTGGATGGAACTTACACCTTTGACAATGTGGACATGAACACGATCAAGGGCATTGGCGGGCACATGTCTGCCAAGGGGACGTATGGCGGTGTGCTGGAGAAGATCAACTCCGACGGCGAGACAGACATGAAGGATTTCTCGCTGGATACGAGCGATCACCCTGTACCGTTGCACACGAAATATCACGCGTACATCGACGGGACGAATGGCGATGTGGTGCTCGATCCAGTAGAGGCGTGGCTGCTGAACAGCTACTTTGTGTGCCGCGGGCATGTGATCCGCGTGCCGAAACCGGACAAAGGACACGATATCCAGCTTGATGTGGACATGCCGCGCGCGCGGATTGAGGACATGCTGACTCTGGCAGTGAAGTCTCGACCTGCGCTGATGACGGGCGGATTTCGCATGAAGACGAAGCTGCATATTCCGCATGGGGATGTGGAAGTATCCAAAAAGATCGAGCTTACGGATGGCCGCTTTACGATCACGAATGTTGTGTTTTCTTCCGACAAGATACAGAACAAAATTGACATGTTGAGTATGCGCGCGCAGGGCGAGGCGAAGAAGGCGAACCTTCAGGACAAGGAAGAAGTCTCCTCGCGCATGCAGGGCCAATTTGAGGTGCGTCATTCGAAGATAACGATCAAGCGGCTGCTGTTTACCATGCCCGGAACGCAGGTGGTGACCGAAGGCGAGTATGGCATGGACGGCAAACTGTTTGAGTTCCACGGAAAAATCCGCACAAAAGCGAAGATCTCTCAGATGACAACAGGATGGAAGAGCCTGCTGCTGAAGCCGGTGGACCCATTCTTTAAGCACCACAATGCCGGTGCGGAGATTCCGTTTAAAGTGAGTGGAACGAAGGACGAGCCGAAGTTTGGGCCGGAGTTCCACCAAAAGGATGAAGACAAGATCGATACGAGCAACATGCCCGCACCGAAGTAGATGCTTGGCTTGCTTTTGTTGAAGATGTAGCGTCGAAAGAGTATGCGTTTTCATCATTTGCTCGCGTCGTGTGTTCTTGTTGCCACTTCTTTCTCTGCCGGGGCGCAGATGCTGGCGCGTCCCGGATGGAAGGGGAACGGGCTTTCCGAGCAGCCATGGTGGAAGAACGCGGTGATCTATGAGATCTATCCGCGCAGCTTTCAGGACTCTGACGGCGATGGTGTTGGTGACATCAAGGGCATCACATCGCGGCTCGATTATTTGCAGTCGCTGGGCGTGGATGCGATCTGGCTGACGCCAATTTTTCCTTCTCCGCAGAAGGATTTTGGCTACGATATTGCGGATTTTACGTCGATCGATCCGCAATTTGGCACGATGGAAGACTTCGACGAACTGGTGAGCCAGGCGAGCCGCAGGAACATCCGCGTGATTATGGACCTGGTGCTGAACCATACGAGCGACAAGCATCCGTGGTTTGTGGAGTCGGCTTCGTCGAAGGACAATCCGAAACGCAACTGGTATGTGTGGCGCGATGGCAAGGATGGTTCTACAACAGTGCCTCCGAACAACTGGCTGAACCGCATTCAGCAATCGGCGTGGCAGTTCGACCCCAAGACGAAGCAGTTTTACTATCACTACTTCGCGGTGGAACAACCGGACCTGAACTGGCGCAATCCTGACGTTGAGAAAGCGATGTTCGATGTGGCCCGCTTCTGGTTGAACCGCGGGGTTGCGGGTTTCCGTCTGGATGCAGTGAACACGATGTTCGAAGATGCGCAGTTCCGCGATGCGCCGCCACTTCCGGGGACGAATGAGTATGGCGAGCCAGCTCGATCGCAGGAGTATCAGCGGAACCAGCCGGAAGTACACGATGTGATGAAGGCGCTGCGCAAGGTGACGGACAGCGCCAACGGACAGCGCGTGCTCATCGGCGAGGTGTACACGGGCTCGACAGCGGAGATGGCGACGTGGTTCGGCGCGAAGCATGACGAGATCCAGTTGCCGATGGACACGAGCCTCGGATTCTTAAACAAGCGAAATGCGGCGGCATTTCGGAAGAAAATGACGGAAGCGCAGCAGTTGAAGCTGGATACGCCATTGTTTGTCTTTGACAATCACGACCGGCCGCGAAGCTGGGACCGTTACGGAGATGGCGAGCATAATGCGGAGATCGCGAAGGTGATCGCAACCATCCTGCTGGCATCGCGCTCTTCGGCGCTCATCTATCAGGGGCAGGAGATCGGCATGAAGACGACTCCTCCGACGCGCAAGGAAGACGTTCGCGATCCGCGAGGCCTTGCCGGATGGCCGAAAGAGAAGGGCCGCGATGGCGAGCGCACGCCGATGCAGTGGAACCCCGGCGAGAATGCCGGCTTCACTACGGGCAAACCGTGGTTGCCCATCCCTGCGGATTACACGCAGCACAACGTAGAACTTGAGCAGAAGGCGAAGGGATCGGTGCTGAACTGGTTCCACGATTTGATAGCGCTGCGGCGTGCGAACCCTTCCTTGCATGAAGGCGAGCAGGTGATGCTCGATCAGGATGCGCAGAATGCGCTGGTGTGGGTACGTCGTTCCGCGAAGGCAACGAAGGAGAAGCCACCGGTTGTGGTGGCATGTAACTTCTCTGCACAGCCGGTTACGTTGCAACTTAAGAAGCAGGTGACGGCGCTGGGCATTCGTGGGAGCTTTATGCGGTCGTTGCTGCGGACTGATGGCGGCATGGGAGGGATGAATCTGGATGAGGTGAAATTGCCGCCGTTTGGGGTGTTTATTGGTGAGGTCAGGTACTGACCCCCTCCCCCGGGGGTATACCTTGGCAAGTTCTTCTGTTTCAATGATCTATGTTTTCCACAGGCCGTAGAATCCTGTAAGCAAAGGGCTTATCAGCAAAATCCTGTTTCTAAAGAGTTAGAGACTTCCATAAAATTGCGGTGCGCAGGATAGTACGTCCTCGTCGCTAAGCAAGATTTTTCTCTGCTTCATCTATCTCACACTTCTATTGTTTCAAATGCGAAGTAGTAATCCGGCAACTCTTATCTTGTGTTGTTTGAAAAAGATGAGAGCCGCTGGTGCTTGACAGCATTTGAGTGCGGCTTACCGGTTTGTGGACGCGATGTTTGGACCTAACGACTCCTCCGTACTGGGTGAGGGAACATCCGCCGGGGTTTCGTGGCAATCGCCGGTTTCGCAATCACCATCCATGGCGATGATGCCGTCGCGCAGGATCGCGAAGGCTTCCTCGGGCGTGTCGGCAAATTTGAAGAGGTTGACGTCTTCGATGGCGATAGTGCCTTTCTCTGCAAGCTCTTCCAGATTGATGACGTTCTTCCAATATTGCGGGCCGTAGATGATGACAGGGATGCGGCGCGCGAGCTTGTCCGTCTGCGCCAGCGTGAGCAGTTCGAACATTTCATCGAGCGTGCCGAAGCCTCCGGGGAAGACGACGAGTGCCTTGGCCAGATAGGCGAACCAGAATTTGCGCATGAAGAAGTAGTGAAATTCGAAGTTGAGCGCGGGCGTGACATACGGATTGGGCATCTGCTCGAAGGGCAGCTTGATGTTCAGGCCGATGGTCTTGCCTCCAGCTTCGTATGCGCCGCGATTGGCGGCTTCCATGATGCCGGGACCTCCGCCTGAGGTGACAACGTAGCGATGTCGCTTGCCGGGCAGATTTTTGGCGTAGTTGGTCCAGAGATAAGCGAGCTGGCGTGCGTCCTCGTAGTAGCGAGCCATTTCAAAGGCGGCTGCGGCACGTTTGAGCCGCAGCGCGGAGAGCTTGGCCTCGTCCGCAGGGTCGGCGGGTTGTTCCTCTTCCGGCGCTGCTTCAGTAGAACCGCTGTTTTTGAGCAGAACCATGTGGCGCTTGTTTTCCACATCGACAGCATGAAAACGCGCGGAACCGAAGAAGACAACGGTGTCTTCAATGCGCTCGGCGCGGAACCGCCTGAGCGGCTCAAGGTACTCGGCCATCATGCGGATGATGCGTCCGTCGGAGGAGTCGAGGAATTCTTTGTTCTCGTAGGCGAGGGTGGGTGGAAGGATCTGTTGCGGGTCGTTCACGCTCATGTGGAGTAGGATGCGCGTTTAGATATGAATACGCAAATAAGGAATCCAGAACCTATTTTTGGAGCTTGCGGCATTTGAGAGTAAGGATGGCGGTTGCTTTGCGATCTTCGTCTATTCCAATTTGAGCCATAGACATATCCGTAAATATCTGGCCCTCGTCTTGCCGTTTCCCACTTCGAAGGGCGAGCGATGTTGGCATAAAGCCTTCTGCACAGAAGCAGTTGATAACGTCCCCACCTCCATTTGTGGAGCAGGATGCAACATTCCCTATTAGTTTTGTTTGGGTTGATTTTTGTACTGCTTCGTAGTGCCAGCTTGCGGCGGTAGTCGGAATGGTAACGCGGACGGTGTAGTCTTCGTCAGGCTTGGTGCATGTTTCTCTTTGGGCGGTGCGAAGCACACTTCCATTGGCGAGCGTGATGGCTGTGGTCTGCACCATGTTGCCATTCCAATAGTAAGGAGATGTCGGTTCTAACCACATCTCACCTTCCACAGTGACTTCTTCGCCGATATGGGTGATCAACTGGTCGCGTAATTTATTTGGGACTGCGAAGGCTATCTCCTGAGTTAAACGAGGGCCGCCTTCCTCTTTCGAAAATGCGAGGGTGTATGAACGTGGAACTTTAAGTACATAGAAGAATTTATTTGGGCCGCCGCGGATTTCTACTACGCCTGAGACGCGTACATGTTGTTTGTCTTTAACCACAGATGTTTGCGCACTCATAAGTGTTGCGAAGAGCAGCAGAGAGAACGGCAATATTTTCACGGTGCAAGTTTATATGTTTATCCGCGATAGTCGCGGTATTGGATAAGTTCGGAGATGCCGATCCAGATATCGAGCAGGCCGAGGCCGCTGACGATGCCTTTGGCTGCGCCGTGATGCAGGATGTTGGCGAGTTGCGGGTGTATCAGCAGCAGCGGGTTACGGTCCCACATCTCTTTCCACCAGGGCAGGATGGTGAGCAGGCCGCCGAGATAGATGCAGAAGATGACCAGGATAAAGAGCGAGAGGCGTTGCAGCCAGATGGGGGCCGGCGCAGTGGCAGGACGCTCCGTGGTGGTAGTGCCGGTGGCGAGTTGTGGCTCGTGCGCCATTTATATATGACGGTAGCAGAGGCGATTTGGACTTGTCAGGTGCGAGGTCTGGTGTGACTTATTTCCGCAGCGATGATGTTGGCCTGATCGGCAAAAAGCGGTCGCGCTTTGCGCGATAACCCACCCATTCGCAAAAAGCGCGAATGGATGGGGCACCCGATGAATTGAGATGTAGTGGTTACTCGACGTTGGCGTTGCGGCGGGGGCGGCGGTTCGCCTGCAGCACCTTTTTGCGGAGGCGCAGGCTCTTCGGCGTAATTTCCACCAGTTCATCATCGGCGATGAACTCGATGCACTGCTCCAGCGTCTGCTGCTTGTACGGAACGAGGCGGAGAGCTTCATCTGCCGAAGAGGCACGCATGTTGGTGAGCTTCTTTTCGCGGACGGCGTTCACGTCGAGATCGTTGTCGCGCGAGTGTTCGCCGACGATCATGCCTTCGTAAACTTCCACGCCGTCACCAACGAAGAGCACACCGCGGTCCTGCAGGCCATTGAGCGAATAGGTGGTGGTCACGCCTGCGCGATCGCTCACAAGAGCGCCCGAGGGACGTTGCGGAATCTCACCCTGGTACGGCGTGTATCCATCGAAGATGCTGTTCATCACAATGGTGCCGCGCGTTTCGGTGAGCATTTCGCTGCGCAGACCGATGAGGCCGCGCGAGGGCACGCGGAACTCCATGCGTGTGCGCTCGGCGCCGTGCATCTTGGTCATCTCGCCTTTGCGCGGTCCGAGCTTCTGGATGACGGTCCCGGCAAACTCTTCGGGCACGTCGATGGTAACGTACTCGACCGGCTCCATAAGCTGTCCATCAATACGCTTGGTGACGATTTCAGGGCGGCCAACCATGAGTTCGAAGCCTTCGCGGCGCATCATTTCAATCAGCACGGCAAGCTGAAGTTCGCCGCGGCCCAGCACCTTGAAGCTGTCGGGCGAATCGGTTTCTTCCACGCGGATGGAGACGTTCGTCAGCAGCTCGCGGTCGAGACGATCGCGCAGGTTGCGGCTGGTGACGTACTGGCCTTCCTTGCCGGCGAATGGGCCGTTGTTGACCATGAACTGGATGGCGATGGTGGGCTCGTCGATGGTGATCTTCGGCAGCGGCTCCGGATTTTCGAGCGAACAGATGGTTTCGCCGATGGTGAGGCCGGGGATGCCGGCAACGGCGATGATATCGCCGATCTGCGTCTGTTCAATGTCCGTGCGCTTCAAACCAGAGAAGGAGAAGAGCTTGGTGACCTTGACGGACTGCAACGTGCCGTCGAGCTTGGCGACGTTGACGGTGTCGCCAGTGCGCAGCGTGCCGTTGAAGACGCGGCAGATGCCGAGGCGGCCGAGGTAGTCAGAGTAATCGAGGTTGGTGCAGAGAATCTGCAACGTGCCCTCAGCCTCCCCCTTCGCAGGCGCAATGGTCTTCACAATGGTTTCAAAGAGTGGCTGCAGGTCAGTGCCGGGCTTGGCAAGGTCCATTGTCGCCGTGCCAGCCTTGCCGTTGGTGAAGACGACAGGGAACTCAAGCTGGTCTTCCTGCGCGTCTAGATCGATAAAGAGGTCGTAGACCTCGTTGAGCACTTCCTGCGCGCGAGCGTCGGGGCGGTCGATCTTGTTGACCACAACGATCGGCGTGAGACCGGCTTCGAGTGCCTTCATCAGAACGTAGCGCGTCTGCGGCAGCGGACCTTCGGAGGCGTCCACGAGCAGCACAACGCCGTCCACCATCTTGAGCGCGCGTTCCACTTCGCCGCCAAAGTCGGCGTGACCGGGGGTATCCACAATGTTGATCTTGCCGTCGCCGTAGTGGATGGCGGTGTTCTTGGCGAGGATGGTGATGCCGCGCTCTTTTTCAAGATCGTTGGAGTCCATCACGCGATCGGCCACGACCTCGTTGGAGCGGAAGGTGCCGCTCTGGCGCAGCATCGCGTCCACCAGCGTGGTTTTGCCGTGGTCAACGTGGGCGATGATGGCGATATTGCGGATCGGGGCAGAGTTCGAGGTGCTCACTGTGTTTTGCTGTTTCCTTCAAAGGTGTTTGGGCCACGGCTAAAAGAATGCAACTGCATGGCAGTCGCAGGCGGCAGCACGGACGGGGTTCAATCCGCATCGCACAGGCCCTCAGCCCATTCTGTTTATTTTACTTGTTTGTGGCGTTTGCTGCTGGCGGTGCAGGTATCTTCGACCAATCCACGACGTGCGCGTAGTAGCGGATGTTGCTGGGCCATGCGCCGGGATGGCGTGTGAACGACTTGGCCGCAGGCCAGTCGTTGCGGTTCGTCCATCCGGATTGGGAGACCTGCGGCCCTTCTTCAGCGAGTTGCGCTTCGGTCTTTTCCGCCGGACGGAGGACGGCGAGATGGCCGGGGTTTTCTTCGTGCGGATTGATGTAGGTTACAAGCACCAGCCAGCCTCGATTGGCAAGCGTCTGCGCTTCGGCTGGTGTGGAGATGGCTTTCCATCCGGCTTTTCGGCCTTCGTCGGAGTCGAGCCAGTGGCCCTGCGCGTTGGAGAGGCGGTACTGGCCGTGGTCTGGCGGTCGGAGAAGATAAATCTGCAGGCGGTAGGCGGCTGCGGCGGTGTAGGCGGAGCAGTGCGTGGTGCCTTTGGGATTGTTCGGGAGCGGGTCGCCGGAGAGCCACTCGATGCGCGAGCCGGAGAGCCAGTGGTGCTCCACGTCAAAGCTGTCGATGGCGGCGGTGAGGCGATGGCCTTCAGGAGTGATTTTGCCGCAGCAGGACTTGTCCGCCGCGTGTGCGGAGAGGGGGAGAAGTGTGGTGAGGAGTAGGGTGCGGAGGATGGTCATGTTTGCTGGCGGCACCAGCATACCGCGAGTGGTGTGCTTCGGTCGCGATATCAGCGCGATAACCCACCCTTTCGTAAAAAGCGCGAAAGGCTGGGACACCCGCCGCGACGTCACGCTATGCGCGTGAGGTTTATGCGTGCGGGCCGTCGGAGAGTGGGGAGTGGACGGGCATGTAGAGATGGAAGACGGTGCCGGTGTGTCCTGGCTGCTGGCAGGAACGGACGCGCAGCTTACCGCTGTGCTTGTCTACGATTCCTTTGGATATCCAGAGGCCAAGGCCGGTCCCACTGATGCCTTTGGTGGTGTAGAAGGGGTCGAAGGCGCGTCGCCTGGTTTCGTCCGTCATGCCGTAGCCAGTGTCGGCCACCGTGATGCGAACCTGCGGCTGGCCGGTGTGAGGATCGACGGTATCCAGAGAACGAACGTGGAGGACGCCGCCGGTGCCGCGCATGGCGTCGATAGCGTTGCCTATGAGGTTATTCATCACCTGGCGCATGTCACCTTCCATGCAGCGAAAGGTGGTGGTGGAGATGTAGCGGCGCTCGATGCGGATGCCGGAGTTGGCGAGCCGGCCGGCGTAGAGCGCGATCACCGGATCGATGAGTTCACCTGCAGTCAGTTTGGATGGGCGACCGGGCTGGCGATGGAAGCGCAGTGTCTGCGTAGCGATCTGCGAAACTCGGCCTACCTCATGCTGCGCCGTGTCGAGATATTCATTGCGTTTTTGCTCGTCAGTTTCATGACGTGCAAGGTAAAGCAGGTTGGTGATTGCCTCCAGCGGATTGTTGATCTCGTGCGAGATGGAAGAGGCGAGGCGGCCTACGGCGGCTAACTTCTCGCTTTCTCGAAGAGCGTTTTCGGCTCGATGGATATCGGTGACTTCGAGGGAGGCGGCGGTGATGCCGGTGAGTTCGCCTGTCTGTGAGAAGACAGGAAAGTAGTTCACGGTCCAGTGGCGGTGCTCGCCGGGGCGCTCGGGCAGTTCGCCTTCGAGCGGATAGTTGACCAGAGGCTTGCCAGCAGCGACCGAATCAAAGAGTTCGCGCAAACCTTCAATGGGTGCGATTTCGGTAAGCGTCTTGCCGAGAATTTCGGATTTAGGTTTGCCGACGATCTTTGCCTGCGCGTCGTTCAGGCGCAGGTAGCGATATTCCTTTGGGTCGAAGAAGGCGAGGCCGATGGGTGCGGTCTGGTAGAGCGTTTCCAGTTCGGCGAACTGTTCGTTGAGTTGTTTTTGACTCGCTTCGAGCGCGCGTTGTGTCTTTTTTAGTTCGGTGAGATCGGTGATAAAGGAGGCGATGTCGTATCCGCCTTCGAGATTGGGAATGAGCGTGGAACCGACGAGCACGGAGATACGATGTCCGTCGCGATGAAAGTAGTCCTTTTCGTATGCGGGGCAGGAGCCTGTCTGAAGCACCTGCTGGACCGCGGCGCGGCTGATCGCAAGGTGTTCAGGCGCGGTGATTTCCCAGAAGTTCAGCTTGCCAGTGTCGATGTCCGCAGAGGTGTAGCCCAGCATGTGGAGCATGGATTCATTGGCGTACTCTACGCGGCCATCGGGACGGCCGATAGTCATGCCGAAGGGATTGGCGCGCAGAAGTTGCCGCGATCGCTCGTCAGAGATAGCAATGGAGACATCGCGTTCGCGCAGCGCTTTTTGAGCATGCTGGAGCGCGGAGAGATCAGCGATGAATACGGCGACTTCTTCGCCGCCTTCCGCGTCGGAGATAACGCTGGCACCGAGAAGGATGGGGACGCGGCGGCCATCGTGGGCGATGAATTCTTTTTCGTACAGGCGACAGCGGCCATGCTGCTGCAGTTCCTGGATTGCCTGGAGGTCGCGATCGGCGAACTCTGGCGGCGTGAGTTTGTCCCAACGGACACCGCCCCGTTCCACTTCGGCGGCGGAGTAGCCAAGCATCTCGCGCAAGGCGGGATTCATGTAACGGACTTCACCGCCGGTTGTGCCGATCAGGAAGGCGAACGGATCGGCATTCATCAACTGCCGCAACCGCCGTTCGCTGGCGGTGACGGCTTGCAGGTGTTCGCGGAGTTCAGATTCGGTTTCCGGAACGGGTGCGTTTTCTGGTATCGGGCCGGGCAGGGGCATAGGTGCTTACTCATGGTATCGGGGCTTCCGGTAAACTGGAAGTAGCATGTCTGCCGCATCCATTATTCTTCCGCCAGCCCAACGCTCGATGCCTCTCCGCCGCCGTGTGCGTGCAGCCACGCGCCGGTTGCGCGAACTGGGTTCGATCGCCTCCGCAGTGCTGTCGACGGGGCATCCGTACATGGCGCAGATTGTGCCGATGCGCCGCTGCAATCTGGCCTGCACCTACTGCAATGAGTACGACGACCACTCCGACCCGGTGCCGATTGAAGAGATGGAGCGCCGCATTGACCATCTGGGACGGTTGGGTACATCGGTCATTACCATTTCGGGTGGCGAACCTCTGCTGCACCCTGAGCTCGACCGCGTGATTGCGCGCATCCGCAAGACGGGCGCGATTGCCGGCATGATCACGAACGGATATCTGCTGAACAAGGAACGTATCCAGCGGTTGAACAAGGCCGGTCTGGACCACATGCAGATCTCCATCGACAATGTGATGCCCGACGATGTGAGCAAAAAGAGCCTCAAGGTACTGGACCAGCGGCTCATCTGGCTGGCCGAATTTGCAGACTTTCACGTAAATATCAACTCTGTTGTGGGCGGTGGTATTCCCAATCCGCAGGATGCGTATGTGGTGTCTACGCGCGCCCTGTCGTTGGGATTTTCTTCGACCATCGGCATCATTCACGACGGCTCAGGCCAGTTGAAGCCGCTAGGTGGCGAAGAGCGCAGCGTGTGGGACCGTGTCCGCAAGCTGACACGCCGCAGCTATTCGCGCTTCAACAAATTTCAGGAACAGATTGCCAACGGCCTGCCGAATGACTGGCGTTGCCGCGCGGGTGGCCGGTATCTGTACATCTGCGAAAACGGGCTGGTGCATTACTGCTCGCAGCAGCGCGGCTATCCCGGCACACCGCTGGCAAACTACACCACGGCAGACGTAAAGCGCGAGTTTCTTACCGAAAAGGGTTGCGCGCCCAACTGCACCATCTCCTGCGTACATCAGGTGAGCTACATCGATCACTGGCGCGCGCCGCAAACGAGCCAGGTGACGCCGCCGAATGCGCATGCGGGGCATGGCGAACTGGTACAAATTCAGTAGTCGGCGCTGTATGATGACGCGCAGAATGCGTGTGCGTGGAATTTTATTCTCAATCTTAGCTGTTATGACGATGCCTTTACTTGGGCAGGATGCATGTCTTCCGCCAGGTGAAAAGTCGTTCCATGCTTATATCGCTGCAGTGACAGCGGCGCATACATGCAAAGAAGCGCAGCATGTCTTTCACCAATGTGTCTGGGGTTCTAGTGCCGACTTGGAACCGGGAGCGATTGTTGTGAAGAAGTGCGAGGCATCTTTTATCAGGCGGCTCACACCTCGTGCTAAGGAACGCTACAAATTGGAAATGCGGTTATGCGCCGAGGAGTACGCGTCTCAAGAGGGGACTATGTCGCTCTCGGAGGGAGCAATTTGTCGTGTCGACGTTGCTGCCAGCTTTGCCAGTCATCTTAGCCGGTATGATCAGCCTTTGCCCCGCGCCAGTTTCGATTGTAGTAAAGCGGTTTCCGCACTTGAAATGACCATTTGCTCAGACGCTGAACTAGGACGGCTCGATATCATCCTCGGGCGCTCGTATGGTGTATTAATCAAGAGCTTTTCTGCCATCGATCGTGCTCTCATTCGGGGGAACGAGAGCACTTGGCTTGCCACGATTCCGCAGAGATGTGGACTTCCGAACGCATCGAAGTCGAAACAGGCAATCCTCTGTCTTCGCGACCAATTTCAAAAACGAATAGGATCACTGGATGCATGCGGCGCAAGTATGGATATGGGAGAGTGCGGACACCAGCTTGGCATTTCCGCGAAAACAGAATGAGAGTTAGTTTGATTTCGCAACTGAAACTGTAGGCATTTGCTTGAGCAATTCGAGCCGTGTGGCGATTTCTCCATCCTGCATTTTCTTCCGTAAAGTTTTGTCCTTTGCCGGAATGAGTTTTGGTGCGCCTGCAAAATATCTCTGCAAGTTGGCGCGCAACTCCATCGGCACACGGTTGGGCTCGGTCTTGCCGAGTTCCACGATGCGATCGAGAAGGTCGGCGTAGGTGGCGTCGGAGAGATCGTATTGTCCGGCAGCGGTAGGTTTGCCGGTGTCCAGATTGATCTCAGAGAGCGGTGGGGCTGAGGCTCCCTTGCGGAGAGTTTTGGTGGAGGCAATGAGATGGTCGGTTGTCTCATTCACGCTGCGGAAGTAGAGCGTCTGCTGATCGGCGTCCGGCACTCTGGCCTTCAGAATCTTGAGTGGACCGATCTTTGGGAGGACCTTAACCAAGAATGCGAGGAAGCGTGTCTTCCATCCGGGCCGCTGGTAGGTGCCTTTCCAGTTCTTTTCAAATTCTGTGCGGCTCATGCGGTATTGAAATTTTTTACGGTCGTAGCCAGGATGAGCCTTTTCGATGTCGTCTGCGTAATGTTTGGCGGCTGACTTGGTCACTCGGGGAATGAGTTCGCAGACAGCCCAGCGATAGGTGCGAATAGCGTGGTCTTCGTCGTGGAGCAGGTCAGCGACACGCAGGCCGTAGGTCTCTTCGAAGGCGCGATCCAACAATGGCCGCGCGACGTTGAAGCCGACAAAGTCGCGATAAGCCTCCTGTGTATAAAAGCCTTTGGCTACCCCAGCAACGTCCAGACCAAATTCGGTGCGGATGTGCGCGGACTTGCTCTGTTCATAGGTGATGGGATCGCCGAATTTCTTTTCCAGGCGCGGGAACTGAAGCGCAACGAGATGGTTTACGTAGGGATGTCCGACAGTGTCGGATGTGTAGTGCGCCAGCGCGCCGAGAGCAAAGGCGAGTTCGTCGGCGTTGGTTGCGTCACGAAGCAGCGCTTCCACGAAGTCTCCTGTGCGCACATAGTGCAGCATGTCGGAGAAGAAGCGGTTGCCGAAGGGATAGTAGCCGAGGTCCTGAATGAGCGAACCGCCGTAAGCGTAACTGTGCGCTTCACGAATCTGTTCTTGAGTGAGTCCCGGATACCGCTCGCGCAGGAGAGGGACCATGTAATCCTTCCATGCCATATCCACTACTTCTTCATGCGTGAGCACGGAGTAGGCGTGGAGTGCGGGAGCGCAGCAGATGACGCACGCCAGCAAAGCAAGCGTGCGGAGTGCCGAGAGTGCGGTATGAGACAGCATGAATCCAAACGTAGGATGCGACAAATGAAAACGGAGCAGCCGAAACCGCTCCGTCCTTATTGAGATTATTTGTTCTTTTACTTCTTTGTTGCGGATTTCTTTACAGGTGAGGTGGAGGACCTGGTAGCAGCCAGTGCCGCTTCAATCTTGCCGTAAATCTGATTTGGGTCACCGGTGAGTTCGTCGTAATGGTTCTGCGTTACGACGACGATCGTGGGCGTGTGCTGTATGCCGAGCTTCTCGCCCAGAGCGTAGTCAGCGCGCACCTTATTGGCGAGTGCGCCGGTGGGGTCCACTTGAAACGGCATCTGGATCTTGCGATCGGCTAGAAACTTGCGCGTAGCGTGGGCGAGATCGTCTTTGCTCGCAATGGACATCTGATTGGCAAAGACTGCCGCACGATACTGATCGGCGACAGAAGGGTTCACCTTCTCCTGCATCCAACGCGCGTAGACGGCAGCGTCGAAACTCCAGACGTGTGCCTTGAGTGGAAAATCGTAACGGACGAGCGGAATGTGGTATTGCTCTACCGCACGATGCACGATAGGGGCCGCATTGGCGCAGGCAGGACACTCGAGGTCTTCGAACTCCACCACGGCAACCTTGGCGCCTGCGGGGGGCTTGAGCATGGAGGTGTCTTGAAATTGCGTGGGTTGCTGCGCGATTGCGGTCAGTGCAAATGCGGCCAAAAGAGCGGCGAAGAGCCGTGTTTTCATTCCTTATCCTTCCTGCGGCGGCCAACCAGAGGCGCGCTCGGGATCGTCCTTCTCATTCTAGACGCAGCCGGAAAGAAAGTGTTTCGGGCAAATTTTCGCATCGCCACTGCCGCCGCCGTAATCTAACGGAGGTAAGGAAAGAACTTTGACGGGTACTGGTTTACTGAAAAAGCATGGAGCGGTGATCGCGGCGCTGGGCATAGCTCTGAGCATGCACGCGAGCGATGCGTTGCCCAATGCTCCGCAGCCACAGACAGCACAGACGGCTGCCGCCGCGCCAACTTTTCAGCTTGGCCCCGTAGCCCACATCGGCAAGTACGATGTGCCTCGCCCTGGACCTACGCCGTTGCGCATTTCGCTGGATGATGCGGTGCGCTACGCATTGGAGAACAGCACCTCCATCAAGATCCAAAAGCAGAATGTGCGTGCGATTGGCGGGCTGCAACTGACGGCGCTGAATGCGCTCATCCCTTCTCTGTCGTTTCATGCGCAGACTTCCACACAGGAAGTGAACCTTGCTGCGATGGGTTTCGATCCGTCGACGGTGGCTCCTTTGCTGCCTCCTGGTGTGGTGCTGCACACGATTGTGAAGTACGACACCACGAGCGCGCAGGTGAACCTTTCGCAGTCGCTTTTTAATCTGCCTGCGTTTGAAGTTTTCAAGGCGTCGAAGTCTGCTGCTGCAACGGTGAACTACAACTATCTGCTGAACCGCGGCGATGTGGTGCAGCGCGTGGCGACGCAGTATCTGCGCACGCTGGCGGATGTGGAAGCGATCCGCAATGCGGAAGCGCAGTTGAAGTCGGACACGGAGTTGACGCGGCAGTCGCGCGAGTCGCACGAGGCTGGTGTGGGAACGAACCTCGACTATCTGCGATCGCGTGTGGAGATGCAGACGCGCGAGCAGGAGCTGGTGTCGGCGCAGGCGGATTTTGCGCGCGACAAGATTGCGCTGGCGCGTGCGATGGGACTGCCTGCCGACCAGGAGCTGGAGTTGAGTGATGCGATCCCTTACGCGGAGATCGAGCAGCTTCCGCTGGACCAGGCAATGAAGGTGGCGGAGGTCCGCCGCAAGGATTTACTGAGTCTGGAGTCGCAGCTTCGCACTGCGGTGTTGCAGCGCAAGGCGGTGGCGTATGAGCGTTTGCCGGTGCTGCGCGTGAGTGGATTCTACGGCGTGCTGGGTGAGACGAAGGGGCTGTACCACGGCGTCTTTACGGCACAGGCAGGGCTGGATTTTCCTATTTTTGAAGAGGCCCGTATCCAGGGTGACAAGCAGATGGCCGATGCGCAGATTCACGCATTGAACGACCGCATCCGCGGCCTGCGTGTGGATATGGAAGAGCAGATCCGTTCAGCCAAGCTGGATGTGGATTCGTACCGCGAACTGGCGCGCGTGGCGCGTTCCAACGTGGAGCTTGCGCAGGAAGCGCTGCTGCAGACGCAGGACCGCTACCATGCGGGCGTGGAAGACGATCTGCCGGTAGTGCAGGCGCAGGCCACGTTGGCCGATGCGCAGGCGAAGCTGATCGCGTCACTGTTCCAATACAACCAGGCGAAGATCGCTCTGGCGCGTGCGATTGGCGTGATTGAAACGCAGTATCAGACTTACCTCGGCAAGGCGTGTGTGACACCATAGAGACTGCATGGCAGCCGACTCTTCCTCAGCCGCAGAGCCTAAGTTCAATATCTTCTCCTCGCCTGACTTTGCGCGCTACCAGCTTGCGCGTCTCGGTGTGATTCTTGGCGCGGAAGCTCAGTCGGTTGCGGTGGCGTGGCAGGTTTACCAGATCACGCATTCCGCGCTGAACCTGGGCATGACGGGGCTGATGCTGTTTTTGCCGGGCATCTTCTTTGTGCTGCCGGCGGGCCATGCGGCAGATCGCTACAATCGCAAATCCATCATTCTTGCCTGCTATGCGGTGCAGACAGTTTGTTCGTTTGCGCTGTTTCTGATGGCGTATCACGGCACGCGCAATGTGCATGCGATCTATGCCGTGCTGTTCTGCATTGGAGCGGGACGCGCGTTCTCCGGACCGGCGAGTGCGGCGATTCTTCCGTCACTTGTGCCGAAGGGAGAGTTTGTGAAGGCTGTGACGTGGGGTGCTGCGGTCTTTCAGATTGCGAACATCATGGGGCCTGCTGTGGGCGGCATTTTGTTTACGCTTCCGCTCGAACGCGTGGCACCGCGATGGAACGGCGCGCCGATTGCGTATGCGTTCACACTGCTGATGCTTTGCGCCTTTCTTATCCTGGTGAGCACGATCCATCCTCAGCGCGAGGTGAGTGAGAAGAAGGGCTTCTCTGTAAACACGATGCTGGAGGGGTTGCGGTACGTCTTTGGCACGAAGATTCTGCTGGGGTCTATCTCGCTGGATATGTTTGCGGTGTTGCTTGGCGGAGCGACGTCGCTGATGCCGATCTTTGCGCAGGACATTCTTCATGCGGGGCCGAGAGGGCTTGGCCTGTTGCGCGCGATGCCTGCGCTTGGCGCTCTGTGCATGTCGCTGGCGCTGACGAAGTATCCCCTGAAGCGCAATGCGGGCAGCAAGATGCTGGTGTGTGTTGCGATCTACGGTGTGGCGACGGTGGTCTTCGGTTTGTCGAAGTCGGTCCCGCTGTCGCTGATTGCACTCATCATCATTGGCGCGAGCGACAACATTTCCGTGGTGGTGCGCGGATCGATTCTGCAACTGGCTACTCCGCCGGAGAAGCGTGGGCGCGTGTCGGCGATCAACTGGCTCTTTCTTGGAACGTCGAATGAGTTTGGCGAGTTTGAGAGCGGGCTAATGGCGCAGTGGCTGGGCGCTGTGCGTGCTGTGGTGGTGGGCGGTGTGGGTTCGCTGATGGTGACGGGAGCCTGGGCGATTTTCTTTCCGCGATTGCGGAGAGTGGACCAGTTGACGGAGGAGTCGTTGCAGGAGGCGAATAGGACGTATTCGGCGGCGGAGCCGATTGGGTGAATGGAGTTGTCAGTTGTTAGATTGTTCGCGGCGTGAACTCCACGCAATTTGCGCTTAGAAGTGTTTTTCCCTCAGGGGCTAAAGCCCAGTTTTTCGCTGCTCTAACGGCTGGGCTAAAGCCCAGCCCCTTCGTAGCAGTCCGAATCTTAATCCTTCAAAACAATGGAACGTGTTTCGTCAGACACTAACCACGTCCATGCCGTGAACGAAGCATGTAGCATTTCGGCTTAGGAGTTTTGCGTATGGAGTCGTCGAAGAAGTTTGCGCTGGGTGGAACGCTGCTGCTGATGTTGATTGCGGCTGGGTATATTGCTTGGTTTATCCATCACCGGCAGGCTGAGGAGAATGCGCCTGTGGCTTCGCGCGAACCTGAGTTGCGGGCTACGGACGATCAGAATGTGTATCTGAAGCAGATGCACATGTCATCGTTGAAGGATGCGCGCGAGATTAATGGGAAGCGCATCTGGATGGCTTCTGCCGATCAGATTATGGCGTTTGCGGCGACTCCATCGCGTGTGAACTACAAGCAGTCTGAGGGGCTGTTGCGCGGGGCCGAGCCGATTGATGTGGTGAATTTTATTGTGCAGAAGGCCGATCCGGTAGTGGCTACGCGCATTCCGGAAGGGGACAACCAGATTGTGATGCTCTTTCATCGTGCGAGCGATTCTGCGAAGTTATTGGGAACGCCTGTGGCTTCGCACAGCAATGGCATTTGGAATTTTTATATCGACAACATGGTCTTTTATGAAGATCCGCATAAGTTGTATGAGCATTGGGGACCGCAGGTGTGGGATGCGGTCGATCATCATCGTGTGATTAATGGGATGACGGAACGCGCGGTAGGGCTGGCGATTGGGCAGATTACGACGAGTGGCGGCGGGACGATGGGCGATCGTACGGCTACGTTTTTGAATGAGGGTAAGCCGATTACGGTGACGTTTGTGAAGGACAAGGCGACGCGGATTGAGGGGCAGTAGGCTTGATTGAAATCCGCTCCCTCAGGGGCTAAAGCCCGGTTCTTCGGCTGTTCTAATGGCTGGGCTGAAGCCCAGCCTCTTCAAAGATGAATTGAAGGCTTTCCTGAGGTTTGTTCTTCAGCGGACGAAATCTCTTGGCCGGAGCGCCAAGGCTAAAGCCCTTTCTCTGCCAATGCGGACAGCAGGCTAAAGCCTGCTTCTAATCCGATTAGGGGATGTTTATTGTTCTAGTCGATGCCGAGTTCTGCTTTGCAGACGAAGCAGCGGCATTGGCGGCGCAGGTATTCCCATGAGTAGATGCCGCTCTCGTGGCCGTCGTTCCACTTGAAACGGATGGCATAGCGGCCTACGGGTGTGGCTTCGAGCGGGCGTACCTTGGGCTTGTACATCGGCAGAAGCTGCGGCGTTTCGAGCTTCTTTTCGCCGGGCTGCAGGCCGAGCGCTTCGCGCGCTTCGTGGCATGTGGCGCAGGGGCAGGCGTCACGCAGCCAATCGAAGCTCCACGAGGAGAGGTGTCCGTCTTTCCATTCGATTTCGGCGCCGGTGCCTTCGGTGATGTGCACGCGTACTTTGGTGGGCGTGAAGGCGTCGGGATGAAACGTCCGCTCGTCTTCAGCGGCCATGCGGCGCGATTCGTATTCACTGACGATGCGGATGCCTTCGTGACTCATACTCGTACGGTTTGCGGGGTTCCTTTGTAGCGGAGTTTTAGCACTGCCATGGTGCCGGTGAGGGTAAGGGTGAATCCGTTGACGAGGATAACCGGCCAGCGATGGATGGCGATGCCGTAGACGAACCACAGCGCGAGGCCGACGCAGAGCAGGAGCACCATGCCCCACGAGACGCCGCTTGCGTCTTTGCTGCGCCACACCATGAGGACTTGCGGCAGATACGCGGTTGCTGTGCAGAACGCGGCGATGAAGCCGACGATTTCAACCCAATTCATGGTCATGCTGACCACCTCCCAGATCACACGCGCCGAGGAGCGAGCGCTGCATGTCTGGAACTATTTTAGCGTTTTTTGCGTGTGTGAACTCGGGCGTGGCCGCGATGAGCGCCTGCGTGTACGGCTGCTGCGGATGGTCGCAGACGCTGACGGCTTCGCCCGTTTCGACGACGCGGCCCTGCTGCATGACCATGACGCGGTCGCAGAGATAACGCACGAGCGGCATGGAGTGCGAGATGAAGAGGTAGGTGAGGCTGTGGGTGCGTTGCAGATCGCGCAGCAGATTGATGACCTGCGCGCCGACGGAGACGTCGAGCGCGCTGACTGGTTCGTCGAGCACGAGGAATTCGGGACGGAGGGCGAGTGCGCGCGCGATGTTGATGCGCTGGCGCTGGCCTCCGCTGAACTCATGCGGGAAGCGTGGGAGCGCGGAGTCGTCGAGGCCGACTTCTTTGAGGAGTACGGAGAGGTGTGCGCGGTCGCATGGCTGCTTGTGGATGGCGAAGGGTTCGGCGAGGATTTGGCGAACGCGCATGCGTGGATTGAGCGCGGCGTAGGGATCCTGGAAGACAATCTGCATGCGTTTGCGCAGGGCGCGGAGGTGGTGTGCGTTGGCGTGCAGGATGTCTGTGCCGTCGAAGTGCACGCTGCCGCTGGTGGGTTCGCAGAGACGCAGCAGCATGCGGGCGACGGTGCTTTTGCCGCTGCCGGATTCGCCGACGACGCCGAGCGTTTCTCCGCGCTGGATGTAGAGGCTGACGCCGTGGACGACCGTCTGCGCGCCGTACTGTTTTACGAGATCTTCTGCGATGACCAGAGGCGCGCCCATACTGCGGATGGTAGCATCCGTGCATTATGAAAAGACTGGAAGGGCAGGTTGCGATTATTACAGGAGCGAGCGCGGGACTTGGGCGCGCGACTGCCGTTGCGTTTGCACGCGAGGGCGCGAAGGTTGTGGTTACGGCGCGGCGGGCGGAGCGGTTGGATGCTCTGGTGCGGGAGATCGAAAGTTTCGGCGGAGAGGCTGTGGGGTTCGCCGGAGACGCTGCTTTGGAAGAGACGGCTGACCGAGTTTTTAAGTTGGCGAAGGAGAAGTTTGGGCGCGTCGATATTCTTATCAACAATGCGGGCATTGGAAATTACAAACTGATCACTGACATGAGCGTGGCCGAGTTTGACGAGGTGATGGCGGCGAATGTGCGCTCGGGGTTTGTGTTTACGCGCGCCGTGGTGGCGGAGATGATCGCGCAGAAGAGCGGGCAGATTGTGTTTGTGTCGTCTGTTGCGGGGCTTGCTGGAGCGGCGAAGGAGAGTGTGTATGCGGCGACGAAGTTTGCGCAGGTGGGGATGGCGCAGTCGCTGGATGCTGAGCTTCGGCCGCATGGGATCAAGGTGTGCGCTTTTTGTCCTGGCGGGATGAAGACGGAGTTTGCCATTGGGCATGGGCGCACGCATGAGTTGGTGGCGCAGTCGCGTTATATGGAGGCGGCTGAGGTGGCGGAGGCGCTGGTGCATCTGTGTGCGCTGCCTGCGAATGTGCGCGTTCCGCAGGTGGTTGTGCGGCATATGGGGTGAAGCTGCGGCTTGCTTCACCGGAAGATTTTTAGCGTTCCCAATCCTGCCAGTTCAATCCGGGTACACGCTCGAATTCGCGTACATTTGCGGTGACGAGCGTCATGGCGCGTGAGAGTGCCTGGCCTGCGATCAGTGTGTCGTAAGGGCCGATTGGCTGTTTGATGGATTCCAGATACGCACGAAGACGGCCAGCGCTGGCAGCATCATCGGTGGAGAACTCGAGTACACCAGCCGTCTTTTGAATGAGAGAGTCGAGACGATAGTTACTGACTATCGGAGACTTGCTCTTATGAACTCCATACGAAAGCTCAAAATAGACGATGGCCGACACGAAGACCTCTTCGCCTTCGACAGCTAACGCTTCGAAGCGTTAGCGCACCTGTTCGTCATCGGAGAGGAGAGCAATGACGGCATTCGTATCGAGAAGGTAACTCAATCTTTGAAGATATCCCGCGGTTCAGGCATTGGCGGCTGATTCCGTCCGCCCGGTATGACCTCGCCTGCATTGAGTGCGTCCATTTCCGCAAACCAAGCGCGGATTTCTTCGCGGGTATAGCGGCGTCGGGGCTTGACTGGAGAAAGAACCACTTTGTCACCCTCGCGATGGACGGCGACTGAGCTGCCTTCCAGATGAAACTCGGCCGGCAGATGGATGGTCTGGCCGTTTTCGTCTTTTTCGAGTTTTATGACCGCGGTTGCCATGGGAAAAGTATAGTCCCCTTGGCTAATGTTGCCATTATCCGTTTGCGCGCTTCACCTGTTCTACGTGCATTGGTTTGCCGGCTAGCAGGCGTTGGAAGTTATCCAGTTGTGGATCGCCTGTCTCTTTAATGTACTGGAGAAGGGCTTTTTTCATGTGAGCGATGCGGTTTTTGTGGGCTGCGGCGTCGATGAGGTTTTTACGCTGGCCAGGGTCTTCTTTCAGGTCGTAGAAGGCGAGAGGGATGCCTAGTCGCAGTTGCTGCACGCGTGCGGCGATGGCGGGATCTGTTTTTGCGGCGGCGTGCATGGCGGGGTAGGTGAGGCCGGTCATGGATTCGATGCTGAAGAGGAGTTTGCCGTCGGACCATGGGGTGAAGACGAGGGAGTAGCGGTCGTCCTGAATGGCGCGCATGGGATAAGCGGCGAGCGAGTGGACGGTGTTGACGTGGGTGACGAGCAGATTGGGGCCGTCGTATTTTCCGCCGTGCAGCAGCGGGGCCCAAGACTTGCCGTCCATGCCTGCGGGCTGTGGGACGCCGAGCAGGTCGAGAAGCGTTGGCATGTAGTCGATGTTGCATGTCCGTTCTTCGAAGGCTTTGGGCGTGCTCATGTGTGGGTAGTGCAGGAGCGCCGGCGTGCGCGTGCCGTTGTTGTATACGGTTGCTTTTGCGAAGGGAAAGGGCATGCCGTGGTCGGCGGAGAAGAAGATGATCGTGTGTTCGCTTTCCGGAGCGGCTGCGAGCGCGGCGAGGACGGCGCCGATGCTCTTGTCCATGCGTTGTGCGCTGTTGCAGTATTGCGCGTACTCTTCGCGGACTGCAGGCAGCGGTTCGAGATTTACGGGAACGGTGATGTCGTTTGCGGTGACTTCGCGCGCGACGTGGTACTCGCCTGTTTCGTTGTGATCGACTGCTGCGGCGCCGCGGCTTCCGTAGAACGGGCGGTGCGGGTCGTTGATGTTGCAGTTGATGAAGAAGGGCTGCTTCTTGGTTCGCGCGGCAGCGATCGCGTGAGTTACTGCGTTGCCGTACTCTGACGGCGCGCGGCCTTTGCCTTCGAGGGAGTAGTCCCATGGAAAGCAGCTTGGCGGCTGCATGTGTTCCTGCTTGTGGATGGATCCGGTGAAATAGCCTGCCTTGCGGAGTTCCATGACGAGTGTGGGGATGCCTTCATGGATAGGATCGAAGCCCAGAGCGCCGCTGCGATGCGGCACGCGGCCCGTCATCATGGCCTCGCGCGAGGGCTGGCAGATGGGAGCCGTGGTCCGGTTGTGCATGAAGCGGTGGGAACGCGATGCGAGTTGGTCGAGGTGTGGCGTGAGTCCGAGGGTGTTTCCCATGAAGCCGGGCATGTCCCAGTTCATGTCATCGACGGTGATGAAGAGGAGGTTCGGGTGGCTGGTGCTTGCCTTGGCCCACATGGGGGTGAGCGAGTGCGCGGCTACGGCGCCGGTGGTGGTTTTTAGGAACTCACGTCGTTTCATGTTGCGGACATCCTTTGTTAGAACGATAGCAATTTGTTTGAGACGTGGCGTGGAATAGGGCGCGCCTTCAGCGCTTTGATTTATTTGGGTTGCATACCTGGGCCGTTGGCCCAGGCTAATATAGAGCGGGCCTTTGGCCCTGTGTTGATGGGGTGAAGATTTTTGCCTAAGCGCCAGGGCTAAAGCCCGTTTTTAAAGCTGTTGGACAGCGGACTGAAGCCCGCTTCTAATCCGTTATTTTTTTCAGCAGCCAACAGTATTTTTTAGTAGTCGAAAGTCTTCATTATTTCTTTCTTTAGGTGTCGTTCTGATCCGGAAGGAATACGGAGATCCTTCGCGTTGCTCAGGATGACGGCAAATAGCAAAGCCCCGGTGGCCCGGGGCTTTGGGGATACTTTGATTCGATCGAGTTTAGTTAGATGTCGAGGTTCTTTACGTCCAGTGCGTTGTCTTCGATGAATTTGCGGCGGCTTTCGACGTCTTCGCCCATGAGGGTTGTGAAGATCTCTTCGGCGGCTGCGATGTCTTCGAGGCGGACGGTGACGAGGGTGCGGCGTTCGGGGTCCATGGTGGTTTCCCAAAGCTGCTCGGCTGTCATCTCGCCCAGACCCTTGTAGCGTTGGACTTGGTACTCCTTCTTACCTTGTTCGATGACGTACTCGAAGAGTTCGCGCGGCGTCTTCTTCTCGACGGGATCGGAGCTGCGGGAAGCGCGGGCCTTGCCCTTGGCTTCGGTGGCTGTGCCGGGTGCGGTGGCATCGGCGGCTACGTCGGTCTCTTCGGCTTCCTCGGCTTCTTCCACTTCGGCGGCTTTGGATGGCTTGGGGGCGTATTCGATGTAGAACGGCGGCTGAAGCTGTTCGCGGATCTGCGCGTACTTGGAGAACATCAGCTTCATCTCCGGCGTGGAGAGGGTGGTGAAGTCGATCTGGCGCGGCGCGCCCTGTGCGTCTACGTAGGAGAGTGACCATGTCTGGTGCTCTTCGTCGAGGACAGGCTCGCCGACGGATTTGAACTTGGCGTCGTGCGCCATCTCCTTGAGCTGTTTTTGCAGCTTCTTAATCTTGTCCGGCGATTCAAAGTCCGCGCGCTTCATGGCGTCTTTGCCTTCATGGGCGAAGAGTTCGGCGACCATGGCGGTGACGGTCTCGTTGCGGAAGCGCTTGTCGGCCTTGTCGAAGAAGCCGAGGTACTCGTTGAGCTGACCCATGAACTTGGTGAGCGCAGCGCCTTCGAGCGTGGCGGCGTTCTCGCCGTAGCGGACGATCATGCCGTCGCTGGCGCGCTTGACCATCACTTTTACGAATTCGCGATCGTCTTTAACGTACTCCTCGCGCTTGCCCTTCTTGATCTTGTAGAGCGGCGGCTGCGCGATGTAGACGTGTCCGCGCTGGATGAGCTCGCCCATGTGGCGGAAGAAGAAGGTGAGAAGAAGTGTGCGGATGTGCGATCCGTCCACGTCGGCATCGGTCATGAGAATGAGCTTGCCATAGCGGAGCTTTTCGATCTGGAAGTCGTCTTTGCCGATACCGGTGCCGAGCGCGGTGATCATGGCGCGTATTTCTTCGTGGCCCAGCATCTTGTCGTAGCGGGCCTTCTCCACGTTGAGGATCTTGCCCTTAAGCGGAAGGATGGCCTGGAAACGGCGGTCGCGTCCCTGCTTGGCGGTGCCGCCGGCGGATTCACCCTCGACGAAGTAGAGTTCGCAGCGGTCGGGCTGACGCTCGGAGCAGTCGGCCAGCTTGCCGGGCAGACCGCCACCGTCGAGAGCACCCTTGCGCCGGGTGAGATCGCGGGCCTTGCGGGCAGCTTCGCGCGCGCGGGCTGCGTCGATGGCCTTGTTGATAATCTTCTTGGCGATGGTCGGGTTCTGCTCAAAGAAGACGCCGAGGCGCTCATTCACAAACGACTGCACCTGTCCAGCGATATCGGAGTTGAGCTTGCCCTTGGTCTGGCCTTCAAACTGCGGCTGCGGCAGCTTGACGCTGACCACGGCGACGAGACCTTCGCGGACATCGTCACCGCTGAGAGATTCTTTCACATCCTTGAAGAGACCAAGTGATTGGCCCGCCGCATTGATGGTGCGGGTGAGGGAAGTGCGGAAGCCGGAGAGGTGCGTGCCGCCATCGATGGTGTTGATGTTGTTGGCGAAGGAGAAGACCGTCTCGGAGTAGCTGTCATTGTACTGCAGCGCAATCTCCATGATGAGCTGGCCGCGCTCGGCCTCCATGTAGATGGGCTTCTCATGCAGAACGGACTTGCCCTTGTTGAGGTGCTTGATGAACTCCGCGATGCCACCGGTGTACTTGAACGTGGCTTTTTTCGGCTCGCCCTGCGCATCAAGCTGGCGCTCGTCGGTGAGCGTAATCTCAATGCCTTTGTTCAGGAAGGCGAGTTGGCGCAGGCGGTTGGCGAGCGTGTCGTAGTTGTACTCGGTGACGGTGAAGATGGACTTGTCGGGCAGGAAGTGGACCTTGGTACCGCGCTTCTTGCTGACGCCCACTTCGCGGACGGTGCTGATGGGGTCGCCCTTGCTGTAGTCCTGCTGATAGGTGTGTCCGTCGCGCCAGATCTCTACGTCGAACTCTTCTGAGAGCGCGTTGACGCAGCTTACGCCCACGCCGTGCAGACCACCGGAGACCTTGTAGGCGCTGGCATCGAACTTCCCGCCTGCATGCAGCTTGGTGAGGACCACCTGCACGGTGGGCATCTGCTCGCCGTTGCCGAGGTCCTTCATGTCCACAGGGATGCCGCGGCCATCGTCGATGACGGTGATGGAGTTGTCGACGTGGATGATGACGTCGATGCGCGAGGCGAAGCCTGCGAGCGCTTCGTCGACCGAGTTGTCGACGACCTCGTAGACGAGGTGGTGCAGGCCAGCTTCAGAGGTGGAACCGATGTACATGGCTGGACGGAGGCGGACCGCCTCCAGGCCTTCGAGTACGCGAATGCTGTCGCTGTTATAAGCCTTCTTTTCGCCAGCGTTGGCGTTACCCTCGCGGGGCACTTCCAGATCAAGCAGGGTGGTATCGGTTGCCAAGTTTTCTCCAGGTTACGAGAGGTGTGAGCCTGCGTTCGCGAAGATTGCGTTCAGATAGAAAACACGCGGGTTTCCTGCACTTCGCAGAGCTGTCTCCGTACTCTGATTGTATCACTTTAAGAGGGGATTTATGGGATAAACCTAGCCTTCCAGAGGGGCCCAGCGACTGCACATTTCGCATACTTTTGGACCGTAATGTGGATGGCGTTTCCCTCAAACGCAGTAAACGCATCAGATAGCTTACTGGAGAGATTCCATCGTTCCCCGTCGCCTGCCAAAAATTGCTGTTTGTCTCCAGCTTATCGACGGAATTTGAATAATTTTTTATGTCAAGCTGCCCGATTGCGTGCTTGCGCATCCTGAAAAGGGGAGATCTCATTTGTCGGTCGATTCCCAGGATCACAGCCGCCGTTGGCAACTCGTGTCGGTTGTCCTCTGCTTCGCTTTCTCTATCGCCTATATTCTCAACATCCATCCGATCGGAGATGGTTTGTGGTTCTGGAATGCGGCGCTGGTGCGTACCGGTAAGGGACTTTATACGGACATCCATTTCACGCTACAGCCGCTGTTTGTGGTAGCCACAGCGTGGAACCAGACGCTTCTGGGCACATCCTGGCTTGCCTCCAAAGTCCTGGCGTTGCTGCAGGCAGTGGCGTATCTCTCTGGCATCTGGTTGGTAGCTGGTTTTATTCCGTGGAAGGATTCGCTGAAGGCCTGGCTGATTGCCGGTGTCTTTATGCTCACCACGACGTGTGCCTACTATCGTTTCGATGACTATCACATTACAGTACAGTGCCTGGCGGTTTGGAGCGTGTACCTGCTGTTACGCATCAACGACGGCAGGGAGGCGGCGCGAAACCTGGTGCTTTCTGCGTTGCTGGGCTTGCTTTCGGGCATGGCCCTGAGCGATCGCCTGAATGATGGTGCAGCTATTTTTGCGGCGAGCACGCTTGCCATGCTGGTGATGATGCGCACGCGCCGCATCTCTGCATTGCTGGTGTTTGGAGCAGCGACAGTGGCCACCCTGTTGGGCATTGTTCGCCTGAGCGATCCATCTCTGCACAACTGGGCGTACTACTCCATCCTGCATGTGGCGGGCATCAAGGGCGGAACAGGGAACATCATCACTTCAACTTTGCTGTTTCCAGTTTTTGCCTTATGGGAGTTTTTCAAGCATTGGCGGACCCCCGTAGTTGTGATTGCGGTAGCGATGATGGTTTTGGCCTGCGTCCCTTTTGGTTTAGTGGATGGACGCAAAAGCTCTGTATCAGTCAGATTCGGTTCAGGGCTGGTCTTTGCTGTATTTGGAGTCTGGATGATACGGCTTGCCCGAGTAGGGGTCCCAGGTGCGGCACTGGGTTTGCTGATGGCTCTTTTGGCGCTCGTGGTAGCTGCCTGGGTGCTTTTAGGATGGCTGCGGCCCGGCGTAGAAGCACCCAGTGGTCATCAGGTGTTGATACTTATGCCGGCCGCGCTTCTATTTTCCGGGGGCATGACCTCGGGCCATTCTGTGCTGGAGTGCTACCCGCCCGCGGCGCTCTTTCTGCTCCTGTTTCCAATCAGCTTTCCTACTTTGATGAGAGCGGATTGGAGACGCCGGGCATGCGCCATTCTTGCTGGTGTACTAGCTCTTTCAGGTACATACTACAAAATTGCATCGCCTTATTCGTGGCATTCCTACCGTGATGTCTGGATGTTCAAAGATCGCGTGTGGTATCACCATCCCGAATTTGGACCAATGTACATTGAAAAAGCGCAATTGAATGTTATTCAGCCGTTCTGCGCGCGGATTGCTCAGCAGGGGAATGCACAAGGTCTGCTTTCCGTTCCATATCCGTACCCGAACTATTTCTGTAATATCCCGCCGTGGCATGGATACGTTCAGACCTGGTATGACACGACCAGCCGCGAAACGATCGAGAAGCTGGACAAGGAACTGTCTACTGCGCCGCCGGAGTGGATCGTCTATCAGCGGGAAATAGCTACGCTGCGAAGCCATGAGGTGGCCTTCAATCATGGCAATCCGATACCGCACCGCCAATTGGATGCACTGATTGAATCGCACCTGGAGAGCGGCGCATGGACGCTGGAGCGGCAACCATGCTTCGATGGCTCGGAGTGGCAACTGATTCATACGGTTCCAGCGAACGAGGCTGATAGAAAGTTGCCACGGCCGAGCAATGTAAAGGGGATATCCTGTCCTGCAGGACGATAGATGTCAGCTTACCCGTCAAATTGAGGTATACTCAGAGGGTTGTCCGTCCACGGGCAATACCAAGACAGGAAAGCACAATGCCTAAGCTTAAGACGCACACTGGTGCGGCCAAGCGCTTCAAGAAGACTGGCACCGGCAAGATCAAGCGCGGCCAGACGAAGACGCGGCACATCCTCACCAGCAAGGACTCGAAGGTCAAGCGCCACCTCGGTGGTACGGCCTACGTTTCCGACGGAGACCACGCAAAGGTCTCCCGCATGATTCCTTACGCCTGATTCGGGTAAAGAATCGCAAGGTTTTCAGATCGAGCCGCAGCACCCATCGCAAGATAGAAGCTGCAAAGGTCCAAGCGAAGCGTACCGGGCCCTCGAATTCCGAATGGAAGTCGACGTAGATCTGAGGTAGCAAGCGTGTGAAGAGGCCCGGTGAAGAAATACCTTCACCATCCTTACCTCCAGCCGCTCAAACGATGTACGCACTTGTAAAAGGAGAACCCTATGCCACGCGTAAAACGTGGAACAAAACGGTCGGATCGCCGCAAAAAGATCCTGAAGCGCGCAAGCGGATATTTCCTCACAAAATCCAAGCTGTACCAGGCAGCGCAGGAAGCGGTTGAGCGCGGACTGAAGTTCGCCTATATCGGCCGTAAGCAGAAGAAGCGCCAGTTCCGTTCGCTCTGGATCGTGCGCATCAACGCTGCATGCCGTCTGAACGGCATGTCGTACTCCACCTTTATTTCCGGTCTGAAGAAGGCTGGCGTGGAACTGGACCGCAAGGTTCTGGCTGACATTGCCGTGAATGATGCTGCGGGTTTTGCTGCCCTGGCCGTTGCGGCCAAGGGTGCCAACGACAAGGCGAAGAGCGCGCGCGCTGCTGCATAAGACAGCGACGTTTCAACAAGGGCGCGGCTTCGGCCGCGCCCTTGTTTTTGCCCTTCAAAATACATAGGAATTTCGCAACAAATACGGAGAATCATGTCGAATTCGTCGAAGATAGACAGAAAAAATGCAGCGCGAGCGTTCAAGGAGGCGGCGGTGCCGCGCGGCATCTTTTCGGTGATCTGCTCGGTTACCGGAGAAAAGTGGGTGGGCTCGTCAAAGAACCTTGGCGCACAGAAGAACAGCATCTGGTTCCAGTTGAACCACGGCAACTTCCGGATTGCGTCGCTGCAATCGGCGTGGAAGCAGCATGGAGAACAGGCGTTCTTGTATGAAGTGGTGGAGACGCTGCCTGAAGATATCCCTGAGCTTTCGCTGGAGGACACGTTGAAGGAGCGCCGTAGCGCGTGGGCTGCGGCGCTGCAGGCGCTAGAGATTCGCTGAGAAACAACCACGCTGACTGGCTTGCAGAACAGGTCTCAGGCATCTGCATCAGATATCCTGATGGAGATGCCTGAGACGGTCGAAACTCCGCTGTTATTCCAGCGCACTACAGAAAACGACAACCATGATGGCCCTGTTCCTTTTGAATCGTGGGGGCGGTATCCGCGTTTTCCTGCGAAGCTGGTGCCGCTGGCATGGCAATCGGATTTTCCGCGTGTGGTGGAAGAGCATGACAACATGCCGACGGGCGCGTTGCCAGTGGGCATGGGGCGGTCGTATGGCGATGTAGGCCTGCTGCGTGACGGGCACCTGCTGGTGATGACGGGGCTGGACCGTCTGTTGCATTTTGATGAGCAGACGGGCGTGTTGACCTGCGAGGCCGGCGTGACGCTGGCTCAGATTCTCGATTTTGCCGTGCCGCGCGGATGGTTTCTGCCGGTGACTCCGGGCACGAAGTATGTGACAATTGCGGGCGCGATTGCGAACGATATCCACGGAAAAAATCATCATGTGGCTGGAACGTTTGGTAATCATGTGCCGATGTTTGAGCTGGTGCGATCGGATGGAACGCGGATGCTGTGTTCGCCAACGCAGAATGCGGATTGGTATGCAGCGACGATCGGCGGCATGGGCTTGACGGGCGTGATTACGTGGGCGCAGTTGCGGCTGAAAAAGATCGTCTCACGGCTGATTGATTATCAGGGCATTCAGTTTCACGGAGTGGATGAGTTTCTTGCGCTGACGGAGCAGTACAAGAACGTGGAGTACACCGTTTCATGGGTGGACTGCGCATCAACGGGGAAGAACTTTGCGCGCGGCGTGTTTATGTTGGGCGAACACTCGGTCATGCCGGATGAGTTGCACGAATCGCCGGAGCCGAAGCTGGTGTTTCCGTTCAATCTGCCGGGATTTGCACTGAACCAGTATTCGGTGAAGGCGTTCAATACAGTTTTCTTTCACAAACAGATCAAGCGACGGGTGCGTGCGTTGCAGGACTATGAGCCGTTCTTCTATCCGCTGGATGCGGTGTTGAAGTGGAACCGCATGTATGGCAAACGCGGGTTGTTGCAGTTTCAATATGCGATTCCGTGGGCGCATGCGCGTGAGGGCACAATTGCAATTATGGAAGCGGTGGCGAAGTCCGGGTTAGCAAGTTTTCTTGCAGTGCTGAAGGTGTTTGGAGATGTGCCTTCGCCCGGCATGATGAGTTTTCCCCAACCTGGCGTGACACTGGCGCTGGATTTTCCGATCAAGCCGGGAAAGAGCTTTCCGTTGTTTGATCGGTTGGCCGACATGACGCTTGAATTTGGCGGCAAACTGTATCCGGCGAAGGATGCTCGCATGACTTCCGGGCAATTTCAGACGAGTTATCCGCAATGGCAGGAGTTTGCGAAGTACAAAGATCCGCTTTTGACATCGGGTTTTTGGGAACGCGTGACGATTTGATTTTTTCGAAAGAGGCATAACTGCGCATGGCAAAGAAGATTCTTGTATTGGGAGCAACGTCAAGCATTGCGGAACACACGGCGCGTGTGTGGGCCAAGCGTGGCGACAGCCTGTATCTTGTTGCTCGTAATGCAGAGAAGTTGGCGACCGTGGGTGCCGATTTAAAGACGCGCGGCGCATCGTTTGTAGAAACGAAGGTCGCCGATCTGGATGATCTGGACCTGCATCCGCAGTTATTGGCCGAGGCAGTAACTGCGCTCGGTGGTTTGGATATCGCTTATCTTGCACATGGTGTACTGGGCGATCAGGCTGAGGCGGAGCGTGATGCGATTGCGGCGGAGGCGATTCTGCATACGAACTTTGTTTCGCCTGTGTCGTTGCTGACATGGCTGGCGAACTTCTGCGTGAAGCAGAAGCATGGCACGTTGGCGGTGCTGTCGTCAGTTGCGGGTGATCGTGGTCGCAAGTCCAATTACGTGTATGGATCGTCGAAAGCAGGCATCTCGGCATTTTTGGGTGGGTTGCGCAATCGCGTGGACCGTGAAGGTGTGAGCGTGGTAACGATCAAGCCAGGGCCGGTAAAGACACCGATGACGGCAGGAATGGAAGGCAACGAGAAGTTTGCAGACGTCTCAACTGTGGGAAAGAATATTGCGCGTGCAATCGACAGTAGACGCGATGAGGTTTACGTTCCCGGTAAGTGGCGTATCATCATGGCCATTGTTCGCGCGGTGCCGGAGAGCATTTTCAAGAAGACGAATACGTAGAGATTTGTATTTGTCTGGCGTGGTACGCTCTCTGCCATGCGAATTTCTCTTCCTGCCTTCTGTGCCTGTGCGGCGCTCGCATTGGTCACCTTCTTTTCGCCTGCCCAAACAGCTCCGTCTTCGCCCGAAGTCGCACCCGGTGTATCGCTGCCGAGTGGGGGCTTGTTGTACGCGCTCGACAAGAATGACGATAAGCCCTCTCTTGTAGCGCTGCATGCAACAGAAATTTTGAGCAATACTCATGCCGGCAGCAATTTCGCACGCAGCATGGTCTATTCAGGTCCGCACTTTACGGTGGAGATCGCGAACTCTACATCGGAACGCTCTATCCACACGAAGATGCCGGTGTTTTATCTTCGGCTATCGGGATCGGATGCAGAGACAATGCGCAGCCGCGTGGCGCTTCTACGTCTATGGAATGGAAAGAAGAATACGCGTGTAGCGGCGGAGTTTTCTCGTAACATATTCGGCGGAAGCAATAAACGCGTGATCGATGAAGTGGCCATAAAAAAGGAAGATGTGGGCGACAGCGGATGGTTGAAGATCACGCCGGAGTCGCCACTCGAACCGCGTGAATATGCCATCGCATTTGTGCCGAAAGACAAGCTGCTGTTTGCGGATACGTTGTACGATTTCACCGTTGTGGATTCGGCAAAGTAGTTCTCACTGCTGTTGTTGCTCCTGCTGAAGTTGGCGCGCATGGGCAGCGATAACCGGCGGTTCGGGTGGTTTCGTGGCTTTTTCTACGAGCGTAGACCAATCGCCGGGCACGGGAAGTTCGCGGTCCAGGTGTGGCGCGCCTTCGCTAGGTTCTACATGCACGGCTACGGAAAGATCGGTCGCAGCGCGTCCGCGGAAGATGCCGTGCGTGGGCGGAACGTCAGCGTAGTCGCGGCCGATGGCGGTGCGGATGTGGCGATCGCCAGCAATGAGAAAGTTGGTAGGGTCGAAGCCCACCCAGCCGAAGTGCGGCACTAATGCCTCTATCCATGCGTGCGTAGCGGAACTGGTGGAGCGGTCGTGATCGAGCCGCCCATGATAGAGATAACCGCTGACATAGCGGCATGGAATTCGTAAATGTGAACGCACAAGCGCAATCATGATATGCGCAAAATCCTGACAGACACCTGCCTTATTTTGCAGAGCGACATTGATGGGGGAGTCGACTTCGGTGGCATTCGGCACGTATTCGAAGTAGTGATAGAGCTGCTCGTTGAGTTGATGCAGCACGAGCAGGGGATCATCGCGGCGGCGTACGTCGAGCTTGTCTGCGAGTTGTTCCAATGCTGCTGTCGGTTCGGTGAAGCGGCTGGGGAGGAGCATCTCCCAGTAGTCCCCTTCATGTACCATGGCATCGATCTCTTCCCATGCGTCGGGCGCGAGAAAGCTTGGAACGGGTGCGTGTTCCTGCATCTCCACGAGCGATTCGGCGATGATGACGAGCTGCTCGTGCGCTCCGGGAATGTCGAAGTGGTGGACCTGGTTGCCAAGGTGATCGCGATAGGAAAAGACGCGGCAGCGCGGTGAGACGGAGAGATGAAATGTAAGGCAGCGCTGCATCTCATCGCTGCGCGGATGCATGCGCGTTTCCATAATGCTCTCGCTGATGGCATTGGAGTAGACGAATTTTGTAAGATGCCGGACGGTGTAGTACATGCGTTCGTCTCCTCAGCCTGCAAGCGCCGTCTGGATGGAGTAATCGACGTAGAGCTCGAAGATGGCGTTATGGATGTCGCGGCATTGCCGCTGAATATCGCGCAGATAGGAAATGACATTGCCCTGAAGGATTTCTGTCACGCTGGCATAGGAGAGCGTGGCGCCGAGGCGTCCGCTGATGCGGCTGAGGTTTTCGGCGCGGGTGCCTCCGCTCACATCCTGGATGGCATCAAGCGCGTGCTGCATGGAATCGATGGAGAAGCGCAGCGAGTGAGGGAACTCGGCATCGAGCAGGAGGAACTCGAGGATCCACTCGGGTGTGAGGTCGGCGGTGTAGACCTTGCAGTACGCCTCGAAGGCTGTGGCGCTACGTAGAAGGCCCATCCATTCAAGGTAATCGTTGGTTTCAGGCAGACGCTCTTCTTTATGCCAGAGTTCTGGCTGATATGCCTCCAGCAGCATGGCTGTAGCTGTGGCGCGCTCGATGTAACGGCCTACCTGGATGAACTGCCAGCCTTCGCCGTGACTCATGGTGGAATCTGTAACGCCCTGGAACTGGTGGACGCCTTCCATGACCTGCGCAAGAAACTCCGTGGGGGCTTCGCTTGTGGAACGGAGTGCTTCCGCCTGCATCTCAGGGCGCGTGACGTTGAGATAGAGGCTGTTTACGCGCTGCCACATTTCCGTGGAGATCTGTTCGCGGACGTGGTGTGCGTTTTCACGCGCGGAGACGATGGAAGATAGAACGCTTGCAATGCTGTTATTGAACGTAAGCGTATGCGCGAGTTGGATAGGATCGCCGTTCCACTGGACGTCTGGCGGGTTACCGAGCGCCTGCAACACGCGTTGCCAGCGCCGGTCTGATGAAACGGAGGACTCATCAAGCATGAGGTTCAGGTTCACGTCGAGCAGACGTGTGGTGTGCTCGGCGCGCTCCAGATAGCGGCTCATCCAATAGAGACTGTCAGCTACGCGTGAAAGCATGCGCCTCCTAAGATACTTTTCGGCGACTTTCCTGATGGGTTTGCCTGGAGGATTTGCGCAAGTCGCGCATCATCGCATCGGTCAACACCTTATTGAGTCTCGTTTGATATCCCGATCCATCTTTTTTCAGCCATTGCAAAACTGTGGCATCTATACGTACCGTAAGTTGTTCTTTTACCGGACGCGCAAAAGGGTTACCAATAGCATCCTTCCACATCGCTTCCGGTAGTGAGGGAGCTCCTTCATAGTTGATTTTCCGATTTTTCAAGGCCAGCAATTGTTTCCGGCCTTTCTCAGTCAATCGACTGTTAGCGACGTATGAGGTGCGCTTTGTAGATGGTTTTTTCTTTCCTGTCAGCAGCTCGTGCTGAGATGATCCGAACATAGATTTGGCCATTTTGTTCCTCCTTCCACGTATGTACGACTAGCAATAAGGCAATCTCTTCGACTTTGCCAATCAAATGAAGGCGTTCTTCGCCATACTCCATTGTGCGGTCGAAAGTTTGTACGTAATAGGGATCGTCGAATGCAAGTTCAGCAATTTCAAATGGAACGCCGTGCTGTACGATGTTCTTCTTGTTTTTATGCTCGTCCCATTCAAATTTAATTCTCATTATAGCAATCCGTAACTACATATGTGTAACTACAAAATTAGTGGCTTAGTACCCAAGTGTCCTTGCTGCCGCCGCCTTGCGACGAGTTGACAACGAGTGAGCCGCGGTTGAGTGCGACGCGGGTGAGTCCTCCGGGGACGATGCGGACCTTATCGCCATAGAGCACATAGGGCCGCAGATCGACGTGGCGCGGTTCGAGGCTGTCGCCGATGAGGCATGGAGCGCGGGAAAAGGTGATGGTGGGCTGCGCAATGTAGTTGCGCGGGTCGGATTCGATCTTGCGCTTGAACGCTTCCCGCTCCTGCGTTGTGGATTGCGGGCCGATCAACATGCCGTATCCGCCGCTTTCTCCGACGGCTTTCACAACCATTTTGTCGAGGTTTTCCATGACGTGTTGGCGTTCTTTATCGCGCGAGCAGAGAAAGGTTTCCACGTTCTTCAGGATGGGATCTTCGCTCAGGTAGTACTTGATAATAGCGGGGACAAAAGCATAGAGCGCCTTGTCATCGGCAACGCCGGTACCGAAAGCGTTGGCGAGTGTGACGTTGCCGGCGCGGTAGGCATTGAAGAGGCCAGCGACGCCGAGCATGGAATCAGGACGAAAAATAAGAGGATCGATGAAATCGTCGTCTACACGCCGATAGATCACATCCACGCGCCGCAGACCGCTTGTTGTACGCATGTACACAATGTTGTCGTGTACAACGAGGTCGCGGCCCTCGACAAGCTCAATGCCCATCTGGCGCGCGAGGAATGCGTGCTCAAAATAAGCGGAGTTAAAGATGCCGGGCGAGAGCAGAACGAGGTTCGGTTCGGGCCGGCCTTCAGGCGCGAGAGAGCGTAATGTGCCGAGGAGCTGCTGCGTATATCCCTCAATAGGACGTACATTGTAGCGGCGGAAGAGGTGCGGGAAAATCCTTTTCATCACGCGGCGGTTGGTCAACATATAGCTCACGCCACTGGGCACGCGAAGATTATCTTCCAGTACAACAAACTCGCCGTTCTCAAGCCGGATAAGATCGCTACCGACAACAGCGATGTACACATTGCGCGGGACCTGCATACCGATCATGTGGCGGCGGAACTGTTTGGAGGAGTAGACCAGCTCGCGCGGTACGACATCGTCGGCAAGAATGCGGCCGTCGTTGTAGATGTCTTTCAAAAAGAGGTTGAGCGCGGTGATGCGTTGTGTGAGGCCGCGCTCGATGGTATCCCATTCTTGTGCGGTGATGATGCGAGGAAGCAGGTCGTAGGGAAAAATGCGTTCGGTATTCTCATGCCGGCCGTAAACCGTAAAGGTGATGCCCTGGTTGAGAAAGGAGAGATCGGCGGCCTGCTTTTTGCGTTGCAGCTCTTGCGCGGGCAGCGCAGAGATGTGTTCCATGAGCGGACGATAGTGGGCACGCAGGTCTCCCGCATCCACGAGCATCTCGTCGTATGCATTGTCGAGCGGGTAGTTCGTCAACGAAGGAAGCGCAGGCTGTTTCTCCATCTGTCGCTCAGTATAGAAGGCACAGATGTGAGGCTGTAAGTTTCTGTTTCAGAGTGAGAAGCCGTTCAGCAGAGCGCAGGTAAAAGGCTGGGAATGATCCAGTGCGCTACGTTTCTTGCCGCCGGGAGTGATGGTGACAGTTTGTTCGCGTTTCTCGCGCAGAAAGGTGACGACCACGGACTTGCCGCGCGTGTCCCGCAGGATTTTGTTCCAATCGCCTGAGGATTCCATGATGCGGCCATTTGCGCGCAGCACCACATCGCCGGCGCGCATGCCTGCCAGAGCGGCTGGGCTGTTGGCGTCCACAGTGTGGATGAGGAGGCCCTTGCCGTCTTTCACTCCGAAGAACTCCGCGAGCTGCGGACCGACAGCGTCTACGGTGAGGCCGGTGTAGGGGACGGAGAAGGTGAGATAGTTGCCGATGAAACTGCGGGCCAGGCCTGGCTGGTTGTGTGATTCCGATGCGGGATAAGCTGGAGAGGGATCGGGCTCGGGCACTGTGAAATGCTGTTCCCACGCACGTTTCTCTACCTCGGCCCGGTTTGCCAGCGTGGCAGAAACATCGATGATTTGGCCGTTACGGCTGATCTGCATCGTGATTTTGCGGCCTGCGGGGATTTCGCGCAGCACGCGACGGCACTGCTCTTCATTGTCGATGAATTGGTTGTTGATGCGCAGCACCACATCCTTTACCTGCAGACCGGCTTTGCCTGCTGGGCCGTCGTGGTCGACACGTGTGATCTGCGCGCCGTGTGTGTCCTTTACGTGCAGCGTGGCGACGTCTGCATCACTGATATCGCTGATATCAATGCCCAGATAACTGCGAGAGGCGCTGTGGGAGCGGCCCATACCGCCGGTGTGCAGCGCAAACGCAGGCGCGCCTGCCAGCATGCAGATCGTTAGAACAGCCGAAGCAGCAAACGTGCCGCGCTTCTTCATTGCAGACCGTCCGTACCTTCCAGCACCTGCGTGGATGCGTTACGAATGTATGGGTTCTCGTCTCGTGTGGAGACAGTATGCATCACCTGACGCACGCTGGAATCGGCCTGCACCGGCTCCAGGACGCCGATGGCACGGGAACGGACGTCGGCAGAACGATCACGCATGAGTGACTCCAGCACGGCATCGCGCACGCGTTGATCGGCAGCGATGTACGGCTGCAAACCCTCCAGCGCTTTCAGGCGCACAGAAGGGCTTTCGTCGTAACGGAGACTTACCAGCAGAGCATCGCGCACTCCGTTTCCACCCTTGCCGTCGCCACCTTCCTCGCAGCGGTGACCGGTCTTACATTCGGCAGCCAGTAAGGACACACTGTTTTCTCGCACGCCACTGGAAAGGCCGTTCTTTGCGCCGACAACCAGGAGCTGGCGAATCTGCGGATCCGAGAGCGAACCCTGAATCGTTTCGGGCACAACGCGGTTGTACTTCACTTCCACCACATCCGAGTTTGGCGTCTGTTCGATGCCACTTACGTTGCCAATAAAGCCTTCGGTTTGATTGGAGAGCGTGACAGCGCCGCGCGGGACAGGCTGATGCGCTACCTGATAGCGATTGAGGAAATTACCGCCTAAAAATCCAACGCCCAGAAGAAGTGTGGTCAACGCTGGGGCCGCCTTCACCCATCCCCAGCTTCCAAACAGATGCGCGCGCATGCGGTCAATCCATCCGCCGGCACCTATCTCATCCAGCTTTGCGTCGAGTTTCAACCGGCTTTCGGCCAGCAGATTTGCGGAAGGCTCCACGATGCTTTCCGACATCATGATCGTCTGCATCTTTTGCATGGCCTCAAATTCCTTCAGGCATTCCATGCAGCTGCGCAGGTGGAGTTCCAGTTCTGCAGCTTCGTTTTCGAGCAGTTCCTCGTCGTACGCCAGCAGTACGATCCGTTCTTGGGCAGCAGTACACTTCATCGCGTCATTCCTTATTCACAGCCTCAAAATCTACTTCGCAACTACCCTCCGCGGGCCGTCCCTCTACATCCGGCGGCCAGTCGGAGATCTCTGCAACTTCTTATGCGGTGAGCCTAGACATCGGCCAGGTTCGCCCGCAATTTTCTTGTCGCACGGAAGAGGGTGTTCTTGGCCGTCTCTTCCGTCGTCTGCAACATCTCGCCGATCGTCCTTAGCTTCAGCCCCTGGTAGTGTTTCAGCTCAAAGACGGTGCGTTCACGCGGTGTTAACTTGTCCAGCGCAGCGTGAATGCGCTCGTTCAAAACCTTGCGTTCCAACTCGCGTACGGGGTTCGCGCCGCTGCGCGTGTCCTCCACGTTTGCCATCAAGTCAATCTCGCCGCCTTCGGCATCACTGACCACCGCCGAATCTTCGCGCCGTGACTTTCTGCGGCGCATCTGGTCAAGGCAAAGGTTGGTCACAATGCGATAGAGCCAGGTATAAAACGAACACTCAAAGCGGAAGTTCGACAGGTGCCGGTACGCCTTGAGGAAAGCCTCCTGATGCACATCCTGTGCGTCCTGCTCGTTGCCCAGCATGTGCAGGGCGAGCCGAAGAACGCTGGAGTCATACCGCCGCACCAATTGATCGAAGGCCTCACGCTTGCCGGCCTGGGCTTCGCGGATCAGATCGTCATCTTCAAGACGTTGCTGTGCCCTGGCTTCCACCTGTGCCGGTGTAAGACGTGTCCGTGTACGAGTTACGGCAGCCTTGTTCATCGCTGCCGAAGATTCTACCGCTGGAGTGGCCAGCCCGGCCTGCCCCGCGTTCCAACGCAATGCCTGAGTGCTCATATTTTTTTCTGACTCCGGAGTCAGGAGATCAATCTCTGTTTTGATAGACCACCGCCTGGAGAAAAGGTAAGCATCGCACGGAAATTTCGGGCTTCTGCCATCAAACGCCTTATTTGCGTTCAGTCCTGCGATTTTTCCTGCATCTCGGGGATTGCCCTTGCGATTACGGCTGCCGCATGCAGCAGAGGGATGGCACCATCGCGCAGGGCCACGGTTTCGCCATAGATCTCCGAGTCCGGCACCCATTCCAATCCCATTACTTCGTCGCATGCCAGAGCAAGGAGAGTTTTACCCTGGCGAACAATGATGATGCCGTTAACCACCTCCGTGGCAGAGGAGAGTGCGGGCTCACCAACGATCTGCCGAAGATCGCAAACCGGCATGACCGATCCATGCAGGTTGGCAAGACCGAGCAACAGGGGATTGGAGGACGGTACCCGTGTCACCGGCACGTCCGCGCGTCCACCCAGGGATTCGTCTGCACGCAAAGCAAATCGCCGCGCCGCCACCCGTATGCAGACGTATGCGCTCGATGGAGGCCGCTCTGGCCGCTCGGGCAGCGTAAAGGCGCGATCAAATGCTGCGCGCAACGTATCTACCGTATTGTCGAGGGAGCCCGGTGCGCTCATTTGCGTCTCTCCATGCCTCGTAGCTCAGATTCGCACATAGCGCGGAGGCCTGCAGCCGAAAATCCGCCGCCGAAGAGAGCGAGCCGGCGACGGTCTTCTGTACCAAGCGCCTCCACCGCACTTTTGAAAGACGCCTGCGCCAGTTCCGTCTCATGGGTCTGTGCCTGCATCATGCCAAGCCGTACCTGCGCCATGGCAAAATTTGGAGCGAGATAAGCTGCAGTTTCCGCATGTTTGCGCGATTCTTCTGGGGCCGTCTCTTCCAGACCCAGGGACAGCAAATAATGGGCTTCGGCGTTCAGATCGTCTTCGCGGATGGCTTCGCGGGCTAGTTCCACTGCCTCTTCACGTTTACCGGTCTGCATCAGCAGAGCTGCGCGAACCATGCGTGACTGCATTGCGGTCTGCTCTGCCTCTGGAAGTTGCTCGAAGCTCTTCAAGGCGCTGGTCATGTCATCGGCCTCTATCAGCGTTAGTACGTCCAGCAGTGTCTTTTCGCGCGTGAGCTTGCTCTTACCTGCCGATTTCTTTTTTACGTGGGACGGGGCCATCGCCTCCACACGCTCAGCGGAGCGCTGGATTTCGTCAAACCAGGCTGTATCGATGGACGTGTCTACTGGCTGGAGGTGCGGCGCGGGAAAAGTAAGCGCGGCGAACTCGTCCGGCTCCGCTTTGGAAAATTCGCGCCGGTCGTCTCCGCAATGATGCAGCCGATAGTAGAACGTGCCATGCGTATGACAGAGCGTGAAGGAGCGTGAGATGCCGCGCAAGGTTTCGGTGGGACCTAGGAAGAGATATCCACCCGGACGCAGGAGGGCACAGAGCCGGTGCACGGCTTCCACAATGGCGTGGTGCTTGAAATAGATGAGCGCATTGCGGCAGAAGATCACATCGAAGTTACGTTCACCGTTTTTGCCTGGGGTGAACTGCTCTGGAGCGAGCGCCATCAGGTTGCCGGCCTGGAAGTGTACCGCGCTGCGGATAGCGTCATCGATCTGCCATTGCCTGCCCGTTTTTTTGAAGAAGCGATCACGAACGGCAGGTGTGGTGGAGCGTAATGACCAGTCTGTGTACATGCCTGCGCGCGCCTTTTCCAGCGCTACGGGATTTACGTCGATGCCTTCGATCTCTACAGCCGGAGCCAGGTGTGCCATGGTGGCCACCATCGCCATGGAGTATGCTTCTTCACCACTGGCACACGCAGCGGAAAGCATGCGTATACGCTTACGGCCCATCCGCAGCAGTTCAGGAATGGCAATATCGCGCAGCGCGTCAAAGTGCTGCTCTGTACGAAAGAAGTAGGTTTCACCGACGGTCAGAAGAGAAGCCAGTGCCCCCTGTTCGTGTTCATCTTCCTGCAAAAAAGTGAGATAGACGGCAAGATCGCCCCGGCGAGTAGAACGCATGCGGCTATGGAAGGCAATCTCCAGATGCGGCCGGCGGTTTTCTTCTGGACTGCCGCCGAAGCAGCGATCCAGAACAGCATCAATATCCCGAAACTCCTGTGGCCCGAACTTCTGCATCAGTTATTGCCTTTATTTTCAGACGAGGCTGGGGCGAACTCCCCTACACATCCACCTGCACGAAGGAGTGCCAGGATGTCGCCGTAAGTCTGTATTGCGTCTGGATATGGCGTTTGTCCAGATCCTGGCGCAATGCGTATGGGTGTGAATGTTTCAGGGTCGAAGAGGCGTGCTCCCGGCACAGTGCTGACAGCGAGGGCTGCCTCACGATCATGTTGAAGACACAGCCGGATGATGCGTGTTCTGGCTGCTATATCTACGCCAAGTATGGTGGGCAGATCGAACAGGCGCATCTCGCGTCCGCGTAGAACGATAGAGGTGGGCAGATCGCCTTGCGGAGGGCGTGAAATCTCCGCAACTCCGCTAAGCGGCAGGGCACAATGCACCTCTCCCGCCGTCACAACCAGATAAGGTTGCTGGGCGGCATTGGCGTAGATGGTATGCACACTCACCGCTCAAGCTTCCCACGCCGCATACCGTTCGAGCAAATGCCGCTAGACTTATAGATGCATGAATCCGTTTGCAACTGCTGCATTGGGACTTTCGGCTACAGCACTCCTTGCTGGAGGCGCTCTGTATGCAGGGATGTGGCCTACTTCGCAGATCTATGGCCACACATGGATTGCCGGCGATGACCCGTCTGAAGTGGCCCTTACATACGACGACGGCCCCAGTCCGGACAACACACCGGCTCTGCTGGAGTTACTGGCGCAGCATAATGTGCACGCCACATTTTTTCTGATAGGAGAGCACGTCCGCCGCTATCCTCAACTGGCACGACGGATTGCCGAGGAAGGGCACAGCATCGGCAATCACACCATGACGCACCCGAACCTGTTCCGGTCATCTTCGGCGACCACGCATCGCGAACTTGCAGATTGTCAGCGGCTCATTGCGGACACTACAGGCGTCACGCCCCGTCTCTTCCGTCCGCCGTTCGGCGCACGTAATCCCGCTACTCTGCGTGTTGCGCGCGCCATGCACCTGGAACCTGTGATGTGGAACGTGACCGCAAAGGACTGGCAGCCGCTCAGCGTGGAGGCGATCATTGCCAATATCGATCGCGATGTGGGGCGCAATCAGCGCAAAGGGCGGGGAAGCAATATTTTGCTCCATGATGCCTCGCACCTGGATACACCACAAAAGCTGGCTTCTCGCGCAAACACGCTGGCCGCAACAGCGGAGTTGCTGATGCGGCCAGGGCTGCGGTTTATTGCGCTTTAGTTATTTCTTGAATTTGCTGAGTATTTCCGCGGCGTGTCCTTCGGGCGTGACCTTGCGCATCTCTTCCACCAGCTTTCCGTCCTTGTCGAAGAGAAATGTCGAGCGCTCGATGCCGGTGACCGGCTTGCCGTACATGGTCTTGTTCTTGATCACATCGAACTGTTTGCAGACGACCTGTTCGGGATCGGCAAGAAGGGTGTAAGGCAGATCGAATTTCTCCTTGAACTTCTTCTGCGCGCCGGGCTTGTCGCGCGAGATGCCGAGCACGGTCACGCCGGCCTTCTTTAGGTCGCCGAATGAGTCGCGGAACTCGCAGGCTTCAATGGTGCATCCCGGCGTATCTGCCTTGGGGTAAAAGAACAGCACCACGGGCTTACCGCGGAAATCGGAGAGCTTTACCGGTTCACCGTTCTCATCCAGAGCATCAAAATCCACTACATCGTCAATCTTCATTGCATGACCTCACTTCTCCAGATAATAGTCGGTTGAAGTAACGACGCGGACCTTCTTCATCATGCTGGAGTCACCATTGTCGCCGCCGTATGGGTTCGGTTCCGCACCGCCCTCGTTCGGTGCGGAGATCGAAAACTGCCCCTGAGATGCAGAACGGATTGCGCCCACCTTCGACCCTGAGTCGGCGGCGAAGCGCTCCGCGGCCTCACGAGCATTCTTCGTGGCTTCGCTGATCATGTCGGGCTTGATGGAATTCAGCGAACTGAATTTGTACTGCACCTGATTGCGTCCCAGCATTACACCCTGATCCAGCAGGGACGCCGTTTTGGCATTCGCGGCGCTCACTGCGTCCACCCGTGGCGACGTGACCACCACCTGCTGCGATACGAGATAGCGCGGTCCTTTGTCGTTGTTGCCGTATTCGCGCGCCTGCTTGTCGGTCACGTCAGGCGACGCCACGGCGATCTCGTTCTGCTGGATGCCTGCGCTCGTGAGAAATGCCACCGTCTTGTCTTTGCCATCTGCCGCCTGATGCAGCACGGAGGCGTAATCGTCTCCACTGGCGCTTACGGTCAGCGTCCAGATGGCAAGATCGCTCTTCACATTGCGCTCTGCCAGTCCGCGCACGGCAACATACCGGTCAGCCAGTTTGATGGCTTTGATCTGACTGCCAAGCATCCATCCGCCGAGAACCAGCCCAAGAAAAAGCGTTCCACCCAAAACGGCGGCTTCTTTCGTGTGTTCCATATCGCCTCCAGCGCAACCAGTGTGCGCTTCTGTTCTGTGGATAATCTTCACGTACCTTGTCCGTCAACGGAATAGATGGCTGTTACGTCCAATACTGATAGATATGCGCCTCCTTGCCGCAATTTTGCTTTTCACTGCCAGCTTTGCCACCGCGCAAATGCACCACGTTCGTGATCCGCAAGCCGTTACCCGTGCCATCGGTGTGTATGAGTGGACGGGAGACATCAATAAGCCGGAGGGCTCGCGACTAGTTCCTGTTTCGCTGTTTATCTATGGGCACTTTGAGGATGCAGCGATTTATCTTGCACAGCCGGTCCCGCTCGCGCTTGCATCGGACACACGTTATCAATTGCAGGTTGCGGGAGCACCTAAAGGGTTCATCGATTTATCGTTTGCGCGAAATCTGCATGCACCAGGAGCTGTTCTTGCCGCTCATTATGACGATGGCTGGTTTGGATATGGCAAGTATCTCGCCCCAAAGAAGCCGAAGATTGTGGAAGAGACAGCGAACGTCCGCCAAGGCGATGCGCATGTGGTGCAGGAGGGCGGGCCGAAGTTCACTTCAAAGCCAGACACGAAGAGCAATGGCAAGGATGACGAGGCTGAGGCAAAGGTGGACTCTGATCAACCTGACCCGGAGCGGCCCACGTTCAAGCGTGAGGAGATTACGACCGGCAATCCACGCAAAGACCAGGAAAAACAGCAAAAGAAGCGCGATGTTTCGGGTGTGAGCGAAGTGCCGCCCGATCCTACGAAAGATGATAATCGTCCGGTATTTCGCCGCCGCGATACTTCGGCGCCTCCATTGAACGATGCACCGGGTGTTACAGAGAAGCGCTCGGCCTTACTCGATGATCCCAACCGCCCTACGCTCCATCGTGGACGCCCAGCAGGCAGCATGACTGGCGAAGATATTGGTGGTCTCAAGGGCATTCCAGACAACATGCACCAGATGGTAGCCGTGTCCGATGCAGTGGATCGTCCGGAGCACGACTTCACGCATCCGTTTCTGGCAGATACCGAGCGAGACAAGATAAAAGCGCAGATGGAGACAATGGCGCGTTCCATCCTTGCCAATCCTGCATTGGCAGCGCAGACAGCGAATCCTACGGCTACGCCGAACAATGCGATTGCAAGGCTGGAACGGAGTGTAGCCAGCACTGCTGACAATGCATCTCATTCTGCTGGTACTTCCACAAGCCGCTCTGTAACTTCTTCGCGCCGGAGAGCAAAGACAGCACCAACACATGCCGCAGGCAGAAAGAGTGGCACACCAGGCGCGACTTCATATGTGCTGGAAGACGTGCAGTTTTACGCATACGATCTGGCCTATAACTCCACGCCGACGTATGTGCTCACCGCACATACCGAAGGCACGGGCGAGCAGCTCCGCTATGTCACAGTGGTGGCTGCGCCGGACACCTTCGGCACGTTGCAGCCGCTGCTGCGCTCGCTTACTGATGCCGACCATTTGAACCGTACACCACGCTTGCGCCTCGTCGACGCAGTCGATGCTGACGCAAGCAATCGCGCATCCCTCCTGTTTGAGTTGCGGAAGCAGAATGCGCGACAGTTCGCTCTTTACCGCATCTACGGCGGAAAGGCTACTCAGATATTTCTGACAGGTACTACACAGTAGTGCGCATTTAATTCCATTGCTATATCGCTAATGTCTTTGTGGAGCGCTTCCTGGAAAGACAATGTGATTACAGCGGAAAGCTCTTCAGCCACTCACGGAACTTCGGTCCAAGGTCTTCGCGTTTGAGCGCAAACTCGACTGTGGCCTTCAAAAAACCGAGCTTGTCGCCCGCATCGTGACGCTTGCCTTCGTAGGTGAATCCAAAAACTTTTTCGTGCTGGAGCAGCGCTTTGATTCCGTCCGTGAGTTGGAGTTCGCCGCCAGCGCCGGGCTTGATATTTTCCAGCATCTCAAAGATGCGTGGCGTAAGCACATAACGTCCGATGATGGCGTTCTGGCTTGGCTGGGTGCCGGGAGCCGGCTTCTCCACCATGTCTTTTACAGCAAGCAGCTTGGGATTGTTTGCATCTGGTGTGCAGTCAAGGCAGCCGTATGCGGAGATTGCATCGCCATCCACCACTTCTGATCCAAGAATGGACGATCCGGTCTGTTCGTAGGCCTCTACCATCTGCTTAATGCAGGAGGTCTTCGCATCCACAATGTCGTCTGGAAGAATCACGGCAAAGGGCTCATTGCCGACAAATGCTTTCGCCATCAGTACGGCGTGGCCCAACCCGAGCGCTTCAGGCTGACGCACATACGTAATCTGCGCCAGTTTCGATACTGATTGCACAACCTCCAGGAGAGCCTCTTTGCCGCGTGCTTCCAGGGATGCTTCCAACTCAGGCGATTTATCGAAGTGGTCCTCCATGGTCGCCTTGCCGCGACCTGTGACGATCAGAATCTCCGTGCAGCCTGCAGCCACAGCTTCTTCCACGCCGTACTGAATCAGTGGCTTATCCACCAGCGGCAGCATCTCCTTAGGAGTGGCCTTAGTCGCGGGCAAAAATCGAGTGCCCATTCCAGCGGCGGGAAAAACAGCTTTGCGTACCTTCATGTGGCTCATGTGCAAGTAGAGTCCTTTTGTTGTTTTGGGTAGAAGGTCATCCTAGCAAATCGCTACGTGTCAGTCTCCTACAACTTTTGTGATGCAGAAATACGCTCGAAAATGTCAGCGATACGTGCACCTGCGATATCCGAGACATCAACCCCGTATCGTTGGCGTATTTTTTCAATGAATTCGTCATTGTTTGTTTCGCCGTGAAAATCCCAGAGGCTTGATTCGTCAGTCATTAGTGCCCATGGCAGCCCCAGTATTTCAGATACAAAATCAAGTTCAAGGTCGCGGTACTGCGAGATCCTCGCAGTACTTGCGAATATGATGTGAATATTATTTCGGCCCGGACGAAGAGGCTTCTTCCCTTCAGACAATTGCTTTGAGAAATTGATCTCGAGATCACGCGCGGCTTCCTCAGGTGTATTGCCTAAACCATGCATCAACCATCCAACGATGTCCACACGCCATCGTTGACGTCTGTCTTCCTCACCTGGTTCATAGCCAATTTGATCCACATAAATGCGAGGATAATCTTCGAGATTCCAATTCAGCTTGCGAAAAGAAAGAACAAACGCAATGAATCGGAGTCGATTACGTGAACTGCCGTCCGCTGCAATTTTTATCACAACACCGGCGAATCATCATGCAACATCGCCTTGCGGATTACCTTGATCGGGGCGAACCCCTGCCGCATAAAGTTGTCGTGGAATTGCTGAAGGTTGAACTTCGTGCCTTCCTTCTTTTGTACGTCTGCGCGTAGTTTCAAAATCATCAGCTTGCCCAGCGTGTAGTAGAGATAGGTCCCATCGGCGGTGCCGCGCTTGGTTTCCATCTTTGCGATTGCAGGGGACTGATATCCCTCTTTCACAAAGAACTGCTCGGCCTGCTCCATCGTCATGCCTTCGGTGTGCATCTTGATGCCGACGACGAAACGCGCATTGCGCAACAGCGCGTCCTGCAACTGGCCGAGGCGGATGAGCTTTGCTTCGCGCTCATCGTTCGCACCCGCGCCGGGCTGGCCGTAACCTTCGTCGAGCATCATCTGTTCGGTGTAATGCGCCCAGCCTTCTACGTTGGTGTATGGATAGATGATCTTGCGTATCTTCGATGGAAACTGGTGTTGCCACAGGAACTGCACATAGTGGCCGGGATACGCTTCATGCACGCTGGTGGAGACGATAGTACCCACATTGAACGCGGCCATGTGTTCGGCAATGCGCTCCTTGCTCCAATCCTTCTCCGGCAGCGTGACGTTGAAGTAGGCCGTGGTGGAGTGCTTCTCAAATGGACCCGGAGAATCCATGCTGGCCTGCGTGGTCGCGCGCATGAATGGCGGCGTCTCTTCCAGCGTAGGACGCACGTCGCTGGGCAGCGTGATGATGTGGTGCGACTGGATAAAGCTGGTCAGCGAGTTGAACGTATCGCGGAAGGCATCCAACAGATGGTCCGGTGCGGGATGGATGCTCTGTAATTCCGCGAGCACTTCCGTCGGTGTCTTCTTGGGATCAAGTTCTTTGGCGATACGAGCAAATTCAGTCTGATTCTTGCGCATATCGGCCATATCGAGGGCAAGCAGTTTGTCGAGCGGTGTATCCACCATCTCGTCGTAGAGCAGCTTTTTGCGATAGGTGTCTGTGCCGAAGGCGAAGTTGCCGTTGGAGCGTGGTAGCAGGTCAGACTTCATCCATGCGCCGTAGCTCTTCAGCGCATCGATCACGGCGGCGTTCGTCTTTGCGAACTCGGCCTTGAGCTGCGCGTCGGTCGCGTCTTTAAAGGCGAGCGGAACATCGTTCTGGAAGAACGAAACGATGCCATCGATCTGCTCCAGCGCGATCTCGGTATAAATTTTCGGCGGGTTCTTCAGGTTCTTGCGCGCATCCTCAAAAACCTGCGGCATCTTCTTCTCGCGTTCTACAACGGAGCGCAGGCGCACATTCACCGGCGCATAGTTGCGGCTCATGATGACGAAGACGGAACCAGTAATGCCGCTTGAATAGACGTCCGGGTTCTTCTCCCACATGCGTATCGTCTCCAGCGAGAGAAGCTGCGAGCGGATGCTGTTGAGAAGAATCTGCTGGTCTGCGGCAACGTCGCGATCCAAACCGTTGGCCGGAATCTCCTGAATCTTCTTCTCCCAGCCATGCAGCCACGCAACCTGCTTCTGCACCCCCGCGGCGGAGTAGTCTTCCAACTCCTCGTCATGCTCATGCAGGCCGAGTTGCGTCGCCCATGTCGGCGAGTAGGTGTACGCCTCATCGAAGTACTGGTTACTGTAGACGCCGAAGGTTTGCATGGCGCCGTCGGCGCTGATGCGCTGTGCTGTAGCTGAGGTAGTTATGGACATAGAGGCTGCTATTACTGTGCAGAGGACAAAACGGTTCATGGCCTTCTCTATCGCTTAGTAGCGAGTTGCGTCGACTGCTATTCGTATATGGGATGCGATAGGCGTACCGCTGCGCGCCGCTGGACGAAACGTATAATGCTCCACTGCGGTCACGGAAGCGTTATCGAAGCAGGTGTTGCCCGAGGTCTTGTCGATGACCACGTTGTGGGGCATGCCTTTTGCATCTACGTCGAGCGCTACGAGAGCAGCCGCATGTCCGGGCTTACCGAGACTGCATTGACCAAAATCAGGGTCCTTCTGCTTGAGTACCGTCGGTCCTGCTGTGTTATTCGACGGTGCGGATTGGGCAGCGACGAGAAGTGGAATAGCGAAGAGCGCGGTGGCAAGAATTTTCATGGGAGCAGTGTAACGCCACTTATTCCTGACGGACAGATATTTGCTCGAGCAGGGCCTTCGCTTCGTTGATGACGTCCTCAGCCTTCGAGGACGACAGCGGCCAGCGCAGCACTCCCTGTGGAGTGAACTGCGCGCCTTTCCGGGCTGAGCTGGAGATGAGCTTCATCATCGCGCCGGGATCGATAGGCGATTTCTGATCGAAGTGGACCATAAGAACCTCCTGCATGACCTTCTGCTTGTTGAGTTCAAGCTGAATCCGCTTGCGGTCGAGCTTTGCAACGCAGAGGCGTTCGCACTCGATGCGCAGTTCGCCTGCGGCGAGTAGGTTGCTGACCGATTCCGGCAACGGCCCATAGCGATCGATCATCTCGTTGCGCACATCGAGAAGCACGCTTGCATCCGGCGCACCGGCGATGCGTTTGTACATGCGCAGGCGCTGGTTCTCTTCGGCGATGTAGTTCGCGTCGATGCGCAGCGAGATGCCGAGGTTCATCTGCACGGAGACCTTCTCTTCCGCACCCTCGCCCTTCATCTTGGCAACGGCTTCCTGCAACATGCTGGTGTACATCTCAAAGCCGATGGCTTCGATGTGTCCGCTCTGTTGGCCGCCGAGCATGTTGCCTGCACCGCGCAGTTCAAGATCAAGCGCGGCGATTTTGAATCCAGCACCGAGATCGGAGAACTCTTTCAACGCTGCAAGACGGCGGCGCGCAATCTCGGTAAGTTCGTTCTCCGGTGGGATGAGGAGATAGGCGTATGCGCGACGGTTCGAGCGGCCCACGCGTCCACGCAACTGGTAAAGCTCGCTCAGGCCGTGACGGTCTGCGCGATTAATGATGATGGTGTTCGCGCGCGGAATATCGAGACCATTCTCGATGATGCTGGTCGCGCAGAGGATGTCGAACTCGCCCTCGACGAAGCCGAGCATGGCTTTTTCCAGTTCGCCTTCCCCCATCTGCCCGTGCGCTGTGATGACGCGCGCCTGTGGAACGAGTTCGCGAATTTTTGCAGCGAGTTCGTAGATCGTCTCCACACGATTGTGGACGAAGTAGACCTGTCCATTGCGCTCGAGTTCCATCTCGATGGCGGTGCGCAATAGCTTCTCGTCGAACTTCGCGACGATCGTCTGGATGGCCATGCGGTCCTTTGGCGGCGTCTCGATTACGCTCATATCGCGCAGGCCAAGCAGGCTCATGTGCAGCGTGCGCGGGATAGGCGTAGCCGACATGCTGAGTACGTCGATGGACGCCCGCATCTGCTTCAGGCGTTCCTTATGCTTCACGCCGAAGCGCTGCTCTTCATCCACGATGAGCAAACCAAGGTCCTGAAAAGCGATGTCCTTCGAGAGCAGGCGGTGCGTGCCGATGAGGATATCGACTTTGCCGGCTGCGACGTCTTCGAGGATCTTCTTCTGCTCCTTCGCCGTGCGGAAGCGCGAGATCATCTCGATGTTTACAGGGAAGCGCGCGAATCGCTTTTTGAACGACTGAAAGTGCTGGAAGCTGAGCACCGTCGTCGGTGTAAGCACCGCAACCTGTTTGGAATCCTGCACAGCCTTGAACGCCGCGCGCATGGCAACTTCTGTCTTGCCGTAGCCCACATCGCCGCAGAGCAAGCGGTCCATCGGCTGCGTGTTTTCCATGTCGCGCTTGATGTCGGCAATGGCGGCGAGCTGATCGTCCGTCTCGTTGAAGTCGAAAGCATCTTCAAACTCGCGCATCAGGTTGCTGTCGGGTGTGAAGGCGAAGCCCTGCGCCGCCTGCCGCTGAGCGTATAGCTTCAGCAGCTCGGCGGTCATGTCCTGCATGGCCTTCTTGACGCGGGCTTTCGTCTTGGCCCACGCCGCGCCGCCCATCTTGTTCAACTCGGGCGCAGGGCCGCTCTCCGTGGAGCGGTATTTCTGAATCAGGTCGAGCCGCGTGAGTGGAACGTAGAGCTTCGCCTCTTCGGCAAACTCCAGGATCATCAACTCCAATGGCATGCCTTCCTGCTCGATGGTGCGGAGGCCCATGTAGCGCGCAATGCCGTGCTCAACGTGAACGACGTAATCTCCAACTTTCAGATCGCGGAAGTCCGAAATAAACGCGGATGTCTTCGACTTACGCTGCACAGGACGCGCGGTGATGTCCGCATCATCGTTCAGGTCCTGCGCGCCGAAGAGCACGAGCATCTTCGCCGTCTTGGGATCGAGATCGAGCACCTGAACGCCATTCGCAATTGCAGCGCGCACAACCACCGGCACGCGCAGATCGCCGGCGAGATAGCTCGATTCGTCATATACCGTTGCTGAACCGCTTGATGTCTGCACTCGCGAGCCGATGCGATAAGGAAGCTGATACTCCTGCAACAACGTTGCGAGGCGTTCGACCTCACCCTGATTCGGCGCGGCAATAAGGATGCGCGCGTCTTCTTTCATCAGCGTGCGCAACTGTTCCATCATTGCGGGAATCTGTCCGCGAAAGCGCGGCGTTGGGCGCGAGGCAAACTCAATCTCGCTCAACTCCGAATTATTCACATCCAGCACATCCACCGCGCCAAGCTGGTCGAGCTCCACGCCCGGCGATTTGCTGACGATGTCTTCCACGTCCCACGGCGACAGATAAATATCGCCAGGTGTGACGAGATTGCCGATGGCGCTGCGGTCGTGCCGCTGCTCAACTTTGTTCCACCAGCGCTCCCCCTGGTTCCTCACCATCGCGGGCTCTTCCACGTAGACGCGCGTCTGCGGCCCCATCAGGTCGAAGAGTGTCGATTTGCCGCCAGCCACAGGTGCAAAAAATTCCCAGCCAGGGAATACAGTCGCCTCGCCTACATGCGTCTGCAACTCCGCAGGCTCTTCACCGCCTTCCAGATCGGCGCCAGCCTTGCCGCCACGCACCAGCCGCAGGTGTACGGCGTTCAGCAGCTTTTCTGTGATGGGCGTTTCGGTCAGCGGAAGCAGCGTGGCCGCATCGATCGGTGTGGACGAGCGCTGCGACTCCGGATCGAACTTGCGGATGGTCTCAATCTCATCGCCAAAAAAATCGATGCGCACCGGCCTGTCCATCTCTGGCGAGTAGACGTCCATAATGCCGCCGCGCAGCGTTACCTGCCCGGGCATTTCGACTACATCCACGCGCGTGTAACCGACTTCGAGCAGGTGCGCGAGCAGCATCTCCGTGTCGTACTCTTCACCGCGTTTCAACTCCAGCGCGAGTCCAGCATAAAAGTCGCGTGAGAACAGTCGCATGCATGCGGACTCAAGCGGTGCGATCACGAGTCGCGCCTGACCTGTCGCAATCTTCCATAGCGCAGCGGCGCGTGTCTCCTGAATTTCGGCATGCGGAGACAGATTTTCAAAGGGCAGCACATCATGCGATGGAAGCCGCAGTACTTCTTCGCATTCCAACGCGCCGGTCAACTCGCACGTAGCAATCAACTGCTGGTGCAACGCCTCGGCGGCCTTGTTGTCACTCACAATCACCAGCGCGGGATGCTGCGAGGCCCGTATGAAATACGGCAGATAGAGCGCACGTGCCGTTGCGGTCAATCCGGACACACGCCGGCGCCCCGAGCCGCCGCTCAGGTGGCGGCGCACACGCTCAAATGTGTCGGAGTGCTCCAGTTCCGCGATCATCTCGCGGACAAAGGGGAGGATCATCGTCTTCAGTTTATCAATGCATGCTGTGCTGCGTACGCTGCGGGCAATTACGCGTCAATCGGCTGTTCCTCATCCTTCTTTTCAACAAAATCCGTAATTGCTTTCGCAGTCTCGTCGTCGGCAATCACTTGGCCGTATTCCAGCAGGGTCACCATGCCGATGCCGCCGCAGACGTTTCCCGCAGCCGCAAGTGCGAGCCATCGCAGATAAGCAAGTGCCGGGGCCTTGCCAAGCAGGACGGCGGCCAGCACTTCGCCGCTACCGGCTATGCAGTGTGAGAAGTGGCCCAGACCGACAACGAACGTGAGCGTCCAGATGACCATGATGGAGCCGGTAATGGAGTGCGAAGCGGAGACGAGCCATGCGACTGTGGCGATGATCCATCCGGCCATCACCGCACTCCAGAAGATGCGCGCTGCGCCTTGTTCGCTCGACTCCAGCCCAAGTTGCGCGAGTGCAGTCGCGAACTCCGGCTTGAGCGCCTGCGTGCGCGTAGCTAGTGCCGCAAAGGTGAGCGCACCCAGAACGTTGGCAGGGAGGACCGTGGCCCACAGGCGAAGCGTGTGCCAGATGTGTTTCTTTTGTGCGAAGACGAGGGCGACGGGATAAAGTGTGTTCTCCGTAAACAGCTGCGCGCGGCCCAGAATCACCACAATAAAACCGAGCGGATAGAACATAAATCCGATGAACGATGTAGCAGGCGAGGTGCCGAGTTGGGCCAGGACGATCGCAATACCGAGCGCCGACAAGCCCATGAAGATACCGCCCGCAAATCCTGAAATAGCCAGGGACATGGTCGTGCGTTTCAGCTCCTCGCGTGCGTTTTCGGCCACCTGTTTGTAGATGTCCTGCGCACTGGGGCGGCCAAGATCTTTCTGGGATTCGGAAGATGATTCGGGGTTTTGTTGTGCGGATCGGTCCTGTTCTTCGACTGGCATGTGTGGCCCTTTGTGGCGGTCTTGTGATTCTGATGCGGATTTCTTTAAACCTGTCCACGCAACCTGCAAAATTCTTCCGAAGCCGCAATTCTCAGATCCAGCTATAAATCTCCGCGTTAGGAGCGCTGAGTATCAAAACTGACAAACCAGAACGATCTTCTTCGTGGGTAGACATTCGCTCAAGTGGACGCCGTGTCCCGCTTGGATATGTACTGTGGAATTGCTAAACCAGCGAATGCGGTTCGAATCTGTTGTGCGCCAGTCGCCGCGAAAGAGGATATCTTCGCTTAGCCCGTGGTCGGAATACAGTGAAACTGCGGTCGATCCACCCAAGGCACCATCGTCGACATCCCGGATGACCAGTGCGTGCTTTCCGTCTGGCGAGTAGAGTATCGCGCGTTGTTTTACTTCAATTGCATCGCAACTAACGCAAAGCAGAAGCAGGCACGAACTTACTGAAGCCAACATGACTGATAGGAACCGTGCGGGCCAGCGTATCGCGACACCAAACCTGCCAACCCATCCAAATATAGCAATGCCGAGCGTGATACAGCACAGCATTGCGAGGTACATCTCGGCGAGCTTGTGATCGAAGAGCGGCATGCTTCCATAAAACATCAATGGCACGGACAGCACAATTGGAAAACTTACCATTGATAGACTGTTTCTATGCCCGCAGTCGCTGGAGTTTCGCCCGAAGTCCTCGCCAAGTATCAGCCCGTTATCGGTCTGGAAGTGCACGTCCAACTGCTCACGCAGACCAAAGCGTTTTGCGGATGCGTGAACCTGTATGGCGGCGAGCCGAACACGCATGTTTGCCCAGTTTGCCTCGGTCTTCCTGGCGCTTTGCCGGTGCTCAACAAGCAGGCGGTGGAGTACGCGGTGCTCGCCGGTATGGCGCTGCATTGCACCATCAATAAGCACTCGGTCTTTGCGCGGAAGAACTACTTCTATCCCGATTCGCCCAAGGGCTATCAGATCTCTCAGTTCGACAAGCCGCTCTGCGAGTTTGGTTACATTGAGGTGGCGGACTCGCTGAAGGGCGGCATCAAGAAGATCGGCATCACGCGCATCCACATGGAAGAGGACGCGGGCAAGAGCATTCACGACGGATTTGCCGACTCCGCCACGCGTACGTATATCGACCTCAATCGCTGCGGAACGCCGCTCATCGAGATTGTCTCGGAGCCGGACATTCGTAGCGCGGACGAGGCTTTTGAGTACCTGACGAAGCTGAAGGAGATCCTTCTCTACACGGGCGTGAGCGATTGCAACATGGAAGAGGGCTCGCTGCGTTGCGATGCGAACGTGTCCGTAATGCTGAAGGACGCGAAGGAATACGGCACCAAGGCTGAGATCAAGAACGTCAACTCCTTCCGCTTCATTCGCGATGCGATTGAGTTCGAGATCGAGCGTCAGGTTGAGATCATCGAAAGCGGCGGCGCGGTGAAGCAGGAGTCGCGTTTGTACAACTCCGCTGAAGGCCGAACTTACTCTATGCGCAGCAAGGAAGAGGCGCATGACTATCGTTACTTTCCGGAGCCCGATCTTCCGCACCTCATCGTGGATGAGGAGTGGCAGGAAGCTGTCCGCAAGACCGTTCCTGAACTGCCGGAAGCTAAGCGCGCGCGTTTGATTGCGGAGTACGAAATCTCAGCACAGGATGCGGCGACGATCGCTTCGTCGCGCAGCTTTGCCGACCAGTTTGAGGAAGCGGCGAAGAAGGCGAAGAGTCCGAAGCGTGTTGCCAATCTTCTGCTTGGCGATGTGCTCGGACGTTTGAAGGCTGCGAACCTTGAGCTGGAGCAGTCGCCTGTTTCGATGGCAGGACTGGTGCTTGCTGCTGACCTGGCTGAAGACGGCAAGCTCTCTTCACGTCAGCTCAAGGACCTGCTCGATATCTGCTTTGCGAAGAACGAAGACTTCCCCGCAGTGTATGAGCGCGAGAAGCCGCAGCAGATTACTGATACAGGCGCAATCGAAGCGATGATCGCTGAAGCAATCGCCGCGAATCCGAAGCAGTTGGAGCAGTACAAGGGCGGTAAGAAAACTGTTGCTGCATTCTTCGTCGGTCAGGTGATGCGCGCATCGAAGGGACAGGCGAATCCTGCGATGCTGAACGAGTTGGTGACGAAGAAGCTCGACGAAGCGTAACCTGCATCTCAGCTATAGGCTGATATGCGCCGCACACTTCGACATATCGCTGTTCTGGCGCCGCTCGTATTCGCGAGCGGATGCCATTTAACTGCGCCAGCACCGTCAGCGGCCATTGCTGCAGACCGCGCTGCCATGCCTCCGAATACGATCATGCTTTCGGAAATGATGCGCGACCTGGATGCGCAACCCGGCTTTACGGAAAGACTGCTCGCGCAACTCAATAAAGGTGAGAAAGCAGGAGCCTATCTCACGCCAGAACTCTTTGATACCTTCCGTAAGCTCATTCTTGGCAAGGATTGGGGCGGACTCGACCGCTTCCCCGGTTGGACGACGAAAAGCATCACGCGTTCCGTTCATATTGCAGAACACGTCCTCACAAACAGCAGCACGAGTGCAGATGGATGGAAGTATCTCGACCTCGGAACGTACGCGCTGGACAAGGGAGGCGAGGAGGATTTCGACCGGCCCTCAAAGCTGCCGCCATTTAAGGAAGATGCAGTTTCTCTTGGCGCAGACGTTGTGCGCGGTGATGGGCCTGATCCACGGCTGGCTCCAATGCGGCCGGAGAGCCAACGCCTGGCTGATGTGATGAATCGCCTTGCCATGAATGGCGTAAGTGTCGCGGCATTCACTGCAAGGCTCGGTGGCAAACCGGCCACAACTCCTGAAGAGTTGATGGAAGTACTCATGCAGTCCGGACATCAGATAACGGTTGCGGATGTGCGCTACTTCGCGAACTTTGGTCATTTCCACTACAGAGGACAGGATGTTGAGATGCCGTTCTGGATCAATAGTGGATGGCTGGTGCCTGCAGAGCATTGGTGGCAGCGGCCGCGACCATTGCTCGTTCCTGTTGCGCATGCGGAGTATGAGTGGATCATCACTGGACCGAAGGTGAATGCGGATGTGACGTTCTACTTCGGCATTGATGGCAAGGCTGAGTTCCGCACCAATGATTGGCTCAATCAGCCTTGGGTGATGGGACGGCATGCGCATGAGTACCGTGGCGCGCAGGCGATTGAGGTGACGAGACTCGCTGGCAAGTTTGTTCGTGCATACAGCATGCTGCATGCAAAACATCCCGATCTGCCGTTCGGTGGGTATTACGCTCTCGGTGTGTGTCAGGACTCCATCGGCGCGATTGAGATGAAGATGACAGGGAAGACAACGTTGTTTCCCAACACAGCGCGCACGGAGTTTTTCCACGATCAGCCAGATGAGGAGATCACGAAGCTGATGGAAGCTGTACCGAAGGACGATGGACGCGCGCCGGATGCAGAGCGCGTCTTCGGTTCACTGCCGACGGATGACTTTGCGCGCATTACGATTCCCGGATTGCGCGACGATGTGCAACGTTCGTATGCAGCTTGGCAGCGAGGTGCATTGCATCGTGCAAACTGGTGGCGATGGAGAGTGTGTGTTGCGATTGGAGTGTTGATCGCGAGCATTACAGTGTTGACGCTTTGGTTTCGTCGTTGACGTGTTTCGTCTTGCACGCATCTCATCGGGTGGAGTGAAATGGCTCCATCATCAGGGAGGTGCCAACGATGGCAACGAAAAAGGCAAGCAAGAAGTCGAGCAGCAAAAAGGGTTCGACGAAGAAGGCAAGCAGCAAAAAGTCTTCTTCGAAGAAATCTTCCACGAAGAAGGCGTCGAGCAAGAAGTCTTCTACGAAAAAAGCATCCAGCAAGAAAGGATCTTCTTCACATAAGAAGAGTTCTTCGAAGAAGTCGTCTGGCCGTAAGTACTCTCCTTCCGCCAGCAAGGACGTGAAGAAGGAGATGCATGAGTACAAACGCGGCGAAGCGAAGAGCGGTCCTGGCGGCAAAGGCGGCAAGGTGAAGAGCCGCAAGCAGGCGATTGCGATCGGACTTTCGAAGGCCCGCAAGGAAGGCAAGAAGGTCCCGCCGAAGAAGTCGTAATGAAAAAGGGAGCGCTTCGCGCTCCCTTTGAAAAGTAGATTCTTCGCTTCGCTCAGAATGACAAGTTATTTCTTGTCGGATGAGCTTGAAGCTGTGGACGCCGGTGTTGCCGATGAGGCTGCCGGCGTTGTTGTTTTTGCGCTGTCGCTGGATGAGGACGAGGCGCTTTCACTTGAGGGCTTATCAGAAGAGGTGGAGGATTTGCTCTCGGTGGAGCTTCCACTCTTTTTGTTGCCGTAGCCGTCGGCGTACCAGCCGCCGCCTTTGAACTGCACGGCGGGTGCGGTGAGGCACTTCTCCATTGCGCCGCCGCAGTGCGGGCATTCCGTCAGCGGCGGATCGGAGAACTTCTGCCGCTTCTCCACGCGGCGATGGCAGCTCTTACATTCGTATTCGTAGAGGGGCATCGTGTGTTGTTCCTTCGTTTGTAGTGCCAGGGCTAAAGCCCTATTTTGCGAACTTCTAAACAGCGGCCTAAAAGCCGCTTTTAATCTGTTTTAAGTTTGTTTTACCTGCCGCATCGTGTACGGCAGGTAAAACAAATATTTCTTACAGCCTGGGCAGATCGACCACGCGCACATTGACGATCGCTTCCACCTTCTTGAGTGCTTCGATGGCCGGCTGCAGCTTGGCGACGCTCGGCACGTCCACCTGGACTACGGCGATGGCCTGTCCCTGTGGCACCTTTTGCGAGCGGACGTTGCGGCCGAGCGCGAAGTTGGCTACGTTGATCTGGTGCTCACCGAGGATGGTGCCGATGCGGCCGATGACGCCGGGCACATCGTGATTGCGGATGAAGATGAGTGTGCCAGTGAGCGGAGCTTCAATGTCGATGCCGTCGAACGCGAGCAGGCGCGGCGAGTTGCCGTGCAGCACCGTGGCCGAGGCGGTCACATCGCCTTCCGCGGAGTGCAGCGCGAGCTTGAGCACCGTTCCGGCACCACCCTGCGTGAACTCCTTCTTGTCTTCCTGCACGCGGAGGCCGCGCTCCTGCGCGACAGCAGCGGCGTTGATCTGGTTCACCTGATCGCTGTCGCCGAGGATGCCTGCGAGCACAGCGTTGCGCAGCAGGTCGGTCTTCATCTGCGCGAGGCGTCCACCGTAGGTGATCTGGATGCTCTCCAGATTGCCGGGCGTGGCATGCGAGAGGAAGCCGCCAAGACGCGATGCCAGATCGACGAACGGAGCGACATCGACATACTCTTCGCGCGAGAGGGAAGGCACGTTGACGGCGTTCTGCACCACGCCGAGCTTCAGATAGTCGCGAACCTGGTTGGCAAGCTGGATTCCGATGGCCTCCTGCGCTTCGTCGGTCGATCCGGCGATGTGTGGAGAGAGATACACGTTATCCAACTCAAAGTATGCGGAATCCTTCAGCGGCTCCTTGGTAAAGACGTCGAGCGCTGCGCCGCCGACCTGGCCAGACTTAAGACCTTCGACCAGTGCTTCGTCCACGATCAGTTCGCCGCGCGCGCAGTTGAGGATGCGCACGCCCTTCTTCATGATGGCGATGGAGTGCGCGTTGATGAGGCCTTCGGTCTGCGGCGTGAGGCCGACGTGCAGCGAGATGTAGTCGGAGTTGCGGAAGAGGTCGTCAATGGCGACGAGCGTGACGCCGTTTTCGCGCGCGATCACGGGAGCAACAAACGGATCGTAACCGATAAGTTCCATGCCAAAGGCGCGAGCGCGGCGGGCAACTTCAAGACCGATGCGTCCGAGGCCCACGATGCCGAGCGTCTTGCCGCGCAGTTCGGTGCCCTGCAGGGTCTTCTTCTCCCACTTGCCGGCGTGCATAGTGGAGTTGGCGCGCGGGATGGAGCGGGCCATGGTGACCATCAGGCCAAGGGTCAACTCGGCGACGGCAACGGCGTTGGCGCCGGGGGTGTTCATCACCACGATGCCGCGATGCGTGGCGGCGGGAGCGTCGATGTTATCCACGCCTACGCCGGCGCGCCCAATGACGCGGAGCTTGGGGGCGGACTCCAGCAGCTTGGCATCTACTTGCACAGCGGAGCGGACGACGAGGGCGTCGGCGTCAGCCAATTCGTTGGCGAGGCCATCCTTGATCTGGTCGTGCGTCACAACGTTCCAGTCGGACTCCTGCTTGAGAACGGCGAGTGTGGCGGGCGAAACTTTTTCGGCGAGAACGATCTTCATGTGGCTCTTTCTCTCAGGGTGGGGAGAGGGTGGAGTACCCCCTCCCCCCCTAGATCAATTTGTAATACCCTGAAAAAACAACAACTTACAAAATGAGGTATCTCCAAATACTTCATTTTGCAGAAGTTACTGGCAAAATCTTCATCCTGTTGCACTTAGCTGTCTTTTACGCCCAATTGGGCAAAAACAACTAAATCAGGCCTTAATTTAAGTATATCGAGTTCGACCTATAAATCCGGCACATGGACGGGATGAAATTTGAAATTGGCGGGTGCATGACGCACCGTCCTGCGCAGGTGGACAAGTGCCTATGGAGGAGCCAGTTCCGGCACCCCTGTGGATTCGCCAGAAGGCTTCGCGATAGTGCACAATGACTACAGCATCTGAAGTTACATCCCAGATGCCAGAAAGAACCCGCTGGCCAGGGTGCGACACGGTCGCCGGCAGCGGCCAACAGAATTTTGATTATTTACAGTCGACGGGCAGGAGCCAGGCGCTCTCCGGGAACTGGACAGATTTGGAAACGGACGCCGCCGGACGGCAAACGGCCCCGCCTCATTGTGGAAGGTTGAGTGGGCCACCAACTCCGCGCAGTCGCCTTGGTACGAGAGCTTTGCAGAATCAAGCAGCGGTAAACAGCAAGTCGAATGGGGTCTGGGCCGCAGGGCCGGGATCGCCGCACGGCTGCGGTCTGTTTTCGCCTCGTTCCTAATTCCTTTCTCTCCATTCCCTTGAGAACTCACGCCTTCTGCTTGCGACAGAAACGAGCAAGGCATGTCGAAAGAAATCTATATCTCCTCCACGCCGCATGAGACGCGGCTGGCGATTGTCGAAAATGACGATCTGCGGGAGATCTATTACGAGCGCGAGAATGAGTACACACTCGCGGGCTCGATTTACAACGGAAAAGTAACGCGCGTGCTTCCGGGCATGCAGTCGGCGTTTGTGGACATCGGTCTCGAGCGCGATGCGTTCCTCTATGTGACCGACTTTATGGAGGAGCAGGGCGACTCGGAGGAATTCGACTCGGCTGATGCCGCTCCGCAGAAGAGCGAGCACGGCGGACGAGAACGTGGACGCGGCCGTGACCGCCGCGAGCGCCGTGGGCCGGGAGATGAGTTGCCGGCGGTTTCGGTGGACTCCCCGTATGGCGAACTGCCGCCTGGTGAAGAGACTGCAGCTTCGGTCGAAGAAGAGGGAACTGGCGAAGGTGGCGCGCGCCGCTGGCGCGGGCGCCGTGGCCGCCGCCGTGGCAGCCGCGAACCGCGCGAGGGCGAAGCACAGGTTTCGGCTGAGCCGGAGTTTGTCGAGAGCGACGACCAGGTTGCGCCGGAGCTTATGGGTGCTGCCGACGAAGGTTATGTAGAAGCGCCACTGGGCGAAGAAGCACCCCCTGAGGAGCGCCCGCGTCGTGAGCGTGGCGAGCGCCGCCGTGGTGGACGGCGCGATGATCGGGGTGGGGGCCGCGGGCGTCGTGATCGCGGAGATCGCGCGCCTCGTTCCGAAGGCTATGGATACATTGCCGACTCAGACGATGTGAGCGATGCGCCTGCGGGCGAGCCGATCGTTCTGCCCGGCGAGAAGCTGCGCAAGTACAACCCTGAGGCGTTTCCCATTGAGGAATTTCAGGAGTCGGCTGCACCGGCAGAGCAGAAGCCGGTTGAAGAGTTTGTTGCTGTTGGCTGGGACGGCGGTCTGGTGTTGCCGGGTGAGACGATCCGTCCGCGCGGCCCGCGTGCCGACGATGCAGGCGAATCCCATACTGAAGAGCGCTCCGGACATCGTGAAGAGCGTGGACGCCGGGAGCGTGGAGGACGTGATCGTGGCCGTGGACGCCGTGACGGTCGTGGTCGTGGCCGCCGCGAGGAACGTGGGGCAACCTCGCACGCTGAGTTGGTTGCCGCACCTACCATCGAAGAAGAACAGGTGGAGACGTTTGCCGCTCCCGCCGACGAGGCGCAAGCTTCGCATGGCGTGAACGAGAACGTACAGCACTTTGTCGCCGAGACGGAAGCCCCTGTCTTTGAAGAAGAGTTTGAAGAGGTGATCGAGAGCCCGGAGCCGGAGTCGGCTGCTGGGTTTGCCGGTGCGGAGCGTGAAGCGGAAATTGCTGCCGAGCCGCAGGTTGCTGAGAACGAGATCGATGCTGCTGCGGAAACTGCGCCGCAGACTGAATCCGCACAGGCTCCGCAGGAATACGAGCCGCAGGAAGGTGAAAGTGCGAGTGCGCGTAAGGACGCGCCGCGTTCGGGATTTCTACGGTGGCGTGAGCGTCGCGCCGCTGCGAAGGCTGAGAAGGAAGCCGCGGCACGCAAGGCAGCAGAAGAACAAGCTACTCGTGAGCATGACTTCACTACCATGCAGCCGACGGGCGAGATGATTTCCCGTGAAGGAAGCGAGTTGCCGCAGCATGATCTGCCGTCGCCTGCTGCTCCTATCGCACATGAAGGCGCAGTGCAGAGCGTTCCTCTGGCTGAGGCGCAGACTACGCCATTCCACTTTGGCGAAGGCACCATCGAAGAAGAAGAGATCGAAGGTGATGAGTTTCATCTCGACCATGTGCATGCGCATGCACAGGATGACGACGATTTTGAGACGGAGGAAGAGACGCTCGAGGGAGACTCGCACCTTGGGGTGTTCGCGCACGATATCGACCACATAGACGAAGACGATGACGATCTGGATGAAGCCGAAGCGGCGCGGGAAGAGGCTGAAGGCGAAGAAGGTGAGCGCGCAACTTCCACACGCGAGCCGCGCCGCCGTGGCGGACGCCGCGATGATCGTCGTGGTGGCGGACGTGATCGCCGCAGTGGTGGCCGCGGGCGCAGCCGCCAGAGCATGCAGACGCAGGACCTTCCGGCCATCAACGAACTGTTGAAGCCGGGGCAGGAGATCCTGGTGCAGATTGCCAAGGAGCCGATTGCCAAGAAGGGCGCGCGCATTACATCGCATATCGCTCTGCCGGGCCGCTTCCTGGTGTTTATGCCGACGGTGAACCACACGGGTGTTTCGCGCAAGATTTCCAGCGATGATGAGCGCCGCCGTTTGAAGAGCATTCTTCTCTCTGAAAAAGGCGATGCGACGGGCGGATTCATCGTACGCACGGCTGCTGAGGGTGCCAGTGAAGAAGAACTGCGCAGCGATCTGCGCTTCCTCATCAACCTGTGGAACGACATCAAATCGCGCAGCGAAAGCTCAAAATCGCCTGCGCTTATTTACCACGATCTCAACCTTGTCGAGCGCATTCTGCGCGATCAGGTGACGGACAATTTCTCCGCTATCTGGGTCGACACTGAAGCGGAGTACGAGCGGGTGCTGCGCTTCCTGCAACGCTTCCAGCCTTCGCTGGTGCGGCGCGTGAAGCTCTACACCAAGGAGACGCCGCTGTTTGAACAGTTCGGCATCTCGCAGGAGATCGACAAGGCGCTGAAGAGCAAGGTGTGGCTCAAATCGGGTGGATCGATCGTAATTAACCAGACCGAGGCGCTGGTGGCTATCGACATCAACACCGGCAAATACGTCGGCAAGACGGCCCGGTTGGAAGACACCATCGTGAAGACGAACCTCGATGCTATTCCGGAGATCGTGCGGCAGATTCGTCTGCGTGATCTGGGCGGCATCATTGTGATCGACTTTATCGACATGGACGACCGCAAGAACCGGCACAAGGTGCTGGCCGCGCTGGAAGAAGAGTTGAAGACAGATCGCGCGCCTTCAAAGGTTCTGCAGTTCAACGACTTTGGATTGGTGGCGATTACGCGCAAGCGTGTGAGGCAGTCGCTGGAGCGGACGCTGTCTACGCCGTGCGCGGTGTGCAGCGGCACCGGCATGGTGAAGTCGCCCCTGACGGTGGCTAATGAAATCTATGTGGAGATGCGGAAGATGTATCGCCATATTGAGAAGGACGACATGATGCTACGTGTCCATCCAGATGTAGTGAAGCAGTTGAAGGCCGACGGCTCACGGTGGCTACACGACATGGAAGAGATGACGCGCAAGACAATCCTGGTGAAGAGCGATCCTGCACTCAGTCCGGAACAGTTTGATATCCACTAATTAAGAAAGAAGAAGGCCAATCCAGATGCGGATTGGCCTTTCTTTCTCGTAAAGTTCTGCCAACGTCATCCAAAGGGCAGTTTTTTGCGTCCTATCAGAGAACAGGCACAACATCTGCTCCCATCTGGGGTTGGGAAGGAGCGGAGTTGAAGCCTCGCACGTCAGGAGCAAGTTACCTATGAAGAATGTTCAGGAAGGCCTTCGTACCTCGTGCCGCTGGTTTGTAGCGGCGGCAGCAGTGATATCCATGGTGCCCGTGGCGCATGCCGCGGGTGTTGAATCCACCAGCGCACCTGCGCCGAAATCGATTTTTGCCAGCAGCGCGGTGACTTCGCCGACGAGCAATCTCACCTACGGAGAGATGAACTATGGTGTGAGCTCGTCCTCCTCGTCTGTGGATGCGACCCTGGATGAACGCGCCAGCCTTGGCGAGGGCTTCAATCCAAACCAGCCGCCACCGCGGCGCCGCACCTATGGCCGTCCGCGTTATTCGGACAAGTGGCATAACAGCGACGGGTCTTCAAAGATTGCATTTGAAGTGGGTGCCGGTATGGCAGTCCCAGCCGGACCGATGGCCCGCTACTACACGCCGAGCTACAAGTTCTCCGTCGGTGGCGGTTTGAATATGAATAAGGCATTCGGTGTGCTGGTGCAGTTTGACTATGACAACTTCGGTCTGACCGGTGGCAACATCGCCAACATGTACAACCAGTACAACACCCTTGGCTACGCTCCCGGCACGTTTGATGGTCTGGACGCGAATGGGCACATCTGGTCGTTCACGCTGAATCCTACCATTAGCTTTCAGGGAAGCGGCAGAGGCGGAGCGTACGTAGTAGGTGGCATCGGTTATGCACGGAAAGTGACTAACTTTACGCTGCCGACCTCAGGCACCTATTGCGATTACTACTATGGCTATTGCTACGATTACACGTCCAATCAGGCGTTCGATACGTATAAGAGCGGCGGTATCACCATCTCCGGCGGCCTGGGTTTGACCTATAAACTGTCGAGCTTCTCGTCGCAGCGTCTGTTTGTGGAAGCCCGATATGCGTGGATGAACACTGACCGCAATGCCAACCTCTTCTACGCGCACAATGCGGAACGTAGTGGATATTTCCCCATCATAGCCGGTATTCGCTGGTAAGATGGACGGCGAAGACGCCGAGAGACAAAGCCGGCATCTGCATAGCGCAGGTGCCGGTTTTTCTTTTGCGCGCGTGATCGAGGAGAAAAAGGAATGAAGCTGCAAAACTGGGTAGCCGGAATCGCAATAAGCGCGACGGTGTTTGCATCGGCGCAGAAGATACACACGTTGCCGAAGTTCAAAACGGTAGACGATACGAAGAAGTTCTTTCACTACGACCTGAAGAGTGCCCCGATCGTGAGTGGGCATCGTGGCGGCGATGTTGCCGGATTTCCGGAGAACTCCATCTCTGCCTTTGAGCATGCGCTGCAGGCCGCGCCCATGATGTTCGAGACCGATCCGCACCTGACCAAGGACAACAAAATTGTGATCATGCATGATCCCACGCTCGACCGTACTACTCTGGGCCACGGTAAGGTGAAGGACTACACACTGGCTGAAGTGCAGGCGCTTGGCATGAAGGATTTCCAGGGTAATCCGGTGCCGAACGTGCATCCGCCGTCTCTCGAAGAAGCCATCAAATGGGCGAAGGGCAAGACCATCCTGAACCTCGATATCAAGGATGTTCCGCAGATCCAGAAGGCCGAAGTAGTCAAGAAGCTGGATGCGTTTGCGTGGACGCTCTTCACCGTCCACAAGGCCGAACAGGCGAAGATGCTGTATGACTTTGACAAACGAGCGCTGTTTGCGGCGGTGATTTTTACTGAAGAGCAGATGAAGAGCTATGAAGCTGCAGGCATCCCGTGGTCGAACATCGCGATTGCATACGTGGGATCGAAGAACAAGCCGGAGAACAAAGCTCTCTATGACGAACTGCATAAGCGTGGCATGAAGGTGATGGTGGCCGCAGCCCCAAGCTACGACAAACTGCCCACAGAGGCAGAGCGCGCCGAAGCTTACCGCCAGATCATCAAGGACGGCGCAGACATCATCGAGTCCGATCATCCGATTGAGGTGGCGGCCGCACTGAAGAAGAAATAGGAGGAATAAGGGGCAGGAAAGATTACGGCGTATTGAACTTCGTTGTGTCTCTCATCCTGTCCCTTATTCGGTATTTCAGGTCCTCGATATCGTGCCGCCCGGTACACTATTTATCTGAACTGATTCCGAGGACCCCAGCCCATGCAAAATGAGATTCCCGCCGAGGGAGTTCTTCCCGAACTGGAAGTCGCGCGCCCCACCGCTGCGATGAGCGTTGTCTCCACGTTGTTCTTCATCTGGGGATTCGCGACCGTTCTCAACGACATCCTTATTCCGCATCTGCAGAATGTTTTTTCGCTGAACAACTTTCAGGCGATGCTGGTGCAGTTTGCGTTCTTTACGTCGTACTTCGTCTTCGCGGTGCCATGGGGCAAGGCGGTGGACCGTATCGGCTACCGCAACACGATGGTTTCGGGCCTTGTAGTTTCAGCCATTGGCTGCCTGATGTTTATTCCTGCGGCGATAGTGCTCTCCTATGGCTTCTTTTTGGCCGCGCTGGTGGTGCTCGCCTGCGGTATAACCGCATTGCAGGTAGCGGCCAATCCATACGTCACGGCGCTCGGCAGCGCCCGTACAGCATCGAGCCGCCTGAATCTTGCGCAAGCTTTCAATTCGCTGGGAACCGCAGTCGCGCCAAAGATCGGTGCCGTGATGATCTTTACTGCCGCAGCTACTGTTCCGCTGGCATCGCTCCATGGAGACGCACTCCGCGCGGCGCAGTTGCAGCAGGCATCTTCCGTGCGCCTGCCTTACACCATCCTTGCTGTGATCCTGCTTCTTCTGGCCGCGTTGATCCGGTTTGGACTTCCCGCACCGCGCCACATGGACACCGAACAGATCCGCAGTTCCGACACAAAGCATGGATTCAGCATCCTGAAAAATAAGCGTGTGCTGCTGGCTACGATTGGCATCTTTGTTTATGTAGGTGGAGAAGTGGCTATCGGCAGCTTCCTGGTGAAGTATTTGAACCTGCCAGAGATTCTGAATGTAAGTGAGAAGGTGGCTGGAGGGCTGGTTTCGATCTACTGGACCTGCGCGATGGTAGGCCGCTTTATCGGCGCGGGAGTCTTGCAGAAGCTGAGTCCTGAAAAATTGCTGGCGATCTGTGCGGCGGTTGCCGGTGCGCTGGTGCTCGTCTCCACTACAACCCACGGCATGCTGGCTGCGGCTACCATCCTTGCCGTCGGCTTGTTCAACTCCATCATGTTCCCATCGATTTTCGCGATTGGTGTGGAAGGCATGGGAAAGCGCACGAGCGATGCATCTTCAGTGATGATCATGGCGATTGTAGGCGGAGCCTTGATCCCGGCAGCGCAAGGCCATGTTGCAGACCTGATCGGCATTCACCGCGCGCTGGTGATTCCGCTGGCGTGCTATGCGTACATTCTGTTCTTCGGCATCTGGGGCATGCGGCAGAAGGCTAGCTGACCAGTTTCCAAACGATTACTGCGCTGATCATTATGGTGATGGCGCATAAAATGACCAGACGCTTAGGCTGCTGCGGATGGAAATCGTATGCGCTGCGAAAGAGCACGACCAGAATTACGAGGGTGATAAGAACAATCTCCCATGCATAGGGCGCCTGCGTGACCACGAAATAACAGGCACAGAATGTGGCGAGAAACCACGCGAAGGCGGACGCTGCATAGAAGCCAGGCAGAGGGCGTCCTTCAGAAGCCAGCGCGCTACGGAAGAGAGCAGCGAAGGCGAAGCTTGTGCCCATGTAAACAGCGAAGGCAATCGCATAACCAATCAGCAGCGGAAGTGAGATCGCAATGATGCCACCCATGCTTCGCTCGTCTCTAACGCATGGCCGCTTCTACATCGGCGGGCTCGCGTGGAAGATTTTCGCTTAAGTTTATCAACCTGCCTGTTTCGTCTACGTAATACGTGTTCTCAATGCGAATGCCAATTTTTTCCTCTGGAATATAGACGCCCGGTTCGATGGTAAACACGTTTCCTTTGTCCAGCGGTTGGGAGTAGTCAAAAGGATCATGCACATCCAATCCAACGGAGTGGCCCAGACCGTGAAGGAAGTATTTGCCTAGCGGCCCTCCATGCAGATCTTTACCATGCGTGTTGATGTAGTCGTACGCGACTTTATCGAGTGTGTCGTGGACACTATCGCCGCGCTGGTTTACGTTCCCGAGCTTCATCTTGCCTGCAACAAAAGCCTGTTCCGCGGCCTTCTGCGCGCCGAGAACGATCTCGTAGAGCTCTTTCTGGCGAGCGGTAAAGCGGTCAGTCGCCGGCATGGTGCGCGTCAGATCGCTGGCATACATCGAGTACTCGCACGCCTCGTCGATCACTACCACGTCACCTTTCTGGATGGTGGCGGAGTTCTCTGAATAATGCAGCGTGGTGGAGTGAACGCCGGCGCCCACAATCGGCGGATAGCTCGCGCGTTCGCACCCGCGCTTCATAAACGCAGCCATCTCCGCGCCGGATACGCTGTTCTCCGTCACTCCGGGCTTGATAGCTTTCATCCCAGCAAGCTGCCCTGCGGCGGAGGCTTCGGTCGCTTTGCGGATCAGGTCGATCTCGGCAGGACTTTTGACGCTGCGCAACTGCATCGTGAGTGAGCGAACGTCGTTGGCGGGGAAGTCATTGTCCACGCCTAACGCTGTAGCGGCGAAACGCATAGCCGCTGTGGCAGGTTTCATGTCCTGCTGCCACCAGAAGTTTTGCCCGCGCCTGCGGTCTTCGGCTACAAACTTCGCCAGCACGGCAGGCAATGCGGAGAGCGGCATTACTTCATCAAAACCCGTCTCCGCCTTTACGTTTGGCGATGCGGCATCGAGCTTCTCTCCGGTGTACTTCTCCAGCACCAGATTGCGTTCAGGCAGAAACAGGATTTCGCGATACGCATGTTCAGGCACAATCGTGCCGAGGCGCGGTGCAGTGGTCGCCGGTCCCGCGCCGATGATCAGCATCGCAGCGCCGGGCTCAGTGCGTCCGCTCAGATAGTAGAAGTCATTGTCCTGGCGGTAGAACATCACCTCAAGCGCAGGCTCCGAGTTGCCAAAAAGGACCGCCGCTCCACCATGCAGCTTTTCCGCAAGCGCAACGCGGCGCTGGCGATACTCAGCCTTCGGGACGGAATCGAGTGCGTGAGCGGCTATGGTAAAAACCGCGAGAAGGCAGAGAGCAGAGAGTTTCAGGCGCACGGCAGAATCCTCGTTGGATTCATCGTAAATGGCCGCCTACTTCTGGCTTAACGGAATACGTCAAATCCCCATTGGATACGGCTTTTCGTGCAACTCTTGCCCCACATTGCTGAGGCGCTCAAACCGCCCTTGCAACAGGCTCATCACGCCCGTCGTCCAGTAGCCCAACACAAACAGCAACAGGAATGGCACGGTGAAATAGTTCTCGCTGATCACGGCGTAATACACCGTCCACGCAAAATAACAGCCGATCAGTAACTCGATCCACGGCACAATTCCAAGCCGCTTACGATACTTCTGCGCGACATTCTTTTCGCCCTTCTTCTGCACGCGATATTTCGGCGTGCGCGCGAACGCGCTCTTCACTCCAAAGAGCGCTTCCAACACGGCCTTCGCATTCGTAATGGTAAGCCCGATGCCGAGCGCCATCAGGAACGGCAGATAGAGAAACGTCTTGCCCCAACTCTTCGGAAACAACTCTTTCTGCGAGACCAGATAAAAGCTGGAGATGGAAAACGTGCTCGCCATAAACAGCGGAAAGTCGATCAGCATCATCTGCAGCCAGCCCTGCCACGAACGGATGAGCATCGCCGGCATCAGCAGCGTGGAGAGAATGATCATCAGCGGATAGCTGATGTTCGCCGTCAGGTGATACCACGCCTCCAGTTTGGTGTGCCACGGCGCATCGCTCTTCAACACGCGCGGCATAATCTTCAGGCTGGTCTGGATAAGGCCCTTCGCCCAGCGCGCCTGCTGCGTCTTGAAGGCCGTCATCTCAATCGGCAACTCGGCGGGGCACTCCACATCCTGCAGATAGTGAAAGTTCCATCCCTTCAACTGCGCGCGATAGCTGAGGTCGGTGTCTTCAGTCAGCGTGTCGTGCTGCCATCCGCCTGCTTCTTCAATCGCTGCCCTGCGCCACATGCCAGCCGTGCCGTTGAAGTTGAAGAAGACACCCGCGCGTGAACGCCCGCCGTGCTCCAGCACAAAGTGGCCGTCCAGCAGAATGGCCTCCACCTGCGTGAGGAAGCTGTAGTTGCGGTTCAGGTGCGTCCACCGCGTCTGCACCATGCCGATCTTCTGGTGCGTTGGCGTCTCTTTGAAGTGGTGGATGACCTTGCGCAGCCAGTCGCTCGGCGGAACAAAGTCCGCGTCGAAGATGGCGACCATCTCACCCTTGGCGGTCTTCAGGCCATTGTCCAGCGCGCCCGCTTTGTAGCCGTAACGGTTGGTGCGATGGATGTAGGTGATCGGCTGCGGCCCCAGGTCGCCGTAGCCTTCGGCATAACGCTTCACCACCTGCGCGGCCACTTCCTTCGTCTCATCGGTGGAGTCGTCCAGCACCTGTATTTCAAACCGGTCGCGAGGATAGTCGATGCGGCAGCACGCATCGACAAGACGGTCGATCACATACTGTTCGTTAAACGTAGGAAGCTGGATCGTAACGAACGGCAGCTCCTCTTCCGAGTACGTCGCAGGCGGGTTCTTCCACGAGGCGGCGTTCCGGCGATACTTGTAATACAGATAAACAAGCTGATAGCGATGAATGCCGTAGAAGGCCAGGATCACCATCACAATGAAGTAGGGAATCAGCAGCGACGTATCAAACGCATTCCAGCGGTACATGTGCTGGAAAGTGCGGTCGCCGTAGTGGCTCTTCCAGTAATGACGCAGGCCGTGCTGCTGCGCCAGCAGCATCATGTTCATGGCAAACATCGGGATGGAAGTAAGCAGGGCCGGACTCCGCGGAAAGGCTTTAGAACTCCCGCCAATTTTACGCGATAGGGCTGTGGGCGGGTGCTTCCTCGTCGCACCGCTTACAGTTCAGGTTCCTACCGATGTACTGCATGCGCCCGGCCTCGGTCGTCACCCACTCGCGCACCTGCCATGGCGGATCGTGCCGCACATGCTGCGTGTGCCCGCAGGCCAGGTTGGCCACCCAGTGGTTTTCTTCGTCTTGATGGAATCCTACGATCGGCTGTTGCATCAGTGTTTCAACAAGAGAATGACTGTGAGAACTACGGCTACAAGAGACAGGCCAGTTGCGAACTTTGCCCAGAGCGAAGCTGAGCTTGCAGCGTTTCGCACCGCATCCAGTTGACTGCTGAGTGCCGCATTCGCTGAACCCAAATCGCGCACCTCAGCCGTGAGATTGGTAAGAAGCTGCGCCTGTTCCTGCAGTTGTCGCACGATTGCCTCATTTGATCCGGAGATGCTGCTGACTGCGCTCTGCAAAGGAGCAAGCACTTCGGCCTCGCCTCCCGCGCGTTGTTCAAAATACTTCTGCGCCACGGGAACAAGCCGCGTTGCATGTGGCAGCAACTCCCAGAGCTGCGCGATAACCTTAGGCCACATGAGTCTCTCCTGCTGCACGGATGTGCAGGCCCTTCTTTGCTCCGCCTCGGCCAAGCCACCAGTTCACCGCCGTCAACAGAACGAGTACGGCGACGATGCCCTGCGACCAGACGCAGTAGATGCACCACTTTTCGAGGACGAACTTCTCTAAAAACGTCAGAACAAGCGCGCAGAAACATCCAATCTGCGCCGCTTCAAAGGCCAGAAAATCCAGCTTCGCCAGCGCAAGAATCGCAATCACGACATAACCGATGATGCCGATGGTCGCCACCGGAAAATGTCCCTTTGAGTTCGGGTCTTCGTCGAATCCGCGCGGCGGAAAGACGGCAAAGCGCGAGTGGTTCACCGCGCCGCAGTCCCACTTCTCAGTCACGGCGCAGGGCGGCGCCGCGTTGGGGTCTTGCCAGTGCACTTTGAGCGCGAGATACGAGTCCACCGCGCCACCCAGGGCAACCAGAGCGATCAGGATACGGAGAATCTTCATGGTGCGATGAGTTTACTGCCTGCGGTGCCACAGCGCATGCGGCAGCAGGTACGTGCAGCCAAAGAAGCCATACCAATGCGCCGAATTGTGCGTCAGCCCGCGGCTGATGCCCGCGTCAAACACAAGGTTCGGCTTGGCGGTGTAGTTCAACGCCCAAAGCGTGCCGACAGCATGATCGTGGTCAAAAGGCTGGGTAAAGTGCCATATTTCACCCGACCCAGACAGTTTCCTGGTGATGTCCTTCGAGAAGGCGATGGCCTGCCCAGTCTGCAACCGGCGCACGTCCGGCCCATTCACCTGCTCATTGAAAAGAAAGTTCGCGTCATAATCCAGCGGCCCCAGCTTTCCGCTGGCAAACAGAACAACGCTGTTGCGATTGCCCGCAGCATCAAAATCGGGTGCTGTTCCAGCGTGGACGGTACGTTGATAACCCACCGCCAACGTCGGCTTATAGCTGCCTTCCGGATGGTTCTTCGTGATAAGAAGCTGCGCTCCCAGAGCAAAATCGCCCTGATCGGTTTCAGAGGCTCCCGTCGTAACCGTGCGCGTAATCGGCTGCCACTGCGAAACGACCAGCAGGCGATGGTTCAACGCAATCTTCGTAGATTGATTAATCCCAATCTGCGTATCTACCCCTGGCGCTCCGGCTGTAATCTGCACGCCCTGCTCGAACTGCAAATATCCCGGCGCAGGAATGTAAGCCGGATTAGAGATTGTTGGGCGGCCAGGAAACGCGACAGGCTTGCCGTCCTCGAACTGGTCCTGCGCGATGGCAGAGGAAACGAAAATGAAAAGGGCGGCGAAGATGAGGAGGCGGAGGGGCATTTTATTAGGCTTACCTAAATAAGACTCAGTATGCCATAACCATCGTCATCTTGACCCTCGATCGAATCGAAGTGAAGGATGTCTCTATTCCTCAGCGAAGCATAAGACTAGCGCTTCTTCTTGGCTGGCTTTTTTGCAGGAGCAGTCTTACGTGTAGACACCTTCGTCGCAGACTTCTTCGCAACCGGTTTGGCTATTTTCTTGGCGACAGGTTTTGCAATCACTTTCTTCGCAATCGCTTTCTTCACCGGAGCAGCCTTTTTAGCCGCAGGCGCAGATGTCTTCGCTGGAGCAGCTTTCACTGCCGGAGTCGCAGACTTCTTTGCAGGCTGGGGAGTCGCCTTCACCGGAGCAGCAGCCTTCGCTTCATGCACAGGCTTAGCCTCAACCACTGACTTTGCCACCGGGGCGTTCTGCTCAATCGGCTTCACCGGCTCGGGCGGAAGAGCATTCTCCGCCTGCTGGCGCAACGCATGCAGCACCACGCGCAGCATCTCGTCCTGCGGCGCAGGCTTGCCGGTCCAAATTTCGAACTGGCGCGCGCCCTGCTGCACAAACATCTCGATACCGAGGATGACTGGAATCCCCTTCGCCCGGGCCAGGCGCACCAGCGGCGTCTCAATCGGGTTGTAGACCAGCTCAAAGAACAGCCCGCAGTTCAACTCCTCAGCCGTCAGCGGCGAAGGTGTACCCTTTGTGCCGTGCATGCCGTATGAAGTGGCATTGATCACCACATCAAAGCGCGTTTTGCTCAACTGATCGCGCCGCATCACGCGCGCATTGGCCTGCCGCGCCAGCTTCTGCGCCTTGTTGCTCGTGCGGTTCAGGACGGCGACATCGCAGCCGCGCTCTTTTAGCCCAAAGACAGCAGCACGCGCTGCCCCACCTGCTCCGAGGACGAGCACCTTGGCCCCACGCAGAGGCACGCGCCGCTCCAGCGGCCCCACAATGCCGCCCACATCCGTATTGAAGCCGTACAGCTTGCCATCTTCGCCACGGACGAGCGTGTTGCACGCCCCGATCTTGGCCGAAAGCGGATCCGTCTTCTCCAAAAACGGAAGCACCTGCTCCTTGAGCGGCATGGTCACGCTCACACCGTGGATCGGCAGCCGGTCAACCACCTTCAGCAGGTCCTTCACATTGCCGCTCTCCAGCGCCACGTAGACGGCGTTCACCGTCTCGCGCCGGAAGGCGGTGTTGAGCATCAGAGGCGAAAGTGAGTGCACGATCGGCGACCCGGCAACGCCGTAGATGCGCGTCGCAGCCTCGATCGAATCAATCCGGTAAAGCTCATTGAGCATCCGCGCCGAAACCTGACCGGGTGCCGTCTCCTCACCCGCAGTCGCGGACGCAAAGGTGAACAGTGATCCAAAGCGCGGCCCCAGCACACGCGAGAGCAGCCCGCAGTTGCCCATGGCGATGCCCACCACATTGGCCTCTTCCGCATGCTTCTCCAGCAGCCCAATCACCTTTAGGTTGTCGGGCAGCGTCTTGGCCGTGGGGACGACCTTATAGAAATCCGGCGCAAACTTCGCCATGCGCGCGTAAACAGCCTCAAGATCGGGCGTCCCTTTGAAGTCATGGAACGACAGCAGAACGGCCGCACCGGCCTCGCGCAGCTTATCCAGAGCGTCTTTTTTCAGCGATTCCGCCGTCTCAATGGAGAGATCGACGATGTGGCAGCCCGATTTCGCCGCCTGGATCAGGTGCTCAAGCTCCTCCGCCGCAGATCCGCTAAACTCGCCGCCGTTGGCCTTACGCCGGCAGGTGGCAATCGCCGTGATGAGCGGGTGGTCGGTGAGGAAGTTTTTCAGGCGTCCGCTCACCAGTTGGGGCTTTTCCAGCGAGTCCAGCCGGAACTCCAAAAACGGCGTTTCGCGCCCAAAATCAGCGGCTTTGGCCAGCATTTCGGCGGCATTGCGCGCGGAAAGCGAAACGCAGACGCGGCCCATCCGCGACCGCAAATGATATGTCGTCAACGAGGGAGCTGCCTGAGTGCTCACAATCGTGGAATCTTACATGTAAGTGGTTGAAGAGGCAATCCCTTAACAGGCAAAGATTTAACTCGCATCAGCTTTTGCAACCCGCAATCTGCTATCTTCAAGGGCGAAACTCTAAACAGAATCGAGCAGAACGATGGCAAAGGGCGTCAACAAAGTATTGTTGCTGGGAAATGTGGGGAAAGACCCCGAAGTGCGTGCGTCGAACAGCGGAATGGTGATTGCCAGCTTCAGCCTGGCCACCGCAGACCGCGTCAAAGACCAGACCGGCAACTGGGTCGACAAGACCGAGTGGCACAACCTGGTCACCTTCGGCCGCACCGCGGAGATCGTCCGCGACTATGTAAAGAAGGGCACACAGCTCTTTATCGAAGGCAAGATCCAGACGCGCTCCTGGGACGACAAGGAGAGCGGCCAGAAGAAGTACAAGACCGAAATCCTCGTCAACGAGCTTTCCCTGCTCGGCGGACGCGGCGAGGGCGGCAGCGGCGGCGGCGCATCCAGCGGCGGCTACTCGCGCAACACCGCCTCGTTCGATCGTCCGCAGCAAAGCGCCCCGCAGGATGACTTCGCGGATGCCGGAATCACGGATGACGATATTCCGTTCTAGTTTTTTAGGATTAGGGATTAGGGATGTCCTATCTCGACAATCATTTCCCTGAACCGTCATCCTGAACGCAGTGAAGGATCTCTGTATTTTTTACGCGAGCCGCAACTCTACGCTCCGCAGACAAAATACAGAGATCCTTCGTCGTTTCACTCCTCAGGATGACGATAGAAATCCAGCGTTCGCGATTTACACTGAAGCCATGATGGATGAACAGCGATTCCGCAACGAGAGCGACAAGGCGCTGCACACGCTCAAGCAGGCGCTCATTGCGGCGGAGGAAGATGGCGAGTTCGAGGCCGAGGAACAGAACGGCGTCCAGAACGTGTTGTTTGAAGAGGGGGGCGGCAAGTTTGTTTTCACGCCTAACACACCGGTGCGGCAGATCTGGATCTCGGCGCTCTCCACCAGCTTCAAGCTGGAGTGGGACGAGGCGCGTTCCGCCTTTGTGCTGCCCAAGTCGGGCGAAGACCTCATGACGCTCACCGAGCGTTTGCTGCGCGAACACACGGGAAATTCTTCTATCTCACTGCGGTAGGCTGCATGCTACGCTCGGAACGCATGCCCACGCTCTCCATTGCCATCATTACGCATAACGAAGAGGCGAACCTGCCGCGCACGCTGCGGTCGCTTCCACGTCATGCCGAGGTGGTCATTGTGGACAGCGGCTCGACCGACACCACGCTCGATATCGCGCGGCAGCATGGAGCGCGCATTTTTGAAGAGCGCTGGATGGGCTTTGCCGCGCAAAAGAACTACGCCATCGCGCAGTGTACCGGCGACTGGGTATTGTCCCTCGATGCAGACGAGGAGATGACCCGTGCGCTCTGCGAAGAGATAACCTCGCTCACCTGCGAGCAGCACCGCTCGACGGAACCCGAGGCATACTACGTTCCCCGCCGCAATATGTTTTTAGGCCGGTGGATCAAATACGGCGGCTTCTATCCCGATGCCAAGCTGCGGCTGTTTCTGCGCGGTGCGGCGCAGTTTGAGGCGCGGCCCGTCCACGAGACGATCAAGTACGGCGGCATCACAGGCAGGTTGCGCTGCGACCTGGTCCATCATGCCTACCCCACGCTGACCGGCTACATCGAACACATGAACCGCTATAGCTCGCTGGGCGCAGACGTGGTGCGGAAGCGTGGCAAGAGCCTTTCTTCGCTGCCGCAGTTTTTATTCCGCATAGCGATTGCACCTGCGGCCACGTTCTTCTGGAACTACATCGTCCGGTTCGGCTTTCGCGATGGTCGCGAGGGCCTGTTGCTGCACCTTTATCACGCAGCGTATTCCAGTTGGAAATATGCGAAGGCGTGGGAGATGCAGCGTAACAGCTAGCGCAGGCCAATAACGCTCATCATTCGTCCGGTGAAACCCTGTTCGCTGCGATGCGAGAAGTAGCGCGAGGTACCGCACGCTGTGCAGGCTTCCGCCACGGAGATGTTCTTCTTTGCTAATCCAGCGTCCAGCAATTGGCGGCGGTTCGCTTCCCACAGATTGAGATGAAGCTGCGGTCCGATAGGCGAGTGGCCCGGTGCGCGCGCCGTAAGAAAGAGCAGCGGATACTTATCGCGGATGGGATCGGACTCGTACACGTCGGTAAAGAGCGACGGAGCGTACTCGAACTGCGAGAGAAACTCGTGACGAACCTCTTCGCCAACTGAGTAGCAGCAAGGCCCAATCGAAGGGCCAATGGCGGCGACAAGGTCAGAGGGTTTGCTGCCGAAGGCAAGGCGCATGGTGCCAACGCCGCGCTCCACAATGCGCGCCAGCGTTCCGCGCCATCCTGCATGGAACGCGCCAATGGCCTTGTGCTTCGGATCGTAGAGCAGGACAGGCACGCAGTCGGCCGTCATCACCGCGATGAGGCGATGATGGAGTTGCGTAAGGATCGCATCGCCGCGCATTTGCGTAACGGATTCATCATCCAGCATACGCACGATGGGCGTGTGCTTCTGGTGCAGCGTGACCAGCTTCCACAACTTGTCTTTGTCCGCAACAGACTGCAGCAGGCGCTTGCGGTTCTCTTCTACGTTTGTGCGTTCGTCATGCTTCGTATAGCCGAGATTGAGATCGCCTTTGCTCGCAGGCAGGTACGGACGATAGACACGTGAGACTCCGCCGGCACGGGTGGAAAAGGCATGGACGATCTCCTTCTCGAACTTTGCGAGCAGGTGCGCGTGTTCCAGTTCCAGTTTTGCAGGTGGGACACGCTTTGCCTGTTCGGCGAGGTTCTTGTTGCGACCAACGGGCTTGCGTTCCCCGCTCTGCCATGTGTTGCGGCGACTGGCGCGCGTGCCGTGGATGAGGCCGACGGAGGCGAGCAGGTCGTCTACGCGGCCAATGGCCTCAGGGCTTTCCAATTCTGCTGCCGTTTGTTTGGAGATAGTCGTGCGCTTCACAAAAAAATTCCTTAACGGCGATGGTCTTCGCGCAATTTTCCGAACCCGAGCAGCAGGGCGAGGAACGAGAGAGGCAGGCTTGCGCAGGCCAGCATCAGGCCAAACCATCCCCAGCCGGAGCGGGGCCCGTGATGGCCCATGCCTCCGCCAAAGAGGACGCAGAGCGCTCCGAAGACGCCTGCCGCAAACAACAGTCCACCGGCACGAAGCAGCTTGCGTGTATCTTCTCTTGCTTTGCTCATCCCCGCACCGCCGCTTGTATAAGATAGACCGCTACGCCCGTAAGCGAGACGTAAAGCCAGATGGGCAACGTATACCGCGCGATCTTTTTATGCTGCGGAAAACGCTCGCTCAATGAAAAGAAAAAGGTCACAAGAATCATCGGCAGGGCAATCACAGAAAGAATGATGTGCGAGATGAGCAGCAGCAGATATGTCGTCCAAAGGCTGCCGGTGTGCGCGATAGGCAGATGATATTCGCCGTGCAGATAGTAGTTGCCGAGATATGAAACCAGAAACAGCGACGAGAAGACGAACGCAGTAAACATCGACGCGCGGTGCGCGCGCACGTTGCGCTTCATGATGAAGACGAAGCCGGTGATGAGCGCAATGGACGAGAGGCCGTTGAAGATGGCATTCAGTCCGGGCAGAAACTTGAAGCTGCCTGCGGTCGCATCAATCGGGGGGTGCCAGTAGATCAGCCAAAAGATAAAGGCGCACCCCAGCGCGGAAACCAGAATGAGCATCGCAATGATGGTGGAAGGTGCGGTGTAGATGGAGGTCGTGCGTTCTGTCGTCATACGTGCGTTGGCTTAGTAGTGGATGTGGCCGTTAGCGTCCAGCATCATGGCGGCGAGCAGCAGCGGCAGATAGATCACGCTGGCGCGGAGAAGGTCGCGCGCGTAGGCGCGCGACTCGGATGCGGCGATAGGCTTGACGATCTTCGTGAAGCGCAGCGTGTACCAGAGATATCCGAGGCCGAGAACGGTCGCAACCACCCCATAGAGAACGCCGGTCATGTGCAGCCAGACGGGCCAGAGCGATGCAGGAATCATCACAATAGCGTAGAAGAGCGCCTGTGCGGCAGTAGCGCGTCCGCGCGGTGAAGCAACCGCCGTTACCTTGATGCCGGCCTTGGCGTAATCCTCGCGGTAGAGCCAGCCGATGGCTTCAAAGTGAGGGAACTGCCAGACAAAGAGGATGGCAAACAGCGCGATGGCTTCCCATTCGAAGTTGGGACGCACAGCAGTCCATCCAATGAGCGGAGGCACGGCGCCGGGAAATGCGCCGAGAAAGGTCGCGGCCATCGTCATGCGCTTGAGCGGCGTATAGAAGGCGACATATCCCACGGCGGTGAGCAGAGTCAGATAGCCGGTGGGAAGATTCGTCGTAAAGGCCAGATAGATGGAGCCGCCGATGATGGTTCCCAGTCCGAGGACGAGTCCGTGGGCCAGACCGATGCGCTGCGCCGCCATGGGGCGCATGCGGGTGCGGTGCATCATCGCGTCGGTGCGGCGTTCAAGGGCCTGGTTCAGCGCCGCCGATCCGCAGGTCACGGCGGCAATGCCGACCATCGCGTTTACAAACTGCATGTGTAAGGGGCTGATGCCGCTTTTCAGGCAGGCCAGATAGTATCCGGCGGCTGCGGTGATGACGACCATGAGGGTCACACGCAGCTTGAACAGTTCGCTGTAGTCGGCCACGAGGGAGTGCCGCTGCGCGACTGCGGTGCTGTGGCTGGCGAGGGAAGCAGTGGTCGACATGGCCATCTCTTCAAGGATACCGCGTTGAAGGGTAGCGAGCAGCGAGCGGACTGGGAAGATGCCGTGGGAATGGCGCAGATCGCTCGTGGAATGTGCCATTTGGCTACCGTTTGTTACGAATCAGGCGGTTTAGGACGTTTTTCTTCCGGCCGATCTGGCTGCACCAGAAACTCATCAGCCAGCACAGAAATCAGGGCCGCAGAAGGCACGGCCACCAGAGCTCCCACAATGCCAGCCAGAGCGCTGCCCGCCATCAGGGCAATCAGAACGGCAATGCCCATGAGATCCACACTCTGTTTCATGATGCGCGGTGTGAGATAGGCATTCTCCACCTGCGTGTAGATGCCATACACAGCCAGCACCAGGAAGGCCTTGGTCCATGAGTCGGCCGCTGCCACGCAGAAGACCAGCACGATGGTGACGAGATTGCCGGCGACCGGAATGATGTTGGTCAGACCCATCAAAATGCCCAGCAGAACAAAGTACCGCACATGGAGAAAGCCAAAGGTGATAACGCTGTATACACCCTGGATCGCCATCAGCGAGAGCTGCCCGATCAGCCAGTGGGAGACGCGGCCTTCGGCGACTTGCAATGTGCGATCCATCCGTTCGCGAAACGGCGAGCGCAGCATGGAAAGAAAGTAGCGGTAGAGGTCTCCACCTTCAAAGATGAAGTAAACAGTGAGAACGATGGCAGTCAGTATGTCCAGAACGAACATGGCCCAATGGGGCAACTTGCTCACAATGTAACCAGCAGTTGCAGCCAGGCCGGATTGCACGCGTGCTGACATGTTCTCCAGGCCAAGCTTGTCGGCCATGGGAAGGTGTTTGATGTGGGCGACCATGGCAGGAAGCTTTTGCGGCAGGTCTTCTGCAAATGCGCGGAAATCGCGGATGACCGGCGGTAGACCGAGGTAGAAAAAGAGAAAAAGTCCGCCGAAGATGCCGGCCAGCAGCAGAATCACCGCAACCGGCTGGGAAGGCGACCAGTTTCGAATACGCAGACGCTGAATGTGATCGACTACTGGAGACAAAACCACGGCAAAGAGGGCGGAGACATAGACAATCTCCAGCACATGCAGCAGGTGCCACCCCACGTACATCATCAATACGAGGACGGCTGCAAACACCATATAGCCGCGGACTTCACGGATGCGCGCCGAGGTTCGTTCGGGGAGTGCCAGTGGGATAGTCCTCCTGTGCTCTGCTGTGGGATGCCGGTTTGCGACAGCAGGTTACGGTTTTATAGCGTGCAAAGCGCGCATCTCCGAAAGCAATTGTTCCACGGTCTGTTCCGGTGTGCGGCCTGAAGTTTCGAGCGTGAGACGGGCTACTCGCTTATAAAAGGGCAGACGCTGCTCGAAGCGTTTTGCGGCTGCTTCAGGATTAGCAAGTACGGGACGAATGGCTGCATCCGGTTGCAGCATGCAGCGATCGAAGAGTTCGCCAAAAGGAGCATCAAGAAAAACGACGAACGAGCCGGGCGTCTGCTCCAGCAGAAGGCGATTGGTCAGAATTTCGGGAGCGCCTCCGCCGAGGGCAACTACAACATGGTCACTGCCGAGAGCACGCACAATGGCAGAGGATTCAAAACGGCGGAAGCCTTCTTCGCCATGCTGCTCGAAGAGACTGGCGATGGTGCAGTTGTAGGTTTCTTCGAGGGCAGCGTCTACGTCGAGGAATTTCCAGCCGAGTTCCGCTGCAAGACGGCGGCCGACAGTGCTTTTGCCCGCGCCCATAAAGCCGGTGAGGATGATGCGCCGGATGTGTGCGGGTACAGGCATGACTGCTTTCGATGGTAGAGCGGCTTCGGTTATAGCTGCGATAAGCATCTGGATTCTCCTTTGGGCTGAAAATGAAAAAGCCGCGATTCGTGGAATCGCGGCTCGGGAACTTGCTGAATTTGGAAAGGATTCTGGTGTTAGCCGAAGTCCTTTCGTGCGCAAGGTGCCAGAGCCGCTACTGGAAACCAGTAGCGGTAGGTAAAGCAGGCGGCCTGAAATCTGCGCACGTTCATGATGGGTAAAGAGTACCGTTTGGGCAGAAAAGTTGCAACAAAACAACAAAAGTCCCGGTTTTTGGTCCTGGCTGATTTTCCTGCTAAGACCGGAAACCGGGACTTAAGATTCTGGTCAGTTTGCCTTTTTGTCGTCGTTACCCAGAGAACTTTGAATTTTGCTCCAGACAGCATCGGAAGGTTCGATTTCGTTCTCGGGCTGTAAGAGCATGCGGGCCTGCTCGGCAATGTATTCCAAATCACGCACTAATTCGGCCGCTGTGGGGTTGGCCCGCAGCAACTCCGCATACTGCGGGTTTTCGGAGATGCGTTCGCCGCTGGATTTGGCGAAGAGTTCCGGCAACTGCTCGAGAAATTGGTCAACCGTCAACTCGTCCGGTTGAGTTGAGGCAGGATTATTCTGCTCAGTCATCGTGCCGCCTCCATCTTTGCCACAGCCTCGTTCTGGCGCAGGATTTCGCGCAGCTTAAGACGGGCCTTGTGCAACTGCGACTTGCTGTTGCCGGTGGAGCACTCCAGCATGTCTGCAATTTCATTGTGTTCGAAACCTTCCACATCGTGCAGCACAAATACGAGGCGGTATCCAGGAGGCAACGTGGCGACAGCCCGTTCCAGAGCAACACGATCGACGGAGCCGGCGAGATGCGGATCGCGGCTGCCGAAGTCGCGCTTCGGAGCATCTTCCTCAGAAGGGTTGATCGTCTCCTCAAGCGATACAAGCTGCAGGCCCTTTTTGCGCAGGTGCATGAGCACCAGATTCACCGTGAGGCGGTGGAGCCAGGTGGAAAAAGCGCTTTCGCCGCGGAAGCTGCCGAGCTTGCGGTAGAGATGAAGGAAGGCTTCCTGCGTCATGTCCTCGGCTTCGGAGACGTTGCCGAGCATGCGCAGACAAAGGGTATATACGCGCCGTTTATGTAAGGCATAAAGCTTGGAGAAAGCGTCTGCGTCACCATTTTTGGCGCGTTCGATTGCGTCTGCTTCCCCCGCGATCGGCGGATTCCGCTTGAAGAGGCCTGGCGTGCCGTTTTGTGTTGTCATTCCGTACGTTTGCACCTGCATGCGCTTTCCAGTTCCAGTGTCCCCAGATTTAACCGGGAATAGATTCTGTTGGTCGAGCAAAGCCCCATGCGTGGCGTTAACCATATCAGGGTTTGTCGAAGTGGCCCGAGCGAACAATCTCGCCCATGTTTTTAGAGGCAGAAAAAAGCATTGCAGTTGTATAAGGCGCACAATCCGCAGGAGATTGCCTCAAAATTGCAAATTATGAGCCAATAAAACGCGCATAGAAGGTGCGTGCAGCGGAGACATCCGTAGTCCCTTGAATCAGGGCGCGACCATCTGCAAAGACCGTCATGGTGAAAGGTGCGCGTTCAAAACGCAGAAGCATTTCATTGCGGCGCACTGTGCCGTGCGTAACCAGACGAGCTTCGAGTTCACTAAAGTCTACCGGACGATGATGCTCATGGATTTGAACAGAGTTGCGTCCACAAAGGGTAATGTGTGGACGCCCTTCGCCACGCAAGTGCGGGAAATTGCGCTGACCGCAGGTGATGCAGTCAGGCCATGGTTTACCTGTACGAATCTCTGAGCGTTCTCCGGTCCATAGATCGTTTGATAAAAGGGTGCGTCGCATGGAAGCGAGGTCACCGGCAGCAAACTTGATCGCTTCGGTGGCAGCGATGGAGGCAGCGAAGTTGACTGCTGTATTGAGAATGCCGGCTGTGTCGCAGGTCTCGACGGTCCCGCTGGGTGCTGCGGGAAAGATACAGGCAAGACACGCAGTGCGGTGCTCGCCCGAAGGCAGAATATTCATGGTCGCTGCGTACGAGCCGATCGCAGCCGTGTAAATCCATGGAAGATGGTTCGCGACTGCGAAGTCGTTAAGCAGGTAGCGTGTCTCGAAATTGTCGGTGGCGTCGAGAATGAGTTGCGGACCGTTCAACAGTTCAGGGATGTTAGCCGGGGTAAGGTCAGCGATATGCGCGTGCACGGCGATGTCGCTGTTAAATCGCGCGATGTGCTGTTTGGCCGCTTCTGCTTTTGGGAGACAGGCAGCAGCGTCGGCTTCATTGAAGAGTACCTGCCGCTGAAGATTGGAAGGTTCTACATAATCGCGATCGATGATCGTAAGCGTCCCAACGCCAGCGCGTGCAAGCAGGCCAGCGAGCGCTGCGCCGGTTGCCCCGCAGCCCACAATGGCGATGTGCGCAGTGGCGAGCTTCTGCTGGCCCTCTTTGCCAATGGGACCAAATAAGGTTTGGCGGGAGTATCGCTCGGCGGGGGAGATGGAGAACGCACTTTGAGGCGTGGAAGACATTCCCATCTATTGTAGAGAGGGTGCTTGCGTAGAGGGTGCCCGGATATCTCATGGCGAACCCTCTGGCGAAAGTTAGCATCTGACGCTCTATCAGTTGCTTAGGAAGGAACTCCGGTTGCGGTCAAAGCGGCACGAATGCAGGCCTGCAACGGTGAAGATGTTGAAAGGAATGGGCAGCTTGCGGGCCTTCAAATGGATAAGTGACCGCGCGAACGGGCTTTGGATGCCTGTGGTGGCGCTGCTGGCCGTCCTTGCGGCAGGCCCTTATTTGTGCGCGCAGGCAGCATCCACGGGGGCTGCCGCTTCCGCTGCACCTTCAGGCAATCAGGCGGGGAAGAGCGCTATTCCTGGACAGACCACGGCCTCACCTCATCCAGATGGTGGGCCGACCGGTGCAGCTGTTTCTGGAGATACCTCTCAGGCCGACGCCGAAAAAGCGGCCGCAGTGGCCGTGCCAAGCACCCTATGGAAGTACCGCGGCGTACGCATCGACAAGGTGGAGTTTGAAGGCGTGGATTTCGATCAGGAAGATGCCATTCGCAAGGAGTTCCAGGTGCAGAGTGGGCAGCTTCTTGATCCTGCTGGATTGCGGGCCACGGTGCGCCGTCTTTACGCCACCGGGTTGTATCGCGATATTGATGTGCGCGGCGTGGCGAGTGGCATGGGCAATCAGCGCGCAGTAACGATCATCTTCCGTGGCACACCGCGCTATTTCATTGGACGGGTGCTGGTAGAAGGTGTAAGGCCGACTCGATTGCTATCCATCGTGGAGTATTCCACGCAGCTTCAGCCGGGCACACGGTACACCCCGTCACAGGTGGAGACCGGCGCCACGAATATCAAGCAGGCGCTTGCGCAGAACGGTTATTACGATTCGACTGTAACGTCGGCAATCACTCGCGATGAAGAGAACAAGCTGGTCAATATCACGTACACCGTAGTGCAGGGCGTTCAGGCCCGTATCGGAAACGTAGCACTGGATGGCAAAGATCCGGGAATGACGGTGGAGGAGTTTCGCAAGACGGGCAAGCTGAAACAAGGCAAGAAAGTAACGCGCGATACTACCAGCAACGCGCTTACGCGTCTGCGCCAGCATTATCAAAAGAAAGATCGTCTGGAGGCGAAGGTCGCACTGGAGAAGCAGGAGTATGCCCCACCGCGCAAGCAGCTTGACTACCGCTTCAACGCTGAGCAGGGCCCGGTGGTAAAGGTGGTGATCCAGGGTGCCAAGGTATCGAAGTCGCGCCAGAAGAAACTGCTGCCGATCTATGAAGAAAGCACTGTCGATAACGATCTGCTGAATGAAGGTGCACATAATATTCGTGAGTTCCTGCAGAGGCAGGGATACTTCGATGCGCAGGTCGACCCGCATATTGAAGGGGTGGGAACGCCGCAGCAGACAGTCGTGTTCCAGTGCACGCCGGGGCAAAAGTACCGCGTGGTGAGCGTGGATGTGACCGGCAATAAATACTTCGATCTGGACACGATGCGCGAGCGCATGCAGGTGGTAAAAGCCGACCCCTTTGTGCGTAACGGGCGCTACTCGCAGGCGCTGTTGCAGAACGATGTGGATTCCATTACGTCGCTGTATCACGCGAACGGATTCACACATGTCAAAGTAGAAACCAAAATCGAACGGGCAGAGGACAAAGGTAAGCTGGCACAGATTCGCGTAAAGGTGAACATCATCGAAGGCGAACAGCAGAAGTTCGGCAAAGTAACCATTGCCGGTGTCGATGCGCAGCGCGAATCAGAAGTGCGCGGCATGATGAACGTGATTGGAGGCCAGCCGTTCTCCCTGAATACCGTCTCCGCCGATCGCGATGCCATTCTGCAGTACTACCTTTCCAACGGCTTCGATCAGGCCAAGGTTGAGGTGCGGCAAAAGGTGGAGGACGCCGATCCGAGCCTCACCGATATTGCCTTTCAGGTCGTGGAAGGCGAGCAGGTGTTCGTCCATAAAGTGTTGGTCTCCGGCGCAGAGAGAACGAAACCTGCGCTGATTAACCGTCAGCTTCAACTTAAGCCCGGTGACCCGCTGGACCAGAGCGCGCTCGTCGAAACACAGCGCAAGTTGTACGATCTGGCAATTTTCAATCAGGCAAATGTTGCGGTGCAAAATCCCGAAGGGCTCGCCGATCGCAAAAATGTATTGGTGCAATTGACCGAAGCAAAGCGGTGGGATGTTACGTATGGTGCTGGTTTTGAGGCGCAGACAGGCCAGCCGCAGACTAACTGTCGTGCGCAGGCTTCCATTGGAGCTACGTCCTGTACGCCGGGTGGAAAGGCAGGTGCATCTTTCCGCGTTTCGCTGGATGTGACGCGCATCAATCTGCGTGGATCGGACCGGTCGCTTACGCTGCATACGACCTATGGCTTGCTGGAGCGGGTGGCGACGTTGTCGTATAACCTTCCGCGTTTATTTAACAACGACAATCTGACAGGACTGGTGAGTGGCGGATATTCCAACGTGCAGAACATCTCCACGTTCAAGGCATCCACCCTGCAAGGGCTCTTCCGTATCACGCAAAAGGTCCCGCGTGCGGACACCTTTATTTATGACTTTACCTACCGTCGCGTGAGCGTCGATCAAAACAGTCTTCAGGTAACGGCGAACCTGATTCCCTTGCTATCGCAGCCGGTGCGCGTAGGTGGCCCCGGTGTTACATGGTTCCACGACACACGCTCGCCCTCACCACTGGATGCGCAGCGTGGACGCTATCTTTCTGTGCAGGAGTTTTTGTCCAACAGCGCCTTCGGATCGCAGACAAATTTCACGCGTACCGATATTGCCTACGCGACGTATTACACCTGGGGAACCAAGCGGAAATACACCTTTGCGCGCAACACACGTTTCGGTTTTGAGAATGCTTCAGGAACAAATCCGAACGTCGGCACGCCAAGCTGTCTCGGCATCCTTCTGACAACGAATGCAAGCTGCCAGCCAGTACCGCTGCCAGAGCGACTGTATGCCGGTGGTGGAACTTCGCATCGCGGCTTTTCTCTCAATTCTGCCGGTCCGCGCGATCTGACGACAGGATTCCCGGTGGGTGGAAGCGCCGTCTTCATCAATACGCTGGAACTTCGTCTGCCTCCTCCGACACTGCCGCTGGTGGGTTCAAGTGTGTCTTTTGTTCTCTTCCATGATATGGGGAATGTCTTTCTGAATATCAAGGACTTGTGGCCGTCGTTCGGGCGGTTTAGCCAACCGAACAAATCGACCTGCTACAACGTCTACGGGTTTCAGCAGACGGGCACGTGTGACTTTGCATACTTCTCGCATGCCGTTGGTCTCGGCGCTCGTTATGGTACGCCGGTAGGTCCAATCCGTCTTGACTTTGCTTACAACCTGAATCCGCCGGTGTATCCCATCATTGACGATTACACCAAGCCGCAACCGAACCATCAGGTCGGTCATGCGAGTAAATTCCAGTTTTTCTTCTCCATTGGACAGAGCTTCTAAACGCATGTACACCCGTCTCCATCCCGATTGGAAAGCCACTGGAACAGCAATCATGCTGCTCGTGCTGACGTGTGTGCCGGTTGCGGCCCAATCTAAGAAAGCGCCTGGTGCAAGTGCGCAGCATTCTGCAGGTCGGCATCCAGAAGCGCTGCCGCCACCTCGCGGCGAGTCGTTGGACCGTATCGTTGCCATCGTGAACGGCGAGATCATCCTGGAGAGCGATGTTGAAGAGGAGATGCGCTGGGCCAAGTTGCAGCCCTATCGCACATTGCGCGCAGGCAGTGAGCGCGACCAGGCTTTGAGTCGTCTGATCGACCGCACCCTCATCATGCAGCAGGAGCAGGGCTATGTGCAGGCACCGCTGAAAGAGGAAGAGATCGATGAAGAAGTAAAGCAGATGCGTGACGATCTGCCTGCCTGCGAACGTTACAAGTGTCAGACAGAAGAAGGCTGGCGCCGCTTTCTTGCCGAGAACGGATTTACCGAACAGAATGTGCGTAACCGCGTAAAGCTGCGCATGCAGGTGCTGCGATTTATTCAGCAGAGATTCCGCGCCGGTATTCGCATCTCCGATCAGCAGATTGATGATTTTTACAAAAACACCATGTTGCCCCAGTACGCCAAGGAACATGCCACCCCACCGCCGCTGGAGTCGGTGAGTGCTCGCATCGAGCAGGTGTTATTGCAGCAGCAGGTGAGCTCGCTTCTCGATCAATGGCTTAAGACACTTCGCGATCAGGGCCAGGTGCGCATTCTCAAGCAAGGTGAGGAGGCGCCATGAGCGAAGAGCAGAAGTCATCCTCTTCTCCTGAGTCCCAGACGACTGCGCACCATCACCAGCGCAGCCGGCTTTCTCGCATCGTGTGGTGGATGATTGGCGGTCTCGTCGGTTTGCTCATCGTGCTGGTGGGGGCCTTCGCCATCTACTCCACAACCGACGACTTCAGCCGCCGCGTCGGCGGGATTCTTGTATCCACACTGGAAGAATCCACGGGTGGCAAAGTAGAAATTCAGAAGGTAAAATTCAGCCTCTTTCATCTTGCGGTGGAAGTGGACGGCCTTGTCATCCACGGTCTGGAGGGGCCAAGTGAAGCGCCTTACCTTGCTGCCGACAAGCTGCTGGTTCGCGTGACGCTGAAAAATTTCCTTCTGCATGCGACAGGCAAAGGTGCCATCCGTTTCATCTCGCTCAATCTGCTGCGCGTGGAGCAGCCACGCGTTCACATGATCGTGAATAAAGACGGCACTACCAATCAGCCGGTGCCCAAAAAGCCAAGCACCAGCAATGAGCCGCTGATGGACACACTGCTCGATCTGCAGGTAGGCAAGCTGGAGCTGGTGAACGGTCTTGTGCTCTTCAATGACAAAGCGATTCCGTTCGATCTTGCTGCACGTGAGTTGGGCGTAAACGTGCGCTATCTCTCCGCTAGCGATCATTATGGCGTTTCTATCGGCATTAATGACATTCGCAGCAAGATGCAGCAGATGCCGGAAGCGAAGTCGCACTTGCAGGTGGAGATGGAGCTTGGCCGCAAGCTGGCCGAGATGAGTAGCTTGAGGCTGGATACAGGCAAGGACTCACATCTTGAAGCATCTGCAAAGATCGTCGATTTCGATCATCCGACATGGGAGGTAGGAGCAAAGGGTTCTATTGAGATTGGACAGATCTCGGTGCTCTCCGGCTTTCCTGGGCTTAGTGGCGGCAAGCTCAATCTGGATTTGAGTGGCCACTCGTGCGCCGTGGCACCTCAGGAGGCACAGAAGCAACCGGGCTTCTGGAAGAGACGTCATCCGAATGCCAATCCAGCTAGCACCAAAGTGCTTCCGCCCGACCCCGAGTGCCAGAAGGGATATCTTCTGGTGGCGAAGGCCAACTGGAAAGATGCTGGCTATCAGGACGAGAACGTGCGTGTGCACGGCGTGGATGGCCACACAGAAGTGCGCGTAACTCCGACGGACCTCCTGCTTCAGGCCATAGCTGTGGACCTGCCGGGCGGCAGCGGAAACATCGTTGGCGAGATGCGCATTCACAATTGGTTAGGCGTTGCGCCGCCGGAAGCGCCACAGAAATCCGCCACATTGAAAGCGGGTCAAAAGACGGTGAATGTTGCCGCGAAGGCTGTGGATGCCAAGTCGCCTGTGGCAGGTGCCGACCGCAAGCTGCCTCCAGTAGAGCGCGCACACGCATATATCAACGTGGTGCTGAATCGCGTAACTCTCCGTACGATCATGGAAGTTACCGAAACAAAAAGCTATCACGACCTTGGCTTCGATACTGCCGTAACTGGCCCTGTGAAGGTGGAATGGGGTGGAACGACCGATGATCTGCCCAGTTCGGTTGTCGTTAACGCCGATCTAAAAATGGCCCCCACGGGTGCTCGTCGTGCTGGCGCGCAAAACATACCACTCTCCGGTATGGTGCAGGCGGAGTATCGTGGCGATCGCGAAGTTGTGAATATCCGCCGTATTGTGGCGCAGACACCGCAGACAAATCTCACCGCATCCGGTGTCCTTGGCGTAAACCGTGGCGACCCACTTACCTCGTTGCAAATGGACGCGCAGTTCCATGATCTTGGCGAATTCGATTCCATACTGAACGCTATTGGATATGAGCAGAATGGCAAAAAAGGAAGTGCTGCTCTCCCGATCGTGCTCCATGGACAAGCTGCCTTCCACGGAACTGCGAGTGGCCCTATCAAGGCGCTCAATGTGAAAGGCCACCTAAACGCGCAGCAGCTTGAGGCCAAGCTCGGCAGCACGGCCGATATTCTGCTCGACTCGATTGTGGCAGATGCCGACTACTCCCCCAGCAGCGTATCTGTGGCAAGCTCCACCATCCGCCGCGGCACAGCGGTGCTGAACGTTTCGGGCAAGTTCCAACCGCATCGTGTGGTGCATCGCGGCTATACGACCTACGAATGGGACAACGCGACGATGCTTGACGCGCGCGTGCAGCTTGCCGATGCGAATGTAAAAGATGTGCTTGAAATTGCTGGTCAGAAAGATGTTCCTGTGACCGGCACGGCGGCGGCAAATGTTCGCGCAACCGGAACTATTGGCAATATTCAGGGAGCCGGACGCATCTCTCTGCGCAACGGTGTGGCATACGATCAGCCGTTCGACTCCATTGTGGCAGACCTCTCCGCCCATGGTCGCGACATTGAAGTAAGCAGCCTGCAGGTGAATGCCCAGGGCGTGATGGTAAATGGAAACGGCGCATATAACCTCGACACGAAACATATACGCGCACATATCGCCGGCAATAATATTCGTCTCTCAAACCTTGAAGCGGTGAAGAAAGCCAACTCGCCTGTAGATGGCGTGCTGGATATCAATGCGGACGCCAATGGCACGATGGAACAGCCGAACTTGGCGGCGAAGCTGACCGTCAAGAACATCACACTGAACAAGCAGCCGCTTGGGCAGATCAATGCAGATGTACACAGCCAGGGTGACACTGTCTACCTTGTGGCGCACTCTACGCTGGCAACGGCAAATTTCGATGTGAATGGGAACGTCCGGCTTGTCGGCGATTATCCCATGCAAGCGAATCTAAAATTCGCAAACATCGACGTAAATCCATTCCTGAAGATGTACGGCAGCACAATCCAGGGCTCGTCGAATATCGCCGGCGAGGCTAATGTTAGCGGTCCGGCGAAGAAGCCGCAGTTGCTTGCTGGCAATGCTGTTGTCCATCAGTTCAAGGTCACGCTGCAAGGCATCGATCTCACAACAGCCGCACCAATCCGCGCGCGGCTGGCAAATGGTGTGGCTACACTGGATGATTTGCATATCACTGGGCAGGATACTGATCTGCGCGCGTCCGGTTCTGCGCAGGTGTTCTCTCCAGATGGCAAGCCACTTCCGGCACAAGGCGGACGCCTGGATGTAAAAGCGAACGGTACTGTTGGGCTCGCAATCATTCACGTACTCAATCCCAATGTGCGGTCGAGCGGCAAGATCACCTTCGATGTCGCGGCGAAGGGAACTACAAGTAAACCTTCGCTGGGCGGTAAGGTTATCTTCGAAAACGCGAACATTGCGTTGGCTGATATTCCGAACGGGATCAGCAATCTGCGTGGTACTGCCATCTTTACCGAAGATCGTCTGCAGTTGCAGGACATTACCGGAGAATCCGGCGGAGGGACGATCAAGCTTGGCGGATTTGTACAGTTCCGGGGTGGGTTGTTTGCCGATGTGACGGCAAAGGCAGACAACGTGCGCGTGCGCTATTACGGCGTGAGCGCAACCATGAATGCCAATGCCCGGTTGCAGGGAAATGGCGAAGGCGCCATGCTGAGTGGAAATGTTCTTATCACGCGCTTCGGTCTGGCGGAGACGTTTGACTTCGCCTCCATCGCAGGTGGACCAAGCGATGTGCAGATGCCGCCCGATCCAGATTCTCTGCTGAATAAAATCCGGCTGAACGTACGCGTGCAGTCTGCCCCGGCGCTGGATTTCCAGAACTCCTACGCAAAGATAGCCGGTACGGTGGACCTGAACCTGCGCGGAACACTGGCAGTGCCATCGGTCCTCGGACGCGTCACCATCACAGATGGAAGCGCGACGTTCAATGGTACGCAATATCAATTGCAGCGCGGCCAGATTTACTTCAACAATCCTGTGCGCATCGATCCGACCATCGATCTGGACGCGAGTGCGCGCGTGGAGAACTATGACGTCACAATTGGCATCCACGGTACATCGAAGAACTTCAAACTGACATACCGCTCGGAGCCACCATTGTCTGAGCAGGATATCTTCAATCTGCTGGCCCTGGGCCGTACGCAGGAAGAAGCGCAGATCAATACGCAACAACTTCAGCAGCAGGGCCAGGACCCAACAACGAACGCCATCCTGGGAGGTGCTCTGAACGCAACCGTCTCCAACCGCGTCAATAAGCTCTTCGGTGGATCTGGAAAGGTGAAGATCGATCCTGCATACGTTGGGAGTCTGGGCACTTCCTCGGCGCGCATCACGCTCGAAGAGCAGCTTTCACGGCAGATTACGGTCGTCTTTGCAACCAATGTGAATACCACGGCCCAGCAGTTGATCCAAATTCAGTATCAGCTCAGTGCCAATAAATCCATTGTGGCCACGCGTGATGAAAATGGCGTCTTTTCAGTGGTCTACAAAATACGCAAACGGTATCGGTAGTTGCATCGAATAGGGTCTCGTAGCATCCAATTGAGTGGGAAGTTTGGTGCTGCCAGGTTTGCTTTCTGGCAGGCTGAAGTGGAGAGATGGCCCTATGAGACTTGTGAAATCTTTATCTGCCGCACTCGCTTTCGCGCTTACTTTCAGCGGTATGCAGGGTTTGCATGCCGCCAACAAACACACGGACGCTGAGATTCAACAGGACCTGGCCAAGAAACTTGCGCATAAGCGTTTTGTCAATGTGCAGAGCAGCGTGAAGAACGGTGTGGTGACGCTGAGTGGTGACGTCGATGTCTTCAGCGATAAGGAAGACGCCGATCGTCGCGCACATCATGTAGACGGCGTAAACGCTGTGCGCAACATGATTAATGTGAGCAGTACTACCAAGCTCTCCGACCAGGAGTTGCGTGACAAACTTGCGGAGAAGCTGGCTTATGATCGTGTCGGTTACGGTACGACCGCATTCAACTCGTTCACTATCGGTGTGCATAACGGCGTAGTCACGTTGGGCGGCGTGGCGTATGGTCCGGTCGATAAGGATTCTGCCATTTCTCTGGTATCGAACTACCCCGGTGTGCGGGATGTAATCGACAATATTGAAGTCGCTCCCGTGTCGCCCAATGACGATCGCATCCGCTTGGAAGTGGCGCGCGCGGTCTATGGCTTTGCCACGCTAAACAAGTACGCCATCGACCCAGCCAAACCGATCCGCATCACGGTAGTGAACGGCAACGTAACCTTGACGGGCGTAGTAAATAACGAAGCTGACAGGGAAGCGGCCGGCATCCGCGCTAACGGTGTTCCTGGCGTCTTCAAGGTCACGAACGACCTGCAGGTTGCAGGGCACACCAGAGAGTAATCAATAGCAAATATGAGAGAACCGGGCTTCATCTCCCGGCTTTTTCTTTTGCGCAACGGTACACTTCTTGCATGTCTTCATTCCTGCGCAGCGCGCGCGTTACGCTGCAGATGATCAAGTGGGAGCACTCTATCTTTGCTCTCCCCTTCGCGCTTACGGGCGCCATGCTGGCAGCCGGAGGCTTTCCTTCAGCTCGCGTTCTGCTGTTGATTGTGGTTTGTATGGTTTCCGCACGTTCTGCGGCTATGGCCTTCAATCGCCTGGCTGATGCGGAGTTTGATGCAGCCAATCCACGTACGGCCACACGTGCCATTCCCGCAGGACAGTTAAGCAAGCAGTTTGCTGGTCTTTTTACGTTCGTGATGTGTGCGATCTTTGTGGCTGCATCGGCGGCACTCAACCATTTCACGCTGCTGCTCTCACCTGTCGCCCTCATCGTGGTGCTCGGCTACAGCTACATGAAGCGGATTACGCAGTGGTCGCATCTTGTGCTCGGCTTTGCCCTGGGCATTGCACCGGCCGCCGCGTGGATCGCGGTACGTGGATCGCTGGATGTGCGTGTACTGGTCCTCACCGGGGCTGTGCTGTTGTGGGTAGGCGGTTTCGACGTGCTATACGCGTGCCAGGATTATGAGTTCGATCGCAATTCGGCAGAGTTGTACAGCATTCCCAAAGCATTCGGTTTGCATGGCGCCTTTTGGATCGCGCGCGCGATGCATCTGGGCATGCTGGCACTTCTGTTATGGCTGCTACCGGTCTTTCATCTGGGAATGATCGCAACCATTGGCACGGTTCTGGTTGCAGTATTACTGCTGTATGAACACAGCATCATAAAGCCGACAGATCTGCGGCGTATGGATGCAGCGTTCTTTCTGCTGAATGGAATTATCTCGGTACTGTATTTTGTCGCTGTTGCTCTGGACATTCTCATGCGCAGATAAAACGCTAGGCGGCTTGGATGAAATCATCCTGCGCGCGTCCAACAGCGGACATCATAGGGACGCCAGATGCATGATCGCCACTCTTCTCAGAGCTGAAGAGAGAACGCCATGAAAGTGGCGCAGACAGATCGCGTAGTTCTTCTGCAATTGTTGTACGGCGCTGCCGGATCTGCTGGAGCAGGTCGCTATTTTCCGTTTCGCGTTCGCGTCTCGCCAGATTTGCATCTTCCACGGTCAGAACGTCCATGTACTTGTTGCGGCGGGCATAGATCCAGAGCGTAGTGAGCGAGTGCAGAATGCGTTCCATAATTCTTTCCTTCTCTAAATAACTAAAAATTAGATGTAGCGCTCACCCGTTAGGGTGTGTTTGTTCGCAAAAGAAAGCCCGTCCATAACAGGACGGGCTCTTTGATGAGAAGAGACAGTTATGCGGAACGGCGAATTTCTTCGCGTCGAGTAGCTTGATCGTCCTTGATGTCATCGAGCTTGTCGTTGATGGAGTCCTTCATGCGCTCGGCCCCATTGGCGATTTTTTCGCGCAGATTGGTCGCGTGCTCATGTCCTTCTGCTTCTACACGGTCGTGTTCCGTAGCTGAGCGTGTTTCTGCTGTGTCACGCATAGAGCGCGCCGTGTCTTTTACATTGCCCCAGGCGTCCTTAACGTTGCCGGCTACTTCATCCTGTACACCGGCATTCGAGAGGTCTTCACTGCCAACCGCTTCTCCGACGGCCTGCTCAGCCTTTCCAAAAGCGCTCTGCGTTTTCCCTTTAATACGATCGAAATCCATAAGAACCCCCAGTGGATTACATGTGAAAGACCCGCCGAAGTTGATCGGCGAGTCTATGATAGATACGCAACTAGCCTCGTTAGACCGCTCGCCGGCCTGACAGCAGGTTAAAGATGAGCGAGATGATGGCCAGCACGAGCAGGATGTGAATCCACGCACCGAGTGTATGGAAGCCTACAAATCCAATCAGCCACAAAACAAACAGAATTACGGTGATAGTCCAGAGCATTGCATTCTCCTTGGCGCTCAAGCTGCGGCGCGTGATTATAAACTTCAAGGCCTTCCGGCCACGGAAAGTAAGGTGCCGCGTAAACTTTCTAGGTTGCCAGTCATAACGCGAAATTGAGGAAACAAATGAAGGTTGCTATCCAGGGAGAGCTCGGCTCAAACAGCCATGTAGCTGCCATAGAACTGCTGGGAGAGCAGGAGATCGTCTGCTGTACGGTGTCGAAGGACGTATTTGACAGCCTTGCTGATCGCCGTGCCGACGTGGCCGTGCTGCCTATTGAAAACAGTCTGCACGGATCGGTGGCCGAACACTACGACTTGCTTTTGGCGCAAGACGTGGTCACTCTTGCCGAGCTCCGCCTCCACGTCCATCACGCCCTCATCGTTGTTCCTGGGACATCGATGGAGTCCATACGCAAAGTGCTCTCGCATCCAGTAGCCCTTTCGCAGTGCCGGCGTTTCTTTGCAGCGCATCCAGAGATGGCCCCAACGTCGTTTTACGACACCGCGGGAAGTGTGAAGTATCTGATGGAAGAAAAACCCATCGAAACCGCCGCTATCGCCCGAACAGATGCGACCCGCATTTATGGGGCAGAAGTATTGGAATGCGGCCTCGAAGACGATCCCCTGAATGTAACCAGATTTTTTATGCTCGCAACGTCTCAAAGAGCAGAGGAATTTCGTCCTCACATAGCCGCAGATAAGATGAGTGTTGCCTTTGCCGTAGAGCACAAGCCCGGATCTCTGGTAGGCGTTCTCCAGCAACTGGCAGCTCTCGGCGTGGATCTCACACGTATTGAATCACGCCCAGTTCCTGGCCGCCCATGGGAGTACATCTTCTACGTGGACCTGCGCTTCCCCACGCCAGACACACCTGATCATGTAGCGGAAATATTGCAAAAGCAATGTCACATGTTCAAGGAAATTGGCCGATACGCTGCTGCACGATAATGCCCATCCTGCATTTGGCCGATGACGGCTTTGTATAAAACTCAAGTACGGGTATGCACAGAGGAACCACTCTACATCTCATTAGAGATAGCCTTCTCTGCAAATCTGCAAAGGATAGCGGATAGGTAGGTTTTGCGACCAAACCAATATCTGAAGCGTCTAAAGTCGGAATACCTGATAAAGGAAGACTCAACATGGCGAGTGACTTTGTAAGTGTCATCAAACCTAAATCTGGAGAAAACAAGGACATAGCGGTCAGTCCGGTGGCATTACCTGTTCTTCCAGTTCGTGACACGGTCCTGTTTCCGCACGCTGTTCTACCGCTGACCGTAGGACGCGAAAGCTCTATTCAACTGATTCAGTCGCTCGGCGAAGACAAGCAACTCATTGTGGTGGCCCAGCGCGAGGCGCGGCTCGATAACCCGGAAGCTTCCGACTTGCACACTGTTGGCACATTGGCGACCGTGCATAAGGTCGTCAAGATGCCGAACCAGAGCCTCTTTGTCTTTACCGAAGGTGCGGAGCGCGTGAGGCTGGGCGAATTTGCGCAGCATACGCCCTACATGATGGCGGAGTACCAGACCATCTCCGAGGATGAAGCCGCGAAATCCCCCGAGGTGGAAGCGCTGCAACGCAACGTGCTTTCGCAGTTTCAGGAAATTGTTGCTGCCTCTCCTACACTCTCGGACGACCTGCAGACGATTGCGCTCAACATCGAAGAGACGAGCCGCCTGGTTGATTTCATCGCCTCTTCACTGCCGTTCCTCACGACGGCAGATAAGCAGGAGTTACTTGAAACGCAGGATGTAGTGAAACGTCTGGAGCGGCTCACGCAACATCTCGCAAAAGAGATTGAGGTCCAGCAGCTTCGCACAAAGATCCAGAGCGAAGTACAGGATGCCGTCCAGCAATCGCAGCGTGAATATTACCTGCGCGAGCAGATGAAGGCTATCCAGAAAGAGCTTGGTGATGCGGACGATACGAACAAAGATGTCACCGAGCTGAAGGAGAAGATCGAAGCCGCCGGCATGCCGGAGGAGACGAAAAAGGACGCGCTGAAGGAGCTTGGCCGTTTGCAGCGCATGAGCCCCAACGCGCCCGATTACTCCATCACGCGCAATTACGTAGAGTGGCTCGCATCGCTACCGTGGTCTAAATCCAGCGGTGTGGAAGTCGACATTACTCGCGCGGCTGAGATTCTGGACGAGGACCATTACGGTCTGAAGAAGGTGAAGGACCGTATCCTGGATTACCTCTCGGTGCGTCGTCTGAAGCCGGACATGAAGGGACCGATCCTTTGCTTTGTTGGACCTCCGGGAGTAGGCAAAACTTCGCTTGGCAAATCCATTGCACGTGCGCTCGGTCGCAAGTTTTCCCGCATCTCGCTTGGCGGCATGCATGACGAGGCGGAGATTCGCGGACATCGTCGCACCTATATCGGAGCGATGCCAGGCCAGATCATTCAGCACCTGAAGCGCGCGGAGACGAACGACCCTGTCTTCATGCTGGATGAGATTGACAAGCTGGGCCGCGACTTCCGCGGTGATCCCGCGGCTGCGCTGCTGGAGACGCTGGATCCTGCGCAGAACACCACGTTCCGCGATAACTATCTCGACCAGCCGTTTGACTTGTCGAAGGTGTTGTTCATCTGCACGGCGAACCAACTCGATCCGATTCCCGCGCCGCTGCTTGATCGCATGGAGATCATCGAGTTGACCGGCTACACGGAAGAGGAGAAGGTCGCCATCGCGGAGAAGTATCTGGTGCCGCGGCAGGTGAAGGAGAACGGCATCGACGGCTCGAATGACAAGGGCAATGGTGAGGTCGCCGGTCCTCGTGCTGAGGTAGTTGAGGACCAGGACAAGGTGCCTGCGCCGCAACCTTCCTCCAAAGACATAACGAATGCGCTGATCGAATTTCCGCGCGAATCACTCGCCATCACTGCGCGTCATTACACGCGCGAGGCCGGTGTGCGCAAACTAGAGCAGCTCATTGGTACCGTTTGCCGCAAGCAGGCGCGCCGTATTGCCGAAGGCAAGAACGAAAAACTCGTCGTTACGCCTGAGGTGATTCGCGAGTTCCTGGGCGGCTACAAAGTGCGCGTAGATACCGAAATCGCGGAGCGTACAAAGCGCAGCGGTGTAGCCGTCGGCCTGGCGTGGACGCCGGTAGGCGGTGACATCCTCTTCATCGAAGCCAACAAGATGAAGGGCAAGGGAAACTTCCACATCACCGGCCAGATTGGCGACGTGATGAAAGAGAGCATGCAGGCCGCGCTCACCTGGGTGCGTTCGAACGCCGCTTCGCTCGGTCTGGATGAGGACGTGCTGAAGGACATCGACCTGCATCTGCATGTACCCGCAGGCGCTATTCCGAAGGACGGGCCCAGCGCTGGTGTAACGATGGCCACGGCAATCGTCTCGCTGCTGACGGACAGGCCGGTGCGTCCCCTGCTGGCGATGACGGGCGAGATTACGCTCTCCGGCAATGTGCTTCCAGTGGGCGGCATCAAGGAGAAGTTCCTTGCTGCCCGGCGCGCCGGTGTGCGCGATGTGATTCTGCCTATCGACGTAAAACCGAACGTTGAAGAAGATCTCTCGCCCGATCAGATCGAGGGGATTACCATCCACTACGCTTCACGCTTCGAAGACGTGCTGGCGGTCGCCCTGCCACACACCCTCCGCGAAACTGCGCAGGACGAACAGTTAAGGGAAGAAGTGTTGCAGACGGCTGGATAGAGCTGCACGAAGATGATAGAAGCCTGGCGAACCCGCCAGGCTTTTCATTTGATAACCGGGTTATCCTCGAAAGCATGCAAGTACGGGTCCTCTACTTCGGAGCATTGCGTGAGGCGGCCGGAAGAGCCGACGAGTTCCTCACCCTCGTTGAAGACTCGACCGCAGCCGAGATCATCGTCCGTGTGCGCGAGCGCCTCTCTCATTCGACAGAACTCCTCTCCCGCTCTGCCATTGCCGTCAATCAGACCTACGTTCTGCCCTCAGAACCTCTACATGATGGCGACGAGGTAGCCTTGCTTCCGCCTGTGAGCGGTGGAGCGCCTTCGCTCGTCTAATCTTGTATAGGGCCATGCAGGTTTACCTCACGCGCGATGTGATTCCGGCTGACGCGATCGCCGCTGCTATCAAGGCAGGAGAGGATGGCGCTGTGTGTGTCTTCGATGGCATTGTGCGCAACAACACGCGCGGACGCCAGACGCTCTTCCTCGACTATCACGCCTACGAAGAGATGGCACTGCAACAAATGCATGCCCTGGTTGAAGAAGCTATCGAGAGATTCGATGTGCGCGATGTCGCCATCGTTCATCGACTGGGCAAACTGGAGATTGGGGAGACGAGCATCCTTATAGCCGTGGCTGCTGCACATCGCGGCGCAACGTTCGACGCCTGCCGCTGGATCATCGACACGCTCAAAAAGACGGTGCCCATCTGGAAGAAGGAACACTTTGCAGACGGTGCTGTGTGGGCTGATGGAGAAGCGTTTCCTGAATCTGTCGTAGGAGGGGCGTCCGTATGATGAAGCGCCTCCTCGTCACATTTATCTTTACAACTGCAATCACTCTTGTTGCGCAGAATAACAATGTGCCTGTCATCCGCGTGGAGACGCGCCTCGTTAATGTTCCCGTCAATGTGGAAGATGAGCACGGGGTTGCCGTCGCTGGACTCGCCACAGACAGCTTCACACTGCTGGAAGACGGAAAGCCGCAGAAGATTGCCGTCTTCGAGCGGCAGTCGGAGACGCCGCTCTCCATTGTGATGGCGATCGACACTTCTGAGAGCGTGCTCACGCAGTTCCGCACGGAGATGGACGCGGCCAAACGCTTCATCCACACCATGCTGCGCGAACAGGACGAGATGGACCTCATGGCCTTCTCCGACGCAGTAGATGAAGTTGTTTCCTTCACGAACAATGACAAGCGCGTGATCTCCGGCTTGTCCCGTCTGGGGAAAGGAGATGCTACGGCGATGTACAGCGCTGTGTATCTTGCTGCGCAACGACTGGGCGAGAGCAGCAAGAAAGACGCGCTCCGCCGCCGCATCCTCGTGCTCATCACCGATGGTGGCGACACTACGAAGGGCGGCACGCGCTATACCGATGCGGTGGAGCAGGCACAGCGCGCGGGCGCGGCCATCTACCCCATCATTATCATGCCCATCTTTTCCGACGCGGGCCGCAACGTCGCCGGCGAACATGCGCTCATCCAGATGGCAGAAGACACCGGCGGCAAATTCTTCTATGTCACCCGCAAGAGCGATCTCGACACGGCCTTCGCGCATCTCTCCGACGATCTACGCACGCAATACCTGCTTGCCTACTACGCTCCGCAGCACAAGCGCGACAGCGGCTCGCATTCCATCGAAGTCCGCCTGAACGACGCGGCTATGCAGGCCAAGCTCAAGTTGCGCTACCGTCCGGCATACTTTCCCGACGCGCGATAAACGCCTTTGCTCATTCGCAGTATCCTGAATACATGAGCAGCGCGAACTTCCAATTTGCCGATACCGCCGCCGAGATTGCCCGCGAAGCCGGTGCGCTTTTGCGCGATTATTACAATCGTGGTGTTGCAGCGGAGTATAAAGGCGATGTCGATATCGTCACCGCTGCCGACCGAGCGAGCGAAAAACTCATCGCACAGCGGCTGAAAGAGAAGCTGCCAGAGCATGGCATCTTTGGCGAAGAAGGCACGCGTACTGCTCTGGATGCCGAATATCGGTGGTACATCGATCCGCTCGACGGCACTACGAACTTCGCGCATGGATTTCCATTTTTCGCAGTGTCGATGGGACTTGAGCGCCGCCACATAGGTCTGAAACCGGAAGAAGATGGCGAGATCGTTGCGGGTGTCATCTACGAACCGCTGCGTGATGAACTTTTTATGGCCGAGCGTGGCAAAGGTGCTTACCTCAACGGCAAACCCATTCACGCGTCCGGGACAGAGCATCTGCAGGAATCCCTCGTAGCTACGGGGTTTCCTAGCCAGAAGCGCCATGAGAATCCGAACATCCACTTCTATCACCAGGTAACGCTGCGCTCGCACGGTGTGCGCCGCGCCGGTGCCGCTGCACTTGATCTCGCCTATACTGCTTGCGGTCGCGTGGACGGCTACTGGGAGTTCAACCTCAATCCGTGGGACACCTCCGCCGGTGCGTTGCTGGTTGAGGAGGCTGGGGGGAAGATTACTCGTTTCAATGGCTCAAAATTCCTGCTCGATTCTGCTGAGATTCTGGCTTCGAACGGCAGAATTCACGCAGAAATGCAGGAGTTGTTCGACGACCTCTTCGCTGGACGCAACCTCACTCCTATCCCCACACCGGAAGAGTTCCGTCGCCGTCGTGAAGAGCGCGGACGGGCCTAATTGCGTCCGTATTAGTCCGATTTTTTCGCTGTTACTATAAAGACCTACCCACAGAAATTTGGCCCTGAGAGGAAGCAACAGAAATGGCATACGTAATCGCGGAACCCTGCATCGGCACCAAGGACACAGCCTGCGCCGACGCCTGCCCGGTGGACTGCATCCACCCCAAGAAGGGTGAAGACGGCAACGAAGAGGTCGATCAGCTCTTCATCGATCCGGTGGAGTGCATCGATTGCGGCGCCTGCGTTCCGGTGTGCCCGGTTTCGGCCATCTACGCCGCTGACGACCTGCCCGAAAAGTGGGCCGACTTCCAGCAAAAGAACGCGGATCACTACGGTCGGTAGGTCCTGCGCGGACGGCAGATCGCGCTCTCTGCGTGCCAGCTTGCCGGTATGATTTGATGAAACGCATAGCCACATCTGTGGCTATGCGTTTTCTCTTTGCGATACATTCACAACTGAGAACTGACAACTCCCATGACCCAACGCCAGGACGAAGCCATCGTACTCCGCACCTGGTCTTTCCAGGAGGCGGACCTGCTCGTCTCCTTCTTTACGCGCCGGCAGGGAAGGGTAAAGGGAGTTGCGCGGCACGCCATGCGTTCGCGACGCCGCTTTGGTGGAGCTCTGGAACCCATGACGCATGTGCGTGCCACCTGGGCTGAGAAACCGAAGCAGGAACTTGTGCGCCTCGACAGCTTTGAAATCCTCTGGTCGCCCTTACGCGATCCAGTCGATTACGCACGTTCCGCGGCGCTCTCTCTGGTTGCGGAAATCCTCGAATCTGCGCTGCCTGAGCATGCACCGGAAGATGACATTTTTCGCCTCACCCTCGCCACGCTCAACTACATCCGAGCCGGGGAAGTGTGGATGCCGATCACCTACTTCCTGCTGTGGACGACGCGGCTTATGGGCTGGATGCCCGAGATCACGCAATGCTGTGTGTGTAGCGAATCGCTGCGCGGTGGCGCGATATTCTACTCGCCCATGCGCGACGGCCTCACCTGCGTCATCCATCGCGGAAACGGCAGCGTCTCTATCAGTGCAGATTCCGCCGCTCTCGCCCAGCGCATCTTCTCCAAACCCATCGGAGAATTTGAACAGTTCCCGCGCGAGCGTGGCGCAGATCTGCGGCGTTTCACTGTAAGCACGTTAGAACGTCATCTCGACGACAAGTTGCTTTCGGCACGCGCGCTTGCGCGCATATAGTGAGTGATCAGCCGCGACCGTAAGCACTTGCAGGCACATCCTTCTTTCGCTGTACATGCACATGATCGATGTCCATGGGGTCTCCCAATTCTTTTTGCTTCCGCTTAAGCGTTGCAACCAGCTCCGCTTTCACTTCTGCATAGGCAGGATCGTCCACAAGATCGTGCATCTCCCACGGATCGTTCTCCAGATCGAAAACCTGGTACCGGTTCAGGTGCGCATAGAAGATGAGCTTATGCCGCTTTGTGCGAATAGATCGCTGGATATCGTGCAGCCATCCAAACATTGCATCGTTTACAGGTTGTGACTTCTCCTGCCGCAACATCGGTGCCAGACTTGGAAAATCTACATGCGGCGGCACCGCAACACCGCCCAGTTCGCATGTAGTCGCAAACATGGAGTGTTGATACACCATTTCCTCCACGCGCTTGCCCGCCTTGATGCCTGGTCCTGCAATGATAAGCGGCATCCTCATGGAGCACTCGTACTGGTTCTGCTTGCCCATCAGTCCGTGCTCGCCTACTGCCAGTCCATGATCGGCAGTAAGAATCACGTAGGTGTTTGCTGCCTTGCCGCTGGCCTCCAGCGCATCCAGGATGCGGCCAATCTGCGCGTCCATGTGCGTGATGATGGCGTAGTATTCGCGCCGGTGCGTCTGCACATCAAACTTCGTGCGAGGAAACGGAGCCAGCAATTCATCGCGCGTTTTGTGTTCGCCCTGATCGAAAGGATGCTCTGGCAGAAAGTTCGGCGGCACTGCAATCTTCTCTACCGGATACATATCGAGATACTCCTGCGGAGCCTGTCGCGGATCGTGCGGAGCATTGAAACCGACGTACATAAAGAACGGCCCCGAGTGCGAAGACATAGTTCGCAGGTGATCCACTGCAGCATCGGCATACAGCTCGCTGGAATGCTGGACTTGGTTGCGCCTTTTGTTGAGCACCACATTTTGGTGCAGCCAGTGGCCGAACTTCGTTTTATCTGATGGAGACCAGTTGTTTCCGGGAGCAGGACGGTTGTACATGTCATCAGTGGATGCCAGATATCCCGGTCCCACTGGCCCCTGATCCGCAAAGCACCTCTGAAGCGAAACGGCATCCAGATGCCACTTGCCCGTAATGTAGGTATGGTAGCCCGCATCGCGGAGCGTCTGTGCCCACATAGGCTTGTCGAATGCCTGGTTAGCATCCTTCCAGTGCGCGTGAAAGGTGCTTACTCCGGTGTTCAGCATCGTGCGGCTCGCCACACACACCGCGCCCGTCCATGAGCCCTGATGGAAACAATGCGTAAAGTGACAGCCGGAACGCACCAGCCGGTCGATGTTTGGTGTATGCACCTCAGGATTGTTGATCGCTCCGATGGTGCGAAACATCAGATCGTCCGCAATCAGAAACAGAAAGTTTGGCTTAGCCACCTCGCCTGTGAGTGTTTCCGCAGATGACATTGAGGTAGCCGCAATGGCTCCCGAACTGAGTCCAATAAATTCACGCCGGTTCATCTGCTCATCGTACGCGGCACGGGAGATGATTTGAAATCATGAAATTATGGCTCCGCAGGTAGGACTCGAACCTACAACCCTTCGGTTAACAGCCGAATGCTCTGCCATTGAGCTACTGCGGAACAAACATACGCCTGGCGGCGCAGAGGCGGAGGGGAAGGAATACACCAAACCGCTTCTTCGTTTATAGCAAACAGTGTGGTTTGGGTCAAAGTCCGCAGATCGTTTTACGGATAGAGCAGCACGGCGATGTGGTATCCCGAAAAGCTTGAGTTATGGAGGGGGCACGCTCCCACTGCGGCCTGCGTGTAGCGGCCTGTGTTGAGTCGCGTCATTAATTGTTCTGGCAATCGTGACAGATCGCTTGCCACATATCGCACCACAAACCATGGTCTGCGATCACCGGCGTATCCGGTTTTCATTGTGCAACTCTGGCGTGCCGCTTCCGTCGCAACAATGTTATGCAGCTTGCCTGTGTTGCTCAGTAGATTACCCACGCGCTGTTCCTGGGCCATAAACGATAACTCCTGCACGTCGTGCGCAAAATCCTGCACTGCCCATAAAGAGCCACTCCGATACACCACCGATACACCCAGGCTCGTCAGATTTGGATCGAGTATATTTTTGCGGTGGTCCGGCGACACCATCCAGGCGGCGTGTATCTCTAATGGCGATGGAGCTACGCCCACGTTCTCCGCAATCTCAGAGAAATGAACTATCGCAGTGGCAGCCCGGCTCGTTACATCGTCTTCTCCAGAGAATTGATGGGAGAGCGCATGGTGTTCTGCCATGCTTTGCGCATGCCGCCGCGCAGATTGCGCCAAGCGTGGATTCCACTGCAAAGTTTGCAGACCAGCGGCGCGGCGCTCCTGATTGGCCGCTTCAAACAGGAAGCGTTCGGCAACCGTAGGCTGTTGCGCGCCTATGCGCACTGCACACGCAGTGGAGGAGATGATCAGAAGAAGAGAAAAGAATCTGAACTGAGGCAATGGAGTTCTCTCGCTTATTAAAAAACGAACTTACATGAAAAGTTTTTGTCAGATTACGCCCGGGAGAGATTGCAATGGTGGCAGTTCTGATTTGTACTGCACCATAAGTCGCGCCAACGAAAGGGCGGCTAAGTAGCGTGGGCCATAACGTTTTGGTTCATCCAAAATGCGCAGCAGCCAGCCCAGATAGAGTTTGTCTGCCCAGGTAGGAATGGCTGCCTGATCTCCAGATAGAAATGCGATGGCTGCCCCGATGCAGTGAATGCCGGGCCTGTAGGAAAGATGATCGCGGAGATATAGCCCAAGCCTCTCCTGTGTTCCGCCACCCACTGTCACCACGATGTGCTTCGGTTTCAGTTCTTCGAGCTTTTGCAGCAGTGCCTCATCTTTTAGTTCGCTCTGCCCGTACATCGGTGCTATATAAACATATGAAAAGGGCACTTCGAATCCATTCTCCCGCAGCCATGCAAGATTTTTTTGTGCGGAAGCAGGGCTCGCCATCACCCAGAAAATGTCGCCTGGCTTTTGCACCTCCTCTCGTCCCAGCAGTTCGCGAAGATAAGCAAGGCCTGAGATGCGGGGAAGATCGTCTGTCTGGATCAGGTTCCATAACATCACCATATAGGCGCTATCTGTAATCGCGAGGTCCGCACCTAACAGAGCACGGCGATATTCCTGGTCGGTAGGCAGCGTCACCAAAGCTGGCGCTGCAGGAACCACTAACAGGCCACCGTGCTGTAACATCTCGTTTACCGCGCCCTCTACTGGACCGCCGTAAAACCTTATCCCTAAAATGGTTCGATCGTGGTGCCGCTCTTCGTCATAGTGGTACTTAGAAGAATCCATGTGCTCTTCGAAAGGTATCGCGAGCGCCTCCGATTTACAAAACCACTTGATACCACTGTTTTCAACACTAGTAGCGATACCATCTTGATATGCGCACCGGAATAACCACTCGCATTGCCCTCGCTCTGCTGCTGGTTTTTGTTCTGTGCGCTCTGCTGGCACCATGGATTGCGCCGTATGACCCTGCCGCACTCAACCTGGATGCACGGCTGCTTACCCCTTCGCACGCGCACTGGTTTGGCACCGACGACCTCGGGCGCGACATTCTGTCGAGAATACTCTATGGTGCTCGCATCTCTCTTGTCGTAGCAGTCAGCGTAGTCGGAATTTCGCTGATTTTTGGCACAATTGTCGGCTGTATTGCAGGGTTTTATGGTGGCTGGCGTGATGTTTTACTCAATATTTACGTCATGAATGCTTTTCTGGCTCTGCCGGGGATTCTTCTTGCTATTGCTTTCGTTGCCTTCCTCGGTCCTGGTTTGTTCAATGTGATTATGGCTTTGGCTATCTCCGGATGGGTAAACTACGCCCGCCTCGTTCGCGCGCAGGTGCTTGCAGCCAGGGAAAAGGAATTCGTCGAATCTGCTAGAGCATTGGGGGCAGGGGACTTACGCATCCTCGTGCGGCATATTATCCCGAACATTGCACAACCTGTGATCGTGCAGGCTGCTGTAGGTATGGCAGCGGCGGTGCTGGCGGAGGCGACCCTTTCCTTTCTTGGACTTGGGGTGCCTCCACCGGCTGCGAGCTGGGGTGTGATGCTGAATGATGCGCGCGCGCACCTGTTCGACGCTCCACATATGCTTTTCTTTCCTGCCATGGCAGTCATGCTGTGCGTACTTTCGTTTTGTTTTCTTGGAGATGCGCTGCGTGATTCCGCTGATCCGAAAACCAGGCTGAGTATTGGCCTGTAAGTAATTGGAAGGAAAAACGCCCGGACCTCCGTAGAGGTCAACGGGCGCAAGGTGCAGGCGGACCCTCCCCCGGGGCCGTCTACGTAATTGACCCTACATGGGTTAGCAAACGATTGAGAAGACTATCTCTGGTAACAAGCCAGGTTACTGTGGTTCAGAGGCGTTCCGCAATCGGGGAACACAATGTCAGAACGTATCCTAAATCCCTAAATTCGCGCCAAAACCAATTGAAGTGGACAGAATCTCTGCTTCCGCAGGAGTAACCAGTTGACGTAACTTTCGAGTAACGCCTTCGGCGGAAATGTTCTCGTCGAGGACAAGGAGAACAGACGGCCCAGCACCGGAGAGCGCTACGCCAAGGATGCCGTCTTTACCTACGAGCGGTTGCAGCAAGGGAAGCAAGGTGCAAGCGGCGGAGCGGTAGGGCTGGTGGATGCGGTCGGCCATGGCTTCGGCCAGCAGATCGCCGCGTCCGGCGGCAAAGGCAGCGGTGAGCAGGCTGACGGCCTGGAGGTTGGCGACCGTGTCGGCCTTGGAGTATTGCTCGGGCAGCATGGCGCGCGCCTTGGAGGTGGAGAGCGAGGCACCAGGCATAACGACCAGCAGCTTCCACGCGACGGGCGGCATGAGCGAGATGGCCGAGACGTGCGTGACGCCATTGTGCGTGGGCATGGCCGAGACGGTGAGGCCGCCGAGAACGCAGGTGGCGACGTTGTCGGGATGGCCTTCGCGGATGGAGGCTTCGGTGAGTATCTGTTCGCGCGTCCAGTGCAGATTGCCGAAGTGCGCGGCGAGCGCAACACCCGCGACCAGCGCAGCTGCCGACGAACCACAGCCCATGCCGAGCGGGATTTCGTTGTTCAGCTTGAGAGCGAGGCGCGGAGCGTCGATGCCTTGCTGCGCAAGCACTTCGCGGTAGGTAGCCAGGATGAGCGAGTCGGAGACGTCGCCGCAGACCTGCGCGTTCCGGCCGTGCGCTTCGATGCTGTCCTGTTCGGCGGCTTCGGCTTCCACGTGCAGTGCGAAGTCCATGGCGAGTCCGAGCGCGTCGAAGCCAGGGCCGAGGTTTGCCGAGGTCGCGGGCAGGCGAAGTTGAACGCGCTTGGACATTCGCTAGACCGTCTGCGCCTTCTTGATCTCGGCATCGAGCGTGCGGAGAACGACATCTGGATCGGCCTCAAGCGTGAGCGGAGGACGGCGATAGTTGGCCGCTTCGGGAAGGTCTTGCGCGAGTTCGCCGCGATGGAAGTCGATGGTGTACTCGGGATCTTTGAGCGTGTGGCCGGTGAGTAGCAGCACGGCGCGCTCGCCCTTCTGCACATGGCCCATCTTCACCAGCTTTTTGAGGCCGGCGAGCGTGACCGCCGATGCCGGCTCGCAGCCGATGCCTTCTGCACCAATCTGCGCCTTGGCCAAAGCGATCTCGCTTTCGGAGACCTGCTCGCACCATCCGTTGGTCTGCTCGATGATGCGGGCGGCCTTGCGCCAGCTTGCGGGGTTGCCGATGCGGATGGCGGTCGCGCGTGTGTCGGCCACGACTGGGTCAAGCTCCGCATGGTCATTCGTGAACCACTGGAAGAGCGGGTTGGCGCCCTGGGCCTGGATGACTGAAATCTTGGGCACGCGGTCGATGAGGCCGAGGTGCTTCATCTCGCCAAAGCCCTTGCCGAGCGCGGACCCGTTGGCCAAGTTGCCGCCGGGGACGATGACGTGGTCAGGAATCTGCCAGTCGAGCTGTTCGACCATTTCGATGGCGGGAGTCTTCTGGCCTTCGAGGCGGTATGGATTGACCGAGTTGAGCAGATAGATGGGGTGGCGCTTGACCAACTCGGCGAGGATGCGGACGCAGCCGTCGAAGTCGGTCTTGAGCTGGATGGTGAGCGCGCCGTAGTCGAGCGACTGCGAGAGCTTGCCCCAGGCGATCTTGCCTTCCGGGATAAAGACGATGGAGCGGAGGCCGGCGCGGGCGGCATAGGCAGCCATGGCGGCAGAGGTGTTGCCCGTGGAGGCGCAGGCGACCCACTGAAATCCGCGTTCGGCGGCTACCGAGAGTGCGGCCGTCATGCCCGTGTCTTTGAACGAACCGGTGGGATTCATGCCTTGGTGCTTGGCGAGTAGGAAGTCGAGTCCCAGATTGTCGGCACAGCGCGGAAGATCGTAGAGCGGCGTGTTGCCCTCGCGCAGCGTGACGGCGTGGGTGTCGTCCTGCAAAATGGGCAGCAGTTCGCGATAGCGCCAGACGCCGGACTGGTCGATGGCGAGCGTGGAGTCGCGGCGCTCGGCCCAGAGGTGCCGCAGGGCAGCGCCATTGGGCAGGTTGCGAGGTTCGCCGTTTGTTTCGGCGGTCTCGCTCCATGGATACTCAATCTCGTAGAGTTCGCGGGTTTCTGGATCGCGAAAGTCGCTGGGGGCCTGGTCGGGAGATATCCGGGCGCCGGTGCCGATGCATCGTAGTTGATGGGTACGCATATTCATGGGAACGCTTTTAGGGTATCGCACCATGCGTGAATTTTCGAAGCGGATGGCGCTGCTGGCCATCTTTGTCTGCCTGTGCATGAGCGCGTGGGCCCAGAAGAAGACAGAATTGCGCGTGGCTGCCGCGTCGGACATGCATCCGGTGCTGGACATTGTGGGTCCGATGTTTGAGCAGAAGACGGGCATTCACCTGGTGGTGAGTTATGGTGCGTCGGCCACGCTGTCACACCAGATCATCGCTGGTTCGCCGGTGGATATCTTCTTTTCTGCCGATTATGTCTTTGCCGAGCGTGTGGTGGCGGCGGACCTGGCCGACTCGCAGAATGCAATTCCGTATGCGAAGGGTGCTCTTGTGCTATGGGTACGCAAGCCGGTAAAGGCGAGTCTTGACCTGTTGCACCGCAAAGATTTGAAGACGCTTGCGATTGCCAATCCTGACACGGCGCCTTATGGACGCGCGGCAGTTTTTGCGCTGAAAAAGATGAAGTTGTATGATGCGCTCTCGCCGAGGTTTGTGCAGGCGGAGAACATCATGCAGGCAGCGCAGTTTGCGGAAAGTGGCAATGCACAGATCGGGCTAATATCGCAGACGATTGCGGAGTCGGGGAAGTTTAAGGCCGAGGGGACGTATGTGCTGTTTCCGCTGTATGCGTATCCCGAGATTCGGCAGTGCGCGGTCGTGATGAAGAACTCACCGCATCGCGATGAAGCGCATAAGCTGCTGGATTTTATATTGAGTGAGCAGATTCAGGACAACCTGGGCAAGGTTGGGTTGAGGCGGGTGCAATAGCCGCTACACTCAGAGCGAGTGGAAACTGATGCCCTCATATTGACGCTGCGCCTTGCGCTGACCACCACTGCCTTGCTGCTGGTAATTGCGATTCCGCTGGCGGGATGGCTTGCGCTTGGGCGCACGCGCTGGCGGTATGTGGTGGAGGCGGTGGTGGCGCTGCCGCTGGTGCTTCCGCCTACGGTGCTTGGGTTTTACCTGCTGGTGGGGCTGGGGCCGCTCACGGCGGTGGGCCGCGCGATCACGCATCTACTGGGGCATACGCTGGCGTTCTCGTTTACCGGGCTGGTCGTGGGGTCGATGGTGTACAGCCTGCCGTTTGCCGTGCAGCCGATGGTGGCTGGATTGCGCGCTGTGGACCAGAGTTATCTCGATGCGGCTGCGACTCTGGGTGCAGTGCCGCGGCGGGTGTTTGCGCGGGTTGCATTGCCGCTGGCGAAGGGATCGATGCTGGCCGCGGCGGTGCTCACGTTTATGCACACGGTAGGTGAGTTCGGCGTGGTGCTGATGCTGGGCGGAAATATTCCCGGCAAGACACGGACGATTTCGATTGCGATCTTCGATGCGGTGGAGAACTTTGATTATGCCTCGGCGAACCGTGCGTCGCTGCTGATTCTGGTGCTCTCCACGATTGCGCTGCTGGTGGTGTATGCGCGGTCGATGTTTGTAACGGCGAGGCGGCGCGATGAGTAACGCGACGCTTGAGGCAACGGTGCGCACGCGGCGTGCAGCTTTGACGCTCGATGTCTCCTTGCATATCCGCGCACCGTGGACGGTGATCTTCGGTCCTTCAGGTAGCGGGAAGACTACGCTGCTGCGAGCGATCGCGGGACTCGTGCAATGTGAAGAGTCGCGCATCGTTCTGCAAGGTGATGACATTAGCACAAAGCCTGCACACTTGCGCCGCATAGCACTGGTGCAACAACGCTCCACGCTTTTTCCGCACATGACGGCGTGGGAGAACATACTGTTCAGCTTGCGGAAACGGGGACTCTTCAGCAATCAGCCTCATGCCGAGATGGAAGAGGCCGCAGCATGGATGGAACACTTTGGAGTAGCGGATACGCGTACTCGCATGCCGCGCGAGATGTCCGGTGGCGAGCAGCACCGCGTGGAGATTGTCCGCGCCATCATGAGCAGGCCTGCGCTGCTGCTGCTGGATGAGGCGTTCAATGGAACCGACTCTGCTCTGCGGGGATCGTTAATTGCGAGGCTAAAGACATGGCAGACGCAGTGTGGTGCGACGATTCTTTCCGTGACCCATGATGTTGCGGAAGCATACACGGCTGCGGATGAAGTGGTTCTGCTGCGCGACGGAATCGTGACAGCGCAGGGCTCCGCTGCGGAGGTGTTGCTGGAAGAGCGGCTGCACCTGCAGCACACGCTAGGGTACTGAGACGGGCTCCTGCTCAAGCTGAACATGGAAGCGTTCACGAACGATCTTCGCGACGTGATCGCGGAGCGCGGCGATCTCTGCGGCCTTCGCGCCGCCTTTGTTGGTGAGCGCGAGGGTGTGTCGCGAGGAGATGGCCGCGTGACCCATCGCGAATCCCTTGCTGAAACCTGCGCGCTCGATAAGCCATGCCGCGGGCAATTTCGTCATACCGTCACCGGCAGGCCAATGGGGAACTTCAGCGACTCCGGCTTCCTGCGCGATGTGCGCGACTGCACCCGCAGGCACGATGGGATTGCGGAAGAATGAGCCTGCAGAGCAGGTGTCGGGATCGCGATCAAGTGGGTATTCGCCGTTCTGATTCGGTGCAGCAGTCACCATGCCTTTGGTTGCGCGAATCTCACGCACAGCGGTTGCAATGTCTGCCAGTGATGGCTGCGGCTTGTCTGCAAAACGCTTAGCGAGGTCGACGTACTTGAGGTTCGGCGTGCCGTTGGGCGTGAGTTGGAAATCGACACGCGCGACGATGTAGCGGCCCTTCGCGACCGTGTTGAAGATGCTGGTGCGGTAGGCGAACCCGCATTGGACGTTGTCAAGATCTACGAATTGGTTTGCATGTGTATCGAAGGCGCGAACGATAGTAATGGTCGAAGAAACTTCCTCCCCGTACGCACCCACGTTCTGCACGGGTGTTCCGCCAACGGTACCTGGGATTCCGGCAAGGCACTCAATACCCGCAAGGCCGGCGTCCACAGTCTGTTGCACAAAGGCGTCCCAGGGCTCACCTGCGCCAACGCGCAGAGTATTGCCGTCACGCGCGATGCCATGAATCGCCATGCGGATGACCAGGCCATCAAATCCGGCATCACTGATAAGAAGATTGCTACCGCCGCCGAGGATGAAGGTGTCGAGATGTTTCTCGTTAGCGATGGCGAGCGCTTCAGTGAGTTCGGCTTCGCTCGCAACTGCGCAGAGATAACGCGCGGGGCCGCCGATGCCGAGCGTGGTGTAGGGCGCGAGCGGGATGTTTTCGCGAAGCTCCATGCGAGTTTGAGAGTACACGACGGCGGCGCGTAGAATGTGAGAGGAAGAGTTCCTGAGGAGGTTCTGCCGATGTATCCAGAGATTATGGTGATCCCGATGCGCGAGGAATTGACCCGCGCAGGTGTGGAAGAGGCGCGCACGGCGCAGGAAGTGGACAACGCACTGGCGCGTCCGGGGACGACGATGGTGGTGGTGAACTCCATCTGCGGTTGCGCAGCGGGCAAGATGCGCCCCGGTGTCCGCATGGCGATGCAGCATACGACCAAGCCAGACCACGCCGTAACCGTCTTTGCCGGACAGGACAAAGATGCGACCGAGAAGGCGCGCGGATACTTTGGCGGCCATCCGCCGACGTCGCCTGCCATTGCAATTCTGCGTGATGGGCAGCTTGTGTACCTGATGCAGCGCTCAGCAATCGAGACTTCGACCGCACCCGCGATTGCGCAGGAGCTTGCGCGCGCGTTTGATGTGCACTGCGCCAAGGCCAACGCTTAGTCTTTTCTTTTGTAGAAGGGAGCCGCACATCAGCGGCTCCCTTTTGCGCTTAAGGCGGCTCAATGTTTTTGGTTATGCGCCGATAGAAGTGTTGAGCCATGACTGACGAACTTTCAACTCCGATATATTCTGCTGCTCACCCGTTTGGCATGGTCGGGCAAAGCGCTGCGCACCAGCAACTCCTTCTGCAACTGCGGCGGATTGGACCGCACTTCCGTACCGTCCTTTTGCGAGGAGAGCGTGGGACAGGCAAGGACTTGGCTGCGCGAGCGCTGCATGTGTTAGGTGCAGGACTGCATGCGCCCTTTCTGAAGTATGCGGAGGAGAACAGGTGCACGGATGATGAGAGGTCCCACCCGGCAGGACTGTTTGAAACGACAGCGGGTGGGACGCTGTATTTGGACGAGGTGGGCGATCTTACGCTCGATCTCCAGGCAGAGTTGTTGAAGACCATACAGAAATGGGATGCGCCGCGCTATCGTCTGAACAAGCCGAGGCTGGTTGCATCCACGAGTGTAGATCTGAAAACGCATGCAACGAACGGTTTGTTCCGGCAGGACCTTTATCTGCGGCTTGCGATGATTGAGATAGCCTTGCCGCCCTTGCGCACGCGTGCGGAGGACGTTGTCCCACTGGCGGAGCACTTTGTGATGCGGACGAGCGATGCACTGGGCATAGCTCCCCCACTTTTTGATGGGAGCGCGATTGAGCGGTTGCAGCAGCATGCGTGGCCAGGGAACGTGCGTGAATTAGAGACAGTGGTGTCTAACGCTGTTGCTCGTTGCACGCGAGGGACGTTGCTGGCAGAGGATTTCGATTTGTTATCCAATGCGGCATCGCCAGACGCAAATACGCGTGTGCGCCTGGATGACGTGGTGCGCAGACATGTGCGCGCGGTGTTGCAGGAGTGCGCAGGAAACAAATTGCGCGCAGCAGAGATGCTTGGCATCAGCCGGTCGACACTCTACCGGATGCTCGATGCGGAGACGATGGCGGCGGTATCCCATTGATACACTGTGGGACACGCGAGGTCTCCTATGTTGAAGTCTGTTCTGCGCTCCATTGCTGTTGCTGCTGTTCTTTGTTCTACCGTTCCTAATGCGCTGCACGCGCAAGCCGATCCCGTAGAACGTTCGCGGACGCTGAATGCGCTCTTCAAGGAATACTGGGAAGACCTTCTGCTGCACTCGCCTGAAACGGCAACGTATCTCGGCGATAAACGCTATAACGACCGCTGGAGCGACTACTCTGCCGCGGGCGTTGCGGACCAGCTTCGTCGCGAACGAGAATTCATTGAGCGGCTGGGTGCGATTGACACGAAAGGATTGAGCGATCAGGACAAGCTTTCTGCCGAATTGCTGATGCGCTCGCTTGTGGACGATCAGGAATCAGCTCGCTTCAAAGAGTGGGAGATGCCGGTCAACCAGTTCAACGGCATTCATACGTCGTTGCCGCAGCTCGTGGCTGTTACGCCGTTTGAAAACGTGAAAGATTATGACGACTACATCAAACGTCTGAACGGTGTTCCGCATGTCTTTTCGCAGGTGATGGAAGACATGGACGCGGGTATCCGCGACGGCCGCGTTCCTCCAAAGTTTCTGTTGGAAAAAGTTGTGGTGCAGGTGAATGCGATTATCGCACCTAAGCCGGAAGATTCACCGTTTGCAGCGTGCCTCAAGAAGTTCCCCGCAGGCGTGAGCGCGGAGGAGCAGAAGCGCATTCATGATGCGGTGATCGATGCGATTACGAAGCAGGTGTATCCCTCGTATCAGCGATTTGAGAAGTATCTGCAAACGACGTATATCCCGAAGGGCCGCACGGAACCGGGCATATGGGCCATTACAGATGGCGATGCGTATTACAAGTTCCGCATTCGCCAGAGCGTGACGCTGGATAAGTCTCCGGATGAAATTCACAACATCGGTTTGGCTGAGGTGAAGCGCGACGAGGCCGAGATGCTGGCAATCGCGAAGAAGCTCGGCTTCAACGATCTCAAGACCTTCAATGCTGCTCTGAAGAAGAACCCGAAAGAACATCCCACATCGAAAGCGCAGCTTGTCGATCTCTACAAAAAGTACATTGACCAGATGCGCGCCAAGCTGCCGGAGCTTTTTGGCACGCTGCCAAAGGCTGGATTGGAAGTGCAGCCTGTGCCTGCGTACATGGAGAAGCAGCAGGCTGCGGCCTACTACCAGCAGGGCACGCCGGACGGGAAGCGCCCCGGCATCGTGTTTGTGAACACGTACAACTTTGCCGATCGCTCACTGGCCGACGTAGAGGCCGTGGCGTATCACGAAGGTCTGCCGGGGCATCATCTGCAGATTGCTATCGCGCAGGAGTTGACTGGCGTTCCTGAGTTCCGCAAGCAGAGCTACTATACGGCCTACACCGAAGGCTGGGGTCTGTACAGCGAGCGCCTCGGCAAGGAAGTTGGCTTTTATCAGGATCCATACAGCGACTATGGCCGTCTGGAAGCAGACATCTGGCGCGCGATCCGTCTTGTGGTGGATACAGGCGTGCATTCCAAGCACTGGACGCGGCAGCAGATGGTGGACTTCTTCCGCGAGCATTCTGCGATTGATGAGACCAACATACAGAGCGAAGTGGACCGCTACATCGCATGGCCGGCACAGGCGCTCGGATATAAGATGGGTCAGCTCAAACTGATCGAGCTACGCACACGCTCGGAGAAGGCGCTGGGGCCAAAGTTCGACATCCGCAAGTTCCACGATCTTGTCATCGACTCCGGCGCACTACCGCTGGATGTGCTGGATAAGCGCGTGGATGATTGGATTAAATCGCAGGAGTAAGAAAGGCGCGAAGATGCGCAAAGTTGCTGTTCTTGCTGTTGTATTTGCCTTGAATTGCATGCAGACTGGCGCACAGAAACTACCATCGAACGTTGCCGATGCGGCCATCTTCGTGCGCAAATTTTACAAGTGGTACGTTCCTATTGCGAAGAAGAGCAAAGTCCGTCCGGCAGAGATTGCACTCCAGGAGCGGGCATCCAGTTTTGACCCTAAACTTGCCACTGCTCTCGAAGAGGACTTTAGAGCGCAGGAGAAAGCTAAAGAAATCGTTGGCATTGATTGGGACCCATTTCTATCTGGGCAGGACACCTGCGACAGCTATCCTTTGTCCACACCCACCGCAAAAATAAATTCTGTACTTGTTCCTGTTTTCTGCGAGCAGGAAGGGAAACTTTCTGCTAAACCCGTGGTCACTGCGGAGGTGAGTTACCGGCGCGGCCAATGGGTATTCACGAACTTCGTCTATCCGCAGGATGACCTCATGGCATTGCTGATGCAACTGAAGCAGGAACGCGAGAAGCATTGAGTGCGGGCTTGAGTGATTCCCTATAGATGGTGCGCTCGGATTTTACTGGAAGAGAATACGTGGGGAGTTCCCCAAATGTTTGATTTTAAGCTGATTGCCGGTTCAACACACTAAATATCTCGCGTGTGAACCGGCAATGAATGACACGTACCGCTTAATAGCGATATGTCTCAGCTTTGTAAGGGCCTTCGACAGAGACTCCGATGTAGTCAGCCTGTTTCTTCGAGAGCTTAGTTAGCTTGACGCCGATTTTTTCCAAATGCAGGCGGGCTACTTCTTCGTCCAGCTTCTTTGGCAGGACATAGACGCCAACCTTGTAAGTGTCCTTGTTCTTCCAGAGGTCGATCTGCGCGAGTGTCTGGTTGGAGAAGGAGTTCGACATCACGAACGACGGATGACCAGTTGCGCAACCGAGGTTTACCAGTCGGCCTTCGGCGAGCACGAAGATTTCATTACCGTTGACGAACGTGTACTTGTCGACTTGCGGCTTGATGTTGGTCTTGATGACGTCCTTCGCGGCGTTGAGACGCTCCATCTGGATCTCGTTATCGAAGTGGCCAATGTTGCAAATGATTGCCTGGTCCTTCATCTTCTGCATGTGTTCAAAGGTGATGATGTCCACATTGCCGGTGCAGGTAACGTAGATGTCGCCGCGACCGAGCGTATCTTCCAGCGTGGTGACTTCGAAGCCCTCCATCGCGGCCTGCAGAGCGTTGATGGGATCGATTTCGGTGACGATGACGCGAGCGCCCATGCCGCGCAGAGAGTGCGCCGAGCCCTTTCCTACATCGCCGTAGCCGCAGATGACAGCGACCTTACCGGCCACCATCACATCGGTGGCGCGCTTGATGCCGTCAGCAAGCGACTCGCGGCAGCCGTAGAGGTTGTCGAACTTGGACTTGGTGACTGAGTCGTTCACGTTGATGGCGGGCACGAGCAGCTTGCCCTGCTCCATCATCTTGTAGAGGCGGTGAACGCCGGTCGTGGTCTCTTCGGAGACGCCGCGCCACTCCTTGGCGAGCTTGTGCCAGTGCTGATTGTCTTCAGCCAGAACCTGCTTGAGCAGTGCCTTGATGACAGCTTCTTCCTCGGAGCCTTCCTTCGAATCGACGAAGGAACGGTCGCCATCTTCCAGCTCGACGCCTTTGTGGATGAGGAGGGTGACGTCGCCACCGTCGTCCACGACGAGTTGCGGGCCTTTGCCTTCAGGGAACGACAGCGCCTGGTAGGTGCACCACCAGTATTCTTCCAGCGTTTCACCCTTCCATGCGAAGACGGGAACACCGGCAGCGGCAATGGCGGCGGCGGCGTGGTCCTGGGTGGAGAAGATGTTGCACGAGGCCCAGCGCACGTCGGCACCCAGATCCACCAGCGTCTCAATAAGGACGGCCGTCTGGATGGTCATGTGCAACGAGCCGGTGATGCGGACACCCTTAAGCGGCTTTTCAGCGGCGTACTTGGCGCGGATGCTCATCAGGCCGGGCATCTCCTGCTCGGCGATCGTGATCTCTTTGCGGCCCCAGTCGGCCAGGCTGATATCGGCCACTTTATAGGGAAGGACTTGTGTAGGTACGGCTGTCGCCATGTATGGTATTTCCTCAATCATTTCGGTGATTTGAACGATATTCAGAATACCAGTTTGGCTTTGAGACATTACGCATAATTTACGGCTGCTATAAGAACGGTGTTGTTATGGAAGACGCATGCCCGCAAAAATATTTTGACTGGAAATTGCACCATTATTTATGCTAATTCCGATTTTGCTCTGCCAGGTGTGGGAGCTTTCGGCAGTTTTGCCGGTTGGTAAATCTATTTCCCTTGGGGAGTATGTCGAGCTTCGGAAGTAGTCTGAGGCAAAGGCGAGAGGAACAGGGCGTGCTGCTGGAAGACATATCCGCAGCAACGCGGGTAGGTGTGCGCTATCTTGAATCCCTGGAATCCGATGATTTTAGAGCGCTGCCCGGCGGAGTCTTCAATCGAGGTATCGTGCGAGGATACGCGCGCTGCGTCTGCATGGACGAGCAGGAGGCCGTGGACTCGTTTCTGGCTGCCTGCCGCAGGGCCGGTGTAGGTGACGAAGGCGATCAGAACTGGGGCGAATTCGCGCAGAATGTAAGCCGTCAACGAGCAGACACCTACCAGCGGCGCATCCGCTGGGCAGGGGTGGCGGCCATGGTGCTGACGATTCTGATAGCAGGCGCATTTGTCGTCAGCATTTTGATGAAGCGCGGTGTGGTATCGGTTCCACATTTCCACAACAGCGGAAATACGAAATCAATGTAATCGCTAACTATTTCTTGACACAGCGTTTGTTTGGTCATCTACTCGATACACATGTTTTAGCTGGTGCGCCGGTACCCCGCCCCTCTCCCAGAGGCAGCCGCGCAACCCAGAGGCAGGACCGGCAGGCGTGCGACCGTACAGCAAGAGACGGCGCGCAGCTTCGGCAGTGGAGCAGTGAACTCTTCAGGAGGCAGTATGATGGGTAGTCTTACGAGACGTACCGCGCAAATTCTTTGCGCGGCTTTGCTGTTTGTGTTTGCGATCGCCATGCAGGCGCAGAACGTGACTGGATCGATCAGTGGTACTGTCACAGATTCGAGCGGCGCGTTGTTGCCAAATTCCACGGTGACGATAACCAACACCGATACGAACCAAGTGGTGCGTACCATCCAGACATCGTCTGCCGGAAGTTATTCAGCAACTTCGCTTCCGCTTGGTACCTACACGGTGTCCATCGCCTCTCCGGGATTTAAGACCCGGACGGTCACCGGTCTGACCTTGCATGTCAACGATGCGCTGACGGTAAACGGAAATATGGATGTTGGAGCGTCGAACGACGTGATCTCCGTTACCGCAGACCAGTTGCAGTTGAACTTCGAAAACGCTACGATTTCAGGCCTGATTACGGGAACGCAAGTGAAAGAGCTTGTGCTGAATAACCGTAACTATGAGCAACTCCTGGCTCTCCAGCCCGGCGTTTCATACGGCGGCACCAGCGATCAGCTTTATATCGGAACCTCGTTGCCTGGCGGCACGACTGCGGTGGTTTCGTTCTCTGTGTCGGGTGGACGTAACTCGGCCAACAACTGGACGATTGACGGCGTGACCAACGTCGATCGTGGATCGAACCTCACGCTGCTGTCGTATCCATCTGTAGATGCTATCCGCGAATTCCGTACGCTGCGCAATACGTACACCGCAGAGTTTGGCGGCTCTTCCAACGGTCAGATCAATGTAGTCACACGTTCTGGAACAAACGCATTCCATGGCACGGTCTATGAGTTCTTCCGCAATGATGTTTTGAATGCGAACGATATCAAGAACAAGCAGGCGACTGACCCCTCGAAGTTTACGCCGCGTTCGCCGCTGCGTTACAACGACTTTGGCGGGACCGTGGGTGGACCACTCTGGAGAGATAAGGCCTTCTTCTTCTTCTCTGGCGAGTACCGCCGAGTGATCAACTATGCCTCCTCCACGCTGACCGGTGTTCCTACTGCGGCGGAGCGCCAGGGTAATTTTTCTACTCCGGTATGTACGTCCGTAAATATTTCAGGAACAACGCCAAGCTGCGCTTCCACGGGTACGCAGGTCACGAACATCAGTCCCACGGCGGCTGCCTATATCAAGGACATCTTCAGCACGGATGGATCGAAGATTCCGCTACCGATTGCGACAGCTACGGACACCACCGGCCACACTCTCATTCAAAACCAGCGGAGCGTCTATAACGAAAACCAGGAGATTGGCCGCCTTGATTACAACTTAACCAAGTCGCTTTTGTTGACCGGGCGAGTTATCTGGGACGATATTCCAACGGTGGAGCCCGGTGGTCTGTTTGCCGGCGGTGGTTATCCCGGCAATGGAACTACTGTGAATGAAAGCCACACGAACGTTCCAGGACGGAGCATCCTGGGCCGCTTTACCTGGACGGCTTCGCCGACATTGGTATTGGAAGGTGGCTATTCTTATAGCACCGGAGCTATCGTCAGCACGCCGACCGGGTATATTTCACGTAGTAAATCTCCAGACATTAATCCCACGCTACCTTACCCCACCACCCTTGGTATTGTTCCCCTCGTCACGATGACAGCCGCAACCTCGCTGAATAGCGCAGGCGTATATGACGAGCACGACAAGGAACACGGTATCTTCGCGCAGGTCACGAAGAATATCGGTCGCCATACGGTGATCATAGGTGCTCAGTATGCGCGTTACATGAAGACTGAGAACTCGACAGGAACGAATGCCGGATCGTTTTCTTTCACTTCAGCCTTTGCTCCGACTGGAACACAGAATTACAACCAGTCTTTTGCAAACTTCCTGAGCGGCTATGCTGCAACGTTCACACAAGCTTCTGTGGCTCTGACGCCATTGCTGAAATCCAACATGTTGGAAGCTTTTGTGCAGGACAACTGGAAGGTAACGCCACGTTTTACGGCAAACCTGGGCGTGCGCTACTCCTTCTTTGGACAGCCGCATGATGAGAACAAATTGCTGGACAACTTTGATCCCGCAACCTTTGATCCCGCGAAGGCCGTGGCTGTGGATACGAATGGGCAGATTTGCTATACCGGATCGGCTTGTGCAGGCGGGACTACCCCGAATGCTTCTGCGGATGTGATCACACTGAGCAACGGCCAGAAGGTGTATGTCAACGGAACCATCATCAACTCTGGAACCTCGTTCGGGCATGATTCGCCTTACGGGCAGCAGATCGCGAAGTCGCATAACTTGAACTTTGCACCACGCCTTGGTTTTGCATGGGATGCACGAGGCAATCAAAAGACGGTGGTTCGCGGCGGCTACGGCATAGCGTTCGACAGCAGCCTGTTCGGAACGTATGAGCAGAACAGCTTCGCCAACGCGCCGTTTGTGCAGAGCTCCTCTTACTCCAATGTGAGCTTTGATAACCCAGCCGGTGGAACCGTGACGACCGTTGCTACGCCTAATCCTGCGGCAGTCCGGGGCACCACTACGGATTTCAAAACGCCTTACACGCAGCACTACTCTCTGGGCTTCCAGCAGTCGTTGCCCTGGAATTCTGTGCTGTCCGTGGACTATGTTGGCGAACACGCTGTCCATCTCCTCGGCATTATGGACATCAATCAGGTTGCTCCAGGCGCGTTTGTAACCCAGCTTGGTGTGAGCGCAACGACATCCTCAACAGCGGCGTGCGCCTCGCCTAATCAGGCACAGACCTGCACAACGCAGACTTACCGTTACACCTCCAGTGGCAGCGAACTGCCCCTGAACCGCATTCGTCCCTACAAAGGGTACAACGCGATCAATGTGGTGACGAACCTCTTCGGTTCCAACTACAACTCCCTGCAGACGCAGTTTCAGAAGCGCTTTGCACACAACAGCCTGGTTGAGGTGAATTACACCTATTCCAAGGCTCTGACGGACAACCAGACCGACCGTTCGACGGCGGTCCAGGACCGCACCAACATCCGCGCGGAGTATGGCCGTTCGCAGCTCGATCGCAAACACATCTTTACTGCGGATTTCGTGTACGCGCTGCCCTGGTTTTATGACCAGAAAGGCTTCATCGGACACGTGGTGGGCGGCTGGGAGTTGTCTGGCGTGGTCGCGATCAACAGCGGCCTGCCATTCACACCGAGCGTCAGCAATCAGGACCCGGCGGGAATTGGCTTCTTGGGAGCCAGCGCAGCAGGCGGTCGTCCTGATCAGGTGGGTGATCCCAGCAAGGGTTCCGGCCTGAAAACAACAACGAAGTGGTTCAATACGGCCGCGTTTGCTCCGGTTCCGCTGGGTCAAGTGCGTGCAGGCAATTCGCCTCGTGGTGCGATCAATGGTCCTGGATATCAGCGTTGGGATGTGGGGCTATTCCGCAACTTCCGCCTCTTTGGACCGCCGGAGCATCGTGTGGATCTCCAGTTCCGCGCGGAGGCGTTCAACGTCTTCAATCACAACAATCCTGCGTCGATCAATACGACAGCATTTACGTCTGCGAATTGGGTGACGAACAACACGACTGGAGTTACGACACCGCCGCAACCGAACTCGGCGTTCGGAAACGTGAACGTGTGGCGCGATCCTCGCATCATGCAGTTGGCTGTGAAGATCAACTACTAACTACTATCAGTCCTAAAGAAAACGCCCGGCTTCGGCCGGGCGTTTTGTTTTGGTAGGAAGGTAGTGGCAGGGTAAAATGGGAGTGATCGAGTCCCTTACATTTTCCGCAGTACCGAAGGAGTAGTTTTGTCGAACCGCGAGCGTTTTCTCTTTACCTCTGAGTCCGTGACCGAAGGACATCCCGATAAAATTGCCGACCAGGTTTCTGATGCCATTTTGGACGCCTGCCTGGCACAGGACCCCATGAGCCGCGTGGCCTGCGAGACGCTGACCTGCACCGGCCTGGTGGTCGTTGCCGGCGAAATTACGACCAAGGCGTATGTTGATTTCCAGAAGCTGGTGCGCGAGACGGTCAACGAAATTGGCTATAACCATGCCGATTATGGCTTTGACTGCAATACCTGCGCGGTGATTTCGACGATCAACAGCCAGTCGCCGGACATTGCGATGGGTGTGGATACGGGCGGCGCTGGTGATCAGGGCATGATGTTCGGCTATGCGACGAATGAGACGCCGGAACTGATGCCGTCCGCAATTTCGTTTGCGCACCGCCTCTCGCGCAAGCTGAGCGAAGTGCGTAAGAACGGAACGATGGGCTATCTCCGTCCTGATGGTAAGAGCCAGGTGACGGTGGAGTATGACGCGAATCACAAGCCTGTCCGCATTGATGCGGTAGTGATTTCGACGCAGCATGCTGAAGAAGTAACGACCGAGCAGTTGCGCGCGGACGTGCTGAAGAACGTAATCCAGACCGTGCTTCCGGCGGAGCTTCTGGATGCGGACACGAAGTACCACATCAATCCAACGGGCCGCTTTGTTATCGGTGGACCGATGGGCGACACCGGTCTGACGGGCCGCAAGATTATCGTGGACACCTATGGCGGCATGGGCCGTCATGGTGGCGGCGCTTTCTCGGGCAAGGACGCGACCAAGGTGGACCGTTCGGCGGCTTACATGGCGCGCTATGTGGCCAAGAACATCGTCGCTGCCGGTCTGGCTGATCGCTGCGAGGTGCAGCTAGCCTATGCAATCGGCGTGGCTGAGCCGGTCAGCATCCTGGTGGACACCTTTGGCACGGGCAAGGTGGACGATGCGAAGATTGAAGAAGCGGTGCGTACCACGTTCAAGCTGACGCCGAAGGGCATCATTGAGACGCTGGATCTGCGCAAGCCCATCTTCAAGAAAACAGCTGCCTACGGTCACTTTGGCCGTACGGAAGACAGCTTCACCTGGGAGCGTACGGACAAGGCAGAAGCCCTGAAGGCCGCGAGCAAGGGCCTGGAAGCGGTTGCGCAGTAAATCTGTTTGCACGATGATTAGCCAAAGGAGCGCTTTCTGCGCTCCTTTTGGCTTTAATCGTATTCCTGACGAGTACTGTCTTCCCTGAAACATCAGCCAATCTGCAACCAGACAGCAGGCCGGCAGACTTCAACCTTGATAAGGTTAAGACTTGGATGCTCGCCCACTTCCCATCACGATTCAAGCTGTCTTACGTGCTGATGTATGCACTTCTGCTCTGCACGTTGGAGCTTCTGCAGGGTAGTGATCCTTACTGTGTGGGCTGCATCTTTGTGTTTATCTTGATCGCGGGAGACGCCTTCAACCGTTGCGGAGGCCTCATTTATCCCAGCGGTTCGTACATTTTCTTTTTTTCTATTCTCGCGATTCTTGCCGGAGCCACGTGGAAGGTCTTTTTATGGGAGCCGCTGGACGGCAATCTGCTGGCGCCTCAACTTACGTTTACGGTTTATACCGTTGGCACGGCTGCTATATGGGTGGCCGCGCTGGTGAACGCCCGCATACGATCCAGGCGGCCTCTTTTAAAAGCTGAAATCCCGGCGCAGTATCAAATCCGTGCTGCCATGGGATGTCTGGCCATCGGTATTGCACTGGATTTAATGGGTCCGCTGTTAAGAGTGCTGGGTCTGCAAAGCATTCTGGCCCAGCTTAATGCGTTTTACGCTCTCGCCACCATGCTTGCCGTGTACTACCGTGTTCGCCAGACGAACGGTGAGAAGTCCTTCAGCGGAGTGGCGTTTTCTGCGTGGTTTATCGGATTTTTAATCGGCCTGCTCTCCTTTAGTAAAGAAGGCCTGTTCACTCCGTTTGCGGCGTGGGGTTTCGGCGCATTGGCTGCCGGCTACAAAACATCCTGGAAACAGATTGGAATTCTGGGTACCGCTGCGGTGGCGTTGTCGATGGTCCTGGTGCCGTACTCGCAATACGGGCGCACTCATCGTGATGAGTTTTCGAATCCGTTTGAAGTAATGGCGCTTATGGTGACGGATCCGCAAGTCTTTACGGAGAAGAACACACTCTTAGAAGAGAACGAGGCTAATATTTACAAGTTTTACGATCAGCCTCAGGGCCTGATGGACCGATTGACGATGCTCACCCTCGACGATCCGCTAATTCTCCGGTCGAGTATGGGACATTATGAAGGCTGGGACGTGCTGAAGAACTATCTGGTCAATTCTTTGCCCCGGTTCATCCTTCCAGATAAGCCTACGTTACGTTATGGAAATGTGTATGGTCACGAGGTTGGAGTGCTGTCTCCAGATGATCAAACCACCTCAATTTCCTTCAGCCCTGTGGCGGAGGCATTTCATATGGCAGGCTGGTTGAGCCTTGTTATCGTGCTTCCCATACTGCTGTTGATATTGTTTGTGATCTCCGACTCTTTGGTCGGTTCGCTGCGTAATGGGCCTTGGGCGCTCCTCTTCATCCTGCTGTTCAGTCATGCTGCACCGGAAGGGGGCTTTGGCGCCACCATCTACCTGGCTAGTTATGGGGTGGCGAAGCTCGTTTTTTCCATCGTGATGGCTACCCGGGTTGCACCGGTTATAGGCAGTATGCTCATGGGGCCGGGTAAGGCGCCCCTTCAGCCCCGGAATAACATGCGGCCTTCTCCTTTACGCCGTCTGGGAACGTAGACTGAAGATATGAATAAGCTTGTTGTCGGAAATCTGGTTCATCGTCCAATTCGATCACTCATCAGTGTGCTGGCGGTTGCGATTGAAGTCATTATGATCTTGTCGATCGCAGCTATCATGATGGGCAAGTTGAATGGCAGCAAGCAGCGCACCAGCGGCATCGGTATGGACATGATCGTGCAGCCTGCGGCCGTGAATGCATTCGCAGGTATGAGTGCCGCAAGTGCCAGCGTCAAGGTGGCCGATATATTGGCAAAACTGCCGCATGTGCAGGTGGCCGCCCCGATGAACATTCAGCTCACCAATGCGCTCGATTCCATCTCAGGCATTGATTTTCCCAGCTACAACGCACTGACACCATTTGTCTTTGTCGAAGGTGGTCCGTTCTCGCGGCCAGACGCGCAGGAGATCATCCTGGACGATTATGCCGGTAAGGGAAAACATGTGGGACAGCAAATGACCGTGCTGGGCAAACCGTTCACCATCTGCGGCATTGTGCAGCATGGCAAAGGCGGAAGAAAGTTTATCCCTCTGGTCACCATGGGCGCGCTCACCGGAACAGAGGGTAAGGCGACAAACTTTTATCTGAAGACAGAAGACGAACCCAAGTGGCAGGATGCAGTAAAGCAGGAGATTCTTCACACAGAAGGACTGGAAAACTACAGCGTAAAGACGCTTGAGGAGCAGTTGTCGGTACTTACGCCGGAGAAGCTGCCTGCATTTTCCATCAGCCTGAATGTGGTGACTGGCATAGCTGTTGTGGTGGGGTTTCTGGTCATCTTCCAATCCATGTATACGGCAGTCATGGAGCGCACGCGCGAGATCGGCATTCTGAAATCCTTGGGAGCATCGAAGAGCTACATCGTAAACGTAGTGCTGCGTGAAAGCATGATGCTGGCCAGTGTGGGCATTGCCGTTGGGGTAGCTGCCAGTTATTTGCTCGGCGCTGTGTTGCAAAGATACTTTCCTACGCTGGAGTTTGTGATCAACATACCGTGGGTGGTACGTGGTGTTGTGCTGGCGCTGATTGGAGCGCTGCTCGGCGCACTGTACCCGGCATGGAAAGCCGCGAGCAAAGACCCCATCGACGCTCTGGCCTACGAATAAATGCCACATGCAAGAACGAAGAGCGGTCCAGTTACGGGCCGCTCTTTTCTGCATTATCGTTAGAAACGTGAAAGCTTCGCGGCACACAGTCAGAATTCTTCAGACGGTAGAGATTGCCATCCTCTGTGTGGCTGCTGTTTTTCTTGCGATGCACTATGCGCATTTGCGCGCCGATTTTCCAAACCATTCGCCCTGGGTGGATTGGGCAAAGTACACCGACGAGGGCTGGTACGGAGACGCTGCCATTCGCTATTACCTCCGGGGCAAGTGGCACCTGCCCGGTGATTTCAACCCTGCGGCTGCTTTGCCTGTATGGCCGCTGATGGAAGGTCTGCTCTTCGGCGTCACAGGGGTGGGCGTTGTGCCGGCGCGAGCGCTTTCCGTTTCTATGTTTGTTGTGTCGGCCGTCATTGTGTATGTGCTGATGCGTAGACGTCCCAGCGCACACGCCGGGTTCGCAGGCGATCTCGCTCCCGCATTTGCCGTATTGATGCTTGCGGTCAGTCCATTTCTCTTTGCGTTCAGCCGTTTGGCTATCGTGGAGCCGCTGCTTGTACTGCTTACATTGCTGGCGATGCTTGTAGCGTGGACGCCGTTGAAAAATGGTCGCGAATGGTGGCGGCGCATCGTGCTTGGCTTGTTAATGGCACTGATGATTGGCACAAAAACCACGGCCGTGTGTCTGATGCCTGCTGTGTTATGGATGCTATGGTGCGGGGAAGGCCGTCGCTGGCGCAAAGTCTGGCCTGCTGCATTGACCGCTTGTGCAACGGCTGGAGCAGTCATTGCGCTCTATCTTGCGGCCGTTGTGAAGAGTGGCCATTGGGCCGATTTCAAATATCTTTTTGACGCAAACCAGTACACGGGCATTACGCGCGAGACCTTCTGGAGCGTAATTGCCAAAACATTGCATGATACGCAATGGACTGGTCCGGCAGTGGCTTGCATCTCTTTGGGAGTGGTTGTCATTGCAAATCTGTTTCGACGGCGCATCTGGCATGATGCTCTCTTTACCGGCTGCGTACTTTGGGTTGCCGGTTATTTCAGCTTTCTCGCTTATCACGCATCGTTGCAGCCGCGTTATTACATGGTGATCGCCGTTCCGATTGTATTGCTGGCGTTACGTGGTCTTGAAGATGTATGCAGTGAATGGAAGAGGATCGCCGTTCCTGCCGCAGCAGGGTTGTTGTTGATTGCTTCTGTGCAAGCCAGTCGGATGACAGCATACGTCCGCCATCCTGAGTACACCTTTGCACGCGCCGCGGAGAAGGTGAAGCGCGTTGTGCTTGCAGAGAAAAACCATTCCAACATGGTGCTCTCCATCAGCGGCAGCGACCTGACACTGATGACGGGATTGCCTTCCATCTGTGATGACTTCGGTACGCTCGATCTTGACCAGCGTGTGGCAAAGTATCGGCCTGGATGGTTCATCGCATGGAACTACGTGGAAGATGACAAAATGGACGCGCTCACAGGTCTTTATCGGCTCACACGCGTCGCGGAGTTTCCGGCAATGGACGATCCCGATCGCAACCTGCTGATTGTTTATCGGCTCGATGCGAAGAAATAGCGGTCTTATGGTCCGCTGTATTCGTACTGCGATATGTTCTCGTTCGCGCTCGAAGAGTTACAAAGGCATACAGAAATGAGTATGCTTGTGGCACTCAGTATTGCTTACTAAAAGGGGGAATGATGAAGAAGATATTCACGCTTGTCGCTATGGGGTTGGTAATTGCCTATAGTCCATCTGTAATTGCGCAGCAGGATGCTGCAGCAACCCCGGCTGCAACTGCCGCAGACACATCTTGCAAAAATAAAGTCCAGGTCACCGACCTCTCTGGAACAGAGCAGGGTGGCGGGAAAAACTTCGACTACTTCATACAAATTAAGAATGTGACGGATAAGAATTACTTGCTGGATATAAAGTTCGATAAATTCCCAGAAAGTACGCGGCTCTATGGCCCAGTTCAGAAAGATGTGAAAGTAAAGGCCAAGAAGACACAGACCATCCGCTTCGGCACAGGCATCAACAACAATGTTTCTGTAGCTTCCATCACCGTGCAGGTGGATAAGGACAAACCTGGCAAGAAGCCCACTATCAGCATCGTAAACTGCCGCGAAAAAAAGTAAATTCATCGGCTGGCTAAGGCAGGCGCGAGGGACCCTGTCCTTCGCGCTTTTGCATTTTCTGAAAGACTGGAGGCAGGTCAATTAGGGGCAAAGGGATGTCAGCATCGGGAACAAACAGCAAGTCGATCTTCTGGGACAGGCGCGATGAACTTGAAAAGTATGAATTCATGATGGGGCTGGAACGTGGGCGCCTGGCGGTCTCCATGGACGTGCTGACAGATGCGTTGGCGCTCATCGGCCAGCATGGCGTCTATTGCACATCGAACCGCAATCCTGCTGTTCCAGCGTTGGACTTGCAGGCAGTTCTGGCGGGCATCAACGGAGCAAAGGAGTTAATCGGCTCTGTGATGGAAGAGATGCGCAGGAAAAAGCAGGAAACAACGGATTAGCCTGTCAAACCGAAAAGAGAGACGGAAGTTGGCGGTGAGCACGCAGCAAGGTGTTGCTCTGGTGTGCGACAATGTTGGGGATTGGCCGGGTTAATAACCGGCGGGAGGTTTCGCAATGGGTGAACTGTTTCAACCGACACATCTGCTGATCGTAGGCGTGGTTCTTCTGGTGTTGTTCGGTGGCCGTAAGCTGCCTGAACTCGGCAAAGGCCTGGGCGAAGGGCTGCGTGGCTTCAAAGAGGGCATGAAGGGCATCAACGAGGACGATAAGCCCGCTGCCGGCGCACACACCGTCACCCCGAAGGCTGAGGAGCAGCCTAAGTAATTTTCTTGCGACAAAAGGCCGGGGCAAAGCCTCGGCCTTGTTACGTTTACGGTATGTGTTTATAGCGTAATCAGAATGACCGCAGGGAGCGCCAGAAACATGCCTGCAAGCTGTCGCCTCGTAGTGCGTTCGCGCAGGATGATGGCCGCAAGCACAATCGTACTTGCCGGATAAAGCGAAGCGATTACTGCCGCGACATCCAATCTCCCTAGCTGCGTGGCTGCAATATAAAGCAGGTTCCCAGCCGTATCCAGCGTAGCTCCGGTAACAATCCACGCAAGCGCATTCTTTGAAAATGTGAGCGACATATCTGTGTGCGCAAAGAGCATCAGCGCAAGCAGTGTCAGTGCAGCAGTTCCAGCCGATCCGATGCGCGCTGCCCCCAAAGCCCACAGCACACCAGCCGGTGCAGCATACTTTAGCGAGACAAAATAAACTCCAAAACCAATTCCTCCGAGCACGGCAAAGAGAGAACTGCGTTTGTGTGCGGCAGCCGCTTCCGCAGCGGATTCGTGCACCGATGTCAACTCGCTTGCTTCAAGCAATGGATCGCTATTTGTCTCTGCTGGCCCAGGAGAGGCTATTCTCCAAATCGCAATAGCTGCCAGGGTGAACCCTAGCAGCCGCCTCCATCCGGGAGCTCCTTCTGTGAGAGCAGAAACCAGTGCAGGCACAGCCGCGCACAGCAGGCCGCTAATAGCTGCCGCGGCTCCCATGTGTCCAGCGGAGAGCGCGATATAGAACGCCATCAGCGAGAGCGCCGCGAGAAATCCTCCGCCGATTGCCCACCACAAGGGTGCACCATGCGGAAACGGATTGCCTGTATGATGCGCCATGATAGCTACCACAATCAGCGAGAGCAGATGGCCGATGAGTACGACAACTAACCCAGCGCGCACACTGGAACCGCAGCGCTTGACGCCCATGCCTCCGGCAAAGTCTCCGCCGCCCCAGGCCAGAGCAGCGCCAAGGCTCAACACCGCATTGGTAGGTATAGGAAGAGGCATGTGTGTTGGATGCCGCGCGGCGCAGAACGGCGCACCTGCTTCCATTGAAAACAATGCCCCACTTCCCAAAGGAAAGCAGGGCATTATGCGTAGCTAAGAATTATCGCTGCGTAGACGTGGACTGCGGTGCGCCTATCCGCATTGCTTCCGGCGTGGGATAGTAGCCCTTTTTAGCAATCACATCGAGATTTGGCCGCATGACTTGCACCTCGATCGAGCGGAACTTCGGATCGAGCACGCGTGTGTGCGACACATAACCAACCGTGTACTGGTTACGCGCTTCGCCAGCAATCTTGGCGAAGCTCTCCTCAATTTTGTGCAGGCTGAACTCTGAGATGGCTTCGCCCCCTGTTGCTGCTACATATTGCGGCAGAATGTTGTCGCGCATGGTGTAGGGCAGATGGAAGTGATTCAGCCAGCCAATGCCCCAGACCGCGCTGTCTCCCACCAGCGTGGCGTTCAGTTGGATGTTGTTGGTCTGCAGATACTTCACAACATCTTTGAACTTGGCCTTGGAGCCGTACTCTTTTCCATCGGAGATGACATACAGAACACGACGACGCCCCTTAGGCTGCGTACGCAGGGCCTGCGCCGCCATAAGGATGGCATCGTTGAGCGTGTGAACTTCTTTTTCAAGATTGTTCACACGCGGCAGACCGCCCTGGCCATGATTGGTGTTTACCAGAGGCATGGTGTTGGCCTGTGCGCCACCGTTGATATTTATGTTTTGCGACATCGGACCGCCCAGCATAGGAGTGCCTTCGCGGCCACCGGTCCTGGAGCGCTGAATGGTAGCGACGACGCGATTACTCTGCGCGCCGGTAAACGTGGTGCGCTCCTGCGGACCATTATTGTAGGTAAAGATCGCAATGGAGTCGTAAGGCGTAAACGCGCCCGGGAGGGCCTTGAGGGCTTCGTTTACCTTGTCCATGGTTTTGTAGTCGAGCGACTGATCGATCACCAATGCGACGGAGAGCGGCACGGGACTGACGGAGAAGTAACGGATCTGCTGCCGTACTCCATCTTCAAAGACCCGCACATCGCGCCAGGTCAAACCGGCAACTGGGCGGTTGTCCTTGTCCTTTACGGTAAAGGGGACTTCCACGAAATTAATTCCGGAGTAGATGGTGGTTACTGGACGGCCGGGCTCATTGGGAATGGGAGCAGTGTCCGCGGGAATCTCTTTAAGGTCGGGTGCCGTCTTCTGCACGTCGTCAAGCTGCGCGGCGGACGTGCCCTTGCCCGGCGTGATGCCTGCCGGAGCTGCCTCTGCTGCGCGTTCTGCTGTGGTAGGGGAGGGGCCATTCTGCGGCGTGCCTCTGCCGGGCGTAACGGTGCCTACGCCGGTAATCTGCGGCGCTGGGCTGTCAGGAAGCGGCTGTTGCGCGAGCATATCGCCGCTCAAGAGCAGGAAAGACAAAAAACTGGCAAGGAAACGTGACTGTACCAAACAAACCCCCAACCGGGACGCAATCTGACGCCCGGCCTTTCAAGACTATCAACTTGGACGCGCGGGATGGGGTGTACGTTGGGTTGTTTCTGCTCCGGTAGACCTCTGGAGGTCTTCATCCGTCAAAATAAGGGATATGAAGACTCGTTGGATAACACTGATGCTTGCCACCGCAATGGTGTGTGCAGGTGCGGTTCGTGCGCAGGAAGCACCCTCTGTAGGCGCACCGCCCGTAAGCACTGCCCCTGCGCCGGAGCCGGAAGATTCCGGGCTGGACAACGTAGGCACGCTAAAGGTACGCGTGAACCTGGTAAATCTCTACTTCAGCGTTCGCGACAAGCAGGGCTATTTGACCAACCTGCACAAGGACGACTGCCAGGTCTTTGAGGACCGCGAACCGCAGACGATTAAGGCATTTACGCAGGAGAAGAACCTGCCCCTCACCATCGGCATCCTGCTCGACACCAGCGGTTCCATGCAGTACGTGCTTCCACTGGAGCAGCAGGCTGGAGCGGAGTTTCTGAAGGACGTGCTTCAACCGAAGGACGAAGCGTTTCTCATCTCATTCGACATCAACGTAGATCTGCTGGCCGACTACACCAGCAATCCGAAAGAACTCGCGCGCGCGCTCAACAAGGCTTCCATCAATACCGGAGCGGGAACGGGCTCAGCCACCGGCAACGGCGATCCGCGTGGAACGCTGCTCTACGACGCTGTGTATCTTGGCGCGCATGACAAGCTGCGGCAGGAGGCTGGCCGCAAGGTGCTGGTTGTGCTGACCGACGGTGAAGACCAGGGCAGCCAGGTAAAGCTGGAAGGTGCGATTGAGGCGGCGCAGAAGTCCAACGCGATTGTGTATGTCATCCTTGTCTCCGATCAGGGAGGGTTCTCCTTTGGCAGCGGCGTGCAGCTTGGCGGCTTTGGTCCTGGAGCGATGGAGAAACTGGCGAAAGAAACGGGCGGACGCGTCATCAACGTTGGCAAGAATCCGCGCAAGCTACAGGACGCCTTCCAACAGATTAGCGATGAGCTTCGCACGCAATATCTGCTGAGCTACACGCCGAAGAACACTGCGATGGATGGCACCTTCCGCAAGCTGGATGTGGACTGCGGCAAAGGGACCAAGGTTCAGGCGCGCAAGGGTTACTACGCTATCAGCGACACTGCGCAATAAAATCAATGCTGCATAAGCGTGCCTTGATGAAAGACAATCTTCCATGCACCGCTGTCGTATCGCCACAATGTAGAGCGTTGCGTATAGCGGTCAGGCGGCTGCAATAGGAGATAAGTCGCCTGATAAAGCTGTTCATCCAACTGCCGCACCGCAAACTCGCTGACCACTAAATCTTCCATCTGCGGTGTGCGATGACGCTCTTCCAAGGTATCCAGAATGAATGTGCGCGAGTAGCGTTTGCCCGACGCGCCAATCTCGAAAAAATCGGACGCCATCATGCGGTCGAAGTCGGCGCGTGTGGTGCCGAACTCTGGCTGATGAAAGATCGGCTCACGTGCGCGCAGGTCTTCGGTAGCTTGGGCGAGATCCATCGCTGCTATGCGTCCATTGCGCCGGAGTAGACGGCCATGCCGGCCACGGCGTCGATGCCCATGTTGTCGAGTTCGGTCACTTCGTCCGCGGACTTGATACCCCCGGCGACGATGAGCTGCCTGGTGGTGCAGGCCCGCAACGTAGCCGCCACCATGATGGGGAAGCCGGACATAGTGCCTTCCGTGTCTACGTGCGTGTAGAGGAAGGCGGCGCAGTCGTTCTCGAGCCAGGTGATGGCTTCTTCAGGCGTGAGATCGACGTTCTCTTTCCAGCCTTTGACGGCCACCTGCCCGTTCTTCGTATCCACCGAGAAGACGAGTTTGTCTTCACCGATTTCTTTGTTCAGCTTCGCGGCGAAATCGAGGTTCAGGATTGCATGACGTTTGCGGTCGGCTTCGTTGTCTCCACCAAAGAGCGACGAGCCAAAGATCACGCGCTTCGCGCCGAGGTCGAGAATGCACTTTGCGTCTTCGGCAGTGCGCAGGCCTCCGCCGACCTGACAGGGCAGCTTGGAGGTGAAGCGCGAGATGAGGTCGGCGTTGGAGCCGGTACGCATGGCGGCATCGAGATCGATGAGCTGTACCAGCGGATATTTGCTGAAGCGCTCGATCCAGTAGTCGAAGTCGTCGAAGGAAAGCTTAAGCTTTTCGCCCTGCACAAGCTGGACGATCTTGCCGTTCATAAGGTCGATAGATGGGATCAGCATAAGGCGTTGTCAGTTCTCAGTTGTTGGTTGTCAGTGTTTTTTGGGGGTACCCCTCCCCCCTGGGGGAGGTGCCTCTTAAGTTCTATCGAATGAGCGAGTTCTAATTTTGGATGAATGCAAAATATTCATTCCGTGAGGCTTACAGCCAAAATCTTCTTTTTATTGAACTTAGCTGCATCTAGTTGATTGTGTCCAGAAGAAGGTCTATTTCCAGTTTAGCGGTTTTGTTGCGGTAATCCGGCAGCAACGAAGACCTTGGGGATGTGAAGGTTGCCGGTTTTTAGGGCTTGACAGGATTCTTTATGCTTAAAGTGGTCGCGCTTCGCGCGATAACCCACCCTTTCGCAAAGTGCGCGAAAGGATGGGGCACCCAATAACTAGCTTGTGAGGCGCATGGAGATGCCTGCTGCGGCAAGTTCTTCCTTCAGGCCGTGGCTGCTGGTAACGCCGAAGTGGAAGATGCTGGCTGCGAGTGCGGCGTCCGCTTTGCCCGCCTTGAAGACATCGACGAAGTGCTGCGCGTTTCCTGCGCCACCGCTGGCGATGACGGGGATTTGCACGGCGCTGCTTACGGCTGCGGTGAGTTCGCAGTCGAAACCTGCGCGCGTGCCATCGCTGTCCATGCTGGTGAGCAGGATCTCGCCTGCGCCACGCTGCTCGGCTTCGACGGCCCACTCGACGACCTTGAGGCCTGTCGGTTTGCGGCCTCCGCTGACGTAGACTTCGGCATCTTTGATGGCATCGCCGCTTGTTGCGCGCCGGGCATCGATGGCGACGATCACAGCCTGCGCGCCGAACGACGAGCCAATCTCGCCGATGAGTTCTGGCCGCGCAATCGCAGAGGAGTTGATGGACACCTTATCCGCGCCTGCATCGAAGACAGCCGCTGCATCTTCCGCAGAACGAATACCTCCGCCGACGGTGAACGGAATGAACAACTCCCCCGCAGTTCGTTTCACAGTATCAAGCAACGTGCCGCGGCCTTCATGCGTAGCGGTGATGTCGAGCAGCACGATCTCGTCCGCGCCCAAGGCGGCATGGCGATGCGCAAGTTCAGCGGGGTCGCCGGCGTCGATGATGTCTACGAACTGAATGCCTTTCACGACGCGTCCGCCGCGGACGTCAAGGCAGGCGATGATGCGTTTAGTCAGCATAAAAACCAGGGATCAGGGAACAGGGATTAGGGATTAGCTGGTTCATCAAAGCTCCAAAAAATTACGCAGAATTTGCAAACCAGTTTCGCCGGATTTCTCCGGATGAAACTGAACGCCCATCACGTTGCCGCGTTCGACAGCTGCGGTGAACTTGCCGCCGTAGAAGGTGGAGGCGGCGGTGTCTGCAGAGAGCGGCGCGCGCCATGAGTGCGTGTAGTAGACGAACGAGCCGGGTGCGACGTTCTTGAGCAGGCGCGAGCCTTCGCGGATATCTTCGAGCGAGTTCCAGCCGACGTGCGGCGACTTCAACTCCGCGCCGGCGTACGTTGCAGGGAAGCGCTCGCACTTGGAGCCGAAGTGGCAGAGGCCTTCGGTCGCTTCGGCTTCGGTGGAGCCTTCGTACAACCACTGCAATCCAACGCAGATGCCGAGGAAGGGAACGCCTCGCGCAATCGCCTCGCGCGTCGCTTCCGTCAGTTGCAGATCGTGCAGCAACTGCGTCGCGCGGAAGTGCCCGACGCCAGGCAGGACGATCTTGCTCGCGCCGCGCACGTCGTCGGGCGATTGCGTAACGTGTGTCTTCGCGCCGAGATAGTTCAGCGCCTTGAGAACGCTAGTGAGATTGCCAGCTTTGTAGTCGATGACTTGAATCATTGCTGCGCTTTCTGAGGCGCCATAGTTACATGGGAATACATCCGTGAAGGGGAGCCCGTCCAATTCACACAATACCCGTGGCCATCTGTGATGCATGGGACTTCATTGATATCTACCCGAACATGCCGCCCAAGGCTTGCATGCGCCAAGGCCATCGATTCTGACAGCGTGTGTAGGATGCACGGCATGAGTGTCCGGCGACCCCTTACCGCAGGAAATGTAACGTTCCCTGCCGCATCGGTAACCAAAGATGCTGTATGTTCTTCAGACTCGCATGAGTAATCTCTTCTGCTTTCCATTACGGTGACTCCCGTCAAAGGCAACCCCCCACTGGTTACATTGACTGTCCATTCTGGTGCCTGAAGTACAGGAAATAAGGGAAGGCAAGTGAGAGCTACTGCAGCTATCACTCCCAGAATAACCCTCTTCTTCCCTTTGCTCATTACAGCAAGCCCTTCGTACTCGGTAACAAATCCTTCATCCGCTCATCACGCGAACAAGCCCCGCGCATCGCACGCGCAAACGCTTTAAAAATTGCCTCAATCTTGTGATGATTGCTGCGGCCATACATCGTCTTCACATGTACATTGCACTTCGCTCCGCGCGCAAAGCCATCGAAGAAGTCGGCGAGCAGTTCGGATTGAAAATCACCGACGAGGCGCGTCTTCACCTTGTCGTCCACAACGTAAGAGACGCGGCCCGACATATCGACGGCGGCAACGGCGAGCGTCTCATCCATCGCCATCACAAAGTAGCCGGCGCGCATGATGCCTTTTTTGTTGCCGAGTGCTTTTTCAAACGCCTCGCCCAGCGCGATGCCCACGTCTTCCACGGTGTGGTGCTGGTCGACGTCGAGATCGCCAGTGGACTTGAGCGTGAGATCGAATCCGCCGTGGCGTGTGAAGAGTTCCAGCATGTGATCGAAGAAGCGGATGCCGGTGGATACGGTGTATTTGCCCTCGCCGTCGACGTTGAGAGCGAGGTTGATCTGCGTCTCGGTGGTGATGCGCTTGATGGTCGCCTTGCGTGGCTTTGCCGTTAGTGGTGCCTTTGGTGTGGGTGTGGCCTTCTTCATGCGTCCCTCAGGGGCTAAAGCCCCGATTCTCTGCTTCTGATTGTCACGGCTGAAGCCGTGACCTACCATTCGTTTTCAGGGCTAAAGCCCTCTTTGTTCATCTTCTCAACAGCGGGCTAAAGCCCGCTTCTAATCCGTGTTGCGGTTCTCGTCAGTTCCGGTTCTAATCCGAAGTTACTCGTACTCTCGCTCGTCTTCGTCTTCAATATCAGGAATCTTAGCTTCGGCAGGCTGCCAGTCGATCTCGTCCACGGCCTCGCGCAGCGCGGCGATGCAGCGCGCGTTCTGCTCTTCCACGCCAACGGTGATGCGCACGCAGCCTGCAAGGCCGGGGTCGGCGGAGCGGTCGCGCAGCAGCACGCCCTTCGCCTTCATTGCTGCGACTAAATTCTTATGGCGCGGTCCAATGCGTGTGAGGATAAAGTTCGCTGCCGATGGCCAGAACGGAATCTCAAGTTCGCGCAGAGCGGCGGCGAGTTTCTCGCGGCCTGTCTTGATCTGTTGCGTGTACCAAGCCACGTACTCTTCGTCGGCCATGGCCGCTTCAAGGCAGCGCAGCGCCACACCATTCACGTTGTAAGGAGACGCGGCTTTGCGCATGTGCTTCATCAGGTCAGCAGGTCCAGCGATGAGACCGACGCGAAGGTTCGCGAGGCCGTATGCCTTGCTGAAGGTGCGCGCGAGAATGATGTTCGGCACCTTACCGATGTCACCGATAACGGTCTCGCCGAAGAAGTGATAGTAAGCCTCATCCACAAAGATGACGGCCTGCGGCGCGGCTTTCGCAATCGCGAGAATCTGTTCGCGCGCAATGGTGCCGCCCGTGGGATTGTTCGGCGTGCAGAGAATGATGAGCTTCGTCTTCGGCGTGATGGCCTTGAGGATGCGTCCGAAGGGAAAGCGCAGCGAGTCGTCGCTTTGTACGCGCACGGCCTTCGCGCCCATCGCCTGCACGTTCACGTCGTACATAAAGAAGCTGGGCACGGCGAAGAGCGCTTCGTCGCCCTCGTTCAAAAACGTGTAGGTGATGATGTGGATGGCTTCGTCCACTGCATTCGTGAGCAACACCTGTTCCGGCGCAAGGCCGAGGTGTTTTGCGGCGATGCGTTCGCGCGGCTCGCGCTCGGGATACACGGTGAGGTCTTCCGCGGTGATGTTCTTGATCACGTCCATCACGCGCGGCGAAGGCGCAAAGGTGTTCTCGTTGAAGTCGAGCCGCAACGCATGCTCGCGTCCCGCGAGCGGCGGGTGGTACTCAGGCATTTCGAGAATCGCTTTGCGCGGTTCGATCATCTGTCCCCTCAGGGGCTGAAGCCCCGAACTTCTGCTTGCTTCTAACGTACGGGCTAAAGCCCGTACCCTTCAAAACCTTCACACTTTCTCTTCGAGGCGTACACGGACGGAGTCGGCGTGTGCCTGCAAACCTTCTGCTTCGGCCAGCGCGATGGTGTGCGGACCAATAACGCTGAGCGCGTCGCGCGTGTACTGCTGCACGGTGATGATCTTCACAAAGTCCATCACGGACAGGCCGCCGCGCATGCGTCCCACGCGGCCTGTGGGCAGAACGTGGTTCGGACCGGAAATATAGTCGCCCATCGACTGCGGCGTGTAGTCGCCGATAAAGACCGAGCCCGCGTTCGCGACCCAGCGCAGGTCGGCGCCGGTGTCTACCGTGAGGTGCTCCGGTGCGAGACGGTTCGTGAGTGCATGCGCTTCTTCAACGGATGTAGCGATGAAGGCGTACCCTTGCGCGGCGATGGACTGCTTCGCGATCTCATTGTTGGCGGCGAGGCGCGCAGTCTCTTCCGCAACGGCGCGCGCAAGCTGCGTCTGCGTGGTGATGAAGATGGGCAGCGCTTCCGGGTCGTGCTCGGCCTGCGCCACGATGTCCGCGGCAATGCCGGTGGGATTGCCGGTCTCGCTGGTGTAGACGATCTCGGTTGGCCCGGCAGGCATGTCGATGCCGCAGTCGTTGGAGACGGCGATCTTGGCAGCGGTGACGTAGAGATTACCGGGGCCAACGATCTTATCGACAGGCTGAATGGTTGTTGTGCCATAAGCGAGCGTGGCGATGGCCTGCGCTCCGCCTACGCGGTAGAACTCGTTGATGCCAGCGAGATGCGCGGCGGCGAGTGTTTCGCGCGCGGGCTTGGGCGAGCAGACCACGATGCGCTCCACACCTGCAACCTGCGCCGGTGTTGCCGTCATCAGCAGCGTGGAAGGAAGCGGGTAGCGTCCGCCGGGAACGTAGCAGCCGACGGACGCGAGCGGACGAACGATCTGTCCGACCTCCATGCCTTCCATCGGGCGGAAGCTCCACGCGCGCGGAAGCTGCTTCTCTGCAAACGCGCGGATGTTGGCCTGCGCCAGCTTCATCGCGGCCTGCAGCTTGGGATCGGTAGCGTCCCACGCCGCCTTCATCTCTTCCGGCGTCACTTTCAACGGCGCGCCCGGAGCTAGGCCGTCGTATTTTTCGGCGTAGTCGCGCAGAGCACTGTCGCCGTTGAAGCGGATGCCTGCGATGATCTCGCGCACGATGGGATCCACCTTGGCGGTGTTGGTCGCGCCGCGCGTCTCCAGCGATGCGATGATCTCTGCTGCTTCCGGCGTATTGGTGTAGATCAGCTTCATTACAGAACAACCTTGCTCAGTGGATACTCCACGATGCCGCTTCCACCCGCTGCCTTCAGCTTGGGAATCACTTCGCGCACAACAGCCTCTTCGAGAATGGTGTTTACCGCGACCCACTCGCTGTCGCGCAGATGTGAAACGGTCGGCGACGAGAGTGCGGGCAGAATGTCGAGCACGGCGTCGAGATTTTTCTTCTCGACATTCAGCATCAGGCCGACCTGCGAGAGTGCGGCGATTGCGCCGTTCAGCATGAGCGAAAGGTTGTCGATGCGCTGGCGCTTCCAGTCATCGGCATAGGATTTTTTATTGGCGATGAGCTGCGTCTCGCTCTCCATCAGTGTCTCGATGATGCGCAGACGATTCGCGCGCAGTGAGGAGCCTGTTTCGGTCACTTCCACGATGGCATCGCAGAGCATCGGGCACTTTACTTCGGTGGCGCCCCAGGAGAACTCGACCTTTACGGGGATGTTCTTCTCAGCGAAGTAGCGCTTGGTGTATTCCACCAGTTCGGTGGAGATGGTTTTGCCGGCGAGGTCTTCGGGCTTCTGAAAAGGTGAGTCCTCAGGCACGGCGAGCACCCAGCGCACCTTCTGGCGCGAGGTCTTGGAGTAGGTGAGCGAGGTGATGCGCTCCACGTCGCTCTGGTTTTCGAGCACCCAGTCGTTGCCCGTCAGGCCCGCATCCAGCGCGCCCGTTTCCACGTAACGCGCCATCTCCTGCGCGCGGACGAGCATGCATTCGATCTCAGGGTCATTGATGGCGGGGAAGTAGGAGCGGCCAGAGGCGTAGATCTGCCATCCAGCGCGCTTGAAGAGATCGATGGTGGCTTCCTGCAAGGAGCCTTTGGGAATGCCGAGCTTCAGTTTGTTGGCCATGATTATTTCTGTTCCTTCGCAATGTCTTTGGTAAAGCAGGAGACGGTGCCTTCGTGGCAGACGAGGCCGTCGCCTTCGACGTCTACTTTGAAGAGCAGCGCATCGGTGTCGCAGTCGGTTGCGGTGCTTACAATCTTCAGGCGGTTGCCGCTGGTCTCGCCCTTCATCCACAGCTTGGAGCGGGTGCGCGACCAGAAGGTGACGAAGCCGCTCTCCAGCGATTTGTTGTAGCTCTCCTCGTTCAGAAAGCCGAGCATCAGCACTTCGTTTGTCTTTGCGTCCTGCACGATGCCGGGAACGAGGCCGTCCATCTTGTTGAAGTCGATCTTGATTGCGTCTGCCATGTTTCTTTCCTTGTGTCCTGTTGGGTGATGTTTGTGGCGGACACAACAAAGCCCGCCAGCGATAGTCGCTTCAGCGGGCCTGGGTTTCGAATCTCTTGTGTGAGCTTTGGGCTGCTCTACAGCACGGATGCGACCGCCGGCACGCTGAGGGCGTGATGGTGGTGGACACCGTGATGATGCAGGTTCAGGCTCATTCCTTCTATAAGGCTAAGGCGAAGCCCGCGTGGTGTCAACGTTCAACTGTTGCAGCAAACTTCTCGGCGGCCTTTTGAAAACCTCCGTTCTCTGCATTAATCAGTTTGTAGAACTCCGATTCAAAAGGCCACCAGGTCTTCTTTCCTTGGAGTTTTTCCAATTGTTCAAGGCGCGTAATGCGGTCTTCACGTTCCCGAGGATATGGCTCGCCAAGCTGATCGACTGCCTTCTGCACTACGTCTGCCGTTTGACGCATGCCCAGCAAGCGCATACCTTCAATACCTTCTGGTACCAAGATGCCCGTGCTGTTATAAAACAGTTGCGAGAAACCTCCGTTGCAAATCTCGGCACCAATGAAAGATGCGGCATATGCCCGTCCGATATTAGGAGGCACCCCAGCAAAAGATTTTCTAAAGATCTCGTAATCTTCGTAGATATTGACCACTTCGAGAGCTGGCTGCCAAACCTTTTCTTCAAATAAATCAGACATTTGCGAATCATAATAAAGATGATTGACCTTGTTTGAGAAGAGCCATTATGTTTGTAGACCCTGAACTGCCAATTAAGAAAGGAATAGAAACAATGAACCTATTGAAGCGAATTGCAGTTATTTCATTAGCTATAGGCATGGTGGCAGGTGCACAAACCAAATCCACCAAGACCAATGCCAAGCCTGTTGCTCCTGCTGCGACCAAGGCAAGCACGGCGCAGACAGGTGCTCCGCTCGATCTCAATACGGCAACTGCCGATCAGTTGAAGGCGCTGCCCGGCATCGGCGATGTGTATGCCAAGCGGATTATCGATGGCCGTCCGTACACGATGAAGAACCAGATCGTGCAGCGCGGCATTGTTCCGCAGGCGACCTACGACAAGGTCAAGGACATGATCGTCGCGCACAGGCCGAAGAAGTAGCGGAAAGCGAACGCGATTTCCACGCGCAGTTTCATGTAGTGCAGTCAGCGTGAATCCGGTAGAGTTAAGCGGAGCCTTTACAGGATGATGCCCGGACTTTTTCAGACAGGTGTACGTCGCGCGGTTTCGCTGGTTTCGCTGGCGGTGGGCGGCCTGCTCATGTCTGGTTGCCAGGCGGTGAGCACGAATTCGCCCAGCGTTTCGCAGCTACGCATCATCTATGCTTCCCCGGATTCTGGTGGCGTGGACATTTATGCTTCCAATGCGGTGCTGGCATACAACCTGGGCTTTGGCACTACCACGTCGTATATCCCGATCACGCCTGCCACATACAAGCTGGATGTAGACCAGGCAAATACGCGCACCGTGTTAACCACCACACGGGCAACACTCGCAAATAGCAAGCAGTACACGCTGCTGGTGGGCAATGTGGCGGCCAGTCTGCAATCCACCGTGCTGCAGGACCAAAGCACGCCCGCACCTTCCGGACAGATTGCTCTGCGCATCATCGATCAGGCGACGAAGGTTGGCCCAGTAGACATTTACCTGATTCCATCGGGATCGACGCTGCAAAAAGTAAATCCCGTGCTGACCAATGTGACCCTGGGCGTAAATACGCAATACATCAATGTTCCAGTAGGAACGTACGCAGTGAATGTGCTGACGGCAGGTGAGGTGCCGGTGGATACGACCGTGCCGCTATACGCAGGCAGCGCAGTAGCTTATCCGCAAGGCAGTGCGCGTACCCTTGTTCTGTTGGACCGGCAGGTAGTGAATAATCCGGGACTGCAGGTCATTACGGCAAATGATTACGATTCCGCTACGGCATCGCAGTAATCACAGTAAATCTTAGTAAAGCGCAACGAAGCCTTGAACGGGCAATTCAGCACGGCTGAACCATGCCCTTAACGCGAATTGCAGTGACGGGCAATGAGACGCTGGCGGGTAGCTGCGGTCTGACCATCTTCGGCGGGCTCCTGGTCGTCGTCCAGAACGGCACCGGTGCGCAGGTTCACAGAGTACACACCGATTACTTCATTTTTGTTTGCCGTATTAATGACGCGGACTTTGACGGAATTGCCATTCCGACCGGCGATCTCCGTTTTCAGGGTGGCTTTCAGATTTTCCACGAAGGCGCGTGCATTAGGAGTCTCTGTGGCGAGCGTGCGCGCATCGGTGACAGTGAGTGTGGCGCGGCAGGCATCGTGCGCAGGCGGAACGGAGGTGCTGCTCGCCGAAGCAGCGAGCAGAGCCGAAGAAAGCATACCGGATATGAGCGAAAGCATTTGCTAAATAACCTCATTCAATCTGGCGCGTGGTCCGCACTCAGGAGTTTGATTTCCACTAAAAATGGAGCATTCTTCAGTGAAAATGGTTGTTTTCTGCAACTCATCCCCGGTTACGGATGGAGTATTACGACTGAATACAGCTCATTTTAGAGCGATTTCTCCTTATATTTGGGCTATTAACCTTCCTGTTACCGTTACTCTTTGTTGGGAGCATTGCCATGAAGAAGACATTTCGCGGAGTGCTGGAGAAGAGTGGCGACGGTCTTGGCTGGACCGTGGTGCGGCTGCCGTTCGATGCGACCGCTGCATGGAAGAAGCGCAATGGCATGAGGGTGCGCGGCACGGTGAATGGTGCTGCTTTTCGGACGTCGCTGTTTCCATATAAAGGCGGCGGACAGATGCTGCTGGTAAATCGCGAATTGCAGAAGGCTGCCAAGGTGAAGCTGGGCAGCGCGGTGGATGTGGTGATCGCGCCGGACATGGAAGAGCGGCCTGAGGCTGGTGTTCCTGCGGAGTTGGGGAAGCTGCTGAAGAGCGACCGCACGCTGAAGAAGTTTTATGACAAGTTCAGCCCGTCGGCGAAGAAGGACATTGAACGGCGCATCATGGAGTTGAAGAGCGTTGAGAGCAGAACGCGTGCGGCGGAGCAGCTTGCCGAACGCATCCTGCTTACGATCGATGGCGAGCGTGAGCTTCCGCCGATCTTGCAGGTGGTGTTCCGGCGGTATCCGGGAGCGATGGAAGGGTGGAAGAACATGACGGCGGCGCAGAGACGCGGGCATTTGCTGGGTGTGTTTTATTACCAGACGCCGGAGGCACGGGAGCGGCGTGCGGTGAAGGCGGCTGAGGATGCTGTGAAGCGGGCTAGGTCTTAGTTGTCAGTTGCCTGTTCTCAGTTGTCAGCTCCTGCGCGGAGGGCGGTTCGCTTCGCTTGGCACTTCCGTTGGTCGCGGTGGAGAGTTGTGGTTGTGAGTGAGAGAAGCCCGGGCCTGAAGCCCCTTTTGTGAGGGTTGTTATTCAGTGGCCTAAAGGCCACTGCTCCCTCCGATTTTATTGCTCGATAGATCAAAAAATGCCGGCTGAATTGCTTCAGCCGGCGGATGCCTTTTCTCGGGAGGCAAAACTTTGTATCTGGGGGTACGCTGCTTTGCTCTGCGAAGTTCGATGAGCAGCGAAAATATTTTGCGCCAAGCAGGAGCGTTGCTCGCCTACTGTACTGCCGGTTCTCCTTCCGCCCGTGGGTTGATAAACCGGGGAATCAGCGAGTGACGCGAGCATTCAATCCCTCAGGGGCTAAAGCCCCGTTCTGGCTGTTGCCAAATGGCTGGGCTGAAGCTCAGCCCCTTCAAAACAATCGCGGCTTGCTCTGCTACTTCAGCAGTTCGAGCATGTAGTCCTGCGCAACCTTGTCGTGCATCAGGGCGAGCTGGGAGACGATCTGGCGTTTTAGTTCCAGGTCTTTTTCGAGGCGGGCAATGCTGACCATGTCGGCTGCGTCCTGCGAGATGAAGAGGGCGTTGATGACGGCTTTTTTCGTGCGTGCGTCGGGGTTGGTTTTGTAGATATCGACGAGTGCGGGATTGGAGCTCTTGCGCTGGAAGATGCCTGTCATCAGGATGGCCTGACGCTGGAGTTCGGGGTCCATTTTGCCCCGCAGAGCATCATCAAGAATTTTTTGCGCTTCGGGGTTCTTGCTCTGTGCGAGAACGAAGATGACATGTTTTTTGGTGCTCATGCGCGCGTTGCTATTGAGCAGCGTGCGCAGTTGCGGCAGGGCGCGGTCGGGCGACTGCTGAAGCAGAGAGTTGAGCGCGAGTATCTTCATGTCCTGCTCGGGGTCGCGCGCGTCGCTGCTGTTCTCGTCATCTTCATAACGGACGTGGACCTGCGGATGTACGCGCACTTCTACATGAGGACCATTCTTGATACTCGGAAAGACGCCTTCCTCCACTGCGGTGTCGATGGTGAGCGCGCCGCAGTCCTTGTTCCACGAACTTTTGGGGAACTTCGCGCGAAGAGCTTCGCAAGTAGCGGCAGCTTCGGGGCCATGATGCATCTTGTTCAGAGCGTATGCCTTCCAGTAATAAGCGGCGTCGGCTCGAGAGTTACGCGTTTGAATCACTTTGTCGAATGCGCGGATGCCATCGCGCCAGCGCTGATCGTCGAGCGCTTTTTTGCCGGCGACATACGATGGGTCGTCCGAGGCGTCGAGCGGATCGATGGGCGGCGTAAACGCCAGAGCGGGGAGAGCGGCGAGCAGTGCGAATGAAAGCAGTGCGCGGAGTGTGGTTTTCATGAACGTGTCCTTCTTCATGCAATTCGTTAGTGGTCGTCGTTCTGCTGCAGGATGCGGATGTCAAGCAGCAGACCGTCGGTGTTCATCTCCAGCCGCAGACGCCATGTCTGAGCGTTTTCTTTTGGCTGATGTCCGATATCGGTGAGTACGCGACCGAGATGTTCGAGCGTGGCAGCTTCGGCCATGTCGCCGCGTTGCTGTGCTTGCTGTACGTATATCGCGTTGCTGAGCGCGAGCTGGTGCGCGGCGTCGAGCGTGGCATCGTCGAGATCGCCGTGCGTATGGTTGACTTCGGTGAGCAAGCGCTCGGCGGCGTCGAGGTGATTGCGCTCGTCCACCGGAACGGTGGTAAGTGGGCCAGGTCTGTCGAAGGCGTAATGTGCGTTTTGCATGCGCGCGTTGTGCCGATGGATGAAGAAGATGGCCAACAGCATGACAGCGCAGAGAGAGGCCACGGCCGGCCACGCGAGACGCGTCCGCCACGAGCGGCGGCCGGGAGCAGCGAGTACGCCCATGGAAGAGCGGACACGCTGCCAGCTTGTTTCAAAGTCTGTGTGCGGAACGCGGCCTGCGGAGAAGACGCGCAACGTTTCCGCAACGGAGTAAGAGATTTCGGCGCATGCATCGCAGACTTCAAGGTGCACGCGTACGGCAGCTTCATGCTGTGATTCGCCGAGGTGGAAGGCGATGATCTCGTCCTGCGAGAAGTGGCTCATGCCATGCCTCCCGCAACGGGAGCGAGCGCGCGGCGCAGTTTGCCGACAGCGCGGAAGATGGCTTGCTTAGCGGCGTTGGGCTGGATATTGAGCGCGGCCGCAATCTCGACTACGGGAACATCTTCCATGTGGCGCATGGTGAATGCGGTGCGCTCCATGGGCGTGAGCGTGGCCATTGCGACGCGGCGGAGTTGCGCGGTTTCCGCGTCCAACACGGCGCGCTCGGGCGTGGCGGCGGTGTGCGGGGTATGCATGCCGTCGGAGCTGTCGATGCGCTCGGCTGTGCGGCTGAGATCGCGGTTGCGGCGTTCGACGAGATTGAGTGCAGAGTTCATGGCAATGCGTGTAATCCAGGTGGAAAACTGGGCGTCCATGCGGAAGCCCGGCAGCTTGTTGTAGGCGCGGAGAAAGGCCTCCTGGGCAGCCTCTTCCGCGTCAGCTTCGTCGCCAGTGATGCGCCAGGCGACGCGATGGACTTGCACGAAGTACCGCTGCATCAGGACGCGATAGGCGTCCCGATCGCCGTTGAGTACACGGCGGATCGCGTCTCGATCGTCCCTGTCCATTCGCTGCATTAGACAGGGGTACGCGGATGCGGTTAGGGAAGTTCGAAAAAGGTTTTTTGTTCGTGGCCAGATGGCCCGGCAGTTATTGCATAACGCGTATCTGGACAGGCCCAAGCAGACCTGAGGGCATCAGTCCGGAGGACGAGCTTACGGGACGGCCTGGAGCAAAGGAGCGCGGCGTCTGGAAGTATTCGGCGTTGAAGAGGGTGTTGGAGACAGTGATCTCCAGCGTGTTGTCGCCTGCGTGGAGTGTGCCGTCTTTGATGAGTGGTGCGAGGTCGAGCGTGTGTGGCGTGACGAGCGTGTGTGCGGCGGGGCCGTTGTTGATACGGATGGCGGCTGCGTCATGGACGGTGCCGAGGTCGAGTGTAAGCGGGTGGGTGAGGTCGTCGCTCGTGAGGGTGAAGTGCGTGGTGTAGGTGCCGCTGCCGGAGAGTGATTTGAGTTCGGGGTCGGTGCTCCAGTCGGTGAGCGTGGTGAGGTCGCGGTCAGCGGGCTGGAAATTTTTGAACGGGTAAGAGTGCAGGGCGAGGCGCCAGCCTTTGTCGCCGATGGGGATGGAGCGGAGTTGTTGCGGGGTGGCAGGTTCGGCGAGGAGACTTGTGTCGTCGTTCGTGAACGCAATGAGCGCGGAGCCGTTTGGTTTGAGCGTAAGTTGCAGAGCGTTGTTCTTGCTTGCGGTGAGCGTGGTGGCTTCGCCTGTCCATGCGTTCCAGAGTTCAGGGCGGCCTTTTGCGTGGAAGGTTGCGTTGAACGCGACGGCTTGATCGGATGGGTTGCGCACGAAGAAGAAGGTGGTGTTGCCGATCTGCTTTTCGAGGAAAGGCAGAGGTTGTGCGTGGAATGCGATGGCGGCCGGCGTTGTGAGGTTCAGTTGGCCGATGGCTGCGTCGATGTCTGCTGCGGAGGTGACGTTCTTCATCGCGGTCATCGCATTGAGTGCGGCGTGGATGCGTTGCTGGTTCTTTTCGCGCTGGAAGAGCGTGTCGCTGTCTATGGGTTTGTCTCCTACGAAGACGATGGGCAGGCCATCGGCTGCGAACTTCTGCAGTTGTTCTATGGTGTCTGCGGAGACGAGGCGCGCGGCGGGGAAGAAGAGGATGCGGTAGGTTGCGCCTCCTTGCGTGACGAGTGTTTTGTTGCGGACGGTGCTGTGCGCGAGCGTGTCTCCGTTGACGTAATCGTAGGCATAGCCTGCGTCCATTACGGCCTGGTTGAGCGCGGGCGTGGGTGCGGGTGGATCGTAGCTGATGGCGGTGAGTTCGTGCCGGAAGATGGCGACATCGGCGACGTTTTTGCCTGTTTGCGAGATGAATTGCAGGCGCGTGATGTAGGCGTTGAGATCGGTGTAATAAGGCCAGAGCGGATCGCGTTCGTTGAAGAGCGACGAATACGAGAAGGGTGAAGCGCCTGCTCCATTCCCGACGAAGGGATACCAGCCTGCGGGATCTTTGGCCGACGGCATGATGTAGGGGAAGCCGTGGTAGACCATCTCGTTGATGCCGGCGGTGAGGTTGGCATCGGCTGTGGTCTTTACCAGTTCGGGTGTCTGCATGTAGAGGCGGTCCATCCATACGAAGGATTCGCTGCTGGTGATGGGGTGTCCGCTGATATGGGAGGCGGAGGAGGCGAGCTTGAGGAAGTCGAAGCGGCCGTAGTTCCAGAGGTTTTCGGTTTCGGCGATGTCGGCGTGCGCGCCGATCTTGAGCACGTCTCCGGGGGAGCCGTAGCCTTGTGTGCGCGTGAGCAGATGGTTCTTGTGCGCCCATGCGTCGAACTGGCCGTACATGCGTTCGGAGATGAGGTCGGAGACAGTCTGCCAGTAGTCGTGCCGTACCTGGTCGCCGATATTGGGCATGTCGAACTTTGGCTGGTCGGGGTGATCGACGAACTGGGCGCGCTGTCCGCGGCGGAGCAGAGGCAGGTAAGGCGTGAGGTCGTAGCCGCGGCGCTGTTTGAACTGTTCGGCGAAGTCGTCTGTCCACCAGAGGTCTTCGACGACTTCGAGGCTGTCGCAGAAGATGGCGCGGAAGGTGGTGCCTGCGTAGTCCTTCATAAAGGGCATGGCGGCATCGCCGACGCGTTTTGCGTGCGCGGCGAAGGACGCGGTTTTGAGGTGATCGAGATCGAACTGCGGGCCGGTGCCTGCGGGCTGGCGCACCTTGCGCATGGTGGGGATGGAGCGGAAGACGAAGATCTGCCAGGTGCCGGCGGGGACATCCCAATCGAGCGTGCCGTCTGCGGAGGTGCGCGCGGTGAGATTGATGACGGAGCTGGGGTCGAGCTGGCCGGGGCGCAGGACGAACTGTTCGCGCGTGGGTGTCTGGCGGTCGAAGTACACCGTGCTGTCTCCGCGGATGGCGAGCACGGCGACTGTGGTGGTGTGCTTTTCGAAACGCTCTTTCCATCCGGCGGGAAGGCCTTGCAGGAGCTTGGGGCCACGGACGGGATCGGCGTCTTCGATGACGGGCATTTCGAGCTTGCCGTGGAAGTGTGCGGAGCCTTGCACGGTGCGCACGGACGAGCGGAGTTCGACGGAGGCGAGTTCGGGCGTGATGGCGTATCCGCCCCCAAAGGGCCATGCGGAGCCGAAGGTGTAGTCGATGAACATGCCGCGCTTTTTGGCTTCGTCGGCAGTGGCGGCCATGTTACGGAAGAAGCTGCCGGAGGGGAAGTCGTTGACGCGCTTCATCTCCTCAGTGGAGAGCTTGAGAGGCGCGAGCCCGATGGCGAAGGGTTGGATCTCCGCGCCGCCGAAGCCTGCGGCGTCGAGTACGCCCATCTCGCGGCGGAGCTCGGTTTCGGTAACGTTGTTACCCGGCCACCACCAGCGCACCATGGGCCGGTATTGCTTGGCGGGGTTGCGGAACTGCGCGCGCAGGCTGGATTCCGTGACCTGCCCATGCAACATTGTGGCGGCCACAAGAGAGCAGACAGAGCAAACAATGAACTTTCGCATGCGCTGTCCTTTATCGCACATGGGGAGTGGGACAGGGAACAGGGAGTAGGGATAGGGAATAGTAAGAGGCCAAGGCGTAGGAGGCAACTTGGTTGATTAGAATCTGTTGCCTGTTCCCCTGCTCCTGATTACTCCGGTTTGGCCAGGACCATCTCGGCGGCTTTGTCGAGGGTGATGTCGTCGGGCAGGCGCTCGAAGTCGGATTTGGTGTCGTCTTCCTGCTCGGAGATGGTTTTAAAGATGAGTGCGTGGCCCTGGATATGGGTGGTGCTCTTGGTGATCTGCCAGATTTGGGGGGCAATCTCTTCGCGCAGCACGGAGAAGCTGCCGCCTTTGTATAGACGGCCAAAGAGGCCGAAACCGAAGGTGACATCGTCGGTCAGTTTCCCATCGAGCGCCATGATGCGGTGCTGGGTGGCGTGAACGGTCATGTTGCCTTCCATGGCGGCGAGCACGCGGGCTTCGCGGGTGGGCGGGTCGTAATTGGGATCGGGCTTGTAGTGCAGACGGATGCTGTTGGCATCGCGCGAGACGATCTCCCACTGGAAGCCGACAGGGAACTGGCGCATGAAGGTCTCGGCTTTTTTGTCATCGTCCGCTCCAGTACGGCGCTGCTTGCTGAGAGCGGAAGTGTCATGGATGAAGGACATGACGGTGTTGCGTTGCTGGTCGAGGGGGACTTTGGCTCCGTTGCGTATGACGATGCGTTTGATCTCGCCTTTGGAGGTCTGAGCGACCCACTGGGTGACGCTTTTGGCGGGCTGCTTGTTCACTTCGCGGAAGAGCCAGTGGGAATGGTCGGAGCGGTTGGCGGCGATCTCGGTGTCCACGGCCTGCTGGACGATCTTTCGGGCGTCTTGCGCTCCGAGGGAGGCAGAGAGGAGAAGTAGTGCAAACAGGCAGGTTATCTTGCGCATACGTGTCCCTTTCGACCGTAAATGGGCCTGAAAGGTGGGATGCAGGATGGGTAGATGGAGTAAGCTGGTGTGCAGAATCTGGATGGTTGACCCGCTCGGCTGTATCCGGTATTCTCGTTAAGTTTGGTGAGATGCCCCTGTTTGCCGGGGCGGTCTGATGCGGGCGAAGGCCCTGTTCCGGACCGGTCGCCACCTGTATTCCCAGCGTTCTTCTTTGGAAATGCCTGGCAGATGAGATTTTTGCGCGCCCTGAGTGCGCGTGGAGGAAGTTATGTACGCAGTCATTCGTACCGGCGGTAAGCAGTATCGTGTTGCTCCGGGAGACACCGTAAAGATTGAGACGACCGCCAACGAGAACGGCGCGATCGAGTTCTCGGATGTGCTGGCTGTCAGCGGCGAAGAGGGCAAGTTCGAGGAGAAGCTCGACGGCGCCAAGGTGCTGGCTGAGGTTGTAAGCGAAGGCCGCGGCGACAAGATCCTGGTCTTCCACTACAAGCGGAAGAAGCAGTACAAGAAGCTGCAGGGCCATCGCCAGAACTTTGTTGAAGTAAAGATCAACGAGATCCAGGTGGCGGGCAAGAGCTTCAAGGCATAAGCGGAATCGTTTCGCAATAAGATTTTGATTTTGACAGGGTAGGCTGGCAAATCCGCCGCCCGGTGATGAGGCAAAGAAATGGCACATAAAAAAGGTGGCGGAAGCTCTTCTAACGGACGCGATTCCAACGCACAGCGTCTGGGCGTGAAGGCGTTTGCCGGCCAGGTGGTGACGGGCGGATCGATCATTGTGCGTCAGCGCGGGACACCAATCAAGGCCGGTCTGAATGTGGGCCGTGGCTCGGACGACACGCTCTTCGCCAAGGTGAGCGGCCGCGTCCAGTTTCTGGACCGCGGAAATCGCGGCCGCTTTGTAGCGGTTGAGCCGGTTGCATAAATAAGTTTCGACGTAAGGTCGAGGTAGTACAGAGAGCTCCGCTGCGGCGGGGCTTTTCTGTTTTGTGCGGTTTTTCGGTTTTGATGGATGCGAGAGGCGGGATTCTTTCATCTCTTCTTCAGGAGGCACGCAATGGAACGTGTTCTGGTGGCGGGAGCGACGGGATATCTGGGTGGCTTTGTTGTGAAGGAGCTGGGGGCACGGGGATATTTCACCACTGCGTTGGTGCGTGACCGCCGCAAGTTGGAGAGTGAAGGGATTTCGCGGGGGGTGGTGATCGAGGCGGAGGTGACGCAGCCGCAATCTTTGATGGGTTGTTGCCGTGATGTGGATGTTGTTTTCTCTTCGGTCGGGATCACGCGGCAGAAAGATGGGCTGACGTATATGGATGTCGATTTTCAGTCGAATATGAATTTGCTGGAAGAGGCGAAGCGCAGTGGTGTGAGGAAGTTCGTTTATGTTTCAGTGCTGCATGGGAGGGAGTTGCGGCGCTTGAAAATTTGTGAGGCGAAGGAACGATTTGTCGATGCGCTGGCGCAGTCTGGGCTGGAGTATTGCGTTGTTCGTCCGACGGGATATTTCTCCGATATGGGTGAGTTCTATCGCATGGCGCGCAAGGGTAGCGTGTTTCTGTTTGGAGATGGTAAGTGCCGCATGAATCCGATCAGCGGCGCTGACCTGGCTAAGGTTTGTGTGGATGCTATGCAGGGTGGCGCCTCTGAGATTGCCGTGGGTGGGCCGGAGGTTTTGACTTACAACCAGATTGCGTCGATGGCGTGCGATGCGGTCAGTGGCAGATGCAGGGTTGTGCATCTGCCGGATGGATTGCGGAGATTTGTTCTTGCGCTATTGCGCATCGTGACGAGCAGCAGGTTTTATGGACCGGTTGAGTTTGTCTTGACCATGCTGGCGACGGACATGGTTGCGCCGGTGTTTGGATCGCAGCGATTGAGTGAGTATTTTCGTGGTTTGAAAGGTCAATCATTGCGATAGAGATTCGGTCCCTCAAGGGCTAAAGCCCGTAGTTGGGAAGGCATAATGGCTGGGCTAGAGCCCAGCCCTTCAAAGCAGAATGGTATTGTCGCTAGTCGCGTCTAATGCAGTTTAGTGTCTGGGATGAGGGCGCGAATGTAGCCCATGTTGCGGCGCTCGTGATCGAAGCGGATGTTTTCGAGCAGGGTGGCGATGGCGCGGTCGATGTCCTCTTGCGGTGGACGGCTTTTTACGCGCTGTTTGGTGTGCGCTACTTCGCGATCGAGCTTGGAGTAGGCGACGATCTCGGCCCAGTGCTCGGGCTGGTTGAAGGTGACGGGTGAGGTGGTGGCGTCCATCTTTTTGTAGGGCCAGAAGCACCAGCCGATGTCGTTCTTTTTAAGCACGCGAGCGAAGGTGGCGATCCATTCGTCGGTGTTTTCGCCGCTTTCGCCGAGCCACACGGGTGCGCCGAGGCGGTCGCGCTGTTTGGTGAATCTGTCTGCGGTGGTCTGGTCGGGCTGCGATTTGTAGGTGTGGACCTCGTAGACGATGTTCTTGTCGAACGGACGGGTGAAGACGGAGAGATTGCCGTCCCACTGCGCGCCGCCGAGGATGAGGATGTGGTTCTTGTCTTCGTCGCGGATGGCGGCGGAGATGCGTTTGTAGAGCGGCTCAAGTTTGGGGTTGAGGTGCATCATCTCGGGGTAGTTCGGGATGGGTTCGTTGAGCAGGTCGTAGCCGAGCACCGTGGGGTTGTTGCGATAGTGCTGCGCGATGCGGCGCCAGATGTCGATGGTCTTCTGTTGCGCAGCTGCGTCTTCAAAGAGCCAAGGCCAGCCGTCGCTGTCGTCGATGTTGGTGCCGGTCTGTCCTGCGGGCGCGGCGTGCATATCGAGGATGACATAGAGACCTTCTTCGCGCGACCACTGCACGACGTGATCGACGAGGCGGAAGCCTTCCGCTCCGTCGCCGTCGAAATACTTCCAGTGAAAGGGAATGCGGATGGAGTCAAAGCCGGCGGCCTTGATCTGCTTGATGTCGTCGCGGGTGATGTAGGTGTCGACCCACTGCTTCCAAAAGGCATCGGTCCGCGCAGGACCGATGAGTTCGCGCAGGAACTGGTCGATCTCGCGTCCGCTTTCGGGCGCTCCGTTCTGCATCTTCCACATATAGCCTTCGCGCACCATCCAATTGCCGAGGTTGGTGCCGTGAAGGTGGAGCGGTTTGCCGGAGGCGTCCACGATCTCTTTGCCGCGCGTGTGGACGAATTGGGCGCTGGCGGATGAGGCAGACAGGCAAAGGAGGAGCGCAAGTGCGCCGATCACGGGTCGCAGACGAATGGTCATGGATTTCCCTGAGACAATATCATCTTCGAGCGGCAAACGATTGTCCAGGTTTGGGGGAATGCCTTTAGGTTTTACACGAATAATATTTCTTACGGTATCAGTGTTCCATTGCGGAGTATCTCGGCTGTTTCTTTAGCGGGAGCAGGACGGCCGAGAAGATATCCCTGAATGGAATCGCAATCAAGGGAGCGCAGGATTTCCAACTGCTCTTCGGTCTCTACGCCTTCGGCAACGACATCCATTTGCAGGGCGTGCGCCAGCGAGATGATGGCTTCCACCAGGGTGTCATTCGGGCGCAGCTTCTGGATGAACGAACGGTCAATCTTAAGTGTGGAGATAGGCATGTCCCGCAACCGGCCGAGTGAGGAGTAGCCGGTGCCGAAGTCATCGATGGCGAAACGAATACCGCTGGAAGCAATAGACCGCATGGCTTCAAGGCTTTCAGCGGCATTTCGCAGAACGGTGCTTTCGGTCAGTTCCAGGTAGATAAGATTCTTCGGAAGGTGGAACGTCTCCATGGTGCGAAGAATGTTGTTGCCAAAATCCGATGATCGAAATTGTAGCGCAGAGATGTTTACGGCAACCGGCACAATCGGTATGCCTTCCTTCGCCCATGCGCTGAGCTGACGGCACACGTGTTCAAGGACCCACTGGCCTAGCGGAATGATGAGTCGCGTGTCTTCTGCAACTGGAATAAATTTTGCAGGACTGACGTTTCCCAGCTCAGGATGATGCATGCGAAGCAGTGCTTCCAGTGACTTTACCGTGCCATCAGGAGCGCAGATGGGTTGATAGTGCACCTGAAAGCTGTTGTTCTGCAGCATCTCGCGGATAGCTTCCCCCAAGCGGACCGCTTCGCGCGCAGCGGCAGCATCTTCAGAGGAAAACCGGCAAGGCCTCTGCGCGCCGGTAGTACGGGCGTGCGCCATTGCGCTCATCGCCTTTCGCCTCAGCGTGGCCGCATCCGTCCCATCTTCCGGCGCAGTGGCAAGGCCCATGTTGAACGCAAGGCGAATAGAGACGTCGTCGATTCTGTATGGCTCCAAGAGCGATTGCAGAAGAGAGCTGGCAAGTTGCTCTGCAGCCTTACTGCTCTGAGCATGGCGAAAGATTATTTTGAACTCATCGCCGCCGGTACGAGCAGCGATATCGTCCGTCTGCATTTTGTCGCGAAGGCGACTGGCAATCGCTTGAAGACACCGATCTCCAATCGCGTCGCCATACGTATCGTTCACGGTTTTGAATTGGCGGATGTTGAACGAGATGAGCGCCACCGCTCCGTCCGTAGTGCTTACTTCCTGTATCAGGCGCTCCGATGCTGCTTGAAATCCGCGACGGTTCAACAAATTTGTGAGGGAGTCGTTGATCGCCTGTTCGCGCAGCAGAGAGAGCAACTGCTCGCGTTCCGTAACGTCCACGCCAATTACGAGGCGATGTTGTCTGCCGTCTATCTGAACGCTGCGGCCCTCAATGTCGATTGGGAACAGGTTGCCGTCTTTCCGACGATGGATGGACGCGCGGCTGGGTTTTGGCGCTGCCGATCTGACATCGGCTGCAATCTGCTCCGCCGTATCCGGATGAATGATGTCCGTCACCTGGAGCTGCTTAAATTCGTGCAGAGAGTAGCCGTGGCCTTCCGCCGCCGCTTGATTGGCCGTTATGATCCTCAGGTTTAGCGGATCGATCATCCACATCATATGTGGAGAGCTCTCAAAGATGGTCTTGAAGTTGCGCCCGAGCCTTTGCGCGTCAAACAGACTCTCTTCCATTAGCAACAGCATCATGCCAATTCCCAGCAGAATTTCCGGCGGGAAGGAGTATCGCACCTGAGGACTGTACCCCAGCAGATGGGAAACGGAAGTCGTAGCAAACGTCCAGGAGACATATCCAGCGACGCTGATCCATAACCCTAACGTCTTTCGCTTGTAATTGATGAACTGGGCGATAGCATTCGCTGCCAGGAACTCTGTCACGATAAGCGAGAGAGCGAGGCGTGTTTCTCCCTGGAGCAGCAGCAAGAGCATCCATACGCAGAACACCCCCAAAGGGACGACAAACATCAGTGAGATGAAGCTGCCACTTTTCGTCCGCCTATAGATGAGAGCGACTCCAGCCAAGGCGGCCAAAAGTGTGAAAAGGCAGGCAGGCCATATGGGAATAGGTCGGAAGATAATCAGCGTCGCACAGACGAGTGCTGGTATGCCCAGGCCGAATGCGGCGTATATAGCCCCCCGTTTATCTCCGCGGTGAGCGGGCGCCGACATGAGAAACGAAACGCCAACGCCGATTTTGCAGAGGATGATGAGATAGGCGAGGGCCCGTGGATGCCCATTCAAAATGTCTGTTGAGGAGAGCGTGAGTGCAGGTATCGCAAGCAGCCATCCGGCAATCCAACATCGGAGCCGGACATCTCCCCGCCTGCTGCGAAGCAGATTGAGAAAGATAACGATAAATACGATCGGGATAAGAAACCCGAACAGAGCACCTGGCACAGCAGCCACCTACAATCAACAACACATTTGGCGTTTATGAATTATTCCGCCTAAACGCTTTGTCCGCAAGGCTGTATCTCTCGCTATCTTTATTGAAAACAATGAGGCGCTCACAGAGGAGCGCCTCACCCAACAGTAAGAAAGATAAATCTATCAGTCGATGGTCAAGGAAATCTCGAATGTATTCTTTGCTTCGAAAGAACTAATCCGTTTGACTGAACTCTTCTTGCCATCAATTTCCGCCCAGACTTCATAGTCTGAGTTTGTATTGAGCTGGCCGAAGCGGAAGGTGCCGTCTTCAGGCGTGATAAAGCTCTTCTGCGAAAGCGCGCGCAAGTCCTTGAGATGAACGACAGCGCCCTTTACCGGCCCGCCGCCCTTTTCCGTCACTTTACCGTGAACGGTGCGCGACGCGGCCTGCCGTTGCGCGGCCATCTGCGTGGGGAACATTGCTACCGAGAATGGCAGAAGCAAAGCCACTGAGATTGCAGCTCCGCGAAGAAGAGCAAGAGGAGTATGACGATTCATAGATTGAGTATACGTTTCCTTACTCCTCGTCTTCTTCCTCGTCCTTGATGGGCAGATCGTCTTCATCGTCATAACCTTCCTCATCTACCGGCGCAAGTTCAAGCGGATCGCTGGAGACGACCTCAAGATCGGTCCCACATTCGTCGCAGGTGACAGTTTCACCCTCTTCGAGTTCTTCCTCGTCGAGGTCCAGCATGCTATCGCACTCCGGGCAAATCGCCATACAGTTAACCCTCCAAAGCATTACGAAGTTGCGGTCTGCAATCTTCGACTTGGTAGTTGTAGCCCGAACACCATGCGCCGTCAAGCAGCCCGTGCGCAGGATGCGGGCATTGCAGGGATTGGACGCGCCATTTCGCGTAGAGGATGGTCGTTCGAAACAAGCTCAATTCATGCTCCAATAGGAGACATGCCGGGCCGTACCCTCTCGCTGCCGCCGTTTTCCGGAGCAACACGCCGGATCGTGTTGACGTATGTTGCCGTCTTTTTCGCGCTGGCTTTGTTTAGCTTCGCCCTGCCGCGGCAGTCTGCATGGATTGGGGTGCTTGCATTGGTTCCTGATCGTGTAGTCCACGGCTGGCTGTGGCAGCTTCTGACATACACCTTTGTTCCAAGCGGCGTATTGAATACTGCCTTTGCGCTGCTGACTATCTGGTTCTTTGGCGCAGTCACCGAACAAGAACGCGGCAGCCGGTGGCTCACAGAATTGTTCTATGGTTCCGTGATCGGCGGAGCGGTTCTCACTACGCTAATCGCCTTTCTGCCGATTCCTAGCATGCATCCGGCGCTTGCGGCCACCGGAGCCTGGAGCGCGGCGTTTGCCACGCTGGTGGCTTTCGGCATGTTGAATGCCGAGCAGGAGATCATCTTCTTTTTCGTTCTCCGTATGAAGGCGAAGTATCTCGTTGCCATTTACGTGCTGATCGATCTTGCATGGATGGTGCGCGGAGAAGATGTGCTCTCTGCCGTTACGCAACTTGCTTCCGGCCTGTGCGCATATCTGTTTGTGCGTTATGCTCCCCGGCGGGGAATGGCCTTTGGCATGTCGGAACGCTACTTCAGCATGCGCAATAGCTATTACCGTTGGAAGCGACGTCGCGCTGCACGCAAGTTTGAGGTCTATATGCGCAAACAAAATCGGGAAGTCCACTTCGATGCGGAGGGACGCTACATCTCTCCTGATGAAGAGAAGCGTGACCCGAAAAACCGTAAATGGATGAACTGATCGGCAGAAGTTCGCACCAGCCGCACAACGGACCATGCGCTTATATGATCCGGAGGGAACTGCAACGGAGTACGCTCGTAAGCGCGGAAGACGTCCATTTTTCTGGTACACTCAAAAAGTTGGTCAGACGCGTGCCAGCGCACGTGTTTCCCGCCTCCAACACAGTTCAAGCAACACATCGGGGAGTGGCTCAGCCTGGTAGAGCACCTGCTTCGGGAGCAGGGGGTCGGAGGTTCGAATCCTCTCTCCCCGACCATTCTAGATTGCAAATGGACAGCGCAAGCTGTCCTATTTTGTTTGAGATCGATCGCATTGCAGCGACGCCCGTAAAATTACTCCATGGGCCGCATCCGAGTCTTATCTGATCAAGTTGCCAACCAGATCGCCGCGGGCGAGGTGGTGGAGCGGCCCGCTTCGGTCGTTAAAGAGCTGCTGGAGAACGCTATCGATGCTGGCGCCACGCGTGTTCGCGTGGATGTGGAAGCCGGTGGCCGCAAACTTATCCGCATTGAGGACAACGGGACGGGCATGGTGCGCGATGATGCGATGCTCGCCTTTGAGCGCCATGCTACGAGCAAGCTGCGCACGTCGGACGATCTGCTTGAGATCTCCACGCTAGGTTTCCGTGGAGAGGCGTTGCCCTCCATTGCCTCGGTTGCGCGCGTGGAGTTGGAGACCCGCGCGGCAGAAGATGAAGTGGGCACGCGCATTGAGATTGCAGGCGGTAACATGCTGCATGTGGACGATGTTGGGCGTCCGCAGGGCACCACCATTGCCGTCAAAGACCTTTTCTTCAACACGCCTGCGCGCAAGAAATTTCTTAAGAGTGAATCGACTGAACTGAGCCATGTTGCCGCGCTGGTGACGCACTATGCGCTTGCGCATCCTGACAAGCACTTTGAACTGCACACCACTACGCATGCATTGCTTGTCGCGCCGGCGGTGAACAATGCAGGCGAGCGCCTCTTCCAGATCTTCGGCGCGGATACGTTTCGCGAGATGATTCCCACGGCTGCCGAGATCGACTTCCAGCGCGCGGGCGTCCCCGAGCCTCCGCCGTGGAAACGCGCTGAAGATTACGAACCGCCGGAGCCGGGGTTTCTTCGCATTCGTGGCTTTGTTTCTAAACCGGAGTTGCAGAAGCTCAATCGCAATTCCATCTACGTCTTCGTCAATGGACGCCAGGTGCGCGACCGCGTGATGCTGCACGCCATGAGCGAGGCGTATCGCAACCTTATTCCGCCTACGTCGTTCCCGGTTGTGCTTCTCTTTTTGGAGATGCCGCCGAAGGAAGTAGATGTGAACGTGCATCCGGCCAAGACAGAAGTGCGTTTCCGCCAGAGTGCGTTTGTGCATGACTTTGTTCGCGACACCGTGCGCAATGCGGTGATGAAAGCGAAGCCCGCCATCAGCTTTGCCACTGCGCTCAACGCCGCTCCCCGCGCCAGCGAAAGCCTGCTGCTCGACGTCGGAGCGATGGCCGTCGGCAATGTTCCGTGGAGCGAGGCGCTGCCCAGCGACGAAGAGCAGAAGGCGATGGAAGAGGCGAAGCGTGTTAGTGAGCCGATCAACGCCGACGACGTCGGGAGCTTCTCGCTCACAGAAAAAGCTCTGCCTGCCGAGCCGGGGAAGTTTGAGTTCAACGAGAGTATCCGCATCTCGCCCGCCGCTGCGGGGCTGAACGCTGAGGAAGTGGAAGAAGAGATGCGTGCTGCTGAAGAAGAAACGCCGCAGACACTTAATGCGCTCGGCTCTCTCAAACCGCTTGGTCAGTTGAAAGACTCGTTCATTCTCGCAGCCAACGAAGAAGGCCTTTGGATTATCGATCAGCACGTTGCGCACGAGCGTGTCCTGTTTGAAAAACATGTGAAGAGCCGCACGGCGGAGCTCGTGCAGCGCCAGCGCCTGCTCATGCCGGTACTCATTGATCTATTGCCCGAACAGATGGCTGCCTTTGCGCAGATGGCGGACGAGTTGGAACGCAACGGCTTTGAAGCGGAGCCCTTCGGCCCTCGAACTCTGGCGATTAAGGCTGCGCCCATTGGTTTGGAGGGCAAACATCTCGAACTCACGCTGGGCGAACTGCTGCAGGTGGACGAACGCACGCACCAGGCTGAAAACACCGAGGCCCGCCGGATGCGGGTGGCCGCATCCATCGCCTGCCACGCGGCCATTAAGATCAATACGCCACTTCCTGCCGAGAAAATCGAGTGGCTTTTGCAAGAGTTAGGTAAAACTGAGAATCCGATGAGTTGTCCGCATGGCCGGCCCATCGCTCTGCGGTATTCTCATAAAGACATCCAACGCGCATTTCAGCGCATTTAAAGAGGGAACAGAAGCCAGGGAACAAGGAACGGCAGCGTGCTATTCCATTCCTTTTCGGTTTCTCAGAAGTTTCCTTTCCGTGGGTAGTCTCCACGGAGAAAGAAGAACCAATCGTGAGCAAGACAAAGACATTTACGCGGACTCAGCTTGAGGCCGCGCGGAAACCTCTGTGGCATATGGCAGGCAACGGCCTGCTGACCATCGACGATGCAGCCGAGTGGCTCGCTGAAGCCGGCCTCGTTCCCTACGTTCCTCTTACCGATGAACTGCCCGCACCTGCGCCCAGCTTTGTGGAGGCCGTACTTGGCCGCCCGGAGAAGGGCCATGTGGTTACTACCGATGAGGAGCCGGTAGAGGATGTTTCTCTTGCCGTAGAGGTGGAAGAGCGCGAGGCTGAAGAGGAAGATGCGGAGGGTTCCGGGCAGGACGCCGATGAGACAGCGCAGGAAGATAAACACGCAGAACTGGATGCAAGCGCGACAGAGTCCAGTGAAGTGGAAGCGCCTGCACCTGTAAAGCCCGCTCCGCCCACCATCAACGGTTTCTCTCCTGAAGAGATGGAAACAGCGCGCCGCATGCTCGCGCGCCTTGTCTCGGAAGGAGCGGCCGTTCCGCTTAACCTTCTTGGCGGCATTGGCGATGTGCCGGATTTCGTCTGCTCTTCTCAGGCGTTCTCCTTCGTCTACACGCTGCGTGGCGATAAAGGCTGGAAGCAATCTCCTTCCACCAGTGCAGGCATGAAAGTTTCTCCGCTGGCGCTGCATGTGTGGGAGTCGCTCAAGGACAAAGGCGAGCAGACAGCGCTCGATCTCGCTGCCGAAATGGGTGCAGGCATTACAGAAGCCGCCGTGCTCCGCGCTCTGAGCGAGCTCTGGCAGATTGGCCGCGTGATTCCTGTGTCGCACGCCGACGGCGCTTCTGCAAAGTGGGAGCTTGCTACCTCGCGCTTCACGCGTCCCATCAAGGCAGGTTCGAATGCGGGTTTGCCGACGGCGATCAGCGCGCTTATGTCGCTCTATATGCCACAGGCCATTGCTGCCACGAATGATGAGATTGAAACGTTCCTGTCGCCGCTTGCGGCCCGTTCGCGCATCCGCGAGATTGTGAACAATCTGCACCAGACCAAGCAGCTTGAGACGAATGTTGTTGCAGGCAAAACGCTCTTCTACATTGCAGGCACTCTTCCTGAATTTCCTGAAGTGGAAGAGCCTGTGGTTGAGCAGACGGAGCAGGTCTCGCGTTACGAGCGCGCACCGTCGAACTATCCTGTCCGCACACCGGCGGGTAAGCGGGATGAAACGCGCAGCGATCGCGAACGCCGTCCATTCACGCGCCGCGAAGAAGGCGATGCACCGAAGAAGGACTTCACCAAACCGTGGGATGAAGAGCGCGCAGTACGTCCGGCACGCACCGAAGGTGGAGATCGCCCTGCTTTTTCGCGGTCGCGTCAGAACGATGGCGAACGCCGTCCCCTTACGCCTCGCGAGGGTGGTAGCCGTCCGTCGTATGGTGATCGCAAATCCTACGGAGATCGGAAGCCATTCACGCCGCGCGAAGGTGGCGAGCGCCGCCCGTTTGCTCCGCGTGGAGATGGGGAACGTCGTCCGTTTACGCCGCGTGAAGGCGGAGATCGAAGGCCGTTTATTCCCCGCGAGGGTGGTCGTCCATCTTACGGCGATCGCAAGCCATTCACGCCTCGTGAAGGTGGCGAACGCAGACCGTTCACTCCGCGTGGAGATGGTGAGCGTCGTCCGTTTACCCCGCGTGAAGATGGCCGTCCATCGTATGGCGACCATAAGCCCTACGGCGATCGCAAGCCGTTCACACCACGCGAGGGTGGCGAGCGTCGGCCCTTCACTCCTCGTGGAGATGGTGAGCGTCGTCCGTTTACCCCTCGCGAAGGCGGGCGTCCTTCATATGGCGACCGCAAACCCTACGGCGATCGCAAGCCATTCACGTCGCGTGAGGGCGGCGAGCGTCGTCCGTTCACTCCCCGCGGAGAGGGCGAACGTAGGCCGTTCACGTCTCGCGAAGGCGGTCGGCCCTCCTTTGGTGGCCGCAAACCCTTCGGTGCTCGTAAGCCGTTCACTCCGCGTGAAGGCGGAGAACGCCGTCCCTTCACGCCTCGTGAGGGTGGAGAACGCCGTCCATTTACTCCCCGCGAAGGCGGAGAGCGTCGTCCCTTTTCGCCACGTCCCGGCGGTGGTGGCTTCGCGTCTAAATCTGGACCACGTGCTGGCGGCTTCAGCCGATTCGGCGGCAAGCCCGGTGGCTTTGCGAAGAAGGGAACGGGTGGTCCGCGCAAAGGTCCCGGTTTTGGTCCAGGCCGCGGTGGAGCGCCTAAGCGTCGTGACGATGGAGATCGTGGATGAGTGCGGTTGCTGCTAAACGCGGACCAATTGTTGCTATTGATGGACCGGCGGGTGCGGGCAAGAGCACCGTCGCGGCGCATCTTGCGCGCCGCTTCGGTCTGCTTAATTTGGAAACAGGGGCCATGTATCGCGCGCTTGCACTCAAGTGCGCACGTAAGTCTGTCAATGTAGACGACGCTGCCGCTGTAACCGTGCAGACGGAAAACACACGCATCGAACTCCAGCCGACGGAACAGGGCAATCGCGTTCTGCTGGATGGCGAAGATGTGACCGCGCAGCTCCGCACGCCGGAGATTACCGCGCTCGCATCACGCGTTTCGGTGCATGGGTCTGTTCGGCAATGGATGGTGGCGCAGCAGCGCGCGATGGGGCTGGCGTCGCCAGTCGGCGTGGTGATGGAAGGTCGCGATATCGGAACGGTTGTCTTTCCGGATGCGGATGTAAAGATCTTTCTCGATGCCTCTGCTGAAGTGCGCGGTGACCGCCGCTTTGTGCAGCAGGGCGGCGCCTCCGAGGAGTCGCGCGAGCAAACTCTCCGCGAGGTGAAGGAGAGGGATGCTCGCGACCGCTCCCGGGCCGAATCACCCCTCCGTCCAGCAGAGGACGCCATCATCGTGGATACAACCGGCATGTCGCTCGACGATGTTCTGAAGCGCGCTGAAGAGATTGTCACCAATCATTCCTAATGTTTCGATTTCTGCATGATTTTGCTGAAATCTGCACATAGGTAAATTTTTGTTGGCATTTCCATGTCCTGATTGGTACATTGGCCGCAATCGATTGAAAGGAATGGCTTTGTGCCGCACGTTGCACTTAGCCATTCGAATTCAACGGCAAATTGCATTCTGAGGGATGTCGCTTTTATGGAAACAGGCACAGTGAAGTGGTTCAACGACGCAAAAGGATTTGGATTTGTAAGCCGCGCCAATGGTGAGGACGTCTTCGTCCACTACACCTCAATCCAGTCCAATGGATTCAAGAGCTTGCAGGAAGGCCAGCAGGTCCAGTTCAACGTGGTGAAGGGACCCAAGGGCTGGCAGGCCTCGGAAGTGACACCGCTGTAAACAGATTTGAATGTGCGTAAAGAGGCAGCTTTGGCTGCCTCTTTACTTTTGCGGCGCTGTTTCTTCGGCAGGTGCGTCCTTGACCTCGGTTACACCCGGCAGAATGGTCGCCGATGCACTGAATTTGCGGTACTTAGAGAATGTAGTGCGCTGGCGGCCCTGGATTTTGAAGAAAAGAAAGATGCGTGCCGAGCCTTCGCCTTCCACCACGCTTGGCAGCCAAACTTCGTTGTTCACGTACGTCTGCTCGAAGGAGAAGCGGAAGCCCTCGTGCACATTCACCAGCAGTCCGCCGCCAACGTGGAAGTTATCTGTAACGTGGCCTTCTCCGCGGACGAGCGCACGAGTCTGCTCGTCAATCCAGATGGTCCCGGCCAGAAGTTTGAAGACATCTTCAAAGCGATTGCGCGTCTTCGCATTGCGGTCGCCGGCGTAGTCCACCACGATGGCGGGCCTGCCTTTGAAAGTCTCCCGGCGCGGATTGGTGAAGGTGCCGAGTTCGAGGATGCGGGAGATGGTGAGAACGTCTTCGCCATTGCCGTTGGTATGCTTGCCTTCAGCCTGCAATTTTTCGCGCTTTTTTATGGCCTTTTCAACGTCTTTTTCTATACATTCTTCTTCTTTTCGAGCGTCTTTCTCTGAGAGTGGCTTGCCATCTTTTTCGATGAGCCGCGAAACGATCACACCTTTCCGCGTGAAAATCTCCGAGACGCTCGTCTCCACTTTTTTGATATTGCCTTTGTTATCTGTTTCTTCCGTACGGGTGGTGGCGCGGTAGAAATAGTGCTTGCGCAGGTCTTCGCTGGCTTTCTGGTTGTGCTCGACATCGTGCATGAGCGTGGCGATGTCCGGGATGGCTTGCGCTTTTGAAATAGGACTGAGCGCGAGGATGCAGAGCCAGAGGAGTTTCATAGGTTCTTAGCTCTATCGTAAAAGTGCTAACCAACCTGTCCAATGCTATGTGTCGCGATACAAGATGTTAGTCGATTACAGTTTTGCGGAAAGAGAGACAATCATCGCCAACATATAGACATATATGAAGCAGATGCTTAACCAGTTCTGAGAATTTTGGATTCCTTCAAGCCAGGAGACACTCATTGCGGAATCTCTCTCCGCAAGACGATGCAGGCTATTCAATCGATGATGGACACGCTGGCTATACAGCCACGACGAAATCAGTAAAAACAGAATTATGTAGATGCTGCCTTTCGATGTTCCAGCATGCACAGCGCGTCTGAACGGACCGATGACCAAGATGTACAAGCATTCTGCAAAAAGGACCTGAGAAAGAGCCCACAGGACTCGCCTCAAGAGAGAACTACGGGAGCGCTCAGAAACAAGAGTGGAAAGGCTCATAAAGGTGCCATTCAATCTATCACCAAAGCTATTCCGAGTCCGTGGTCGCCAGAGCTGAAATGGCGTTATCAAGTATGTTCGTTATTCGGACGGAGAGTTCGTATATCGCAAAAGTGGCAGGAAGAGAGTTTAGAAAACGGCTAGCATAGGAATACGGCGTTTTTCGCGATTTTGAGCGCGCCTTGGCTGGTGCGCCTTCTGCGGGATGCCGATTGAGGAAGCATGGCCACCACCCCCAAGTCCGCCCCGAAACCCGCATCGAAGTCTGTTCCCTCGTCCAAGCAGAAGCCCAGCTCCGCCGCCGCCGAGCTGCGCAGTGGAGCACCGGAACCCGGCAGCCCACGGGAGACAGTGTTTGAGATCTTTCGCCGCTGGGGATATCTGCAGGCGACGCTCGATCCGCTGAAGCAGTATCTGCCTGCCGATCCGTTTCCGATTGAGGTGCCGGAGGGCGAGGATGCGCGCGAGGCGCGTGGCTACTACTGCGGCAACATTGCGCTGGAGTTCTCGCATATCGCTTCTCCGGAGAAGCGCCAGTGGCTGCAGGAGCAGATGGAGCAGCCGACGCGCGCTACCAAAGAGCAGCAGGCGCATACGCTCACGCAGCTTATCAAGGCCGATCTGTTTGAGCAGGTGATCCAGCAGCGGTATCTCGGTACGAAGCGGTTTTCGCTGGAAGGCCTGACGGCGCTGATTCCTTTTCTGGATCGCGTCTTTGCGACGTCGGCAAACGAAGGCGTGGAGAAGGCGATGTTTGCTATGAGCCATCGTGGGCGCCTGAATGTAATGGTGAACACGATCGGCCGGCCGGCGGCGGACATTTTTACCAAGTTTGAAGATGTTGATCCGCGCAGCACACTGGGCGGCGGCGATGTGAAGTACCACATGGGCGCGACTGGAAGGTACACCGCGGCGAACGGCAAGACGATCAATCTGCATCTGGCGTCGAATCCATCGCATCTTGAAGCGGCCGATCCAGTAATCATGGGACGCACGCGCGCCAAGCAGGTGCGTCTTGGCGAAGAGGGCAAGAAGAAGGTATTGCCGATGATCATTCACGGCGATGCTGCGTTTGCGGGCCAGGGCATCTGGGCGGAGACGCTGGTGCTGGCGACAATTCCGGGTTACGAAGTGGGCGGCACCATTCAGATTGTGGTGAACAATCTGCTTGGATTTACCGCGGAGCCGCAGGAGTCGAACTCATCACGCTTTGCGACCGATGTAGCAAAGCGTTTGCCTATTCCTATCTTCCATGTGAATGCAGAAGATCCCGATGCCGTGGTGCGGGTGGCGGAGATCGCAGCGAAGTATCGCGCGAAGTTCCAGAGCGATGTGGTGGTTGATCTGATTGGATACCGCCGCCACGGACACTCCGAGGTGGACGATCCGACTGTCACGCAGCCGAAGCGTTACGCCATCATCAAGAATACGCCGCCGCTTTACCAGAGCTATGCAGAACGCATTGGCGTGAATGCGGAAGCGGAGACGAAGCAGATACAGCAGGATTTTTACGCGCAGCATACGCTGGGCAAAGAGGCCGAGCACATTCCGCACCTGTCGGAGTTGCCGACATACTGGTCGGCATACAAGGGCGGATATATCGACGATTCACTGAACGTGGAAACGGGGCTGTCTTCGGCTGAGGTGAAGGCGCTGGTTGCGAAGCTGGTAACGACGCCTGCTGATTTCCATGTGCATCCGAAGGTGAAGGCGCTGCTGAAACAGCGTGAGGAGATGGGCGAAGGCAAGCGCCCGTTCGACTACGGCATGGCTGAGCTTGTGGCTTATGCATCGCTGCTGGAGAAGGGCCATGGTGTGCGCCTCTCGGGGCAGGATTCACAACGAGGCACGTTCAACCAACGGCACTCTGTGCTGACCGATATCGAGACGGAGAAGAAGTGGATTCCGCTGCAGCACATGAGCGAGAAGCAGGGCCGTTTCGAGGTCTACAACTCCATGCTGAGCGAAGCGGCGGTTCTTGGATTCGAATACGGCTATGCGCGTGATTATCCAGAAACGCTGACTTTGTGGGAGGCGCAGTTTGGTGATTTTGCCAATGGCGCGCAGATCATCATCGACCAGTTCATCTCCGCGGGCGAGCAGAAATGGGGGCTGCTGAGTGGCGTTGTACTGTTGCTGCCACATGGGTATGAGGGGCAGGGGCCGGAGCACTCGTCGGCGCGCATGGAGCGTTATTTGCAGCTTTGTGCGACGGACAACATGATTGTGGCGCAGCCTTCTAATGCAGCGCAGTACTTCCATCTGTTGCGGCGGCAGGCGCTCACGGCATTCCGCAAACCGCTCGTCGTGTTTACGCCCAAGAGCATGCTGCGGCATCCCGATGCAGTTTCGCCGATTGCCGATTTCGGCGATGCGGCAGACTCGAAGAAGTTTCGCAATGTGCTGGCAGATGGTGAGGCGAAGGACCCAAAGCGCATTCTCGTATGCACGGGCAAGATTGGCCACAATTTGCGCGTAGAGCGGGCAAAACGCGGCGACTACTCCACGGCGATCGTATTTGTGGAGCAGTTGTATCCGTGGCCCGAGGCGGAGTTGATTGCCGCACTGGAGCAGTATCCAAACGCAGAAGAAGTGGTTTGGGTGCAGGAAGAGCCGTCGAACATGGGCGCGCTGAACTATGCCATGCCTTTGCTGCGGCAGTGTGCAGGCAATCGCCGTGTGTTGAGTATCAAACGGCATGAGGCAGCTTCTCCCGCTACAGGATCGGCGAAGGCGCATGATCTGGAAGAGAAGGCCCTGATTGAATTAGCGCTGGGAAAGAAATAGCTTTTTGGCTGTTAGTCTTTAGCTTCTGGTCGGTCATTCCTGGTGAGGTGGTCGTTATGCGGCGGCGAGCGCGGTTGAATTGGATATTAGGTCTGGCCTTTGTTCTCGGCGCAGCGATTGCCGTGGTTTGGATGTTTGCCATTTTGCGTGTTTCCGATGACCCTGACATTCCGGTGAATATGGGAATGAAGGTGATGATGTTTTTCACCTGCCCGCCGTTTTTGCTGAGTTATGCGTCAGGCGGGGCACTGGTGTATAGCGTACCTGTGTTGAATGGTTTGCTCTATGCAGGGATTGCGTGGATATGGTCCGCGACCAGGACAAAGACACGCGCCAGTCGAGGCCGCCGCTAGAGCGCGTTTTGCGGACATCCAATATCCTAGAGAGTGATGATCTACCTTACGCGCAAAGCCGAATTTTCGTCGTCGCATTTTTATCGCAATCCTGCGTGGAGTGATGAAGAGAACGTACGCCGTTTTGGCAAATGCGCCAACGCGAATGGACACGGGCATAACTACACGCTTGAGGTGACTGTTGCGGGTGAGGTCGATCCGGTGACTGGGTTTGTTGTGGATCTCAAGCTGCTGAAGGATATTCTGGAAGAGCAGGTGGTGAGCGTGTATGACCATCGCCATCTCAACTACGAAGTGCCTGAGTTCAAGGACAGCATTCCGACGACGGAGAACATTGCCGTTGCCATCTGGAAGCGGCTGAATGGAAAGATTCCTGGCGCGGCGCTGAAGCGTGTGCGTGTCTATGAGATGCCCGATCTGTTTGCGGACTACTACGGAGAGCAGCAGTGATGCCGGTCGCGCACTTTTCGCGGCGCTATCGCTTGTCGGCTTCGCACCGTCTGCATGCGCCTTCGCTGAACGATGAGCAGAACCGCGCGACCTTTGGCAAGTGCAACAACCCGTTTGGCCACGGACATAACTACACGATTGAAGTAACGGTGGCCGGGCCTGTCCATCCTGAAACCGGTTTTGTGGCGGACATGGTAGCGCTGGATGCGCTGGCAAAGCGTGAGGTGATCGATCGCTGGGACCACATGAATCTGAACAATGATCCTGTGTTCAATGACAGCCTTGTGCCTTCGACGGAGAACTTTGCGTTTGAGGTGGAGAAGATTTTTGAGCGCGGCGTGGCTGCGCTGGCAAAGCAGCAGGGGAGCGCGCTGAAATTGGTCCGCGTGCGCATTGAAGAGACCACCAATAATTCATTCGATCTGCTGGCGTCGCGGAGCGCCGGTGGAATCTTTTAGAACGGACACCGCAACTATGAACAAGAACGACGCACCGAACCGCATGGGCCATGAACTGGCCGAGGTGAAAGATGTTCAACGCAATCCTGCGCTGGACGATATTTCGACCGAGGCGTTGTATCGCGAGATACTCCTCCGCATCGGCGAGGACCCCACGCGTGACGGATTGCTGAAGACGCCCGAGCGGATGCACAAGGCGATGGATTTTCTCACGCAGGGTTACGCAATGTCACACACGGAGATCCTGCGCGGCGCGTTGTTCGATGTGGATTATGACGAGATGGTGATCGTGCGTGATATCGAGTTCTATTCGATGTGCGAGCACCATCTGCTGCCGTTCTTTGGCAAGGCGCACATTGCATACATCCCCAAGGGCAAAGTGATTGGCCTGAGCAAGGTGGCGCGGTTGGTGGATGTGTTTGCGCGGCGCTTGCAGGTGCAGGAGCGGCTCACGCGGCAGGTGGCCGACGCAATTGAAGAAGCCATTGCACCGCAGGGCGTGGGCGTGATTCTGGAAGCGCAGCATCTGTGCATGATGATGCGTGGTGTAGAGAAGCAGCAGAGCATGACGACAACGTCTGCGATGTTGGGAGCCTTCAAAGATCTGGCGCAGACACGTAATGAATTTCTCTCGCTCATGCGCAGGCCCTCATCATTGTGAATGGTCTGATCATTCTGGACAAGCCTGCCGGTATGACCTCACACGATGTGGTCTATGTAGTGCGACGCGCTGCGGGCGAGAAGTCTGTCGGCCATTTAGGAACGCTCGATCCGATGGCGACGGGTGTTCTGCCTCTGCTGTTGGGCAAGTACACGCGGCTTGCTCAGTTCTTTGGTGCGGCAGAGAAGGAGTACACCGGCACAATCCGCTTCGGCTGGCCGACAACTACCTTCGACGCAGAAGGCGAACCGACTGCTGAGTCTGCTCCGTTTACGCTGAATCTCGAACAACTGCGCAAGCTTGCATCGCATTTTCACGGCGAGATGGACCAGATGCCGCCGGTGTTTTCTGCGAAGAAGATCAACGGTGTGCCTGCGTACAAGCTGGCGCGCGCAGGCAAAGAAGCTCCTGTAAAAGCAGCGCGGATTGTGATTCATGATTTTCAAATCATCGCGCTGGAAGGCGATACCGCATCGTTCTCCATTCGGGTTTCGGCGGGTGGATACGTGCGTTCCGTCGCGCACGATCTCGGCAAGATGGCCGGATGCGGAGCGCATCTTGCATCGTTACGGCGCACTCGCGCAGGCGACTTCACGCTTGCGCAGGCGATGACCATTGAACGCATGCGTGAGTTGGCAGCTGAGGGAATGCTGGAACAGTCGCTTCCGCATCCGCGCACGCTGCTGCCGCAGATTCCATCTGTCACAGCGGACGAAGCGGGCGTGGGCAGGCTGCGCAATGGCATGGCGGTGAATCTGCCGGAATTCTCCAGCAGTCCTCTGGTAAAGATCTTCGCGAGTCCGCGCGATTTGATAGGCATTGGCCGCCGTATTGCAGGCACACTGATTCAGCCGATGATCAATTTCGGTTGAGTTACTTTTTCAGCAGCGGTTGCAGCATGTTGAAGATGTTTTTCGCAACCTGACGATTGCCTGCAGCGGTGGCGTGCACACCGTCCGGCTGTATATAGCCGGGCACGCCGTAGACGTCCTTATAGATGAATGGCAGCAAGGGAATGCGGTGTTTTTCGGCAGCGAGATGATAGGTCTCGTCAAAACTGCGAACGTACTCCTGCCCGAACTGTGGAGGAAGGGTGATACCCGCGAGAACAATCTGCGTGCGCGTGGGCGCGAGTTTATCGAGAATCTGATCGAGGTTCTTGCGTGTGTTCGCAACCGGAATACCGCGCAAGCCATCGTTGCCACCAAACTCCACGACCGTGATGGCAGGCGAGAGTGACATCACACGATCCACACGATCAAGGCCATCTTTGGTAGTGTTGCCGGAAACTCCGAGATTCACAACCCGATAACGGTAGCCCGCCTGATCGAGAAGACGCTGCAGATCGTCGGGATAGCTTTCGCCTGCTGCGGTGCCATAGCCTGCGGTGATGCTGTCTCCAAAACACGCAATAACGGGGCGGCCATCGTCCACGCGCGCCGCCTCCTCGTGCGACAAGGGTTTAGATGCAGCACGAGCCCGAGCTGCAGAGGCTGCGGCGGCCACGTCGATATCGGAACTGCGCCGGTTCGCCTGATCGGCCTTGCATCCTGCGAACGCAAGCAGGCATGAGAGAAGAGCAACAGGAGCGAAGCGCATCTGTATCATCACTCTTAACGGTAGCAAAACCACGCATTGAGGTTTTCTTCTTGGCGCATGACGGCGATCGACCCTCTCTTGAAGTGCGCCAGCTTACGCGCAATGTTTCCATGGGCGCGCGCACGCTGGAGATTTTGCGCGGCATCTCGTTCACGGTAGAGCCCGGCGAGTTTGTTGCCATCATGGGTGCGTCGGGTTCAGGCAAAAGCACGCTGCTCGGCCTGCTTGCGGGGCTGGATACGCCGACCTCTGGCGATGTGGTGGTGCAGGGAACGAACATCTCTGCGATGCAGGAAGATAAGCTGGCACAGTTGCGTGGATCGCTGATTGGCTTTGTCTTTCAGAGCTATCAATTGATTCCTACGCTTACCGCACTTGAGAATGTGTTGTTGCCGTATGAGTTGAACGCTTCTGCTTCGGGCAAGGCGACGAATGGTCTTGCTCGAGCGCGCGCATTGTTGCAGTCTGTCGGATTGGGGGAGCGCGCCGAGCACTATCCGGTGCAGCTTTCTGGTGGTGAGCAGCAGCGTGTGGCGCTGGCGCGTGCATTCATCATGCGTCCGCCAATTGTGCTGGCGGACGAGCCGACGGGCAATCTGGACAGTGTGAACGGAGCGCATGTGCTGCAACTGCTGACGGAGTTGAACCACAGCGAAGGCACAACGCTGGTGCTGGTGACGCATGATGCGGCCGTAGCTTCGCATGCTTCGCGCATCATCACGTTGCGCGACGGCAGTATTCTTTCCGACTCAAAGAATCCGCAGGCGGCGGAGTAATGGCGGCCCTGGGCTGGTCCACCGCATGGCGCATCGCGCGGCGCGAGTTGCGATCGTCACGAAGCAAGTTTTTGTTTGTGGTGATATCGGTGGCCGTGGGCGTGGCGGCGCTTACGGGAGTGCGTGGATTTTCTGCTGCCTTCCGGCAGACGCTTGCTCTGCGCGCACGCTCAATTCTTGCTGCGGACGTTTCGGCGCGCATGTTCCAGCAGGCAACGGATACGCAGGAAGCGCGGCTCGCAACATTTGCACAGCAGGGCATTGCGATGACGCCGGTGACGGAGATGTCCGGCATGGCAACGCAGGTGGGCAAATTCGATCCGCTGCTGGTGTCGCTGAAAGCGGTCGATCCCGCCAAGTATCCGTTCTACGGCAATGTCGATCTTGCTCCTGTGATGACTTTGCAACAGGCCTTCGTAAACAATGGTATTGCGGTGGGTGATGATCTATTGGTGCGGCTGCGTCTGCAGGTGGGCGATCACATCCGTCTGGGGCAGGCGGAGTTCGTAATTCGCGCGGTGGTGCAGAGTGAGCCGGACAGGCTTTCTGGATCGTTCGCTGCCGGTCCGCGCGTTCTACTTTCGCAAAATGAACTCGATGAAACAGAGCTGCTTGCGCCGGGATCGCGTGCCGGGCAACGCATTCTCTTTCATCTGCCACAGCAGAACGATGCGGCGGTAGCGCGCCTGAAATCGCAGGTTGAAGATGTGCTGCCTGAAGCGCAGGTGATGGATTACCACGAGACCAGCCCTGCGGTTGCCATTGCGCTGGAGCGAGCCACGGCGTTGCTGTCGCTGGTGAGCCTGGTTGCGCTGGTGCTGGGCGCGGTGGGCGTTGCCATGGCCATGCGCGCGCACCTTGCGGAGCGGCTCGATACGATCGCCATTATGAAGGCGCTCGGCGCGCAGACCTCGCACATCCTGCGTATTTATTTTCTGGAGACCCTGGCACTTGGATTTGCGGGCGGGGTTGCAGGCATTGCGCTGGGAGTAGGCGTGCAGCTTGCTTTGCCATTGCTGCTCGCAAAGCTGCTCGGTATCTCGCCGGAGCTGCATCTTTCGCTCGCCTCCATGAGCACGGGACTGCTCACAGGCGTGATTGTTACGCTGCTGTTTACCGTGCCGCCGCTGCTGGATATTCGTGCGATTCGTCCGATCCAGATATTGCGGCGCAGTATGGACGAGGCATCCATCGACAGTTGGCGGGATCTGCTTCCGCGCATAATGCGGCGTTTTCGCCATGCACCCGCACAAGCCGTTGGAATGCTGGCTGCATTGGCGGGCGTTGCCCTCGTCGCCACCATGCTCTCGGGCTCGCGTTCTGTAGGCATTGTTTTCACTATCGGTATGGTCGTAGTGCTGTTGGTGCTGATGGCCGCTGCGGCACTTCTGCTGATGATGTTGCGATGGCTGTTGAATCGCACGCGACTGGCGCTTCCGTACACGCTGCGGCATGGGCTTGCGAATTTGTATCGGCCGGGCAATCCTTCGGCTGCGCTGCTCTCTGCGCTTGGTGTGGGGGTGATGCTGCTGGCTGCGGTTTACTTTGTGCAGCACGCGTTTGTGAACGACCTCAACATTGCAACGCGACCCAATCTGCCAAATGTGTTTTTGATTGATATTGGCCGTTCGGAAGTGAATCCTCTGAAGGAGTTGTTGAAGCACCAGCCCGGGATTGCCGGCACTCCGGAACTCGTCCCGGCTGTTGCATCGAGCATTCATGCTATCGATGGCGTAAAAGTTGCAGACCTGCACATCAAAAACATGCCACTGCGTGCGTTTCGTTCCGTGCAGCTTACGTGGAGTGATACGTTGCCCGAGGGCACGTCTGTGATTGATGGCAAGTTCTGGTCGCCGGGAGAGACAGGCCCGCTGCTTGCCATCGAGGAGCATCGCGCGCAGCGGCTCCATCTGAAAGTCGGTTCGCGTGTTGTCTTTCAAGTAGAAGACTCGCTGCTGGACACAACCGTAATCGCCATCACAAAGAGCGACGGACAGCACGCCTTCTCGCGCGCCGACTACATTCTTCCCAAGAGCGTGTTGGAGAATGCGCCCACCGTTTGGTACGGCGCGGTGCATGTCGATCCTTCGCGCGTGGGTGAGCTGCAGCGCGCGCTCTTCATGCACTTTCCGACGGTGACCGTCATCAACGTTGCGCAAGCCATGGAAACCTTACGCGGCTTGTTGCTGCAAGTTTCATTGGTGATTCAATTCCTCGCAGGCTTCTCGATCTTTGCCGGATTGGTGATTCTCGCGTCTGCCATTGCGGGCACGCGCTATCGTCGTATCCGCGAAGTGGTGGTGCTGAAGACGCTAGGCGGAACGCGCGGACGCATCGTCGGAATTTTTTCAGTGGAGTTCGCCATCCTCGGACTCGTTGCCGGAACTATTGGCGTAGTGGCAGCGAACTTTGTCGCGCGCTCCGCATTGCAGCGCATGACGTTGCCATGGAATCCGCGCATCGCCGCTAGCATCGCTGCGGTGTTGACCACTGCGGTGCTGACGGTCGCCGCCGGATGGGCAGCATCGTTTCGCATCCTAGGGCAGAAGCCGCTGGAAGTGTTGCGCGAGGAGTAAGTGGTTGCCTCCCAGGGATTCGAACCCCGATATGCTGAGTCAGAGTCAGCTGTCCTACCATTGAACGAGGAGGCAACAAGTGCAGGCGAACCCTGCAAGGTGAGAGCGAAACCGCCGAAGCGCCTCGCCTTTTCAAGTGTACGAAGCACGGCGCGGCGCGTCAATAGCGCGCCTTTATTGGGTAAACTCGGCATTCACCAGAAAATCGAAGTTGGCTGAAGAGTTAGGCCGTACGTTCTTCAAACGATGCGAGTGCACCACCACGTTGTTCAGGTAGAACAGATTCAATGTTGGCTCTTCTTCCGCAAGAATGCGCTCAAGCTCCACATAGATGATGCGCCGCTTTGCTTGGTCCGTTTCCGATTGGCCTTGCATGAGCAACGCATCCACACGCGGATTGCTGAAGTGTCCACGGTTTGCGCCTTTAGGTGGAAAGCTTGAGCTTGAGTACTGGTAGCGAAAGATGTCCGGATCTTCATTCGCACCAAGCCAGCGCAGCGCATACATCTGGAACGCGCCCTTGGTCACATCGGCATAAAACGTGCCGAACTCGTTCGACCGCAACTCCAGCGCGATACCCACCTGCCGCAACTGCTGCTGCACCACCATCGCGATCAGCCGCGTCGTGTCATCGGTAGATGTCTTCAGCGTGAGGTGCAAACGGATGCCATCGGTATCCGGCTTCAGACCCGCTTCATCCAGCAACGCGCGTGCCTTTGCCGGATTATAGTTGTACTGCGGAATCTCAGCATCCGTCGCCGCTGCCCAGTGGCCCTCTGGCAACATCGTGTTCGCCAGCCGCGCCTCGCCACGAAACACAGCGCGGATAATGGCGGCGCGGTCTACGGCATACGCAATCGCCTGGCGTACGCGCCGGTCGTGCAATTCGGGATCGGTGACATTGAAGTTGATGTAATTCAAAATCGATCCGGGATATGTCTCAATCACCACGCGCGGATCGTTGCGCAGATAGTAGACGGTATCGAGCCGCAGCGCATTCGAGACGATGTCCGCTGAACCCTTACGAATCTCCAACGCGCGCGTCGTGTCGTCAGGCACTACGTTGAAGCGGACGTGATCGATGTGCGGCTGCTTGCCCCAGTAGTACGGATTGCGGTCGAGAAGAATTTCCTTGTCCACCACCTGCGACACAAACCGAAACGGCCCAGTGCCGATGAGCGGGGCCTTATTGCCTGCGCCGCGTTTCACGATGCCGCTCAGGCCATCAGACAAATTGAAGAGCACGCCTACATCCGACTTTTTCAAATGCACTACGCAGGTGAGCAGCCCGGTTGCTTCTGCACGATCCACGCTGCTGAAGTTGCTCGACTTTGACGTGAGAATCGCGCCGGTGTGCATGCTCTCGATCGTCCACGCCACATCAGCCGCCGTGAGTGGAGAGCCATCGTGAAAGCGCACGTTCGGACGAATCTGAAACACCAGCGTCCGAGGATCTCTCCACTGCCAGCTTGTCGCAAGCCACGGTTGCAGATTGTAATGCTCATCTTTTTTTACGAGCGATTCGAAGATAAGTGCGCCCACATGCTCCGATTGCGCGTCGGTACCAATGCGAAGATCGAGATTGTTCGGCGAGCTTTCGATATCGACGACAACCGTGCCGGGCACAGGCTTCGCGCGACATCCGGCAAGCGCAAGCGGCACCATCAACAGCAGCGCAGTCGCTCTACGCAAGTGTCACCTTCCCCAGAATCGCTTCGCGTTTTGCGCCGGTTGCGCCGGGTACGTTGCCGGGAAGCTGGTTCCAGCGCAGCCATGCCAACAGCGCGAATGCCATCGCTTCTTTTGCCTGTGGAGGCACGCCGAAGTCTTCTGACTTGAGTATGCGAATGCCAAGCGGCTCCAGCCCATCGCGCAACATGCGCATCAGCGTGGCGTTCCCAGCGCCGCCGCCTGCGACGATGTAGTCGGTGCCATCGGCCAGTGGTGCACGCTGTCCTAGGAACGGCCATACGAAGTTACGATACGCATCGAGAATGCTCTGCGCGGTAAACGCGGTTGCGGTTGCGATGATGTCCTGCTTCTCCGTCCGTCCGCAGAGCTTTATAAAACGATCGACAAACTTCTCGCCAAACTCTTCACGCCCGCAACTCTTCGGCGGAAGCGCTGCAAAGTAAGGCTCGTGCAGAAGGGAATCGACAACAGACTGCAACACGCGCCCCTTCACCGCGACTGCACCATTGCGGTCGAACTTGCGACCAAACCCACGCTGCATGCACGCATCGATCACCATGTTCGCCGGGCCGGAGTCGAAGGCAAGCGTCTCGTGCGAAGCCGCAGGCAGCGCCGTCATATTCGCAATGCCACCCAGGTTTTGCAGAATGCGATTGCGTTTCGCATGCGCAAACATCACGCGATCGAACATAGGAACCAGCGGCGCACCTTGCCCGCCTACGACCATGTCGGACGGGCGAAAATCGCTGACTACAGGCAGCCCTGTCCGAGCGGCCACTTCGGCCGCTTCCCCAAGCTGCCATGTGCAGCGCAGTGGTTTGCCGAGATACTTCTGCGCTGCGCCTTGGTGATAAATCGTCTGCCCATGCACGCCCACAAGCTGCGCGCGAACACCCAACTGCTGCTGCGCCTGCCCCACCGCATCGCCATACACTTCGCCAAGCCGCCAGTGCAATCGCGCAAGGTCGGCAGTGGAGATTGCCGGACTATCCATCGCGGCCAGCACGGCCTCGCGCAACTTTTTGGGAAAAGGAAACGCCGCATGACCGAGCAGCTTCAATCGTGGCGAAGCGTCTTCGCGCGGAGTGACGCGCACCAACGCAACGTCCACACCATCGGCAGAGGTGCCGCTCATCACGCCGGCCACGATCATGCGCTTCACTCCTCGATCTCCTTCTTCAACTCGGCGAGCAGTTGCAGCGCCTCCATCGGTGTCATGCTGTTCACATCGATCTCGCGCACACGGTCCACCACGCGCTGCGACAGCGGCGTGAAGATGGTCATCTGCATCGGCGGAGGCGTTGCGGTCACAGCCGAAGAGACCTGCTGCGTCTCGACTTTCTCATGCAGCTGCAACACACTGCGCGCTCGATCGATCACCTCACGCGGCAAGCCCGCCAAGCGCGCAACCTCAATACCGTAGCTGCGATCTGCCGCGCCTGTTTCCACTGTGTGGAGAAAGACGATCCCATTCGGCGTCTCGCGGCAAGCCACACGCAGGTTCGTCAGCCGCTCAAGCTTTTCATGCAGCAGCGTGAGTTCGTGATAGTGCGTGGCGAACAGTGTGCGCGCGCCAATGCGATTGTGCAGATGCTCCACCGTGGCCCACGCGAGTGAAAGGCCATCGTACGTCGCAGTGCCGCGCCCCATTTCATCCAGCAGCACAAGCGAGCGCGCCGTCGCAGTGTTCAGGATCGCGGCCGTCTCCGTCATCTCCACCATAAAGGTGGAGCGCCCGCGCGCTACATTATCGCTCGCGCCGATGCGCGTAAAGATGCGATCGACCATACCCATGCGCAACGATGTCGCAGGCACAAACGATCCGCACTGCGCCATGATGACCAGCATCGCCGCCATGCGCAAGTAGGTGCTCTTACCGCCCATGTTCGGCCCGGTGATGAGCGCAAGGCTCGGACCCTCGACTGCATCCAGAAATCCGGAGTTCGGCGTAAAGCGTCCAGCCGCGCTCTCTTCAAGACGAAGCTCCACCACAGGATGGCGCGCATCCTTGAACTCCAACACGGCGGATTCGGCATCGATCACAGGCCGCGACCATCCGCGCAGTGTTGAGAGATGCGCAAAGCTCGCGATCAAATCCATCTCGGCAACACGCCGCGCCGTCTCGCGCATATGCGTAGCAGCGTCTAGAATCGTGCGCCGCAATTCGGCAAAAATACGCTTCTCAATCTCGCCGATACGTTCCTGCGCCGTAAGAATCTTGCGCTCGTAATCTTTCAACTCCGGCGTGGTGAACCGTTCGGCATTCACCAGCGTCTGCTTACGCTCATAATCGGCAGGCACATTCGCAAGATTGGCCTTCGTAATTTCGAGATAGTAGCCAAAGACAGAGTTGAAACGGACTTTGAGAGATGTAATGCCAGTCCGCTGCCGCTCGCGTTCTTCAATCGCAGCGATGGACTCGCGTCCGCTGCGCGACAGTGTGCGCAACTCGTCCATCTCCGCATCCACACCGGCGCATATTGCATCGCCCTCGCCCAGCCGCAGCGGAGGATCGTCCACAATCGTGCGCCCAATCTGCGCGCACAGCTCATGCAGATCGTCAAACTGGTGCGTCAGCGCGCTCCACCGTCCGGCAGAGAACTCCTTCGCCGCAGCGATCACATCCGGAAGCGCAGTCAGCGTGCGGCACAGCGAAACTACATCGCGCGGCCCCGCAGAATCCAGCGCCACGCGCGAAAGTAGCCGCTCCATATCCAGCACGCCATCCAGCGCGCGCCGCAGCGTCTCGCGCTTCGGCAGGGAAGCATGCGCTTCTTCTACTGCATCCAGACGAGCCGTAATCTGCGCCAGATCGATCGCAGGCCGAAGCAAAGTGGAGCGCAGCAGGCGCTTGCCCATCGGCGTTTTGCAGGCGTCCAGCGTGTAGAGCAGCGTGGTCTGGTTCGACTCGCCAGAAAACAGTGGCTCAACTAACTCCAGATTGCGCACACTCACCGCATCGAGTTCGAGACACGTCGTGCGCTCGTAATAACCAACCGTGTCCAGATGCTCAAGATCTTTATGGTGTGTCGCGCGCAGATAGTGCAACAGCGAACCCGCAGCCGTCGCAGCCCATGCATGATGCCCCAGCCCAAACCCATCCAATGAGTGCGCGCGGAAATGCTGCAACAGCAGCGGCACGGCATATTCCGTAGTGAACACCCAATCGTCCACAGGCGTGCGCGTGGCATGCACCGGCAGCGGGTCTTCGTCTTCTGACACACCATCCAGCGACAAGTTCGCGGCCAGCACAATCTCGCGCGGATGCGTCCGCTGCAACTCATCCAGCGCCTCCCGCACCGCACGGTCGCCGTGAAACTCCGTCGCGCGAAACTCACCTGTCGAAAGATCGAGCAGTGCCACACCCGCAATGCTTCCGTTCGCGCCCACAGCGAGCGAGGCAAGATACGTGTTCTCGCTTGGGGCCAGCGAGGAATCGAGCGCGGTGCCCGGTGTGAGCACGCGCGTCACCTCGCGCCGCACAATGGTCTTCGTCAGCTTGGGGTCTTCCATCTGTTCGCACACAGCAATGCGGAAGCCCTTGCGCAGCAACCGTTGCAGATACGCCTCGGCCGCGTGATATGGAACGCCGCACATCGGAATGGCGCGTTCCTTGTCGCGAGCAGTCAGCGTAAGCTGCAACTCGCGCGCAACGACGATGGCGTCGTCAAAAAACAGTTCGTAGAAATCACCCATGCGAAAGAACAGGACGCAGTCCGGATGCGCCTGCTTGGCAGCATTAAATTGCTGCATCATGGGAGATGCTTTCGCCGCCGTGCCTGTGGCCGTTTCTTTCACCGTATGGGCAGGATATCGAAGATTTATGCGAGGAAATCGCGTCCGCAATTGCCTTGGCGCGTTCCGCCTAAAGGCCGCCATCCTGCGCAAAACGATATACTGGAAAGGTTAAGGCGAATATCGCCTGACGCGCCCGCGCATGTCGACCCTCTGGCTAAAAGTCGCTGTTTTGCTCTACGGAATCGCCGCCCTGGCCGTGCTTCCGGCAGTGCTCTACAACCGGCCCCGCTGGAAATACCTCGCCCTGCCGGCCTGCGTCGCCGCCGCGCTCTTCCACTTCGTCTCGCTCACAGAAACACTCGCCGCCGCGCACCGCTTCATCCCCGTGGAAGCCACCGAGATACAGGCCATGCTCGCGCTGCTGCTGGCGCTCGCGTTTCTGTGGACGTACGGCATCTACCGCACACTGTCGCTCGGCATAGTGTTGCTGCCGGTCATCTTTCTGCTTGGATTACGGCCCGCGTTTGCTCCGGGCCAGAGCGTGCTGGAATCGCCCGTACTCCGCTCTGGCTGGATATGGCTGCACATCGCTCTGCTGCTGGCCGCGTACGCTGCGCTCATCCTCTCGCTGCTGGCAAGCGTTTTGTATCTATTGCAGGAAAAGCGTCTCAAGTCGCATCGTACTGGTGGGTGGATTAGCGCGCTCCCACCGTTGGCCACGACAGACAGCATCGCGCTCAAGTCGCTGCTCATCGGCCTGCCCTGCATGACCGCCGGCCTGCTCATCGGCTCGCTGCTGGCGCAGCAGATGTACGGCGTCAGCTACTTCAGCGATCCCAAGGTGCTGCTCTCGTTCGCCATGTGGCTGGCGTACATCGCCATGATCGCGATTCGCCGCGTTGCCGGCCTGCGCGGCCGCCGCGCGGTCTTCCTCTCCGCATTCGTCTTCTTCGTGATGCTCGCCGTGTGGTCGGCCAACCAGGTGTCGTCGGTGCATCAGTACGCGGTGCGCCCATGAGTCTGCTGGTGCTTGGTGTGAACCACAACAGCGCGCCGCTGGATGTGCGCGAACGCCTCGCGATTCCCGCAAATCGTCTTGCAGACGCAACGCGCACCCTTCTCCATCAGCCCGGAGTGCGCGAGGGACTTATTCTCTCCACCTGTAATCGCGTGGAGTTTTTCACCGAAGCGGAAGGAGCAGGCAAACCCGATCTGCGCGCGTTTTTGCAGAACTACTTCTCGCTCACGCCCGCATCCGTTGAACCTTATCTGTATGAGTTGCGCGAGCGCGAGGCCGTGCGCCATCTCTTCCGCGTTGCGTCTTCGCTCGATTCTATGGTGGTTGGAGAGCCGCAGATCCTCGGCCAGGTGAAAGCGTCCTACACCGTCGCACGAGAAGTAGGAGCAGTCTCCACCTCGCTCGAACGTCTGCTCCAATCCGCATTCACGGTAGCCAAGCGCGTGCGTTCAGAGACAGAGATTGGTTCGTCTTCCGTCTCCATCGCCTCCGTCGCTGTCGATCTCGCACATCGCATCTTCGGTTCGCTGCAAGGCAAGCAGGTCCTGCTGGTAGGCGCAGGCAAGATGAGCCAACTCGCCGCGCGTCACCTTATGCAGCACGGAGCAACGCAGGTGCTCATCGCCAATCGCACCGCATCGCGTGCTGACGCTCTGGCAGAAGAATTCCACGGTCTTGCTGTGCCGTTTGACCAGCTCAAAGAACACGCGCCCAAGGCGGACATCATCATCACCTCCACTGGCGCGCACGAACACGTCTTCACGCGCACCGATGCGGAGCGCATCCTGCAACGCCGCAAGGGCCGTCCGGTCTTCTTCATCGATATCGCCGTGCCGCGCGATGTCGATCCGGCAGCGAACATCGTGGAAGGCGCATTCGTCTATTCCATCGACGATCTTCAGCAGGTAGCCGCAGCCAATCAGGCACAACGCTCGCAAGAAGCAGCCGCGGCGGAGAAGATCATTGCGCTCGAAGTCGACCGCTTCCAGCAGCGCCTGCAAACGCTCGACGCTGTGCCGGCCATTCTCTCCTTGCAGCAGCACGCTGAACAGCTTCGCCTTGCAGAACTAGACCGCGCGCGCAACAAACTCGCCTCGCTCACGCCTGAGCAGCAGGCGGCCGTCGAAGCGCTGACGCGCTCCATGATGAATAAGTTTCTCCACGCGCCCATGCAGGGTTTGCGCGATGCCGCAAACAGCGGCGACATGGACGCGCTCAACGCCGTCCGCGCACTCTTCACGCGCGACGAAGAAAAGAAAGGTTAGCCATGCATCTTCGTCTCGGCTCTCGTGGATCGCAACTCGCGCTGTGGCAGGCCAATCACATCGCCGCGCATCTGCGCGAACTCGGCCACACCACCGAGATCCTCATCATCCGCACCACCGGCGACCGCATGCAGGACCCCACCTTCACCGTGCCGCCCGACATGGACGCAAAAGGCATCTTCATCAAAGAGATTGAAGAAGCTCTGCTCGCCAATACCATCGACCTCGCCGTGCACTCGCTCAAAGACCTGCCCACAGAGATCGACGCACGCTTCACCCTCGCAGCCATTCCGCCACGCGCCGATGCACGCGACGTCCTGCTCGCTCCGGAGTGGATTCAGTTGCACACATTGGCTGACGGCGCTCGCGTCGGCACCACGTCGCCGCGCCGCAAAGCGCAGATTCTCGCGCACCGGCCCGACATCCAGTTCGTCTCGATCCGAGGCAACATAGACACGCGCCTGCGCAAGCTCGCCGCAGGTGAGTGCGATGCGCTCGTACTCGCAGCCGCTGGTGTCGATCGTCTCGGCGCGCGCCTGCTCGCACCGGTAGAACTCGACCCGGCGCACCCTGAGTTCAACCGCACGCCGCACATGGAGTGCATCACGCACGCGGACCACGACCACCTCGAAGAGCACCCGTCCGCGCACGAACCCGCAGGCTCAGCCGACTGGATCCGCCAGCGCTTCGACCCCGAGATCCTCTGCCCCGCGCCGGGCCAGGGCGCACTCGCCGTCGAGGTGAACGCCGCCAACAAAGAAGTGATCGCAGCCGTCAGCAAGCTCGACCACGCTCCAACGCGCTTCGCCATCGAAGCAGAACGCGCTCTCCTCCACGGACTCGGCGGCGGATGCTCGCTTCCCGTAGGCGCATACTTCGCCGAAGGAAAACTCTGCGCCACCGTAACCGCTCCTGATGGCGAGCAGATGACCACCTGCGCCCTCGCTCCGCGCGCAGGTGAAACAGCAAAACAACTCGGCCAGCGCGCAGCCGCGCAACTCATCCAGCAGGGCGCGCGCGAACTGCTGGCAGAGCTCGCCTAATGGCAGGGAGCCGCCCACGCGTCCTCGTTACACGCGCCGTCCAGCAAGCGTCTGCGCTTGCAGATGCACTACAACAATGCGGCTTCGACGTACTCTCCATTCCTGCACTGCAGATCGTTGAACCCACCGACCGCTACGCCGCCCTCGACGCCGTACTGCACAAACTAGCCGAGCATCAATGGCTCATCTTCACCTCAGCCAACGCGGTAGAAGCCGTGAGCGCGCGCATGAAACACCTCGGGCTCACCATGCCCGCATCGCTGCGCATCGCCAGCATCGGCGCAGCCACCACGCGCGTCATCGAAGCAGCAGGATGGAAAGTCGCGCTGCAGCCGGAGACCGCAATCGCCGACGCACTCGCAGAAGCGCTGCTCCCCTATGCCGCCGAATCGAAGATGTTCTTCCCGCGCGCCGAGCAGGGCCGCGACACGCTCCCGCTCATCCTGCGCCGCGCAGGCGCGCAACTCACACTCGTGCCCGCCTACCGCACCATCTTGCCCGAAGCATCCGTCGCGCTCATCCAGAAAGACAGCGACACCATCGATGCCGTCTGCTTCACCAGCTCATCCTCTGTGCTGAACCTCGCAGCCATGCTCGACAAAGCCGGCGTCTGCCTGCGCGAAGACGCGGTGCTCGCATCCATCGGCCCCGTCACCACCGGAACCATGCTGCAACTCGGTCTGCGTCCGCAGATTGAAACCTCAGAGGCCAGCGTCGCCGCGCTGGTCAACGCACTCGCGCGCTACTTCAAACTTCAGTGAGAAGACCACGTCTTATCGCCTGAATTGCACAGCGTCTCCAGCGAGCAGTCTGCGCACCGCGGCTTGCGCGCCACGCATACCTGTCGCCCGTGATAGATCACGCGATGCGAATAATCGATCCACTGTTCCTGCGGCAGAATCTTGATCAAGTCCTGCTCCACTTTCACCGGCTCATCATGAGTCGTAAGCTCCAGCCGCCGGCTGATGCGCAACACATGCGTATCCACCACAACACCGCTCGCGATTTTGAACCACGATCCCAGCACCACATTCGCCGTCTTACGCGCAACGCCCGGGAGCGTGATCAACTCCTCAATCGTCTGCGGAACCTTGCCGCCGAACCGCTCCACCACAGCCTTCGCCGCACCCTGAATGTTCTTCGCCTTCGCACGAAAAAATCCCGTCGAGTGGATGATCTTTTCAATCTCCGGCAGCGGCGCAGCAGCAAGGTCCTTTGGAGTAGGGAAGCGCTTGAAGAGCACCGGCGTCACCATGTTCACGCGCACATCAGTCGATTGCGCAGACAACGCCGTAGCCACCACCAACTCCCACGCCGACGTATGCGTCAGCGCACACACCGCATTGGGATACGCCTTGGCCAACGCATCCAGAATCGCAGCCACGCGCTCCGGCGCAAGCGGCTTCTTCGTCTTGCCCGGTCGCTTCTTGGCAGACACCGGTTCGCTCGCCGCAATCTTCCGCGCCCTTGCAGGCGGAGGCGCAACCACTCCACTGCGCACCGGCTTGATCACCTTCGCAGCCATCGTTATCCGATACGGTTCAGCGTCTCTTCCGGCGACAACCGCACGCACGAGAAGATCGGAAAATCCTTCAGCGTATACATGCTGATCTCCGTCTCGCGCAACTGCTGAACGAGATCGAGAAAGTCTTCTGGAAAGTTCGTCTCAAACGCGACCACAAACTCCTGATCGTCGATGCCGAACGAGTACGTCGTATTCAGCTTCACGCGCGGATACTGCATGCCAATGCGGATATGTTCATCCATCAGCCGCTTGCGTTCCGCCAGCGACAGCAGATACCACGGCCGGGTCTTCCAGAACGGATACACAAAGATGTACTTTGCACCGCCGGGACGAATCGCGCCACGGCCCTCGCCCTCGCTCTCATCCTCACGGCCAATCTGGTACTGCGAGCGCTTTGTCATCGCAAGAAAATGATGCGGACTCTCGATGTATCCACCCAGCGGCGTGCCCAGCAACTCCGCGCGCATCGCGCTCATCTCGTCTACGGAGTAGCCAATGCTCCACACCAGCATGTCCACATCGCCGCGCGTGCCCACGGTGGAATACGTCAGCGACAAGAACTCGCCCACGCGGTTCCACTTCTCCAGCACCTCGGCAAACGCCTTCTTGTGCGCGGCGCGTTCCTCAACAGGGAGGCGCTTCCACTCCGGCATCACCTTGTAGAAGCTGAAGTTTACGATCTGCCGTTTTACCGGCGCGGAGCCATGTGCGTGCGGTGCGGGTGCTGTCTGTTCTGCCATATCTCTATCGTAAATCCAGCGGCACAGGCGCGTGCCCGGTATACTCGCATAGGCCAGCCATGACTGAAAAAATCATCAACTTTCTTCTGCCGTACGTCACCCACATCATCGCCACCATCGGCTATCCCGGCGTCGCTCTGCTCATGGCTATCGAGTCGGCGTGCATTCCGCTACCGTCAGAAATCATCATGCCCTTCGCCGGCTACGTCGCCTATCAGGGCCACATGAACATCTGGATCGCGGCCACCGCAGGGGCCATCGGTTGCAACATCGGTTCGTTTGTCGCGTACTGGATCGGCGCCTACGGCGGACGCCCGCTCGTGGAGCGCTACGGCCGCTACGTGCTCATGTCGCGCAAAGATCTCGACCGCGTCGATCACTACTTCCAGAAATACGGCAGCATCACCGTTCTCCTCGGACGTCTGCTCCCCGTCGTGCGCACCTTCATCGCTCTGCCTGCAGGCATCGCGCGCATGCCGCAACTCCGCTTCCACATCTACACCTTCATCGGATCGTGGCCCTGGTGCTTCGCTCTTGCATATGCAGGTCTAAAGGCCGGCGAAAGCTGGGATGCTCCTGACTCCACTCTCAAGCTCATTCTGCATAAGGCAGATGCAGCCATTATTTTGCTGCTGGTGGCCGGCATCGTCTGGTTTGTATGGACGCACCTGAAGAATCGTGGCAACGAAGCTTAGTGATGATGGCAGCAATGGCCTGCGGCTTCAGTAGGAGACTCGTCCATCTCCTTTAACATTCCCGGGCCACCTGTTCTTAGAAAGCACACCAGCATAAACGCTGAAACCGCCAGAAATATAATGTTCAACACACTCGTGTAATTCCAGCGGATGCTCTCTTCCATGATTTGCGCGCTGCGGTGCTGCGGAATCCAGTGCAGCGCAGTAAAGATTCCTTCCACAGCCAAAGCGGACAGCGCCATTGCAGCATAGAAGACGATGAACAGAATTGCCGCTACTCTGCCGCCGTAGTACTTGCGATAGATGTTGAGCAGCGGAACGATGATGAGGTCCGCAAACAGAAAGGCCAGCACGCCGCCGAAGCTGATACCGCCGTTCCAAAGTACTGCTGCCATGGGCACATTGCCTACTGAGCAGACGAACGTCACTACGGCGACCAGCGGACCGATAAACGGTCCCCACAGCTTAGCCAGCAACGGATGACCTGCAAGAAAAAATCCCTGCCAGAAGCTACGTGGAACGAATGCAGCCATAATGCCAGAGAGAATCAATCCAAGCGCGATATCACCCCAAAGCGAGTACCAGTTCATGTAGTAGTAGTGGCTAATCGCAGTGCTGCCCTCACGCGATGTTACCTTCTGCCAGAAGGAGCCTTGCTTGACGGACATATCCATCGCCGCATGACCTTCCATTTTGCCCGCGAGGTTTCGCTCTGCCTGTCTTCGAGCAGCTTCCATTACTCGCGGCCTTACGATGGCACGCAACATAATTACCATCAGCACGATCATGATGGGCCCACCGACAAACTCTGCTGCCATAAATTGCCAGCCCAGCAGCACGAACAGCAGCACGCTCAATTCCACTACCAGATTGGTGGAAGCAAACATGAATGCCATGGAGGCAATGAAGTCCGCGCCTTTGCGAAAGAGCGAGCGTGCCAATGCGGCTGCTGCATAGGAGCATGAAGAGGATGCTGCGCCCATCACTGTAGCTGTTGTAATCGATTTAGCTCCTGCATCCGGTAGCAGTTTGCTTACGCTCTCTTTGGAGACGGCTGTTTCAATGATCGACGAAAGCAGAAAGCCCAGGCACAAAGCCCACAGAATTTCCCATGCCATAGTGCCGGCCATCTGTAGCGCCATCAGTACATGATGCATCTCGTTCTCCTATCCATTCGATGTCATCCACCCGGTACAGGTGCATGGCGGCGAAATTCCTGCAACAATTTCACACAGGAGATCGTTGACTAATGTCCACCAGCAAAGCCCATACCGAGTATTTGACCGTGAAGACGCGCGAGCGCTACGAGATGTTACACCTCACTCCACAAGTAGAGGCTATTGTGCGCCGCAGCGGTATTCATGATGGCCTATGCTTTGTTTCTCCCATGCACATCACGGCAGCTATTTACGTCAACGACAACGAAGATGGACTTATTGAAGACATCAGTGTCTGGCTGGAAAAGCTTGCGCCTCGCAATCCCGCGTATAAGCACCACCGCACCGGCGAAGACAATGCCGATGCACATCTTAAGGCGTTGCTCCTTCATCATGAGACCACGCTGCCCGTCACCCATGGCCGTCTCGACCTTGGCACCTGGCAGCGCATCTTTTATGCGGAGTTCGACGGTCAACGCGAGAAGCGTATTACCGTGAAGGTTTTGGGAGTGACGAAGGACTGACTTCCGCAATCGTATTGTTCTGCGGCTTCGCAGGCACGCCGTGCTCATCGCGCAGCAGAACGATGTCTACCCGGCGGTTCACTGCGCGGCCCTCTTCTGTTGCATTCGATGCGATCGGATGAAATTCCCCATATCCTGCGATCGAAAGAGAAGCAGGGTTGACTGCATTTTTTTCTAATAAAACGCGTGCAATGGCCGTCGCACGTGCCGTGGAGAGCTCCCAGTTTGAGCGGAACTGCGGCGTGTGGATAGCAACATTATCTGTATGGCCTTCCACGCGTACCCTGCCCGGTGGCAGAGTGGAAGCAATATGTTGCAGCATGTCCATCGCATCGCTGCGAATCTCTGCCGATCCCGAATCGAAAAAGCCCACATCCTTTAGAGAGATCACAGTGCCTTCAGGGATCGTGCGAATCACAATTGCGTTCCGCAGATCTCCTTTACGGGCGCCGCTGCCTTTGAGGGGCAACGCGTCCAGTGAGGCGGATATCTCTTTTTTCAGGGCATCTCCTCGCATGGCTGCGTCTTCAGAGGAGAGCGGCATCGTTAGCGGAGCAGGCGAATTCGATCCACCGGCAGAGGGCGCCAGTGCTGGCGTTTTGCTATGCGCTTCAAAAATTGCATTCTGTGCAAACGCGCTTTGCATCGCCTGTGTCATCATTTGCTGTTTTTTCTGGTCGGTTTTTGAAGATGCAAACAGCACCACAAAAAAAGCAAATAATAATGTGATGAAGTCGGCATACGAGACGAGCCAGCGCTCGTGATTTACATGCTCATGTTTTTTTTTGCGGCTCATGCTGCCGCCTCCGTGTGTTTGCCTTTGCTTTCCATGAGGAAGGTGCGCAGTTTCGTCTCCAGCATGCGCGGATTCATACCTTCCAGGATCGAAGTGACACCTTCGAGCATCATCTCTTTCACCATCTGCTCTTCACGATGACGGATTTTCAGCTTGCCCGCCGCAGGAAGACACAACAGATTAGCAACAGCCACGCCATAAATCGTCGCCACAAATGCAGTCGCAATGCCCTTACCGACCTCATTGATATCGTCGAGATGCTGCATCACCTGGATGAGACCGAGTACGGCGCCGATGATGCCCACCGTTGGAGAGAACCCGCCCGCAGCCTCAAAAACGGCCGGAATCTTCTCCTCCCACTCGGCTTTATTGTCCATCTCAAGTTGCATAATCTTGCGCACCTCGCCCGGCTCTGTGCCGTCTACCGCCAGCATTAATGCCTGTTTCAGAAAGGGATCTTTCACTGAAGCCAGGTCCGCATCGAGAGAAACAATCCCGTTCTTACGGGCTTTGTTGGCAAATTCTACGAGCTGGTTCACCGTGGCCTCGCCGTCCGCGCCTTTGTGCAGAAACACGCCAATCGCCGATTTAATAGCAGCGATAAAGGTTTTGAGAGGGAACTGCAGCATCACCGCGCCCGCCGTGCCACCAATCACGATCATCGCGGCTGTCGGCTGCGTAATCTGCCCAATGCTTCCACCTTCGATCATCATGCCGGCGAGAATGCCGATAATCGCTAGCGCCAATCCACCAATGCTGGCCAAATCCATGTTGCTGTCCCCGTGTATTTCAGAAGTGAGTTAGCGTTCGCTTTCGCGGAAGGCGACAGAGCCAGTCAGGGCGGTCTCTGCGGAAGGCCATGCAGTGCGCAACACCTCTGCGCGATGCTGCAGCACACGCCAGGCCACATCCTCACGGGCCTCACGCACCATCAGCTTCTCGCCCGTCACCATCGTCAACGTGGTGTCTGGTGTCGCCTCCACATACCGGATCAGGTCGCAGTTCACTGAAAGCGCGCTGCCGTTCAAACGTGTGAGTTCAATCATGCGAATCTCTCCACATTCCTTATCGGCGCATCAGCCTCAGGCATGAGTTTTCCTTACTAGAGGGCCTAGCATCAGTCAGAAACCCTTAGGGAAATCTTCTCTTTTGGGGAACTATTTGTTAACTATCTTGGTTCTTTACCCATCCTTTATGTTTTTTTATAGGTATCTTCGGCAATACCCCTTGACGAATCGGTTACTGGTTGTCAATCTAGGAACGTCGCACGTTCTTTATCGGACGTGCAGGCCAGGAGCCCGCTCTGGCATCCTGTCCGCACAACTAAATATGGCAACCATGATGGCTCCCGTGGAACAACGGGAAGTTCTTCGTTGTGACCACTGCGCGCTTGTCCAGTTCCGCACTGCTTCCAGCATGTGCCGGCGCTGCCACAAGTCACTGGACGTGGAGGAGCCGCAGCCTATTGCTGCACCGCTCGCCATTGTCCCTACACCCGAATCGGGCGACGACTCCGGTCTGCAGGTGGCCACTGCTGTGCGCGATCTGCGCCGTGTACGTAACCTCAGCCAGCGTCAACTTGCCGGACGCATGAACGTGCCGCGCACTTACATTTCGAAAATCGAAAACGGCAAGGCCATGCCAACGCTCTCTTCGTTGGAGCGCCTCGCGCGTGCCTTGCAGGTCGATATCTCCGCTCTTCTGCGCGACGCCAGAAGCCGCCAGCAAGACGAGACCGCCGTTTTGATGACCGATCCGTTTCTGGCTGAGATCGCACAGTTCTGCAAGGGATTGGATGATGTACAGCGCTCCATCTTTCTAAACCATGTACGTGAACTGGCTGCCGGACGCCGTCGCATGGCTTAGATAGTCTTCGGTACGAACTCTTTTTCCTCCCATACGTCCCGGCGGGCTGGCCCGCCGGGAAACGTACTACATATTTGTAGAAATTGATTTACTTTCCTCTCGTGGAATGCCTATGCTGCGGCATGCGCATCGCACTCATCTCCGCTGTCCTTCTATCCTGTAGCCTTTTCTGCTCAGCGCAGTTAATGACTACCCTGCATAAAGACGGACCGTCTCTCATTGAGTCCGGAGCTCCGTTTCAGGCGGAACGTGTCACGCATATGGAACGCGCCTTGCCAGACGGAATTAAGACGGTGCGCGATGTCCATGAAACTCTGGCCCGTGACTTCGACGGACGCGTTATGGACCGTAGTGAAGTTACTTCAGGCGCGCAGAACGGTCCTTCTCCACATCGCATCTTCTTTACCTTGATCGATCCGGTTACCCATATAGAAACCTCGTGGGACAGCGTCACAATGAAGGGCATGCAACTGCATTTCAAACCGGAGCAGAGCATTATGGTGCGGCCGTCTCCACAGGTGCAGAGCAGTAGCGTTCCGCACTTCACGCGAGACAAGGTCACGGTGCGCAAAGAAGATCTCGGCACACGGCAGATCGCCGGCCTGATAGCGAAGGGAACGCGCATGGTCACAGTCATTCCGGTAGGGCTTATTGGAAATGACAAAGAAATTGAGATGCGCCACGACGTCTGGCTTGCTGACAACTTCAACATCCCTCTGCTTGATGAGGAGGAAAATCCTTTCAGCGGTCTGTATCGAATTGAAGTTACTTCGTTAGCCCAGACAGCGCCGGATCCCGCGCTCTTTAAACTGCCGAATGGTCTCAAAGTGCGTGATTTTCCATTGCCAGGTCTCAGCGGCTCTCATTCATTAACGCAGCTCCCACCCGTTCGGTAAAGGCTCGCCGATGTGGACGCAATAAGAGAAACCGGTTTTTTGACAACTCGCCGATATTCGCACTATTGTTCATCTGCACGTATCCCACCTGCGTATACGGAGGCGTAGTGGATCGAGACGATTTGGATGTCCTGCTTAAGAAGGCGGGCGTAAACGTTCTAATCATTCTGTTTCCGCTCATCATGATCCTCGGTTCCCTGTGGATTGCACGCCGCATGCTCTCTCCCTCTCCTGTGAGCGTTACACAAGGGGCATCGCGATGAAAGCAGATCCCGCAGTTCTCCGCAAAATTCGACACGATCTTTTGATTACTGCGTTGATCTATGTACTGCCTGTTCTTGCGATGTCGATGTGGTTTTTGCACACTGGCCAGCGTCCATGGATGACCGGTCCTACGCAGATGCAGTCTGCGCTCAACCTTCTCGGCTCAATGCATGTTTCCGGTCCAGTGCTCAACTTCGTCGCTGCGCATTGGCTCACGCTCGTCATTCTTGGTGTGGGTATTGTGGAAACTATCTTCGGACTTTACGGCAACTATTGGGACCGCAATGAGAAAGCGGTTGACGTGTTCTCCTATGTGCTGGTGCAGTCAATAGTGATTCCTGTAGCCGCGCTGCTTGCCCTCAAACTGTGTGTTTTGATTGCGCCGCATCTTGCTGGCTCACTCGGCTGGATTCCATTCTGGTGGGGTATAGCTATCCTCTGTGTCGGTGACGACCTCACGCAATACTGGTACCACCGTCTTCATCACCAGTTGCCATGGCTCTGGCGCTTTCATCGCACGCACCACTCCTCCAGTTATATGGGAGCCAATATGGCTTACAGGCAAGGTATCGTCTATGCCTTCGGATTCGCTAATGTATGGGTGGTCGCAGTGCTTACCTTTCTCGGTCTTGGGCCTGCCGCCATCGTCACATCTGCTGCAAAGGCAGTTGTTGTCATTGCCTCGCATACTGCCATTCGCTGGGACCAGCCTCTTTATAAATACAAAGTCCTGCATCCGCTCGCGTGGCTGCTGGAACACACCTTCATTATGCCTGCCGTCCACCATGCCCACCACGCGGCTACTTCTGATGATGGCATTGGGTACTACAAAGGCAATTTTGGCAATCTCTTCTTTTTCTGGGACCTTACCTTTGGTACGGCGCGCATTACACGACAGTATCCAGCACATTATGGGGTGTCTCATTATGAGAACGATCCCTGGCATGCACAACTTTTATGGCCGTTCGTTAAGTCCAATGTACCGGGCAGCGAACTCTCGCAGGGAGGTCCTGTTCTGCGAGAAGATGTTCCACTCGAACACCGTATAGCCCGTTATCGCCGTTGATTGCATCAGCGTAAACGGACGTGCTACGGTCGAGCTTAAAGAGGATTGCATTTGCCACTCAATCAGCCACTCCGAGTCCACGAGCTATCGCCTGACGAGGCCGCCGTCTACCGGACGCTGGATCCTGCGCGTATCCCCGAGCACGTTGCCATCATTATGGACGGTAATGGCCGCTGGGCAGGTAAACGCGCCATGAAGCGTTTCCTCGGCCACCAGCAGGGGGCCGAAAGCGTGCAATTTGTTGTTGAAACTGCAAGCCGCATTAATCTTTCTTATGTCACGCTCTATGCGTTTTCTATCGAGAACAATTTGCGCCGTCCGGAATCTGAAGTCAGCTTCCTGATGAAGCTGCTGAAGACGTATCTCACCGGCAACGTTAAACGCATGAACGATAACAACATCCGCATGCGTTATATCGGTCGCACGGATGAGTTGCCAGAAGAGGTGCAGGAAACCATGCATTGGGCCGAGGCCGAGACAAGAAACAACACTGGAACCACACTTACTCTGGCTCTCAACTACGGCTCGCGCGCAGAGATCGTCGATGCTGCCCGCAATGTTATGCAGCGTACTCTCGCCGAAGCAAAACGCCGTGGCTGCTCCATCGAAGATCTGCTTAGCGTGGATGAATCCGCCGGCATCACCGAGCAGGCCCTCTCCGATGCCATGTACACCGGCGACATGCCTGACCCCGACCTGCTCATCCGTACCTCAGGCGAAATGCGCATCTCCAACTTCCTGCTCTGGCAGATCGCTTATTCGGAAATCTTCGTCACCGAACGTCTCTGGCCCGACTTCCGTGGTGTGCATCTGCTGGAAGCCATTGCAGACTTCCAGCATCGCGAACGCCGCTTCGGTGGTATTGGCCAGGGCACCGATGAAGCAGAACCTGCGGAACTGACCCGCTAGTTACTTATTTCCCACCTTCAAACTCCTGTCGAAGATCATCATGAAACGCGCTGGATAGATCAGGTTATTCAGCCAGAAATTGCTCTTCTCCGCGCTGAACATCGTGGGATATTCGCCGTTGTGTGCCTTTTGCACCTTGGTAAAGGTGTTGGCAAACGAGCGCGCTTTGGCCAGATAGATGGGCTTATGCGTGGTTTCATAAGCCACACGATAGGTGTCCATCATGATGGCAGCCGTACGGCTAACCGGCATCCAGTAGGTGAACTGCTCCTGCGCAGTCGGCGTAATCCAGTTCGCGGGAATGGCATCAGGCTCTTGCTGGCGCTTGCCTTTCAGTACGTAGGGAATCTTCGGCACTTCCCACACCACAAACTGATCCTCCGCATAACGAATCAATTCTTCTGCAAGTGGCCCATACTTCGGATTATCTTTTCGGTGGTGGAGCAGGTAGATCGCCAGATCGCACGCCTGCTCGCGGCTCTGGTTCCGATAGGGAGCATGTACGCCAGTATCCTCAAATTGCGCTTGCCAATCGAATGTCTTCACCGGATTATTCAGCAGCCACTGTAACGTCCGTTCGCGCGGTCCATCGAATCCTTTTATGTGATATTGCTCGATTAAACGGTCGAAATAATTCAGAATTGCTGTCGGAATCGCTAGATTTGGATATGTTGCCTTGCCTGTCGTCGGATACATGAACGTATACCAGGTGCCGCTTGGAAGCTGTAGTTTCACCAGCGTACGTGCAATCCGTTCTGCCTCCTGCAAGTACTTCGGATCGTGCGTCAGATCATAGAGTTCGAGAAACGCTACTCCTCCATCGATCGCAGAGATGGTGAGGTTTGAGTCTGTCTTGATCTTGCCTGTCTCTTTGAAATATGTTTCGTAACCTTCGCGATGATAGGTGGGCGGAATATATTCCAGCGGCGTTCCAGGCTTGAACGAAACCTCTAACAGCTTGTCCGCAATAATGCGCGCAAGCTGGGTCATGTGCTCAGCCTCCGGCGTACCTGCCTTGAGCTTTGCTTGTGTTACTGCGCCAACCACCAGCGCGCCCCATATCTTTGCTGGATACCGATAGAGTCCATAGCTTGGGTCGGGAGCCTTGTGGTCGAACCAGTACTGCACAAACTTCTGCGAGAGCAGATGGTCCAGTGCCACGCTTGCGCTCTTGGAGTAATCCATCACAGGCGGTACGTTGTACGGACCGTTGAACCACTGGGCGCGATAGTGCCTCGCCGTAATCGGCTGGCCTACTACTTTTCTTGCACTGTCCAGCCCCTTTACCGTCACGGTAAAGTAGCCAACCGGCACCTTGGTCCACACAGGGCTGAGCGGCGCCCAGGGATGGTCTGCAACAAACGTGAGAGAAGCGCCGCCACTCTCAGACACCACTTCAAAACGATACTTCGCTGCTCCCGCAATGTCCTTGAAGTCGAACGTAGGCGCATAGATGAACTGCCACGAATACTGGTTCCAGAATGGTGTCTGTCCAGGTACGCCGGGATGTATTGGCTTGGCAGTCGCGGCCAATGCCTCTGCGCCGAACTGTCCTTGTTTCTGCTGTGCCAACAGGGGAGTGGATGTGGCAAGTGCCAGCACAAGTGCGGTGCGGGAAATCAGTCGCATCAGAGTTCCTCTCAAATCGATCTTTCGATTGCAATGAGAGTAGCGGAACTCATGCATAGAGCGGGAGTCCTGATGTGAAGGCTGTCCAGCCATCAGGACACCCTTCCACATCAGCTCGCGTCCCGAATCGTCAATAGACACTTGCCTCCGTAAGTGTCTTCAACTGCGCATCGGTCAGTTTCAAATCAGCAGCAGCAAACAGACTCTCCAACTGTTTAGTAGAAGTCGCACTCGCAATCGGTCCGGCGATATGCGGCTGCGCCAATAGCCACGCCAGCGCAATTGATGCCTGCGGCGCTCCCGTCTCCTTCGCAACATAATCGAGCGCTTTCAAAATCCTCTCGCCGCGTTCATCGAAATACTTCGCGAGCGACTTCTCCCGGCTTGTGCCCTTTGTATCTTCCACTTTCTTGTACTTGCCGGTAAGAAATCCCGCAGCTAAAGAGAAGTAAGGAATCACCGCCAGGCCATACTTCGCGACCACAGGCGCGAGATCCGTCTCATACTCCTTGCGCGCGTGCAGGTTGTACTCCGGCTGCAGAGTCACATACTCCGGCAGCCCATTCTTGCTGCTCGTATCCATAGCCTCCGTCAGACGCGCGCCAGTGTAGTTCGAAGCTCCAATCATCCGCACCTTGCCCGCGCGAATCAATGCATCGTACGCCCGCAACGTCTCTTCCAGGGGAGTGGATGCATCATCCTTATGCGATTGATAAAGATCGATATGGTCAGTTTCCAGCCGCTTCAGTGATGCTTCCACTGCGCGTTCGATGTACTCAGCTTTCAATCCGCTGCCGAAGTCCGGCATTTCCATGCCAACCTTGGTCGCAATCACCACCTTATTGCGCTTGCCGCTCTGCGCAAACCACTTGCCCAGAATCGCTTCGCTCTCGCCGCCTTTATGCCCAGGCACCCAGCGTGAATACACATCGGCCGTATCGATAAAGTTGAAGCTGCGGTCCACAAACGCATCCAGAATTGCAAATGACGTCTTCTCATCCGCCGTCCAGCCAAAGACATTTCCGCCCAGCACAATCGGCGCAACCTGCACGCCACTCTTCCCCAGCGTTCGCATCTGCATTTCAAAACTCCTGTTCGGTTGGATGATTCTTCGCTCCCGCATGATGCGAAACGTGCTGTTATCCCGCTCTCTGTCGCCTTTCGACATTCTGCCCAAAGGGGTATCCTTCGTAAGACCGTATGAAGCGAGTAATCACAGCCGTTGTCCTCATCGCCGTTGTCTTCGCCCTCATCTATTGGGGAGACCAGCTCGCGCTCACCATCTTCTCCGGCCTCATTGCCTGCCTTGCCGCATACGAGTACTGCGCTCTCACCCGGGCGGGCCATGCACCTGTCCCCGTTTGGTGGATGCTCCCTGCCGTCATCATCTTTTTTCTCGGCAACTTCCGTTATCCGCTGCTGCTCTCGTTGCCCATGCTCTCGGCGCTTGGCCTCATCCTCTTCGCGTACTCCACCTTCTGGTGCGAACTGTCGGAGGCCCTGCCCATCGCCGCCGCAGGCTTCTTCGGACTCATCTACATCGCCTACCCGCTTTCACTCATTCCGCACATCCGTGCCATGGATGGTGGCATGCCGCTGCTCATCTTCCTAATGCTTGTTGTCTGGACAGGCGATAGCGTTGCCCTCTACGTCGGTAAAGCCTGGGGCAAGCGCAAAATGGCCCCACGCCTCAGCCCTGGCAAAACTTGGGGAGGCGCCTACGGCTCCATGGCGGGCAGCCTCCTCATCGCCATCCTCTTCTTCCTCGTGGACATGCTGCTCTCCTCGCGTGGCCTCGCGTGGCTGCACATTAATCAGCCGCTGTGGATGATGCTCATCATCGCCGCGCTGGTCAACGCCGCCGCGCAGGCCGGAGACCTCATGGAATCTGCCATCAAGCGCGGCTCCGGCGTAAAAGACTCCGGCGCCATGCTGCCCGGCCACGGAGGCATCCTCGACCGTATTGACGCCCTCCTCGTCGCCATCCCTGTCTTCTGGTACCTGCTCACGTTTGTGCAAAAGGATGCGCTTGGTCTCGGCGGTTTATAGCTGCTGTATCATCGAAATATGAGCGACGACGAAATCCTGACAGCAATTCGGCAGGTTTTTGAAGAAGATGTTGTTCCAGAACTGCGCGCCATTCGCAGTGCTTTGGATGAGTGTGTTGAATACTTCCGCGCTCAAAACGCTGAAAGCCCTAGCGGCGAACGCGGTTAATCTATCGTGAAAAAGATTGCAATTCTAGGCTCGACCGGTTCCATCGGTACCTCCACGCTCGACATCTGTGAGCGCTACCCCGACCGCTATCAGGTTCTCACTCTGGCCGCAGGCCGTAATGTAGACGTCGCACTCCAGCAGTGCATCCGCTGGCGTCCGCAGATTATCTCCATGGCCGACGAGGCCACCGCTGCTGCGCTCGCAACCAAGCTGCGCGAGCAGGGAATCACCGGCATCGAAGTCCTCCACGGCGCCGCAGGTTCCGTCAAAGTTGCCACGCATCCAGAGGTCAACTTGGTCGTCTCCGCCATCGTTGGCGTTGCCGGACTCGAAGCCACCTACGAAGCCGTGCGTGCGGGCAAGACCATCGGGCTCGCCAATAAAGAAGCTCTCGTAGCCGCAGGCGAGATCATCATCGCCGAAGCGAAGAAGAACAACGTCGCACTGCTTCCCATCGATTCCGAGCACAACGCCATCCACCAATGCATGCGCGGCGGCACGCCCAACGAAGTGAACCAGATCTGGCTCACGGCATCTGGAGGCCCGTTCCGCAACACGCCGCTTGCAGACTTCGCTGGCATCACGCCTGCACAGGCGCTCAAGCACCCCACATGGGTCATGGGGCAGCGCATCACTATCGACTCAGCCACCATGCTCAACAAAGGCCTCGAGATCATCGAAGCTTGCCGCCTCTTCAGCCTTCCGCCTGCGCGCGTTAAAGTTACGGTGCATCCGCAGAGCACGATCCATTCGCTCGTGGAATACGTAGATGGCAGCATCCTCGCGCAGCTTTCCGTAACAGACATGCGCCTGCCCATCCTCTACGCTCTGGCGTATCCCGAGCGCGTCCCGTCGGAGTTGACCTTCGATCTCGCCGCGCTGTCTCAACTCGACTTCCAGCAGCCCGATTTTGAACGCTTCCCCTGCTTGCGCCTCTCTTATGAAGCGGCCGAGAAAGGCGGAGCGCACTGCGTCGCCCTCAACGCTGCCGACGAGATCGCCGTAGCCGCGTTCCTCAATGGAAAACTGCCATTTCTCGGCATTCCGCGTACAATCGAAACCGTGTTGGAGCGTACCCCCGAGGCGCATCCCACTACGATTGATCAGGTGCTTGCTGCTGACCAGCAGGCCCGCGAACGCGCTCGCGAAGTCGTCGCGTCCGAGTCAAAGTAACAGAAAGAATCGCGAGGCGCTCACCCGTTGGGTTATTCATTGATCGTTGCCATCCTGTTGTCCGGAGCCGCCCAAAAGGCTGCCGACCTCCTCCGCACAGGTTTCTACTTCTTCGTCATTCTCGGCATCATGGTGCTTGTCCATGAGTTCGGTCACTTCCTCGTGGCAAAACTGTGTGGTGTTCGCGTCGAAACATTCTCCATTGGTTTCGGCAAACGCCTCTTCGGCTTCCGCCGCGGCGATACCGATTACCGCCTCTCGCTCCTGCCCTTTGGTGGATACGTAAAGATGAGCGGCGAACAGCCTGGCGAAGTCACCACGGGTGAGGCTGGCGAATTCGCCTCGCATCCACGCTGGCAACGAGTCCTCATCGCCCTCGCCGGCCCTGTCTTCAACTTCATTCTCGCCTTCTTTCTCATGCTTGCCGTCGGTCTCTACCACCATGAGGTTCCCGAAGGCTTCCAGGGCCCGGCCGTCGTCGATTACGTCACTGCAGGTTCACCCGCAGCAAAAGCAGGCGTACAGACGGGCGATACCATCGTTCACTTCGAAAGCAAAGAGAACCCCGACTGGCAGGAGATCTTCGCCCGCTCCTCCATCTTCGCGAAAGACCGCGTCCACATTAGTTATCTCCACGAAGGCCAGCGCGTGGACACGATGGTTGGCCCCGAAGTTACCACTGATGTCAGCCCCTATCCGTTGGAAGTGCTCGGCATGATCGCCCGCGCGCAGCAGCATCCAGTAGGCGCTCTGCAGGTCATGCCGGATACCCCTGCCAGCCGCGCCGGTCTACAGGATGGCGATCAGATTCTCACCATTGACGGACTTCAGCTCCACAGCGTCGATGCCTTGCTCTCATATCTTTCAGACACGAAGGGCAAGCCGTCCGTCCTCCGCGTTCTCCGCAACGGTAGCCAGCTTGATCTACACATCACGCCTGAAATGGGCGATATCGGCGGTGGACACCAACAGTACCGCCTCGGCTTCCGGCCCGCGCGCACACCGGTACAGGTCGGCCATCTGCCGCTTCCCGCTGCCATCAAGTATTCATGGGATGAGAACGTGCGTCTCTCCCGGCTTATTGTGGACGTGATCCATGGAATGTTCACCCGCCGCGTCTCGGTGAAGAGTGTCTCCGGCCCGGTCGGTATCTTCCAGGAAGTAGGCATGGCGTCCGAGATGGGTAACTGGCCGCTCGTGCAGGTGATGGCTTCCATCAGCCTTAATCTCGGCATCTTCAACCTGCTGCCATTCCCTATCCTTGATGGAGGCATGATCCTTTTCCTCCTCATCGAAAGCATCCTGCGCCGTGACCTGTCGCAGGTCTGGAAAGAACGCATCTATCAGGCGGCTTTCATTCTCCTGCTTCTTTTTGCCGCGCTCATCATATTCAACGATTTTTCCAAACTCCCCATGTTTCACCACTAGAGCAATTGTGTTGTTGAGATTGCTTCTTTCGGATCAAGGTCCGTTCTGCAAAAAAGCCTGGGTATATGCCCAGGCTTTTTTGCAGGGAAGATTGCAGTCTATGACTTCGATATCTTTTTCTGCGCATCCAGAAACCGGCGCATACGGTCTAGTGAGCGTGCTTTACCAAAGATCCCAAGGCTCTCCAGCAGCGGCGGAGAAGAGGCCGTCCCTGTCATGATCGTGCGCAATAACGTGAAGCCTTCCTTCACGCTCCACTCCTTCGCCGTCAGCAATGCACGAATTGCAGCATCGATTGCTGGTTCCGCCCACTCCGCACCTTCCAGCGCCGCCAATAACTCACCGGTAAAGGCTAGAGTCTCTTCGCGCGAACGCTTCTTCGGCATCCACACGTCTTCCGCAGGAACGACATTGTCTTTGAAGAGAAAGTCGGCAATGTCCCCCACCTGCGCCAACGTCTCCACACGGTTCTGTACTAGCGGAGTCAGCTTCGCCAGAAAGGCATCGCTAAAGATCACATCACGCATCTGCTGCGCAAACTCTTCCTTACTCAGCGCGCGAAGGTATTCACCGTTCAGCCACTTCAGCTTCACCAGATCGAAGACGGGTCCGCCCAGGGAGATGCGCTCGAACACAAAACGCTCCAGCATGTCCGCCATACTAAAGATCTCCGCCGCGCGGTTCTGCTCGGGCGTATTGTTATGGTCGCCAGGCGCAGGCATGCCACCACCCATAAGGCCAAGGAAGTTCAGCATTGCCTGCGGCAGAAATCCTGCCTGCCGGTAATAGATCAGCGACACAGGATTCTTGCGTTTCGAGATCTTGCTCTTGTCCGTATTGCGCAGCAGCGGCATATGCCAGAACTTCGGCAACTCCCAGCCAAACGCCTTGTACAGCAGCACATGCTTCGGCGTGGACGAGATCCATTCCTCCGCACGAATCACGTCCGTGATTTCCATCAGGTGATCGTCCACCACGTTCGCAAGGTGATACGTAGGAAACCCATCCGACTTCATCAGCACCTGGTCATCCACATTGTGGTGGTCTATCGTAATCTCGCCGCGCAACTCATCGCGAAACACCGTCGCGCCTTCCGCCGGCACTGCCAGACGCACCGTAAACGACTTGCCCGCCGCAAGGTTCGCATCCACCTGCTCTTTGGTCAGGCGACGGCAAGTCCCGTCGTAACGCGGAGCCATCTTCGCCGCCAACTGCGCCTTGCGCCGCTGGTCGAGTTCCTCTGGCGTGCAGAAGCAGCGATAGGCCGAGCCATTCTCAATCAGCGTGGACGTATGCGCGCGATAGATCTCCGTGCGTTCACTCTGGCGATAAGGCCCATGGGGCCCACCCACATCCGGGCCCTCGTCCCAATCAATTCCGAGCCACCGCAGCGCCTCAAAAATCATGGCCTCGGAGGTAGGAACAAACCGCGTACGGTCTGTATCTTCAATACGCAGAATGAACTTGCCGCCACGCTGCTTGGCATAGATGTAATTTAGAAGGCCAATGTAGGCCGTACCCACATGCGGGTCACCAGTAGGGGAGGGAGCAATACGAACACGAACTGTAGAAGACATAACCGTCTTCCAGTGTATCGTTGCTGACTTACATCTGCGGAGCAGGAGGATAGGAATACTGATGCTGCGGAATCTGCTCTGCCGGTACTACTTTCCATCGCGAAAACGCGACTATGTAAAGAATGAGCAGGTTAAGTAAGGGGAAAAACATAAGAAGGCTAATTGCGGGAGGAAAGCCGGCTTTTTTGAAGATGAACCAATACGGTACGACGATAATTGGAAAGAAAAAGAGCAACACCATCAAAATCATGATGTGCGTTGGTTGGAAAAGCTCTCCCATAGGTATCTCCGCCGAGAGAGTATAACGATAATCGGTCTGTTTGCAACAAGAAATTGGGAATGAGCTAGTCGAGCTCATCCCCAAATGGACTTGCGCTAATTGGCTGCGTTGGTGGCGGCGTCTGGGTAGGCAACGTCGAGTGCGGTGCCCTGCACGGTCACGTTGTAGTTGTTGATCTCAGAGCCATCCTTGGTGTTGAAGATATGCACCTGTCCACCGTATGCGGTGTAGATCTTATGAAAATTCTGTATCCAGCAGATGCCGGTGAGCGATCCATAGTAGTACTGGTCCCCGTTGGTGTTGGGATAAGGGACAGTCGCGGTGCCTGAGTTGGGATTGACTGCTGGAACAATGGATGGCGTGTTGCTGCCGCGATCGAAACGAGTAAGGCAGTTGTAATTGGCTTTGGTCTTGTACCGCTCGCCGCTGGCACAGTTCTGGGAACCAATCCAGAGAGTGTTGTCATCGGCAAAGAGCATTTTGGTATGCGTGCCGTCGGAGATGTTCCAGGGGCCACCTACTGCGCCTGTAACGGTATTTATAGAGGAGAGAACACCGCTCATCATGCCATCCTGCAGGAGCTGCTGCCCGGCGACATAAAGGGTATTGCCGTCGGCAATGGCGACAGTGGCTCCAGGTACAAGCGTGTTGCTGCGTACGGGAGAGGTGGTGGTGTCGTAGTTATCCACACGCAGAGCGCTGGTATTGAGCGTACTGACACTGGTAGTAGCTCCTCCACACTCCACACCACAGTTAAGGACATATACTTGTGCGCCATCGAGCGAAAAGTAGCCGTAGACAGGACGGTCATAGGTTCCGGGAACCGGAACTACGCAATACAGAGGCAGAGAGGCGGGCATGCAGGAGACGGCATTCGCCGGCGGTGTTTGCTCCGTGTTGAGTTTGATTAGACGGTAGAGCTGGTTGCTGTTGCGCACCATCGCCAGCACCACGGTGTGCGATGGATTAACAGCGATCTTATAGACGCCGGGCAGCGAGAGGTTATAGTTCACACCTTCCGCATTAGCGGACTTGAGGGCAGTGCGGTCGGAGACGATGAAGGTGCCCGTAGTCTCCTGCGCAGCGTAGACGTAGGCGCCATCGGAGGGAACGAAAACATCGCTCACCTTCGATCCGAGTGAGGCAGCCTGACCGACGGACTGTTCCTTGCCATAATCCACAGTATTGATCGTGGCCTGGTTCTGGCTCGTGTAGTTGTAAACGAACGCGATTTGCTGTTCGGGATAGCTGAAGATGCGAGTAGCATTTGCGAACGCAAAACCGGAGATGCGGAAGGTCTGATTAACGTTGAAGACGGAGTAACGTATGTCGCGTAGCGCGTCGACGATTTCCATGGATCCGCCGGTCCCGGCGATGCCGCTGCCGGTAACCGTAATAGCGACACGATAATCCAACTGGCTGGGCGGAGTAACACGGCCGGCAAAGTTGTAATCCGTTTGGTGGTAGGGCCGGTCCCCGCAAGCAACGAGGGCCAGGGCGGCAACAGTGACGAGCAACGCAGTTGCCGGACGCAGAACAGACCGAATCTTCAACGTAAAAACTCCAGACAGCTCCCCAATAGATGGGCTTGCGGATAGGTCTAAGTATAGCCTAAGCACCCTTTGGGACTTGCCGGGCGCGATAGGATGGAACGAAGGAAATCGACGCTTGAAGACGCCTCAACAAACTGCAATGGCCCGGCTTACGTCAGGACGTCCCCTGCTCTTTGACGGAGCTATGGGAACAATGTTTTATAACCGCGGCGTTTTTATTAATCGGTCGTATGACGAGTTGAACCTGACCGACCCGGAACTGGTGCGCGAGGTGCACGAGGAGTATCTGCTGGCGGGGGCGGAGGCGATTGAGACGAACACCTTTGGGGCGACGGCTCCGCGGCTCTCCCACTATGGCCTGGCAGGGAAGGTGGCGGCCATCAACCGTGCCGGTGTGCAAATTGCACGGCGCGCTGCGGCCGCTGCTCGCGAGAAGATGGCGACGGATGTTCTGGTGGCGGGATCGATCGGGCCTATCTCGGATGACAAGCTGGCAGATGACGTTGTGCGTGCGGCGTATGCCGAGCAGATGACGGCGCTGATGGAGGGCGAGGGTGTTGACCTGTTTCTGATTGAGACGGTGACGCATCTGCGGGATGCGCGGCTGGCACTTGAGGCGGGGAAGGATGTGTCGCCTGAGACGCCGCGCGCGGTGATGATCACCGTGACTGAGACGGGGAACTGCGCGGATGGGTCATCTCCCGAAGACGCGGCGCGGAAGTTGGAGGAATGGGGCGCGCATGCGGTCGGCGCGAACTGCTCGAACGGGCCGGAGATTGTGTTGCGTACCGTGGAGCGGATGCGCGCGGCGACGAAGCTCCCGATTGCGGCGATGCCGAATTCTGGTGTGCCGAGTTGTGTGGACGGTCGGTCGATCTATCTGTCTTCGCCGGAGTTTATGGCGAGCTTTGCGCGGAAGGCGATGCGCGCAGGTGCGACGGTGATTGGCGGATGCTGCGGCACGACGCCTGCGCATATCCGCGCGATGCGTGGATCGATTCGCGCGGTGGCGGTGCAGGTGGATGGGACGGAGTCGCGCGGGCGAACGACGCCTCCGCACCACGCGCAGCCGATTGAGCCGCTGCCGCTAGCGGACAGGTCGCCGCTGGGCGGGAAGATTGCGCGCGGCGAGTTTGTGGCGATGGTGGAGATCGTTCCGCCGAAGGGCATTGATGCGTCGCGCGAGATTGCAGGCGCGCGGCAGATGCATGAAGCGGGTGTGCATGCGATCAACGTGCCGGATTCGCCGCGGGCTTCGGCGAGGATGAGTGCGGGGAGTTTGTGCATCCAGATCAGCCAGCAGGTGGGCGTGGATGTGGTGATCCACTCGACTTGCCGCGACAGGAATCTGCTGGGACTACAGAGCGATCTGCTGGGTTCGGCTTCGCTGGGGCTAAAGAATATTCTTTGCCTCACGGGCGATCCGCCGAAGATGGGGACGTATCCCGATGCGACGGCTGTGTTTGATGTGGATGCGATCGGGCAGCTTGCGATGGCGCGCGAGATGAACCACGGCTTCGATATCGGCGGAAACTCGCTGGGGGCTTCGACGGGGTTTGTGCTGGCGTGCGCGGCCAATCCAGGATTGCCGGACATGGATGCTGAGGTACGTCGGTTTGCGGCGAAGGTGGAGGCCGGTGCGGAGTATGCGATCACGCAGCCGGTGTTCGATCTGCGTCTGCTGGAAGAGTTTTTGAAGAAGGTTGAGGGGTTTCGGATTCCTGTGATTGCGGGGATATGGCCGCTGACTAGCCTTAAAAACGCTGAATTTATGCGCAATGATCTGAAGGTGTTTGTGCCGGACGAGATTATGACGCGCATGGCGGCGAAAGCGGGCAGTGCGGAAGAGGCGCGCAATGAGGGCATCAAGATTGCGCAGGAGATGTTGCGCGATGCGCGTGCGCAAGTGCAGGGTGTGCAGGTGAGTGCGCCGTTTGCACGGTATGAGTCTGCGCTCGCCGTGCTGGAAGAAGTGTTGACGCCGGAGACCGTGTAAGGAGCTTTGCTATGTCGAAGTTTGAAGAGCAGTTGAAGGCGCTGGAGAACGTGGTCGACAAGCTGGAGAGCGGGGACCTGTCGCTGGAGGATTCGCTGAAGCTGTTTGAAGAGGGCGTTGCGCTTTCTGAGACGTGCAAGAAGGAACTGGACGCGGCTGAGGGGCGCGTGCAGATTTTGACGGCGAAAAAGAATGGGCAGCGCGAGGCGGAAGATCTGGATTTGGAAGGTTGAATCTGAACAAGACAAAGGCCGCACCGGTCACGTGTTCTGCGTGGGTGCGGCCTTTGTGCTTTTAGCTGAAGAGGATGCCGCCGTTGATGTCCACGCAGGTGCCGTTGACGAAAGAAGCATCTGAGGAGGCCAGGAAGGCTACGAGCTTGCCTACTTCGTCGGCTTCGCCTTCGCGTCCGAGTGGTGTCATGCCGGCGACTTTCTGGCGGACTTCCGGTTTGGTGAAGGTGTTATGGAAGTCGGTGTTGATCATGCCGGGGCAGACGGCGTTGACGCGGATGCGACGTGGGCCGAGTTCTTTGGCGAGGCCACGGGTGAAGGTCATGATGGCACCTTTCGTGGCACCGTAGGCGATGGAGCCCATGCCGCCGCCGTCGCGTCCTGCCTGTGAGGAGAGATTGACGATGGCGCCGCCCTCGTTGAAGTGCGGCAGCGCGGCCTGCGTCGCGGCGAAGACGGACTTCACGTTGAGCGCGAAGACCTGGTCCCAGAAGGCGTCGTCCATCTCGTCCATCTTTTTGCGCGCGACGAGGCCGCCGACTACGTTCACGAGAATGTCGATCTGCTTGCCGCTCTCGTTTGCGACCTCGTTGATGAAGGCGCGGACGGCTGCGGTGTCGAGCGCGTCGACCCGTTTGCAGATGGGCTTTTTGCCCATGAGTGAAGAGCAGGTGTCGATGGTCTTTTGCGGATCGGATGCGTTGTAGCTGAGGGCCACTTCGGCACCGCCGCGTGCGAGTTCGATGGCGACTGCGCCGCCGATATCGCGGCCACCTCCGAAGACGATGGCGAGTTTATTTTTGAAATCCGGCATGGAGAAACCTCTGGTCCTTGATTCTTAGTTTTTAGTTGTTAGTGCGTCTGGAACTGGTTGAAGGCGATAGATGGGGCCACCAACTGTGATGAGTGCGATGGCGCCGATGGGTGCGAGGAGGCCTGCGAGTGTGAGGACGCTCGCATAACCGAAGTGGGTGATGATCCAGCCGGTGCAGAGATTAAAGAGGAGGCTGCTAATACCGGCGGCGGTTCCTCCCATGCCCGCGACAGAGCCTACGGCTGCGCCGGGGAAGAAGTCGCTAGGCAGTGTTTGCACGTTCGAGACCCACATCTGAAATCCGAAGAGCACGATGGCAATGCAGGCGAGTGCGCCGTACGCGGAGTGCGCGTGCGCGGCGAGAATGCCGAAGGGCATCATGCAGGCTGCAATGAGGATGGCGGTGCGGCGTGCCTTGTTGACGGACATGCCTGAGCGAATGAGGCGTCCGGAGAGCCAGCCGCCGAAGAGTGCGCCGACGGCTGCGGCTAAATAGGGCGCCCATGCGGACGCGCCGATATCTTTGAGCGAAAAATGGCGGACGTCTTTCAAATACTTTGGAAGCCACAATACATAGAGCCACCAGATGGGATCGACGAGAAAGCGCGCGAGCAAGTATCCCCAGGTCTGGCGCAAGCGGAGGAGTTGCGGCACGGTGGGCGCTTCGTCGATGGTGACGGTCTGATTGCGGCCCTCGAGGATGTAGTAACGCTCGTCTGCGCCGAGGCGTTTGTGCGTGCGCGCGGGCTGGTAAAGCGCGAGCCATGCAGCGAGCCAGAAGAAGCCGAGTACGCCGACGATGAGGAATGTTTTGCGCCAGCCGAAGTGCGGGTCGAGATATCCGGCAACGAGCAGGGGCGCGATGACTGCGCCCATGGATGCTCCGCCGTTAAAGATGGCCATGCCAATGGCGCGCTCGCTTTGCGGAAACCACTCTGCGATGACCTTGGCTGCACCGGGCCAGTTGCCGGCTTCCCCTAATCCTAAAAAGAAAGAACATGCGGCGAACGATGCGAATCCTGCGATGGCGGAGTGCGCCATGGCGGCAGCGCACCATATGACGATGGAGACAGTAAAACCGAGACGCGCCCCATAGCGATCGTAAAGTCTTCCGGAGACGGACTGCGAAAGTGTGTAGGCGAAGAGCAGAATGGCGCCGACCCAGGCGTATTGCTCGTTGGATACGCCGATCTCCGGGCCGAAGTGTGTGAAGAGCAGGCCGACGGCGGAACGGTCGATGTAGTTGATGCAGGTAACGATGCAGATGAGCGCGACGATGATCCAGCGCAGGCCGGGAATGGGTGCCGGGATGGGACGAAACGTCGTCATGCCAAAAGAAAAATCTTAGCGCCAGCACTTTCCAGCAGGAAATTATCTGTGCTAGTGTGCTTGGGTGATAACGATAACACATTCCGCGGTCGTGAAGTTTTCTGCTATTGCGCTTTTAGTGGGGATGAGTGTTTCCGGCTTTGCGCAAAGTGCCGATGAGAGGCTGGGACCTGCGGATTCCGGCCATAAGAAATTGAATGCGCTGGTAGATGAGATGCGCACGTTGAAGTCGCAGGTGAGGCCGGAGTTGGCCAATGTGCATCCGCGTGTCTACTTCACCGATGCGGAGTTGAAGACGCTGCGCGCGAAGGCGCACGGACCGCAGCGCGCGTGGTGGATGAAGACGCTGGCGAATGCGCGTGCGTTGAAGGCAGATCCACCGCCTCCTCCCGCGGAGATGCGCAGGCAGCAGAACGATGTGGCGTTTGCGATTGCCGAGGCAGCGTTCTTCTACAAGATTGAGGGCGACAGGAAGTATCTCGTAGCCGCGAAGAAGTACATGGATGCGGCGGTGAGTTATGACGTGTGGGGCTATAGCTTTTCGAAACCCAATGTCGATTTGGCTGCGGGGCATCTGCTGTATGGGATGGGAGTGGCGTATGACCTGCTCTACAACGATCTGACGGAAGCGGAACGCACCAAGTATCGCGGCTGCATTGCGCGGCACGGTGAATTGCTTTACGCATACTTCGCGCCGCGCCCTGGGCGGAGCTGGGCGTATAGCCAGAACCACACCTTCATTCCGATGGCGGGATTGGCTGTTGCGGCGTATGCGGTGTACGGCGAAGTTCCGCAGGCAGCGAAGTGGGCTGCGCTGGCACGTGCGATCTACGACCGCACGCTGGCGACGTACTCGCAGGATGGCTATTACTACGAGGGGTTTGAGTATTGGGTGTTCTCGACGCCGTGGATCATCCACTATCTCGATGCGCACAAACATGCGACGGGAGAAGACCTCTTCAACCAGCCAGGGCTGAAGCTGACGCACCTGTATGCGGCGCACTCGCTGACGCCGGGTGGTGAGTTTGAGTTCGATTTTGGCGATGTGTTTGAAGGGCCTGTGTCGCGTGACCGCAAAGGCAATGACTATGAACGCAGCCATCCGAACGGCAAGATGGAGTCGAACTATTCGCTGCTGTATGACCTGGCGCGCGAGTATCACTCCAGCGAGATACAGGGTGTTGCGGACTGGATGCGGTCGCTCGGCCACACGTCGCAGGAGGAGTGGTGGACGCTGGTGTGGCGCGATAGTTCGCTGGCTTCAAAGCCGATGGGCGCAATCGAACCGTGGCACCGGTTTGCCGATCATGATGTGGCTTACTGGCGCAGCGGTTGGGGCAAGGATGCGACGGCGATTGCGTTCAAATGCGGCCCGCCGGAAGGACATCATGCGGCGGCGCTGATGCATAAGTATCCCGACTGGCATGTGGAAGAAGGCCATGCGCACCCTGACGTGAACAGCTTTATTATTTGGTCGCACGGGCATTATCTGACAGGCGATTCAGGCTATGCCGGTGTGCCAAAGACGATTGAACACAACACGCTGCTGGTGAACGGGCACGGACAGGGAAGTGAAAACGGTGGCCACGATGCATGGGCAAAGTTCAACTATGACCGGCTGAACGATGTGCGGCTTACGCAGGTGCGGTTCGACCGCGCCGGATTCGAACTGACAGGTGAAGGCGCGGGCGCGTACGCGGCCAAACTGGGCCTTATGAGATATGAGCGGCGGCTTAAATATGCGTCCGGCGTGCTGCGTGTGGAGGACTTAATTGAGACCTCTGCGCCTGCAGAGTTGACGGAGGTGTTGCACGCCGACGGATCAATAGACCGGAAAGCGGGCCAACAGTTTGTACTGCGTGACGGCCGGGGTGGATCGTTGCCCGTAGAACTATTGGTTCCTCCAAACGCAAACGTGAAGGTGGAAGATAACGTGGTGATGGGACCAGGTAAGCCGGGATCGGTGGACAAAGGTGCGCTGGAGAGGCGAGGCAGCCGGTTGATGGTGAGTATTCCGGAGGGGGTCTTGAGGGGAGATTTTCGATGGAAGATAGCAATTACTTCCGGTCAAAAATAAATTATGTCTCAGCGATTTTTGGAACTATTTGGCGGACCTGAAAATTTTTCTTGCCAAAGGTTATTGAGGCGTGATTTCATGCTCGCCGTATTAGAAAACCGTTTGTCTTATGTATTTTTACGGTACGTGCTGGATGCAGAACAGGGTTTCCAACGTTAGAGCAATGGCCCGGCAATTCCATGCAGTTCGGATTAGTTTGATTTTTTGAGGAGAGCCAGAATATGCAGATGAAATCTTTTTTACGCAGGTCGGCATTTATTGTGTTCGCTGCGGTCTTGTCGGCGGCGAGCGCAATGGCGCAGCTAAACACAGCCACGCTGTTTGGCACGGTCACAGATTCCACCGGAGCTGTGATTCCAAATGCGCAGGTGACGTTAACGCAGACAGACACCAATCTGTCTCGCAGCATCAACACGGGAGATGACGGAACGTATCGCGCCGACTTCCTGCCCGTGGGGCCTTACAAAATCACAGTAACCGCACCAAACTTTGCCACACTCGAACGTACTGGCATCGTGCTGACAGTAACTCAGGTTGCGCATCTCGATCTTTCAATGAGTGCCGGAGGAACGACGCAAACTGTGGAAGTAACCGCTGATATCCCATTGGTGAATTCAGGCAATTCAACCTTGGGGCGCACAATTGACAACCGCGAAATCGATAATCTTCCGCTGGTTAACCGTGATGTGTATACCCTTCTGGACCTTAGGCAGTGTCTGACGAATCGGCGGCATTGAGTGCGATTTTGATGAAGGCGAGTTTGAGCATGGCGAGGAAGCATTTTGCGAGCTTGTCGAAGCGTGTGGCGGCGGAGCGGAACTGCTTGATTCT
>JAFDVR010000007.1 GCA_018268855.1 Acidobacteriota bacterium | reverse complement strand
CGTCCCCACCGCAAACATCTCCACCTGAACCTGATCTCTGCCTCGCATACTTACTCTCTTAGCAAAGAAATCTGTTTAAATCTCAACCCTTTTTCAGCAACCTCTAAAGGCCCCTGCTCCCTCCGGTCCAGTGTAGTGGGCGAAGCCGACGCGATGATCTGCATGTCTAGCCGAGCGTGAAGACATGCATGTCGCGAACCACAAAGGTGATGGGTTTGCACGTCCGCACACGGTGCCGCACCGGAGACATCGAAGGCGATTTTTTCAAGCACGATTCTCTTGTTTGCACCAAACATTGTGCGCTCTGCCGGATTGCATCCCCTCCGTTACCGGTGTCGATTTGCCAACTCTTGTTCGTGTTGTGTAGAACTACTCCACGCGCCAAGAGAAAGCGTTTTCTGGTGCGGAAAGTTCTGCATAAATAAGCCATAGACACCTCAGAAATATCCGGGAACAAATCCTGGACCTGCGGTGTCTATGCTTGCAAGATTTACCTCTCGGGAAGTTGGGGTTGAACCATGTTTGAAGATTCGCTCGTAGAGTCAAGCGGCAAGATCAAGACAAAGTCCAAGTGGTGGATGATTGCCACCTTCAGCTTCAATGCTGCTGTTGTGGCAACGATGATTCTCATCCCGCTGCTTTATCCGGAAGCGCTGCCCAAGAACTCGCTCACTGCGACGCTTACAGCGCCTCCTCCCCCGCCTCCTCCTCCGCCGCCTCCGCCACCGGCGCAGGTCATTAAGGTGATCAAGCAGGTGGCTGTCATGGATCCCATGACAGTGCCGAAGATCCCGAAAGAGATCAAGATGGTGAAGGAAGAGCCGCCACCGCCGCAACAGGTGGCCGGTGTGGCCGGTATGGGCATGGGCTCTGGTTCTGGCAGCAGCGGCGGCGTGATGGGTGGCCTCGGACTTGGCACCGCACCTACGCCCCAGGTGAAGGTGGCTCCGCCCAAGGGACCGACCCGCGTGTCGGGTGGTGTGATGGCTGGTCAGATTATCAATAAGACAACGCCTATCTATCCGCCGATCGCTCGCGCGGCGCATGTCTCCGGTGCGGTGGTGCTGCACGCCATCATTTCCAAGTCGGGCACCATTCAGAACCTGACAGTTGTTTCCGGTCCTGAGATGCTGCGCGCCAACGCTGTGGACGCCGTGAAGCAGTGGCGCTACAAGCCCTATCTTCTGAACGGTGAACCCACGGAAGTGGACACCACCATCACCGTAAACTTCAATATCGGCGGCTAACTGACACCGTTTGTCGGCGAGCTTCGTCCTACAACTTAGGTTCCGGCGTTCTCCTTGAACAGGGGATGCCGGAGCCTCCAATCCATCAACTACTCTAAGCACTAAAAAGAAGTCCCCAGGAGGAACCTTTTCCGTGATTCTCGCTCACATTGCAAACCTCGCACATCCTTCGACTTTCGCCCTGCTGCTGCAGGACAACGGCGGCGAAACAGTCGGCTTTTCCGTAATGGACATGTTGAAGCACATGGGCTGGATCGACATTGTTGTCGTGATCATCCTGTTCATCATGTCCATCTGGTCGCTGGCCGTTATGATCGACCGCGCCCTTTACTTCTCGGCCGCTCGCAAGCAGTCGCGTGAATTCGCTCCCAAGGTTGCAGGCGCCCTCAAGGACGGCCGTCTGGACGAGGCGATCAAGGTTGCCGACCGCTCCAAGAAGTCGCACCTCGCTGAGGTTGTGCAGGCTGGCCTGCAGGAGTTCCGCTCCTACGGTTCCGGCGGCGCTATCACCGAAGAGCAGATTGAGTCGTCCAAGCGCGCTCTTGAGCGTTCTGAGGCGATCGTTCATGCCAAGCTGAAGCGCGGCCTCGGATCGCTGGCCACCATTGGTTCCACCGCTCCGTTCATCGGCCTCTTCGGCACGGTTATCGGTATTCTCCATGCCTTCCAGACCATCGCTACGCAGAAGTCGACCGGTATCGGCGCTGTGGCCGGCGGTATTTCGGAAGCTCTGGTGACGACCGCGTTCGGTCTGCTCGTGGCTATCCCGGCCGTTATGTGCTTCAACTACTTCACCAACAAGGTGGAAGCGTTCGACGTGGAGATGGACAACTCCTCCTCCGAGCTCGTCGACTACTTCATTAAGCAGTCGCACCGCTAAACCCCCACGCGCGAGTTTCACGATAAGGGTCTGGATGCCGCCTAAACAGGCAGCATCCAGGCCCACCTCCTGAACGCCCTGCGCGGAAGTTATTTACAGAAACCGGACTCGGAGTTTGAACAATGGCAATCTCAAAGCGCGATGAGGGCAAAAAGGTAAATTCAGACATCAACGTCACGCCCATGGTGGATGTGATGCTGGTGCTCCTGATTATCTTCATGGTCGTCACGCCGATGGTGAACAACAAGGTTAACGTCGATCTGCCGACGGCCCAGGCTGCTGTGATCAAGGAAAACGCCAATAAAGAAGACTCCATCGTGGTGGCAGTCACGCGCGACGGCAAGACCTTCCTCGGTGGCGACATGGTCTCCAACGACAGCCTCGGCCCCAAGGTCGCGGCTCTGCTTGACGCCAAGACAGGTGATAAAGAGGTTTACCTCCGCGGAGATAACCGTGCCAACTATGGCAAGGTGATGGACGCGATCGACGGTCTGCGTGCAGGTGGTGTGAGCCAGCTCGGCATGTTGACCGAAAAGCACGAGTAGTTCCAACAAGATTTTTCAAGCGCTCCCCGCAACCGGGACGCAGCGCAAAAGGAGATTCATCATGGGTATGTCAGCAGGTGGCGGTGGCGGAGCAAACGCCAACATCAACGTCACACCCCTCATCGACGTGCTTCTGGTGCTGCTGATCATTTTCATGGTCATCCAGCCCAACGTCGTTCGCGGTCTGGACACCCTCGTTCCTCAGCCCCCGAAGGAAAACCAGAAGGACATGAAGCCGGATGATCGCACGATTGTGGTGCAGATCGCCCTTTCGGGCGGACAGCCGGTCTACATGATCAACAACACTCCCTTCGCCAAACAGGACATCGAGCCCAAGCTGCTGTCGATCTTTGAAACCCGCAACGACAAAGTAATGTTCGTCAAGGGCGATAAAGACCTGGATTTTGGCCGTGTCGTTGAGGTGATCGATTTTGGGCACCAGGCGGGCGTCGACAATATCGGCATTATCACGCCGCGTGTCGAACAGGGTCAGTAACAGGCAATCACGGAACGGGCCGGGGGCATCTCCCGGCCCGCTTGTTTGCCTCTAAACCGCATATTATTTTGTGCAGCAAAACTTTTAATTCTCCCAATAGGACATTTAGCCGGGTCGGCTCTTCTCAGAGGCTCAGCTAACCCTTTACAATCGTTTTCACATCTGGACCGCTGTCTTTGAAGTTCTAAGATCATTTCTTCCATTGGAATGCGGCCTTTGAAGGAGTCGACTCGCTCAATGAAACTTAACATCCGCTTTGCTGCCACGGCCGCTGTCCTGCTCATGATGTTGCCGCTCACGGGATGCAACCGGCTCAAGTCGCGCGATGCGCTGAACCGCGGTATCCAGGCGTTCAAAAACAATCAATATGAAGTAGCTGAAAACTACTTTCAGAAGGCCATCAACCTCGATCCCAGCTACGACCAGGCCAAGCTCTATCTTGCGACAGCATATGCCTACCAGGTCGTTCCGCAGATGACCGATGCGCACAACATGGAACTTGCCAACAAGGCGATTGCGGGTTTCAAGGAAGTGCTCGCGAAAGATCCGAAAGACAAGGTCGCTCTGCAACAGATTGCTTCCATCTATCGCAATATCAAGATGATCAAAGAAGCCAAGGAATACGAGCTCAAAGTGATCGCTCTCGATCCTACCGATGCCGAAGCGCACTACACCATCGGCGTAATCGATTGGGCAGAGGCTTATAAAAATGCCACCGAAGAACTTGCCAAGGACGGCAAAACCGACAAGGGCGATGGTAACCCAGGCATGAGCAAAGCTACCTGCGCGAAGATCAAGGAGCTAAACACGGACATCGTAAACGATGGTCTGATGCACCTTCAGAAAGCCATCGACATCAATCCGAACTATGACGATGCGATGTCTTATTTGAACCTCGTGTATCGCCGTCAGGCCGACTTTGCCTGTGGCAACGACGCAGCTCGCAAGGAATCGATTGCCAAGGCGGATGAGTGGAGCCAGAAATCGATGGGCGCTCGCAAGGCGAACGAGAAGAAGAAAGAAGAGAAGGCCAGCCACGGCGTGGTCACGCAATAAGTCTTCGCTCTCAATAATGAATGGCCTCTCTTCGGAGAGGCCATTTTTCTGGTGAAATTTATTTATAACATTGGTTATAATTTGGCGTGGAGGAGATATGGCTACTACTACAGTGAAGCTAACAACGGTCGGCAATTCTGTAGGCATCATTCTTCCGAAGGAATTGCTCGCAAAGCTACGCGTCGATAAGGGAGACGCCCTCTTTTTGACGGATACACCAAGCGGATTTCAGGCTTCCGTCTATGAAGAAAAGATTGCTCAACAGATGAGTGCAGTCCGAGAAGTCATGCGTGAAAATCGCGAGGCGCTTCGCGAACTGGCAAAGTGAGTGAACCTATCTGGATCGAAGAAGAAGTGGTCCGCCGCGCACATCTGGAGCTGTTAGCCGAACACGGAGGCTCTGCCGGTGTACGCGATGGGGCTCTTCTCGATTCCGCGTTGCACCGCGCGCGAAACATCTCTGCTTACTCTGAAGAGACACCAACCATCTTTCAACTCGCAGCCGCTTACGGATATGGCATCGCGAAGAATCACCCCTTCGTCGACGGAAATAAGCGAACAGCTCTTGCTATTTGTATCGGTTTTCTCCGCATCAATGGAATTATCGTGCGTGCACCGCAGATTGAAATGTACAAAGTGTTTTACGGGTTGGCTGCAGGGCACGAGTCTGAAGCCTCGCTTGCAACCTGGCTCGAAGCGCACGCTCACTAGAGCCAGGGTATGCGTTCCGTGCTGGGAACACAGCAATGTAGTAGCGAGAAATGGCATTCCACGACGTCGTTTCATGTTTTCAAGTAATTGCGATGGTAGATTGACGAATATTTGAGATGGGCCCACTTGTTTAGGCGAGCCCATTGCTCTGCTCGTCTACTCCTCACTTGCTGCCAGCAGCGGCGCAACATTTGCGAACTCCTCCAGTGCTGCAAGTGGCGATGTGCTCTCACCGCTTGGCAGCTCTGTCACATTGCGGAGATTGCGATTGATCGCGCGTGTGCGTACGCCGATGTCGGAGAGGCTCTTCTGTACTTTGCCGACGTTGTCTTCGACCTTTGTCATCAGCGTCTCAAACTTGCCGAATTCCGTCTTTACGTTCGCCAGCACTTTCCATACTTCATTGCCTTTCTTTTCCAGTGCGATGGTATGGAAACCCATCTGGAAGCTGGTAAGGATGGCCATAAAGGTGGATGGACCGGCAATGGTGACGCGGCACTTCTGCTGCACTTCCGATTGCAGTCCTGGACGACGGACCACTTCTGCGTAGAGCGCTTCCGTTGGCAGAAACATAATTGCGTGCGGCAGCGTTGTAGGCTCTTCAATGTACTTTTCGCAAATACGTTTGCCTTCGGCGCGGATGGTGCGTTCAAACGCAGCGCCTGCCTTTGCAATGTCCTCAGCCGAGCCGCTCTCATAGGCGCTCTCCAGGCGCTCCCAGTCTTCGCGTGGAAACTTCGCGTCGATAGGCAGCAGCACGCCGTCGGGTTCACCGTTGGGGAACTTCAGCGCATATTCCACGGTTTCCAGGGAGCCCTGCTTGATGCGCGCATTCTTCACATATTGCTCGGGCGAGAACATCTGCTCCAACTGCATACCGAGCTGGAACTCGCCGACGATGCCGCGTGATTTCACGTTGGAGAATACTTTCTTCAGATCGCCCACACTGGTAGCGATATCTTTCATTTCGCCCAAGCCAGTGGACACCTTCTGTAACTGATCGGAGACAGTGCCGAAGCTTTGCGTAAGCCTTGTTTCGAGTGTGGCGTGCAGCTTTTCATCCACTGTGACGCGCATTTCTTCCAGCTTGGCGGCGTTTTGCTGGTTGAGTCGATCGAGCGCATCGCGCTGCTGCACGCCGAGCTGGTCCAGACGCACGTTCTGCTTTTCACCTAATTCGTTCAATCGCGAGTGCAGCGTCTCCTGCGCCTTGACTTGCTGCGCGTTCACCTCGCTGATGAAGCTGCTGAGGCGCTGACCGAGTGCGGCAAGCTGATTGTCCACGGTTGTGCGCAGCGTCTCGCCAGCCTTTGAATTATCGGAACGGAATCCATCAAAACCGGTGCGCAGCGTATTGCCGAGGTTAGTAATGTTTCCCAGCACTTCTTCGCGCAGTTGCTGTGCGGAGCGGCTGGCAGCTTCGCGGGCCTGTTCGGATGCATGTGCCTGTTCGCGGCGCAGATCGCCAATGCTGTTGCGCAGAGTGCCATCCAGCGCTTCTATGCGCGCCTGCATCTGCACCATCGCATCTGGCAACTGCGCCAGTCGCGGATCAACAGCAGAACCGACTGAACGGCGCATGAGCAACAACACCAGACAAACAAAATTGATTGCGGAAAGAGCAGCTACAGCCAACAACATCTTCGTTTTTCCTTTGCCCTAGAGGATAACGCCTTTCATGCCGGAGTTTTGGGTTTGTGGATTCCAAGGCTTTATGGGATGGCCCTCGTATAGGCACCACGTGAAGCGCTATCCACCCGCCTGGGAGCTCAGGAGGAGTATGGTGTATAGAACCATTCATGAGCCGCGACAAAGAAAAAAAAGAGTACGCCGAGCCGCGTGATAAGGCCCAGTGGGTCGAAATTATGAGCCATTCGCGGATTATCGCGGCTGTGCGCAGTGAAGATACCCTCAATGCCGCACTTAAATCTCCGGTGCGCATCATCTATCTGCTATTTGGAAATCCAGTCAATCTTGGCCGCATGATCAAGGCCGTACGCGATGCGGGCAAGCTGCCACTGGTCAATGCCGATCTATTACAGGGCCTCTCGCGCGATGCTGCCGCTGTGGAATACCTGTCCCTGTGCGGGGCTGCAGGCATCATTTCCACGCACCACGAGACGCTACGGGCCGCCCGGGCCAACGGGCTTATCTCTGTGCTGCGCACCTTCACGATCGATTCCGCCGCTGTGGAAGCTGGCCGCCGCTTCCTTGCACACTTCCAGCCGGATGCTATCGAGCTTCTGCCAGCCGTTGCCGCTCCTCTGGTTATTGAACGTATCCGCTCGAGCCATCCGGCCCTGCATGTGATCGCTGGCGGGCTGCTGAGCGATCTCCAGCAGGTGGAGGTCCTGGTTAAAGCCGGCGTGGATGCTGTTTCGCTCAGTGATCCCAGCCTTTGGGTGCTTTAGTCTATTTACGGGGAAATTCAAGCCATTTCGTTTGAATTTGCCGTTTCCTGCGCATGGCTGGATGCTATTTCCGGTCCACACAAAAGAGTTTGGTTGACAACATTTACTCGCGGTTGCTACTGTTCTTTCGCGCGGTACAGAATATAGAGAAAGCCGCCCCTAATCTGAGAGCACAGCTGTACGTTCTGCGCTTCGACGCCGAATCAGAGACAGTTGGCGCTCAGGTTACGGGCGGCTTTTTGCATCGCAGGAACGTGCGAAAGCTCGCTCTGCGCTTGCAAAAACGATCCATTTGCACCAAGACTTTGGAGGTCAGACCCGACATGCGATTCATGAAACTGCTTCTTCTGGTTGCGCTGCTTACGTTAGGCGCCAGAGGGGTCTATGCCCAGTTCGAAACAGCTTCGCTGCTCGGTAAAGTGACCGACTCGACCGGAGCTGTCATTCCAGGCGCGACGGTTACCGTAACCAATACAGAAACAGGCGTGGCGATCACCCGTCAGACGAACGATGCGGGCGAGTACAACGTCCCAGCTTTGCGTAATGGCGTATATCGCGTTGTGGCGACCAAGGAAGGCTTTGACACGGCGATCACGGAAAACGTGAACCTCGCCATCGGCACCAACCAGCGTATCAATCTGACGATGGGTGTTGGCCATGCGGCTGATACTGTCACGGTTGAGGCCAGTGACCTGGTGCTCGAAACGGAAACCTCGCAGAAGCAGCAGATCATCACGACTGAGCAGATTGAGAACTTCCCGATTATTAATCTGAACTACAGCGATTTGGTGACGCTATCGGCGGGCGCGCAGTCTGCTCCTGCCAGTGAAGATCTTGGCACTACAAGCATGACGCGTGAAGGCTCTTTCAACATCAACGGTCAGCGCTCCACCTTCAACAACTATCTGTTGGATGGTATGGACAATAATGCGCACGGCACGTCGAACCAGGGCTTCTCCAACCAGGTCATCAATCCGCCGTACAGCTCGATCTCGCAGTTCTCGATCGTGACCACGCTGCCAAGTGCTGAGTATGGCCGTTCGGCAGGCGGCACGATCAATACCGCTTTCAAGCAGGGCACGAACAAGATTCACGGGCAGGCATATGAGTACTACCGCAATACGTTTTTGAACGCAAATGGCTGGTTCAAGCCGGCTGCCGGTGCCGATGCCGGTAACAAGGTTACTCTTATTCGCAATCAGTTCGGCGGTCAGATCGGCGGCCCCATCAAGCATGACAAGTTCTTTATCTTCGGCGACTATGAAGGCTACCGTCAGGTGCGTAATGTCGTGAACCAGGCGAACACGCTCACCGCGGCCCATCACCAGTTCATTACCAGCCCGAACACAAGCGTCAACACGCATGTGATCAATCCATTCACCGGTGCGGAGTATCCATCGCAACGCCCGTTGCCGCGGTCTGTTGTTTCTCCGATTGCGTCCGCGATTATGGATCAGATTCCCTTACCCAACAATTTTGTCAACGGCTATAACTCGGTGTCGGTGAACTACGTTTACACGCAGCGGTTCGTCAACAGCCTGGACAAGGAAGACATTCGTCTCGACGCGCAGTGGACGCCGCGTATGTCGAGCTTCCTCCGTGTGAGCCAGTCGAAGGAGCATGCGCTGGATGGCCCATCACTTCCTCCGCCGATTGAGGGCGCGAAGAACGGCTACCTCCGCGTAATCAATCAACAGGTGGCTCTTGGCCTTACCCGTCAGATCGGTGCCTCCCAGTTGCTCGAAGCCCGTCTCGGCGTTTCCTTCACCAAGGGCGGAAAAAACCCTTATGGTCTGGGAGATCCTCGCACCTTCGGTATCAAGGGCCTTCCGACGGATCCTCGCGTCTGGGGCGGCTTGACCACGATATCCATCACCGGCTGCTGCACCTACGGACGTCAGGCGACCAACCCGCAGTGGCAGTATCCTTTCTTCCTCAATCCGAAGGTCACGTACTCATGGCTGCTCGGTCATCACAATCTGAAGGTCGGCTATGAGATGGGCTATCTCCGGCAGAGCGTTCAGGACGTCAACCCAATCTATGGCTCGATGACCTTCGGCGGATCGTATAGCTACAATGTGTATTCGGACTTTTTCTTCGGCGCTCCCAGCGAGCTCGATATGTCTACTTTCTATATCGCCCATATCCGCCAGGGCGGTCACGCGGCGTTCTTCCAGGACGATTGGAAGATCCTTCCCAAGCTGACCCTGAATCTCGGTGTCCGCTACGAGTACACATCGCACTTTTACGAGAAAGACAATCGTCTTACCAACTACGATCCAATCAACACGCCAATTACTGGCCAGGTCCTTCGGGCCAAGAACGGCAGCGCCTATGATCGCCAGTTGATCGATCCCGACTACAACGATTTCATGCCCCGCATCGGTCTTTCGTTTGCGCCGATCAGTAAACTGGTCATTCACGGTGGTTACGGTATCGGTTATGTGCACTACACCCGTTCGGGTGAAGTGGATAATCTTGCAGTCAACGGTCCTCAAGTGAACCAGCGTGTACTGTTGCAGGTGCCGCGGTACTTTACGTCAACGCTAAGGGACCAGGGCCTGGTCCCGAGCCCCTCCTATAGTTCGCTGGATCAGGGCTACCCCATCGGCATGGCTGCTCCAGAGAACTTCGACCTGTTCACCTCGCAGTTGGCATACGTGCCGCGCGACTACAAAGATCCGTATGTCCAGAGCTGGTATCTGGGTTTCCAGGCGAGCGTTGGCAAAAACCGTGTAGTCGATATCGCTTATGTGGGCAACCACAGCCTCAAGCTGCAACAGGTCGCTATCTTCAACCAGCGCAATCCTGACCTGGGCCAGGAAACCGGAGGACGGAACAAAGGCCGTTGGAAGCGGCCGTACCAGAACATCGGCGATGTGGTCATGAGCTACAACAACGGTCTGGGCAACTATAATGGCCTGCAGGCCCGCTTTGAGCAGCGTAACTTCTACGGCGTGACCTTCCTGAATTCGTTCACTTGGTCGCGTGAATTTGAGAACGTCTCCGGTCCGCTGGAGTCATCCTATGGCCACTCGGCCTCATCTACGGACATCTATGCTCCGCAATCAAAGGATTATGGCGCAGGAAACTTCGATCGTCCCATCGTCGATGTAGCCAGCCTGGTCTGGAGGCTACCAATCGGACGTGGAAAGGCCTTGTTCAAGCACGCCAATCACTGGCTGGATGCCGCTATCGGTGGATGGACCCTTTCAGCCATCAACACCTACTATGATGGCGCGGCACTTTCTCCAAACTCGAACCTGGGTGGTGCCCCTCTGCCTCTGCTCTCCGACACTGGAAACGTACAGTACCGCCCATACTTCCTCGAAAACACTCCTCATGGCCGGAGAGTCGCGAAAAAGCGCGTCTACCAGCCGTATTTCCCCGACAGAATTTTCTGCAACACGGGAACTCAAAGTGACACCAACGTGCTTTATTCAGGTTGCAATGTTCAGTTCAATGTGCATCCGACTCGCCCTGCGACAGATGCGGATCAGATTCCGAAAAACGCTCCACAGGGCGTACCGGTGGCCAGCACCGATCCAAGTTATAACGATCCACGCGGCACTGTGCCCAACGGTTTCCTTCGCGGACCGTCACGCAATACCCTGGATGTAACCCTCAACAAGACGTTCAGCCTTCCCTGGGAGAAGCTCAAGATCCAGTTCCGTGCGTCGTATTACAACGTGCTGAACAAGACCAACTTCACCAATCCAGGTATGAGCTGCTGCGCTGCCTCTTTCGGACGCATCAACAGCACCTACGCTGCCCGCGAAGGGCAGGGTGCTCTCAAGCTGCTCTTCTAGCCAACACACGATGTATGCGAAAGCCACGGCTCCTGCCGTGGCTTTCGCATTTCAAGACCGAACCAATCGGGTTATATTTCCCATTGACAATCCCCCTTCCGTCCACCTAATGTTCAAATTGCGGCAAAAGTCCAAGAGAAAGCCGCCCTACAAAAAAGCCCTCCTGCCGCGAATTACTTGCGGCGCATGTGCTATTTGTGGGGCGGCTTTCTGCATTTGCCTTCCTGCCCGTGCACTTGCCCGGACGGAATCTTAAGGAGTCGCCATGCGCATCAGAAGTCTCTTCACCGCGCTGCTGTTAGCCATAGGGCTGATTGCACCGCAGTGCTATGCCCAATTTGAAACCGGAACGATCGTGGGTAAGGCCACGGATACCACCGGCGCGGTCATTCCAGGAGCCACCGTCACCGTGACGAACGTGGCGACTGGCGTGGCCCTCACGCGTACCACCGACGGCAATGGCGACTACCAGGTCCCCACTCTGCGCGTCGGCAAGTATCGCGTCCAGATCGCCAAGGCAGGTTTCAATACTGCCACGGCGGAAAACGTGACTATCGTGATCGGCACCACACAGCGCGTCGATCTCAGCCTTGCCACCGGCGGCTCCACAGAGAGCGTGACCGTTATGGCAAACGACCTCACCCTCGAGACGGAATCCAGCCAGAAGCAGACCATCATCACCAACGAGCAGATCGAAGCCTTCCCGCTTCCCACGCTCAACTATACCGATCTCGTATCGCTCTCCACCGGCGTCACACCCGCTCCGCTGGGCATTAATGACAACGGCGCCAGCCTCGTGCGCGACGCGTCGTACAACATCAACGGTCAGCGTTCGATGTACAACGACTACTTGCTCGACGGTATGGACAACAACGCGCACGGCGTATCCAACCAGGGCTTCTCTAACCAGGTCATCTCGCCCTCACAGAACTCCGTGGCGCAGTTCTCGGTTGTAACCAATAACCAAAGCGCGGAGTATGGCCGTTCCTCTGGTGGTACCATCAACACCGCCTTCAAATCAGGCACCAACCGTATCCATGGCGAAGTATACGAATACCTCCGTAATACCGTGCTCAATGCCGTAGGCTACTTCGCATCGCCAACCGGTAAACCGACCCTCATCCGAAATCAGTTCGGTATGAACATAGGCGGTCCGATCAAACGCGACAAGTTCTTCTACTTTGTCGATTACGAAGGGTTTCGCCAGGTTCGTACCCGTGTTGCCCGTTCAAACGTATTCCGTTTGACTGATCGCCAGTACATTGTCAGCCCCACAGCAGTCGATTCCGCTTCCACCAAGGTTGTGGATCCATTTACGGGGCTAACTTACGCGGCAAATCAACCGCTTCCTCCGGCAATTCTCTCGCCGATTGCCAAGGCTATCGTGCAGAGTTTTCCACTGCCAAATACGCCTGGCGTTCCAGCGACCACCGCTACCGACAACTATTCGTCGCTGCAGCGTTTCACCGATTTTCTCGACAAGTACGATGTACGTCTTGATGGTCAGTGGAACCCACGCACGTCGAGCTTCCTTCGTTTGAGCCAGTCGAAGGAATATGCCAACGATGGCCCAACGCTTCCGGAACCGCTTGATGGTGCTTCCAACGGTAAGCAGCGCATCATCAATCAGCAGGTGGCGCTTGGCCTCACGCGTCAGATCGGAGCTTCCGATTTGCTCGAAGCGCGCCTTGGCTTCTCCTTCACCAAGGGCGGCAAGTACACGCCCGCGATTGGCGATCCACGCACCTTTGGCATACCCGGCACGCCGACTGATCCGCGCATCTGCTGCGGTCTTGTCAGCCAGGTGTTGAGTGGCTACACCACCTTCGGTCGTCAGGCGACGAACCCGCAGTGGCAGTATCCGTCTCTGCTCAATCCGAAGATCACCTATTCCTTCCCGCGCGGGCGTCATAACCTGAAAGTTGGTTATGAGTTTCAGCACCTACGCGAGACGATTGCGGATACTAACCCGCTCTTCGGACGCATGACCTACGCAGGCAGCTTTAGCCGCTATACGCTTGGAGACTTCTTCTTCGGCGCGCCCAGCAAGCTGGAACTCACTACCTTCCTCGTTGTCCATGTGCGTGCAAACGCGCAGTATGCGTTCATTCAGGACGATTGGAAGATTCTTCCTAAGCTGACCATCAACGCCGGTGTGCGTTATGAGTACGGTGGACATTTCTGGGAGAAGGACAACAACCAGACCAACTTCGATCCGGCCACCACGCCCACTACGCTGCAGATGATTAAAGCCAAGAACGGCAGCCTCTATGAGCACACGCTCATCGATCCCGATCTGAACAACTTCATGCCGCGCGTGGGTCTCGCCTATTCGCCTTCTCAGAAGACAGTAGTCCATGCGGCCTTTGGCATCAGCTACGTCCACTTCACACGCAATGCGGAAGCAGACGTGCTGGCGATCAACGGCCCGCAGAACGTGGCCACGGTGCAGAACCAGGTACCGGCGCACAGCTACAACAACCAGGTGCCGACGGGCAATTTCCGTACGATCGATCAGGGCTTCCCAGCAGGCTTTATCGATCCTTCCACCTATGACATCTCCCGCAGCCAGATCACGTATGTGCCACGCAACTATCGTGACCCATACGTGGAGAGCTGGTATGTGGGTGTACAGCAGCAGCTTGGCAAGAACCGCATCGTCGACATCTCCTACGTGGGCAACCACAGCGTAAAAATGCAGGTGGTGAGCAACTATAACCAGGCCAATCCAGCACTGGGTCGTGGAGCTGACAAAAAGTTCAAGCGTCCCATTTCCACGCTGCAGGACATCAGCTACACACTGAATGCAGGCGGCGGAAACTACAATGGCCTGCAGACCCGTTTTGAACAGAGGCACTTTTTTGGTCTCACTGTTCTCAACTCGTTCACATGGTCGCGCACCTTCGATACGGCGTCGGCGAATCTCGAGTACAAGTGGGGCCACTCGCCGGCACCGATGGATCTCTACAACCCCAGCAAGGACTACGGCCCGTCAGAGAATGATCGTCCGCTGGTCAACGTGCTGAGTGTGGTGTGGACCCTCCCTGTGGGTAAGGGCAAGCGCTTCCTCGGCCACGCGAACAGCTTTACCGATGCAGTGCTCGGTGGATGGCAGCTCAGCGCGATCAATACTGATCGCTCGGGTGCATCCATTTCGCCAACGTACAGCGCATCCGCTAATAACCAGGTGTCTACACTCGGCGCGGCGTACAGCGGCTTATTGTATTACCGCCCATGGGTGGTTCCTGGAACGAAGCCGCAACGTCTGCATGTTCCGGGACGTCCGGACTATGCGTTCTGCAATAACACGCTCGCAACTTCCATCGGTTGCACACCGTTCCTGACCGCTACGCTGGCTCCCAATTCTGCTGCGCCTGCTGGCTATCCGGACACTCCTTTCGGCAATGCGCCGAACGGCATGTTCCGCGCCGATCCGCTGCATCAATTGGATCTTGCTCTGAACAAAACGTTCAAACTGCCACTGGAAGGCGTCTCTGCGCAGTTCCGCGGTCAGTTCTACAACGTGCTGAACAAGACCAACTTCCAGCCACCGGGAACCACCTGCTGCGGTTCGTCCTTCGGCGTCATCACCGACACCTATGGACCGGGCCGTATAGGACAGTTCGCTCTGAAGATACTCTTCTAGCATCTGTTCCCGCGATAAACCAAGAGGCGCCGTCCATTACGACGGCGCCTCTTGCTTTTATAGAAAAACGCCGTCATCTCGAACCCGGCGGATGCGCCTTTTGCGCCCGCAGCGAAGAGATCTGCTTTCTTCCAAACACAGCAACACTCTCCACTGCGACCAACGGGAGCGCTAAGCGAAGCGATTCGCCATGCGCGCAGCACCGCAGGAGTTTGACATGCGTGAAAGCGCATTGATAACGTGCTGGAAACGGCATTTTGTCCAAGAGAGAGCCGTCCCCAATTCCTGGAAACCGTAGCTTTCTTGCAGGACGTCCATCCTGCTGGAAAAGACGGCGTTCTACGCATTGGGGACGGCTTTACCATTGGTGCGCAGGGAGAGAGTACGCAGGAATGAGTGATCCACAAGGGCAGCGGGCGGCGCATCTGCGCGAGATCGAAGCGGGGCAGTGGGATGTTTTGATTATGGGCGGCGGCGCCAGCGGTCTGGGAGCAGCAGTGGAAGCGGCGACACGTGGCTATCGCACTCTTCTCGTTGAGCGCGACGATTTTGCCAAGGGCACATCAAGCCGCAGTACCAAACTGGTGCATGGCGGCGTCCGTTATCTGGAACAGATGAACGTCACGCTGGTGCTCGATGCTCTGCGCGAGCGCGGATACATGTTGCAGAATGCGCCGCATCTTGTGCATCGGTTGTCCTTCGTTGTGCCTATTTATGAGTGGACCGGCATGCCGTACTACGGCGTGGGTCTCAAGGCGTATGAACTTCTCTCCGGCAAACTCTCGTTCGGCAAATCGGAGATGCTCTCAAAAAAAGAAGCGACACGCCGCCTGCCCACGGTCAAGACCGAAGGCCTCAAGGGTGGCATCCAGTATTGGGACGGCCAGTTTGACGACTCGCGTTACGCCGTTGCGCTGATGCGCACGTTTGAAGACAACGGCGGCATCGCGCTCAACCGAGTAGCTGCCGTGAAGCTGATCGACGAGAACGGCAAAGTAGCCGGTGTGGAACTGGAAGATACGGAGACGAAACAGCATTACGTCGCGAAAGCGAAGGTCGTCATCAACGCGACCGGCGCCTTTACTGAGACGATGCTGCACATGGACAATCCGAGCGAAGCGCCGGTGTTGTCGATCTCGCAGGGCACACACTTTGTATTGCCAACAGAGTTCCTGCCCAGCACCGACGCGCTCATGATTCCCAAGACTGCCGATGGACGCGTGCTCTTCGCGATTCCATGGCACGAGAAACTTGTTGTCGGTACTACCGATGTTGCGGTGCCCGAGGCTTCGCGTGAGCCGCATGCAACGCAGGGCGAGCAGGAGTTCCTCGTCGATCATATTCAGAAGTACATGGGCCGCCGCGTGACTGGAAGCGACGTGCTGAGCATGTGGTCGGGCCTGCGTCCTCTGGTGCGCGACGGCAATGCCTCCGGCGCAACGTCGAAGCTCTCGCGCGACCACCGCGTGCTTATCTCCAGGACCGGTCTCGTCACGCTTACCGGCGGCAAGTGGACGACGTATCGCAAGATGGGTGAAGACACCATCAACAAGGCCGCAGCGAGCGCAGGCATCAAGTCAGCTCCTTCGGTTACTGTCGGCCTCAAGCTGCATGGCTGGGCTACGGAAGCATCGCTGAGTGGTGCGGACGACTCGGAGAAGGTGTACGGTTCCGATCTTGCTGCTGTCCGTGCGTTGGGCGCATCCGAACCGGGGCTTGACGATCGCATCCACCCCCGTCTGCCGTACCGCCGTCGGGAGGTGGTGTGGGCGGCGCGATATGAGAAGGCGCGCACGACGGAAGATGTGCTGGCGCGGCGTACGCGTGCTCTCTTTCTCGATTCAGCAGCGGCCTCCGAAGCAGCGCCAGAGGTCGCGCGTCTGCTCGGTCGTGAACTTGGCCGCAGCGAAGCGGAACAACAGTCGGATGCCACCGCATTCCAGGCAGTGGCGGCGGGCTATCGTTTTCAGGGCTGATAGCAGGGTATTTCGCTGTTTTTGAGCGGAACTGTTGCCGCATTTCTGTGATGTGCGGCAACTTTCTGTTTACAAGAACGTCTTCACAGACATACCCCTAAATTAACGCGTGCCTCGATCGCGCCCTCACCTTGCAGGAGAATTGCTATGCAAACGAGACGAGACTTTTTGAAGCGGGCGAGCATGCTCGCAGGCGCCGGCGCATCCGGCGCAATTCCCGAATCCATCCAGCGTGCCTTCGCGATCGATCCAGAGCCGGGATCGACTTATCTGGATGCGGAACACATTGTCATTCTCATGCAGGAGAACCGGTCCTTCGATCATGCGCTGGGAACGCTGCAAGGCGTGCGTGGCTTTAATGATCCGCGCTCCATTCGGACGGCGAACGGCAACTCAGTTTTCCTGCAGAGCAGTGTTTCGGGCGAGACCTATGCGCCGTGGCGTCTCGACATCAAGGACACCAAGGTGACGTGGATGGGTTCGATTCCGCACACGCGCCACAGCCAGGTGGATGCCTGGAACCACGGCCATCACAACGGCTGGGTGGATGCAAAGCGTTCGGGCCATGTGGTGTACTCGAAAATTCCACTCACCATGGGCCATTACACGCGCGCCGATCTGCCGTTCTACTACGCGTTGGCCGATGCCTTTACCGTGATGGACCAGCACTACTGCGGCGTGATGAGCAGCACCACGCCGAACCGCTGCATGTTCTGGTCGGGCACGATCCGTAACGAGCAAAAACCGACCTCGGAAGTCTTCATGCGCAACGATCAGATCGACGGCGCCGGGCGTCCGATGACATGGACGACCTGGGGCCAGCGGCTACAACAAGCCGGTGTGACCTGGAAGTATTACCAGAACGATCTCACCCGCGAGAGCGGCATGACCAAGGAGCAGCACCAGTGGCTCTCCAACTTTGGCCTTAACATCTTCGAGTTTTTCGAACCATACAAGGTATGGCTCGCGCCTACCGTGGAAGGCCGCATCCGCGCCACATTGCAGTCTGAAGAGACTGAGTACGACAAGCTGCAGCAGGACAAGGTGAATGCGGCTGGCGACAAGCTGGCAAAGATCAACCGGCGGATGGAGTTTCTCCGGCCACGCATTGCCAAGCTGAAGGAGTGTCTTGAAGAGGTGCCCAAAGGCCTCAGCGCGCTCACGCCAGAGCAGCGCGAATTGCACGAACGCGCTTTTGTAATCAACTCAGGCGATAAGGACTACCGCTCGCTTACCACTGTTTCTTTTGAAGAAGACGGCAAGAAGAAACAGATGCATGTGCCCAAAGGCGATGTTTTTTACCAGTTCCGTGAAGACGTGAAGAACAACAAGTTGCCACAGGTTTCATGGCTCGGCGCACCGGAAAAGTTCTCCGACCATCCTACGTCGCCCTGGTATGGCGCATGGTATGTCTCGGAGGTGATGGATATCCTCACCAGCAACCCCGAGGTATGGAAGAAGACCATCTTCATTCTCACCTACGACGAGAACGACGGATATTACGATCATTGTCCATCGTTTGTCGCCGCCGATCCAAAGAACCCCGCCACGGGCAAGGCATCTTCCGGTATCAGCACCGCGCTGGATTACACCTACGCGCAGGATGAGATCGATCATGAGGTGCCAGCAAAGCAGGCACGCTCCGGACCTATCGGTATGGGCTATCGCGTACCGATGATCGTTGCCTCGCCATGGAGCCGCGGCGGCTGGGTCAATTCACAGCTCTGCGATCACACCTCGAACCTGCAGTTTATGGAGCATTTCTTCGCAAAGAAAGGCAAGAAGCTGCATGAGCCACAGATCTCCGATTGGCGCCGCGTTGTGTCAGGCAATCTTGTTTCTGCGTTCCGTCCTTACGATGGAAAGAAGCCCACGCTGCCATTTCTGAACCGCGACGAGTTCTGCGAATCGATTGAGCGGGCAAAGGATAAGCAGCTTCCGACCGGTTTCAAGGCGCTCACACCCGCCGAAGTCGCCAGCATGAACGAAGCGTATCGCAATGCGAACTTCGATTCAGGCCAGGAGAAGGGCATCCGTCCTTCGAATGCGCTTCCTTATGAACTGTATGCAAATGCAGTCGTCGCCGGCGAAAAAGGTGTTGTTCAAGTGCATATGAAAGCGGGCAACGAGATACATGGGGACATCTCTGCCGGTTCACCGTTCAATGTTTATCTGCACAACACCAAACCGGAATCGAACGCCAAAGCCATTGGTGGAAAGGTGAATATGTTTGTCGCAACCTATGCCGTCAAGGCAGGTGATACGCTTCCGATCGCCTTCCCCATCTCCATGTTTGATAACGGCGAATACGATATCGATGTGCATGCCCCGAACGGCTTCTATCGCTCCTTCAAAGGGGACGCCAAAGCCGCGCAGCCTATCGTACAGGTGATGTACGAGAAGAAAAAGAGCGCACTTACCGGTAATGTCGAAGTGCTGCTGAAAAATCCGGCATCTTCTCCCATGAAGGTGCAGATCGCCGATCACTCTTACAAAACCGGAACGAAAGTGAAAGAGATTCCCGCAGGCGGCAGCGAAAAGGTGTTGCTGGATCTTGCCTCAAGCCACGGCTGGTACGATTTCACCGTAAAGGCCGAGGGATCGTCTGCAACGCAACGCTTCGCAGGCCGCGTGGAGACGGGCAAGTCCAGCTTTACCGATCCGTTGATGGGCCGCATGGTTTAGGTCCGGATCAATCCACAACAGACAAATGGGCCGCGAACATTCGCGGCCCATTTGTCTCCGCAATATCTGCATGAAATGGATGAGACTCTGATGAAAAAGCGCAGTACTGCATGGATATTGATGATTGCCGGCGCGTTTGCCGGATGCGGTGGCGGTCAACAGAATGCTTCGCCTGGAAATGGTTCCGGCAGCGGTCCGGTCACGCCACCTGTGGTCACACCCGTCATCCATACCGAGTTTGCCCACATGGACGTCAGTGCTGCCGATCAGGCATGCCTTCAACTGAAAGATGCGGACACATGGACGACGAAACTGGCGTACTTGTCTGGCGTGGGGACAGTCACGAACCTCACGCAGCTCTTCAGCGATTTGGATAACAGCGTTGTTCAGTTGACCAGCACAACGCGCCCGTCAGCGGTGGGATATCTGGACGGCATTCGGTGGTCCGACACCGATATGGCAACGAATGCGTGGATTCCGCAGGGCGTTGCCTTCGGTGTAAACGGCGGCGCGCCGTATGCCGTGGCAAGCTGGCATTTCAACAACGACTACTACGGATATAACGATGGCTCGCGCGTGTCCATTGTGGACATGAGCAATCCCGCCACGGCGAAATACCGCAACGTGATTCTGGTCGATCCAACGGGCACCGGAACGTATCAGTCTGTCAACATTCATGTAGGCGGCGTGGCGATCGCGGGAAACTATCTCTACGTTGCGGATACCAGTAATGGCTTCCGCGTCTTTGATATGTCGCAGATGCGCAAAATCACCGGCGATGACGTGCTTTGCAAAAATAGCAATGACTCGGGCTACTTCGGCCAGAAGAGTGGAGCATGGTGTGCGGCGGGATATGGCTACATGCTGCCTCAGGTAAGTGCGTACACCATGCCTTCCACAAAGAGCGATGGCACAGCCATCACAAGCACATGCAAACCGAAGTTCTCGTTTGCGGGATTAGATGCCAGGCCTGCAACGCCTCAGATACTTTCCGGTGAGTATTGCAACAACACCGATCAGACATGCGAAGGCGATACTACCGGGCTGAATGGGCGGCTGTATCAATGGCCGCTTGGCGCCCATAACAAGCTCATCACTTCAAGCCTGTATGTCAGCCCTACGCGCGTCTATTTCATGAACGTGCGCAACATCCAGGGCGTTGCTCCCGTGACCAGGCCGGGCAACGAGACGGACTCCTACTATCTTGGCGCTACACGCTACAACGGCGCGGTTTTCAAATCTACTCCCACGGCAGCCACGAAGACGTGGAGCTATTCTTCGTCCCAGGTGCCATGGCATGTGGAAGGTCTCCACGCTACCGCTGACGGACGGCTATGGATACTCACCGAAGGTCAGCAGGTCACCAGCGCAACTCAGAATCCTGACCCGAAAACCGGAGGAAGAGTACTGATCCAGGTGGACCAGAGTTCGCTGTACTAGCGTTATCGGTGACTTCGATGAAAAATACGAATGCATTACTTTAGCCGTTATCCATCTGTGCAACGCGGATTCGCGCAAGCTCGCTTTCGTTCTTGACTCGGATACGTCGGGCTGCGTACTTTGGCTGACTGCGTGGCAGAGACCGATAGACGAGCCACTCAAACTTTTCGCTCACACCCTGCAGAACGCTCACCCCGATGCAGGATGCCGCAAGTTTGAGTGGCTCTTTCTCTATCTACGTATATCCCCGAACGACGAAAGAGAGAAGACCGATGAAACCGAACGGATTAAGTGCTTGGCTGCTACTTTTTACGCTGGGTACCACGGGAGCTGCGATAGCGCAGCATACCCGGGGTGGAAAACTGGTTGCCAGTTCTACTGACCAGTCGTGTCTGCAGTTGAAAGACGCGAACACATGGTCGGCTTACACCACCGACATGGCAAATGTAGGCACACCGCAGACGCTCGCCGGTGTGCTGACGGACCTGAACACGAACGCAGTTGAGTTGACTTCGAGCAATCATCCGCCCATGGTGGGTTATTCAAACGGCATCCGCTGGAGCGATGGAGACATGGCCACAGACGCCTGGATCCCTCAGGGTATGACCCACGGTCAAAGCGGCAGCACACCGTTTGTGGTGGCCACCTGGCACTGGAATACAGATGCTTATAGCTACAACAACGGCTCGCGTATCTCGATTGTGGATACGACAGACCTCACGACGGCAAAGTATCGCAGCATCATTCTGGTGCAGCCCACGGGAGTGGGCACTTATACCTCCGTAAATATTCACGTAGGCGGTGTGGCGATTGTTGGCACCTATCTGTACATCGTGGATACGAGCCATGGATTCCGCGTCTTTGACCTGAACAATATCCGCAATGTCGATGGGGACTCTGTTTTGTGCAGGAACTCGGATGGTTCGGGCAAGTTTGGGCTGGTCAGCGGGCAGTGGTGCGCCGACGGCTATGGATACATGCTTCCGCAGGTAAGCGCGTATACCATGCCTTCTGCGAAGGAAGATGGCACCACGATTCCTGCCGCCTGCAAGCCGCATTTTTCATGGGCTGGGAATGACTCGCGTCAGACCACAGACTTTGTGGTTTCCGGTGAATACTGCAACACCACCACCGAGACCTGCGCGGGGGCGGGTGGAGATGCCAACGGACTGAATGGCCGGCTGTACCAGTGGCCGCTTGCCAGCACGCATAAACTTGCAACCGATGCTGCAGGTTATGTTTCACCGCACAAGGTGTATTTCATGAACGAAAGCAACATTCAGGGTGTGGCTGCGGACAATGTAAGCGGAGCTACAGCGGACAGTTACTTTCTCTCAGGTACATACGGCTCAGGACAAATCTATAAAGCGTCCCCGACAGGAACGACCAAGACCTTCAAGTACACCGATTCTCTCGCTCCGTATCATCCAGAGGGCATGTACTCCACGTCTTCTTCTTCGAACCATCTGTGGGTAATTACAGAAGGTGATGGAAGTTCCACGAACCCAGCCACGCATGGCCGCGTGCTGATCTATGCAGATGCCACTGCTCTGGATTAGTGACCGGTTGGAAATCCCGGAACGGCCCTGCATCTTCGCAGGGCCGTTCTGCGTTTATCGCAGATGAAAATGGCCCCATCCGCTTTTGGTGGACGAAAGAAGCGCAGTCTTTCTCTGCATCTCCAACATCCAATTATTGGGAGATATCCCGGGAGCGTTGCATGCCACACCAGGGAAAACTTCGAAGATGGCTTCCCAGACGGCATGGGGACACAGCGGCTCCCGCAACTCTGTACATTGCATTTACATGCGGACCGTGCAGCAAGGTGCGTGCGTGGTTTGAGCGGCATCATCCAGTGGGATTGCAGATTGTAGCTGCGGAGACGCTGCCGTATGGATCGATCAAGCGCATCCGCTATGTTTCCAGCGACGGCGCATTCATGGATGAGGGCGTTGGCGCTGTAGCGCGTGCGTTCGAGCATATCCATCCAGGGTATGCGCTGCTGGGTGCGGTCATGCGTCTGCCAGGCTTGCGGCAACTCATTCAGGCAGTCCTGGACGCAGCAGGGTTTGGCCCCCGCATTCCTGGGGAAGCATCATCCTGCGCATTGCCAGAGAAGTAGCCGCTCCTGCGATAAGAAGCGGGCAATCGTTTTGAGAGGTATTTGCTACACGCTACGCCGGATGGTGGCTCGATCGCCTTTGCGATAAGGCAGCGTGAAGTAGAAGGTCGCGCCCTTGCCTACTCCACTCTCGGCCCAGATGCGTCCGCCATGGCGTGCGATGATGCGGCTTACCGTAGCCAGCCCTACGCCCGTGCCCGGGAATTCGTTCTGCACATGCAGGCGCTGGAAGGGCTGAAAGAGACGGTCGATGTACTTCGGATCAAAGCCGGCTCCGTTGTCGCGCACAAAGTAGATGGTTTCCCCGCCACTCTCTTTCATGCCAAACTCAATCTTTGCCTCTCCAAGCCTGGACGTGTACTTCCACGCATTGCCAAGCAGGTTTTCCATGGCTATACACATCAGCCGCTCGTCCGCCAGCACGGTGGCACCCGGAGCAATGGTGACTTGGACATTGCGTTCGGGCTCGGCACGTTGCAGGTCCTGAAGAATGCCTCTCGCCATACTGCTGAGATCGATCATCTCCCGCTGCGAAGGCTGCCGGCTGGAGCGTGAAAGATTCAGAAGGTCCTGAATGAGATTGGACATCTTCTTCGCGCTGCTGCTGATCTCGTGCAGATGCTCTGCGGCTTCAGGGTTCTTTCCGTCAATCTCATCGGCAAGCAGATATCCGAGGTTCAGAATGCTGTCGAGTGGTCCACGAAGATCGTGCGCAACGGTATAGGAGAATGCTTCAAGCTCCTTGTTTGCCTCGCTCAACTCAGCTGTGCGCTGTTGCACGCGCTCTTCCAGTACATGCCGCGACTGCTCAAGTTCCTTGTCGCGCTGCTGAATATCGTCGAGCATCTCATTGAACGACCGCACCAGCAACGTCAGCTCGTCATGCGCCTGCGATACCTTTGCGCGCACGGAGTAGTCTTTGTTTTCTCGTACCACCTGCGCAGTGTCTGCCAGGCCGACCAGCGGATCGGTGAGCGCGTGACGCAACTTTGTGGTGAACAAAAGCGCGAACCCCATGCAGGCGAGCAGAACGATAGCGGCAATAAGCGCATAGTGGAAGGTGCGTTGTCCGAGCGCCTGCGGACGCGCAAGAATATAGAGCGTGCCTACCTGTTCGTTCTTTAAGAGGATCCGGCTTCCATAAAGAATGTCGCCGTTGACCTTCCAATGCGCAGCATTGGTGTCGGCGGCTAGTGGACGAGTCGTAAGCGTGCCTATTTGCGTAGGAGATGTATAAGTGGCAAAGGCCTCGCCGTCTTTGCTGAGGAGCTCCGCCGCAACCACCTCCGGTGATCCCTGCAAGGCTTCCAGCGTTTGGGTGGCAGCCTGGCGATCGTCAAACAGCAGGGCCGTTACCGTGTTTGCGCCGATGAGCTGCGCATCCGTGCGCAATGTATGGATCAGGTCGCGCTGAAATGCCAGCATGTCATACGCCAGGAAGGAAGCAAAAGCCAGCAGAAGCGCGCTTCCACTCACAAGCACGTTCATCAGCTTGAGGCGTCCGGCGATAGACGTCAGATTGCCGAAGAGGCGCATCATTGCACACCTCGCTTCGGCGTTCCGTTGACGTGGACTGCCACCTTGAGCAGCTCCGAACTGAGCGCGAGATTGGCGCGCGTAACGGCGTCCAGGTTCACTGCAAAACGCACATGTTTCGACGATGTCTGGAACTCGATCATGCCGCCATGTTCGAGGAAGTGGGGCATATCGCTGACGGTAAGCACAGGCGCGCCGGCCAGCTCATTCAGAATCTGTTGTACACGCGGCGATTCCGACTCACTGATAAAGACAATGCCGCAACTGCGCGCGGCTGTACCGCTGGCGATTCTGATTGCGCGCTCAGGCATGCCGTTGAGTTGCTCATTCGCTGTGAGTGCCTCCAACCGGCCATTGAAGTCATTGCGTCCAAGCACGCAAAAATCGAAGCTGGCATGATGTGGGAACTCTGTGGAACTGGGATAGCGGGTGAACTTCGCGAAATTGAAAAGATAGGCCGCCTTCACCTCGTATTCAGTGGGCTTGCCTTCGTGTGGCAAAGGCGGCTGCGCGAACAGAGTAGTCGCCGTCAGGCATACCAGGCCGCGGAACAACCGCCGGACGCGTCCTTTGCGCCCCCCTATGGTTTGGACGTCCATACGATCTTTCCAAAGATGCTGCGTCGTACGCCAAGTGTCGGCACCAGGTCGTCGCCTGCACCGAACTCCTTGTGGCCGTTATCAAGCAGATCGCGCCCGTTCACGGAGATATCGAAGCTACCATGGTGCCAGCCCATCCGCAGGTCAGACGTGGTGTAGCTGGGCACATTTTGCGCAGGCAGCGAGCCAACGTGGCGTAGCGTCTGATCGAACTCGAAGCTGCGCCACAGATCGATGCGCGATTGCACAGAAAACTGGTTCAGAGGACTGGATCCTACATAACCTCTGATGGCGGCAGGATCGCTGTAACCATCGCGTGCGCGCAGATTGAAGCGCAGCAACGAATACGAACCGTTCAGGCGCCACCGCGAGTTGACCTTCCAGTCCGGCGCAAATTCAATCCCGCGCGTCGAACCCTCTGTCGTATTGCCATACAGGATCTTATAAGCCGCGATCGGCGGAGAGACTTCATCATCCACCCCAAGCGTCATAGGAAGAAATCCTTGAAGTCTCTTGTATTGATTGAAATATCCGGCGACATCGATATAGAAGTTGCTGGTGAGGAGTTGACGATAGCCTGCCTCATAGCCGAGCAGCGTCTCCGATTCAAAGTGCTTGTTGCCTCCCACCAGAAATTCGAGTGTAGGCGAGAGCATGGCAGTGAGCCGGAAGTTCTCTTCAAGCTGCGATGGAATTCGCACAGCACGCGAAACCGAAGCCCAGTAGCTCTGGTGTTCACTGGCGCGGAAGAGCAGGCGGCCGCTTGGCTGCAGCTCCCAACCGGTGAACGGATTGTGCTCTGCCTTCATGCCTGCGGTAAACGTAAGCCGGTCCGGCATCAGCGCAATTTCATCCTGAATAAATGTGCGGTACAACAGATAGTTTTGATCGGTGGGCAAAAAGGTAACGCCGGGTTCGTGCGGACGGAACACAGTGGGATTATTGCGATATCCAGCGCCTACCAGCACCGTGTTGCGATCGTTGGCGTGCCACTTCAGAATGCCGTCGATATCGAAGGTGTTCTGATACACGCCGCCCACAATGCCGCCTCGCGTTGTGCGATCGATGTATCCCTGCACAAATACGTTGGAACCCTTACTGAAATCGTGTGAGAAGCGCGCCAGAATATCGCCGCCGCTTACTGGGTCTTCAGTATCGGTTACACCCACACGCCGGGGCGTGGTGCCGTGATAAATGTCACCCTGCAACGTAAAGGAGTCGTGCTCGTTCGGCGTGTAGTCCGTGCGGAAGCCCGCACGCATCATGTGCCACTCGTCATAGTTATCGCCGTCGGGATGGATTTCGTGGTCGCGCAGAAACCCTTTACCGAAGAGACGATAATGAAAGTGCTCGCCCGCTTTGCCGCCGATGCGCAGCGATCCGTTATAGCGTTCCAGATTGGCCGCCACCTGGCTGGTCATCACGCCCTGCGTCTTGTTCGCTTTCTTCGTGATGATGTTGATTACACCGTTTACCGCGTTCTGGCCCCAGATGGTGCCGCCCGGTCCGCGAATCACCTCAATGCGATCGATGTCCTCAATCACCAGGTCCTGCACATGCCAGTACACACCGCCAAACAAAGGCGTATAAACGCTGCGGCCATCAATCAGCACAAGCAGCGATTTGGAAAAATTACTGGTGAAACCCCGCACGCCCACGGCCCACTGGTTCGAGTTCACCGTGCCTACAAAGACGCCGGGCAGCATCCGGATGAGTTCTGGAATATTGGTGGCGCCGATGCGGCGAATGTCCTCTTGAGTAAGGACCGAGATTGCGGCCGGCGTGCTCCACACTTGTTCTGGCTCTTTGTTCTGTGTGGTGACTTCAATCTTGCCAAGCTCTTCCAGGCTCAGCGTTTTGATGGATTGATCATTGGCATCGATGGTGCGCGCCACCGCAGAGCATGAGAACAAAACCATGGCCAGACAGGCTGGATGGGAAAAGGGAAATCTTTTTTTTGGATACAGCGAGAAAAACATCTACCACCCGGCCTACCGGAGAATCTTAGCAGCAGCCACTCAATATAGGTATGTTGGGGAGTTAATCGGTACAGGGCAAAGCAGCAAATCCAGCATCGTGCGAACTTGTCTTCGTTGCAAATTTCGCCCGTGATACGGAAGACGCACAGTTCTATCGCAGGGTTGCCCGAAGATATTTAATGATTTGCAAACAGAACTAAGCTGGAGTGGGCGCACCATACATCGTGCGCATGCGCTCAATATTTGCAGCAATCTGTTCTGCTCTCTGCAGCACAATGCTTGCGTGCTCCGAGGTCATCACTTCCCCGGCAGTCTCCTCAAACAGCGAAAGCCAGCGCTGAAAGTGCTGCGGAGCCAGCTTTAACGGGAAGTGGGCCACCATGGGATTGCCCTTGTACTTTCGCTCGCCGGTCAACACCGTTGTCCAGAAGTCCTTCAAGAGGGCCAGATGCGCAGGCCAGCTTTCCACTGTCTCGTTAAAGATAGGACCGATCTCATCATCAAGCCGCACCTTTGCGTAAAAGCGATCGACCAGTTCAGAGATTTCATGCGCTGTGAAGGGAGTTGCAGATGTCATGGTTAGCCTCCTGCATGGCGCGAATGCCGCACACGTATTAAAGGATACTCTGCTCTTTTGGATGAATGTCGAAGCGAGGAAGATTCTGCAACGGAGAAAGGACCGGATGCGTTTGGAAAGCTACTGAGGAATAAGGGAAATTCAGCAGTAAAATGCTCCCGTGCCGACATCTAACGTTTCTCTCGCCGACAATGCCATCAACATGCCCGCACAGCGCGCGCCTGAAATTGCTGAAAAGCTCCGCCGCCTGCGTGCGTGGATGGAAGGCCGCCAACTACACGCTCTTCTGCTCTCGCGCCACGAGAACATCGCCTGGGCTACCGGCGGTGTCGATGTCCGCATCGGTGTTCTGCGCGAAGTGGGCGCGGCGCATCTGCTCATCACGCCCGACCGCGCCTTTTATCTCACCACCAACAATGAAGAAGCGCGTCTGCAAACCGAAGAGTTTGCCGCGCTTGGGTTCGAACCGGTCATCTCGGCTTGGTATGCGAACGACCTTGCCGCCGCCGTGCGATCGCTCGTGGGAGAAAATGAGCTTGGCGCGGACATGCCCTTCGGCTCCTCACCGGGGCTGTCGCTTTTTGAAGTACGCCAGAACCTCACCGAATTTGAACTGGACCGCTATCGCCAACTTGGAAAGACAGTCGCCGAACAAGTAAGCTCGGTCATTCTGGACGTGCAGCCCGGCATGCGCGAACGGCAGATCCAGGCCATGCTTGCAGAACGCCTCATCGCACGTGGCGTCTTGCCCAGCGTCTATCTCATTGCAACGGACGAGCGAGCGCGCAGCTATCGCCATCCTGTTCCGCGCGAAGGAGAACTGCGCAACTTCGGCATGATCGGTCTCTGCGCCCGCCAATGGGGACTGACCGTTGCCATCACGCGCTTCGTCCACTTCGGTGCCGTGCCCTCTGAGTTAAAAGAGAAATTCGCCGCTGTAGCTCAGGTCAACGCACAACTGCTGCATGCCACGCGTGAAGGTACAACCGCCGATCATCTCTTCACCGTCGCCTGCGACAGTTACGCGGAACTTGGCTATCCCGGCGAAGAGCGCATGCATCATCAGGGAGGTCCTACTGGCTATCTAGAACGCGAGTGGGTCGCGCGCCCCGGCGGACAGGAAACCGTCCAGCCGCTCCAGGCCTTTGCATGGAACCCGACCATCCAGGGTGCAAAGGTGGAAGACACCTCTATCCTGCGCAACGGCAAAATTGAACTGATCACCGCAACACCGGATCTCCCTCAAATCAAAACCCGCCGCGCCGACTGCGAATACACCAGCGCCGGCCTCCTCCTGCGCTAGAGCAATTGGTAGAAGGGTGCTTCGGTCAGGGGTGCCCCATCCATGCGCGTTTTTTGCGCATGGGTGGGTTCTGCTTGCGAGGCAATCGACTCAACACCCCACATCGTCATCTCGACCGAAGGACGGGTTCTTTGCGCCCGCAGTGGAAAGACCTGCCTTTCGTCCGCTGTGGCTCGCCCATTCGAACCCGCTATGGCATTGTCATTCCGAACGCAGTGAGGAATCCGCTTTTGCCGATGTTCGCAACGCGAACATCCATCGCGCCCAACGGAAGCGCCACCCAAAGCCATTCGCCCTCCGCGCAGGAGCGCTGTGCGCGCAGCATCTCAAACGTTCGTCCCATCCAAATCCTTCGGCGTAGCGATCTTCTTCCCCCAATACGAAGCCAGCGCCATCTCCACCGGAACCGTCGCCGCCAACCCCACAGACAACGGCGCGTTCAGGCTGCTCCCCGTAGTCACTGCATCGATAAAGTTCTTTACATGCGCCTGCTCCAGATCTTCGCCAGACTTGAACGTGGTTTCCTCACCTTTATTCGGTGAAAAGGTAAATCCACCGCGCGTCACATCAAGGGTTCCCTCAGTCCCCTCAAAGAAAACCGAAGGTGGCTTTTGATCGCGGATCGAAAGCACAGAGGATTCAAAGTTGAGGTTCCACTTCCCGTACTTAATAATGGCGCTCACCGTGTCCGGATTATCGCGGCCATCGTGCAACTGGTAGTCACCGCCCAATGCTGCGGCCTGCTGCGGCTTATCGTCGTTCAGCATCCACTGCGCAACATCCACCCAGTGCGTCAGAATGTCCGCAAGCACACCATTGCCGTAGTCGTGATATGAGCGCCACGAGGAATAACGTGCCGTCTCATATGGCACCTTGGGTGCCGGCCCGAGGAAGAGGTCCCAGTTCAATCCCGCAGGTTTCGGCTCATTCGGAATCACTCTGCGCTGCCATGAAAAGTTGTTCCAGATGGCGCGCACCAGCACCACATCGCCGAGTTTTCCGGTATCGAAATACTCCTGCTTGATGCGCTTGTAATGCGCTCCGCTGCGCTGTTGCATGCCGCACATCAAAACCTGTTTTGGATGATCGGCGGCGGCCTTCACCAGCGTCTCGCGCTCGTGCCAGCGATGCAGCGTCGGCTTCTCCAGATAGGTATGCTTGCCCGCCGCGAGCGTGTCGTGCGCCATCTGCACATGCAGATGATCGGGTGTTGCAATAAAGACTGCATCGATATTCTTGCGATCGATCAGACGCCGGTAGTCCACATCTACGGGTACGCTCGCCAGGTTGAACTTCTTCTGAAAGTCCTGCGCCTGTTTGTCATACACGTCCGAAAGTCCGGCAACCTGCACGCGCGCATCTTTGGTAAATCCGCCGCGCATCACCACCACAGCTCTGCGTCCCAGTCCGGCAATGCCGAGTTGCACACGGCTGTTCGCACCCACAATCGCGGCGTAGGAACGGGCAGTCATTCCACTGGTGGCTGCCACGGCAGCCCCTGCCTGGAGAAATTCACGGCGGTTCATCGAGAGAAGGCCTCCTTCAAGGCTTTGTAAGCTGGTTCAATTACCTGGGCTCCGGTTTTGGAAAGATCTTCGCGCTCCTCTTCGTTCTCGACCCAGCCCTTCCATCCAATCTGTTTAATCGTCTCCGCAACCTGCCGGATAGGAAACGTGCCCTGCCCCAGCGATACCAGGCGCCCGTTGCGGTAATCGCGAAAGTGAAATGCGACGATACGTTTTGAATGTTTCCGGATAAAGGCAGGCACATCGGCCCCTCCGCGATAGGCGTGTCCCGCATCCAGCACAAACGAAACTACGGACGGATCGGTCTCCGTATAGAGGGCCTCAATCTCGCCCTTTGGCCCCACCTTCGATTGAAACTCCGGCCAATGATTGTGATACGCCAGCCGGATGCCTGCCGACTTCGCAAACCGCCCCGCCTCGTTCAATCCATCAATCTTTTGCTTCAGTTCACGCTCGTTCGCAACCGGTAATCCACTCACGATGAGATACTTCGCACCCAGCGAAGCTCCTCCGCGGGCGACCTTCTGGTAAAGCTCCTTCGGCGCAAATTTGGTCACAGGGTCATATTTCTCATTCGGCAGAAAGATATGGACGCCCACAAATGTCAGCCCGCTTGCCTCAATCTTGCGGCGTGCCATTGCGGGGGAGCCGAATTGCGGCATCACATTTCGGAAACTGCTTTCAAAACCCTGATAGCCAATCCGCTTCACCTCGGCCAGGGTATCCAGAAACGTTTCGAACTTCTCCGGATTGATGGGAAAAGCATTCAACTGCACTCCAAAACGGATACCCGGGTGCCCTCCCGCCGGCGCAGCAATGCCTTTTGCTGAAGCTGCACCGTATGCAGCCATCGCGGCCAGGCCCTGCACCATTTCTCTGCGGCTCACCATCGCCATGCGCGCCATACCTCCACGCCCTCAATTTGTTCCTGGAGAACTATAGGCAGCGCGCCGGAGAGATGTCAATCGATGCTAATCGATTGCTCACGACCTAAGCTCGATGAACTCAAAATAATCGCCAATTCTTTATTAAATCAATACTTTAATACGCACTCTGCATTGGATTGGAGCACCGCCTCATTGACAATCATTCACAATCGATTATAGGCTGCGGACTCTACAGAGAGAGTACCTATGCCTGCATCCGCAAACCTGATGGTGATCCAGGGCGGAGGACCGACTGCGGTCTTCAACGCAAGCCTGAGCGCCGCGCTCCAGGAGGCCCGCAGGCACACCGTCATCGGCAGCATCTTTGGTGCGCGGTTTGGGGTAAAAGGTCTGGTGGAAAATGACATAGCCGACCTGACCGGTCTCGACACTCACCAGCTCAACCTGCTGCGGAACAGTCCCGGAGCGGCCCTCGGCTCCTCCCGCCACAAACCCTCGGACGAGGAGATGGAGCGCATCGTCCATACCCTGAAGCAACTGGACGTCCGTTATCTCCTCTTCATGGGCGGCAACGGCACCATGCGCGGCGCGCAGATCGTCACCACCTACTGCCGAGCCGCCGGCATGGACATTCAGGCCATCGGCGTTCCGAAGACGGTGGACAACGATATTGCCGAAACGGACCGTTGCCCCGGATACGCGAGCGCGGCCCGCTACATCGCGCAGGCCACCCGCGAGCTGGGGGCCGATCTTCGCTCGCTTCCGCAGCCGGTCACGGTACTGGAAACGATGGGGCGCAATGTTGGCTGGCTCGCCGCCGCGTCCACGCTTGCGATTGCCGACAGCGGCGATGCTCCTCACCTTGTCTATGTGCCGGAGCTCCCCTTTGACCGATCTGCGTTTCTAGGCGACCTGGACCGGATAGTCGGAAAGCACGGCTGGGCCGTGGTTGTGGTCTCAGAAGGCATTCGCGATGCCGCGGGCAAACTGGTGTTTGAGACCGTTTCGGCGGCGCAGGCCGATCCCCTCAAGCGTCCCATGACCAGCGGCGTCGGCCAGCATCTTGCCGATTTCGTGGCGGAAAACCTCGGCATCCGCTGCCGCAGCGAAAAGCCGGGACTGCTTGGCCGCTGCTCCGTCGCGCTCGTCTCCAGACAAGATCTCGCCGACGCCGAGGCTGTTGGCCGCGCGGCTGTGCAGTCGCTCGCGCGCGGCGAAACCGACAAGATGGTGACTCTGCTTCCTCTGGACGAGTCGGGCGGCGCCGGAACGGGTCTTGTCGATCTGGAAGCTGTCGCCGGGCACGAGCATCCGATACCAGCGGAGTGGCTCAGCGATGGGCCTCTGGCGGTCAATGACAGATTTCGCGAATATCTTTCGCCGCTCATCGGCGAACTCACGCCATTTATTTCTGGATTTCCAGGCGTGCAATCGAAAGTGGGTGTGCAATGACGATGAAAGTGGGCGTGCTGATCTTCAGCCGCAAACGTCCAGGGTTCGATCAGGAGTGGAGCCGCGAGATTCGCGAGCGCGCCATTGCAGCGATGAAAGGCTGCGGCTTCCAATGCATCGGCGCGGACCGCATCGTGAACGACGATCAGACGGTGAACACCGCGATGGACGAGATCGAAGCCGCACAGTGCAACGCTCTGGTAGTGATTCAACCCTCCATCGCTGACGGGCAGTTCGCCTTTACGGTGAGCCAGCGCTGGAGCGATCCCGTCATCCTGTGGGGCACGCCCGAACGGCCCGGCGACGGCAAAGTAAGCTCCTGCGCTCTGGTCGGCCAGCATCTGTGGGCATCGATCTACCGGCAGGCGCAGCGGCCGTTTGAGTTTGTCTATGGAGCACCGGAGGAGATTGCCGATTCATTGAAGCGCGCCGTCGCCCTCTGCGCCACGGTGCAGCGCCTGCGCCGTGCAAAGCTCGGCGTGATCGGAACGCACGTGCCCGGCTTCATCGATCTCGCCGCCGACCCATTCCTTATCCGCCAGACCTTCGGCTTGCAGATGCACTCACTCAGCTTGCCGCAGTTCATCGATCGCGTACGCGAGATTGCGGAAGACCGCGTAGCGGAAGACCTCAAGATCGCCCGCGCGCTCAAGCTGCCCATCACCGGCGGAAAAGATGCCGCGCCCGACGAGATGCTGGAGATGAACTCGCGCTTCTATCTCGCCATGAAAGACCTGATGGCGGAGATGAGCCTGCAAGGACTTGCGCTGCAATGCTGGCCTGAGCTGCCAAACATGCTCGGCCACTGGCCGTATCTTGCTGTCTCGCGACTGACCGCAGAAGGCACGCCTGTTTCGATTGAAGGCGATGTGGACGGCGCGCTCTCGGGGCTGGTGACAAGCCTGCTCGGCATTGGCATTGGATTTCTTACGGACTGGCTGGAGCACGACGATGAGACGGCGTTCTTCTGGCATCCGGGCATGGCGCCGCTGGATATGTGCAACGCCGTGGGTTGCGAGCAGGGGCCGTCGCTGGGCGAGCACTTCAACGGCGCACGTCCTTCTGTTGTAGACGGCGAGTTGCAGACGGGATCGCCTGTGACTATTTCGCGGTTGTGGCGCTGCGACAACCGCTACCACCTCGCCGCGTTGGAAGGCGATGCGATTCCGCCGCGCCGCCACGTGAGCGGCAACAGTCTGCTGGTGCAGGTAGACGGTGGCGATGTATACGCACGATTTGAGCGGCTGCTGCACGCGGGCCTGCCGCACCACGTAACACTGCACTACGGGCGCAACGCAGACGTGCTGCAGCGGTTCGCGCGCCTGTTGAAACTGGATTGGCACGGCTGAAAGACGTGCAGGGGCATTGAGGAGAAGGCATGGCGGAGAACGCAGCCCGCAACTACGGCTCATACATCGGGGGCGAATGGGTCTACACGGAAGACACGATGCAGGTAGTAAATCCTGCAACCGCGCAGCCGTTTGCCGAAGTGTCGAAGATCGACGCCGCAATGCTGAAGCGCGCGATGGACAACGCTGCCGCTGCGTTCCATGAGTGGCGGGCAAAATCGGCGAAAGAGCGAGGCGCGTTTCTGCATCGCGTTGCGGACGAACTGGTACGCCGCAAAGCCGAGATCGCGCGCGCCATCACGCTGGAGAACGGCAAGCCACTCGCGCAGAGCGAAGGCGAAGTAAACATGTCGGAGGACCATCTGCGCTGGTTCGCCGAAGAAGCGCGCCGCGTGTATGGCCGCGTGATTCCGCCGCAGGTCAACGGCAAACGCAATCTGGTGGTGAAGACCCCCATTGGTGTTGTGGGTGCGATTGCGCCGTGGAACTTTCCGCTTGTTCTCTCCGTCCGCAAGGCCGCTCCAGCCCTGGCCGCGGGATGTCCGGTAGTGCTGAAGCCCGCGAGCCAGACGCCGATCTCCTGCGTGCTGCTTGCTGAATGTATGCAGGCCGCAGGTGTTCCTGCGGGAGTGTTTCAGCTTGTCATCGGCGATGCTGCAATGATCTCAAACGAGTTCGTGGGCAATCCCATCTGCCGCAAGATTAGCTTTACCGGATCGACGCGCGTGGGCCAGTCGCTCATTCGCGCGGCGGCGGACAAGATCAAGCCGCTCTGCCTCGAACTCGGCGGCCTCGCACCTGTGCTCGTATTCGATGACTGCGATCTGGATGTTGCCGTGCGCGAGACGATCATCGCGAAGTTCCGCAACACCGGCCAGTCATGCATCGCCGCGAATCGCATCTACGTGCAGAAGGGCATCTACAAAGAGTTCGTCGAGCGCTTCTGCGCCGCCGTTGCGAAGTTGAAGACAGGCGATGGACTTCAGCCCGGCATGGATGTTGGCCCGGTGGTGAACCAGACCGCACTCGACGGTGCGCTTGCGCAGATTCACGATGCCGTATCGAAAGGCGCGCGCGTGCTTGCCGGTGGCGAACGCGTGAAGGATTCCGCCGGATTTTTTCTGCAGCCCACGGTGCTGGAGAACGTGTGCGACTCCGCAGCCTGCATGTGCGAAGAGACCTTCGCGCCCATTGCGCCGCTTGGGAGCTTTGAGACGGAAGAGGAAGGCATCCGGCGCGCGAACGCATCGGAGTATGGCCTGAGCGCCTATGCGATGACGCGTGATATGGCCCGCATCTTCCGCCTCAGCGAACAGATGGAGGCAGGCACGATTGGTATCAACGACGGCGCGCCCACTACGAGCACGGCTCCCTTTGGCGGCGTAAAGGAAAGCGGCTGGGGACGCGAGCTTGGATACGAAGGACTCGACGCATTTCTTGAGACAAAGCACGTCTCCCTCGGAGCGATATAGGCGGGTGCAGTAACGACGAATTTTGGAAAGGGACGAACGATGATTCATTTTTTAGTACACGATCCAGAGGACAACGTTGGCGTTGCCGTGGTGGATTTGGAGCCGGGCATCGATTGCACAGGCCGCATTCTGTCCGACAACTCTTCGCTGAAGGCGAAGTCGGAAGAGGCGATTCCGCTGGGCCACAAGCTGGCGCTGAAGGACTTTGCCGTGGGCGATGTGGTGACCAAGTATGCTTGCCCGATCGGCACGATCGTGCAGCCGGTCAAAGCTGGGCACCACGTTCACACACACAATCTGAAGACGACGAGGTGGGCATAATGGCACAGCGCAAGGTTCTTGGCTACAGGCGCGAAAACGGGCGCGTAGGCGTGCGCAACCATGTCATCATTCTGCCGGTGGACGATATCTCCAACGCTGCCTGCGAGGCGGTGGGCAACAACATCAAAGGCACGCTCGCGCTGCCGCACGCGTATGGACGTTTGCAGTTTGGCGAAGATCTGGAGTTGCACTTCCGCACGATGATCGGCACGGGCTCCAACCCCAATGTTGCCGCTGTAATCGTGATCGGCATTGAAGCGGGATGGACGAAGCGCATCGTGGATGGCATTGCCAAAACAGGCAAGCCCGTCGCGGGCTTCTCCATTGAAGGCAAGGGCGACATCCGGACCATCGCCGATGCTTCATACAAGGCGAAGGAGTTTGTGCAGTGGGCGTCGGAGTTGCAGCGCACCGAGTGCGATCTGCATGAGCTGTATATCAGCGTGAAGTGCGGCGAGAGCGACACGACGACCGGACTGGCAAGCTGCCCCACCGTGGGCAACGTGATCGACAAGCACTGCGCAATGGGCGGCACGGCCTCCTTTGGCGAAACGAGCGAACTCACCGGCGCGGAACACATTGTGGCCGCAAAGGCTGCGGACGAGCAGGTGCGCAAAGACTTTTTCGCAGCATTTGAGGACTACACAAAACTCGTCTTCGATCAGAAGAAGAACGATCTGTCTGAGTCGCAACCGACGAAGGGCAACATCGCCGGCGGCCTGACGACGATTGAAGAGAAGGCGCTGGGCAACGTGGAGAAGCTGGGCAAGAAGACGAAGTTCGTCGGCTGCCTTCCTCCTGCGGTTGCGCCCACCAAGCCGGGCCTTTGGTTTATGGATACCTCCAGTGCTGCGGCAGAAGCAGTTACACTGTGGGCCGCATCTGGAGCGGTGATTCATCTCTTCCCCACAGGACAGGGCAACGTCATCGGCAATCCGATTGAACCAGTCATCAAGCTCTCCGGCAATCCGAAGACGGTGGCGACGATGTCCGAACACATCGATGTGGATGTGTCGAAGATCTTGCAGGGCGAGATGACCATCGACGAGGCCGGTGACGCGCTTCTGGACATGGTGGTGCGCACCGCCAACGGACGCCTAACGGCAGCGGAGGCCCTCGGCCATCGCGAGTTTGTGATGACCAAGCTGTATCGCAGCGCATAAGGAGTGGCGGGTTCCATGGTTCGATTCAGTCCTGAGTATCTGACCGGTCTTGCAGCACAACTTGCTGAGAAGGCCGGTGTGTCTGCGAGCGATGCGCGTATCTTTGCGCGCTCGCTCGTGGACGCCGATGTGCACGGCACGTCGACCCATGGCATCTCGCGCCTCAACATCTATCTGCAACGCATCGAGAAGGGCTTGATTAACCCTGCTGCTGAGCTCAGTGTGGATCGCGATGGCGGCAGCGTGCTGGCGCTCGATGCCGGCAACGGCCTGGGCCAGGTGCAGGCGATGAAGGCGCTGGAGAAGATGATGCCGTTGGCGCGCGCGAACGGCGTGGCCGCGGCCACCATCCGCAACTCGCAGCACTTCGGCGCGCTGTCGTACTTCTGCAATCGCGCGGCGGATGAAGACATGGTCCTGCTGGCGATGACCAACTGCGAACCGGCGATGTCGCCCGCGGGCGGCGTGGATGCGTTCTTTGGGACGAATCCGATTGCGGCTTCGTTTCCAACGAACAAGGGCTTCCACGTAAAGATCGATCTTGCTACCTCCATCGTGGCGCGCGGAAACATCATCGCCGCGAACAAAAAAAAGCAGCCCATTCCAGAAGGCTGGGCGCTGGACCGCAACGGCGATCCCACAACGGACGCGCAGGAGGCGCTGCTGGGCACCGTGCTGACCATGGCGGGCCACAAAGGCTACGCGCTCGCGCTCATGGTGGAGACCTTCAGCGGCGTGCTCTCCGGCGCTGCGATCGGTTCAAACATCGGATCGATGTACAAAAATCTTGACCGCAGGCAGGATGTGGGACACTTCTTCTGCCTCTTCAACATCGCGGCCTTCATGGATGTGAACGAATTCAAACAGCGCATGGATACCACCATCGATCAACTGAAGGGCGGTAAGCGCAGACCCGGTGTGGAAGAGATTCTTATTCCCGGTGAACGCTCGGCGCACACTGCGAAACTCAATCGCGAACGTGGCATCACTGTTGGAGAAGAGACGCTCGCGGAGTTGCGGGAGTGGTGTGAGCGGTTCGATGTGCCGTTTGCCACGGCAGAGGTGAGTGCATAGCGATGCCAGACATTCTGATTACAGAAAACATTCGCGGAGCGGCGGTTGACGCGCTCGCCAAACAGTTCGACGTTTCGATACAGCCCGACCTCTGGCGTGATGCCGCGGAACTGGCGAAGCAGGCCAGCGAGGCGCGCGCTCTCATCATCCGCAACCAGACGCAGATGAATGCGGAGTTGCTCGCTGCCTGCAAGAAGCTCATCGTGGTGGGCCGCGCTGGTGTCGGGTTGGACAACGTAGATGTTGCCGCAGCAACAAAAGCTGGCGTGCTCATCACCTCCACGCCCGACCAGAACGCGATCAGCGTGGCCGAACTTGCGCTGGGCATGATGCTCTCGCTCGCTCGTTTTCTGCCCGCGGGCGATGCGGACACGAAGGCCGGCAACTGGAACCGCATGCGCTTTCTCGGTACGGAGCTTTACGGCAAGACGCTTGGCATCGTTGGTGCGGGCAAGATCGGGTTTCTTACCGCGCGGCGCGCGCAGGCCTTTGGCATGAAGGTGCTGGCGTATGACCCGTTCATCAGCCGCGACAATATCCATCTTTTCGAATTGAATGCAGAACTTGTCTCGCTGGAGGAGTTGCTTTCGCGTTCCGATGTGGTGTCGTGCCATCTGCCCTCCACGCCGCAGACAGCGAAGCTGCTCAACGCAGACTGCTTCGCACGCATGAAGCCGAACGCTACCTTCATCAACACCTCGCGGGGCGAAGTGGTAGATGAAGACGCCCTGCTCCACGCGCTCCAATCGAAGACCATCGCCGGTGCGGCGCTGGATGTACGCGCCGTGGAGCCGCCCGTCACCAGTGAGTTGGAGAAGCTGCCAAACGTGTTGCTGATGCCGCATGTGGGCGCGCTCACACGCGAGGCGCAGGACCGCGTGACCGTGGCTGTTTGTGAAGATGTGGCGCGTGTGTTGGAAGGGAAGCCTGCGTTAAATGCGGTGAACCGGGTATGATTCCGTTCACCTCATAAAAGAACGTGCAGGAGGAGTGATGCTGGTGCGGAAGTTCTCCATCGTATCGTTGCCGCTGCTGTGTGCTGCTTTCTGCATCTCTGCCTCTGCGCAGACGCTGCTCGTCGTCAATCAGCACGATGCCGACGTCAGCCTCATCGATCCGCATACGGGCAAGCAGATTGCGGCCATCGATGAACATACGCCCGGCGTTCACGGACATGAGATTGCCGTCTCATCTGACTCCCACACCGCCTACCTGCCTATATATGGCAGCACAGGTGTCGGCAAACCCGGCATCGATGGGCACGAGATGCTGGTCATCGATCTGCCTTCCCGCACCATCGTCCGCCACGTGGACTTCGGCCACGGCGTTCGTCCGCACCAGCCCGTGCTCGATGCGCAGCGCAACCTGCTCTATGTCACCACCGAACTCGACAAGAGCGTCGCTGTTCTTGACGCAAAGACCCTGAAGATCGTCGGCTCTGTCCCAACCGGGCAAGAGGAGTCGCACATGCTGGCGCTCTCCAGCGACGGACGGTGGGGCTACACCGCCAACGTCGGCCCAGGCACCGTCTCAGTGCTCGACATGGTCAGGCGCAAGATGCTGGCCGTCGTTCCCGTAGCGGAAAAGATCCAACGCATCTCCGTCTCGCGCGACAACAAACTGGTCTTCACCTCCGACCAGACCTCGCCTCGTCTCGCCGTGATCGACGCGGCCAAAAAGAGCGTGCAGGGATGGATCGATCTGCCGGGCTCCGGCTATGGCACGGATTCCACACTCGATGGCGGCATGCTCCTCGTGGCCATCCCATCGAAGAACCAGATTGCCGTGGTCGATCTGAAGCAGAGAAAGGTTACGCGCACCATCGACGTGCCCGCCTCGCCGCAGGAGGTCCTGGTCCGTCCAGACGGCCGCATAGCGTACGTCTCCTGCAATAACACCGGCAAGGTGGCTGTCATCGACCTCACCACATGGAAGGTGGACAGTATCTTTGCTGCAGGCCGGTTTGCCGACGGGCTGGCCTGGGCAAAATAGTTGTTGAACGGCCACGGCTGTAAACGCAATGCAGAATGAATTGCAATCGATTGCTACAATCGGGCTATCCACGATTGCGGAGGAACGGAGCGGCGCAGAGTTGAAGACAGTCAAGGCAAAAGTGGCGCGGCACCACGTACGCGATGAGATCCAGCGCAGAATACTCTCGGGAGAGACCAAGCCCGGTGAGCGGCTGAGCCAGCAAAGTCTCGCGCGCGAACTCGGCGTAGCACAAGGCACCGTGCGCGAATCGCTGCTGGAGCTGCAGTGGCTCGGCCTGGTGCAGTCGGTCGACCACCTCGGCGTCTTTGTGGACACCCTCGATGCACAGCGCATCTGCGAAGCCTACATGGTGCGCGAAATGATGGAAGGCCTCGCCGCCCGCCTCGCATGCGGCAATGCCGGACGTGCCGACATCGTCGAACTCCGCAAAATGGCCGACAAAATCTACGAACTTGCGCAGGATGAAAACAACAAGGAAACCGCAAAGCTCGACCGCGAGTTCCACATGCACATCACCGATCTCTCACGGAACAGCACGCTGGTCAAGCTGTCGCACACGTATCGCGCGCTGGGTATGACGGTGCGCGCCTTCCGCCAGCCTGCCGTCATCCACGCCGAGCACCTTCGCATCATCGAAGCCATCGAGCACAACTTCGCCGACGAAGCCGAGCGTCAGGCCCGCGCGCACGTTATGGGAGCGCGCCAGATGATTGAAGCGCAGGCCCGTCAAGGCCAGTACGCCCCGCAATGGGTCCTCTAAATCGCAATCGTTCCCCGCTGGACCAGCACCAGCGAAATGCCTGCCACCAGAATCCAGAGCACCACTCCCTGCAACAGAGGCCTCATGCCAACTTTCCGCAATGCTGTGCGCGACAGCGATGTGCCAATCAAAAAGAGGGTCACGCACAGGCCGGCTTTCCCTAGATAACTCAACACTCCATACGCAGGGGCAAAATGCGGCATCCACGTATTCAGCGCCGCAGCCATGCAGAAAAAGAGGATGAACCACGGCAGCTTGATCTTCGCCCGGGGCTGGCCTTCGGCCCGCGGACACAGCCTCGCGGAATACGCCGCTGCCACAAGCGTCACCGGGATAATCCACAGCGCCCGCGCCAGCTTCACCGTCGTTCCAACAGAAAGCGCCTGCGCCCCATACTTCGCCGTTGCGCCCACTACGGAGCTTGTATCGTGGATCGCCAGCGCCGACCACAACCCAAACTGCCCCTGCGTAAGATGCAGCGCCGCGCCAATCGCAGGAAAGAGAAACAGCGCAAGCGAGTTCAAAATAAAGACCGTGCCCATCGACACGCTAATCTCTTCTTCATTCGCGTCCACCACGGGCGCCACCGCGGCAATCGCGCTCCCTCCGCAAATCGCCGTACCGGCAGAGATCAGCAGCGATGCTTTGCCCGTAACCGCCGCAATCCGTCCAATCAGCAGGCCCACGGAAAGGCTCGATACGATGCTCACCGCCGTGTACAAAAATCCTGAACGCCCCGCCCGCATCACCTCATGGATGTTCATGCCGAACCCAAGACACACCACCGCAACCTGCAGCAGCAATCGGGAAAGGCAACTGCTCTCTTTCGCAAAAGGATGCGCAAAGAAAAACGCGAACACAATGCCGCCCAGAAGCGCCAGCGGAGGCGATACAACACCGCTTGCCGTCAGCAGAAATCCGAGAAAGAACACCGTCTTTTCGTCCATCAATCTCGGTTTCGGCAGCGCGGCACATATCTCCATAGCCTTATGGTGTGCTATACCCAAAGGCTGCGTCCAAGCGGAAATTGTTATGGCAGATAATCAAATCTTTTGTTCGCGGAAAGTGTGCTGTTGATGGAGAACGCGCGTCTCAAAGTGTTTCGCGCCGTGGCGAAACATCTGAACTTTCGCATGGCCTCGGAAGAACTCTTCCTCACGCAGCCTGCCATTACGCAGCAGATCAAGGCGCTGGAAGAAGAGGTCGGCGCGCCTCTCTTCGACCGCAGCAAAGGCCGCGTCGCGCTCACGCAGCATGGCGTGGTGCTGCTCGGTTATGCGGAGCAGTTGAAGCGCACCGTGGACGAAGCCGTGGAAGCGCTCGCTGCCATCGGCGGAGCGCATGGCGGAGAGCTTTCCATTGGAGCCTCGCAGACCATCGCGCAATATCTCCTGCCGCGCATCGTCGCCGGGTTTCTCAAGGAGCACCCGCGCGTCTCCATGCAGATCCACAGCGGCAATACCGACGAGATGCTCGACATGCTCGCCGAACATAAAATCCAACTGGCGCTCATCGAAGGCCCACCCCTGCGCGCAGACGTAAAGACAACACCCTTCATGGAAGACGAAATGGTCCTCATCGTCCCTCCGCGCCATCCCTGGGCAAAAAAAACCATTGATCTCGCCACATTCCGCGAAGCCCCTCTGCTCACGCGCGAACACGGCTCCGGCTCACGCCGCGTGGTGGAACAGGCCCTCAGGCAGGCAGGCGTAAACCTCCACACCATGCACGTCGCCATGACCTTCGACTCCACGGAAAGCCTTATGAGCGCCGTCGCTGCCGGTCTCGGTGTCGCCTTCGTCTCGCAACTGGCTGCTAAAAATCAGTTGAAGCTCGGCACCATTGCGCTCAGCCGCGTCTCCGGCCTGGCGCTCTCGCGCACCTTCATGGTGGCCTGTCCCGCCGGCCCCGCTCCGCACGGAAACGCGGGGGCTTTCCATCAGTTTCTGACTCAGGCCGTCCTTCCGCGCTAGGTAATTTCCCATGGAATCCATACTTGGCCTGCTTTGAAAGGGCTGGGCTTCAGCCCAGCGACCACTGGATCGAAAATTCACATCATCGCGCGCAGCGCGACGTAGCAAATCATGGGCTCCAGCCCCGGGCATGCGCTTGTGCTTTGTACTTGTATCCCCAGTGAGGCAATGATGAATCATATTCAATCTATTGAAATAGATTGACAACGTTTTTCACATCTGCCTATACTCCCGCAACAATCGAAACCGGTTTCTACTGGTGGCTCTGGTCTGAGTTGAGCGTGGCCCCAGGTGTGGTCTGCAATGTACCGGCGTAACGATGGGGCTTCTGGCAGCAGGAAGCTGTAGTGAGAAAAAAGTAGCAAAAACGCCCATAAAGCGTATCGAAATGAATTTCGGAGGAGGCACCTCGAAATGGATCACACACTTAGAAAATCTGGAACCACGGCGGTCCGGCATCTGCTCTCTGGCAGATTTGCCATCGCGCTTCTGGTAGCACTCACGCTCTGCGGCGCCACGGTTCTGCATGCCCAATCTGTAACCGGTTCCATATACGGCACCATTACCGACCCCACCGGCGCATCCATTCCAGGTGCAACCGTCACCATCGTCAACGTCGGAACCAATGACACGCTGACCGCCAAAACCGACAACTCTGGCACCTTCGTATTTCCCGTAGTCAATCCTGGCACCTACAAGGCCACAGCGACGATGGCGGGCTTTCAGACCATGACGCAGAACGATCTCCGCCTCTCTGCCAACCAGAACGTGAACGCCAGCTTTTCGATGAAACCAGGCGAGGTAAGTACGGAGGTGAGCGTCGACGCTACGGCGGCCCTCGTAGATACGCGCGAATCGCAACTGGCACAGACGATCGATCAGAAACGCATCGTTGATCTTCCGCTGATTGGCCGTAATGCATATGATCTGGTGACGCTGGTACCTGGCGTCACCAACTACAACGCCTCTGCGCAAATCGGTGATACCAGCGGAACCCAGTTTTCTACCAACGGCACACGACCGAACTTCAATACCTTTTATCTCGACGGCGCGTTCAATACAGAGTTTTACCGCGGCGGCGGCAACGTCGCTCCCGCTCCCGATGCTCTGGCAGAGTTCCGCATCATCACCAGCAACTACGATGCGGAGTTCGGCCGTTATCCCGGAGCTGTCGTCAACACAGTCACACGATCAGGTACCAATAAAATCCACGGTTCGGCATATGACTATCTGCGCAATCAGGTTCTAAATGGCAAACCTTATTTCCAGGCACCTGGAGCGCCGGTGCAATATATCTACAACGTCTTCGGAGGTGGTCTTGGCGGACCTCTGTTGAAGGACAAGCTCTTCGCCTTCGGCAACTACCAGGGAATCCGCATTCATCAGCAGACCGTGATCACCTCGTCCGCAATGGTTGTGCCCACAGAGGCGGAGAGAGCAGGAGATTTCTCTACAAGCACGAAGATTCCAAAATTTTTGCCTCCGGGCACGAATTGTGGAACTGCGACCGCACCTAAGATTTGCCCGAATGCCATCGATCCAGCTGCCAAGGCAATCCTCGCCTATGTGCCACATCCCACGGATCCAAATGGGACTGCCCCCGCCCAGCAAACAGCCCCAAGTCCTACTATTGCAAACCAAGGCACAGGACGGCTGGATTATCAATGGAATCAAGCTAATCAAATTCGATTTACTTACTTCAACTCACAAGGCACTGGTTATAACCGCACGCAAAACTCCAATCAGTTACTGAACTTTGCTGGGGCATCGACATATGCTGGTCAAACGAACTACATCTTGGGTGAAACATGGACCATTAGTCCAACCATGGTGAACACAGCAACGGTTTTCTACACGTTGAACAAAAGCATCCTGCAGAACATCTACAGCACGCCCTTACTGTCCGATCTTGGCTTTGCGTTTCCTTATGGTGGCGCGCTCCAGACCCAGCCGCAGTTCAGTATTACCGGATATTTCTCTGGCGGTGGTGGACGTCCAAATAATACCTCTCAGCTTTCAACAGGGCTTCAGGATACCGTCAACTGGACGCTTGGAAATCATGGATTGAAATTCGGCGGATCATTCATCTTCAATAAATATCAGGAGACGGCCGCATTTCTTTCCCAGTCAACCGCCAGCTTTACCGGCGCGCAAACTGGAAATGGCTCAGCCGCTAATGGAAATGCATTTGCCGACTTTCTGCTGGGGCGGGCAAATAACTTCCAGCAGAATAATGGGTCGCTGCATCGTCTGCACTTCAATGATCCGTCGTTATTCGTGCACGATACTTGGCGTGTCTCCCGTCGGTTTACTGTGAATGGCGGCGTGCGATGGGAAGTCTTCTATCCGTTCGTCGGACAGAAGAATTTTGGCACCTTTATTCCTGGTAAACAGTCCACGCGGTTCCCAACAGCTCCTACAGGCCTTGTCTTTGAAGGTGATCCCGGCGTTCCCGAGGGTCTTATTAGCCCGTCTTATTTGAAGTTCGCTCCGCGCATAGGTTTTGCGTGGGACATCTTCGGGACTGGACGTACGGCCCTGCGCGGCGGCTACGGCGTCTTCTACTCGTTTAGTCAGGAACCCTTCGTTGGCAATCTCGAAGGGCAGCCTTTTGCTCTCGCTGTTTCGGTTACCAACACCACTTCCTATGCCAACCCTTATGCGGGGCAAGCAGCCTTTCCAACAGGTAGCCCATACCCTTATGTACCCGATCCGGCCAACGCAAAGTTCAATAAAAGCGCCCAGTTTGCAGGCATTCGTCCGAACACGTCGGCTGTGCCGTACGTACAACAGTTCAACCTCACATTGGAACAGCAGTACGGTGCCAACTGGAGCACTCGCATGGCATATGTAGGTACGCTCGGTCGTCGGTTCTATTTGAATCGCGATCAGAACGCCCCGGTCTACATCCCTGGCTTCTGCCCGGGTACCTCAACTACGCCATGTTCATCGACGGCGTCAGCAAATGTTGCATCGCGCCGTCCATATAACACGATGAATGCAAGCACAGCATACGGCTATACCTCGAACATTGCCATGCTGGATCCCATTAGCAACTCCTCCTACAACGGCTTGCAACTCACGGCCACGCGCCGCATGTTGCATAACTTTGCCGTGCAGGCTGCGTATACGTGGTCCAAGGCGCTCGATATCGCTTCAGGCGATCCGGGCAGCGCCACCACCTGGAACCTCGTCAACAACTACGATGCCTCGCTTGATAAGGGCCTCTCAAACTATCATCTGCCGCAGAAGTTTGTAGCCTCCGTGTTGTATCAGTTACCTTCTGTAAAAAAATGGGGTCTCTTTGGCAAGGAAATCCTGAGCGGATGGCAAATCAATGCCATCCAGACACTCGCAAGCGGCCAACCGTTCAATGTGCTGTCTGCCACCGATTCGAATCTAGATGGATTGTCTGGTTCAGATCGTCCAAATCTGGTGGGTAATCCGCATCTGCTGAATAGCCGGTCCAAACTGGAGAAGATCAATCAATACTTCAACACCGCAGCATTTCAAAACGTGCCGACCACCATGGTTAACGGAGTTCGCCAGCTCTATGGCACGAGTCCGCGCAACCCGCTCATCGGGCCAGGTACGATACGTACGGATGCATCGGCATTCAAACGTTTTGAGATCTACGAACGTATGAACCTGCTCTTCCGCGCTGAAGCATTCAATCTAATGAACAACACCAACCTCGGTAATCCGAACGGCAGCATCAACGCCGCTAACTTCGGCAAGATCACAAGTTCGGACGCTCCCCGTCAGCTGCAACTCGCACTCAAACTCGAGTTCTAACTGCATTCATCACCACTAAGAAAGAGCTCCCGGCTAACCGGGAGCTCTTCTCTTTGTCTGAACTATTTCTGCTAAAGAAAACCCGTTATCTCGATCAAGCGCGCCCACCCAGATCATCATTTCGATCGGACATGCACCCACACCGTTATTTCGATTGAACGCATTCACCTTACTCCGTCATTATCGAGCGCGAAGCGCGAATGGAGAGACCTGCTTTTCTGCTCGCGAGGCGAATGCATCCACTCGTCCTACATTCTGTTGGATTATCTGCCATCATCGTCACGGAATGTCCCCGCCCCAATCTTTGTCAAGCCACCTCTCCCGGCAACTGCCTGAATCGAAAGGGCATTGGCTTTGCCGGATTATCCTTCCCACTCTTGTAATCTGGATAATAGGGAACTTTCTTCGACGTTTCTGAACTGGCGAGCTAAGTGCCATGGAAACAGGATTTTGCCTCTAACCCCCATAGACAGAGGACTTTACAAGCACCTGATCTCGTATCTTCAGCAAGCAATGCACTTAGAGCCACACCCCCAGGGGGGAGGGGGTACCCGGTTTAGTGGGACGACCAGTGCGGATGCGGCATGGTTTTGTACCGGCGTCCGAACAGGAACAGAAACGTAGTTCCCACCAGCGGCATCAGGCCGACGATCAGAAATACCGGCGTATACGAAATCTTGTCCACCAGACGCCCCGTAATCAGCGGAAACAGCAGACCGCTCAATCCGCTCGCCACGCCCATGAACGCGGATGCGCGGCCCACCTTCTTGTCCTCGAACAGATCGGTGATGGCAGCGAACATATTCGCGGACAGAAAATTGTCCGCGCCCACCGCAATGCCAATCACCAGCATGGCAATGCCTGCCTCGGAGATCATGGGCACCAGCGCGCTGGTGAGGCACACCAGGCTGCTGCTGAACATCAGCAGCTTGCGCATCTTGGGAACGGTCATGCCGCGGCGCTGCAACTTGCCTGCGGACCATCCTCCAAAGACGCCACCTATATCTCCAAATAGAAATGGTATCCATGCCAGCATGCCGATTTGGAGCATGGAAGCATGATGCACGCTGGCTAGATAACTCGGCGTCCAGTACCAGTAAAACTGCATTACAGGACCGATAAAACCACGACAAAGCATAAGCGCCCACGTATTTGGATCGTGCAGCATCGTGCGCGCCGATACCTCTTCCGTACGCCTGACATGCTCCGGCCTGTGCTCGCGCCCGTAAGCAAACCACCACACAGGGACCCACAGCAGGCCTAATGTCGCAGGTACCAGGAAAGCCGCGTGAAAGCCGTATCGATGCAGCAGATAAACGATCAGCGGCGGCGCCAGCGTGGATCCCACCACACTGCCGCTATTGAAGATGCCGATGGCAAGCGTACGGTCCCGCTGCGAGAAGAGCCGCCCGATCGTCTTCACACCACCGGAAAAGTTGCCGCACTCTCCTGTTCCCATCCAGAAGCGGATAAAGCCGAACATGCCTCCACTGCGCGCCGCGGCTTGCGCGGCAGTTGCGGCGGACCACCACATCACCGCGAAGGAAAGTCCAATGCGCGCGCCGAAGCGGTCCATCAGATGGCCGAGCGGCAGCTCGCCTGCCATCATGCCAAACTGCAGCGCGGACACAATGCGCCCATACTGCACATTGCTGAGGTGAAAATTTTCCCGAAGAATAGGCGCCAGCACAGACAATGTCTGCCGGTCGATCAGATTGATGACGGTGATGGTGAACAGCAGACCGACAATCGTCCATCGCTTGCGGTTGCTCGGCCAGGGCGCGGCCTTCATCTCTGACTGGACAGGAGTTTGCACGTCGAGCATATCCATTCCTTGAGAGAAAAAGTTGCCGCTGCCAGGCAGCGCACCGCGCTTGTTGCTAAACCCGTCCCTGCATGCTGCGCGCCTCTTTCCACGAGCGCGCTTTCTGCAGCACCTTCTTTACGTCTTCTACGTTCTGCGCGCCAGTAGTGCGCATCCACTCTTCCAGCGCGCCCACGCCGCTCTTCACGTAGATCGGAACACCGTCCTGCCAGATGGCCCTTCCGCCCAGAATGCCGTGGAAAGCTACTCCACTATCGGCAGCCATTTGTAGCGTCTCTACAAAAACTTCACTCGTGACTCCAGCGGAAAGATACACGATAGGAAGATCGGTTGTATTCGCAGCCTTGTGGAAGAGTTGGATCGCTTCCTCATGCGTATAAACCGGCTGTTCCTTGCAGCAACTCGCGCCCTCCACATAGTTCATCTGGATCGGAACTTCCAGCTTCAGCACGTCAGCGCCGTAACGCTCCTTCGTAAACTCCTCGATCGAACGAATCACAATCTCCGGCTTGAGCTTCGCGTACTCTGCGCTGCCTTCGCCCACGCCGTGCACATCGTATCCAAGAAACTCCAGAAACAGTGGAATATCCACCGCGCGGCACTCCGCACCGATGCGTTCCACCCATGCCTTCTTCTGGTTGTTCACCCATTCTTTTTCAAACGGGTTATAGAAGACGAGGATCTTCACCGCGTTCGCGCCCGCTTCCTTGATTCGCAGCGCTGACCAACCCTCGGTCGCGGTCGGCAGCTTCTCCGGCTTGTCGGGGCTGTAACCCGCCTTTTCATACGCCAGCAGCAGGCCCTTGCCGTTGATCTCGCGCGTGGCGTTCAGCCCATACTCCACATCCAGCAGGATGGAGGAGCAATGCCGCGTCAGATTACGCGCCACCACTTCCTTGAACTCCGACATCTGCGCGTCGGACGGATCGTGCCCCAGTTCGCGCACGAACATCTGCTTCAAATAACCTCGCTGATCCATGGCAACGGCGGCGATCACGCCCCGTTCGTCGGCAACAGCATTCAGTCCGGCAACTTTGCCGGGCGTTAGAGCAGACATCTCCCCTCCTCGCGAACTGCGGGTTCGGCTTCTCTTCTGGATTGCGAGCCAATATACGAAGCCAGAAACAGGACTGTCAATCGATTACTAATGATTGCTATCGATTTTACTTGCCACTCACGTTTTCTCTGCGGTAAGGTTCTGGGCGTCCAATTTCCCCGCGCACTTCCGCGCCCAAACATAGGAGCTAACGATGCAGGCCGCTACGCTTACCCGCCGCACATTCCTCGCCACTGCCACAGCCGCTGCCGCTTCAGCAAGCTTTGCCGCACCTGCGGCGAAAGGTAAGCTGCGCGTCGGCTGCCAGACCAACGGCTGGGTGATGAAGCCGCCGAGCTTCGATGAGCTGATAAGGGTGCTGGGCGAGGCAAGGCAGATGGACTATCACGGCTTTGAGTGCAATAACCGCTTTGTGCGCGACCAGTTCAACAACACCGCCGAAGCCCGCAAACGCATCGCAGCCACCGGCATGGACTTTATCGGCGTACACACGTCTACCGGCGAGCTGGACAAGGCGGGATTTCTGGACGCGCTCGTTCAAGGCGCTTCCAAACTCGGCGCGCACTACGTTGTGCTCAGCTCCAGCGGCCTGGCGCCCGACGGCAAGTTCACCGATGACGCCCTTCGCGCCAAGGTGGCCAAGCTGGAGGAGTATGGAAAGGTCTGTAACAAAGGCGGCATGCGATTGGCGTATCACAACCATCAGCCGGAGTTCGCCAACAACAACGCGGAGATGAACGGCATCGCCGAGCGCAGCAATCCGGAGCTGGTGAGCTTTTTGATGGACGCGGGCCACGGATATCAGGGCGGCGGCGATCCATCCAAGTTCATGCTGAAGCATTCGCACCGCATCGTCGGCGTCCATCTCAAGACCTTCAAGAACCATACCGAACAGGTGCCGCTTGGCGAAGGGGATTTTGGGTTCGAAGCGCTTGCCGCCGCCATTCATCGCACCGGCTGGTCCGGATGGCTGATCGATGAAGAAGGCAATCCGAAGCGCGGCGACACTGCTGCCGTGGGGCCGGACCGCGCCTACATCCGCAAAATTTTTGGAGTGTAGTGCGTGGACCGTCGCACCTTTCTAGGCGGATCACTGGCACTCTCAGCCACGACCTTCGCAGGTACGCTGCCCGAACTGCCGCTCAAATTCGGGCACCGGCAGGCCAACATGGGCGTTCATCCCGGTGAAGAGGTCTTCGCGCTGGCGCGGCGGATTCGCGGCTTGTCCGGCGTTGAGTTGCAGGTGATGTGGAAGGGACAGGACCTCACCCAGCGCGAGACCGCCCTGCAATACAAGCGCGGAGCGAACCGCTGGGCGGTAGAGGTGCCATCACTCGCGGGCATCTGGAAGCCGGGGGAGTCGGTCTACGACCGGCCCATTGCAGAACGCGCCATCGCAGGATCGGTCCGCGCGGCGGAGTGGATTGGCGCGAGCGTCATTCTGGTCGCTCTCTACAAGAAGAACTGCCCGGACATGCAGGATGAAAAGTCCTACGCGCCTCTCGTCAGCCTCTTCCAGAAGATGGGCGAGCAGGCGCGCGGTTCCGGCGTTGTGCTGGGGCTGGAAACATCGCTGGCGCCCGCAGATGACCGCAAGCTCATCCACCTGATTGCTCACTCTTCGGTAAAGACGTACTTCGACGCTACCAACGTGGAGACGGACCACCCGGGACAGGCCATTGCTGGCATCGGCATTCTCGGCGCCGACATTGTGCAGTGTCATCTCAAGAATGAGAACCCACGGCTCGACCAGAAGCCCGCAAAGGTGGATTGGGCTGTGGCATGCCGCCGTCTCCAGCAGGTTGGTTTTCGTGGATGGCACGTCTTTGAAACGCGCCATGCAGACACCGAAGCCTGCGTCCGCGACACCGAAGCAAACATCGCATTTGTCCGCCGCACGTTGAGCAGTAATTCGCCCGCGGCATTCTGAATTTCTATCCAAACGGAGCTTTACTGTATGAAGCGCAGAGAATTTCTGTTGTCCGCCTCCAAGTCAGCCATGCTGACCAAACTCGCCGCTCCACTCGCGATTGCGGAAGGTGTCGTGCCGGCGAACGGCTCCTCGCGTCTCCGTCTATCGATGGATAGCAACTGGCTCTTCCATCGCGGCGATGCGAACGGAGCAGAGTCGCCCGCGTTCGACGACAAGGCATGGACACCGGTCGATGTTCCGCACGACTGGAGCATCCTTGGCCCGTTTGCGATGGACAATCCCGGCGGACACCGCATCGGATATCTGCCCACCGGCATCGGCTGGTATCGCAAGGCGCTGCATGTTCCGCAGGCTGGCACGCGGCAGGCGCGCGTCGAGTTCGACGGCGTGTACATGAACAGCGACGTGTGGATCAACGGTCATCATCTTGGCCGCAGACCATACGGTTACAGCTCATTCGAATACGACCTCACGCCGCATCTGCGCACCGATGGCAAGCCGGACATCCTCGCCGTGCGTGTGGACAATTCACAGCAGCCAAACTCGCGGTACTACACCGGTTCCGGCATCTACCGGCACGTCTGGCTCAACATCGCAGGGCCGGTCTGCGTGGAACACTGGGGAACGGCTGTGACCACGCAATCCGTCAAAGGCACAAACGCCGCTGTCCGTGTCGCAGTGCAGTTGCGCAACACCCATGCGGAGAAAGGCACTGTGCTCGTCCGCAACACCGTATTCGACGATGCCGGCCGCAGCGTGGCCCATGCCGAATCAAAGTGCGATCTTGCGGGAACGGCCCAGACCGTGCAGCAGGAGATCCCCATCGCCAACGCAAAGCTGTGGTCCGTTGAAGAACCCAACATGTACGTCGCCCGCACCACACTCTATCGCGACGGCAAACTGATCGACAGCTACGACACACCGTTCGGCATCCGCACCTTCCACTTCGACGCGGACCGTGGCTTCTTTCTCAACGGAAAAAACGTGAAGCTGAAGGGCGTGAACATGCATCACGACCTCGGTGCTCTGGGTGCCGCTTTCTCCCGGGCCGCAGCAGAGCGCCGTCTGCATCTGCTCAAAGCAGCGGGCTGCAACGGCATCCGCATGGCACACAATCCACCCGCGCCGCAGTTGCTCGATCTCTGCGACCGCATGGGCTTCCTCGTGATCGACGAGGCGTTCGATATCTGGTCCGCGCCCAAACAGGGCGTGGACTTCGGCTACAACCTCTACTTCAAGGAATGGGCCGAGCGCGACCTGCGCGACATGATTCTGCGCGACCGCAATCATCCGTCGATCATTCTTTGGAGCATCGGCAACGAGATCCCCGACAAGGGCAAGCCCAACGGCGTGGCAGACTGCAAATTTCTTGCAAAGATCACGCGCGACACCGACCCCACGCGCCCCGTGACTGCTGGGTGCAACTTCATCACGCACGCCAACGCAAGCGGATTTGCCGAAGTGCTCGATGTGGTGGGCTACAACGGTGGCGGCGGCTCCAGCAACTACTACGACTCCGACCACGCAAAGTATCCCGCGCGCAAGATGTACGGAAGCGAAGTGCCGCACACCGCGCAGACACGCGGCGTCTACATCTCCACGCCCGAACATTGCTCGTCCTTTCCAGAAGCCTTTGTGGAGATGAACTATGAGCAATCGTGGCGCAAGACGAAAGACCGGCCGTTTTTCGCCGGAGAGTTCCGCTGGATATCGTTCGACTATCTCGGCGAACCCACGCGCCACATCGCCTTCCACATCCCCGCGCTCAAGCAAGATGCGCGCTGGCCGTTGCGCAGCAGCGAAGCGGGCATCATCGACATGTGCGGCCTGCCCAAGGACGCGTACTTCTTCTATCAAAGTCAGTGGTCGCAGAAACCGATGGTCCATCTGCTGCCGCACTGGACGTGGCCGGAGAAGACCGGTCGGGTAATTCGCGTGTGGAGCTTTACCAACTGCGATGCGGTCGAACTCTTCCTCAACGACCGCTCCGTTGGCAGAAAGACGATGACGTCCAATGGTCCGCTCCATCTTGAATGGGAGGTGAACTACGCGCCGGGCACACTGCGTGCGATTGGTTTCCGAGGAGGTAAAGAAGTCTGCAACACCGAGGTGAAGACGGCAGGAAAGCCGGCGAAGATCGCGCTCAGGGTCGAGCGCGTCTCCATCACCGCGGATGGAAAAGATGTCGTCTATCTGCAAGCCGCGGTTACAGACGAAGCAGGCATCATGGCTCCCGATGCAAACCACCGCATTCATTTCTCCGTACAAGGTGCAGGCCGTCTGGTTGCGGTAGACAACGGAGATACCATGTCGCACGAGAGCTTTCAGGGCAGCAGCATCGCTGCGTTCAGCGGCATGTGCATCGCGGTAGTGCGTGCTTCAAGAAGCGCTGGAGAGATCCACGTGCAGGCTTCCGCCGAAGGGTTGCAATCTGGATCGGCCATGGTGAGTGCGCGGCCTGCTAAGAGAACAAGTAAGCCGCATAGCGCCCCTCAGGAGGCACACCTCTGATGTCGATACACTTAGGAGAGCATGGCTTCCACTACCCACTCGTCTCCTAAGAAATCCATCCTGCCTTTCCTTGGTCTTGCATGCGGCGTGGGAGTCTCCACGATGTACTACAACCAGCCGCTGCTGCTGGAAATAGGCCACACATTTCATCTGGATGCCGGACACGCGGGGCTCGTGGCTGTTGCTACACAGGTTGGCTACTCACTCGGCCTGCTTTTCTTCGTTCCACTGGGCGATCTCCGCGAGCGCCGCGGACTGATGATGCGGCTCTTTGGGTTTGTTTCCATCGCGCTTGTTCTTGTTGCGCTGGCGCCTACCTTTTCCATCCTGCTTGCAGCTTCGTGCATGGCCGGAGCATTTGCGGCGGTCACGCACGTATCGCTGCCCATTGCTCCCGATCTTGCTCCCAAGGGAAAGAGCGGGACCGCAGTGGGCATTGCCATGGCTGGCCTTCTGCTTGGTGTACTGCTGGCACGCACCTTCGCTGGATGGATCAATGATGCTGCGCTTGCCATTATGCGCTGGAGCGGCCACCCTAACATCTTCTCTGGATGGCGCGCTGTCTTTCTGCTTGCGGCTGTGATGAATGCAGCCTTTGTGCCTGCGCTTAAACACTTCTTCCCCGTGCTTCCTGCCAAACAGAAGATGCGTTATGCCACAGCGATGCGGTCCCTCTGGACCGTTTTTCGCGAAGAGCCGCTGTTGCGTGAAGCAGGAACGACAGGCGCGCTGCTGTTTGCTGCCTTCTCCTGCTTCTGGAACACCCTCGCTTTTCTGCTTGGACGCCACGGCCTGGGCGCCGGCGTGACCGGCAGCTTCGGTCTGGTAGGTGTGGCCGGTGTGCTGATCGCCTCGCTCGCAGGCAAGCAGGCAGACCGCAGAGGACCGCGATGGGTGCTCTCCATCGGCATCTCTCTGTTGACGTCTGCGTTTGTGCTTCTGTGGATCTCTGAGCGGATGCATCTTTCACTCACGCTGACGATAGCGGCGCTGGTTATCGGCGTGATTGTTCTCGATATTGGCCAACAAATGTCGCAGGTTGCGAACCAGACACGCATCTTTGCACTCCGGCCTGAGGCGCGCAGCCGTTTGAATACGGTGTACATGGTGATGTACTTCATCGGCGCTGCGCTTGGTTCCGCAGGGTCAGCGATCGCATGGTCGCACTGGCAATGGAATGGCGTTTGCGCGCTGGCGCTCGGCTTTCTTGCTCTTGCAGCTCTGCGGCACGCAACCGGTGTGAAGACTAAGTTCGTTCCACACAAGACCGATCACACGGGCGACTTTGTGTTGGAAGGCTAAACATAGCGGGAACAAATTCGCGCCGCACCGTGTCTTTATAAGCAGCTTCGTCTCTCGCAGATTCGAGGTTGTGATGTTTGAAAGTGCGTTAGTGGATTCCGCCAATCGTATTCAGACCCGTTCACGGTACTGGATGCTCGCGACCACCTCCTTCAACGCGGCCATCCTCGCCGCAATGGTCCTCATCCCAATGCTGTATCCGGAAGCGCTGCCGCGTTCGCAAGTCACCGCGATGCTGCAACCGCCTCTGCTACCGCACGCAGCACCACCCAAACAGCCCGCGCGGCCCGTACGTGTGTCGCGCGCCTCTGCAGGCGCCAATCCCTTTGTTGCGCCTGCGCAGATTCCGCAAGGCATTCACCCCATTGCCCGCGAAGCCCCACCACAGATATCAGGCGGAGTGCAGATGGGCGCACGCAACGGCACGCTAGGTAGCGATGTGCCAATCGCCATCGCTACTGGCCCATCGCTGCCAGTTATCTCTGTTGTCCCAAGAAAGCCAACCGTTCAGCGCGTCTCTGCGGGAGTGATTGCCGGGATGAACATCAGCAGGACCACACCGGTCTATCCCGCCATTGCACGTGCCGCGCACGTGGGTGGCACGGTGGAACTGCACGCGCTGATCTCAAAGAGTGGGACCATTGAAGGCCTTAGCGTCGTCTCCGGCCCGGAGATGCTGCGTGCCGCCGCCGTGGATGCGGTAAAGACCTGGCGTTATCGGCCATATCTGCTGAACGGTGAACCCGTGGACGTGGAGACCACGATCACCGTTCACTTTACGCTCGGCAGCTAACCACAACGTTTCTCACTCATCTGAACAGCGCTTGTCGCGGGGAAAGCAGAGGTGTGTCATGGCTATCTCCGCAGGAAAAGGAAGCATCAACGTTACTCCACTGATCGACGTTTTGTTGGTGCTGCTCATTATTTTTATGGTCATTCAGCCGCTCGTCTCCCGCGGCCTGGACACGCTTGTACCGCAGCCGCCGAAAATGCCGGAGCAGCAACAGATAGAACCAGAAGCGGTCGTGGTGGAGCTTCACGCAGGCGCTGGCGGCGTCACTTATTCGATAAATACGCAGCCCATCGCTCACGATGCTCTGCAAGGCAAACTCGCCGGCATTTTTATTCGTCGCAACGACAAAACAATCTTTCTGCGAGGTGATGCCGCGCTTAGCTACTCCACAGTGATCGATGTCATCGACATCGCCCACGCCGCCGGGATCGACAATATCGGCATCATCACGCCGCGGGTGGAGCAAGGCGGATAAGGTGCGATATGGCGTCCAACGCGAATATCCGCTCTGCCATCCTTCTGAAGGAACATAGATCATCAACGAGGAAGATCGTCATGGCTCTCATGCAGGTCGGTATGGAAGTTTTGGAAAGCAAGCTGCCCAAGGTCATCAGCCCCACAACGCACGGCATCATCGACTACACGCATGTGGCCTTCTTTGCGACGGTAGGCCTGCTGTGTCTTAAATCGAACAAACGCGCTGCGGCTGCGGCCTTTGCGACGAGCGGCTTTATCCTTGTGCAGTCCCTGCTTACGGACTATAAGCTCGGCGCCAAGCCTGTTATCTCCTTTGAAACGCATGGCAAGATGGACACGGCCTTTGCTTCCGCATCATGGATGGTGCCGCGCATCTTTGGTTTTCAGGGAACTGCCGCTGCGAAGGTGTTTGAGATGAATTCGATCGCAGAAGCAGGCGTTGTCGGCATGACCGATTGGAACAGCGAGCGCGCTCACGAAGAACGCGTGGCCGCTTAGATGTATGGTGGGCGCGGCAGGACTCGAACCTGCGACCCTCTGCTTAGAAGGCAGATGCTCTATCCAGCTGAGCTACGCGTCCACTTATCTGCCATTCTATCGCTGAGAGGCCATAACGCAGCCCTTTGTTATGAGCGCGGCTGCATCCCGCGAATCAACCGTGCTACGTCGCGTAACGCGGCACTCCAACGCTCGTTAGCTTCGAATATGTCTACGCCGCAGCCCTTCACGTAGAGCGTGATGGCGTATCCCTCCTGCACCGCGTCGAAGTCCACCACTGCGGGACGCAGCACCAGTTCCAGCTTGGCGAGAGAGTGCGGCAGCTCGCCTGCCATGCGGTCGATGCGGTGCATCAACTGCTCTGCCTGATGGCGCGAGGCGAACGTGGTGCGGTCGGCGACCACGATATCGATATAGCTGGTGATGCCCGCTGTGGCGACGTCTTCTTCCAGAAGCAGGTCGGCGCGCAGATGCGCAAGCTCGTCCGCATCCATCTCCCATACATCGCATTTGGAGGTATACACAGGTGAGCGCGAGGCATTCAGTGCTCGGAGTGCAGCCAGCAGCGCGGGATACTCATCCGCTTCGGTGATCTCATCCACCGCATGCGGATCAGTGCGCAGGTCAGTCCACCGCAGCGCGCCATCGGGCGAGGTCCACGGCACCTCGATCACGGGATCGTCGGCGCCGCACTCTGCGCTCCACTCCGTTAGCATCAGGCGTGCTCCATCACAAAGCTGCGCAGAAGATACTCGGCCCAGTAGCCGTCGTAGTCTTGTGCCGGATCGGGATCGGCGAGGAACGCGCAGTGGCCGCCGTGCTGCGGCTCCAGTAGAAAGATATGCGGATTGTTCAGCAGCTTCTCCCGCGTCGGCGGCGTGAGCCGGATGAACGGATCGTCCCATGCATGCAGGATGAGCGTGGGCACGGCGATGCGGTCCATCACGCGATACGCGCCCGAGCGGGCGTAGTAGTCGTCTGCTCCGGTGAAGCCGCTCTGCGGCGCCATTACATGCTCGTCATACTCGCGTACGGACTTGAGGCCGTCCATATTTACGTGCGGAAAGATAGCCGGAAACAGGTTGCGCTTGCGGCGGTACCGGATGCGGAGCGCCTTCATAAATCGCCGCTGATAGATCCAGTTTTTCTTCTCGCCAAGGGCATCGGCAGACTGTCCTAAATCCATCGGCGGAGAGACAGCAACCACCGACTTCAACTGAGGCGGAGCAGACGTGCCAAGCTCGCCGACCGCCTTCAACACCAGGTTCCCGCCCATGGAGTAGCCCGCGAGCGCGATCCATGTCATGCCGCGCGCGATGAGCCACTCCATCAGCGCGATCACGTCGCAACTCATGCCCGAGTGGTAGAGCGTTCCGCTCAGCGCGTCCGTCCATCCGCAGTTGCGCATGTTCATGCGGACGACATTGCAGCCCGCCGCAAATAATTTATTTGCATTGCCGATGACGTACTGCGAGTTGGAAGAACCTTCCAGCCCATGCACCAGCACGACTGTTGGACACAGATGTGTGTCTTCCTTCTGCCAATGGCAGTGGCAGACGATGTGGCTCTGGAAGGCTGCCATGTGCCCGTGGTCTTCGTGCATCTCCGGCGGCAGCGGGACGGGGACAAACTCTGTCGTTGCGGCAGGCAATTTATCTACTCTGCGTAGAAAGTTGCCGACGATGGTCTGCAGGTGTCCGTTGGAGAGCCAGCGGCGCGGCTTGAAATCCTTGGTCAAAGCGCCCGCGCCTCCTGCAACATGCGCGTTGCGGCCAGAGGGCCGGTCGGCTCATCTTCGTGTTTGAAATACACGTATATCTCGCGTTGTTTACTCATTTCCGCAAATTTCTTCGCAAATGTTGCGATTTCTGAGGCGTTATAGCCGCCCGGCATCCGCAGGCGATAGCAACTGAAGTCCGCCGTAAACGTCTCCGGCGTCACCAGGTCCTCGTTCTCAGCAATGCAAACGGCGACATTCTTTCCTGACAAAATGCTGTAAATCTCCTCACAAAACCAGCTTTCGTGCCGGAATTCGAAGGCAATCTGCGGCGATCCATCGAATGCCGGCAGGGCCAGAAAATCACGCAGCCGTGCAGCATCGGCCTTGAAATTCGGCGGAAGCTGAAACAAGACTGCCCCCGTTCGGTTCGCAGTGCGGACTGGAATCAGCGCATCCAGAAACAATGCGACCGCGTCACCGCAGTCTTTCAGCCGCTTGAAATGCGTGATGGCTTGTGGAGCTTTGAAGGAGAAGCGAAACCCTTCCAGCGTGGCGGAAAGCCAGTTCTCAAGCTGCTGTGCGGTAGGCAGGGCGCGGAAGGTGTAGTTCACCTCCACGGAATTTAGCTGGGTCGCGTAGTATTCCAGGAACTTTTTGGAGGGAACGGTCTTTGGGTAGAAGTCCGGTTTCCAAGTGGGATAGGCCCAGCCGGAGGTGCCGGTAAAGAGTTTCTGTGTGCTGGCCTTCGCGGTCTGCAACAGCGCCTTCTTTGGTGAGAGTTGAGGGGGTGTTTGGGGCGGCTAGAGGGATTTGAACCCTCGACATCGGGAATCACAATCCCGCGTTCTAACCCCTGAACTATAGCCGCCGCACTAAGAGAGATTGTAGCATCGCATCCATGCGCATAGTTAGGTCCGCTGTTGTATCCCTGCTCGTCCTGTTTGCCTATTCCGCCATCGCTGCAACCCCGCATAAAGCGCGGCCCTCACAGACCGCCGCCGCTCAGGGCGTGCTTCGCCGCGTGATGCCGAACATCGCCAGCCAGTTCCATCTCTCGCTCAAAGCGGGCGAGTACGCCGGCAAGTCCGATGGCTTCCGCATCAGCGGAACGCGCGGCAACATCCATGTGGAAGCTGCCACCACACCGACGCTGCTCTATGGCGTGAACTGGTATCTGAAATACGTCGCGCGCCTGAACGTCTCCACCAACAGCAGTCGCCTCGGCAAGCCGGGAATGATGCTGCCTGCGGTGACGGAGCCGATTGAGAAGCCTGCGCTCTATCCGTTCCGCTATGCGTTGAATGAGAACACCGATGGCTATTCCACTCCCTACTGGGACCTGACGCGCTGGCAACATGAGATCGATATCCTTGCGCTGTCTGGCTTTAACGCTGTCCTGATTCAGCGTGGCGCGGACATGGTGATGTACAAAGCCTTCCGCGATATCGGCTATACGGACGAGGCGATCCGCAACTGGATCACTCACCCGGCACACCAGAACTGGCAGTTGATGGGCAATATGTGCTGTTTTATCGAGCCCATCTCGATGGAGTTGATGCAGAAGCGCGCACAGTCCGCCAGAAAAATTGTGGATATGTTGCGGTCGCTGGGCATCACTCCAGTGCTGCCGGGTTTTTACGGCGTGGTGCCGAACGATTTTGCAAAGTTTGTTCTAGGCGCGCATGTAGTGGTGCAGGCGAAGGACTGGAATGGGTTCACCCGTCCGGGATGGCTCGATCCTCGTGATCCTGCTTTCAAGAAATTGGCGGCTTCGTTCTACAAATATCAGGACGAGATCTTTGGGCCCACCACCATCTATGACATGGAGACCTTCCAGGAGGGCGGCGACGCAGGTGGCGTTCCCATTGGAGAGGGCGCGAAGAAGATTCAGGATGCGCTGGAAGCGGCGCACCCCGGAGCCCTGTGGTTCATGATGGCCTGGCAGGACAATCCGAAACCTGAACTGATTGACGGTGTGGACCGCTCGAAGATCCTGATTGCGGACATTGAGCAGGGCCGCATTCCGCGCGAGGACCGCGATGCAGAGTTCAAGGGTGCGCGCTGGCTGTGGGGTGGCCTGTGGGAGTTTGGCGGACGCACCACGTTCGGCGCTCCTCTATATGACTACGCGGTGCGCATGCCGCTGAATGCGGGGAAGCCGAACTCGAAGCTCTCCGGCACGGCGCTATTTACGGAGGGAATCGATACGAATCCGTACGCCTATGACCTGTATTCAGAGATGGCGTGGCACGATAAGCCTGTCGATTTGCAGACGTGGACGGACGAATATGCTGAGCGGCGCTATGGTGGGGACGATGCTCATGCCAAGGCTGCATGGCAGATTATTTTGAAAACAGCCTACGGACATCGCGCGAATGGGGACCGCAAGCACGGCGAGCGCGATGCGGCGCATGATTCGCTCTTCAACGCACAGCCATCCCTCACCACGAACCGCGGCGGCCACTGGGCGCCGTTTGCGATGAAGTACAAGGCGGACGACCTGAAGCCTGCGCTCACTGAGTTGTTGCAGGTTGCGCCGGAGCTGCGCAAGTCGGCGGCTTACCGTTACGATCTAACCGATGTAGCGCGTCAGGTGATTACGAACGAGTCGCGCCGTCTCTTGCCGCTGATCAAGCAGACCTTCGACAAGAAGGACAAGGTTACGATGGACGCACTCACAGCGGAGTGGCTGCGCGATATGAAGGTGGAAGAGAAGCTGCTTGCGACGAATGAATACTTTCTGCTGGGCAACTGGCTGAAGTACACGCCGGAGTGGGCGACGTCGCAGCACGATCGCGAACAGATTAACTACGACGCGCGCTCGATCCTGACGACGTGGGGACATCGCAAGGCCAGCGAGCAGGACCTGCACGAGTATGCCAACCGCGATTGGAGTGGCCTGGTGAGCGACTACTACATGCCGCGTTGGAAGATGTTCTTTGACTCTCTGGACAAGGCGCTGGAGACAAATTCGGCGCCGGAGAAGATTGACTGGTATGCCTTCGGCGACAAGTTCAATCGCAGCACCAGGCATTACACCACGCAGCCTGTGGGCGATACGTACGCCGTCGCGAAGGAGATCGACCAGATGGTGAACCATGATGAAGGTAAATAAGAGATGAGCGAGATCGCGCGCACGATTGATAGTGACGTAGTCAGCACGACAATAAGCAAGCCGAAGCGCATGCTGTCGCTCGACGTGCTGCGCGGTCTTACCATCGGCTTCATGATTCTTGTGAACAACCAGACTGGCGGCGGGCCGTTCCATCCGTTGACCCATGCAAAGTGGAACGGCTTTACGCCGACTGATCTGGTGTTCCCGACATTTCTTTTTCTCGTCGGCATCTCGACGGTGCTGTCGACCGCAGCGCGTAAAGCCAAGGGCGAATCGAGCATGACGCTCTTTCTGCACACGTTGCGGCGGGCTGCGCTGCTGTTTGTGTTTGGATTAGTGGTCAACAACTTTCCGTTCTTCCATATCCATACGGCGCGTATCTATGGCGTGCTGCCGCGCATTGCAATTTGCTACCTGATTGTGGCAACCCTTTATCTCATCTCGCCTACGTGGAAGGACAAGGTAGTGATTGCCGTTGCGTGCCTGGTGGGCTATTGGGCCTTGATGCGGTTCGTGCCCGTGCCGGGATTCGGTGTGCCTACACATGACATTCCAATCAACGACATGAATGGCAACCTGACGGCTTACATCGACCGCCACATCTTTGGCGCGTCGCACCTGTATGAGAAGGTCCGCGATCCTGAGGGACTGCTATCCACGATTCCTTCTATTGCGACAACGCTCTTTGGTTTGCTGACAGGATTGTGGCTGCGCACGAAGCGCGCGATGGAAGTAAAGATGTCCGGCATTGCGATTGCCGGAACGCTGATGGTGTGCGCCGGTGCGGCGTGGAATTTCAGCTTCCCCATCAATAAGAAGCTGTGGACAAGTTCGTTCGCACTGTTTGCCGGTGGATGGAGTTTGCTGCTGCTTGCGCTGGCCATCTACATCATCGACGTCCGCCGGATTGGCCGCGCAGATGTCACGCGCGCCGATGCGCCGGAGCATCCGACGATCTACAAGCCGCTGCTTGTGTTTGGGACGAATGCGATTCTGGCGTACATGGTTTCTGAACTCGGCGATTCAATCCTGCACAACATTCATCCCGCGCCGGGAGATACGCTGAAGAAGATGCTCTATCGCGCGGTGTTCAGCGTGGTGCATCACACCGGCTTTGCCGCGCTTATCTATTCGCTGGTCTTCACGTTGGTGTGCTGGCTGATTGTGTATCCGTTTTATCGCAAGCGCATCTTCCTGAAGATCTGACGCGCATCCTACTGAAAGACACGCATGGCAAAGAAGTCTGAACCCGAGATCCTGCGGCCTCGTTCGCAACGTGGCTCATCGCTGTTTACGGACGAGTCGCTTAACTATCTCTCGCACATCCTTGATGATTTTCTCCGCATACCTGGGACGAATATCCGTTTTGGCCTTGACGGCATCGTCGGGCTGATTCCCGGCATCGGCGACATTCTGGGTGCGATGGCATCGTGGATTATTGTGCTGGCAGCGTGGACGCGCGGCGTGCCGAATGTGACTCTGTTACGAATGATCGCCAACATTGCGATTGAAACGGTGGTTGGAGCCATTCCTTTGATTGGCGATGCCTTTGATATCGCATGGAAGGCAAACCGCAAAAATTTTGCGTTGCTGGAGCGCGCGTCCCAGGCTGGGCAGCGTGGCACGCGGCGCGATTGGGGTTTTCTGGTGATTCTGATGCTGTGCATGATGGCACTGCTGGCGGTCCCGTTGGCGGTTCTGGCGTGGTTGATGGGACATTTCTTTGCGATGGGGATGCGCCACTAATCAAGAGACAATCGCCTGAAGACCGCTTCGAATCCTATCACTTTTAATCCAGTCACGGACATCCGGGCAGCGTCTCGTGCTGCTTGATAGAATGAATGGAGTCGGGGCGTAGCGCAGCCTGGTAGCGCATCTGCTTTGGGAGCAGAGGGCCGGGGGTTCGAATCCCTCCGCCCCGACCATTCTCCTCTCGGTTCAACGGACACAGACTTCCGCTCTTCACATTTCCGTTCTCACGGAAGATTCGGCACAGTGGTTGCAGCCCTAAAGACTACGAGATCCACTTCAATAAACGAATGACTCCCATCTCCGCCGGTTTGCGATGTGCGGAAACATTGGTGCGTGCCGCAATCTCTTTGCGGTTTTGCTTGTAGTAATCGTAGGCGCGCAGAAGCATTTCCTCATTAGTGAGAGTGGGTTGCCAGCCGAGTTCGCGCTTGATCTTTGAGGTGTCGAAGAGGAAGCTCTCCGCGATCATCTTGTAGTGATACGGGCCAAGGGGCGAGACTTTGAGTTTGTGCGCGAGCTTCATGGCGGCGATGGTGGGGCCTTTGGGAAGTGAGCGCACTTTGCTGCGGCTGCCGCCAGCGCGGACGACGGCCTCGTAGACTTCGCGCATGGACTTTACGTTGTCGGAACCGATATGGAAGAGACCGCTCTTGCCGTAACTTGCACCCTGGATGCAGGCGGTGGCAAGGTCTTCCGCGTAGATGAACTGATAACGGTTGCTGCCGTCGCCGACCACCCAGACGGTCTTATGGTCGTCGATGAATTCGTAGAGAATGGCGAGCAGGCCGAGGCGGCCGCTGTCCATGATGGTGGGGCAGCGGAGGATGACGACGTTGAGGGCGCCCATGAAAGGTTTGAGGCGGATTTCTGCTTCGAGCTTGGAGCGTCCATAGATTTCGATGGGAGAGGGTTCGTCGTTCTCTTCATGCACTGGGTGGCCAAGATTAGCGGCCCAGAGGCAGTTCGTCGAGACAAACACAAATGGTTTAATGCCGTGTTGCTTTGCCAGTTCGGCGAGCAGAACGGTGGCGTCTACGTTGCTCGTCCAGAGCAGATGTTCGTCCAATTTCGTGCCGTGTGCCAGTTGCGCGGCCACATGAAAGATGGCGTCGAAGCGGTGCTCATTAAACACGCGCTCCATCAGACTGCGGTCACGGAGATCGCCTTGAATGCTGGTGAGGCCGGCTGCGCCGGCATCCTCGTCAGGCTCGAGGTCGATGTTGACGACGGTGTGACCTTCGCGGAGAAGGCGGCGCTTGAGAACTCCGCCAAAAAAACCGGAAGCTCCCGTGACAAGATAATGGGCCATAAGTCTATGTTCCTATAAAGACAGTGCCTTTTTAGGTTGGGATGCATATTTGTGATGCGTGCGGAAGTTGGCGTGAGGAATGAGGGCGTTCCGATGATGCCTATATGCGTCTTAATATCAAAAGAAGCCATTTTTTGAGGAACGTATCTACATGCCATCGAAAGCCGTGATCATCGGCGCAGGCCCCGCCGGTCTTACGGCCGCGCTGGAGTTTCAGAAGCAGTCGGATGTGCAGCCTGTTGTGTTGGAGGCATCGCACGAGATTGGCGGCATCTCGCGCACGGTGCGGTACAAGGGCAACCGCATGGATATTGGCGGGCACCGGTTCTTTTCCAAGAGCGACCGCGTGATGGAGTGGTGGCTGGAGCAGATGCCGACGGAGCGCGGCGCCGATAATGCTGCCGCGATCACGTATCAGAACGAATCGCGCTCGATCGCGGGCATGGGAGCGAGTTCAGAGAAGACGGCGGAAGAGCATGACCTGGTGATGCTGATCCGTCCGCGCAAGAGCCGCATTTATTTTTTGCGAAAGTTCTTTGACTATCCCATCACGCTGACGAAGGACACGTTGACGAAGCTGGGGCTGCATCGCACGATGCGCGTGGGTGTGAGCTATATCGGTTCGCGCATGTCGCAAATCAAGCCGGAGAAAAGTCTTGAGGACTTTTTGATTAATCGGTTTGGCAAGCAGCTCTATCTCACGTTCTTCAAGAGCTACACGGAGAAGGTGTGGGGAACGCGGTGCGATGAAATTTCTGCTGAGTGGGGTGCGCAGCGAATCAAGGGCTTGTCGCTGACGACAGCAGTGAAGCACTTTATTGCGAAGACGTTTCAGAAGAAGGAAACGAGCGGCGATATTGCGCAGAAGAAAACGGACACCTCGCTGATTGAGCGATTTCTGTATCCGAAGTTCGGTCCTGGGCAGTTGTGGGAGCATGTGGCCGACAAGGTAGTCGCGGGTGGCGGCGAAATCCACATGGGCATGAAAGTCATCGGCATGCACACTGAGAGCAATCGCGTTGTTGCGGTAGATGCGATGAATGATGCCGGCGAGGTGCAGCGCTTTGAGGGCGACTACTTCTTCTCTACCATGCCGATGCGCGACCTTGTTCATGCGATGGAGCACACAGGCACGCCGGTTCCCGATGCTGTGCAGCAAGTGGCTGATGGATTGATCTATCGCGACTTCATCACCATTGGTTTACTGGTGGATAGGTTGGCCGTCACGGAGAAGGACGGCGGGTTGCTGAAAGACACCTGGATTTACATTCAGGAGCCGGACGTATTGATTGGCCGCTTGCAGATCTTCAATAACTGGAGCCCGTACCTGGTGCAGCCAGGCAAGGTATGGATTGGGCTGGAGTATTTCTGCTACGAGACGGACCCGCTATGGTCGATGCCGGATGAAGAATTGAAGCGTTTTGGAGCGCAGGAACTACAGAAGATCGGGATTCTTCCTACGGCTGAGTTTGAGGATGCGCATGTGGTGCGCGTGCCGAAGACGTATCCTGCATATTTTGGCACGTACGATCGCTTTGACGAGTTGCGCGCGTTTACAGATGGATTTGAGAACCTGTTCCTCGTAGGCCGCAACGGGATGCATAAGTACAACAATCAGGACCACAGCATGTTGACGGCGATGCAGGCAGTGGAGAACGTGCTGAATGGTGTGATGTCGAAGGCGAACCTCTGGAAGATCAACTCCGAGATGGTATATCACGAGGAGAAGGAAGAGGTGCCGGATGCGGAAGAAGACAGCATGAAGAATCCGGTGGCCTCATCGCCGATGTAATCGTGGTAAGCCTCAGTTGTGAATTTTAGTGATTTTCGTTGACCGGGAAGTTGAGCCGCTCGCTGAGTGGATACGTTACGCGTCCGTGTGTGACGCATGCCCATTCGGGGAGTTTGCGTAGTTTGGCGGGAGCCATGCTCATGATCTCGTAGACGGTCCAGCCGCGCGCGATGAGCGCATCTGCGATGAGAGAGCGATGGCAGCGCCACGGCATGGACTCGGCGCACATGATGGCGGTGCATTGCTTTTCTGCGATGGATTCGAGCTGGGTAAGGGCTTCGGCGAACTGCGGTGTCTGCATGTAGTCGGCGTATCCGCGAAAGCTGGTGTTGCGCCAGGCCATGTTGGGCGAGTCGGGTTGCGGGCGGCGGAACCCGCCGAGCGTCGTACCCATGTAGGTGTATCTGAGCCCTGCTTCTTCGATGGCAGGTTGCAGATTTTCTTTTGCGAACTGCGGATTGTGACGCGATTTAGGAACGGTGCGAACGTCCACCAGGTGTTGCACGTCATGCGCGCGCAGCATCGCGAGGAACTCTTCGATGGGATGGGTGGAGTGTCCGATGGTCTGGATGGTGCGCATACTTATTGGATGGTTACCGGGCAGATACGTTGTGCTTTATCTCTGCAAGAGGGCCTGTTCGCGAAGGCGTTTGAACGCTTTGTAGCCGAAGGATCCCATATACCAGCCGTCGATGTATTTGTACGGCGTTTCGCCAGTGGTGTAGTGACCGCAGGGCAGCACCTTGGAGACGAAGTTCACATTGCGTTCGCGGAAGGCCTTCAGCACTTCGAGCGAGTACTGCTCGATAAAGGTAAGGTCCCATGTGGCGTGGATGACGAGTGTTTGCCGCGTTTTGTTTAGTGCGAAGCGGTCCATCACGCTCTCGGGGCTGATGCCCATAAAGGCGTGGCGAATGTCGTCCTGCGAGAGGTTGTTGTCTTCAAACGCCTGGCGGATGTGGCGTGTGCTCTGGCCTGTCCAGACCACATCGCCGAAGCGCACGCTGGCGTGGTTGAAGATGCAGACCTGGATGCGCGGATCGAACGCCGCAGCCATGAAGGAATAGCACGAACCGAGACTGGTGCCGAGCACTCCGATCTGTTCGTAGCCCTGCTGCTGCAGCCAGTCGATGCAGGAGCGGATGTCCGCGACCGCCTGCTGACAGGCGACGACGGTGCGGCCGACGTTGGAGGAGACGGCGTAGTCGCTGCGCTCCAGCTCAGCGGGGCGGCGGATATCGTGGTATGGCTTGGAGAGCCGCAGGCCCGCAACGCCGAAGCGGTTAAAGATTTCGCACAGAGCGTTGTGGCTGAAGGCGTCCGCGTTCCACTGCGGCATCACGATGATGGCCTGGCGCGGTCCGGGCTTCCGCTTGTCAGCAGGTTCGGGATACCAGCGCGCGTTGACCTGATCGTTCTCGGGATACCTTGTGCGCACGGGCGAGGTGAAGCGCAGATACTGCGCTTTGTCGAGCTTGCCAGCGGCTGCGTCGGCCTTTAGTTTTGCGTCCTGCGCGAGTGTCTCCGGGCGCACATTGGTTGGGAAGAGTTGCGGATGGCGTTCTTCCAGACGGAAGTCTGTCGGCGTGGTGTAGCCGTAGAACTCCTCGCCGCGCGCGATGATCTCTTTGTTGATGCGCACCATGCGGTCGAGCGCGTCAGGAGAGTCTTCGTTGGATTCAGCGGCGAGGCGGCTGAAGGACGCGAGCCAGTCAAATCCCCACTCCAGCGGACGCACAATGCGATTGGTGTCGCGGGTGGTGAGCGCAGTCTCCCAACGGATCATCCACTGCGCATAAAGCTTTCGGAGCATCTCTCAAGTTTACCAAGTCGCGCGTACACTACATTGCATGCTGAAGAGAGTTGCCAAGTGGATAGTGGAACTGGGGAGACGTTCCGGAACCGCGGATCGTGTGTTCTATCGCTTGGCAGGTAAACTCCATCCCGACGTTGATGCTGATTTCTACAACCAAGCTCTCAACGCAAAGTACAAAGGTCAATGGGACGAAAGCCTACGGTTAAATCAGGCTGCGGTTCTTATTAATTCCACAAACGAAGCAGCATGGTGGAACCTTGGAATTGCAGCAACAGCTCTCCGAAACTGGCATGAAGCTGTACGTGCATGGCACGCGCTTGGCATCACGTTTCAGGTGGAGATGCCAGAACCTTTGATGGAACCGTCGACCGCATGTGTTCGCCTTAATCCTAACGACAATGCAGAGGTGGTTTGGGGTACTCGGATTGATCCCGCGCGCATGGTTGTGAACAACGTTCCCTTGCCCGAATCAGGGCGCAGATATCAGGATGTTGTTTTGCATGATGGCGCTCCGAGCGGCACACGCACCTCGCAAGGATACGAGTACACCGTGTTCGATGAGCTTGAGCTCTGGCACGCATCGGAATACTCCACGTATGAATTCGAAGTGCATGGAGCGGATGATGCCGCTGTCGAAAAGCTTCGGGATATCTGCGAAACCGCTGAGATGGGAGTGGAAGACTGGTCTACCCTCCGGTATCTATGTGAGGAATGCAGTCGCGGCAATCCAGATGCGCATCCTTGTACGCGGCAGGACAAGATGGATGCTGGCATGCGGCGCATGAGCTTGGCAGCCGTTTGTCGCGAAGACGCAGTAAAGGTACTTGAAGCGTGGCTGGAAGAATATCCAAACGTGGAAACATCTGAGCTTGAGTTGAGTCTTTCAGCCGACTGATGTGCTCTGCATGCTATGGAGTGAATGTAATGATACGTCGATGGATTGCGATTGGGTTGCTGTTTGCGCCCTGTGTCTGTGCGAGCGCGCAGGCTAAGTGGCAGATTGGGCCGTGGGTGCGTGCGTCTGAGCAGCCGGTGATTCAGCCGTCGGATGCAACGTTCACCGATCCTGTGAGCGGCAAGACGGTGCATTGGGAGAAGCTGCATACGTTCAATCCAGCGGCGGTGGTGCGCAACGGCAAGGTGTATGTGCTGTATCGCGCGGAAGATGATAGCGGCAAGATGGGATTGGGCGAGCATGTGTCGCGTGTGGGCATGGCGGAGAGCAGTGACGGTGTGCATTTCACCAAGCTGCCTGCGCCGGTCTTTTATCCCGCAAAGGACGACCAGTTGGGCCGCGAGAACGAAGGCGGCACTGAAGACCCGCGCGTTGTGGAGGCGGAGGACGGAACGTATGTGATGACGTACACGCAGTGGTCGCGCATCCGTCAGACGTACACGACGGGCGTGGCGACCTCGCGCGATCTGCGGACGTGGGTGAAGCATGGACCGATTTTTGGGGGAGTGAGCGGCGGGAAGTATGACAAGCTCGCCTACAAATCAGCGGGCATTGTCACGCGGTTGAAGAACGGCCGCCTGATCGCGGCGAAGGTGAATGGCAAGTACCTGATGTTCTGGGGCGAAATCGAGGTGCGGCTCGCGACTTCGGACGACCTCATTCACTGGACTCCGATAGAGGGCAAAGACGGCAAGCCGGTTGTTGTTCTGCATGCGCGGCAGGGGAAGTTCGATAGCGCATTTCCGGAGATGGGACCGCCGCCTGTGCTGACCGAGCGCGGCATTGTCGTTATCTACAACGCTCGGAATGCCGACGCGCATAACTGGAATGGCGTGCAGCGCTCCGGCTATGGCGACGATAGCTGGAAGGCATGGGCCGCTCCAGGCATAGCTCCTGGCACGTATACCGTGGGCGAAGCGCTCTTCGACGCGCGCAATCCACAGAAGCTGCTGGCGCGAACGGATGAGCCGGTCTTTGGGCCAAAGCTTGCGTGGGAAAGCCATGGCCAATACGCTCCAGGCACCACGTTTGCCGAAGGTCTGGTGTGGTTCAAGGGCAAGTGGCTGATGTACTACGGCGCGTCCGACTCGTATGTGGGTGTAACGAGCGCACCCAGGTGAATGTGAATTATGAAGGAATGATCCTGGAAAAACATTCGGCGTAATGTGCGGTAAAGCTGTTTCTTGCCTCTAACATACGAGTATTGCCTATTGTTCTGGAGCGTTTATGCCGGATCTGCCTCATGCTGCTGTGAAGAGACCGCCTGCCGTTGTGGCCAGTGTGTATCAAACGGGTTTGAACCTCATGCGCGATCTTCTTCGCCATGGAATTGAAGTAGTGGGAATCGATTGTATTCCGGAGCACCCGGGATTTCGCTCATCGTATGGCAAGTCTTATCTATGTCCCAATCCCGACACGCATCCCGACGACTGGGTTGTGTTTATGGTGAAGTTGGCACAGCAACTTGGCGGGAAGCCGGTGCTAATGCCCGCGGCGGACATCTTTGTTTCTGCTATGGGCAGACATGCGAGCGTACTGGCGGAGTTCTTTACCTTTTCTATGGAATCCATCGCAGTGCAGGCGATTCTTGCGAGTAAGGAAAGGCAGTATGCGCTTGCTGAAGCAAATGGGCTGCCGATTCCAAACACAGCGTATGTGCAGTCTGCTGAGGAGATGCAACAGTTCGCTGAAACCGCGCGATTTCCATGTTTGGTAAAGCCTCGTCACCAGCGTGAGTGGGATGCTTTACCGGAGAGCAATCCACTGCGAGGGTTGAAAGTATTTACTGCACAGACGGCCGAGGAGCTTCTGCGTAAATATGCATATGCAGAACCGATGCGTCCTGAAGCGGTGGTGCAGGAGATCATCGCGGGTGGAGACGATGTGAAGTTCTGCTATCTATCGGTGTATGGCAAAGGGAGTAGGCGTCTTGGCTACTGCGTGGTACGGGAGTTGCGCGCGCAGCCAATCCAGTTTGGCAGCGGATCGATTTCGGAACCGGTGATTGATGAGGAGATTGCCGCATTATGCGACAGATTTCTACATGGCGTGAATTACGTCGGTATCTGTGAAATTGAAGTAAAACGCGATGCGCGGGATGGCGTTGTGCGACTGATTGAAGCGAATCCGCGATTTTCGGTGACGGCAGATGCAGCCATTTATGCCGGAGTGGAGATTGGGTGGCTGAACTATCTTGATTTGATTGGTAAAGAACCGGAGCCAATGGAGCCTACCCATTTCAACTTCCGCCATGTGGTGCTACAGCGCGATGTGCGATGCATTCCGCAGTATATCGACTGCGGAATGATGACATGGGGCGATGCGTACTGCTCATATCAGAAGCCGCTGAAATTTTTCGATTTCGATCTGAGGGACCGTAGGCCCAGTATGGATACGGTGAAGGATTGTCTGCGTGTGGGTGCGGGCACCTTGTTACGGAAGGCTGGTCTCCGCCCCCGTTTACCCAATAAACAGTTGTAAAGAGAGTAGCGAGATATGTCGAAACGACTGCGCATGGCAAAGTTGCTGCACAATACAGGCATTCTTCATGCCGCAAGAATGTTGCCTTCCAAACCGGGCATCGTTGTCTTCAACTATCACCGAATTGGCAATGCCCATGTAACGCGTTTCGATCGTGGCGTGTTTGGTCCCACGGCAGAGGGTTTCGATCAGCAGGTGCGTTCCATCAAGAAACAGATGCCTATTGTTTCGGGTGAAGAACTTGAGAATCTGGTGTTGGGTGGTCGTCCTTTGAAGCGCATGTATGCGGCTATTACATTTGACGACGGTTATCTCGATAACTACACCGAAGCATTCCCTGTATTGAAGGCTAATGATTGCACGGCAGCGTTCTTTCTCGTGGTGGATTATGCGGGCAAAGCGCTCGTGCCGTGGTGGGATGAAATTGCTCATTTGATCCGGATGACCGATGCGAAAGAGATTGTGCTGACGTATCCGGCGGAGTTGCATGTGGTGCTTGGTGAAGATCGCGAACCTGCGATCCACAAGGTACTCACGCATTACAAACGGCCGGACAATATCGATCCTGAGCGCATGATGGGTGAGTTGCGCGCGCAGTGCCATGTGGGGGTGCCTGAAGTGCAGCAGCGTTTTCTGAGCTGGGAGCAGGCACGCGAGATGGCGGCGGCAGGAATGGTGATCGGATCGCATACAGTTTCGCATATGGTCCTTTCTCAGTTATCTGCTGAACGACAACGTGAAGAACTGGTCGTCTCGAAGAGGAGAATTGAAGCTGAGATAGGGCGTGCAGTGACACAGCTTGCTTATCCTGTGGGTACCCGCTTGGCCTTTCGTAAGCAAACGGAAGAGATAGCATACGAGGCTGGCTATAAGCTGTGCTTCTCATTCTATGGCGGCGTAAACCAGCCGCAGACGTTGCAGCCTACCAACATACTTCGTGGGCAGACTCCGAATGAATATCCGCTCTTTCTTACCGAGATGACGGTGAAAGCGAAGCTGGGACGCGCGATTTACCGATAAGGCAAATATAAGAGAAAGGGCGCAGAGATCATCTCTGCGCCCTTTGTGTTCTCACTCCGCATTTATTGCTAGAACGTAGTGCTGACCGTCAGGCGAAGGGTTTTGCGCGGCTCGCGGAGTTGGTAGTTGCCGAGGTAGAACTGCGCGGCTTGGGCTTTGGTAAAAGCACCCGCTCCGGTGAGTTCGCAGTAGCCGCTGGCGGCACTGGAGACGCAGGAGGGGTTCTTCTTGGGGAAGAGGTCGTTGAAGGTGTAGCTGTCCACAGCCTGACGCTGCGTGAGATCTTCGTAGAGACGCAGCGAGTTATAGGCGTAGTAGATGCGGAAAGGCGCATTCACGATCGGCAGAATGACCTGCAGTTCGATACCGTTGGACATGCGCGGAACGAAGTTCGTCCCCGGTGCCGTGGCCAGCAGACGATCGAAGTGCACGAGCGTTCCGCCTTTGCAGGCACCGTTTTCGATGACCGGGCAGCCATAGAGCGGACTGGTGATCTGCGCCTGTCCGAGTTCCGACTGGCGAAGCTGTGATTTGAGCGCGTCGAAGGTCATGTTGAAGTCGGTAAAGAAGTCGAACGTGACCGAGTTGCCGAAGGGGATGCGATATTCCAGGTTCGCAGTGACGCTGGTGTCTCCACCGACCGAGGATAGGCGGTAGATGGGTAGCGGCACCTGAAGCGATCCGAGGGTGTAGTTGCTGGGATCGCGAGGAACGACGCTTCCATCCGGGTTTGTGAGGTTGAACGGCACCTTCACCGGAATAAAGGTGTAGGGCGATGCCGAGCGAACATCGAAGCCGCGAATGTCTGTTTCGCCACCAGCATAGATGCGGTTGAAGGGCGGCGCCACCTGCCCACCAAAGCCTTCAACATGTGCGAGCTGAAGACGGCCGGCGAGGACATTGTGCCCTTCCCGGCTGATGCGCATGCCTTTCATCGGATAGAACTTACGCGCGGAGAAGAGCGGCGAGAAGTACTTGACGTTGCCGCCTGCACCAGCCACCTGCAGGGCAAGATTGATGTCGGTTCCGGAGTGCGGGCCGACTGCGCGGTCGATCGACGAGTAGGAGAACGACGGCGTAATGCTGGAAGTAATGATGTCCTGCAACTGGCTCTGGCCCGCGATGCCGCTGCGGAAAGCGAGCGATTCAAAAACGTTGCGGGTGTTGTCGTTGAAGGTGGTGACGCCGGACTTGGTCAGCGAGTAAGAAACACCAATGCGCTTGAACGAGCGGCGGATTGGATAGCTGATAGAAAGCGTGAGACCGGTCTGAGACTGGTTGTAGTTCGTCAGAAGGCTTTGCTGGGCATTCGAAAGATTCTGGCTGACACCGGTGGAGACACCGTAGCTCTTGGCCGGGTTGTAATCGAACTTGGTGGAGAAGATCTGGAAACCGAGCGAGATGGGCTTGTTGCGGAAATAGGGCTCCGTGAAGCCGAGCGTTAGGTTACGCTGCAAATCGCCCGCGTTGGCCTGGAGGCTAAGCGTTTCGCCCAGACCGAGAAAGTTGTTGGTTTCGTAGTTGAGGCCGATGAACGAACCAGAGAGGCCACTGATGCCGCCGTTCAGGCCGATGGAGTTCTTGCCCTTCTCCTTGAGTTTGAGCAGGAGATCGACAGTGCCTTCGTCGGAGTTGGTTTTTGTCTCAGAGTCCTGATCGGCCTTCAGCGTCTCAAAGTAATTGAGCTGGTTGAGGCGGAGGATGGACATCTCCCACAGGTTGTTGTTGTACTGCTGGCCTTCTTCAAGCAGAAGCTCGCGGCGGATGACGCGATCGCGTGTGACGGTATTGCCGGTGAACTCGATACGTGAAACGTAGAACTTCTTGCCTTCATCGAGGTCGATATCAAGAAATATCTTGTGGTTCGCCTCGTCAAAACGCGGGACCGGCGTACCGACGAAGTTGATATAGCCGAGCGAGCCGTACGCCTTGCGCAGATTTTCAAGGCCCTTACCGAAGAGTGTGGCGTTGAACCATTCGCCGTCTTTCTGAGCAAAGGAGGCGCGCAGTGCCTTGGGGTCCTTGTCCTTGTAATTAGTGAAGGTAATGCCGCCGAGGCGATAGCGCTGGCCTTCTTCCACGGGCATCAGAATGTCGATGCGCTTGCCATGCGAAGGCATGAGCAGGAAGTTCACGCCGCCGGCATCGCGCACATGCGTTTTGGGTTCGCCAGTCTGGGCCTTGAAGTAGCCGCGTTCACGATAAAGCTGGCGGACGCGCTCGGCGTCTTCGTCCAGCTTGGTGGCGTCGAAGGTGCGCGGGAAGATGTTCTCCAGAAAGATAGAGTGCGGAATGCCAATGGGCTTGGAGTTCTTCATCGCGGAACGAAGCGTGCGCGAGGAGAGCTGATGATTGCCCTCAAATTGGATCTTGCCGACCTTTACCGTCGGGCCTTCCTTGATATTGAAGGTAATAGCCACTGCCGCCGGTGGCATGGTCTTTACTTCAGTCTTGATCGTGGCGAACTGATGGCCGTGCTCCGCGAGCAAACCCTTTAGAACAACCTCCGCCTTCTTGATGCGAGTCGGGTCGTACTGGCTTTCGACGGTGAGGCCTACCTTAGCCTTTTTGTAGCGCTCGAGCACGTCACTCTGCGTGACGGCATTCAGGCCCTTGTAATTGATCTCGCGAATGGTGGGCTTCTCGCGTACGTAGATGACCATCTGCACGCACTGCGGTGTATCCACGCGCTCAATCCGAATGTCTTCGAAGTAGCCGGTGTTCCAGAGCGAGTTGAAGTCGCGTTCGATCAGGGCTGGATCGTAGGCATCGCCCTGATGCTCAAACAGACGCGCAAGCACTGATTCCTTAGGAATGCGGCGGTTGCCGATAACCTGTGCCTGGCAGAAGACCTGCGGTGTCTGCGCGCTTGCCGCAGGCACAAGGGCCGCGGCGGCAAAGATGGATGCAATCCACGCTGAGCGAAGACGGGGGCGGAACCAGCTGCCGGTGTGGCTTGAGGGAGACCGCAAATTCATTTCTACGAGCTTCGACGAACGTGCGTCCGCCTGATTTCCGGTATTGATACGACCACCCTCACTGCCTGAAGATTCCCCGCGAAACGTATTCGTGTGGAGACTTCGATTATATGGGAGTGGACGCAGCACAAACCACTTTGGGAAGCAGCGTATGCACCGGAAGCGGTGCATCTTTGTTGCCGATGTGTATGACTCCATCCAGACGCAAAGGATGAAGAAGCAATGCTATGCTCCTCGCATCGCAGCAAACAGTGCAGAGGAGTGCGCAAAATGAGTGTGGACCGCAGGACGTTTTTGAACCTTTTGACATCGGGCATGGCGCTGGCGGGTGCGGGGGAGATGGTTGCCGAAAAGGTAACCCCGAAGACACGCGACGAGCGGCCAAACTTTCTGGTGCTGTTCTGCGATGACATGACTTACCGCACCATTGGCGGACTGAATAATCCTGAGGTAAAAACGCCAAACCTGGATCGTTTGGTGCGCGAAGGCACGGCGTTTACGCACGCGTTCCAGCAAGGCTCATGGCAGGGTGCGGTGTGCGTGGCCAGCCGCACGATGGCGCATACCGGCCTCTCGTGTTTCCATGCGCGTGACATGACGCAGAAGGTGGCCCACTTTACCGATTACAACCTGCAGGACATGCAGACGTGGGGCCAGGTGTTGGGGATGGCGGGGTACAACACGTACATCTGCGGCAAGTGGCATCTGGATGCAACGCTGCTGCCGCGCAGTTTCCAGAAGATGGGTCCGGTGGGCCCGGGCATGTTGCCCTCCACTGGGGCGCATGGCGATATGTACAACCGTCCTGCTCCGGGAAACCACTGGAACCCCGCAGACGAAACGCGCGCAGGCCACTGGATGCACACGAGCGTGTGGGATAGCGCGAAGGAAGACCGCATTGAGCACTCCAGCGAACTGTATGCGAACCATGTTGTGGATTATCTGAAGAACACCGCGCCGCACCAGAGTGCGCCCTTCTTTGCTTACGTGGCGTTCAATGCGCCGCACGATCCGCGCCAGGCTCCGCAGGAGTTTCTGGATATGTATCCGGTGGACAAGGTGGAAGTGCCGCCGAACTTTCTGCCGGAACATCCGTTCGACCAGGGCGATCACAAGCTGCGTGATGAGATTCTGGCGCCGTTTCCGCGGACGAAGCATGCGGTGCAGGTACACCGGCGTGAATATTATGCGATCATCTCGCATCTCGACCGGCAGGTTGGTCGAATTCTGGACGCGCTGGAGCAGTCAGGCCAGGCGAAGAACACGTATGTCATCTTTACTGGCGATCACGGACTCGCGGTAGGTGAGCAGGGCCTGATGGGCAAGCAGAATATGTACGACTGCAGCATGCGCATGCCGATGATTGTGCGTGGCCCGGGTATAAAGGCAGGCCGGCGTTGCGACGAACTCATCTATCAACACAGCTTGTTTGCGACGACGTGCGATGTGGCCGGTGTCGCTGTTCCGAAGACGGTGGAGTTTCCATCCATCAAAAGACTTTGGATGGGTGCGGATGAGCCGGTGCATGATGCAGTGTTCTGCAACTACAAGGAGTTTCAACGCGCGGTGCGGACGAAGACGCACAAGCTGATCGTGTATCCGCAGGTGAGCGTAGTGCAGTTGTTCGATATCGAGAACGATCCGTGGGAGATGAAAAACCTCGCAGACGATCCCAAGATGGCTGGGCTGAAGAAGAAGCTTTGGGCGCGGCTGGAGGCGTATCAGAAAGAACTCGGTGACACGCTGCCGCTCGATCATCCGAGTACGCCTGAGGTTCCTGATGCTCTGTATCACGACTAAGTGCTGGGCGTACGGCGCCCCCGCGCGAAGAGCGGCACGCTCCACTTGGCGCTTTCGGTGGTCGCGATGAGAATTCTGTCAAGAGAATAGAAAGTTTTATTCTTTTGACAGAATATTCTTTCTGGAGAATAATTATATTGTCGTGTACGAAGCTGAGTTTACCGACGAGTTTGAAGCGTGGTGGAACACTCTGACGGTAGTCGAGCAGGGACGTGTAGCCATGCTGGTGAACGTCTTGATGCATAAAGGGCCATCGCTTGGTCGTCCTCAGGCAGATACCATCAAGGGTTCTGTATTCAGCAATATGAAAGAGCTGCGCGTTCAGAGTGCAGGCCATCCTCTGCGCATATTCTTCGCGTTTGACCCGAGGCGGATGGCTATTCTTCTCATCGGCGGAGATAAAACGGGCAACAAGCGTTTTTATGAACAGATGATCCCATTAGCAGACGAGATTTATCGGCGGCATCTCATTGAAATAGGCATCGATCCTCACAGAGTTATGGAGGTTGACCATGGCGAGAAAATTTAGCGAATTGGAATCGAAAATGGATCCTGCGGTCCTCGCCCGCTCCAAGTCGGACGCGCAGAAACTGATCGAACTTATGGAGCTGCATGAGCTTCGTCGTGCCCGCAAACGGAGTCAGGTGGATCTCGCGAAGAAGATGAAAGTTGCGCAAAGCGAGGTTTCGAAGATCGAAAATCGAACGGACATGCGCATCAGCACACTTCAGCAGTATGTTGAATCGCTTGGCGGAACACTAGAGATGCGTGCTGTATTCCCCGATGCCGAAGTCCGCATTGAGATGGCAAGCTGAAATCTATAACGCTGTGACTTCGACCATCGTGGAGTAGAACGTCGGTCCACCGCCGAAGTCAGTGAGGCGTTCGCTGGTGAGTACGTTGACACCCTGACCGTCGAGCGCGAGCTTGTTCCAGCCGAGGCGTGTGGAGACTACGCCGGGGCGGACGTGTTCTGTGATGCGTGCGCTGAGGGTGAGCGTACCGCGTGCGTTTTCTACGCGTACGGGCTGGCCTTCCGCGATGTTGCGCGCGGCCGCATCGGTGGCGTGGATCTCGAGCGTGTTGAGGTGGTCGGCTTCCATCTCGCGGTGCGTTTCGATGTTGGCAAAGGTCGAATTCATAAAGTTGTCGGCCTTGCGCGCGAGCATCTCCAGCGGATAACGCGCGTCGGGTGTGCCATTACGCGATTCAATATTGGGAATGTAGGCGGGCAGAGGATCGAGGCCGCGCGCTTCGAGCGTGGTGGAGTAGAGTTCGCCTTTGCGGGTAGGTGTGCGGAACCATGAAGCATCGCTGAAGGGGAGGAACTCTCCGTCCGCGTTCGTCGGCATGTTGACGGGGATGCACTTTTCTCTGCGCAGGCGCTCGTGAGTGATGCCCTCCATCCATGGGTGATCGACCGTGAGGGCTTGCGCGACGATGTCGTCTTCGGTGTCGCGGAAACAGGGTTCGGTGAAGCCCATGCGCTGCGCGAGTTCTCCGAAGAGGCGCACGTTGGTGCGCGCTTCGCCGCGTGGCGCCATGGCGGCTTCGGAGAGTTGCACGAAGTATTGCCCATAGGCACCTTGAATGTCGGTCTGTTCGAGCCATGAGGGAGCGGGCAGAATGTAGTCGGCGTAATCGGCGGTGTCGTTGAAGAACTGGTCGTGAACGACGGTGAAGAGATCGTCGCGCTTCATGCCGCGTAAGACGGCGTTCTGATTGGGCGCAACGGCGGCGGGGTTGGAGTTGTAGACGAAGAGCGCGTGCACGCGCGGACCGTCGTTATTGCTGTCGAGTTCGGTGAGCGCGTGACCAAGCTGGCTCATGTTGATGATGCGCGCATCCCGTCTAAGCGGGGAGGCGTGCATGAGTTCCGGCATCTGTGTGGCTTTCTGATTGAACTGCGCCGCGCCGGAGGTTGAGAGGAAGAGTCCGCCGCCGCGATGCTTCCATGCACCGGTGAGCAGCGGAAGCATGCTGATGGCGCGGGTGGCTGTGCCTCCACCCTGGTTCCGCTGTACGCCGTAGTTCACGCGAATAGCGGCGGGTTTGGTCGTCGCGTACATGTGCGCTAGACGTTCGACTTCTTCCGCGGTAAGGCCAGTAATGCGAGCTACGTTGGCGGGCGCGTACTCTTCACGCATCACGCGCTCGCGGAGCTGGTCGAAGCCATGGGTGCACTCGGCCATGTAAGCAGCATCCTGCAGACTGTCGCGGACGATGACGTGCATCATGCCCATGGCGAGTGCAGTGTCTGTTCCGGGATTGATGGCGATGTGCCAGTCGGCGAGGCGGGCGGTGCGCGTGGCATAAGGATCGATCACGATGAGGCGCGCGCCGTTGTGACGGGCCTTCTCAATGAACGGCCAGAGATGAATGCTGGTGCCGTGGATGTTCGCGCCCCACGCGATGATGAGTTTCGATAACGCGAAGTCCTGCGGCGGCGTGGCGAGACGGACGCCGTAGGTTGCGGTAAGCGCTTCTCCGCCTGCGGTGGAGCAGATGGTGCGGTCGAGTTGCGACGCTCCGAGACGATAGAAGAAGCGCCGGTCCATGGAGCCGTAGCCGAGTTGGCCGATGGTGCCGGCGTAGGAGTACGGCAGGATGCTTTCAGGGCCGTAGGCATTGCTGATCTGTTTGAGGCGCGCGGCGATCTCGTCGAGCGCTGCGTCCCAGGTGATCTGTTCGAAGAATTCATGCTCCCGGCCGTGCGGGAGAGGGCCTTTGGGCACGCCGGGTTTGCGGCGCATGGGACGGAGCAGGCGATCGGGCGCGTAGACGCGGTCGAGATACTTTGCCACTTTGCCGCAGAGGAAGCCGCGCGTGACCGGATGCGATGGGTCGCCCTGAATTTTGATGACGCGGTTGGTGGCAGTGTCCACCGTGGCAATGATGCCGCAGGAGTCCGGACAATCGAGCGAGCAGGTGGCGCGCTTGAGGATGGTGTCCGGTTTGGGGAAGGCTTCGGCCATCGTGTGCCTTGCTTTCTGTTTCGATCAGGCTTCTGCTTTGATTTTACGTTCGGCGTAGCATGTTGGGCATACGAGGTGAGGGCGTATGCGTGTGCGTGGATGGGTGGTTCTGCTGGCGGTAGTGCTTTCGCTGGGCTGTTCTGTGAGCGCGCAGGAGAAGCCTGCGGACCAATTGCGTATGCTGGCACCGGGCGAACTGGGCATGGTGAAGACCCTCATGGCGCAGGAACGCGCGTGGAACAGCGGCGATATCGCGGCATTTGTTTCGAGCTATAAGAATTCTCCGGATACGGTCTTTATGGGCCAGACGGTGACACGCGGCTACGAAACGATTTTGCAGCACTACCGGCAATCGTATCCGGATGCGAGCGCGATGGGCAGGCTGAGCTTCAGTCACCTGGAGCCGCATCTGCTGGGTGAGGACCATGGGATGCTGGTCGGGTCGTTCCGGCTGGAGCGATCCAAGAAAGCTGGCGGCGATGTGGAAGGACTATTCTCGTTGGTGATGGAGAAGACGCCAGACGGGTGGAAGATCATCCTCGATCACACGACTTAGGGAGATTGATAGAATTTGTGCAGAGGCAATTGCGATGCTCTTTCATGTAACGCTTGAGACTGCGGAAGACGGCTGGGTGGTGGCAGAGGTGCCAGCACTGCCGGGTTGCGTCTCGCAGGGACGCGATGAAAAAGAAGCGCTCGCAAATGTGAAGGAAGCAATTACCGCTTGGCTCTGGGCGGAAGATCAGAAGGCCAGCGAAGGTCTTCCTGTCGATCAAAGAAACGTTTTGATTGCGGTTTAATCCGCACCAATAATGATTCTCTCAAGCAAAATTTCCGCGTAAGCTGCTGACCTGTACAGGGATAAGTGAGTTTTCACCTTCTATGATGAAGTAGTGGGAACACTTAGTAACATCTCCGGTAAGGAAGCCGCTGCAGCGTTCATTCGCACAGGATGGCAATCGCGTGGACAAGTAGGAAGTCATCTTGTTCTGACGAAAGCTGGTGCGAAGGCGAACCTTTCTGTTCCGCAACACAAAGAGCTCTCAGTGGGAACACTGAGAGCTCTGATTCGTAATGCCGGAATAAGTGTTGAAGAATTTCTGCAACTCCTTTAGATCGACATAATCTCTTTCTCTTTGCCTTTGAAGAGATCTTCGAGGCGCTTAATCTCATTGTCGGTCATCTGCTGCGTCTCTTCTGTAGCGCGCTTTTCGTCATCGGCGGAGATGGTCTTGTCCTTCGCTGCCTTCTTGATAGCGTCGTTGCCTTCGCGGCGGATGTTGCGGATAGAGGTCTTGTGGTCTTCCAGCACGCCGGCGAGCTGCTTCACCGTATCGCGGCGGCGCTCTTCGGTCATCGGAGGGACGGGCACGCGGACTACTTTGCCGTCGTGCATGGGATTGAACCCTTGTCCGCTGGTGCGGATGGCCTTCTCGATAAGCCCGACGGTGCCTTGATCAAACGGCTGCACCACGATCTGCGTGGCTTCGGGTGTGCTGATCTGCGCGAGCTGGTTAATGGGCATCTCGGAGCCGTAGTAATCCACGCGGATATTGTCGAGCATATGCACGCTGGCGCGGCCGGTGCGCACGGAGACGAGGTGGGCGCGGAAGTCGTCGACTGCCTTGTCCATACGGTCCTGAAGCTGCCCGCGCAGCTCCTTGAGTGCGGGAATGTTCTCCATCTGCGATGCCATAGTGCGTGCCTCCAGCGCAGTTTGCGCGTGAGGTCGATTCTAATGGATTCGCATACGATTGTGGTGCGGTGGCGTCTTACAGGAAAACGCCACACTGAATGAGAGGAAGGATTTTTTGATGCGTCTTTTGAATGCGGTTCGATATACGGCCATGGTTGCAGTGTTTGCAGGTGGTGTGGCGCAGGCGCAGTTTGCGGGCACAGCTCCGCATGATGATTTCCGCGACACGTCCATCCTTCGTCCGCCAGCAGGAAGCAAGGTGGCCATACTTGTGTGGGAAGACCTTGGCTGCCCGGCTTGCGCGCGGTGGCATCCGGTGGAAGACGAAGTGGCGCGCAAGACGCATGTCGCGCTGGTGCGGCACGATTTTCCGCTGGCGCAGCATGTGTGGACATTTGAGGGCGCAGTGTTCGCGCGCTATCTGCACGACAAGGTGAGCGCGAAGCTGGCGGACGAGTATCGCAGCGATATTTTCAAGTCGCAGATGCAGATTGAGAGCAAGGATGCTCTGCACCAGTTCAATGAGCGCTGGATGCAGGCGCACCATCAACAGATGCCGTTTGTAGTGGACCCCGGCGGCAAGCTGGCGAAAGAGGTACAGGCGGATTACGATCTCGGCATCCGCTTAAATGTGGAGTTCACGCCGACGATTGTTGTGGTAACGAACGGCGCATATCAGGTGGTCTCTGGTATTCGCGACTACAACCCCGAACCGTCGAAGCTGTTAGAGGTTGTAGAAGGTGCGCTCGCAAAGACAGGTGCACATCCTGCGATAACCACGCACCACACCACGCACGCTCAGAAGTTGAGATAAATCGGATTGCTGAGAATGAGCAGCTTGTTATTGGTGTCACGAATATTGATGCGGAGCCAGTGACGCTTGCCATCGCTGGTGTAGTGGAAGGTGCGGCTGACGTCTCCCTTGAAATCGGAGGCGTCGAACTCCTGCGATTCCTTGCCATCAATGATGAGTTCAGGATGCGCGCCATTGAGCGCGCGCGTCGCAAGTGTGAAGGTGAGCTTTGCACCTGCGGGCGAAGCGAGCGCGTCACCCATCATGTAGGTTTGTTTGCCTGCCTGCGCTGTCCACTCTATGGCGCGAGTCTTTGAACCTTCTGCGTCGATGAAGTCGTGTCCGGCGCGAATGCCGTCGAGGATGGCGCGCTCGGAGAGGTTCTGCGCGTAGACGACGGTGGTGGGGTAGCCGGTCTTCTCGTGCTCGGTGCCGGTGTGATTGTCACTGCCGCCGATAGCGGCGATGCGGTGTCCCTCGTTCAGCTTTGACTCCCATAGCGGAATGCTGGAGTAAGGCTTCGTCGGGTCATCTCCATTGATTGCCTCGAGAACGTGAATGCGCTCCCAAGGCGTGTTGGGAACAGTCCACCCGCAACCCATGCAGATTTCGCCATAAGGATGCGCGGGGTGATTAATCGAGATCGTCGCGTGCAGCGCATCCACCCGATCGAGGATGCGGACAAAGTCTTTCGTTGCCGTGTCGTGCTGGATGCGGAAGTCGATAGGATCAGTAGTGCCCCAGACATTCGCGTGTCCGTAGAAGGTGGTGATCTCGCGGCCGGGGATGAGCAGCAGATGACTGAAGTACGGCTGCAGTTCGCGCATATCGCTGAAGTGCGATGTGGTGTTGTGGTCGGTGATGGCGATGAAGTCGAGCCCGCGATCGACCGCGCCGAGCACCAGGTTATAGAGCGGGCATGGAACTTTTTCGCCGTCCTGGTTCGGGCATTTGCCGTCGCTGTGCGCGTCGTGCAGATGGAGGTCGCCGCGATACCATGCCGGGCCTTTACGTAACGGTTCTCGGCTGAAGGTGGAGACGGTGGCAACATCGCCTTCGTGTCCGAACCAGATTTTTACCTCGTAGTTTGTGGTGGTATTTGCGCGAATGTTAGGGATGCCGAAGAGAATCTTCCATGTGCCGGGCACGATAGGGCCGGAGAGGAATGCAGGTGTGGTGTCGCTCTCGCTCACGGTGAAGAAGGTCTTCGCGCCGCCGGCCCATCCGCGAAAGCGCTGCGGATCGAGCAGGCCGATGTCGATCACGGTGTGCTGCGAGCGATCATAGGTGTACTCCACGCTGATGCGCGTAACGCCTGCCGGAACGGTGAATGGGAGTTCCTTGTAGGTCTCGTAGTCGGCGCGGGTAACAGAGCCATGGAGCGTAATATCTGGTTTTTGCGTGAGCGGCACCTGTGCCGTAGCTGAAGACAGGACCGCGAGACAGAGAGCGAGCAGAGACTTCATTATCATGTGAGTCGTCAACCCCTGTTCGACTGTGCTGACCGAAGAAGGGTCACAGCAAAAGTCTTGAAGCGCGATGGGGCCCAAAAGGGAGATGGCCATGTACGCAGTGACATCTTCACAAACCGAAGTTCTTCCGCCCTGTTTCCGCTTCCGCGGGCGGTTTTAACAGCCATAAATGCCTGAAAGCTCATAATTTTTCGCCGCCAAATTGTCCGTTTGATTCCCGAAAGGTCCTTGAGCAGCACGTCATCCAGCATCTTCAAGAATTCATTGAATACGAAGGTGGCATTGCCACTTTGTCCAACGTTACTTTGCCTATAGTCCGTCAATGGTTCAGGACACACGCAGAAACTGCCGGCGGTTCGAAGGCTGAACCACACATACCAGTCTTCGCCCGCTAACAGCCTTTCGTTGAATCCTCCAATCTGCTTTAAAGCGGCTCTCCGAACCATCACGCAAGAAGGGGGCATATCCCGATTCATCCATCGTAATTGTCGTTCTAAGATATCGAGCGCTGGTGGTGACAGGTCGGTATGTTTTCCCGTCGCAGCGTCAACAACACGTAGAGCTGTGTAGTTCAAGACGGCCGTTGGATCAGCTTCGAATGATTTCAGTTGTTTCTCCAGCTTAGTCGGCTCCCACCAATCGTCAGCGTCTAGAAATGCAACGAACTGCGCGGTCGAGGCATCCACGCCGGCGTTACGCGCTTTTGAGGGGCCGCCATTTTTTTGCTGTAACAGCGTCACGGCAGGGCCGTACTCACTCACTATCTCCGGTGTTCTGTCCGTCGATCCATCGTTCACCACGATGATTTCCGCAGCACGATGCGTTTGACCTAAAACGCTATCCAGGGCACGGCGTATAAAGTTTTCACCGTTATAAACAGGAATGACAACTGCTATTGTGTTCGGGGCCTTCGCAGGCGAAAATTCTGGCCCGCCATTTACAAATGTCATACTTCTTCTCCGGGCAGCAATCTTGTATCACTTTTCTGGTGAATCCGAGCGCACATGAGCTTCATATTCCGATCTACCGATTGCTGGTTTTTTCCACTTCCACTAGTTTTTTATCGCTGGTGAACGCGAATCCGATCATGAAAACAGAGTTTGCTTCGCTCAAAACCGATTGATTGACCGACATAATCCGGGTGCAGGAGCGATTCTATCCCAGCCTTACCCAGTCTTGGAATCATCAGCTACCGTGTGTCTTCTACCGCTTCATCAGGCGATAAATGGAACAGTCCTCGTATCCAGTCGTGACATAGATACCATCCGCATCGTGTTTTATAGTGGCGCGGTCGGCGGCTGCATCCGCGCGCGAGAGATGGATGCGTCCGCGCCATAGCTGCTTGAACTGCGGATGCGCTTCTTCCATGAGCGGCCACTGTTCATCATTCACATAAAGCAGGTCGCACTCGCCAGGACGCGATGCGAACTCACGGCGCAGGCGTGTGAGAAACATATCCATCATGTACGCGCCGAATGGATTAAAGAGAAAGAAGAGGCATGGCCCGGCGGGAATACGCATGCGGAGTACATCCTGCTCGAAGAGTGCTATCGCCGGAGCGTCTTCGTGTGTCGCGCGCCAGAGATCGATGTTCTCGCGTGCGCGTGCCGCAAGCCCGGGATGCAGTTCCACACCGGCGATGCGGCGGAAGGGGTGTTCGCCTGCCAGCAGCATCGCCCGGCCTTTGCCCGCGCCAATGTCGATAAAGGCAGTCTTTTCGAGCGGGTGTTTTGCGAAATCATCTCGCCAGCGCGTGAGTAGTTTCTCGAATAGCGATGGTGACGTGCCGTGATACGCGGTGATGTGGCGGTCGCTGTGATGCCCAGTGGCCAGATCATCGCCGGGAATGAGCGAGCCTGTTTCAGTGCCGTGTTGCGCGTCGAACGGATGCACGGGCGCGGGGGATTTCTTCGGCTTCTTGCGGCGGGCGGGGATCACTCCACGAGTGTAGCTGGCTTGGCGCGCAAAATATTTGCGAACGGTTTTGCGCTTCCGATGGTCTTTACTTACAGAATGATTTTGGAGGCTGCATCGTAGTGCCCGCACGTTCGAGATATCCATGTGTGATTGCCAAGCTCATCTGCGTATATGCAGTTCGCCTGCTGGCGATGGGCGTGGACAACGGATGAGCGATGCCTTTGCAGGCATGGTGGAGCGCCAGGCAGCGTTGATGTATCGCGTGGCGTATTCGCTGTTGCGCAATACGCATGATGCGGAAGATGCAGTACAGGAGTGCCTACTCAAGCTCTACCGTCTGGGCGGATGGCAAGATGCGGTGGATGAGCAGGCGTTTGTTGTAAGAGCGATGTGGCGAAGTGCGATTGACCGGCTTCCGCAACGCTCGTTTGTCGAAGCAACGGATGAGGTATTGCCGGCGCACCACGGGTTGAATCCGGAGTTGCAAGCGGTGAAGAGCAGCAATGAAGAGCGGCTTCATCGCATGATTGATGCGCTTCCGCTGGAGTTGCGTCAACCGTTGCTGCTGTCGGGATTTGAGGATCTGACTTCAGGCCAGATCGCTCGCATCATGGAGATTCCTGAAGGGACGGTCCGCACGCGACTGAAGCGTGCCCGGGAAGAGTTGAAGCGGAGATGGTATGCGGCGGAGGAAAGGACGTACAGATGAGCGAAGACTTCGATGATCTTCTCGACAAGACGCTCCACGAGCGCGCCCATGCAGAAGCTCCGTTCGGCCTGACGCAGAGAATTGTGCAAAGGACTGCGGCGAAAAGGCGCCCGGCGATCGTCGTGTGGATGCCACTCTCCATCGCGGCAGCGATTTTGCTGGCAGTAATGATGTGGCCGCACTTCCGCACAGATCATCCACTTCAAAACGAGGTTGCGCGTATGCCTGCGCAACTGGTAGAGCCGCACACCGATTCCTCTCATAATTCTTCTGCTCGCATACAGAAACCGATGATGATGAAGACAGTGAGCGCACCTGCTTCACCTTCGGTATCTCTGGGCGGAAAGCGCCGGGAGAAGCAGGTGAAGCTCAGTACGTTTCCGTCTTTAGATTTCATCGAAGCTCGAAGTGCTTCCGTTCCAGCAGTCCTTTCGGCAGAGGCGGGTGAAGCTGCGCATGAGCTGATTGCGGGAGAAGGTCCGATTCAAGTCATTCCGATTCACATTCAAACTATTCAAGTCACCCCTATCCAAAAGGAGAATTAATATGAAACGAGTTTGTGCGCTGCTTGCACTTAGCCTGTCGTTCTCTCTCGCAGCACAGAATGCTTCCCCATACCACGGGTCGAAAATAACTAAGGTAGAGACCTCAACGGAAGAAAGCCCTTCCACGCTTACTCCCATGATCGTTACGTTTGACGTTCGCGAAGTAGGAGAAAACGGCAAAACCGTGAATACTCGTGAGTTCACCACGCGCCTCACAGCAGGCACGAGCTTCCATGCGTGCACTCTTCGCGCAGGAAGTAAAATCCCGGTACAAACGAACCCAGCAACGGTGACATACGTGGATGTGGGCGTGAAATTCGACTGCCAGCATGCGCGATTCGATGGAAACTTGCTCACGATGCAAGTAACCGCAGAGATCAGCAGCACAGGCGGCCAAGCCTCGCAGCCGACAATAGCGCAAAACACATGGGACGCTTTGATTTCATTAAAGCCTGGCGTGAAGACGGTAGTGTTCAAATCAGACGATCTTGCTTCTAAACGGACCTTTGAAGTCGCGATTCGTGCAGACCTTATCCGATAGTTGCTATTGAGGGTTAGAATATCGGGCGTATGCCAACCCTCTTTCGCTCGTTCTCTACGCTTTCCGTTGCAATAATTTGCCTTGCAATGACTCTGCCTGCGCAGAGTCATTCATTTAAGACGAGTTCGCCTGATGGCCGCATCACCATGGCGGTGGAGGGTGGTGATGCGCCGCACTATTCCGTGCGCTTGGGTGATCGCACTGTTCTTGCGGATTCGCGGCTTGGCCTGACGATGAAGGATGAGGCGGCCTGGGGTGCGGTGAAGATTTCTGCCGGGGTGCAGAGCCGCGTGGACAGGACGTGGCGGCCGGTGTGGGGCAAGTCAGCTACGATTCGCAATCACTACAACGAGACGCGCTACACGCTGCGCGAAACAGCAGGAGCGCATCGCGTGCTTACGCTGGTGGTGCGTGCGTATAACGATGGCGTGGCGTTCCGGTATCTTGTACCTGCGCGTGCGGGCGCAAAGAGCTTTGTGGTAACGCACGAGGACACCACGTTCAACTTTGGCGACGATGCGGATGTGTGGGCGGGTGAGACGAAGTCGTATCACCACGCGTATGAACAGCCGTTTCCGCATACGCACCTGTCGGAACTGAAGCTAGGTGCGCATGTGGTGCTGCCGCTGCTCGCGCATACGCAGGGCATCTATGCCGCTATTACAGAAGCCGATCTCACGGACTGGGCGGGCATGTATTTGAATCCGACAGGCAAGGGATTTAGTGTGGACCTTTCTCCCCGGCTCGATGGCGATGGGCTGGTGCGTGCTGTGGCTCCGCATGCTTCGCCATGGCGCGTGATTATGCTGTCCGAACGTCCGGGCGAGTTTATCGAGTCGAACATCATCGAGAACCTGAATCCGCCCTCGAAGATCAAGGACACCTCGTGGATCAAGCCGGGTAAAACAGCATGGGACCACTGGTGGAGCGGGGACGTGAAGATGGACAACGACACCATCAAACGTTTCATCACCTTCGCGTCGTACATGGGATTTCCATATCAACTCATCGATTGGCAATGGTATGGCAAGTTCAACTCGCCCGATGCAGACATCACCAAGCCAGCGCCGCAACTCGACATGCCTATGCTGCTGCAGTTTGCGAAAGATCACCATGTACGCGAGTGGCTATGGATTCACTCCGGCGATGTGACGCGATTCAAGAATGCGGGCAAGCTGGATGCGGCGTTTGCCACGTATGAGAAGTGGGGCATCGCGGGCGTGAAGATCGACTTCATGGATTCCAACGATCAGGACATGGTGAACTGGTACACCGACGTAGTGGAACTGGCCGCGAAGCACCACCTGATGGTGGATTATCACGGAGCCTATGTGCCAACCGGCCTGCGCGTCACGTGGCCCAACCTGCTTACGCGTGAAGGCGTGATGGGCAACGAGTGGTATCAGTTCTCCACACTGTCTTCGCCCACGCATCGGCTGACGCTTCCGTTCACGCGCATGATCGCGGGACCGATGGATTACACGCCTGGTGGGTTCTTAAACCGCAGTCCAAAGGAGTGGAAGAAGACACTGCCCACAGAAGTGATAGGAAGCCGCGCGCAGGAGCTTGCGTTGTTCGTCGTCTACTACTCGCCGTTCACGTGTGTGACGGACGACCCGGAACACTACTACAACCAGCCCGGCCTCGACTTTCTAAAAGTAGTACCGACCATCTGGGACGAGACGCGCGTGCTGGAAGGCACTGTCGGCGAGGACATCGTTGTCGCGCGCCGCAACGGCCGCAACTGGTACGTCGGCGGCATGACGGCCGATCATCCACTCGATTACACGCTGACGTTTAACTTTTTAGGAGATGGCAAATACACTGCCCACATTTATGCCGATCCCACGGACCCGAAGGCGAACTATGAGGCGCTTTCGGTGAGCACGCAGACAGTGACGAAGACCTCGGTCATCAAATTGCCGATGCGTGTGGCGGGTGGATTTGCTATCGATCTGGAGCCGCTGCAACGGTAAGTAGTCACAACGCACCCCCCCTGATCTCTCGCTTACATCCTGTTCGTCAGGGCGCGATCGATGACTCTTTCGGCCACCAGCTTGGCGATCCCATGGGCGCCGGCATCGCCCTTTGTCTGTGCGATTTGCAGTTGGACATCATTGGCAGACTTCTCCATGGCGCGATGCCGCACCATCCGTTTGATATGGTCGAGCACGAGTTCCGGCGCTGCCCGGAACAGTGCGCCTCCAAAGAGGATGGCTTCCGGATTCAACAGGTTCACTACATCCGCGCATGCGGTGCCAATGTGTTGCGCCACTTCGGACAGAGCACGGCAAGCAAGGCTGTCGTTGTCCCGGGCAGCTTCTGCAATGACCTCCAGCGTGATTCCATCCATGGAGCCTGCCAGTTCCAGTACGCGTGAGGTTACGCCCTTAGTGATCGCCATCTTTACAATGTCGATGAGCGTCGCTCCTGAGGCCATTGCTTCCAGGCAGCCGTGATTGCCACAGCAACAGAGCGGGCCATTTTCAGCAACGGTCATGTGCCCGAACTCTCCTGCAGATCCGTTGCATCCTCGATAGATCTTCCCGCCGATAAAGATCGCCGACCCGATGCCGAAGCCAACATCCACATAGACAAAATCGCTGTAGTTGCGCCCTCCGCCTACCGTGCGTTCTTCTGTAGCAATGGCACGTACGCTGTCTTCCAACAGACAAGGAATTCCGAACTCCTGCTCGCAAATCTCACGTAAGGGGAATCTGCGCCATGATTCCACCTGTCCGGGCCTCGGATAAGAGATCACCATACCTTCCTGCACGTTGATAACGCCGGAGAACGCGATTCCAATGCCCAGCAGCTTGCTTTTGTCGATGCCTGCCTCGGCGACCGTCTCGTGTATGAGGGCGAAGGTAGTGCGCAGCACTTCATCGCGGCCCCGCCATATCTGGGTTGGCAGCTCTCGCTTAGAGATGGAGATACCATTGAGATCGGAAACTGTAATGCGGAGATTGAATGTCCCAAGGTCAACTCCTACGACGTATCCAAGGGAGGGATGGAGCGTGAGTCCGATACGCTTACGTCCAATACCGACGCCAGGCATCCCAGCGCCTTCCACTACGACGCCTTTGGCAATGAGTGAACCCACAATTCCGGTGATTGCACTTGTACTGAGGCCTGACTGTCGCGCCAACTCCACGCGCGACGTATATGGAGCAGCCTGAATCTCCCGGAGGATTGAGAGCTCAGTCTGGGCCGCCTTTCCAAGCTTCACTTTTTGCACTGGCGCATCCATCGTCCCAGCAGTATACGTGCGCTTTGTTCATTTTTGCAGGATTGCCACTCCTTCATATATCCGAAATTGTGCTCTACCCCGCAGGCGTGTGGCTCCGGTACATTCGTAAAGCATGCACCCCAAGATGAGTCATCCCGTGCGCAGTGGTCCGTTGCCGGACGAATATCCTGGTGCTTATTGCATAGACGCGCAGGAGGAGGAGGCTGTCCTCCGCATTCTTCGGAGCCGGTCTCTCTACCGGTACTATGGTTGCGATCCGCAGGGCGAAGTCAGCCGGTTCGAGCAGGAATTCGCGGCCTATATCGGTGTACGCCATGCCGTAGCCGTTACTAGTGGCACGGCGGCCTTGCATGTTGCGTTAGGAGCGCTGGGTATCGGGCCAGGGCAGGAGGTGATCGTGCCTGCCTTTCTGTGGATCTCCGTTGCCGCTGCTGTGGTCAATCTTGGAGCTATTCCAGTGTTGGCCGATATCGATGAATCGTTCTGCCTCACTGCAGATTCGGTGCGCCGCGTGCTCAGTTCACGCACGGCAGCCATCATAGCTGTTCACATGAGCGGGGCCCCGGCAGATATTGTTCCTCTTGTGGCCTTGGCTCGTGAAGCCAATGTATTTCTGGTAGAAGATTGTGCCCAATGCATGGGCGGGTCTGTCCATGGACAAAGCGTAGGATCTTTCGGACACATCGCCACCTTCAGCTTCCAGGTAAATAAGAACATCAGTTGCGGCGAAGGCGGAGCAGTCGTCACAAACGACCAGGCTCTCCATCAGCGATTGATAGCTATCCACGACATTGGATTAGGGCGGGATGCGACGGGCAGAGTGCTTCTGGACAATGAGTCGTCCTGGAGTTGGGGAAGAGGATATCGCATGGATGAGCTTCGTGCGGCGATTCTGCGGGTTCAACTGCGTAAACTGCCCGGCACACTTGCTCATCTGCGGACGAGCAAACAAAGAATCCTTCAGACCCTACATAGCCTCCCACAACTTGCCTTTCGCAGACATGCAGATCCGGCTGGAGATACAGGTTCATTCCTTATTACCGTGCTTCCATCGGACCATGCTGCTCGCGCAATACACCAGCGCCTTTGCTGGCACAACATTAATGTCCCTTCAGGAAATGGCAATGTATTGCTAAGCGAGTATGGACTTCACATCTATTCGAATATTCCCGTACTCACTCATCAAATAGCGGTGGACCGCAGGCTGTTCCCCTGGAGAATCGTAGAGAACGCCGGAACCAGCCAGAAGTACTGCTATGGCACTTGCCCTTACGCGGATGGTCTGTTTTCCCGAAGTCTTCTACTGGCGGTGCCTTGCGGCCTCACTCTCCAGGACGAACAAGACATCATTGCTGCATTTTCTGACTCGGTGAGCTTTATATAAAGCCTATAGAGTATAGAAAATTCATTTATGAACTCTTGACAGGGAGTTTATCTCCACAATAAAGTCATTTTGTTTGATTATGCATGGAGTCCTCTCTTGGATCGCAGGGCATTTTTAAAGAATGCGGGTGGATTGGCTTGCGCCTCGTGGTTTGTGGAACGCGGAGCCCTCGCTGCTTTGAAGCCCGACTTCCGGCTCCGCATTCAGGACGCCTCACTGGAAATTGGACCCGGTATCCACGTGCGCACCACCACATATAACGGGATAGTTCCCGGTCCGCTGCTTCGGCTGAAGCAGGGGCGTCCGGTCGCGATCGAAGTTTCCAATGAAAGCAAACGGGCCGATCTTGTTCATTGGCATGGTCTGTCTACCGATGCGCTGAACGACGGGGCGGTGGAAGAGGGTTCTCCTGTTATCCCCCCAGGCGGAAAGCTTACGTACCATCTCAAGCCGTCGCCCGCTGGAACACGCTGGTATCACTCGCACGCCATGGCGATGGACGATTTGGGGGCCAGCACTTACAGTGGACAATTCGGTTTCCTTCTCGTCGATCCGCCTTCTGACCCCGCGCGTTATGACCAGGAGATCAATCTTGCTGTGCACCATTGGGAACCGTCATTCGTGCCCATGATTGACCATCTGCGAACGCATTCACAAAATGTTCCGCAGACCACCGGTTCGGATGTGGGATACAAGTATGCGACGATCAATGCCCACATGCTTGGGTTTGGAGAACCGCTCCGTGTGCGTGAGGGCGAGCGTGTTCTTTTTCGTCTGCTGAATGCCAGCGCAACGGAGAATACGGTGCTTGCACTTCCCGGCCATCGTTTTCGTGTAATTGCGATGGATGGCAATCCGGTCAAAAATCCTGCATCGGTTGAAGTGCTTTCGCTCGGCGTAGCTGAACGCATCGACGCGATTGTGGAGATGAATAATCCGGGCTGCTGGATATTGGGTTCCACGCTGGAAGCCGAGCGGAAAATGGGGCTGGGCGTCTTCGTTGAATATGCCGGCAAACGTGGAGCGCCGGTATGGAGCGATCCAGCGCCAACGGAGTGGGACTACACGCTCTTTGCCAGCAAAGCAAAGGCTCCGCAGCCGGACGAAGTGCGGGAAATGATCTTCCGCGATGCAGGCGTGCTCAATGGATCGAAGTTCGATACGTGGACGATCAATGGCAAGGCGTGGCCACAGATCAAACCAATGATGATCGAACAAGGCAAACGGTACCGGCTCCGCTTTGTAAACGCCAGCGGCGATCAGCATCCTATGCATCTCCATCGCCATACGTTTGAGGTGACCCGCATCGGCGATCGCACGCTCAGCGGCCTCTATAAGGACACTGTTCTGGTCATGCCCTTGCAGACCGTCGAGGTGGATTTCATCGCCGACAATCCTGGCGATACGCTCTTTCATTGTCATCAGCAACTGCATATGGACTACGGATTCATGCAACTGCTCCGCTACACGGAGAAGAAAGCATGAAACGATCTGCGCTGGGACTGCGGCCCACAAACCAGGTTACGCGATGGTACGTGCTGCTGGCAGGATGTGCGGCAGCGGCCGTGTGTTTCAGCCGCGGAGTGCACTCACTCTCCGGAGTGCACCATGCCTCTGTACGATCTGTTGGTTGGACATCCTATAACGCCGACCAGGCCAACACGCACAGTTCTCCACTCGCGCAGATCAACCGGACCAATGTGCAGCAACTAAAGCTGGCGTGGCACTATGACGCAGGATCTTCTGGAGGGCTTGAGACCAACCCGCTCGTAATTGGAAGAATGCTCTTCGCCTATACGACTTCACTGAAGGTGGTTGCTCTGGATGCGACGAACGGCAAGGAGCTGTGGACATTTACTCCTGCTCTCACAGGTCATCAGCCAAGCCGCGGTTTTACCTTCTGGCAGCAGGGGAAAGAGAAGCGCCTCTTTGCGTATGCGATGAATTATGCGTATGCGCTTGATCCGGATACAGGCAAGCCAATCACCAGTTTCGGCGAAGGCGGACGCATCGATCTGCGCAAGGATCTTAATACGGAGTACAAGCGCAACAACGTAGCACTAACCACACCCGGCGTTGTCTATAAAGATCTGCTCATTCTCGGCTTTCGTACATCCGAGTTCAAGCCCGCGCCCAAAGGTGATATTCGTGCCTACGATGTCCGTACTGGCAAGCTGCGCTGGACATTTCATACCATTCCACGCCCGGGCGAAGAGGGATACGACACATGGTCTGTGAATGCAGATAAGGACGCCGGCGGCGCGAACAACTGGTGCGGCATGGCGCTGGATGAAAAGCGAGGCATCGTCTATGTGCCGACTGGATCTGCGGTAACAGATATGTATGGGGCCGATAGAGTAGGCAACGACCTTTACGCCAATACCTTGCTGGCCCTCGACGCCACGACAGGTAAGCGTATCTGGTCGTTTCAAGGCGTTCATCACGATATTTGGGACCGTGATTTTCCATCACCGCCAACCCTGCTTCGAGTTCGCCAGAATGGGAAGGCGATCGACGCGGTGGCGCAACCGACCAAGCACGGCTTTTTGTTCGTCTTTGATCGAACCAACGGACGACCGCTGTTTCCGATTACTGAAACTCCGTTTCCACCTTCGGATGTCCCTGGTGAAGTCGCTTCGCCAACGCAACCTACAGTTGCGCTGCCTGTTCCGTTCGCGCGACAGAAACTCACGAAAGATCTTCTGACTACGCGTTCTAAAGAAGCACACGACTGGGCAGAAGCAGAGTTTAAAAAGCTGAACGGTGGCGGATTGTTTGTGCCGTTCCGGGTAAATCAGCAAACGATTGTCTTTCCAGGTTTCGATGGTGGGGCGGAATGGGGCGGCTCTGCGGTTAGTCCAAACGGCATTCTCTACATTAATGCGAATGATGTTGTGTGGACAGGAGGTCTTGTACACACGCAACGCGGACTTAGTCCTGGCGCGGCAACCTATCTCAAGCAGTGTTCGCTATGTCACGGTGACGATCGCCGTGGAAGTCCGCCTACCTTTCCCTCTTTGGTTGGAATTGAAAAGCGGCTCACCGATACGCAGATTGCGGATACGATCCACAGCGGCAAAGGCCGCATGCCCGCCTTCCCGGATATTACTGGCCGTGAGATGGCCGACCTGTTGACGACGCTTCGCACGGGCGCAGGACTGCCCGGGCACAGCCCCCAGCGTGCCTCTTCCGGTCCAGCGCATGAACCAGGTGCGAAGGTGTATGCGCAAAACTGTGCGATCTGCCATGGCGTCCATCGCGAAGGAGAACCGTCCAATTATCCCGCATTGCTGGGAGTGCATAGTCGTTTATCTGATCGTCAGATTCTCGACATCATCATGCACGGCAAAGGCCGTATGCCTGCATTTCCACGTCTCCCCGCAGAGGACCGCGCACAACTTCTTCGATTTCTCGGCCCCGCGCTTCCATCTTTCCCGCCAAATCCTTCGGCAGATACTCGTAATGACAGCGACAAGAAAGAGTTGGAAGGCACGGCTAATGCAGGCGACGCGCCCTTCCGGTTCTCCGGATATCACCGCTTCACAGCGCCCGATGGCTTTCCTGCAGTTGCACCTCCGTGGGGAACTCTGAGTGCCATCGATCTGAATACGGGTAAATATCTATGGCGTGTTCCGCTCGGCGAATATCCGCAGCTCGCCGCACGTGGGGAAGCTCCTACCGGAACGGAAAATTATGGCGGTCCGATTGTGACCGCAGGCGGGCTGGTTTTCATCGGCGCAACAGTCTACGACAAAAGAATCCGCGCCTTCGACGCGCAAACCGGAAAGGTTCTGTGGTCGGCTGAGTTGCCGTACGCCGGTGTAGCAACACCTGCAACATACTCCGTCGATGGCAAACAGTACGTGGTTATCGCAACCAGCGGACAAAGAAATCGCAAGGGTCCTCAGGGCGCTGCGTATGTAGCCTTCGCGTTGCCGTAACGATCTTGCTCGAGGATAGGAACGAATGTGCGTAGCAAATGATCGACCTGCAAAATTAAAAATGGGGCTCATCGGCCCGGGATTTATTGCTGAACATCATCTTGATGCCGTGCGCCGGCTCGAAGGCGTAGAGATCGTCGGCATCGCTGGTTCCAGTCCGCAGTCCGGCCGGGACAGAGCACGTGTATTGGGTGTGAGGCAAGCGTTTGACAGTTATCATGATCTGCTTGCCGAGCAGCAGATTGATGTGGTGCACAACACCACGCCATCGCACCTTCACTACGAGATCAGCCTGGCTGCGCTTCGCGCCGGAAAGCATGTGATCTCCGATAAGCCGCTCGCGTCCACAGCCTGGCAGTGCGAAGAACTGTGTGAAGCAGCAGCAAGCGCCGGGGTGGTTGCGGCGGTTACCTTCAACTATCGAGGTTATGCTGCTGTGCAGCAGGCCCGGACAATGGCGCATGGTGATGAGCTGGGTCAGCAGGTCTACATCCATGGACACTATCTGCAGGACTGGATGGCAGACGATCATGTCTTCTCATGGAGGATCGATCCTGTCTGTGCAGGAGAGAGCGCTGCTCTGATTGACGTGGGCGCTCATTGGTGTGATCTGGCTGAATATCTTTCCGGCTCCCGCATCTCGCAAGTGTTGGCCGACCTGCATACTGCCATTCCAATACGGTTCTCCAGCGGCACATCGCAGACTTTCGCCGGACCTGCCCGCGACCATGGAACGCCTGTTGAAGTGCACTGCGAAGATCTGGCCTCGCTGCTGCTTAAATTTGAGAACGGCGCGCGTGGCTGTCTTAAGGTCGCACAGGTTTTGCCAGGGCATAAAAATGACCTGCAGATCGAAGTATGCGGACGCGCAGCTTCGGTGCGTTGGGAGCAAGAGAAGCCGAACGAATTGTGGATCGGATATGCGAACGCTCCAAACGCGGTGATGTCCATGCAGGCGTCTCTGCTTGCGCCGCAGGCTCGCGCCTATGCTTCTTTGCCCGCAGGCCACCCCGCAGGATGGCCGGATGCATTTCGTGCAGTTGTAAGCGATATATACGACTGGATTCGCGCCGACCGGACCGCTACCCGGCAACCTGCGACCTTATGCACCTTTGAAGATGCGCATCGGATCTCCGTCATCATAGAGTCCATGCTGGAAAGCCACAAGCGTGGAGGCGTATGGATAGATGTCCCGCAGAAAAATCTTGAGGGAACGCGGGAGATCGTGGCAGCAGCGGGAGGAGAACGGAGATGAATGCCGGCATCCTGAAGTTTCGCCTCGGTTCCATGATGTTCCTGCAGTACTTCATCTGGGGCGCGTGGTATGTCACCCTGTCCACGTGGCTCTCAGAGGGCCTGCATCTCTCCGGCCAGCAGATAGGGCTGGTAGCAGGAACAACCGCTGTCGGTGCAATGGTCGCCCCATTCTTTATGGGCTTATTGGCAGATAAGTGGGTGGCGACGGAAAAGCTGCTCGCCCTGCTGCACATCACCGGTGCTCTTCTGTTGTGGACGGCTTCAACGGAAACAGCGTTCTTGGCCGTTTACACAATACTGTTGCTCTACTGTCTTTGCTACATGCCAACCCTGGCGCTCACGAATTCGCTTGCCTTCCGCCACATGCGCGATCCGCAGGCAGAGTTCGGCGCGGTGCGTGTACTCGGCACACTTGGGTGGATTGTTGCAGGTCTGCTCGTTGGGACGTTGCGTATCGAGGCGTCAGCCGTACCGCTACGCATCGCTGCGGGGTGTTCGCTGCTAATGGGTTTGTATTGCCTCACTCTCCCCAGCACGCCCGCACTGGGCCAGACACGTATTCCAGGAGGTTCGCTGTTACGGCGTTCTCTGGGGGTGCTTCGTCCGCGCAGGATGGCAGTCTTCGCATTGGCTTCGTTGCTCATATGCATTCCGCTGCAGTTCTATTACGCGTTCACGAATCTGTTTCTTAACCAGACAGGTGTGGCTCATGCTGCAAGCAAAATGACCGGTGGTCAAATATCTGAGCTCGCCTGCATGCTGTTGATCCCGGTCTTCTTCCGGCGTCTGGGTGTGAAGTACATGCTTAGCGCAGGCATGTTTGCGTGGGTGCTGCGCTATTTATGTTTTGCATACGGAAATCCAGACAGCAGGGTGTGGATGCTGTGGGCCGGCATCCTGGCGCATGGTATCTGCTACGACTTCTTCTTTGTCACCGGACAGATATTCATTGACCGCGAAGCTCCGGACGCGTTGCGCGCTTCTGCGCAGGGACTGATCTCGTTCCTGACGTATGGCGCAGGCATGTTCATCGGTTCATACGTATCCGGTGCTGTAGTGCAGCACTTTACGATAGCGAACAGCGGTGGGCTTTTTGCATGGAAGCCGATCTGGCTCTTTGGCGCTGCAGCAGCGGCAATCGTATTAATTGGTTTTCTGCTGGTATTTCCAGCCGACCGGGATTCGTCAGGCAAATCCACATCACTGAAGCAGGCAGAAGAAGCTGGTATTCCAGCTCTCTAAGGAGATGTTCAGATGTCGCTATCTCGTCGTTCTTTTCTGCAGCAGAGCTCGTTCGCAGCAATAGCCACTGTGACCGCCTCAGCTTGGGGTACGGCCAGATTCCGTATGCCTCCCGGCCTGCAGCTTTATACCGTGCGCGAGCAGATGAACGCAGATCTGGATGCCACGCTTGTTGCGGTGCATGCCGCGGGTTTTCGCGAAGTGGAAGCGGCAGGGTTTGGCCGTGCCACCGCTGCTACCGTAAGAACAGCCCTCGATAAAGCTGGACTGCGTTGTGTTAGCGCGCACCATCATTTTGTCGAACTCGAAAAGCACCTTAACGAGGCAATCGCTTTCGATAAAGAACTTGGTGCGGAGTATCTCGTATTGGCTACGCCCGGCCGCCGCTCACAAGGCGGTCCAGGTAAGCCAGCGGCTCTAACGCTGGATGACTGGCGCTACACTGCAGAGCAAATGAACGAGATTGGCGCCAAGCTCAAGGCTGCGGGTCTCCGGCTGGCCTACCACAACCACACGGCGGAGTTCACCTTGGCCGAATCCATATTGCCTTATGCAGAGTTGATGCGCATTTGCGAGCCCGGTCTTGTCAGCTTTGAACTCGACTGCGGCTGGGCGCGGGTTGCTGGACAGGATCCTGTCACATGGATGCAGGAGCACCGCGACCGTTTCTGCATGCTTCACGTCAAGGACTTCGCGCTGCCTGAGCATCCCGCGCCGGAGAAGCGTGATCAGGCAAGAATTACCGAGCTTGGTCGTGGCTCCATTGATTATGCGCCCATCTTTGCAGAAGCCGCCCGCTCGCAGAACATCCAACACGCCTTCATTGAGCAGGAATCATTCGATATGCCATGGAAAGAGGCATTAGCGATCGACGCCGCCTATATGAAACGCTGGTCGGCTTGATCGCCAGAATTAAACTTAATAGGGAATACATTAGGTCCACCAGGGTGCTACTGGAGGTTCGCGGAGCACTACGCGAGACAGCAAATTTACTGCTGCGCTGAGGCCTTCATGGATGGATGCAAGTGCGTCTTCATGCTCGATGCTGAGCACCCCGTCATATCCAGCGAGCCGCAGGGCTGCAACGATACGGCTCCACTCCAGTTCGCTATGGCCGAATCCTACGCTCCGAAAGGTCCACGAGCGAGCATTTATCTGCTCCATGGGCTTTGCATCCAGCACTCCATCGACTTCTACTTTGCGCGTGTTCAGGCTTACGTCCTTGGCGTGGACATGATGAATTGCACCCGAGCATGCCGCGATAGCTGCCACTGGATCCATACCCTGCCACCAGAGATGGCTCGGATCGAAGTTAATCCCCAATGCTGGGCCTGTGGCGGCTCGTAAACGCAGGAGAGTCTCGGGATTATGAACGCTGAAGTTCGGGTGTGCTTCCAGTGCAATGCGGATCCCGGCATCGTTTGCTCGCCGTTCGGCATTCTTCCAATAAGGAATTAAACGCTCTTCCCATTGCCACTTCAAGGCGGTCTGCATCTCCGGAGGCCAGGGCGCAGTAATCCAGTTCGGTGTCCGGTCCTCCGGTCCTCCGCCCGGGCATCCGGAGAAGGTCACTACCGTGGAGACGCCCAGACGCTCGGCAAGCCGCAGAGCATTTTCAAAAATTGCCGCATCTTTTTGAGCGATTGTGGGATCGGGATGGACTGGGTTTCCATGGCAGGAGAGGGCACTCAGTGTGAAGCCTGCATCGCGGATTTTGCCTGCATATTCGTGCGCAGCATCCCGACTGGCTAACAGATGCGCCGGATCTATGTGGGATGAGCCGGGCCAGCCACCGCAGCCGATCTCCAACGCCTCTATACCCTGATACTGACCGGCGGCTTTCAGCATTTCAGTGAAAGAAACCTGCGAAAAAACTACTGAAAATAGTCCAATTTGCATCGGAAAACTCTCCTTTTAGGCCCCATTTGCATGTTTTTAGTGGCCGTTACGGGTAAGGACCTTTCCATCGTCCCACTGAGGTAAATAGAAAGCAAGAACGTTATATCGACATCGTTTGTTCAAAAAACAACAAATAATGCATAATTTGTTTGACTTATATGCATTTGTAAGTTTATAAGGCCGTGTACATGCTGAACTTTTGGAGGTCGTAATGAAATCGAGGATGTGGACGTTTGGTGCTGCCAAACTAGCGGTGTTGCTCTTAGCCGTTATGTGCTGGAGTTACCCCTCCGCTTTGGCTCAGACCGTGACCGGATCGGTTTATGGCAGTGTTGCTGATCCCACCGGGGCTGTTGTACCGCATGCAGCAGTCACGTTGACCAACGTAGATACCAGCCAGACCCTGCGCGCTGAGAGCAATGAACACGGCGACTATCTATTTCCAGTCGTCCAGCCAGGAAATTACCGGGTCAGTGTTTCCATGAGCGGATTTACGACTTCCACACAGCGCGGCCTGACACTGGCTGCCAATCAGAACCTGAACGCAAGTTTTCAATTGCAACCCGGCGAAACGAATTCAGAAATCACGGTCACTGCGAGTACGGCGCTGGTCGATACGCGCGAATCGCAACTCGGCGAAACGATCGATCAGAAGCGGATACAGGACCTGCCGCTGCAAGATCGCAACGCATACAGTCTCGTAACTTTGCTCCCGGGCATTACGGGATACAACGCGAGCGCACCGATCGGTGACGGAACCGGCACGCAGTTCAGCACAAATGGCGTTCGTGTCCAGTTCAACTCCGCTTATCTTGACGGTGCGCTGGATATCTCGGTATTCCGCACCGGGGCAAACGTTATTCCGAATCCGGATGCGTTGTCGCAGTTCCGTGTATTGACAAGTAATTTCGACGCGGAATTCGGACGTGAACCCGGAGCGGTCGTCAACACCATTACGCGCAGCGGCACCAATCAGTATCACGGCGTTGTGTATGACTACATACGCAACAGCTCGTTGAATGCGAAGAACTACTTTGCGAATAGCGTGACGCATCTGGTCTACAACATGTTCGGTGCAAGCATAGGAGGACCGATTAAACGTGACCGGCTGTTTGCTTATCTCTCCTATGAAGGCTTCCGGCAAGCTACGCCTACTGTGGTGAATTCTTCTGCGGTAATCGTTCCCACAGCATTGGAGCGGGTCGGAAATTTCACGCAGAGTACAAAGAAGCCAACTTCGGGCACTTTCTGCGGGACCAACATTCTTTGTCCTTCTTCGTTGGACCCAGTCTCAATGGCGATCATCAACCAATTCGTCCCGCTGCCCATTGATGCAGCTGGTCATGCACCTCAACAGCAGGTTTCTACCCCTACGGTGTTCGATCAGGGCACAGGCCGATTCGATTATCAGCTCAACAAGGCACATCAACTGCAGCTCACATATTTCAATCAGCAGGGGACCAGCTTCAACCGTACGGCCGGTGGTAATCAGTTGCTGAATTACAGCGGCAATAAGACGTACGACGGCACAACGAACTACATTCTCGGCGATACATGGACAATATCTCCGAAGTTGGTTAACAGTTCACGCCTTTACTACACGCGGAATACCACGATATCCAGCAATGCAGTCGCTGGATATGATTTCAACGCGCTCGGCGGGCAGACGCCACAGGGATCTCTGATCCCGACTCAGCCGCAATTCTCTATCACCGGATACTTCTCCGGTGGTGTGGGTGGAAGTGGTGTGCTCAATACGACCCAGATGCACCTTGGTGCAACCGACACCCTTAACTGGGATCTCGGCAAACACGCAGTGAAACTCGGCGGCTCGTTCATCTGGACGAACTATCAGGAAACCGGTGGTGTTACTGGAAATACGAAGACCACATTCACAGGGACGCTCACTGGCAACGCGTTGTCGGACTTTGAACAAGGACGCGCAGCTACATTCACGCAAAACAACGGATCGTATCATCGCCTCCACTCGCCTGATCCTTCCCTCTATGTTCAGGACAACTGGCATATAGCGCGACGTCTGACGCTGAACCTCGGCACCCGTTGGGAGGTCTACTATCCCTTTTCCGGACAGATGAACTTTGGAACCTTCCAGGAAGGCGCGCACTCCACGCGCTTTCCGACGGCGCCTGTGGGCTTACTGTCGGCGGGCGATCCCGGTGTACCCGATGGCATCCTGCACGTTACCTACTATCGCTTCTCGCCTCGCGTCGGGTTTGCCTATGACGTGTTCGGAGACGGCAAGACTTCTTTGCGCGGAGGCTATGGGCTTTTCTATGCAGCCAGCCAGGAAACCTTCGTAGGCAATCTGGAACAACAGCCCTTCGCCCTCACTGTGGCTCTCAACAACACGACAAGTTGGGCGAACGCGTATAAGGGCATCGCTCCGTACAACGGTGTGAGCCCATTCCCATATACCGTGGATCCTAACAACCCGCTCTTCATTCCGGGCGCACAACTCGCCGGTTTGCCGAAGGATGAGAGTGCTGTTCCCTGGGTATCGGGATACAACCTCACTCTGGAGCAACAGTTCAGCGCAAACTGGGCCATGCGCCTTGCGTATGTGGGCAATCAAGGGCGGCACTTCTACGTGGTGCGTGATCAGAATGCCGCTATCTACGTTCCCGGTGGATCGACCAGCACGGCGGGTATTAACGCGCGTCGTCCCATCAGTGGCTATGCTGGCATCAGCCTGGCCGACCCTTCGGCAAATTCTAATTACAACGCATTGCAGGCGACCCTCACCCGCCGGATGGCACATGGATTTTCGTTGATGGCGAACTACACCTGGTCTAAAACCATGGATGAACTCTCCACCGATCCTGGTGGCGTGTTGAACTATGGCCTCAGCAACCAGATGAACATTCAGCAGGACTATGGGAAGTCGACTCTACATCGGCCAAATCGATTTGTAGCCTCTGTCTTGTACACGTTGCCAACAACCCGTCGCTTCGGTTTGTTTGGCCGCGAGATTCTGAATGGCTGGCAGTTCAACGCGATCGAGCAGATCCAGAGCGGTAATCCATTCAACGTGGTTTCGAATAAAGACACAAATCTGGATGGTATTGCTACCGATCGTCCTGATGTTCTGCGTGATCCTTCCCTCCTTCGGAGTCGCAGCCGCGCAGATAAAATCGCCCGCTATTTCGATACAACTGCTTTTGCTGTCCCCACTGGTCCCTACGGTAACGAGCAGCGCGACATGCTGATCGGCCCGGGCTACGTCAACACGGATCTGTCCGCCTTCAAGCGCTTTGCTCTCTACAAGGAGAGCAACCTGTTGTTCCGGGCTGAGTTTTACAACCTCTTCAATAACGTAAATTTGAACAATCCCAACGGTACGCTTCCCAATGCGCAGTTCGGCAAGATCACCAGTGCAGGTGAACCCCGGCAGTTGCAGTTTGCTTTAAAGCTGGAGTTCTAACCACGCGAAGTAAGACAACGAGGCAGGCTGCTATGAACCTTGCATTGCAGCCTGCTTTCCTTTGGAACAACCAATGATGATTAATCGTCGAGAATTTGTTGCCGGATTAAGTGCCTGCACGGCTACAGGCATGTTTGCGCAGAACCGTAGCGAGCAGACTGCCGAGAAGCCGAACATCCTTATCTTTATGCCCGATCAGCAGCAGGGTGCAACGGTGCTGCCAGAACACCCTTGTCTCACACCAAATCTGGATCGCTTTGCGCGCGAAGGGCTGCTGTTTACGGATGCATACTGTCCCGCTCCTCATTGTTGTCCATCCCGAGCAAGTTTCTTTACCGGCCTTTATCCGAGTGAGCATGGCGTGTTCAATAACGTCGATACCGATACGGCTATTCATCTGGAGCCGAAGCCTGGCATTTCATACTTCAGTCAAGGGCTTCGTGAAGCAGGTTACAACCTTGCTTACTCTGGCAAGTGGCATGTGGGACACACACTCCGGCCACAAGACGTCGGCTGGAACAATGTAAATGCCAATGGGCATGAAACACCGCTTCCGCTGGACACTGACCGCAAGGAAAGCCGCTGGCGCAGGCCACATGCGCAGTTTATGCATCCGGAGCAACGGCGGCCTGGTGAGCTTGTCCGTCCAGGCTGGGGCAATCAACAGATGTATGGTGTGCGCCGTAAGCCCCTTGAGGAGCAGCGCGACTTTCAGATTGTTCGCGATGGCGTGAATGCGTTGAAGAACATGGCCGCGCAGCAGAAGCCATGGTGTCTGATGGTTTCTAACGATGGGGGACATGATCCGTACGATGCACCACAGCGGTTTATCGATCTGTATGATCCGCGCCGTATTCAGCTCCCTGCAAACTTCCGCGATCGAATGCGCGACAAGCCGCATATTTACCAGCGTATGCGGTTGCAGTACTTCGACCAGATGCCGGATGACGAAGTAAAGGCCTGCATTGCTCATTACTATGCCCTTCTCTCCATGCAGGATGAGCTCTTCGGCAATCTGCTCCAAGCACTGGAAGCGACAGGTCAGAAGGAGAACACGCTGGTCATCTATTGCTCCGACCACGGAGACTATGCAGGCGCGCATGGATTATGGGCGAAAGGAGTGCCTGCGTTTCGCGAGGCCTATAACATTCCCTGTGTCGTGCGTTGGCCCAAGGGAATTCGAAATCCAGGCCGAAGGGTGGACGCATTTGTTTCCACTACCGATTTTGCTCCTACCATTCTCGCGGCTGCCGGTATCGAGGCACCTCGTATGTCTGGTCACAGTCTTCTTCCCTGGTTTGCAGATGAGACGCCATCTGGCTGGCGTGATGCTGTGTTCAGTCAATTGAACGGCGTCGAACTGTATTACACACAACGCATCGTGCTTACGAAAAATTTTAAGTACGTTTACAACGGGTTCGATTTCGATGAGATGTACGATCTCACCACCGATCCGTTGGAGATGAATAACCTGGCGTTTCCTCGCGAAGATTTTCCACCAAACAGAAACGAAGGCAATGCTTCGCAACCATGGCCTCCACTGGAACCGCACCTGGATAAGGCGCGGCGCAATCTGCTTGCGAAGATGTGGACCTTTGCCGAGGCGCATCAGGACCAGATTTTCAATTCCTATTTCACCGTTGCGATGGCACCGTATGGTCCTGGCATCGTGCTGGGCGCGGAGCGCTCCTCACGGTAACAGGGCGATGAAGAAGAACGGCTGTGGACGTGGTACCGGCTAACAAGGAGAAATGTCCGATGAAGATGTACCGTATTGTATTTGCGCTTGCCACATTGCTTCTATGCCCGGTCACGAAGGTGCTCCAGGCAGAAACGCCTCATGTGCTGTTGATCTCGATCGACGGAATGAAACCTGAGTACGTGACGCAAGCCGCACAGCACGGACTTCATCTCCCCACGCTTGAACGTTTTCTGCGTGAAGGCACTTATGCAGACGGTGTGGCCGGCGTTGTACCTACCTATACCTATCCGAGCCACACGACGCTCATCACTGGTGTATGGCCCGCAGAGCATGGCATCTATAACAACTCCATCTTCGATCCGATGAAGGAACATCCGGGTGAATGGAACGCATACTTCGATGCCATCAAAGTCAAAACGCTTTATCAGGCAGTGGATGAGGCGGGTATGAAGACTGCCGCTGTGGGATGGCCGGTGACTGTGGGTGCACCGATCGACTATCTAATCGCTGAATATGCGCGGTCGGAAGCGATCGAGTCTCCGCGTGGCCATATCGTTCATCCGGCCGATCTGTACAGCAGCATCCATGTGACGCTGCCGGCAGGTATCACGTACGACGAAAAGAAGACGCTCTGGACCATCGGCATTATCGATACCTTCGATCCCAATCTTGTTATGCTTCATCTCTCCGATCTTGATTCTGCTGAACACCGCAAAGGCCCCTTTACTCCTGAAGCCAATAAGGCGCTCGAGGTGATCGATGAAGAAGTCAATCGCGTGATGCAGGCAGAGTGGAAGAAGCATCCGAAGGCAAAGGTGGTTATCGTTTCCGATCACGGATTTGTGAAGATAGAACACTCTGTGCCGGTAAATCGCTATCTTGCCAATGCAGGGTTGATCAAATTAACAGATGGACCGAAGCCTGATATCGCTTCATGGGACGCATATGCGTGGGAGGCAGGAGGAACAGCAGCCATCATGCTAAAAAATTCTCACGATAAAACTCTGTTGGAACGCACTGCTGCCGTTCTTAATAAACTGGCCTCCGATCCCGCTAACGGCATTGAGCGTGTGATCGGCCCATCGGAAATTGCGGCGTACGGCGGCTTTCCGGATGCTTCTTTTCTACTTGATTTCAAACCTGGATGGACGGCTGCTGGCGGATTCAACGCCGATCGTCAGGGAAGACACTTTGGTGGCAATCATGGATATCTGCCGGGACATCCTGAGTTACGCGCAAGCTTCATGGCCATGGGCCATGGCATCGCCAAACACCGCGATCTTGGAATTATAGATATGCGGCAGGTGGCCCCCACGCTGGCCAAGATGTTAGGAGTAAAACTGCCCCGCGCAAAGCAAAAACCGGTCCAGTATTAGTACCAGCATTCATTATTGGAACTTCGAAAGTTTTTCGAAAAAAATGACTGCGGCAGTTCCTTCTCGCCACGGCATAGCTTAGGCAGAATGCTCCCTCACCTGTGCTCCAGAATAGAGGCGGAGGAAGGAAGGAGACTGCCATCATCATCCGGGTATAAACCGGCGTCACCGTTCACATTCGTGCCCGATATTTATTTTGACAGTTCTCATAGTTGAGTGATATCTGTACTCTCCTATGCGCAATCGGTTGCGCAAAGTATGAATCGTTCGTCTTTTGGAGGCTTTCCATGTCACTTCCTATACGCAATTCGCTGCGTCTGTTTGCTGCAATTGCACTTTTTCTGTTAGCTGTTCCGCTCGCACAGGCGCAGTTCCGAACTGCAATCCAGGGCACGGTCACTGATCCTACGGGAGCGGTGATTCCCGGAGCCACGCTTACCTTGCTGGATAAGCAGACCAACCAGGCAGTAACTGCAAAGACCAATGAAGCCGGTATCTACAACTTCAACGCGCTACCGCCCAGTAGTTTCCAGCTCACTGCGACGATGACTGGATTTGCGACGAAGGTCATCGATAATCTGAAGCTTATTCCAGAGCAGAGCAACAACCTGAATGTGGTGATGTCCATAGGTGAGAGTGCGACCACTATCACTGTGAACAGTCACGATCAGGTCCCGGGATTGGATACGCAGACCGCATCCATCGGCGGCGTGATTACCGAACAGCAGCTTACTCATTTGCCCGCCTTCGGACGCGATGTAACGACCCTGGCGCAGCTTGCCCCAGGAACCTTGGCGGATGGTGGGCAAGGCGCTTCCGGCGGCGTAAGAAATCTTCCTGGAACCAATCAGGGTGGCGCTGCAGCCAGCGATGGCATTTACAAGGTGGAGAATGGTCCGCAGGTTGTCGGCAATGGCAATCAGACGAACACCAACGGCATCCAGATTGATGGCATTAGCGCGACGAGTGCAGTGTGGGGTGGAACAACTGTCGTTACGCCGACGCAGGAATCGGTAGAAAACGTAAAGGTGACAGCCAATCCCTACGATGCAGAATTCGGTCGTTATACCGGAACCCAGATCCAGATCACCTCAAAGAGCGGCACCAACCAATTGCACGGCAGTCTCTTCTTCAAGGCAGACCGTCCAGGACTTAATGCATATCAGCGCTGGAACGGGCCGAACTCCGTCTTTGCCAATAACCCAATTACAGGTGTGCCGCAGACTCCTCAGCAGCGCGGATTGAATCGCGACACGCAGCGATTCAATCAGTATGGCGGCAGTTTGGGCGGGCCAGTCTGGAAGGACAAGATCTTTGGCTTCTTTGCTTATGAAACACTCCGCCTGAAAACGACCAATTACGGGACTGGATGGTTTGAAACGCCGGCATTGCTGACACGAGCTACCGCAAACAGCATTGCATCGAAGTACACCACGTATCCGGGCATGGGCGTTCAATCGCTAGGTCTCACCTCTAACAACACCTGCGCAGCCCTTGGTCTGGTGGAAGGTCCTTATTGCCATGCATTGGCTGATGGCATGGACGTTGGTTCTCCTTTGACGACCGGTCTGGGTACCTACGACACGTCCCGCACTACTGTTGCCACCCAGCCTGGATATGGCAGTGGACTGGATGGCGTGGCCGATATCGCGAACTATGCGGTGTATACCGGCAGCAGCCGCGAAGCCAATCAGTATTACGGCCGCGTGGATGGACAGGTTACTTCGAAAGACAGGCTGAGCGGAATGATCTACTGGGTCCCGGTGATCAGCCATAGTGTGAATGGACCTGCGCGCGGTATCAACCAATATGTCAACAACCGCAAGAACTATGCCTTTACCGCTCTATGGAACCACACCTTTTCGCCCACGTTGTTGAATGAGGCGCGTGCGAACGCTGCTGGGTGGCGTTGGAACGAAGTAGACAGTAATCCGAACACACCATTCGGTCTGGGACCGACAAACTTTTCGGACACGCGACAGATCTTCCCGAACACTTCCATCTCCAGCTTTGCTCCGTCAAGCCCAAGCGTCTTCAATCAGTGGACGTTTGGTTATCAGGACATCCTGACCAAAGTTGCAGGCCGCCACACCATCAAAGCCGGTGCGACGCTCACGCGTCTCTATTACCTCGCGCAGAGTCCGGGAGCATCACGTCTCACCTATAACTTTGCGAACATCTGGAACTTCCTCAACGACGCTCCATATTCTGAGAGCGGCAGCTTCAATCCTGCTACCGGGCAACCTACATCCAACCGCTTCGACGATCGCGAGAACCTGTGGGGCGCTTTTGTACAGGACAACTGGAAGCTCAGCCCAGGGCTGACCGTTACGTTAGGCCTGCGTTATGACTACTATGGGCCACTGTATGACAAAGACGACAAATTCCGCGTCGCCCAACTTGGTTCTGGATCCTCTCTCGTTTCGGGGCTCCACATTCGCAAGGGTGGCGATCTCTATACCGCACAAAAATCGAACTTCGGACCTCAGGTCGGTTTTGCCTGGAACCCGGCATACTTTGAGCGCAAGGTTGTTATCCGTGGAGGGTTTGGAATCAATTACAACCAGAATGAAATTGCCATTACATCAGGCGTGGGAGGCAATCCCGGCAACACGCTTAACTTTTCCTTCTGCTGCAAACAGAATGCAGCCGCTGGCGGTACGACGGGAACGGGCAGCAGCATTCAGGAAGCTACATCTTCCGATCTGAAGAGCCCTTTTTACTTTCCGCAGAATTCCACTGCAGTGACGACATACGATGCAAATGGATTGCCGCTTACGGGCACGATCAGCGTGACGACCTTCGATCCGAATCCCAAGACGATCCAGACCTATCACTACTCACTGGATACGCAGTATGACCTTGGCAAGCAGTGGGTCGCAACGCTGGGTTATCAAGGCAGCATCAGCCATCATTTGTTACTACAACAGGACGTCAATATTCTGGCCGCAGCACAGGGATATTCCCTGAATCCCCGTCTATCCCGCGTAGGCATGTATTCCAACAAAGGAAACGCCAATTACAACGCGCTGCTGGCGACCATCAAGCACAACTTTGCGCGTCACTATCAGATGGAGGCGCAGTACACCTGGTCGAAGAGCATGGACAATGGATCAAGTCCGTATTACGAGGATGCATATCCTCAAAACCTTGCTTACTCTTATGGCCGATCCGATTACAACGTGCAGAATGCTTTCAAGCTCTTCGGCATGTACGAGACGAGCTTCTTTAGCCACAGGAACTACATTCTGCATGCGCTGGCGGATGGCTTCACCATCACCGGCATCTTTAACTGGCATACTGGCTTTCCCTGGACACCGACCTATGGCATGGGAGGTTCGGCTTACTATGGCAATAGCGGAAAGAACACCTTCCGCCCGGCTGCTTATTACGGCAATGGAGGCAATGATCTTAGCAATGCCGCCTTCAAAACCGGAACTAACTCCGGAAACACCGCAGCCCGCAATAAGAATTTCCCCAATGCGGACACACGGACGTACTTCTCCGTGCCGTTTACGCCTGTCAGCAATACATTTCCGAACGCTGGAACTTTACCTCCCGTACCGGGTGTAGCGCGTAATTCCTTCACCGGCCCCGGCTATCAATCCATAGATGCCAGCCTTGCGAAGGCATTCCATCTTCCGCACATGCCTGTACTGGGTGAACATGCAAACCTTGAGTTCCGGATCGATGCATTCAATTTGTTCAACCAGACCAATCTAACGGGCGTCAACTCTTCGCTCGGAAGTTGGAATGCAGCCGGAACTGTATTTACTCCAAGCAATAACTTCGGCCAGGCACAGGGTGGTCTTGCTGGACGAATCATGGACATGCAGGCCCGCTTCTCCTTCTAGTCTCTCCCCTATACATGGAGGCCGTGGTGATATCTCACCACGGCCTCCATGTTCAACCCCTTCAAGGACGCGATGTTCACAGTCACGCTAAAACGACTTCTTCTGGCTGCCGCAGTGTGCTTAGTGTCCAGTGGCACGCTTTCCGCTCAGGACAAAGAAGAGATTACGATTCATGCGACTGCCCCCTCAAAACCATTTCCACATTTCTGGGAGGGGATGTTCGGCTCCGGTCGCGCCATTCTTTCGTTGCGGGAGAGCTATCGCAATGATCTGCGCGCTGTGAAGTCCGTTACCGATTTCCGGTACGTCCGTTTCCACGCGATTCTGCATGACGAACTCGGCGTCTACAACGAAGATGCTCATGGCGAGCCGGTCTACAACTTCAATTACATCGATGATGTTTACGATGGTCTGCTTGCCAATGGTGTGCGGCCTGTTGTTGAGATCAGCTTTATGCCGAAGAAGCTGGCGTTCAATCCGGACGACCTGCATCCCTTCTGGTACAAACAGAATGTTTCCCCGCCAAAGAGCATGGCACGCTGGGACGACTTGATGACGGCACTTGGTAAGCATCTGGTCGAACGATATGGCATCGAAGAAGTTTCTCAGTGGTACTTCGAAGTGTGGAACGAGCCCAATATCGATTTCTGGGGCGGCATTCCGCGCAAAGAGTCTTACTTCAACCTCTATGCACACACCGCGCGCGACTTGAAGAAAGTAAGTCCTCGCCTTCGTGTTGGCGGTCCTGCGACGGCCGCAGCTGCGTGGATTCCGGATTTTCTTAGCTACTGCTCGGAGAACCATGTCCCCGTCGATTTTGTTTCGACGCATGCTTATGCCAATGAGCCTGTAAAACGTTTGCTCGGAACAGATGAAGTGATCGCTCCTGAAGGTCGTATGGGAGCAGTGGTAGCGAAGGTGCGCCATCAGATCGATGCATCGCCCATTCCGCATCTGCCGCTGTTGTGGACAGAGTGGAATGTAGATCCAGCGCATGGAGCGCGCGAAACACCCTATGTCGGTCCTGCCGTGGCCAACGTTATTCGCGAGACGGACGGTATGGTGGATTACCTTTCCTTCTGGACGTTCTCAGAGGTCTTTGAAGAAGGCGGTCCACCGAACTCTCCATTTCATCATTTTGGATTGCGTGCCATTGGAGGTATCAACAAGCCGGCCTTCTATGACTTTGCGCTGCTGCATCAACTCGGCGATGAGCGTATCGCCAACGATGCGCACAATGTTCTAGTCACGCGACGTTTCGACGGATCGATTGCCATCGTTCTTTGGAACCTTGTTCCGCCGGGAGAGAGCGGACATCACAAGACAATCACCTTGCATTTTGATGGAGTCCGCGCAAATAGCAGCGTCTCTATTTCTTGTGTGGATGAGACGCATGGTAATGTCATACCGTTTTTCAAAGCTATGGGTAGCCCAAACAGTCCGACCCAGAAGCAGGTCCAGGAGTTCAATGACCGCTCCAACCCCGGTCCAGCAGAACGCCGCGTACTTGAGCGAAATAGTCTTACGGTCACACTCGGCCCTAATGCACTTTATCTTTTAGTTGTTCCGGCCAAACAATGAATATGAACTATCGCATTTCGATCACTCTGCTTGCTCTCACTATCGGCGTGCCGGTCCTTTGCGCTCAGAATGCTATGGAAACTTATGCGCGCAGTGTTTTCTTTGATAACAGCTCGTCGGCGAAAAGCAATTTCTATTCACGCGTAAAATCTGTATCGCCCAGCAGTATTGACGGAATAGCTGGCCATCTTCCGCTGGAAAAGACAAACTTTGTCAGCGCGCCTAACTCTTTGCGTCTGCATTGGATTTCAAAGCCGAATGGCGCCTGGACCGTTGAATTGCAGCCATCTTCATGGCCCAATCGTGGCAACACCTTTTCTGGAACGCACTTGTCGTTCTGGATCTATGCTGCGGAAGCGATGGGCCGTTCTTCTCTTCCGCAGATCACGTTACGGGATGGTAATGGTGGCTTCACACTGCCGCTCAAACTTGAAGGCTTCAGCCCTGCTCTCACGCCCAAAAAGTGGACGCGCATTAGCATTCCTCTATCGCATTTCGTTTCTGCATCGGTAAAGAAGTTTGACCCTGCGCGTACGAACGTCATTCTCTTTTCTCAAAGCGCAGAGGACGGCGTGTCGCACACATTGTATATAGATGAGATCAGGTTTACGACTCCTTCTCCAGCGGATCTGCATGTGCCGCAAGTGCCGCAGCACGTGCAGGCAAAGTCGTATGAGCGGCACGTCGATCTCACATGGGATGAACCGGCTGGCACGAACGTTACGGAGTATGTCATCTATCGCGCAGAATACGGAGGCAGTTTCCATCCTGTTGGTGTGCAGCGTCCAGGCGTACGTCGCTTTGCCGATTTTGTAGGTAAAGCAGATGCAGATCTTCGCTATCGCATCACTGCGCGCACGATAGCTCTGCGTGAATCTGTTTTTTCAAATACAGTGAACGCACATACACACACCATGAGCGATGATGAGTTGCTCGACATGGTGGAAGAAGCCAGTTTTCACTACTACTGGGATGGCGCTGAGCCGCACTCCGGCATGGCGCACGAATCCATACCCGGCGGACCAGACACGATTGCTGTTGGCGGCAGCGGCTTCGGCATCATGAGCATGATCGTTGCAGCAGAACGCGGCTTTGCTCCGCGCGAGGCGATCGTAGAACGCATGTTGCGCATCACAAACTTTTTGGCGCACGCAGACCGCTTTCATGGCGCATGGCCGCACTTCCTAAGCGGCACCACAGGGCACATGCTTCCTGTGTTTGGCGTACTGGACGACGGCGCCGATCTGGTCGAGACTTCTTTTCTCATGCAGGGTTTACTTGCAGCGCGTGGCTACTTCACTCGCGACAATGCTCCCGAACGCGAGTTACGCGACCATATCACCAAACTTTGGGAAGGTGTGGAGTGGAATTGGTTTCTTACTCCATCAAAAGACGCTCTCTGGTGGCACTGGTCTCCGCATTACGGGTTTGCCATTGCCAATCGTTTGCACGGTTATAACGAAACCATGATTACGTATGTGCTCGCCATCGCATCGCCGACTCATGGCGTTCCTGCCTCGCTTTATCGCACGGGCTGGGAGTCGCAAGGGGATGCGCAGCGCCGGTTTCCCATTGCGAATACCTATTACGGCATTCATGTGGACGTTAACTACACTCCACAATCGCCCGGACCGCTTTTCTTTACTCACTACAACTTCCTCGGGTTTGATCCGCATTTTCGTGATTCTTTTACTGATTGGTTCAAAAACAGCCGCAATATCTCACTCGTGCAGCAGCGATACTCCATGGAAAATCCGCTGCACATGAAGGGTTACAGTGCTGAAAGCTGGGGGCTCTCTGCCGTCACGGGGCCGCGAGGATATCGCGAGTTCCAGCCTTTCACTGAAGATGACGGAACCCTTGCCCCAACCGCAGCAGTAGGGGCCTACGCTTATACGCCCAAAGAATCGCTTGCAGCGTTGAAACATTTCTATCGTGACCTTGGTGCATACACGTGGAGCATCTATGGATTCCGCAATGCGTTTAATGAACAGACGGATTGGTATTCGCCTGACGAACTTGCGCTCAATCAGGGACCGCAAGCGATCATGATTGAAAATGGCCGCACTGGTTTGTTGTGGCGCAGTTTCATGGCTAATCCTGAAATCACCAGGATGGAAAAAGCAGCAGGTCTGAAACCTTACGGGTTATATGCAGTCGAACCTGCCGAGAAGGAGAAGCCGTGAGCGAAAAAGAACCCATCCCGCCTAAGATCTATCGCCGGACCAGCTTAAAGGAATTGGCCGCTCACCTTGGCTTATCGCAAACGACGGTCTCGCGCGTGGTGAACCAGTCACCAGGCTATCTGCGTATTGCTCCAGATACGCGTGATCGTGTTCTGGCGGCAGCGGCAAAACTTAATTACCAAGCCAATGTTCTTGCGCAGGGGTTGCGCAGCAAACGCAGTCAGATTGTTAGCGTAATCGTTCCTGAGATCAGTGACGGTTACTCCACTTCTGTGCTTTCAGGCATCGAAGATTCTCTTTTGCTTGGCGGATATTTCTACTTTGTCGTCAGCCATCGTCATCGTCCCGATCTGTTGCGTGACTATCCTTCCCTTCTTCTATCGCGTGCAGTAGAAGGTCTGATCGCAGTTGATACATCGATCGACGAAGAACTTCCAATACCCGTAGTCAGTGTTTCGGGGCATAGTCGCCACGGCTCAATCGTCAATATTGAGCTAGACCACACGCTTGCAGCGCATCAGGCGCTGGAACACTTAAAGAAGCTTGGCCATTCCCGCATTGCTTTTATCAAAGGACAGAGCTTCAGCTCCGATACGCAGACACGTTGGCGGGCCATTATCCGTGTGGCTGGTGAATTGGGCATTGAAATTCTTCCCAAGCTGACTGTGCAGTTGGAAGAGAACGGTATTGGTGTGGAACCTGGCCGGGTCGCCACGATGAAGCTGCTGGAGCGGAATGAACCTTTTACGGCAATTTTCGCGTTCAACGATCATTCTGCCATGGGTGCAATCGTTGCTCTTCGCGAAGCCGGGCGCGATGTGCCGAACGATGTGTCCGTTGTGGGATTTGACGATATTCCCAGTGCTGCTACTAACAATCCTGGACTGACGACTGTCCGGCAGCCTTTGCAGGAGATGGGACGCGTGGCCGCCAGCACTTTGTTGCAGATGCTTCGTTCCCCCGAAGAGCACCAGCGCCGCTCTATTCTCGTTCTTCCCACATTCGTGGAGCGTAACTCCACTGCTCTTGCTGCTGCTGTGCGCAAGACCCGCACACCCACGCTTATCCGTTCCGGTCAGTAAACAGGAGGTCCCTTGATCCGTCATCTTCGCTATATCGCAATCGTTCTCACCTTCGGATCGGCGATGCCATATGCCTGGTCACAGAGATCTGCGATGGCGAAGGCACATACCCCTGTTGTCTCTAATCCCCAGCTTGCATCTCCCGCTATTGAACAACGAGTAGAAGCGTTGCTGAAGAAGATGACACTGGAGGAGAAGCTGGGCCAACTTGTGCAGTATAACGACCAGGGTGTTACCGCACCTACGACCGCGACAGAAAACGTCGATCTTGCTGCAAATCCTGAAGCGCATTACAAGATTGATGCCATGCAACTTGCTGCCACGGGACGCATGGGTTCCATGCTCAATGTTGTTGGAGCAGCCAAAACGAATATGTTCCAAAAGGCCGCCATAGAAAAGAGCCGCCTCCATATACCGATTCTTTTTGGTGCAGATGTTATCCATGGATTTCGCACCATCTATCCGGTTCCTCTCGGCCTGGCAGCCAGTTTCGATCCCGAACTGGTGACTGAACTTTCTGCCATGTCTGCGCAGGAAGCAACAACAGCCGGCATACGCTGGTTCTACTCTCCGATGGTGGACATTGCCCGGGATGCACGATGGGGTCGCGTGACAGAAGGGGCAGGTGAGGACCCTTATCTTGGAGCGGCGATGGCACGCGCTTACATCAAGGGATATCAGGGGGCTTCGCTCTCCGATCCTTCGCATGTTGCGGCATCGGTGAAACACTTTGCCGCGTATGGTGCAGCGGAAGCAGGACGAGAATACTTCACCACAGATATGTCTATCAGCCGTCTGCATCAGGTCTATCTGCCGCCCTACAAAGCAGCGGTGGAAGCAGGTGCAGCTACGATGATGAGCGCCTTCAACTCCCTCAATGGAGTGCCCGCTACAGCCGACCGTTATCTGCTGCAGGATGTGCTTCGCAACCGTTGGCACTTCAATGGCTTTGTCGTTAGTGACTACACCGCAGTCATGGAATTGATTCAGCATGGCACTGCGCTGGATGCTGCTGCTGCAACCGCACAGGCAATTACAGCAGGTACGGATGTAGATATGATGTCGCACTTTTATGATGCCCAACTGCCAAAGCTGGTACGTTCGGGCAAAGTAAGTATGGCGGTAATAGATGAAGCTGTTCGTCGTGTGTTGCGCGTAAAGTTCGCACTTGGTCTCTTTGAACAGCCTTATCCAACAGCTCCGGAGATAACTTCGGCTGTTGACGAGCACCGTCCTTTGGTCCGTCGTGCGGCTGAAGAGTCATTTGTACTGTTGCAGAACAAACCCATCCGTGGTGTGCCATTGCTTCCTCTATCGAACAAAGCGCAAACTGTCGCACTCGTCGGTCCACTTGCCGACAACGCAAATGAGATGCATGGCGCATGGGGTGGAGGCCATCATCCTAAGGACGTTGTTACTGTGAAGCAAGCGTTCGAAGCGCGCGCTGCGAAAAATGGAGGCAAGCTTCTCTTCGCAAAAGGTACAGATATCCTGTCACATTCCGATGCCGGCTTTGCCGAAGCCCTTCAGATTGCGCGACAGGCAGATGTGATTGTGTTGGCGCTCGGGGAATCTGGCATGATGAGCGGCGAGGCCGGTTCTCGTGCCCACCTCAATCTTCCTGGAAACCAGCAGCAGCTTCTCGAGAGTATTGCAGAGCTGCATAAGCCAACCATACTGCTCGTCTTTTCAGGGCGTCCACTTGTCCTCACATGGGCAGCGAATCACATCGACGCCATCATGGAAACGTGGTTTCCGGGAACGGAAGCTGGAAACGCTATCGTCAACGTCCTCTATGGGGATGCCGCCCCAAGTGGCAAGCTGCCTGTCAGCTTTCCTTATGCAGTAGGGCAGGAGCCGCTCTATTATGCACAGTTCCCGACTGGCCGGCCTCCACTGCACGCAGACTTAATGGTTCCACCAACCGGCAATTCGCGTTTTATATCTCGCTATATAGATGCACCGAATGAAGCGTTGTTTCCTTTTGGATTCGGGCTGACATATACCTCATTCGGATACTCCCCTGTGCAACTATCGGGAAGTAAGGTGCCGCTTGCATCTGCAAAGCGAAGCGGGAATGTTATAGTCGCGACGGCAACCTTAACCAACACCGGTGATCGAACGGCCACTGAGATTGTGCAGTGCTATGTTCGTAACCGCGGTGCAAGCCTGGAGCAGCCAATACGCGAACTGAAAGGCTTCCAACGCATTACGCTCAGCCCTGGAGAATCCAGGCAGGTCAGCTTTCCTCTCGGCTTTCATGAACTTTCATTCTTCAATAATGAGGGCGCAGAAACCGTCGAACCTACGCGTTATACCGTATGGATCAACGGCAGTTCCGATGTGCAGTCCGCAGGCGCGGAGTTTCAAATCGTTCAATAAAGATGAGTCAATAATTGCCTCAGATGGAGGCATCGAGAAGTATGCATGCTGGTGTCCACCAAAACGTGTGGGAAGCAATTTTAAGGAAGTTATTTGGTGGACCTGATCGGGATCGAACCGATGACCTCTTCCATGCCATGGAAGCGCGCTCCCAGCTGCGCCACAGGCCCACTCTTTATAGGAGGGACTTCACTATTGTCGCGTGGGCTGCGGGTGAAGTCAAACATGACTTGCCATTCTCCACTCCGGAAAAAAGGCCCATTCTGCGTCCATGCAGAACGGGCCTTTCGAAGGGGGATTTCTGCGGATTTACGGCTTATCGCCAGTGGCCTTCACGCCACTGCCAGCCGTGGCGGGTGTGAACCCATTTTCCCTGAACCCAGATCGCATGTGGGCGAGGGGGTGCTACGTATGCGCCCGGAACCCAGATATAACGATTACCGTCCCAACGATGATAGCCAGGCTGCCAAACGTATCCCGGGCGCAGAGGAGGGCGGCGTTCGTAAACAGGACGGGGTGGTCCCACACGTACGTAGATCTGGGCCATGGCGGCTCCGGCGGAGAGGCCCACGCCGGCGAGCAGGATAGCGAGGCGGTAAGCTGCCTTCTTACATGTGCTTGAGAGGTTCATTTCCTTCTCCTTTTTGGCGGCAGAAGCCGCTCCTGGTGATGTGCTAAACACAACCGAACAGTTTCAGTTGCGGTACTGCATGTCACGAAAATCGAGCCAACCAGGTGCAAAATTGTGTCCATTACTGCTTTTTAGAAGGAACAAATCCGGTGAATAAGGTGTCTATTCCAGCAGAGTGACGCGAGAGCACTCGGGCCGCCGGCGGCAGCAGTTTCTTTCTCGTGGTTGCGGCGTCTGGTGAGCGGACGTAGCCTAAAGGAGCAACAAATGTTTGCGGCAGGAGCAGCAATGGGCGACGCAGTCAGCGCGATCGGTTTGCGGACGGAAGATGCCGCACTGGTGCGCGAGTTGCAGGCCGGCTCCGAAGATGCCTTCAATCAGCTTATTGCTCAATATCACGCGGCTATCTACTCGGTGATTGTGCGGTCTTTGCAAAATCCTTCCGACGCGGCAGACATCACACAAGACGTCTTTATTAAAGTTTTTCGTTCGATTGGCGGTTTCCACGGCGACTCCAGCCTGCGCACATGGATTTATCGCATCGCGCTGCATGAAGCCTCGAACCAGCGGCGCTGGTGGAGCCGGCATTGCAAGCAGGAGGTCACCATCGATCTCGAAATGGATGAGGACGATGAGCACCATGCCAGTCTGAAAGATTCATTGGCAGACCAGCGGGAGTCACCCTTCGATGCTGCGAGCCACTCGGAGATGCGTGCGCAGGTGGAAGAAGCTCTGGCAAAGGTGCCGGAGGCGTTTCGCACGGTGGTGATTCTGCGCGAGATGGAAGGCATGCAGTACGACGAGATCGCCGAGATCCTGAAGATCAATATCGGTACCGTAAAAAGCCGGTTGATGCGCGGGCGCACCGCATTGCGCGAAGCGTTGTCGGTGAAGGGAGGTGCGCGATGAAGAACATTTGCACACCGATTCGCGAACGCTTTTCCGCATATCTGGATTGCGACCTGAACGGCCGCGAGATGCAGCAGGTGGAAGCGCACCTGGATACATGCCCGGCATGCCGCAGCGAGTTTGCCGAGTGGAAAGAGATCCAGAGCACATTGCATGCAGCCGGTCAGCTAAAGGCGCCGGTCGATCTGGCATTGCGGCTGCGTTTGGCGATCTCGCGTGAGCGTTCGGCAAAGCAGCGTAGTCTGGGTGAACGGCTAATGGAGCGCTGGGAACTGTTGCGTGATAACACCCTGCGTCCCTTTGCCGTGCAGGGAGCGGTGACCGCAACGGCCATTTTGATTCTTGTAGCCGGGTTGAGTTTTTTGAGCGCTATGGCGGCAGCTCCCACAGCAGTGGAAGCGAACGATGAGCCGCTAGCTGGATTTTCTTCTCCGCGCTATCTCTATAACGCAGCGGGAACAAGCGCCGATCAGCTTGTCACCGACCAACCGCTGGTAGTGGAGGCGGATGTGAACGCGCAGGGACGCGTGTACGACTTCCATATTCTTTCCGGACCCACAGACCATGCCACTGCTTCCGCGGTGCGCGATCGCATGTTGCATGCGGTGTTTGAGCCAGCGCAGGTTTTTGGCGTACCGGTGAAGGGACATGTTGTACTGACGTTCAGCGGCATCTCGGTGCGCGGTTGACCCGCGCTTGCTCGCTTCCATAGACTCTGCCTGAGCGTCCAAATATCCATCCCACGCAGGCAGTTTCTTTGAATCGTACCGGCATTCTCTCCGTATTACTCGTTTTCTCTCTCGCTGTGCCAATAACGGCGCAGACCTCCTCTTCCTCGTCATCTTCTTCATCGCAGGAAGGTTCCTCTTCGTCCAATTCGACAGTGCAGCGCCGGAGTGTGGATGCCGCGGGTTCGGCCATTACGCTGGAGACGAGTGAAGCACTGTTTACGATAGCGGCGGGATTGAATGCGTGCGGTTATAACGCAGAGCTGGACCGTTCCCTTCCAGTCCGCGCGCAGATTCGCACGGAGATGGAACATGAGATTGCGCAGAGCCAGACGGCGCAGGATGCACGGAGCAAACTGTGCGACTACATTGTTGGCCATCAGCTTGCGGGCGCGCTGAATCTCTCGCAGTACATCTCGCTTGCGCTTTTCACCACGCAACCTCCGGAGCTGACGATCTCTGTGCCGGAAACAGAGATGCCACCGGATTCCTTGCAGGTAGTCAATGTTCTGCCGTTGTTGCGCACGTTTGCGGAGGCGACTCATCTGCATGTGATCTGGCTGAAGCACAGGCCGGACTATGAGGCGGCTGTGGCCAGGCTGCACGATCCGCTGACGCGTGTGCTGCTGGATACGAACATCTACTTGAAGCAGCCAGTCTCCTCGTATGATGGCAGGCGCTTTGTAATTCTGCTGGAGCCGTTGCTCTCGCCCGCGGCAACCAATGCACGTATCTATGGAGCGGACTATTTTGTGGTGACCTCGCCAACGGCCCCTGCAGCGGACGCAACTCCCGCCGATGGTGGTGTGCGTTTGGACGATTTGCGGCACAGTTATTTGCACTATGAAGTTGAACCGCTGATCTATGCACGCGCGTCTTCCACGGAACGGCTGACTCCTCTGCTGAAGACGGTGCAGGATGCGCCGATCGACTTTATCTATAAAAACGACATTGTTGCGCTGGTAACGGAGTGCCTTATCAAGGCAATCGAAGCGCGCACGATGGATGTTGGATTCCCCAAGCCGAAGAGGCCGGTAAATGTGAGGCAGCGTTCAGAGATCGATCGATATAACCAGGACCTGATCGATTATGAACGGCGCGCGGAGATCGTCCGGCGGCGCCAGGTTGCGGGGGAGATGCGGCAGGGCTGGGTGCTTACGGAGTATCTCTATAACAAGCTGGCGCAGATGGAATCTGCCGGCGTTTCGCTAAAAGAAGATATTGGCGAAATGGTGTACGGCATGGATGTGCAGCATGAGGTGAATCACGTAAAGGAAATCGTCTTCGATAAACAGTCGAAACGCGATGTGCTGGCAGGTGCACGCGTGAGCAGGCCAAAGCCTTTGCCCACCGGACTCGACCTGGGCGAGATGAAGCTGCGCAAAGGCGATCTGGATGGCGCTGAGGCGATTGCCCATCAGGAGAGGGCGAAGAGTCCGGATCGCGCGCTGTATCTGCTGGCCCGCGTGGACTTGATGCGGCATAAACCAGAAGATGCGCTGGAGAAGTTTAAGAAAATTGTGGAGACGTCGCACGATCCCGAGACGCTGGCGTGGGCCCACATCTATCTTGGGCGGCTGTATGACACCGAGACCGAACCGGAGCGGGATGAAGCCGTGAAGGAATATAAGGCTGCGCTGGCGATCAGTAATCTGCGGATGGAAACGCGCGCTGCTGCGGAGGCGGGTTTGAAGCAGCCGTTTGGACAAAAGAAGTAAGCGGCGGATGAGTCATAGATCGCGAGCTACACTGGTTGCGTCTCTATGAAGATTGCTGCCTTGTTGCTGTTTGCGGTCTCTGCGGTTGCGCAGGTGACCAATCCTTTACTGCCTAGTGGCGCTGATCCGTGGATCGTTCGCGCGGGGCACACATATTATCTGACGACCACCACCAGCCGGAATGTAACGCTGCGCAAAGCGAATACGCTGGCAGGACTATCTACAGCCATGCCTGTGGTGGTGTGGACCACCGGTGGAGAGCGCGTATTCCAAACAGCTATGGGCGCCAGAGCTGCACCGCATCCACGGACGATGGTACATCTACGTTGCCGCGGATGACGGTGACAACCATCATCACCGTATCTATGTGCTGGAGAACCGGGAGAACGATCCGGCCTCTTTGCATTGGAAGTTGCTAGGCAAACTGAACACGCAAGACGATAGCTGGGCGATTGATCTCACCGCATTTGAATACAAGGGCAAGTGGTACGCCGTGTGGGCCGGATGGCCGGGCACTGAGAACGGCGTACAAAATTTGTACATTTCGCGGATGAAGAAACCGTGGAAGCTGGAGGGAAAGCGCATTCTGCTTTCTACGCCGACGTATGCCTGGGAAACGAAGGGCGATCTAAATAAGCCAGACGGCGCGGCGCGGCACGTCAATATCAATGAAGGGCCGGAAGTGCTGCAGCATGACGGGCGCGTGTTTCTTACCTATTCAGCTTCCGCCTGCTGGGAGGACGAATATGCGTTGGGTATGCTGACGCTTGCGCCCGGTGGCGATCCGATGGATCCGAAGGCGTGGACGAAATCTTCTCAGCCAGTGTTTGCGAGCGACGCGGCGGCGCATGCATTTGGCACGGGACACAATGGCTTTTTTACATCGCCCGACGGCAAACAGAACTGGATCGTCTATCATGCCAATCCTGCGCCGCACATGGGATGCGGTGGCAAGCGCGCGACGCGGGTGCAGCCGTTCACTTGGAATGCTGACGGTACACCGCACTTTGGAACACCGGTGCCGCTGGGCGAAACGATTCCATCGCCTTCTGGCGAAGAGGCAAAGTGATGAAGGAATTTCTGAAAGTAGTTCTGTATCTCGCTATCGGTTTGGCCGTGTTTGTAAGCGCCTGCTATATACGCGGCATGTATCTGCCGGAAGAGCATGAGATTGAGCGCAGTGTGACGATCATGGCGCCGCGAGCCGAAGTGTGGAACGCGATCCGCGACTACCAGTCGCTGCCGCAGTGGTACAGTCCGGTGACAGCGGTGGAGAAGTTGCCTGCCGAGAATGGCGATGCATGCTATCTCGAGATGCACAAAAAAGAACGCGTTAAGGTATGTGAGCATGTAGTCACACAAGGCAAGGAAGCTGTAGACCGCATAGAAGAAGAGGTCTTTCAGGGCACCTGGACGTATGATCTGCAGTCCATCAATGCAACCTCGACCCATCTTACGACCACAGAACATGGGCGTATTTACTCGCCCTGGTCAAGATTTCTTGCCTATCAGTTTGGCCTTGGCGCGGGGCTGAACAGCTTCCATGCCGATTTGAAGAAGCGCGTCGAAAACAAATAAAGCAGCGCTGTATCGCGACAGGATAAGTCTCTTGCGTGAAACGGCGCAGGAGCGCATGGCGATACACAGGAAGTCCTGGCACACCACGGCATCCTACTCCTTATTCCGGCTGGACAATTCCATTACGCCGGCGAGGAGATGCGTGCCATGAAGATTTTTTCCGCGAATTTGAAGAACCTTGAAGAGCTGTACACCGCGTCGCTGAAGAAGACGCTGGATATGGAGCAGCAGCTCACAAAGGTGCTGCCTACGATGATTGAAAAGACAACCGATCCGGAGTTGCGCAGCGGCTTGCAGCGCCACCTTTCCGAAACCGAAGGACATGTGCAACGCGTGGAGTCGATGCTTATGGACCTGACCGGCGACAACGACACCGAAACCTGTAAGGTGATGAGCGCGTTGGCGACGGAAGGCAGCGATATGTTGACCGACGCGGACAACGAACAAGTTTGCGATGTATCCATTATTGCTGCTTGTCAACAGGTGGAGCACCACGAGATCGCGATCTACGGTACGTTACGTAGTTGGGCAGACCTGCTGGGCCGCACCAATGATGCTGCGGTACTGGAGCAGATTCTTGAGGAAGAGAAGAATGCTGACCGCGTACTTTCCATGTGCTCTGACAAGCTGAACGTCGAAGCCGATATGGCTGCTTGATATTTGATGAGCAACATAAGCAAGGGCTTCCCTTACAGGAGGCCCTTGCTTATGTTGCGATGGATGCTGCGGTGGCGCGCCCATCGCGAATGAGGTCGGGCAGGCCGACTCCGCGGTAAGCGTTTCCGAGTAGTGTGAGGGCGGGCTGGAGCGCGATGCGTTCATCCAGCCTGCGCATACGTGCGCGATGGCCGACAGTGTATTGCGGGAGCGATTGCGGCCAGCGGCGCACGACTGTGTGGGATGGTTCGGGGAGTTGTGTGCCGAGGAGATCACAGAGTTGTGCGTGTGCGACTGCGGCAATGTAAGCGTCTGTTTCAGATTGCATTTGCTCTGCGGTGGCAGAGCCGAAGAAGGCACGAAGAAGGCGCCCGCCAGGTGGTACGCGGTGCGGGAATTTCTGGTCGACAAAGGTGGCGGCGAGCAGGCCGGAGCCTTGCGTTTTCGGAGGTACGAGAAAACCGAAGCCTGCGGGAATCTGGATGTTCTGTGACTGCTCTGCGGTGAATGCAAGAGCAACGAGGACGGCAGAGCTTGCGGGCATGTCGAGCAGCGCGGCTGCTTCCGTGTCGATGCTGCTGAGGAGCGTGCGTGTGACGTGCGCTGGCGTGGCGAGGATGAGGTGATCGAAGGCGCGCCACTCTCCTGATGCTTCGACGTGCCAGTGAGCGTTTTCATGCTTGATTGCAGCAACGGTGTGATGGAGCTTTTGCGATTGCTGCGGCAGCGTGACGACGATGCTGTCTATAAGTGTGCCGAGGCCGTTGCGCAGTGAGGTGAAGACTGGTTGCGCATTGGCAGATGTGCGCGCGGTGAGTGCGTTGATGAGCGAGCCGTGTTCGCGCTCCATGGAAACGAACTGCGGCATCACGGCTTCCGCGCTGAGAGTTCCCACATCTCCACCGAAGACCCCGGCGAGCAGAGGAGCGGCAATCGTGCGGGTGACCTCTTCGCCGAAGTGACGGCGGATGAAGTTGGCGACAGACTCGTCCGTGCCAGCGTGATCCGCTGCGTATTGTTTGAGTTCATGTGCGCGGGAAGGTTCCCGTTCATAGGCTTCGATGGCTTCCTGCGAAAAGAGTGCTGAGTAGCGGAGCGCATTGAGATTAGTGGGAACCATCATGCGCATGCCTTCAGGGATGGCATGCAACTGGCCGTCTCGGTAAATCCAGGTAATCCGCGTCGCGTCATTGGAAGCAATAAGGTCATCCGCGAGGCCAAGTTCGATGGCGAGTTCGCGTGCCCAGGGTTTCTCAGTGATCCAGCCATCGGGGCCGCACTCCATCACGAAACCGTCGTGGTGCTCTGTTTCTACAATGCCGCCGAAGCGATGGCTGGCTTCAAAGATTTGGAACGGAACGCTGCGTTTTGCGAGTTCGTACGCGGCCGAGAGCCCGGCGATACCGCCGCCTACGATAGCGACGTGTGACATATTATGCGCTCACTCCTTCCGGCAGAGAGTGAGTGACGATCTCTGCGGCGGAAATTGAGATGGATGGAGGGACTTGCGAGCGATGGTCCGGGTGGAGCGCGATATCTGCGAGAGCGGCAATGAGTGTTGGCGACTCGTTAAGACTTTCGGCGCGGGAGAGCGTGATGCCGAGATTGTGCGCGAGTTGTTGGAAAGCGATGTCGATGTCGTAGAGAATTTCCACGTGGTCGCAGACAAAGCCGATGGGCTGCATAACAATGTGCGTGTAACCGCTCTGCTGCAACGCGGCGAGGGTGTCTTCTACGGTGGGCCCGAGCCATGGGCCGCCGCTCATGCCCTGGCTCTGAAAGCTGAAGTAGGCATCTTGTGGCGGAAGTACGTCTCGCAACTTACCGGCAACGTGAGCCGCAGTCTGCTTGCACTCGATGGCATAGGTATCGGGTTCGGTGGCGAGCACCATGCCGTGATGCTCGACTGGGTTTGCTGAAGCCTGAATAGTGCGGCAGGGGACGGCATGCGCGGTGAAGAGTGCGGCGATCTTTGCATTAGGGTGCAGTGCGCGCGCGGTGTGCAGTGCGGTGCGCATTTTCTCTTCAAAGGCCTGGATGAGCAGAGGATGAGTGGCCCATCCGGCAATGAAGCGCACCTGCATGGTGTCGCCCACAGCGTCCATGAGCGCCCGTTTGTACAGGCCCACGCTGGTGCGTGAGTTCTGCGGCGCGAGGCAGATGGCTGTGATTTTATCCACGGCGTCACGCTTCATCTGTTCCACTGTGTCAGCGATGAACGGGCGCCAATTACGCATGCCGACGTAGACGGGCTTGTCTGTTTTCTGGAGAAGAAGCTCTGCCTGGCGCATCGTCCAGCGAGTGAGGTGCGGACCTTCTGCCGTTGGTTCGTCCCGCAGGCCAATCCCGGCGTAACGGTGTTTCAGTTCTTCCACGACGTGTTGGGGAACACCGCGTCCACCGGTGACAAGCCTGAGATATTCCGCCATCTCGCCAAGCGTATCGGGGGTGCCGTGAGCGAGAAGCAAAATAGCATCTGATTGTTTTTGATTCTTCTGCGCGCGTGTATCTTTTATGGCTTTCCGTGCCAGCGCAAAGCCAACCACGCCATAGACGATCTCTTCCATCCACGGAAAGAGAATCATCGCGCGCTCATCTCCCGCACCCAACGTGCGACGTTGACTACGTTTTCGACAGGAGTGCCAGGCACGATACCGTGGCCCAGGTTGAAGATGTGTCCATTGCGATTGTCTGCGGCGTCGAGCACTTCTTTCACGCGCTTTCTGAGCAGGTCTTCACCGGCAAAAAGCGTGATGGGATCGAGATTGCCCTGCACAGCGGTGTGATGACCGATGCATTTCCAGCCTTCGTCCAGCGGCACTCGCCAATCGAGGCCAATTACGTCTGCCTCCAGTTGACGGAATGTGGGCAGCAGTGAAGCAGTGTCCACACCAAAGTAGATGACGGGCACGCCCATTTGCTGCACGCGCTGCACGAGTTCTTTGGTGTGCGGCAAAACGAAGTCGCGGTAGTCGCTCACGCTGAGAGCGCCGGCCCAACTATCGAAGATCTGGATAACGTCCGCGCCTGCTTCTACCTGCTGCTGCGCGTATTGCGTGAGCACGGCGATGAGCTTTTCCATCAGCAGCGGCCACGCGCCGTCCTGCGCGTACATCATGCGTTTGCATTCGATGTAGTTGCGCGAACTGCCGCCCTCGATCATGTAGCTGGCAAGCGTGAACGGCGCGCCAATAAAGCCGATGATGCCGAGTTGGTCGCCATCTGCGCGCGGCGCGCTGAAGTGTCTGCTGACCTTTTCGATAGCCTGGGCGACGTAGATCAGATCTCCCGCGCGGTCGGTGCGTAGTGCTTCAATCTGTTCACGCGTACGGATGGGCGCGTGTACTACGGGGCCCTCGCCGTTGACGAATTCGAAGTTCACACCCATGGGAGTAAGGGGCAGCAGGAGGTCTGCGAAGATGATGGCCGCATCTACATCCAGCCGCTCGGCTGCGGTGATGGTGACCTCGGCAGCAATCTCCGGCGTGCGGCAGATGTCGAGCAGCGAGTGGTGCTTGCGCACGGCCATATATTCCGGCATGTAGCGGCCGGCCTGCCGCAGGAACCACACAGGTGTGCGGTCCACGGGCTGGCGCAGACACGCGCGCACAAAGCGGCTGCCGCTACTGGCCGTGCCGGACTTCTGCTCGGCGCGGCTCACTTCAATGGGTGTCATCGACATCGCGCGTTACTCAGTGGGCGCGACGAATTCCTTGGGCAGGTCGCCGCCGGAGCCGTAGAAAAACTCGTTCATCTGTTCTACGAGAAACTCCTGCGCCTGCGGAGTCCACGGCTGAAGACGGTATTCGTTGAGCAGCATCTTCTGCCGCTCCACCCACTCGCCCCACGCTTTTTTCGAGACGGTCTTGTAGACCTTCTGGCCGAGTTCAGAGTCGAATGGCGGCTCGTCGAGCCCTTCCATCTCCTGCTTGTACTTTGCGCAAAACACCATATTTGCCATGGATTTATCGCTTCTCCTGTCCAATGGATATTGTATCGCCCGCGCGATTGCCGAACGTGCGAAGCTGTGGGTATGCCTGCTCGAAAGAAGATTGAGAAGCCGAAGCCATCCCTTGCTGCTCTTAAGCGCGAGGTCAACGCTCTGCGCGATCCGGAGCGGGCACGGTTTTTACAAGGATTCTTCCGCACCGGTCCAGGCGAGTATGCCGAGGGTGACAAATTGCTGGGGCTATCCGTGCCGATATCGCGCAAAATTGCAAAGGAGTTTCGCGAACTGCCGTTGGAAGATATTGCGGAGCTTCTGGCCTCGTCATGGCACGAACACCGGTTGATTGCGCTGTTGATTCTCGATCTTCAACACAAGAAGGCAGATGAGAAAATGCGCGCAGCGCTGCATCGCTTTTATGTGAAGCACCGCGCAGGCGTAAACAACTGGGACCTGGTGGATACCTCCGCTCGGATGTTGTTCGGTGAGCACGATGCGGACGGCTCGCTCGCGGGCAGGTGGGCGCGATCATCGAACCTGTGGGAGCGGCGTATCGCCATGGTGAGCACCTTCGCCGCATTGAAGCGTGGTGAGACAGAACGGACCTTCCGCATTGCGGAGATGCTGCTGGAAGACAAACACGATCTGATGCACAAGGCCGTAGGTTGGCTACTGCGCGAGGCAGGCAAGGTGGATATGCCGGCGCTGCTTGCCTTTCTGCGGAAACACTACACGCGTATGCCGCGAACGGCGCTGCGCTATGCCATTGAACGGCTTGATCCTGTGGATAGAAAGCTGTGGCTGACTGGTCCGCAATAGATCAAATAGATCAGCGGCGCCTGCCTTTGCCGCGCGCCTTCTTTGGCTTGCCACTGCGGTCCGGCGAAGTGCGTTTGTGTTCGGTCGCGCGTGAGGAGGATGCTTTGCGCGCAGCTTTTTCTTTGCGCGCCGCGGTCTTGCCCGTCTTGCGGAACGGACGCGCATCCCGCGCAATCTCTTCGCCTTCCACTTCCAGAATGGCGAACTGCAGCTTGCGCTGGATACGGTCAATGCGGTCGAGCACGACACGCACTTTCATGCCCGGCCGATAACAGCGCCCGGTGTTTTCACCACAGATTTCACGCGCATTCTCGCGAAAGGTGTAGCGGTCATCCGTCATCGTGAAGATGGGAACGAGGCCTTCCACATAAAGATCAGTGAGCTCCACAAAGACCCCGTACTTAGTAGCCGAGAGGATCATCGCGTCGAAGTCTTCGCCGACGCGGTCCTGCATAAACTTGATCTTCTTCCACTCGATGAGTTCGCGTTCCGCATCCGCAGCGCGGCGCTCCGTTTCGCTGGTCTCCTGCGCAATCGCAGCAATTTCAGACTTCGGGAGCGGCTCGTCAAAGCCTGCCTTTGGCCGCGAAGAGGCTGCCGCAGGGGGCGCATCCGACGCTTCTCCTACACCTTCAGGATTCGCGCCCTGGTGCAACAGGTCTTTCACAATGCGATGAACGATGAGGTCTGGATAACGACGAATCGGTGATGTGAAATGCGTGTAGCTCTGCGTGGCGAGCGCGAAGTGACCTTCGTTGACGTCGGAGTAGCGTGCCTGTTTGAGGGAGCGCAACATGAGATAGCTGAGGATGCGCTCTTCGGGCTTGCCGGTAATCTTTGCAACAAGCCGCTGATACATCTTGGGCGAGACATCAATCTTCTCCACAATCTCATGCGTCTGCGCGCGGCCTTTGGTGCGGCTACGATCATTGCGGCGCTGCTGTTCGCGGCGGTCGCCACGCATCTGCACCTTCTTGACGGGCAGAGCCCCCACGCCGAGGGAATAGCCAAAGCCTGCGGCAGTATCCTCAAACTCCACGATGCGTTTGGGGTCGGGCATCTCGTGAATGCGGAAGATGCCAGGCACGTTCTGCTGCTCAATCCAGCGCGCCACACACTCGTTGGCACAGAGCATGAACTCCTCAATCAGGCGATTAGACCATGCACGCTCCGCGCGGATAATTCCTGTCATCGCGCCGAGTTCGTCGAACTGAATGACTGCTTCCGGTAAATCAAAATCGATAGAGCCGCGCCGCACTCGCTTGGCGTTGAGCCGTTGCGCGAGTTCAAGCATCCGTTCAAAATCCCCAACGAATGGCTGATATTCCAGACAAGTCTGCGGATCGCCATCCAGAATCTTCTGCACGTTAGTGTACGTCATGCGCCGCGCGGAGCGGATGATGCCTTCAGCAACGCGATAGCCGAGCACGTTGCCTTTCGCATCAATCCGCATAATGCATGAGAGCACGAGGCGGTCTTCATCAGGCCGCAGCGAACATTGATCGTTCGACAGTTCCTGCGGCAGCATGGGAACGGCACGATCGGGAAAGTAGACGGAGTTGCCGCGCAGGCGCGCTTCCAGATCGAGCGCCGAATCAGGCAGAACATATTCGGCAACGTCGGCAATGTGCACCTGCAACTCGCTCTCGCCGTTGCCAAGATCGCGCACCATCACCGCATCGTCAAAGTCCTTCGCGGTCTCGCCATCGATGGTGACGATAGGCAAACCGCGAAAATCTTCGCGCCCGGCAATCTCTTCTTTGCTCAAAGACACAACGGTGTACTGCGATCGTTCGCGCGCCTCTTCCAGAACATTCTGCGGAAAGATGTGCGGCAGATGATGCTTGCGGATGACGATCTCAACATCTACACCGAAGGCATCGGGTTCGCCAAGCACCTCGATGATGCGCCCCTTGGCGGGGCGCGCAACACCGGGAAACTCAGTGATTTCAACATCCACAACAAGACCGTGCAGATCCTCAGCGGACATCGCATGATCGCCATGTACCCGCTCCAGTTGCGCGCGCGCCTCTTCACCCAGCGTGCGATCGGTCGCTTCGCGCGGGACAACAATCTCCGCGCCCTCTGGGATGAGAATAGGTTGCGTCATGCGCTCATCCATCGGCACAACATAGTTGCCCTGCAACAACGGATTGTCTTGATGGCGTCCACGATCGAGGCGGAAGATGCCCACTACAGTAGGATTGCGGCGCGTAAGCACGCGGGCGATACGGCCTGAACGCCGTCCATCGCGCGAGCGCGGCGCTTCTTCTACAAGCACTTCGTCGCCCTGCATCGCTCCGTTAAGTTCGTTGGGCGGGATAAAAAGATCGTCGCCCTCATCATTCGGACGCACAAAGCCAAAGCCGTCACGGTGAAGATCGAGCTTGCCGGCAACCAGGTTTTCGCGCGTGAAGCTGCGGCGCGCCTTCATTTCGTCAGCAAACGAGCGGCGTCCAGAGGTGCGTGCAGCGCGTTCTTTTTCTGCGGGGGGGAGCGACCAGTGATCGCGATTCAGCTTTACCAACGCGCCGCGCGCCGTCATGCGCGTAAGCTGCTCCAGCAGCAGACGGCGCTCGCGTCCGCCACCCATGCCAAGCTCACGGATGAGTTGTTTGTAGCCGATGCGGTGGCCGGGCGCGCGCTCAAAGCGGCGCAGAATCTCACGGTCGGTATATGCGTATGGATGGCCGGGCACGTTTCCTCAGGATACGCTGCCATGCAGTGTACATACATGCGATGCAATGGACGCGCTCGAGCAATGAACATACCTGTGGCAGGCGAAGAAGCGGCGAAGTAAACTTGATATGAAATGGTTGACGATTCCACAGCGCTGCCGCCTCCGCCCATTGAGGACAGGTTCACGCATATCCACGTGGACCTGAACAGCTTCTTTGCGTCGGTAGAGCAGCAGTTGCATGAGGAGTATCGCAACAAGCCACTGGCCGTTGTGCCTACATTTGCGGATACGACGTGCGCCATCGCTGCGAGTTATGAGGCAAAGTATCTCGGTATCAAGACCGGAACGCGCGTCGCCGAGATGAAGAAGATCTGCCCTGACATCATCCTGGTGGAAGGCGATCACGCGGTCTACTCCAAATATTCGGAACGCATTTCAGAGGCAGTGCACGATGTTTGTCCTGTAGCGCACAATCCCTCCATCGACGAGATGGTGTGCCAGTTGATCGGTCGCGAGCAGGAGCCGCCCCGAGCACGGCAGATCGCGCTCGCTATCAAGCAGGCCATCAAAGATAGAGTCGGCGCAACGCTGCGCTGCTCCATCGGCATGGGGCCGAACCGGTATCTTGCCAAGATTGCAAGTGACATGCAGAAGCCCGATGGACTGATCGGCCTGCTGCCATCGCAGCTTCCCCGCGCGATTGCGCATCTTGAGTTGCGCGACCTGCCCGGCGTGGGCGCGCGCACGGAGCAGATGCTGCATCGCAAGGGCATCACTACGATGTCCCAACTGCTTGAGCTGGATTTGAAGGGAATGCATGGCCTCTGGAACTCGGTATGGGGTGACCGAATTTACCACTGGCTTCGCGGCTATGTTACGGGCGACGACGGCGCGCCTGTTCCGCAGGACATGCAGAAGTCGCTCGGGCACTCGCATGTGCTGGCGCCGGAACATCGATCGACAGAAGGCGCATGGTCCGTCGCGCACAAGCTATTGCACAAAGCGGCCATGCGCCTGCGCATGGAGAAGATGTGTACGGGCGCGCTGGCGCTGACCGTCCGCTACTCACTTACACGCGAACAGGCCGCGATGCTGCCCAAGACGAAGAAGCATACCTCCGGCATTACGCATACGGGATGGGGTATGGAGGCGCGCTTTCCTACGTGCCAGGACACGCTCTCGCTCTTAGAGGCATTGCAGCAGCTATGGAAGCAGGCACCCAAAGGGGCGCTGTATCAAAAACCGTTTTTTGTAGGCGTCACGCTCAACCGGCTTATCTATGAGAGTGAGCAACAGCCCACGCTCTTTGCAGATGCGGACAGGCGTAGCGAACTCTCATCCACCATGGACAAGCTCAATCTTAAGTACGGACACAGCACATTGCATTTTGCCGGAATGCTGCCTGCGCGTGACACCGCGCCGACGCGCATTGCATTTACACAGATACCAGTGCTGTACGGCGTGGATTGGATGTAGGCCAGTTACTCTTCCTCTTCGGCAGCTTCTTCCTCTTCTGTATCTTCCCAGCGTGCATTGCATGCATGGCATCGCCAACTCTTGCCGCCTAACGGCAGAGGAACGTGGAGCATGAACGTAGAGAGCAGCGCCAGATCGCGGTCCGCACCTTCAAACGTAATGTCCTCGGAGTGACACACGGGGCATTTTGGCTGCAGGTATGGCTCTTCATCTTCATCAAAGACGATGTCCGCCGGTACATTTTCATGCAAAAGCCTCGTCGCGGCTTCCACATGCTCTGCTTCGATTTGAAGCCGGATGCCGCCGATCGCATTCGATACTCCCCAATGAATACGTCCGAGGTTTTCGTCTTGCAAAAAGACCGGGATGCCGGCATCTTCGAGAAGCGTGCGCGCTACAAGGGCTTCCGAAATATCACGGTAGCTGGCAAGTGTAACCAATTGTCTGAAGGTGAGAGGCTCCGCCTGGTCTTCGATGAGTGGCGGCTCCAGTCCACGCCGCGCGAATTCCGCGCGCAGAGCTCGCTGAGCGCCATCCCCCAGCGTGTCATATCCGCGCGCAATCTCCATCAATTGCTGCTCATCCATTCCGGAATAACGTGCAGCAAAAATCTCTTCAGCCGGATCCATGCGACGAATCGTATCAGATGCGGCATAAAAGGCAGGCATTTCCCTTATGCTGCGAACATGTACTATCGCGGACGCATTGCACCGTCACCCACCGGCTACCTGCATCTGGGGCACGCGCGCACGTTCTGGATTGCCTATCAACGCACACTTGCTGCGGAGGGAGAACTGCTTCTGCGTATCGACGATCTGGATGCGCAGCGATCGAAGCCCATCTATACGCAGGCGGTGTTGGAAGATCTTCGCTGGCTCGGGATTACATGGAGAGGCGATCCAATCTTCGAAAGCGCACATGTAGCTCTGTATCAGAGTGCGTTTGAGCATCTGCGGCGGTCGGGGCACATCTATGCCTGCCAATGTTCGCGCAAAGATTTGCAGAACATTGCCGCTCCCCATGCTGCCGATGAAGACGACGAACCCATGTATTCAGGCACCTGCCGCAGCGCGGGCCACACGAATGGTGCATGGCGTTTTCGTGTTCCAGATGGGGAGGCCATCCGTTTTGTGGATGCTCATTTCGGAGAGCAGACATTTTTGGCGGGAAAAGACTTTGGCGACTTTCTGGTTATGCGCCGCGATGGCATACCGAGTTACCAGCTTGCATGCGCGGTGGATGATGAGGCCATGCGGATTACAGAAGTGGTGCGTGGGCGCGATCTGCTGAAGTCCACTGCGCGGCAGATATTGTTGCAGCGCGCGCTGGGCTATGCCACGCCGCAATACTTTCACTGCGATCTTATGACAGATGAACAAGGCGTGCGCCTGGCAAAGCGTCACGACGCGTTGAGTCTTCGTGCTCTGCGAGAGCAGGGAGTGACACCGGCCCAGGTGATTGCGCGGTTCTAAGACCGTTACTGCGGAGGCGCATAGTACGGCAGCTTTTCCTGTTCGGGTGAAGCTCGCTTTACTCCGATTTGTCCGAACAGCAGAGAAGGCACAATCGTTGTCTGCGGAATCGGCGCAACCGTCATGGAGATGTACGGATCATCCCCTGCCGCTACGATATCGGAACGCATGCTCCGTTGATCGAGCTCATCGAACACAGCTCCCCGCACAAGCTCACGATGGCCATCGCGATAGACGCGATACAGCAGCCGCGGAAGAAGTTCGCCAGCCAGCGTTTCGGCCTCATAAACAAAATCGCGTTTCTGGTCTTTTGCCATGGCGACAAGACGCCGGTGTAACTGTGCTGCCGGCACAGGTTTGACCGGCTTTACAAGCATTACGCCGGAGCGCGATTGCGTGCGTTGCGCCAGTGCCGCGCGGCCATGTCCGTTGGATTGCGGGACGTCCTTTACGGGGGCGCGATTGATGAGGTAGTGCTCCAGCACGCCTTTGCTCACAACCTCAACCGCTTGCGCCGGTACCCCTTCATCATCCACCTCGTAGCTACCGGCGAGATGTTTACCAGCAAACGTCTTCATCAGCGGATCGTCAACGACTGACAAAAACTCCGGCAACACACGCGAGTGATAGCTCGATGTGTATGCCCCTTGTGTGCGTGCTGTGGTGCCGGGCGCGGGCTTGTCCGCCTCTACGTTAGGCACAAACAACCGATTGAAGATGTCTGCCGATGAATCGCCGGAAAAGAGCACCGGTCCGTGATAATCCTCGTCGGAGACGAGGGGAGCATTGCGCAGGTCGCGCAGGCTCAACAGGTCACGCACTACGCGCTCATGGAATGCTTTTCCCGATTCCATCTCCGTGGGCACAGTGGCTGTGGTGCCGTTGTCGCGTGAGAGGCGCATACCGTCTGGAGCTTGCGATGCAAGACTCACGCCTGCGGTGTAAATGGTGTATCCCTGTCGCAGCTCCGTGCCTTCTGTGTTTACCGTGTAGCGATTGATTGCGAGCCCATGCACCGTGGCCGATGAGAACTGAATGTCCGGCGCGAAGCTATTCACACGCTCATCGCTGGCATAGATGCCGCTTGCTTCCACAATGCGTTTCGTCCAATCGGCCTCATCCATCGTGAGTTTCACCAGTGGCTCGATGTGGATGACTGGTTTGGCAGGTGAAAAGTCATCTGCGGTAGGCGGTGCCTGGAACCGCTTCAGGTCCGCCTGTTTTGCGGCATATGTGCGCAGCGCGTTTTTATAGGCTTCATCGGTCGCGAACCATAACACCTGACGCAGCGCTGCAGGTTCGGCGTCTTCGGGCGCAATCTGCACGATGCCATCGCCGCGCACCGTGGAGCTGTCGTTCTTGTAGTCGCCGATACGCACGGTGACGCGCACCGCTTTCTGTTTCGTGCGGTCCTCACGCACCAGAGCACCAAAGTTCGCTGATGCTTCAAACTGTGCAATGTCTTCAAGGCGATACTCGATGAAATAGGGCCGCTGCATTCCCGGAAGTACGAGCTTCTCCTTCGAACGCTCCAGCTCAGCCTTCATCGCAATAAGGACCGGATCTTTCTCCACGGCAGCGGCAGTCTTGACCGGTGCAGGGGCTGTCTCCGCAAAGATGCTCACGGAAATGGCTAGCGAGGCAAGAATGAGTGAGCGTGTTGGCATTAGCGTACCTCCTTCTTTGCCGGCAGGGCATTATCGTCAAATGCAGGTGGCGGCAGTATCGGTGGACGCGCTGTGCCCTGTGCCTGGCGCTGTGTTTCGATCTCTGTGACAAGCATCGGGGGCGCCACAGCAGATACAGGCACCGTGCCCGACTCCGCACCGCACTCGCCATTGAAGACATCCTGATGATCGCCCGTCGCAACAATGCGATTGAGCGCAGCCAGCGGCGTACCCACAATCGAAACACCGCGCACCAGCTCATCCGGTCGCCCATCCACATATACGCGATACACCACCAGCGGAATCACCTGGAAAGCCTGCGGGCTGCGCCGCGTCGTCACAGCAAATCCTGAAGAGATGTCTTCGAAATAAAGTCCGTAAGCCTTGCCCTGCTTCTTCGCTTCTTCAATCAGCATCTTGCGCAGCTCGGCATCGCTCACCGTCTTCTCAGAAGAAACAATCAGGTTTCCTTGCCGCCCCGTCGGCATGCGGCCCGACTGAGCCCGACCGTGTCCGTTGGAATGCGCAAAACTTGCGATCGGCAAGCGCGACATCAGAAAGGTCTTCAGCGTGCCATCCTTAATCAGATCGACGCGTTGCGCAGGTTGGCCTTCATCGTCGAAGCGATATTGTCCACTCAATGGCACGCCGTGGAAGGTGGTGAGCGTTGGGTCGTCCACGACAGACATAAAGCTGGGCAGAATGGACTTGCCAAGCATCTTGGTGAATGTCTGCCCTTCTTCATCGCCGCGCTGGCGCTGGCCTTCCAGTCGATGACCAAGCACTTCATGGAAAAACACAGCGGACGCACGTCCCGACAGAATTGCTGGACCGTTATACGGTTCGGTAATGGGAGCCACACGGAGGGCTTCGAGGTTCTTCGCCATGGCCGTGATCTTCGTTGCGATCTCCTGCTGAGACGGTAATCCGTCCAGCGTATCGGCCTCAAACGTCTCTACGCGGAAGAGGTCCATCCCATCTTCGGCTCGCGCGCGCGCAAGAATAACCAGGCGCGCCTTGTGATACGGCGTGGAAACCTTAGTGCCTTCAGACGAAAGAAAGTAGTCCGTCTCATCGCTTGCATTCAATGCGACCACGGAATAAAAGATATTCCGATAGGCGCGAAACATAGCAGACAGCTCACGCAGGCGCGTCTCCCATTTCGCACGGTCAGGGGTGAGTGATGGTCCCGGTGCGATGCTGGATGTCACCGGCTTCTCCACGGAGAAATCGTTCGACGTGTCCTCTTCCTTTGCACGCACCTGCTGCTCGGTTTTGACTTTGAGGTAACTATCCAGTGCGCGGCCATATCCACGATTGGTTGCATACCAGAACGATCGTGCCAGGGCCGCGCGATTGTCTTCTAACGGCAGGCCAATAGTCGTCAGCGCGGAATTGCGATGTTCGCCATGGGTATTGTCCTGCTCCGGCGATCCGATACGCACCTGCACATCGGCCGAGCGCCGGTGCACCACATTGTTGTCGCCAATGATCGATCCATACTGCGCGGCAATGCTCCAGGTGGTGGCATCCGCAACCGAATAGCTAAGGAAGTAGGGTGCCGGCTGCTCACCATTTTTGCCGGCTGTCTTACCCAGCGAGGCCATGGCGCGATGCAGTTCCGCATCCATCGTCTCCATCAGCACAGAGCCGGAGTTGGACGGCGCACTTTGCGGTCGGGCATAGATTGCAGTAAACAGGAGACCCGGAAGGGCAAGAAAGGGAAGGCAGCGGCGGCAGAACGTCATATAGAGTTGGACAAATCGCGGTTGGAATGGTGTGGAGTGAGTGTATCGGAAACCGCGGAGATGCGCTCAGGTGCCCCTGGCTGCTTTGGGATGGCATAGTTCGGCGCATCTGCATGCGCTATTCTCTGAGCCATGCATCGCTTTGCGCGCCTTCTCCTTACGGCCCTTCTGTTCTTCCCAGCAGTGGCGTTGATGGCCCAATCCTCTGTCCCGGCTCCTGTAGCGCAGAAGAGCGCCACCATATCGCCGCCGGAGCAGCCGGCGTACTCGCTTAGTGGAGACAAGCTCGAAAAGGCCATTCGTGTCTCGCGCATTCGCTCGGCGATGCACTTCGCCAGCGTTGGCTGGGGTATTGCGGCGCTGCTCATCCTGCTTGGCCTTGGTGTTCCTGCTCGTATACGGGACTGGGCGGTGGGCACCGGCCGCAACATCTGGCTGCAAGCACTCATCTTTGTACCCCTCTTCATGCTGCTCATTAGCCTGATCGATCTCCCACTCGACATGTACATGCACCACATCAACCTGCGCTATGGGTTGTCCGTACAGGGTTGGGGAGCGTGGCTGTGGGACATTACCAAATCATTTCTCGTCGGTATGGTGCTCACCTATTTCCCAGCGGTCTTCATCAAATGGCGGCTTAATCGAGGGCCTTCATCATGGTGGCTTTGGACATGGATCGTCTCCATTCCATTTGTCGTCTTCATGATCTTTATCGCGCCCGTCGTGCTCGATCCCATCATGAACAAGTTCGAACCGCTGCAACCCAGCCAGCCCGCTCTGGTGCAAAAGCTGGAGCAAGTAGTCGCACGCGGCGGGCTCGAAATCCCGCCATCACGCATGTTTCTGATGAAGGCGAGCCTCAAGACCACACAACTCAACGCCTACGTCACCGGCATAGGCGCATCGAAGCGTGTAGTGGTGTGGGACACGGCCCTGCAAAAAGCCTCAGAAGACCAGATCCTCTTCATCTTCGGACACGAAATGGGCCATTACGTCCTCCATCACATACCCAAAACAGTCGCCTTCATCTGCGCTCTGCTGCTGGTGATGTACTTCGCAGGCGATCGCGTTCTGCGTTGGGCCATTCGGCATTATGGAGCGAGATGGCGCTTCACCGCTCCAAACGACTGGGTCGCCCTGGTGGTCCTCATGCTGGCCTTCTCCGTCTTTGGCTTCCTCATGGAACCCGCCATCAATGCATATAGCCGCCACAACGAGCATGAGGCCGACGTCTACGGCATGGAAGCCATCCACGGCATCGTCCGCAACCCGCAGCAGGCGGCCCAAAGCAGCTTCCAGTTGCTCGGCGAAACGTCATTGGTCGATCCCCATCCGAATGCGTTTGTGGTGTTCTGGAGCAGCAGCCACCCATCCATCGCAGCCCGCGCCGAATTTGCCGCGCACTACGATCCATGGCAGCCCGGCAAGCAGCCGCAGTTCTTCAAGAAGTAAAATCCGAAGCCATGAGCGAATGTATCTTCTGCCGCATCGCCGCCGGCGAAATCCCGGCGCAGAAACTCTATGAAGACGAGGAGTGCCTTGCCTTCCGCGACATCGAACCGGTCGCACCCACACACCTGCTCGTCATCCCGATAGAACACATCCAATCGCAGGCGCACGCCATGGAAGAGCACGAAGCGCTGCTCGGTCACCTGATGCGTGTCGCCGCAGAAGTCGCTTCAAAATCAGGTCTCACCAATGGCTTCCGCGTAGTCGCAAATACAGGCCAGGATGGCGGCCAGACCGTAAACCACCTGCATCTCCATGTACTCGGCGGACGCCAAATGCACTGGCCTCCGGGCTAGATTGGGCGTCTAATATCAACGTAGAGAGGTAGAGAAACATGGCAAGCCAGACCATCACCGTTACGCTCTCGGAACAGATTGCACACAAAGTGCATGAGAGGGTAATTTCCGGCGAATATAGCTCTGATTCTGAAGCCGTACATGAACTTTTGCAGCGAGCGATTGACGAAGAAGGTTTTCCTTTGCAGCCTTGGATGGTCGCTGAAATCAAAGAAACGATCGCAAGATTAGATAGTGGCGAAGAAAAGACGCTGTCATTAGAAGAGGTAGAGCATGCTCTTCGGCAGCGGAGATTATTGGATTGAAGGAATTCACTGTACGCTTCTCACCCAGAGCTAATTCCCATCTTGCGCAAATCGGTTCTTATCTCAGCAAAGAAGCCGGACAGGGCAGCTCTAAAAAGTTCATCGGTAATTTGATCGCTGACTGTAAATCTCTTGCGATCTTTCCTGAAAGAGGAACTTTGCAACAGGCGCTAGGAGCGGGAGTTCGAACTTGCGGCTGGAGAAGACGAGTGACGATTGTCTTCCGCGTCATTTCCCAAAGAAGTGAAGTAGAAATATTGGCCATCTACTATGCCGGACAAGATGTCTCTTCAACGTTCAAAAAAGAAGAGATCTGATCCTGTGTATGATTCAACGCATAGAAGCCCTGTCTTTCGGACAGGCTTCTATGGGATGAGCAACAAATCTATTGGTTGAAGTTCTGCTCTTCTTCCTCGGAAACACCGTAGCGGCGGATGAGGTTCGGCAAGCTCTGCGAGAAGGCTGCCTTTGTCATAACGGTGTTGCAGCCCGCTTCCATCGCCTTCATCTTCACATCGCCAGCCTGCAGAAGATTCAGGAACCCGATGATCGACGTTCCTTTCTTCAACTTGGCCTTCAGCTTCGGAATCAGCGTGAGTGCTTTCATGGCGGCGTTGTTCAGATCGAAGACGATCAGTGAAGGGTGATCGTGCTCGTTAAGGTCTGCAAAATGCGCAACAATGTCCTTCTCCGGCTTCATAAACGCAACTTTTACGCCCTGTTGTCGCGACGTTTCATTGATCTTTGCGGTTAGGAAGAGGTCTTCTACAAAAAAGTAGATGTGGGTTGGGGCATCTTCAGGGATCGCGACTGCGCGTGCATTCGTGAGTAGCTCGGGCGGCAAACGGTCTTCGTTGAACTCACGCTGACGGCCATTGCCATGATTGCGGCGATGATTGCCGTGTACCTCAATCGTGGAGGGCGGCGCGTCAGAGTAATTGCCGTTCACTTCGCGGTACATATGGTCCATTGGGCCCACAAATTGACGCGGTCCGCGCTGCTTCTGGCGATTGTTGCGGCGTCCGCCATTGCCATTGGCATGAATGCTGTTGCCAGGCTCTGGGCGCGGCTGACGGTCCCCGCCACCCTCGCCCGCGCGGCGAAACTTCTTCTTCTTCCAGCGCTTGCCCTGCCCCTGCCCTTGCTGATTTTGTTGGCCTTGCTGCTGGGGCTGACCTTCACCGCTGGCCGAGATGGCTCCGGCGTTCTCGCCACCATTGGCCTGCTGCTGTCCCTCACCCTGAGGGGCTGTGGTGGTTCCAGTCTTCTTGCGTTTACGACGACGGCGGCGGCCACGGCCGTTACCGGCACCCTGCTGGCCATCGCCAGCAATCTGCATGTCTTGGGACCCCGAGGGGACGACTGGCGGAGGGGCCTGCGGTGCAGACATCTCTGGCAGATTTGCTTCTGAACTCATGCTTTCCACTTCCTGTAACTCGCCTCATCGCAACGCACGGGTGTGCATCCGCAGGCCTGTGGCCTACCTCGAACCTACTCCGGTCTATACGCGTCGGAAGAGACGATACTCAAGTTCTGCTCTAAAAAATAGGAACAATCAGTAATGAACGCTCTGGTGGTTCCGGCTCTGGAGGGGGACCGGTGACACAATCCCGTTCCGCGAACCCTATCGCATGGCAGTTACGGATATCTGCTGTGCGCGCTCTTGACCTGAATCTTAACCGCTTCTGGCGAGCCTTCCGGCTCGAGCCGCGTTCTCAGGTCAACCATCATGCTACGCCGGAAGTGCATTCTTGGCAAGAGGGTTTATGTGCGGAGCCGTTCCTCTACTTATTTATATGCTTGCTTTACTTGCCTTAGAGCCAGCCATACACCCGTAATTGAGGTCAACAGTACCAGAATGGCGATCCCATCGTTGATCCGTCCGGCAGGCCCATGGCGGTGTATAAACAGCCAAATCGAACAAAACAGCATAATCCCTGCACAGGCAAACTGCGCGCAGAAGAAAAGTTTTTGAGAACGCTTTGCCAAGGAAGCCACACTTTTAGCGAATTGCTTCGATGTTAATCAGAGATATCAACTAAACAGAAAAGCCATCGCGCCCTGCGATGGCTTTTCTTCCACACTACTATCTTCCTTTTGCCAATGGCCAGCCACTGGCCTCCCTAAACGATCCCTTCGGTGAGGTTGGAACCAGAATCCGGTCCGGTCGATCGAGCCATCCTGGGCGCGATTCTGAATCTCAGTCCGTGATGGAATATACGTATGCATCCCCCTTGCCAAAAGAAATATGCTTTCAAATCATATAGATAGGTCTGGATGGCATCAGCACCTTTCCATAAAACAGCATGATAAAGGAAGTCTATTTATGGATTTTCATACGTTAGCGATTACTGTCTGGAGACCTCTTGGAGATCTCTTAAAGCTGCGATAATAGAGGTGTTGGAGATGCAAAATGGGTGCGAAAAAGCTCGAAACGAGTGCCATTAAGTCCGAAAATCTGCGCAAGGAGCCCCTTAAACTCGATTTAGAGATCCCGGAAAATGCCATCGAGTATGCGCCAGACATCCGGCAAGCAGGCCCTCTCCATGTATCGGGACAGGCTGAGCTTATCGAGGAGCATGGTGGACCGGGCGGAGTGATTGAGGACATCCGCCTGCGAGCAAAGTTCGGAGGGCGGTTTGAATTGTTGTGTGCCCGGTGCCTGGAACCTTCTGAGCGGGACCTGAAGGGTGAGTTCGATCTGATCTTTCGGCCCTCCAGTGCCGATGTGAGAACGGGTGAGCACGCTATCAGTGAGGCGGAGACGGAAATCGGGTATTATGAAGAGAGCGGCCTTGTGCTTGAAGATGTGGTGCGCGAGCAGGTGTTGCTTTCCCTGCCCGATCGCCTGCTCTGCAAGCCGGACTGCAAAGGGCTATGTCCGCAATGCGGCCAGAACCTGAACGAGACAAGCTGCCACTGCGACAACACCAGGACGGACCCGCGCTGGAATGCGTTGAAAGACCTGGCGGAAAGCATCGGTCAGCCGAAGGAATAACGCCGCGGCCTGCGCGGCAGACGAGTTTAGAAGTACGAATTTTCCGCCACCTTCTCTGTGATTCGCGATTGCCGCGAAGGCAACGCCAAGCAGAGTGTTGGCTGTTTTGAAAGGAACACCACCATGCCGAATCCGAAACGGCGCCACTCCAAGCAGCGCACTGCGAAGCGCCGCTCGCATGATTTTCTTACCCCCACCGGCGTTGCCGAGTGCCCAAACTGCCATGAGCGTAAGCTGCCCCATCGCGCTTGCCCCAAGTGCGGCGAGTACAAGGGACGTGCTGTTCTGGCAGTGAAGCAGGCCTAATCTCCTCTACACTGCTTTTTGCAACTCGAACGCTGAATAAGGGATTTCTACCCGCCTGATGCTTGTCGACATCGTTCTTGACGCGATGGGATCTGATAAGGCCCCCGAGCCTGAACTCCGTGGGGCCATTCTGGCTTGCCGCAACTACCCTGTGCGCATTCACCTGGTCGGTCCGGAAGAAAAGATCCGGCCGGCGTTGGATGCGCATTTGAACGGCGAACATCTGCCGATCGAGGTGGTGCATGCGAGCGAGTGGATCAGCATGGAGGACAAGGCAGCGCAAGCCGTCCGCTCGAAGAAAGACTCGTCGATGCGTGTGGGACTCAAGCTTGTGCGTGAAGGAAAAGCGCGCGGCTTTGTCACTGCCGGCAACACGGGCGCGGCGATGGCTTCGGCAAAGATGGTGCTCGGAGCGCTGAAGGGCGTGGACCGGCCCGCGCTGGCAACGATCCTGCCGACAAGCTCTGGCACGCCATGCCTGCTGCTGGATGTGGGCGCAAATGTTGATTGTGATCCTGAGAACCTTTGCCAGTTTGCAGTGATGGGGCAAATTTATTCGCGGAACGTGCTTGGCATAGCCAAGCCGCGCGTGGGCCTGCTGTCTATCGGCGAAGAAGACAGCAAGGGCAATGCTTTGAGTAAAGAGACGCTGCCGCTGCTACGCGAATTGAAGTCGATCAACTTTGTCGGCAACGTGGAAGGCCGCGATCTTTTCGGTTCGCATGTGGATGTTGTGGTTTGCGACGGCTTTGTGGGCAATGTCGCCATCAAGACTATTGAAGGCGTGGCGCGCATGATCAGCGATGAGTTGAAGAAGTCGCTGAAGGTGACGATCACCTCGCAGGTGGGCGCTTTGCTTTCGCGTCGTGCGTACAAGAACTTTAAGCGCCGCCTGGATTATTCGGAATATGGTGGGGCCCCGCTGCTCGGTGTGCAGGGCGCATGCATCATCGGCCACGGATCGTCGAACGAGCGCGCCATCATGAACGCGGTACGCGTGGCCGTGCAGTTTGCGCAGGCAGATGTGACGCATGCGATTGAGCATGCGCTGGAACCGCAGTCATAGTCGAAGTCCAGAACTTTTCCGCAGTTTCATTTTCATTTAGTTTCGCACCGTCGAAAAAACCTTTGGGATCGAGTGGTGCTAGAGTCCATTTGCTGGCGCATGCTGCATGAGCCACCGTTGCGCATGCTGTATCTGCGGAAGATCGCCGTCCGCACTATGCCAGGCATCGAGAAAGTTCTGATAAGCGGCAGATGTGCCTGCATCGTGTATGGCCTCTTCGCATCGCGCTATACCGTAGAGTGAAAAGCCAGAGTTCGGCCGTTTCTTCTGCGCGGCTTCATAGGCGGCCCTGGCTTCCGCATAACGGTGTGCGCGAAAGAGCGCATCGGCCTGCGCCTCGGCAACGGGCCGTAGATACGATGGCGGTTCACGGTAGCCGAGCTTCTCTTCCAGCGTGAGTGCCTTTGCAAAATCGCGATCGGCATCAGCAGTTTTGCCTTCTGCTTCTTCCACAGATGCGGTCAACTCGACAGATGCAACGTTGAGAAAGTTTTTGGCGGAACCTTTCCAGAGATCGCGCGGGTCATGAGGTTCGGTTGAGGTGGCCTTGGTTTCAAGCGAGGTAATGAGCGCAGCTAATTGCGTAGAAAATCTTCCCGCATCTGCTGTATTGCCGTTGTCCAGCGCAAGCATGCCGTCTGCGTAAAACAACAGACCCTGACGCAGGTGCTGCAGGTTAGCCAAAATGGCGGGTGCGGAACTCTTTTCGAGAAGAGCTTTTGTCTTTGCCCAGTTTCCGGAACGCAATGCGGACGGAAGGGATGGATGGAGGCGCGCCATGCCGTCGCGCGGGGAGCTTACGTAGAGCGTTTCCGGACGGGTGCCGTGGGCGGCGATGGTGCGCTGGGCGAGTTGGTCCGCGGCGGCAAAATGGCCTGCCTCCACCAGATTTGCGATGGCGTACATAAGGTTGTGAACATAGTTCCAATCATCGTCAGGCGAGACGTGCTGGGCCTGCATGTAGGCTTCATCCACGCGTGTGGATGCGGCAAAAGAGGCCTGTGCGCGGTCATAGTCGCCCAGAAGATAAAAGATGTGACCGGGCATGTGAACCATGTGTCCGCTGGAAGGCACGAGTGTGCCGAGGCGCTCGGCGGCATCGCGCGCAAGTTCAGGATGATGACCGGGCTCGATGACGTGGATCCAGTAATGCAGGGACGCGCTGTCATCTGGATGTTCTTTGATGAGTTGCTGCAGAATCGTCATCGATTCGCGCGTACCGGGATTGGGGTCGCCGTGGAAGAAGCCGTCCTGCACGGAGCCTGCGAGAAAGATGCGTGGTTGGATCTCTTGCGGATCGAGCGCGGCGAGCTTCCGCCATGTCTTTGTGGAAGGTGCATCCTTATGCGTGGTGGGCTGCACATCGTCATGGGATGAGGAGGACTTTTTGTTTGGCTTCTCCCGTTCCTTGTTCTCTTCGATGGCGGCCTTGATGTAGAGCTGCTCGGCTTTCGTGGTGTGTTTGCTGAGCTTTTTTGCCTGATCGAGATCGGCTGAGATCTCCTGCGCATTTGGCTCAATACCGCGGAAGCCGATCGCCTGGGCGAGTCCCCACCAACACATGGCGCAGTTGGGATCGACGCGGATGGATTGCTGGAAGGCGCGCGCCGATTCATAGTCCCAGAAATCATGCAGCAGGTTGAGACCCTGATCGAACCAGCGCTGCGCTTCGGGAGTAGCGGTGATGGTGATATGTCCGTTGCCGATGCCGGTCATGGGGATGGGCGCGGGCAGGTCTTTTGCGGGCACTTGTGGGGCCATGGGCATGGGACAATGCGCGGGCATCGGCATCTGCGCGGTGAGCGTGGCGCTTAGACAAAGCGAGATGAGTGAAAGGCGTGCGGGAGATGCCATGGCGCGATGATAGCGGAAGAAACAAACATTTCAGCATTCGCGTAGATTGGATTTTGAAAATTGAGGGGTAGGGTATGCCGAAGTCCATAGTGCGAATTTCTGTCGTGGTTGCTTTGTTTGCCAGCTCAGCTCTTTTGCGAGCGCAGGGATTGGATGCTGCAACGAAGGCGAGGGTGGAGAACGAAATCCACCGCGTGATGGACGAGACTGGAGTGCCGAGTGCGCAGGTTGGCATTGTGCAGGGTGGCAAAGTGGTTTATACGGCTGCATTTGGAGATGCGCGATTGGCCACGGCGGACAAGCCGGCGCTGAAGGCGGTCGTAGAGATGCACTATGCCGTAGGGTCGATCTCAAAGCAGTTCACGACCGTCTGCGTGTTGCTGCTGGTACAGCGCGGCGTGTTAAAGCTGGATGATCCAGTAAGCAAATGGTATCCGGAGCTGACGCGCGCAAACGATGTGACGGTCCGCAATCTGCTGACGCATACTTCGGGCTACTCGGATTATGCACCGCAGGACTACACCATTCCTGAGTGGACGAAGCCGGGCGATCCTGAAGCGACAGTGCGGAAGTGGGCAGGCAAGCCGCTGGATTTTGAGCCGGGAACGAAATGGCAGTACAGTAACACCAACTTTGTACTGGCTGGGCTTATTGTGCAAAAAGCGAGCGGCGTGCCTTTTCCAAAGTTTCTGCGCGAGAACGTGTTGGAGCCGCTGCGCCTGAAAGAGGTGCTCGACCTGGATACCGATCGTGCTCGTATGGAACCGACAGGTTACAAACGCAATGCCCTGGGACCGCTACGACCTGCGATGGCTGAGGCTCCGGGGTGGTACTTTGCCGATGGCCAGCTTGCGATGCCGGTGCAAACGCTGCTGGAGTGGGACATTTCACTGCTGCACCACACACTCTTGAAGCCAGCAAGTTATAACGAGATGTTTCGCGAGCAGATGCTGAAAGACGGAGACGGATCGCACTACGGTCTGGGCGTTCAGGTGGGAGTGCGCGATGGGCATCCGTACGTGGGACACTCGGGTGAGATTGGTGGATTTGTGGCAATGAATGTCACATATCCCCAGGACGATGCGGCAATCGCAGTCCTGACGAACCAGGAAGCAAGCAGCGCGGCAGGATTAATTACGAGCGCGCTATCTGCGGTGTTGTTGCCGAAGGTGGACGGAGTGGAGTCGCAGAAGAATGCAAGTCCGCGTGACCGCGTGCGTGGCATCCTGGCGGATTTGCAGCAGGGAAAGATCGATCGTTCTCTATTTACCGGCGATGCGAACTTCTACTTTTCGCAACAGACGATCGAGGATTTCCATAGCAGCCTTGCGCCACTTGGGGAGTTGCAGCATGTGACCGAAGAGTCCACACGGCTGCGCGGCGGCATGACGATGCGCAGCTACACGGCACGGTTTGCACAGAAGAGCGTGACTGTTTCTACCTACTGGATGCCCGACGGCCAGATCGAGCAATTTCTGGTGGAGGGCAGGGAATAGCGCAACGTTTGGGCGTGTTGTTCTAAATCCAGTGTGACGGCTGGCGCGTCTCAATCTATGAGGGTCTGGCATGAAGACGTATGCGCTGGGTTTGTTGGTGCTGGTTACAGTGGTTGCAGGTCTGTTATGGATGAGGAGATCGCCCATGGATATTGAAGCGGCAGCAAAGGGGCCAATACCTGCGCCTATGCTGGATGAGGCGCACAAGAGCGGCAGCGAGAAGGCCGTGTTTGCAGGTGGATGTTTTTGGGGAACGCAGGCCGTATTCGAGCGGCTGAAGGGCGTCACGCATGTAGATGCAGGCTACTCCGGTGGAAGTGCGAACACGGCGACCTACGACCAGGTCACCACGGAGACGACCAACCATGCGGAGTCTGTAGAGGTGACCTACGATCCTTCAAAGATGACGTATGGCACGCTGCTGCGCATCTTTTTCTCAGTGGCGCATGATCCTACGCAGTTGAACCGCCAAGGCAACGACGTGGGCACATCGTACCGCTCAGCAATCTTCTACAACAATGCTGAGCAGGAGAAGATCGCAAAGGCATACATCGCTCAATTGGATGCGGCGAAGGTGTTTCACGGAAAGATTGTGACGGAGGTTTCGCCGAATAAAGGTTTCTATCGCGCGGAAGAGTATCACCAGGACTATGCGATCAAGAATCCGGGGAACAGCTATATCAATGTGTGCGACCGGCCGAAGGTAGAGGCGCTGAAGAAACAATTTCCGAATCTGTTTGTGGATTACAAAAATTCCGGTTGGTAATTAGTGTTGTGTGGCCGGATCGAGAATGGGAAATCCCTCTTCTTCCGCTGCCTTCAACAGTTTTTGATCCGCTGCTACGAATGTTATTTTTCCTATCGTAACTTCAGTAGCAAGTTAGATTGCATCCAGAGCGCGCAATCTGCGCTTGTGAATGACACGGATTGCTTCATGCATAACGGCTGTATCGAACTGGTGAACATCCGTGTTTGCAATCACGTTTATCAGGTAGGAGGAGGCTGCAAGGCGTTCAGATTCTTCAATCTCACCAGCTTCCAGTAATCGGCTCAATGCAGAATGTGTTTCGACGACACATAGAGAAGAGACACACAGATCCTGCATGGAAATCTGCCGGAAGATCTCGCGCACTCTCTCGGAACCCGGTTCCGCTATAACCAATTTCAATAATGCGCTGGAATCAATGAAGTATTTCAGCGGTTGCTCCGTTCGCGTACGAGGAGATCGGATGCAAGAACACCGCTTCTGGTCTGAATGGGAATAAGCTCTGGAGCAGATGCTACTTCCGTTTCGGCACCCTCGTTACCGAAAGGCCAGCAGTGTTGCGCCAGCATTGTCTGGCGCATGTTGTGAAAAAGAGTGCGATGATAACGGCTCGATGAGGGATTGTTTGTGATGATTGTGTGTCCCTCGCCAAGGCCGGTGATGTGAATCTGAATCCAATCGCCTGTCTTTTCGGCCCATAGGCCCACACTGGTTATAAGCGAATCTTTAGCAACGAATGTCTTCGTTTGATTCGGCAGCATGATTCACCT
>JAFDVR010000006.1 GCA_018268855.1 Acidobacteriota bacterium | reverse complement strand
TCGTTATCGGAATTGCACAGAACGAGGCGAAAGTCATGCTCAAAAGCCATATCTTCCGCGCCGCGCACAGCGCCTGGAAAAAATGGATTGGTGATATCAGGCACGATCATGACGATCATGTTGGTCTTATCTTTGCGCAGCGCACGGCCAAGAAGCGAGGGCTGATAGCCAAGGTCGTCGATCGCCTTCAGCACGCGTTTACGGGCCGCTTCTCTTACGGTTGGCAGTTCATTGAGTACATTGGACACCGTGCCAATGGAAACTCCCGCGCGTTCTGCAATCTGTTTAATGGTTGCCATGAATAGCTGCTATCAGAAGTTTATAAGGAGTTCTGCCGTTGGAAACTTTGTTTGATTGAAGAGCGATTGGGATTCAGTGTTGACATGCGACAGGAAAGCCATTTAGTTTTTAGCGGTATATGAAACGTTTCATATAAGTATTTCAAGCATATATGCTTTCCTGAGGTGTGGCATGTTCCTGCCCCATAGTTACGAGGTCGCTCTGCTCTTCATGATCGGCAGCATGCTTTGCTGGGGATCGTGGGCCAACACAATGAAGCTTTGCCCGGGATACCGTTTCCAGCTTTTTTATTGGGACTATGTCATCGGGCTGTTTGTGGGCATTGCGCTGTTTGGGCTAACGCTTGGGTCGATGGGCACGAACGGAGCACATTTCCTTACTGATATTGCTGCAGCCCCGCAACATTCCATCCTGTATGCCATGGCAGGTGGCGCGGTGTTCAATATCGCGAATCTTCTGCTGGTGGCTGCGATTGAATTGGCAGGTATGGCCGTTGCGTTTCCGGTGGGCATTGGGCTGGCGCTTGTGGTGGGTGCCCTCAGCAGTTACATCCTTTCGCCGCAGGGAAGCCCGGTGTTGTTGTTCGGCGGTATTGTGCTGGTGGTGATCGCCATTATCTGCGATTCGCTCGCTTATCGTGTACGCGAAGCAGGAAGACCGACGAGCGTGCGAGGCATTGTGATTAGCCTGTTATGCGGCGTGCTGATGGGCAGCTTTTATCCGCTGGTGAGCAACTCCATGTCTGCTCCCAATGCGCCAGGGCCATATGCAACGTGTTTTTTCTTCGTGCTGGGCGTAGCAGTATGTGCTTTGCCTGTGAATTATCTCTTCATGAAAAAACCGATCGATGGCGGCGCACCTGTGTCGATGGGCGGCTACTTCTCCGCTTCGTCGCGTTGGCATGTGGCAGGCATTCTCGGTGGAGCGATCTGGGTAGCCGGAGCCACATTGAATTTTGTTGCTTCACGCGTGAACTTTGTAGGACCTGCTATCTCCTACTCCATCGGTCAGGGTGCAACGATGGTTTCCGCAGCATGGGGCGTATTTATCTGGCGTGAATTCGCTTCACCCACGACGCGCGTAAGAAATCTCCTCATTGCGATGTTTGCCTGCTTTATTGCAGGTCTAAGTGCCATCGCTGTGGCACCGCTGTTTGTTAAATAAGTAGTCAGGACTCTTCTTCATGAAGCCCATTGTGGTTGTCGGCAGCATCAATATGGACCTGGTTTCACGCACGGAGCGTATTCCGCATGCAGGTGAAACCATCCTCGGAGCAGACTTTCAATTGCATTCTGGTGGAAAGGGGGCGAACCAGGCTGCGGCTGTGGCGCGGATTGGGCATCCTTCGATTCTTCTTGGCGCAACGGGCAACGACATCTTCGGCGAGCAGCTTCGGCGGACGCTGGCTGGTTATGGTGTGCAGACGGAGCATATTGCTTCGGTACCTGGAGCCTCGGGTACGGCAAGCATTGTGGTGGATGCACGCGGTGAGAACACGATCATTGTGACCCCAGGCGCCAACCTTGCGGTGACGCAGGAATATCTACAGGGGAAGATAGACGTGCTGCGTGGAGCGGGCATGGTGCTGGTGCAGTTAGAGATTCCTATTGAGACCGTGGCATGGCTGGTGGAGTGTTGTGACAAGATGGGCGTTCCAGTAATGCTGGATCCTGCGCCGGCATGTAAGCTGCCAGAGGCCCTGCTGGCAAAGCTCACATGGTTTACCCCCAATGAGACGGAGGCGGGGTTTTATGCGGACGGCGCAGAGAATGCGGATGAAGCCCTCTCCCGTCTGTTTGCGTTTGGCATGGAGCATGTGATTCTCAAGCAGAGTTCAAAGGGAGCGCTCATTGCATCGCATAGTGGAGAGCGTTGCTACGCAGACGCATTCAAAGTGGATGCAGTGGACAGTACGGCGGCTGGCGATGCGTTCAACGGCGCGTTTGCGGTAGCGCTGATGCGCGGCATGAGTGTGCATGAAAGCGCGCGCTTTGCTGCGGCAGCTGCGGCCATCTCTGTTACGCGCGCCGGAGCACAACCTTCTCTTGCAACAGAAGAGGAGACGCAGGCATTTCTCTCGGTCCATACGGATATGCATTCCCTCCGCCAAAATCCATCATTCTGAATAAGCCTGAATCGCCTCCTGATGTGCCGAATCTCTCCGTTCACGCATAGCCGTCCGGTGCGCCATGATGCTGCCCCCCGCCAGTGCAGGTAACCTCATACCTCTGTTTTGACATCTTCTACTTTAGGTGCCATCACTTGACGGGTTCGAAATTGCAAACACCTGAATCCGCCCGGTCGATCTTACTTTGAAATGCCTTGTCTTCTATTGCAACAATCCGGTCCGGCAGTGCTGTTGCCTACACAGTTCCAACGGATGCACCCGAAGGTGACGGCACATTTGCCTGGAATGCAACCACGATCATCCTCGTTACTCTCCAGGCCGGAGACGTAAAGGGCATCGGATACACCTACGGGCATGGGGTGGTGGCGCCGCTGGTGCGCGATCTTCTGAAGCAGGTCGTGATTGGGCAGGATGCGTGCGATATACAACGCATAGCGGCGAAGGTCCGTTATGAGCAGCGGAACTACGGCGCTGGCGGCATAGGGGCCACTGCTCTCTCTGCAATCGATGTTGCGCTCTGGGATCTCAAGGCCAGGCTGCTCAATGTTCCGCTCGTAACTCTGCTGGGCCGGGTGCGAGATGCTGCGGTTGTGTATGGATCGGGAGGATTCACAACGTACAACGACGAGCAGCTCACCAGCCAACTGGCTGGCTGGGTCCATCAGGGCATCTCAATGGTGAAGATGAAAATCGGCACCCACCCGGAGGACGATCTTCGCCGGGTAGCGGTGGCGCGCACAGCAATCGGGGATGCAGCACAGTTGTTCGTGGATGCCAATGGCGCCTATTCGCGCAAACAGGCCCTCCATTTCGCGGAACAGTTTGCCGATTACAGAGTGACATGGTTCGAAGAGCCGGTGAGTTCCGACGATCTGGAAGGTCTCCGTCTTCTGCGTGATCGGGCACCTGCGGGCATGGATATAGCGGCAGGAGAATACGGTTTCAGTGACATGTATCTGCGGAACATGCTTGCTTCCGGGGCGGTGGATGTGCTGCAGGCGGACGCCACCCGCTGTGGCGGAGTGAGCGGCTTTATGGCCGCATCCGCAATGTGCCAGGCGCATCCGCTCCCTCTCTCCGCGCACTGCGCTCCGAGTATCCATATGCACCTGGCCTGCGCGTCCGGACCATTGCGGCATGTGGAATACTTTCACGATCATGCCCGTCTCGAAAGTATGTTCTTCGATGGTTTCCAGGCCCCTTTGGACGGTGCGATGCGGCCTGATCTGAGCAGACCAGGCCTTGGCCTTGAGCTGAAGGAAAGCGATGTGGAGTCATTCCGGGATGACATCTGATTTTCTTTATCGTCTGGATACGTCCCCGCGTGCACTTGTAAAGCTGCTGCCCCAGGTTGTGCGTCCGCCTGCGGATGTTGCGCTGCAACACATTCAAAGTGGCACGTTCCAAAGATCTATGTCGCTGCTTGTGATGGGCACCAGTGCTGTCAGCGGGCTAGAAGTTGCGTATGAACACTACCGCGGCAGCTATTCCAATCCAATCATGTATACGCCGGTCATTCTCTCCGGTGTGCTTTCAATTGCGGGTGCGGCGGCCTTCTTCAGCCGCCGTATGGCAAGGACTTTTTTGCGTTACACCTCGTTTCTTACGGTCGTGGATGGTCTGATTGGCTTCGGTTTTCACATTCGTGGAGTTCAGCGGAAACCTGGAGGCTGGCGGCTGCCAATCACAAATATCGTGATGGGGCCACCTATCTTTGCTCCGCTGCTGTTTGGAACCAGCGCATATCTTGGAATACTCGCCTCGTATCTGCAACGGGAAGAAGATTTCGGGCAGCAAAAGATAAAGTTGGAGTCCGCCGGCAATGGATTACACAAAACAGACTGGCGCGAGGATATTCGCACCGGCCGGTTTCAGAAGCATCTCTGCGTCGTGACAGCAGTGGGTACGCTCTGTTCGGGTGGTGAGGCTTTCTATTCGCACTACAAAGACAACTTCAAATATCGCGTTCAATGGTCGCCTCTTATTGTGACACCGCTGCTGGCGGGGGCGGCGCTTGGGGCGTTTGCGAGCGAGACTTGCGCGAATACATTGCTTCCGCTTGCCGCGGGTGCAGCCATCTTAAACGGAGTTGCCGGGACCTTTTACCACGTCCGTGGAATTCTTAGCAGACCAGGCGGAAAGAAAAAGCCGCTTTACAACACTCTTTATGGACCGCCCATCTTTGCTCCGCTCCTGTTTTCTGCCGCGGGCATGCTGGGAATGCTGGCCTATCTGATGCGAAGGGAGCGCCGATAGCATGAGCACGGAAAGAAAACCGGTGACGGATCCCAGGACCGGCGAGCCTCTACCGCAACGCGCCCAGCCGGGATACTATTCCGGATTTAAGACGCTCAGCCAGCAGGCTTTCTGGGACCAGGCGACGCGCGACGTTGTATTGCGCCGTGTCGAGTATGTTCCGCCCATACGTTTCTTCAACGAACAGGAAGCAGCAACCATGCTCGCAGTGGTAGATCGCATTCTGCCGCAGGAAGACCGCCTTCCATCAACGCGCATTCCTTTGCTGCCCGGGCTGGATGAGCGTCTTTTTGAGAACCGCCTGGAAGGCTATCGCTACGAAGATATGCCTCCCGACCAGGAAGCGTACCGGATTGCTGCCAGGGCCTTCGAGGCAATGGCCCAGGAACTTCATGGACAATCGTTTCATCTGCTGCCCACATTGCAGCAGGAAGAAATCCTGCAGTCCATCCATGATGGTAAGCCGCTTGCAGCTTCGCAGCTCTGGAACCGAATGAATGTGGAACGCTTCTGGATGCTGCTTGTCTCAGATTGCTGCGCAGCATACTACTCGCATCCATGGGCGTGGGATGAGATCGGCTATGGCGGCCCTGCCTATCCGCGCGCTTACATGCGTCTCACCGAGGGAGAACCGGAACCCTGGGAGAAGGGCGAACAAAGATATCAGTGGTCTCCTCCTGCAGACACGTTGTCCGGCGCTGCGCAACCGCCCGCTAAAGGCTCTGCACATCAGAGCCATCCAGGACAGGCAGGTACGCATTGAGCTTTTCTCTGCAAAAAAAGCCGCTCCTTGGCCCATTCCAGGCCTCGGAAGACGGTATGGTGCATCTGGGCGCGATGCAGAAGATCAAGCCACCTCAGCGTATTTTCCGTGATGACGAAGAAGTGGATTACGTCATCGTGGGTGTGGGTTCAGCGGGTGGAGTTCTGTTGCAGCGTCTTGCCCGGGCGGGGTTCAAAGTGCTCGGCATGGAGGCTGGCAAGTTCTGGGACACCGAACGCGATTGGGTTTCCGACGAAGCCGGATCGCATCAGTTGTATTGGAACGACCTTCGCATCACCGGCGGCGAACATCCTCTTGCGCTGGGCAGCAACAACAGCGGCAAAGGCGTAGGCGGCGGATCGGTCCACTGGGCCGCCTTTACGCCGCGCTTTCATCCATCTGACTTTGAGGTTTACACCAGGGATGGGGTAGGAGCAGACTGGCCCCTCTCATACGAAGAGCTCGAACCCTATTACGAGTTACTCGAACAGGAGATACCCGTGGCCGGGCCGGCGTGGTACCCATGGGGCAAGCCGCACGGTCATCCCTATGCGCCTCATCCCATGGGCGGCGTCGGTGACGTGTTGATCAAGGGCTGCACGAAACTGGGCATACCCGTATCGGCCGGCGGTCCCGTTGCTATTCTTTCGGCTTCGCGCGGCAATCGTCCACACTGCATCTATCGCGGCTTCTGTATACAGGCATGCAAAGTGGGCGCCAAGGCGTCCACGCTCATTACCCATGTGCCGGACGCGCTGGAGCATGGCGCCGAGGTGCGTGACCGCAGCATGGTGGCCCGTATTTCCATGCGCCCTGACGGACGCACGGATGGCGTCGTCTACATCGACCGCGACGGCCGCGAACGTTTTCAGCGCGCGCGGGCTGTCATCGTGAGTGGATATGCAATTGAAACACCCCGTCTGCTGCTCAACTCCGCATGTCCGGGCCACGAGCATGGGCTCGCAAACTCATCCGGCACGCTCGGCAAATACCTGATGGCCCAGGCAGGCAATGTGGTGCTTGGACGATTCGACGAACTGATCCGCATGTACAAAGCGCCGCCCGCCCATGCGCTGACGGAAGAGTTCTACGAGACAGATCCGAAACGTGACTTCGCCCGCGGCTTCGCTATTCAGACAGTCGGTCCACTGCCCATCGCTTTTTCCAAGCAGATGATGGCAGCGAAGGGCCTATGGGGATGGAGTATGCGCCGCGAGATGATGGAGTACAACCATTGGGCCGCACTGGGTCTGCTGGGAGAAATCCTTCCATGGGCTGACAATCGAGTGGAACTTGCCGCAGAACGCGATCAGTACGGTCTTCGCGTGGCGAAGGTAACGTTCAGGCTCCGCGACAACGATAAAAAGCTCATCGAGTTCGGCAAAAACAAGGTTATGGAAGTTATGCACGCAGCCGGCGCTGTGGAGGTCGTGCAGGAATCCCGATATGCGCATCTGGTCGGCGCTGCCCGCATGGGCAAGGACCCATCCACCTCTGTGTGCGACAAGTTCGGACGAACATGGGATATCCCAAACCTTTTTGTAATGGACGGCAGCGTGATGCCCACACAGGGATCGGCAAACCCAGGGCTGACGATTCAGGCCCTCGCGGCGCGGACGGCGGACTACCTCATTACGCAGGGCGACGCCATCTTCAATTCCGCCAGCCGGGACATGACCCCGCCGCCAGTGTGCCGGTCGCTCTCCCCACCGGATACATTCACCAGCGGCGCTCCGCATCTTCGTTAATCGCGCGGCAACATTTCAAATTCAGGCGACTGAAAGATTGCCCGCGTTCGTAGGGTGATGTCTACTTCGGCAGTTTGTACTTACTCGTATTCACCTTCTGGTTATAGCGAATATTCGAGTAATAGCTGGTGATCTTGTCGTGCGAAGGCATCTCGAAGATCTGCCGCAGCGAAACACCGCGCGTTGGGTCCACCCAGATGGTCACGCTGGAAAACCGGTCGCGTACCGCCGGGTCCTTCGCAACGAGCAGCAGCTTCGCCGTCTGCACGCCGTCGATAGTCTCCATGCCCTGCAAGGTAACGTTCCACTGCGCGGCCAGGTCCTTGCCCGATCCGCCAAACCCGAGCGTCAAATAACTTTCATACTGCGACCGGTTCGCCTTTGCATCAATGTGCTTCACCGAAGCTCCATCAAAAACATCCAGCGTGCCATTATGAAACTGCATCACGTTATGGATCGGTTTGCCAGCCTTCTTCGTGATCACCGCACCCATCTCCGGCGTGCTGCCACGGCGCTGGATGTAGACGAAACCATCTTCTTCCGTCGTCTCCCGCACGACGCGCTCGTAATTTTCGCGGCGAAAGTCCGCCTCTGCCGATTGGAACTTGGTGCTCGCCACATCAAGCTGGTGGAGCACTTTATCCAGCGCTGGATCGCTTGCAGCATGCGCGAACGGGGCAACGGCAAGGGCAGCGAACAGTACAAGTTTTTTCATGCAAATCTCCCCATCAGATGAGACACATTCGTCAACATTTAGATGCGTTTTGGCGCAAATCGAGTGTTGTCCGGTAGGAGTTCGTTAGCGGTGCGCGTGGACAATGTACTGCACGTGCCTGCCGTGCCAGCCCTCCACCACCTTGTAGTCGTCAATGGAGATGTCGCCGGCAATCGGCCGCAGAATCTCTTCAATCGCCGTGCGGGTTGAGCTGCGCGCCGCCGCGCTGTCTACATCCGATGCCCGCAGTTTGTACGTCAACCGGCCCGCATCGTTGCCATCCATCATCACACGGCTGGTCTGGTTCGGATTCGGCCCATCACCAAAGTCGAAGTAATGCGGCGTCACAAAGATGAAAAGCAGAATCAGCGTCACCAGAATGTCATAGTGAATGCTGCCGCGTTCATAAGCCCAGAAGACGTAGTTGCGCACAAGGCGGAGCATCAGCGCGCCTCCTTTGTGATGACGGTCTGGCCACCCATATACGGCACCAGCGCATCAGGAATGCGGACCGTGCCGTCTGCCTGCTGATAGTTCTCAAGAATGGCAAGGTACGTGCGCCCGACGGCCAGTCCGCTGCCGTTGAGCGTATGCAGGTACTCGCTCTTCTTCGCTCCCGGCGCGCGGAAGCGGATGTTCGCGCGGCGCGCCTGAAAGTCGAGGAAGTTAGAGCACGAACTAATCTCGCGATACAGCCCCTGTCCCGGCAGCCACACTTCCAGATCGTAGGTCTTGGAAGAAGAGAAACCCATATCGCCGGTGCAGAGCAGCATGCGGCGGTAGGGAAGTCTCAGCTTTTCTAGAACGGTTTCCGCGTGACGCGTCAGCGCTTCATGCTCGGCGCTGGACTGCTCCGGCGTGGTGAACTTCACGAGTTCAACCTTTTGAAACTGATGCTGGCGAATCATGCCACGCACATCTTTACCGTAGGAGCCTGCTTCGCTGCGGAAGCACGGCGTCCAAGCGGTGTAATTAATCGGAAGCTGCGCCGCATCGACCGTTTCATCGCGCAAAAGATTCGTTACCGGCACTTCAGCCGTGGGGATGAGCCAGTGGTCGCCCTCCTGCAACTCGCCGGGAACGTACGCTCCCTTGTCGTCCATGTGGAAGAGGTCTTCCGCAAACTTAGGAAGCTGGCCGGTGCCGAAGAGTGATTTCGAGTTCACCATAAACGGCGGCAGCACTTCGGTATATCCGTGCTCGCGTGTATGCAGGTCGAGCATAAAGGCCGCGAGCGCTCGCTCCAGCCGCGCTCCTGCTCCGAAATGAACAACAAAACGCGAGCCCGAAATCTTTGCCGCGCGATTGAAGTCGATGATGCCGAGCGCTTCGCCGATCTCCCAATGCGGCTTCGGCGTAAAGTCGAACTTCGTCTCTTCGCCCCAAATCTTTTCTACGCGATTGCCATGCTCGTCCGCGCCCACGGGAACGTCGTCCTGCGGAAGGTTCGGCAGGGCCTCCAGAATGGTGCGCAGCTTCAGATCGGCAGCAGATGCCGCAGCAGCAAGCGATTCTTCCTGCTCCTTCAGCGCGCGCGTCTCTTCCATTAAGGAGGAGGCATCTTCGCCCGCGCGCTTTTTCTTGCCGACTTCTTCAGCAATGCGATTGCGCTGCGCCTTGAGCGATTCCACGCGCGTAATCGCGTCGCGGCGCTCGGCATCGATGGCGGCAAAGTCGCCCAGCACTTCGGCCGGGTCCATGCCGCGGAACTCCAATTTTGTTTCAACGGTGGCGAGATTCGCACGCACCCAGGCCAGATCGAGCATATTGCTCTATCCTATCGCGCCATAGCCCATCGTTTGTAGCAAACCAGCCAGCGCGCGCCCGCGATGGCTAATCTGCTGGCGGAGATCGAGCGGCGCCTCCGCCATGGTGAACGGATGATCGCGCAGCAGAAACAGCGGATCGTAGCCAAACCCGCCATTCCCGCGAGGCTCGCGCAGAATGGAGCCCTCCACGGAACCGGACGCCGTCTGCAAGACACGCCCACCCTGCGCCAGCGCCAGCACGCACCGGTATCTCGCGCTCCGGTTCGCCGCATCCGCAAGAGCATGGAGAAGGCAGGCATTGTTCCGCTCATCCACATTGCCCGCAAAAGCAAACTGCATGTCCTCCGCATATCGCGCGGAACGCACTCCCGGCGCTCCATGCAGCGCGTCAACTTCTAGGCCAGAGTCGTCGGCGATGACCATTTCTCCCGGTGCAAGCTGCGAATAGAACTCTGCCTTCAACCGCGCATTGCCTTCAAAGGTGTCCGCGGTTTCTTCCGGCGCGGGGACATCCTTCAATCCTGGCAGAGGCTCGATGGCGATTCCGAAGATCTCCGCCGCAGCGCGAAAATCCCGTAGCTTGCCGGCATTCGTCGTGGCAACGTAAAGAATCACAGCGCCGCCAAATGCGCAGGGCGCGGGAAGCGCTCGCCATTCGCAATCAAGTCTTCGATCATCTGCACCGTCTTGCGCCCACCGCGAGCTCCCAGTACCGTGCAATTCAGAGCAGCAGCGCCAGACGCAAAATCAAGTTGCTTCGCAAGCGGCCAGCCCTGATGCAATCCATAGATAAAGCCCGCACGGAAAGTGTCGCCCGCGCCCGTCGTGTCCACCACCGGAACCTTGAACGCCGCGCAGTAGTGCATCGATTCACCATCCCACGCTACAGCGCCATGATGGCCCAGCGTAGATGCTGCCAGCTTGCATGGAAACCATCGATGCATCTCTTTAAGTGCTGCAGCTATGTCGTCGATGCCCGTGAGCTTGCATGGAAAATCTTCATTCACAATCAGATAATCCACGTTGCGGATAAGGTCTTCCACGCCGGGATACGTATCGTCCAGATCGCAAGAGACCAGCACGCCCGCCTCGCGCGCCCAGGCTGCAGCCAGCGCGGCGGCTTCCGTGTCCCATCCATCTACGTGCAGAAAGCGCGCATTCTCAATCCACTCGCGTTTCAGATTTGCAGGCAGCAGCGTCAGCCGCTCATCGCGCTTGTGCAGCACGGTGCGCTCGCCGGTCGCGTCCAGAATGATCATCGACTGCTGCGAAGCGCAGTTCGTCACCGGCACAAGCTGGGCGTCCACACCGACTGCATCAAACGCCTCGCGATGCAGCGAAGCAGCGGCATCGTCGCCCACTTTACCTACATAGCGCGTGGACATGCCCCAGCGTTGGCAAGCCACCACGGCAGAAGCGGTCTGGCCGCCGGGCAGCACGTTGACGGCGTGAAACTCCACCTTCGATCCGCGCGCCGGAAATTTTTCAACCGAAACGACAGTGTCCGTTGCGTTCAGGCCTACGCCTACCAGGTCCACCTTTGTGCTTTGCGACATCCCTCTATCGTAAATCGCAGTCGCTGCCCGGATGTACGATAGGAAGACAAATGCCCGCGATTTCTACACCCTCTCTGGCTGACTTTCGCAAGCTCGCGAAGAAGCACACACTCGTGCCCGTCTATCGCACCGTGACCGCCGATCTGGAGACGCCCGTCTCGGCGTTTCTGCGCATCGCGGCTGCCGAGCCGGAGGCGTTTCTGCTGGAGAGCGTAGAAGGCGGCGAGCGCATCGGCCGCTACACCTTTATCGGCATCCGCCCATATAAGAAGATCGTCGCGCGTGGCAAAGAGATTACGTTCACGGAAGGGAAGCGTTCGCGCAAGATTACTGGCGATGTGTTTGCCGAACTGAAACACGCACTCGGCGAACACAAGCCAGCGCACGTCAACGGACTCCCTCCATTCACCGCAGGCGCAGTCGGTTTCTTTGCGTATGACGTGGTGCGCCTCATCGAACGTTTGCCATCGAAGGCTGTGGATGAACTCGGCGTGCCCGATGCGTACCTGATGTTCTTCGATGAGATTCTCGCCTTCGATCACGTTCGCAAAGAGATCTTTCTCATCATCACTGCAGATTTGAAACGACAGCCGGATGCCGGCGCTGCATACGCTGCCGCAGTGCGGCGTCTCAATAGTTTGGAGAAGCGCCTCGCCGCTCCGCTGCCGAAGGGGAAGCGCCGCAAGCCGCAGGGCAAGCTCGAGATTACGAATCGCACACCCAAGCGGCAGTACATGAAGTCCGTCGACAAGGTGAAGGAGTACATCACTGCGGGCGATATCTTCCAGTGCGTGCTCTCGCAGCGGTTCGACTGCACGCCCGGCGTGGATGCCTTCGACATCTATCGCTCGCTGCGAATCGTCAATCCCTCACCGTACATGTACTTCCTGCGCTTCCCAAAGGATGGTCACAACGCACACATCGTCGGCTCGTCGCCCGAACTGCTGGTGCGCGTAAACAACGGCACCATTGAATACCATCCCATCGCCGGCACGCGTCCGCGCGGGACTTCGCCGGAGCACGATGCCGAACTCGAAGCCGGTCTGCGCGAAGACACGAAGGAGATCGCGGAGCACGTGATGCTCGTCGATCTCGGCCGCAACGATCTTGGTCGCGTTTCGGAATACGGCTCAGTCCGCGTGAAAGACCTCATGTTCGTGGAGCGCTACTCGCATGTGATGCACCTGGTCTCCGCGCTTGAAGGCAAGCTGCGCAAAGACCTCAACGCGGTCGACGCCTTTCGCGCCTGCTTCCCCGCAGGCACGCTCTCTGGCGCTCCCAAAATTCGCGCGATGGAGATCATCGAAGAGCTTGAGCCTGCGCGCCGCGGCGTTTACGGCGGGTCGATCTTCTATGCCGATTTCAATGGCAATCTCGACTCCTGCATCGCCATCCGCACACTGTTTATGGATGGCGAGCAAGGCCACATCCAGGCAGGCGGCGGGCTTGTGGCTGACTCGGTTCCGCAGACGGAGTTTGAGGAGACGGTCAACAAATCGAAGGCCGTTGTTCGCGCCATCGAACGAGCGAGAGCACAGTGAGAAGGGAGAGTGCAGTCTCCACTCTTTTGCAAATAGCGTTTGCTTCGGTTGTTTCGTTTATTTTGTTTTTCTTTATCTTTCCAAATTATCCAGGGATGTGCGGAGCCGTGTGCGTTTGTTTGATAGGAAGCATCATGGCGATGAGAGCCTGTTGGGATCGAAGGCATTATGCTTGGTTTTGGCTTACGCTCGCGGCAGTATTTGTCATTCAAGGTGCAATGATCGTTATTCTGCCTTGGTCGAGCGCAAGATATCCCGGAATCATACTTCTACCAATGGGGCTTGCAGACTATGCGGCTGTGTACGGAATCATAAAGCTCGTTGAGGGATTCCAAACTCGGAACGAGTGAGTCTTCGCCCCAATAATTTAGCGGCTTTGCTGAGGTAAACGCCATTGCCTCACGTTATCGTCCAATAGCACGTAGTTACCGCAAAACTTCGCGATAGACTTAACCACACATGGTCTTCGTACTCGACAACTACGACTCGTTCACCTACAACCTCGTGCAATACATGGGCGAGCTTGGCGCGGAGATGGTGATTCGCCGCAACGACGAGGTCACGCCCGAAGAGGTCGAAGCCATGCGCCCGGACCGCATCCTCATCTCGCCCGGCCCATGCACGCCGCAGGAAGCGGGCGCCTCCATCGGCATCATTCAGCGGTATGCGGAGAAGTGCATCAAGACGCCGATCCTCGGTGTCTGCCTCGGTCATCAATCCATCGGCGCAGCCTTCGGCGGAAACGTCATCCGCGCACCCAAACTGATGCACGGCAAGACCAGCCGCGTGGAGAACGATGGCAAGACCATCTTCAAAGGCCTTCCAAAAGAGATCACCTGCACGCGCTACCACTCGCTCATCGTGAGCGAAGAAGGCCTGCCGAAGCAGCTTGAGATCTCCGCGCGCACGCACGACGAGAACGGCGAGATCATCATGGGGCTGCGCCATCGCGAACTGCCCATCGAAGGCGTGCAGTTCCACCCCGAAAGCGTGCTCACCGAACACGGCAAAGACATCATCGCAAACTTCCTGAAACTATAACGTGAAGCGCACATTGCTCATCGCCGCGTGGCCTTACTTTCTGGCGATGACGTGCGCCGCGCAGCAATCCATCGGCACAGTGAAGACAAATGAAGCCGAAGTTTCAGGAACTGTCGCCGTCAAAGGAACCGTCGCTGAAATTCTAACCAGCGGAAACATTAAAGCCGGCCCCGCCTCTGCCCAGGTGGATCTGACTCGCGGTGGCAAAGTCACTGTCTGCATGAACAGCGTCGTCTCGCTCTCCCAGAGCAGTACCGAAAAGTCGCCACTCATGCTGGCGCTTCAACGCGGCGCCTTCGAAGTCAAAATGGAAGCAGGGCAAAAAGACGTCGTGATGACGCCCGATCTGCACTTCGACATCTCCAACGCCGCCCCACTCGATCTCCACGTCCGCGTTGCTCCCAACGGCGATACCTGCGTAGAAAACCGCGGTAAAGATGCCCCGGTCCTCCACGTCACAGAACAGTTCGGCATTGCCGGCTACTTTGTAAAACCCGAGCAGCATGTGCTCTTCGTGCACGGCAGCATCACAGAGGTAGTCGATCGCGAAACTTCCAATTGCGGTTGTCCAGGCGAGCCACAGGTACTTGCAGGCAATAAATTCGATCCGCATCCATTCCCAGAAGCCATCAGCCAGGGCCTCGAAGAACCAAAGGTCCCGCAGGAAGAACCCGGCGTTCCGCACACAGAAATATCAACCTCCATCAGCTATAACGGGCGCGAAGCCGCGTCCACCCCCCATATTGTTGCGCCACCACAATGGGAGCCGGAAAAGAAGAAAAAGCACGCGGCGGTCACAAAACCCTTCCGCGCCATCGGGCATTTCTTCAAACGAGTCTTCGCGCCGGAATAACTACCGGGCCGCGACCGTCTCTCCCACAGCGCTCTCGACACGAATGCGCTGTAGCGTCTCCTTCAAATGCACCGCCTGCTTGAACAGATCATGCTCCGCATGTTTTCCGGCAGGAGCATCGGGCGCCTTGAAGTAGAAGCTCAGCCACTCCTGAATGCCCGTATGCCGCAGCGAAGGCGTGCGCTTCGCCAGGTCCATAAACAGGCAGAGATCCAGCGCCAGCGGAGCAGCAAGAATCGAATCGCGGCACAGGAAATCCACCTTGATCTGCATCGGATATCCAAGCCATCCGAAGATGTCGATGTTGTCCCAGCCTTCCTTCGCATCACCGCGCGGCGGATAGTAGTTGATGCGCACCTTGTGAAAGATATCGCCGTACAGGTCCGGGTTCTGCTCCGGATGGAAGATGTGCTCCAGCACGCCCAGCTTCGACTCTTCCTTTGTCTTGAAGTTGTCGGGATCGTCCAGCACCTCGCCATCGCGATTGCCGAGGATGTTCGTCGAATACCATCCGCTCACGCCCAACTGACGCACCTTGAAGCCCGGCGCAAGGATCGTCTTGATGAACGTCTGCCCCGTCTTGAAGTCCTTCCCGCAGATCGGCGCGCCCACCTGCTTTGACAACTCCTGCAGCGCCGGAATATCCACCGTAAGATTCGGCGCGCCATTCGCAAATGGAATCCCTTCCTTCAGCGCAGCCCACGCATACAGCATCGACGGCGCAATGTCCGGATCGTCATCCACAAGGCCCTTCTCAAACGCCGCCAGCGTCTGATGCACGGCCTTCGGCTCATGAAAAATTTCGGTCGATCCGCACCAGATCATTATCTGCCTGTCGGTCTTGCTCTTGAACTCGGCAATATCGTTGCGCACCTGGTTGGCCAGATCGCACTTGTTTCTGCCCTTCTTCTTGTTCTTCGCCGTCAGCCGCTTCACATACCGTTCTTCAAAGACGGCCGGCATCGGCTCAATGCTCTCCAAAAAAGGCTTCATCGCCCGCAGATGATCGCGGTCCAGCACACCTGCCGTCTCCGCCGCGTCATACATGCTGCCGCCAAAGATGTCCCACCCCGTAAACACCACGTCCTCCAGCGGGGCCAGCGGCACAGCATCGCGAATCAACTCCTCGCGTCCATCCACCTCCATCGTCCCCATCTGCGACATCGACCCCACCGGCTTAGCCCACCCGCGCCGCACCGCCTCCACCCCGGCAATCAGCGTGGACCCCACCGCGCCCATCCCCGGAATCATCACGCCCAGCTTCCCCTCATGCGGCGTAACACCCGCAGCCTCACGCTCCATCTCTGCAACTGGCGACATAGCAACCACCCTTCTCCGCAGCCCGCGAGCTGCTCCCTAATTTGTAAAGTAATTTTTACGTTACAAGATAGAGAAGATGCAAATGCCGCGCGATATCTTCTGCACAGAAGCCCTTCGTTGGCCGCACCTGCAGGTTCCAGTTATCGCTAACGAGCCGGGCTGCACAGAGTGGGCTACAATCAGAGGGATGCTGAAGGCGGCCATCGCGCCGTTTCCTCTTCACCAATCCACAAAGAGTTTCAGGAGTTTCCCCTTATGGCGATTCCCGCCACACAGATGCGTCCGGGCATGATCATCAAGCACAACGACAAGCTGCACTCGGTCTTCACCGTGGAGCACCGCACGCCCGGCAACCTGCGTGCCTTCATCCAGGCCAAGCTGCGCAACCTTGAGTCCGGCGCCATCTACGAGCACCGCTTCCGCTCCGGCGACGCCATCGACCGCGTCATCGTCGACGAGGTCCCCATGGAGTTCCTCTACAACGACGGCGACGACTACTACTTCATGGACACCCAGACCTACGAGCAGACCATGCTCAAGCGCGACACCCTCGGCGACGCCGTCGACTACCTGCTCCCCAATATCAACATCGAAGTCAGCTTCTTCGACGGCAAGGCCGTAGGCATCGAACTCCCGCAGGTCGTCGAAATGACGGTCGTGGAAACCGAACCCGGCATCAAGTCCGCCACAGCCTCCTCCGTCACCAAGCCCGCCAAGCTCGAAACCGGGCTCGTCGTCCAGGTGCCGCCCTTCATCAACGAAGGAGAGAAAATCCGCATCGACACCAGCGAAGGCAGCTATATGTCCCGCGCCTAAGGAGCTCGAGCATCCAGAAACACGCAACCTCATCCACAAACCAAAGGCGCAGCCATCATCGGCTGCGCCTTTCTGTTTGTAGAAGCATCGCATCCTTTACGCGATCGGCACCTTCAACGACCCTCGAACTTCAGGCCGCTTAGGATCGTAAGCAACCACCACAACATTCCTCGCGGCCGCCACCTTCTCCGGCGCTTTGAAAATTCCGAGCCGCTCATCCACCGCGCATTCCGGGTCCTCGCATATCCATCGCACCCCCTGCACCTGCAGGTCTTTTAGCGACGCCACCAACTCTACCGAATCTCCAGCATGCACCAGCGAAACCGGAGCAATCTTCAGCTCCTCCACCGCATATCTGCGCGAGACAAACGTAATAATCAGCGCAATTAGAAACCCGCACACCCCAAACAAAAGGCGCAGACGGATCTCCGTAGGCACCGCGCCCGGGTGTTGAAGCAGAAGATCGAGCAGAGGGCTGGCCTTCGCTGCAATGTAGCCGGTAAAGATCGCCGAAAGCGCCTGCCCAAGTTTGCCAAAGTACGCTACATCGCCGGAATACGGCGAAGCCAGAATCCCAGTCACCCACCCTACCAGCATCCCCGTAACCATCGACAGCAGCAACATCGCTGTCCCGCTCGTCCATCCGCTGCCCAGTTTGAAACAAAGCACCAGCGTGACAAGCAGAATCACTCCCCCAAAGATCAGGGTCGCAATCGTATCTGTCGAAAATTCATCATCCAGCTTCTTTCCCGTCATCATCGCGCACCGCTCCTGCGGATAGCTAGCCAAGCTACAGGCAAACGTGCAGCCGTTTCAAGATAAAACTGAAACCAGTGAACGAAATACTCTCGAAATCAAAAAAGCAAAAGGATCGCAGTCGCCTGCCCGTGCTCACCAACATCAAGCGAGTGAAGGTAGCTACATGAGCCGCGCGTAAACGGCCAGCTAATCGCGACTTCGTCGGTAACGAATAAAGGACGCAGCTATTATGGCTGCGCCCTTTGTCTATTTCGAAAGGTCTGGAATCTTAGCGGGAATTCGTAACATATTTATGTCTTCTCATTTTAGCTAGTCCGCCGCATGTCGGAGTTTCATGATCAGCGCTTGAACATATGGCTCCATGGAACAAACTCCCGTTCACCTAGCCAAGAGTGAATAGTGCGATTGAAATACATTCCCTGATAGTTGCAGAGATTGAGCATAACTAGTTCGCAATACCATTTGGCTAAAAGATAGGCAGGATAGAAGGGCCGCTTCGCAGAACGGCTTTCCGAGCACTCTGCGTGAGCGAGTACTTTACGGAGATTAACGATAGCAGCCGGGCCAGAGTCAATCTCATTTTGGGCACAGTATAGACGCAACGATTTCATTATTTCCCCTTTTGGAATTTCCATTGGAATCTTCATGCTTGACAGAAGATCCTCAATCTTGCCTGCTGCACCTCTGTTGCCCGTTATATTGGTTTGCCCGTCCGGATCGCGGCCCAATATGCCACGACGGCGGAGGCGCACAGCCATAGCAGCTAGCGATTCAAGAAGCGCTTGCAATGCAAGGAGAGAGACGTCTGGGCCGGCACTATTGGTCTCTGCACGTGCGAACATGTAGAGATAGAAATCGAATTCCTTTTTCACCCATTCTGAATTTCTAATTCTTCGAAAATGTGCGAAAAGTGGTAGAAGCTCCGTAGAATGCATTCCATCGAACCAAGACGCAGAGATTTGAGTTTTATGAAAGCGACGTATTCCCCATTCGATAATTAGCTCACTGCCGTTAGCAGCCAATCCTGTGACGATTGATGCCGCAATCCAGGCACCTTTAGCGAAACTGAGGAAATCAAGCAAATCTTTGATCACTCTTCGCACTTGCTCTACAGAAAATGATTCTCCGTTGGATCGTTTGATCGTTGCGAAATTGGTCACGATATGTCGGAACCCGGTATTTCCGTCCTCTTCACGGTCGCTCGCGTTTGAGATGTGAAGTACCCAGCCATCCTCAGTCTTAAGATTAATTACAGATGGAAATAGCTGGAAGAAATTGAGAATGTGCAGCCTGACGGAGAACAGGGGGACGAGTATTTGCAATTCGACGGCACTGCGAGTAGGGCCTAACTCAGCGGAAATCTTATGGGCGTGGCAAGTCCAATTTCGAACAAAGCATGCAATCGGCTCGTTCAATACTGGGATCGAAACTCGTATGTCTTCGGCCGAGATTGAGAAAAAAGTAGGATCGTGAATTTCCGTCCGTAAAGTCAGCCGGGGAGCAGGTTGCAATTGTGAGACGACTTGTACTTCCGCTGTAATTCTCTGGCCATCTGAAGTTTCTACTACCGACTCGCCAGTGTAGAGAAGAAACTCTTCCATTTGGTTTCCTCGCAGAGAAGGATAGGGATTCAGTCTGTCATATGCTCGTGGCCTGACGCCAGAAATGCTGCGTGCACAACACTGCCACCATGCGAATCCTCACCCTGAGCATCACCGCCAGCCCCAGTCTCCCATCGCCTCCGGTAATGGAGACGACGCGCCCAGCCATCGCCGAGCCGAACCCTCAAACAATTCGACAAGGCACTTCGCGCCGCCCTCCTCAAGCAGAACGCCGTAGCGCTCGCCCTTCCTTGTCGAGTTCCCTCTGCGCGTCAAGGACGACGGCGGAACTCGCTCGACAATCCAGCCGCGCTCAAAACCCACATCTAGCAGACTGGGCAAACTGGGTGCCCCATCCTTTCGCGCGCTCTTGCGCGAAAGGGTGGGTTATCGCGCGAAGCGCGACCTGTTCGCAAGGCACGGACGTCCATCTCACCACGGCGTCATCTCAACCAAAGCCGGGGGCCCCATATCTGCGCAGCTTCACCGCGCAGATGTGGGAGACTCATGCAGCATGTCCCTTCCCTCACAAACCGGAGACAAGTCAGACCGGATTTTGCGAAGGAGGCTCTATAAGCTACGAATTCAAACGTCTCGTTTTGAAGGGGCTGGACTTTAGTCCAGCCATAACCAGCCAGCGCGAAGCGCTTTCCTTGCCGCGCGCAGCGCCGTCGTGGAGTTCGAAGGACGTAACGACAGAGAATGCCAAGCCATCTCACTCCGCCGGCACCAACCCCAAACTCCCCATCCACACATAAACTAGCTCAGGCCATCGCGTAGCCGCATTCTTCGTCCGGCGCAGCCCAAAGGCATGGCCGCCCTTCGCGTACAGGTGCATCTCCACCGGCACGCCCGCCTTCTTCAGCCCCATGTAGTATGAGAGCGAATCTTCCACCCTGTCTACGTTGTCATCTTCGTTCTGCAACAGGAATGTGGGCGGATCGTCACTCGCAATGCGGTCGCGAATGTCCTTCGTCAGCGCAATGCTGTTGCGCTCCAGCGACAGGTGCCCGGGATAAAGCACCACCCCAAAATCAGGACGGCAGCTCTCCTTGTCCGCCGCATCCATCGGCCTGTATATCGGCTCTTTCCAATGGACACTCACCGCGGCCACCAGGTGTCCGCCCGCTGAAAACCCAAGCACACCCAGCTTGTGCGGATCGATCTTCCAATGCGCTGCACGCGCACGAAGCAGCCGGATCGCACGCTGCGCATCTTCAAGCGCCATTGCACTCTGCGGATAAGCGCCCCAGTACGGCTCCGATCTCGGAGCAGGCACACGATACTTGAGCACAACGCAGTTCACGCCGCGTTGCGTGAACCAGTCGCAAACCTCCGTACCCTCCAGATCGATAGCCAGAATTTCGTATCCGCCACCCGGAAATACCATCACCGTCGCGCCCGTGTTCTTCCCCTTCGCTGGATAAAAACTCAACGTAGGCCGTGCAACATGGCTTACTGCTGTCCACGGCTTGCCTGCCACCAGGTCACGCATTCCCGTACTGCTCACCTCCTCCGGTCCCTTCGCCGCACGTGCATCCGGCACCTTGCCCTCCGGCCACAACGGGACCTGTTCAATCCCTCGCGAGGGCTTCCATGGACCTTTTTCCTGCCCCTGCGCCCCGCAGCACATCGTCAACAGCACCACGCCTGCCATCACTCTCACGCGCATATCCACCCCATCCATCACCGTAAGCCGCGTCTACCGTTCCAATTTCCACGTCGAACGCACAGAATCACCGCAGTAAACACAAGGGATTGTGCCGAATCTTTCCATCGCGCGCTCTTTTTCGCGTGTCAATATCCAAACCTTCTATCCCACACAATCTAAACGGCTAAAAACTGCCGGTTTCACCCCTTGAATTTGAAACAATAAAAGACAGGAGAAAATTCATGCCTTCGATTTATCCATGCGTAGCAAACCCTTTAGAAACAGGATTTTGCCTCTAAACTCCGTGGAAAGAAGATTTTACAGAGAGCCGAATTTGTAAGTACGGCAAACAGACTACTTAGCAATACCACCCCAGGGGGGAGGGGGGTGTCCCTGAATGATCGGCAAACGGTATAGCATCTCAATCAACATGGCAAAGATGGAACGCGTAAAGACAGACGTTCTTCACCTCGCATATGAGGACAGCGGACCGAAGAAGGGAACTCCCATCATCCTGCTGCATGGCTGGCCTGACTCGCCGCGTACGTGGGACGGAGCGTTGCCCGCGCTGCACGACGCCGGCTTCCGCACCATCACGCCTTATCTGCGCGGCTACGCACCCACAGAGTTCCGCAAGCATCTGCTCGGTCGCAACCCGAAGCACACGGGACAGCCTGTCGCTTTTGCGCAGGACGTCATCGATCTAGCCGACAAACTCAAGCTGAAGACCTTCCACTTTGTCGGGCACGATTGGGGCGCGCGCGCCGGGTACGCGCTGGCCTCGCTCTTCGAAAAACGCCTGAGGTCGCTCACCGCTCTCAGCGTTCCATTTCAACCTGGCCCTATGCGCGTTCCCGCACTGCCGCAAGCCGGCGCCTTCTGGTACCAGTGGTTCCTCTGCACCATTCCCGGAGCGAAGGAGTTCGCGCGCAACCCTGTCGATTTTGCCCGCATGATGTGGGAAACATGGAGTCCGCGCGGCTGGTTCACCGCCGGACAGTTTGAGGAAGCGGCAAAGTGCTGGCGCAGTCCGGAGTTTGTAGAGGTCACGCTCCACAGCTACCGCGTCCGTTGGGGACACGCGCCCATCGATTCGCGCTATGACGTGCTGCAGGACCGCATGGACAGCACCGTCTCACTCAGTGTTCCAACGCTGCTCATCCAGGGTCTGGAAGACAACTGCGTGCTCGCACAGACGACCGACGGCGCAGGCCGCTTCTTTACTGGTGGATACCGCCGCGCTCTGCTGGAAGACGTTGGACACTTCCCATCCCGCGAAGCTCCAAAAGAAACCGCAAAACTCATCCTCGAACACATCCAGCAGGCGCAGGGATAAAGCAACGGCAAGGCACCTGATCTGCAATCTCGCGAGCACGCCACGCAGCACGCATCCGGCATTCAGCATCTGAAGCCTCATGGCGAGCGGACTCTTCGATTTGGCAAAGACCGTCATCGAATACATCGCGCGCAGCGTGGAGTTTGCTGCGGCCCTCATCATCGCCATCGCAGCAGTGCGCGCTACCTGGGCATCGCTCCGGCTTCTACTCGGCGGAGACGCGCCGCCCGAAGCAAAGGTCGCCGTCCGCCTCACACTCGGACGCTGGATTGCCGTCGCACTGGAGTTCGAACTCGCCGCCGACGTACTGAACACCGCTGTCACACCTTCGTGGAGCGACATTGAAAAACTTGCCGCTATCGCGGCCCTGCGCACCGCGCTCAACTACTTCCTCGAACGTGAAATCCGCGAAGAATCACGTACAGAACAGCAACGCGCCGAAACCAACCTAAAAGCCACCGAAAGCGCCGCAGAGACCCCACATTCATAAGAAATCGGTACTACTCTGCGAATTTCTGCCTTTTCCCGCAAAACAAAGCATCTGTTTGCAATCATTTCTCCTCGTCCGGCATCACACCGGAACAGAGGAGATTTCGATATGCGCCGATTGATTTCATGCTGCCTCGCTGCATCCCTGGCCCTTGCGGCCGCGCCTTCCGCCCTTAGCCAGAAAACCAACGGGACCTGGTCACAACAAGAAGCCTTGCAGATTCTGCCGAAGGTCAACAAAGCCCTTGCCGGACTTCGCGACTACAGCGTCTTCGACTGGATCACCTATGGCATTCACGGTAGAAAGATCGTTCTCAGAGGTTATGCCTCTCGTCCATCCGTGAAGGACGAAGCGGAAAACGCCGTTAAGTCCATCAAAGGCGTGGAATCGGTAGAGAACCAAATTGAGGTCCTTCCACTCTCCACGAGTGACGACCGTGTTCGCGCGGAGGTGTATAACCGCATCTACACGCAAGGCGCATTGCGCAAGTACAACGCCAATCAGGGCAATCTCGGACGCGCGATGATGCCAGGTCTCAACGTTGGAGGCATTACTGAGAATCCGCCGATGGGTTTCCATGCCATCCACATCATTGTGAATAACGGACACGTAATGCTCTTCGGCTCCGTCCTTAATCGTGGTGACGAGCAGATTGCCACCATGCAGGCCAACATGGCTCCCGGGGCCTTTAGCGTGGATAGTAATCTCACCGTGGAAGGCGATCGCGAACACCGCAAGTAAGACATCGCGCCCGCGCACCATATAGCATCGGATTGAGTTCATAGATGGAGTGGTGCAAAGGATGATGGTCCGTCACTATCTGGTGCAGGGACGCGTGCAGGGCGTCGGATTTCGCTGGTACGTTCATCGCGAAGCCAGCGAAATCGGCCTGCGCGGCTGGGTGCGCAACACCGATGATGGCCATGTGGAAGCCGTCGCCGCTGGCGATGAGGCCGATCTCGCAGAACTGGAAACAGCGATCAAGCGCGGCTCCAAAGGCAGCCGCGTAGATCGTGTCGTCATCCACAACCTCGAAGACGCCGAAGCGGACAATCTCGGCCCGTTCCTGATTGAGGGTGCGTGGTGAACAGTGTCCGCGCGGACAAGTGGTTGTGGGCGGCGAGGTTCTTTAAAACGCGTGCATTGGCAGCAAAAGCGTGCGAATTGGGCCGAATTTTGCTCAAAAATCAGCCTATTAAACCGGCGCGCGAGATCCACGCTGGAGACGTGCTCCGCGTCGGCACTCCCGGAGGCGAGTTCGAGATAACTGTGCTGGGATTGAGCGAAACGCGCGGCCCTGCTTCAGAAGCCCAGCTTCTCTATACCGAAAGCGAAGAAAGCCAGCAACGGCGCAGGGAACTGGCCGAAGCACGCAAATTGTCCGCGCAGATCGAGGTGCTTCCGACGATCAAGCCAACTGGACGAGATCGCCGGAAGTTAGACCGCTTTCGTGGCAGAAACCGCGATTAAACGCCCAGTTCCGCACGAATTGCATCGGCAATTGCGTCTGCATGACGCTGCATCTGCTCTTCATCTTCCGCTTCGATCATCACGCGAGCCAGCGCTTCCGTTCCGCTGTAGCGGATAACGACACGTCCCGTATCGGCAAGCTCTTTTTCCGCTTCCGCAATCTTTCCAGCAACCGATGGAATGGTGTTAAGCGGCGTTTTCACCCGCACTTTCACATTCACAATTACCTGTGGATAGACCTTCAAATCCTGCGTCAACTCGGCGAGTGATTTGCCAGTGCGATGCATAATGTCGAGCACCAGCAGTGCAGTCAGCAAACCATCGCCAGTCGTGGAGCGGCCGCCAAAGAGGATGTGTCCGCTTTGTTCGCCTCCAAGCGATGCGCTGTTCTTCTGCATCATTTCAAGCACATATTTGTCGCCGACATTCGCGCGTAACATGCGAATTCCGCTGTTCTTTAATGCAGCTTCGAGGCCCATGTTGCTCATGGTGGTTGCGACGACGATGTCGCCGTTCAGCTTGCCCTGTTCTTTCAGATCACGTGCAGCCAACAGCATGATGGCATCGCCGTTGATCACGTTGCCGTGCTCATCGGCAAAGAGCGCGCGGTCTGCATCGCCATCAAAGGTGATGCCGAGATCGCCCTTCTCTTCCACTACCATTTTTGCCACTCCTTCCGGATGCAGGGCACCACAATTCTCGTTGATGTTGCGTCCATCGGGACTCGCATTGTGGATGCGGACTTCGCCTTGCAGACCTTCGAACAGCTGCGGCGCGACGAAGGAAGCAGCGCCGTTTGCGCAGTCGATGACGATGCGTTTGTCGTCGAGCGAGAGACCTTCCACATGCTTCAACAGAGCCTGCACATATTCGTTGCGATAGCTGCTGGTTTCTACCGGAGTAGAGATCGGATCGTCCAGCATTTCGGAGTTCATGTCTCCGAGCAGGCGGAATATTTCATTTTCGATAGCAAGTTCCGTGGCATCTGGCAGTTTGTATCCGTCCGGACCGAAGACCTTGATGCCGTTGTCCTGCCAGGGATTGTGCGAGGCGGAGATAACAATGCCGGCATCGAAGCCGTGGGCAGTGGTGAGATACGCGATGGCCGGCGTTGTAATGACACCGGCACTTTCTACGCGCGTACCGGACTGACGCAAGCCTCCGCTAATGGCAGCAGCAATGGAAGAGCCGGACTCGCGCGTATCCATACCGAGAATGATTCGCGGATTTTCGCTCTTGAGATGATGCGCCAGCGCCACGCCGATGGCGGTGACTGTAATTCTGTCAAGCGGAGATTTGCCCGCAACACCGCGAATGCCGTCTGTACCGAATAACCTTCTCATTGTTCTTCCTTTTGTGTAACACGCGCGCGGATTTCGCCGTTGGCTACGCGTGCGATGATCTGTTCGCCGCTCTGCACCTGTGATGCGGAGCGAATGACATTTCCTGTTTCACTGAGCACAAGTGCGTAGCCACGTTGCAGCACCGCATTGGGGTTGAGCGCACTGAGGCGCGCAGAGGCACTGTTAAGGCGCATGCGGCGCCGCTGAATGGCAATATCCATGTTCCTATGGAGGCGTTGGACCAACGCGGATTGCTGGATGCATTGTGCGTGTATCTGCTGCGTAATGTTATTGCTGGCAAGGGCGCGTGTTGCTTTCGCCAGCCGCTCGCACCGTTGTTTAAGGAGTGCAGAGAGCGCGTCCTGCATGCGTGATACCAGCATATCGATATGCTGCTGACGACGGCCGATGAACTCCCCCATCTGCGAAAAGAGTGTTGATGTTTGAATGTGCGCGTACCGCTGGCGCGCATGGAGAAGTTGATAGCGGATCGCGCGTTCAAGCCGCCGTTCGGTGGAAACGATCTGGTCATGCACGGCGACGTGTGCGGCGGTGACGATTTCGGCTGCGGCTGAGGGTGTGGGAGCGCGCAGGTCGGCGACGAAGTCTGCGATGGTGAAATCTGTTTCGTGACCGATCGCGGAGATGACGGGAAGCTCACTCGCTGCGATGGCCCGCGCGAGCCCTTCATCGTTGAAGCACCATAGGTCTTCGGCGGAGCCGCCGCCGCGCGCGATCATGATGAGATCTACCCGATGTCTGGTACTGGTATTGAAGTAATGCAGGCCTTTCTGGACTTCTCGTGGCGATTCGCTGCCTTGCATGAGCGCCGGAAAGACGAGCAGGTTGAGGCAGCGGTGGCGGCGCTGCGTGACGTTGCAGATGTCGCGCAGCACGGCCCCTGCGGGCGAAGTGATAATACCAACCGTTTGCGGAAAACGCGGAAGCGGGCGTTTGCGCTCTGCATCAAAGAGGCCTTCCGCCAGCAGCTTTTGACGGAGTTGTTCAAAGGCGAGCCGGAGAGCGCCTTCACCACGGGGCTCGATAGAGGTGGCAATGAGTTGAAGCTGTCCCCGGTTTTCATAGACAGAGACAGAGCCGCGCACGAGGACGGACTGTCCATCTTCCGGACGGAACTTGAGCGCGGAGGCTTCGCGACGGAACATAACGACGGGTAGCTGCGCGTCTTCATCTTTTAACGTGAGGTAAAGATGGCCTGAGGGAGCGAGGCGGCAGTTGGAGATCTCTCCCTCAACCCACTCGTCGGCGTAGTCGTCTTCTACATGCTTGCGCAGGTCGGAGACGAGCGCGGCCACGGACCAAATGCGACGTTCTTTTTTCTGCGGCTTTGGTTGTTCTTCTTCAGGCTGTTGAAAGAGGAGTCCGAGTTGCTGGCCCGGTTTTCCGGGAGTTGGCGGGAGCAGGCTTTCGATCTCCGCTTCTTCTTCGCGCGTGGTACGGCGCTTGCGAGCGTGCAAGGCGGCGAGCGTGCGCGGTGTGGAGTCGGAGAGCATCGTCCTGATGAGTTTATCGTTTGCGGGGGCGGTCGCGCCTTCAGCGCGATGGGTGTTCGCTTTCGCGAACATCGGCAAAAGCAGATTCGCTTCGCTCAGAATGACAACGCGATTGGTGGGATGACAATGCTTTTCGCTATTTACGGAATCGACTGATGAGATACATCAAGAGCGAGAGGCCGATGCTGAGGAGCAGCGACGTCATCAGCGGGAACGAGACGCTCCAGTTGCGGCCTTGCCATTTCATATCACCGGGCAGGCGGCCGAGCGAAATGCCCATGCGCCCGAAAAGCAGAACGGCTGCTCCTGCGGCGCAGAGGATAAGTCCTGCGAAGAGGAGCAGCCGTCCGATGTCCTGCATGGTTTGCCTCGATTATTCGATGGCCTGGCCTGAGAGTTTACGATTGGCCATATCGCCAATCGCGGTCTTGCCTTCTTTGTCCTTATCCTTCAGCGTGGCGTAGATCTTCTTTGCCTCAGCCGGCTTGTTCTCCGCTTCATAAAGACTGGCGAGTTGCAGTTGTGCGAGACCGGCGGGAACCGTGGTGGTTGGGTTCCTGGTCATCTTCTCGTAAAGAGCGATGGCTTCGGAGTCGCGGCCCGTCTGCTGATAGAGATGCGCGAGTGCAAGGTTAGCGAGCGAAGCGCGTTCGGAGTTCCAGCCGTCGGCCACCTTCTTGAGGCGCGATTCCGCAGTAGCGGTCTGGCCCATCTCAAATGCTGTCACGCCAGCCATGTAGTTTGCGTTCCTGCCAGCAGAAGTCATGCCGTATTTATCCGCGATGGCAGAAAAGGCGCCGTTAGCAGCCTTAGCGCGCTCCTCATTGCTGGGGTAGGTCTTTACGCCTGGAGGAACCGGCTGACCAGCCAGAGCCACCGGGGTTTCGTAGATGTGCATTGCGTCGCCGAAGGCTTCCTGGGCTTTTTCCGCGCGCGAATTCGCGATGACCACTGCGGAGACGACTACGACCAGAGCAGCAACGATGGCGACAAGGGCGATCTGGAGCGAGCGGCGATTGGAGTTGGCCCAGTCCGCGAGGGTGGCCGCGCCGGGTGCTTCTTTTTTTAGACGGATGTGTGTTTCCACGGATGTCCTTACAGAAAGAATCGAAAGTGACAGGCCAGGTAAACGGTGCACCGGCCACAGCTTTCAAGTTTAGCAGGGAGGACGGCTTGCCCGCCGCAGCCGCTGCCACTAAGCTGGAGATATGTACGAGGATTTCCACGTAACCGACCGTTGGACTGGCGAAGATCTGCACTGTGTCTGGAAGGGCACGATTGTGGCGATTGCTACGCGCCACGCCGATGCGACCGATATCCGCTTTGCAGTGAATGACCGTCCCGTATGGGTGGCGATGCCCAATAAGGCATGGGTAGAGCAGAAGCGCCGCAACGGCAAAGTAATTACAGATTACGCAGCTGCGCAGGCCGCTGGGCGGTTCCTGAAATCCATCGTTGAGAGCGGTTATGACAACGGTCGTGAGATGTACACCATGACCGTGGATGAGGTGCTGGAACATGTGGACGCCGTGGTGCGCGAGGCGGGAAGCACGCTTAAGCTGCCGTCGCTGCCCGTGATCGATCCGAACATCAAACCGGAGTTACTGCTAGGCGAGTTGCAGGGCGATTAGTTGTGTCAGGATTAAAAGTGAGCGGGCGAGGAAAATCCTCGCCCGCTCACTTTTTAGATGGATTTACAGCGATGCCGCATCCAGCACGAAGCGGTACTTCACATCGCCATTGACGACGCGTTCGAAAGCTTCGTTCACCTTGTCGTAGGTGGTCATCTCGATGTCGCAGACGATATTGTGCTCGGCGCAGAAATCAAGCATCTCCTGTGTTTCGCGGATGCCGCCAATCATGGAGCCGGAGAGCGATTTGCGTCCGGCGATGACGGAAAATGCGTGGATGGCGAACGGCTTTTCCGGTACGCCAACGAGACAGAGAGTACCGTCGCGACGTAACAGATTGAGATAGCTGTTGATATCGTGCTCGGCGGAGACGCAATCGAGGATGAAGTCGAAGCTGCCTGAAACCTGCGCCATCTGGCTGGGGTCTTTGGAGATGACCACTTCATCCGCGCCGAGCTTCCTGGCGTCTTCAACCTTGCTGGGCGAGGTGGTGAAGAGCGTGGTGTGAGCGCCGAAGGCACGAGAGAACTTTAGTCCCATGTGGCCCAGTCCGCCAAGTCCAACAATGCCCACTTTCTTACCCGGACCTGCTCCCCAATGGCGCAGAGGTGAGTATGTAGTTATGCCTGCGCACAGCAGCGGAGCTACGGCTGCCAGTTGCAGTTTGGGAGAGATGGAGAGCGCGAAGGACTCAGTAACGACGATGTTGTTAGAGTAGCCACCGAAGGTCAGGTTACCGTTCTGGTCTTTGCCGTTATAGGTGAAAACCGTAGCGCCGCGATCACAGTATTGTTCTTCACCTGCCTTACAGCTGTTGCACTCATGGCAGGAATCTACCATGCAGCCAACTCCGGCCAGATCGCCAACTTTAAACTTTTTGACGTTGCTGCCCACCGCAGAGACAACACCGACGATCTCGTGTCCTGGAACCATGGGATAGAGCGAGTTGCCCCACTCGTTACGTGCCTGGTGAATGTCGGAGTGGCAGATGCCACAGAACTTAATCTCGATCTGAATATCGTTGGGGCCGAGGTCGCGTCGCTCAAAGCTCCAGGGCGCGAGGGGTGTTTCCGCGTTCTGCGCGGCGTATCCCTTGGATGCAAGCATGGTTTTCTCCTTGCGGGTGATTGTAGAGATTGGATGAACAAAAGTGCAGGTGGAAGCAAAGAAAAACTCCATCGTCTGCGCCAATGTGCGCGGGGACGATGGAGTTCTTTGGTTTTAGCGACTATTCGTTGTAGTGCAGAAGGCTGAAGACATCGTATTCCGAGAACTTTTGGCGGCCTTTCAAAAAGTCGAGTTCGACAGCAAAAGCCAGGCCTGCAATCTCTCCGCCGAGCTGTTTTACAAGCTGCACGGTGGCCTGCATGGTGCCACCGGTGGCGAGGAGATCGTCCACAATAACGACGCGCTGGCCGGGCTGGATAGCATCCAGATGGATTTCTAGCGAGTCGGAGCCGTATTCGAGATCGTAGGTTACCTTGGCTACCTCGGCGGGCAGCTTGCGCGGCTTGCGCACAGGGACGAAGCCAGCGTTGAGGCGATAAGCCATGGCGGGGCCAAAAATAAAACCGCGCGCTTCAATGCCGAGCACCAGGTCCACATCTTTATCGATGTAGTGCGCTGCCAGGGCATCAATCATCTGCGCAAAGCCTGCTTTGTCTTTCAGCAGCGTAGTGATGTCGTAGAAGAGAATGCCCGGTTTGGGAAAATCGGGAACGGTGCGGACAAGCGCCTTGAGCGGCTCACAATTGATGGGTGTCGACATGTCCCTATTTTAGGGGGAAGATCGTGAACCCAGGCTATAACCTATATGGCACCCTGCTCTACTTCGGTGTAGTTGCTGAGATGGTTGCGGACCACGCGGTAGCATTCACAGGCGTGCGCTTCAAGTTCCACCTGGTTCAGAACCACTATTTTGCCTCTGGTGTAGTCAATGAGGCCTTGTTTTCTGAACTTATCTGCTGCTGCATGTACAGAGGTGCGGCGAATGCAGAGCATATGACCTAGAAACTCGTGGGTGAGCGGAAGTGTGCCTGAACCTAACCGATCGCGGCAGAGCAGAAGCCATCGAGCGAGCCTCTGGCTGACACTATGTTTTGCATTGCATCCGGCAGTTTGAGCTGTCTGCATCAGTTGTGCCTGCGTATAGCGCAGCACCAGGTCGTGGAAGCTCTCACCACGTTTGAACTCAGCCTGCGCATGCTCTATGGCGCATGTGTAGCCATGCCCATCAGACTGCATATAAGTGCGATTAAGACTCCGTTTCGTCCCGATCAAAGCAGATACGCCAATTACACTTTCATATCCAAAAAGTCCCACCTCGGCCTCGGAGCCATCCTGGAAGGGGGTTGTCATAGAGCCAATACCATCTTCGAGAAAATACAGATGTTTGATCTCGTCGCCTTGGCGTTCCATGATGGAATTTACTTTCAAATGGTGCGGCTGGTGCTTAAGCCGTGCGAGTACGTCAGGATCAAGGGTTTTTAAAATGGAGTTCCGAAAAGGTCCGAATTGGCGCATCGGCTCTGCCTCAATGGAATTGTTTGGAGCGGCTGTACCAGCATACGCCGTTATGCGCTTATCCCAAAGGACTAAAGCCCGGGTAACCCACCCATTTGTTGTACGGTAAATGACACGAGAAGGGGCTAGTGACATGCCATGGCAGTAGCTACCTTTGACTTCGGCAAATGACCACAGGGACGTTATCCCCCCCTAACCGGCTAACAGAGGACCGCGAGACCTACTCGCAGGCGCAGATCCTCTCCGCGCTGTCGTTTGCGTTCAGACTGAGTAAACGCGAATCGGTCAGCGCACAAAACATCGACGCCCTGTGTAACGCATTTGCTTACGTAGTGGACGCGAAGTCCCCGTTTACTTATCACCATTCTGTGCGTGTTGCGGAGACCGCCGAAAGTATGGCCCGTCATTTGGGAATGGAGCCTGAATCTGTAGTGCGCATACGGCGGGCTGCGCTGTTGCATGACATAGGAAAGTTGTTTGTTCCTGACGCAGTGCTCCACAAAAAAGAGGGATTAACGCAGGATGAGCTGGACACCGTGCGCGAACATGCGTCACTCACGGAAGAGATTTTGCGTTGTGTCGGGGCATTCAGCGATCTGGCTACCATGGCAGGACGGCACCACGAGCGGCTCGACGGCAGCGGCTATCCGCGCGGGCTTACCTCTGAGGACCTAACCCTGGAAGACCGCATTATTGCCGTGGCCGATTTCTACTCGGCAATGACGGAGAACAGGCCCTATCATCAGGCGATCTCGCATGAAGACGCCATGGCTGTGCTGCAGCGGTATGTTCCGCATAAGCTGGATGCTGCCTGCGTGCTGGCCCTCGCCACCGTGAGAGGTGGCGGCATTCCCGTTGCCTGAGCTTCCTTCTCAAGGGATCGCATTCAACGAGATAGCTTGTTCCACTGCATCGCGTATGGAAGTGAACTGCGTTTCAGGCAGCGGCTGTCCATCTCTCGTCAAATAAAAAACATCAATCGCCATCTCGCCTTCGGTGTCGATGACGGCAACTTCGATGTTGCACTTCATCGTGCCCAAAGCGACCGCTATTGCGTGGAGCAATCCTGGCGTGTCCTGTGTGACGACCTGCATCAGCGTTGAGTGGCTGGAGGACGTCGCGTCGAATTCGATCTTTGTCTCCACCTCCACCAGTGGAGTGCGTATGCGTGTACGGCGACGGCTCTTGAGCATCTTCTCCATCGCAGTGCCATCCAGCAGAGCATCATGCACACTCTTCAGAAAACGCTCGCGCTCTTCCGGGTTCATCTCCAGCGTACGAAATGAGTCGGTGAACCGGAAGCTGTCGACGACGACGCCGTGCGCGTTGGCAAACGCATCCGCGGAGACGATGTTCATGCCCCAGCCAGCCAGCGCTCCGCTTACCCGCGCGAACAATCCTGCACGGTCGCGGGTCACTACGCTGATGTTGTATCGCTCTGCCGAACCGTGGAAATCAAGCTGCACAGGATCGTGGTCCAGCTTTTTCGCCATCGCATAGTGCGTGCGGATTTGTTCCGGCGAACGTGTCCGCAGATAGCGTTGCGGGAAGCCTTCGAGAAATGTAATGGCATCCTTTGCTTCATTCCCCAGCAGCGCCGTGACGCGGCGGATGAGTTCGCTGGATACACGCGCATCCACACGTTCTTCATCGATATTGCGGTCAAGGTAATTGGAGGTGGCGATGTACAGCCGCCACAAGTTCTCTGCTTTCCACGGCGTCAGCGCATCGGGGTGCACGGCATTAATATCTGCGTAGGTAAACAGAATCAGCATGCGCAACTCTTCCGGCGTTTGCACTTTGTCCGCGAACGCTTGCACTGTCTCCGCATCGAAGATGTCCCGGCGCAGAGCGTTCGATGCTTCCAGATGGTTCTCGATAAGTCCAAGCACCAGCGAACGCTCGTAAGCGTCGATCTCCAGACGCGACAGCACACTGATGGCGAGGCGTGAACTTTCTATCGCATGATCTTCGCCTGCGCGGCCCTTGCCTGTGTCGTGCAGCAGCGCGGCGAGATAGAGCAACTCCGGATGGTTGATCTCGCGGCGAATGTCCTCAAAGCGTTTTGCCCACTCCGCCAGCGCACCCGTCTGTTGAACGAGCCCATGCAAGGTGTCGATGAGAACGAACGTATGTTCATCCACTGTGTAGCGGTGATACGCGTCGCGGATGACCAACGCGTCGATGCCATGAAACTCCGGCATGATCAGTTCCAGGATTCCGAGCGCATGCATGGAGCGCAGCGCCGCACCCGCATGCGGCCCGCAGAGGATGCGCTTGAGCTGGTTCCACAGCGCAATGCCTTCATCCATCTCTCGCGAAAGCAGTGGCAGCGCACTCTCCAGCCGCACCTCGGTGTCAGAAGAAAGGCGCGCGCCAGTCTGCGCAACGGCATCGAACGCGCGCAGCATCACTTCGGGGTCTTCTGCAGGATCGCCGTGATCGTTTGGAGGATTCAGCACTAACCGCCCGCGTTCAATGCGGAAACCGGAACCGTCTTCTACTGCAGCGCCGCGCCGCAAAGAGAAGCGATCGAAGAACGAGCTTTCCTTCGGCATCTCGTCCATGCGTTGCAACAGCCAGCGCTCCACACTACGCGCATGGCGGAAGTAAAGCTGCATCCAGTAAGCGGCATCGGCAACTCCCGCATGCGTTCCCATGCCAACACCGGCAGCGGCAGCAGCATCCTGCGCACGCCAGTCCAGCGTGTTGGTATCGCGTCCATTGCGGAAGTGCAGAAAGCACCGCACGGCAGCGAAGAAATCCGTCGCAGCAGCGAACTCGCGCTTGCTCTCCGCCGTAGCCTCCACGCGCGGCGCAACCGAAGACGTGGAGCGGAAGATCTTCGGCAGGGCCTCTACGCGATTAGCTTCGGTAATGGCGTTATCGCTGATCTTGCGCAGCCATTCGCATACGTGGATGTCGCGCAGACCTCCGGGGCAATCCTTGATATTGGGCTCCAGATGGAAGAGCGTATTGCCATACTTGGCGTGGCGTTCTTTCACCAACCGTGCAATGCCATTGAGCAGCGTGCGGCGTTCGCGTTCGATGAGTCTTGGCATCTGCTCACGGCGGAGCTTGTGCGATAACTCCTCGCTGCCCGTGATGGAGCGAGCATCGAGAAGAGAGAGTGTGAACTCGATATTGTCTGGGTCCACGCGATCGCACTCGGCAAGCGAGCGCGTGATCGGCGAGAGACGAATGCCCGCGTCCCATAAGGTCTGCGATATCGCGCGGATGGCCGGCTTCACCAGCTTTTCCTGCGAGACGTCTTTTACCAGAAAGAGCAGATCGAGATCGGAAAAAGGGAAGAGCTCGCGCCGCCCATATCCACCTACGGCGAGCACGGCGACATCGCGAAGCAGATCGCCATGCTGCGCGAGAGTGTATCGCCACAGTTCGCGCACAAGCTCGTCGGCAGCATCGGCACGTTCTGCGATGGCAACCCGCCCATCGCGGCCGTGCTTGAACCGTTCGCGCATGGCTGCAATTCGATCGTGATAGCGTTTGGTCGCACCGGTCTGTATCTCGTTGCTCATGTCCGTATCTCGGAAGCTATTCTGCGATGCCTTCCAGTTGGATTACTGTACAAGAGAGCCCATTAAGGACCTATAAGGATGATGCACCTGTGAACGCTGCCCGATGGATTGCCGCTGGACTACTTGCGCCGATTCTGGCAGCACACGCTGCCAATCCGCCCGGCAAAAAAGCAAAGTCGTGCGTTCTAACTATCGAAGGCGAAGTAAAACGCGGAGAGAACTTTCGCCACGCCGGTCCCGCAGGACTGGATTTCATGCTGGAGGCGATCCCGTCCGGCTGGATCGTGCGCATGCTGGACAGCACTGCACCGCGTGGCGAATTCGATTACGCAGGTCTTGCAACCCCCCCGTACATATCGCCAAATCCCATCCTGATCTCGACGGACTTCGCCTTTCGCGCGCAGGACGCCATTGGCTGGAACCCGCGCAGCTTTCAGTACTTCCGCACACCCGCAGTGCTGAAAGAGGCCATCGCGGCGTATCGGCAGTACACTTCCGCGCCGCCGAATGCTCCCACCGCGCAGTCGCAACAGGGCATGGCGAAACTTCTGCAGTTGAGCGCGCGGGCAGCACCGGCAAAGCTGGAAATTCTGGATGCTCATCTGATTGGTGGAACAAGGAACCAAACGGCTGCGGCTTCTCTGGTGGCGACTCATTTTTTATCTACTGCACATGTGGTGGAGCAGTCCCCAACGGGACCATCCCCGCTTGGAATGATTACTTTAGTGCGTTTTCGCGTGTCGTTCCCAGAGGTGGATGTTCCTTGTAAATCAAGCGATTCTCTACGTCATTGAGCAACGTTTCTTAGGTAAAACACGTCCGAAGAAACAGTTTGCGACATTTTTTGGGCCCCTGTTGTAAAGCTGTCGAATATATTGAAACCATGAGTCTTTCTGCAAACGAAACGTCTAGTAACGGCCGCCCTACGGAAACCCCGCAGGCGAATGATCGCTACTTCTTCGGCTCACTGGACAGCTTTGGCAAGAACCGCGACAAAATAAACGAGGTTGCCTGGGGATATGACCAGCCGGAAGGCGTGGTGCTGGCATCTCTGGACGCGGCATTGAACTGGGTCCGCAAGAACTCCGTTTGGCCGATGACCTTTGGGCTGGCTTGCTGCGCTATCGAAATGATGTCCATGGGCGGCTCCCGGTATGACATCGCTCGTTTTGGTGCTGAGGTCTTTCGTCCGTCGCCGCGGCAGAGCGATCTGATGATCATTGCCGGACGCGTATCGCAAAAGATGGCGCCGGTGATCCGGCGATTGTATGAGCAGATGCCGGAACCGAAATGGGTCATTTCCATGGGGGCCTGCGCTACTTCCGGCGGTGTTTTCAATAATTACGCGCTTTTGCAAGGGGTAAATCAGGTGATTCCAGTCGATGTTTATGTGCCTGGATGCCCGCCTCGCCCCGAACAGCTTATTTATGCCCTCACGTTGCTTCAGGAGAAGATCCAGAGTGAGCGTGGGACGTTGAAAAAAACCCTTAACCTCGGCTGAAAGTGCATCCGGCGAACCTGCCGGAAAACAGAAGTCGAGCCAGCAAAAAGACTTACGGGAATGCCCGGAGTTTATTGAAAGTATGCAGGGACGTGATTTTCTGCTCGACGTGGCAGAAATTTACGTTACACTTCACAGGCGTTCCGAATCGTTGTCAGTTTGGGCAGTAAACGGACTGACAGCAAACGAGTTCAAGTATTTTTTCGCGGAGGATAGTCGAATGTTTTCTCGCCCGTTTCGCATGCTAGGCCGCTCGGTTCTGGCTGCAGGCATCATCAGTTTCGGTGCCGCAAGTCTGGGAGCCCAGATGGCCCCAGCCAGTGCCGCACCGCCCGCAGGACCGAATCCTTCGCGGGTGGATATTTTCCTTGGCTACTCTTACTACGGCGCTCATGGCGTCGTGAAGCCAGCCAATATCCGCTACTCATCCATCGATCTGGGTGCGATCGGTAGCGCGGCATATTACTTCAACAAGTATGTCGGTGCCGAAGTCAGCCTGTCCGCTCATCCGGATGGCCAGAACGATGGTCTGTACATCGCATCAGCCGGTCCAATTTTCCGCGCCCCGATGCAGAACTTCACGCTCTTTGCGCATGGACATGCAGGTGCAGCCAGACTTGGCGGCCCGAATAACAGCAGCCCGGCTTTCTTTGAGCACAATCGTTACCAGATTGGACCGGCCCTGAAGGTTGGCGGCGGTATGGATTATGATCTGCCGTTTGCAAATCACATGTTCGGCATCCGCCTCTTCCAGGCTGATTACACCTGGATGCATGTGAACTTTGGTCCGGCAACACCTCCCCCAACGGGTGGAGACATCGGTGGTCGTGCAAACCTTCCGGGTGTGGAACTGTCCACCGGCATTCTGCTTCACTTCGGCCACATTATTCCTCCGCCCCCTGTGATGTACTCCTGCACGGCCAGCCCGGCATCGGTTTATCCGGGTGACCCCGTCACGGTAACAGGTACGGCAACGAACCTGAATCCTAAGAAGACGGTGACCTATAGCTGGACGACCGATGGTGGTGTGGTAAGCGGCACCTCCTCGACCGCGAACGTAGACACCAACGGCCTCGCACCGGGTTCCTATACGGTGAAGGGACATGTGTCTGAGGGAACGAAGGCCGGCCAGTTTGCCGATTGCACCGCGCCGTTTACGGTGAAGGCATTCGAGCCACCGACCATCACCTGCTCGGCCAGCCCGTCCACGGTAAAGCCGGGTGAGTCCTCGACGATTACCTCGGTTGGCACCAGCCCGCAGAACCGTCCGCTGACCTACAGCTACAGCGCTTCGTCGGGATCGATCTCAGGCAGCGGCACCACCGCAACCCTGAGCACGACTGCCGCCGATTCGGGCACGGTAACCGTAACCTGCAACGTGGTAGACGACAAGGGTCAGACGGCTTCGGCCACGACGACCGTGAGCGTCTCCGCGCCGCCGCCGCCGCCAGCTCCGACGACCTCGTCGCTCTGCTCGGTCTCGTTCGAGCGTGACAAGCGCCGTCCGACCCGCGTGGACAACGAAGCCAAGGCTTGCCTGGATGACGTGGCGCTCAGCCTGCAGCGCGATCCGAACGCGAAGGTTGTCCTTACGGGCAATTCAAGCGCGAAGCGTGGCTCTGACCGCCAGGCTGCGGAGCGTGCTCTCAACACGAAGAGCTACCTGGTGAAGGACAAGGGCGTCGATGCATCGCGTGTCGTTGTCTACACTGGTACCGATGGCAGCAACACCGTGACGACGACCCTGGTCCCGTCCGGAGCAGAAATGCCCTCGGGCACCGCAGTGGATGAGTCGATGGCCCACCCCCGTGGTCGCGCACGCCGTCATCATCGCTAATCGCGCAAGCGATCCAAACCAAAGGGCTGGCTGGGTATCTACCCAGTCAGCCCTTTGGTTTTGTACAGCTCATGCCGGTTCACGATACGCTGACTATGTGCGTCCTATATAGAGAAACCGTTGTCCTGGGAGATCATGAAGTTTCATAAAGCTCTGCTGCCTTGTCTCTTCGCCATATTGGCATGTGTGATGCCTCGGGTTTCATTTGCCGTGCCCTGGTTTCCGTTTGGGCCTGACGGTGGTGATGCGCGTTCGTTTGCGGCCGATCCGCATGATCATCTCCATGTTTATTTAGGGACGGCGAACGGTTCGATCTACGACTCGCACGATGGTGGCCGGCAGTGGAAGCGCCTGGCGCGTCTGGGCCAGCGGGACGATCTCGTGATTGACAATATTGAGGTTGACCACAACGACCCCAAACATTTGATCGTAGGCGTATGGGTCATCAATCATGCTGACGGTGGCATCTTCATAAGCAAGGATGGCGGAACCACCTGGACAGAATCTCCCGAGATGCGTGGACATTCCATCAGAGCCCTGACCAGCGCGCCATCGAACCACTCTATTCTTGTAGCGGGTGCTCTGGATGGTGTTTATCGTTCCACAGACGGCGGCGAGCATTGGTCTTTAATCAGTCCTGCTGGCAGTAAGGAAATTCACGAGATTGAGTCTCTCGCGATCGATCCGAAAGATCCGCAGATCATCTATGCCGGTACCTGGCATTTGCCATGGAAGACCACGGATGGTGGCGCAAACTGGACCAGCATCAAACAGGGCATTCTAGAAGATTCTGATGTCTTTTCCATCATCGTCGATCCGAAGAGCCCAAATACCGTGTATGCCAGCGCATGTTCCGGTATCTATAAGAGTGAAAACGCTGGCAAGCAGTTCAGCAAGGTACAAGGCATTCCCATGTCTGCGCGGCGTACACGTGTGCTGATGCAAGATCCAGCCCGCGCGCAAATCGTCTTTGCCGGAACGACGGAAGGTCTCTTCCGGACCTCGGATGCGGGCAAAACATGGATACGTAACACACCACCTGACACGATCATCAATGACGTCTATGTCGATCCAGAGAAGCCTGAACATGTATTACTGGCCACGGATCGTGGCGGCGTTTTGATGTCAGAGGACGGCGGGTTTACCTTCCGGTCTTCAAACAAGGGTTTTTCGGCGCGTCAGATCTCTTCTTTTGCGCAGAGCCATATTGTTCCTGCGCACATTGCTGTAGGTGTGGTGAACGATAAAGCCTACGGTGGCGTTTTTATGAGCAATGATGGTGGCCTTACCTGGACGCAGCGGAGCGACGGCCTGGATGGCCGGGATGTCTTCAGCCTGTTGCGTACCGGCGACGACACTTTGCTGGCCGGCACAAACCGCGGTGTTTTTAAATTTTCGGGTGAGCGCTGGGTGCAATCAGGATCATTACTTTCGGCAGCTGCGCCGTCTTCTCATCGTGGAACAAAGGGACGGAAACACGTTGCACCACGGTCTTCAACGCGCACATCCGGGCAGTTTGATAATAGTGTGTATGCGCTGGCTTCCGACGGAGGCACGATATATGCCGCTGCCGGAGACGATCTCATCCTGTCACTCACGTCAGGCCAAAGCTGGCAGACGATCCCTCCAATGCATGGTAAAGATCTCCGCTTTGCTGCTGTGGAAGGTCGGCGTGTCCTCGTAGGTGGCCTTCGGTCTATCTCTCTGTCAAAGGATGCAGGCAAGACGTGGAAGGAGGTTGTGCTTCCATCGGAACTTACATTACTTTCCGCTTTAAGTATGGACGACAACGGCAATCTCTGGGCAGGCGGACGAGAAGGCCTCGTCTACTCGACGGATGATGGAGCATCGTGGCAAAAGATACCGAATCTTTTTATCTCCGCCGTGAACAGCATCCATTTGGATCGCGCTAAACATCGGATGCTGGTGACGGTAAGCCGGCCTACGTTGGCGTATGCCATTGCGCTTCCTGACCATAAAGTCACGTACATGGAAACAGGATGGAACCTGCGGTTTCTGCGACCCGTGGGAGACTATCTGCTTGGCGCAACGCTGTACGACGGTGTGGTGCTGCAACCGCAGATGACTGCATCGGAGATATCCAACACATATAAAGCAGCAGAATAAAAGCTGTTCCTACATTCTTCTGTAAGTGCGCGAATGATTTTGTGTGCGTTAGGGTAGCCGATCTCCTGTTTCAATGGGTACTATGTTTCCACCCTAAACTTTTGGAGTTCGCTGCATGTCTCTCGCGGTCCTTCGCCGTCTTTCCTGTGCTGTAGTTGCCACCGCTCTCTGCTCCACGCTGGCGTATGCCACGCCTGTCCGCCTGCGCACGGAGCAGAGGACGAACCCGCTGGGCATTGATGTCACCAAGCCGCGTTTCGCGTGGCAAAGCGATGCGAAGTCTGATGGATGGATGCAGTCAGCCTATGAACTGCTGGTAGCCAGCAGCGAGAAGCAGCTCAAGGCCGGCAAAGGCGATGTCTGGAACTCCGGACGGGTGGCTTCGAGTGACTCCATCAACATTGCCTATGGTGGTCCGGCACTCAAGTCGCGCACGCGCTACTACTGGGCCGTAAAAGTCTGGGACAACAAAGGAAAAAGCAGTGTCTCTGAACCGGCATGGTTTGAGATGGGCGCGCTCTCGCCCAGCGACTGGTCAGGCAAGTGGATTTACCGCAACGATACGGCAGCACAACGCGAAGCGAACGCTGTGCATGCACTGTGGGCCGCTGGTGTGGACACGAAGACGGTGAAGCCTGGCACCTCAGTTGAGTTCCGCTATGTTCTTCATCTCGACAAAGCCCCTGAGCGCGCCACGCTGCATGTAATTGCGCGCGGCGGTTATCTCACAAAAGTAAATGGTCACGAAGCTGGCAAACATTCTTCCTGCGTGATCGGTGAGAAAGCTGTCTGCAACACCTGGTGGGCGGCCTTCGATCGCGAACAGATCCTGCCGTATCTGCATTACGGGGCAGGCGCTGCGGGAGACAACGAAATCCTCATCGAAAGCAGCTCCATCAACTCCAAGCCCAAGGCGCCCGCATATCCGGCAATGGCTGCTTCCATCCGCATTGGGTACGCAGACGGAACAGAGCAGCGTATCGGCACGGATGGCAAGTGGCAGGCCCGTTCTGAGAACGGCAAGTGGCAAGCAGTGCAGGTTCTCGGTGGCCTTTCCGTGTTTGAACACAGCGAGCCGCCCCGGAACTCCACCAAGGGAACGCTGCGCGTCAGCACCGATGCTTCTCTGCTGCGCAAAGACTTCCAACTCAAGAGCACTGTCCAATCCGCACGCTTGCGCATCACTGCGCTCGGCGCGTACCGTGCCTATCTCAACGGCAAACCAGTTGCGCCAGACACACTGCTCAGCCCTGGATTCACAGATTTCAGTAAGCGCGTGCTTTACCAGACCTATGACGTCACCTCCATGCTGCAGAAGGGAACAAACACTATCGCTGCGATGGTCGGCGGAGGTTGGCACGGCTCACCTCTGCTGTGGATTGGCGAGCGCTACTACCCCGGCCCCGACATGCTGATGGCACAACTCGAATTGACATTCGCCGACGGAACGCACCGCATCATCGGCACCGACAATACCTGGCAGACAGCGCAATCACCCATCCTGTTTTCCGAAATCTACGGCGGCGAAGACTACGACGCGCGCATGGAGAAGAGAGGCTGGAACGCACCCGGATTCAAAGCCGCAAACTGGACAGCAGCTTCCATCGGCACCGCAACCGTTGGCGTGAAGGTGACCGCGCAACCCGACCTGCCCATCGCAACTGACATCACACTGCACCCCATCTCGATGGAAGCCGCCAACGCAGCGCATCCGGTCGTCTTCGACATGGGCCAGAACATGGTTGGCAATATCCGCCTGCACGTGCGTGGTCCCAAGGGCACAGTCGTGCGCATGCGCTTCGCAGAACGGCTGCAAGATGACGGTTCCGGCGCCATCTACACCGACAATCTGCGCAGCGCCGCCGCAACCGACTTCTACACACTCAGCGGCGATGGCGACGAAACCTATACACCGGCATTCACCTTCCATGGATTCCGCTATGTGGAACTCGAGGGATACCCCGGCACGCCGACGAAGGCCAGCATCGAGGGTCTGGTTTACGACAGCCTCTCCGAGCCACCTACCATCCGTTTTAAGAGTTCGAGCGATTTGCTGAACAGCATGGGCAAGCTCGGCTTTTGGGGCCAGCGCGGCAACTTCGTCTCTATCCCAACGGACTGCCCGCAGCGCGACGAACGCATGGGCTGGATGGGCGACGCCGGAGTCTTCTGGCGTACGGGCACCTACAACTTCGACATCGCTAGCTTCACGCACAAATTTATGAACGACATTACCGACGCGCAGTACGCGAACGGTTCGTTCACCGATATCTCACCCAACCTGCTAGGCCGCGAAGTAGGCGCGCCTGGATGGGCCGATGCCGGCGTGCTTGTGCCCTATGCCGCATGGCTGCAATACGGCGACACCGCTCTGCTTGAGCGTGCATGGCCGCAGATGGAAAAGTACATGGCGTTCATCGAGACGGCGAACCCCAACCATCTCCGCAAGCGCAAGCTCGGCAACAACTACGCTGACTGGCTCGCGCCCGATCCGCACACGCCGAAGGACCTCATCGCCACCGCGTACTGGGCCATCGTCGCGCGCGACATGAAGGAGATGGCAACCGCACTCGGCAAAACCGCAGACGCGCAGAAGTACGACGCCCTCTACAACAAGATCGCCGACGCCTATCGCAAGGAGTACGTCAACGCGGACGGCTCCGTGAAAGGCAACACACAGACGGCATACGTAGTGTCGCTTTACTCCAACATCGCTCCCGAAAACCTGCGTGCCAACATGACAAACCGCCTGGTGAAGGACATCGAAGCGCATAACAATCATCTGACGACGGGCTTCCTCGGCACGCCGTTCCTCATGACCGTGCTCGACGACAATCACCGCGCCGACATCGCCTTCAAACTGCTCATGCAAGACACCTATCCTTCATGGGGATACATGGTCCGCAAAGGCGCCACCACCTGGTGGGAACGCTGGAACGGCGACACCGGCGATCCGTCGATGAACAGCTACAACCACTACGCCTTCGGGTCGGTGATGGCGTGGGTCTTCGAGCGCGTAGCCGGCATCGACACCGACCACACCGGCGCAGGCTATCATCACCTCGTCATCAAGCCGCACTTCACCGATGCACTGCCCACCATGCACACCGAGTACGATTCGATGTACGGCACCGTCACGACGGACTGGAACAAGGCAACAGGCAAGTTCACCGTCATCACACCGCCCAACACCACCGCAACCGTCACGCTTCCCGACGGCAAAACGGACAACGTGACAAGCGGCACGCATATCTATGAGGTGAAATAGCCTTACGCCAGATTGAGTTGCCAGGAAACGCCAAAGTGATCGTTTATCCAGGCAAATTTCCGGCTAAAACCATAATTGTTAAGCGGCATCAGGGCGGCTCCTCCTTCTGCAACCAGCGCAGTGGAGAGCCGCCCAATTTCTTCTTCGGAATCGCAGTCGAGGAAGATGGAAGTAGCGGGCGTGAAGGTGAACGCATGCTTCACAGGGCTATCAATGCAAAGAAACCTTTGTCCCGCGATGCTAAAGCTGGCTAGCTTGATGGTGCCTTTCGCATGCGGCATATCGTCGCCATAGCGTTCGATGTCGATCCATTCTGTATCAGGAACGGTGGCGATATAGAAGTTGACAGCCTCTTCGGCATTGCCCTGAAACATTAGAAATGGTGTGGCGCGCATACGTTCTCCTTCGAGGCAATCTTATGCGCAATGGCTACAGTGCGAAAACCGAACAGTTGTGCGCTCACCGCATTGTGACCTGTGAGTCCGCTTTGATAGCCTTAACCCGAGAAGCGAATTAATCGCACGCAAGGACGCGCATGCAGACGAGCTACAACGGTATTGAAGTGCCGGCAAACGGCAAGCCCATCGAGTACAAAGACGGCGTCTACACCGTTCCCGATCATCCCATCATCCCCTTCATCGAAGGCGACGGCTCCGGCCGCGACATCTGGAAGAATGCGCGCGCTGTAATGGATGCAGGCGTGGAACTCGCCTACTACGGCAAGCGCAAGGTGGAGTGGTTCGAAGTGCTCGCAGGCGAAAAGTCGTTCCGCCTCAACGGCAACTGGCTTCCTGACGACACCGTAAAAGCGACGATGGATTTTCGCGTCTCCATCAAAGGGCCGCTCACTACGCCTGTCGGCGGCGGCATCCGTTCGCTCAATGTTGCGCTACGTCAGTTGATGGATCTCTACCAATGCGTGCGCCCCGTGCGCCACTACCCCGGCGTGCCCAGCCCCATGCGTAAGCCCGATGAAGTGGACATCGTTCTCTTCCGCGAGAACACCGAAGACATCTACGCCGGCATCGAGTTCAAAGAAGGCTCAGCCGAAGTGAAGAAGTTGGTCGACTTTGTGAATAAAGAAATGCTCGCCGGTGGCAAGAAGCAGTTGCGCACCGACGCAGGCATCGGCCTCAAGCCAATTTCTATCCATGGCTCCAAGCGTCTCGTGCGTGCGGCCATCCAATTCGCCATCGACAGCGGACGCAAGGTGATGACCATCGTCCACAAGGGCAACATTCAGAAGTTCACGGAAGGCGCCTTCCGCGAGTGGGGCTACGAAGTCGCCACGCAGGAGTTCCGCGACAAGATCGTGACCGAGCGCGAAAGCTGGATTCTCGGCGCACTCGATAAAGACCCCCACACACCCGTCGAAAAGATCGCGCTTGCCGTCGAACCGGGCATCGACTTTGCGCCGAAGGAGTTCGCAGACAAGATCATCGCCGAAGTGAAGGGCGTCATCGCCAGCATCGGCCAGTCGCACGGCAACGGCAAGTGGAAGAACATGGTGCTCGTGAACGACCGCATCGCCGACGCGACGTTCCAGGAACTGCTGCTCAATCCATCGAAGTTCAGCGTACTCGCGACGACAAACCTCAACGGCGACTACATCTCCGACGCAGCTGCAGCGCAGGTCGGCGGCCTCGGCATCGCGCCCGGTTCGAACATCGGTGACGGCTATGCAGTCTTTGAAGCAACGCACGGCACCGCGCCGCGTCTCGCCGATCAGGATGTTGTGAACCCCGGCTCCGTCATTCTCTCCGGCTGTATGCTGCTCGACTTCATCGGTTGGAAAGAAGCGGCCAAGCTCATCGAATCCGCGATGGAAGAAACCATCAAGCAAAAATTTGTCACCATCGACTTCCAGAAAGAGATGGAAGGCGCCACGCTGGCAAGCACCAGCCAGTTCGCCGCACGCATCATCGAAAACATGAAGAAGTCGGCTTAGCCAATGACTGACACGCAATCCATGTCGATGCCGCAAACAGCGGATGTGCTTCTGGTCGGCGCGGGCATCATGTCCGCCACGCTCGGCACCATGCTCAAGCTTGTGGATCCATCGCTGGACATCGTGCTGGTGGAATCGCTCGACAAGGTTGCGGAAGAGTCCAGCGATGCATGGAACAACGCAGGCACCGGCCACGCCGCGCTCTGCGAATTGAACTACACGCCCGAGAAAAAAGACGGCACCATTGAGATCGCGCGCGCAGTCAAGATCAACGAACAGTTTCAACTCTCGCGCCAGTTCTGGTCGTCGCTTGTAGAGCGCGGCCTGCTGCACGATCCCAAGCGCTTCATCAATCCCATCTCGCATATGAGCTTCGTCTCCGGCGCAGACGATGTGGATTATCTCCGCCGCCGTCACGCTGCACTGTCGCAGTCGCCGCTCTTCTCCGCGATGGAGTTCACCACCGACCCCGCAAAGCTGCGGGAGTGGATTCCTCTGATGATGGGAGGCCGCGATGCCTCGCAGCCTGTCGCCGCGACGCGCTTCGCAGATGGCACAGATCTCGACTTCGGCGCACTCACACGCGATCTGGTTGCGCTGCTCCAGCAGCAGGGAAGCAGCGTCGTGCTGCGGCATAAGGTGACTGACCTCACGCATCTGCCTGATGGACGCTGGTACGTGGAAGTCGAAGACCTCGCCAGCGGCAAAAAGAGCCGCATCACCACGCGCTTCATCTTTCTCGGCGCAGGTGGAGGCGCTCTGCCGCTGCTGCAAAAGAGCGGCATACCTGAAGGCCGCGGCTACGGCGGCTTTCCCGTCAGCGGACAATGGCTGCGCTGCACCAATCGCAATGTGATTGAACAGCACCGCGCCAAGGTCTACGGAAAGCCTGCGCTCGGCGCTCCGCCCATGTCCGTTCCGCATCTCGACACGCGCGTGATCGGCGGCCAGCGCGAATTGCTCTTCGGGCCCTTCGCCGGATTCAGCACCAAGTTCCTCAAGCGCGGATCGTTCCTCGACTTGCCTGCCTCCATCGGCACGGGCAATCTCGTTTCCATGCTGGCCGTAGGCGCGCAGAATATTCCGCTCACAAAATATCTCATCAGCCAGGTCATGCAATCGCAGGGAGATCGCGTTGCGGCCCTGCGCGATTTTGTACCAACCGCCAACGGAGCCGATTGGAAACTGGAGATCGCCGGCCAGCGTGTGCAGATCATCAAGCCCGACGCGAGGAAGGGCGGCATCCTGCAATTCGGTACAGAAGTCATCCGTTCGGGAGATGGCTCGCTCGCCGCACTGCTGGGCGCATCGCCAGGTGCATCCACAGCCCTCTCCATCATGCTCGGCCTGATCGAGAACGGTGTAAGCGTCATCGAAACCGATCCGCGCCCGGCAATCGCCGGAATCATTCCTTCCTACGGCCACTCACTGCACAACGAGCCAGAACTCGCCCGCACCGTCGCCGAACGAACGCGCGCAGCCCTGCAACTTATTTCGTGAACCGTCATTCTGAGCGCAGCGAAGAATCTCCGTATTCCTTCGAGCTAACTCGGCTGTTTCATGGAGAGAAAGTTTGTCATTCCGAGCAAAGCGAGGAATCTGCTTTTAGCGATGCGCAGCATCGCCATCGCGCGAAGCGCGATTAAAAAAAGAATGGTCCACAAAGTGGGCCATTCTTCACATCACGAAACCACGACTACTTACGTTCAATCGTCACAGACTCAATTGTCACCGGCGTCTTCGGACGGTCCATGCCATCACGGGAAACCTTGCTAATCTTCTCCACCACATCCATACCTTCGGTCACTTCACCAAAGATGGTGTGACGCCCGGTGAGCCACTCCGTAGGAGCAACCGTGATGAAGAACTGCGAGCCGTTCGTGTTCGGTCCGGCATTTGCCATCGCCAGCTTGCCCTTTTGCTGGAAGCCGTGCGGTGAACCCTTCGTCTCATCGGCAAAGCGGTAGCCTGGGCCACCCATGCCGCTGCCTTCCGGATCGCCGCCCTGAATCATGAAGTCGGGAATCACGCGATGGAAGATGCTGCCGTCATACAGCTTGTCGCCCTTTTTCGACGGGCTGCTCCACTGCTTCGTGCCTTCCGCAAGACCGATGAAATTCGCTACCGTCTCCGGCGCGTCCTTCTCAAAAAGCTTGCACACAATGGTGCCTTCGCTCGTGTTGAATCGTGCGTACGTCTCTGCCATGTGTTGCTCCTTACGTTGTTTGCTCGTACCAATATAGAGGTTATTGCGCCGGAGAGGCTGCTGCGGCAGGAGTTTGCGCGGGTGCCGGTTCCGGCGGCAGGGACTGGCCCTCGCGCACAATGGTCACTTTGTTGATCACAACGGGCGTGATCGGCTTGTCGTTGCTGTCGCGGTCCACGCGCGCGATCGACTGCTCAATCAACTGCGCGTGCGCATCGCACTGGCCAAAGATGGTGTGCTTCCCATTCAATTCGTCCTGCGCATCTTCCGTGATGAAGAACTGCGATCCGTTCGTGCCGGGGCCAGCGTTCGCCATCGCCAGGCGTCCGCTCCGATCGAAGCGCAGTCCCTTATTGAACTCATCGCCGAACATGTAACCGGGATCGCCTGCGCCAGTGCCAAGCCGATCTCCGCCCTGAATCATGAAGTGCGGAATCACACGATGAAAGGTGGTGCCGTCATAAAAGCGCACGCCGTTCTTCTTCTCGCCGGTTGTGGGGTCCATGAACTCCTTCGTGCCCTCAGCCAGACCGATGAAGTTGGCCACCGTCATCGGCGCTTCCTTCTGGTAGAACTGGCAGACCATGCGGCCCATCGTCGTATCGAAGACCACCTTGGGCCCATTGGGTTCCGGCGGAGCGGTAATCTGCGCCGATGTGCTCGGGCTGTCCGGCAGATCATCGACAGCCGCGGGTTTGGTCTGCTGCTGCGTAGCAGGTACTGCGGGCGTCGTCGCAGGTGCCTGCGCGCTGATACACAAAGGGGCAAGAACGAGTGTGGCAAATGTGAAAAGAGTACGGTTCATAATTGCTCTCTCAGGATACCGCCGCTGCCTCCACCGCGCGGAAGACACGCTGCAGATTTGCGCCAAGCACCTTGGTGAGATCGGCCTCGGAGTAGCCTCGCTCCAGCAGCGCCGCCGTCACCAGCGGCAGATCGGCCGCGGAGTCTATTTTCGCCGGCGGCGTAGGAATGCCGTCAAAATCCGTGCCAATGCCAACGTGGTCAGGCCCAATCACCTGCAGCGCATGGTCGAAGTGATCAATGAGCGATGCGAACGGCGCACGCCCGACCTTCTCTGTAAATTCACGATCAACCGCATCCGAGACATGAAATGGAACCGGCTCTCCGCTCTTGCGATACGGCGCTTCCACTTCGCGATGACGTGCAGAACGCTCGTCCCGCAGAGCATTCCACGCAGCGCGCCAGGCTTCATCAATAAACGCAGGGAAGAAGTTGATCATCACCGCGCCGCCCGCGTCCGCAATCGCACGCATCATCTGGTCAGTAAGATTGCGCGGCGCTGCCGTCAACGCACGGCACGAAGAATGCGACGCGATCACCGGAGCAGTCGAAGTTTTCATCACATCCCAGAAGGTCTTGTTCGAAACGTGCGACACATCCACCATCATGCCCAGGTCGTTCATCCGGCGGACAACAGTCCTCCCAAACGCAGTCAGACCGCCATGCACTTCCGTATCCCCGCTCGAGTCGGCCCACTCGTTGTTATTCGACCAGGTGAGCGTCATATAGCGCACGCCGTTCGCGTAGAACTCCTCCAGCAGATCAATCCGCGCTTCGATGGAATGCCCGCCTTCAATGCCGATCAGCGCGGCGAACTTTCCATCGCGATACGCCATATCAATTTCATCCGCGGAGGTGCACAGCGCCATCTCATTCGGACTGCATTCCACCTGCTCATGCACACTGTGAATGAGTGACCGTGTGCGTTCGGCATAGTGTCCACGCCACTCCGTGGGTTCTACCCAGGCAGCGAAAAATTCCGCATCCAGACCACCGGCCTTAGCCGTCACCAGTGAGAGGTGCTCGCCGCGCAGATCGGCACGGGTAAAGTTCCACCGCTCATCGCGGAACCGCTGCGGCGTGTCCGCATGGGTGTCGATGACCAGCGTGCGAGCGTGCAAAGCGCGTGCCTCGGCGATTTTGTCGAGCATAAACCCCACAGTTTGTATGCTGTGCGGGGCGACCAACTCGCCGCGCAGCCACAGCGTCTATGGTAGACGAGGTGAAATCGCCATGAACGAAGTTTCGAAAGTTGACGCGAACCGTACAAAAAGCCCGGCGCGCCCATCGCACGAAGCGCTGGAGCATGAAGAACACGAGAGCCGCATCGACCAGATTGCGGACGAGTCGGCGGAGCGCGCCTCGAATCGTTTGAAGAACAACGAAGAACGCGATCCAGGACGCTCCATCTTCACGAAGTAGAATTGTCTGAACGAAACGGTAAAAAGCCCCGCTTTTGCGGGGCTTTTTACTTGATTTCGTGTCTTTATAGCGGACTTTCATTTGAGAACGGACGCGATCCAGGCACAACTGGATGTTCTACAACCGGATACGGATCGGCCTCGGGAGAAACGGTCTTGAAGCCGTATGTTTCATAGCGCCAGCGGACTCGTCCGCCGGCAAGTTCTACGACCGTGAAGCCTTCCGGCGTTCCCCAGTGCGAACCCTTCCACCAGTTGCCGCAGACGGCGCCTGAGGTGATGAATGGGATGTTGTGCCAGTAGACGACCTCGTTCACATGCGTATGGCCTTGCAGCACGGCGATGACGTTGTGGTTGGTGAACATCGGAAGAATCTCGTAGGCGTTCTCGACGCGCCAGTAGGGATAATCCGTCTTCACGTATGCCGGAACGCCGGTGACGATGGGGACGTGGCAGGAGACGACGATGGGTGTTCCTGCTTTTACCTTGGCCATATCGTCGGTAAGCCATTTGACCTGATCGGCGTCGATACGTGGCCTGTAATCGCCGTTCGCTGGATTGATGTCGATGGTGTCGAGCACGATGAAGTGGTAGCCTTTGTGGTCCCACGAGTAGTAGGTGTGTTTGTCGAACTTCTCGTAGTAGACCTTCTTTCCCCAGAGCGGATCGCTATGAGAAACACCGCTCTTGCTCACTGTGCCGAGCACGTCGTGGTTACCGATCACTTGATGCACGGGAACGTCGAGGATGTGCTCTGTCTTCTTATAGAGATCGATGAGCATCATGCTGCGTTCGCGCGGCTGCGAGGTGAGGTCGATGCAGTGATCGCCGCCTTGAATGCAGAACTCCGGCTTGAGGGACTTAATGCGAGCGAATGCCTTCGCGCATCCTTCACCGCCGTTCAGTTCCGGCTCTATGTGCGTATCGGTGAAGAAGACGAATTTCACATTTCCGGCAGAGGCAGAAGGCGCGGCGTGCAGAGGGAGAGCGGTGCTAGCTGCTGCGGCTGCGCCAAGCGATAGGAAGCTGCGACGATCAAGATTCTTCATGCGCAACATATTACCTGTTTGTGCAATTCTGCGACATTGCGCGCAAGCAATTCTGAAGATGATTTCTGCATTTGCGAAAGTGCCATCACAAATCGTGGAGGGCAACATCCATGGCACTTTCTAAAACCACACAGGACCACGATGAGATTCAACGCTGGGCGGAAGCGCGCGGCGCTGTCCCTGCTGAAGTAGCAAGCACGGAGAAGAGTGGCGAGCCAGGCATTCTCCGGTTCATGTTTCCCAAGGCAAAGAATGCAAACGACGGTTCGTTGCAGGAGATTTCCTGGGACGATTTCTTTGAAAAGTTCGACGACAGCGGCCTGGAACTGATCTATCAGGAGAAGACCGCAGGTGGAGCAAAGAGTAACTTCAATAAGCTGGTTTATCCGGAGAACGATAAATCCAGCGGCAGCAATCAATCGAGTTCCAGCAAACGTAGCACCAAAGAGCCAATCTCAATTACCTCGGGCCGCAGATCGAATGGATCGCGGTCATCGAGTTCCTCCAGCAGATCGAGCAGCAGTTCTTCGCGGGGAAAGACATCGTCCATCCCAACGGCACGTTCCACGTCTTCCGGGTCGCATTCAAGAATGACTTCAGGAAGCCGAAGCAGGGCGAAGAAGGCGAGCTAGCGGGCTCGATCTTTGCCAAATAAAAGCGGCGCTCGACTAGGAGAGCGCCGCTTTTATTTTTCTGTGGCTTCGCGGAACAGAGCTCAGCGACTACAGCCGGATTGATTCTTGTCATGGCTGAAGCCCTGACCTACCGTTCGTACAGCAGTGAGTTCCGTTTTTACAATGCAGGAAGAATTCTTATGCTCTGCCTGCGAATTCGCCGCTTTCGGTGGAAACTTTTACCTTTTCTCCTTCGGTGATGAAGAGCGGCACTTTGATGACCTTTCCCGTTTCGAGCTTTGCGTCTTTCACCGCGCCGGAAGAGGTATCGCCCTTTACGGCTGGTTCGGTGTAAGTGATGGTGAGTTCAACGTGGATGGGAAGCACGGTGCCAATTGGATTGCCGTTGTACTTATGGAGCTGGAGAGGGGTGCCGTCCACCAGGTAATCGAGCGCGTCGCCAAGCTGGTCTTCGGTGAGGCTGATGGTCTCATAGGTGGATTCGTCCATGAAGTACGCTCCATCATTGTCCTTGTAGAGATAGGTTGCGGGAACGTACTCGAGATCGGGCTCACGAAATTTCTCTTCTGCTTTGAAGGTCTTGTCGAAGACGGCGCGCGTGATGAGATTGCGCATTTTGATGCGGACGAGGGTCTGGCCGCCGCGTGCCGTGGGCGTGCTGATCTCGCGCTCCAGGGAGACATAGGGTGCGCCTTCGAATTCGAAGACAGTCTTACGCTTGACGTTGATTGCGTCGATCAATGCTGCCATGGTCCGTTCTCTTAGTGACTTTCCAGAGGTACCCCACCCCCCTGGGGATGGTATCTCTAAGTAATTTCGTTTGTTGCAGATGTGATTTGCACAGGCTGCAAGATATTCATTCTGCAAAGGTTGGAGGCAAAATCTTCTCTCTGTTGAAGTTATGTCTACAACAGGTCGAATAGGCGTGTGTGGACGATAGAGAACGTCCTATCTCTATTGTACGAGTTTCATTGAGGTAAACCGGCAAATGGATTGTGCCGAATGTAGCAGACACAGCATATATGAAACATCGTTCAGGCTCTCCAGGACGGCCCTGAAGTGTCTGCTAACGCATGATCGTGCTGAATTAATCGGATTACGAACTGAACGGCACACCAATTCCATACAGTGCACCTGTGTAACCCGCGTTCACCGATCCATTTAACGTGAGCAGCAGTTGTGATGCGTTGCCGTAGATGTTGTCGCTGGCGTTGTAGGTGTCGCGTGAGCCGCTGCGTTGGTAGTAACTGGAGGTGGCGTAAATGCTGTCGCTGAGTGCGTCGTTGAAGAAGACCTGCGTGGTGCTGTTGATCGACTGATTGCCGCTTGAGTCGTAGATGCGGATGCGCAGGTGGATGTGCGGGGTGCGTCCGCTGTACCACCGGGATAGATAGTAGTGAAGCTGACGAGGCCAGTGGTGTCGGAGAGCTGATAGCCACGCAGGTAATTATCGTCGCTGGTGCCTTCACCTGATATGTCGGAGTATTTTCCTTGCGCGCTGGCGTGCCAGATGTCGACGCGCGCGTTTTGCAGCGGTGTGCATCCGTTGGCGCTGTAGGTGTAAACGGCGAAGGAGAGTGCAAGTGTCACACCCTGATATCCGGTCTGCACGATAGTCCCCTTTGTGTCCGAGCGGATATCGGAGCGCTGCGGTGTATTGGTATCACCATCTACCCAGTAGGGGCCTTCCGTTTTGCTGAGACCTTTCACGCAGGTTGTGGTGCCGCTGCCGGTGGTTGTGGGTGAGCCGCTGCTGGAGGAACTGCTGCCACTGGTGCCGGAGGACGAATTGGAGGAGGAGCCGAATGAGGCCGTGCCGCCTGCTCCGCACCCAGCGATGCCTGCAATTCCAGCAAGGCCCATAAGACGGACAGCATCGCGACGCGAGAAACCGTTTTTTAGAAGCGAGCTGCGTTGGCGAATGCGGGTAAGAACTTCGGCGGGGACTTCGCCCATATGCAAGCGGGGATCGTGTTCATGCGAATGACTGTGGCCCATATTTCGTCCTTGTTTGCAGGTGTTCAACACAAGAGACGGAGATTTCTGGTGGGGGATTACACTGCTGAATTTCCAGCAGGAAACGCGCAGATAGTTTGCATATATTCCTCATGGCAATCGGAGATAATTGTCCGTCTTCCCAACACAGGAGTTTCTCGTTATGGACCGCAGACGCTTTCTCGCGGGCTCGGCTGCTGCCGCTGCTGCGCTTTCTTTAGACCCTGCTCTTCTTGCTGCAAGCATGCCTTCGGCGGATGTGCTTTCGGAGAGGACTTTTCTGAAGCCGCCGTTTGAAACGGGACCGTGGGTGTACTGGTTCTGGAACAACGGCAATGTAACGCGCGAGGGGATTACGGCCGATCTGGAAGCGATGGCGCGTGTGGGTATCTCCGGTGTGATTTTGATGGACCTTGTTGATCAGCCTGCGCCCCCGCGAGGCCCAGTGACTTTTATGGGACCGCTGTGGATGGAAATGTTTGAGCATGCAGTTAAGGAGGCTGCCCGCACGGGCGTTGTGATCAACATGACGAACGGGCCGGGATGGTGCGGATCGAGCGGTGCATGGATCACGCCGGAGATGAGCATGCAGCACCTGGTCTTGTCAGAGACTCCGGTGAGCGGTGGGAAGGACGTATCCGTGATGTTACCGCCCGGAGCACCACCGCGTTCCACACGGAATGCGTCGGAACGCATGGATGCGGCGGAGAAGTTTTACCGTGACATAGGTGTCGTCGCTGTGCCCGACCATGGTAAAGAGATTGTGCAGCGCAATGAGATTGTCGATCTGACATCGCAGATGAACGCTGATGGCAAGCTAGTTTGGAAAGCACCCGAAGGGAAGTGGCGCGTCTTCCGCATCGGACATCGTTCTACTGGAGCATCCACCCGCCCAGTAGTACTTGGCCAGGCAGGGCTGGAGTGCGACAAGCTGAGCAAGGAAGCTGTGGAGTTGCACTTCCGCAGCCAGATGGAGGTGCTGCTGAAGATCGCAGGCCCGCTGGCAAAGAAGGCCATCATCTGCACGCATGTGGATAGTTGGGAGGCGGGTTCACAGAACTGGACGGCGAAATTTCCAGAGGCGTTTCGCGCGAAGTACGGTTATGACATCCTGCCGTATTTGCCTACGTTCTCGCGTAAGTACAGGGTGGGCGATGGCGATGAGACCGACCGCGTGCGATGGGATTATGAGACGCTGCGCAGCGAGATGCTGAACGAGAACTACGCGGGACATCTGCACAAGCTGGCGAATGAGCATGGCATACGCCTGTCTATCGAAGGAGAGATTTTGCCCTTTGGCGATGAACTCTCGTATGTGGGCCGGGCGGATGAGCCGATGCCGGAGTTCTGGACCTACGGCTCGCGCTACGGCGGCGAAGTGACGGAGTACAACGGCAGAGAGATGGCGTCAGCAGCGCACATCTATGGCAAGCGGCTCGTGTCCGCGGAGGCGTTTACATCTGATGAGAAAGAGATGTGGCTCAAACATCCTGCAGAGTTGAAGGCCCTTGGAGACTTTGAACTTTGCCAGGGCATTCATCGCTTCGTCTTCCACCGCTATGCCCATCAGCCGTGGCTCGACCGCGCTCCGGGAGCGACGATGGGGCCGTGGGGATTGCACTACGAGCGCACGAACACGTGGTGGGAGATGTCGGGCGCGTGGCACACGTATCTGGCGCGCTGCCTGTCCATGCTGACGCGCGGTGTGTTTGCGGCAGATTTCTGCTATCTGCGGCCTGAAGAACCGAACCAACGCAATATGGAGCTGGTACCTGTCCCGCCGGAGGGCTACAACTACGACCAGATGACGGCAGAGGCGCTGATGACGCGCGTTTCCGTGAAAGACGGCAAGCTGGTTCTGCCGGATGGCATGACATACAGCGTGCTGGTGCTGCCGCCGTGGAAGTATGCCACGCCTGCGCTGCTGGAGAAGATTCGCGATCTGGTGCGCGCTGGAGCCACCGTGTGGGGAACGGCGCCGGAGTACACGCCGGGATTCGGACATCTGGAAGAGAACCGCAAGCGGTTTGAGGCAGCCAAGGCAGAGCTATGGGGCAGCGGCGCAAAGCACGTTGTGAGCGAGGGATCGCTGGAGCAGTTGCTGGAGCGCATCGCATGCGTTCCTGATTTTCACTCAAACCTCCCGGTGAACTGGACAGGGCGGCACGATGGCGACACGCTGATTTATTTTGTAGCGAATCAGCAGAACAACGATCTGCGCCCGACACTTACGTTTCGCGCAAAGGGCATGCAGCCGGAGTTATGGGACCCGGAGACAGGCGAAGTACGCGAGTTGAGCGAGTTCCACAATACGGAGCATGGGGTAGCGCTGGTGCATCGTTTCAATGCATCGGGTTCAGCATTCTTTGTCTTTCGCAAACGCGCGGTGAAGAAGGGGCGGCTTACCTCACCTTTGCCCGGTGCGCTGGTCAAGCCCGACATGGTGATTGCAAATCCGCAATGGCATGTGAGTTTTCCTCCGGGAAAGGGTGCGCCGGCGAGCATCGATCTCGCTTCGCTTCGATCGTGGACAGAGGTGGGCGACGAAGGGGTGCGCCACTTTTCGGGGACGGCAACCTACACCGGATCGATCACCGTTCCCGCGAACTGGCCTATGGCTGGCAAGCGTGTGTTTCTGCGACTGGGCGAGGTTAAAGTGATGGCGCACGTGCGCCTGAATGGCAAAGATGTCGGCGTGCTGTGGCGGCCACCGTATCAGGTAGATGTGACCGGGATGATCAAGCCAGGCGAGAACAGCCTGTTTATCGATGTGGTGAATCTGTGGGCCAATCGGTTGATTGGAGACGCCGCACTACCGCCTGAAAAGCGCCTTACATGGTGTGATTGGGAGCCCTATACGGCAGATATGGCGTTGCTGCCTTCGGGCCTGATAGGACCTGTCCGGTTGGTTGCTGAAATTGTGCGGTAACTTCGCTTTTTCTTTGCCTTTCGGCGGAATGGCTGTTACTATCTGACTTATTCATTTTCACCGTTCGAAGCAGGGAGAAGCAGACGTGGCAGTTGATGAACGTTCAAGGGCAATAGACCTGGCGCTGGCAAATATTGAGAAGCAGTTTGGCAAGGGATCGATCATGCGCCTGGGCGCGCGCGATGCCATTGTTCCTATCTCCGTGATCTCGACGGGTTCGATCTCGTTCGATGCGGCGCTCGGCGTAGGCGGCGTGCCACGTGGCCGCGTGGTGGAGATCTACGGGCCTGAGTCGAGTGGTAAGACGACCATTACGCTTCAGATCATTGCCGAGGCACAGAAGGCCGGCGGCCTGGCTGCATTTGTGGACGCCGAGCATGCTCTCGACCCGGTCTACGCGCGCAAGTTGGGTGTGGATGTAGACAACCTGTTGATCTCGCAGCCCGACTACGGTGAGCAGGCACTGGAGATTACCGAAGCGCTCGTCCGCAGCGGTGCGATCGATGTATTAGTGGTGGACTCCGTTGCTGCACTGGTGCCGAAGGCGGAACTCGATGGCGAGATGGGCGATTCGCATGTTGGTCTGCAGGCGCGTCTGATGTCTCAGGCTCTGCGTAAGCTGACTGGCACGGTGGCCAAGAGCCGCACCTGCCTCATCTTCATTAACCAGATTCGCGAAAAGATCGGCGTCATGTTCGGCAATCCTGAGACGACGACCGGTGGGCGCGCTCTGAAGTTCTATTCGTCGGTACGTATCGATATCCGCCGCATCGGCGCCGTGAAAGAGGGCGATGTCGTCACGGGTTCACGCACCAAGGCGAAGATCGTTAAGAACAAGGTGGCTGCGCCGTTCCGCGACGCGGAGTTCGACATCCTCTACGGCGAAGGTATTTCGCGTGAAGGCGATGTGCTGGACCTCGCCGTGGCGAACAATATCGTAGACAAGAGCGGTGCATGGTATTCGTACTCCGGTGAGCGCCTGGGTAATGGCCGCGAGAATGTTCGCGCCTTCCTCAAATCCAATCCTGACGTGTTCAGCCGGATCGATAAGGACCTGCGCACAAAGCTGAAGATCGGAGCGTCGTCCGCGAATGCTGAAGTTCCGGATGCTCCGCTGGATGGGGCGGAGAAGGCTGCGGAGGCGGTTCGACCGACACGCAAACAGTAAAGCAGGAATCGGCAGAAAGCCCGGTAACGACCGGGCTTTTCTCATTCAACGGGAATAACCAGCAGTGTGTTGGAGTTGAACTCCGTCAGATAGAGTGTCTTGCCATCTGGCGAGAGGGTGATGTTGCGTGGGAAGTCGCCTGCCTTGAATTTCTGTGTCACTTTACCGGAAGCGAGATCGATCACGGCTGCCGTTCCGCTGCCGCCATCAAAACGGTTTGAGTTTGCCACCAGCAAGGAGTGGTCATGGTTGAACAGAGCCAGACCGACAGGTGCAGTGCCGTCCGTTTTAAGTGCGCGAAGAAAGGCATGTTCGGGGTCGCTTTCCAGCTTCGCGGTATCGAACTCTATGACGTTGTCATCACCGCGCGCGGTGAGATAAAGCCGCTTACCATCTGCCGTAATCACAGCACGGACCGGAGAACATCCTGCATGGATGACGCGCATGCGCGCACGACTCATGGTATCGGCGGCGGGACTGGCAGGGAGCGCATTCAGTTTTGCCGTGTCCCATACATACAAAGCTCCGGAAGGCATCGAGCGATCTCCGGATTGCCTGCAGTTATCGTGGCGAAGTTCCGGGTTTTTTGCGCCTGGGATTTTATCTGCAAAGCGGGCAGCAAACACCTCCGCCACGGAGTAAAGGCGTGAGCCGTCGGGCGAAATCGCAATGCCTGGCGTTGTTCGAACAGAGGGAACCTGCGTGATTGCCTGTGGGTGTACGCTTCCGTCAGAAGAAGGGTGCAACGCAATTACGCCCACCGTACCTACGCCATTGCCGAAACTTGTCTTTGCATACTCATTAGCGACGTATAGGTATTGGCCATCCGGCGAGACGGCCATATAGCCTGAGCCTGCTCTTTCCCCCTGCGATATCACCCTGAATTGTGCCTTGCCGCTGATGACATCCTCCACTGGCGCGAAGACAACACCCGCACCGCCAAGGCCAATCGCCAGCCAGTGTGTGTGCGGGATAAGGACAATGCCCTGCACTCCGTTTTGTCCGAGGGAAACGAGACGTATCTCTTTCAGTTTGCCGGCTGTATCTATGCTGAAGACCTGAACGCCAGCATTGCGGCGTTCGTCTACACCATTCACCGTCAGAAGCAGATACTTGCCATCCTCAGTGAGTGCAACAGAAGAAGGTTTGCCTGCTGTGCGATAGCTGACAGGCTTGAGCTCCGCGTGAATGGAGAAGGAAGCCGTGCAGAGCAAAGAGGAGAGAAGGGCAACGCGGGTGAAGAACATAGCGATGCGAATCGTATCACCTGTACAGGCCGCGCTCGAAATAAAAAACGAGGCGCCGGAGCGCCTCAGGTTGGAATTCGAGTTTGGAGGTTATTCGGCGGCCCCAGGGCCTGGCATGGGAGCGTCCATGCGTTGCCGCATGTGCATCTCCGGGCCATCAGGGCCGTGATGCCGCATCTTCATGCCATCCGGTCCGTGAGTATGAAAGTGATGTGACGATTGCAGCTTCGTCCATTGGTCGGCGGAGAGTACGGCGCGAATGCCGAGCAGCATTTTTGCATTCGTTTTCTCTAACTCGGCGCGAGTGTCGGCAATTTTGTTGATCTGTGCCAGCGCTTTGCCTTGATCGATCGGGTTTGCGCTCAGCAGGGGTTCCAGCATCAATTCCTGCTTCTCGAGCGCGGCGTGCTTGTCGATAAGTTCCACGCGGCTTTGCAGAAAAATATCTTCAATACGTTTCTGCTGCTCAGGCGTGAGGCCGATTTTTTGCGTGATTTCCGTACTCTTCCACCAGGCGCCAGGGGGCAGCATTAGGCCCGGTGTTCCTGAATCGTGCCGCTCGATAATGTGGATATCATGCTTCATCATCGGATTGCCTTTGCAGGGCATTGGTTTGGGAGTGGGCGCTGCTTTGGGCGGAGGCGGCGCGTCCTGTGCGAAGGCGCATGGCATGGAAGTAAGAGCCAGTGCTGTCAAAAGAAGGGCTGATTTCATTGTGTCTAGTCCTTGTTGGATAGGTTGGAGTTGGTTTGCCCGGATGTCGCGGCAAGCGGCTCCATGGCCGCAGGCACCGAGGCGGAAAGGTCGCTTTGAATGCTGTTAAGCAGCGCGTCGTCTGAGATGGTTTGCTGGACGTGCGGCAACGGCTGCTTTGCCTGTCCGGTTACGGCATGGTTGTGATGCAGCGCTACTGGCACAATAGCTACGGCCAGCGCAACAACGGCGGCAAACGCATAAGCCCATCTGGAAAGAGAGTGGCCGGATGAGGACAGTATGGCCAGGCGGTGATGTCCCATAGCCATCTCTGTGGAAGCCGTTCTCAGATCGGCAAAGATCTGTGAAAGCTGATCAAGTTCTTGCATGCATGGTTGGCAGACTTGCAGGTGCGGGACTGCGGCGCGGGCGGCGGGGTCGTGCAGCAGGCGCTCCATCTGTTCCGAGGTAAGGTGTGGATGCATTATGCACTCCCCTTCATGGCATTGTGTTTAGCGCGAATGTGGTCCAGCGCGCGATACAGGTGGCTCTTCACCGTGGCCAGCGGAATTCCGGTGACGGTGGCAATCTCGTTCAATTCCAACTCCTCCACAAAGCGCAGCAGAAATACAGTGCGTTGGCGCTGCGATAATTCCTCGACCGACTTCCAGACCGCAATCAATTTTTCGTGCGCGATTAGACTCTTCTCTGCCGATTGCGTAGGGTGCTGCAACTTCAGATCGTCCACGCTTGCGGCTGTTGCTGAGGCCCGTTTCCAAAACTTGAATTGCTCGGTGCGGGTGTGGTCGCGCAGCAGGTTGACCGCAATCCGCATGAGCCACGTTGCAATTGAGCATTCTCCGCGGAAGTTTGCACGATAACGCCATGCATTTAAAAAGGTGTCCTGAGTAAGCGAGAGCGCGGCATCGCGGTCACGCAAGTTCATTAGCAAAAACCGGAAGACGCGCTGCTCGTAGAGTGCGTGCACCGTGGCAATGTCTTCCAGAGGAGAAACAGATCTCTGGCTCTCCGCAAGGATCGCAATCTCCACCGGCTGCATCGCGTCTTCTGCCATCGTGCGTTACAGACGTGCCGTAATCGCGAAAGACTACGTTCGTAGGCAAATTTTTCGCGATATCCTGCAAACGATGTCAAAAGTGCACGCAATTTACCCCGGTACGTTCGACCCGCCGACCAACGGTCACCTTGACCTGATCGCGCGCGGGGCAAAGATCGTTGAACATCTGACGGTCGCGATCCTGCGCAACTCCACCAAGGGCGAGCCGCTTTTCACCACTGCGGAGCGGGTGGAGATGTTGACCGAAGAGACTCGTCAGTTTGGGAATGTTTCCGTGGCTACGTTCGATGGCCTGCTTGTTGATTTTGCACGGCAGGAGAAGGCCGACGCGGTGCTGCGCGGTATTCGGGCTATTTCGGATTACGAGTATGAGTTCCAGATGGCGATGATGAATCGCAAACTCGCCCCGGAACTGGAAACCATCTTTATGATGCCGGCGGAGAAGTACACCTACGTGTCCTCGCGGCTAATCAAGGGTGTTTACCGGCTGGGCGGCGATGTGAGCGACCTTGTGCCGCAGCGCGTTGTAGACCGCCTGCGGTCGAAGGTAGAGAAAGATGCGCAGGGGCCGGGCGTAGAGAATCCGCTGTAATTTCTACTGTTCCGCGAAAACATTTCTTTTGAAATAGAAGGCAGCAGATTTCAAAGCATTGAAGACCAGCGCGCCGAAGCGGAGACGCTTCGCCTCAACTACAGCAAGCTGCAACAGAAGCTGCAGGACACCGCTGCACGCTGCGATCTTCTGCTGGTCCAGCATCACCGTAGCCGCGCTACGGGCAAGGCAAACAAGGCGCAGAGTGGCACGACTGGGCCCGATCTGGTGCGCTCCATCGACAGGATGCGTGGCAAAATTATGCGGGAAAATGCAGTGAATACGGCTCATCGCGAGGTGGAAGAGGAGTTTTCAACGGAGAGGCTGGAAGATCGCTTCCGCAAGCTAGAGCGCGAGGACAAAATCCAACAATTGTTGGAGGATTTGAAGTCCCGGCGGGCAAAGTCGGCTTAGTGTGACTTTGGCGGGGTGAATCTGCGAAACTAGAAGGCATGAGCCCCGCAACAGAGACAGCGAAGAAGGTCCTGACGGACCGCATCAACCGCATTGAAGTTTCGGCCACGATGGCCATCACTGCCGAGGCGCTGAAGATGAAGGCCTCCGGTATCGATATGGCCGATTTCGGCGCCGGCGAGCCGCACTTTGCCACGCCACGCCATATTAAAGACGCGGCCATCAACGCCATCGAGAAGAACTACACGCGCTACACCGCTGTGGCGGGCATTCCCGAGGTGCGTAAGGCCATCGTCGAGCGTCACACTGCCGACTTCGGTTCGCAGTATGCGCCGGAAGAGTGTGTCTTCACCGTCGGCGGCAAGCATGCGCTCTTCGATGCGATCCAGGTGCTGGTCGATCATGGCGATGAAGTGATTCTGCCGGTGCCGTTCTGGGTTTCCTTCAAAGACATCATTCAGTACGCGGGCGGCGTTCCGGTGTATGTGGAAGCGCAGGAGACGGAAAACTTCCGTATTACTGCCCAGATGATCGAAGCGGCCATTACGCCGAAGACGAAGGCAATTATCCTCAACTCGCCCAGCAATCCTTCGGGTGCAGTGGTTTCGCCGGGCGATCTGGAGGCGATCGTTCGCCTCGCACATTCGAAGGGCATTTATATTCTGCTCGACGAGTGCTACGTCTATCTGAACTACACAGGCGCATGCGTGAGCGGCGGATCGTTCACGGATTGCAAGGAGCACGTTGTAGTGCTCGGCTCACTTTCGAAGACGTACGCTATGACCGGCTGGCGCGCAGGCTACGCGCTCGCGCCGAAGCAGATCATCGCGGCCATGAGTAAGCTGCAGTCGCAGAGTACGTCGAATGCAGCCACCCCGGTGCAGCATGCCAGCATTGCGGCTGTGAGCGGCGATCAGGGTTGTGTTGCGGAGATGAAGGCGGACTATCTGAAGCTGCGTGACCGCATCCTTGCAGGTCTGCGCGCTATCCCCGGAGTCACCTGCACCACGCCTGAGGGCGCATTCTATGTGTACCCGAACATCAGCGCGTACTTTGGCAAGGGCGGCATCAAGAGTGCAAGCGACCTCGCATCCAAACTGCTTACTGAAGCGCATACGGTCGTTGTTCCCGGTGAGGCTTTTGGCACCAAAGAGCACATCCGTTTTTCGTATGCTGTGTCTGCCGATGTGATCGACAAGGGCATCGAGCGTATGACCAAGTACCTTTCGCAGCTTGCGTAACAGGACAGACGATGAAGCAGGTTGTGAAGTTTGGCACTGACGGTTGGCGCGGCATCATTGCCGATGACTTTACTTATGAGAACGTCCGCACCGCCGCTGCCGCCGTGGCGAACTACGTTGTGCAATGCGGCGACACCGCGAAGGGCGTCTGCATCGGCTGGGACACGCGCTTCGGTTCCGAGGCGTTTGCAACGGTGGTTGCTGAGACACTTTCCGCTGCCGGCATTCCTGTCTTCTTTGCAGACCGCGTAACACCCACGCCTGCGCTGTCATATGCTGTGCGCAATCGCGGCGCTGCGGGTGGCGTGATGATCACGTCGAGCCATAATCCGCCGCAGTGGAACGGCTTCAAATACAAGGGGCCATTCGGCGGTTCGGCCACGGCAGAGATCGTCAAAGGCATCGAGTTGAACCTTGGCAAGCCGCTGCCGGAAGCAAAGCAGCCGGGCAGGATCGAGCGTACCGATTTCTTGCCAGAGTATCTGGTGGCAGTGACGAAGTTTGCCGATCTGAAGCTGATCAAAGAATCCGGCCTGCGTTTCCTCATCGACAGCATGTACGGCGCAGGCTCGGGTGTGCTGAAAGGCATCTTCGAACAGGCCGGTGTGCCCTGTGTGGAGATTCGCAGCGAACGCAACCCGCTGTTCCCCGGCATCAATCCTGAACCTATCCTGCCGCATATCGCACTTACGCAGAAGGCAGTTGTAGCGAATAAATGCGATGCGGGACTCATCACAGATGGTGACGCGGACCGTATCGGGGCTGTCGATGAGCACGGCAACGTAGTGGACGCGCACAAGCTCTTCTCCATCCTGCTGTGGTGGGCGGTGGAGCGCAAGGGCTGGAAAGGCGATGTAACACGCGCTTTCAACACTACCAAGATGATCGACCGCATCGCTGCGAAATATGGCCTCAAGCTGCACGAGCACGGTATCGGCTTCAAATACGTCGTCGACTTTATGCTTGCAGGCGATGTGCTGATGGGTGGGGAAGAGTCTGGGGGCATCGGCATCACCAGGCATCTGCCGGAACGTGATGGCATCTTTAATGCGCTGATGATCGCGAACGTGATGGCCGAAGAGAAGAAGACGCTCGGCGAGCTCGTCGCGATGTTGCAGAACGAATTCGGTGAGCACCAGTATGGCCGGGTGGATATGCATATTAACGACGCGCTGAAGAAGAGCGCCATCGAACGCGCCAGCAGCGGTCTGAAAGAGATTGCAGGCATGAAGGTGTTGCGCACGGAAAATATGGATGGCATCAAGTTCTTCCTCGACAATCCTGAGGCAAAGGACAAGAACGCTGCCGAAACCTGGCTTCTTCTCCGCGCATCGGGCACCGAGCCGCTGTTGCGTGTCTACTCCGAATCCACCTCGCAGGCGAAGGTGCAGGATATCCTCAAGCAGGCGCAGGCCTTTGTGATGGAAGGCGCGCAGGCTTGAGCGAACACGCAACCATTCAGGCGCACGGTCTGCTCTTTGACATGGACGGCGTTCTGCTTTCCAGTATTGGTTCCGTCAACCGCTGCTGGCGCGAGTGGTGCCGTCTCACCGGCGTTCCCGACTGGGAGAGCTTTGAAGTGCCGCACGGCCAGCGTGCCATCGACATCGTGCGCATCACGCGCCCGGAGATGGACCCGCAGGAAGGCCTCAAGCTTATTGAAGATCTCGAAGTCGCGGACATGGACGATCTCCAGGTCCTCCCCGGCGTAGCTGGGCTGCTTAAATCGCTGCCTACAGATCGTTGGGCTGTCGTCACCTCCGCCACGCGGCGCCTCACCATAGCGCGCATGGAAGCAGCGGGTCTGCCCATCCCGAAGAACCTCGTCTGCGCGGAAGATGTGTTGAAGGGCAAGCCCGATCCTGAGCCGTATCGCAGAGGCGCAGAGCTTCTCGGTGCGATACCAGCAGACTGCATCGTGGTAGAAGACGCACCCGCCGGCCTGGGCGCAGGATTGGCAGCAGGTTCGCGCGTTCTTGCTGTCCTTGGCACGCACACGCGTGAAGAGATGGCCAGCGCAACGTGGATCGTGGACACACTCGAACACGTCCGTGCGATAGTTGTCGGCAACAACTTGCAACTCAGCTTTTAGTCAGCAGCTTCTCCACGCGGCGCAGATCGTCTTCCGTATCCACGCCAACCGTATCCTGTTCGACTGTTTCGACATACAAACCGAGATTATTTTCCAGTAGCCGCAACTGCTCCAACCGCTCAATCTGCTCCAACTCACCGGCAGCCAGCGTGGCAAACTTCCGCAACGCATCTGCACGATAGGCATACAGGCCGATGTGCTTCCAGTGCTGCACGCCGCCTGTCATATCGCGGTCGTAGGGAATTGTGGCACGCGAAAAATACAACGCCCGCCCACCGTTTGCGGTCACTACTTTCACCGCATTCGGATTGGCAATATTCTCCTGCGTACACGCTACGCGCACAGTCGTCACTTCCACATGAGGCCCGGACGAAAATGGGCGGAGCAGCGCCTCGATATGCGCGGGAGTAATCGTCGGTTCATCACCTTGAATGTTGACGTAAATATCCGCTGCCACACTCTGCGACACCACATGCATGCGGTCCGTCCCACTCGGCAGATCAGGAGAGGTCATCTGATAGCGCCAGCCTTCGCGCCGGCACACGTCCGCCACTTCTTCAGAATCTACGGCAACCACAATCTCGTCCAGTTGCGGACAGGCTTTCGCCGCATCCATCACCCACGCCAGAAGCGGCCTTCCGGCAATCTCGCGCAGCACTTTGCGGGGCAAGCGGTTAGAGGCAAGCCGCGCGGGAATCACGGCGACGATACGTTCAGCGGATGTGGTCTTCTCGGTCACGGCTCTTTCCGGTATCATAGTGAATGAAGACGGTTTGAGTCCCCGCAGTTCTGCCGCGGGTTGGCGCCCCAGGTTCGGCGGTGTAGCTCAGATGGTTAGAGCGACGGACTCATAACCCGTAGGTCAGTGGTTCGATTCCACTCACCGCCACCACTCAAACTCGTCCTTCGCCCCAACGACACCTGTCGCGGAGTATCATTTTCACAGGACGCTGCGTCTAACCAGCACGCACTTCCGTGGAGTTTGCATCTGCATGCCTAAGTCGTTCCGGATTTCGATTCTTGCCGTCTCTGTTGTTGTGGTTCTTACCGCGTTTCTAGGCGCTAACTCCAGCCGCGTACGCGCCGCCAGCGACGAAAAAGCCTCCAATGCGTATACGCAGATTGATGTTTACAGCGACGTGCTCCACCATATTCAGGCAGATTATGTCGTCGATCCGAACATGAAGGCCGTAACAAACGGTGCTCTGCGCGGCCTGTTGGAATCCCTTGATTCCAACTCCGGCTATCTCTCGCCCGGTGAGTACAAAATTTATAAAGAGCACAAGATCGGACAGGCTGGCATTGGTATCCATGCAGCCAAACGCTATGGTTACGCTACTGTGGTTTCCGTAGTGCCGGACAGCCCAGCAGACAAGGCGGGTCTTGCCGACGGCGACATTCTGGAATCCATTGGCGACAGCAGCACGCGAGACATGTCGCTCGCGATGGTGGAATCCATGCTGCACGGTGCACCGGGCACGCAGGTAACAGTTGCAGTAGTTCGTCCGCGGCGTGCCACGCCCGAGAAGGTCGTTCTCACACGCACCAACATTGCAGAGCCCGCAGTCTCCGATTCTCTCTATGAAAGTGCGACGATCCTTTATCTCAAGCCCGTCATTCTCGACAAAGAGCATGTGCAGCAGATCGAGCAGAAGGTAAAGAACATGGGCCGTATGGGATCGAAAAAGATCCTGCTCGACCTGCGCGACGTTTCCGCCGGCGACGATACGGAAGCCCTTCGCATGGCCAACTTCTTCATCAAAAACGGCACGCTCGCCACGTTGGAAGGTCAGAAAGTTGCGAAGCAGACCTTCTCCGCCGATCCGTCGAAGGCCATCAACACCAACGCACCTATGATCACGCTGATCAATCGCGGCACTGCAGGTCCAGCGGAACTCGTCGCTGGTGCGTTGCTCGATAGTAAACGCAGCCAGCTCGTTGGTGAAAAGAGCTTTGGCGATGGCTCGCAACAGAAGCTCTTTGAATTACCCGACGGCGGCGCCATTATTCTCTCCATTGCCAAGTACGAGACCCCCTCTGGCAAGAAGTTGCAGGACGAAGGCATTACACCGGATGTACAGGTAGCTTCCGCAGCCGACACTGCCGATGAAGCGGATGTAGATGAGGATGATTCGTCCACAGTGGAAGCAAAGCCAGTGCAGTCGCTTCCTAAGCCAGCTCCGCACAGCGATGATCAGTTGAATAAAGCACTCGAGCTGTTGAAAGCCAAGGCAGCATGACGAACTGCATGCTATCTTCGGTTTGCGGATGGTGACAGCGGGTGCAGACGATCTTCGGCGGCGATAACGAACAAAAAAAATCTCCAGAACCCGCCAAACCCATTCCAGCGCGTGGCGCGCGACCCTTCGCTGTGTACGGTACAGACGAGGATGAAGAACTGCGCGCTCCCCTCCGTTCCGCTCGTCTTACGAACCAGGGGGGTGGCAATCATGGATACTTTCGTGTTCGCCGCCCCAGGACTCGCCGCATGGCCCGTCGCGCGGCCTTCTTTACGCTGCTTGGGCTTTCAGCTATCTTCGGAACGCTCTGCGGTCTTGTCCTCGTCTATTCCACCGATATGCCGCAGATGCGCGATCTGGAACGCTACCGGCCCAACACCACAACGCAACTGCTCGATGTAAAGGGCCGCCCATTTGGCTCATTTGCTTTGGAACGCCGTATTGTGGTGCCGTACAAAGAGTTTCCTCCGGTGCTCAAGCAGGCTATCTTTGCCATTGAAGATAAGAGTTTCGAGCGCAATGCAGGCGTGAATCTCTTCCGGGCCTTCGGCGCTGCCTATAACGATCTGCGTTCCGGCGGACGCCGTCAGGGCGCCAGCACGCTTACCATGCAGCTAGCGCGCAATCTCTTTCTTTCTGCCGACCGCACGTGGAGCCGCAAGCTACAGGAAATTATTCTTTCCATTCAGATTGAACGTCACTTCACCAAAGATCAGATATTCGCGCTTTATGCGAACCAGATTTATCTCGGATCAGGCACCTATGGATTCGAGGCAGGTAGCCGCTACTATTTCGGCAAACACGTTCACGAACTCACATTACCTGAAGCCGCGCTGCTTGCCGCTTTACCCAAAGGCCCTACCCCTTATTCTCCTATCCATCATCCCGACCGCGCTTTGCGCCGCCGCAATCTTGTGCTCAGTGAAATGCTCGCTGATAAACGCATTACCCAGGCACAGTATCAGGAGGCAAAAGACGCGCCGCTCGGTCTGCACATTGAGCCAGCGCCCAATGTAGTCGCGCCTTATTTTGTAGAAGAAGTGCGCCGTCAGTTGGAGAACCAATACGGTCCGGAGCAGGTCCATGGCGCAGGCATGAAGATTTACACCACGCTCGATCTCGACCTTCAGCTTGTTGCGGAAAAGGCCGTCTTGAAAGATGTGGCCGATTACGAGCGCCGCCATGGATGGAAAGGACATCTTCAGAACGTTGCTGCTGTGAACGCAGACGGTGACGAATACCGTCATCCAGACTGGAGACAGACTCCCGAAGATGGAGCTTACTTCCACGCCCTTGTCACGGAAGCAAATCGAAATAAGCTAAAGGTCAAGATCGGTAAATCCATCTACAACGTGGAACCATCGACCTGGGCCTGGACGCAGTTCACGCGCCCTGACCAGTTTCTCAAAGTGGGCGATATCGTCTACGTGCGGATCGTGGATACAAAGAAGCTGGAAGCCGCACTGGAGCAAGACTCCGGCGCGCAGGCCGCTCTTATGGCCGTGGATAATGCTACCGGCGAAGTGCTGGCCATGGTAGGCGGACGCGATTTTGCTCTTTCGCAATTCAACCGCGCCACACAGGCCGAACGGCAGGTTGGCTCTTCATTCAAACCTTACGTCTACACCGCTGCGATGGAGCATGGCAGTAAGCCGACCGACATTGTGGTAGACGCGCCAACCACCTTTTCCACGCCGGGAGGCCCCTACACACCGCATAACTATGAGCCGGATTACAAGGGCGCGATGACGCTGACGATGGCCTTTGCTGAATCACGTAATATTCCCGCGCTCAAACTTGCAAATACAGTCGGCATCCGCAAAGTGATTGAAATCGCGCATCGCTTTGGCATTACGGCGAAGATACAACCCTATCTGCCGGTCGCGCTCGGGGCAGCTTCCATCTCGCTTGATGAACAGGTGAGTGCCTACAGCGTCTTCCCGAACGATGGTATTCGCATTGAGCCGCACTACATCCGCAAAATTGTGCAATCCGATGGCTTGCCGTTGCCCCAATCCGCTCCCAAAGTGCAGGAAGTTATCTCAGTCGATGTAGCACGCAATATGATGAAATTGCTCGAAGCCGTGCCGCAGTACGGCACGGGTGCGCAGGCAGGCGCCGTGCTCAAGCATCCCCTCGGCGGCAAGACTGGCACCACGAACAACTACACCGACGCATGGTTTGTCGGCTTCTCACCCTCTGTTACCTGTGGAACGTGGATCGGCTACGACGATCGTAAATCGCTCGGCGAAAAAGAGACGGGCGCGCGTGCCGCTCTGCCTATGTGGATTGATTTTATGAAGGCGGTAATCGAGCGCACTCCGGTGGAAGAGTTTCCGAAAGACAACGCACCTAAGAAATCTCTATCCGTTGCCGTGAACTCTTCGCCAGAAGACACTGGTGGCCAGAAACCGGATGAAGATACAGAAGATACCGGGACCACACCTGCATCGAAACCCGCCGTTGACGCTACTCCGCTGTTGAATGACCTCCTCACGGAGGACTCCGGTGGAGAAGGCAAAGCGCCGCCTGCTGCCGCCAATCCGAAACCGCAGGGAACAGGGGCACCAGTGGTGCGTATTCCCGCACCGGTCCCCATCAAAATTCCAGGAAGGCCGCCAGCCCAACCCGCAGCAACACCGCCGGCTGGAAAGCCTACTTCTCCTGCGGCAAAACCTGTACCGCAGCGGAATGGGACGTCTTCATCACCGCCCGATCAATTCTGAACCATCGCTGTGCCCGCGCCACATCTGCACTAATCTGTGCGCGTAACGCATCCACATTGGGAAACTTCATCTCATCACGCAGCCGCTTCAAAAATTCCATGCGTAACGGAGTCGTCTCCGAAAGATCGAGAGAATGAAAACCAAACAGATGGGATTCGACGGCAAATGAATCTGCACCGAAAGTAGGACGATTGCCGATGTTCGTCACTCCATCGAACCATTCCCTGCCAATACGCAACCGGGTGACATAGACGCCGTTCGCCGGCAGCAATTCGCTGTACGGTGCAAGATTGATGGTTGGCACGGCATACTTCGTCCCATATCCACGGCCCGAAGCAGGCGTGGAATCAATCGCGAAGGTCGTGCCCAGCAAAGCTCGTGCCGTGCTCACATCTCCTGCGCCCAGCACTTTGCGAATGCGGCTTGAAGAGACTGCCTCTCCACGGACTTCCAGCGGATGATACGCATGCACCGCAAATCCAAGCTTCTGCCCCAGCGAGGAAAGCCCTTCCACATCTGATTCGGCACGATAGCCGAAACGAAAATCTTCTCCCTCATGCACCTCCGCCGCGTGCAGAGCCTCATGCAGCACACCACGCGCAAAGTCTTCAGCCGAGGTGTGCGACATCTCTTGCGAGAAGGGAAGCACCAGCGTCGCATCCAGACCTGCCTCCGCCAAAAGCTCCAGCTTGCGCGGCAGAGGAGTAATCAGTTTTGGTGCCTGTTCGGGTCTCAAAACCCGTGCCGGATGTGGATCAAGCGTGATTGCGACGGATTTTGCTCCAAGTGTGGCAGCGCGCTCGCGCACACGCGCAATCACCCAGCGATGGCCGCAGTGGACGCCATCGAAGTTGCCGATAGTGACAACTGTTTTTCCTAAATCCAGCGGGAGCTCGTGGAGGCCACGATAGATCTTCATCATGCGATCTCAAACTCCAGGCGCAGGCCGTCATAGGCCAGACGAATGTTGTCAGGCAGACTGGCATTGGTGGTTTCATGGTCCAGATCATGCGAAATATGCGTAAAAAAAGTACGTTTAGCCGCTAAATTCTGCGCAATTTCAACGGACTTAACTAAATGTGCGTGCGTAGGATGTGGCTCGCGTCGGAGAGCATCCAGAATGAGAATATCGATGCCCTGTAACCGTTCGCGACTCGCATCCGGGATGTCACTCATATCAGTGAGATAAGCCGCCGATCCAAAACGGTATCCGGCGATGGCTTGATGTCCATGCATAACTGGCACTCTTTCAAAGGGAATGCCGAAGATATCTACCTTTTCACCGATTTCTGTACCTAATGCGCACAGTTCCACACGCGCGCTTGTGGGGTAACGGTCCTCCGTACGAAAGGTGTACTCGAAAACGCGGCGTAGTACGGCAAGTGTCTCCGCATCTCCATAAAGCGGCGTTCGTCCAGTATTTTTGAACGACAGCGGACGCAGATCGTCCATGCCAAGAATGTGGTCCGCGTGACCATGCGTGTATAGCACAGCATCCACGTGTGTGATACCTTCCCGCAGCGCCTGCAGGCGGAACTCCTGGCCTGTGTCGATGATGACGGTGTGCCCTTCCCACTGAACTGCAATAGAAGGCCGCGTGCGCTTGTTGTGCGGATCGGTGGAAGTGCATACGGCACACGTGCACCCAAGCGTAGGCACACCCATGGAGGTACCGCTGCCGAGAAAGGTGAGCGTGGCCTGCATCAGACGACGAGCTTCGGCCCTGCTGCCGGCGGCACTCCTTCAGGACTCTGTTGGGCAACCTTCGCCGCAGCCTGACGGGAAAGCGCCTGCGTAATTTCGAGGAACGCCATGCGCAATTCGAACAGGGCTGAAGCGAGCAGCTTGCTTTCATCTTCAGTGCGGTTGTTGGCCGTCTTATCTTCGATCACCCTCAGCATGTCGATGCTTTGTCGCGCACCGAGTAGATCGACACGGGCCTTTTCACCCTGCGGTGTTCCGGCGCCGAGCTGCATCATTGCCGTCATGTAGACGGATGAGATCAGGCGCTCGAAGTTCATTGGTGGAAGGTGCTCTGCGCCAAGATTATTTGCCCGGATAGCTGTGTCGAGCCGGTCAGCGGTCACTTCAAAGGCGCGCTGTACTTCGGCAGATTCTTCTGGCGTGGGACCCGGCGGCAGACCCGCTTCTGCCCCTTGCGCACCGGCAGTTTCTTCATCTGGCTTCTGCGTGGCTGCGGGTTCAGGAGCGTCCGGTTTTGGTATTTCAGTCACCTTCGCCTGTTCCTGCCTGGGCTGTTCGGCAGCAGGTGTGGTGACCTTTTCCTTAGGCTCTTCCGCCTGCGCGCCTTCGCGCAGATCGCCTGCCATCGTGAACTTACGACGATCATTGACAACAATTTCCGGTTCCTTCTCAGCCATTGTTTTTCTTCTTTCTTGAACGTCTTTAATTCAGATGATTTAGCCGTGGCTCAGGATGTAGCAAAGCGGACAGGCGATTCAATGGGCTGTGCCGTTCCGCCTGGATATGTGATCGGAAGGTTCCGGTCGAGCACTTCGCGGCGAATGAAACCTAGAGCGATCATGCGCCCGTTTACCCGCGCAAAACTGGTCAATTCGCCTATGGATTTTCCATCGGCTTCCAGCGATGTGCCAGATTCAGGTATTGCTCCATTCAACTCGAACGTGTGGAAGGTGCGATGCACATTGCCGCGCGAACGGATGCGCTCCACAATTTCCTGTCCAAGGTAGCAGCCTTTATTGAAATGCAGCGCGCGCATCTGGCCCGTTTCCTGCGGCAGATCGCGGTCACGAATGTCGGTGCCAAAAATCGGCGTACCTTCCAAGACCCTCAATGTCTCTAAATCTGTATTAGAGGCCTGCGCTGCTCCGTTCGAAAGCAACGTATTTACCAGTTCCTGTGCGACCTGCGCGGAAGAAACCCACAGGTCAACGCGCGGCACCAGCGGCGCATACATACTTTCAACACGCACCTCATGCGACATCCAGTTGACTTTATTCCACCGGTTCGCAGCATCAGGAGCAGCAATTCCGAGAGACTGAAGAATAGAAGCGGCTTGCGCACCTGCGAGGCGAACGCCGTGCATCTGAGCGCTTGCGTCTTCTAGTTCGACCTCATCCATAATGATGAACCGGTCGAGCATTTCAATGAGTGACGAGACCTGTTCCGCACTGGTTTGCAACAAAATCTCTTCGGCATCGGCCCAAAGGACACCGTCTCCCTGGATGCGGCCCTGCGCGTTCAGCAAAAATGCATAAGCACCTTCTCCGGGCGCAAGGGCCTGCACGGAGTTAGTAACCATGCCATTGAGCCAGCGAACGCGATCGTTACCTGTAATGCGGATCCACCCCGTAGGACCAGCGGATGAGACGGCCGCACCGGAGATAAGGGCGTTCAGAACGGGTTGGGAAAGGGTATTCATAACGTGCCAAATGCGATCTAAAGCGTACACTGTGATTATACGAATTCTCGCCTTGAGGCCCGCTTTGCATCACTCTCAACCCAAGCATCTGCGTGCAGCATTCGTGTGCGCGTTTGCAGCCGTGTCTATTGCTTGTCCGGCACAAAGTTCCACACCCGCCAGCAAGCCACAGACAAAGATGACGAAGCAGCAGACAGAGGAACTCTTCCGATCCGTGGACGATATCTTTGCGTTCGCCAGTAAGGACTCTCATCTGCAAAAGAAACACGACATCAAACGCGAGATGGATTCGCGCGCCTCGGTGACGAAGCTGCTGGAAAAGAACTTTAAGGATGATGAGAGCGCGAAGCGTTTGCAGCGGTCGGAATTGGTACTGAAAAAATTTGGTCTGCTGGACCGGGACTTCAATCTACGCCCATTTCTTATAAGCCTGCTCACAGAGCAGATTGCCGGTTTTTACGATGCGAAAACACATGTAATCCACATGCTGGACTGGGTAGCACCAGAAGAGCAGAAGCCGGTTCTTGCGCACGAATTAACGCATGCGCTACAGGACCAGCATGTTCCTATGGAGAAGTGGAGCAATGTTAGTAAGACGGACGTAAGCCATAATGCCCAGCAAGACCGTGAGCATATTGCAGTGGATGAAGCGTCCACTGCGCGACAGTCTGTAACGGAAGGACAGGGCATGATCGTGTATCTCGATTATGTTCTAAAACCACAAGGTGTAACGCTGGCGACTGCTCCAGAGATTGGCGACAGGTTGAGGAGTTTCGCTGAAACAAGCGCGGCGGGTTCACCTGTCATGTCACGTGCCCCCTTGCTGCTGCAGGAATCACTGATGTTTCCGTACACGGACGGTTTGTATTTCGAATATCAGGTGCAGAAGGAGCGTGGAACGGATGCAGCCTTCGCGGGAACGCTCGATCATCCACCATCCACCTCGCATGAAATTCTCCACCCGCAGGAATATCTCGCGCACATGGTTCCACCGGTGCTGAATATGCCGGATGTGCACCCTCTGCTGGATAAAGAATGGGAGCCGTATGACGTTGGCACCCTGGGCGAACTGGATGTACGCATTACCGCAGAACTGTTTGGCGGTAAGGAATTGGGCGAAGCGCTTGCACCGGCATGGGCAGGTGGCATCTACTATGCCGCGCAACGCAGGTCGGCAACACCTGCGGAGAAAGCAACTCCGGCTTCCATCGGATTTCTCTACTACTCTGAATGGAAGAACGAAGACTCCGCACGCTCGTTTATGCGAATGTATGCCGGGCGTCTCGGACGCAAGTACAGTGGCGTGAAGAAGGTATCCCCAGAGGACGATCAGGATCACCAGACCTTCAATACATCGGAAGGCGACGTAGTGTTGACGCTGGAAGACAGGGGTGTATTCATCAGCGAGGGGTTTGACCGCGCAACGGCGAAGCAGTTAGACGGACTTTTCCGCGGCGTGCAGGGCAATGGACCTATGCACACTGCAACGGTTTCGATGCCCCGCATGAACGAGCCTGCCATGACACTGAGCAAGTGGATGAACAGCTTTGGAATTACCCATGCGGCTATGCAGCACGCAAGACGCGTGGCCCATTAACCAGGAGAGAGCTTTGAGCAAAGCAGAGATTGGCATTATCGGTGGCAGTGGGCTATACAACATGCCTGGCCTAACCAATATTCACGAAGAGCGTGTGAGTACGCCGTTTGGCGATCCTTCGGAGACGATTGTTCTGGGAGAACTCGAAGGCCGTAACGTCGCCTTTCTTGCGCGTCATGGGCGCGGCCATCGCCTGTTGCCAACCGAGATTCCATTCCGCGCAAATATCTACGCGCTCAAGTCGCTCGGCGTGCAGCGCATCCTTTCCATTTCTGCTGTAGGTTCTCTGAAAGAAGAGCACAAACCGACAGACTTTGTGATTCCCGATCAGTTCATCGATCGCACGTTTGCGCGTAATGCCACGTTTTTTGGCGATGGCATTGTGGGCCATGTCGCGTTTGGCGATCCCATCTGCAAAGATGTGGCGAAGGTGTTTGAACAGGCGTGCAAAGAGATTGGCGTGGTGGGCAAATTGGGCGGCACGTACGTGTGCATGGAAGGCCCGCAGTTCTCCACGCGCGCGGAATCGAACCTGTACCGCTCGTGGGGTGCGGACGTGATTGGCATGACGAACCTTCAGGAGGCCAAGCTCGCACGTGAGACCGAGCTTTGCTATGCCACGCTGGCGATGGTGACGGACTATGACTGCTGGTTTGAAGGGCATGACGACGTAACGGTGGAACAGGTGATCGCCGTCGCTCATCAGAATGCGGCAAGCGCGCAGCAGGTGTTGAAGGCTGCGGTGGCTGCCATGCCGAAAGGCGAGCGCACATGCGCATGCGCCAGTGCGTTGAAGTATGCGGTGATGACGGATAAGGCTGCAATTCCCACTGCGACACGTCAGAAACTTGCCCTTCTTCTCGATAAATATAACCAGGCTTAGGAGAAAAGATGTCGATTCTCGTTGTTGGATCTGTAGCGTTTGACACGATTGAAACGCCACATGGGAAGCGTGAGCGCTGCCAGGGAGGCGCTGCCACCCACTTTGCAATTGCTGCCAGCTTCTTTACCGATGTGCGCGTCATTGGTGTAGTAGGTGATGACTTTGGCCCTAAGCAGGAAGAGGCGTTCAAAAAACGCAACATCGATATCAGCGGCATCGAACACATTCCAGGCGAGAAGTGCTTTCACTGGGCAGGCAGTTATGAGGGCGCGCTGAACGAAGCGAAGACACTGCAGACGGACCTAAATGTGTTTGCGGACTTCTCCCCGAAGGTCCCCTCGAATTATCAGGATTCTGATTTTCTCTTTCTCGCCAACATCGATCCGGTTCTGCAGAAGCGAGTGATGGATGCCATGCCGGACGTGAAGATGGTGGCGGGCGACACAATGAATTATTGGATCGCCGATCATCGCGACAATCTGCTGAAGATGCTTGCAGGCCTTGATACGCTCATCATCAACGATGGCGAAGCGCGCATGCTTTCAGGCGAACACAACCTGGTGAAGGCTGCGAAGAAAGTGATCGAAATGGGGCCGAAGTCGCTCGTCATCAAGCATGGTGAGTATGGCGCGACGGCATTCTTCTGCGAACGGAGCTTCCCTGGGACGAAGAATACGACCGTTCCTTTTCGCGCGCCTGCTCTTCCTCTGGAAGAAGTGGTGGATCCGACCGGAGCGGGCGATTCGTTTGCGGGTGGCTTTTACGGATATCTCGCCGCGCAAAAAGAGATCACGCCGCGTGCGTTTCGTACCGCGTTGTTTTATGGCGGGGTAATGGGATCTTTCGCGGTGGAGAAGTTTGGCATTGAGCGTCTGCGCGATGCGACGCGTGAAGAGATTGAGGAGCGCTTCCGTCTTTTCCGCGAAATCTCGCACCTCGATCTTGATGCGGAGTAGAGAATGTCTCGCAGGACTATAAACCGTGGAGCGACACTACCGGCGGATCTGGATGCGATCGTTCCGGCCCAGCGCGAGGAATTGTTTCCCGTTGCGCTGAGCGCGGCGGTGATTGCGTTTCTTTCATTTCTGGTGTGTGCAACACGCGGTTGGCTCCTCCTCTACGGAGATGCTGTCGCGCATCTCGGCATCGCGCGGCGCATCCTCGATTCGCGCTGGCCTGGACTCGCTCAGCTTGGCGGTGTGTGGCTCCCTCTGCCGCATCTGTTGATGGTGCCGTTTGTGCAGAAGATGGAGTGGTGGCAAAACGGCACCGCAGGGTCATGGCCTTCGCTGGCTTGCTACATTCTTTCAGTAATCGCATGTAATCGCGTGGCACGTTACATCTTGCCAGTGCGCTGGGCGTTCGTGGCCACCGCATTCTTTGCTCTGAACCCGAACCTACTGTATCTATCTACAACGGCAATGACAGAGCCGCTGTTTCTTGCGCTGCTATTGTGGACGGTCTCAGTTATCTTTGACACGCAGGCTGCGCTTGTCGCGAACCGCAGTGGCCGTGCGAATCTGTATATTCTGCTCTGCGGTGTGCTGATTTTTTTGATGGTGTTTACGCGCTATGATGGCTGGATCTTCGGCGTGGCTGTGTGGTGCGTGATGTTGTATTGCGTGTTGCAGGCAAAAGCGGAGACGAGGCACCGCGCGATTGTACCGTTCGTGCTGTTCACAGTGATCTGTATTGCAGGGCCGCTGCTGTGGTTCTGGTACAACGCGCATTTCTTTGGTGACTGGCTGGACTTTATGCGCGGGCCGTACTCGGCTGCGGCGATCGAGAAGCGCACCTCGCCCCCTGGGTCGAAGCACTATCGCGGATGGCACAATCCTGCATGGGCGCTGCTCTTTTACACGCGAACCGCGCAGGTAGATGCGGCCATGTGGGAGACCGGCTTTGCGGTGATGGCGGCTGCGCTGGCAGGTGCGTGGATGCTGCTCAAGCAGAAGGTGTCACGTATCGCTCTGCTGCTGTGGGTGCCGCTGCCGTTTTACGTGTACTCCATCGCGTGGGGCTCGGTTCCTATCTTTATCCCGCAACTTTATCCGCACTCGTTTTACAACTCGCGTTATGGCATGGAACTTCTGCCGGCGCTTGCGTTGTGCGCTGCCGTGCCGCTCTTCTGGCTGGAGAAACGTCTGCGCATAAACAGGCCGAAACTCGCTGCCTGGATGCATCCGATAGCACTCATTTTTGTTGCGGCAAACCTGGTGGTGATGATCTGGATGAAGCCGCTGGTCTTTCGCGAAGCGGTAGTGAATTCATCGACACGCATCCCATTTGAACGGGCGATTGCCAATCAACTCACGCGCTTGCCACAGGGCATGCCTATCCTGATGGAAACCTCCGACCACATTGGTGCTTTGCAGCAGGCGGGCATTCCGCTCAAGCAGGTCTATGGATCGGGGGATGCTGAGGCGATGACGTCACCCGCATCCACAGTTGGCATGGTAGTTGCGTTTGCCGGCGATGCCGTTTCAAAAGCAGTCGCGGCGCATCCCCAAGGATTGACGGAGACGCTGGTGCTCTGTCATACGGGCCAGCCGTGTGCACGGTTCTATCAGTCGGATATTTACAAATCGCACTAAGCAGATCGCTCATAATCTTGTAAACGGAGACGCTATACAGCATGATTCCATTCGTCAAAGCGCACGCCTGCGGCAACGACTTCCTCATCGTGGAGGAGGAGCACGCGCGCGACGATCATGCGGCACTTGCGCGGCGCCTCTGTGCGCGCAACACGAGCGTGGGTGCGGACGGCGTGGAGTTTCTGGAGCGGAAGCCGGATGGCGAGATGCTGTTGCGCCTCTTCAATGCGGACGGCTCCGAGGCAGAGCTTTCCGGTAATGGCACGCGCTGTGTGGCGGCATGGCTCGCTGTGAATGACCACATCACATCTGTCACGCTGCAAACGGCTGGAGGTCCACGCACCTGCCGCACGCTCGATATGCGTGGCGAACTCTGCATGATTGCGACAGACATGGGCGTGCCGCAGGTGATGCCGCGCATGGTGGATGTGCTCGGTATCGGAAAAGTAGACGGTGCGGACGTGAACGTAGGGAATCCGCACTTCGTCATCTTTACTGAGGCTGAAGATTTCTCTTCGCATGGGCTTGCGTGGCAGGAATTGGGAGCAAAGATCTGCACGCACCCGGATTTCCCCGCAGGTACGAATGTTGAGTTTGTGCGTGTGCTTGCGCCGGAAAAAATAGAGTTTCGCATTTATGAGCGTGGTGTAGGACCAACGCACTCTTCGGGTACAGGCACGTGCGCATCGTCGGCTGCGTCGATCGCACTACGCGGATGTGACACATCACTTGCGGCCTCATCGATCGGCGGAGAGCAGCAGGTAGTCTGGCCTGCGCGCGATGCGGAGATGCAACTGACCGGACCCGCAGAAGTGATCTGCGTAGGGAAAGCGAGTACGGGCGAGTGAGCATGCAGCGCATCCTTCCGCCGGCATTGAAGCAGGGCGCGCGCATCGCCGTGCTCTCACTGGCTGGAGCGGCAAACGAAGATCGCGTCCGATTGGGCGTAGAACGTCTCGCTTCGCTCGGCTATGAGCCGGTGCTCTTTCCTACGGCGACGAAACGCGGACCCATCTATTTTGCTGGGACAGCAGAGGAGCGTGCTGCCGATCTGCATCGAGCCTTTGTAGATGAGTCTATAGATGCCATTATCAGTACGCGCGGCGGTTGGGGTTCGGTGGAGATACTTCCGCATCTCGATGCGGAACTGATTCGCAAACATCCGAAGCCGCTGATTGGGTACAGCGATATCACCTCCGTACATGGATGGCTCACGCGCGAGACGGGGCTGGTCAGCTTTTACGCGCCGATGGTTGCGGCGGATTTTGCTCGCGGTGAGTTCGTGCAAGAGGGCGTCGATAGCGCTTCATGGAACAACGCACTGAAACAGGGGAGCGCGTGGCAGCTTGGTGCCAAAGACGGCTTGCATACGTTACAGGAAGGAAGCGCGGGCGGCACGTTGTTTGGTGGATGCATCTCTATCGTGGCCGAATCGCTCGGAACTCCGTATGCGATGCAGGCGCCTGAAGACGATGCCATTCTCTTTGTAGAAGATGTAGGTACTAAGCCTTACCAGTGGGACCGCTACCTGGTGCATCTTCGCTACGGCGGTTTGCTGGAGCGCGTGAAGGGCATTGTCTTTGGCGATATGAAACAGTGCGTCAGCGATGCGGCGGAGAATGCATTGCTGGAAGAAGCGCTTCGCCACAATCTGCGTGATTTCAAAGGCCCCATTGCCATCGGCCTGCGTTGCGGACATGTATACGAACCCAACATCTCACTCCCGCTTGCCGTGCGTGCCACGCTTATAACGAACTCCACAGAATGCACGCTGCGCATCGAAGAAGCAGCCGTCACACTATGAACAACGATTCTCGCCACATCCATCTCATCGGCATCTGCGGCACTGCGATGGCCTCGCTCGCGGGCATGTTGCAGGCGCGCGGACACCGTGTTACCGGCTCCGATGCTGCTGCTTATCCGCCCATGAGTGACCAGCTCCGCGGCATGAAGATTTCTGTCATGGAGCCATATGCGGAGGCGAACCTTACGCCCCGGCCCGATCTTGTAGTCGTGGGGAATGCGATTTCGCGCGGCAATCCTGAGCTTGAGTTAGTGCTCGACCAGCGCATTCCGTTTACGTCGATGGCCGCGCTTATCCATGATGAGTTTCTGCGCAATCGTGAGCCGCTGGTTGTCTCCGGTACGCATGGAAAGACCACGACCACCAGCATGCTGGCGTGGATTTTCGAGACTGCCTCGCACGTCGATAAAAAATTTGCACCTTCGTTCCTGGTGGGCGGCGTGGCGGAAAACTTTGGCACATCTTTCCGTGTAAATGCGGAGACCAAGCCCTTCATTCTGGAGGGCGATGAGTACGATACCGCTTTCTTCGACAAGGGCCCGAAGTTCCTGCACTACTTTCCGGACGCAGCCATTCTTACTCACGTTGAGTACGATCATGCCGACATCTATGCGGACCTTGCCGCAGTGAAGACAGCGTTCAAGCGGCTTATCAACCTTATCCCCAGACGTGGCCGCGTGGTTGCATTTGATGGCAGCGATAATGTAACGGAGTGCGTGGCGCGCGCCTTCTGCGCGGTCGAACGTTATGGATTTCTGCCAAGCTCGACATGGCAGTTGACGAACTTCCAGGGCGGGCCGGTGTCGCATTGGACGCTGCTGCGCGAGGGCAAACACTTTGCCGATCTTGAGCTTCCGCTCGCAGGCCAGCACAATGCGCTCAACGCCACGGCTGCTGCCGCGCTGGCTGCTGGATACGGTGTCCCGGCTGCATCCATCGCCGAAGCCCTGAAGACCTTCCGCAGTGTGAAGCGGCGTCTTGAGGTGCGTGCCGAAGTGAACGGCATCACGGTGATCGACGACTTCGCGCACCATCCGACCGCCATCCGCGAAACGCTGCGCGCGCTACGCAGTGCCTATGGAGATCGCCGCCTGATAGCCGTGTTGGAGCCACGTTCCAACACGTTGCGCCGCAATGTGTTTGAGCAGGAGTTGATCGAAAGTCTCTCCGGCGCAAATGAGGTGATGCTCTCTTCTGTTTTCAAATCAGAGAACATCCCTTCGGAGGAACGTTTGGAGCCGCAGCGTGTTGTAGCCGGTCTGCTGCAACTGGGTACGCCTGCGAGCCTGCATGCGGATGCGGATGCAATCGTTGCCGCGCTCGCTCCCACGTTGCAGAGTGGCGATGTGGTTGCCATTCTTTCTAATGGTGCCTTTGGCAATATTTATACAAAGTTGCCGAAGGCCATTGCCGAGGCAGGGAAGCAATAAACGATGCTTCATACACTCAGCATGTTTCTTGTTTGTGTGGTGCTTGGTGTGCCTGCAGGTATCGTCGGCATTCCGCTCACGTTAATTACGCGTGACATCTCGCTTCTCTATAAGTGGGGCAATGGCATCGCCGCGCTCGGTGTGCGTGCGGCGGGTATCCGTCTGGACATTCAGGGTTATGAACATATTCCAGCAGGTCGCGCGTGCATCTTCATGTGCAATCACGTCTCGAACCTCGATCCGCCGATTTTGTTGCCGAAAATTCCCGGGCGCGCGTCGGTAATGCTGAAGGCTTCGTTGATGAAGATTCCGCTGCTGGGGCCGGCGATGCGACTGGGCAAGTATGTTCCGGTGGAGCGCGAGAGCCGCGCGAGTGCAATCAAGTCGCTGCGCTTTGCTACGGAAGTGTTGAAGGAAGGCATTCACATGGTTGTGTTTGCCGAGGGCACGCGTTCGCGTACGGGGCGTCTGCTGCCGTTCAAAAAAGGGCCGTTTCATCTGGCGGAGAATACGAAGGTGCCTGTGATTCCCACGGTGATCTATGGGACGGGGACGATGCTGGTGAAGGGAAGTTGGGGCATTCGTCCTGGCACCGCGCATGTGCGGTTTCTTGATCCGATCGACCCGGCGCAATATTCCGAACGTGATGCGTTGATGCATGCGGTGCGCGAGTCGATGATTGCGGCGCTCCCTGTAGCGATGCGGCCTGAGGAAGAGTAGATCCGGCTGGTTATGGCGGAACTATAGGTCGCGCCTTCAGCGCTCGACACTTAGGCAATGAAAACCTGAGGCGTTGCCCGGCTAATATAGGACGCGCCTTTGGCCCTAAACACAATTCTTTGACTCTGAAGACAGTATTATTGCGTCTATTTCAGAATGGCGTTATAGCCGTCATTGAGCAGCTTTTGCCGCATCACTTCTGCGTCCTTCCGCGTGGAGAACGGTCCTACCTGCACGTGAATCAGGCGATCGCCGGATTCCTGCCGCGTGATTACGCTGTATCCCCGGCGCTTCAATGCTGCGGTGAGCACTTCGGCATCTTCAGGATGGCTTACTGCAGCAATCTGCACCATCGTTGTTCCACCGGGAGCAGGTGTCGATATCGCTACGGGTGTAGGTGGAGGGGCCTGGTGCATAACCGGAGCTAGTGTTGCGGGCTTTTCTGTGGAGACAGTCTGCCTGGGTGCCGTTTCAGTTGCGGTGTTCGATGCAGCACTCGTCGTCGTTGGTGATGGTGTGGTGCTCTCCTGCTTTGGAGATGCGGAGGCCGAAGTAGCGGAGCCTCCGGTGGTTCCCGCCGCAGGCTTGAATTTATTGAATGCTGCTGTATCGGTACTCGCCGCGCTACTGTCAGAACTCATCGCAGGCTGCATGGACTTGCGGCCAAGCGTGTATCCGAATCCGAAAAAGATCGAGCACACCAGCGCCAGTGCGAAAAAGATGCCCAATACAATCCCGGTGCTTAGCGTATATTCGCGGTCGCGGCTGGAAGTAACTGGCGTACGGAGAGGCAGTTCGTCCTGCTCCTGGTCGAAGCGGTTCATCGCAGTTCGTCCTCACGGGACTGCGCAACAGGTGCAACAGTGCGGTTAATCAGGTTCATCAGTTCTATCGGCAGTGGAAACACGATGGTGGTGTTCTTTTCCACGCCAATTTCAGTGAGTGTTTGCAGATAGCGCAGTTGCAGAGACATAGGCTGCGTAGCCAATAGACCGGCTGCTTCTACCAGTTTTTGCGCAGCATTGAACTCGCCCTCGGCATGAATGATCTTAGAACGGCGCTCGCGCTCGGCCTCGGCTTGCTTGGCCATGGCGCGCAGCATGTTCTCCGGCATGTCTACCTGCTTTACTTCGACGGAGATCACTTTTACGCCGAATGGTGAGGTGTGGCCGTCAATGATGGTCTGAATGCGAAGGTTCAGCTTGTCGCGATGTGCGAGGAGTTCGTCGAGGTCTACTTCACCCAGAACGCTGCGGAGCGTCGTCTGCGCGAATTGCAGCGTCTGGTACACGTAGTTGCTCACTTCCACCACGGCCAGTACGGGATCCACGACGCGCAGCATGAGCACTGCGTTTACCTTCAGCGTCACGTTATCGCGCGTGATGACATCCTGCGAAGGCACTTCCAGGGCTTCTTGCCGCAGGCTGACGCGCACGATTTGGTCGAGCGGACGGAAGACCAGAATGATGCCGGGCCCTTTGGAGTTGTGCCGCACACGTCCCAACCTGAAGACGACAGCGCGCTCATACTCCTTCAGAATCTTGACGGAGTTGATCAGGTAGAGAGCAACGATCAGCAGAGCAACGAGTGCAGGCGTAAATTCCATGGCTTAGACGCGGGCTGTAAGACCCGGCCTCCTCTGTTTAGAAGTGGAAGATAAAGCCGATCACCGGCTCGCTGGTTATGGTGTGCTTTTTTATAGTGATGTAATTCTGACCGAAGTCAGGCGCCAGATAAAACTGTTGACGGAATCCAACACGAATCGCGAAAAAGTCGGCGAACGCTGGAATATCGGCGTTTGCTGAATAGTAGTACACCTGGCGGGCCTGCGTGTTGAAGTTCTGTCCGCCGAGTGATGTGGGTTTGAACGCAAGCACACCCGAACCGACAGAGAAGCTCGGTTTGGCGCCCAGGATGGTCGTCGGCGGATGGACCACGTAGCCCAGAGTGAACTCTTCTGCGTTGGCTTGCGCACCTCCTTCCAACTGACAACAGGTGTAGCTCTGCGTATAACGGGAGTAGCCCAGGTTCAACTCCATACCCACCCAAGGGCTCTTGGTCGCACGCACGGCAAACAATCCGCCAAAGGTATTGCTTCCGCTCTGCGTGATGCTGGTACCCAGTGGCGTAGTACCCGTTACGGATTTGGTGAACACGCCAGTGCCTTCCAACCCAACATCAACATGGGAAAAGAAACGTTGCATCTTGGTGGGTGCGGTATCGGTCTGCGCCTTGCCCACAGCGGCAAACGAAGCAAATGCCAGCACCGGGAGGGCGAGGCGGAACATCTTCAACATGCGATCAGAAACTCCTTACAAGCGGCGCACACGCGCACTCATCTAGTGTACCTGCGCTCATGCGGCCAAACGCAGGATTTATGCCTTCACGTTGGACGGAGTAACCACCAGAACGAGACCGTCGAAACCGGCGATTTTTACCTCACTGCCGGCAGAAAGTAATGTGGAGGGCTCCATCAACCGTGCCTGCCAGAGTTCTCCCCGTACGGCTACCACACCATTGGGTTCAAGATTGGTCTGCGCTATGGCTATGTGGCCCACCATTGCCTCGGCTCCCGTAAGAACTTTGGCGCGCCGTGCGCGTTCACCCAGAATAGCGAGTGCAGTAGCAATGCCTCCGAATCCCACACCCGCTCCAATCGCCACCGGCCAGCTCACGCCAGGATGCTCTGGAGCAGCCGCCACCAGATTGCCAAGCGCGAGTACCAGTCCCGCTACGCCAAGCAATCCAAGCACGCCTGCCGTGGGCAGCTTTACTTCTGCCGCCATCAGGCCAAACGATACGAACAGCAGCGCTACCGCCCATGCGTGCAGTGGCAGATGCAGCAAAGCGTACGCGGCTAGCAGTACGAAGAAAAGCCCCGTGGCTCCCGGCACAATCGTTCCCGGAGCATTGAATTCGACAGCGATGAGTAGCCCGCCGAGTGCGAGCAGAAGCACGGCGACATCAGCATGCATCACGCGCGCTAGCATGCCGTCCGCAATCGCGTCCACAAAAATTGTTGCGATCATGGCACACTCTGTCCGCGCGTTGTGAGCGCCTGCTTCATCGCCAGAGCGGTGGAGTTCCTGGGTTCAAGCCGCAATGCATGCGCTACATTCGTGGCAGAATCTTTGAGTTTATTCTGCTGCATATCCAAACGCGCCAATACAAGATATGCAGCAGCGGATTGCCGCATTTCATTGGAGATCTGCGCCTCATGCCGTGCCTCATTGGCATTGCCTGTGCGTTCGCGGACGAGGGCCAGACCAAGGTGTGCAGAGGCATTCGTCCCATCGGCATGGATTGCCGCTTGAAACTCGCGCTCTGCCTCAGGAATCATCCCTTCCCGTAAATAATCCTGCCCAGCCTGCGCGATCTGCGTGGCGCGTTCTGAGGGCGGCAGCATGCTCATCTTCATCATGCGCATCTGGTCCATTTGAAAGACGGCCTGCCGCACGTTGGATTCTGAGTACGTCCTGCGCAGTCTCTCCAGCGGCGAAAATCCAGGGGCCGCATGGGAAGCCGGCGCAAGCGAAGTTTTCAACTCCTGCGCTTCGGTGTCATTCGGCCGGATCTTCAGCGCTTTGTCGATTTCTATGCGAGCGTTCGCCACGTCACCGCGCCGCCATAGCGCTGTCGCCACATTGAAGTGATAATCCGCGTCCTGGGGATCGGCATTGGAAGCGCGTTGCAGCAGTACAGTCGCATCTTTTTTCTGGCGCGCCATGGCCACGCCCTGGTTGTTCACCACTTCGGGCAGAGGAAACCTGCTCGCCACAAAGGCAAATGCCTGCTCTGCTTCCGCATAATGCGCGGAGTTGAAATCAGCAAGGCCGAGATAGAAGTTTGCCTCCAGCGCCGATGGAGTGTTCTTCGGCACTCGTGCCAGGGTCTTCGCGGCATCTTCATACTGCCGCGCGCGATACTGTGTTTTGCCCAGCGCCAGCAGCGTTGCCGTATCGGGCGACAACGCCGCGGATGCCTCCAGCCGCTTCAGCTTCTCATCTTCATTCGGACTTGCAATAGCACGAATATAGTTCTCATAAGCCTCCAGCTTGACGTCTTTGGAGGCTGCAAGAAACGTGCTCAATGCAACGGAGAACTTCGGGTCCATCTGCTTTGCGCATTTCCATGCAAGGCTGTTCTCCAGGTCCAGCAGACGTTGCAACGGAGCAGAGTCCTCAATAGGCTGCGACATGCGCAACTGGTTCACGCGCAACACCTGCGCCTGAGCTGTCATACGATCGCCATTCGTGGTGTAGCTGCCAACAATCACAAACTCCGCATCAAGCGTCTGCGCAATCTGGATAGCAGTGGCATGGGAAGGCCGGAAACCGCCAGGCAGACCAAGATGCTCCAGCGCATATTCGCGGTCATCGCGATCAATGGGGTAGAAACCCGCGGATTCAAACCGCCGGCTTAACGTTTCTGAGAACGCCTCTCCCACCCAGTCGAGTGAGCTTTGCCCGGAACGATTTTCAAAAGGCAGCACCAGGACAACACGGCCACCAACGGTCTCTTCCGTCTGAGCATGGGCAGAGAGGCAGAGCGCCAGCGCGCATAAAAGCAGCAGGGTGGAGGTTGCAATGCGCTGGGCTGAAAATCTCACGCTACCATTATAGTTTCGGCGGCAGAACAGGTGCATCGTACCAAAGCGTGCCCACAACCGCGCGCGGAAACCGCAGCACTGCCGCCCATTCCCCCGCACGGTGCTCTTCCCACACTACATCTCCGTGCAACAGATGAGCGATATCGGCAGCCATCAGGTCATCATGAAAATCGAAGTACTGCGCATCGTTACGCATTGCATTGGCAGCGGCATGGTGCTCTATCTGCGGAGGCATGTATTTGGTGGAGAACACGATGGCAGTATCGAACTTCTCCTGCTCGCCCATGGCCTTCATCACTTCCGTCATCGAAAAATTCTCCAGCGGCACCATCTGCATCTTTGTGCGCACATACCCAAGCTCGGGCCGGATGATGTCCGCCGCAACAGGCCATGCCGTCAATACACTGGCATGAGGATAATGTTTGGCCACATAATTTATCGCGCGCTGGTGCAGCACAATCATGTCGCGGTAGGCAAGATTGTCTTCTGGCGCGTAAGGATAGTTGGGATTCACCTTGCATGCCACGCTGAAGCCCAGCAGCGCCACCAGCGCGACCACCCACCACTGCTTGAATCGCTGCCACCATAACGAAACGCACAAAATAAACAGCAGAGGATAGACCGGCAGCAAATAACGCGTGAGCAGCGCGCCTCCCAGAATGGAGAACGCAATCCAGTTTGCGATCGCGATTACGCCTATGGCCCAGGCCGCATATGCTGGAAGCCACCTGCGGCCTTCACCGGCGTGGCTGCGCAGTGGTGCCAGCCACAGCATTACGAGCGTGCATGCTGAAACGACATACAAATTCAGATGAAACGTGAGGTGTACGAACCTGTGCCACAGGCTCAGCAGAATCCGGTGCGGACCCGTGTTCGCCGTCGCGTTGTAACGCAGATACTCCGGATTTCCGAACGTAAATCCGGTGGCGGCATGATGGTAAACGTACCACGCAATCAGCGGCAGCACCGTGGCACCAATCCAGGCAAACCATCTCACGTGATCGCGGCGTGCGGTTGCGTCTCTCCAGTCGCGCCAAAGCATCCATAGTTCAAAGGTAGAGAGAGCAGCGGGCGTAATGATGGCTGTCTCTTTCGCCATCACCGAAAGTGCAAACAAAAAGAAGCATAATGCCGGCTTCCATCGTGCGACGGACGGTCCTGCACTCCGCTCAAAATAAACTGAAAGCGCCCAAAGCGTGGCGCAAGCCGCAAAGATATCTGCATGTGCGAGACTGCTTTGCGAAAACCACACAGGATAGATTGCCGTCAGAACCATCGCCACAGCGGCTATGGCATCATTGGCCAGTGTGCGGCCAATGCGAAACACCGCGAGGAGTGCCAGGGCAGCAATCAGGCAAACGAACAGACGTGTGGAATAGATGGAGAAGCCCGCAATCTTCCACCATCCGGCCAGCAAAATCGATGGCAGCGGCGGATGTGCGTTGCGCATGGTGGACACAGGAATTACCGTTCCGAAGCGATAAAAGTCCCACGCCGCAGGAATGTAATATCCGCCTTCATCCCAGTAATAGGGCAGCCGCAGCAGCGTCCAATGCAGTGCATACACTGCTGCAAAGATCGGCGGATAAAAGATCCACAACGGCAGCGCCGGACGCTGCTCCAGATTGTGTATCCACTGCTTGAACATCGCTGGCTAATTCACTGGGCCGCTTGTCGGATGTACGGGCTCCAATTGGATCTCGCCGAATGCCTCTTCATATTGCTGCAGGTTCTGACCCAACAAGTTAAACAGCGCCTTCGCCTGCTGCGGACTCAGATAGATGCCCTGCAGATTACGGATCGTCACCTCATCAGGCACATGGTTCTGCATGGTGCCAAAGACAAGGAGGAAATCCCAAACGCTCATCCGCACCTGCACGCTGTTTGAGTATTGCTCACGATAATCAGGCGATTCCACGAGTGTTATCTTTGCTGCCTGCTGCTGTCCCTTATCCGCCACGTCTTATCACCTGTAAATTTGGTGCGAAAGGGGGGACTTGAACCCCCACGGATTGCTCCGCCAGATCCTAAGTCTGGTGCGTCTGCCAATTTCGCCACTTTCGCGTTTCTCCAGTGTAAATGGTTGCATTCCAGACAAGGACCTCAACGCCTCTTTTGGACAATGAGTTTTGCTGCACAAGAAAGTATTTTCTGCGCTTAGCGTGCCCTTTTAGGTGCTTCTCTGGAGGAAACGAGGGTATTCTTTTGATGAGGAAAATAATTGCATGAAGGCCTTGGTGAAGTCTCGCTCTGAACGCGGCCTCTGGGTTGAAGATGTTCCTGAACCCATGATCGGTATTAATGATGTAAAGATCCGGGTGCTCGCCGCCGGTATCTGCGGCACAGACCTCCACATTTATGAGTGGGACGCGTGGGCGCAGAAGACCATCCCTGTGCCCATGGTGATCGGCCACGAGTTCGTCGGAGAAATTGTGGAAGTAGGCTCTAACGTAAGCGATTTTCAGATTGGAGATCGCGTCTCCGGAGAAGGTCATGTCGTGTGCGGACGCTGTCGCAACTGCCTCGCGGGCCGCCGCCATCTCTGCGCGCATACGGAAGGTGTGGGCGTAAACCGCACGGGAGCATTCGCGGAATATATTGTGCTCCCACACACAAACATCTGGCGGCACGAAGACGATATCCCGACTGAGATCGCGGCCATCTTCGATCCCTTCGGCAACGCCGTACATACTGCGCTCGCCTTTCCCGTGCTTGGCGAAGATGTGCTTGTCACCGGTGCTGGGCCCATCGGCATCATGGCGGCCGCCGTCGCGAAACATGCCGGCGCGCGCCACGTCGTTATTACGGACCTGAATGAATACCGCCTCGAACTTGCGCGCAAGGCCGCAGGCGTTACGCTCGCCGTCGATCCGCGCAAGACATCGCTCGCAGAGGTGCAGAAGCAACTCAATATGCAAGAGGGCTTTGATGTTGGCCTGGAAATGAGCGGGAACGCGCATGCCTTTCGCGACATGCTTGCAAACATGAGCCACGGCGGAAAGATCAGCATGTTGGGTATCCCATCACCGAGCGAGATGAGCATCGACTGGAGCAAAGTCATCTTCAACCAGCTCACGCTGCGCGGTATCTACGGACGCGAGATGTATGAGACCTGGTACAAGATGACGGTTATGCTGCAATCCGGGCTTAAGATTGGCAACGTTGTCACGCATCGTTTGCCGTGGCAGGAGTTTGAGAAAGGCTTTGAAGTGATGCGATCCGGCAATAGTGGCAAGGTCGTTCTGGATTGGTCGAAAGTTTAGAGGAGAACTGATGAGCCAACGCAACCAACTCACCTATCTCACCGATCAACTCAACGCGATGCGCGAAGCAGGTACGCATTTTGGTCTTCGTGTCCTCGACGATCAGCAGGCGCCTGTCTGTCATTACGACGGCAAAGAGGTGATCAATCTTGCGTCGAACAATTATCTCGGACTTGCCAATCACCCGAAGCTGATTGAAGCTGCGGTGGAAGCGACGAAGACGTACGGTGCAGGTTCGGGCGCTGTCCGTACGATTGCCGGGACGATGAAGCTGCACATGCAGCTTGAGGAACGTATTGCGGCATTCAAGAACGTGGAAGCTTGTGTTGTCTTTCAGTCCGGATTTGCTGCGAACGCGGGTACCGTGAGCGCGATTCTTGGCAAAGAAGATTTTATTCTTTCCGACGAGTTGAACCATGCATCCATCATTGATGGCGCTCGTCTCTCCCGCGCAAAGATTAAGGTCTTCCGCCACAAAGACGTTGCTCATTGCGAAGAGCTTCTCAACGAAGTGAAGGACGAGCCGGGCCGCAAGCTCATCATTACGGACGGCGTTTTCTCCATGGATGGCGATATCGGACCGGTCGATAAACTTGCTGACCTGGCAGAGAAGTATGGCGCCATCATGATGGTGGATGATGCGCATGCCTCTGGCGTTCTAGGGAGGCAGGGACGCGGTTCCATCGATCACTTTCATCAGCATGGGCGCGTCGATATTCAGGTGGGCACATTGTCGAAGGCCATTGGCTCGCTTGGCGGATACGTCTGCGGCAGCAAAGACCTGATCGACTTTCTCTACCACCGCGCGCGGCCGTTTCTGTTTTCCACGTCGCATCCGCCATCGGTGCCCGCAAGCTGTCTTGCTGCGTTCGATATTCTCGAATCAGAGCCTGACCGCATGGAGCGTCTCTGGAACAATACGAAGACGTTTAAAGCAATGCTGGAATCGGCAGGCTTCGATATCGGCGGCAACATTACACCTGCGAGCGAGACGCCGATTCTGCCGATCATCATCGGCGACAGCGCAAAGACGGCGGAGTTTTCTCGCGTGCTCTTTGACGCAGGCTTGATGGCCACGGCAATTACATTTCCCACGGTGCCGCAGGGCAAGGCACGCATCCGCACGATTGTGACGAGCGAACATAAGCCGGAGACCCTCGCGCGTGCAGCGGAGATTCTCACCACAAGCGCAAAGAAACTTGGAGTGTTGTGATCGTTCTATGCGTTGGAACTGCGCACGAACCGGCTGCGCTCCACGTCCTTCTTTACGTCATGAATGGGGAATACTTCGCCGTGAAAGACGATGTACACGCCCGGCGCAAGCAGCGAACTGGCGAGAAGCGATTCGGTGAGGTTCTGCAAGGCGTCCGATCCTTCAATGCCGAACGGAGTCATTGCGCCTGTCAGGATGACCGGTGCGGCCGGTATGGAGATACCGGTGTCGATCGCCAGTCCGCTTTGCACCATGGTGTCCGTTCCGTGCGTAATTACGACGGGCATATCGGGCTTCAGTGAGGCGCTGACCGCGGCGACGATCATTGCGCGATCTTCATCCGTCATCAGCAGAGAGTCTTTGTTCATCAACTCCTGCACGGTGATTGCGGTATCGCCCAGTCGCAGCAGTGAGAGGCAGCGCCGTATCTGCGGTTCCGAATTGACCATAGCGCCCATCTGTTCGATGTAGCGTTTTTCAATCGTGCCGCCGGTGGTGATCAGGTGAATCTTCCGCTGTGCCATCTGCTCCAGCATAGCGCGGGCAAAGCAAGGGCCCTGCCGAAGCAGGGCCCTTGATCAAAGTAGAAAGGTTTACTGGACGATTTGCGTTGCATGCTCGCCATTGGCTACCGCCACCGCGCAGCTTGGCAGCGTCGAAGTGGGGAAGGGCGTCCCTTGAATGTCCTTCAAGGCGCCGGTGCTTGCATTCAACTGCTTGCCGGTAATGTTGCTGTCCAATTGGTTCGTTGTGTACAGGTAAATGCCCAGTGCGTTCTCAATCGTTACGCAGGTGGGGCCGGTTCCGGTTTGCGTAGTGGCGCTTCCCACGGAAAGCGACAGATTGCCAGTACCGGCATCGATCGCATACGCGGAGATGCTGTTCGCATTGAAGTTGGCAACATAGACATATTTGCCGCGAGGATCAATGGTGACACCCAACGGATAGGAACCCGTGCTGTATGGCCCGTTGTTCATCGGTACCGGTTCGCCAATCGAGTTCAGCGTGTAACCAATCAACTGGTTCGCCGCACGGTCGGTCACGTAGATATAACGTGCTTTGGGATCTTCCACAATTCCCGCCGGTTCGATGCCTGACTGATACCCGATCGCATTGGTAGCCGTGATGTGGCTATTGGGGAGCGCAGTGAGCGCGCCGGTGCCAGTGTCACGAGAAAACGCAATCAGGTTCTGTGTCGTTGCTGGATCACGGTGGATTACATAAACGAATTTATTGTCCGCACTCGCTACCAGACCCACTGGGTTGAGGCCCACATTGAATGCTGTGCCTGTGCCCAGGGCCCTTGAGTTGGCATCAACCGGATAAACTTCCACGCTGCCTGCGCCGGAGGTAGCACTGCCGCGCAACCGGGTCAAAACATAAAGAAACTTATTGTCGGCGGACAGTGCAATGGCAACAGGAAAGCTGCCGATCAGCGACTTCTCATCATGGGCATACAATTTGCCGTCCGTGCCAATGTGGAACGGCTGGATCTTATGGTCGTTCTGCAGCGCAACGAACATATCTTTCTGATCGGAGGTAGTTACGAGCGCCACTGGGTTCTGACCACCGGCATCCACGGGGGAGTCAGGAAGCTGGAGCAGCGCACCCGATTGATAATCCACGTGAAATACGTTCACCACGCCGGCAGCGTTCTTGGTACCCAGTGAGTACAGAAAAGCCACCGTATAGTTGCGGCTGCACGCAGTAACGCCGAGGCACGCCGAGAGAGACAGCAGAGAGGCCAGCGAGGCGCGGCCGATGGAACTGAACTTCATGTGCTTCCTTCAATGGGGCAGGGCATCGTTGCACCCTTTCCCAGATTTTTTGGCTGCCGTAGCAGCCGCAATCATTAAGTGCAATCGCCGCGCGGTGCTTTGCGCGGCGATAACAGAAATTTAGTCCACCGATCCGCTTGCCACCAGGCAGGTGGGCTGGCCGGTAACGCTGAACGTCGATCCGCGGCGTAGGACGTTCAATTCGCCTGTCGCCTGGTTGATTTCATAACCCGTGACTGTGCTGTCCAGCGAGTTCGATGTGTACACATATTTGTTCGATGGATCCTGCAACATGCAGGTCGGGCCGGCGCCCACACGATAAGGATTGTTGATGCCGGAGATGGGCGTCAGCTTACCGGTCGACTCAATGTTGTACGCCGAGATGCTGTTGCATGCATTTGTGTTCTGGCAGTTTACCGAGGAGGTCTGCTGGTTTAGAACAAACAGGAACTTCGCGCGCGCATCCGTCGCCGTCCATACCGGTTTGGATCCAACAACCACCTGGTTATTGTCGAACGGCGATCCCACTACCGAACCGAGTCCATTGGCGCTGACCGTATACGCGTAGATTTTATTCAGCGCACCGTCAGTAAGATAAAGATACGTGCCGCCCGAAGTTACAGAGGAGATGCTGCTGACGTTCGTCTGTATCGTCATCTGGTTGCCGGCAAGCGTCAACTGGCCGTCATTATTTGACGTGTTATAGATCGTCACACTCTGGTCGCCGGAGTTGGCAATCACCAAAAATCCACCTGCGACCAGTTTCATCTGGAAGGGGCGTGGACCGGTGGGGAAGTACGTGATGGCAAGTCCGTTCACCTTGACCTGCTGGTTCTGCACCAGGGTCAATCGTCCGGTATCGCCGGCAACGGAGTACACAAACACCGCTCCGCAATCTGCAACCGTGCAGCCATACGGTGTCGCCGAGCCATTGGAGGCGATCGGCGCGCGCGAAGTCAAAACAAGAAGATGCTGGCCGGAGCTGTCCATCTGCAGCCAAACAGGCGAAGCATAATCCTGCGTGGTTCCACTGCCAGGGAACGGCGGAAGATACGATTGCTGAAAATTAAGAACGCCGTCACCGCCCACGCTGAACACCGAGATGCCCGCGCCTGCATGCTGCGGCGTGCCATCACCCTGGTTCACCACAAAGAGGAAGCGGCCGCCCGGAGCGAGCACGCTCATCGCCGGATTGGTGCCGTTCGACGGATATGGCGACTTCACCATCTCCGTGAGGTTGCCGGTATAGTCATCCACCTTGAAGCCGGTGATGGAGTTGCCTGCGCCGTTGGACGTAGTCTTAGCTGCCGTGACCCACAGAAATGCAACTGTGCCGCCGCCGCAGGCCGTCATCCCGAGGCCCATGGCCAGGGACGCAATCGTGGCCAGAGACGCCCGGCCGATTCTGCTCAACTTCATGGAGTTCCTTCTAATCCCATCATCGCCCCCGTGCCTCCAACGGCACTCACCGCTCCAGATTTCGGGGGGAGGTTTAAACCTCGTTCCATTGTAGATTCACGTTCGCCTTTTCGCCAATGGCGACCGCAAATCCCCTGTGAAGAAATTGGCCCGGCGGAAGACCTCCCGCCGGGCGTTTAGACGATTCGACTTAGCTGCCGTTACCAGACGCGGCAAACATTTTCCGGCATCATGGGCTGGCCTTTCTTGCAGCCAAATGCCTCGCCGAATTTCTCAAAATTCTGTACCACACCGTTTACCCGGAAGCGGCCCGGCGAATGTGGATCTACCTTGGCCCGCAGGCGCGATGTCTCTGGACGCGTATTCTCGCACCACACCTGCGCATAGCCGAGAAGAACCGTTGCTCCGGCGTGTAACCGTCCACCTCCTTCGTCATGGCGGTGGCGCCTCGCTTTGCCAGCACGTCCATCAGGGCTGCATAAGCGATGCGCATGCCTCCGTTATCAGCTGTGTTTTCTCCCAGCGTCAGTTTGCCATTCAAATTCGTACCGGGTACCGGTTCAAATTTGTCGTACTCCTTCACTTCGCACTCTGTGCGTTCGTCGAATTTCTTGCGATCTTCATCCGTCCACCACATGCGGACATTGCCCTTTTCATCGAACTGCGATCCTTCGTCATCGAATCCATGCGTCATCTCATGTCCGATCACCATGCCGATAGCGCCGAAGTTTACTGCCGGATCGATCTTGAAGTCATAGAACGGTGGCTGCAAAATTCCCGCGGGAAAGTTGATGTCGTTCATCGACGGATCGTAGTAGGCGTTAACCGTCGGGGGTGTCATGCCCCACTCTTTCTCATCCACAGGTTTGCCGATTTTGTTCAGGTCTCGCCGCTGCTCAAATACAGCCGCACGCTCGCGATTGCCAACAGGATCGTCCCGCTTGACTACTACGCTGCTATAGTCGCGCCACGTCTCCGGATATCCAATCTTTCTGCGGAAGGCCATGAGCTTCTTCTTCGCCTCGGCTTTGGTCGCATCGCTCATCCAGTCAAGCCCCTGAATATCTTTGTCGAGCGCAACTTCCAGGGCTTTCACCATCTGCAGCATGTTGTCCTTCGCTGCAGGAGGAAAATGCTCCTTCACCCAATCCTGTCCAACGGCCTCGCCCAGCGCATCGTCCGTCTCTGCCGTGCAACGCTTCCAGCGCGGTGTCTTCTCTTTCTGCCCCGTCAGGATCGCATGGAAACGAAACGCCTCGTCGTCAAACGGCTCCGAAAGCGATTCGGCAAAACGGTTCAGCACATGCCAGCGCATATAGGAGCGCCAATCCTCCACTGATGCGTCATTAATCTCCTCATTCAATGCCTTGAAGTAGTTCGGAGTGGCCACATCCAGGCTCGTCAGCGAATCGCGATGCATTTGCTTGAAGTAATCATCCCACTGGAACGCAGGTGCCAGCGATTGGAGCTCTGCGCGCGTCATTACGTGATACACGTTCTTCGGATCGCGTAACTCCACGCGTGGCGTGGATCCCTCTGCCAGCGCGGACTCAATTTTCATTACAGAAGCCGCTTCCGCCGCTGCTTTTTCGGGAGAATCGCCCAGCAGTGTGAACATCTTCGTCAGGTGCTCTACGTACTGTGCGCGGATCTTCTTCATACGGTCATCGGTTTGCAGATAATAATCGCGGTCTGGAAGCGTCAATCCGCGCTGTACCACCACCGCAATCTGTTTGGTCGAATCCTTCTGGTCCTGCTCCGATCCAAAGCCAAAGAGGAATGCATATCCAGCCTCGTTCTGTCCCTCTCCGAAGATCCATCCCAGCTTCGATTTATCGTTCCATTTTGCAATTGCATCCAATGCTGGATCAATCGGTTTGGTGCCCAGCTTGTTTGCCATATCCACATTCATGCACGCGGCAAAGTACGATCCATACTTCCGCTGGAGCGGAGTCTTTGGATTGTCGGCTGCGGTCTTCAACTCCTGGTAGAGAAGATAGCGATTGCGCTCGGCCAGCTCATCGAAACGTCCCCAGCGTACTTTGTCGGCAGGGATAGGATTGGCCTTCCTCCAGTTGCCGCAGGCGTAGTCGTAAAAATCCACGCAAGGATCGACAGATTTATCGATTGCCTGCAGGTCCATCGAAACAGCCTGTTTCGGGACAGTGGCCGGCGCAGAGATGCTGTTATCCAGAACGATGGACTGTGCCACAAGCCCGCTACATCCAAGCAGCAGACAGGTAAATAAAAGTTTGCGCATAAACACTCCGTAAGAAATGAACGCTGCCCGAGCGTCCCCGGGTGTCTGCTCTCCAGATTAATACTCTGGAGAAAACCCAACAACAGCAGCCCCCAGATACGTTTCAACAGGCGAGACTCTGACTCGCTAACTTGCTGACTCGCCGCCTCGCTGCTTTACTCAAACTATGGACTGGCGCTCAAAACTTCTCCACGCCGCACCGGCACCCGTAGGCTTCGAATCGCTTGCACCCGCCACCTACCGTGGCTCGACTACTGTGCTGCCGGACCTGCCCGCCACGGCCAATGCCACGTGGCGTCAACCTTATAGTTATGGACTTTATGGGACGCCAACCGTGCTTGACCTCGCCCAGCGTATCGCTGACTTATGCGGTGGGTCGCACACGTTCATCGTGCCCAGCGGACAGGCCGCGATCGCGCTCGTTTCGCTTGCACTTCTGCGACCCGGCAATCATGTCCTGCTGCCAGAGAACATCTATGGCACCAGCGCCGATCTGGCGCAGCAATACTTGATTCCCATGGGTGTCGAAGCTGATTTTTATGACGCGATGCAGCCGCTCGCGGCGCACATCCGAGGAAACACGCGCCTGATCTGGTTTGAGGCTCCCGGCTCCATCACCATGGAAACGCCTGACCTACGCGCGCAGATGGCTGAGGTGCAGTCCGCCAATGCAGTTCGTTCTGAGAAAATCGTTACTGCCATCGATGATACCTATTCCTCCGGCGTCCTCCTGCGTCCGTTTGATCTCGATATCGACATCGCCGTGCAGGCGCTGACGAAGTACATCGGCGGCCACTCCGATCTGCTTCTAGGCTCTGTCACAATCGGCGCGAAGAACGATGCAATTTACGAAGCGTTAGGTAATACACACCGCATTCTCGGCCTCAACGCCAGCCCGGACGATGCCTCCCTTGCACTCCGCGGTCTTCAAACGCTCGCCGTCCGCCTCGAAGCGCTTGAAAAATCCACCCTCCAAATAGCTAAATGGTGCGCAAACCACCCCGCCATTGAGACTGTTCTCCATCCCGCATTCCCCACTTGCTCAGGCCATGAGAGCTTCAAAACTCTCTTTACTGGCTCCGCCTCTATCTTTTCCTTCGTTCTGAAGCGCGAATTTCTGGAGGCAGGGTTATCGCGCGAAGCCGCGGCCAGTGAAGTCGCAAACGCGAAAGTCGCTGAAGTTATCTCGCGTCTGAAACTCTTCAAACTCGGCTATTCCTGGGGAGGTACCACCAGCGTCGTCATGGCCTACCCGGACACTCCGCGCATTCAACAAAAATATGGCCCTGGCCTCATCCGTCTCGGCATAGGCCTTGAAGATCCAGCCGACCTCATCGCCGATCTTGCGCAGGCACTGTCCTAAATAACTCCTATAACGCCAGAGTCCCATCCCCACATTTGCTCGGGCCAACCGCGGCAGCATCTCGCCAAAGGGCTGCGCACCTCATTCATGGGCCAGCCTTTTTGTGCCGATAAAGCAGAGGACCCCAATGACTCTCGCATCGACAAAGGCTTTCATCATTCGACACCGCCGCTCCATCGCCGATCTCACGCTCGTAGCCGCTACCGTAATTGTCGGCCTCTATCTCGCCATGAGCTTTGACTTTTTCCTCCAGGCAGGCCACGAAACCATCCAGCAGGAGACCATCGAACTCGATGAAGCATTGCTTATCGGCGGCGTTCTCGCCATCGGTCTGCTCATCTTCGCCTTTCGTCGATATCGCGAACAAAAACGTGAATCCGCGCGCCGCCTGGCTGCGGAGCAGCACATCCGGGTCCTTGCGTTTCAAGACCCGCTCACCGGTCTGCCCAACCGCCGCCAGTTCGACGATGCTTTGAAAGCCGCTATCGCCGCACCGCCGCGCGAAGGGGCCGTCCATGCCGTTCTTCTGCTCGATCTCAATGGTTTCAAACAGATCAATGACGTCCACGGTCACGGCACAGGAGATGAAGTTCTCACCATCACGGCGCAACGGCTGCTCTCCGCCATGCGCGATGGCGATCTCGTTGCCCGCCTCGGTGGAGATGAGTTCGCCGTCCTTGCCACGCATCTCGCCGATCCCGAAGCCGCCACCAACATCGCCCGCCGCATTATCGATGCTCTCAAAGATCCCATCCACATCGGCTCAACGAAACACATGGTAGGTTCGGGCATCGGCATCGCCCTCATGCCGTCCGATGCCACTGCACCGGAAGAGATTCTCCGCAAAGCTGATCTGGCGCTTTACCGCGCCAAAGAAGAGCGCCGTTCCGCGATGCACTTTTTTGAAGATGACCTGGATGCCCGCATGCGCGAGCGAGACTGGCTCGAGCAGGAGCTTCGCGCTGCCGTGACCAGCGGACAGATTCAAACCTTCTTCGAGCCCGCTGTCGATCTCCGCACCCGCGAGATTACAGGCTTTGAAGCTTCACCACGCTGGCTCCATCCCACCGCTGGAGAGATTGGCGCCGATCGCTTCATTGCCATCGCGGAAGAGTCCGGGCTCATCCACGAACTTATGGATCACATCCTTCGGCAAGCCTGCGTCGCTGCCGCCAACTGGCCGTCCTCGGTCATTCTGTCGATCGACATTCTTCCAGTACAGCTCAAAGACAAGTCGCTCCAACTGCGCGTGCTCGATATTCTCTCCACGACAGGTTTCCCAGCGCAGCGACTTGAAATGGAGATTACAGAATCGGCCCTCGTTCGCGATCTCGAAGCCGCGCAGATTGTCCTCGGAGGATTGCGCGATGCGGGTGTCCGTATTGCACTGGACAACTTCGGTACTGGCTACTCTTCGCTGTATCACCTGCGCAACTTTAAGCTCGACAAAATCAAAATTGACTCGTCCTTCATTCGCGGTATGCGTTCCGAACAGGAAAGCGCGGATATTGTGCGCGCGCTGGTAGGCTTGGCCCACGGTCTCGGGCTCACAATCGCCGCCGACGGCATCGAAGATCACGAACAGCAATCCTCGCTCCTGCTCACAGGATGCGAACAGGGTCAGGGCCACCTCTACAGCAAATCTCTTTCCGCAGAACAGACTTTCGTTGCCTGTACAGCCATGGCATGATCGGATGTCCTAAGAAAGACGCCGCTCAGCAGGACAGGAAACCACATCTACTGATGCAGAATGATTTCCGCAACTGCTATCCTCGCGCTGTGACAGAACGTACAAAGAACATCGCAGGAGCAACAACGGCACTCGTCCTGCTTACGGCGCTCAACTTCGTCAATTACATCGACCGCTACATCCTTCCAGGGGTGCAGGAGCTCGTCAAAGCTGAGTTCCACCTCACGGATGAGCGGCTCGGTGCATTGACGTTCTGGTTCTTCGTTACCTATATCGTTGCCGCGCCACTTACCGGCTGGCTTGGTGACCGCATGCCGCGCAAGCCGCTCATCGTCATCGGTGCGTTGCTTTGGAGTGCGATGAACTTCTTCACCGCAACAGTGCACAATTATGATGCTCTGCTTGTGCGCCATGCCGCGCTTGGTATCGGAGAAGCGAGCTTCGGCATCTATGCGCTCGCCGTGCTGAGCGACTTCTACCCGCCGCACCAGCGCAATCGCATGATGACGGTCTTCAACTGTGCCATTCCCATTGGTGCTGCCATGGGCTACTCCCTTGGCGGGTGGCTCGGAGGAGCGCACGGCTGGGGACACCGTTCTTTTTCTCTGCCATTCCCGGAATCATCATCGCCCTTCTCGTGCTTTTTCTGGTCAAAGAACCGCCACGCGGCGCCAGCGACGAACTGGAAGTGTTTACGGCAGAGAAGGGAGTCGGCAACACGGTCCATCACCTTCTGGATGCCGTCTTAAAACTGGTGAAGAACCCTGCGTACGGCACTGCCATCCTCGGCTATGCGATGGTCACGTTTATGGTCGGCGGCATCTCCGTCTGGATGCCGTCTTTTCTCCAGCGTTTCCACGGCGATACGCCTGCGAGCGCTGGCTTCTCCGTCGGCGCCATTACTGCCATCACGGGATTTTTAGGAACCATGGCTGGTGGCGTCTGGGCACATCGATGGATTAAGAGAAACCATCGTGCGCTCTATTTGGTGGCAGCAATCAGCGCAATATTAACGATTCCTGCCGCAATTCTTTGTTTTTTTGGTCCGCATGCGGCAACATTGCCCGCTCTTGCAGCGGCAGAATTCTTTGTCTTCATGGGCAGTGCTCCCGTCAATGCGGCTATCCTCAATGCCGTCAGCGCCCGTATGCGCGCAACTGCCCTCGCGGGAGAACTTCTGATGATTCATGCTCTCGGAGACGTTCCTTCGCCTCGCATCATCGGCGCAATCTCCGATGCATCCAATCTTCGCTACGGCCTCGCGTTCGCCACCATCGCGCTCGTGATGGCCGCCGCAGTGCTCTTCCTCGGCGCGCGCTTTGCTCCACGCATCACTGCGGATACACAACAGCTCGTTTAACGCACCGCTGCCATCGGAGGCAAAGCCTTCAGTTGTGCGGCATCAATCTCCAATGTACCGATAGTATTGGCATTCAGATCGTGTACACCCGTGCGAATGTACTGCTCGCCCTTCGCTGGAACGCTAATCTGCTGATGCAACTGCAGGCCATCGTTGAGTATCCTCTGGTACTCCGCATCGGTAAGTGAGCCTTCAATGCTGTTACCTGTCGCGGTTTGCAGCGTACTATCCTCGCCATACACAAGTGCGGTGTACTCCACACGCATCTTGCGCTTGCCATCTTTTCCCAAGGGCGCAGCGAGAGTATGTGCATCGATTGCATAAGTAATCTCATACGTGCGATACGGTGGCTTCAGTTTGGGATCGGCGGAGTTACCCGGTGCAAGCGTCTGCTGCAAGGATCCACCCAAATCCGTTCCCATGGGTGTAAATCGTTCCCGATACGCCACCTGCATCAGCGAGGGCGAGCCATGCTGCATGGCCAGCTTCATCGGCGTGACCTCCGGCGATTCCGGACCTTCATGCCGTCTTGTTGCTGCAACTGTTTTGGTCGTCTTTTTATCCACCGAGGCCACATATCCGCGCCGGTAGGAAAGATTGTAGCCAGGCGCTTGTAACGAAACATGAATGGAGTGGTATTGACCATCCAGATTGTGATCACTCGGTACATAGTCGAGGGTGTAGAAGTTTGCGCCGTCGTTCATGACTTTACGCACAATGCCACTGAGGTCATTGTTGTTCGTGTAGGCTTTTCCGCCCGTGTCCTCCGCAATCGTACGCATGAGCATCTGTTCGCTTGCAACACGGCTGTTGAAGTTGCCGAGGCTATTCTGCATCTGCCGTCCACTCAGCATGCTTCTGCTGGACGTCTCCGCGCTAAATATGGGTGGGGCAATCACGCCGCGCACATCCACCGGATAAACGGCTATTTGCGCGAGGCTCATCATGTAGCTAGAGTTCTGCACATCCGAGCCGAAATCGACCACGGAGGCAAATGGATCGCCTTCTCCTCCGGGACCGATAGAAATAGGAAACCCGCCACTGAACCAGATCACGTTTTTTCTGCCCGGATAACCGGAGAGAAACCGCGCAAGCTGGTTGAAAGCATCGGCGGTATAGTCTTTCCGCATGCGAAGCTGTGTTACGCCCGCTTCACTGCTCATGGCGTCAAGACCTGAAGAAAGTCCGCCCATGGTTGGCTGATCGGCAAAACCGGAAGTGATATTGTCTTCTCGAAGGCTGGAGACGCGTGTACTTTTAGATTTTTTCAGAGCGGTTTGCAGCACCGCAGGATCGGAAGTAAAACCCTGCAGAAGGTTGAGCCGTGTAGTGAGCGTCATGATGGCGATGCGCGATCCAGGCTGGAGCTTTTTGATAAAGGATACGAGCTGGCTACGCGCGTACATTTGATCCACGAGTGGCGTATTGAGCGTGTCCAGCAGGACGACTGTGAGCGGAGTGTCTCCAGTAATGGGCACTACGTTTGTAAAAATTCCAGGTGCAGACACCGGCTGAGCAGGAAGCGGTGCGGGAGCTTCGGCGGCGCGATGTTCCTGAAAATGTGCGATTATCTGCGGTTTGTTGTCTTCCGTCACAGTGAAGACGCCGGCAGGCAGATCGTGGACCGGATTGCCCTGTCTGTCGGTCACCACTACATCCACGACAACGACGCGTGTACCGGCCTTGAGCATGGGAACATTGGCGTCTGGTTGTTGCGCCAATGCGCATACTGCAAGCGAAAGACAGAGCAGGGAAGAAACCGAACGCTTCATCGAACCAACTCCTGAGAAAACTGATGCGGTGATGAATTGGGGACGAAAGCGCGCCGCATCTTTCCCTGAAAGGTGAAGACGCGAGCCTGCGAAAAAGGACTCGCTTGCGATGATTATTTATTGATTGCGGGAAGTTGCCGCGTAATGGCCAGTGGGATTTCCACCGCGCCCAGAGCATCATTGTTCAGATCGTGTACACCGGTGCGGAGAAAGTATTCGCCCTTCGCTGGGGCGCTGATCTGCTGCGTCACTCTCACACCGTGCGCAAACAGGTCGTTGTATGCCTGTGCATCGAGTGCGCCGTGCAACTGGTTTGTTATGGAAGCCTGGGGATTTCCGTCTATATCGTAGAGGATGCTGGTGAACTCCAGGTCCATCTGGCGGCGGCCATCAGGAAGCAGTTTTGCGCTCATCTGCGCCGGATCGGCAGAGATGGTCAGCGTGTAGTTCCTGTATGGGCCTTTTACTTTTGGGCTCTGCGCATTGTCGGCCGCCGCTGTCGATGTGACAGAACCGCCTGGTTCCGTGCCTATCGGAGTGACGCGCATCCGAAGAAATATCTGTGTCGGCTCTGGAGCTCCCCGGCGCATGGAACTCTCGGCCATGGTTGCCACACGCGCGGGCTTCTTCTTCGCTTCCTTCCTGATCTCTTCTGGAGAAGCTGCATAGTAGCCGCTCCGGTAGCGCAACCTGTAATCGCCAGGCGCTGTGATTTTTATTTTGCGGAAAAAGCCATCGTTCGCTTTGTTCGTGGGAGAGTACGTCAACGTGTAGTAATCGGAGCCGTCTGCAATGGCATCTTTGACCGCAGAGGCAAGATCGTTAGTGTTGATAAATGCTTTTCCACCTGTGTCATCCGCCATCTGCAACATGGTGGCACGTTCTTCCCCGGTCTGGGTGTGGAAGGCTTCTACCTGGTCGCGCAACTGCGGCCCGGCACTAAAGCTGGATTGGTCAGCGCGTAGCACCGGAGCGCCAAAGACGCCGCGCGCGTCAATCGGATATACGGCAACCTGTGCCTTGGCCATCAGGTTCACGGTCTCGCGATATTGATCGGAGAAGTCTCCGTACACGGTGAACGGATCGATCATGTCGCTTGCTTGAGGAAGAATGGAAACAGGGAAGTTACCCGAAAACCAGATAAGGTTCTTCCGGCCCGGAAAGCCGGTGAGATAACGCGCGAGTTGGTTGAGACTATCGAGCGTGTACTGCGCACGAAGCTGATTGCGTGATGCCGCCTCTTCCTTAGCGAACTGATCGGCGAAAAGGGCCGCGTCGGGAAGCGATGGCCCGCTCACCGACGAATTCAATTCAGCCATATCTTCCGTACCCACCATTGGCGATTGACGCACTGTCTTTCCTCCAGCAATGGCGCGCCTGAGCGTTTCTGGATCGGAGCTAAAGCCCTGGAGATAGTACAGATGGCTTGCCATGCCAAAGATTGCAATGCGCTGTCCAGGCCGTGCCTTCTTGATGTAATTGTTCATCTGTTGACGCACATACATCAGGTCGCCCACTGGAGTGTTCAACGTATCGAACAGAATGATATTGAGCGGAGCATCCGTGGAGAGCGGATGGTAATTGCTGAAGATTCCTGGCGGCAGTACAGGCTGAACAGATTGCTGTGCCGGTGCGCCTGCATGGTGCTCTTCAAATGTCTGGATGCTCTGCTGCTTTTTATCTTCTGTAACGGTGAACGTGGACTTCGGCAGATTGCGAACGGGATTACCGTTCTTGTCCCTCACGATGACGTCCACAACAACGAGCTGCGCACCAGCGCGGATGGTGGGCACGACGCTGGTCTGCTGTGCGGGCAGAAGTGCCGGAAAGAGAAAAAATACAAGCGTGAGGGTGGCAAGTCGGCGCATCGGAACCAGACCCTTTCAGCGCGAGAATAAGCCTCCTCGCGCAGCAGGGAAAGAGTAACTGATGGGCTTATGATATGGCTGCGAGTTCTTGTATGTGAGCCGGACCACTGCTGCCATAGTGGCTCTTCACGTAGTTATCGAGAATGACCTTGAACTCATCCACAATACCTTCGCCCTTGAGCGTGGTGTAGAGTTTGCCATCCACATATACAGGGGCTTTAGGTTCTTCAAACGTGCCGGGCAGTGAGATGCCTATATTGGCGTGTTTGCTCTCCCCTGGACCGTTCACAACGCAGCCCATCACGGCCAGCTTCATCTCTTCTACACCGGGGTAGAGCTTCTTCCACTCCGGCATCTGTTCGGTGATATACCCAGTGACCTGCTCAGCCAGCATCTGGAAGTAGGTGCTGGTGGTGCGGCCGCATCCGGGGCAGCTTGTGACCTGCGGCGTGAAGGAGCGGATGTTGAGCGCCTGCAGAATCTGCTGCGCGCAACGGACCTCTTCTGCGCGATCACCCCCAGGTGTAGGTGTCAAAGAGACACGAATCGTATCGCCAATACCGGCGAGCAATAGGGGAGCAAGACCAGCCGTGGAAGCGACCGTGCCCTTCATACCCATTCCCGCCTCTGTCAGACCAAGATGAAGTGCGTGGTCCGTGCGCTTGGCGAGTTCGGTATAGACATCGATCAGGTCGCGTACATTCGAAACCTTTACCGAGAGGATGATCTGATCGCGGCGCAGTCCGTAACGCTCAGCAGCGATCGCATTGTCATATGCGGAGCGTACCATTGTCTCCAGCATGACATCGCGTGCATCCAGAGGGTGGGCGGACTTGCTGTTCTCGTCCATCATCTTGGTGAGCAGCGCCTGGTCCAGCGATCCCCAGTTCACGCCGATGCGAACGGGCTTCTGATTTTTGACGGCGCACTCCACCATCGTTCGGAAGTTGTCATCGTCCTTGCGACCGATAGAGACGTTGCCAGGATTGATGCGGTACTTTGCCAGAGCCTGCGCGCACTCAGGATATTTCGTGAGAAGAATATGGCCGTTGTAGTGAAAATCGCCGATCAGCGGCGTATTCCAACCCTTCTTTTCAATGCCTTCTTTGATGTACGGAATCGCTTTGGCCGCTTCGTCATTATTTACGGTCAGACGCACCATCTCCGAGCCGGCACGAGCTAGAGCAGCCACCTGCTGGATCGAGGTTTCTATATCGGCAGTGTCGGTGTTGGTCATCGATTGCACGACGACGGGAGCATCAGAGCCAACGCGGACGCCTCCAATGTTGACGGTTACGGACTTGCGGCGAGTGATTTCAGGCATGGGAATCTACATCACATTTTACCGCAGACAGGCTATTCGGCTTGCTCAGAGCACCGCATCCGGTACAGCGGCGCATCTGAAATCAACACGATGCAAAACAGGCGCAGGGTGGCAGAGTTCTGGTCGTGGCTTCCGCTGTTGTGCGCAGCGGTGTGGTCGTTTGGACCAGTGGCCAACAACTACGGCTTTGCGCTGTACTTCCTTACGTGGCAACACGGCTTTGTGAAGCGCGGATTGGTGGGAGAACTCTTTGCTGGCATACCGTTTCTCTCGCGTGGCGATCTGTTACTGATTGAATACCTATTTCTCGTGGCGGCTTATGTAGCAGCGTATATCGTCTTTCGCAGAGTGATCTTCGGCAGCAGGGAAGAGCGGCTGTTTGCCGCATTGCTGCTGTCCTCTCCGGCGATGCTGCCGCACATTGGCTATCTCTTTGCGCAGCCGGATGTGACACTGTTCCTACTAACGCTCGGCTGTCTGGCTGCGTGGACGCGATGCTCTCCGTTCGCTGCGCTCAGCGTGACTACCGTACTGGCAAGTGTTGCACTTCTATCGCATGAAGCGTTCTCACTCATGTTTTACCCGCTGATGGTTGCCATTGTTTGGCGCGCATGCCGGCGTGGCGCGCTTAAATGGCGATGGGCTCTGGTGCATGTCTTCCTGGTGTGCGTTGTGTTTGGTGCGGTCATTCACTTTGGTAAGTTGAAGGTGTCGCCGAATACCGTGCTTGCTGAAGCGCAGGCACGTACAAATGTAGCGGTGCAGCGCCAGGTGTATGACGTGATGGCATCGAGTCTTGGCGAACAGCTTGCGTTGGTCCACCGGTTGTATACCGGTTATGTAATTCATGTGCTTGTGTTGACTGTTTTGTTCAGTTTTCCATTCTGGTGGTTGCTGTTCTCTCTTGCCCGTCGAGCGCTGCGGGCAGATGGTGCATGCAGAATCGACCGCTACATATTTGCGGTGTGCATGTTCTCACCATTACTACTTTGCGCTCTCGGACATGACACTACACGCTGGATCGGTGCCGCTTGTGCAGATGTGTGCCTGTATCTGCTTTATCTCTTTATGACGGAGAAAAAGGTCCGCCAATCCATGAGTGAATGGGCAACAGGCGAGCAGGTTTATGCATGGCTGGCGTATCTGCTTCTTATCGGTCCCTACGAAGCGACAGGAATATATTCTGCCGTAAGAATCTATGGATGGATGACTCTATAAAAGAAGCAACCAAGCTGTCGCGATACACTAAGAGCAAGGCCCGGTAGCTCAGTTGCATAGAGCGGCGCACTCCTAAGGCGAAGGTCGCAGGTTGGACTCCTGCCCGGGTCACCACTTTATTTACAGGTAGTAATATTGGTTCGCTTATCTAACGATTCGTCAGGACCATCTTGCCACCCTCGCGGCCTATGAGGCTGACTGGGCCGAAGCGGCGCAGGTCGGGGATGCGTTCTGCGTTGTAGGTGAGCAGGAAGATGCGTTGCGGGCCCGCCCAGGCTATGCGGAGGGAATCTTCCGTTTCAAAGATGTTGGGGGAATCGGGCCACAGGGAGCCGTACCAGGGCCCGTTGACGCGTCCGTTGATGAGTGAGACGGGATGGCGTGTGTAGAAGAGCAGCGTGGAGCCCGAGGTGAGTTCGCCATCGAGGACGACGCGGTCGTTCGGCCGGAGTTGGCGCTCAATCTTGAGTGCGAGTTCTTTAGAGCCAATGATCGGATAGAAGCGCGCGAGTCCTGAGTGAACGGCGAGCAGGATGCCGACCATCGAGACGGCGATGACGATGTTGGCGGCGTAGGTGCGTCCGCGGCGACGGTACCACCATGAGGCTGGGCCGACGCCGAGGGCGGAGATGGCTACGAGGGCGAGTGGGAGACGGAAGAATCCCATGGCGCGGCCGGTGAGGTCGTAGAGATGGCCGAGCGCGAGGTTGTACTGGTCGGGGTTGCTGGTGAGCACGTCGGAGAGTGTGGCTGCGGCGGGCGGCTGGGGTGCGGTGAGTGCGAAGTAGCCGGCGATGAGTGCGATGAGGACGCAGAGCGGGAGCAGGTACCACTCGGTGCTGAGGCGTTCGAAGCGGCGCAGCAGAGGGCGGCGGCCGTCGGCGAGTGCGAGCGAACCTCCGCAGAGCAGGGCGAGCGCGGGGAGTGCGGGGAGCGAGTAGTACTCCTGTCGTGAGGAGAGCGTGAAGAAGCCGATGATCATGCCGGTCCAGAGGATGAGCGAAAGGGTCGCTTCGTGCTCTTGCGGTTCGACTTTGATTTTGCGGCGCAGGACTTGCCAGGCGCGGATGCAGGCGGCGGGGAGAAAGACTGTCCACGGCGCGAGCCAGAGGATGAACATGAGCCAGAAGAGCGGGATGGGGAGCTGGCCGTAATCGTGCGGGATGCGCAGGCCGCGGAAGCGCATGAAGTGCTCGTTGATGACGTAGAACCAGAACCAGCCAGCGTGTGCGGGAAGTCCGGGGAGATAGAGCGGGCTGCCTGCTTGCGGCATCGCGATGGCTGGATTACGGAGTGCGGCGAGGATGTGCCATGGCAACGCGATGGTGAGGAAAATGACGATGCTGGAGATGAGCGGAAGCTTAAAGAGCAAATTTAACTTGCGCGTGGCGAACAGGTAGAAGACGACGAAGCCGAGCGGGAAGACGATGCCGATCAATCCCTTGGTGAGCAGGTTGAGCGCCATGATGGCGGCGAAGGCCCATGCGGGTTTTTTGTCGGGGCTGTTGGTTTCGGCGCGGTCAAAGGCGATGAGCGCGAGATGGACGCCGAACGTCATCCACAGCGCGTTCATGATGTCTGGAATGTAGAAGCGTGTGAAGAGATAAGGGCCGACGCTGGTTGCGGTGACGAGTGCTGAGTAGAAGCCGCCGCGTTCTCCCCAGAAGCGCTTGCCGAGAAAATAAACGGAGAGGAAGAGCGCGAGCACCATGATGGAGAGCGGCAGGCGCGCGGCCCAGTCGTGCGGGCCGAAGACTCTCATGGACGCGGCAGCCATCCAATACATGAGCGGCGGTTTATCGAAGAAGCGGATGCCGTCGATGAAGGGCGTGACGTAGTCGTGGCGGAGATTCATCTCGCGTGCGACTTCGATGTAGATGGAGTCAACATCGTCGAGCAGGCCTGGCGTGAAGAGGCAGCCGATGTGGAGCACGAGCCATGCGAGGACGATGGCGGCGATGGAGCGTGTCTGCGGCTCGCGTGCGGCCTGCTTGAGTGAAAACGACTTCATGGTGGGGTTGAGTTAATCGTCTGTGACGCGGCAGGCGATGTCAACGTGGATTGTCGAGTGGGCGGTCGGTGATGAGCGCTTTTCCGCTCGATTCCATCAGAATCAACTGCTTAGTGCCAAGAAGAGCGTCTACTTCGTCGCGTTTTTCAAGCGGAACGAAGAGGGCTTTGCGCGGGCCGTTGCCCCATCGCGCGGCGAGGTCGTTCCGTGTGAGGAAGATGTGCGGCGCGTCAGGGAAGGTCGAGCCGAACCAGAGTGATGTCGAACGGCCTTCGACAAGCGGAAGCACCTTGCCCGAGTAAAAGGCGATGGAGGAACCGTAGGCCTGGTCGCCGTAGAGCATGAGTTCGGTGTTCGGTTCGATAGCGTGTTGCGCGAACAGACTTTCGTATTTGGCTTCGAGATTTTGTGACGAGAGCATGGTGCCGAAGCGTCCGAGAGCGATGTGCGCGGCGACGAGGAAAAGCGCGCTGGTGAGTGCGATGGTGAGCGTGCTGGCGATGTGTTTTCTTCTCGCGCGCAGGAACCATGCGATACCAGGACCGAAGGCGAATGCGATGGCGGCGAGGATGGCGGGAAGTCGCAGCGCGGCGAACGAACGATCGGTGAGATCGAAGAAGTGCGACATGGAGAGGGTGTAGTCGCCTACGCCGCGGTGCGCGAGGAGAGAACCTGCGTCCGGCTCAAAGGGAAGATGACGGCTGCTCCACAAGCCGCCGAAGAGAGCGAGTGCGATGGCTGCTCCGGCGATAGTGAGTGCGATGTGTGCGCCGAGCAATGCGCGGCGGGACGTGCGATGTGTGGAGTAGAAATTTTCTGCGTAGACGATGCCTGCTGCGGTGAGCATGAGCAGCGGCAGGTACGACGGGAAGGTGTAGTACTCCTGATTGGTGGAGAAGGCGAAGAAGACGAGGATGAGCGCGCCGTAGAGGAAGAGCATGCGCGCGGAGGTGTCTTTTGGGCCAGGGATGGTGGTGCGGTTTTTGTTACGCCATGCGATCACGGCGGAGGGCGCGAAGAAGCTCCACGGGAAGAGCCAGACGATGTGCAGCGTCCAGTAGAGATACCACGGGAGTTTGTTGTAGTCGTGCGGGACGCGCTTACCGAGGAAGCGCAAGAAGTGCTCGTTGACGAAGTAAAACCAGAAGAAGCCGTGGCCGTGATCGCCGCCGGTATTGCGCAGGCCGGCAAGGATGTGCCACGGCGCGGCGATGACGAACATCACGAGAAAGCCGCTGAAAGGGCGCAGACGGCGCCAATGTTTCCACTCGCCATTGAGCGAGAGATAGAAGAAGAGTGTGCCGAGGACGAAGACAGGCGCGATGAGTCCCTTTGCCAGGATGGCGAGTGCGAGCAGCGCCCATGCGGTGTATGCGGCGAGGCGGCTTTCGTGATGGAGCGCGTGCAGGAATGCGAAGAGGGATGCGCCTAAGAGTACGGTGAGGATCGCTTCCGGGATAAGCGTGCGCGTGAAGAGGAAGACGCCTGCGGATGTGAGCACGCCGGTGGCGGCGTAGAGTGCGGCGCGGTCGTTCCATGCGCGGCGCGACCATGCGTACGCAAGGGCCGCAAAGGCGAGGATGGCGAGCGCCACAGGCAGGTGCGAGGCGAAGGCGTTGTAGCCGAAGATGCGGAACGATGCCGCGGAGAGCCAGTAGGGCAGTGGCCCTTTTTCCAGATAGCGGATACCGTTGACGTGCAGCGTGACGAGGTCGCCTGTCTGCGCCATGTAGCGCGCGGCATTGGAATGGGTCGCATCCGCGTCATCGAGCAGCGGCGGAGAAAAGAGCGCGGCGAAATAGATTGCGGCCCACAGCAGAAGGAGCCACACGCTATGCCAGAGTGGCATGGGGGAGCGCCGCTCAGTTGGTTTGAATGTTGGCATTCGGTTTGTTTAGACGCCAGCCCTGGAACCAAAGTTTCGGAATCTTTATGGGAGATTGCGCTAATCTGCAACTATCTCTTCTCGCATTGGAGACGCTTTGCCGACTTACGCTGCTATTGATATTGGATCGAACTCGTGCCGGTTGGCGATTGCGGATGTGCAGCGGCGCGGGTTGCGTTTGCTGCATCAGGACCGCGAGGTGGTGCGGCTGGGTGAGAGCGTCTTTGAGACGCGGATGATTTCGCCGGATGCGATGGCGAATACTATTCGTGCGCTGAAGCGATTTCAAAAAGCGGTGCAGGAGCATGTGTGCGACCGCGTGCGCGTTGTGGCTACATCTGCCATGCGCGATGCACGCAATGCGGCAGCATTTACGGCCTGGGTAAAGTCGACCACCGGCTGGGATGTTGAGGTGATCTCCGGGTTGGAAGAGGGCCGATTAATTCATCTCGGTGTGGTGACGCATGAGCCCGGCGCGCGCGGACGTTGTCTGCTGATCGATCTGGGTGGCGGATCGTGCGAGGTCACGTTGTCCGAGGGCGGGCGTATTCGCGAGGTAGTGTCGCTGCCGCTGGGGGCGGTGCGTTTGCAGCAGGAATTTCTGCGCAGCGATCCGCCGGAGAAGGAAGATCTACACCGGTTGCATCACTTTATTGAGCGCGAGTTACGCAAGGTAGACAAGCGATTTCGCGAGGTGCGGATTCCGCTGGTGATCGCGACGTCGGGCACTGCGTCTGCGTTGGCAGAGGCGGCGAACGTTCCGCCTGCATGGATTGCGGGAAAGCGTCCAGCGAAGAAGGCCACAAAGTCTTCTCCTAAAAAACGTGTGAAGACGCTTGCTCCTCTGGAGGCGACGACCGTGGATGTGAAGCGGCTGGCGAACAAGCTGGTGAAGATGACGAATACGCAGCGCATGACTGTCCCGGGTATTGGGCCGCGCAGGAGCGACATCATTATCGGCGGCGCGCTGGTATATGCCGCGCTGATGGAACGGCTCAATCTCAAGAGTTTTCGATATAGTCCGCTGGGTTTACGTGATGGGATTCTGCAACAGATGCTGGCCGACAGCGATACGCATGGGTCGGCGCACCAGGCGATGGAGAAGGAGCGGTGGCAGAGTGTGATCGAGATTGCACATCGCTATGGTGTGGAAGAGAAACAGAGTGAAGCTGTTCGCGGCGATGCTCTGAAGTTGTTCGATCTGCTGAAGCCGGTGCACAAACTACCCGAGGAGTATCGCTTCTGGTTGCAGGGCGCTTCGGCGCTGTATGAGATTGGCAAGTTTATGAACCACCAGGGCCATCACCGGCACACGCAATACATCATTGCGCACTCGGAGATTTACGGATTTTCTCCCGTTCAACGCGCAATTGTAGGTGCGATTGCACGCTATTTAGGCAAAAGCAGACCGGAGAGCGGCGACCGTCCGATGCGCGCCATTCCAGTGGAAGAGCATGCGCGCATCAAGGCTGCTGTTGTTTTACTGCGGCTTGCGATTGCGCTGAATCAGGACCGTGCAAACGAACAGTTGCGCCTTCGCGCGGCGATTTATCCGCGGCGTGTGGTGCTGCAGTTGCGCGAGCTGCGCGGCAACGCGGAGTTGGAGATTTGGTCTGCGCGTAAGGAGGCGGCTTACTTTCGCGAAGTCTTCCGTCGCGAGCTCTTGGTGGAACTGGCGTAGAGAGCGCGCAGGCTGCGCGGTTCGATGAGCCACTGCAACTCGGTGCGTCCGCGCTCGAGCGAAAACTTTGCAATGGAGCCTTTGCGCATGCGGATGTGGGCAGGCCGGGCGTTCTTGCCTCCGCCTGCGGCCAGCTTGCCTACAAAGGTGCTGATGTTCGGTTCATGTCCTACGACGAGAATATCTTCGCAACCTGCATGCTCATTGATAAGACGCTCAAATCCTGCATAGCCTGCGTCCGGCAGCATGGCACTGGAGAAGACAATCTTCTGTTCAAACCCGGTCTCATTGCCAACGAGCGATGCCGTCTGTACGGCGCGCTTGAGCGGGCTGGAGATCACGGCGTCAAACTGAATCTTCATGTTCGAAAGAACGTGGCCCAGAAGCAGGCAGTGGCGCTTGCCGTCTTTATCAAGAGAGCGTTTGTCATCAAGTTTCGGATTGGTGCGCCGGGTACCGGCGCTGGCGTGACGCAGGAGATAAACGTTCATCGAGCTTCAGGATCTTTCACGGGGAGCGGTGATTGGGTAGGCTGGGCAGGCGTGGGAAGTCCATCTGGCGGCAAAGTAGGGCCGTCAGGTGTAGTAGGCAGGTCGCTACCGGGCTGTTCTATGTCTGTTCCGGGATTTACGACATCGCCAACTGGTTGCGTGCCCATCGCATTTCACTCTCCTGAAAGGTGAGATGCAGGCGAGGTGCGTAAAGTCGCGCCGCGTTCCCAAGTCTCTGCAATTAGAAGACTTCTGAGAACTGAGGATTGCTTCTGAAGGTGCCAGCCGGAGGATCGGAAAGATTGTCGCCAATCTGGAAGTTCTTGGGTCTGAAGACCGGTAAGGATGCGGAATGCAGCGTAAAGAGAGCGGACAAGCGCTTGAGAAATAGGCCGCAGAATCCCGCTGGGAATGTGGAAGTCGGAAACGATCCAGCGCATTGGAGTGGGGAGTTGGGTGATGAGGGTCTGGATTTGGGTGGTGGTCAGGCAATCGAGAAAGAAGTGGGTGACTACGGCGTCAGGCGCGCTTTGTCTGGGATGAAAAATCTTACTTAGATCGAAGATGGTGACGTCCGCATGAATGATGTGAAGTCGGTCCGCGCACGGTGCGCAGCGTTGCTGTAGGAGAGAAAGCATCTGCGGACTGATATCGATGGCAGTGACGTGGAGTTGCGGGTAAGTACGCAGAGCGAGCCGCGTAAAGCGGCCATCGCCGTCGCCGAGAATGAGTGCGTGCTGCGCGGTGGCGAGATCGCTGAGGTGAGCACTGCGTGCGCGGGAGAGGAATGGGCCGAAGGTAACATACTCTGCCCAGCGATAGATGCGTGCGACACGGTCGAAGCCGGAGAGCAAGTTATCTCCTGACGAACAGAAAGAGCAGTGGTGTGAGGAGAGCGGCGTCCGCAACAATACGCAGCGAGAGCCGTGAAAGATGTGCCCGCTTCGCATTGGCTACAGCAAGCAGCAGTGCGGAGACGATGCAGGCGAGCGGTATGGCATATTCGCGCGTAACAAGGGCAATCGCAAGGGCAAGCAGGATAAGGCCACCGCCGAGCAGGTGAAGATTGCGTGCTACGAAGCGGGTAAGCGGATGCATGGCTTGCCATTCGTCTGGAGTGCGGGCTTCCCAGCGTGCAATGGCCGCACAGTTGAGAAAACAAAGTGCGGAGAAGATGCTTGCGAAGGGGAAGACATGTGGCACGCCATAAGAGAGCGCTGCCGGTGCGGAGCATGCGATAGCAAAAAAGAGTGCGACCGCGAGTTCTTTTGGCATCCTCCAGCGAGTGGAGTGGATAGCGAGCAGGTAAATCCCAAGCGGAAGCGCAAGGCCGATGCGCGCAATGCGAAGTGAAGGTTCGACGTGCGACATCAGGATGATGAGCACGGGCGCCGCGATCAGCAGTAGAGCGATCAAAGTGCGGCGGTGGGCGTGGTGAAAGCGATGGCGCTCTTCGAGGAAAGTGTTCGGATTGCGCGCGTCAAGCAGACGATCTACAACATACAACATCCACACAGCAATACCGAGAGCTGCTGTGGCATAGATGGAAACTTCGGGCGCAAAGAGGTGCGTCCACAACATGGCGACGAGAGGAGCGTCGAGGCTGGTGAGGTGCCAGAGTGCCGGAAAGGAGTAACCGCGCCGTTCGACTGCGGAGGGTAAAGCTGCAGTAGACACGGCGCGCCTCGCTTACTGCTTCAGCGCAGGGTCAGAGCGATCGGCGGCAACCTCGCCCTTGCGCCAGAAGATGGGATCGATGTCGGGGAACAGATTATCGCGTTCTTCGATCTCAGAGAGGGACTTGTCTTCTTCTTCAGTCAGTGTGCCGTTGGCTTCAAACGCCTGCCAGATGCGCTTCACATTCAGGAAGTCGCTGTTGTGATTGGCAAAACGCTTCTCGGCGTAGTCGCGCGCGGCGCCTGTGGTGATGAGGAACTGCCAGTCGGAGGATTCCATGAGCAGCAGTTCGCGGCAGAGTTGCTTGGCAATGCGCTCTCCCAGGCCGCCATCCTGCCACAATGTGCCCGTGCAGACCTCGCGTGTGAAGATTTCGGCAGGATAGATATGCGTCCACGTCCAGCTAGTGTCGGGATTCATCCACACGCTGTTATCGCCGTTCGCGCCCCAGGAACCTTCCTGCATGGCAATAAAGCTGGCTCGCGGGTAATGATCCAGATAATCGGCGCAGGTGGTCAGTTGGATGTCGGAATTGTGCAGCTCGCGCGCAACGTTCTCGAGGAAGTAGATTCCCTCAAACCACCAGTGGCCGAAGAGTTCTGCATCAAACGGGGAGCACAGAATCGGCGGAATTTCGTCGTTGCGAGCATCCTTTAGAGCTTCGCGAACAAGATGCGCGTAGTGCTTGGCGTGGTCGCGTGTGCGCTCCCTCGCTTCATGTGGCCAGTAAGGCAGCTTGTAGGCCATATCCACCTTGGCGCCCGTGACCTGCCAATAGCGGTGTCCGCCGGGCCAGCGTTTCTTATGGAAGTCAAGATAGGCGGGATCGCCGGGGTAGCCGCTTTCACCGCTCCATACTTGCACGCCGGTGCGTGGATCGCGCGGAAAGATCGTGGTGGCATAGCGCTTATCGTAAGGACCATCTACATAATAGGGCTGGTAGAGACGGCGATCCCCGCGCTCAGTCTGTCGAATGGCCGTAATGTCGCGCGGAACAGTACCGTTGAGCAACTCGTAGGGCGAAGGGATGCGCTTACCTTCTTCGACTAGGTGCGTGTCGACAAAGAAGAATTCAATGCCGCTCTCAGAGAGAGCGCGTTCGGTGCCGATGCGCTCAAAACCGGGATAAGGTGTCGTTTCGCCAGCGGGAGGAACGGGATAGTTCCAAAAACCCGCGGGACGGTAGCCGCACTCTGGCACCCAGATGCCACGTGGATGTTTACCAATGTGCCGCCGGTGCGCTTTCACTGCCATGCGGAACTGCGCGCGCACGCTCTCATCCGTGCCCATCAGCGGGTTGTACCCGTGGGTCGCGCCACAGGTCATAATGTCGATGAGGCCGCGGTCGTTGAAGTAGCGGAACCCGGCAATGATATCGCCGTTCAGTTCGTTGAAGTGTTCAAGATCTTCCGTGAAAAAAGCTTTCCAGAAACGCGCGACATCAGCATAGTGATCTTCCTTGCCTTGAATGAAGAAGGCTTCGTCTTCTGTAGCTGCTGTGATTTTGCGCTGTAGATAGTTGGGAAACTCGTTAATGAAGTTGGGGTGCGAAAGCTGCTCCATCAGCACCGGCGAAAGATTGATATTCGCAAACAGGCCAATGCCATCTTTCTCAAGACGCTTAAGCGCGCGGAGAAGGGGCAGATAGGTTTCCGCGGCGGCTTCGTGCAGCCACTCCATGCCATGAGGCCATGTGCCATGGTTCACCACGTAAGGCAGATGAGAGTGCAGCGTGAAGGTAAGATATCCCGCTGGCTTGCCGGTCTTATTCATGCAGTGTCTTGCGTTCCCTTGCTGTTGTTTATTTAGGTGGGATGCTGAAAAGTAAATGCGCGAAGATACGGAGCCAGCTTTTAGTTTATATCCTTCAACGGCTTGCATGACTGTCTGCCAATGTGCGAAGACCCGCCAAATGAGGCGGGCCTTCGCTTTTTAAAGGGTAAATGCGTGGAAATTATTGATTATCGTTGCTTACGTGCATGGTGATGGGTCGCGCAAGGCGGAAACGCAGGATGCTCTCTGAGGGAAACTGGACCTGCTCGCCTTTGGTCACGGCATTAATACCAGCGCCGCCTGCTCCGCCGGCTGCTGCGCCAATAGCAGCACCCTTGCCGCCGCCGAGAATGCCGCCAAGGATTGCTCCGCCGACAGCACCAATGCCGGCTTTTTTGGCGGTATTGGTGCCTCGTGCTTTGCCTTCTTTGGAAACTGCGTCAGTGGCAATGGACTGCCGGTTGCCTCGTGCGTTGATGCCGACCAGCTCAACGGAAAGGGCAGAACTTCCTTTGAAGTGCGTGGCATCCTTGGCTTCAATGACACGGCCCGTGACGGCAGTGCCGCGATGTAGAGCAACGAAGCCATCCACAACAATGTCCGATGCAAGCACGCCGGAGAAGCTGTCGCCTGTTTGGGAAGTACCGCTGTCGAGCGTTTGTGTGATGCGTACTGGTAGCGTGGTGCCGGCCTGTACAGTCACATCGCGGAAGCGCGGAGCAGGGGGTGGTGCGGGTGCAGCAGCAACCGGCGCAGGTGCAGGTACAGGCTGACGCACAACTGGCGCAGGTGCTGGTACTGGAGATGGTTTTTCTCTAACAACTTCTTTTTTTGCGCGAACCGTAGGTGCGGGCGTTTCTACAGGTACTGGTGCGGGTGCCGGAGCTACTGCGGTTGTACTGGGCGGCGGTCCAACGACCAGATTGTTGATGACCTGCTTCACGTCCTTTACACCGGCAGCATCGTTGGAAGCGAGCGAGCGCGCTGCGTCATTGCTGACACGGCCATTCAGTGTCGCCACGCCGCCATTTACGGAAACCTGAATAGATTCGTTCTGGAGCGCAGAATCAGAGGCGAGCTTTTGCTGGATATCGGTGGTGAGCGTTGCATCGTCAGCGGTCTTGCCTTTGCATCCCGCAAAGACAAGCATAATGATCAACGATGTGGCGAGTGCACCATTGCGGAGAGAGTGGTAGAGTTTGGCGTTCATAGAAACTCCTTGGCTAAAACTACTTGTCGCATCATGGGGAGCGATGCGGAATCGTATCAGGTATGTGGCGGTCCTGATGGAACGCATCCCACATTCATAACGATAGACGTAGTTTGGCAGCACAAGTAATAGAAAACGGAGAAGTTTTCTGAATCACGCCGGGAAGCGCAATCGGCAACCCCCAAGGTAAAATAGGCATCCACCAAAGAACAGGCGAAGCCGTGCGCACGAGACCATGGCCGCCAGAATAATAAGGGGTATGGATATGTCTGAAAATGAGAGCGGCGTAAGCGGTCTGGGTTGGTTCCTTGCGGGACTTGGTATTGGAGCTCTCGTCGGCGTTCTGTATGCGCCAAAGAGTGGCAGAGAGACGCGTGACGAACTTGCGTCCAGCGCCCGTGACGCGCGTGAAAAGGCGATGGGTTATGTAGACCAGGGCAAGGAGCAGCTTGGCGAGTACGTCGAGCGCGGCAAGGAATACTACGAGAAGGGCCGCACCCAATGGAGCGACTACGTAGAAAAGGGCAAAAACTTTGTGCAGGACCAGCAGAGCCGTGTTGCTTCTGCGGTGGATGCTGGCAAGCAGGCTTTCACACAGGCACAACAGAGCGTACAGCAAGGTGTGGAAGGCGTGAACCAGTCGCAGTCGTAACATACTGCTGTAAACATATGTGGAACGGGACCCGGCAGTGGGTCCCGTCTTTTCTGATTTCTCTTTGATTGAGGCTTTTCCCTATGCTGACTCCCATCTTTTCTGCCATGTTGTTTCAGGATGCTACCGTTTCCGGCCTTACGTCCGGACAGGTGACCATGCTGATGATTTTTGCCGGCGCAGTGACTTTGTCCGTATTGGTGCAATGCGCCATTCTTATTTCCATGGCAATAGCTGCCGGCAAGGCGCGCAAAGAAATTGTTCAACTGGTTGCGGAATTTCACGGCAAAGCAATGCCAGTAATCGGGCGAGTCTCTGAATTGGTGGAGCAGAATGGCCCCAAGGTCTCACAGACCATTTCTCACGTGGAAGAAATAGCTGCTATCGCGCGGAAGAAGGCGGTTGAGATTGACTCACTTACCAGCGAAATGGTAATGCGTACGCGCCAGCAAACGCGCCATGTGGACAGCATGATGACGCATACGCTCAATAAAGTGGAGCATCTGCGCGACAGCGTGAATCACGCATTGATGGTCCCGGTGCGCCAGGCTGCTGGTGCTATCGCTGCAATGAAGGCCATGGTTGAAAAATTAAAGAACAACCTGCCCCAAAATCTCCGCTATGTAGCCGGTTTTGATCACCGTGAAGCCGAAGAACGGATGGGGGAAGGCGAAGACTATCACGCTTAGTAGCAGTTTATTTGAACCGATCACCCTAAATAACCTCTAAACGATCCAGCCGCCGCCGACGACCTCATTACCTTGATAAAACACCGCGGCCTGCCCTGGGGTAACTGCTCGCTGGAGATCGTCAAAGACAAGACGCACTGTGTCATCTTCTGCAGGTGAGATGGTTGCCGGAGCGGGTTCGTGGCGATGGCGGACTTTTGCCTGCACACGCAGTTCACCGCTTAATTCAGGAATGCTGATCCAGTTCACGCGATCGATGATAGCTTCGCGCGTGAGTAGTTCTTCCTCATGTCCAACGATCACATTGTGCGATTCCGCATCAATGCCGAGCACATAGAACGGCGATGCAGGATGTGCGTTTAAGTTCTGCTGAATGCCCTTGCGTTGTCCCACCGTGAACTGATGAATGCCCGTGTGATGCCCAACCACTTCTCCACGCGCATTGACGAGATCGCCTGCGCTGGCCGGCATTTCTTCACCCTGCTCGTCGAGATACGCAGCGAGAAAGGTCTTGTAGTCGCCGCCGGGAATGAAGCATATCTCCTGCGAGTCCGGCTTAGTGGCAACACCAAGGTCGCGCTGCTGTGCAATGGCGCGGACCGCTGGTTTCTCCATCTCGCCAAGAGGGAAGAGCGTACGCGCAAGCTGCGTCTGCGTGAGGCCGAAGAGAAAGTAGGTCTGGTCCTTTGACTTATCGGCAGGGCGGGACAGAATCCATCGGCCACGCTCGGCATCGTAGTGATTGCGCGCATAGTGCCCAGTGGCAATGCGGTCCGCACCAATTTGCCGCGCGGTAAGCAGAAGCTGATCAAACTTGAGATGATTGTTGCAGAGCGTGCAGGGAATCGGCGTGCGTCCAGCAAGATACTCGTTCACAAACGGACGAACCACGTCCGCCTCAAAACGCTCTTCCTGGTTCACAATGTAATACGGAATGCCGATCTGCTCAGCCACGCGCCGCGCATCGTAGACATCGTCAATCGAACAGCAACGGCCGCGCACAGCCTCGGGCATGCCTTCGTGTCCGGCAAGGCGCCGCTGGTTCCAAAGCTGCAGCGTCAGGCCGATAAGGTTGTGGCCCTCGTCACGCAGCATGGCCGCAACGGTGGACGAGTCCACGCCGCCGGACATGGCAACTGCGATCGTGCTGTTGGTTTCCTGCTGCATACCTCTATTTTCGCAGGTTTCCGAGCAATTTCAGAGTGAGGCGTTGCGTAGACGCTGGACGGTGGAGGCAATGATCTCTGCGGCGCGGTCAATTTCATCTGCCTTGGTCAGCCGCGAGAGCGAAAGCCGCAGGCTGCTGCGCGCATCCCTTTCGCTAAGTTCCATCGCAAGCAGCACATGGGATGGCTCGGTCGAGCCGGATTGGCAGGCAGATCCTGCGGATGCGGCTACGCCCACGAGATCGAGCGCGATGACCAGTGCATCGGCATCTACACCATCAAAGCGGATATTGAGCGTGTTGCAGACACGCTCAGTATTGCCGTTGATCTGCGTGCCAGGAATCTGCAGGAGCTTCTCCTGCAAACTGCCCCGCAACACACCAATCTGTCGCTCTCCATCATTCTTCAAAAATGAACGCGCATATTCCGCTGCCACGCCCATACCTGCAATGGCGGCAACGTTCTCCGTACCCGCGCGGCGCTGGCGCTCATGTGCTCCACCAAAGAATAGCGGCTGCAACTTCACGCCCTTCTTTACAAAAAGAGCACCGGCACCCTGCGGCCCATGCATCTTGTGCGCGGAAAGAGACAGCAGATCGACACCGAACGAACGCACGTCGATGACAATCTTGCCGCCGCCCTGCACGGCATCGGTGTGTACCAGCGCACCAGCTTCATGCGCTATCTTCGCGATCTCGGCAATCGGATTGAGTACTCCCGTCTCATTGTTCGCGAGCATGATGCTGACGAGGCGCGTATTTGGCTGGATGGCAGCACGAACAGCCTCAGTTTCGATGCGTCCATCCTTCTTAGGAGCGAGAAAGGTGACCTCAACGCCACGCTTCTGCAACTCCTCTGCGGCATGCAACACGGCATGATGCTCAATCTGTGAAGTGATGAGATGGTCACCTGCGCGCAGCGTTCCGAAGAGCGCAAGGTTATCGCTCTCAGTACCGCCGGAGGTGAAGACAACCTCGTTTGCGCGACAACCGATGAGCGTCGCCACCTGCTCGCGCGCATGGTCTACTGCCGAACGCGCTCGCTGTCCACGTTGATGCACGGACGATGCATTCCCAAAGCTGGCATCGAGAAATGGCAGCATCGCCTCGCGTACCTCAGGCAGAAGTGCCGTGGTAGCGTTTGCGTCGAGATAGATGGTGTTTTGCATCGGCATCTCCCATTGTAGGGAAGTGCGCGAGGGCTTATCGATCTTCTATCGGAACGTACGGCGCGGGATACTCCGGCCCAATGTACTCAGCGCGCGGACGAATGAGGCGGTTATTATCGTGCTGCTCAATCACATGTGCGGCCCAACCGGAGATGCGGCTCACTGCGAAGATCGGCGTGAAGAGATCGATGTCGATGCCGAGCGTGGTATACGTCGAGGCAGAGTAGAAGTCGACGTTCGCGTTCAGCTTCTTCTCTTTGGTGATAAAAAGCTCGATCTTGCGCGACATTTCGTACCACTTAGCATTGCCAGAAGCACGGCCAAGCTCTTCCGACATGCGGCGCAGGTGCGTCGCACGCGGGTCTTCAGTCTTGTATACGCGATGACCGAAGCCGGAAATCTTGATCTTGTTCGCAAGCATGTTGCGCACATATTCAACCGGATCGGCGCCAGATCTTTCAATATCGAAGAGCATCCGCATCACAGCTTCATTCGCTCCGCCATGCAGCGGCCCCTTCAGCGCCCCAATCGCGCCGGTCACAGCCGAGTGAATGTCGGCAAGCGTCGCGGCGATCACACGTGCGGTAAAGGTGGACGCATTCAGTTCATGGTCAGCATGCAGAATGAGCGCAACATCGAAGGCGCGCGTGGCTTCGCCGATGGGCTTCTCACCCGTCAGCATCCACAAAAAATTAGCAGCGTGCGAGAGCGATTTGTCCGCTTCAATAATGTCCTTGCCCTTGCGCACACGGTCGAACATCGCCACCACCATCGCAATCTGCGAGGTCAGTCGGATGGCCTTGCGCACATTCGCATCGTGCGAACTGTCGGTATCGTCCACGTCATATACGGCAAGCAGCGAGACAACGGTGCGCAGCGCCTCCATGGGTGTGGTCTTCTTCGGAAGGCTGCGAAGGAACTCAGGAATACGCCAGTCGAGAGAGCGCGCTTGAGAGAGTTGAAGCTTGAAATCCGAAAGCTGATCCTCGCTTGGCAACACACCGAACCACAGCAGATAAGTGGTTTCTTCAAAATTGGACTTCGCGGCCAGCTCGTGAATGTCGATGCCGCGATAAGAGAGTACGCCCGCTTCGCCGTCGATCCAGCAGATTCCGGATTGGGTAGCAACAACGCCTTCAAGGCCTCGGGTAGCAACGGCAGTGGACATGGGCAGGTGTTTTTCTCCGCGAATTTCTTACGAATAGCCTTTTATAGCCCAGCGTTTGTGCGAATGTCACGACGGCTGTGCGAATACCGGATGCGGCTCGCCAAGCCCAAATCGAAGTGGCTGGAACGCGGAGAGATCCACCTGCGGCGCATTACCGAAGATCAGGTCAGCTACTGCCTCTGCCGTGGCCGGTGCCAGCAGGATACCGTTGCGGAAGTGTCCGCCCGCTACAAAGTGCCGCTCCGTCAGAGCGCCGATGAGGGGAAGATCGTCGCGCGTACCTGGCCGCAGCCCGGCCCACTGCTCAATGCGTGGAGCATGCGCGATGGCAGGCACGAGTTCTGCTGCGGTCTGTTGAACCCGTTCAAGTGCGTCCTCATGCGTGGAGAGATCGAAGCCAATGTCCTCGACCGTCGCACCAATAATCGCGCTCCCATCCAGGCGAGGAACAACATAGATCTCCGGTGTACGCAGAACAACATTGCCAAAGCGTTCGGTGTGCAGCATGTCGCCGAGCCGCACGCGCATCATCTGGCCCTTGCGCGGCGTGACCGCCTGCGGCACGCTACGCATCCACGCGCCTGTGCAGTCCACATACCGCTGCACTTCTATTTTGTCGCCATTCGAAAGCGTGATTGTTATTCCATGCGGAAGTTCATCTGTCGCTCTGACCGACGCCGCGATACGCTTCACTCCTGCCGCATCGACAGCACTTTGCGCGGCTGCATGCAGCTTACGCGGATCGAGACTGTGTTCCTGAAGCAGAACAAAATCTTCCAACGCAGAAAGCGCAGGAACCGAACGCGTAAAGCGGTGCGCGCTAACGCGATCCGCGATAGGAGCATGCACATGCTTCTGCAACGTGGCGCTCGTCTCCCACACAACGCGCTGGCCGCCCAGCATTTCAAGATGATCAAGATATTCGGGATAAAGTGCGACGCTGTGCAGCGAAAGCGCATGCAGTTCGGGAGGATTTTCAGGATCATCAGCAGCCAGCATGCCGGCCGCTGCCAGGGACGCCATTCCTGCGCGCGGCTCATCAATAAGCACAACATCCATGCCTCGTTGCTTGAGTGCCAGCGCAACGCTCAGCCCGATGATGCCCCCGCCGCCAACTGCAACTTCATACTGCTTCATGTTTCTATTGTAGAGAGCCGCATTGCGGGCATAATGGTTCGACAAGCACATGGAGGAACAGGGATGAGCGATCTGCAGAATGAGGGGCGGTCCGCATCAAACGCATTTTCCGCAATGGTCATAGCGGCAGTGGCGCTGGGAGGGGTGAGCCTCATCTGGTGCATTACGTTGCAGATGCATCTGAACACGGCACAAAAGAACCTTGCTGTAGCCCAACAGGAAAATGCTGCGCTCAAGCAGAAACTCATGTCCACCGATGCGCACCTGCGTGCGGCCACAGAGACGCTGGGTAAGAGCCTCGGCATGACGCAGAAGCAGCTTGAAACACGCGCCGAGGCCATCATGGCGCGGCAGCAGATGGACACCGCGCGTCTGGAAAAAACACAGCAGGCCACACAACAGAAGATTGGCCAGGTTTCGAACGATGTCTCCACTGTGCGTACTGATGTAGGCGGCGTGAAAACCGACGTAACAAATACGCGCAACGATCTGGAGGCGACGAAAGGACAGCTACAACGCGTCATGGGCGATGCCGGCGTGATGAGTGGACTGATCGCGAAGAACCATGATGAGTTGGAAATTCTTAAGCACAAAGGTGACCGCAACTATTACGAGTTCACTCTGAAGAAGGGCGAAAAACCTGTAGTGCTTTCCACGGTGAAGCTCCAGTTGAAAAAAGCGGACCAGAAGCACGCACGCTACACGATGGTGGTCACGTCTGACGATCGCGAGATCGAGAAGAAGGACAAAAACCTGATGGAACCAGTGCAGTTCTATACAGGCAAAAATCCTGTGCTGTACGAAATTGTGGTCAATGTGGTGGAGAAGAATCTGGTATCGGGATATCTCTCTACGCCCAAAGGGATGTAGCGGCTACGTAAAAGAAAAGCGGTTGCGTTTGCATGCGCAGCCGCTTTTCTTTCGAGGTTTACTTCGGAAATTCGGTCGTCACAACCCCATTGTGATACAGATCGACGCGCAGCGTCGCACTCGTCCGTTCCTTCCACACCGCAGGCGTGCCGTGGAACAGGAAGACAACATAACCTTGCGCTGAACTGGATCGTGGAATCTCCGTCTCGCGCAACAATGGCTTGCCGCCGACTTTTTCGGTAAGAGGTTGCATCTGGCTGAAGGCTTTCAAAACAGTAGCAAGATCATCTTTCTCTAGTGCCGTGGCCGCCTGACCCTCTCCCTCTTTAGGAATCAACGTTGCAGAAAAGTCCTTCAAAAATGCGGGTGCCGCACTGTTGCGGTTATTCACAATTACGTGGGCCAACACGTAGGTATTGTCTTCTGTCTGGTCCGCGCCGGCGTTGCCGTACACATGTTCGTACTGCGAGTGCAGCGGCATCAGTTCCACCTGCGTCACGGCGGCTTCCACATCCGGATGATTGTTCTTCAGCAGAAACCAAACTGCACCAGCGGCTGCCAGCACCACTAACACCACAATCGAGACCACGATGGATGTATTGCTGCTCTTTTCTTCTTCAAACATCCGGGCTCTCCGTTAGGGACGTGGCCGCAGCGCAGCCAGAAATGCGTCTGCATCAAGTGTATTCAGCACATCGGCAGGGCTAAGCCATGCGCGGCGGAGTTGCGTAATGCCGAAGCGCATCAGGTCCAGTTCGTCCGTAGAGTGCGCATCGGTATTGACAGCGATCTTGCAGCCAAACTCCTTAGCCGCGCGCAAATTGCGATCATTCAAATCGGCGCGAGGCGGGGAAGCATTGTGCTCCACGGCCACACCAAGCTCTCCGCAGCGCTTCAGCACGCGATCCACATCGTACGCATACGGCTCGCGGCGCAGAAGGATACGTCCCGTGGGATGACCGAGGATACGCAAGTAAGGATTCCCCACCGCGCGAAGAATGCGGGCCGTCTGCTCTTCGGGGTCGAGCTTGAAATGCGAATGCACGCTGCCAACGACAATATCGAGCTGCGCCAGCGTACTGTCTTCCAGGTCAAGCGCGCCATCGATGAGGATGTCCACTTCTATGCCAGAAAAGAGGCGGATGCGCCCGTCCATCTCGGCATCCACTTCCTTCACGCGCCGCGCATGCTCCAGCGCTCGCGCGTCATCCATGCCGTTGGTCATCGCAAGGTTTTTGGAGTGGTCGGTAATAGCGATGAACTTATAGCCTCGCTCAAAAGCCGCCTCGGCCATTTCGCGGATGGAATTGGAGCCGTCGGTCGCGGTAGTGTGCATGTGTACATCACCGCGAATATCCGCCAGCGTGATGAGTTGCGGAAGCGTATGCGCCGCCGCCGCTTCAATCTCTCCACAGTTCTCGCGCAGCTCCGGCGCGATGTAATCGAGGCCAAGTGCGCGATAGACGTCCTCTTCGCTTTCTGAAGCCACGATGGTGTTGTCGTCAATCTTTGCCAACCCATATTCGCTCAGTGTGAAGCCCTGCTTGATCGCGCGCTGGCGCAGCGTCACATTGTGCATCTTGGATCCTGTGAAATATTGCAGCGCAGCACCGTACGTATGCCGGGGCAGCAAACGCACATCCACCTGCAGGCCGTTGCGCATCAGGAAGCTGACCTTGTTCTGTCCCTTGGCGATGAGTTGATCGATGAGCGGCAGCGCGGCCACATAATCTACCGCAGCGGCAACACAGTTCGATTCGCACGCTGGTCCCGTCACAAGCAAATCGAGATCGCCAACGGTCTCGCGTCCGCGCCGCAGAGATCCCGCAGGCGTCACCGTATCGATGCCCTCAAAATGCAGCAGCAGGGCAGTGATGCGCTCGGCAATCTCCGCAGCCTTATCGATGCGGAAGCGGCCTGTGTTCTTGCGGTAGTCTTCAATGCCTTTGAGAAGCTTGTCGACAAACTTCTGTCCCATGCGCGGCAGCTTGTTCAGATGCCCGGCTTTGGCGGCAGCTTCGAGAGAATCGACGTCGGAAACCTGAAGCGCACTCCACAGAAGCGCGACGGTCTTCGGTCCCATGCCGGGCAGTCGAAGCAATTCAAGCATCGATGGCCGGTAGGTCTTCAGCAACTCATCGCGAAGCGGCATGGAACCGGTAGCCACAAGATCGCGGATGTTCGCTGCCATACCTTTACCGATGCCCGCGATGGCGGTGAGCGCCTTTGGATCATCGGCAATAGTAGCCAGTACTGTGGTCTGCTGTTCGACTGCTTCGGCTGCGCGGCGATAGGATCGGATACGAAACGGATCGGCCCCATCGATTTCAAGAAGGGCGGCGGTTTCATCGAGCAGACGCGCGATCGTGATGTTGTCCATAACGAACGACAGGATAGCGCGAATGTGCCTGCGCTAGCTGGCTTCCTTCAAAAGGACGACCTGATCTGCCTGAGGACCTTTACTGCCTTCAATCACGTCGAACTCCACAGCATCGCCTTCTTTCAGACTTTTGTAGCCTTCGGTCTGGATCGCGCTGTAGTGAACAAAGACGTCGGGACCGCTATCACGGCCTAAAAATCCGAAGCCTTTCGCATTGTTGAACCACTTAACCACGCCTTTGTACTGTGCCACGGGCCTTGCCTCACGTGCTCGGGAAGAGACTTTGTCGGCAGCAACGAACGCACCGATCAGTAGCCAATATGACGCGACATGAGGCTTTTTGGTTTGTCAGCCTTTTTGGATCTGCGCGGCGTAGGTCAGAACTCCCACAATGGTTTTTCCATCATGAATTTTGCCGGCCCGAATCATCTTTAGCAGAGTGGAAAGGGGCATCATGCGGACTTCAATGCGTTCGTCCTCTTCCGGTTGGGCCTCGCCTTCCACAATCTGTGTGGCCAGATAAATCTCCATCCACTCGCCCACATAACCAGGGCTGGGATAGTACCGGACGAGCTTCTTCCACTTTTTGGCGGTATACCCCGTCTCCTCAATCATCTCGCGTTTGGCGCCAGCGAGCGGCGTCTCTCCCTTGTCAAGCTTGCCGGCTGGGAGCTCAAGTAAATATTGTCCTGCTGCATGACGATATTGGCGTTCCACAACAACCAGGGGATCGGCAGGATCCAGACTGTCATCTACGGCAAGTACGACGACCGAACCGGCGTGACGGACGATGTCTCGATAGCTGGTAACGCCACCAGGCTCCGTCACATGGTCTCTGAAAACAGAAAAGATGTTGCCTTTATAAACGAGCTTTGATGAAAGCAGCGCTGCTTTTTGTGGACCACGCCGCGCGGGTTTTCGGTCAGCCATTTTGCGGGTGGCTTTAGGCGTGTTCACAACTTGCTTCGCAGTGGGCATGCTGCTTTTCGAGGATCGTTTCTGGGTAGCCATATCTCACCGTATCAAAAGTGCATCCTAGCTGGGAGCAGGCTCATCTGAAATGCATTGCCGCCAGATGGATGGAAATCTATGCGTCAGCCTGTAGATTGAAAAGAGCAGTTCCGTTGAGCCAGCCGATGAAGACTGAGTGCTATCCGATTACTGTCCTGCCGAACCTCTCGCGCCTCTTCCGTGAGTACGTGGAATTGCGCTCGGCAAAGTCTGATGGGCCGGTGAAGAAGTATTTTGCTGGATCGCCGTTTGACGGCTCATGGATGAAGGGCACTGACCGCCTCCTGGCCGCCGACCGCAAGGTTGTTGCCGATCTCCTGCTGGAACAGAACCGCGCCTGGAACGCCGGCGAAGCTGCACTCGAAAATATTGAACGCCTGCGCAATGGAGCACGCGCAGTCGTCACCGGGCAACAGGTAGGCATCCTCGGCGGACCTCTGCTTACGCTGGCCAAGGCCGCAACAGCCATCCGCAAAGCGCAGGTCGCTACGGAAGCTGGCGTTCCGCACGTCCCTGTCTTCTGGATGGCCACGCAGGATCATGACCTGGACGAGGTCAATCAGGCCACGCTCCTCGGCAAGCGCACGGTAGAAACGCTTCGCGCCGAAATCACCGGCCATCGCCTGCAGCCCGTCGGTGGCATCATGCTCGGCCAGGAGATTGAACCGCTGCTCGCGCAGGCGGAAGAACTGCTCAGCTACGCGCCGATCACAGAGACGCTTCGGGAGTGTTACGCGCCGGGACAGACACTCGGCTCGGCCTTCGCGCGCCTGATGGCGTACCTCTTCCGCGAACAGGGCCTCATCGTCATCGACTCCTCATCGCGCGGCTTCCACGCGCAGGGCAAAGAAGTCTTCCGCGCAGCCATCGAACGTGCCGACGAACTGGAAGCAGCGCTGCTGGAGCGTACTCGCCAGCTCGAAGCCGACGGATATCATGCCCAGGTATTGGTTAATGAAGACGCAAGCCTGCTCTTCCTCATCACGGAAGAAGGCCAGCGGCTCCCACTGCGCCGCAAGGACGGCGAATGGAAAGCCGGCGCCCGCATCTATACAAACGACGAACTGCTGGCCATTCTCAAATCGGCACCGGAGCGCATCAGCCCCAACGCTCTTCTGCGCCCGCTCTTTCAGGACACACTCCTGCCCACCTCCGCCTACATCGGAGGCCCGGCAGAGATTGCCTATTTTGCGCAGTGCGAGGTGCTCTATCGCCGCATTCTGGGAGCTATGACTCCTGTTCTGCCCCGTCTTTCTATTACTTTGATTGAACCTGAGATCGCGGATGTGATGGCACAGCATGAGCTTTCGTTGGAAGATGCCATGCAATCTGCTGACGATCTGGCGCATAAACTTGCCGCCCGTGCCATGCCTCTTGAGGGAAAGCGAAAGATCGCAAACGCAGGCAATGCTCTGGATGAAGAGTTGAAGGTGCTGCTGGACTGGATGAAGAAGACAGATGAAGGTCTGGGCAAATCGGCTGAGGTGGCAGCGTCGAAGATGCGATACCAGATGAACCGGTTACGCCGCTTGGCAACAAATTTTCAGCTTGAAAAAGAGACGAGTCTGCGGAAACATGCGGATGTCGTGGTGAATCATCTGTTCCCGGACGGAACGCCGCAGGAGCGCTTGTTGAATGGGGTGTGGTTTGTAGCGAAGTACGGAGACAGTTTGGCGCAGGTGCTGGTAGATCATGCCGAACAGGAGTGCCCCGGCCATCGCGTACTTTATCTCTAAAATCCCATAAACGCGTAGAATGCCTTTGTTATGGCGAAAAATACGAAGAAAGAAATCGGATTTGAAGTAGCGTGCCCGGAGTGCGGAGGTATGCTGCGGATCGACCCTGTAACACAGTCGGTAATCTCCCATACGGGACCGCCGCGGAAACGCACGTTCGAAGACCTGCAGACCGCGGCCAGTGCCATGCGCGAACAAGACCAGCGGCGCGAGTCCATCTTCAAGCAGTCACTCGAAGCGCAGAAGAATCAAGCGGACATCTTCGATAAAAAGTTTGCCGAGGCGCTGCGCAAGGCCAAGGAGTCGCCCGACACGGGCAAGCCGCTACGGGAGTTTGATCTGGACTAGTTCCGGACCGCGGGGCGGACGGTCAAGGCCAAGGATGTGTCTGCCTTCGGGTGTAATGCGGTCGGGCGTCCAGATAACGTTTTCCACTTCAATCTTCACCTCACTGATCTCCCAAATACCCGCCAGACGGTTTGCGATCTGCGCGATGATCTGCGCTTCCGCTGCTTCGTCACGGACAGGCAGGATGAGCTTCACTTCGACGCGATAGCGTGAAGCTACGCTGGAGCCCGGAGCATCGGCATCCAGTTCCAGCATGGCACTGGAAACTTCTCCAAGATCGACGATATTGCACTGGAGCGAAGTATCGAAACAATCGCGAAGAGCGTTTGTCAGATCACTGTGGGTAAAAGACATGATACGGGTTAGTTTATCGGCCTCTCCTGACCTCCGCGCACGCAGACATGTGTTAGCGATCGGAGAGTGTTCCACTGCAAAGCATGACAAAAGCGCATAACGATGCAGGTAAAGGAACAACCCGGCAGTCATGCCAGGTTGAGGAAACAGACAAAATTGTAATGCGATTATTTTCTTGAATCATCAGTACTTGGTTCCCACATCTGACCCATCGAATCGGATGGATCAGATGTGCGTCACCAGTCTGGAAGGGACAGCCATTCTTTAGGCATGCCCTGTTGCTGTCAATTTATGCGTTCTTTGCAGCATATTTGCGGCGAAGAATGCCAGCCGTTCCAAGCAAACCCGTGCCCAGCAGCATCAAGCTCGAAGGTTCGGGTGTGGGAGCAACTGCCGGAGCAGCTCCGATGAACCGCTGCGGAGTTCCACTTGTCCAGCCTGTGGTGTCAGACGTAGGAATGTACAGCGAAAACTGGGAGTAGAAGCCGGAGTTGATGATGCTTTGGTCCTGTGCGTACTGCAGAGCAACGGAGTCCATATATTGAACCGTGCTGTTGTAGCCCGGATTGTTCACGACACTCGTGTGATCGAACAGGCCCCAGGCTGCGAACTGTAGATCGCTTGTGGAGTAGTTTCCGAGTTGCGAGTAGATCAGCGCAGCCGCGCGATAGTTGATAGAGGTTGAAGAGAAATCAAGTGGGATTGCGGATACGCTCACTTGCCAGGATTCACCTACCGTAACTTCACGTGTGTAATCGAGGCACATCAAGGATGCGTTGGTGGTCCCATTGATTTTGAAGTTGTAGGGATAGGTGATCACACCGCCAACGTTGCTTCCGGTGGCGGAGACGAGGGTGAGTTGGTCTGCAAACATCGAATGAGGAGCAGAAAGAACAAAACCAAGGAGAAGAAGTGCTGCAAGTTTCAGTTTCATGAGTGTCCCTCCAGGACACCTCTCCTAATGCAAGCACCACGCCAAAATGGACGGAACATCTCTTCCGCCAAACCAAAGTAATGAAAGAACTTCTTCGCCATCTCTATCCATTACCCATGCTCGTTACCATGGTGCGTGTTCCTCTAGTTGAGTGGGTAGATGTGGGTAAATTAGTGCCACGTAGTATAGGAAAACAATTTCCATTGGGTAATTGGTATCTTTCTTCAGAGAGGATTTACGCCTCAAGGGATCGCGAGGAAAGTGAACAACCATGACGAACGCTATTGCCGCCCCCTCAATTGTTTGACCACATATGGAGCGAGCACTAGCATGATGCCGATGGGTTCATGACTTTTAGGCATGAACGTGCTTTCTTCGTACCTCATCTAATAAGGCGGCAGATGATTTCAAACAGGCGCAGGTTTATTCAATCGGCCATGGCTACGGCGGTAGCGGCGCGGGCCACGTCGATGTTGGGAGAAACAGCGGAGAAGCGTCCAAACATCCTGCTTATCTTTGCCGACCAGCTTGCGTTTGATGCGTTGAGCTGCGTGATCGGGTCGAAGTATGTCCACACACCGAACCTGGATGCGCTGGCGGCGCGCGGGATGCGGTTTTCGCGCGCATATGCGGCCAATCCGCTTTGTATTCCTTCGCGTGCTGCGATCTTCTCCGGACGCTATCCGGTGGAGACGGGCGTGGAGACGAACGACAGGCCGAAGGTCGATCCGGCGGAGTTTCCGTGTATGGGAACGTGGTTCCGCAAAGCCGGATATAGGACTGGCTACTTCGGCAAGTGGCATCTTGCGTATCCCGAGAACGATGTCGAAGTCACCGGATTCGAAGAGATGGCCACCAAGATGGTGGACGTGGACACGGCCACGCATGCGGTGGAGTTCATCAGCCGCAAGCATGATGCGCCGTTCTTCGCGGTGGCGTCATTCCTCAATCCGCACAACATCTGCGAGTGGGCACGCGGCGAACGTCTCGATCAGGGCGACATCGGGGCGCCTCCGCCAGCGGAGCAGTGTCCTCCGTTGCGCGCGAACCACGGCTTTCAGAAAGATGCGCCGGAGATCATGACCACCATGCGCGAGGCCTACCACCGTTCGCGCACGTTTCCTGTGGGCAATTTTGATGATGCGAAGTGGCGGCAATATGAGTGGGCGTACTACCGGCTGATCGAGAAGATGGACGCGCAGGTAGGTCGGCTGATGCAGTGTTTGGAAGAGAAGAATTTGATGAAGGACACACTGGTGATGTTTCTGGCTGACCACGGCGACTGCGAAGGCGCGCACCACTGGAACCAGAAGACGGTGTTCTATGAGGAGTCGGCGCGCGTGCCGCTGCTGATGGCGTGGCCGGGAAAGGTGAAGCGCGGTGTTTCGGATGAGCTTGTGAATACCGGCGTCGATCTGCTGCCGACGCTGTGTGAGTTTGCGGGCGTCAAGCTCTCTTCAAAGTTTCCGGGGCTGAGTCTTCGCGGAGTGGCAACTGGAAAGACACATTCGCTACATCGCGATTTTGTGGTTGCCTCCAACTGCCTCGCGCAGGGCGCTCCTGTGGATGGTGTCCGCCGTAGGCCACAGGGACGCATGTTGCGGAGCGATCGATATAAGTATTGCATGTATAGCGAAGGCGAACATCGCGAGTCGCTGGTGGACCTGAAGAACGATCCCGGCGAGATGGTGAACCTTGCGCGCGATGCGAAGTATCAGGCGGTTCTTAAAGATCATCGCGAGAAGCTGCGGCACTGGGGCGCGGAGTTCAAGGACGATTTTCCGTACCTGAGCTGACAACTTGCATCGTGCAATGGGGTTACGGCAGCAGGACATTTCCATTGGACAAGGCATGCACACTCAAATCAATTCCATGTTGCGCAGCTACGAGAACGGCGGTCTCAGCAGGAGACAGTTTCTCGAAGGTATGGTCATGCTGGCAGGCGCGGCCACCGCTTCCAGCCAGAACCTGATGAAACCGGCTGAACCTCTGGTGCCCGTGAGCATCAACCACGTCGCCATCGGCGTGAAAGACCTCGCTCGTTCAACCGACTGGTACACACGGCTGTTTCAAATGGAGAAGGTCCACCGCGCCGACCGCCTTTCCATTCTCCGGTTCGGCAACACGCGATTGTTGCTACGTCCTGAACTGCCCGAATCCAAATCGGTCCGCGCAGGCCGTATCTCGCATGTGATGTACGGGCTCGCGCAGTTTGATGAGGAAGGAGTTGTTCAACGTCTGCTGGAACTTGGCATCGACCATCCGAAGAAGGACGGGCGGAGCTTCCATATCAAGGACCCGGACGGGCTGGATGTGCAGCTTGGCGATGAAAAGATGGGCGAACGCGGCTAGCGCGTATGTTCGTGCTGCGGGATAGGTACCCCTCCCCCCGGGGGTGGTCTCCCTAAGTTACGAAGATTCAGAAGTTTGCGGTTTTTGGTGTCTGCAAGATCCTGCTGCTAAAAGGGTTAGAGGCAAAATCCTGATCTGATTGGACTTAGCTCCTTTCGATCTGATTTGGGACTAAGAATTCCCCTGTATTTATTTTATGGAATTGGAATCGGTAATCCGGCAGAGTGTATCTCCTGCTGCTGCATGGAGATGCGGGTGTTTGGGGGTTGACAAGGTTTTTGAGGAACCGGCCGGATGGGTTTCCGCGTAGCTCCATTCGTTTGCATCGCATGCGGCGCTTACGGCTGCGCACATTATCTCGGCGGCTATTTTTGTGGTGCTTGCTGTGGTTGTCTTGCGGCGTGTGGCGGTGAGCGCTGCGGTGAAAGGCATGTTTTACGCAACGGGCACTGTAACGGGAATTACCGCGTATGCGATGAGTGCGTATGCCGTTGGCGGATGGGTGGAGCGGTCCGCTGTGTTTGTGTTCGACACATGGATTCTGATTTCTCTGGCTGTGGCTTATCGATGGGCGGTGCGCGGAGAGATTGCGCGGGAAAGAGTGTGGTCGATCCGTGCGGTGGGCGTGCTGCTGGGGATTGCGACGACGCGTCCGGTGATGGGCGTGTTCTTTGCGACGATGTCGCGGACGCACCTGGTGCCGCAGCAGTTTTTTGGTATGGCGTTTTGGGTGGGGTTTTTGGCGAATGTGTTGGTGGTTGAGGGGTGGTTATTGGGGGCGCTTTAGAGGTCGAGGTGGGTTAGATGCACGTTGAGACTAACGAACTCTAAAGAGCTAAGGTCTCCCCTTTCTTACTTAGCTTTATCCCGTATAAATATCGGTTTAGAGCGGTCTGGAAACTACTAGGGAGAAATGAACCGGTGTAGTGTTACCGATTTGAATGCTCACTTGCCCTCAAACCGGTGACACTACAGCACTATGCAAGCTGAGGGACTGATCCTGAAATCAAGCGTAGCCCGCCAACACTTTGACTAGGTAGATAAGATGCTGCGCATTCATCCATATTCATCACTAAAAGGCGGGCGAGTTCCGAAATAGAGTAACGTAACCCATTGACGTGGGTAGTGATGAGTTCGGAAAGGAGTGAACACTTCTCAATAGCGATATCAGTTTCGATAGGTTCACGTTTGTTGTACCCGAGTCGACTGAAGTTCATTCGCATGTATTTGTATTGCGAAACCGTTATACATCCCAGTTGCCGCGCGCGCTCTAACAGCGCTCCCATCGATACCTTCCAGTGCTGTTTCAATAAAGCCAACTTATTGATCCTTACACTGCGAAGCTGCGGCTTGATTTGACGTTCAGGAAGCAAAAATTCTGCTGCAAACCTATTAGCTTCGCCTTCCATGTCAGTAGATGGATAACGATGCATTACAAGGTGACCAAGTTCGTGTGCGAGATTCCATCGGTATCTATCGCCGCTAACATTATGATCTGTATTTATAAGAATGATCGGAGGATATCCTGGGATCCATTCGCTTATTGCATCTACCTTGCTTGTGCCGAAAGAGTATTGAACGATTACGACACCTGCATCTTCGAGAGCTGCACTTAGGTCACGAACAGGTCCCTCTGGAAGCCGCATTAAGCTTCTAACGAGCTGTGCCACTTCTTCGACTCCGCCGTGCTCCAGTGGACTTAGCTGAATCAGGGGATTGTCTACATCCAATTCAACTGAACGAGTCAATCGTTGGATACGCATACGGCTAAGGTTTATTACTGAATGAAGCTTTTTAAGGATTCTCGATGGTACATCGCTTCGCTTTCGATGATAAAAAACAGATGCATTGAATCCAAAGATTCTATCGGACTGATAGAAAAAGTCCTGAGGATACTTAAGTTCCTGTTCAAGAGAGATGACCTGCTCTTCATTGGGTTGCAATAAACCGCTTTCCATCCTCGAAAGAAGCGTCTGCGGGATCTTCGTTTTCTCAGAGAGTTGAAGCTGCGTCATCTCTCGTGACTCGCGAGCGAGTACTAACATCTCCGGATTGAATCCGTCTTTCATGGCCCTGCTCATCTCCACAACTAGTTAGCTTCGGTATGAATGTGTGTCTGTTCTGGTCCCATCTTGATGCGCACTCGCCGCTTTGCCGTCTTGCCCGGTAGTTGGGTACCTGGCATTACGACTAGCTTCTTGTTCGACTCAAGTTTTTCTAACTCGATGTAATATTCAATGTTCCCAGCAGCGTTGTAGCGTCTGATCTCTACGCCCTTCACATCAGATAACAATGAATCGTAAGAGTACCCGACCAAAAGAAGAACCAGGGCTTCTTTGAATGGAAACGTACCCTGCATCAGATCATCTGACGCGCCACTGGGGTGGTTCGATGGCTTTCCATCTGCGCCGAGTCCTTTGTACCAGAGGACGCAGCCATTCAACTCGTGGTACACGGTACCGTTTCTCTCGATAAAGCGAGATTTTTTATGCCCGGATAACCGTTTCTGGACTTCCGCAAGAACGAAGCTGTTCAAAATATTGGCACTTGTACGCGCGTTGTAATCTAAACGATCTTGAACGTCATGCCGTTGATAACGCTGGAGGCCTAGCTGCACCGCGTCCCATAAGTCAGCTCTAAAAGGCTTAATTCGTTCTACTGCCCAGTCGCGGCTTCCGTGTTCGTGCATGAAAACTCCTTTACAAGTAGTAGCTTACATGGAAAGTGCCCATTTAGAGTAAAAAATATTCAAAAAATATTAAGACCGGACATAGAAAAGCCCCGGCTTGTGGCCGGGGCTTTTGTTTTGCGCGGAGCGCGTGTCGCCGTCCGCGAAGGACTAGTACATGCCGCCCATGCCGCCGCCGTGGTCGTGGCCGCCTGCTGCGGGTGCTGCCTTTTCGGGGATGTCGGAGATCATGGCTTCTGTTGTGAGCATGAGTCCGGCGATGGAGGCTGCGTTTTGCAGGGCGGTGCGGGTCACCTTGGTGGGGTCGATGACGCCGGCCTTGATAAGGTCTTCGTAGACACCGGTTCCGGCGTTGTAGCCGAAGGCCGATTCCTTGCTCTCGAGGATCTTGCCGATCACGACAGCGCCTTCTTCACCGGCGTTGAGCGCGATCATGCGGATGGGCTCCTCGATAGCGCGGCGGATGATCTGTGCACCGATCTTTTCGTCGCCCTGGAGCTTGCTGATGACATCGTCGAGGTCCTTGGAAGCGCGGATGAGAGCGACGCCGCCGCCGGGGACGATGCCTTCCTCAACTGCTGCACGGGTTGCGTGCATAGCGTCTTCGACGCGGGCCTTCTTCTCCTTCATCTCGGTTTCGGTAGCAGCACCGACCTTGATGACGGCAACGCCGCCGACGAGCTTGGCAAGACGCTCCTGCAGCTTCTCGCGGTCGTAGTCGGACGAGGTCTTCTCAACCTGCGAACGGATCTCGCGTACGCGGCCTTCGATCTCGGAGTCCTTGCCGGCACCGTCGACGATGGTGGTGTTGTCCTTGTCGATGGTGACGGTCTTGGCGGTGCCGAGGTCCTCAATCTTGACGGACTCGAGCTTGATGCCGAGGTCTTCCGTGATCGCCTTGCCGCCGGTGAGGATAGCGATGTCGCCGAGCATGGCCTTGCGACGGTCACCGAAGCCAGGAGCCTTGACGGCTGCAACCTGCAGCGTGCCGCGCAGCTTGTTGACCACGAGGGTGGCGAGCGCTTCACCGTCCACGTCTTCTGCGATGATGACGAGCGGCTTGCCGGTGCGGGCGATCTGCTCAAGCAGCGGAAGGAGGTCCTTCATCGAGGAGATCTTCTTCTCATAGATGAGGATGTAGGGGTTCTCGAGCGAGGCTTCCATGCGCTCTGCGTCGGTGACGAAGTAGGGCGAGAGGTAGCCGCGGTCGAATTGCATGCCTTCGACGACGTCGAGCTGCGTCTCCATGGTCTTGGATTCTTCGACGGTGATGACGCCGTCCTTGCCGACCTTGTCCATGGCCTGGGCGATGATCTTGCCGATGGTGCTGTCGCTGTTGGCCGAGATGGTTCCGACCTGGGCGATCATGTCGCCGGAGACGGGCTTGGAGAACTTGGAGAGAGCGCCGCCCTGGACCGCGCCGTCTTCATCGCGCTTGCCGATGATGGCTTCCACGGCCTTGTCGATGCCGCGCTTGAGCGCCATGGGGTTTGCGCCGGCGGCAACGGTCTTTACGCCTTCGCGGAAGATGGCCTGTGCGAGCACGGTGGCGGTGGTGGTGCCGTCGCCGGCGATGTCGCTGGTCTTGCTGGCGACTTCCTTCACCATCTGCGCGCCCATGTTCTCGAGCGGATCAGAGAGTTCTACTTCCTTGGCAACGGTGACACCGTCCTTGGTGATGGTGGGGGAGCCGAACTTCTTTTCGATAACAACGTTGCGGCCCTTGGGACCGAGGGTGACCTTTACAGCGTCGGCGAGTTTGTTGACGCCGCGCAGAATGGCCTGGCGAGAGTCTTCGCCGTGCAGGATGTTCTTTGCCATTTGTGTTCTCCATGTGGCATCGCATTGCGATGCGGAAATGCTTTTTGCTTTTTTTGAATCGGGAAGTGTTTCGCTGCGCTGAACGCTGCGGTTTACTTCAAAATTCCCAATACTTCTTCTTCGCGCATGATGAGGAACTCTTCGCCGTCGAGCTTGATCTCGGTGCCGGAGTATTTGCCGAAGAGGATCTTGTCGCCGGCTTTTACGTCGAGCGGGAAGACCTTGCCTTCATCGTTGGACTTGCCCTTGCCGACGGAGACGACTTCGCCCTGCTGCGGCTTTTCCTTGGCGGAATCGGGGATGATGATGCCGCCGCGTACCGTCTCGCCCTCTTCCGTGCGGCGAACGAGGATGCGGTCGTGGAGCGGAGTAAATGTTGCTGCCATAACGCGTAGATCTCCTTGAGATTGCTGTTGGGGGCGGGTGGTTTAGCACTCACGCCTTCCGAGTGCTAAGGTAGCGCGGGTGGCTGTGGAGTGTCAAGGAGGATATGAGTGAGTTGCGCTCATATTCGGGTAAGCTCGCGTTTTGTCGTCCTTTGCGTCTCAAAATGGTCAGTTCGAGAGAGGATTGCGTAGAATCTGCCTATGCGTTTTTCAGGGATTTGGTTGAAGTTGGCCGTATTTGCGGCCTTGTTGCCGATGGTGTCGCGCGTTGCGCTAGGACAGCAGGAAGAAGAAGAGAAGCATGGGCGCAAGTACAAGCCGCCTGTGGTGGTCTCCAGGCTCGAAGTGACGGTACTGCGCGATAACGGCAAGCCGATTCCAAATGCCGCGGTGATCTTCCGGTCGAGCAAAGACGGAGAAGATAAGGGCAATATGGAATTGAAGACCGGACCGGATGGCAAGACGACGGTCGATGTGATCCCGACAGGATCGTCCGTGGGTCTCCAGGTGATTGCTGATGGGTTTGCGACCCATGGTGAGACGTTCTCGCTTAACGAGCAGGCGAAACATATTACAGTGCGAATGCAGAAGCCCAAGCACCAGGTCTCAGCCTATGGAGACGATGTGCCGGGCACAGCACGCGGTATCGGTGTACGGGAGGCGCACCACCGGACGCTGGAGGCAAAGGCGCATAAGCTGGCTCCGAACGAAGCGGTAGTGAAACTGCCCGGCGTGAGCGCGCAGGGAGGATCGAGTCTTAGCGGACGTTTGATTGGCACAGATGAGGTGCCGGTAAGCGATGCAACCGTCACAATTGAATGTGCGGACAAGAAGCTAGTGCGCATGGTAAAGACGACTGACGATGGCCGCTATGCTGCTGTGAATCTGCCGGAGGGAACATATTCCATCAAGATGGCTGCGGATGGCTTTGCCGAAGCGAACCACACAAACATCACATTGGGTGAGAAGCAAAGCCGCGTAGTGGACCAGGTGATGGAGAACGCGCACAAAAAGAAAGCGAAAAAGTAAGTATGGAATTGCGTGGTCGTCGTGCGCTGGTCACGGGCGGAGCAAAGCGCATGGGACGCGGCCTGGCGCTGGAACTTGCGCGCGCCGGGGCTTCGGTTGCGATTACATTCCGGTCAAACTTTGACGAAGCGCAAGAGACGCTGCGTGAGATTGCAGCGCTGGGCGGCGATGCGATGGCCGTTCGATGCGATGTGCGCGATCCACTGAATGTATCGGAAGCTGTCGAAGAGATCGCCGCTGAGATGGGCGGTGTGGATCTGCTTATCAACAATGCGGGCGCATTTGAGACGGTCCCGCTGGAGCAGATTTCGGTTGAGCAGTGGAACGCGATGTTTGAGACGAACACACGTGGACCCTTTCTGGTGGCGAAGGCTGCTTATCCGTATCTGAAAGAATCTCGCGGCCGGATTGTAAACATCGGTTCGCTAGGCGGTTTGCATCCCTGGACGACGCACGCCCATTACTGCACGAGCAAGGCTGCGCTGCACATGCTAAGCCAGACGATGGCGAAGGCATGGGCGCCTGACATTAGCGTGAACTGCGTGGCCCCGGGAATGATTGTGCATGGTGGGACAGCAGAGGCGGAGTACCAGCACTTTGCGGAAAAGACACCGATGAAACGCAATGGACGTGTCGAGGATGTGGCCGCAGCAGTGATGTTCTTTGCAACAGGACCACACTTCATTACAGGACAGTTGCTTGCGATAGATGGCGGACTGGCGTTGTAGCTACTGAGAAAAATGTTGCTCAGGATCTATGACAGAGCGGTTCCAGGCAGGAGAGCTATGCGGCAACTATGCCGTGCTGAAACTGCCTGCATTGGCGGCATTCTACGAAATGACGCACAAAAGCAGTCCAGAGGTGAGCGCCGTTCTCCGTCCGAGGATCGGATTCTGCCCACAGCCAGAGCAGCCCTTTACAGGTCGCGCAGAGGGGGATACTTTCCAGGTTGAGCGCCGCCGAGAAGGATTGCCGATCCATATACCTATATGAGCAGTCATACGCCCAAAGTAATCACGCCAAATTGCGCTCAGCTTTACGACAAAATGGTAATTATTTTCCTACTAGTTTTCGCCACCAGCTTTTCGGCATAAGGTCCTCATGCAGTCCGATGGGTGTGGGTTGTTCTCCAAGGCTCGAACCTTCAAAGGCGGCGCGTGGATTGTCGTAGAAGAGACGATGCGCAGTTTCTTCGCCATACTTGTTTGCCACAAAATTGCGCGCTTCGCTGAGTTGCGGATTGCGGCGGCCGGTTCCGTGCGCGTCGCTGGCGATGACATGGACCCAGTTGCGATCGAGCAGTTCGAGGGCGCACTTCTGGGCTACCTTGCCGAAGGCACCGGTAAGGGCACCGGCAGTGATTTGCAGCAGAAGACCACCGATGAGCCATGGCTTCATCATGTCAAGGTTCTGTTGGATGGTTTTGTTGCGTTCGGGGTGGGTAAGGACAGGAACCATTCCGGCGATGCGGAGTTCGTAGAGCGCTTCAGGTGTGGTGCGTGGGATGGCATGGTCAGGCAGCTCCACCATGAGATAGCCTTTGCCATTGATGGAAAAGCGTGAGGGATTGGCTTTCGCTGCTTCCAGGTTGTCGTAGGTGAGATGGAAGTCACAGCCGAGTCCGAGGGTGATACGAGATGCAAATTGTGCAGGCATGCTGTCGCGTACGGTTTGCAGAAGCGTCTCATGCGCAGTGCGATCGTAGGCGTACATGGTATTGGCATGTGGCGTAGCCACAATGTGCGTGGTGCCGTCGTCCACCGCCATCTGAAGCATGGCGAGCGTAGTCTCCATGTCCCTGGAGCCGTCGTCTACTCCGGGAAGAAGATGATGATGGATGTCGATCATGCGTGCAATGTATTAGACGATAGAAGGGCCCTGAAGAGTTTGAGACCGTCTGCGGAGCCGAGCAATCCCTCAGCAGAACGGTCAGGATGCGGCATCATGCCGAGCACGTTCCGGCCTTCTGAGAGAACGCCGGCGATGTTCTCCAGCGATCCGTTGGGATTGGCTTCCGGCGTTACATTGCCTTGCGCATCGCAGTAGCGGAAGGCAATACGGTCCTCGCGTTTCAGTGTGGCGAGCGTGTCTGTGTCGCAGAAGTAGTTGCCTTCCATGTGTCCAATAGGCATGCGCAGCACTTCACCTTTACGCAGGGTGTGTGTGTAAGGCGAGTTGTCTGTCTCCGTTCGCAGATGCAGATGCTTACAAATGTATTTCTGGCCCGCATTGCGCATAAGCGCACCGGGGAGAAGACCGCTTTCGCAGAGAATCTGAAAGCCGTTGCAGATGCCCATCACGGGTCCACCTGCATTGGCAAATTTCCTTACCTGCGTCATGATGGGCGAGAAACGGGCAAGCACGCCGGTACGGAGGTAGTCGCCGTACGAGAAGCCGCCGGGAACGAGAATGGCGTCCACATCCTGCAGGTCTTCGGAGTTATGCCAGAGGAAAGTGACGGGTTCGTGGAGAACGCTTTCGACCACGTTGAAGGTGTCGTGGTCGCAGTTGGAACCGGGGAAGACAAGGACGCCGAACTTCATTCTTTAAAGTTATCAGTTTTAGCTGTAAGTCTTAGTTTTAAGCTCTGGTGTCGTTAGGACTTTTAGGGGTGAGAGGATCGTTTTCCATGGAAAAACGTTTGCAACGTACACCACAAGAGCCGCCCAGATGGGCGGCTCTTGTGGTGTGAATATATTGGAGCACCGGGACGGGATTGAACCGTCGAATACTGGTTTTGCAGACCAGCGCGTTAGCCACTTCGCCACCGGTGCTCACGCTTGATCTGCACAAAACAGATCAAGCAACTTCCATAGTGTACTTACTTCGGCTGTGCAGCGGTACGCAGATACGGCTTCACCGTTTTGAAACCGGGGAACTTCGTCGCTGCTTCTTCGTTCGAGACGCCACCGCCGATGATGATGTCCTCGCCCTGCTTCCAATCAGCCGGGGTCGAAACCGGGTGCTTCGCCGTTAGTTGCATCGAATCCAGCGCGCGCAGAATCTCCTGGAAGTTGCGGCCTGTGGACATCGGATACGTGAGCATTAGCTTGATCTTCTTGTCCGGTCCAACCACGAACACCGTGCGCACCGGCGCATTCAGCGCAGGTGTACGGCCTTGGCAGGATTCACCCGCATCCGCCGGAAGCATGTTGTACAGCTTGGCAATCTTCAGTTCGGTGTCGCCAATTACGGGAAAGTTCACCGCGCTGCCGCACACGTCCTCAATGTCCTTCGCCCACTTGCTGTGGTCTTCCACCGGGTCCACGCTCAGGCCGATCACCTTGGCGCCGCGTTGCGCAAACTGCTGCTCCAGCGTTGCCACTGCGCCCAACTCGGTGGTGCACACCGGCGTAAAGTCCTTGGGGTGCGAGAAGAGCACCGCCCAGTTATCGCCAATCCACTCGTGGAAGCGGATGGGCCCCTGCGTCGTCTGTGCTTCAAAGTCCGGCGCCGTATCGTTGATGCGAAGTGACATGATTCAACTCCCTCTTTCCAGTTTTTAGATATGCAATAGAAAACCCACCTGGCGATTGCTCGGGTGGGTCGTTTTGAACTCTCTTCAGGACTTTCTATTGGTCCGTCGATCCGCTCACCCGCACACCCGTACCGGGCCACAGCAACAGCAGCGGCAGCAGTACGAAGATGTCATGGAGAAGCGAACCATCACCTGCAACAATATTCCTTGAGGATTTCCCATGTCAAACCGCTCTCTCGACTGGTCGCAGGTAGATGTCTTCGCCGAAGCTCCCTTTCAGGGCAATCAACTGGCTGTATTTCACGATGCGTCGGACCTTTCTACGGAGCAGATGCAGACCCTCGCGCGTGAAACCAACCTCTCCGAGACCACCTTCATTCTTCCGCGCGACCCACGCGAAGAAGCGGAGCAGGGAATCGACGTCCGCATCTTCACCGTACAGGAAGAACTGCCCTTCGCCGGACATCCCACACTCGGCACCGCAAGCTGGCTCTACTGGAACCACCCAATCCTCAAAGGCGCTTCCGAAATCAAACTGCGCGTCAAGGCAGGCACTATCCCTGTACGTTTCTCGCCAGACAATAACCCTGGCATCTACGGCGAGATGACGCAGCGCAATCCCGAGTTCCTCAAGAGTCTCGACGGCGCAGCCTGCGCAGAAGCCCTTTCACTCCCATCCGACCACCTGCACCCAACACTCGCACCGCAGATCGTCTCTACCGGAATGCCTATCGCCATCGTGCCGCTGCGTTCTGTAGACGCACTCAAGCGACTCAGCATTACGCCCGCAAAGGCAATGAGCTATCTTCGCGCTCAGGGAGCGAACTTCGCCTACTGCATCGCGCCGACAGATGACCCAACTCGCTGGCGTGCTCGCCTGCAGTTCTACAACGGAGAAGACGCAGCGACCGGTTCTGCCTGCGGATGTACGATCGCCTACCTTGTGCGTAACCATGCAGTACCTGGCGCAACAGCCATTACTGTGGAGCAGGGCATCGAAATAAATCGTCCCAGCCGCTTGACAGCACAGGCAACGCTCGCCGTTGAGGAGAACGTTGTGGATGTTCGCGTTGGTGGCCGCACCATCCTTGCAGCATCAGGACGCTTTTTCCTGTCGTAAGACACACAGCTTTCCACAGTGCCAATTCACGCAACCCCAATGTCTCTGTACACATGCTCAAATGCGGTGGATTTGCAACCGCGAAATCATCGTATTTCCACCAAATTTTTGTGGTTGCCAACATCAGCAACCCCCCGTACTCTCAGCTAGCAATCGACAGCCGCCATGGCGTCGCAATGCAACGCAGTCCGCGTCCCCAACCAATGCGCGCGGCAGAAAACCGCCGCTCAACCCAACTGCCTCTTCCAGGCAGAACGGCCCCGCTTTGTCTTTGAGTCATTGAACACATCGGCCCTGCTGTAACGCATAAACGACGAAAGAAGAAAACAAGATGCGCCCCAAGAAGACGATCCTCTGCGTAGACGACAACGACCAGACCCTCTCCATCCGCAAGTTCATGCTCGAAACGCGCGGCTACCGTGTAGTGGTCGCGCAAAATGCGCAGGATGCACTTGAATTTCTGGCTGCCTCCTGCCCTGGCTCCATTGACCTTCTGCTTTGCGATCTCATCATGCCCGGCATGGACGGCAACGAACTCATCCGGCATGCACGTGATTTGCATCCGGCCATGCCCACCATGCTCGTCTCCGGCTCTGTTGCCTCACACGAGCGAGGCGATGGAGCAGACGTGTTTTTGCCTAAAGGGGCCTGCTCGCCAGTAGAAATGCTGGAACGGATTCGCGTCTTAGTAGCTCGCAAGCGCGGTCCCAAGAAAGCACATCCACCTGTCTCCCATCCGCAGAACCATATGGCGAGAATCGGGGCTTAAGGTCGCCAATCTCTTTTGCCCAGTTGGGAGTCTTGCAACTCACAGCAGGACTTCCACCGGAACTAAGCCTCTACCAATCCATATCGCCTTTGCCACTGTTCCTTGAGCTGCGTACGCACCACATCCTTTTCCGCAGAAGAAAACTCCGCAGAGTGGTCCACAAAATAAGCAGCCTCGCGTTTAGCCATCTCCAGAATTTCGCGATCTCTTACCAGCGAAGCCACACGAAACTCCGGCATACCTGCCTGCCGCGTTCCAAAGAACTCACCCGGCCCGCGCTGCTGCAAATCCAACTCAGCTAATTCAAATCCATTCTGCGTACGCACCATCGCATCCAGCCGCTCTTCCGCCTGCTCAGAGACTTTGCTCCCCGTCATCAGAATGCAATAGCTCTTCGCAGCGCCACGACCCACGCGTCCGCGCAACTGATGCATCTGCGCCAACCCAAACCGCTCGGCATGCTCAATCACCATCACGGTCGCGTTCGGCACATCCATACCCACTTCAATCACCGTAGTGGAGACAAGCACATCGATCTCGCCACGCTGAAACCGCCGCATCTCCACTTCCTTATCCACGGAGTTCATGCGTCCATGCAGCAACCCAACGCGCACATCCTTCAACGCACCCGCACGCAAGGCCTCGTACATCTCCACGGCAGACCGAAGCTCCGTCTTCTGCTTAAATAGTTTCTCCGCCTTCGATCTCTTCTGCGTAGTAGAACCCCGCGCGCGAAGCGCGCCTTCCGCCGTACGCGCAGCACCTGACTTGCTCACTTGCTGACTCGCTGACTCGCTGTCTTCTCTTGGAAAATCCAACTCCGGCTGATCGTCCTTCGCCCCTTCAATCACCGGATACACAATGTAAGCCTGCCGCCCGGCCTTCACCTGTTTACGCACAAACTCCCAAACCTCATCGGCTCGCTCCTCAGGCGCTCGCCGAGTCACAATCGGCGTGCGTCCTGGCGGCAACTCATCCAGCACACTTACATCCAGATCGCCATACACCGTCATCGCCAACGTGCGCGGAATCGGCGTTGCTGTCATCACCAGCACATCCGGATCGGCAGCGCCCGGCTTCTTCATCAACGTGAACCTCTGCCGCACACCAAAGCGATGCTGCTCATCCACAATCACTAGGCCAAGGTTCGCGTAATCTACCTTCTCCTGAATTAAGGCCTGTGTGCCGATGATGAGTTCACTCTCGCCGGCAAAGATCCGCCGGCGGTTCATGCGCTTCTCCTGCTCATCCAGCGAACCAGTAAGCAGCGTGACCTTATAGCGTCTGTTGCGTTCTTCATCAGCCCGTGCCCTGGATACTTTGTCATTCTGAGCGAAGCGAAGAATCTGCTTTTGCTGCGAGCGTAGCTCGCCATCGCTCGAAGAGCGACCCGCTTTGAAGGGGACGGGCTTTAGCCCGTCCGTTAAGTTCGCTTGAGGAATTGGGGCTTTAGCCCCTGAGGGAGAAGATGCACCGCCCGACAACAATTTTTTCGCCGCCAGATAATGCTGCGTAGCCAAAATCTCCGTCGGCGCCATCAGCACCGCCTGATACCCACTCTCAATCGCCACAATCGCAGCCTGCAGCGCAACGATCGTCTTTCCGCTGCCCACATCGCCCTGCAGCAAACGCCGCATCGGATGCGGTCTCTTCATGTCCGCAACAATCTCGCCCAGCACACGCTTTTGCGCCGCAGTGGGATGAAAGGGAAGCACACTCTTAATCGCCGAGCGAACATCCTCACCCGTCTTAAAAGCGATGCCCTCACGCTCGCGCATCTTGCGCCGCTTCAACTCCAGCCCAAGCTCGAGATAAAACAATTCCTCAAAGATCAGCCGCTTCTGCGCCGGCGTGGAGAAGCTCTGCAACTCCACCATCGACGTGCCCGCCTCTGGAAAGTGCGCCGCGCGCAACGACGCCAGCCGCGACGGCAAACCCCACCGCCCGCGCACCGCCGCCGGAATCGGCTCAAGCACATCCTCCTCGCGCGACTGCTGCAGCACATCCCACACCATGCGCCGAATCCACTTCGACCCCAGCTTCGCGCCCCATGATGTTGTGCCGCCCAGCGTCTCGTACACAGGCACAATGCGGCCCATCTCCAGCATCTGGTAACCAGGGTCCTCGCCGCTCGCGGGCAACACTTCAAACTGCGGCTGAATCATCTTGAACTTGCCCGCGCTCGACCGCGACGGTTCCAGCTTGCCGTACAGCGCCAGCATCTGCCCCGGCTTGAACCTGTCCTTCAGATACGTGCCGTGGAACCACATGCACTTCACCGTGTCGAGCCCCTGTCCCACGGTCATCTCAAAGATGGGCATCGACCGCGTGCGCAGCAACACCGTCCCGCGCACCTCGCCAATCACGCTCGCCATCTCTCCCGCCGTCAACTCCGCAATCGGCCGCGGATGCAACCGGTCCTCATACCGGAAGGGCAGGTGATACAGCAGGTCCTCCACCGTCTCCACGCCACGCTTCGCCAGCTCGGCAGCATTGCGCTCACCGATCCCCTTCAAAAACTTCACTGGCGTGGAGAGGTCCATCGCTGTGATGGTAAATCGGAGAGGCGATGAAAAAGGAAAGACGGTGCTAAAATCTGCTCATGCGCGCCACCATCACTGTCGATGACGAGTTGTTCGAAAAGGCCAAAACCTATACAGGTCTTGAGCAGGAATCGGAAGTGTTTGCCGTAGCGCTCAAAGCCCTCATCGCTCATCGAGCGGCACAGGAATTGGCAAAGCTCGGCGGTACAGAGCCACAGTTGCAGCCCATCCCGCGCCGCCGTTCTGCGTAATGATTCTCGCAGACACCTCCATCTGGATTGACTACCTGGCACGCGAAGATCACGCACTTCGCACGCTGCTCCAGCAGGACAAAATTCTCGTTCATCCTCTTCTCATCGGCGAACTCGCGATGGGAAACCTGCGCAATCGCGCAAACATTCTCGGTTTCCTTCACGAACTACCGTTCGCCGCATTTGTTCTCAATGCCGAGGTACTTGAGCTGCTGGAAACGCATTTGCTCTTCGGAAGAGGAATCGGCTATATCGACGCACATCTTCTTGCTTCAGTCCGTGCAACAGCAGGCGCGAGCCTCTGGACAAGGGATCGTAGGCTGCACGATATAGCTACTGAGCTGGGTGTCGCCTATACAGGCTGATAAACTCACAATCAAATGCCCATCGTCGAACTGAACGGCGTCCGCAAGGTCTACGACACAAAAGTCGCGGTCGACAACATCTCCCTCCGCATCCAGCCCGGCACCATGTTCGGGCTCCTCGGCCCAAACGGCAGCGGCAAAACCTCCACCATCCGCATGATGATCGGCATCACCATACCCGATGCCGGCACCGTGCAGCTCTTCGGCGAACCCTTCAAGCGCGAGAACCTCCAGCGCGTCGGCTACCTGCCCGAAGAACGCGGCCTCTACAAAAAGATGAACGTGCTCGAGCAGCTCACCTTCATGGGCCAGCTCCACGGCTTGACTGAAGGTGAATCAAAAAAACGCGCGCACCAGTGGTGCGAAAAGCTGCAGATCACCGAAGCGCTTCCCAAGAAGACCGAAGAACTCTCCAAGGGCATGCAGCAGAAGATCCAGTTCATCGCATCCCTCATGCACAACCCTGAACTCGTCATCATGGACGAGCCCTTCTCCGGCCTCGACCCCGTCAACGCCACGCTCCTGCAAGACGTCCTCATCGAACTCCGCAACGCCGGCCGGGCCGTCCTCTTCTCCACGCACCGCATGGATCAGGTCGAAAAGATGTGCGACGAGATCGCGCTCGTCCATCAAGGGCACCTCGTTCTCTCCGGCTCCATGCGCGAGGTCAAAAGCAAATACCCGCGCAACCGCGTGCACATCGCATACGAGGGCGACAGCAGCTTCCTCCAGCACCCATCCATCGCCGAAGCCAAAAACTTCTCCGGGTATTCCGACATCATCCTCCGCGACGACGCCTGCGATGCCCAGCCGCTACTCCAAAGCGCGATCGCGCACGGCACACGCATCTGGCGTTTTGAAGTCGTAGAACCCACGCTCGAAGACATCTTCATCACCACCGTCGGAGGCAACGTCGATGCATAACACGCTGCTCATCGCCAGGCGCGAATACCTCGAACGCATCCGCGGCAAGGCCTTCAAGATCTCCACCGTGCTCATCCCGCTGCTCATGATTGGGTCCATCCTCATCGCCACGCACGGCAGCAAAACCGCGGGCCACATCGCCATCGTCTCGTCCGACACCAACCTCGCGCTCGACCTGCAAAAGGAACTCGAAAACTCCGACAAGTCCGACATGGATGTGGATGTGCAAGCGCCCACCGCAGGCTGGCGTCAGCGCCTCAACACCGCCGTAGCGGACAAAAAACTCGACGGCTATCTCGTCATCGACGGCACTAGCAATGAGCCGACCATCAGCTATCTTTCGTCAGCCAAAGGCGACATCGCCACCACGCAAACCATCAACGCCGCACTCCGCCGCGTTCTCACGCGCGAACGCCTCATCCATCGCGGCATGAGTCGTGCAGATATCGACGCTCTGCTCAAAACGCCCGTCCTGCAAAAAGAGACCATCACCGCAACCGGCGCCTCAGACAAGTCCGACAACACCAGCGGATTCATCGCCGCCTACGTGCTCTTCTTCCTCATGTACTTCATCGTCATGATGCACGGCATCAACGTCGCCAGCTCTGTCGTGGAAGAGAAGTCCTCGCGCGTCTTTGAAGTCCTGCTCGCAACCGTAAAACCATCCGAGATGATGGCAGGCAAGATCATCGGCGTAGGCTCAGTCGGCCTCACGCAGGTCGCCATCTGGATAGGCTGCATCGCCGCCATGCTCTTCACGCCGCTGTTGGCCCACATCGGCGCAGGCGGCTTCAAACTCCAGCTCTCCGGCCTGCAACTCGTCTGCTTCGTCGTCTACTTCCTGCTCGGGTTCCTGCTCTACTCGTCCATCGCCGCCGCCATCGGCGCGCTGGTCAACTCCGAACAGGAACTGCGCCAGTACAACATGTTCATCGCCATGCCCATGGCCGTAAACATGGTTGTCCTTTTCCCCATCATCACCGCGCCGAACTCGCTCCTCTCCACGCTGCTCTCATTCATCCCCACATCCACGCCGCTGCTCATGTTCCTCAGGCTCTCCATAGCCAACGTGCCCGGCTGGCAAATTGGTCTCTCCATCGCCACCCTCTCGCTCTCCATCGCCATCGTCATCTGGATAGCCGCCCGCATCTACCGCATCGGCATCCTCATGTACGGCAAACGAGCCACATTGCCGGAAATCGTTCGATGGCTCCGGCAAAGCTAAAGGCAGGGGTTAGCCATTAGGGATCAGGGTGGGATGCCACTCCGCGTCGGGTACCCCATTCTTGTCGCGCTCTTTGCGACAAAGAGTGGGGTATCGCGCGATGCGCGACCTCTCCGCCTAGCCGATAAGTCTCGTCATCTCGACCGAAGCGCGAAGCGCTGAGCGGAGAAACCTGCTTTTACCATGGTCGCGTCAGCGAACATCATCCACGCAAAGCGCGACCCCCACCGAAACCAAACCCAAAGAAAAGCGTCTAATATACCGATGGGCGAAGCTGTGCCTACGCCCCCGGGAGCCAACCCCATGAAACTCCTCCACGCAGCCCTTTTACTCACACTTTCACCGCTCGCGATGGCGCAAATCGGCCAGCAGCCTGGCAAGGACAAGAAGCCAGATCCGGGTCCGAAAGGTCCTACTGCGACCCAGGCAGAGCTTGACGCAGCCAAAAAGAAGGCTGAAGCCAAATCCGACTCCATTCCGGAAGTTGGTGACGACCTGCGCAAAGACATCAAGAAGGGGTCTGAAGATGACGTAGCCGCTGTCGGCACGCGCGACATCGGCGGACGCGGTCTCGGCAATTGGTTCTCCACTGACTGGGAAGTCTCCAACGGCAAGCAGTACTCGATGGAGATTGAGAAGGCGTCACACCTTATCACCGATCCGGTCATCAATGAGTACGTCAACCGCGTGGGCCAAAACATCGTCAAGAACTCCGATTGCAAGGTGCCCTTCACCATCAAGGTGATCGACTCCGACGAGATCAACGCAATGGCGCTCCCTGGGGGCTTCTTCTATGTCAATAGCGGCCTCATCCTCGCCGCCGATGAAGAGGCAGAGCTCGCCGGCGTAATGGCGCACGAGATCGCACACGTCTGCGCGCACCACGGCGCTCGCACCATGACGAAAGCCGGCTACATGCAGATCGCGCAGATCGGCTCCTACATCTTCATCGGTGGCTGGACCGGCTACGGCATCTACGAAGCTTCGCAGATCGCCATTCCTCTTGGCTTGCTCAAGTTCTCCCGCGCATATGAGGCCGAAGCTGACTGGCTCGGCGTGCAATACATGTACAAGTCTGGCTACGACCCGCAGGCCTTCGTCTCCATCTTTGAAAAGCTGGATGCACTCGAAAAGCACAAACCCAATGCCTTCTCGGCAGCGTTCTCCGACCATCCGCAGACGCCGGACCGCATCGCAAAAACCGAAGAGGAGATTGCCACCATCCTGCCGTCACGGCCTGACTACGTCGTCACCACATCCGAGTACGACGCCATCAAGGCCCGCCTCGCGCGCATTCAGAACAAGCGCAAGATCGACGACAAAAAGGACGCCAACAAGCCCTCGCTCCGTCGCACGGCTTCCTCCAACAACGACCCCAACTCGCCCAACAGCCGCAGCGACGACGATCGTCCAACTCTCGGTCGTCGCGACTGACAGAGAATTGCATCCAAGAGGGGCACTCCAGCAGGGGTGCCCCATTCTTTCGCGGCTTTATCGCGAAAGGGTGGGGTATCGCGCGAAGCGCGACCTGCTTGCGAACCAAATACTTTCAGCACGCCATAACATCATCTCGAGTAGAGAGACCTGCTTTTGCCCATGTCCGCGGAGCAGATATCGCATCGTGCTGAAAGTGCGATCCGGATTAGAAGCGGCCTTCAGGCCGCTGTTTCACAGCCGAGAAAGAAAGCGGTTCAGCCCGGACCTTTCACAAATCATCAAAAAGGCCCGTCAATCGACGGGCCTTTCCTACGCAATCGCACCTACTTCCGCAAATAAAAAACAAAACCAACGCGTGCCTGGTAGTTATTCTGCCAATGTCCGCTCCGGTCAAAGCGTTCACCCATCCACTCAGCCGGAACAGCTTGAAACGCAAAATTACGGCCCAGCTTCACGTCAAATCCAATGCCAGCCTTCGCAGCAGGATTCCAGTCGGAACCTGGATGGTTCGCCGGGTTCTCTTGCCCGTACGTGGTGCGCACCTCGCCTGCTTCGCCAAAAACAAATGGAGTAGCTTTCCAATATGGGTTCAGCGTGTAACGAGGGCCTGCCAAAACGCCGAACTTAGTCATCCGTGGATTGCTTTGCGTGTTGTAAAGCGTCAGAAAATCCACCTGCATACCAATGTGCTTCATCACATTGGCCTCTGCGGTGGCCGTCCAGCCTGCAAGCTTCTGCATACTGCCGTCACTCCCATACTGTCCATCGCTCTGCCTAAGCGAATATTGCCGCGAAAACATTCCGGCTACGCCCACACTGCCCAGGATCCTTCCAGAAGAGTGACGGGCCGGTACGTTTTCAACTGTTGTCTGCGCAGCAACCGGCAGAGCCGATAGCATCACGGACGGGACAGCGAGTACAAAACCAAGTACAACTTTTTTCACGTTTACCTCTCAACATTGTTGCGGCTATTGCACACGTGCACCCTCAGTGCTGTCCGCAATAGACGTCAAACCATACGGCGTCAAAATCAGCACGCCCGCAATCCTGAATTTCAGACGTTCCACGCACATATTCAGGAGCAGATTTTGAGAGAAAGGACTCACCGAAATAATCTCGCAGAGCAGTCGCTGCAACGAATCCATCTGCCCGTTCCACTCTTCCAAATTGAGTAAAATAAAAGCTGACTGGCTTACTCGCTGATCAGCTGACTCGCTGCCACCATCCCTTTCCATCAGGGTTTACTTCTTCATCGAGAGCCCCACATCTGCAACAAGCAAACGAATCAAGAAGGATGCCGGGGAGAGCACTCCTCTGGAAGGAACAGAACACGATCATGAGCAACACACCCCGCTACACCGATGAACACGCCGCAGCTGGCCTTGACCACCCGTTTCCTGCAATCGAAACCTGGCAGAACCACTTCCAGAGCTACGAGATCCTCATCGACGATCCCGAGTTCACCTCCGTCTGCCCTAAAACCGGTCTGCCCGATTTCGGCGTCATCAAACTCCGCTACATGCCGCGCGAACGTTGCCTCGAACTCAAGAGCTATAAGGAATATCTCTTCCACTACCGCAATCTGGGCATCTTCCAGGAAAACATCGTCAACCAGATCCTTAACGACGTAGTAAAAGCTACCGACCCAATCTGGGCCGAGGTTGTCGGCGACTTCCGCCCCCGCGGCGGCATCTCCACCATCGTCACTGCTTACCATCCACGTAGCGAAGAGGACCGCAAAAAATAACTCTCATCAAGAACACAAACGATTAAGACTCCATAATGGCCACTACTTACACGTGGCCATTTTATTTTTTAGAAATAAAAATATTTCCGCTCACCACGAAACGAACAAAGAACAATCCCGTCCAACGTGCAACACCTTCGTTCTAAGCGAGTTCGTCTCTCGCGTAGATCAACTGCGGCTTCTCTTGTGTTCTCACCGCACGGGATTTACCTGAAGGAGATTTGTTTCTTGGTTAGTCGATTTATCAACCTCTGTTCTTCGCCTCGGTTCACCACATTTGCATTTATCTTGTGTGGTACTTGTCTCTCACCCGTCGCTCGCGCGCAGCGCAGAGCGGCCAACGAGGTCAGCTCAAGTCTTCCGCCTGCACCGTCTTCCACATGGACAAAAGAACACGCCACCACGCCGGAGAATCTGTATCCGTTTGGTGAAAAAGATATTTCTATCGGGGTTGCAGGCCAGCTCACCACCACACGCACAGTGAAGCAGCAATACATCCAGGGCGCTACGCCGTCCGTCTCGCTGCTCGCCACCTTCCATCATCAGATTCGTCCGTTCGTCGGTTACAACGTCAACTTTGGCTATACCCGCGCCACCGAAAATTATCAGCACCAGAACGGCATCACCAATTCATCCACCGGTGTCACCACGGGCGATTATGCGCGCGGCTCGATCCCAAACAATCTGTATGAGATCAGCAGCGCCTATGTTTGGAAGCGCCCGCAACTCACCACCCGCTTCCAGCCCTTCGTGCAGGCGGGCGGCGGCGTGCTCATCTTCTCTCCCACCGAGGCACCGTTCAAAGGACACGCAAGCTACCGCGCTGCCTTCCTCTTCGGAGCAGGCGTGGACTACCGCCTCTCAAACCACCTCGGCATGCGCCTGGAGTATCGCGGCCTCACGTACAAGTATCCGGACTTCGGTGCAGTCATCTCAACCGTCCCTGTCAGCAAAGCGATGACTGTTCTTAGCCTTCCCTCCATCAGCTTCACCTACCGCTTCGGCAAACGCGGCGGCATGCAATAGCGCTGTGCCTCGACGCCCCATTCTTTCGCAGCTTTAATCGGGAAAGAGTGGGGCCTGCTCCATGCAGGACTTGTACACTCTGTCTATGGTGGAGTGGGCCCTCTTCCGCATCCTTACCGTAGCCATCTTCATTTTGGCGACGGCGTTCTTCGTTGCCGCGGAGTTCGCGCTTGTCTCCATTCGCGAGACGCGCTTCGAACAACTCGTCGCCGCAGGACGTCCCGGCGCTGCCACCGCACTTCGGCTCAAGCGCAACATGGACGAATTCCTCCCCGCCAACCAGCTCGGGGTCACGCTTGCATCGCTCGCACTCGGCTATCTCGGTGAAGCCTCTCTCGCGGAGATTGTCCTGCAGATCATCCACCACACCGGATTTCTGCAGACGAACCCGTTCATCCAGCACCATCTCCTCGTCTACACCCACGGCTTCTCCATCGCCGTATCGTTCTTCCTCATTACTTACTTTGAAGTGCTCCTCGGCGAGCAGGTACCCAAAGCGCTGGCGCTCCAGCGCGGAGAGCGCATCGCCATCGCCATCGCCGGCCCGATGGACGTCTTTATCCGCATCACCCGCCCGGCAGTCAAACTCATGCGCGGAAGCGCCGCCATCGTCCTGCGCGCCTTCCGCGTCCATCAAACGTCGGAAGAAGGCGACACCCACTCGCCCGAAGAGATCAAGCTGGTCGCCACAGCTTCTCGTCGCGGAGGCCTGCTGCCGCCTTTTCAGGAACAGATCATCCATCGCGCCATCGAACTCAACCACGTCACCGTGCGCGAAGTGATGACGCCGCGCTCCCGCATCTTCTCCCTCCCGGCAGACATGCCCATCGAGCGCGCCTCTGCCCGCATCGTAGACGAGCAGCACTCCCGCATCCCCGTCTTCGATCCGCAGCAGGGCGCCGAACACATCGTCGGCATCGTCTACTCCAAAGACATCTCCCGCCTCATGCACTTCCACGCCGCCTCCCACCGAGCGGGAGACACCGGCCTTACCCTCCGCACCGTCATGCGCGACATTCTTCTGGTGCCCGAAACCAAGCTCGTCGCCGAACTGCTGCAGGAGTTCCGCGAACGCCGCCGCCAGATCGCCATCGTGGTCGATGAGTTCGGCAGCACTGTCGGCCTCGTCACCGCCGAGGACCTCCTCGAACAGGTCGTCGGCGAACTAGAGGACGAGTTCGACATCGCCACCCGCTCCTTCAACCCCGTCGCCCCCGGGACCTACGAGGTGGAAGGCACCGCCTCGCTCCGCGACCTCACCACCCATCTCGGCTGGAACTTCCCGCGCGACGCCGGAGTCGAAACGCTCGCCGGATTCCTCCTCGCCCAGTTCGGCCACATCCCACAGACGGGAGAATCGGTCGAGTACGAGGACCGCCGTTACACCGTCCTCCAGACCGCCGGGCGGCGCGTCAGCCGCATCCGCATCGAAGACCTCAAGCCCGAGCGCGAAACCACGCTGGAGAAGATCGCCGGATGAACTGGAAGTCCATCTGGCCCATCCTGCGCCGCCTGCTGCTCACGCTTCCGGTCCTCTGGATCGTCGTCTCGCTCGTCTTCCTGCTCATCCACCTGGTGCCCGGCGACCCCATCGCTCAGATGCTCGGCGAAGGTGCGACCGCCTCCGACATTTCCGCTTTAAAGCACGCATATGGTTTCGATTTGCCCATCCATGTGCAATATATCCACTATCTCGAAGGCCTTTTTCACGGCGATCTTGGCCGTTCCGTCCGCATGAGCGACTCGGTCACGCACCTGATTCTGCAGCGATACCCCTACACGCTGGCACTCTCCACGCTGGCATTTATCATAAGCATTTTGATAGCGATACCGCTCGGAGTGAAAGCAGCAGTTAAAAGAAATCAATGGCAGGACAGCACAATCGGCCTCGTCACTCTCTTCGGCCTCAGCTTCCCAAACTTCGCCCTCGGTCCCGTCTTCATCCTCATCTTCGCCATCTGGTTCGGCTTGCTGCCGGTAAGCGGCGCAGGGGCGGGTGCGTTCCTCGGCGGAGACTTCTGGTGGCACATGATTCTTCCCGCCGCAACGCTCGGTATTGCTTTGGCTGCGACCCTCACCCGTATCGTTCGTACTACCATGCTGGAAGAGTTGAATGCCGACTACATCCGCACCGCACGAGCGAAGGGACTGACCGAAAATATAGTCGTCTACCGCCACGCCCTGCGCAATGCTATGGTGCCGATTCTCACAGTGCTCGGCTTGCAATTCGGATCGCTGCTCGCTGGTGCCATTGTGACGGAGACGATCTTCTCCTGGCCCGGCATCGGACGGCTGACGATCTCCGCTATCTCCAACCGCGACTATGCTTTAGTGCAGGGCTGCACACTCGCAATTGGCCTGACCTACCTGGCCGCCAACCTCGCTACTGATCTTATGTACGCTGTCTTCAATCCACGTATCCGTGCATAAAATGACACGAATTTCTTCGCAAATTCGTCTATTGGGAGCAGCATGTTGATCCGCACATCCACGATTTTTCTAACCGTCATGATCGCTTTTCTATCTCTCGGCGCACAAACACAGGTGCCAGTTCCAGGCTCCGCAAAAGACCTTCCAGGCTTTACCACGCCCAAAGAACCAGAAAAGCTAAGTCCAGCAGCAAGAATATTTACCGACAAAAAGTACAAGATAAAGTTTGAGCTTCCTGGAGGTTGGGACATGGAGCGGAAGGACGGCTATCTCTCCAACTTCAGCCACGACACGCGCAACACCACCGGCGATCTGGACGTGCGCGGCGTCGCGGCCATCAACTACAACCCGTATCCGCCGACCACGTTTTCCGGAGCTCTCTTCTACTACTCGGTAAAGCCACATTCGAACGCCTTAGACTGCGAAGCGCAGTCGCGGGTTGGGAAGTTGAAGGCGGCTGGAAGTGTTGTGATTGATGGAGTCACCTTCCATCACGGTAAGGACGAATATGGGATCGGCTGTACCGAATCGCGCGACGATGTGTTCACGACGCTGCGGGGGAACGAGTGTATTCGCTTTGATTTAGTGATCAATACCTTCTGCCAGACGAACTCCGGCTCGATTGAGATCTCCGGCAAGCAACTTGGCGATATTCAATCGCGGTTGGCGAAGATCCTTGGGTCGGTCCGTTTCGACAAAAAATAGCCATCGAATCTAGCAGGACCGTTACATCAGGCACCGGAAAAATGCACATATACCCCCAAGATAGCCTGAATTAGATCTCGACAATCTCGGCGTTGATTTGGTCGCCGATCTCGACGATGGCAAGGGTAATCGGCAAGCTGAACCGCCGTGGACCAGCACTCCCCGGGTTCAGATAGACGACACCATTCCGCTCTTCGATAGATGGCCGATGAGAGTGTCCGCTGATGACAAGCGAAACGCTCGCGGCCGCCGGATTGATGTCCAAATCCTGAATGGCATGCAGCATGTAGATGAGCTTGCCGCCGAGTTCGACCATCTCCGTTGCGGGCAGTTTGGCGCACGGGCCGCTAGTGTCCACATTACCCCGGATGGCCGTCGTGAGAGCGAGCGCATTGAGCCGGTCGAGGATAGTGATGTCGCCAACGTCCCCTGCATGAAGAATGGCCTCCACATTTGCGAGAGCGGCTACCGCTTCAGGGCGGAGCAAACCGTGTGTGTCGGAGAGAACGCCGATGCGCATGCGCTGAGGATACAGCGAGTGGGACTGTCCGGTGGCACCACGGGCAGCACTCCCGCGGGCGGGTTTGGCCGCAGATAATCAAGAGCGATGCCAGGTGCTTCTTCCAAATCCAACGAGGGTGCTGCTCCGCCCAGGGATTACCAGCTTGTGCGGGAGTTTGTGGTGTACCTGCGGGTGGAGAAGGGACTGCGTCCGCTGAGTATTGAGGCGTATGAGCGCGACCTGTTTGCCTTTGCCGAGCACCTGGAGAAGCGCGCGGTGCGTCTGGTGGAGGCGCGGCAGGAAGAGATTGCGAGCTTTATGGAAGAGCTGCGCGCGAACCATCAGGAATCGCGGTCGGTAGCGCGGAAGCTCTCTTGCCTGCGCGGGTTTTATCGCTGGCTGTTATTGGACAAGCGGGTAAAGCACGATCCAACGATCAATATCGCTTCGCCGCAGGCATGGAAGGTTTTGCCAAAGTCGCTTCCCGAAGCGGATGTGCGCGGGATGCTGGAGCAGACCGGTGTAGCGGCGCGATCCCTGCAGGCAGATGCGTTGGCGCTGCGCGACGATGCGATCTTGAATTTGCTGTATGCGGGCGGGCTGCGCGTGGGCGAGATTGTTGCTTTGCGTGTGGAAGACCTGCATCTCGACCAGCAGCGCGCACAGGTGCGCGGCAAGGGCGACAAGGAGCGGATCGTTCCACTGGCAGATGCGGCGGTGCAGTCGCTGGAGAAGTATCTGCGCGATGGACGCGTGCAGTTGGCCGAGCGTGGTTTGCAGCGGGCGCTGTTCTTGTCCGTGCGTGGCAAGCCGCTGACGACGCAGGTCGTCTGGAAGATTGTGAAGAGCACAAACGCGCAGGCGAGTCCGCACAAGCTGCGGCATAGCTGTGCCACGCACATGGTGGAACATGGCGCCGATTTGCGTTCTGTGCAGACGCTGCTTGGCCATGCGGACATCGCGACGACGCAGGTGTACACGCATCTTGCGCTTGGGCGGCTGAAGGAAGTGCACCGGATGCATCATCCGCGTGCACGATTGAAAGTTGCGAAGACGGCATGAAGACGCTGCGCACATACGCGGACGGATTTCTGACGATGCTGCGTAATGAGCGCGGAGTCTCGGAACATACGCTGCGGGCATACACGCGCGAGGTGCATGACTTTGCCGATTATCTGCGCGAATTGTTAGGCAATGATGCGGACGTAAAGCAGGTGGAGCATCTGCACATCCGTTCGTACATGGCGATGCTTTACGACCGCGGATTGTCGAAGGCGTCTGCCGCGCGCGCGCTGGCCGCAATTCGTTCATGGTTCAAGTGGCTGGCGAAGGAAGGCGCGGTGGAACAGAACCCGGCGTCGCTGGTGAGCACGCCGAAGCTGCCCAAGCATCTGCCACGCGTGCCTAGCGCGGAGGAAGTGAACCGCGTTCTGGATTCGATTGAGACGAGCGAGGCGAAGGACGATTCGGCGCGATGGCCGGAGCGCGACCGCGTGATCTGGGAACTGCTGTACGGCTGCGGGATTCGCAACTCGGAGTTGTGCGGGATTGATCTATCTGCAATTGAGTGGACGAACGATGCCATTCGCGTCTTTGGCAAAGGCCGCAAGGAGCGCTACGTTCCGTTGGGCGAGACGGCGCATGTGGCGTTGCGCGCGTATCTGCCGCAGCGCGAGACAAAACTGATCGCTGCGGGCAAAGGCAAGCTTGTTGGCGATGGACCGTTGCTCATCAATCTCCATGCGCGCGGCGATTGCCGCTTGACGACGCGCTCTGTGGGGCGAATCGTGAAGGCGATTGCGGTGCAGCGCGGACTGCCTGCCGATGTGCATCCGCATACGCTGCGGCATGCGTTCGGCACGCATCTTTTGGAAGACGGGGCGGACCTGCGTGCGATTCAGGAGATGCTTGGGCACGAGCGGCTGAGTACGACGCAGCGGTATACGCAGTTGACCGTGGGCCAGGTGCAGCAGGTGTATGAGCAGACGCATCCGCTGGCAATGCTGCGTGCACGGCGGTAGGCTTCGCGTGGCCTGCCGTGGGCCGCGTACAACGTTGTGGGCGGGTAGCCCTTCCTAATCCACATATATAGGCGCATTCGCGTAAACTAAAGATTGGGCGTAGCGGACGAAATCCGCAGCCTGATAGGGGCACTTCTTTTGTTCAATAACACCATTGCCAAGGTTTTTGGAACGTCGAACGACCGCGCCGTGAAGCGCCTGCTGCCCATCGTGCAGCAGATTCAATCGTTGGAGCCGCAGATACAGGCGTTGACCGATGAGCAGCTTCGCGGAAAGACGGCGGAGTTTCGCGAGCGCATAGCCGAGCGCACGAAGGATATTGCCGATACCGAAGAGCGGATTACGGCGGAGAAAGCCGTTCTGGATGAGCTGCTGCCCGAGGCGTTCGCAGTGGTGCGCGAGGCCAGCAAACGCATTGTAGGAATGCGGCACTTTGACGTGCAGATGATCGGCGGCACGGTGTTGCACCAGGGCAAGATCGCCGAAATGAAGACCGGCGAAGGCAAAACGCTCGTCGCAACGCTGCCTTGCTACCTGAATGCGTTGGCCGGGCGCGGCGTGCATGTAGTGACGGTCAACGACTATCTGGCCAAGCGCGATGCGGAGTGGATGGGAAAGATTTACGGCTTTCTGGGGCTGTCGGTCGGCGTGATTGTGCATGATCTAAGCGATGAAGAGCGCCGCGCTGCGTACGCCGCCGACATCACGTATGGAACAAACAACGAATTCGGCTTCGACTACCTGCGCGACAACATGAAGTTTGAGCTGAGCGACCTGGTGCAGCGCGGACACTACTACTGCATCGTGGACGAAGTGGACTCCATCCTGATCGACGAAGCGCGTACGCCGCTCATCATCAGCGGCCCGACCGATCAAACCACCGACAAATATGCGCGCGTGAACGTGATCATCCCGAAGCTGGAAGAGGGCACGCTCACCGAGACTATCGAGACGAAGGTCTACACCGGCGACTACGTGATCGACGAGAAGGCGCGCGCGATCACGGTGACGGATGAGGGCTGGGAGAAGATCGAGCAACTGCTCGGCATCGGCAACATCGCCGACCCTGAAAACTGGGACCTGAAGCACCACGTCGAAACCGCAATCAAGGCGCATGCGCTCTACAAGCGCGATGTGGAGTACGTGGTCAAAGATGGCGAAGTCATCATCGTGGATGAGTTCACGGGCCGCCTGATGCCGGGGCGCCGCTGGAGCGATGGTCTTCATCAAGCCGTGGAGGCGAAGGAAGGCGTCGCGATCCGCAAAGAAGACCAAACGCTGGCGACGATTACCTTCCAGAACTACTTCCGCATGTATCGCAAGCTGAGCGGCATGACGGGTACTGCCGAGACAGAAGCTGCTGAGTTCGACAAAATTTACAAGCTCGACATCACTGTGATTCCCACGAACCGTCCGCTGCTGCGCAAGGAGCATCAGGACGTGGTCTATCGCACGGCAAAGGAAAAATATTTCGCCGTAGCGGATGAGATTGAGCGTCTGCATGCGGTGAAACAGCCGGTGCTGGTGGGTACTACGTCCATTGAAAAGTCGGAACTGTTAAGCGAGATTCTGAAGCGCAAGAGCGTTCGCCACGTTGTGTTGAATGCGAAGTTCCACGAGCGCGAAGCGGAGATCGTTGCACAGGCCGGACGCCTCGGTATGGTCACTATCGCCACCAACATGGCCGGCCGCGGAACCGACATTCTGCTGGGTGGCAATGCGGAGTTCATGGCGCGGCAGGAGCTGGTGAAGAAACAGATGGCGCGTGCGGTCAGCGCGGCTGAAGGCGCGATCTCGCCTGTGGCCGGGCCGGGTATGGTGCGCTTCTACTATCAGAACCAGGAATTTGAGGTCACACAGGCGCAATGGGACGAGGTCTTCGGACGCTTTGAGGCGCAGGTCAAGAAGGAGCACGATGAGGTGATCGCCGCGGGCGGTCTGCACATCATCGGCACCGAGCGGCACGAAAGCCGCCGCGTGGACAACCAGCTTCGCGGACGCGCAGGACGCCAGGGCGATCCCGGTGATTCGCGCTTCTTCCTCTCGCTGGAAGATGACCTGATGCGCATCTTCGCGCGTGAGTGGGTGAGCACGTTGTTGCAGCGTCTTGGCATGGAAGAAGGCGTGCCGATCGAGAGCAAGATGATCACGCGCCGTATTGAAGCTGCTCAGAAGGCTGTGGAATCGCAGAACTTCGAGAGCCGCAAACACGTCCTCGAATACGACGACGTGATGAACAAGCAGCGCGAGGCGGTGTATGGTCTGCGCAAGCAGTTGCTGGAAGGTTCCGACCAGCGCGAGTTAATAGCAGACGATTACGTGTCGAATGCGCTGAGCACGATTCTGGATGAGTTTGCGAACGAGAAGGTGCATCCGGATGAGTGGAAGGTGGATGACATTCGCAACGCTCTCTTCGACCTGTTCGGTACGCGGGTGGAGGACGTCGACTTCTCCACACTGAACCGGCACGAGCTCGGCGATGCGATATTTGAGCGGTTGCAGCAGCGGTATGCGGCCAAGGAACAGATCCTCGGCGCGGAAGCTCTGCGCTATCACGAGCGCGTGGTGATGTTGAGCGTGCTGGACGGTCTGTGGAAGGACCATCTGCTGAACATGGACCACCTGAAAGAAGGCATCGGGCTGCGTGGATATGCGCAGCAGGATCCGCTGGTGGCGTACAAGCGCGAGTCGTTTGAGATGTTCGAAGACATGATGACGCGCTTCCAGGAAGACACGCTGCGCACGCTCTTCCGCATGGAGATTCGCGGGCCACAGGGCGAGTTGATCGAAAGCGTAGAGCAGATGGAGTCGCTGCGCGGAGCGATGCAGGCTGCGCAGGAGCAGATGGAACGCGAGCAGCATGCCGTTCCTCTCCCACCTTCCAATGCGGCTTCTACCACCATCGATGCTCTGGAAGAAGAGATGAAGCGGCAGAAGGAGCGTGAACTCGATCATGCACGTATGGCCGGTTCAGGCGAAGCGGCTAAGCCTTCGCAGCGGTACGCGGGAGAAAAGGTGGGGCGGAACGATCCTTGCCCATGTGGGTCAGGGAAGAAGTTCAAGAAATGTCACGGCGCTGAAGCGTAGCCGCAATGCTCTCCAGCATCATCGGAAAACCAATTCAATATTGGTCCGATGATGCTGATGGAGCATCCGTTTAGCTCAATTTGCTATGTGAAAGAATCCCGATTGTCGAGTGGTCTGCGTGTTTCGGATTCGATTGAACACCATACGAGAGGGCCTGGGCGCCATCTCTCCTGACGTTCTGCGGAAGCGTAATCTGCCCATATTCCCCGAGTTTTTTCTTCAAAACCTCAGAGTAGAGTGCTGAGTATAGGCGTCGCACCACAATAAAGAGGATTGTGACCACCACGCTAAGGGTGGACCATTCAAGAGCGATCCAGGCCAATGTTCGGACTGTATGCAAGTATTGCCTCTTTCTTCACTCTGTCCGGTGCGGAGTGGAAGTTACGCATCTCCACTAAGCCTTCTGTGAATAGTGGCTATACTCTACGCTCCAGAAAAGACGGCGCGCATCCCCCAAATGGGGGAGATATTGCATTTTCTTTTGATATGGTTTCCTTCTGTGATTCCTGCGGAATCCCCGGATTATCCCAGAAAGGGATGCAGGTAAGAACCCATCGCGGATTTGATGTATTACGTTCTTATCGCTGCATTTCGTCAAGCAGAACACGGGCTTTGGTCGCGAGATTGCGAGTGCCCTCTACATCGGCGCCCTTCCAGGCATCCTCGGCCTGCTTTACGAAGTTACGGACACGCTCATATTGGTCGTGGTGCGTGGCTTGCACATCTACGGGAACGGCATTCATGCGCTGTTGCACGGATCGAAGCATGCCCTCAACCTGATTGCGTGTTTGAGCGCTGGCTTCTCCACCGGCGCTGAGGACGCCCAGCGAATTGACAGGCGGCGTGGGTGGAGGTGTGGTAACTGGCGGAGGTGCTACTGGTTTGGGCGTGGGCCGTTTGACCGGCGGTTTCGCCTTGGGTGGAACTGGCTCTTCCTGAGGCGGAGCTTCAGGCTGCACCAGCTCCGCATCGGGAGTGATGTGCGTTGGTGGAGGCACGGTAACCGGCGGCGCGGGTTCAGTTTCTACCACGGGTGCGGGGATGGAAGCTGCCTGCACACGTCTATGGTGGCATCCCGTAAGCACGAGCGAGAGTGCTCCCACCATAAAGAGGCGAAGAAGGTCTGCAAGCCGTGTATGGAATACGGAATTCATACTGTGTGCTGCGCGTTTTGAGTATGCGCCGCAATCAGTTTATGCGCCAGCGGGAGACGAATCTGGAATTCTGTGCCCACTTCGCCACCCAGCGCGGCGCTCTCTTCCAGGGTGGAGGAACGGAAGCTGATGGCCCCACCGTGCAATTGGACAATGCGATAGGTCATTGCCAAGCCGATGCCACTGCCAGAAGGTTTGGTGGTGAAGTAAAGATCAAAGATTCGATTGCGGGCTTCCGAAGGGATGCCGCTGCCGTGATCGCGGATCGAAATCATGGCCTCATGATTGTCTGAGGAAAGGGCGAGGTGGACGTCCCCTCCATTGGGCATCGATTGCGCCGCATTGAGCAAAATGTTGAGCAACGCCTGCTGTAACACATCAGGATCTACGCGCACGATCAGCGGGGAGCCTGCTGGCCTGTAGTCGAGATGCGTGCCGTTTTGCTCAAGCTGCACAGAAGCGAGTTCTATAACGGAGCGTGCAATGTCATGGAGATCATAATCGCGGAGTCGCAATTCCAGAGGACGCGAGAAATCTGCGAGCGTCTGCACCACCCGGTCGAGCCGCTGCATTTCGGAAGAGAGGATATCGACATGGCGCAAGGTGCTTTGCTGCGCGCTGTCGTTGCTTAGTTTGCTGCGCAGAAGTTCGAGATGAACCACCATGGCATTGATGGGGTTTTTGACCTCATGGCCGACGCCCGCAGTGAGACGCCCGATGGCGGCGAGGCGGCGCGAGACCTGGATCTCCTGTTCAAGTTCCAGTTCGGTTTCAGCATCGTGCAGCGTAAGCATGGCGCCGAGAGAGGTATCGGTATCGCCAGCGAGAAAGTCTATCGAGAGTTCAATGAGACGGCCATTGGGAAGACGGACTGGTTCGTCCTCGACATCCTGCTTTGCGCTAAAGGCCGAACGGACATGTTGTTCCAATGCAGAGTTGCCGGAAAAAACTTCTGAGACCGTGGCGTTGAGAATCTTCTCAGGAGCGTGCGGCAAAAAGGTGGCAATGGCGCCCGATGCCATGACAACGCGATCGTCTCCGGTAAAGAGCAGGATGCCGTCCTTCAACGTATTGAGCATCTGGTTTAGATTGCTCTGAAGGCGCGACTGCTCCTGCTCGGATAATTTGATCTTGTGACCGAGGCGGGTGATGGTGTCCTCTGCACGCACCACGGCATCGTCTTGAAGGTTTTTCTTCTCTTCTAGATTCGTATCTTCTTCCAGAGCAGAGAGGCGGTCTAGGCGGCGATTGATCTCCTGGATGGGGCGCAGGGCTACGGTGGAGAGCAGGAGCGCCGCGAGGATGCACCCGGCAATCGCAAATCCAGAGAAGAGGATGGATGACTTGAGCAGCGGCGCATAGGAGTTGCGTAGCAGGGAAGAGCGCACACCGAGATGTACAGTGAGGAACGGCGCGCCATTGCGCTCGAGCGAAAGAGGAATATCGAGTACCTGCGGCGGTCCGAAGACGACGCGCGCCTGCCGGTAGATATCTTCATCGCGCACCTCAGAGAGCAATGTGCGGTAGGGCGCAGGTTGATCGAGTAAGACGGGATCGGAAGAGGTGAGCACGTTGCGGTGGGCGTCGGTCACCGTCACGTCCTGCACGGTGGGCGAGTAGCGCACGATAGAGGACATGAGCGAGGCCAGCGGTTCGTCGGCGCGGAGGGCATCGACGATCGCGGCGTGAAAGGCCTCATCGCCCGGTGCGGTAGGTGGATGTGCTTCGAGGCCATTGACGAGCGCTTTGCGCGTAGAAAGCAGGACCTGGTGCGCCAGCACATCGTTCGCAGAAACGGTCTGTTCAATGCGCTGGCGCGTGAGTTCGCTGAGAAAAACGATGGAGAGAACAAGCACGATGGCGAAGGTCAACGCCGTAGTCACGAGAACGAGCTTGGTCTTCAATCGCATCGGGTCGTGCTAGTCCTCCGTGTGCGCGGAATATTCTTTGAGCTTGTTCTGCAGCGTCTTGGACGAAATGCCGAGGATCTCTGCAGCGCGCGTTTTGTTGTTGTTGGTCGAAGCCAGCGTTCGCAGGATAAGCTGCTTCTCCATCTCATCCACAGTTGTGCCTACTTCCACATGCACCACGTTATCGCCTTCAATGGGAGCTGCCGGAGTTTGCTTATTGAGAGCGGCGTGGTGCGAGGGCGCGAACCCTTCTTCACCGAAGTGTGGCGGAAGATGCGAGCGGTTGAGCTCGCCTGTGCCTGCCAGAATAACAGCGCGCTCTATAGTGTTACGCAGTTCACGCACATTGCCAGGCCATGAATAAGCCGTAAGTGCCTGCATGAGATCGTGACTGATACCGTTCACGCTGGCGCCGTGACGGATATTCATATCTTCCACCAGCGTGCGTGCAATCTCTGGAATGTCTTCCTTGTGTTCGCGCAGAGGCGGCATCTGTAGGTTGAAGACATTCAGACGATAGTAGAGGTCACCGCGCAGTTCGCCTGCACGCACAGCTTCTTCAGGGTCTTTGTTGGTAGCGGCGATTACGCGCACATCCACGGGTGTTTCCATTTTGCTGCCAAGACGGCGCAGCTTGCGATCTTCCAGCACGCGGAGCAGCTTGGCCTGTGTGCCTGCGGGCATCTCGCCAATCTCATCCAGCAGAAGCGTGCCTTCTTCGGCCAGTTCAAAACATCCTGCGCGCCGCTCAAGCGCACCGGTAAAGGCTCCTTTCTCATGCCCAAAGATCTCGCTTTCGATGAGCGTCTCCGGGATGGCCGCGCAGTTAACGGCGACGAAGGGTTTGGTACGGCGGCCGGAGAGCTCATGCAAGGCCCGTGCGGCAAGTTCTTTGCCGGTACCGCTCTCACCGGTGACCAGTACGGAGACATTGCTGGCGGCAATACGTTCAATGAGCGAAAACAACTGCTGCATCTTTTTTGACTTGCCGACAAGCTGTCCCAGGCGGCCGGTATCGCGCGCGATCTGTCGCGATTCGGCGAGTTCGGGTTCCGCGGAACTCTGTCTGCTGGCGCTCTGCAAAATGGTCTTGAGCCGCACAGGGTCAACAGGCTTCTGAATGTAGTCGTAGGCGCCGAGACGCATGGCATCGACCGCACTCTCAATGGAACCTTGCGCGGTGAGCACAACAACGGCAATGGGTGTGGACATCTCCGTGATACGGCCAAGGAGCTCGAGACCATCCATGCGCGGCATCATCATGTCAGTAACGACAATAGACGGTAACCACTGTTCGACGCGCTCCAGGCCTTCTACGCCATCTGCCGCTACGGCTGTCCGATAGCCCCATGACGCAATTAACTCTGCCAGCCCGGTGCGGGCGTTTGGCTCGTCCTCTACGATAAGGACCTTGATTCCTTCCACTTGCAACCTTCCGTTCACGTATCCAAAGTTTAGATGCACGTCGGTTGCTTTTAGCTCGGCGCAGTAAACTTTAGGTCATGTTGCCATATGAGATAACGGTTTCTGAGGTGAAGACGCGCTTGGATCGCGGAGATTCTCTCGTGTTGTTGGATGTGCGCGAGCCTTGGGAGACGGCCACTTCCAGTATTGCTGGCGCGCTGTGTATTCCAATGGGTGAGTTGCCGGCGCGGGCGAATAATGAACTCGATCCAGACAGCGAAATTGTGGTGTTCTGTCATCTCGGCATGCGGTCGTTAAACGTAACGGCTTGGCTGAGAGAGCAGGGGTATGACCATGTGCAGTCCATGGCTGGTGGAATTGATAGGTGGACGCGGGAGATCGATCCTAAAGTGCCTTTGTATTAGCGGAACTAGCAGGTCGCGCTTCGCGCGATCACCCATCCTTTCGCAAAAAGCGCGAAAGGATGGGGCACCCCATTTACACGGCAATCGCGATGAAACGTAGGCGCATGTAGTCACCTGTCCAGTTGTCGGCGTCGTCGCAGAGTACGGGTCGGAGCAGAGCGACGGTGCGCATGAGTGCTGTCTCGCGGTCGCTCTCGCTGAGCTTTTGCAGAACGCCGTTGCGGAAGGTGCGCAACCAGGCGTCCATGCCGGTTTTGAGTGGCGTGGGGCGGGGGATGAGTTCGATACGTTCAACCCGAAAGCCTGCCGCTTCAAGCATTGGCGTGTAGTCGACGGGTGAGGGGTAGAAGGATGCGGCGTCTTCTTCTGCATCGATGCCATACGTGGCGAGCACGGATTGCAGTGCAACACGGATGGCGGCGATGTTGCCGAGACCGCCCATCTCGGCGACGAAACGTCCGCCGGGAATAATCGCGCGACGGATGCCTGCCAACAGCAGCGGCTGTTTTTCGCGCGGTATCCAATGCAACGCAGCATTGGAGAAAGCAGCGTCAAACTGCGCGCTGAAGTCGAGTTGAGTGGCATCGCGCTGGAGCACGTTGAGGCCGGGCGCGCGGGCCTGTTCCAGCATGGAAGTGGAGCTGTCCACGCCGGTGACCTGTGCGCCGCTTTGTGCGATGCGCTGCGTGAGGACGCCGTCGCCGCAGCCCACGTCAAGGATGCGTTCGCCGGATTGTGGCGCGAGCCAATCTACGACGCCTTGCGCGAGGTCGGCGACGAATCGGCCGTTTTCAGCGTAGGCAGTTGCGTTCCACTTTTGTCCAGACATCATATACTCAACCATTGTTCGCGGTGTGTGGCGCACACCACAACAAACATAAGCGGAAACACTGAGGCGGTAAGCATGGCTGATACAGCACTACAGTTTGCGACGGAGAACCATGAACGTTTTCTTGAGGAGTTGAAGGCGCTGCTGCGCATTCCTTCTGTCTCCACGTTGCCAGAGCATAAGGATGATGTGCGCAAGGCCGCGGAGTTTGTGGCGGCGGAGTTAAAGCGCATCGGCATGGAGAACGTGCGGCTGATTGAGACGGGCGGACACCCGCTGGTGTATGCCGATCATCTGCATGCAGCGGGTAAGCCAACTGTGCTGACCTATGGCCACTACGATGTGCAACCGCCCGATCCGCTGGACGAGTGGGTATCGCCTCCGTTTGAGCCGGCGGAGCGCAACGGCAATCTGTATGCGCGCGGCGCGGTGGACGACAAAGGCCAGCTATGGATGCAGGTGAAGGCGCTGGAGTCTCTGCTTGCAGCGCATGGCGGCAAACTGCCAATCAACGTGCGCTTCATCGCAGAGGGCGAAGAGGAAGTGGGCGGCGAGGGCATTGCGGAGTTTGTGGCGAAGCATCCCGAGGAGTTGAAGGCAGATGTCGCGCTGGTGTGCGATACGGAGATGTTTGCGCCGGGGCTGCCGACGCTGTGCGTTGGTTTGCGCGGCATGATCTATACAGAGATTGAGGTGAAGGGTGCGCGTACTGATCTACATTCTGGGATGTATGGTGGTGCTGCTCCTAATCCGTTCTTTGCGCTCGCGCAGATAATTGCGCAGTTGAAAGATGCGGAAGGGCGGATCCTGATTCCGCATTTTCTCGATGAGTTGCAGAAGCCGACTGCCGATGAGCTAAAGGCATGGAAGGCGCTTCCGTTTGACGAAGAGCACTATCGCGAGACGGAAGTTGGCTCGACAGAACTGACGGGCGAGCCGGGTTACAGCGTGCTGGAGCGTACGTGGGCGCGTCCTACAGTGGAAGTCCACGGCATGCCCGGTGGATTTACCGGCGCGGGCGCCAAGACCGTGATCCCGGCGAAGGCGCTGGCAAAGGTGTCCATGCGTCTGGTGCCTGATATGACTCCGCAGAAGAGCTTCGAGCGTTTTAAGGATTACGTGCTATCCCTCGCGCCGAAGAGCGTGACGGTGGAGGTGCGGCTGATTCACTCCGGCGATGCAATCGTAGTTTCGACCGACAATCCGTACGTGAAGGCAGCGACGGACGCGATGCACGAGGTCTTTCATAAGGACACGGTGTTTGTGCGCGGCGGCGGATCCATCCCGATTGTGGGCGATTTTGTGCGTCACCTCAAGGTGCCGACCATCCTGATGGGTTTCGGCCTGCCGGACGACAATCTGCATGCGCCGAATGAGAAGTTCAACCTGGCGAACTTCCGCGACGGGATTCAATCCATCATTCGCTTCGTCCAAAATGTGGCTTTATGACAAATCTGGGCGGCTACGTATTAGCGGGCGGAGAAGGGCACCGCATGGGTGCCGAAAAGTCCGCATTGCTGTTGGGTGGCAGGTCACTTTTGCAGATTGCGGTGGACAAGCTGAGGGGCGTGTGCGGGAATGCAGCGGTGTTGTGCGGGCAGCATTGTGAACGCGCTGCGAAATGCGCCGAGGCCGTGCCGGACCTGCGCGAAAGCGGCGGCCCGTTGTGCGGCGTGGAGGCAGCACTGGCACACTCCATCCGGGAGTGGAACCTGGTGCTTGCGGTCGATGTTCCACTGCTCCCGGTCGCGCTCTTGCACGCATGGACTGCAGACTTTATTTCGACGGCAGGAACAGCATCGGTCCTGGTGCATGACGGCGTGGCCCAGCCTTTGCCGTTGCTGATTCGTACGTCAGCGCTGCCGCATGTGCAGGATGCACTGAACGCGGGCCGCTTCACCCTGCGCGAAGTTATGGAAGAGGCTGCGATTGCTCTGGGAGGGCGGCTGGAGCGTATCCCGACGGAAACGTATATCTGCCGGACGGCTGTTCCGCGAGCAGCATGGTTTGCGAACGCTAATTATCCCAGCGACCTGGAGCATTTGCGCGCGTTGCAGGCGAAAATGGATGGAGCGGCATAACAGAAACATGCATCTGAAATGAGGGAATCCATGCCAGACAATGAATTTCACAGGACAGATGCTTCCATCCATACACCGGCTGAACGGCTCGCCGATGTAAATCTCGATCCTGAACGCATTTCCGATAGCGATTCCTCGCCAGTGAGCGAGAACGAGCGTCCGTTGACGGAAGAGCTTTCTGAAGACGTAGCTCCGGCTGTGGAAGAGTTTATGGCCGAGGCTGCCGAACAGAATGAGGCTGCCGCGGCTGAAGTTACAGAAGAGAGAAGCAGTGCTCCCTATATCGCCTTTGAACATGTGAATAAGGCATTCGGAGACTTCAAAGTCTTGCAGGATGTGTCATTTTGCGTAAAACCGGGGGAAACACTGTGCATTCTTGGACGTTCTGGAGTCGGTAAATCCGTTTCATTGCAGATATTGATGGGATTTCTAAAGTGTGACTCCGGGGTGGTCCGCATCGCTGGTGAAGATATCTCCGGATTCACCGAGAAACAGATGCTGGCTGTGCGCCGCAAAGTCACGATGGTCTTTCAGAATGGGGCGCTGTTTGATTCGATCACAGTCGGCGAGAACGTTGCCTTTCCGTTGCGCGAACGGGGCGAACTGGACGAGGAGCAGATCGGCAAGATTGTAAAGGGTTTGCTGGAGATGGTCGGTGTGGCAGGCATGGAAGATCTGTTGCCTTCGGACCTTTCCACCGGCATGAAACGGTCCGTGGCGATTGCGCGAGCACTGGCCTCTCAGCCGGAAGCGGTACTGTATGACGAGCCCACCACGATGGTCGACCCATTAATGGCGCACTTGCTCGGTGACCTGATTCAACGTTTGAAGGAGCAATTGCATCTGACCAGTATTGTGGTGACCCACGACATGCGTTTTGCGGAAAAGCTTGCCGACCGGATTGTTTTTCTCCATGAAGGAAAGGCAGTTTTCTTTGGAACGATGGAGGAGATGCGGAAGAGCGACAACGAGATCCTGCAAGAATTCTTAAAGCGGGACGAACTGGTTCTGCCCGTCTAAAGTCAGTTTCAACTTGCAGTGATTTGGACCCTTCTGCTGGCGAATCACATCTGCATATGCCACGGCATGAGCAATGGCCGTATACGTGCAGCTTTGAAGTAAGAGCTCCAGGAGGCGACTATCACAGAATACGTCGAAAACGCAGTTCCGGCGGCGAAGCCCCGGACGAGTTCTCAGGTAGCGTCCACTCCTCCCTCGCGTCATTTAGTTTCTGCCACTGTGGCGGCTTGGGCTGGTCTGGACGTGGTAACTGCGTTTATTGCTGCTTTTCTGGCATTAAGAGTGAGACAGACCGCCTTCCAATCTCCACACCTGACCCATGAGTTGGTGCTGGCTGGCAGCCTGTCATCGTTCCTTATCTATGTGGCATGGTTTTCCATTTGTTTAATCTTTTTCACACGTTCTTATAACCTTTATGGCCCCATTGAAAGTCGCAGCGGTATCAATGAACAACGCCTGACGGTACAGGCTACCCTCACAGCCGGTCTTATCGTCTGCGGAACGCTCTATATCACGCATGGAGAAGGTGTCTCCCGGCTAGTTATCCTGCTCATGGTGGCGATTACAGGATCACTGTTGTGTGCCCGCCGTGCGCTCTGGCGCAGCATGGTATATGCCCGCTATCGCGAGGGTGTGGTCACGCAGAACGTTCTTATTATCGGTTCCGGCCGTGTAGCCCATGCATTGCGCAATCATCTGGAATCGCTGCGGCATCTGGGCTTCCGTTTCAAAGGATTTATCGCTCTCACGCCTGAGGAAGCCGCGTCCAGCGATCCGGACATGATTGGCGATCTGGAAAATTGTCTTTCTCTTGCACGTGGTTTGTTCGTGGACGAGATTTTCATCTCCGTGCCGACGGACAAACGCAAGGTGATTCAGCTTGTGGAGGAAGCGCGCGAGTATGACATTGATGTGCGCGTAGTGCCTGACCTTTACGACGGTCTGGCTTGGAATGCATCTGTGGAATATGTTGGACAGTTTCCTACGATTCCTTTGCACAGACGCAATTTTCCAGTTGGCTCGTTCATGCTCAAGCGCGTGCTCGATACTACGGTGTCCCTACTTCTGCTCATTTTGCTGGCGCCTGTTTTAGTTCTGATTAGTTTGTTAATTGCGCTGGACAGCAAAGGGCCTGTTCTCTACAAGGCGAAGCGTATCGGCCGTAAAGGCCGGGTCTTTAGCTGTTTCAAATTCCGGACGATGGTACCGGATGCGGATGCCCGCAAGCATGAGGTCGCGCATCTGAATGAGCGCGATGGCATTCTTTTCAAAGCTGTCAACGATCCGCGTATTACACGTGTGGGCCGTTATCTGCGCAAATATTCTCTCGATGAAATCCCACAGTTCTGGAATGTAATTCGTGGCGACATGAGTCTGGTAGGGCCACGTCCGCCAATGGCCTCTGAGGTGGAGAAGTACGATCTTTCGCATCTACGGCGATTGGATGTGCTACCCGGAATCACAGGCCTCTGGCAGGTGGAAGCGCGTCAGGACCCATCGTTCGACAGCTATATCTCACTCGACACGGCCTATGTGGAGAACTGGACGCTGTGGCTCGACCTAAAAATACTGGTGCGCACCATCAGTGTCGTGCTGGGGGGCACGGGCGCTTAGCGGTACACTCTTTGCATGAAGATCGCGCTGGCACAGACCAATCCCACGGTCGGCGATTTTGCAGGTAACACTGCTAAAATTATCGACTTCGCGCGACGGGCCAAAGCAATGGGCGCAGAGCTCGTCCTCTTTCCTGAACTTTCCGTATGCGGTTATCCGCCTGCTGATCTGGTAGAGAAGGCGAGCTTTCTGGAAGCATCGAACAAAGCATTACAACATGTTGCGGCGTCTACTGCGGAGCTTGGAATAGCTATTCTGTGCGGTGCGGTGCTGGCTTCCAGTGCGCAGGCGGGCAAGAAGGCGAAAAACATCGCCGCGCTCTGCAAGGATGGCGAGATCGTATTCATGCAGCAGAAGATGCTCCTTCCGTTCTATGACGTCTTTGATGAGCAGCGTTACTTTGAGCCGGCGTTAACGCAGTCGCTCTTCTCGCTCAACGGCGAGACGATCGCCATCACCATCTGCGAAGACGCTTGGAACGATAAAGGCTTCTGGCCGCACCGCTTATATGAAGACGATCCGGTGGAACGGCTGATGCATTGTGAAGAGCTTGACCGCCCGCGACCGAAGATTCTGCTGAATATTTCTGCCTCGCCTTTCTGGAAAGGCAAGACCGACGTGCGCCGCAAGATGGTGACGGCGCTGGCGCGGCGATATGAGTCGACCGTTCTGATGGTGAACCAGGTGGGCAGCAATGACAGCCTGATCTTCGATGGTGGCTCGTTTGCCGTTGCACCAGACGGAGCGGTGATCGCGCAGGCTAAGTGGTTTGAGGAAGACCTCGTCTGCATCGACACGGCGGTGCATCATCCTGTGCAGCCGGATCCGATGCCGGATGCGGAGCAGTTGTTCAACGCGCTGGTGCTGGGCACGCGCGATTATGTCCGCAAGTGCGGTTTTCGCAAAGTGGCGATTGGATTGAGCGGCGGCATCGATTCCGCGATTGTGGCGGTGGTTGCGGTGCATGCGCTGGGTGCGGAAAACGTCGTCGGCATCGGCATGCCCAGCGAGTTTTCTTCGGAAGGCTCCATCAACGATGCAAAGATGCTCGCGGAAAATCTCGGAATTCGATTCGATCTGTATGCCATTCGCGAGATATTCGACAGCTTTATGCATGTGCTCAAACCTGCATTTGAAGGCACGCCATTCGGTTTGGCGGAAGAGAACTTGCAACCACGCATTCGCGGCACGCTGCTGATGGCACTGTCGAATAAGACAGGCGCGCTCGTGCTGACGACGGGGAACAAGAGCGAGATGGCTGTTGGCTATTGCACGCTTTATGGCGATATGGTGGGCGCTCTGGCGGTGATCGGCGATGTGGTAAAGACGCGTGTCTACGATCTTGCGCGATGGATCAATCGCAATGGCGAAGTCATTCCGCACGACACCGTGACGAAGCCCCCATCGGCAGAGTTGCGGCCAGGGCAGAAGGACACGGATTCGCTGCCTCCGTATGAGGTGCTCGATCCGATTGTGGAGGCTTATGTGGAGCGGTATGAGCCGGCCGAGCAGATTGCGAAGTCGCAGGGAGTAGATCAGAAACTGGTCGACCAGGTGCTCTCGCTGATTGAACGCAGTGAATATAAACGTCAGCAGGCCGCGCCCGTGTTGAAAGTTACGCAGAAGTCGTTCGGTCCAGGAAGACGTTTCCCCATAGCCGCTCGCACTAAGATTTAGACAAAAAGGAAATCCCGTGAACCGTTTTGCAGCTTTGCTTCTCAGCGTTACGCTTGCCTTGCCTCTTGCCGCTCAGACCATTCCCGACGCGCCTTCTGTCACAGCAGCCGATCCGCTGCCGAAAGCCGATCCACAATATTTCGACGCTGCCTCACCAACGCTGGAGACGGTGAACGCGTTCCTCCACGCTATCTGGGGATACGATCATGATCGCATCTATCGCGTAATGGCAATCCAGAAGACGACCGCGCCGAACGTGTCGAAGGTGGTCATCTTTGTGACGTCGCGCACGCCCGGCGCGCAGGTGCAAACGGTGCAGTTCTTCACCACGCCCGACGGGAAACATGCCATCGCCGATACCGTTTTTGATTTTGGCGCAAAGCCGTTTGCGGACAATCGCGTGCTGATGCAGCAGAAGGCCGATGGCCCTGCACACGGCGCTGCCAGCAAGGACCTGCTGCTGGTGGAGTTTGCCGACATGCAGTGTCCGCACTGCAAAGTAGCGCAGGAGACGATGGCGAATGTCGTGCGCGATTTTCCAACGGCGCGCGTGGTGTATCAGAACTTTCCGCTGACCAGCATCCATCCGTTTGCGGCCAAGGCAGCGGCGTACGGCAACTGTGTTGCGAAAAAGAGCAACGATGCATTCTGGATATATCTGCAGGACGTCTTCGATCACCAGGAGGCGCTGAATGCCGAAGCTGGCGACGCAACGCTGGCAAACGCTGTGAGGAAATTAGGGCAAGACCCAGCTGCGATTGCCGCATGCGCCGCTTCTCCTGAAGAGCAGAAGCATGTGAAAGAGCAGATTGCGTTTGCGAATTCAGTCGGAGTATCGGAAACGCCGATGCTAAGTGTGAACGGACATCTGCTCCCGCTCGGCAGCCTGAGCTATGAGCAACTGAAGCAGATCATCACATTTCAAGCCCAGCAGGACGAGGTCCCCCTCAAATAATTTTTCACTGCTCTCCCTGAATGGCGCCAGAAGATACCTGTAAATGGTCAGAAAGCATATCGTCAATGAATAAATTATCTGAATAACTATTCAAAATATAAGTTCGTCGCATGCCTTAAAGGTGAAAGCCCGCTTCCAAAGCGGGCTTTCCTGCTTGCAGCATTCTGGGGCCAATTAAATCATCGCCGTCTTGTAATACATCGAAACATAGTGATTGCTGCTGCCATCATTGTTGCCGGAGCAGCCAATATGCAATCGTGGTTGTCCCCCCACCAGACGAATACCTACACCCTCCATTTCGCGCTGGCACAACGTATAGCCCACCTGTGAGTCATAACCGATGATCGATGTTGGACTGTTGATATTCAAACGACCCACCATCGACCCACCAGCAGCCGCGCTTGCCTGTGTTCCGGGGCACGTCGACTCCTTGGTGCCATAGGAGAAGTACAGCCAGCTTCCATACAGACACCATCCCTGGGCAGTACCTGCGCCGGAAGGAGCACTCGGAATTTTGAAGCTTGTAATCAGCGGAATGTAGTTGTGATTGTTGAAATCGTCCAGATTGTAGATGTTGAACCACAGTCCGCCTGAGCCGTCCGCATTCTTGCAGTAGCGTACGCCGATGCGTTTGTAGGTCGGGTCGATCGAACAGGTCACGTTGTAGCAGGTGTGGCCTTCCAGATGAATGGTCGGATCAAAGACCTCCGCATCCGAGTGTGTGATCGTCGCTCCATTTGAGAAAGTGAAGCGTTGCAGCTTGCGGCCGCGCCCTCCGCCGCCGTTGTCGTATGACTCACTCTCGGTCCAGTAGTAGTTCGGCGATGCCCAGCGATCAATGCCCATGGCAACACCGTGACCCGCGCCGCTCAAGACCATGTAGCCTTGGGCGGTGAGGCTCGAATCGTAGCGGGAAAGCGTCATATCGCCATTGGCGTCATTTTTAGTCTCCAGAACATAAAGCCAGTCGGCGGAGTTCCATGCGAAGGATTGCATGGCGTGGGAATTGTCATGCTGATGCAGATTGCGTACATACTCCGTGCTCGACTGCGTCAGGTCAAAGTAGCTCGTGTTGGCAATGGAGCCGCTTGCGGTAGGTATTAGCTCGGGCACGGTAAGCGCCGCGCCAGCCAGGGCGGAGGTCTTTAGAAAATCGCGGCGGTTGGGTTTGAACAATGGCATGGTATAGGGTCTCCTCAAAAGGTGAGTTTTGTGAACAGCAGGCCAGGGAGTTCTTTACGACCGCGAGCATAAAACGCTCCTGAGCATTCACTTGTCAACGCTTCTATTTCTGAAAAGGCATTCATTTCCTCAATGAAATCAGGAGCTTACGTATTCAGCAGGGAAGTGCCCGTTGGGTTAAATGAAACGTCCATGGCAAATGCCATGGACGTTTTCGGAAAGTTGTATAAAACTTATTTGCTCTTGGAACCGACAACTACAAGTGCAATACCGGCAACCAGCGCAATACCGCTCACCACGGGAGGAATGGGCACATGCTTTGTGGATTCATGGCTGATCTCGACCGGACCTACGTCGACATCTTTCTTCTGGTGTGTAAAGCTAAATCCGCCGAGGGCGAATCCTACAATACCGAGAATAATCAGCAGAATGCCGATAATGGTTGCTGGCTTCATGGCAGATAAGTTCCTTTCTCGAACAAAAATTCATGTAAATACAGCTTGTTGGGATGGTTATGCCGCAGGAAGGGATGTACACCCGAATGCATAAGCTATCTGCTTTGATAGTCACACTGGCACCATCCGAACAAAGCTATTATTTCGAAATTCCATCCAGCGGGGAACTTGCGCTTGCGTAGAGTCGGCGGGGCATGCGGCCGGCCTCGTAGGCCTCACGTCCAGCAATCACAGCATGCTTCATGGCAGACGCCATCTTAATGGGATCTTTAGCTTCGGCAATGGCCGTGTTCATCAGAACACCGTCGAAGCCCAGCTCCATAGCCACGGCGGCATCGCTGGCGGTACCGACACCGGCGTCCAAGATCAGCGGAACCTCCGTAATCAGTTCGCGGAGGATGCGGAGATTGGCTACATTTTGTAGTCCAAGACCTGATCCAATGGGGGCTCCAAGCGGCATAACGGCGGCGGCCCCCACATCAATAAGACGCTTCGCAAACACAATGTCATCAGAAGTATAGGGAAGAACAGTAAACCCTTCCTTGACCAATACCTCGGTCGCCGTTAACGTTCCTGCAACGTCGGGATAGAGGGTCTGGCGATCACCGATGACTTCGACCTTAACCCAATCAGACAAGCCTACTTCGCGTGCCAGGCGAGCCGCGCGGATGGCTTCTTCTCCGGTATAACATCCGGCTGTATTCGGCATTAAAAACATCGAATTCGTGTCGATATAGTCCAATAAAGACTCTTTCGTGCGGTCCAGTTCCACACGACGAACGGCAACGGTCACCATTTCGGCGCCGGAAGCTTCAATCGCCTTGGCTGTCTCAGGGCCATCCTTGTACTTTCCTGTCCCTACAATCAGCCGCGACTTGAATGTGCGGCCTGCAATCACCAGATCACTCATAAGCCCATTTTAGTCCGCAGCGGTTCTGTGCATGAGGCACTCCCTCAACAGAGTGATGGCGGGAAGATTGTCTTGCCACTTATTCTTTTGTGAGCGGACCAAAGAGCCGTATCTGCCTTGGGAGAATTGCGTCTTGAACATGCGGATGGTTGCAGAGAAGGCTGGCGTTTCAACGGCTACCGTCTCGCGTGTCATCAGTGGATCGCCGCTGGTGCGGCCGGAGACGGCTGCGATTGTGCGCCGGGTCATCGACGAGTTGCAGTTCATTCCAAACGCTTCGGCCACCACGCTCAAATACGGCCGAAGCGACATGTTTGGCATCATCGTTTCCAACGTGATCAATCCGTTTTTTCTCGAATTTTTGCGCGATTTCGAAGGATATCTGACGGAAAAACAGCAGGGAATTCTGTTGGCAAACATTGAGGATCCTGAGCGCGCGGAAGGTGCTGTCCGACGCATGCTCCGTCACCAGGTAGATGGCGTGGTGGTGATTCCATCGCATGAAGAGTTCCACGATCCGTATCAGCGTTTTGTGCAGCGCAGGATTCCAGTAGTCACCTTCGACCGCCGCGTGGTGCGTCCTCTGGTCAGCGATGTGAGTTACCGGTTCGACCATGGCATGCAGCAGGCTGTCGGCCATTTGCATGCGCTAGGACACAGGCGCATTGCTTTGATTGGCGGATATGAAACATCCACCAGTTCACGCCTCCGTGCCGAAGCATTCATCCACGCAATGCAGGAGTACCGGCTTGAGGTCCGTCCGGAGTGGATGATATGCGGAGACTACAAAGTAGATGGTGGCGAAGCGGCGATGCGAAAGTTCATGCATCTTCCACAGAGACCGACAGCAGTAATCTCTGTGAATGACATGATGGCGCTTGGCGCGTTGCGCGCTGCTCATGCGATGGGGCTGGCCGTTCCTGCGGACGTTTCGCTGATCGGGTTCGATGACATTCTTTTGAGCGAAATTGTGAGCCCGTCACTCACCACGCTGCACGTATCGCGAAGTGCAGTGGCAAAGGGATGTATTGAAGCGTTTACCCGTATGTCAGAGCATCCTGAAGAGCCGGGGCTTCAATTGATGATTGATGCATCGCTGATTGTGCGGGACTCTACCACCGCGCCACCTGCATAATAAAACGATTGCTTGTCGCAGCTAGATGCATTGCAGCACAACGCCAGGTTCCGATTGATCCTTGACCGCGCATAGTTCATCAATGAGTTTGCCCGGCATAATGATTCGTTTCCCAATGCGCTGAACCTGTTTTGTGACATCAATGGGCGTGTCCGTTGCCAGGTCCTGCATAAGAACACGCCGCTTGTTTATAGGTGCATCAAAGTCCAACGCGAGTTCTTCATAAACGCCAAAGATTCCAACCGGTGCATCCAGCGAGCACCCTTCGATGGCAACGTTCGTATGTGGCGTCATCCATCCACGCGCAGACGAGATACGGCCAAGGGTAGCTACGGCGGTGGCGCCGTTCGGATGCCTGCTGGAGACGACAAACGGAGGAGTTCCTTCGGTTGTGACGTGCGGAAGTTGCATACCGCGCGCAATGCGTGCGGGAGCACCCTGCCAAATCTCTTTGCCAATCGCAGAACGCAGCCATGTCTGCCCTTCGGAATACTTCCACGAATCCCAGAGCAGTTTGGGATCGAACGCAAGAGATGTTTTGCCTGCGGCGACCGGAGGAGCGATGCGCTGCCAACGCACTGCTCGGACAGCCTCATTGATTTTGTGCGCAATATTTCGCGGACTTGGATCGGCGACGTAGCGCACGCCGGGAAGAGCGTTGCGCTGAATAGCCAGATCGATTCCTAAAGCGGCGCCGATGTACACCTCATCTTCGCAGTTGAGGAAGGCTTTCGCTTCGTCGTCGGGCTGCACGTTTAGCAATCCCGCAATGCGGGCGAGCGTGGTGGGAACGGCAGTGAATGTGATCGTGTCGTAGATGCGGAATGTCCCTGGCATCTTCATCAGGCGATGACTGATATCAAGCCACTTTCTATCCTTCTTTGCTTCCTGGGAGTCAGGACACGCGCATTGCGTGATCTGGTTATTCAGTGGACCGCGCGGTTCTGTTGTTTCAAGAACTAGGCCGGGAGCGTGTTCCTTCGCCAATGCATATAGCATTTCGCGAAATACCGGCTCATGGGCATGTGTACCCCAGTCAACTTTCCAATAGGCAATTCCTGCTTCATGCGATTCGCGAAGGCTTTTAATCCAATGATTGCGCCGGTACTCCGGAGAAACCACATTGATGCCCTTTTGCTTGTCGCGGTCCAGCGTAACGGGAGCGAGCTGGGCTGGAATCCATATTCCTGTTCCACGCCAGCCAGCCTTTTTAATGGCAGCGCACAGCGTCTTCAATTTTTGCGCTGGATTGCCTTTGAAGGAGGGGAACCGCTCGGCATTCAGGTCGAGGGTTCCGGTGTATGCCAGATCCCCAGAAGGCGGATTGTCCCAGCCATGGTCCAGAACGAAGTACATATCCTGACGTATGGTGGGATACGCAGTATGCACTAGTCCTTTTGGACCGAAGAGGTTTTCTTCCGTCAATTCTTTTTGCGAAAGGACCGAACCTGCGTCTCCCATCATGGCGCTGAAATCTTTTGCGCCGAGATGATGGGCGGCGAGACTGTACTGCGAGTGCCACGTATTGAAGTAATTGAACGTAGGTACAGGCGCAGAAGGTATAAGAGAAGCGTGACCGGTTGCAGCCGATGCGAAGAGGAGCCGCTGAGAGATTGTAGCCGCGGCTGTCGCACACAAGGAGTGATGTAAGAATTTACGACGATTGATCAAGACGCGTTCTCTCTTTCCACGTACGAATTCGATCGATCTTCCGTTATACGTGATTCGTTCTTTTAATGAGCGAATACAAATTTAAGCAACAAGAAAGCTGGCAGGGAATGATTCCCTACCAGCTTTTGTATGTTGGCGATTAGAACTGGAAGCGCGTACCGAGCTGAATCTGCCGGGGCAGGGTTACAGAACTCGGAACACCAAAGCTTGCATTGCTGGAGTTTGTTTGGATGGCATAGAAGCGATGGCGATTGAATGTATTTAGCGCCTGCGCATAGAGTGACCAGCGAAGGTGCTCTCCAATCGGAGTCTCCTTTGCCAAGGTAAGGTTCTCAGACAATACGGCGAAGTTGCGTACGTCTGAATACGTGAGATCTGCATTTCCAAAGGTCCTGTCCGGATCGGAAAATGCGCTCGCGTTAAAGACGCAGTTTATGGTGCCATCGCACTTGCCGTTCGACATATGGATCGAGGGATCCACTCCAGGTGCCTTATTCGGACGCAGGACGGAATTGAAGATGGGCAGCGTATTGGACGTGACGATCTGTAGGGGCGTGCCGCTCTGGTAGGTCTGGATGGCAGAAAGGTTCCAGCCTCCAGCAATGACACTTCCTACTCCATGCATGAGGTACTTCCTGCCCTTTCCGAACGGAAGTTCGTAGGTCCAGTACATCACCAGAGAATGACGCACACTTTGCGGTAACTCGGCCCACTCTGCTTGCGGATCAAAAGCATTCTGCAACACATTGTTCACAGCGCTTGTGCCCGCCAGCGTTGGGCTGGCATAGCCCATCGATTTGGACCATGTGTAGCCGGCATGGAACATCAGTCCCCAGTTGGTCCTGGTCTGATAGATCACCTGGCCACCGTGATAGATGGAAGCCCCCGCTTTCGCGGCGACGGAGGTCATCGTCAGATACTGCGGATATGGACGCAATGCCTGCACGACCGTCCCGTTGAAGGAAGGATAGGGCATGGTCGCACCCACGGCAGCCATGCTGGTGGGAGTCGCTTTTTGCAGCAATGGATTGGGTGGAGTGGGGCCGCTTGGAGGTTTGGCAGGGATATACGCCAGATACTTGGGATCGACCTGATTGATATTCACCAGGTTTTGATCGATCTGACGCGTATTGTGTGTGCCCACGTAGACGAACTCGATCGAAGAACGAGGCGTGATCTGCTGTTGAATGCTCAGGTTCCACGACTGGGTGCGCGGCATCTGCGCCATGTTGGGCTGGTAGTAGGAGACGTTCTGCCCATTGACCGCCGTGGGCGTCAGTGTCGGTTCGGTGGGATAAGTGTTCGGAACACCATCCCGCAATACAAACGCGGGGTGCAGACCGTTATCTGTGCTGAGGAAGTCACCATTGACCTGGTAACCCATCGCAACCACGGATGAGTAGCCGTTGTAGTAAGGGTCTGAGTAGTAGATACCATACGCGCCGCGCAGAATCGTCTGTGGAGTCGCGCTGAAGGCAAAGCCAACACGCGGTCCGATGGAGCTATGGTCACCCGGAAAGAGGTGCCGGCTTCCAATGCCGATTGGCCCCCGTCCTGCGGAGATGAGGGCTCCTGGGAGATTTCCTGTAGCAGGGTTCGGTACATCCAGACCGATGGCGCTCTGGTGGTCCTGCGCTTCAGCCCAGGGTGGCTGCCACTCGTAACGCAAACCCATGTTGAGAGTCAATCGTGGATGAATGCGCCAATCGTCCTGGACGAAGAAGCCATAGTAACTCTGGCGTCCATGGGTGCGAACAGGTTGGCTAATAGTGCCGGAATGGACCTGTCCCAGCAAGAAGGAGGCAAATCCATCACCAGTGCTTGAAGTGCTGGAAGGATCAGCGGTTTCAAGGCTATTGAACGCGTATGATCCCTTGAATTTGTAAGGGGATTGGTCGTTGTACTGGAACTTGCGATATTCGCCACCAAACGTAATGGTGTGGCGCTTATATTGCCAGATCGCCTGGTCCTTGAAGTAGAAGTCGTTCTCGATGTTGGAACCGTTCGGAGTGTTATTGAGAGTTGTATATCCGTTGGAAAAGCTGAATACAGGGAAGTATGTGCTCGATCCAGGGAATCCAATCTGGTTTGGGTAGTTTTCCGATGTGTCCAGAGCGAGGTTCAAATTTGTGAAACGGTTGAACCCGAAATAGAAGCTGTTAAGGAAATTTGGAGTAAAGGTCCAGTTATGAATCATGCGGATTGTATGAGAAGCCACGACCTGATAGCTGGTTGTTCCTGCCGGTCCGGGGAGCGCATTAGAAACAGTGGTACGAGGAACAATCGTGCGAATGTAGAGTGCACTCAGGTCCTGCTTTAGCGTGAGCTTGTGATTGATTTTTGTGGTGTACAGATTGGGATCGAGCAGTGGATTGCCCGTATACCCGCCATAGTTAAGAGTTCCCGTCTGGTTTGGTTCCGGAATGTATTTCAGGGTTGCTACCGCTACGGGATCAAATCGTCCGGTGGGAATCTGATTGCCAGAAAACTGTGTGCGCGTACTTCCCGAAGTAGTAGCCGGATCGTAAATCTTTCTAGCTGCGGGAAAAATGCCATTCCGTTCATCCAGGGTAGGCACCTGCGATTGCACAAAGGTGTCTAAGCCCCGGCGTCTTGATCCTCCATAGGAGAAGAAGAAGAACGTCCGGTCATGTCCGTTGTAAATGCCTGGAATATAAACAGGGCCGCCGATCGTGGCGCCGAATTCGTTCTGCTTGATCGGTGAGGTGGCTGTATTTCCTTTGTGTTTCGCGAGCCAGTTTCCTGCATCCAGAGCCCCGTTGCGAAGATATTCATAAACGCTGCCGTGGAGCTGGTTCGTGCCTGATTTGATTGAGAAGCTACCGACGGCCGCTCCCGTATGTCCGTACTGGGCAGGCAGACCGGTGGTGGTCATTTTGAATTCACCGATAGCATCAGGCGGCGGCGAACTTTCGGTAAAGTTTCCGGAGATACGTGACTGACCACCCGGAAATCCTTCCATCAATAATTCGGTGGTGTACTGCTGGCTTCCATAGACGCTGATCACGTTGGTGGCGCCAATGTATTCGCCGCCGTTCAACTGTACAGAGCCCTGTACGCCAGGAGTGAGATAGACGAATGTAGTTGGATTTCGATTTCGGCCCAGCTGCAGCAGAGGAAGCTGTTCGTACTCCGTTTCACTGATGTGCGTTTCAATTTCGCCATTGTTTGGCTGGAGGAGTGGAGGGTCAGCGGAAACAGTCACAGTAGAGTTGACCTCACCCGTGGTAAGCGAAAGGCTCACGCGAGCGGCGGTGTCTACTTCGAGGCGCACGTTCGTCTTTTCAGCGGCGGAGAAGCCAGGGGCTTCCGCGCGCACGTTATAACGACCCGGCTGAAGCGCAGGTACGTTGAACTCACCATGGGAATCGGAGACCACATTCGTGCGAATACCGGTGTTCACATTGGTGATGGTCACCTGCGCGTTAGTAACGCGTGCGCCGGAAGGATCAGAGACATCGCCGGAGAGGGTAGACGTTTGCGCATGAGCGACTATGCCACAGAAGAGCAGCAGTACAGCCACAATTCGGAAAGTGAGGTTGAAAGATCGGAGCGTTTGGCGAAGAACAGGCCTAAGGCCTGAAAAGCAAAGATGCAAGCGCATGGGTACATAGCCTTTCGTGAGTGGTTTGCGTGGAACCAACATGCGGATCATTGAGGGCCTGTAATGTATTCGGATACATTACAGGCCATAACCGTATAGCAATAAAATTTAGAGTGTCAAGAAAGAAGTAACAGGTAGGCGAAATGGAAGTCATCGATAGCCTGTCGAATTCATGGAGAGGAGATATTGCACAGAGCCGTTCTTCTATGCAGGTAGCTAAAGATGCAGAAAAGCCCGCCAATACTGGCGGGCTTTCTGTCGGTGAACTGTTGAGATTGACCTGAGGCGTCCACTCATTTTGAAGGGCCTCGGCGGAGTCGAAAGCTGATATTCGGACCTGCCAGGTCTAGGAGCGGAGCCCCTAAGCCTCAGTCACCTCACGTACGTTGATACCGCACAAATTACTGTCAGATTTCATAGGCTGGATCATCCTCCTTTCCCGTGTAGCTGTACTTTAATTCCTAAGGGCGCTGGAGACAACTGGATGGCCGAGGTTGGCAGCCGCTGCCCAGGTACCGCGATGAATACATTTCTGGATGCTGCGGGATGGGATGGGCATTAGACTCGGTGCATGCGGGTTTTCGGCATCGATTGCGGGACGGAGTATACCGGCTGGGGCGTCGTCGAAATGGACGAAGTTTCACTACAGCGCGAACTGGTTCCCGTAGCTGCGGGCGCGATCAGGCTGGATAAGAAGCAGAAAACCGCCGAACGCCTGTTACGGGTGCATACCGAGTTGATGGCGCTCCTGGCCGCATATGAACCCACTGTTGTTGCGGTGGAAGAGGTTTTCTTCTCTGCAAACGCAAAGAGTGCGCTCAAGCTGGGGCAGGTGCGCGGAGTGGCCTTGATGGCGGCTGCGGCGAGTGGTTTGCTCGTGGCTGAATATGCTCCTCTATCTATTAAAAGCGCAGTTGTGGGTTATGGTCTGGCCGCAAAGGAGCAGGTGCAGTTTATGGTGGCGCGACTGCTTGATCTGGAAAGGGCACCGGAACCGGCGGATGCCGCCGACGCGTTGGCGATTGCCATCTGCCATATCCACACCTCTCAGACACTGGAGATGCAGGGCCGTCGATGAGGCAGTTTTACTATGCGTTGGGATTTGTTTGTTTTTCCGTTGCGGCAGTCGCGCAATCTGCCACAGTACTGAAGATATCGTTTGAACGCGAAGGCGTACGAGTGCCGCATTGGGAGATGCGGCTGGATGACGATGGTTCGGGGATGTTTGAGAGCCGCCCCGCAGGTGCAGCGCCTGTTTCCCGCGAGGTGCGCCTTTCCCAGAAGAGCTGGGAACATATGCGGCGATTACTTGAGGTCTCTAATCATCTTGTTCCGTGTGAATCGAGGGCACGGAATCTGGCGCGAATTGGTGTGAAGACGGTGGAGTGGACGACGCCGGAGGGCTCAGTAGCACGCTGCTCCTTCAATTACACAGACAACAAGGCCCTATCCCAACTTGCTGAGATATGGAGTGGTATGGCGGCGACGCTGGAAGAAGGCCGCAGGATTGCACAGTTGCACAAGCATGATCGCCTTGGGCTGGATAAGGAACTCTCTGAATATGAGCACGCAGTAGCCCAGGGGTTCGCTGTGGAGCCGAAACTGATTGAGCCAGAGCTGCGGGCATTAGTGGAAGATGAGTGGGTGATGGAGCGCGTGCGAAAGAGAGCGCAGCGACTGCTTGATCGGTAAAGTTATTTATTAGCAAAATCGCCTCGTTCTTACTGCAAGCGGCAAAAATGCGAATTGCCTATCGCTGTTGTATAAGAAAGAATCCCGCTGAGAGGTTTTCGGAATCGTGTTTCCTGCTGAAGAGGTTTCATCCACACAGGGTATTGTTATTTCCCGGTCGACAGAACCGGAAGACCGGCTTGCGTGGGTGGCGCTGGTGCTCTCGCCCGGCGTAGGACAGATGCGGGCGTTGCGGGCGATGTCAAAGCTGGCGCGACCGCGCGAGCTGTTTACGGCGAACCTGACACAGGTGGAAGGACTCGGCCTGCCGGCTGCTGCCGCAAGATTTATCGCTGAAGGCAATGCACACGCAGCGGCGGTTAAAGAGATCGAACGCATCCATGAGGCAGGCGCGGATTTTCTGACCCACGATGATGTGGATTATCCAGAACGGCTGCGCGAGATTTACGATCCACCGGCTGTCCTTTGGTATCGCGGCGATCCTAAGAACCTTGCTCTTGCCGGCATCGCGGTGGTGGGCACACGTAGTCCTTCTCCTTATGGACAAACCATGGCGCAGATGCTGTCACGCGATCTGGCGGCGCGCGGACTGGCTATCTTCAGCGGCATGGCTCGCGGCGTGGATACCTATGCACATAATGGAGCTCTGGAAGCCAAAGGCAAGACCGTCGCCGTCTGGGGCACAGGGATTGATGTGATCTACCCCAAAGAAAACAAGCGATTGGCAGAACAGATTCTGATGAACGGCGGCACGCTTATCACTGAGTATCCGCTGGGAACATTTCCCGCTCCGCAGAACTTTCCTGTCCGTAATCGCATTCTGAGTGGAATGAGTATGGGGGTGTTGGTGGTGGAGGCGGCGGAGCACTCCGGAACGCGTATTACGGCCCGCTGTGCCATGGAACAGAACCGCGATGTCTATGCTGTGCCCGGAAATGTGACCAACAAGAATGCCTGGGGACCGAACACTTTAATCAAGCAAGGTGCGCGGCTGACTGCCACCTGGGAGGACATCTGGGAGGACCTGCCGAGCCATGTCCGGATGGGTTTAGAAGAGAAGCTCTCAGGCGGCATCGAATCGAAGGGCGGTGGTGCGGCATCCTTATTTCCAGAAACGGTACCCGGAACGCCTCTTTCTGCCGTAGAAATGCAGGTGTTCGAGCGGCTCAAGCTGGATGAATCCGTGCAGTTGGATGAATTGATCGAAGCCTTGGAAGAGAAGCTGCCCGCACCGGAAATCTTCAATGCTTTGTTTGAGTTGGAGATGGCGGGCAGGGTACGCTGCCTGCCCGGAAAGAACTACCTTCGCACGTTCTAACGCTCGCCCTTTGCAACCTTTTTGCACTTCGGTTGTCGAATACACCGATAGCGGTTCGGCGGAGAATTTTCCACTGACGATGACGGCTGCACAGAACCGTGTTAGTTTCTGACGGGAAGATGACGAATTGAGCAGCAACCGCCGAACACGGCGGCATGTAAGGAAAGAAGACTGAAATGGCAAAGAACCTCGTGATCGTGGAGTCGCCCGCAAAGGCCAAGACGATCAACAAATATCTCGGCAACGACTATACGGTGGAGGCCTCGCTGGGGCACATCATGGATCTGCCGAAGAACGGCATTGGCGTGGAGCTGAAGAAGCGTACGTTTGAGCCGGACCTTATTATTTCTCCTGGTAAGGAAAAACTTGTCGACAAGCTGAAGAAGCTGGCCGCCAAGGCTGACGCCGTCTACCTGGCGCCTGACCCTGACCGCGAAGGCGAGGCCATTGCCTATCACCTGCAGATGCAGTTACAGCCCGCGGTGAAGGACAAGAACAGGATTCAGCGTGTCACATTTAATGAGATCACCAAAAAGGCCGTGACCGAGGCCTTCACCAAGGCCCGCGCCGTGGACAAGCACCTGATGGAGGCGCAGCAGACCCGCCGCGTGCTGGACCGGTTGGTGGGCTATGAGATCTCCCCGCTTTTGTGGGACAAGGTGCGGCGTGGGCTTTCTGCCGGACGCGTACAGACCGTGGCGCTGCGGCTGATCGTAGACCGCGAGAACGAGATTCGGGCTTTCAGGCCGGTGGAGTACTGGCCGGTGGATGCGAATCTGAAGCCAAGCGGCGAGAAGCAGGAGTTTACGGCACGTCTCTATGCCGTGGATGGCAGGAAGCTGACCGTGGATACGGTGAGCGCACCTGCGTTTGCTGACGGGAAGACGACCGAGATTGCCGTCGAGCAGTTGAAGAAAGCCAGGTGGACTGTGGCGTCGGTGGAGGCAAAGGAGCGCCGCAGGAACGCTCCGGGGCCATATACGACCTCTCGCTTGCAGCAGGATGCGGCAAACCGCCTGGGCTTCAACGTTCGTCGCACCATGGGAGTAGCGCAGCGTCTGTATGAAGGCGTGGAGTTGGGCAGCGAGGGTACGGTTGGCCTGATTACCTATATGCGTACCGATTCGACGCGTGTTTCTCCTGAAGCTGTGGCGGCGGCGCGGGAGTACATCGGCAAGAAGGTGGGTGCGAAGTACCTGCCGGAGAAACCGAACGTCTTCAAGGGCAAGAAAGACGCCCAGGACGCCCACGAGGCGATTCGTCCCACGAACGTGGAGAACACGCCGGACGCGATCCGCAAGTATCTCTCGGACGAGCAGTACAAACTTTACCGGCTGATCTGGCAGCGCTTTGTTGCCAGCCAGATGGTTCCGGCCGTCTATGACCAGACCGCAGTGGAGATTGAGGCTAAGGCCGACAAGACGTACCACCTGCGCGTGACAGGATCTGTGTTGAAGTTTGATGGCTTCCTGAAGATCGCGGAGCCGGGCAAGGCTGAGACGAAGCCGGTCGATGCTGCCAAGACTGACGGTGAAGAGGACAATGAGGACCGCTCGCTTCCGCCGTTGAAGCAGGGGCAGGCGTTGGACCTTGTGGACATTTTGACGGGGCAGAAGTTTACCGAGCCTCCGCCGCGCTACAACGAAGCTTCGCTGGTGAAGGAGCTGGAAGAGCGGGGGATTGGCCGGCCATCGACCTATGCCTCCATCATTAATACGATCCAGGAGCGTGATTATGCCAAAAAGATCCAGCGGCGTCTCGTTCCCACTGAGATCGGCATGGTGGTCACAAGTCTGCTGGTGAAGAACTTCCCATACATCTTCGACATGGCGTACACAGCCAGACTGGAAGACGAACTCGACGAGGTGGAGAGCGGGCGTGAGAAGTGGACTGATCTGCTGAACGCCTTTTACGAACATCTCGAGGATGAGATTAAGGTCGCCGCGAAAGAGATGGAGACAATCAAGACCTGGGAAAAACCGACGAACGAGAAGTGCGAGAAGTGCGGTTCGCCTCTGGTTCTGCGATGGGGCAAGTTTGGGTCGTTTTATGCGTGCTCGAACTTTTCAAAAGCCAAGCCGATGTCGATTGCGGTCTCAGGCTATAAAAAAGACCCGAAGGCGGCTCACAAGAAGATTCTCGCAAAACTGCACTTCCCGATGATTGTAAAGGGAATGGTTGAAGATGCTGAGGCGTCGAACGACCAGGTGGAAGACAACTCGCAACTTGTAGAGGCGCTGAAAACTGCTGCGGAACGCGGCAAAAAGATCGTGATTGAGCCTGTTTCATGCGACTATACCCGCGAGAATTATGCGGACAAGCCGGACCTTTCGGCCGCCGAAGCTGGCGCGGAGGAGGAAGAGGAGTACTGCGACGCGTGCGGCAAGCAGATGGTGCTGAAGAATGGACCGTGGGGCCCGTTCATGGCGTGTCAGGATTACAACGCCGATCCGCCGTGCCGGACCATCCGCCGGTTGAACCAGAAGGTGCAGCAGAAACCACCGGAGCCGACGGGCGAGCCTTGCCCGGAGTGCGGCATGGAATTGGTGAAGCGGCAGGGCAGCTATGGCGAGTTCGTGTCTTGCTCGGGCTATCCCAAGTGCAAGTACGTGAAACAAAACTACCTCGAAGTTCCGTGTCCGAAGTGCGGCGGCAAGCTGGCCGAACGCAAGGCGCGGACGGGGAACGTCTTCTACGGCTGCGTGAACTATCCGAAGTGCGACTTCACCTCGAACCAAAAGCTGGTTCCGGGGCCATGTCCAAAGTGCGGTTCTACCTATCTGGTGGAGGTGCCTAAGGAGGGCACGATCCATCTGGTCTGTCCGAACAATGCCGAAGCCATGCCGAAGAAGCGCAAGAAGAAGGGTGCTCCTGAAGAAGAACTTAAGCCGGCGAAGGAGTGCACCTTTGATAAGGATACGGGGGTAAAGGTCGAGGTTCCTGTGAAGGAAGAGGCCAAGCCGTTGTCGAAACCTGATCCTGAGAAGACGCGACCGGTGGTTGAGGTCGCATGAGCGTAGCGGTTGTGGTGGAGCCTGAGGTAGAAGAGGGAGTTCTCCTCCGGCTTCTAGCTCAGTATCCAGTATGGGTAATTGAAACTCCTGCCAATCGTGCCGTATGCAGAAGGATCTGGGCCGTAAAAGATCCTGGTCTTGCAGAACTTACTATTTACGATGTGAACAATCCTGCTGACCGACTCAAGAATTGCCTGAATGTGGTGGGAACAGTCGAACTTCATCATCCTCTCGATGGCGTTTTGATCTTAATCGGTGTTGCTGATACCGAAGAACTGATCACTGGATTTGAAGGATTCGGATATGCCATTGAGCGGGGTCTGCGCTATCTTTCGGCAAAAAGAGAAGTTACGAGGCAAACAAGGTAATTACGCGACCGTCACACCTCGCTTTTTGGGCGAATTTCGGCTAAAATTCTAAAAGGAGCCAAGATGGGCAATAGAGCTCTGTATCAGCATCTGATTCACGCCGTTTTTAGGCCACGCGGCGTAAGTGACTGATTTGAGAGAGGGTTTATGGCAAAAGCAGTTTGGAACGGCCAGACCGTCGCAGAGAGCGACAAGTTTGAGACTATCGAGGGGAACATCTATTTCCCTGAAGAGACGGTGAAGCGTGAGTTTCTGCGCTCGTCTTCGACCTCCTCGCGCTGCCCGTGGAAAGGCCAGGCACGCTACTTCACGCTGATTGTGGATGGGCAGGAGAATCCGGATGCTGCGTGGTACTACCCCGATCCGAAGCCGCAGGCGCGGCAGGTGAAGCACCATATTGCTTTCTGGCGCGGGGTTGAGGTCAGCCAGTAAGTTTTAGATAAAGAGTGAGTAGAACGGGTGAGGCGATGCCTCACCCGTTTGCATTTTGCTAGATGCGGTGATGGTCGGCGCGCCAGGTTTTTACGCGTTCTTTAATCTGTTTGCTGGTGAGGTGTTCGCGAACAGCGATGCGGGCCAGATCGGCTGCTTCTTCGTCGGAGGCGAAGCGCAATCCGATGCACTGTTGCATGGTGAGTGCTTCCACGACGGTTGGCTCCTGGGGCATCAAACGAGAAAGACGAGTGCGCTCTTCAAGGCGAATGATGCGGTCTTGGTTTCTCAGGGCATAAAGACGTGTTTTAAAGCCCATAAGCACCAGTGAAATGGCGATAGCGAGAAAAAAGTAGTGCAGCTTGTCGCGGTATACCCATGCTGTTTTGGCTGCAACGATCAGAATGAGGAAATTGAGCGGTGCGAGAAAGAAATGAAACCACGGGTCAAAGCGTGCGTGACTTTTGAAGCCTTGTTCTGTGGCCATAGGTGGCCCTCCTGAGATTTGAGTGCGGATTTACTCGGTCTGTTCTTCTACCATTTGGAAGATATGAGTAAGACAGAGAAGAAAACAACTGAGATTCAGAAAAAACGCATCGGCATTCATCTTTCGACTGCCGGCGGAACGTGGACGGCGGTGCAGCGCGCGGCGGACTGCGGAGCGAACTGCTTTCAGATCTTTTCGTCGTCGCCGCGGCAGTGGAAGGCCGCTCCGGTAAAGCCGGAGGACGCGCAGAAGATGCGGTCGTTGCGCGCGGAGCATGGGATTGTTCCACTGACGATCCATGCGAGTTATCTCATCAATCTGTGTTCGCAGTCCGACACCGTGCGGAAGAACGCCACCGATGCATTTCGTGGCGAGGTGGAGCGCGCGCTGGCGCTGGGCGCGGAGTACCTCGTGCTGCATCCCGGGAGCTATAAAGGGCTGACGCGTGACCAGGGATTGCAGTATGCGGCGGAGTGTATTGAGCGCGCAATTGACGGGCTGCCGTGGCAGGATGCTGACTTCAAGATCCTGCTGGAGAATACGGCGGGTGCGGAGTTTTCGCTGGGCGGCAAGTTCGATCAGGTGGGCGAGCTGTATCAGCACCTGAAGAAGTGCGCCCCCGTGGCGGTGTGTCTGGATACGTGCCACGTGCATGTTGCGGGGTATGACATTGTGAGTGAATCCGGCTACGAAGAGACGATGAAGCTGATCGGGGATACGATCGGTTTCGACATGGTGAAGGTGTGGCACTGCAATGATGCGAAGGCGGCCTGCGGATCGAAGCTGGACCGGCATGAGCATATCGGTGAGGGCACGATCGGCGGCGCGGCGTTCCGGCGGTTGTTGCGCGATCCTAGGTGGGCGCACTGCGCGTTTATTGCGGAGACGCCGGTGGATGACCCGAGTGATGTGTTGCGGAATGTGAGTGCGTTGCGGACGTTGAGCGCGGGGTAGTGCTGCGCGCACGGCGCTGCTACGCGCAGGGCGATGAGCTTCGCGTGGGCTTTTCAAATGTGCGTCTGGGCTGGTTTACTGTTCGCACGATGAAAACTGTTCATGGACTTCTCGCCGTTGCTTTGACGGCTGTGCCGCTTATGGCGCAGCAGGCTAAATCTGTTCAACCGAATCCGTATACCAGGCTGATGGAAAAGGGGGTGGCGCATGCGCGTGCGCACCACAATACAGGTAAGCAGTATCTTTCGCCGTATTACAGGCTGGTGCTGAAGGGCGCAGTGGATGTGGATGCGGTGCATGCCGCGGGTGCGGGTGTGGTGGTGTGGACGCCGGATGATGAAGACTCCATCCGTGCGTTGATTGCAAAGAAGGTGGACGGCATCATCACGGACGATCCTGAGTTGCTGATGAGTGTGTTGCAGGAAGAGCGCGCGAAGGCGAAGGGCAATGCCGCGCAGTTGAAGTATCTGAATAACTTTGAGTCATCGGCACATCGCGGCGGGCGGGCAGATCGCCCGGAGAACACGCTGCCTTCATTTGAGAACGGGCTTGATGCAGGCGTGAGTGTGCTGGAGACGGATGCGGGCGTGACGAAAGATGGCATCGCTGCGATTTGGCATGAGTCGTACTACCGGGCGAGTGCATGCCGCAAGGCGGATGGTTCTGCATACACCGATGAGGACAAGGTCTGGATTCACGACGTGACCTTTGCGGAAGCGCAGAAGATGTTTATCTGCGACAAGCTGCCTTTCCCGGAAGGGAACAACAAGGACTACGAGGGCATCGCGCACAAGCAGAAGAACGATCTGGCGCTCTCGCCTGTGTCGGTGGCGTTTGCAAAGAAGGAAGGCATACCAAGCCCTTATTCGCCGATTACGTTGCAGCAACTCTTCCGGTTTGTGAAGTATTACCAGTGGTATTACGCGAAGGGGCCCGGGCAGAAATCTCCGCTGGCGCCTGAGCGTGCAACGACTGCTATGCGTGTACGTGTAGCTCCGGAGATCAAGTACGACATCCACGTTCCTCCGCCGCATGCGCAGGCCACGGCGCAGGAGTTTGTGACGGCGTTTGCGAAGGCGATCAGGGCGGAAGGGTTTATGGGCCGTACGGAGATTCAGAGCTTCTATCTGCCGTCGCTCGTGCTGGTGCAGGAGCAGTTGCCGGAGATCTCAACCTATTACCTGACGAGCAGCACGAAGAACCTGAAGGCACCCATCATTGTGCCGGAGATTGCCGTCTTCTAGTGCTTTGAGCGATGCACCTGGATGCCAAGACCCTCGAGTTCATTGAGGGTCTTTTCCGTTGAGGTGTGGTGGATGAAGTGTCCGCCGGCTTCTTCCCACAGTGCGCGATATTTGTCATTGTCGTCAATGAGGATGTCGCCGGGCTGCATGTGTTTGCGTTTGTCGCGCGCCATGCAGGTGATCATCTGTGTGCCGGGAAAGTGTTTGGCAGCCCATGCCTGTTTCTGCGGTTGCGCCCAGTTGCCGATGGGGCATCCGGTAAGAATGATGGGTTTGAGGTGCTCGACGGCACGGAAGAGCGCTTCGGCATCGCGCATGAGCGGAAGGTGTTCGTAGAAACCTGGTTTGTGTCGGCGGAGACGGTTCCAGAACGCAGGCCTGCCGAGCTTGGCTTCGGCTTCGCGCGGTGGAAGGCCGAAAAGTTCTATGGCAGCGGCGTCAAAGTCGGCGAGAACCCCGTCGCAATCGAGGAATACCTGCGGATGTTTCATCGTACGTGTGCTCTCTTTCGGTCAGATGCCGGGCTGCAACTTCGCGTCTTCTTTACAATCAAAGAAGTATGCCAGAAGAGACGCAGAACCGCGCTGCCGAAGACCCTATCCGTTATAACCCCACAGAGATTGAGCCGCGCTGGCAGGCGCAGTGGGACGCCGATGCGTCTCTTTATGCCGCCGAAGATGAGGCCACTAGCAAAAAGCCGAAGTATTACGTGCTGGAGATGCTGCCGTATCCAAGCGGCAAGCTGCACATGGGGCATGTGCGCAACTACTCCATCGGCGATGCGCTGGCGCGTTACCAGTGGATGCGCGGATATAACGTGCTGCATCCGATGGGGTGGGATTCGTTCGGTCTGCCGGCAGAGAATGCGGCAATCAAGAACAACATCCCCCCGCGTGAGTGGACGCTGAGCAACATTGCTGAGATGCGGACGCAGATGCGCCGCATGGGGCTGAGCTATGACTGGGCGCAGCGCGAAGTTACGACGTGCCTGCCGGATTATTACAAGTGGAACCAGTGGTTTTTTCTACGGATGTACGAGAAGGGCCTGGCGTATCGCAAGCAGAGCAAGGTGAACTGGTGTCCGCAGTGCGCGACGGTGCTGGCGAATGAGCAGGTGGTGGGCGGCTATTGCTGGCGTCATGATGACCAGTTGGTGGAGCAGCGCGACCTGGAGCAGTGGTTCTTCCGCATTACGGATTATGTGGATGAGTTGCTGGACGGCATCGATAAGCTGGATGGCTGGCCGGACAAGGTGCGCACGATGCAGCGCAATTGGATTGGCCGCAGTGAGGGTGCAGAGATCACTTTTAAGGTGAAGGACTGCACCGATGGCATGGCGATTACGGTGTTCACGACGCGTATCGATACGATCTTTGGTGCGACGTCGATTCAGCTTGCGCCGGAACATCCGATTGTGAAGCACTGGGCTTCATTCGACGATACGTTGCGTCCGCAGGTGGAAGAGATGGTGGCGCAGCAAAAGGCGGCGAAGGAAGCCGATGCTTTTGGCAACATCGAAAAGCATGGTGTGCCGACGGGACGTGAGGCCATTAATCCATTTACGGGTGAGGCGTTGCCCATTTGGGTGGCGAACTACATCCTTGCGGATTACGGCACGGGCGCGATTATGAGTGTGCCTGCGCATGATGAACGCGACTATGAGTTTGCAGGGAAGTACAACCTGCCAATCAAGCGTGTGATTGCTCCGAATGTGGACACGGACGATCTTGCCCTGCCGTATGTGGCGGAAGAAGAGTCGGTGCTGATCGACTCGGGCGAGTGGACGGGCGAAGCTGTCCTGGAGGCGCAGGAGAAGATGGCTGCGCATGCCGAGGCGAAGGGCTTTGGCAAGGCGAAGACGACGTTCCGCTTGAAGGATTGGGGTGTGTCGCGCCAGCGGTATTGGGGCACGCCCATTCCGATGATCTACTGCGATGGCTGCGGCATTGTGCCGGTGCCCGATGAGCAGTTGCCGGTGCTGCTGCCGGAAAAGATCGAGATCACGCAGACGAACGGATCGCCGCTTTCTCAGGTGCCGGAGTTTTTGAACGTGACCTGCCCGAAGTGCGGTGGCAAGGGTCGGCGCGAGACGGACACGATGGACACGTTCGTCGATTCGAGCTGGTACTTCTACCGTTACACCGATGCGAAGAATGCGAATGCGCCGTTTGATTCTGCGAAGGCGAATTACTGGTTTCCGATTGACCAATATATCGGCGGCGTGGAGCATGCGATTCTGCACCTGATCTATTCGCGCTACTGGACGAAGGTGATGCGCGATCTGGGACTTATCAAAAACGATGAACCTGCGACGCGGCTGTTCACGCAGGGCATGGTGATCAAGAACGGCGCGAAAATGTCGAAGTCGAAGGGGAACATCGTTTCTCCTGATGACATGATTGCGAAGTACGGTTCTGATGCGACGAGGATGTATGCGCTGTTTGCCGCACCGCCCGACAAAGACCTGGAGTGGCAGGAAGAAGGCGTTGCAGGTATTTCGCGTTTTCTGGCGCGCGTGTATCGGTTGACGACGAAGTATGCCCCGGAGATTGCTGCGCACTTTGCCGAAGAGAAGAAGACAGGCGAAGCGTTGCTGGCGGGGCTTTCCACCGAAGGCATGAACCTGTTGCGCAAGCTGCATCAGACGGTCGCGAAGATCACGCAGGACTTCAGCGGGCGCTGGCACTTCAATACGTGTATCGCGTCCATCATGATCCTGGTGAACGAGATTGCCGCGAATGAGCAGGCGATGGACAACGGCTTGGTGCCGATCGATACGCGCGCCGAGGTGTTCCGAACGCTGACGCTGCTGCTGGCGCCGTTTGCGCCGTTTCTTGCGCAGGAGTTGTGGGCGCAGATGGGACAGACGGGGCAGGTGTTCCGCGCATCGTGGCCCATCGCGGATGAGGAGCTTGCGAAGGAAGATGAAATTGAGATTCCGGTGCAGGTGAACGGAAAGCTGGTAAATGTGGTTCGCGTGGCTGCGGGGTCGGAGGAAGAGATGATCAAAGCGGCTGCGCATGAGGATGAAAAAGTTGCGGCGCGCATTGCCGGAAAGACGGTGGTGAAGCAGATCTATGTGCCGGGCAAGCTTGTGAATATTGTGGTGAAGTAAGTGAGTGAATCGAACCAGGTAGCACGCCCGACGCAGAGTTTTGTTGGCACCATGACATGGGTGCGGAAGCATCCAAAGCTGGTGCTGTTGGAGGTGCTGTGGCGCTGGATCGTCGGCATTCCTGCGCTGGTATATAGCTGGCATCTGGTGACGCATGTGATGGCGACTACGCCCTGGCGCGAAACGGGCATTGCGGAGCTTTCCATCAATAAACTGCTGACCGATCCGATGGCCGGATCGAACGTAATTGCCAGCGCGCTGCTGGTAGCGTGGCCTGCGTTGAAGCCGGAGTTAATGGTGGCTGTACCCATCTTTGTAGTAGCGTGGGTGATCGTCGCATCGATGGGCCGGACGCTGGTGCTCCGCGCGATGGACAGGGCCGCAATGCATGCTCGGCCACTCACTCTTATTGTGCTGAACCTGCTGCGAGCGATTGCGATAGTAGCAACGGTGTGGGTGTGGTGGTCGGTGCTCTCGTATGTGGCCAAGCGGACGATCCTTGAGCCTTCCATGGCCGGCGGCGAGCCGCAGGTGATGGTGTATGTGGGCGCGGCCATTGTGCTGACGATTGGCCTGTTCATGGTGTGGGCGATCTTCGGATGGGTGTTCGGCATTGCGCCGTTGCTGGCAATGCTGCGGAATCTTGGCGCATGGCAGAGTCTGCGCGCGGCCTTGCGGCTGGGCAAGCTGCGCGACAGGCTGATTGAAATCAATCTGGTGATGGGCATTGTAAAGATCGCGCTGCTGGTTTTGCTGATGGTGTTTTCGGCAACGCCGCTACCGTTCCAGTCGGTTGCGACAGAAGATTTTCTGGTGAAGTGGACGCTTGGCGTGAGCGTGCTTTATTTCATCGCGTCAGACTATTTCCATGTGACGCGGCTGGCAGCGTATTTATATCTATGGAAAGACGAACAGATAGCCAAGTGACATTTTGAGCATATTTCGCATCCGAAGACAGCGTGGCAATGCTGTACGAGGAGCAAAGGCATGTCTTTCGCGATTTATCTCATTGGGTATTTGGTTCTTATTGCAGGTGTGTCCTATGGTTTACATTTGGCCCACGTAAGCCAGCACTGGATTGTAGTGGCTGATCTGATTCTGATCGGTCTGGCGATTGCAACGGGCGTGCGCAGCACGCGGCATAAGGATCCAGCGTAGACTTTCGCGCCTGTGGATTGCGGGACTGGTTGCGGCCTTCTACACTGGAGACGTGGCCACATCAGACCGCAGTCCCAAACACAGCTCAACGATCGTCATCCTCGACTTTGGCGCGCAGTACACGCAACTGATTGCGCGGCGCATTCGCGAGTTCAACGTCTTCTCCGTCGTTGTGCCATGCACGGCTTCGCTGGAGGAAATTCGCAAGTATGAACCGTGCGGCATCGTACTTTCGGGCGGGCCGAGTTCCGTTTATGACGCGGACGCGCCGAAGGCCGACCCCGCTGTACTGAAGCTTGGCTTGCCAACGCTTGGCATCTGCTACGGCATGCAGTTTATGACCCACCACCTGGGTGGCAAGGTGGAGTCTGCCGACAAACGCGAGTATGGCGATGCGAAGGTGAACATCGTCGCCGAGACGCCGCTCTTCCATGGCCTGCCGCAGACGCTGGACGTGTGGATGTCGCATGGCGATAGCGTAGTTCAGCTTGCTCCAGGCTTTCGCCTGGTCGGCGAGACGGGACATGCACCGGCGGCGATTGCCAACGAAACAGCGCAGATGTGGGCCGTGCAGTTTCATCCTGAGGTCCATCACACCAGGCAGGGAACGGAGTTGCTGCGCAACTTTGTGCTGGACCTGTGCGGCGCAAAGGCGGACTGGACGCCGGAACACTTTATTGAGACGACGGTCGAGCGCATCCGCAAGCAGGTGGGCAAGGGGAGCGCGATCTGCGGCCTGAGCGGCGGCGTGGACTCGTCCGTGGCTGCGGTGCTGGTGCAGAAGGCAATCGGCGACCGGCTGACGTGCATCTTTGTGAACAACGGCGTACTGCGCAAAGACGAATTTGCTAAGGTGCAGGCGACGATGCGCGAGAAGCTCGGCCTTAAGGTTGTCGCAGTGGATGCGTCGAAGCGCTTCCTCTCGCAGCTTGGCGGCATCACCGATCCTGAAACGAAGCGCAAGATCATTGGCCGCGAGTTCATCACAGTGTTTGATGATGAGGCGGCGAGGATTCTGGAAGAGTTGGATAAGAGTGGTGAGGCCGAGCACGATGCCGAGGGCAACGAAGTGGCGTGGCTGGTGCAGGGCACGCTGTATCCCGATGTAATCGAATCATCGAGCGTGAAAGGACCGTCGCAGACGATCAAGAGCCATCACAACGTGGGTGGTCTGCCAGAGAACATGAAGCTCAAGCTGATCGAGCCTCTGCGCGATCTCTTCAAGGACGAAGTACGCCGCATCGGTCGCGACCTCGGCATGCCGGACGAGATTCTTGACCGCCAGCCGTTCCCCGGGCCGGGACTCGCTGTTCGCATTGTGGGCGAAGTCACGCCGGAGCGCGTTGCGATTCTGCAGGAAGCAGACGACATCTGCGTGTCAGAGATCAAGAACGCCGGTCTCTACAAGCAGCTTTGGCAGAGTTTTGCCGTGCTGCTTCCGGTAAAGAGTGTGGGTGTGATGGGTGATCAGCGCACCTATGCGTACACATGTGCGATTCGCGCCGTGACCTCGGAAGACGGTATGACGGCGGACTGGGCACCGCTGCCGTACGACGTGTTGAAGACAATCTCATCGCGTATTGTGAACGAGGTAAAGGGCATCAACCGTGTGGTGTACGACATTACATCCAAGCCACCAGGTACGATTGAATGGGAATAGGGTCCGCTAGCGACCTTGCTGCCGCTCGCGCCATACCTTGTATAAGCCCCATGCAGCTAGCGTGCAGTTATCGCGGATGGAGCCGTCCAGCAGCATATCTTCAAACTCACGCACACTAACACGTTTGGCTTCCAGGTCGTGTTCTTCTTTATCGCGGTTCTGGGGCGGTCCAGGGGTCAAATCTTCTGCCAGAAAGATATGCTGCTCCTGCCGGATGGTTCCATAGGCAATCCAGAGCATGCCGAGTTTCGTCATCTTGCCGGCCTGTAGACCTGTTTCTTCGCGCAATTCTCCGTGTGCAAGCTCTTCCACATCTACATCGGGCATCTCCCAGCCACCTTGCGGAAATTCCCAATGGTGCTCCTTCACCGTATACCGGTACTGTCCCACGAGCCACAGGTACTGTTCGCCGTCCGTATCCTGATCCAGCGCCACAAGTATGGTGGCAGGGTCTTTCTCTACAACCCCGTAGACACCGCGCTGGCCATTGTCACGTTCGATGATGTCTTCATAAACGCGCGTCCAGTAGTTGCTATAGACCTCGCGGCGAGAGATGGTTTTGATGGACATATGTGACTAATTATCATCTCTCGCTATCCGGCACCATGACCTCAAGGTGGGAGGGATGTTTGGCTGAAAAGTAGATGGTATGTGTCTGTGCTTTGTAAGCTTCTGCGGGCGCGGTCATGATGTTCGGCACAAAGGTCTGAGGGTTGCGGTCGTAGAGCGGAAACCAGGTGGATTGGATCTGCACCATAATCTGGTGGCCTTTGCGGAAGGTATGGTCCGCCGCATGCAGGCTCCACTTGAACTCCGTGATCTTATTGGATTCCAGCGGACCAGCTTTCTGAAAGCTATGCAAATAACGTCCACGAAATATCTCATCCACAATCATTACCTGATAACCGGCCATCGGCGCGGGTGCGTCGGCTGGGTAGGCATCGATGAGCTTGACCACCCAATCCGCATCGCTGCCGGAGGTGGAAGCAAATATGTCCGCGAGAATATCGCCGGTAATCGTTGTATCTTTCTCCAGCGGAGGTGTGGAGAAGCTGAGAATGTCCTTACGATCTTTCAGGAAAGCCTGACTGGTGGAGAGCCACGGACGCCACCGCGAGCCATTGCCATAGGTCGATTCGATAGGCCGTTCACGGTAGGGGATAGGATTCGAAGGATCGGAGACGTAGCTTGCGGCGGCGCGGTCGTTCTTGCCGCGTGGCGCGGTAAAGCTGAGCCCCATATGTGGACTGAGATAGAGCCTTGCGACATGAAATCCTTCCGGGGGAGGCCACGATTTGTATTCCTGCCACTTGTTGGTGCCCGTGCGAAAAGTGGCCGTGTCCGGCAGGTTGAAGCCGCTACGCTCCTTCAGGAACTTTTCGAAGAAGGGAAACTCATACCGTTTGCGATATTCGTCGCCTGTAGGTTCGCCAAAATCGAGCGCACCGAGATGTCGCGTGGTGGTGTTCCATCTGCCGTGGTTCCAGGGGCCAAGCACCATATAAACGCGCGGGCCGCCGGTCTGCTCGTGCGCGTGCAATGCGGCGTATTCAGCTTGTGTGCCGAACATATCTTCCTGATCGAAGTAGCCGCCGACCTCAAGCGTGGGTACTTCCACTTTGGTGAGATGTGGCAGTACAGACATGTCACGCCAGAACTTTGTGTACTCCGGCTGTTCGATGAAGTAACGTGCTGTGGGAAGATGCGCCATGTTTGCAGCTTTGGCGGCATTCTCAAAGTTGCCGTAGCGCAGAAAGAAGCTATAGATGTCTTCCTGCATGGAAACGCGCTTGTCCGTCTTCTGCGCCTCAAGCTGTTGCACGTAGTCGAAGGCATACGTCTCGCGGAAGGCGCCGTTGTGAAAGAAGTCGTCGCCTAGCCAGACGTCGGTCATCGGCGCCTGCGGACTGACGGCCATTACGGCAGGATGATGATCGATCTCCGCCATAATGGTGAGAAAGCCGGGATAAGAGACTCCGTAGACGCCGACGCGCCCGTTGTTGTTTGGCACATGTTTCACCAGCCATTCGACAGTATCGTAGGCATCGGTACTCTCGTCGATTTTGGACGGATCGGTGCGGTCGCCCAGCGTATGCACGAGAGGCCTGTTCATCACAAAGGTGCCTTCGGACTTGTAACGGCCGCGCATGTCCTGTGCGACAAAGATATAGCCGCTCGCCGCCATCTCCGGTTTGCTGGAATTAACGTAATCCGAAGTAAAGCCATCCACACCGTACGGTGTGCGTGTCATGAGGAAGGGGAGCGGATCGTTATTCCCGGATTCCGCAGGTCGCAGAATGACAGTGTGTAGGCGAGCGCCATCCCGCATGGGAATCATAGCTTCGCTTCGAACATAAGCCCGATAATGATTGAGCTGCTGGGGCGTGCTGCTGATCTTTTTATAGCTACGGATAGCGCTTGTTCCGGTATGCCCACTGGAGAGAGACATCCCAACGAAGTTGCCGGTATTGTCACGCTCAAAGTCGTACATCTGGCCATTCGTTGCGGTAAACCTGTCTATCCCGGCAGTATGCAATTCCAACTTTGGAGAACGTGCGCCTTCCACATAGAGGCGATGTCCTTCGCGCGAAATGGAAAGCAGAATGTCCGGCTCGTCTATCTGCGCATATACACCGACGGCAGCCTGCATGGCTGACTCGTCGGCGTGTGCAGTCTTATGCGTGGAGTGTGTTTGTGCTCTTGCCTGCGAAGGATAAAGCGGTGCTCCTCCAGCCAGCACACACACTACGGCAGAACAGATTAGTGTTCGCTTCATGCGAATCGGCCTCCCTGACAAGGTGAACATCCGTAATTGCGCCTGAGTTTAGGTGAGATTTCCTGGACTGGTCATGCATTGGAAACCAATCTTGTTATGGGATCCATCGCAGAACGGACGCTTTTCGCTGGCACCGCAGCGGCAAAGCGAAACGGCAGGTTTGCCTGTGAGGTCCCACTCTTTGCCATCGGCATCCACAAGCTGGATGTGGCCTTCTACCCGGAGGGGACCGTTGGGACGCACTGTGATTTTGACGGGTGCTGCGACTGTTTCATCTGCCATGTTCTGCTCCTTGTTTCGAAGGCCAGCATAGCAGACATGTTGGTGCTTCTTCGCATAACCCGAAGAGCACAGCTATGAAACAGAGACCGCCATCTTCACTAGAAGCAAGCAGGCGATCGCTCATATGCAGGATATTTATCTGCCAAGCTTAAGCGTTTCGAAGCCGCACCCTGAGCGCATCGGTAAGATCATGCAGCACGCGAACTTTACGCTCTACCGAAGGTGGCATGGAGGGTTCACGCATCATCAACTCCGTCTGCAATAACAAACCGGTAAGTTCCTGCCGGAACTCGTCCTGTAAGGCATGCGTGGCTTCACGCCGTGCCTGTTCAGCTTCGCGCTCACGTCTCTGCATCACAGAGGAGACTTCCCTGATAATTTTTGTTGCTCCCACCCCTTCAAGACGCATTTCCATATTGGCCGCAAGCCCTGAACGTTGCCAGATAAGTTCCACTGTCTCTTCAGAGATGGTGCCAGTATCGACCAGCACCGCGCCAAACTCCGCGCGCCGGAGCGCTGCGAGCGTAGACCTTAGATTGCGTGCTACTTGCACGGGAACATGAGCTTCATGCGATAGGGTGGCTGCGAGATTTTCCGCGCCAGACATGGCAGAGACCAGTAGCACCGTTTTCTGACCCGTTTCTTCCATGACCCACTCCGGATTGTTATGCAACCTATTTAGTTGGATGCGAATAAGGACTTGCACGCGCTGAAATTTCGCGGACTAGCCATCGGAGATGCCGTATTCCTTCAGTTTGCGATAGAGCGTGGTTTTTCCAATTCCAAGCATGCGGGCGGCCATCAACTTGTCACCATTAAGTTGACGAATGGCATTCAGGATGGCTTCTTTTTCAAGCTCGGCGATAGTGATGAGCCGGGGCAGGGAAGTGCGTTCTCCAGATGGTCTGCCCGCACTGATGGAATCTCGTCCACGCGCATCGATATGGGTTACATCACCTTTCTGAAAACGATACTCCTGCAATTGTGTCGGCAGGTCCGCCATATTGATAACCGGGCCGGAAGAGAGTGCGCAGGCACGTTCGATAGCATTCTCCAGTTCACGTACGTTGCCTGGCCAATCGTATTCCGTCATCACGCGAATGGCTTCGTCAGAGAAGTTGTAGTCCACTCCTCTCTCATGGCACAGCCGCGTAAGAAAATGCGCGGCGAGCAGCGGGATGTCTTCGCGGCGCGAACGCAACGGCGGAACACGGAGACTGATTACATTCAAACGAAAGTACAGGTCCTTACGAAAGCGGCCTTGCTCAACCATGGAAGCCAGATCCCGGTTGGTGGCTGCCAGGACACGTGCACGGATTGGGACTGCCTGCGTAGAACCGATGGGCCTCACTTCCTTTTCCTGCAACGCACGCAGTAGACGGGCCTGTAAATCGAGAGGAAGTTCACCGATCTCATCCAGAAAGATCGTACCGCTATCTGCCCACGAAAGCAGACCTTCTTTGTGCTGCAAGGCTCCGGTAAACGCGCCCTTCACATGGCCAAACAGTTCACTTTCAATCAATGTGGGAACGAGCGAACCGCAATCGATTGGAACGAATGGTTTGTCTGCGCTCGGTCCGGCAGCGTGGATCGTTCGAGCCACGACTTCTTTGCCCGTTCCGCTTTCGCCAAGAATAAGAACAGGATGGTTTGAAAATGCGACCTTCGACAAAATGCGGTACAGCTTATGCATCTCCGGTGAGCGGCCGATGATGTTGCCCATGCCCGCATCTGTGAGCATCTTTTCGCGCAAACGGCGGCCTGCGTTATCGAATTGCTTACGCCGGGCAGCGCGTTCCAGCGTTTCCATCAGTTCTTCCATAGCGAACGGCTTGGTGAGATAGTCGCTCGCGCCGATACGCATCGCTTCTACCGCGCTTGTCACGGTGGCAAAGGCAGTCATCACAATGACGGAAACCTGGGGATAACTATGGCGAATGTCTTCCAGCAGGGACAGGCCAGAACCGCCATCAAGTTTCATATCCAGCAAGACGATATCAATGGGATATTGCACCAGTTGTTGGTGGGCTTCTTCCTGGGTGAGGGCCCCATGGGCAACAAACTTCATGCCCATGGCAATTTCGCAGCAAGCCTCCAGTACGGAAGCATCATCGTCTACAACCAGCAGGTGGAGCGGTGGTAATGCAATCGCGTTGCTTCTGCTCTCCGCGGTTGCAGTCTTCTCGGTCTCGACCTCGCGGGAAGGCATACTCTGTCTGCCGGTCCCTCGAAGGTGTTCTGCAGTCTTACTCAACATGGACCTGCATACCTCTAATCTCGTTTTGTACCACTTTGGCACTTTGATTGCGACATCGTTGCCAAGGGAACATTCGAGCTAAGTCTTGAACGGTATGAGGTATCGGTAGTGTGCGCCAAGTACCTACTGAGATTCATGCTAAGGGGATGGTTTAAACCCCGGCAAGATTGAACGAAAGCGGAAATCCGGTAGAGATGGATTGGGCCGTTCGCCGCGAACCAGCGATAATCACTCTCATGTCTTCTGAACTTTTCCGCCCGGGCGGTCGTCGCTTCGATCAATTGCGCGAGACGCGCCTCACTCCCAACTACGTTGCCACTGCCGAGGGTTCGGTGCTCATCGAGTGCGGCAACACCCGCGTGCTGTGCAACGCTACCGTGGAGCAGACTGTGCCAGGTTGGCTACGTAACTCCGGCAAGGGCTGGGTCACAGCCGAATATTCCATGCTGCCGCGCGCCACGCTCACCCGCACACCGCGTGAGAGCGAGCGTGGAAAGATCGGCGGCCGCACGCACGAGATCCAGCGCCTCATCGGCCGTTCACTGCGTTCCGTAGTGGACTTGAAGGCGCTCGGCGAACGCATGATCATTCTGGATTGCGACGTCATTCAGGCGGATGGCGGCACACGCACGGCGGCGATCACCGGCGCAGCCGTCGCGCTGGGCATGGCGTTGGACAAGCTGGTCGAGGCAGGCACGCTGGAAACCTCGCCCATGTACCAGCTTGTTGCGGCCACTTCCATCGGCATTGTGGATAGCGAGGTGCTGCTCGATCTCGCCTACGAAGAAGATTCACGCGCCGAAACCGATATGAACGTGGTAATGACGGAAAACGGCGGGCTGGTGGAAACGCAAGCCACCGCCGAGCGGGAACCCTATACACGCGACCAACTCAACCGCATGCTCGACATTGCACAGGCCGGTATCCATCAGCTTTTTGAGCTTCAGCGGAGATGTCTCCAACAAAAGTAGCGTCAAGGTGTAATGTTTCCGGCGGTCGTGCGTTAGCAGTTGTGAAGGCCAACACATTGGCCTCTGAAAGGAAACGAAAACCATGACGACACGAAACGCAAAAGGCTGTGGATGTGAAGGAAACTGCGGATGCGGCTCCGCCTGCACCTGCCCTGTCTGCACCTGCCCGACCTGCGAGTGAATCTAATAGGGAGGTAGGGAGGGCGGAGTTTCGCCCTCCCACCATCTGCCATGACGACACAGACAACGACCATTCCGTCTCTGCTTGATCAGCGCCGCCAGTTTCTCGGATTTGTGGAGAAGCGGGTGATGGACCGCTATTTGGCCGAAGACATTTTGCAGACGGCGTACATGCGCGCGCTGCAGCACGAGGGCGCCCTGCACGACGGAGAATCTGCCGTGGCGTGGTTCTATCGCATTCTGCGCAACGCCATCATCGATCACTACCGCCGCCGCACCACCGAGAGTGCCGCTCTCGAACGCTGGGCGAAGGAACTGGAGACGGAAACGGCCCCGAATGAAGATCTGCAAAACACCGCATGCAGTTGCGTGGACAAGGTGCTGGACAAGATCACGCCCGGCTATGCAGCACTTCTGCGCGAAGTCGATCTGAAGGAGCGTCCGTTGAACGAGTTTGCGGCAGAGCAGGGAATCACTGCCGGCAACGCTGCTGTGCGCGCTCATCGTGCAAGAACGGCGTTGCGCAAAGAGCTTGTGCGCACCTGCGGCACCTGTGCCGAACACGGCTGTCTTGACTGCACCTGCAAGTCTGCAAGTGCGTAAAAATCGCGGCATACTGCGCATCTTCAACATTTCGCGCCGCTAATCGGACGCTCCCCATCGCGAAACGTGCATCGAATCAGATACCATTTCGTTCTGATTTGCTCGATTTCACAAGGGGGAGAAGATGAAACTCACTTCCGGCAAGCTGGCTGGCCTTAAGGCGGTCTCAGACGATCGTGGCGTGATTGCGGCCGCAGCCATGGACCAGCGCGGTTCGCTCAGCAAATACATTGCGAACCTGCGCGGTGGCACGTCTGACGATCACGATCTGGTGCTCTTCAAGGAACTGGTCACGATGGTGTTGACACGACATGCCTCAGCCATCCTGTTGGATCCGGAATACGGTCTTCCCGCAACGCACCTGCGCAACAATGCAGGTCTGCTGCTCGCGTACGAGAAGACAGGCTATGATGCGACAACTCCAGGGCGCCTGCCCGATCTGCTGGACCACTGGAGTGTCCGCCGCCTGAAAGAAGAGGGCGCGGACTGCATTAAGATTCTCCTCTACTACTCGCCTTTCGAGGCATCGCACATCAACGACTTCAAACACGCGTGGGTGGAGCGCATCGGCGACGAATGCAACTACCACGATATTCCGTTCTTCCTCGAAACGGTCGGCTACGACGTGCGCGGCACCGGAGAGAAGACGCTCTCTTATGCGAAGCAGAAGCCAATGGTCGTCTCCGGGTCCATGGCGGAGTTCGGAAAAGAACGCTATTCCGTAGATGTGCTGAAGGTGGAGGTCCCAGTAGAGATGGCATTCGTCTCTGGCACGCGTTCCTTCAAAGGGGCGCGCGCGTACACGCGTGAAGAGGCGCTGCAGCACTTCCGCGACGCCGAAAGCATGACCGACAAACCGTTCATCTATCTCTCCGCCGGCGTGACCAATGAAGTCTTTACCGAAACACTGGAACTCGCAGGCGAAAGCGGTACCAAGTACAGCGGCGTGCTATGCGGACGCGCCACCTGGTACGACGGCATTAAGGTCTTCGCGCAGAATGGTGGCAAAGCATTTGAGGAGTGGTTGGAAGACGAGGGCACTCGCAATATTGAAAACGTGAATAAAGCTCTCAAAGCTGCTACACCGGTATATGAAAAGCTCGGCGCGAAATCATTCGACGAACTCGCCAGATAACAAAACAACATCAAGACGAAGTGGGGCGGCTTGCATGGCCGCCCTTAATTTTTGTACACCAACAACCTATATAGAATGAGTCGTATGCACCGGGGCCCTACACATCAAACGCGACCCTGCTCTCTCATTATTGGCGAGACGGAAATGGCAATGCGAATCCGCGCATTTCCGTGGGAGACGACGCCGCTTGGCCCGATCGATACCTGGTCCTCTACCCTGATCAATACCGTCAACCTGGCGCTCGCGGCCAACTTCCCCGTGCAACTGCTCTGGGGATCGCAGTTCATCATCCTTCACAACGACGCATGGGTACCTCTGCTGATGGACCGGAAGATGGACGCCCTCGGGCAGCCAGGTGCGGTCTTCTGGTCGGAGGTATGGGCGCTCGTAGAAGACGAACTGCATGCTGTGCTGGAGCGCGGCATTTCTACCTCTCATCGCGACATTCTGCTTCCGGTGCTGCGCAATGGTGTGGTTCAGGATGTGTATTGGGACTACACTTACAACCCGGTGTACACGCCAGACGGCGAAATTGTCGCAGTGATGAACATCAGCCAGGACGTGACCGATGCGCACATGGCCAATCAAAAGCGCCATGAAGCCGAAGTCGCTTTGCATGCGGAACGCGGTAGATTGCTGAACGTTCTTCAGCAGTCGCCCATCTTTTTTGCATTAACAGAAGGCCCAACGCACCGTTTCACCATGGTGAATCCGCTATATACAAAGCTGGTGGGTGGTCGCAACGTGGTGGGTAAAACTGTGAGCGAATCTTTGCCAGAAGTGATCGAGCAGGGATATATACAACTCTTGGACCGAGTGTTCCACACAGGCGAACCGTTTCTGGGAACAAACGCCTCCGTGATGCTCACACCTGCCGACGGTGAGGCACCAGAGGAACGCATTCTCGACTTCGTCTATCAGCCGTTACGCGAAGCAGATGGCAGCGTATCGGGCATCATTGTGATCGGCGTAGACATTACCGAACGAAAACAGGCGGAGAACGCTCTGCTGCAGAATGAGAAACTGGCTGCCGTGGGGCGTCTGGCTGCTTCTATCGCTCATGAGATCAATAATCCGCTCGAAGCGGTTACCAATCTTCTCTATATCGCGCGCAACAGCGAAAATCTGGAGGAGGCGCGCACCTTCCTCGCAACGGCAGACGACGAACTTCGTCGTGTCTCCGCGATCGCGAACCAAACGCTCCGCTTTCATCGTCAATCCAGTAGAGCGGCAGCGGTTACCTGCGAGTCGCTGATCGACAACGTCCTGTCTATCTATACGGCGCGTCTTTCGAATGCTCGCATCCATGTTGAAAAACGCAAGCGGGCACGCCAGCCTGTAACGTGCTTTGAAGGCGACATCCGGCAGGTCATCAACAACCTGATTGGTAATGCAATCGATGCAATGACAGCAACGGATACGCGCCGCCTGCTTTTGCGGAGTCGCGATGCCACCGATTGGAAATCGCGACGCAAAGGATTGGTCATCACCGTCGCAGATACCGGTACAGGCATTCCTGCCGTTACCATGGCAAGGATCTTTGAGGCGTTTTTCACGACTAAAGGCATCAACGGTACCGGACTCGGCTTGTGGATCAGCAGTGAAATTGTGCAGCGCCATCAAGGCAGGCTGTCCGTCAGAAGCTCGCAATTAACGGAACATCACGGCACAGTTTTCACACTTTTTTTGCCTTACAACCTGCAGACGGAAGCATCTCACCCACGCGACAAATAAACAAACCGGAAGATGAACAAGGCTGCCAGCACGTAGAGCAGCCATTCCTGTTTGCGCGCCTTGCCGCTAAGCACGCGGAGGATTGCATAGCTGGCGATGCCGATACCGAGTCCGCTGGCGATGGAGTATGACAGCGGAATCATCACGATGGTAAGGAACGCGGGGATGCTGACCAGCGGATTGTTCCACTCAATCTCTGAGACGGAGCCGAGCATCAGCGCGCCCACGATGATGAGTGCAGGCGCGGTGGCTGAGGCAGGAATAGCTCCAACAAGCGGAGCAACAAAGAGGGAACAGAGGAAGCAGATTCCGGTGACGATAGCAGGGATGCCGGTACGTCCACCTACGGCCACACCCGATGAGGATTCGATGTAAGAGCAAACGGTGCTGGTGCCGGTGAGCGCGCCGGCGATGGTGGCCGTAGCATCTGCAAAGAAGATGCGCGAGAGGCGCGGAATGCGTCCTGTGTCTGGGATGAGTCCCGCTTTCTTTGTGACGGCGACGAGGGTGCCGATGTTGTCGAAGAGATCGACGAAGAGAAACACGAAGATGATCTCAAATGCACCGACATGCAAAGCACCGCGTAGGTCGAGCTTGAACGCGGTGGCGGTAATCTCGTGCAGAGAGTGCGGCGAGGGAGTCCAGTGCACCTGTCCGAAGGCGTAGCCGGTGAGCATAGTGCCCATGATGCCGATGAGGATGGATGCGCGCACTTTGAAGACTTGCAACAGCGCGATCAGTATCAGCCCAAAAAGAGCGAGCGCGGTTGCGGGAGCCCGCAGATTGCCGAGTGTGACCGCCGTGGCTGGATCTTTCACAATGATGCCGGTTTCTGTTAGACCGATGAAGGCGATGAACAATCCAACACCCGCGGCCACAGCTGCGTGCAATTCGCGCGGAATAGCATCCACAAGAAGCTGTCGGATGCCACCGAAGGTGAGCAGCAGAAAAATAACACCGGAGATGAATACCGCGCCGAGCGCCGTCTGCCACGGCACACCCATCTTGAGGCAGACAGTAAAGGTGAAGTACGCGTTGAGCCCCATGCCGGGCGCGAGCGCGATGGGATAGCGCGCAACGGCGCCCATCAAAATGGAGCCGAAGGCCGCACAGAGACAGGTGGCCGCAGTGACGGCGGCGATGGGCATGCCGGTCTTCGAGAGGATGGCCGGGTTCACAAAGATGATGTAGGCCATCGTGATGAAGGTGGTAAGACCGGCGAGTATCTCTGTGCGCCAGTTGGCGTGGAGAGACTCAAACTCGAAGTAATGCTCGATGCGCCGTAGCAAGGGCAATCACCTTTACATGGGTATCTGAAAGTAGTTTTCAGGATACAGAGGCCACTTTCTCTGCGTCGTATACTTTGGTTAAACGCGCATCCCAGGCCGCATCCGGAGGCTCATCATTCCCGCCCCTAAACAGACTTCTGCTGCAGAGACAGTTTTCGTTCCCGTTATTCTTGCCGGTGGCAGCGGAACCCGTTTCTGGCCCCGAAGCCGCAAGGCGCGGGCAAAGCAGGTGCTTGTGCTGGATGGGGAGCGTTCGATGATTCAACAGACGGTGGACCGCTTGGCTCTTGTGACCGATCCGGCAAGAATCTGGGTGATTGCCAACGATGTGATCGCGGATACTATCAGCGAACAGCTTCCGCAGATCCAACAAGAGCGTCTGCTGTGTGAGCCTGCTGCCCGCAACACCGCTCCCGCGTGCGGCCTTGTTGCGTTCATCATGGAGAAGAAGAACCCCGCAGCCGTACTCGGTGTTTTTCCATCGGATCATGTGGTGAAAGACGCAAACCGTTTCGCCTCCGCATTGCAGGCCGGCATTGCCGTGGCGCAGGCGGGCGAGAATATTGTGGTAATGGGAGTTCCCCCTACACGGCCTGAGACAGGCTACGGTTACATTGAACAGGGAGGGGTGGCGCAACCTGCAGAACATCTGTCTTTGCCGGTTCGTCGCGTCCATCGATTTACGGAAAAGCCGGACCGCGATACGGCAGAGCAGTTTGTTGCCTCCGGTCGATACGCATGGAATAGCGGCATCTTTCTCTGGTCCGCAAAGACCCTTTGCAATGCGCTGCGAGAGCATTGGCCTGGACGTGCTGCAAAGCTGGAAAAAATCGGAGCGGCATTTGGTACGCCGCAGTTTGAATCTGTCTTTGCAGAGATTTACCCCCAGTGCGAAAACATCAGCATCGACTATGCCGTGCTGGAACCGCGTTCGCAGAAAGACGAAATGCACTCTGGCATTTATTGTCTGCCAGCGGAATTTGGATGGAATGATCTAGGTTCCTGGTCGGCGTTGCATGAACATCGTCGTTCTGTTGCCGCTTCCGGTTGCGATCGCCACGGGAATGTTGTGGAAGCGGAAGATACGATTACGATGGAAGCGAGCGGTAACTACGTCTACGCGCCCGGCATGCAGATTGCGCTTGTGGGTGTGAAAGACCTGGTGGTGGTACAGACTGAAGATGCTCTGCTGGTGACCACACGCGGAAGCGCGCAGGATGTGGGTCAGATTGTGAAACTGCTGAATGAGCGTGGCCGGACACAGCTTACTTAGGGCATTTACGCGCATCATGCGTCCAAACCAGAACCGTCACTTGACGAGGAATGCTCCGGCATCGAAAGATGCAAGATAAGAGGCGCGCGTGAACCTTCCCAACTCCATGACGATGAGCAGAATTGCCTGCGTGCCGCTGCTCATCTGGTCCTTGTCGTCACATTTTCCTATCCATGGCGCGCATGGCGAGCAGGAGATCTTTGCGTCTGTCCTCTACATTCTTGCCGCCGTGACCGACGGTCTGGATGGGTACTTTGCCCGTCGTCGAAGCCAGGTCACGACCATGGGTATGCTATTGGATCCGTTGGCAGACAAACTGCTAGTGACCGCCGGATACATCTGCCTGATTCCTTTAGTTCCAGACATTGTGATGCCTTGGATCGCGGTCCTCGTCATTGGTCGAGAATTTCTTATCAGCGGCCTGCGTTCCATTGCGGCAGGAGAAGGATTCACTATTCAGGCAAGCGAGATTGGCAAACTGAAAACTGTTTGCCAGACCGTCTCTGTCGTTGCGGCTATCCTTGCGCATCGCTGGTTTGAGTGGAACTGGGGCGGCTTTATTGTGCCAGTGCACTACGTTGCGATCGCGGCCATCTACTGGATGACGTTTATCTCCATCCTTTCGGCGGCAGACTACTTCATCTCATTTTGGCGAAAGATCGATCATGCGGGTACGGAGCGCATTAAAGAGAGACAGACGGTTGTGCTCAATGCCAAGAAGCCGCAACGAGCTTAGGTTGAAGGTTTACCGTCCAATCCCACCCGCGTTGACCGTATCTGCATGGCTCGATATACTTACATCTGTTGAGCGGGAGTAGCTCAGTGGTAGAGTGCTTCCTTGCCAAGGAAGATGTCGCGGGTTCAAATCCCGTCTCCCGCTCCATTCAAGCCCTTCCCACACAAAGCGTGTTGTAAGCGTGAAGGACTCTCGGCGCGGTACCCAAGTGGTAAGGGAGAGGTCTGCAAAACCTTTATGCGTCGGTTCGATTCCGACCCGCGCCTCCAAATCTTCTGTCGGATGAATTGGCCGCCTTTCGAAGGCGGCTTTTGCGTAGACGCTTTCCTCTACTCGCTACTGCGAACCTGTACCGGAATATACGGACCTGCCAGCTTTAGATGCCCACGCCGCATCAGCGTGGGCGTAAGCAGAATGACAAGATTGGATTTCGTCTTATCCGTTGTATGTCCATTTAGATATTTCAGCATCGGTAGATCGGCCATGCCGGGCGTGCCGTCCACTGCATTCGATTCCTGCTCACTTAGATCGCTGACGATCATGGCTGTGTCGCCCGCCGGCACCGTCACATCGGAGGTGAGAAAGCGGCTGCTCAGGATGGGAATATTGTTTAGCGCAGCGCCAGCAAGAGCCTCGATCTTCATCTCCAGATGCAGCGCGATATCGCCATTGCGCCCTACGCGCGGTGTAGCTTTCACCGTAAGACCGAGATCTTCAAATGTTATTTGCGGAATGGTGTAGGAGCTTGCATTGCCGAGAAGGTCTCCGATATTCACGCCATTCACGGTGGTGTTCCCTAGTTGCGATGTCAGCGCGCTATTAATGCCACTGGAATAGGTCGACTGAATCACCGGATAGCGCGATCCACTGCGGAAGTTGACTGTTTGCCGGTCGCCGCTGCGCAGTTGAATGTCGTCCAGTGTTTTGGAATCGGAGGCAAGCAGAGAAGCACGCAGCAGAGGATAATTCCCAGCGGAGATAAGGCCTGCCGTCAATCCGCCACCCACAATCGCAATGGCGCCGTTTACGGCACTATTCTGTACCAGTCCGCTGGCAATCAAGGCTAGTGCGATGTTTACGGTGGAACTGTTTGCCGGAATGGTTCCCGAAGCGATCAACTGCTTCACGATGTCCTGGTTTTCACTCACAATCTGTTGTGCCAGTCCTGCAAGGGAAGAGAGGCTTGCCTGTTGCGGCAATGTCAATCCTGTTCCGCGCGTGAGTTGCGTATCGGTGGCAAAAAGCTGGATACGAATCATCACTTCGCTGCCGCCATCCAGCATGTCGGCTAGTGTGCGGTTAATTGCATCCAGCACATCGGGAGTGGCGCGCAGCGTGAGCGTGCCAGCTTTGGTCTGCGCGGTGGCCTGCCTCACTTCAAAGACATTGCGGATTACATTACCGAGATCGTTGATCTCCTCATTCTGCAAACCAGGAAGGAAGATCGTCTCCTGTTCAAGACGGTCCAGACGATCGTGGTTTGCCGATGTATCGGCAGCCACCATGATGGTTTTATCGTCCAGCGGAACATACATGGTGTCTGTCATTGTGCAAACGATGTTCATCGCTGTCTCAAAGTCAACATCATCCAGGTCAATGCGAGCATTCTTTGAGCTCACGTCCTGCTCAAAGGCTGTGCGAATGCCAAAGCTGGATGCGACCTGCTGCAGCAGACCACGTGTCTGCGATTTGAGATGAAACGATCGTCTCTGGGCGGTGGGCGTCAGGCGGATAGAACCTGCAAATCGTTCCACGTTTACCGGCAGCAGGGCCGCCGCCTGTTCATGCTGCTGCACCAGCGGGTTGGAAGGGTCGATGGCGCGCGCCTGTGCGATCAGCGCATCGGCTTCGGCAACTCGATGGTGTTCGCGTTCTTCTGCCGCCTTCTGCACCAGCTTTGAAATGCGATGGTCCTGCGACATGGTAAGCGCGACGATATAGGCGTGCTTCTCCGGATCAAGCTTGACGGCCTGCAGAAAGGCATCTTCCGCCGCATCGAAATCGCTTTCGCGATACAGCTTTGCGCCGCGAAGAAAGCTCTTCTCCGCATCGTCTCGATCGCGTTTGGAGATGGTTTTAGCAGGCGCGGTTTCGCTGGGCGGCTCGGCAGCCGCGGAAAGCACAAGCGAAGAGACAAGCAGAAGTGTGGCAAAGGTCTGCATGAAAACCACTGCAGAGTTAGACGAACGAGAAATCGAGCTAGCGCACCAGCGCAAGAGGATGGGGCTGCTGCATGCGTGGGCGTTCACTGCGCACCGGCCGCTTCAGCCCGTTGCGGATTTCGGCAGAGTCCATATTCAACTCCGCAAGCGTGCGGCTCAGCGTGTTACGGTGCATGCCTAATTCTTCAGCAGCCTTGCACTGATTGCCGCGGTGCCGCGCGAGCACCTCGAGCAGGTAGCGGCGCTTGAACTCGCGAACAGCATCCGTATAGCTCATCCCTGAGCCGTACATCTGAGATACCAGGACATCGAGCTCGCGCTTCACTCTGCTTTCTCCTTCATTGAAACTCTTGCCAAGTATACCGAAGAGTCAGCGGCGGGCGTCCAGCTTTTCCATCCCTGCGGCGATTTGTTCCTTCAGCTCGTGCGGCAACACGAAGGATATCCCATGCGAGCCGCGAAGGAAACAGGGAAGTAGCACAGAAGTTTTTGCAGCCGCCGTTTCTGCCAGATACGGCGCAAACGGGATGAGCAGCGCGGCCACAAATAAATATGCACGCAGCACGCCAAATCCCGCACCAGCCGCACGATCCGCAAATCCCAGCCCGACTGCCGAACACGCGCCGCGCACCAGGCGCCCCAGCAGCATGGCCGCGATCATCACCGCCAGAAAGATAACTACAAAGCCAACAGCCCGTGCCGCCAACGGCGTGCTGACCCACCGCTCCAGATAAACGCCTGCGCGTTCGCAGTACCATCCACCCAGCACCGCGCCCGCTATCAATCCGCCGATCGAGAACAACGATAGGATAATGCCGCGCATGAATCCCACAATCGCCGACACAAGCACTACCGTCACCAGCGCCCAGTCCAGCAGCGTCAGCGAGTGCACCCACGTCGAAAGCGATGCGGCCATGCTTACTCCGCCAGTCCCGCGCGTCCCGTCAGCATGCGATACGCCGAGAGATACTTCTCCCGCGTATACATCACCACCTCATCGGGCAACGCAGGCGCAGGCGCTTCCTTGTTCCACTTGATCTGTTCCAGATAATCGCGCACATATTGCTTGTCAAACGAGGGCTGCGCTCCGCCCGGCTTATACGTCTCCGCAGGCCAATAGCGCGACGAATCCGGCGTGAGCACTTCGTCCGCAAGAATGATCTCACCATTTACCACGCCGAACTCAAACTTCGTATCGGCAAGAATCACGCCCTTTTCACGCGCGTAATCACTCGCAGATTTGTAAATCGCCAGCGTCAGCGACCGCAGCTTCTCCGCCGTCTCCGCGCCAAGCCGCTTCACTACTTCGTCGAACGAAATATTTTCATCATGCCCGGTATGGTTCTTCGCCGCGGGCGTAAAGATCGGCTCGGGCAACTGCTCACTCTCACGCAATCCCGCAGGCAGCGCAATGCCGCACACCGCGCCGTTCTGCTGATACTCCTTCCACCCAGACCCCGACAGATACCCGCGCGCCACACACTCTACCGGAAACATCCCCGCGCGTTTCACCAGCATCGACCGCCCGCGCAGCATCTCCGCGTGCGCAGCAAGCTCCGCCGGATACTTCGTCACATCCGCCGTAATCAGATGGTTCGCCACGATGGGCCGCAGATAGTCGAACCAGAACAGCGACATCTGCGTCAGCACCTTGCCTTTGTCGGAAATCCCCGTCGCCAGCACATGGTCAAACGCGGAGATGCGATCCGTCGCAACAAACAGCAGGGCATCATCGCCCACGGCATATAGGTCACGCACTTTGCCACGCAGCATCGGCTGCATAGGAGATAAGTTCGGTTGCAGAATTGCTGGATTCAATGAGCAAGCCTCGCAGCGATCAGTTTTAAATCTTTCAGCACTTGTTTCACTTTTGGGTCTTTCAGACGCACGTTTTCAAACCGGTGCTCACACGGTATAACGATTTCTCCGGCGACGTTCTGCCAAGGATATTCGCAATTATCAGGCCGGCTTCCTTCTCGACGAACGGCTGGTGAAGAGATTCAATCTCGACGGCTAGGCTACGCAGCTTTGGAAGCTGCGTACGTACAGCATCTTTTGAAAACCTGCCGAGGAAATATCTTCGCGCCAATAATGGCAGCGCCTTGGCAATCACAACATGAGAGAAGCCCACGGTGGCATGACCATACTCGATAGACAGAAATGCCTTGCAGACTTTTTCGCTTGCCATTTGAAGGTAGTGCAAAAGCTGACAATCATCTGCTTCTCCATCTGCAAGCAGATCATAGGTGCGAAGGTCCGAAAGAGCTTGCGTCGCATATGCCCGTGACCATTCGGAGTCAGAGGGCATAGCTATTGATTAGCCAACTCTGTGCCGATCTGCCACATATTTGCTTCAAACTCGGGCGGCACCTGAACGCGCATTTCGGAGAACTCTTTTGGAGAGACCTCTACAATTACAGATCCGAAATTGATGCCGTGTTCAGGGTCTGCCTTGAAGTGGATCGGATATACGCCTGCTTCAAATGTCCCCTCAACCACTTCAAGCAGTTTAATCGGTTCAGACTCTTCAGCATCCTTTGGAGAGGTCAACATATAAACGTGCTGAACGCCAGGATCGTAATCGAAGTGGAGCTTCGCCAGACGTTGTGCTGCCTCGAATTTTTTCTCCAAAATCGTCATAGAAGCATTCTAGCTTAGGCCACGCGCCGGCTCTCAGCTCTGTTCAGGTTCACCGAAACGATCTTCGACACGCCCGGCTCCTGCATCGTCACGCCATAGATCGTGTCCGCCTCGCTCATCGTGCGCTTATGGTGGGTAATGATGATGAATTGTGTCGATCCGCTCATCTCATGCACCAGCTTGGCAAAACGTGCCACGTTGGTCTCATCCAGTGGCGCGTCCACTTCGTCCAGCACACAGAAGGGGCTCGGCTGGAACTGGAAGATGCCGACCAGCAGTGACAACGCGGTGAGCGCCTTCTCTCCACCGGAGAGCAGAAGCACGTTCTGCAGCTTCTTGCCCGGAGGCGACGCGACAATGTCGATGCCGCTTTCAGCGATGTTCGCTTCGTCGGTCAGCTTCATCATCGCCTGTCCGCCACCGAAAAGCTTGGTGAAGGTCTCCGCGAAGTTTTCATTGATAACCTCGAACGCCTCGTTGAACTTGGTGTGCGAGATCTCGTCGATTTCCTTGATCGACTGCACCGTGTTGTCGATGGAGTCCAGCAGGTCCTTGCGCTGCGTTTCGAGGAAGCTATGCCGCTGCTCGGCCTCGGCGAACTCCTCCAGCGCCATCATGTTCACCGGGCCCATCGCCTCCAGCTTCTGCTTCATCTGGCGCGTTTCTTCATCGGCTTCGTTCAGCGCTTCAGCCTCGATCTTCACAATCGATTCGTCCGTGCGCAGTTCCTCAGCCGGCATGCCCAGATCGTTGAGCGAAGCCGCTTCAAGGTGCTCAATCTCGCTCGCCAAACGCGCAGCCTTCGCGGTCAGTTCACTGCGCTGCTCGCGCAGAGCATCTGTCTCCGTGCGCAACGTGCGCAGTTTCTGGTTCAACTCATTCAGCTTCGTACGAAGCTCCGTCGCTTCCGCCGTCAGCTTCGCCGCCTCTTCGACAGTTTGCGAACGGGTTGCCAACAACTCCTCATGCTGCGCGGCAAGGTTGACGTTCTCTTCTTCACGACGCTGCTGCTCCGTCGCGGCAGCAGCAAGTTGCTGCTCCACCTGCAACAGACGCTGTTGCTGTCCGTTGATGAGGCGCGTGTTCTGCTCCACGTTCGCCGAAGCATTGCGGCGGCGTTCTTCCAATCCAGCAAGCGATGCGGAAGCAGCCGCAGCAGCCTGCTGCAACTCCTCGCGCCGCAGACGAAGCTCGCCCACCTGCGCCTGAATGCCGCTGATGCGCTCTTCCACTTCGGCGCGCTCGGCGTCCACGCGAGCAGCCTCTTCCTGCTTGCGCGCGATGATCTCTTCCTTGCCCGCGCGGGCATCGCGGTTGCGCTCGCTCGCCAGCGCCCAATCCTGCATGCGGCGCTCAATGCGCGCGCTCTCGCTCTCCATCTGCTTCAGCGCAGCACCGGAGTTCGCCGACTCGCGCTCAGCCTCACGTCGCTCGCTGTTCTTCGCTTCCAGAGCATGCTGCGCTTCTTGAATCTCCTGAGCCAGCCGCGCCGATTGCACATCCGTCTGCGACAGCTCGACTTCAACGGCGTCCAGCTTCTCCTGCACCTCGCGCAACTCGCGCTTCAGCGCCAGAGGACCCTCGCTACGTTGCTTGCCTCCCGTCACCGTCACGTTGTGGAACGTCTCACCGCTGGGCGAAAGGAAGAACGCATCCGGATTGCTCAACGCAAGATTGCGTGCGATATCGGTGTCGGGCGTTACATAGCCCTCGCGCAGTTTCGGCAGAATCACTTCGAGAGATTTGCCAAACCCATCCAGCACCTTGATGCAGTTCTTCAGCGGAGTCACGCCACTTGTGGGCTGCGACATGCTGCCTGCCATGCCTTCGCTGAAAGGGAAGCGCGCCTGCGCATCGTTCGGATGCACGAGGAACGTCGCGCGCCCGTCCATGTCGCCCTTCAGCATGCGCATGCCTTCTTCGGCTGCGTCCCAGCTCTTCACTACGATGTAGTTCAACTCATCGCGCAAAAACTCATCGACAACAGCTTCGTACTTGTCTTCCACTTCCAGAAAATCCGCCAGCGTCCCTACTGGAGCAACGCTCGAACCCTGCTGGTTCGCATGGAAGATTTTCTTCACCGTATCGTTGGAGTAGCTGTGATCGCGCAGCAGCGACTCAAGGGAACTCTTCCGCCCCATCAGCGTCGCCATCTCCGCGCGCAACTGGTCGCCCTTGCGGCGAGAGGTCTGCTCCTCCGCGCGCTTCGTCTCCAGCTCAATGCGAAGCTCGGCAATCTCCTGCTCCAAGCGTTGCAAGCGGTCCGTCACAGACTCAAACGACAACGCCACCTGTCCGCGCTGCTTACCCAGCGCTTCGAGTTCATGGCGCGCCTGCTCGCTCTCCATCGCCAGACGCTGCGATTCGCGATCAAGTCCCGCGAGCGACTCCGCAGCCTGTGCCTCTTCATTCCGCAACTGCGATGCGCGTTGCAACAACTGCATCGTCTGGCGGCGGCCCTCCTCGCTCTGCTGCTCGGCTGCATTCACCGCGCGCACAGACTCCTGCGCCTCCGCCTGCTTCTGCTGCGCCGTCTCACGCGCAGCGGCAGTCTCCGCCGTCGCCGTCTCCAGAAACAACTTCAGCCCATCGCTCTCCGCAGAAAGCGATTCGATCTGCTGACGAATCTGCGCCAGCTCTTCCTGTCCACCGGCAATGCGGTGTGTCAGGTCGGCAATGCGATCGGTGTTTGCTGCCTGCCGCGCAGCCATGCGCTCCAATTCAACAGCAGCCTGATTAGCGCGAAGGTTCGCCTCGCGAATCTCCTCATCCAGACCGTATCCACGCTGCACACCAGACGTGTGCTCCGCGTCCATCGTCTCCACGTCGGCAGACTGCGCTTCGATCTTCACATTCAATTCAGCGATCACGCGCGAAGTCTCCGCCTGATCGGCATCCATCTGCGCCATGCGGCTCGCCAGCACAACCCGCAGCTTGGCACGCAATTCATCGCGCAACGCGCCGTAGCGTTCCGCCTTCGCAGCCTGACGCTTCAAGCTCGCCATCTGCCGCGTCACTTCTTCAAAGATGTCGTCCACGCGCGCAAGGTTCTGCCGCGCCGCTTCCAACCGCAGCTCCGCAAGACGCTTCTTCGTCTTGAAGCGCGTAATGCCCGCAGCCTCTTCAATGATTGAACGGCGGTCGAGCGGCTTGGACGAAAGCAGTTGTCCAATGCGCTCCTGCCCGATGATGGCGTAGTTCTCGCCGCTCAGGCCAGTGCCCATAAAGATGTCCTGGATGTCGCGCAGACGGCAGATCTTGCCATTCAGCAGATACTCGCTATCGCCCGAACGGAACAACCGGCGCGTGATCGTGATCTCACCGGCACGCACAGGAGCGCGGTTGAACTTGCGGCGGCGAATCTTCAGCACCACACCGTTTTCGCCCTCGGTTTGCTCGGCTTCTCCTGCTGCCTCTGCAGCAGCCGCTTCCTCTTCGTTCAGAACAACACCCGGCTGCGCCTCAGCTACAGCGGCTTCCGTCTCGGCAGCACGTTGCGCCCGGAAAGCATTCTCATCCCAATCAGAAGAAAGCTCGTCCTTCACGACGATCTCAGGCTCGCCTTCAGAAACGGCTCCATCGTATACATCTGGGTCAACCAGTGTGAGCGATACCTCGGCCATGCCGGTCGGCTTGCGGTCGCGCGTTCCGGCAAAGATCACGTCCTCCATCTTCACGCCACGCAGGCTCTTGGCACTCTGCTCACCCAGCACCCAGGTGATCGCGTCGGAGATGTTGGATTTGCCGCAGCCGTTCGGCCCCACCACGGCGATAATGCCGTTGCCGGTCAGTTGCACCTCTGTCTTATCGCAAAAAGACTTGAAGCCGAGAATCTGTACACGCTTGAGCTTGAGCATGGAAACGAAACCTCCATCGCCGGGCAGGCTTTTGCCTGTATCTAGTGTCTCTCCGGCGGTCCTGTCAGGAACTAGGACAACCCTACTTGGCGCACCGGGGTGGAATCAACACCACTAACCCAATATATTGTGGATAAGGCGTCCCCTTTTCCATTGCTGGGGCTTATCGCGCAGGCTCTCACGTTTTCCAGCTATCCACGTCCAAAGAACGGGCCACTTATGAGACTCACAGACAGACGCAACTCTCAAAGAGCCATCTCTCGCCCCAGCAACGGCTTCCACGCTTGCTCCGAGAGAACCGAATTCTTATAATCCGCATCATTACATCCTGTGCTAACTTTTGGTGCTGGATTTTTGAAGCATTTGCCACATACCCAAGAACTTCCCGGATTCGAGGAGCCTCTACATGAAGAAGGTCGTACTTTCCTCCCTGCTGGCTGCCAGCGTAAGCGTTCTCGCTACGGCTCAGACTGCGGTCAACATCAATAACGGTGCCCAGCAGCAGCAGAACGGCGGAAGCGTCCAGCTGTCACAGCCGGAGTACAACGCCTACACCAACGCCACGTCGCAGACCGACCCTAAAGCCAAAGCAGCGGCTCTGGAAGCCTTTCTGCAGCAATATCCTCAATCCGCAGTAAAGACGGCGGTGCTGGAACAGTTGATGGGTGCCTATCAGCAGTTTGACGCAGCCAAGACGCTCACCACTGCCGACAAGGTCCTGCAAGTGGATCCCAACAATATCCGCGCTCTGGCTCTCGAAGCCGGTCTCCGCAAGGCCCAGGGCGACCAGGCCACGGACCAGGCCCAGAAGTCTGCTGACTACGGTCAGGCCGCATCGTTCGCGGAGCGTGCTCTCAAGGCCACCAAGCCAGCCGACATGAGCCAGGCTGATTTTGACACCATCAAGAAGCAGGCGACACCGTACCTCTACTCCGCAATCGGTATTGACGCGCTGACCCGCAAGGACATGCCGGCTGCTATCTCCGCCTACGAGGCAGAGCTGAAGTCCGTCGATCCGGAGACCACCAAGCAGCCCGCTCCTTATCTGCAGGACACCTACTTCCTCGCGCAGGCTTATTACGGTTCCACGCCGCCGGATTATCTGAAGTGCTCCTTCTACGCCACGCGCACAGCCACCTACGCGCCAGACCAGTTCAAGGCCACCTTCCAGCCGCTCGCCAGCTATTGCTACAAAAAGTTCCACGGCAGCGACGAAGGCTATGACGCTATGAAGACTGCCGCAGCCGCCAATGTCTTCTATCCGGCTGATCTGGTCGTGAAGCCCGCGCCCACACCGGCTGACTTCGTCAACCAGTTGCTCGCAAACCCCACCACCGACCTCGCAACGCTCGCACTCAGCGATCGTGAGTTCGTCATCACCAACGGCACCCCTGCGCAGGCCGATCAGGTCTTCGCTCCGGTAAAGGGCAAAGAAGTCAAAGTCCCCGGTGTGGTCGTCTCCGTCACCGACACGGACGTGATGCTCGCCGTCTCTGAAGACGCCAAGCAGGCCAATCCAAAGATTGCCGACTTCGACTTCAAGCTCAAGGAGCCGCTCAAGACAGTGCCGGCCGTCGGGGATGCTATCGACATGATCGGCACCTTCGACAGCTACACGCAGAAGCCGCTCATGATCAACATGATCAACGCGGAAGCTGCGGTAAAAGCGCCCGCAAAGGCGCCTGCCAAGAAGGCCCCGGCGCACCACGCACCGGCCCGCCGCAAGCGCTAGTCGGAATCACACCTAAAACCAGAAAGGGCAGCCGAAAGGCTGCCCTTCTTACTTGCAGAAGTATTTCACCAAATAAATTTTCTGCTCATCTGCACAGTGTTTAGCCGCTCAGCGGCATCATGTTTGCTGTTCAGGGCCAAAGGCCCGCTCTAGCCTTGGGACAACGCCCCAGGTATGCGGCTCCATACACCGGAGCGCTAAAGGCGCGATCTATCGGGCAGCTTAGGCTCTAAACGATCAAGCGTGATACTCCGAATCGCTCACCTGCTCCATCCACTCCACAACCTTGCCATCCAGTGCTTCCTGCACAGCAATATGCGTCATTCCTGTGGTTGCGGTCGCACCGTGCCAGTGCTTTTCATGCGGAGAAAACCAAACCACATCGCCGGGATGAACCTCCTCCACCGGTCCACCCGCACGCTGCACCCATCCGCATCCTGCCGTCACAATCAGCGTCTGCCCTAGCGGATGCGTATGCCACGCTGTCCGCGCACCGGGCTCAAAGGTCACACTCGCACCCTGCACACGCGCAGGTGCAGGAGCCTGAAACAACGGATCAATCCGCACCGCACCCGTAAACCAATCCGCAGGCCCTTTCACCGAAGGCTGCGAACCCACACGCCTGATCTCCATAGAAAAATCTCCTTGTCTATGGGATGCGCGGAAATCATGCGCGAAGCGCATCGCCCGCCGTCCGCGCAGGACCGCAGCACCTATTCGCCCAGCATCAATCGCTGAATCGAGTGCGCCTGCCCCGTGCCGCCATCGCACTCGATCACCACGGCGCACATCTTCGGATTGCCCTTCGCCGCCTCAAACTTTCCCGGCGCTCCGGTCAAAAAGCGGTTCACCACCATCTCGCGCTCCACGCCAATCACCGAATCGTAAGGCCCGCTCATGCCCACATCGGTGATGTACGCCGTGCCTCCCGGCAACACGCGCTCATCGGCAGTCGGCACATGCGTATGCGTGCAGACGACGGCAGTCACGCGCCCGTCCAGATGCCATCCGAGCGCGATTTTCTCGCTCGTCGCCTCCGCATGGAAATCCACGAGCACGGTCTTCGCCTTGATCTGTGCCAGCAACTCATCCGCTCTGCGGAACGGGTCATCGTTGTTCGCCATAAATACGCGGCCCTGCAGATTGATCACGGCATACGCCTGTCCATTCGGCAACTCGCCCTCATACACGCCAAACCCTGGCGTCGTCGGCGCAAAGTTCGCAGGCCGCAGCAGCCGCCGCGGACGCTCCCGCGAATCCGCCCCCACCTTCACATATTCAAGAATCTCTTTCTTGTCCCAAAAGTGATTGCCCGTCGTAATCACCTGCGCGCCCAGGTCGAAAAGATCGTCGGCAATGGCAGGCGTAATCCCAAATCCACCTGCGGCATTCTCGCCATTGATCACGCACAGATCGATCGCATGCGAATCCATCACATGGCCGATGTGTTCAGCCACTATCCTTCGTCCGGCCGACCCGAACACATCGCCAACAAAAAGAATCTTCACTCTTACGAAGGTAAATCAAACCGCGTAAGGATACGTCTCCGGCACCTCGCCCTGCTCCCACGGCACCGTCTTCTCCAGCGGCACCAGCGCACGCGTGCGGTCGATGTGGATCACCGCATCAAACTGCTCCGCAATGTGTGCTTCAAAGTAGTGGCTGATGCGCTCCGTCTCTGGCCTGTAGATCACGCCAATCGCGCGCTCCAGCAGGGGATACTCCAGCGCCCGCCGAATCTCCTCACCACGCAGCGGAAGCAAAAAATCCCCCAGCGTAGTCGAATGAAAAAGCGCTTCATAGCTACCCGGCATTCCATGCCGAACGATCTTCCGCTCCGCCGGCTCGTCCCAATCCTGCGCCGCCGTCACTTCACCGGAGTACGTCGTAAACCCAAGCAAAAAGCACTCATCAGGATGCTTTTCACGCACAATCTGGCCAAGATTCAACTCATCACATCGCCCCATCTCCGTCGCGCGCGCATCACCCAGGTGCGAGTTGTGCGCCCATACCACCACCTTCGAACCGTCACCAGAAAATTCCAGCAACCGTTCGAGCGTCTCAGCCATATGCCGGTCGCGGATGTTCCATGAATTCACACCACGGCTGAACATCGTGCGGTAGTAGTGCTCCGCATCGCGCACCAGAAACGCATTCTGCTCGGCAGAGAAAAACTCCGGTCCACCGTGCTCATTGCGCTTCTTCAGCATCTCCGCAAGCTGCTCCACTACGGCATGCTCGCAGCTCTCCGTCATGCCAAACGAGGCGGAGTAGCCATACGCCTGCGTGTCTTCGCCAAATTGATCGAAACAACTGTAGCGATACCGCGCCCGCGCCGCCGCAGCAGGATCGGTATGCGCCAGATACCGCAGTACCTCCTGCGCCGATGTGTACAGGCTGTACAAATCAAGGCCATAAAACCCGGTCTTCTTTCCCGTGCATTCGTTGTGCGCACGCAGCCATGTCGCAAAATCCAGTACGTCCATGTTGCGCCACATCCATGCAGGGAAGCGGCGAAACCCAGACAGCGCCTCCTCCGCGTCCCGGTCACGGTTCTCACCCTGCACAAAGCGGTTCACGCGATACGCATCCGGCCAGTCGCCTTCCACAGCTACAGCGGAGAAACCCTTCTGCTCGATCAGCATCCGTGTAATCCGAGCACGCTCGCGGTAGAAATCATGTGTGCCATGCGAAGCCTCGCCAATCAGCACCAGCCGCGCATCGCCAATTTCAGCCAGGAGAGACTCGTACTCCTCGTCTCCACTAAAAGTTAACGGCTGCGCAATCTTCGTAATCGCAGAAAGTGTCTGTGCGCTCATATCTCATTGGATGCTCCGCTATACGGGTAAGCCTATTTAGCGCTACCCAAAATGACAGCCTTGCCTCAAACGCGCTGACTCGCTAACTCGCTGACGTGCTGACTCGCTGTTCTTCACAACAAACCTGCACCCACGCACCTGCATCCATCTGCACGGTGAGACAGAAGGACAAAGAATCCCGCAACACACATCCGTGTCATTTCGGTGCACAGTTAACGGCGAACGGAACCTCGTTCTGCGTCTGGGCACCCCAGGCGCACACAGTCGATCTCGTCTTAAAATCCGGCGCCAAACACCCGCTGCATCGCAGCTCCGAAGGCTACTTCACCGCAGAGATTCCCAACCTTCACGCTGGCGAACAATACAAATTCTCTGTAGATGGAAAAGGCCCATTCCCCGATCCAGCATCGCGCTATCAACCGGAAGGCCCGCACGGCTGGAGCGAGATCGTCGATCACGCCAGCTATACCTGGAGCGAACAAGAAGCTGCATGGCGTGGATGCGATCTACAAGGCCAGGTCATCTACGAGCTACACGTCGGCACCTTCACGCAGGAAGGTACGTATCATGCCGCGGAAAAAGAGTTCGCCCGCCTCCGCGACCTCGGCATCACCGTACTCGAGATCATGCCGCTGCACGAGTTCGCAGGTGAGTTTGGCTGGGGATACGACGGCGTCGATTTCTTTGCGCCCTTTCACGCCTACGGAAGTCCCAACGATCTGCGTCACATGATCGACGCTGCACATCAGAACGGCCTCGGCGTCATCCTCGACGTCGTCTATAACCACTTCGGACCGGATGGAAACTACCTCAACCAGTTCTCGCCCTTCTATCTCGCAAAAGAAGCCAGCGAATGGGGCGATGCGCCCAACTTCGACGGCGAACACAGCGGCCCCGTGCGCGAGTTCTTTTTGCAGAATGTAGAAGAGTGGATTCGCGAGTTCCACTTCGATGGTCTCCGCTTCGACGCCACGCAATCCATTCAGGATTCAGGCACGCATGGCGAACACATCCTCGCTGCCATGATACGGCGCGCACGCGCCGCAGCAGGCAATCGCAGCATCATTCTCACCAGCGAGTGCGAACGACAGCAGAGCCTCCAGCTTCTTCCCCCCGCGCAGGGTGGCTACGGCATGGACGGTATGTGGAACGACGATCTTCACCATTCCGCCGTCGTCCGTCTCACGGGCAAGCGCGAAGCCTACTACACCGATCATCTCGGCAGTCCACAGGAGTTTGTCTCCGCCGCAAAGTATGGCTTCCTCTTTCAAGGACAGTTCTACTCGTGGCAGAAAGCCAATCGCGGAACGCCCTTCCCATGCATGCAGCCGTGGCAGGCTGTTACTTTCATCGAGAACCACGATCAGGTCGCGAACAACATTCACGGTACTCGCCCGCGCGCGCACGCCAGCGACCGTCTCTACCGCGCCATGGCCGCGTACTGGCTCCTTTCACCAGGAACACCGCTCTTTTTCATGGGACAGGAGTACGGCTCCGCACGCCACTTCGTCTATTTCTGCGATCACAAAACCGAGATCTGCGATAGCGTACGCAAAGGCCGTATCGAGTTTCTTGGCCAGTTTGAATCCATTAAATCCATCGACAACCCGGCGTCAGTAATGGCCGACCCCGCACTGCGCGAAACCTTCGAAAGCTGTAAGCTGCAACCCGCGGACCGCGAAACCGAAGAGGCGCAACATCTGCAACGCTTCTTTCAGGACCTGCTTCGTCTGCGCGGCGAAGACCCACACCTCTCGCAACAGAAGAAAGATGCAGTCGATGGTGCCATCCTCACCGCTGACTGCTTCATACTCCGTTATTTCTCCAGCGATGCAGCAGGGCAGGGAAGCGATCACCTTCTCATCGTCAACTTCGGTCCACTGCTGGAACTCGCTCACGTTCCCGAACCTTTACTTGCTCCACCCGAAGGCATGCAGTGGACGATGCAGTGGAACAGCGAAGCCGTGGAATACGGCGGCAGCGGAGCCATGTTCCCCATCACGCCCACAGGCTGGCACATCGCCGAAGGCTGCACGCTGCTGCTCAAAGCCACCCCAACGAATCCGTCATCCTGAATCGCAAACGCGGAGCCCGCTTTGAAGGGGCTGGGGCTTCAGCCCAGCCATTATGCTCATGCAAAAATCTGGGCTTTAGCCCCTGAGGGAACGAAATTTTCGGACGCAACCATTCCCGTTCTGAAAACGAACTCCCCAGAAACGATACGCATCAGAAGTCCTATGAAAGCGATCTTCCGTCCCAAGCCCCTCATTCGCACCGTGCCTCTCGACGTTTCGGACAAAGACCCGCAGATACGCAGCCGCAGCGGCTTATACACGGAATGGCTCATCACTAATGGCTTAGGCGGATACGCTTCCGGCACTGTCGGCGGTATCAACACGCGCCGCTTTCATGGCTGGCTCATCGCTGCATTGCCCGCGCCGCATGGCCGCACCATGATGGCCAATAGCCTCCTCGAGCGCTTCTACATCGGAGATAAATGTTTCAAGCTCAGTCTCGAAGACTTTGTTCAGCCTCACGAAGTCACCGACGATACGCAACCTGAGAGTGGTGCGCCTACTGCCGATCCCGTCGTTCCGGCCAAAGATCCAGTCAGCCCATATCTCGACTCCTTCCGTCTCGAAACCGGACTGCCCGTCTGGACCTTCAAGATGGACGATGTCGTACTCGAAAAGCGCGTCACCATCGTTCATCTGCAAAACACCACGCACATCACCTACACCCTGTTGCAGGGTAGCGGACGGCTCGAAGTGCGGCCTGCCTTGCACGTGCGGCCTCACGAAGGCGCGCTCGAAGGTCCGTCTCATGCGAACTATCGCTTTGCTGCTGTCGATCAGGGGTTCGAACTCTGCGTCAGCCAGGATTTACCTACGCTCAAGTTTGCATGGGAAGGAGACCAGAGCGGCTTCCACATGGGCGCGAAACAGATCACGAACCTTCGTTATCGCATCGAGCAAAGCCGCGGATACGACTGGCAAGGCGGCCTCTGGTCGCCCGGCACCTTCACCGTCGAACTCAGTGTCGATAGTCCCGCCTCGCTCACCCTCTCCACCGAAGACTGGGACAAAGTCCAGGCGCTCCCCGCCGATCAGGCTCTCCCCGTCGAACTCGAACGCCGCCGCCGCTTGATGCACATGGCTCCGGAGCAGGAACGAGAGGATTTCGGCGCAGAACTCGTCCTCGCCGCCGACCAGTTCCTCATCACGCCCATCGGACGCACCGCCGACCAGGTCCGCGCCCATGCCGTCGGTGATCAGATTCGCAGCGTCATCGCTGGCTATCACTGGTTCACAGACTGGGGCCGCGACACCATGATCTCGCTCGAAGGCCTTACGCTCTCCACCGGCCGCTGCCGCGAAGCCGAATTCATCCTGCGCAGCTTCAGCAACTACATCCGTCACGGCCTTATCCCTAATCTGTTTCCTGAAGGTAAAACGTCCGGACTCTACCACACGGCCGACGCCACCATGTGGTTCTTCCACGCCGTCGATCGCTACTACACCATTACCGGCGACATCGAAACCCTCGAATACCTCCTGCCTAAGCTTGTCGATGTCCTCCACTGGCATCTGCGCGGCACCGACTTCGGCATCCGTGTCGACCCCTCCGACGGCCTGCTCACACAAGGAGCCATCGGCTATCAACTCACATGGATGGACGCCAAGGTAGGCAACTGGGTCGTCACACCGCGGCGTGGCAAAGCAGTTGAAATCAATGCGCTCTGGTACAACGCTCTGCGGCTCACATGCGATTGGCTGTCACTCCTCGGCAATCAAAATGGAGACGCCTCACTCTTCAAAAAACAGGCCGATCTTGCCTACGACAGCTTCCAGAAGCGTTTCTGGAACCCAAAGCTGAACTGCCTCTTTGACGTGGTCGACTCACCCGAAGAAAAGGACGGCCAGCTCGTCAACCCAAAGAACGACCCATCCATCCGTCCCAACCAGGTCATCGCCTTCGCACTGCGTTATCCCGTCCTCGCCGAAGACAAATGGAAGCCCGTATTGCAGGTCGTCAAAGACCAGCTTCTTACTCCCGTCGGTCTGCGTTCCCTTGCGCCCACCGATCCAAACTACAAAGCCAGGTACGATGGCGATCTCCAGACCCGCGACGCCGCGTACCATCAGGGCACTGTCTGGGCATGGCTCATTGGCCCGTTCTGTAACGCATGGCTGCGTACCTATCCGGGCGACATTCCCTCCATCCATAAGTTTCTTAGTGGATTTAGAGAACATCTCTACGAAGACGGAGTGGGCACCATCAGCGAAATCTTCGACGCTGAACCCCCGTTCACCCCGCGAGGGTGCATGGCGCAGGCCTGGAGTGTTGCCGAAGTTCTCCGCTGCAAACTCATGGCAGACACCGCCACGCCGCTTTAATACCGCTTTTTCTGCATGTCCTCACCCCAAAGTGGGATGGTGAGAAAGTACGAAGGTAATGAAATCTGTACGGGTAGCCGATTACCTAGGTACAGCTCATGCAAACACTCAGGCCCTTCGTTCTGTCGTTGAGACCGTCTGGATTTTTCCGGATGTTTTCGCTCGTTTTCACCGTTCTGGCTTGTCTTTCGAGCAGTGCGCAGCAGGCATTCCGTTTTCCTGCGCCTGTGGCATCCGGTACGGGAGTAACCACCTCAACGGTCTCGGTCCCCATTCCATCCGCCGGCACCATTGCGCAGGTGAAGGTCGTTGCGCAAGGTCTTGACTCGGCCGACTTTGTTGCGGGAACTGCATCGGCTACCTGCACCGCAGGCGCAAGCTTCAGTGCAGGCGCAACCTGCTCGATCGATGTCACCTTCCAGCCTAAAGGCGTGGGTGAGCATCGTGGGGCCGTTGTCCTCATCGACACCAATGGCGCTGTGATGGGCCAGCTACCGCTATACGGCCGCAGCACTGGCGGAATCGCAGTGATGCTTCCCGCCACCATCGGCACCGTCGTAGGCAGTGGAGACTTTACCTACAAAGGAAACGAGGGCATCCCGGCCAAAACTGCGCCGCTATTCCTGCCTTACGGCATCGCGCTTGACCCAGCCGGCAACCTTTACCTTTCCGACTCTGGCAACCATCGAATCCGTAAAGTGGATGCGCAATCACAAACCATTCAAACCATCGCGGGCACAGGCTCTGCTGGTACCGCGGGAGACGGTCTTTCCGCGCTGCAGGCCCAGGTAAACAGTCCTGGCGCTCTTCTGCTGGATGGTGCGGGCGATCTCTACATTGCAGACAGTGGCAATCACGCGATACGCAAACTGGTACTGGCAACGGGCAAACTGATTACCATCGCCGGCCATCTCGGCGTGCAAGGCTCCGCTGGTGACAATGGCCCTGCGAACCAGGCCTATCTGAACACTCCGGAAGGCCTCGCAATGGACGCCGCCGGAAATCTCTATATTGCGGATACGGGCAACAGTGTTGTTCGCAAAATCGATGCGGCTACCGGAAACATCACCACATTCGCCGGCACCATCACGGTGGCGGGATTCTCCGGTGACGGCCAGGCAGCCACTAGCGCAACCCTCAATACACCCTGGGGCCTCACTACAGACACCAACGGCAATCTCTACATCGCAGATCCCAACAGCGCGCGTATCCGCAAAGTTTCTTCCGCGGGTATCATCACCACCCTTGCCGTTCAGCAACCCCTGAAAGATCCTTCCGCCATTCTCGTGGATGCTGCTGGAAATTTTTACATCGCGGATTCCGGTCATAATCAGGTGCTCAAGATGAGTGCTACGACCGGCCAGATTACGGTTGCCGCAGGCAATGGCAGCATCGGTACAGTGGTCGACGGCATTCCAGCACCTGGTTCAACCATCTATGGTCCATACGCTCTCGCACTGGATGGCAAAGGCAATCTTTTCATCTCCGACCTTCTCCACAATCTCATTCGCGAAGTCTACAACTCGCGCTCCGATCTGCACTTCGATCCCATCCGTGTAGGAAGAACTTCGCTGGCTAAGATGCAGAACCTCGAGAACGATGGAAACGCTCCGCTGCAATGGTCTACATTCGATCCGGACCAGAATGCGACCTTCGATCCTGCGCAAAGCACCTGCGCCCAGAATTCCGCTCTCAATGTGAACGCTACTTGCACAATCGCTGTTCAGTTCATGCCGCAGATCACCGGCTCCACAGTAGCAGGCAAGCTTGAAATGAACTCAGATGCGGTCAATACGGCCGCGTACATCGGTCTCACAGGCGAGTCGGATGCTCTGGAGCCGACCACCACTACGTTGAATTCCACGCCAAATCCATCTGCCTTTAGCGAAACGGTAACGTTCACTGCATCTGTCAAGGGGGATGGCTCGCCATCACCATCTGGAACGATCAAGTTTTTTGATGGAAATGTGCAGATCGGTTCGGCAAGTACAGTCTCTGGAACTGCTGTCTTCACGTACTCTACCCTCGCCCTGGGGTCCCACTCCATCACTGCTGCGTTTACGGGAGATGCTACGAACGAACCGAGCAGCTCAGGCCCGGTGAATCAGATCGTAAAGCAAAGGCCGGTAGTCACTCTGGTTTCCAGTGCAAACCCGACCAAGGTAGGGCAAAGCACCACGTTGACCGCAACGGTCACGGCTTCTCCTTCTCAGCCCACAGGCACCATCCTCTTCAAGGAAGGAAACAATACTCTCGGCACGGTGGCCGTAAACGGCAGTGGCGTGGCTACCTTGCCGCTCTCATCGCTTCCCGCAGGTGGGCACACGATCATTGCTTCCTATCAGGGAGACTCAAACAATCTTCCGGTAGATTCCGCGCCTGTAAATCAGCAGGTCAATCTGTGGAGTACCACAACAACACTTGGATCCTCTGTCAGCCCTACAAACATCGGTGAACCAACCACCTTCACTATCACCGTGGTGCCCACGGGGACCGCAGTGCCCACCGGCACAGTCACAATCTTTGACGGCAACAGTGCGCTCCAGACGGTGTCTCTCGATTCTCAGGGCATGGCCACCTTCCCCACTCCGGATCTGGGAGTCGGAACGCACGTTATGACAGCCAAATATACGGGCGATAGCACGAACGATGTGAGCACGTCCGTGGCGCTCTCGCAGGTGGTGCAGAAGATCTCTACCACCACGCTGCTTGCCACCTCCGCGAATCCCGCAAAGGCCGGCGCCAATTTGCACCTCATGGCAACCGTGACCGCAAGCACCACCAATACGATTGCCGGTCCGCTCAATGGCACGGTCGCCTTCACGGAAGGCGCAACAGTCCTGGGCACGGGATCGCTTGATGCCAATGGCAAGGTGTCTGTGGATGTGAACACCCTCGACGTTGGCCCGCATACCATTGTGGCGACTTACGTGGGGAACGCGAGTTACGCAACAAGCGCTTCATCCAGCTTCTCGCAACAAGTGGAACTCGCAACCACTACGGTCCAGCTTTCCTCGAATGACAGCACTTCCATCGCAGGCAACAAAGTGACCTTTACGGCTGCGGTAGCGGGTGACGGTGGTATTCCTTCCGGCCAGGTGACCTTCTTCGATGGCGCCAAACAAATAGGCCAGGGAACATTGGACTCGCTAGGACACGTCAGCATCAGTTTGTCTGACCTCGTCTCAGGCAGCCACACCATTACGGCTCAGTATGCCGGCGATGCAAAAGACAAACCGGCCACCTCTACACCGTTTACGCAGGTAGTGCAGCAGGCTAATACCAGCATCACGCTCGCATCCAATGGCAGTCCGTCCATTGCAGGTACGAATGTCATCTTTTCCTCGGCCATCTCCAGCAGCGGCGGCAGTGTGCCCACCGGTCAACTGCAGTTGATGGAAGGCACAACGGTACTCTCCACAGGCACCATCTCCACGAGCGGTACGGTACAGTTCACGCTCAATTCGCTCAGCGCCGGTTCTCATACTCTGGTGGCGGCCTTTGCGGGAGATGTCGACCATGCCCAGGCAACTTCAACGCCGGTAGTACAGGTAATCAGGCTGGGTGACACGGCCCTTAAGGTTGCATCCAGTGCAAACCCGAGCACCTTCGGTTCGCCGGTAAACTTCACCGCAACCCTCACGGGAGAAGGGAACCAGCCTACCGGCAGTGTGGTGTTCCTCGATGGTACGACGCCGATCGGTACAGGGACACTCAATGCCTCCGGCGTCGCTTCCGTGAGTATCTCCACGCTCGTTCTGGGTGCGCACACCATCACGGTGAACTATGCGGGAGATGCAACGCACAATCCCAGCGCTCCGGCTGCGTTGACACAGAGCGTGCAGCAGGCGACTACAACCACGCTCACCTCGGGTTTGAATCCCTCTCTCGTAGGCAACAACGTGGTGCTGACCGCCGCTGTACAGGGGGCAATCAATCAGAACATCTCCGGCACGGTGGACTTCTTTGATGCCGGATCACCCATCGGAACGGCAAATGTCACCAACGGGACCGCAGCCATCACCATCTCCACATTCACGGCGGGATCGCACATCCTCGTGGCGAAGTTCTCTGGAGATGCGGGCAGCAAACCAAGCGACTCAGCCCCGCTGACGCAGACGGTCAACACAGCCGACACTACGGTCACCGTCACCTCAAGTAGCAGCCCCGCCATGGTGGGAACATCCATCCTCTTTACCGCCACGGTGGTAAGTAAGGGCGAAACACCCAAGGGTACAGTTACATTCCTGGATGGCACCGCTGTGCTTGGTACCGCACAGGTGACCAATGGTGCCGCTTCCCTGAGTGTCAACACGCTCAACGCAGGGCAGCATGCCATCGTTGCGCGCTATGGCGGTGACGGAGCAACGCAGGTAAGCGCGTCGAACGTGTTCCTGCAAGTGGTACAGCAGAATACGAAGACCGTACTTGTTTCCGATGTGAATCCAGCGCTCACAGCGCAGGCTCTCACGCTGACTGCAACCATAACGGGCACCAATCCCAGCGGTAGCGTTACCTTTATGGACGGCAGCACATTTTTGGGAACAGCCGTGGTAACAAATGGCACCGCAAATCTGCCGGTTGTGTCTCTCTCCGCGGGCACACATACTCTTACCGCCATCTATGCTGGCGACAACTACAATCTCGCTTCTACATCCGCTGGATATACGCAAAGTGTGCAGATGCGGCCGTCCACTACGTCGATGACCACATCCTCGCAGAACTACATGCCGGGTGAGCAGGTCACGCTGGTTGCTGTGGTGCACACAAATGGACCGGTATCGCCTGGCGGTACCGTAACATTCACATCTAACGGCCAGTCCCTTGGAACGGTGAACGTAACCTCGTCCGGTGCGGCGACACTCGTCCTCTCGGCCACGGCCCAGCAGTATGACGTAGTGGCGGCGTACAGCGGCGACGGTGTCTACCTTCCATCCACTGCGGATAAGTACACGATCACACTCGCTGCACCGGGCACCACATTTGTGCTGACCACTAATCCGTCCACCCTTTCGCTTACCAGCGGCGAGCACCAGAAGATCACCGTTACGGCATCTTCGAGCACGAGCTTTACCGACACCCTCTCCCTCGGATGCCTCGATCTGCCGGCCTATGCGACATGCACGTTCTCTGTGAACACGCTCAAGCTCGGGGCAGGCGGAGCAGTCTCAGCCGACGTGGAGTTCGATACAGGGCTTCCACTCGGTGCCGGGCCGCGCGCTCCAGGGCAGTCCGCGATTGCGTTTCCTGCTGCTGTATTGCTTGGTCTGCTTCTGCTTCTGAATCGGCGCAGATTGCAAGGCCGCCGTCTGGCTGCGCTGCTCTCGGTAGCGGTGTTGATGCTCACGGGCCTGAGCATTACGGGATGCGGCACCTCCATGGCTGTCAGCAGCACCCCAGCGGGAACGTATACGCTGCGTGTGATTGCCACTGGAAACGGGACCGGCCTGACACGGGTTGCTAACGTTGCAGTTACGGTGAAGTAACATGCGGCGTCTTTCGGTTATCGCACTTATTTTGCTGGCGATGTCGCCTGTCTCGCAGATGCATGGACAGGCGCTTCCGACGGCCGTGGGCCCAGGAAAGTCGATCAAGGTCGGCGGCGGCTACGCTTTATATCGCGTGGATTATGGTAAGCGCGACATCGCCGGATACCAGGCGTGGGTCGATGCGAACTTCTACTGGCGCATCGGCGTGGAGGCGGAGGCACGCAGGCTGCGCCATCACACCGATCTCAACACGTATGCGGACACATATCTGATCGGTCCGCGATGGGTGCTGCTCCGAAGAAATCTCAGCCCCTATGTAAAGGGCATGGTAGGTGTGGGCAAGTTCAACTTTCCCTATAACTACGGGCACGGAAGCTACTTTGTCGTAGCAGGCGGCGGCGGAGTCGATCTCCCGATCGCAAAGCGCATACAGTGGCGCGTCGTCGATGTGGAATACCAGAAGTGGCCGCAATTTACCTTCGGCTCCATGACCAGTATGGGTGTCTCCACCGGTATCAGCATCACGCTCTACCACGGGGCCACCTGGCGTACGGATTAATCGACGATCAGAGGGGGGTGCCCCATCCTTTCGCGTTTTTTGCGAAAGGGTGGGGTCTTTCTGTGAGTCAATCCATTTAAGAACCCGTACATCACCTCGACTGAGCGGTAGCGCGACCATCGAGACTTAACCTCAAAGGAACATCACCACTTTCCTTTTGACCATCACCACCGCATCAGGTTTAATGCTTCTATACAGCCTTTGGCGATGGGGTTCGCCATAACCGCATGCATAACTGCTGCTGATAACTCCTACGAACCTGTAGGAGGACCTTTTGTCGAAATCTCACCCCGCATCCACCTCAACAGAACTCAGGAATGCCTTGCGCTACTTATTGCGCTGGGTCCCAATTGCCATTCCCGCAGGCATTCTGGGGGGAAGCGCTTCCGCGCTGCTGCTGTGGTCGCTCAATGTGGCTACGGAGACGCGCGAGAGCCACAAGGGGATCATCGCCCTGTTGCCCGTCGCTGGCCTGTTCGTCGGACTTCTCTATAAATATCTCGGTACCTCTGTCGAAGCGGGCAACAACCTCATCCTCGACGAAATCCATGATCCTAAGCGGACCATTCCCATCCGCATGACGCCGCTTATCCTGCTCGGCACCTTTCTCACGCACCTTTTTGGTGGCTCCGCAGGACGCGAAGGGACTGCCATACAGACCGGTGCATCGCTTGCAGACCAACTTACGCGCCCCTTCGGCCTTAGGCCGCGCGAGCGTCGCATCCTGCTGATGACCGGCATCAGCGCAGGCTTCGCCTCGGTTTTTGGAACGCCGCTCTCAGGAGCGATCTTTGGTCTGGAAGTGCTTGCAATCGGAACAGTGAGTTACGATGCCATCGTTCCATGCTTTATCGCGGCTTTCATCGGCGATTTCACCACACGTATATGGGGCATCCACCACACTATCTACACCGTCACGCAAACACCGGCGATGACTCTGCGTGGCCTCTTCTTTGCCGCTCTGGCAGGAAGTGCATTTGGACTCACCGGAATGGCCTTTGCCAAGTGCACTCATGCTATTGGAAACGTTTTCAAGCGCTATATTGCGTATGCGCCATTGCGCCCCTTCCTTGGCGGCATTCTGGTGGCCATAGGCGTCTATGTCATACATTCCACAAGATATATAGGCCTCGGCATCCCCGCGATTGTAGAAATGTTCCACGTGGAACAATCGCCATGGGACTTTGCCGGTAAGTTTCTTTTTACTGCCGTTACGCTTGGCGCAGGCTTCAAAGGCGGAGAGGTAACGCCACTCTTCTTTATCGGCGCAGCACTGGGAAACGCGCTCGGTTACATTCTGCCCCTGCCTTTCTCGCTCCTTGCCGGCATGGGCTTTGTTGCTGTTTTCGCCGGTGCAGCAAACACTCCCATCGCTTCTTCACTGATGGCGATCGAACTCTTCGGTTCCGAAGCAGGGGCGTATGCTGCCGTCGCCTGTGTGCTGAGTTACCTCTTTTCAGGGCACTCCGGCATCTACCGCTCACAACGCATTGTTAATAAGAAACATGACCGCGATTCCGCGCAACAGGAAGCCTCGCTCGCGGTGGATGCAAAAATTCGGCAGATAAGTTAGCTAAACGTGCGTTTTTCTGCCGCATTTTGCATCGAAAAGGACAGATGAATTGCCCAATTTGGCTGCCGTGCGACTCTGGAAAGGTGCGTACGTTTTTCCAGCTACCGCTGCTCGCCCTCGCTGTAAGTCTGTCTGCACAAACAACAAAACCCGTCGCACCTGTAAAACAACAGGTCACCGTAACGGCTTCACGCACCCCTCTGGGCACCAGCGTAACCGCCAGCAGCATCCGCATATTAAATGCCCAAAATCTCCAGGAAACACCAGCTTTCACGCTCGATGATCGTCTTCGGCAGATACCGGGCATGGAACTCTATCGCCGCACCAGTGGATGGGTCGCAAACCCAACTACACAGGGCATTTCCCTGCGTGGATTGGGATCGACTGCGGCAAGCCGCACGCTGGTGATCAGCGATCAGGTCCCGCTCAACGACCCATTCGGCGGATGGATTCATTGGAACGAAATTCCAGCACTTGCCATTGATCGCGTAGAAGTCCTGCGCGGCGGCGCCTCCGATCTCTATGGCTCCAGTGCAGTTGGCGGCGTGATTGATGTTGTGCCTGTGAAACCGACGGATGTTCGGCGCATCGTGCAGATTGGTGGTGGAGGACTCGGAACTGTGTCAGGGGATGGCATTCTCACTGGCTCACACCATGGTTGGAGTGGCCTGAGCGCGGTAAGTGTTTTGCGGACAGACGGATACATCACGGTTGCGCCGGAGCAGCGTGGAGCAGTAGACCGGCCTGCGGGAGTCAGAGGGGGGCAGGGCGGCTTGAAATCCGGCGCGGCGATGCGGAGCAGGGAGTGTTTTTGCGTGGCAATTTATTGGACGAATTACGGCAAAATGGTACGGAAATTCAGACAAATAGCACACATTTATGGCGATATCAGGGTGGTGGCGATGCAGTAACAGGACGCAGCCGTTTTTTTGTGCGCTTCTTCGGTTCGGACCAGAGTTATCACCAGAGCTTTTCTTCCATCAGTGCAGGACGTGCTTCCGAATCGCTAAATCGCCTCCAGACAGTGCCTTCGCAGGAGTTTGGCGCCGCAGCGCAGTGGGCAGCGACGTGGAATGAGATCACCGCAGTCGCGGGTATGGATGTGCGCGATGTGCGGGCGACCAATGTTGAGACGCAGTATGCGAACGGAACTCCCGGTACGGTGACTGATATCACCGCGCGTCAGCGTGCCTCGGGCGGGTATGCAGAATTGTTGTGGCAGCACGCGCCATGGTCGGCAGCTCTGAGTGGGCGTGTGGATGATTTCCGTACCTTCGACGCAAAGAAGCATGTAGGTGGTACGCTGACCAATCTTGCTCGAACAGACGAGGTGGTTTTCAATCCACGGCTTGGGGTCGTAAGAAAGCTGGGTTATGGCGTATCTCTGTCTGGTTCTGTCTTTCGTGCCTTTCGTGGGCCCACGTTGAATGAGTTGTACCGCAACAGCCAGGTAGGCCAACAGTTGACGTTGCCAAATGACTCTTTACGGTCGGAGCGTGCGACCGGATTTGAGTTTGGAGCGCAGAAAGATATGCGAGCGGGCACGGTGCGCGGCAGCTATTTCTGGACCGAGGTGAACCGGCCGGTCAGCGCATTGTTGCTGAATTCTACGCCAACAAGCCAGACTCTCCGGCGCGAAAATCTGGGGCAGATTCGCAGCCGTGGCGTGAGCGTGGATTTTGTCACGCAGCCTGCCTCGTTCCTGCAACTCAGCGGTGGATACCAGCTGGCTATTGCCACGGTGACACGCTTCCAGCCTGATCCTTCGCTTGTGGGTAATTGGATTCCTGAGGTTGCTCGTCATGCGGCCACGCTTCAATTACGAGCGGAGCACCGGCGCATTGGCGTTTTGAATTTGCAAGGACGAGAGAGTGGGCGTCTTTACGATAACTCGGCAAACTCGGCTGTGCTGCATGGATTTTTCCGTATGGATGTGGAGGCGGAACGCACCTTTGCGCGCCGGTGGGATTTGGCTGTTACGGTGCAGAACCTTTTGGATCGCCGCATCGAAGCTGGGCGTACGCCCACCCTGACGCTGGCCACGCCACGTGTGGTGACAGTGAGTTTGCGGCTGCATCGAAGCCGATAGTTTGCCTCATCACGTTGTGGCCTATCTTTCCTTATGGAGGTTTGTGTCTGCTTCTATCCGGCTGCGACTTCCATAGAAGGAACAGCCTCATGTTTTAAGGGAGCGGTTTCTGTATTCGCGATAAGCTGGTGTGCAGAACTAAACGAGGGTTTAACACGATGTTGGAGCAGTTGAAGAAAGAGACGCTGGAAGCCAACCTTGAACTGGTCCGCCGGGGGCTGGTGCTTTACACGTTTGGCAATGCGAGCGGGATCGATCGTGCGTCGGGACTGGTGGTGATCAAGCCGAGTGGAGTGGACTACGACGTGCTCAAGTCGGACGATATGGTTGTAACGAATCTGGACGGGGAGATTGTGCAAGGCAAGCTGCGTCCATCCAGCGATCTTAAAACTCATCTCGCGCTCTACAAGGCTTTTCCTGGAATCGGCGCAGTGGTGCACACACATTCGGAACATGCAACAGCATGGGCGCAGGCGGGGCGCGATATTCCTGCGCTGGGCACGACTCATGCAGATTACTTCCACGGTCCTGTTCCATGCACGCGCGAGTTGACGGATGACGAAGTGAATGGCGATTACGTGCTGAACACCGCAACCGCCATTATTGAACGCTTCGACGGAATCGATCCGATAGCTGTGCCTGCTGCGCTGGTGGCAGGACATGCGCCATTTGCATGGGGAAAGAACCCGCACGATGCCGCCCACAATGCGGTGGTGCTGGAAGCGGTGGCGAAGATGGCGTTTATGACGGTTTTGTTGAACAGCCAGTGCGGTGTTTCCAAAACGCTGCTGGATCGCCACTACTTCCGCAAGCACGGCGCAAGCGCAACCTACGGACAAAAGTAAAGGACAGGACGCAAGTAAAGGACAAGCAATGGCAATCGTAGCGGGAGCAGACTTTGGCACACTGAGCGTTCGCGTAACGCTTCTCGATTCGGAAAAGGGCAGGCTTGGCACAGCGATGGCGGAGTATCCGCTGCACCGGCGCCGCGAAGATCCGGACTTCGCTACGCAGTCGCACGACGACCAGATGAATGCGCTGGTGAAGGCCACGCGCGATGTGTTGCAGCAATGCAGTGTGCGCGGCGAGGATGTAGCTGCAATGGCGCTCGATACTACGGGCTCAAGCGTGATTGTGGTGGATGAGAATCTGCAGCCGCTCGACGATTACTACCTGTGGTGCGACCATCGCGCACACCGCGAAGCGCAGGAGATTACGCGCACCGCGCACCAGATGGGTGTGGAAGCGATCCAGTGGTGCGGCGGCGTGTATTCGCATGAGTGGGGATGGGCCAAGCTGCTGCATTGGCTTCGCCATGCAAACGGGGAGAAGCGCGCTCGCTTTGCCACTGCGCTGGAACATTGCGACATGGTGGCGGCAACGCTGACGGGAGTGTCGTCGCCTGCAAAGTTGAAGCGTTCTGTCTGCGCCATGGGGCACAAATGGATGTGGAACCCGAAGTGGGGCGGATTGCCAGCGGAAGATTTTTTGATTCGTGTGGACCCGCTGTTGCGCGGCGTGCGCGAAAAGATTACAGGCGAGTTCCTGACCTCCGATCACATCTACGGCGGCCTCTCTGCGGTATGGGCCGAGAAGATGGGATTGAAGGCCAGCATTCCGATTCCAGTGGGCGCATTCGATGCGCATTGGGACGCGCTTGGTGCGGGATGCAAAGAAGGCGATGTGGTGAACGTGGTGGGCACGTCCACGTGCATCATTGCGATGGCGGAGAAGACCGAGCTTGTACCCGGTGTGTGCGGCGTGGTGCCGGGCAGTGTCGATCCGCGATTGACCGGCATTGAAGCAGGGCTTTCTGCTGTGGGCGATATCTTTGACGCGATTGCAAAACGCGCAGGCGTGAAGGTGAAGGACCTTGCCGCAGGCCTTGAGTCTTATAAAGCCGGGCAGACAGGACTGCTGCGTTTGAGCTGGGACAATGGCGATCGCACGGTACTGGTGAATCCTGAACTGGGCGGCGTGACGCTTGGATGGAACCTTATCCATACGGCGCAGGATGAACTCTTCGCCGCGATGGAAGGCACGGCATTCCATACGCGCATCATTCTGGAGCGTATGGCGGAACATGGTGTTCCGGTGGAACGCGTCATCAACGCGGGCGGCGTTCCTCAGAATAATGCCGTGCTCAACCAGGTGTACGCCGACGTGTTGAATAAGCCCGTGCTTGTGCCCGATGGTGTGCCAACGAGCCTCGGTTCGGGCATTGTGGCCATGGTGGCCGCAGGTGTGTATCCGACGATTGAAGCAGCGCAGGAGAAGCTATGTCTGCCGTTTAAGACGTTTACGCCACATCCGGAAGCTGCTGCTGTGTATGAGAAGTTGTACAAGCTCTATCGCAAGGTGTACTTCGCGCTGGGCACGCGTGCGGCTGAACCCGTTGCGCTTGGCGATGTACTGCCGGAGTTGCGGCGTATTGCTGCGGAAGTGCGCGCACACGCATAGAACGATTGACATGACAACGAGTGACTCCATAGATTTGACGGCCATAGGAGAAATGGATGGATCGCAGAACGTTTATGGAGTTGCTCGGCTCGGGCATTGCCGCAGCAGGCATCCCCGCCGCAGCTGAGGCGCAGACGCACGCACATGCGCATGGAGAGCAGGACGAACGTCCCAACTTTCTCTTCATGATTGCGGATGATATGACCTTCCGCACGATCCATGCATTGAACAATCCTGAGATCCATACACCGAACCTCGATCGCCTTGTGGCGCGAGGATGCGCATTTACGCACTGCTTTCAGCAGGGATCGTGGATGCCGGCTGTGTGCGCGCCGAGCCGCACGATGTTGAACAGCGGATTGACTGCCTTCAACGCGATGGAGGCAGCGCGCCGGCTCTCCAGCTATCAGCCGAATGACATTGATGATATGCAGAGCAAGCTGCTGCCTGCGGCGCTCGGCAATGATCACAATCAGGAAGTGGAACTCGCGCTTGGCGATTATCAGTTGTGGGTGCAGACGTTCCGTGGCGCGGGTTATCACACGTACCTCTGCGGCAAGTGGCATGTGGACGATGTGTCGATGCAGCGCTGCTTTACCGAGATGGGGCCCGATGGGCCGGCATGTATCGATCGACAGGCATCAACGGTACGGCGTACCACCGTCCGCGTCCGGATGGCAGCGATCCGTGGAGTCCAACAGACCGGACCCAACGCGGCCTTTGGCTCGACACCAGCGTGCTGGAGCCATGGAAGCCGAAGAAGATTCAGCATGCAAGCGAGTTTTATGCAGACCACGTCTGCGATTACCTGCTGAACAAAGCGGCGAAGCGCAAGGAGCCGTTCTTTGTTTATCTGGGATGGAATGCGCCGCACGATCCGCGACAGGCTCCGCAGGAGTTTTTGGATATGTATCCGGTGGAGAAGGTTGCGGTGCCGGACAGCTTTTTGCCGGAACATCCGTTTGATGAGGGCGACCATTTTGTGCGTGACGAGCAGCTTGCGCCTTTCCCGCGCACGCCGCACATGGTGCAGGTGCATCGCCGCGAGTACTACGCGATCATCTCGCATATGGATGCGCAGATCGGCCGCATCTTCGACGCGCTGGAGAAGTCAGGCAAGGCGAAGAACACGTACGTCATTATGACTGCCGATCATGGCCTTGCCGTGGGTGAGCATGGATTGCTGGGAAAACAGAATACGTACGAGTGCAGCATGCGTATTCCATGCATCATTGCTGGGCCGGGCATTCTTGCGGGACGACGTGTGGATGAGCTTGTGTATCAGCACAGCATGTTTGCTACAACATGCGAATTGTCCGGCATGAAGAAGCCCAATCATGTGGAGTTTCCGAGCCTTGCTCCGCTATTGAAGGGCGGAAACGAGCCTGTGCATGATGCGATCTTCGGTTACTACAAACATTTCCAGCGCAGCATTCGCACTAAGACGCACAAGCTGATTCTGTATCCGGAAGTGAAGCGTGTGCAGCTTTATGACATGGTGAACGATCCATATGAGGTGCATGATTTGAGTGCGGACCCCGCTATGGAAGCGAAGAAGAAGGAACTTTATGCGTTGCTGAAGGAACATCAGAAGCAGCTTAAGGACAAGCTCAATCTTGATGAGAAGATGGCTGGATTGATCTAGCTCATTTCTTTAGAGATGTGGCTGCGGGTATAGGTCGCGCCTTCAGCGCTCTGGTTTATATAGACCGCATACCTGGGGCGTTGCCCCAGCTAATATAGAGCGGGTCTTCGGCCCTGAAAAACACGACCTCCATACCTGGAAGGAAAATGTTTTAAATTTTCCGGTTAGACTCCCATATCAATCGAACGCCTGCTGCGGATTCCTGCAGCAGGCGTTCCGCTTTGCGAAGGCCGCGCACGGAGTTGCACAGATAGATTTCGTCTGCGGAGAGAAGCTCTTCGAGAGTGATCTCTTTTTCGGTGAGTTCAGGTTTTATGCGCAGCAGGTGATTGCGATAGACGCCCGGCAGGAGTCCGCAGGAGAGAGAAGGTGTGAGCCAGCGGCCGTCTTTTACGAAGACGATGTTGTGGATGGCGCCTTCGGTGACTTGATGATGCTCGTTGATGAAGAGTGCGTCCTGGCAACGGAGGTTCTGTGCGCGGTGGAAGGCTGTGTCGTACTGTGCGCGTGCTGTTGTTTTGTGGAAGAGCAAGGTGTTCTTGCTGTTTGTGTGGTCGGCGGCAAGCATCACGGAGATGGGTTGCTGTTCGCTGTGCGGTAGCGGGGAAGAGGTGATCGCCGGAACGCCGAAACGATTCAGCGTGAGACGAACACGATGGCGTGTTCCGCAGGCGAAGGTGCGTGTCGTGCTGTGAAGTGCTTCTTTCACGCGTGCGCGATCGAAGAAGAAATCGAAGTAACGCGCTGAGGATGCGAGTCTTTCCAGATGCTCATCGAAAAACGTGTAGGCCGAATCCCACAGCAGGGTTTCGATAAGTTCGAACTCTTCCACCTGCTTTTGCAGAAATGCTGTTTTGGAGCGGCACTCCTCGAATTCGTCTGCGGGTTTTGAGTCGTAGACGATGCCCGAACCTACGCCCATGCGTGCGTTCGCGCCGCGTAGAACGATGGTGCGGATGGCGACGCTGAAGGTGGCGTGACCGTCTGGAGCGATGTAGCCGATGGCGCCGGTGTAAACACCGCGTGGTTGCGATTCAAGTTCATGCAGAATCTGCATGGTCCGAATCTTTGGCGCGCCGACGATCGAGCCGCAGGGAAAGAGTGCGCGAAAGATATCTGTGTAGCTGCATGATTCGCGCAGAGTGCCTTCGATTGTGGAGGTCATCTGCAGTACTGTGGGCAGCCGCTCTACATCGAAGAGACTGGGCACATGCACGCTGCCAGGTTCGCAGATGCGGCCGAGATCGTTGCGGAGCAGATCGACGATCATCAGGTTTTCGCTGCGGTTCTTCTCGTCGTTGCGCAGCCACTCAGCGCGCATGTCGTCTTCCTGTGTCCAGCGACCCCGCGGAGCTGTTCCTTTCATCGGTTTTGTTTTAATGCGATAGCCTTCGCGTTGTAGGAAGAGTTCAGGCGAGGCGGAGAGAATGTGCGCATTGCCTGTGTGGATGAGCGCGCCGTATTCCACCGGCTGCGTGCGCATGATGTGGCGGAAGATCTCTGCGGGAGTGCGGTGCTCCTGCCATTGCGCGTTGAAGGTGAGATTGGCCTGGTAGGTATGGCCTGCGGCGATCAGGGCGCGGATGCGTTCGACGCGTTCGGTATAGGTACTTTCGTCTGCGTCCAGCGTGATGGTTTGTGGCGTGGCAGGAGAGGTGTGCGTCTCCGGTTCTGCAATAGGTCCGGTGTGCTGGAAGGTCTCTGGTGAACGATAGACACCGAACCATGCGAGCGGCCCTGCGGAGGTGTTTGTTCCGATGAGAGGATGCAGAGTTTTTTCGAATGCAAATCCCGCTTCGTATGCAAGAAAACCCGCGATATACATGCCCTGGTTGAGGGCTGCTTCGATTTCGGCGAAAATGCGTGGAACTTCATCGAGCGTGTGTGCTGAAAGGATGCGCTCGGGTTCGGTGAAGAGCAGGCTGCGTGCGTCCATCCCGCCGCGTGAGCTTTCCAGTAATACGCTTCCTGGAGCGGCTGCGGCGCGCTCGCGGATGAATTGCGGAAGTGGAAAGAATGGGGGCATCTTCTAGCAGGGTAGCGCGTTGCGATTGACATTGGCGGAAGCGAAGTCATACGTTCGATGGGACAGATCCTTTATCCCTCAATTGTTTTGCTTTCAGGAGATCTTCGCATGTCCAATTTTTCATCCTCATTTCTGCGCCTTGTCCTTTTGGGATCGCTGGCGGCAGGTGCTGCTGCTTTGGCGCAGGACGTACAGCCAGCGGCGGCGAATGTGTTGTCGCCTGCTTCCAACGAGACGCTGAAGACGTTGAATGCGCTCTCGACCATTCCCGGTGTGAGCTGGCGCTATCACGCAGGCGATCTGGCGCATGGCGAAGCGGCCAATCTGGACGATAGCCAGTGGAAAAAGGTGACGAAGTCGCTTTCGGCGGGACTGGATGCGGCGTGGTTTCGCACCACGGTGACGGTGCCGAAGTCGCTGAAGGGATACGACATTACGGGTGCGCGCCTGTGGCTGAATCTCAGCGTGCATAAGCCGACGGGCGAGATTGTTTATGTGAATGGCCGCCGCATCGCGCTTGGCGAAGACCTGGAGCCCATCGTTCTGACCGAAGAGGCGCATCCGGGAGATGTCTTCAAGATTGCGGTGAAGCTGCTGCCGTCGCCGGAGCCGAAGACACTCAACAGTGGAACGGTGCTGATCGAGCCGGACAGTAAGCGTCCGCGTCCCGGCGACCTGCGCGAAGAGGCGCTGGCCGTGAGCACGATGTTGCCCGCGACGGCGAAGGCCGGCGATGCTGATGAGGTGAATGCGGCCATCGCCATGGTGGATACGGCGGCACTGGTCAAGGGCGATCAGGCTGCATTCGACGCATCGCTTAGGAAGGCGCATGAGGCGCTGATGAAGTTTCGGCCGGCATTGCAAAGTGTCACGGTGGATATGGCCGGCAACTCGCATATCGATGCTGCGTGGCGTTGGACGGAGTCCGAGACCATTGACGTGGTGCGTCGCACGTACGGCACTGCTGCGACGTTGATGAGTGAGTATCCGAATTACAAGTTCACGCAATCGGCTGCGCAGTACAACGAGTGGCTGAAGGAGAAGTATCCCGCCATCAATCAGGAGATCAAGCGCCGCATCAAGGAAGGCCGCTGGGAGATCGTTGGCGGCATGTGGGTGGAGCCTGATCTCAACATGCCCGATGGAGAATCGCTGGTGCGCCAGTTGCTGGTGGGAAAGCGCTTCTACAAGCATGAGTACGGTGTGGATGTGCGTATCGGTTGGAATCCTGATTCGTTTGGTTACAACTGGCAGCTCCCGCAGATTTACAAGCGTTCTGGTGTGGACTATTTCGTCACGCAGAAGATGCATTGGAACGATACGAACCAGCTTCCGTTGCGACTGTTCTGGTGGGAGTCACCCGATGGCAGCAAGGTGCTGACGTACTTCCCAACGGGTTACGGTCACAACGATCTGCATCCCTCGCGCGAAGCACGCGACTACATGCAGGCATGGGAGCGCGTGCCGGGAACGAAGGAAGTGCTGGATCTTTATGGCGTGGGCGATCACGGCGGCGGACCGACGCGCATTGTTCTGGACGAGGGCGAGAAGTGGTCTGGTCCCGGCACAGTAACGCCACACATGCAGTTCAGCACGGCGCAAAACTACTTTGACCATGTAGAGAAGACCATCGTTGCTGACTCGCCGGAGTGGAATTATGACACGCTGGCGAAGGGATGGAAGGCACCTGCCGATCCCGGCAACGGCAAGATCGAAATTCCAACGTGGAAGGACGAGCTTTATCTCGAATACCATCGCGGCGTCTTCACCACGCAGGCGCAGCACAAGGCGTACATGCGCAACACCGAAGTCGCCGTGCTGGATGCGGAGAAGTTTGCCTCGCTGGCATGGCTGAAGGGTAAGCCGTATCCGGGTGCTGACTTTGAGGCGGACTGGAAGAAGATTTCCTTCGGACAGTTCCACGATCTGGCTGCTGGTTCCGGCATCGGACAAATCTACAAGGATGCGGCGCGCGATTACGAGAACGTGCTACGCCAGGCGCGTGAGTCAGACAATACTTCACTCACCGCCATCCTAGCCGCAGCAGATACGCGCGCGAGCAAAGGAGTTCCTGTTGCCGTGGTGAATCCGCTGGCGTGGGACCGTTCCGATGCCGTCGTTGCCGACGTGCAGATGGGCGCACCCGCAAAGGACATCCACATGGAAGATGCGCAGGGCCACGCGCTGCTCTCGCAGGTGCTAAGCAGTGATGCGGCCACGGGCAGCTTCCGCGTTCTGGTGGAACCGGGCATGGTGCCATCGCTCGGCTACACGGTTCTGCGCGCAGTGCCTACGGCACAGGCTGTGCCGAGTGATCTCCATGCAGAAGGCTTCACGATGGAGAATGCGAAGTTGAAAGTTGTCGTCGATCCGAAGACGGGTTGCATCACCAGCATGGTGGAGAAGAAGACGAACTTCGAAACCATCGCATCGGGCGGTTGCGGCAATCAGTTGCAGACGTTTGCGGACAACCCGGAAAAGTACGACGCATGGAACATCGATCCGGGCACGCTGGATCACTTCACTCCCATCACTGCAGTTTCCTCGGTCAAGCTCATCGAGAACGGACCGGTACGCGCGACGATTGAGATTGAGCGCACATGGCAGAAGTCGCACTTCACGCAGCAAGTGGTGCTGGAAGCTGGCTCCGATCACGTTCAGTTCAATAACAAGATCGACTGGCGCGAAGACCACGTTCTACTGAAGGCTGCGTTTCCCCTGGCCGCAACCAGCGCAAAGGCCACGTACGAAATTCCTTATGGCACCATCGAGCGGCCCACCACGCGTGACAACTCGTTTGAGAAAGCACGCTTTGAAGTGCCTGCGATCCGCTGGGCCGATCTTGGCGACGGGCAGCATGGCGTGAGTCTGCTGAACCAGACCAAGTATGGTTACGATGCAGTGGGCAACTGGCTGCGCCTTACGCTGCTTCGTTCGCCGAAGGCCCCAGACCCGGATGCCGATATGGGGATGCAGCAGTTCTCGTATGCCGTCTATCCGCATGCGGGAGACTGGAAGCAGGCGATGAGCATGCGTCATGGCTACGAGTTCAACTATCCACTGCGCGCGGTGCAGACGTTCGCTCACAGTGGCGCGGAGGGTGCATCACACTCGTTCGCTTCTACCGATGCAGACAATGTTGTGATTACCGCCATCAAGAAAGCTGAAGATCGCGATGCCCTGGTGGTGCGTATGTTTGAGTGGGCAGGCAAAAGTGGCGATGTAAAGCTGCATGTGCCTGCCGGCGCAACGTACGCCGTGAGCAGCGACCTGATGGAGAACCCCGAGGCCGCGCATTTGAAGATGGATGCGAACACCGTAACCGTGCCGGTGCATCCGTATGAGATTGTGACGGTGCAGGTGATGTACAAGCACTAGAGCAGAGGTAGTGCGAGATAGGTCGCGCCTTCAGCGCTCTGGTTGTGTAGTCTGCATACCTGGGGCTTTGCCCCAGGCTGATATAGTGCGGGCCTTTGGCCCTGAAAAGTCCGAGCACCTATCTAATATAGTGTCGGCTTTTTAGTCCTGAAAGCCTGAGCACCTATAACGAAAATGCTATAGGTGTTATTTAGGCAAGAACAGAAAAGGCCGGGCAAAGATGCCCGGCCTTTTCTGCGTCGTTGTTTGGATTACTGAATACTGGCAAGCAGTTCCTTCATCGGTGCTGCCACTACATATTGCACCAACTCTTCATTGGGTTTGTCTGCTTCTGTAAGCAGCGTGTTCGCGCTGGCTATTTTGTCCGCGCTCAGCTTGTGCTTGCCTTCACGCGCGGCAATCAGATCAAGGCCAAGCTGGCCAAGCTGCGGCCACTCTGCGCGGCGTACAACAATCTGCTTCAACTGCGGACGCGATGCAGCAAGGCGGTCGAGATCGGGCGACAGCGTGACCCAGCTCTGGAAGAGAGCTTTGAGCTGTTCGCGTGCTTGCGTGCGTGCGGCCGCATCGTTGCTGTGCAGATACGTCTGCATCTGTACTGCAAACTCATGCTTCAGCGGAGGATCCATGCGCACAGCATCCACCAGATTGGTTAGCGGTGTATCGCGGGAGGTCTTCTGCAAACGTGCACGACGCCCGAAATCAACCGGCTCGAGCGCCTCTACAAAAGCCTCGAACGACGCAGGCAGCTTTTCTGTGCCGGCAATTTGACGTTGTCTGCGCTGTGGGCCGGAGATGTTGTGCAGGCCGAGGCCATCCAGGCGAAGCTCTTCTACGCGCAAGCGGCGATACATGTCGTCGGTGTCCCGCAGATGCGCAGGCGACCACAGACGTTCCGCCACGGCAGCAGCGCGCGGCCAGATGCGCGAGTCGAGCGTATCTGCATTGACTTGTTCACCCCATTGGCAAGCTTCGCCGCCGAGGATGAGCTTCTGCTGTTCCTCAGTAAGGGATGCACTTGCGGGAATAGGATCGGCGGCATACATCTGCGCAGCGCTGTAGTTGTGATCGAGATACCACGGCTGCGAGAAGAATGCCTGGTGTCCCTGCTTGGCGCTGTTGATCAGGAAATCGACCTTGTGCCACGTTTGCACCACCACATCGGGGGAGAGATCGGGATGCAGAATTTCGTCCCAGCCCACCATCTTCTTGCCATGCTTGTGCAGAATCGCCTGCAGCCGCTTGTTGAAATAGGCCTGCAATGCCTTGGTATCGGCGTAGCCGTGCTGCTTCATGTAAGCGGCGATCTTCGGGTTGTTGCGCCACTGTTTTCCGTTGCTCTCATCACCGCCGATGTGCATGTACTCATCGGGGAAGAGTTGTGCCATTTCCCCAAAGAACTCATCCAGAAACGTGAATGTTGACTCGCGCGTAGGATCGAGCACTTCGTCATGAATGCCGAAGACGACTTCATTCTTGTACGGTCCGGGCGCGCTGCCGAGATCGGGATAGGCCACCAGCCAGCTTGTGGAGTGGCCGGGAAGATCGAACTCAGGCACTACGCGGATGCCGCGGGCCGTTGCGTACGCGATGATCTGCTTGATCTCCGCCTGGGTGTAATACTCGCCGCCGCTGCCCAACTCATGCAGCTTAGGAAAGCGCTTGCTCTCTACGCGGAAACCCTGATTTTCGCTGAGGTGCCAATGCAGCACATTCAGTTTCACCGCCGCCATGCCGTCGAGCGTGCGTAGAACAGAATCCACCGGAATAAAGTGGCGACCTGCATCGATGAGCAATCCGCGCCACGGAAAGCGCGGGCTGTCCTGAACATGCACTGCAGGCAGCACGAAGCCGTTATCGCTGGGCTGCATAAGCTGCGTGAGCGTCTCCATGGCATCGTAAGCGCCCATCAATGTTTTCGCTTCGATGTTCGCGTGGCCTTCGGTGACATCGAGTTGATAGCTTTCATCCACCTTCAGGTACGGGCGTACGGTGGAGGTGTCCGCGACATGAATGGTGATGAAGCCGTCGCCGCTTTCGGCAATCCGCATTTTGAACTGCACGCCGCTCGCATTGCTGAGCCGCCACATCATACGCTCAGCTGCATTATGCAGAGGCGCACTGTTTGCAGGCGAAACAGAGGCAGTGAGATCCACATTGACTGGAAGACCGCTGCCGGAACCAGCGTGAATTTCTGCCGGCTGCGGCATGAGCGTGTTGACGAAGGCAGTCTGTGCGGCTGCGGTGAAGGGAAGCGCCGCGAGTGCGGCCGTAAGAGCAAAACGAGCAGCGACGTGCATTCCGTGATCTCCGGTGTTGCTGTGTTTGAGTTAGAGCGCGGGGAGGAGTTTCAATGCATTTTCACGATACATCTTACGCAAAACATCTTCCGGCAGGTTCAGGCCGCAGATGTTCCAGCGCCCCTGCCGCGAAGCGTGGCTCGGATACTCAAAGTATTCGTCCGCTGTTTCCAGGAAACGATAGTGCAGGCGATACATTGAAACCTCAGGCAGCAGGTCCGTACCAAACAGAACGCGGTCTGCGTACTGGATCAGGAACTCGCGCGCTGTATACGGCTGGCGGCCAAGTTCGGCCGTGCGCGCGCTGATGTCGATCATCAGGTTCGGCAGGCTATTCATCGTCTGTTTCAGGAAGCCGAGGTCTTCGCTGCTCTCCGCGCAATGTGCGCCTACAAACGTGATCTTGGGATGGCGAGCGATCACGCGGTTGCGCGCCTCCAGCAACTCGCGCTTGGTGACTTCCACGCCGTAGAAGCCCCAGTCCGGGTGTGCGGCGAGTTCTTCGTATCGCTCGTTGAAGCGGTCAATGGGGAAGAAGAACGCGGTTGGGTCGGCCGTGTGGAACATCACCGGCAGACCGAGTTCGCCGCAGAAGTCGAAGATGGGCGCAAAGCGCTCGTCATCGATGCGCAGCAGCTTGCCATCTGCGTCGCGCAGCGTGAGACCGAAATCTTTCCAGAACTTGATGCCGATAGCGCCGTGGTCCACCAGCGCCTGCAAGCGGCGCTTCGTCACTTCCACAAAATCACTGCGCTCCACGCCCGTCCAGTCCATCCAACCGATGGAGTTGAAGCGGTTGGACGCCGCATGATACTTGTCCAGAATGGCATGCGCGGCCTCGCCTACCTGCATGGTGATGTTCACGCACCGCTCCACGCCGCACGCGTCCATAATACGGAGCACGTCCGCCGGTTCCATCGAATCGAGATGATTGTGATAATCAATCACAGGAACGATGGCGTGGTGCAGGTCGTGGACTGCCGTGGTCAGCGAGGTGCGCGGTTCAAAATCGCTCAAACGCAAGTCCACTTCAGCTTTTGCAGTCACCAGTTCAACAAACTTGTCCATGTAGAAGGCTCTTCTCGCAGGTTTCGAAATATTTCGTTCAAGGTATATTCTGAACTTCTCATCGGTCAATACGAAACAAAAGGATACCGTCTTGCCAGATACATTGCGTGACCTGCTCGCCCATCGTAAGTCGTCCAGCGCCCGTGGAATCTACTCCATCTGCTCCGCGCACCCGTGGGTGCTGGCGGCAGCCATGCAGCAGGCCATTGCCGATGATAGTCCTTTGCTCATCGAGGCGACTTCCAACCAGGTCAACCAGTTTGGCGGGTACACCGGTATGCGTCCGGCGGACTTTCACGCAATGGTGATGCAGATCGCGGACCGCGAAGGCATGCCGCGCGAGCGGATCATTCTCGGCGGCGATCATCTCGGACCAAACCCGTGGCAGAAGCTTCCCGCAGCCGAAGCGATGAAGCATGCGATCGCTATGGTGGCCGAGTACGCGCGTGCAGGATTCACCAAGCTGCATCTGGACGCAAGTATGTCCTGCGCCGACGACCCTACCCCCATCGCCGTGGAAACCGTCGCCGAACGCGCAGCCCAGCTCTGCGAAGCAGCAGAGAAGGCAGCAGGCGAGCGCCGCGATCCGTTGAGCTACGTCATCGGAACCGAAGTGCCTGTGCCCGGCGGTGCGACGGAGAGCCTCGACCATATCGCTGTGACCAAGCGCGCCGATGCCGAAGAGACACTTATCACGCACCGCGAAATCTTCGCCGCGCATGGATTGGAAGCAGCATGGCCGCGCGTGATCGCGCTTGTCGTGCAGCCCGGAGTGGAGTTCAACCACGACAGCGTCGTTCTGTACGAACCATCCAAGGCGCAGGACCTCATCAAGCTGCTCGATGCGCACACGCCGCTCGTCTTTGAAGCGCACTCTTCCGACTACCAGCTTCCGCAGAACTATGTCGATCTGGTACGCGACGGCTTCGCCATCCTGAAAGTGGGTCCCGCGCTCACCTTCGCCTTGCGCGAAGCGCTCTTTGGGCTTGCAGCTATTGAAGACGAACTCGTCCCTGCACAAGACCGCTCCAACCTCATCCGCGTAGTGGAAGACACCATGCTGCGCGAGCCGAAAAACTGGAAAGGTCACTATCACGGCACCGAAGAAGAGCAGCGTCTCCTCCGCCGCTACAGCTACAGCGACCGCATGCGCTACTACTGGCCCGAACCGCAGGTGAAAGCTGCTGTGGATACATTGATGGACAATCTCTCGCAGCGCACTATTCCTGAGACGATGCTCAGCGCTTATCTACCCGATGCGTATCGCGCTGTGCGCGCGGGCAGTATACCTAACGAGCCGCTATGGATTGTGCTGAACGCTGTGCGGGAAGCAATCAGGCCGTATGCGGCGGCGTGCTTTCAGTAAATCGCCGTAGCAACTTCAGCGCGTTACTTGTCTTTCTTTGGAGAAGTAATCTCTTCGTCCAGCGAAAGCACGGCGCCATGCTCATGCAGATTTTTCTGTAGAGCAGACACGCTCACATCCTGCACAGCTTTTTTGGTTTCCACCGCAATCGCCGCAGCCGTTCCTGCCGCCTGGCCGAGAATCATATACTGCGGCTCCATGCGAAGTGAGGAATACGCAATGTGCGATGCGGAGAAACATACCGGCACCAGCAGGTTTGTCGCTTCCGCGCGCTGTGGCAGAAGAACGCGATACGGGATTTCGTACGGCTGTACGTGGACTTCGACGTTGCCTTCATTCTTCACCGTGCCGTCATGCATGGCGATGCGTTGCACGTTATGCGAGTCGCTGTTGTACGAGCCCATGCCGATGGAGTCTGTTTTAGTGCGTTCGGTCTGCAGGTCCGACTGACGCATGACATAGGTGCCGATCATGCGGCGGCCTTCACGTACGTAGAGCTGGAATGGCCAGTGGTTGGTGTCCGCAAACTCATCACGCGGCAGGCCCCACTCCTGCATTGCTTTGCGCAGTTCTGCTGGTACGGACTCGTCGTTCGTCAAAAAGTAGAAGAGGCCCTGCGTGTACTGCATGTGCTCTTTCCAGATGGCTGCCCGCCTGGCGTATGACGCGTCAGGATACTCTGCGCTATGACCGATAAAATCCGTGGAGAAGGGGCCGCGATTGTTGAAGTCTGCCTTTGCATTGGGAATTGACCCAGGCAGAAAAACGTCCTTTGGAAGCGGCGCGCGACCTTCTTTCTCCGCAAACTGTTTCAGGTAAGCAGCGAGCAGAGCAAAGCGATGCGGGTTGTAATGTGCAGGTTTGGGAAACGCGAGGCGGTTTGCCGGATCGCGCGTGACGATGACGCGGAAGTTATAGGCCTGCACCAGCTTGTCGCCGGTACCTGGTGCGGCGAGCGGAGCCGCGCTCACTTCGGGATAAAGATGATGCTGCTCGTCATAGGCGGAGAGCGGCCACGGAAATTGATGGTTTGGTGTCTCGGCACGCACGCCTGCGAGATCTTCGTTGTAAACCGAAACACCCTCGCGTCCCCAGGTGTAATGCACGCCAGCCTGCTTCATCAGGTCGCCTTCATAGCTGCAATCGGCAAACACCTTCGCAGACCACGACCGCCCATCTTCGGTAGTAACACTGCGCACCATGCCTGCATGTGTGCGGACGCCGCCATGCTCGCGAAGGCGTTCGTGGAAGTAGACCTTCACATGCGCCTCATCCAGCATCGCGCGCAGAATCTCTTCCGCAACATGCGGCTCCGGTCTCCAGTATGCACCCTTGCTCAGGTCGTCATGGCCGTAGTATCTCGCCACGCGCATGTAGAACTCCCGCGCGTAGCCACCGATGATGCTGTAACGGCCCAGGTCGGTCGCGGAAAGTCCGCCGCTTAACATACCGCCAACGTGGTCTCCCGGTTCCAGCAGGACGACGGACAGGCCCTCGCGCGCGGCAGAGTACGCTGTCATTACGCCGCTTGCGGTTGCGCCGTAGACGATGAAGTCGGCATGCGAATCCATCTGTTTTTTATGTGAAGACTTCGTTTGAGCGAAAGCAGGTACCAGGCTTGCGCCAAGCAGCAGAGCAGCGATCCATTTCATACGCTAGCCATGCTAGCAGTTACGCTGCGCTCATCGCACTCATCTCTCGAAGCTGCTCGCTCAGATCTTCCGCAGACACAGGCCGCGATAAGAGGAAGCCCTGGAAGAAATCGCAACCGAGATGATTCAGCAGATCGAGTTGCTCTTGTGTTTCCACGCCTTCGGCGACGACTTTGAGGTCCAGCGAATGCGCCATGCCGATGATGGCCTCCACAAGCTTTACACCATTTGCAGACTCGCTTGCGCCGTTGACGAAAATACGGTCGATCTTCAGTACGTCCGCATCGAATTCGCGGAGGCGTCCCAGCGAGGAATAACCTGTGCCAAAGTCATCAATGGAAATTCCTACGCCCATCTGTCTTAGTCGCTGAAGGTTTTTCTTTACCAGTTCAAAGTCGCGGCACAGAGCGCTTTCGGTAACCTCCAACTCAAGCCGTTCCGGCGGAAGATTGGTTTCGGCAAGAATGGATGCCACAGAGTCTGCAAAGTCACCCCGCCATGCCTGCAACACGGAAACGTTTACGGCAACTCGATGAATATCGAGCTCAGCATCCATCCATTGGCGCATCTGCCTGCACGATTGCCGCAGCACCCACTCATTCAGTGGAACGATGAGGCCGGTAGATTCCGCCATGGGGATAAATTCAGCAGGTGAGATGGGCCCTTCTTCCGGGTCTGTCCAACGGCTTAGCGCCTCGGCCGCCACAACGTTGCCATCGGGCCCAAAGATCGGCTGAAAAACCAGGCCAAGAGCGTCGGCCATGAACGCGCGTTGTAGTTTGTCGGTGAGAATGCGTGTACGCACTTCACCGCGTTCCAACATGTCTTCCGCAAAGCGAACGCCGTTGCCGCCCTCACGCTTCATCCAATGCATCGCACGTTCCGCCGCAGAGAGAAGCGTCTCGCGGTTACCACCATCCATTGGAACCTGTGCAATGCCAATGGCAATGCTTGTGGAGAGCGGGTGCCCTGCACACGTATGTGGCTGACGTGTGGTGCTTACGATCTCCGACGCCAACGCCTGCAATCCTGCGCGGTCCAGTGAGCGCCGCACCACGACAACGAACTTGTCTCCGCCCCACCGCCCGAACATGTCATTGGCATGTATGCGCAAGCGGATGCGACGCACAGCCTCGATAAGCAATTCATCGCCTACACGATGGCCGAACATCTCATTTGTGCAGCGCAAGCCATCAATGTTGATGTAAAGGCATGCCACGGCCCCATCTGCAAGACGTGCCTGTTGCACCGCTTCATCCAGCGCGTGCTCCAGCGACGACCGGTTCGGGAGGTCTGTCAGATTGTCATGATATGCCTGGTGCAGCAGCTTATCCTGGTCCTGCTGTTGGCCTGCATCCGCATGGAGCGTGAGCAGTCTGCGGCGCCCTAAATACAGCAACACGACACCGCATAGCATCATGAGTGCAGCCTGTTCGGCCCAACGGAGAAAACCGGCGGTTAGAGCCGTAAACCAGATGGCAAGTGCCACCGTAACCCCGCACTGCGCCAGCAAAAAGACAGAGAAGTGGCGGTCGATGCGTTTTGAAATAGCAAATCCTTGTGCGCTGGCCCGAGACATTACACGCGCTCCCTATGGAACATGGCGAGAACCCTTACGGTTGCTTTATCGGCAGCTTCGGAGGTTTCTGAACTCCCATGGCGCAATTTAACGAATTAAGTGGTGCGAAAGCCTGTCCAGGGTACCCATTGACGCGGATTCAAGGCAGGCATCTGATGGATAGGTAGCGACGAACTCATCGCGCCGCACGGATACGAACCCATGGCTACCACCCTGCACACACCCGCGCCCACCACCAACAAACACCTCATCCGCTGGGTTGAAAAGATGGCCGACCTTACCCAGCCCGACCGCATCCACTGGTGCGACGGCTCGCAGCAGGAGTACGACGCGCTCTGCGATCAGCTCGAAGCCAACGGCACCTTCACGCGACTCAACCAGCAACTGTGGCCCGGCTGCTTTCTCGCCCGCTCCGACCCGCGCGATGTTGCCCGCGTAGAAGAGCGCACCTTCATCTGTTCGCTCTCAAAAGACGCCGCAGGCCCCACGAACAACTGGGAAGACCCATTCAAGATGCGCCGCAAGCTCAAGCAGCTCTTCAAAGGCTGCATGCGCGGACGCACCATGTACGTTCTGCCTTTCAGCATGGGGCCAGTCGGCGGACCCATGTCGCGCCTTGGTGTGCAGCTCACTGACTCCGCATACGCCGTCGTCAACATGCGTATCATGTGCCGCATCGGCGAGCCCGTCTATCGCGAGATTGAAAAAGACACGCAGCGCGTCGTGCCCTGCATGCACTCCGTCGGCATGCCGCTCGTCAACGGCGAAAAGGACGTGCCCTGGCCCTGCAACGACGAAAAATACATAGTCCACTTTCCAGAGACGCGCGAGATCTGGAGTTACGGTTCTGGCTACGGCGGCAACGCTCTTCTCGGCAAAAAATGTTTCGCACTCCGCATCGCCTCCAATATCGCGCGCGACGAATGCTGGATGGCCGAGCACATGCTCATCGTCGGCCTCGAATCGCCCACAGGCGAAAAGACCTACGTCGCCGGCGCGTTTCCATCCTCATGCGGCAAAACGAACTTCGCCATGATGGTGCCGCCCAAGGGCATGGAAGGCTGGAAAGTCTGGACCGTCGGCGACGACATCGCATGGATCAAGCCCGACGCCAACGGCCATCTGCGCGGCATCAATCCTGAGACAGGCTTCTTCGGAGTCGCTCCCGGCACCTCGGCAAAAACCAATCCAAACGCGATGGCCACGCTGCGCAAGAACACCATCTTCACCAACGTTGCCGAAACGATGGACGGCGGTGTGTGGTGGGAAGGCATGACCGACGAGCCTCCCGCAGAGTGTCTCGACTGGCGCGGCGAACGCTGGACGCCGCAGATCGGCCGCGTTACCGGACGCACCGCTGCACACCCCAACGGACGCTTCACAGCACCGGCATCGCAGTGCCCGGTCATCGACTCCGAATGGCAAAATCCCGAAGGCGTTCCCATCTCCGCCTTCCTCTTCGGTGGCCGCCGCTCCACCACCATGCCGCTCATCTACCAGGCATTCAACTGGAGCGCGGGCGTCTACATTGGCGCCACCATGGGTTCGGAAACAACCGCCGCAGCAGCGGGCGCGCTCGGCCACGTCCGCCGCGACCCCATGGCCATGCTGCCGTTCTGCGGTTATCACATGGGCGACTACTTCCGTCACTGGATCAAGATGCAGCGTTCCATCACGCGCACGCCGCGCATCTTCCACGTCAACTGGTTCCGCAAAGACGCGAACGGAAAATTCCTCTGGCCCGGCTTCAGCGAAAACATGCGCATCCTCCGCTGGATCGTCGACCGCGTACGCGGCCGCGCGCAAGGCATGGAAACACCGATCGGCTGGATTCCGTACTACGAAGATATCGACTGGAACGGCCTCGACATGCCTGAAGAAAAATTCAACGAGCTACAACGCGTCGACCGCGCCCTCTGGCGCAAAGAAGTCATCAGCCACGAAGAACTCTTCATCGCGCTCCACGACCATCTCCCACCCGAGATGATCTACGAACGCGAACTACTCATCTGCCGCTTGTAGAAACAAATTGCTTCCAACAGGTTGTCATTCCGAGCAAAGCGAGGAATCTGCTTTTCCGCGATGCGCAGCATCGCCCGCTCGAAGCGCGACAGTCATATAAAGAAATTCGTCATCTCGACCGGAGTCATCGCAGCTTTATCGTGATGACGGAGTGGAGAGACCTGCTTTCTTTCAACGCAGCAACAATGCATCACACCAATTGCCTAACAATCACGTATCCAAAGCAAACACTAACCTACATAGATTAGGAAAATCATAAAAATCCAAACACATCCACCATGTCCCAAAAACAACCCACCACCTAACCTGAACTCATGTCGCCCGCAGCCTGTACCAACCGACTCGCCGCGCTCCGTGAAACCATCGGCAACACACCGATGCTCGTCATTGACTACGCCTACCGCGGTAAGCACGGAACCGTCTGCGCCAAGGCAGAGCACATGAACCTCAGCGGCTCCATCAAAGACCGCATGGCGCTGCACATTCTTGAACAGGCATACAGCAAAGGCCTTCTGCGCGAAGGCGACACCATTGCCGAAGCGACCAGTGGCAACACCGGCATCTCCTTCGCCGCGCTGGGCGCCGCGCTAGGACACCCCGTCGCCATCTACATGCCCGATTGGATGAGCCGCGAACGCCGCGACCTCATCCGCAGCTACGGCGCAGAGGTCATCAACGTCAGCAAGGAAGAAGGCGGCTTCCTCGGCAGCATCGATCGATGCGAATCGCGCAGCCGCGAGTGCAAAGGCACCTTCCTGCCGCGTCAGTTTGAAAATGAGGCAAATGTTGAAGCGCACTTCCAGCGCACCGGCCCCGAGATCATGCAGCAGGCAGAAACAGCAGGCCTGCAACTCGACGCGTTCGTCGCGGGAGTGGGCACCGGCGGCACCGTGATGGGCGTCTCCAAATACCTGCGCGGCTGCTGCCCTAACATCAAGCTGCATCCAGTCGAACCGGCGGAATCGCCCACCCTCTCCACCGGACACAAGGTCGGCTCGCATCGTATACAGGGCATTTCCGACGAGTTCATCCCCGCCATCGTGCAACTTTGCGATCTCGACCCGGTCATCGCCGTGCACGATGGCGATTCCATTTTGATGGCACAGAAACTCGCGCGCAGCCTCGGCCTCGCTATAGGCATCTCCTCCGGCTGCAACTTCCTCGCCGCCGTCATCGCAGGCACACAGCAGGGAAGCGCCACACCCGTCGTCGGCACCGTCTTCGCAGACGACAACAAAAAATACCTAAGCACCGCGCTGCTTGGGGAAGAGCCTATTCGCGAAGGCTACCTCACGCCTGACATCGAGCTTCTCGACATGCGCGTGATTGCCAGACCTAATTAGGAAGAAGGCGAGTAACATGTCTGCGATGTACTTATTGCTGCTATCAAGGTGGCGGGCATAGCCAACTCATTCAGCATTTGTATTTCAAAGTGGCAAACTGAGATCGCGAGCAAAATGCATGACTGAGAAGACCACGACTTCGCACGCCTGGGCGTTAGACTCCTGCCTGTGGGCTATTTTCGTCCTGCTGGCCTTGCTGAACCGTTACCACCAACACATTCTCTATTTGGACTCACTTACCTTGCTTTGTTGCGGCATGATCTTATTGCGTATAGTTTTGCGCGTGTCTCAGAAGCACCGACAAGGTCATTAATCTTTCACCGGTAAGTAAGCCTCTGAAAGTAGCTTCAGCGCGCAGCATCGCCTCGCGCGAAGCGCGACCCTAGTGCTAATGGCTAATCCCTGCCATTAGGCAATTGGATAAACACCTCATCCTCCAACTGCCGCACCTCATACTTCACCAGCGGCGGATCGCCCGCCATCTCCGGCTCACCACTTCGCACATCAAACCGCCATGCATGGTAAGGACACACGACCATGCATCCATCCAGCTCGCCGCAGTTCAACGGCGCGCTCTGGTGCGGACACTTATTATCGAAAGCAAACAGCCCGCCGTCGCACCGCGCCACGCAGATCTCAAACTTGCCTCCGCGAAACGACTTCATCCCGCCTTCCTCAGGCAGGTCGGCGGCATTGCAAAGCTTCACAATCAAAACAGGGAACTCCAGTTACTTTTCTTGACAGCGGAGCGCGCCACAGCTTAGCTTCACTGCACAGTCATCGCTAACGATACATGAACCCGCGGCACCATCCGCGCATGCAGGAGAACCATGCGAACATCCGACACGGTGAAAGCCATTCTCACCGACAGCCACTTCTGGATCCCCGTCGCCGTCCTCGTCTTTGGCGTCACCATGCTCGTCGTGCTCCACAACCGGTAGGCAAGGGTCCCATGGCAAAGTCCGCATCCCAATCCGCAAAATCAGTAGGCTCACTCCACGTCCTCGGCGTTCTCTGCGGACTCACCGCAGGCGTATGGCTCGGCGCAGCAGAAGCGCCAACAAAGCTCGTCAACGCGGGCCTCTCGCCCTTCGCCGTCTCGCTCTGCATGGTGGCAGGCGTCTTCGTTGCGCGCTGGTCTATCCCCACGCTGCTTAAGGGCACTACCTATGTCTTCAGTGACCTTATGCAGCGCAAGCACCTCATCGTCTGGGCGCTGCTCGGCGGCGCGCTCTGGGCCGTGGCTAATACGCTCACCGTCTTCGCCATCCGCGACGTCGGCCTGGCCATCGCCTTTCCCATGTGGAATGCCAACTCGCTTATCGGTCTGCTCTGGGGACGCGTGCTCTTCCGCGAACTCGACGGCGCCGACCGCGGCACTATCACCAAGGTCGTACTCGGAACCGTCTGCATCGTGGCCGGAGCCATCCTTCTCGGCTTCTCCGCTCTGCATGGAGGCACACACACTGGCCACAACGCACTCGGCGGAATTCTCGCCGCCATCGGCGCGGCGCTCGGCTGGGGAACGATGTATGTGCCGTATCGCAAGGCCTACCTCAGCGGCATGAATCCGCTCTCATTTGTCACCGCGTTCACCGTAGGCGAACTCATCACTATGTTCATCCTCATCTGGACGCTCGACGGCGGCAGCAAATCCTCCGCCTTCCACATGGCCAACAGCGGACAGTTTCTCTTCTGGCTCTTCCTCGGCGGCTTCGTCTGGATCATTGGCGACATGTTCCAGCAGTTCGCCGCAAAGTATCTCGGCATCGGTCGCGGCATCCCGCTCTCCAACACCAACCAGCTTTGGGGATTGGCATGGGGCGCGCTCGTCTTTGGCGAACTCGCCGGCGCAGACTTCCCGCACAAGATGCTCGTGCTCGGCGGCTCGGTGGTGATGATCATTGGCGCGCTCTTCATCAGCACGGCAAAAGCATCCGCTGGCGAACACTCCTCGCGCAACGAAGTGCTGGAGCGTGAGTGCAACAAGTACGATCTCGACTACAACGAAGTCCTGCTCGCGCAGAGCGGGGAAGAGTTCGACCGTTCCGAACGCCGCCGCTGGTGGGACGTCGTTATCGTCCTCGCCGCCACCGGCATCTTCGTCTACCTCGGCATCCACGCCGTCGTCCCGCCGCTCGCGATGGACTTCAAATGGATCGCGATCCTCGGCGTCGTCATGCTCGTGAGTCTCATCACCTGCGGCTACCGTCTTTATAAACAGACACGGTTCTCATAACCATGGAGGGAGCAGGGCTAAGCCCCTGAATTCCGCCGATACAATAAAGGGGCTTTAGCCCCAGGCTTTTGAAACACCCCGAACTCAGGAGCAACGAAGAAATTGGCCATCCGCCTCAAGGACATCGCGCGCGACCTCGGCGTCTCCACCGTCACCGTTTCCAAGGTGCTGCGCGGCAACTCCGACATTAGCGAAAAAACGCGTGAACGCGTGCTCAAGCGCATGCGCGAGGTGAACTATCAACCCAACATGCTGGCGCGCGGCCTTGCCAGCGGACGCACCTACACCGTCGGCCTCGTCGTCCCTGACCTCGTCCACCCCTTTTTTGCGGAGTTCGCCAAGTCGCTCTCCGGAGTTCTGCGGCAGAGCAATCGCGCCCTCCTGCTCGCATCGTCAGAAGAAGACGCCGAGATGGAGCAGCAGGAGATCCGCACACTGCTCTCGCGCAGTGTCGATGTTCTGCTCATCGCCTCGTGCCAGCCCCGGCTGATGAACTTCTACGAACTTGGCGATGAGCGCACGCCGTTCCTCCTCGTCGATCGCAACTTCCCGTATCTCGCCGCGCACTTCGTGGGATCGGACGATTATCAGGCCGGCCGCCTTGCCACCAAGCATTTGATCGACATTGGAAAAACGCGTATCGCTCACATCGGCGGGCGCACCATGAGCCCGTCGCTCGAACGCATGCGTGGCTACCGCGACATGCTCGGCGAGGCGCGCATCGAGTCGCCGGAAAAATACATCGTCACGCTGGAGCGTTTTGAAGAGACGGGCGACACCGTTGGCTACCAGGCCATGAAGTCGCTGCTCAAACTCAAACCACGCCCCGACGCCGTCTTTTGCTACAACGATATGACCGCCATTGGCGCCATGGAAGCTGCCACGGAAGCGGGCCTCCGCATTCCGGAGGACATCGCTTTCATCGGCTGCGGTAACCTCCGTTACGACCGCTATCTGCGTATGCCGCTTTCTTCCATCGACCAGAACAGCGATGCGCTGGGCACCAAGGCGGGCGAACTCGCCATTGAGCTCGCTAATAACGCAACGCTTCCTCCGAAGTCCGTTCTGCTGGAGCCGAAACTGGTGATCCGCCAGTCCACAACCGCTTAAACAGCCATTTACACACATATCAGGATGTAGGATTCCTCATATTCAGCACTATTTTTCGTGCGAAATTGCCCAATTTCGCAGGTATTTCGCAGGTATTCTGCTGGCGCAAATTCGTATGAAATTAGCCTTGCCAACTACATCGTGCATCTCATATAGTTACCGATAACGCAGAGGGCCGGGCAAGCATCCTGGCTTCTCCCCAGAGGACAGAGCCATGAGCGCAGCCACCCCCATCACCGACGTCAACCAGAACCCTCTCCACAAGGACATGGATGAGTGGGACGAGTTTCTCGAAGGCCGTTATAAAGAGGGCAAGACGGAAGAGGAGTTCCGCCAGTACGACGCCGAGGCAAACCCCGGCGTGGCTGAGTTTTACCGCCTGAACCATACCTACCAGACGCACCAGTACGTTCTCGATAAAGAGAAGGAGTACTTCGGCCTGACGCGAGGTAAGAAGAGCATCTGGGAAGCTGCGGATTTTCTCAATACGCTCGTCGACGACAGCGATCCCGATACCGATCTCACGCAGCTCGAGCACCTTTTGCAGACCTCGGAGGCGATCCGCAAGGACGGCCATCCGCGCTGGATGGTGGCAACCGGTTTCGTGCACGATCTCGGCAAGTGCCTTTGCCTCTGGGGCGAGCCGCAGTGGGGCGTAGTCGGCGATACCTTTCCGACAGGATGTGCGTACAGCGATCAGGTGGTTTTTCCGGAGTATTTCAAGGCCAATCCGGATTACAACAATCCCAAGTACCAGACGAAGTACGGCATTTACGAGCCGAATTGCGGGCTGGATAACGTGAAGATGAGCTTCGGCCATGACGGCTACATCTATGAGGTGATGAAGAACTACCTCCCGATGGAAGGCCTCTACATGCTGCGGTATCACTCGTTCTACGCCTGGCACCGTCATGGCGCTTACGAGTACCTGTGCAACGAGCAGGACCGTGCCATGAAGGAGTGGGTGCTCAAGTTCAATCCGTACGATCTCTACTCCAAGGGCCACACCAAGCCGAACATGGCTGAGTTGAAGCCGTATTACGATGATCTCTTCGCGGAGTTCTTCCCGGAGAAGTTGGACTGGTAAAATCAGTCTGCATGAAGTTGCAAGCCCCGGCTTCGCGCCGGGGCTTTGTTTTTTGGGGATCGTGCCCTATTTCTCTGTTCTTCGGTACCACTCCCATCATTTCTCTTCCTTCAAAAATTTTGCCTTCCACGTGGAATGGATAAGAACTTTTATCCGATATTCCTGCTCCATTGAGCATATAAATCTTTTATTATGTGGTGTATAAGCCTGATTGGTAATGGCTTATAGTTACCGGTGTCTATATGCAGATTTTCATTGACATGGGTATCTGTGGACGGGTAACTTCATTTCCGTTCGAGAAACAAAACAATTCCAGCGCGTGGACCAGGTCATGGGGCACGTGTTGTGTTTGGTTTGGAGGCTGAACGTGCAGAACATCATGAAATACGGACTTTATAAGGGAAATATGAACTCAACGCATAATCGCAGGACCACAGGGTCCTGGTTGACCGCGCTGGTTGCCATCGTGTGCCTGTTGTTTGGCGCAGCGACCATGCAGGCGCAGTTCGAAACGGCATCGGTTCTGGGTTACGTTCGCGATAACTCCGGCGCTGCGATACCGAATGCAACTGTGACGCTTACCAACGTAGCCACCAACGTCTCGCAGACAGCGAAGACGGATGGAGAAGGCAAGTACGAGTTCAACTCCATCCAGATCGGTAATTACACCATCTCGACCGAAGCGGCCGGATTTCAAGGCGCCCGGACGGAGCAGTTTAAGGTGCTTACCAATGCCCGCCAGCGCGTGGACGTAAGCGTAAAGCCCGGCGCTGTGAGTGAAGTGGTGGAGGTCAGTTCCGCCGCTCAGCTTCTTGAGACGGAAACCAGCTCGCGCGGTACGGTGATTGAAACCCGCCAGGTGGAAAACCTTCCGCTGAACGGACGTTCGTATGCCGACCTCGTTCTGCTTGTTCCCGGCGCGCGTAAGTCCACGCTGGAAAACAACGGCACATCGAGCCGCGAAGCTTCCTTCAACATCAATGGACAGCGTTCCGCGTTCAACAACTTCCTTCTCGATGGTCTGGACAACAACAACTACGGCACTTCGAACCAGGGCTTCGCGAACGAGAACATTCCTCCTTCGCCTGACGCTGTTAGCGAGTTCAAGGTGGAAGTCGATAATTATTCGGCTGAGTATGGCCGCAACCCCGGTGCTGTGATCAACGTATCGACCCGTCGCGGCACCAACCAGTATCACGGCAAGGCTTACGATTACGTTCGCAACGATGCATTCAACGCCATTGGACCGTTCCTTGCCACTGGCGCGCGTAAGCCGAAGTTCATCCGCAACCAGTTCGGCGGAACGTTCGGTATGCCGATCTGGAAGGACCACACCTTCTTCTTCGGTGACTACGAAGGTCTGCGTCAGATCTTCGGAAACGCGAACACTGTGTCCACGCTTCCGACGGCTGCTCAGCGTTCAGGCGACTTCAGCGCCATCGGCCCAATTCGTAATCCCATCACGGGCACGGTGTACGCCAATGGCATTGTCCCTGCGTCCGATCAAACTGCTTTCGCGAAGGCCGTGCTTGCTGCGCTTCCTTTGCCGAACGCTGGCGGCAACAACTATGCCATCACGCCTCGCGGCGAGATCAAAGACGACAAGGGTGACGGACGCGTGGACCACACGTTCAACCAGAAGTGGACCATCTTCGGGCGCTTCAGTGAGCACCGTGGATACATCTTCGATCCTCCGGGTATTCCTGGACGCGCAGGTGGTAACTCCAACGGAAACGTGCAGTACTCTAACCGTGCTATTGCAACAGGTGTGACTTGGACGATTTCGGCCAACAAACTGCTGGATGTCCGTTTTGGATGGTCGCAGAACAAAGGCGGTAAGTTTCCGATCGGTGTGGGCCATTCTTCTCTGCTGACTGAGAATGGAATCACGCATGGTCTGCCAACTGATCCGCTTGTGGTCCGCGATCTTAACGATCAGAACGTAACTGGTTTCTCGCAGTTCGGTACTCAGCCCTCCAATCCTCAGTTCCAGAATCCGACGGTCTTCAACCCGAAGGTGAACTTTACCTGGGTGAAGGGCAAGCACACCCTGAAGCTTGGTTACGAGTTCCAGGCCATCCACACGGAAGTGAACGATTTCAACCCCAGTTACGGTCAGGACAACTACGCTGGCCAGTATTCACGTCCATGTTTTGGAACCACGCCGTGCGCAAGCGCAACTGGGACGGCACAGCAGGCATATAACTTGGCGGACTTCATGTTCGGCAATCGATCCAGCTACTCGCTGACAACTTATGCCGTGGTGAACCTTCGTCAGCGTTACAACTTCATGTACATCCAAGACGACATGAAGCTGTCTCCGAAGCTGACGGTAAATGCCGGTCTGCGTTATGAGATCGTGACACCGCAGTGGGAGCGTGACAACCGTCTCGCGAACTTCGATCCCGCTACCAAGACACTGGTACAGGCAAAGAATGGTAGCGTTGCAGACCGCGCGCAGGTAAACACGCCGAAGAACAACTTCGGCCCACGCTTTGGCTTCTCCTACCAAGCGCACCAAGATACCGTCATCCGCGGTGGCTACGGCATTGTCTATACGCAGTGGAACCGTGCCGGTGGCGAAAACAACCTGACCTACAACGGTCCGAACGTGGTGAATGCGAGCATTACGCAGGTGGCACCTACTGCGGCATCGCTGTGCACCAACGATACGCAGTTGCAGTCCACGTGCTTCCGTCAGACCCAGCAAGGTTATGCGGAAAACCTGACCTCGCCTGCATATTTCAATCCGGCTGTTGTGACGTCGCGTTACATTCCGCGTGACTTCAAAACAGGCTATGTGCAGCAGTATCATCTCGGTATCCAGCAGAAGCTGCCTGGCGGCATCGTGATGGACCTCGCCTACGTGGGCAATAAGGGTACGCACCTGCAAATCCTTGCCGATTACAACCAAGCCATCCCTTGCATTGCAGGTAATCCTGGTTGCGTCACGACTGCGCAGCAGGCTGTTGCCGCACGTCGTCCTATCTCTACTTTCGGCACGATCGAAATTGCCTATGGCGCCGGTACATCAAACTACAACTCGTTACAGCTGAAGACGGAGAAGCGTGCCGGCAGCCTGTACCTGTTGAACTCGTTTACCTGGGGTCGCGTATTTGACTTATCCTCTGGACATCTGGAGACAGGCAGTGGCGACAACTCCCGCGTGAATTACTACAACCCCTCTCAGGACTACGGTCCCGGTGGATACGACCAGCCGTTGGCGGACACGCTCTCGATGCTGTATGACTTGCCTTATGGGCATGGCCGTCGGTTCGGTGCGCATTCGAATGCTGTAATGAACTCAGTTCTCGGCGGATGGCAGCTTTCCGTGATCAACAACATGACAAGCGGTATTCCGATCAATGTGACTTACAGCCTTTCGAGCAGCAACCCGCTGTATGTGACTGACATCGTGACTTACCGTCCCAACAGAGTGCAGGGTGTAAAGGCTCTGACGGACAAGAACTCGCGTCTGAAGACGGCGACCTCCATCGGCACCTCGACGCCGGGCACCGGATATTTCAACCCTAATGCATTCTCCACTCCCACGACCTATCCGTGGGGCACGGAGCGCCGTAATCAGGAGCGTGGCTACGCGTTCTTCCAGACCGATCTCGGTATCCACAAGGCATTCCCGCTGTGGAGCGAGAGCTCGAAGCTGGATTTCCGCGCAGAAGCGTTCAACGTGCTGAACAAGGTGAACTATTCCAATCCGAACACCACGTTCGGTGGAACCACCTTTGGTCAGATCACGACCACCGCGGGCAACCCGCGTCAACTCCAGCTTGCTGCGAAGCTCATCTTCTAAGCAGTTGGACTAACCAACCTTGTGAGGAGCGGCAATGGCCGCTCCTCACAGTCTTTACCTTGATTTTTATTTGAAACCGTTCAGGGAACTATAGAGCGCGCCTTCAGCGCTTGATGATTTTGGTTTGGCAGGTACTGGGGCGTTGCCCCAGGCTAATATAGGGCGCGCCTTTGGCTGAAGACGGGTAGTTAGCTAAGACCGGGTAGTTCGCTCAAGCCGCTGGTTCAAGGCAGTATGCAGGCAGTTCCGATGCGGCAGGTTTAAGCGGCGTTCTTGAGGTGCAGTTCTGATGCGGACAAAATACGGAGCTCCTTCACCTGCGGCTCAGGCTGACGGCTCTATGTGGGGCTGAGATGATGGGCAGTGTGGATGGTCCAGGGTGGCGGCGGTTTAAGACATGCTCTAGTAGACGTTTTGGGAGATTGGCTTTGCATATCTGTTCGGCAACTACCGTTTTGGGAATCCTTCTTTCTATGGGCTTTGTTCACGCGCAGACGCAGGCCGCGCAGGACAAGATTGTCCACCTGAACCAGATACAGGTGATTGGAACGCATAACAGCTACAACCTGGGATTTGCGCCGAGTGAGGCGAAGTTTCTGCAGGAGCATAATCCGAAGGCGTATCACTCGCTGGAGTACAAGCATGCGTCGCTGGCAGCGCAGTTGGATGGCGGTGTGCGGCAGCTTGAGATTGATGTGCTGGCCGATCCGAAGGGCGGCAAGTATGCGCATCCGAAGATTGTTGAGCTGGCAGAGAAAGAAGGCTTGCCTGCCGACCCGGACTTCGATCCTGAGCACAAGTTCGATAAGCCTGGGTTCAAGGTCATCCATATTCCGGATGTGAACCAGCGCAGTTCGTGTCCGCTGTTTACGGAGTGCATGGAGCAGGTGAGGGCGTGGTCGAAGGCCCATCCGGGGCATTTGCCGATCTTTATTTTGATTGAGACGAAGCACGACAAGAAGGCGCACATTCCCGGCGGACAGCTTGGTGAGATGTTTACCTCGCAGACGTTCGATGCGCTGGATGCGGAGATCCGTTCGGTCTTCAAAGAAGGCGAGATTATTACGCCGGACGTTGTGCGCGGCAAGTACAAGACGCTGGAAGAGGCTGTACTGGCCGGTAATTGGCCCACGCTGGAGAAAGCGCGTGGCAAGGTGTTGTTCGTGATCGACAGCGAGAACGACACGCCGATCTACAACGCCGGGCATCCATCGCTGCGCGGTCGGGTGATGTTTACCAACTCCACGCCGGGGCAGCCGGATGCGGCGTTTATGAAGATGAACGGCAACAGCCGTGCGGAAATTGATGCGCGGGTACAGCGCGGGTATATCGTTCGCTCACGCGCGGATGACAGCACGGTGGCTGCCCGCAACAACGACACGACGCGGCGTGATGAGCTGATGATGTCTGGCGCGACGATGATCAGCACGGACTATCCGCTGTCGGAGCCGAGCGAGTGGAGCGGATATTCGGTGGGATTTGCTGACGGTTTGCCGGGTAGATGCAATATCGTAAACGCACCCAAGAGTTGCAAAGATGAGTTGCTGGAGCCAGGCACGAAGAGCGGCGGAGTACCTTCGCCGGTGCATCATCCTGCGAAGTAGAGTTGCGTCTTTACGGGAACGAACAACGTATTGTTGAGTAGATAGACGGAGAGCATGGCAGCGAACGAACGTAAGGAACGGGGAATCCGCAGGGTCGATCTGGCGTATGCCGAGGTGGCTTCGAGCGAACTGGCGCGCGATGTGAACCGCGATGTGATTCTGGAGATTGTGCGCTCGCGCCAGCCGGTGTCGCGCGCTGATTTGTCGCGCCTGTCCGGGCTTCAGCCATCCACCGTTTCGGCTATCGCGGAGGAGTTGCTGCGCGACAAGTGGATCGCCGAAGGAGGCACGGCCACACGTCCGCGCGGACGCAGGCCGATGATGCTTTCGCTCAATCCTGAGCTGGTCATGCTGGTGGCGGATGTGCGGCCCATGCAGGCGATTCTGGCCGTTGTGGATCTGAATGGGCGGTTTCTTGCGCGTGAAGTGTTACCGCTTGCAACCGGTGCTGAAAAGGCCCTGCAAGCGATGGTGGACCGGATGCAGGAGATGCGCGCACGGCAGTCGTCGCACACGTTCGTCGGTGTCGGCATCAGTCTGCCAGGGCGCGTCGATCCAGCAACGCAGCAGCTTGTGCACGCGCCGAATTTGAAGTGGACTGGTTTCGATATCAAGGGATTTGTGCAGAAGCAGACAGGGCTTCCAGTGGAGATCGATAACGCGGCGAATGCGTGTCTGCTCTCGGAGCTTTGGTTTGGCCGCATGGATGGCATTCGCGACGCGGCGCTGGTTACGTTTGCGGAGGGTGTCGGCGCTTCGATCCTGTCTAACGGACATCTTATTGCCGGACGCGGCGGACTTGCGGGTGAGTTCGGGCATATTCCGATTGAGCCGGAAGGGCTGCCGTGCGCATGTGGATTCAAAGGCTGCTGGGAGACGATTGCTTCCACGCGCGCGGCGCTGCGGTACTTTGCAGAAGCTGCGCCTGACCAGCCGAAGATCACGTATACGGAACTGTTGCATCGTGCAGCGGAGGGGCAGCCGGCGGCGGTGCAGGCCATCTCAGAACAGGCGCGAGGCATTGGCCGCGGACTGCGGTTCATTACTGCGAGTCTTTCGCCGGAAGCGATTGTGATTGATGGCGATATCGTGTCTGCGTGGAATATCGCTGGCCCTATCATTGAGAAAGCGGCGCAGCAAAGTGTCCTGTCGGGGGTTGCTCCCCGTGTAATTCCAAGCACCGACGGCGAGCTTGGGCGACTGCGCGGCGCGGCGGCGGTGTTGTTGCAGCGGCGTTCTGGAACCAATAAGCCGGAAGATTAGTGCGGGCGCAGTTTTTTTGTATAGAGCGCGATGGCGATCAACGGCAGAAGCAGAATCACAAAACCGAGCGAAACCAGCAGAGGTTTGCGCCACGAGTGCCGCGCAGATGCCTCGAGTGGTAGCTGAGGTTCCTCTGTGCGGGGACCGAGTGTGGCGAGCTCTGGATTTTCAGGCATTATCAGCGTAGCGGCGAACCGGTAATTCGCAGCGGGCAATGTGGCATCGCCGTAGTGTAGCCGCAGATCTGAAGTGGATTTCAGCGGTTCAAAGCATATCCATCGGCGACGCATTTCAAGACGGACATGCAGCGGAGAGGTTGATTGCTGCAAGGTAACCTCTACGTCGGCATCGCTTTGCAAATTTGCGCCGATGGTCACGGGGAACGATGATTCGCCTGCATGGATGGTGCCACTGATGTTCTCCGCTAGCTGCGGATTGGAGGAGATACGCGCCGTCACCCGGACTGATAGATCGTGTGTCGCAGGCCGGCCCAGCGAAATGCGTTCCACGGGAATGCGCGCCGGCAGGTGAAAGTTTGCGACTTGATTGCCATTACCGGGGGCTGTCTCTTTTTCCGCAACAACATCGAAATAGGACCGATCGGAAGGACTTGTGACACCGCTGGCAAGCGAGTTTTCGTCGTAGCTCTCTTCCTGCGCGAAAGGTATTTCCTGGCCATTTTCCGTAAGACGGAGATCGCGCAGGGCGGCCGCGGCTTCGTGAAATAAGGCAGGAGGCAAGACGGCACAGGCGAGCCTGCCCTTAGTTGCCTTAACATGCACTTCGCGCATGGAGCGGAAGTGTGCGATTCTCAGCAGAGAATTATCCTGCGTTTGCAGAAGCAGAAGAGCGGCGATGGCAAGCATGGTTCGCATATGCAGGTTACGAGAGCGATTGTAACGATGAGCAGTGTAGAGTGGTGCCGATGAGTCAAACGTTATTGCTGATCGACGACGATGAACTAACGAGGTCTATGCTTATGCTGCTGCTTCAGCAGGACGGCTGGCATGTAGTAGAAGCTGAGAACGGTGCAGCCGCGCTGCAAATGGTGAAGGAAGGGCTTGAACCGCATGTCGTACTGGCCGATCTGCAAATGCCCGGAATCTGCGGACAAGACCTGGCTGTGGCATTGCGTGAAGCGTGCGGTCCGCATGCAAGTCTTCTTGCCATGACTGCGACTATTAAGAACGAAGTACCTGAGTACGATGCACTTTTGCAAAAGCCAGTGGATGCGGAGGCAGTGCGTGGTGTCCTGAGCGGTCATTCGCAGAGAATGGCAGGTCAGGCGGACAAGCCTGCTTTGTCGGAAGCTACCTACGCGAAATTGGCGGCAAGTATGCGTCCGGACCAGATTGCATCGCTTTATGAATTTGCTTTAGCGGATGCCGATGCGCGTGTGAAGAAGCTGTATATGTTTGCAGAAAAAGGGCAGGACGCTGAACTGCGGGCCCAGGCACATGCTCTGAAGGGAAGTGCAGCCATGATTGGTGCCCTTCGTCTACAGTCTTTAGCGTCCACGCTGGAAGGTGTTGGTACCTCGTTAGATACGAGAGCCGCCATCGAAGAAATTGTGGAGGCGATTGCCCGTCTTCGCAGTATCCTTGCAGAGCGAAGCCGCTCATCCTGAGACCTGATGGGAGATCTAAACAAATGCCGGTAAAAGAAACGGTAAAGGCAGTCAAGAAACCCGCAACGCCTGCGGACAAACCGGCCATCCGCTTGGTAGTTGCAGACGACCACCCTGTCGTGCGTTTTGGCGTTCGTAACATGCTGACAGCAGACCCCGGCTTTGAAGTGGTCGCCGAAGCGGAAGATGGCGATGTGGCTATTACGCAGGTCCTGGATTATGAGCCAGACATTCTTCTGCTCGATCTGCAGATGCCGCGACTTCCAGGACTGGAAGCGATGCGGGCCATTATGTCTCGCTCTCCTCGCGTAAAGATCATCCTGTTGACCTCCACCATTTCTACGCAGCAGATCATTGAAGCTCTGCAGATTGGCGCCCGCGGCATTGTGCTGAAGGATTCGGTTGCCGGTGATCTTGGCGAGTCCATCCGCGCCGTTGCAAGCGGAGATTATTGGATTGGCGGCGAGCGCGTGGCGAACTTGGTGATGGCTTTGCATGAGTTGATGCAGAAAGCCGCTGCTGTTCCTGAGCGCAAGACCTTCGGACTTACTCCACGTGAGATGGAAGTGGTCTCGGCCATCGTGGAAGGCTGCTCGAATAAGGACATCGCCAAGCAGTACACCATCAGTGAAGAGACGGTGAAGCGCCATCTTTCCAACATCTTTGATAAAACAGGGGTATCCACCCGGCTTGAGTTGGCGTTATTTGCTATCTCTCACAAACTGATCGCGCAAGAGTAGCGTGCGATGCCCGCATGATAAAGCGGGATGTCTGCGAGGCGCGAAATTATCCCGCCTTTTTCAAGGCCACTTGACCTAAAACAAGGGCATCCATCTCTCTGAACGCGCGGCTGCATGTGCATACTCGTGCGCAGCCGTATGCGAAGGAGAGAACAATGAATATGGCACGTTTTGGAGTTGCCGCCTTGGCACTCGGCACCATGCTGCTTGGTACTGCGGTAGCACAGGAGCCAAACCCGACCGCAGATCCTCAGACATCCACAGGTATCCAGAACGGCGGTCATCCGGTTGGGGAACTGAACGGGGTTCCGCTGTATCGCGTTATGGTGGTGCAACGAAATCTTGATGCTGTGAACTATTTTCATCGCAGCGGTTCAACAAAAATTGCATTTGCCGGCACAACACTGCTGCCGCGCGGCAAAGGTCAAGCGAAGGTCAACAGCGAAAAGGGCCGTATCGATATTGAAGCGCACTTCGATAATCTGCCTCCCGCAAACTCTTTCGGTCCGGAGTATCTGACCTACGTGCTGTGGGCCATCACGCCCGAAGGAACACCGCAGAATCTTGGCGAAGTACTGCCATCTGGAGACGACCTGAACATCAAGGTCACTACATCCTTGCAGTCCTTCGGCATGATTGTGACTGCGGAGCCTTACTTTGCCGTGAAGGTGCCCAGCAATGTGGTCGTTCTGGAGAACCAGATCCTTCCAGATAAAACGCAGGGTGTACTGGAGAAGGTGCATGCCAAGTATTCCCTTCTTCCGAGGGGGGCATACTCGCGTACCGAAGGCCAGCACACTGTGATGGACCCAATCACGCGTAATGAAAAATCACCTCTGGAACTGTATGAAGCGCACAACGCAATGCGCATTGCGCAGATGGCAGGGGCCGACAAGTACGCTCCGGACATCATGGCCAAGGTGAAGACCAACGTGCAGAATGCTGACGATATCGATGCCTCCAAACATCCTGATCGCAAACTGGAGATTACGTTTGCGCGCGCAGCGGTACAGGCAGCAGAGGACGCACGTATCGCAACCTTGCGCCGCAAGGTGGCGGAGGAGCGTCAGGCCGAGGTGGATGCTCGCCGTGCAGCCGAACAGCAGGCGGCGCAGTCTGCTGCGGCCGCAGCAGCTTCGCAGGCAGAAGCGCAACGTGCTGCTGAGGCCCGTGCTGAAGCCGATCGCGCTCGGGCTGAAGCCGACGCTTTACGTGCCAAGGCAGAGCAGGACGCCGTCAATGCACAAACCGAAGCCGCTCGTCGCATTCGCGAGATGCGTGAAAAGTTGCGTGCGCAGTTGAATGCCATCCTGGTAACCACGGAAACGCCGCGTGGCCTGATGGTGAATCTGACTGATGTGCTCTTTGACACGGGCAAGTACACGCTCAAACCGAATACGAAGCTGGCGTTGGCAAAGGTTGCCGTCATCATCGCTTCGCATCCCGACCTGAAACTGCAGGTGGAAGGCTACACGGACTCTGTCGGCAGCGATGAATACAACCAGAAGCTAAGTGAGAACCGCGCCAACACGGTGAAGGACTTCCTCATCTCGCAGGGCATGAATCCGCAAAACCTTTCCAGTGCGGGCTACGGCAAATCCAATCCGGTGGCCGACAATGGAACCGCTGCGGGACGCCAGCAGAACCGTCGCGTGGAGATGATTGTTTCCGGTCCTTCCATTGGATATACACAACAGGCTCCTGCCGTGCAGTAGTTCCTTCCCTCTGACAACCCAGCAGGGCCGCTCCTCCCATGGAGCGGCCCTGTTGTTTGTGTAACGAAGTTGCGTGTGTGTTGAAATCAAAGACGAGGTATTTGGGACGATGGGCATCTCTCTGCGCGGCATGACGGCATTTGTAACGGGCGCCAGCTCCGGCATTGGACGGGCAACCGCCGAAGCGCTGGCCCGCGAAGGCGTGCGCTTACTGATGTGCTCACGCGATGCCACCAAACTCCCCAGCGACGATGAATGCAAAGCATGGGGAGCCGAAGCATCCTACGGCTTCGCACTCGATGTATCGCGCAAAGACGAGATCGACCGCGCGTTGGCGGCTCTGCCGGCCGATTGGAAGAACGTTGACATCCTCATCAATAACGCTGGTAAAGCGCGTGGTCTGGCGAAGCTATGGGGAGACGATCCCGAGCACTGGGACGAGATGATCGACACTAATATCAAAGGCATGTTGTGGATGACGCGCGCGTTTATGCCTGGGATGGTGGAGCGTGGCCGCGGACACATTGTCAACATCGGCTCCACGGCAGGATATTGGCCCTATGCGAATGGCGCCGTCTACTGTGGCACCAAGGCAGCAGAGAAGGCAATCACCGAGGCGCTTAAACTGGACGCTACCGGGACCCCTGTCCGTATCACGTCCGTCGATCCCGGCATGGTCCACACGGCTTTCAGCGAAGTGCGTTTCAGCGGCGATAAAGAACGTGCCGCAAAGGTGTACGAGGGCCTCACTCCGCTTTCTGCCGAAGATGTGGCCGACGCAATTCTTTACGCGGTTACACGGCCTTTGCATGTGAACATTCACAATATTCTGTTAACCTCAGTCGATCAGGGAAATTCGACCACCTTCCACCGCAGGTAAGCATCTCTAATTTGGGAGAAGCCGCATGCATCAGATTTCGATCAACTTTCCGGTCCACCTGCTGCCGTTCTGGTTTCTGGTGGTCAGCCTGTTTATCCCACGCATCGCGCTGCTGGTCATGTGGCTGCAGCACCAGTTGCAACTCACCGGACTGGTGCCGCTGCTGGCCGCTATCATCGTCCCGCGCATCCTGATCCTCATTCTCATTTATCAGGACCAGGGCCTTACCGGCTGGTTTCTGCTGCACGCCATTGTGATGCTTCTGGCCATCGCCGGCGGCGGACATCGCCTTAGCCGAAGGCGAGGGGACGATTACTAGCCGCGCTGATATCCTGTATAGACCACGTTTAGACAGGAGTCGCGCAGCTAACCGCGCGCAGCGGATCAGATGGAAAGAAGGAAAGTAGGCATTCTCGGTGCTACCGGCACCGTCGGTCAGCGCTTTATTCAGTTGCTGGAAAACCACCCGTGGTTTGAGATTACCTGGCTCGCCGCCAGCGACCGCTCCGCGGGCAAAAAGTATGGCGAAGCCGTTCGCTGGAAGCTGGACACGCCGCTACCCGCGCGCATTGCCGCTATGACGGTGGAGGCGAACACGCCCGCCGAATCCAGGACCGAAGTGCCGAAGATTATCTTTGCCGCGCTGGACGCCGACATTGCGCGCGAGCTGGAGCCCAAGTTTGCCGAGTATGGCTGCGCGGTCATTTCCAACTCGTCTGCCTTTCGCATGACACCGGACGTGCCGCTCGTCATCCCCGAGGTGAACGCGGCGCATCTTCCGCTGCTGGAAGAGCAGGCTACGCGCAAATCGAGTGGGGGATACATCGTTACGAATCCGAACTGCAGTGCCATCGGCCTCGTGCTCGCACTTAAGCCGCTGGCAGACCGCTTCGGCATTGAGAGCTTTTTCGTTACGACGATGCAGGCCATCTCTGGCGCAGGCTATCCCGGCGTGCCGTCGCTCGACATCCTCGGCAACGTCGTCCCGTTCATCAAGAATGAAGAAGAGAAGATGCAGGAGGAGTGCTTCAAACTGCTCGGCGCTTTGCAGGATTCCGGCATTGCGATGTACGACGCCAGGATGACGGCGCACTGCAATCGCGTGCCTGTGATCGACGGGCATACCGAGAGCGTCAGCATCAAGCTGCGGACGCCGGCAACGCGCGAGCAGATACTCGCTGCATGGGAAGAGTTCCATCCGCTGCGCGCGGAGCATCTGCCGTCCGCGCCGGAGCAGCCGGTCATCTTCAACGATGCCGTGGACCGTCCGCAGCCGCGCCTTGACCTGATGAACGGCCGTGGCATGTCCACCACGGTTGGCCGCCTGCGTCCATGCACGCTGCTGGATTGGAAATTTACGCTGCTGTCGCACAATACGATTCGTGGTGCGGCCGGTGCTGCGGTTTTGAATGCTGAGGTGCTTGCGAAGATGCAGAAGCTGCCCTCGTTGAAGAAGAATGTGCAGGAGGCAGTAACGGCATGAGCGCACAGCGCGAACGCATTGTAGTGATGAAGTTTGGCGGCACTTCAGTAGAAGACGCTGTAGCGATGGAGCGCACGGCAAAGATCGTGCGCACGCGCCGCGACAAGGGCCTGGATGCAGTGGTCGTCGTCTCCGCCATGGCCAAGGTGACGGACCAGTTGCTGGCAGCAGCCGCAGCGGCAGGGAAGGGCGACCGCGACGGCGCGCTTGCCATCACGTCGCGCCTGCGCATCCGCCATGTGGATACGGCGGCGCAGCTTCTTGAGCAGGACCGCTTCGGCAAGTTGCAGACCGTCATCAACGCGGAGTTCGATCAGCTTGACGACCTGCTGCGCGGCATCGCTGCTGTGGGCGAGTTGACCCCGCGCAGCACCGACCTCGTCGTGTCCTTCGGCGAACGCCTCTCCTCGCGCATAGTGGCGGAAGGCTTCGCGCAACGCGGCCTCAACGGTATCCACGTGGACGCGCGCCAGGTCATCATCACCGACGCGCACTACGGCAAGGCTGTCCCGCAGGAAGACCTCATCGAAGAGCGCCTCATCGAAAACGTGCTTCCTCTGCTGGAGCAGCGCATGACGCCCGTGATGGGTGGCTTTATCGGTGCCTCCACCAGCAACATCACCACCACGCTCGGCCGTGGCGGTTCAGACTTTTCCGCTGCGCTCGTTGGCGGTGGTCTGCACGCGGGCGCCATCGAAATCTGGACGGACGTGAACGGCATCATGACCACCGATCCGCGCATCGTTCCCGACGCTCTGCGCGTGAAGACGATCTCGTTTGAAGAAGCAGCCGAACTCGCCTACTTTGGCGCGAAGGTGCTGCATCCGGCAACGATTCTTCCGGCGGTCAAGAAGAACATCCCTGTCTGGGTGCTCAACTCCCGCAACGCGGAGAACGAAGGCACCAAGATCATGGCCGTTGCCCCGCGCTGCGCCTCGCCGTTCAAGTCCATCGCCGCGAAGAAGCACCTAACCATTGTGGACATCGTCGCTTCCCGCATGCTCATGTCGCACGGCTATCTCAAGGCCGTCTTCGACGTCTTCGACAAGTACAAGACCATCATCGATATGGTTTCTACCTCGGAGGTTTCTATTTCCGTCTCGGTAGACACCAACGAGCACCTGCCCGCGATCGCGGACGAACTCTCCAAGATTGCGGATGTGAAGTATGAGTCGAACAAGGCGCTCATCTGCATGGTTGGCGAGAAGATTCGCGGTCATCGTGGCATCGCCGGACGCGTCTTCACCGCCGTGCAGCACGTCAACCTGCGCATGATTTCGCAGGGCGCTTCGGAGATCAACATGAGCTTCATGATTGAAGAGGACGACGTGGAAGAAGCAATCCGCTCGCTCCATAAAGAGTTCTTCGCCGACGCCGATCCCACTGTTTTCGATGTGGAAGGGCGCGCGGTATCTAAAGTGGTGGCGAAGTGAGAGAGACTCTCGAAATACCGGCTGAGAGCAAACGCAGAGGACGTTTGCGAGTACTCTCTGGTATGCTCGTCTCGCTTTTACTTGTTGCCTTGATTGGCAGATATGCCTTTGCGCATGCAATGCCATGTCGTTATGTAGCGGCCGCTTTCCTAGTCGTCTTCATCTCGTTCGCAGCATTTATCCGCTCTCAGGTCTAGCCTTCGCCAGTCATTAAAGGAAGTTCAATGCGCATTCTCGTTCTCGGACACGGCAAAACAGGCAAGCTCGTCGCAGAGGTCGCGGCGGAGCGTCATCATGGCGTTCACGTACTCGACGCGAAGGAGAACCCGAACGCGGCGGCACTCACCGCTCCGTTCATCAACACCTTCGACGCCATCATCGATTTCACCACGCCGGAAGCCGTCGTGCCCAACCTGCGCGCGTGCCTTGCCACCGGCGCAAAAGTTGTCGTCGGTACGACCGGCTGGTACGACAATCTCGAATCCATGAAGGGCCTCGCCGAACGCAAAGGTGCATCGCTGCTTCACGGGACCAACTACTCCATCGGCGTGCAGGTGATGCTGCAACTTGCAAAGCAGATGGCGGAGTCGCTGCCCGGTTACAACTTTGCCATCGAAGAGACGCACCACACCTCCAAGCTGGACTCGCCCTCCGGCACGGCCATCTCGCTGCAGCAGGCCGCCGCCGCGGCAGGACAGGTGCCGATCACCGCGAACCGCGAAGGCGATGTCGCCGGCATTCACACCCTTACAGCCACTTCTGCAGCCGACAAGATCACGCTCACGCACGAAGCCTTCTCGCGCCGCGGATTCGCCGAAGGTGCGGTGCGCGCAGCCGAATGGCTCACCAAGCAAAAAGCAGGAGTCTACGACTTCCGCGATGTCTTCACGCAACTGTAGAAAAATGGCCAGCGGTTGCGCGGCGCTCCTTACGCTTCTAACCTAGGAGCATGAGCACTGTCGCACCCGTCGTCGCCAAGCCCTTCGCCGCACTCTCCTTTGATGAAAAGCTCGACCGCCTCGCGCTGGTCGCTGTTCGCGTTGGCCTCAATCTGCAGGAGGGGCAGGAGATTGTCCTCTCCGCCTCGCTCGACCACCTACCGCTCGTGCGCAGAATCGCGGAGCAGGCATACAAGGCTGGCGCCTACCTCGTCACCACGCTTTATGCCGACGACGAAACCACGCTCGCGCGCTACAAGTACGCTCCTGACGCTGCGTTCGACTTCACCGCGCAGTGGATGGCCGACGGCATCGCACAGGCTTTCCGCTCCAACGCTGCACGCCTCGGTATCACCGGCGCAAATCCGGCGCTGCTCAAAGGTCAGGACCCGTCCAAGATCTCACGCGCAAACGTAGCAGGCAGCAAGGCCTCCAAGCCCGCGATGGATCTCGTCACGCGCCACGCCATCAACTGGAGCATCGTCGCTGGAGCAACGCCGTCATGGGCAAAACTCGTCTTCCCTGATCTACCGGAAGAACAAGCCGTCTCCCAGCTTTGGGAAGCCATCTTCAAAGCATCGCGCATCGACGGCGACGATCCAGTGCAGGACTGGAAAGATCACGGTGCCAACATCCAGAAGCGTGTTGAGTACCTCAACAATAAGCGCTATCACTCGCTGCGTTTCTTCTCCAATGACGGCAGCACCGATCTGACCGTTGGTCTCGCCGACGATCATCTCTGGGCCGGCGGCGGAGGAGTCTGCGGCAACGGTGTCTACTGCAATGCCAACATCCCCACCGAAGAGTGCTTTACCACGCCGCACAAAGACCGCGTGAACGGCCGCGTGCGCGCCTCCAAGCCGCTCTCGCACCAGGGCACGCTGATCGAGAACATCGAGTGCCGCTTCGAAAACGGCCGCATCGTAGAAGCCAATGCGAGCGCCGGGCAGGAAGCTCTCCGCAAGCTCATCGCTGTCGACGAAGGCGCGGCCCGCCTCGGCGAAGTGGCGCTCGTGCCGCACTCCTCGCCTATCGCGCAGAGCGGCCTGCTCTTCTGGAACACGCTCTTCGACGAGAACGCCGCATCGCACATCGCACTCGGCCAGGCCTACGCCACTTGTCTCATCGACGGAGAATCCATGAGCGAAGAAGCGCTGAACGCCAAGGGAGCAAACAGCTCGCTCATTCACGTGGACTGGATGATCGGCTCCGGCGAAATGAACGTGGACGGCATTGACGCACAAGGTAAAGCCGAGCCGCTCATGCGCAACGGCGAGTGGGCATAAGCGCGTAACGCGGGCAATAATCCGGGTGCCCCATCCTTTCGCGGGTTTATCGCGAAGGGTGGGTTATCGCGCGAAGCGCGACCCTCAGGTTGCCATCCACCTCCATCCGCAGATAAAACGGATTGCCGCATCAAGCGGCCGAAGCGTGGATGCGAATGACAGGATTGCGTGCGGTACTACTCACCTTGGCGATAACCACTTCGTCCATCCACTCCTTCGCCGCAGATACCAAACCCGCCATCCAGCACACTGACCCATCCACCATCCACGGTGCGGTGTACGTCCCCATCAATGCCTGGAACGCTCCGCAGATGTGGAAGAACTTCAGCCTTGCAGAAACACGACGCGACTTCGGCTACGCGCAGAAACTGCACGTCAACGCGCTGCGTCTCTGGGCGAGCTATGAGTTTTGGCAGAAGGAACCGGCGAAATTCAAACACGAGTTCGACCAGCTTCTCCACGCAGCAAACGAAGCACACATCCGCATTCTCGTCTCGCTCTTCGAAAACGACGGCGTAGCGGGCACGCCAGAAAACCTCTCGGCCACCGGTCCAGCTATGGGCTTCGCTATCGTTTCACCCGCTGTAGAAATCTCCACCGACAAATCCAAGTGGGGCCAGCCGCGCGCCTTCGTGCGGTGGTTCATGCAGAACTACAGGAGCGACCCGCGCCTCCTCGCCATCGAGATCATGAACGAGCCGAATCCCGGCAGAGGCGGCAAGCCGAACACCGTGCCCTTCGCGCAAGCCATGCTGCAGGCGGCTAAATCCCTGCAGGGCACCGTGCCGCTCACCATGGGCACCGACCACCTCGACATCGCCCAACAGTTCGTCCCCTATGGCCTCGACATCGTTGAGATCCACAACAACTTCCCAAAATCCACGCAGCAGTTGCAGAAACAGATCGAAGAAGCGCTCGCCTTCGGCAAGAAGCACAATCTTCCTGTATGGCTTACGGAGTGGCAACGCGTCCGGCCCAGCGGTTCCGGTTGGGGCGACCAGAAGCTAACGAAGGAAGAGCTAGACATCGATTACGCTTCCATGGCCGCAACCGTGCACAAATACCCCATCGGCAACTTCTTCTGGTCGCTCATGGTCAAGCCCTCCTACCTCGTCCCGCAACGCAGAAAGGGCACAGTGAGCGGCATCTTCTGGCCCGACGGCTCTGTGTGGAAGTTGAAAGATGCGCGCGCGGTTGCAGACGATCCCACGCTCACCCTGAAAGAGAAGCCGCTCCCGGCAAACTATCGCAACTACGTCCAGCCGCAGCCGAAATAATTAGGGCAGCGGATTCTCAGGTCGCCGGTCATACTTGATCTTCATCACCAAAATGCTGATCGACAGCACCAGCGTGACAAAGTTCGCCGCAGTCACCGGCCCAGAGTGCGTCCGCAGACCATAGATAAACCAGAACGTGGTGCCGAACGAGAACAGCGCAAACATGCTGTACGAAATATCGCGCGCCGACCGCAGCCGAATTACGCGCAATAGTTGCGGCAGAAACGAAATCGTCGTGCAGGTAGCGGCAATATAGCCGATCAGGTCGTTGGCAGTAGTGCTGGCAGGCATACCCCTATTTTCGACGCTAAACACCTTTCTTCTCGAAGAATTTAGCGACAGGGCAAATCTGCATCCAACGATGTGGAGAAGTAGACCCGGATGCCCCCAGCCGTTCCCGCACATACCCCTGTCCGCATAAAGAAAGCCTCACCACGCCGCGCACACAAACCTGCCGCCGCGCATTCCATCCCATGGCCAGATCTGGAGCGCGAAGCTCGCCGCCGCTTCGGCATCAAACGCTTCCGCTCCGGCCAGCGTGAGGTCCTCCAAGCCGTCTTCACCGGCCGCAACGTACTCGGCCTCATGCCCACGGGCGCGGGCAAATCACTCTGTTACCAACTCGCAGCCCTCTTCATGCCTAAGCCGGTCGTCGTCGTCTCGCCACTCATCGCCCTCATGCAAGACCAGCAGGAGCACGCGGCAGACGCCGATATCGCCGTAGAAAAAATCGACTCCACGCTCACCGTCAGCGAAGCCACTGCCGTGAAACAACTCATCGCCGAAGGCATCCCGCAACTGCTCTACGTCACGCCCGAGCGGCTGGAGAACGCCGAGTTCCTCGAATCGCTCAAAGCCAACGGCGGCATCTCCCTCTTTGTCGTCGACGAGGCCCACTGCATCGCGCAATGGGGACACGACTTCCGCCCCGCCTACCTCGGCCTGCATTACGCGCGCCAGCAGCTAGGCAATCCGCCTGTGCTCGCTCTTACGGCTACAGCGACGGACGACGTTGCGAAAGAGATCCTCGAACGCCTCGGCGCGGAAGATGCCGTCATCGTCAACGCCGGCACCGAACGCACCAACCTCGCCTTCAGCGTTCTGCCCGCCGTAAACAACGACGCAAAACTCGCACACATTACGCGTCTTCTGCAGGAAGAGCAGGGAAGCGGGATCATCTACACCGCCAGCATCAAGAGCGCGAACGCCCTGCACGACACGCTTAAGGAGCACGGCATCTCAGTCGGCCACTATCACGGCAAAATGCGCACGCGCGACCGCGAAGCCGTGCAGCAAGCCTTCATGGCCGGCGAGCACAAAGTGATGATAGCGACAAAGGCGTTTGGATTGGGCGTCGACAAGCCCGACATCCGCTTCGTCTATCACTTCGAATTTCCCGACTCGCTTGAAACCTACTACCAGGAAGCGGGTCGCGCCGGACGCGATGGCCTTCCCTCACGCGCCGTCCTGCTCTATCGTCTCGAAGACAAGCGCATCCAGAGCTACTTCATGGCGGGCCGTTATCCCAAAGCCAGCGAAGTGCGCTGCGTTCTGCAAGCCATGGGCGAGCCCTCCAACGCAGCCGAGATAGCAGACGCATGTCACGTAGGCCGCCGCCGCACGCAAGTCATCCTCTATCTGCTGCGTGAGGCTGGCATTGTCCGCCGCACCAAAAGGGGGTGGGTCATTAAGCGGGACGACACCGTATCCGATGAAGAGATCGAAACGCTGCTGCAAACCTATCTCGATCGCGCAGAAAAAGACCGTGAACGATTGAACGACATGATGCACTACGCGCAAGCCCCCAACTGCCGCGTGCAGGTGATCCGCGAATACTTTGCCGAAGATACTGGAAAGCCATGTGGACGCTGCGACAACTGCGTAGCCCCGCAACAGGCTGCCGAACCTGCAGGCGAAACCGTCATTACTATCCCATCCCCCAGCGGTGACATCGTAACCACCGCGCCCGAAACCCTCCCCATCGAAGAACCCTCACTCTTCGAGATTGGTGCGCGCGTAAAGCACCGCAGTTTCGGCGAAGGCAAAGTGCTGGACATTCACGGCGACACGCTCCTGGTCCGCTTCACCAAGGCAGGAGAGAAACGTGTCAAAGCCGCCTTTGTGCGCCTGCTGCGAACTACCCCAAAGACCGCATAGAAAACACTCCACTCATCCTCGAATGCCGAATCTTTAATCCCCGCTGAGGAGGCCCGCGCCTCCTCAGCCTCGTGCGATACTCAAAGCTGACATGTACAAGCGGGTATTGCTCAAATTGTCGGGCGAAGCTCTGGCCGCAGGCCGGGGATTTGGCATTGATGCCGTTTTCATCCACGCCGTCGCCGAAGAGATTGCGGAGTTGCACCGCACGGGCTGCCAGATCGGCATCGTGGTGGGTGGCGGCAACTTCTTTCGCGGGGTCGCCGAACAGGCCATCCACATGGACCGCGTCGCCGCCGACCACATGGGCATGCTTTCTACCGTCATCAACGCCATCGCGCTGCGCGATGCGCTGGAGAAGCAGGGAACTCCCAGCCGCGTGATGAGTGCCATCGCCATGCATGAAGTCGCTGAACCCTACATCCGCTGGCGCGCGATTCGCCATCTCGAAAAGAATCGCGTCGTCATCTTCGGCGCTGGCACGGGCAATCCATACTTCTCCACCGACACCGCCGCCGCGCTCCGCGCCATGGAGATCAAGGCCGATGTCTACCTCAAGGCGACGTCTGTTGAAGGCATCTACACCGCCGATCCCAAGAAGGACCCCGAAGCTACGAAGTTCGACCAGATTACGTATCTCGATATCATCCGCCGTGGCCTGCGCGTCATGGACACCGCCGCCGTCTCGCTCTGCAACGACAACCGCATGCCCATGGTCATCTTCTCCATGCGCGAACGCGGCAACATCAAGCGCGTTGTGTCTGGAGAAAAGCTGGGGACGCTCGTCGTCTCGGAGCTTGTACAGTAAGCCATGTCCGCACAAGCCACGGGCAATGCGGCACCTCCCGCAGCACAAGCCCCTCAGCGTAAACCGCCCCTGCCAGGGCTTACGGGAATCCGTACGTTCCTAGCTATCGGCATCATGCTCTTCCACTTCACCCCGCCGCATATCACCTACATCAAGCCGGTGATCGAGAGCGGGTTCACCTACATCAGCTTCTTTCTGCTGATCTCCGGTTTCATCCTTTCGTACAACTACGCGCACCGCGCCGCCACGCTCAAGGTGAAGGAGTTTTACCTTGCCCGCGCGGCACGTCTCTATCCCGTTTACATCCTCTCGCTCATCGTTTCGCTGCACATGTTTAGCGAAGAGTGGACTGCGCGTTCCCACACCGAGTTCTGGATGGGCACCATCCTCACGCCGTTGCTCCTGCAAGGTTGGAGCCCGCTGCTCGCAACTTTCTGGAACACCGTCGCGTGGACGCTCTCCACGGAAGCGATGCTCTATCTCGCCTTCCCATTCCTCAATCGCGCAAAGTTCTGGCCTAAATCCGCAGGTAAGTTAATCGCTCTCTTCTTTGGTTTCTGGATACTGGAACTCATCATCCCCACCACGTATTACCTCATCAATCCAGACGGCCTCGCGCACATTGACCGCTATTCCTACGGCTATTGGCTGCGGTTCATGAAGTACACACCGCTGCCATACCTGCCGATTTTTATGGCAGGCATCACGCTCGGGCATCTCAACTCCATCGTGCAACTCAGCGACCGCGCCAAGATGTGGATGTCGATGGGCGCAGGTGCCATCATCCTGACCATCTTCTACACGCTCATTCAGGACCTGCCGTACGTCATGCTGCACGGAGGCGCCATGACACCGTTCTTCGCGGTGCTCATCCTGGGCCTCACCGGCACGCACTGGCTATCCAAGCTGCTCACCTGGGGACCGATTGAACTGCTGGGCGAAGCCAGCTTCTGCCTCTACCTTTTGCACTTCAATACATGGATTCTGCTGCACGACTTCCACGTATGGGAACGCCTGAAACTCGCGCAGTTCGATCCATGGATCAGCTATGTAGTGATGATCGGTTTCGCGTACCTGGCCTTCCTCTTCGTAGAAAAGCCAGCCCGTCGTTATCTGCTGCAAAAGTGGGTAGGACGAGCACCGTATTCGATGAAGCCGAAGGCGCCCGGATTGATGTAAGCCACGACGAAATCGAAGGCTCAGTTGTTAGTTTTTAGTTGTTAGTTTTTAGTGAATACCTATTGCTTGAGCGGAGTTTTATATGGGCAAGGCATTTCGCGATCTTCTGGTTTGGCGAAAATCAATGGATTTGGCTGCTGCGGTTTACCGTATGACGGAAACATTTCCTAAATCTGAGTTGTATGGTCTAACGTCCCAGATGCGTCGTGCTTCTATTTCTATTCCAAGCAACATCGCTGAAGGTTGCGCACGCAGCTCTCGCCGGGATTTTCGTCAGTTTGTCCTTATTGCGAAAGGCTCAAATTTTGAATTGCAAACGCAAATTCTGCTCGCAATCAAATTGGGCTTCGCCAATAATGATTCTGCACGCAAGGTGGAAAGGGGAGCTCACGAAATCGCAAAGATGCTTAATGGTCTGGCGGATTTCCTCGCCACACCTCCAAAGAGTTCAAACGGAAGAGAACTAAGAACTAACAACTAAGAACTAACAACTACTTCGCCTGCAACTTCCGCGCCTCGGTTTCCACCTTCCGCATCACCGCAATCATATTCCCGCCATAAATCTTCTTAATCTCCACCGCCGTATACCCCCTCTCCAACAACGCACGCGTGAGATTCGGGAACTCCGCATACGATGCGACGCCCTTAGGAACACACGGGCCTACGCCATCAAAATCTGTGCCAATTCCAACATGATCGATGCCCGCGATCTGCACCGCATGATCGATATGCGCGGCAACGTCAGCGACGGTGGGGCGAGGCGTTCCAGCCATCAACTGTTCTTCAATCGCATCTTCCTTCGCATCGCGCTCTTCAGGGTCTTTGATGTCGCGCAGCTTCTTGAACTCCTCATGCATCTTCGGGCGAATGGCTTTCTTTTTGTCCCAATACGTCTGCGAGAGAAAGTCGCAGCCAAAGTTGATGTTGATTACGCCGCCCTTTGCCGCAAGCGCTTTGATCATCTCGTCTGCCATGTTGCGCGTGTAATCGGTAAGCGCACGGCATGATGAGTGCGAGGCAATCATCGGCGCGCTGCTGGTTTCGAGCGCATCCCAAAACGTCTTGTCCGCGACATGGGAGATATCCACCATCATGCCCAGGCGGTTCATCTCGCGGACAACATCTTTGCCAAACGGAGTCAGGCCATTGTGGTGCGCCACCTTTGGATCGTTGATATCGCCCTGCGAATCGGCCCAGTCATTGGTGTTGAAGTGCGTCAGCGTCATGTAGCGCACGCCGAGTGCGTAGTAATCGCGGAGCAGGCGCAGCGAATCTTCAATCGCATGGCCGCCTTCGATGCCCATCAGTCCAGCAATCTTGTGTTGCCGGTGAGCGCGCAGAATATCGTCTGCACTCGTAGCGAAGAGAAAATCTTTCGGATGTCTGGCGATAATGTCGTGCCGTACTGTATCGATCATCTCCAACGTGCGATGGGCCGCGTGGTTGTCCTTCACATACGAGGCGTCCACAAATACAGCAAAGAACTCCGCACCGAGATAACCCTTCATGCGGGGAAGATCGGTCTGCGCTTTCGTGTTCGGTGTAGCAATGTCGTAGCCGTTCACTGTGCGTGAGGTCACATCATTATGGGTGTCGATGAGGATCGCCGAACGCGTGATGGCGCGGACCTCGGCTTCCGTTACGTGATGACGCGGACGCCGCTGTTGCGCCGCAAGGGGAGTTGCGGCGCACACAGCAGTCAGGAGAAGGGAGGCAGAAAGGCGAGCGCAGGATATCAACAGGAGACCTCCATGAAGATTGGCGGAGTCTCCTTTATATGCCACAGCAGAGAACGGCGCGAGTGCGCTGAACTCCGGGTGGCGTGGCAAGAGCTAGCGAATCATCTGCCAAGCCTGCCACGTATAGGTGCCGATCAGACCGGCCAGCATGAGGCATGCCGCTCCGCCAGCAACGGTGAGATACGGATTGACGCGGTGAATGCGGTTGATGACATCATCCTGGCGATGGTGCTCTTCGCTAAGAATGTTGTCGTCGAGAAAGAGCTGGTCTTGCTCGTAGCGGGTAAGCATGGCCCGATAGAGCAGCAGCGCCAGCGCGGTTCCTGCAATAGCGGCCCAAACGATCCAGAGCATAGTCATGGTTTGCATGATGAAGCCTCCGTTCGAGTCCATGTCCGTCTGCCGGGCGGGCCTTGTTTATGCGTGGCCAGGAGGGTAGGCGGGCCGACTTGGGATGAACCATACTCCTGCTGGACGATATTCGTCCATAGCCGAATTACGCCTTTTGCATCGTGCCGATATCTCCGAGCGTCCAATGACCGATATCCCATCTTGCTCCCGGCAAGTGAGGGGCATAAGATAGACAAAGAACGAGGATTCTTCGAGTCCGGATTCTTGCACCAAGGAGATTTTGCACATGGCAAGCGCACCCACGACCCCTGAAGTTGTTACCGGCCCACAGCCCACCAATCAGAACTCGGTTGTGAATCTGACCCCCTCGGCCATTGCAAAGGTGCGGGAGATCATGGCGACCCAGGACCCGGTCCCGGCCGGTCTGCGTATCGGCGTCGTAGGCGGTGGCTGCTCCGGCTTCCAGTACTCCATGTCGTTTGAGAATGGCCAAGGCATGATGGACAAGGTCGTCCGGTACGACGATCTGAAGGTGTTTGTGGACGCTACCAGCGCCATGTACCTGAACGGCTGCGTGGTCGATTACGTGGAAACCCTCGAAGCCGCCGGCTTCAAGTTTGAGAATCCCCAGGTGAAGAGCACCTGCGGTTGCGGATCGAGCTTCTCGGTCTAAACTGTTTTATGAGATAGCAAAACCCCGCTTCGGCGGGGTTTTTTGTTATCTCACTACGTCTTACACCTCCACCCGTCTAAAATCATGCAGGGCCACTTATGGCCGGCGTTTCGCATGACAGAGTTCGTAGTCAGAATGGCCGATGAGCGTGGCCGCATTCAGGAGCAGGTCGTCCCAGCGACGACCGCGGAAGAGCTGCGTGCGCGTTTTATGCAGGCTGGTTACTACGTTTATTCGGTCAAGCCACGCGGCATCGGGGGAGTAGGCGGACGGCAGAAGAAGGTCAAGCTCCAGCCGTTTCTCGTCTTTAACCAGCAGTTTCTTACGCTGATACGGGCCGGTCTGGCTATTCCCGGATCTCTCCAACTGCTCTCTAAGCGGCAAAAGGACCTCCGCATGAAGGCTCAGCTTGAAGATGTGGCCGAGCGTGTCAAACAGGGGCAATCGCTTTCAGAGGCCTTCGACGCTCAGGGTGGATTTCCGCTCATCTACACCACCACGCTTCTGGCCGGTGAACGCTCCGGCAACCTTGTCGAAGTCCTTCAGCGCTATATCGACTTTCAGAGCATCTCGCTCACCTTCACGAAAAAGCTGCGCGCCTCACTGGTATATCCGGTGCTGCTTGTCGTGCTGGTGAGTTCGCTGTTTGTTTTTTTGATTACGTTTGTGGTGCCGCGGTTCCAGCAGTTGTACGACCAGCTCAATACGCCTCTGCCTGCGATCACGCGTCTGCTGCTTAAAATCGGTCAGACGGCACAAAGCTATGGCATATATATCCTGCTGGGGATTGCAGCGGTCATCTATCTGCTTTACCGCTGGTCCAAAACCGATTCCGGAGCGCTCACGATCGACCGCATCCGGCTCGGCATTCCGCTCTTCGGACAGGTGTGGCTCAAATACCAGGTGGCGCTGTTTTCCCGCACGCTCTCCACGCTGCTTACTGGCGGCCTTCCGCTGGTCCCCTCGCTGGAGACGGCAGCGCGCTCCATCTCCTCACGACAGCTTTCGCGAGGTGTCTTTTCGTCGGTTACGACCGTGCGCGAAGGCAAGAGCCTGGCTACTTCCCTGGAAGGAACCCGCGTTTTCCCGGAGCTCGCCATTGAAATGGTGGAGGTGGGCGAGAGCACCGGCGCTCTGCCGACCATGCTGAACTCCGTCGCCGGATTTTTCGAGGAGGACGTGGAGACTTCACTCACCGCGGCCATGAGCCTGATCGAACCAGCCATCCTGATTGTGATGGGCGTGGCCGTGCTCATCATTCTTGTGGCGCTTTATTTGCCTATCCTGCAACTTGGTGCGGGAACGATGAACAGGTAAAGAAGGAGTTTCAAAAACCACCGGCATAGCTGTTCCCGTATTCTCGGAGTCAAACGATTATGGCAACCCCCATTGCAATTCCGATTCAGAACCCCGAGCTCGACGAGACGGAACGCGCCAAGCTGCTGGCGCGACGCTACCGCTCCGAGTTTGTGGACCTGAAGAACTTCAAGATCCAGCACGAATTGTTCAAGACTGTGCCTGTGGAACTGATGTTCCGCTATCACTTTGTTCCGCTGGAGCAGGTCGAGGGCAAACTCGTCATTGCCGTGAGCGATCCATCGAAGCTGATGGTACTGGACGAAATCTCCGGCCTGTTGGGGCAGCGCCTCATCACGTGCGTCGCCACACTCTCACAGATCACCGATCTTCTAAAGAAAACCGAGCAGAGCCAGCGCGTGCTGGAAGAGGCGACGGAGGGGCTTACCTTCGACGTGCTCTCGGCTGAGGACAATCCCGACGAGAACATTTCTATCGAGCGCCTCACCAGCGAAGACGATATCTCGCCCATCATTCGTCTGGTGGATACCACCATCTTCAGCGCGCTCGAACGCCGAGCGTCGGATATCCATCTTGAGACTTACGATGACTCGTTGCTCGTGAAGTACCGCATTGACGGCGTGCTCACCCAGGCCATGGCGCCCATCTCGCGCGAGCACCACCAGACCATCCTCTCGCGTATCAAGGTCATGAGCGAACTCGATATTGCCGAGCGCCGTGTACCGCAGGACGGCCGTTTCCGCGTGCGTTACAAGGGCCGCCTCATCGACTTCCGCGTCTCCATCATGCCGACGGTGCATGGCGAAAACGCAGTGCTCCGTGTGCTCGATAAAGAGTCGATGAGTGAGAAGTTTTCGAACCTCTCGCTCGATGTGGTCGGCTTTGCAGAAGAAGATCTCCGTCGCTTCCGCCGCTACATCAAGGAGCCTTACGGCATGGTGCTTGTCACCGGGCCAACCGGTTCCGGTAAGACGACGACACTCTACGCCGCGCTCAATGAGATCAAGAGCGAAGAAGACAAGATCATCACCATTGAAGACCCGGTCGAGTACCAGATTCGCGGCATCACGCAGATCCCGGTCAATGAGAAGAAGGGACTTACCTTCGCTCGCGGTCTGCGCTCCATCCTGCGTCATGATCCAGACAAGATTCTCGTCGGCGAAATCCGTGACGCAGAGACGGCTCAGATTGCCATCAACTCCGCACTCACGGGCCATCTTGTCTTCACGACCGTCCACGCCAACAATGTGGTGGACGTGCTCGGCCGCTTCCTCAACATGGGCGTCGAGCCATACAACTTTGTCTCCGCGCTGAACTGTATCCTGGCCCAGCGCCTCGTTCGCCAGAACTGCGACTTCTGCTCAACCTACGTCACCTATTCGGACGAGGAACTCGAAGCCAGCGGCCTCGATCCGGAGGAGTGGCGCGACTTCCAGTTCCGCGAAGGGCAGGGATGCATCGAGTGTGGCGGCACCGGCTATCGCGGCCGTTCCGCCATCCATGAGTTGCTGGAACTGGATGACGAAGTCCGCGAGATGCTGTTGGAGAAAAAGCCCGGTTCAGAGATTCGCAAGAAGGCCAAGGACAAGGGCATGAACTTCCTGCGCGACTCCGCTCTTGACCGTGTTCGCGCCGGAATTACGACGCTTCGGGAGATCAACAAGGTTACCTTTATCGAGGCCGCGCGCTAAGACGATATCCTTATACGACGCATGCCTTCTTTTCTTCCCATCTCGACGCAGCAACGCCGGCCGCGCCTTGTGTGCGAACTGCGCAGTGGCGGTATTGTCGTTGGTCGCGCCGACGAACTTAGCGGCCTGCTGGCACAGGTGGCTTCTGCACCGCTCATGCTGGGATCGTTGTTGCCTTCGTTGCGCGCAGGCAATGTAGTTGCACGAGCGGATGTGGTCAGCGCACTGCGCACCGCTCTTGGCAAAGTCTCCGAACGCAGCCGCGACGTCACACTCATCCTGCCCGATGCCGCAGTACGCGTGCTGCTGCTCGACTTCGATTCGTTGCCGAACAAAGTCGCCGACGCCATGCCCATCCTGCGCTTCCGTCTCTCTAGGCTGTTGCCGTTCAATGCAGAGACAGCCATGGTGAGCTACCAGGTGATGGGGACCAAGCAGGGCATTGTGCAGGTGCTCGTTGTGGCCACGCCGCGCGAAGTGCTGGATGAGTACGAATCCGTTGTGCGCGAAGCCGGCTACGAACCCGGTTCCGTCCTGCCGAGCACGCTCGCCATCTGCGGTGCCGTGCATGCCACCGAACCCGTGCTGATTGTGAACGCCGACGAAAATTCCATCACGACAGCCATCGTCCGCCGCGGTGATGTATTGCTGCACCGTATGCTCGATCTCTATCCGCACGTAGAAACAGTGGCGGGGGAGGGTGGTGAAGCCGTACTTGTGACCACGGAAGTCGACGTGCAGCTAGAGCTGCAACAGGCTATTTCCGTCGCTATCGCTTATTTTGAAGATGTGATCGGTGTGGCTCCAAAAGAGATTTACGCTGCCGGTTCTCGTGCAGGGGAACTTGTGAGCGACGCAGCACTCGAACTGGAACTCCAAGTATGCGACGTTTTAGCAGGCGCGGACCTGATGCCCACTGCCTCAGGCGTACGCATCGAGCGTAGCCTTCTTGCGGGCCTGAGAGGAGCGACGGCACTCTGATGCGCATTACCGTCAATCTCGCCACCCGGCCCTATGTAGAGCTCTCACCTATACTGCGTAAGCTGCGCATCGCCATGGGTGCGCTTGCTGTGTTGTGCGTTGCTCTCGCCATCTGGATGGTGGTGCTGAACAAGAAAGATCAGAAGCGGCAGGCAGCGGTGGATGCCATCAATGCGCGTACCACTCAATTACAAAGTGAGCGCACTTCGAACGAAGCCCGCATGCGCCAGCCCGCTAACGCGGAAGAACTTGCCCGCTCACAGTTCCTCAACGATCTCTTCGCGAGAAAGTCTTTTAGCTGGACCGCTGTTCTGATGGACCTTGAAGAGGTGCTGCCCTCCGGTCTGCAGGTCTCCAGCATTGAGCCGCAGATTATTCCCAGTGGAGATGTGCAGATCCGCATGCGGGTAGCAGGAGATCGCGACCGCGCCGTGGAACTCGTTCGCAATCTCGAAAAGTCCAGGCGCTTTCTGGCTCCGCGCCTCGCCAGCGAGTCCGCGCAACAGCAGCAAAACCGTAACGTAGGTGGTCCAACCTTTGGCACTCCCATTCCGCCGGGCGCGGTAGAGTTTGACATCCTCTCCGGCTACAACCCGCTACAGGCGCGTACCCATGAGGAGAAACCCGCAAAGGAGGTGGAACCGTGAGCACCACTGCGGTCACTTCCGATCAGCGCCGCAGCTTTCGCGAGCAGGCCGTGGGGTGGCTCTCGCCTCTGAACCTGCACCTGTTGGGGGCAGGTGCATTGGCGTTGCTTTCTGCCTATTTGCTCGTTCATTGCCTGGTGTTGTGGAGCAGAACAGGCTCGGCCGCGCAGGAGTCTATCCAGACAGCTAAATCGCAACAGGCGGCGGCCGATCTCGCTGCGCGTCCGCTACGGGGCATGGATAAGAAGCTCGAAGTGGCACGGAACGAAGCTGACAAGTTCTACGCTAATCGTCTGCCCTTCGCTTACTCCGACGTTGCCGCAGAACTGGGAGCGCTGGCGAAGAAAGATAATGTCCGCCTCTCACGCGTGCAGTACGTTCAGGCGCCTCCTGCGCACGGCCTGACCGAAGTCCGCATGGACGCGCAGTTGACCGGCGACTACCGTTCCCTCGCGCACTTTCTCAACGGACTTGAGCGCGATCGCAGCTTCTTCCTTATCTCGCAGATCGCGCTCAGCGGACAGCAAAGCGGCATCGTGAACCTGCGCGTCCGCATCATGACCTATCTGCGTGAACCGATGCCAGCCTCGGCAGCAAGCACCAATGGAGGCGCGCGATGAAGATCGGTGCGGAAAACCGCAAACAACTGAAGATGCTCGCGATCTTCGGCAGCCTGGCGATTGTGTGCGGCATTTACGAGGTGGTATCCACTTCGTCCAACTCCGCTCCCACACCGTCTCCTGCTCCCGCTCCAGTGGTGGCTACACGCACAACTACTCCGGTCCGCACGGCTGGAGGCACTGCGCCTGCGGCAAAACAGGTGTCCAACGCGCAGCTTGACCCTACGCTGCATATGGAAGGCATGCTGCTGGCTGAAGCGGTGGAATACAACGGCGCAGGACGCAATATCTTCTCGGCAGAATCCACCGCGCCACTGGCCACTATTCCCAAACCAATCGCCTCTGCTCGTCCTGCACATACCGCAGCGCAGGTACAGCAGCCCGTGAATCTGGGACCGCCGCCCCCACCTCCGATCGATCTGCGATTCTTTGGTACGGCCACGCGTGCAAATGGCAATCGCCAGGCGTTCTTCCTCAAAGGGGACGACGTTTTCCTGGCTTCGCCCGGTGATATCGTTAGCCGGCGATATCGGATCAACTCCATCTCCGCCACTTCAGCGGAGGTGACTGACCTGCAGACGAACAACACCCAACGACTTCCGCTTCAGATGCAATGAATCGCCACGAACCACACAACGGAGAAGAAGGCTACCTGCTGTTGGGCATGACGGTCATGGTGTTTCTTCTTCTGCTGGTCCTCTCCATCGCCGCCCCTCTGGTTGCCAAGGACATGGAACGGCAGAAAGAACTGGAAGCCGCCCATCGCGGCCAGCAGTACGCGCGCGCCATTCAGTTGTTTTATCGCCTGAATAAGCGATATCCAGGTTCAATTGATCAGTTGGACGAGACAAATAATCAGCATTTTCTTCGCCGCCATTACGTTGATCCGCTTACTGGCGGCGAATACCGCCTCATTGGTCTCGGCGAGCAACAGACCAAGCTGAAGGGCTTCTTCGGTCAGCCACTGGACGGACTGAGCGGCAGCACCGGCTTGGGAGGCAGCAGTCTTGGCAGTAGCGGTACTGGCCTAGGTACAGGCCTGTCCTTTGGCTCCCCTACGTCCGGCACAGGCACATCCTCTCCTTCAGGCACAGGCCTTTCCGGTACAGCAGGAAATCCTGGAACGGGACAGGGAAGTACGATTGGTGGCCCTAACGCAACCGACATGAAGGGCGGCAAAGGCGCAATTGTCGGGGTAGGAACGAACAAAAAAGGAAAAGCGATTGTCGCCGTCAATGGCGAAGAGGATTTTGATAAATGGGAGTTTCTCTACGATCCGCGCATTGACGAGATAAGGGCCAAGTCCAGTTTGTTGGGTGGTGGCGTGGCCTCCAGCGGTGGAACAGGTCTCTCTTCGCCGTCAACGGGCAATGGAAGCGGACCGGGCACGACATCTACAACATCGCCGAATACAAAGCCGGTAGACGCAGTTCCGTAAGTAAACGTTCTGGTTCACTCTGCCGTTGCGGTGAATGAAGTATCTGCTACCTGGCAGGTCCCCCCTGAAATATTGTATGTGCCGGTAATCGTTCCGGCACTCTGGGTCGTTGCGCCTTTCACCACACCGGAGAGAGTCATCGTCCCTCCGCTAACAGTGCCAGTTAGGTTGATATACACCGTTTCCTGTGCGGGATTTGTGAGACGGCCGGTAAGAGTAAAAGGCTCTTCTACGCAGACGCTTCCTGTGCTGTCAGGAAAGAGTGTAAAGGTGGCGTCTGCGTCAGAGTAATAGTCCGGGCCTTGCTGAGCATGCGGCGGCGTGTTGTGAATAGGACCGAGAAAAGCTCCAATATGCGCGGTGTTCGTACTGGAACTAAGCCGATAGGTGCGGTTTAGTTGAGTATCCGCAAGGGGCGTGTGACTGTACGGCCCTCCAGAGGAGCAGCCAGCCAGTAAGGCCAAGCAAGCGGCGAATGCAGCATTGGAAGGCGAGATATGGACCCGATTTCTCATGTATTTACCCTCATGCTGGGACGCCGTTTGTGGCCCATCGCGTGGTATTTTGACGCTATTTGGCAATAGTTACGTATGTACTAGGACAATAAATTGCCTTGATCCTGAATCTTTCGAATACGCAACGAATCATATAAGTTGACAATAACTCACTCAGGTGAGAACCTGTCATGGACAGTCAGCATCCCAGTAAGTAGCGTCGGGCGAATTTTCAAATCCGCTCACTGCGGCGTGGGAACGGCGAGCGGTCCAAAAGGCTGAGGAGAAGAAAAGCGATGGGCAAGATTATTGGTATCGATCTGGGAACCACCAACTCGTGCGTGGCCGTCATGGAAGGCGGCGAGGCGAAGGTGATTCCAAATGAAGAGGGTGGCCGTACGACCCCGTCTATTGTCGCGTTTACCAAGAGCGGCGAGCGGCTTGTGGGTCAGGTGGCTAAGCGTCAGGCAATCACAAATCCGGAAAACACTATTTACTCGATCAAGCGCTTTATGGGACGCCGTCCGAATGAAGTGAATGACGAAATGAAGATGGTGCCCTACAAGGTCATTCCCAAGGGCGACAACGTTGTTGTGGAAGCTCAGGGCAAGGAGTACACGGCTCCGCAGATCTCCGCGATGATTCTGCAGAAGCTGAAGAAAGCTGCGGAAGACTATCTGGGCGAGAGCGTAACGGAAGCTGTGATCACCGTTCCGGCTTACTTCAACGATTCGCAGCGTCAGGCAACGAAGGACGCAGGCCAGATTGCCGGTCTTGATGTGAAACGTATTGTGAACGAACCTACGGCGGCTGCGCTGGCATATGGCCTTGACAAAAAGAAGGACGAGACCATCGTTGTATACGACTTCGGTGGCGGTACGTTTGACGTCTCTGTGCTGGAAGTAGGCGAGGGCGTTATCGAAGTGAAGGCCACCAATGGTGATACGCACCTTGGCGGTGACAATCTCGATCAGCGTCTTGTGGACTGGCTCATTGACGAGTTCAAGAAGAAAGAAGGCATGGACCTTCGCGCAAAGGGCAATGAAATGGCCCTGCAGCGTTTGAAGGACGCAGCCGAGCGCGCGAAGATTGAGCTTTCCACGACGATGGAGACGGAGATCAACCTGCCATTTATCACGGCAGATGCGAGCGGGCCGAAGCATCTCGTTGAGAAGCTGACGCGTGCGAAGTTTGAGTCGCTGGTGGAAGACCTTCTGCAGAAGTCGGTTGGTCCCTGCGAGCAGGCTATGAAAGATGCTGGCATCGACAAGAGCAAGGTGGATGAGGTCGTGCTCGTTGGTGGGCAAACGCGTATGCCTCGCATCCAGGCGCTGGTAAAGGAACTCTTCGGCAAGGAACCGCACAAGGGCGTGAACCCTGACGAGGTAGTTGCGATTGGTGCAGCGGTGCAGGGCGGTGTTCTGACCGGCGACGTGAAGGACCTGCTGCTGCTCGATGTCACTCCACTGACACTGAGCATCGAGACGATGGGTGGCGTTGCGACTCCGATGATTCAGCGCAACACGACCATTCCGACCAAGAAGACGGAGACCTTCTCAACGGCTGCGGATTCGCAGACCGAAGTTGAGGTGCACGTCCTCCAGGGCGAGCGTCCCATGGCTGCGCAGAACCGCACTCTGGGCAAGTTCAAGCTGAGCGGCATTCCTCCGGCGCCGCGCGGCGTTCCGCAGATCGAGGTCACGTTCGACATCGACGCCAACGGCATTCTGCACGTAACGGCGAAGGACAACGCGACGGGCAAGGACCAGAAGATCACCATCACGTCGTCTTCGGGCCTCAGCAAGGACGAGGTGGAGCGCATGGCGAAGGAAGCCGAAGCCCACTCTGCCGAGGACAAGGAGAAGCGCGAAGAGATCGAAGCACGCAACCAGCTCGACTCGCTCGTCTACAACATCGAGAAGATGTTCAAGGAGAGCGGCGACAAGGTGTCGCAGGAAGAGCGCGCCGAGGTGGAAACCGCGCTCTCCGACGCGAAGACCACGCTGACCGGAACGCCGAGCGCGACCGAGCTGAAGGCTGCGCACGATCGTCTGACCGCGGCAAGCCACAAGCTGGCCGAGGCGATGTACAAGGCGAACTCCGCTGCTCCTGAAGGCGGTGCTGCTGCGGCCGAAGGCACGACCGCGGAAGAGCCGAAGAAGGACGAAGGCGTGATCGACGCGGAGTATGTCGACGTGGACGACAAGAAGTAGTAAGTTGCTGGGTGCCCCACCCTTTGCGGATTTATCGCAAAGGGTGGGTTCTCCCGGTGGCGCTTCGCGCGACCAGTCAAAACGGTACTCGACCGCTTGAACTCACATCAACAACCGTCATTCTGAGGAGCGTAGTGACGAAGAATCTATGTATTTCTCCGTGCGAGCGAAACTGCTCACCGCCAGCCGAATTGGCTGACCGAAAGAATACAGAGATCCTTCGCTCCGCTCAGGATGACAGATATAGCATAATTAAATGTAAATAAACATCTTAGTATTTTGATATTTTCTATACGAGTCCTACACAGAAACGTGGACTCAACGACTTGCAGGAAAAACCTGCACAGAATCTGCACAGAACGCGTCTGAATCAGTGGAGGCGATTATGGCATTCGTCACCGACAAAGCCGAACTCAAACCGGGATTGGTAATCTTCCGACGCGGCGATGTTGAGCATCGCATGTGGTACTGCCGCATGAAGATTCCCAAGGCAGACCGCTACAAGACCATCTCCCTCAAGACGACCGATGTTGAACTCGCTCGGGAACGCGCCTTCGACCAGGATGCGGACATCCGGTTCCGCCTGAAGCATGACGTCCCTGTGTTCAACCATCCCTTCCGGGAGGTTGGCCGAGAGTATCTGCTGACCCAAGAAGCGCGTGCGCAGCGCGGTGAAATCAGTGCGGCGCGGCCCAAGAAGATCCGCGCGGTCATTGAAGGAGCCTTGGAGAGGTACGTCGGCTCCACTCAAGTGCATCTGATCGGCGATGAGCTATGGGGTGGTTATCCGGCGTGGCGAAGAGTGAACGGCGCGGGACGCTTGAAGCGGAACGGCGTCCGCGAGGTCAGCGATGAAATGGCACAGGAGTTTGCGGACAAGGAAGCTGAGCGCCGCACCAAAGTGCAGAATGCTCTTGGCATTCGAGTCTTAAAACCTATTAAGCTGGCACCGTCCGAGGAGCGGACGGTGCCCTTCATCAGCGATTCCACGATTCGCTTTGAGATGTCGATCTTTGGCGCTGTGATGAACTTCGCGATCAAGAAGCGGTATGTTCCTGCCAGCCAGCGTTACGACGAACGTCCCAAACTCAAGACGATGCGGCGGGATGAGTTCACTCTGGAGGAGTACCGCAAACTTCATACGGTTGGCAGGAAATGGATCGCGGAAGCAGACAAGCCTTCGAGCACCTGGTATCGCACAGTCACGTACAACATGATTCTGATCGCCTGCAATACCGGCATGAGGCCAGCGGAAATGAAGAATCTCCGCTGGCGCGACATCATGCCCGCGAAAGATCGCGAGGGACGCGAGATTGTTGTGCTGTTCGTGCAGGGTAAAGGCAAGTCGCGCAAGCTCGTTGCGCCCAAGAGCGTCGGGGATTATCTGGAACGCATCCGCTCTATCTCCAAAGCGACAGAGCTGCAAGACCGGGTCTTTACGACGGTGAACGGCAAGCCTGCCAAGAGTCTCTACGTCTCTCTGATTGCCGACCTCCTAGACAAAGCCAACCTGCGCGAAGGCACGCAGGGCGTGCCGAGATCGACTTATTGTTTCCGGCACACCTATGCCACGCTTCGCCTTCAAGAGGGAGTTGATGTTTACTTTCTTGCTGAGCAGATGGGAACGTCCGTGCAGATGATCGAGCAGCACTATGGCCATGTGAACACCATCAAGCATGCGGATCGCGTGCTACAGGGGATGACAGGATGGGAGGTTCCGCATCCTGAAGTGGACGTTACTAAGGCTAAGGCATCGAAGGCGGCGGAGACGCACGATAAACTCAAACGCGGTCAGCACCGCAGGACAGGCTGACCGTGAATTCCCGAGGCCGTCTTTCGCCGGAGCCGTGGCGGAGGCGGGCGCAGGGAGTTCGATACCAATGACCTCTACGGATATGGGTTCAGATTTGCCGCAGCCCCGCCGGGGCGTTCTTAGCGGCAAATCTCAGGCTGGGGCCGCCGCTGGCGGCTGTAGTTGGTATTACCCCGATACTCGGTATAGCCGGATTCCTTCTCTGAGTTCTTCAATGTTCAGACGAGTCCGGCATCATGCAGTTAAGGTAGTAGCTTCCCACGGTACGAAGCCGTATCATGGATACCTGCATGAAGCGCCATCTTAATCCAGTCCCTTTCATGGAGAAGACCGCAGCGGAAAAGCGGCTGGACGCTTCAGCGTGTTCGACTGATGAGTTTGACTGCCTACCATGCCCGGTATTTTGCCCACGAACTGACCAAGCGGTCTAGTTCGGCAACGATTGACAGCCTCACGTCAGCACTTGCGGATGCGCAGGTAGATCTTAATCCCCATCAGGTAGAAGCCGCTCTCTTTGCTTTCCGCTCGCCCCTGTCTCATGGTGCGATCCTGGCTGATGAAGTTGGCCTTGGAAAGACGATTGAGGCAGGCATTCTTCTTTCGCAGCGGTGGGCGGAGCGGCGGCGCAGGTTGCTTGTCATCTGTCCCGCGAATCTCCGAAAGCAGTGGGCGCAGGAGCTTGCTGACAAGTTCTTTCTGCCCACAGCCATTCTGGAAGCCAAGACATTCAACGAAGAGGTCAAGCGCGGTAACCTCAATCCATTCGATCAGCCCAGAATTATTCTCTGCTCGTTCCAATTCGCCCGCACCAAAGATGCTTATGTTCGGCAGACGCCGTGGAACCTGGTGGTCATCGACGAAGCGCATCGCCTGCGGAATGTCTATAAGGCGAGCAACAAGATTGCGAATGCCATCAAGAACGCAATCGCCGACCGGCAAAAAGTTCTACTGACAGCAACTCCTCTCCAGAACTCGCAGATGGAGCTGTACGGCCTTGTCAGTTTCATTGATGAGTTTATTTTCGGGGACTTGCGCAGCTTCCACAGTCAGTTTTCCCGCATCAGCACCAATGATGACTATCGGGCACTGCAAGAGCGGATTCGTCCTGTCTGCCAGAGAACCCTGCGTCGGCAGGTGCTTCCGTATATCAGCTATACCAATCGCCGTGCTGTCGTGCAGGAGTTTGTGCCGAACGAAGACGAGCAACGGCTCTATGCGCTCGTCTCCGACTATCTGCAATCGCCCCGGCTGTATGCACTCCCCGCAAGCCAGCGTCAGCTCATGACATTGATCCTGCGTAAGCTGCTTGCCTCATCGACGTATGCCATTTCGGATACCTTGTTGGGACTTGCTAACAAACTTGAGGAGATTGAAACCGCTCAAGCAGCTTTGGATGCTTTGCCCGCAAATCTTGATGACAATTTCGAGGCCCTTCCCGAGATTGAAGACGAATGGCTGGAAGACGACGCCGACGGAGAAGCGCGGCAGGCAAATCCCGTGCAGGCTTTATCGCCGGAACAACGCGAGGAGCTTCGCCAAGAGAAGGAAAAGCTGCGTGAATTCCACGAGCTTGCCAAGGGCATTCAGAAAAATTCTAAAGGCGAGGTCCTGCTCACTGCCCTGAGAAACGGTTTCGAGGAGGCACGGAAAGCGAGAGAGAACCAGGCAAACGCCTCTTTCCAGCAGAAAGCCCTCATCTTTACAGAATCGCGCCGTACACAGGAATACCTGCTCCGCCTGTTGGAAGATTCCGAGTTTGCTGGGAAGGTCGTACTCTTCAACGGAACCAACAACGATCCGCAGAGTGCAGAGATATACAGAAACTGGCTACATCGATACAAAGGCACAGACCGCATTACGGGCTCACCTACTGCCGACAAGCGGGCGGCTCTGGTTGAATACTTCCGTGATGAAGCCAGCATCATGATCGCGACGGAGGCTGCGGCGGAAGGCATCAATCTCCAATTCTGCAATCTGGTTATCAACTATGACATGCCGTGGAATCCGCAGCGTATTGAGCAGCGCATCGGTCGCTGCCATCGCTATGGGCAAAAGTATGACGTGGTGGTTGTCAATTTCTTAAACCGGTCGAATGCGGCGGACGTTCGCATTTACCAAATCCTCGACCAGAAGTTTCAGCTATTCAACGGTGTCTTCGGAGCATCCGATGAGGTGCTTGGGGCCGTACAGTCGGGTGTGGATTTTGAAAAGCGCATCGTCGGCATCTATCAGCAATGCCGGACACCGGAACAGATTTCCTTCGAGTTCGATAAGTTGCAGCAGGACTTGGAAACAGAAGTAGCGGAAGCCCGCGCGTTTGCGCAGGAACAACTGCTCAACAACTTCGATCAGGAAGTGATCGAGAAGGTAAAAGTAGAGGCCAGACAAGCGCGCAGTCGGACGGAGCAGCTACTTTGGCAGGTAACGCAGTTTTCCCTGCAACCGTATGCGAGTTTCGACGACGCCGCGCACAGCTTTGTCCTTGAGACAAATCCATTCGGAGGGGCGCACATCCACAACGGCCCGTACCGTATGGGTCGCAACGTGGAGGACGCCAATACCTACCGGATCGGGCATCCGCTGGCGCAGCAGGTTCTCCAGCGGTGTCTTGCATCGGAGACACCGGCTTCCGAGATCAGCTTCCAACTCACGAAGAGCGGAAAGAAAGTGTCTATCCTTCATCCGCATTTGGGGCAGTCGGGTTGGCTTGTGTGCTCCAAGTTTTCGGTGCAGTCCTTTGAAGAGGAAGATCGTATCCTTTTGGCCGCTGTCAGCGATGACGGATGCGTCTTGGATGACGATGCCTGCAAGCGGCTCTTTGATCTTCCGGCAGAGGTTGGGGAAACGGTTTTGCATGTACTCGTTCCTGCGCTTGAGACGCAGTTGCAGGCCCTGCAGGACAAAGTGCTGGAAGAAATTAATCAACGCAACAATGAATGGCTGGATCAAGAGATCGTCAAGCTCGACCGCTGGAGTGAAGATAAGAAACTTGCCCTAGAGCAGGAAATCAAAGACCTCGACCAGCAAATACGGGATGCAAAACGCGCTTCCACTGCGGCAATGACGCTGGCAGACAAATTGGTACACCAGAGAATACTAAAGGCGTTCCAAGGTACACGCAACGAGAAGCGAAAAGATTTGTTTGCTGCTCAAGATGAAGTCGAAGCTCGTCGTGACGGCTTAATCTCCGAGATCGAAGCACGCATGACGAAAGAACAGCAATCTGAGGTAATTTTCACAATTCGCTGGTCGCTCGAATAAGGAGGCTTATGGAAGAAGCAAGTCAAACCCCAAAGCTGTCGCCCGATGAGACGCTGGCAGGAACAGTTGTCGAGTCCATTAAGGCAGCGAAGCTGCTCAGCGATCAAAAACTTGCAGGACTCCCGAACCGGCTTGCTGGCGGCTCTTTGACTGCCGCAGATTGGAAACTTTTGGCTGAGTTGGCTCTTCCTACTGGTGTCGGAGGTAAATCATAATGAAAATGCCTCTTCGGCAGTTGAGCCTCAGCGGATTTCGCGGAGCAACGCAATTCGTTGACATCGCGTTTGAAGACAAGCCAGTTGTGATGATCTTCGGCGAGAACGGCACCGGTAAATCCACTATTGTCGATGCCATCGACTTTATCTGTAACGAACGCGCAGGCACTCTCGAGGGTAGACAGTCCACCCCCGTAAAAGAGTATTTACCCTCCCTCGGAATTGCTGCATCCAGCCTCCAGGTTGATCTGAAGTGGGGCGCGAATATTTTCAAAGCCACTTTGAGCGGTTCTAAGCCGAAGATTACGGGGCCACAATCTCGGCCAAAAGCCAAGATTCTCCGGCGCACACAAATTCTTGAAATCGTTGATGCACAGCCCGCACAGCGATATACGGCGTTCAGTCGTTTCGTCGCGGTTCCAAATATTGAGAAATCTGAGGGCACGCTCAGAGAGGCGGCGCGCACATCGAAGGAAGACTTCGAGAGGGCGGCACAGAATCTTAGTTCGGCCAATGACGCCTTGGCTAAGCTCTATCAGGAGGCAGGCAGTCCGAAGCCCGATGTAGAGACTTGGGCGAAGGCCAAGAACGTTATTGATCCGAAGGACCTGAACGCGCGAAGAGATCATATCGACGCAATGCTCACCGCGTTGAAAAATCTGTCAGAGGGTTCTGATGCTCTGGATCAGGCGCGACAACGACAAGCGGCGGATAGTCAGTCGGTAGGAACACTTACGATTGATCTTCAAGCTGCGGAGGAAGCGAGCACCGAGGCAACGAGTGGCTTGTTGAATTTGCTGGATAAGGCTGAACAGTATCTCAATGCTCAAGGTGAGATCACCGAATGCCCTGTATGCGAGCAGGGAATAAAAAAGGATGAACTCCTCTCTCGCCTCGCTGCCAGAAAGGCCACAGGAGCACAAGTTGCCGAGGCCAATCGGAAACTAGAAGCAGCCCAGAAACAAGAAGAACGCGCGCAGACACTCGTTGAAGGTGCAGAGGATCGTGTGCTGTCCGCTGCGGTAGTGCTGGCTAGAGGGCTGAATAATTCGTCATTATCTGTTGTTCAGAATGCCGGTATCGACGGGACGCAGTATGGATCGTTTTTAGCAGAGGTACTGCCGAGTCGAACGCCTGAGTCCATCGCGCTTACGTTGGCGCTGCTTACCCAAGGCAAGGCCCTTGAGAGCCCGTTGCAAACGTCCCGTCAGGCTCTTTCAGCAGAGATCGAGACGCTTAAGGCCATTAAGCTTCAATATGAAGCGGTCGTAAAGAATACGAAGCAGGCAGAAAATCTGGAGTCGTTGAGCCAAAGATTGACCGCGCTGCTGTTGATTGTGGAGAAGGAACGCAAGAAGTTCGTTGACGACGCTTTGGATACGATCCGTAAGCGTGTGGATGCCCTCTATTCGATCCTTCATCCAGGTGAGAACATTGGCGACATCAAGCTTCAGCTTGATCCTAATCGGCGCGGAAGTCTCAACGTGTCGAGCCGCTTTGAGTCGGAGCAGGCTGTACCGCCGCAAGCATATTACAGCGAGGCTCATCTCGACACCCTCGGCATCTGCATCTTCATCGCTCTGGCTGAGCGTGATTCCTCCGGTGACACGCTCCTTGTGCTTGATGATGTTCTGACCTCTACGGATGAAGCGCATATTCAACGCTTCATTGGCATGATTCATGATGAGGTTAAACTGCCGGTTCTAATCACAACCCATTACCGGCCTTGGCGTGACAAGTATCGGTATGCCAAAGGGCCGGTTGCCAACGTTCATCTCATCGAGCTGTTGTCATGGTCAAAATTGAAGGGTATCCGGCATACCAAAACAAAACTTGAGGTGGATGCGTTGCGTGATCTTCTCACCGTGGAGCCCCTAGACAGACAGGCTGTAGCCGCAAAGGCGGGTGTTCTGCTTGAGGCTGCGCTCAGAGAGGTTTGCATGTTGTACCGGTGCAAGCTGCCTTTGGATTCAGAAGGTCGGCATACTCTTGCGGATTATCTTGCGGGCTTGGATTCAAAACTGAGAGCCACGATGAAGTGTGTATCGGTGAGTCCAGCCGCTGCGGGAGGACAGCCGTCAGAGCTGACTACTGCACTCAAGCAACATCTCGATGCGATTGAGGCAACAACAATCGTCCGCAACTTGGTCGGGGCGCACTTCAACCCCCACGGAATGAATTTGGCTGATAGTGAGGTAAAGGAGTTTGCCGAAGCGACTCTGGCTCTTGTTGACACGCTTGTGTGTGGAACCTGCGGTGAACTCCCGAGGAAGAAGCAGGGATCATACTTCACATGTGGATGCAAAGGACAACAGCTACACCCATTGAGCAATTAGTGAGCGCAGAGGCTCGGATTGGTAATTGACCGGATGCAGAAAAAGCAAAAGCTGGAATTGACGTGGATTGGGAAGGAGAATCGGCCTCGATTGGAGCCGAGGGTTCTGCTGGAAGATGCGGAGAAGAGTTATCACGCCAAGCAGCGAGTAACGGACCATGACATCTTTGATAACCGGTTGATCTTTGGCGACAACCTGCTCGCGCTGAAGGCGCTGGAACAGGAGTTTGCCGGGAAGGTGAAGTGTGTCTATATCGATCCGCCGTACAACACTGGCTCTGCATTTGATCATTACGACGATGGCATTGAGCACTCGCTCTGGCTTTCATTGATGCGTGATCGACTGGAGTTGCTCTGGCGCTTGCTTGCCCCAGACGGAACTCTGTGGGTATCGATCGATGACTATGAGATGCCCTACTTGAGAATTCTGCTCGATGAAGCATGTGGTCGAAGCTCATTTATTGCCGCGAACGTATGGCAAAAGCGATATTCGCGAGAAAACCGCGAAGCGATTGGGGACGTTCATGAGTATGTGCTCGTCTATGCCAAAGATCCGGGAAATTTCAAAATTAGTCGCGGTCTTTTACCTCTTAATGCAGAACAGGCAAAGGTATACAAAAATCCTACCGGCGATCCAAGAGGCCCTTGGAGGACAATTCCGATAACGGCCCAGGCAGGGCACGCAACGCCAAGCCAGTTCTACACAATCGTAGGACCGACTGGTAAACGATTTGACCCCCCGCCAGGTAACTGTTGGCGATACTCGCAGCCCGCTTACGATAAGCTGCTCGCCGAGGGCCGAATCTACTTTGGAAAAGATGGAACCGCTCAACCAACCACCATTCGCTATCTTTCCGAGGTGGAGGGAGTTGTTCCTTGGACATGGTGGCCACACGATGAAGTCGGAAATACGGATGAAGCGAAGAAAGAGACACTTTCTCTAATTCCAGGTGGAAGTGTGTTCGCAACGCCTAAGCCCGAAAGATTGCTCTACAGAATCTTGCATATTGCTACTCGCCCCGGCGATCTTGTCCTTGATTCATTCGCGGGTTCTGGCACCACCGGAGCAGTCGCCCACAAGATGGGCCGTCGTTGGATCATGGTGGAGCTTGGCGAGCACGCTATCACGCATATCGTTCCGCGCATGAAGAAGGTCATTGACAGCGAGGACAAGGGCGGAATCACCGAAGCCGTGGATTGGAAGGGCGGCGGTGGTTTCCGCTTCTACCACATCGCGCCATCACTTCTAGAGAAGGACAGCTTTGGCAATCTCATCATCAGCAAGCAGTACAACGCCGCGATGATGGCTGAGGCCATGTGCAAGATCATGGGCTTTCACTATGCTCCGGGTGAGTTGTACTGGCAGCAGGGGCAGTCTACTGAGAGCGATTACATCTACACGACGACGCAGACGCTGACGCGTGACCATCTTGCCGCTCTGCATGAGGAGGTAGGGCTGAAACGTACGCTTCTGATTTGTTGCGCAGCCTTCCGGGGCAAGGCGGATGCCTTCCCCAACCTGACGCTGAAGAAGATTCCGCTGGCCGTATTGCAGAAGTGCGAGTGGGGACATGACGATTACAGCCTGAACGTGGCCAACCTGCCGCAGGCCCCCGAGCCAGTGGAGGGCGCGTTGGTGCCTGTAGCGAACGAACCACCGAAGCAGGCGCGGAAGAGGCGTGCGATGAATGAAGCTCCTGGCCTGTTTGATGGAGGTGCGGAGTGAGTGCTTCCAATCAACACAAGCTATGGGCCATCGCCAATCGCCTGAGCCTGCGACAGCCGCAGCGAGAGTCCCTGGAGATTCTGGAAACCGTTTGCGATCTATTGCCACTAGAGAAGGACACCGATACTGCGCGGGCATTGGCAGCGATTCGCAATAGCTTCCCGTCGGTCACGGATTTCGAGCGCCAGTTTGCCTCGCTCTGCTTTGCGCTGGCGACGGGCGTGGGCAAGACGCGACTGATGGGCGCGTTTATTGCCTACCTGCAGCAGGCGTGGGGTATTCAGCACTTCCTTGTGCTTGCGCCGAACCTGACAATCTACAACAAGCTGATCGCGGACTTCACGCCCGGTTCGCCGAAGTATGTCTTTCAGGGATTGTCCGACTTTGCGTTGCAGCCGCCGGAGATCATTACCGGTGACAACTACGAGAGTGGTCGCGGAGTGCGCTCTGCCGATTTGTTCGGCGAGAATGCGGTCCACATTAACATCTTCAACATCTCGAAGATCAATGCCGAGGTTCGTGGCGACCGCGAGCCGCGCATCAAGCGGCTGAGCGAGTACATCGGTGAAAGCTACTTTGAATACCTTTCCAAGCTCGATGACTTGGTCTTGCTAATGGATGAGTCGCATCGCTATCGCGGCAAGGCCGGGATGCGAGCGATCAACGAACTGAAGCCGATTCTTGGTTTGGAACTGACCGCAACACCACAGATCGAGGCGGGCAGCAAGACGACGGACTTCAAGAACGTGATTTACAGCTATCCGCTTGCATCGGCGCTGCGGGATGGCTTTGTGAAGGAACCTGCTGTCGCCACGCGCGAGAACTTTCGTGTGGAGAATTACGACGAAGCTGGACTGGAGACGATCAAGCTTCAGGACGGCATTCGTATCCACGAGCACACGAAGGTGCAGCTCGACATTTATGCGCGTGAGTCGGGACGCCCGCTGGTGAAGCCGTTCATGTTGGTCGTGGCTAAGGACACGGGCCATGCCGGAGAACTGCTGAAGAAGATCGAAGCGCCGGACTTCTTTGAAGGGCGCTACAAGGGCCGCGTGATTACCGTCCACTCGAACCAGAGCGGAGACGAGAAGGATGAAACGGTTCAGCAGCTTTTGAGCGTGGAAGACCCTGCGAACCCCACGGAGATTGTGATTCACGTCAACATGCTGAAAGAAGGCTGGGACGTGACGAACCTGTACACGATTGTTCCCCTGCGTGCGGCCAACTCGAAGACGCTGGTAGAGCAGTCGATTGGCCGTGGCCTGCGTCTGCCGTATGGCAAGCGTACCGGCGTGGCCGATGTAGATCGGCTCACTATCGTTTCGCACGACCGCTTTCAGGACATCGTGGACCACGCGAATGATCCGAACTCGGTCATTCGGACTGGCGTGGTGATTGGCCGGGACATCCCGGATAAGCCGACGGAAGCCATCACGATTACGCCGACGCTTGAGGCCATTCTTGGTGTCTCGCAGACTCCCGCAGGTTCGGAGAATGGGCCTGCGGCCGCCGCACAAGAACCGCTTTTCAAAACGGAGCCGGAGCGTAAGGTTGCTGAGACAACGCTTCAGGTGATCCATCGGGAGTTTGAGAGGCTGAGCCGTTCCGCAGACTTGCAGAACCCGGAGGTGCAGAAGAAGATTGTTGCCCGCGTGCTTGAGGAGATGCAGCCCGTACAAGGGCAGCTTGCGGGGGTGGCGGAACAGGTCGATGTGCAGGCGGTAGTGAGTACGACCACCGCAGCGTATATCGAAAACACCATCGATATTCCACGTATTACGGTGACGCCCACGGGCGATGTCACTGTCGGCTTTAAAGACTTCGATCTAGATTGCAGCAGTGTGCGCTTTCCGCCAGTGGCGCGAGACTTGCTGATACAGCGTCTGACGGACAATCAGCGCTTCAGAATTGTGAGCGGAGATGGCGTCGTTCAGGAAGCACGGCTGGAGGATTACATCGTGCGTGGGCTGATCGACAAGGACGACATCAGCTATGACGATCACGCGGCATTGATGTACAGGTTGGCAGGACAACTTGTACGTCATTTGCAGTCTTATCTTTCCACGGAAGAGGATGTCCGTAACGTGCTTCAGTATCACCAAAGCGAGTTGGTTCGCCTTGTGCATACGCAGATGAATCAGCACTACGTGGAGAAGGCTACGGAGTATCAAGTAGCCGTCTCGAAAGGCTTCCAGCGGCTCAGTTCTAGCAGTGCAGAAGTGGAGCTTGGCAAGGTTGCGCTGAACTTCCGGCAGCCGGTGGAAGAGCGGCTGCTGATCCGTGGCATGGTCTTCACGGGATTCGGGAAATGTCTATATCCCGCGTCGAAGTTCGATTCTGATTCGGAGCGTCGTTTCTCCATCGTTCTTGAGGATGATGTGGACGTGGTGAAGTGGCTGAAGCCGCCCAAAGATTTGCTGAAAATCCAGTACGCGGACGAGGACAACTACAATCCGGATTTCATTGTCGAGACGGCGGATGGTCGCTATCTCTGCGAGATCAAGCGAGCCACGGAGGTAGATTCTACTGTGGTTCAGAAGAAGGCAAAGGCGGCAATCCAGTGGTGCGAACGCGCCTCGACCGTGAGTGATCGTCCGTGGAAATACGTCATCCTTCCCCATGATGTGATTCAACACAATCGGACCTTTGCAAGCCTCGTTCAGTCGGCGTAACGGCGGCGATATGGACAAGCGGAAAGACAGCAACGCAGCACCGAGCAGAAGGCGGGTGATTACGAAACAGAAACTCACTTCACCGAAGCAGGCGGACGCCTTGCTGGCAGAGCTGCGCGGCCTGATCGAATCTGCGCGTCAGCGTGTGGCACACGCGGCCAACAGCACGCTCACGATGCTGTATTGGCACGTAGGTTTGCGCATCCGAAACGAGGTCTTACAGGACGGACGTGCAGAGTATCGGGAGCAGATCATTGCGACATTGTCGCAATAATTAGTGAGCGACTATGGGAAGGGCTTAATGTCTCCGCATTAACCCGGATGGTCAAGTCTCCGAGGCGTTTCTCGATGAGGCAATTCGTCGAAATCCTACCGCTGAAGCCGCCTTTGGGGCGAGAGTATTACGCGGAAGTCTGCCGTATTGAGCGAATGTTGGCTTAGTTAGAACCCGCGCTGCTATGCAGCGGGTGAAGAGTTCAACACGCCATGCCAAGAAAGAGCGGCCTTTTCATCCTCGCCGGGAATATTCAGCTAGCGGTGGCTTGCTCAACATCAACAGATACACGCGCAACGCGATACTGCGTCACTGTACCGCGTTCGGCAAGGTCTGGATTGAACAGGGCGAGATTAATACCCGTACTAACCGAACTGCGGTACACCACACCGTCATATCCGCACTTTTTTATGAACTCGCAAAGGTATTGGCTTGGCGTGTAGTCGATGGCTGCTGCTTGTGGGAGAACCGGCCTTGTCAACTCGTCGCCTAGCCGTTCAAGGAACGGCAAATCTGCCCGCAGCCTCACGATATCCGCTGCGCCTTCCAGCAGGAATGGAGAGACCATCTGCCTCGGATAGCGCAAGTCCACAAGCTTGATATTTTCAGGAGTGGTAAAATCTGCGACGCATGCCATCTCGCCTGTATGCGGGCGAATTTCTGAGATGGCCGTATCCGGCTGCGATCCAAGATATAGGTACGGTATGCCAGCGGGATTGGCGCGTCCATGCGATGCGATGCGGCGCGGGGGAGCGCCCATGTCTGCCAACGCTATGGGGGTGTCTCCACTTTGCATGCGTGCCCTGTACCACTGCCTAGGAACTTCGTCTGCATCAAGTACGAGAGAGGAAAGCAGCAACTCCAAGCGCTCAAGATCAATGTTCACAGCCGGAAAGTATCGGTTGTGATACATCAACTCGTCACGCAGTTTTTCCCACTCGCTCAAACGGTTCGCAACGGGTGCTGCCAGGGGCACAAAGTTGTGCCTCACAATCTCGCCATCATCGAAGATTTCGGCAAGCAAATCTTTCGCGCGAGAATCGTCCATACGCTGGTGCCGAAACAAAGCCCAATCCTCGCGGAACCAATGGACCAACAGCCGCCTGTTTTCATCGCGCTGGTATGAGCTAATTAGCAGCCCGAAATATTCGGACAACTGCGCGGGTGTGACGATTGAAACGTTCTGTGTCTGGCAATAGTCGCATGTGCCCACTCCGTGTGCTCGAAGGGGAATGATGCTTCTCCGCAATCCACGGTCGCCAAAGCATTCGGCGCAACAGTTCATAGAGGCTACGCCGTTGTCGTGAAGTAGTGGGCCAGAGTTTCGATGTGATGGTTCATCGAAAGCTTTTTAACGTAGCCGAGCCCAGGAAAATGCCCGTTACGGTGAAGTTCCCGAAACTCCTTGACCGCGTCCGTCTCAAGTACCTTGCATCCCCGCCTATTCAGAACAGCCATCATCTTCGCTAACGCTTCCGCGAACTTTCCAGCCGGATCTTTCGGCGTGTCTTGCCGATCAGATACGAAGTGGTAGATCAACATTGAGTCGTCCTGGTCGGGATCGATGAAGGTGAGATGGATCGCGATGGCGTAGGCGGGGCCGCCGCTCTCGCTATAGTCGTCGCCCACGATCAGGAAGTCACCGAAGCCATCCATGCCCTCGTCAGCAAACGTGGCGTGAAGATCTGAAAACGGCTCGATCAGTTCGTATTCGCGGTTTTTCTTTCGCTGAAAGCCATCCTTAACAAGCACTCGGTGGCTTCCCTTGAAATGGCGTTGATAGAGCTTGCCGCAATATTTATCCAGGAAAATGTGACATTGCTCCGTGAGGGGCCGGTCTAGGTGTTCCATCAGAGCCTTGGGTTCAGCAAACCCGGCATGGATAAAGACGGGCGCGTGTCCTTCATGCGCCTTGTGAACCTTCATCGCGTCTGCGGGGCTCATATCCTGCTTCAGAAGAATGCCCGCGCAGATTCCAGGAAGATCAAGGAACTTTTCTTTGAGTAGTTCGCTCAGTTCTTCAGCGCCGCCCGAAAGGTCGCCGTGATGCGGGTTCACGATGACTATGGCGCGTCCATTAGCTTCGACTATCGCATCGAGGCTTTTGTGCAAGCCGCTTAAGGTCTCACGCACAGGCTCAATGATCGGGCGGAAATCCAGTTCCGCAAGAACCGGGGCCATCTCTCGAACCGTGATTAGCTCGTACTGTTTCCCACGAAAATAAGGGTGGTACATGCGTTCAGGCCCATCCCATCGCATCTTGCAGTGAAGTGTTCACGGCTGAAACAAGGCGTGAATGATCGATCTTGCGTAACGGCAATGAAAGCGCCGCCGTGTGCAGCGATGGCGGGAGTTGCGCCACCAGATTCGACAACGGCATAAGGTTGCGTGTTCTTTTCAGAACGCGGACCATCGCGTCATGGGCTGCGCACGGCTCAAGCTGCACAAAATGGCTGCGAAGCATGCGGCTCAGCTCAGTGTTCGGTACGGACGGTAGGGACACCCCGTACGCCTCCAGAATCATCCGCGCTTCATCGGTACGGATAGAGTCAAAGATCGCTGCCGGCGATGTTCGTTCTGGCTGATCGACGGCTTCACGCAAGGTCGAAATGTGGTGCCGACGATTGAGGCAGAGAATGCCCACCTCATCCGGAACGGTGTCCATGACCGCATCGACGTGGCTGTCCGCAGCGATGACGTATACGCGCGCAAAGACGTTTGCATAGGCACGCACTTGCCGGTCGAGCCTTGTAAGGGAATCACGTTCTGATTTGATCTCGTAGACCGTTGCCGTCCCGTTCAGAATAGCAAGGTCAGCCTTGCACTCCCCAACCCGAAATTCCGTAAGCATGGCTGCGGTTTGCAGAGAATGCTTTCCGAGAAGAACCTTATGTGTGAGAGCGGTCTTATATACGTATTCATGCCGGAAGCCTTCGTGCTTCAGCATCGAAAATGCCAACTCAAAGAGACGGAAAACCGGGTCAGCCATTCCCATCGACGATGGCAGACCAGACTCGCGGGCCAGACGAGCGAAGATCGGCGACTTCCCCTTGCGCGCCATCTCGTGGATGACGCTTGAGGAGAAGAGCCGCGAAATTGCCGCCAACTGCTCTGCCGCAATGTTCTTCATGAACGTCCCGCTCGAATGTCTCAACTTCCGAATGCTCAATCCCCGAACCCTAGCCGAAAAACACTGGTCAGCCAAAAGCTATCGACACCGCTACACAACGGGCAGAAGCTTTCGGAACCCGCTAAACTTATCATAAATCTAAGCGGCTTACTCCCCTAAACCTAGAAGGGACCACAAGTGCCATCTGTGCGCCGCAGTCTGCGAATGGTGAATCGTTGCAGCTAGGAACTTCAAGCTACGGCGAAGGCGTAGGTGGCAAAGATAGCGACCGGCGAGACAAAGGCGCTGCTACGCAGCGGGAGAAGGATCGACACGTCACCCCCATAAGGGAACTGTGGAGCGCTCTGGCGTTAGCGCGGGTGAACGTGTGTAAATTGAGTCATTTAGCGATATGGCGTTTACGAGGGTAAACGCCATATCGCTTTTGTAAGCATGAGGCTTCGTTCGCGCGTGCTTCGCGTAAACATGTTGGCAGAGCGGAGCTTACGGTTTGGCGGCGTGAAACAGCCGCTTGACCTGAAATCCCCATCAGGCGCATGTTGGAAGACAGGCGGGCTTTCGATGGAGACTCCGCACGGCCCCATTCCGGCGACTTCCAGCGCTTCCGAAAGTGCTCAGGAGAAGCCCGGTTTCCGCACCAAAACCATTGCCACAAGGATCACGCCGGACGAGTTGCGGGAGGTCGAAGCCGCTGCCGAAAAGAGCGGCAAGACGCTCGCGGTTTGGCTGCGGGAGCTTGCCCTGAAAGCGGCGCGAGAGCGTCCCGCCGACCCTACGGAGTTGTTGCTGTCGGAGATTTCGGCGCTCCGTTTTATGCTCCTCAATCTCTTCCATGCAGCGGCTTCCGCCAAGACCGAAGGCACGTATCTGCGACCGGAATCGGTCATCAAAATCCGCGATACAGCGGAGGGTAGGAAGCTGGCCGACGCCCGCAAACTACTCGCCGCTTTTCTGGCCGGGGAGGATGAAACGGGAGGGCAAAAATGAGCGCCGGAACCATGCGTTTTCCGAGCCGGGGCCGGTGGCTTCTGTGGCTGATTCTGCTCTTCGTGCTGGGACCGTTTTTGGTGATCGTACCCGGCACGCTTTGGCTCGGCTGGACGATGAACCCCGTCCAGAACTTCTACCTTGGAACCTACGCCGCCTGCTCGACATTGAGCGGCTATCCCGCCGCAATGACCACCGTTCGGTATGCAGAGAAGACGGCTCCGGGGCGAAAACCGGAACCGCTGCTTCCCGAGGATGCGGTGAAGAGTTCCGACCCGAAACAGCCTCTTGCGCTGAGTTCCAAAGCTATCGCGGAGGGCTGGCGCGAGGTGGTGATTGAGCCGCCCGGTAAGGTCCGTGCGAGGGAGTTGCAAGCGTACCTGCGGGACACGATCTACGACGGCGATAGCGCATGGCTCATCTTCCTGCGGCCCATGCTTTATCTGGCAGCGGCAGTGCTGTCCCTGTACCTGCTATGGATGTTCCTGGGGCACCGGCTTCGCCTGAACCGGAAGCATGAGCAGCGGCATGGACGCCGAACCAAAGGGCCTGAATTGATCGCCGCGTTACGCGGCTCCAGCGATGGCGGTGTCCGCTTCCAGATGGAGCGCGAAGGTGCTTTCGGTCGATTTTTTCCCAATAGCAGCTTCCATATTCCGCGACGGCTGGAAGCCAGCCACATCCTCCTGATGGGCGATACGGGTTCGGGCAAAAGTTCGGCCATCCGGCAGCTCCTGCGTCAGGTCGAAGACCGGGGCGAGAGCGCCATCGTTTATGACCCGGCAATGGACTTTGTTGGTGAGTTCTATAAGCCGGAGCGTGGCGACCTTGTGCTGAATCCGCTCGACAGCCGCTGCCCATCGTGGAACCTTTCGGATGAGGTCGATGAGCTAGAGACGGCTACAACCATCGCCGCTGCGATGCTGCCGGAGAAGGAGTACGAAAAGGACTTTTTCACAGCTGCGCCGCGTCGAGTGCTGGCGCAGCTTCTGCGTTACCGGCCACACGTCCACCAGCTATTAAAGTCGATGACCGATCCGGCGGAGATCATGCGCCGACTGGAAGGAACACCGCACGCCGCGCTGCTCGATCCCGGCGCACCGGCGCAGAGGGCAGGTGTTCTCTCCAGCCTGAATCTCATCGCCGACAGTCTGGAGTTAGTACCGCGCACGCACCAAGCCGCGCCCGGTTTTTCGACGGCATCCTGGCGGTTCCAACGCACGCGCTGGGTCTTCCTGAATTCCTCTGCGGCCTACCGGGAGAAGGTGCTGCCGCTTCACGCTGCATGGCTCGACCTGTTCATCCTGCGCATGATGCAGCCATGCGCGAACCCCGCGAAGCCGGTATGGTTCGTGCTGGATGAATTGGCGAGTCTGAACAAACTGCCGCAGCTTCATACCGCCGTGACGGAGAACCGCAAGTACGGTAATCCCGTCGTGCTTAGCTTGCAGGGACGTAGCCAAATGGAGAAGCGCTACGGCAAGGACGCCGAAGCCATGCTCTCGCAGCCCGCGACAAAAATCTTTCTGAAAACCTCCGAGCCTCGTGCAGCTAAGTGGATATCCGACAGCATTGGCGAGATCGAGGTCGAACGCCTGAAAGAATCACGCAGCATGGGACTGCTTCGCGCAAAAAAGAGTTTCGCGATGGAGATTGCCACCAAGCCGCTTGTGATGGCCTCCGAGATCGCCGGGCTTGCTCCGCTCACCGGCTTCATCAAACTGGAGAACCATGTCGTGCCGGCGAAGTTCCGGCTGGCGAAGAAAGAGAGCAAGCAGCCGGAGTTCCTGGAGCGGACGCTTGCGCCGCCGCAACCGCGCAAGGTGGATGCCGTAAAGACTCCCGCTCCTGCCAAAGCTCCTGAAGTGAAGAAGCCTGTTCAGGCAGCTTTGCCGCTGGAGGAAAAGCCCACTGTGAAGCGAACAGGGTTCGTCTGGGATGAGTCCAAGAGTATTGAGTGATTGTTTATGATGACGCTCTCCAAGCCGTTATCAGCGGGGCAGGTACGGACGTACCATGAGCGGGAGTTTGCATCGGAGCGGCAGAACTACTGGAGCCGCGACCAGCAGGGGTATAGCGAGTGGCAGGGCCAGCTTGCAAAAGAATGGGGACTGTCCGGTGCCGTGGGCGATGAGCATTTTGCGCGTCTGACAGAAGGCCAGCATCCCTTCACCGAACAGCAGATGGTGAAGCACCAGGTCTCCCGCACCTACGAAGGCAAGGGTGGAAAAGAAGTCACGAGCATGGAGCACCGTGCAGGATGGGACGCTACCTTTTCTGCGCCGAAGTCGGTTTCGCTAACGGCCTTGGTGGGTGGGGATGAGCGGGTGCGCTTGGCGCACCGCGAGAGTGTTCGTGTTGCGCTGAACGAGTTAGAGCATTACACGCAAGCCCGCATCGGCAACGTCCATGCGCCAGAGAACACCGGAAGGTTTGCGGTCGCAACCTTCGAGCACGATACGGCGCGGCCAGTTGAGGGCTATGCTGCGCCGCAGTTGCATACGCACTCGGTCATCTTCAATGTCACCGAACGCGAGAACGGGCAGACCCGTTCCCTGCAACCGCGCGAACTGTATGCTTCGCAGCATTTCGCCACGGCCATCTACCGTGCGGAATTGGCGACACGGCTACAGCAGCTTGGTTATGAGATGGAGCGCGGCAAGTACGGCCAGCCGGAGATCAAAGGCTACTCCCGCGAGTATCTGGAGGCGTCCAGCCCTCGCCGGGAACAGATCAAAGACCATCTTCGAGAACAGGGATTGGACGGAGCGGGAGCCGCGCAGGTCGCGGCTCACTTTACGCGCGATCATAAGGAGCTGCTGTCTCCCGAAGAAGTACAGCGGCAGCATCGCGAACTTGCTGCTTCGTTCGGTCATCAGGCCGATCATGTTGTGGCCGCAGCGCGTGAGCGCACTCAGCAACATCAGAAGGATCGAAGCCCAGAGTTGATTGCGCAGCAAGCCGTCACCTATGCGCGGGAACACTTGTTTGAAAAGTCCGCCGTACAGGATCGACGTGCCCTTTATGAGACCGCCCTGCAGCGTGGCATGGGCGAAGTGACGTATAGCCAGGTGCGGCAGGAGGTGGACCGGCGCTTTGAGTCCGGTGAGTTCCGGCAGGCTGCCGCATCCGTGCGCGGACCGCAGATCACGACCGCCGCGATGCTGCGCACGGAACGGGAGATCATCGACATCCTGCACAAGAGCAACGACCAACATCGCCCGATGTTATTGGAAGGCAGGGAGCGTTTTGACATGGTAGGCCGTCACTCCGAGTTGAACGTTTCGCAGCGTCAGGCAGTAGAGGAAGTTTTCTCAGCGCGAGAGAAGATCGTCGGTATGGACGGTGTGGCCGGTGCGGGCAAAACCACGACGCTCGCCGTTATCCGTGAAGGAGCGGAACGCGAGGGCTACGCCGTGGAGGGTTTTGCGCCGACATCTCGCGCGGCGCAGAAATTAGGTGAGGCCGGAATCGAAACCTCCACGCTTCAAATGCACCTTGCGCGTGGTGAAAAGCACGATACAGGAGAAAAACGCCTGTACGTGCTGGACGAATCTTCGCTGGCTTCCACGAAACAGATGCACGAGTTTCTGACGCGCCTGCACCCGAATGACCGCGTGTTGCTGGTTGGCGACAAACGCCAGCATGAAGCCGTGGAAGCGGGCAGACCGTTCGCGCAGTTGCAACAGGCTGGCATGAAAACAGTTTCGCTTGACCAGATTGTGCGCCAGAAAGACCCGGAGTTGCGCAACGTCGTGGAGCAGTTAGCACGTGGCGAAGTGGGTGCTGCGGTGAAACGTTTGGATGAGCAGGGCCGCGTGCATGAGTTCCAAGGCCGCGAGGAACGCATGGACGCGATTGCGAAAGAGTATGCGAAAGCTCCAGAGAATACGTTGGTCGTTTCACCCGACAACCGCTCTCGCATGGAAATTAACACTTGCATCCATGCCGAATTGCAACAGCGTGGAGTCGTAAGCAAAGAGGAACATCCCGTACAGACATTAGTGCAGCGGCAGGAGCTTACCGGCGCAGCCCGTACCTGGGCGGAAAAATACGAAGTGGGCGATGTGCTTCGCTACAGCCGTGGCTCGAAAGAGACCGGCATCCAGAAGGGCGAATATGCCCGCGTAACTGGCGTGGATGCCGAACACAACCAGATCACTGTCGCACTACGCGATGGACGACAACAGAGTTACGATCCACGCCGCCAGCAGGGTGTATCGGTCTACCGCGAGGAGCAGCGCGCATTCTCCGTAGGCGACCGCATCCAGTTCACCGCTCCCGACAATGAGTTAAAGGTTGCCAACCGCGAATTAGCGACGGTCGAACGAATCAATGATGGGCGCATGAGTTTGCGTATGGACGGTGGCCGTTCGGTAGAGATCGACCCGATACGAAATCCGCATCTCGATCACGGCTATGCTGTCACCAGCCATTCCAGTCAGGGACAGACCGCCGAGCGGGTGTTAGTGCATGTCGATACAGAGTTGGGAGCCAAAGACCTGCTCAACAACCGCATGGCGTATGTGTCTATCTCGCGTGGAGCACAGGATGCGCAAATCTTTACCAACGACCGTGAGAAGTTGCCGGTTGCCCTTGGACACGAAGTTTCGCAGCAGAGTGCTCATGCACCAACGATGAATGTCGAAAAAGCCATCTCGCCACAACAAGATCTAGGCCAAAAGATAGAGCCGCAGTCTGTACCGCAGCAGGAAATTTCGCATGGCTTCTCCATCGGCTAGATAAGCAGAGCGTTTCGATGTTTTGCGGAGGAGGTTTCCTCCGTGCTTCAACCGCTTCGCGTTTTCCGCTACCACCTCTACGGGACTTTCCCTCCCGCAACGCCCTCCCTATCAATCTTGTGCGCTGACGCGCACGCATAAGGAAGACAAACCCTGCTAAGGGGTCTCCCCTCGCGCTCTGCAAGGCCATTCGCCCTGTCGGGTTTTGGCTCCCCCGCTACGCGGTCCCCCCAAAAAGCTTCGCTCGAAGACCTTTCCGTTTGCTACCCCCGCCTTCGCCAGGAGGCGTTCGGCATGTACATGCCGCGTTTCAACGCGGACGTGCAAAAGCCAAACCAAAAGGAGCAAACACCATGAACACCACCGTCACCACAACCACTATCAGCAGCAAAAAGCCCCTCACCAAACAGGAAATCATCGCCTCTAACGTAAAGCTCTTGATTGAGCAGTTGGAGGCCGGACACTCCGAAGCCCTCACCAGCTACCTAACCGCGATGAGCCATTTCCATAATTATTCCTTCGGGAATGTGCTGGAGATTGCGCGGCAGATGCCCACCGCTACGCGAGTTGCCGGATTCTCCGCATGGAAACAGCTAGGCCGCTTCGTTAAAGCTGGCTCCAAAGGCATCCGCATCCTTGCCCCCATCGTTGGCGTTCGCCGCAAAACCGACGAAGAGGCAGCCAAAACCAACCCCGCTTATCCGAACAAGCCTGTATTGGTTGGCTTCCGTTCGGCCTATGTCTTCGACATCTCGCAGACCGACGGCGTAGACCTGCCGGAAATGCGCGAGGTACATGGCGACCCCGGCGACAGCATCGACCGACTGGCCGCTTTCCTCAAGAGCAAAGGCATTCAGGTTGTTTACACGGAGAAGATTGCGCCAGCCCTCGGCATGAGCTACGGCGGACGCATCGCCATCCTGCCGGGTCAGTCGAAGGCCGAGGAGTTGTCAACGCTGGTACATGAGACGGCGCACGAGCTCCTGCACAAAGCAGAGCGGCGCACAGCCACCACCAAGACGGTACGCGAGACAGAGGCTGAAGCCGTCGCCTTCGTTGTCGGCAAGGCCGTTGGGCTGGTAACGGGTTCCGCATCCGCTGACTACATCCACCTGTACCACGGCAACGCATCCCTGCTAGCCGAATCGCTGGAAGTCATTCAGCAGACCGCCGCCGTCATCCTTGCCGCGTTGGAGCCGCCCATCGCGGCAGAAGACAGCGTAGCCACCGAAGCCCGGGAACGGGCGGAGGTGGCAGCATGAGAACCGTACTCTCCATCTTGCAGAAGGCGGGAGGCTGGCGTCCCAGCCTCTACGTCAAGATTCCCAACCCGCCATGTGCGGAGCTTGTTATCGAGGCGATGGACGAATCCGGCCCGATGGGATTACCTGCTCTTTCCGTCGCGCAATATACCGACGCACTGGCAAAGCCTGAGATGTATTTCGAGCTTGGTCTAGCAGGTGGAGCGCATCTGTCCGCGTTCTACTACCGCAACGATTCCCTTGGCGTGGAGCAGTGGAGCCGCAACATCGTGCGCGGTAATTATGTCCACTTGCTTGCATTGCACGAGCAGCACCAGCGTCTCGCTGAGACATGGGACAACGACCTGCGATTGCAGGGATACGCAGAAGCCTTTACGGACAAGTGCATCCTCGGCTAGTCCGCTCCCGTTGGAGCGGAACCATGCCCGACGTGTGCCGCTCTGTGACCTTCCCCCCCCGTAACCGCTCGAAAGGAGCTTTTCATCATGCAAACCCAAGTCACCAATGCCACCGAATACCGCAATGTCTCCCTCTCGCTCTTAAGTGAGTCGAAAACCAACCCGCGCCGCATCTTCGAGGATGCCGCCTTGAAAGAACTGGCATCATCCATCCGCAGTCAGGGCGTGTTGTCGCCGTTGCTCGTGCGTCCTCTCAACGAACATGGCTTCGAGATTGTGGCGGGTGCCCGTCGCTTTCGTGCCGCGCAGATGGCCGAGTCTGATACTGTGCCCGTCCGTATCGTGAACCTGAGCGATGCCCAGGCATTAGAGGCGCAGTTGATTGAAAACCTGCAACGCAAGGACGTTCATCCGATGGAAGAGGCGCAGGGCTTCCGCGCGTTGCTCAACTTGGACGAACCGCAGTACACCGTGGAGCAGATCGCGGCGAAGATGGGCAAGAGTCCCGCGTATGTGACCACGCGCCTTAAGTTGACTGACCTTGCGCCCGTCGTAGTGGAAGCGTTCTATGCCGAGGAAATCGGCGTGGGACATGCGCTGCTGCTGGCGAAGCTGCCAGCCGAACAGCAGCAGCTTGCGCTCCCCGCCTGCTTCAAAGAGGTCTACAACGGCGAACGCAAACCATCACGCATCTTGCTGCCCGTCCGCAACCTGCAATTCTGGATTGACTCGAATATCGTGCTGGCCTTGAAGGAGGCTCCGTTCGACAAGCGGGACGCACAGCTTGTGCCAGCGGCGGGAAGCTGCGTCGATTGTCCCAAGCGGACTGGACACAACAAGCTCCTGTTTTCCGACATTGGCGGCAAGCTCGATTCCTGCACCGACCCGACCTGCTACCAATCGAAGGTTGCGGCGCACGTTGCCAAGACCATTGCTGCAAAACCGAATCTCGTGCAAATCAGTACGGCCTACGGCCAGCAGAAGGAAGGTAGCGCAGTTCTTCCACGCAACAAGTACACGGAGATTCGTGCGAAGAAGCCAGCCGACAGGGACGAGGCAAAACGGCCTGAGTTCAAGTCGTGCAAGTTCACCACCGAAGCCATCATCACTGACGGCAGCGAAGTTGGAACCCTGCGCAAGGTCTGCACCAATCCCGCTTGCCCCGTCCATCATCCCAAGTCGCACCGCAACGACCGCGACGAGGAGAAGTGGAAGGCCGAGCAGGAGAAGCAGCGCAAAGAGCAAGCCATCGCCAACACAACAGGCTTGCGTGTTCTCGCTGCCATCGGTGCCGCCGTTCCGGTTCGCCTGATGAAGCGCGACCTGCTTTTCATCGCTTCGCAGCTTTCGGAGTTGCTAGGCGATGGCCGTCTGGAAACTCTCGCCAAACAGCACGGCATCAAGCGGTCGAAGGACACCGAGGACATCGGCAAACTCTTCGCAGCTTATCTTTGCCGTGCCGACGAAAGTACGTTGTCCCGCGTCATGGTGGAACTGACCATCGTTCTGATTGCCGCTCGTACTAACGCGCCGAGCATCCTGCGAGAAGCAGCCACGGTCTACAAAGTAGATACCGACGCCATCGCGCAGAAGGTCAAAGCAGAGTTCGCGGCGAAAGCCAAAGCGAAGAAAGAAGCCAAGCCCGTTGCCGAGGCTGCACCGAAGGCCAAGAAAGCGGCTTAAACAGCAACTCAGTGGAGAGGCCGCGAACCTGCGGCCTCTCCATTTTTATGCGCGCTTTTCGCGCGGCAGGGAGAAACCCGCCCGCTTTCTCCCTGCACCCGTTTCCGGCTGCTTCCGGCCCCGCTCGCCGGCTGCGCGGCAGGAGTCAAGTTCCTCCTCCTGCACCTTCCCCCGCAGACGAAATCAGATCGCCCGCTTGATTCGCGCTGCACTGGGTCCGCCGCATCTATCGCAGAATTAGTTACTACGCTGGAACTCGCAGAGGTAGGAGCATCCAGGCACCGTTGCGATCATGGGACAATGCGGATACAGCATCTCGGAAATGCGGACAGGTCAGGAATGAAAAGGTTCCCACTGGCTTTCGGACACGCGGGAGACACCCTGCGGGTTTCTCCCGAACCCTCTTCCAGCACGAGAAAACTGTCATTCAGACTGAATTCTGCATATTTGGCCTGCACAATTCCTACACAGCCAAAATTGACCGTTTTAGGTCAAATAGAATCAGGAGTTTCTGAAAGTTTTCTCACCCGCTCAGGATGACGGGGTTAAAGAGTAGTGGAAGTAGCAGTTGCAGTAGGTATCAAAGGCAGTTGCAGTAAGTCGCGGAACAGCGCGAATCGAAATTGCGTATGCAGTGTCTAAGTATTCAGTAACACCGATGGGCGCTCTCGGCATAAGGCCCGGAGCGCCCATCGTGTCTGAGGACTGTGGAGCTGTGGAGGGCGCCATGCAGACAATTCTTTGGAAGTGCGAACAGTATCTGGCAGGTCAGTTGAAGGACCGCAACATCTTTGAGAGCGAGGAACAGGCGAAGGAGTTTGCAAAGAAGCTGCAAAACGTCGCGCCTGACCTGATGACTCGGATCGAGCCGATGCCTATTCAGAATGTTTGGAACTAACATCCTTCCTATTTATCCACCTCGGATGCAGAGCTAAAATGCTTCCGAGGTGATAAATGGGTTATCGCAACAAAACATATGTAGTCTTCGATGGTGACGAAGATAAATGGGCATACGGTTTCATGCTTGGTTGGAAGAAAAATGAGCATGTGGACTTCGACTTTCATGACGCACATGAGATCTTTAAGCTCACTGCAAATGCTCAGGATGAGGATTACATCAAAAGGGCTCTGAAAGAGCGGTTCAAGTCAGCTAAACAAGTAATTGTTCTTGTTGGCGAGGGAACCAAGCACTTATACAAGTACGTTCGATGGGAGCTTGAAGTTGCGATTGGACTTGATTTGCCGATTATCGCGGTAAATATCGCTGACGTGAAGAAGCGCCGCATGGATCAGGAACATTGCCCTCCGATTATCAGGGATCGCTATGTCATGCATGTTTCATTCAATGCTGCGATCATCAAATATGCGATGGATAATTTCGCAGAGAAGTATGCGGAAAATAAGAAGACAAAGACCGGACCGTACTACTACACCGACGAAGTGTATGAGAAGTTAGGCCTCTAGCTGGAGGGACGTTGCAATATCCTGGTCTTTTTACTGCTGCCGAGCGGCTTTCCCGAGACGGACAGAATAAGCAGAAATCCTTTGTCGGCTTCTCTCTATTGGCTAATTTCGCAGCAGCGGCGCTGGCATCACCTGCCGAACATTACCTATGGGCTGCAGTAGGAATGTTTGCCTGTTTAGTCGCTGGAGTAGGATTGAGTTTTGCTCTTTTAATTTTAAAACCTCAAGCCGATTGGTACAACGGTCGCGCTGTTGCAGAATCGGTAAAAACTCTCGCGTGGAGATTTGCAACATGTACTGAGCCTTACCGCTACGGACTTTCTGAAAAAGAAGCGGACCTGCTCTTTGTAGGAGCAATGCGGAAAGTTTTGGAAGAGGCGAGTTCGATTACGGCTGGTTTGTTCACGGAGGCAGCCGATTCACTACAAATAACAGACGATATGAGGATGGCTCGCCGAGCTGATACCTGTGATAGGCGTGATTTTTATTTGGAGGCAAGGGTAAAGGATCAGCAAGGTTGGTATGCGCGCTCCTCTCAGCGAAATCGGAAGATGGAACGGGCGTGGAGTGGTGCATTTATTGTGACTCAGATGCTCGCGCTGATTTTCGCAGGACTGGCCCTGACGCTCGGGAGTACCTCGATCATTGCAGTGGGTATCATAACAACCCTAGGGAGTGGAATGGTTGCATGGCAGCAGCAGAATCAATTCGGCGCACTTGCTTCTGCGTATTCTGTAACCTCCCAGGAACTCTCGCTGATTCAGACATCGATGATTCACTGCTCAACTGACAAAGAGTTATCAGATTTCATCTTGAGTGCTGAACGTGCGATTTCGCGTGAACACACCTTTTGGTTAGCAAGGCGGAGAGAGCCATAAAGTATGCCTGAAGGCAATGAAATCCACCGCTGGGCTGAACGACATACCGCCGCCTTTGGTGACAAAGTCGTTCGCATAGAGGCTCCCTCTACATCGCGCTTTGTCGATGCGCCGTTGTTGGATGGGCGCGTTCTGAAGGGCGTGCGTGCGGTGGGCAAGCATCTCGGGTATGACTTCGGCAAAGACCGCATTCTGCATGTGCATCTCGGCATGTATGGCGACTGGACGGAAGGCACGGGCCCGTTGCCGCCGGAGAAGGGTGCGTTGCGTGTTCGTATCTTTGACTCGAAAAAGACGGGGGATCCCAAGCGTGTGAAGCAGGAATCCGCAGAGGGAAGCAGGCCGCATCGCTGGTACAGCGAGGATGATGGCAGCGACGCGCTCGATCCGCAGAAGATTGCGTGGGTAGAGTTGCGCGGGCCGACGGATTGCAGTGTCTACAGCGAGGCGGAGTGGAAGAAGCTGGAGGAGCGGCTTGGGCCCGATCCGCTGAACGGCGATGGCGCGGAGCGGTTCGTCGAGATCGTGCGCAGCAAGAAGACGCCGATTGCCGTGCTGCTGATGGACCAGTCAGTCGCTGCCGGTGTCGGCAATATCCTGCGTGCGGAGTTGCTGCATCGCGCGCGCATGAATCCCTTCAAGCCGGGAAACGAGATCGACGAGAAGACGCTGAAGGCGATGTGGAAAGACCTGGTGCCGCTGATGAAGTCCGCAATGGTGGATCGCCGCATGGTGACGACTCGCCCGAAGGACAGGCCGACCAAGAAGACCGGCTCTCCGCTAAAGGAAGAAACCCATTACGTGTATCGCCGCCAGGGCAAGCCTTGTTTTGTGTGCGGCGAGGACGTAAAGACGATGGAGATGGCGGGGCGGAACCTGTTCTGGTGTCCGAAGTGCCAATCCGCCTCGCTGCAGTAATTACGAAGTTTTGCGGCCGAGTGCGCTTTCTACGGCTGCAACGGAGACGCCATGCTTCTGAATCAATTCGCGCAGGCGCTCTTCGGAGACGCCAAAGTGTTTTGCCCAGTAGCGAGCTTCGTAATCTTCATTCACGTTGATACGAGAGCGATCCGCTGGACCACGGTCCTTTAGATTGTCTGACATGCAAACCTCCTGCAATATTCTGACGTCATTCGAGAGAGTATTGGGTGTCCACGAAAAATCACATTCGCAACGTGAGTGAGTAATTATCATCTAATCTTCTAGCTAACGATATGGCACCGACACAGAACAAGGATTATTACGGCACGCTCGGCGTGAAGAAGACAGCCACGGCGGACGAGATTCGCAAGGCGTTCAAGAAGCTTGCGCGTAAATATCACCCGGACGTGAATCCGGGCGACAAGACGGCCGAGGAGAAGTTCAAGGAGATCTCGGAGGCGAATGACGTCCTTTCGGACGCAAAGAAGCGCAAGGTCTACGACCAGCTCGGATTTTATTCAGACAACATCGATCCTGCGGCTGCGGAAGCAGCAGCGCGTGGCGGCTACGGCGGCGGCGCTGGACGCGGTGCGGGACCGGCTGGCGGACAAGGTGTTCCGTTTGATTTTGGTGGATTTGATTTTTCTGGCTTCAGCGGCGGTGGTGGCGGTCGCGGTCAGCAGCAGCAGGGTGGCGGCGGATTTGGATCGTCTTTCAAAGATATTTTTGGATCGATGTTCCAAGGCGGACGCGAGCAGCAGCCGCGCGGGCCGGTTCCGGGAACCGATCTTGAGTATCAGGTGCAGATTGATTTCTGGACTGCTATTCGCGGCGGCGTGACGAAGCTCGAGATCCAGCGGCAGGAAGTCTGTCCGACGTGCAAGGGGCAGTCGACGACGGGCGGGCCGCATACGTGTCCGGAATGCCATGGATCGGGGCAGGTGACGCAGATGGGCGGACGGATGAAGTTCAACATCCAGTGTCCGCGCTGCGGAGGTACGGGGCAGGTGCAGAACGCTTGTCCGACGTGCCATGGCGACGGCGTGGTGACGAAGCGTGAGCCGCTGGAGTTCCGCATCAAGGCGGGAACGCGCGATGGACAGCGCATCCGTTTGGCGGGCAAGGGAAATGCCGGAGTGCGGGGCGGAGCTCCGGGCGATCTGTACCTCGTGATTCGCGCGGGAACGCATCCGGTGTTTACGCGTGTGGGCGACGACATTCAGGTGGTGGTGCCGGTGATGGCATTTGAGGCCGCGCTGGGCACGAAGGTGGATGTTCCGACGATCGATGGCCGCGCAACGCTGAAGATTCCGCCGGGAACGCAGACGGGGCAGAAGCTGCGTCTGCGGGAGAAGGGCGTAGCTTCTGCTACGAAGGACGGCGCGCGCGGCGACCAGATTGTGGAAGTGAAGATCGTGGTGCCTAAGATTGCCGATGAGCGCTCGAAGGAGATCCTTCGGGAGCTTGCGGAGTTGAACCCGGGTGATCCTCGGGAAGAGCTGTTCAGTAGGGTGTAGGGGTACCCCTCCCCCCCCTAGATCGATTTGTAAGTTCTTTCTTATTAATAACTTGCAAATTAGGGTGTCTGTAAAATCCTCCATTCATTGGGGTTATAGGTAAAATCCTGCTTTAAAAAGACTTAGCCGCGACTGCCTCCCGTTGGGAGTGAGTTCACGGCTATTTCTATTTTAGCGCCTCGAGCAGGGTAATCCGGCAACAGGTAAACCATTTTGATTCTGAGACTTAGGATGATCGGGGGCTTGACATGCTTCGGGGCAGTTTCGAACACTCAGCTTGCGATTTGGTTGTGCTGCGTTTGCAGGTGTGTGCTCCATGCTTTGGCGGCGGTATTGGTGGGCTGGCGGAGTTCGGCTCCGCGCACTGGTTCCGATATACCGCCTTCCTTCGGCAGGATGGCTTTGTTCGCCATTCCGGCAAGACAGGCGGCTTTGCCGGGAGCCACGCCGACGATGCGGGCAGCGACCCATGCCTGCGGCGTGATGGTGATCTCGGCGCATCCGGCGACCGTGGAGCGGAAGATCTTGCGCGCGGCGGCGCGGGCGGAGATGGAGAGGCCCGGTGTGGCGGAGCTGAGGCCGAACCACGTGTACTCTTCCTGGCGGCGTCCTCCGAACTTGGCCTGCACGAAGGAGCCGGTGCGCATGAGGCCGGGGCAGACGGTGAGGACGTGGACGCCGTCGGGCGCGAGTTCGGCGTGGAGGCCTTCGCTGAATCCGACGAAGGCGAATTTGCTGGCGACGTAGGGAAGCATGTGCGGCACGGCGATCTTGCCGCCGATGCTGGCGATGTTGACGATGTGTCCTTCGCCGCGCTGGCGCATCTCCTCGACGACGGCCTGCGTCATGTAGAGCGCGCTGAAGAAGTTGGTGCGCATGGCTTCTTCGAAGGCTTCGGTGGGCTGATCGACGAAGGGCGCGACGTGCATCACGCCGGCGTTGTTGACGAGGACATCGATGCGTCCGTAACGGTCGTGCGCGGCGTCGATGACTTTTTGCGCGCCTTCTGGGGTGGAGACGTCTGCGACGACGGTTTCGACGCTCTCTCCGTTGTGCGCGGCTTTTTCGTTGGCGAGCATGACGCGGGCGCGCTGCAGTTCTTCTTCATCACGCGCGGCGAGCACGAGGTGCGATCCGGCGAGGCCGAACTGGCGAGCGATTTCGAGGCCGAGTCCGCGCGAGCCGCCGGTGATGACGACGACCTTTCCGCGCATGGAGCGCCGGCGGCTGCTATGGATGTAGGCGGCGACACCGACGGTCACTCCTGCGGCGAGCCCTGCGGTGAGAGCGGCCGCCTTGAGCGCGGTGGATTGTTTGGCTCTACGGACGGCGTATCTGGCACCGTAGGTGGCGGCGGTTTTGCCTGCGTTCCATGCTGCTCGTTTGATGGTCATGTGTGGATGAGATGGCGGGTTTGGGAGCGGGTGTTTGCTGGGTGACGGGGATTTGCGTGACTGTTTTTAGGGATTAGGGATTAGGGTGGTTCTCCTCTCATTCATCATCCGTCTCTTTCTTGCCTTGACTGTAACATTGATAGTGTGACACTGTACCTATGTGTCACTACTATCACTCAAACTGAAGCCAGGCGAGCCGATTTTTGACCAGATCGTATTCGCTGCGACAAAAGCGTTCGTGAGCGGTGAATATGTCGCGGGACAGGCCTTTCCGTCCGTGCGGACACTCGCCACAGAACTCAAAATTCATCCGAACACCGCCCAGAAGATCATCCAACACCTTATCCGTGAGCGCTTTCTTGAAGCGCGCCCCGGCGTGGGAACGGTCGTCGCAGACCTTCCAACCGCTCCCGTTGGGGACCGCAGACGCCTGCTCAAAGACCAAGTGACCGCTCTAGTGGTGGAAGCACTCCGTGTCGGCGCTCGCCCGTCAGAGGTGCATCGTGCGATTACTGAGGCGTGGGAAACCCTATGTCCCGATGATGATTCCGTGAGGGAAGCTCATGCTCAAGCTCGATAACCTCTCCAAGCGCTACGGAAATCACGGAGCGCTTCGGAACTTAAGTCTCAAAGTGGAAGAAGGAAGCGCATTTGCATTGATCGGAGCGAATGGTGCGGGAAAAACGACGACCATCAAGCTATTGATGAACATTCTGCAACCAGACGCCGGAAGCGCACAGGTCTTTGGTGTGGATTCCCGAAACCTGACGATCCATGAACTGGCGCGAATCGGATATGTCTCTGAGAACCAGAAGCTTCCCGCTGCTCTTAGCCTGGCCGAATACCTTGCCTACCTACGTCCGTTCTATCCCACGTGGGACCATGATCTGGAGCGCAAAGTCGTAGCGATGCTTCGGCTTCCTGTCGACCGCAAAATCTCGCAGCTTTCGCACGGCAACAGGATGAAGGCCGCGCTTGCATGTGCGCTTTGCTATCATCCGGAGTTGCTCATCCTCGACGAGCCGTTCAATGGCCTTGATCCGCTTATCCGTGACGAGTTCATGGAAGGGGTCCTTCACGAGGCTGGGCAGATGACGTTGTTTATCTCCACGCATGACCTCAGTGATATTGAGACCTTCGCTACAGACGTTGCTTTCCTCAGCGAAGGGCGGCTTCTGTTTCAAGAGAGCATGGAATCGCTTATGCAGCGGCATCGAGCAGTGAACATAACGCTGGATGATGATGTACTCCCTGAAACGCTTCCGTCTTCATGGATTAATCGACGGCAATCCGGCAGTGTTCTGTCCTTCATTGACTCGCATTTCAGCGAAAAGCAGTTACATCGAGACATAGAAATACTAGGACTGAGCCACCGCCACCTCGAAGTGGAGCCAATCGGCCTGCGCTCGGTCTTCACTGCAACTGCTCGAGCCACGTCGGCAGAAGCCTACGAGGAGGTAGAAATTGGTTCTTCACATCTTTCGTAAAGACTGGAAATTGCTTTGGAGAGCTTTCCTCATCTTCGGCTTTATCGAGATGCTTCCAGCCCTGCTTCGACTGCACCATGGTTCCGTCTCAGGACAACTCGCCTTCTTGCGACTTCCAGCAGTCATCATCGCTGAGATAGCCATCGTCTTGATGGTGATCGCAATCATTCAGCAAGATGCCATACCGGGAGTCACTCAAGACTGGTTTGTCCGTCCCATTCGCCGACGTGACCTGTTCCTCGCAAAGCTACTTTTCATTCTCCTCGTGCAAGCGGTCATCTTTACCTCCGATGTGCTTCAGATTACGTTCCGCAGTTTTACCTTGTTACAAGCGATGAAGGCAGCCTTACCCCACAATCTGTATTTCGGCGTCGTCCTTACGCTCCCCGCAATGTGTATTGCCGCAGTCACAGAAACAATGATGGAAGCCGTTATCGGTTCAGCTCTCGTATTTTTAATCGGCACTGCGGTCGATGTGACCGGAACGTTTCTACATGGAGGAAGTGCATATCTCCACAGGTCCAGCAGCCGTTCCGGCATTGAATGGATAGGCGACTACTCTGGACAGGTAGTGCTAGTTGTGACAGTGTCGTTAGTTCTCTGGAGGCAGTACGCGTCTCGCCAAACAGCGTGGTCCCGGCGCACAACTGTTTACGGCGCAGTCGCATTTGCACTCACCTTGTTCCTGCCGTGGAATTTCAGCTTCGGAATTCAGGAGAAGCTATCTGGCGATCAGGCAGATGCAAGCTCGATACGATTATCCTTGGGGCAACTGACACTAGATCGCTCTCCGACGGTTGAACGCGCAGGAGCAGAACCAGATGCGACGCATTTACTGCTTCCCATTGAAGTGTCTGGTATGCCGAACCATACTGTTCTGAAAAGCGACCGGACCATGGTGCGACTTCTAAGCGCGAACGGCAAGGAAATCTATCGCACGGAAATAGACCCGTGGGTTTGGGAGAGCGGAACTCCGAGCGTCCCCCTAGGATTCTTTGTTCCGGCAAGGATCATTCCACTACTTCGCGATAAAGCTTTTACCGTGGAACTCGAGCACTCGTTGACCATACTGGCGAACAGGGAACGAGAGAAAGTCCCGGCGTTTAATGGAACGCTCCGCTCCTCTGACATTGGACACTGCTCGACCTCGTCGGGACGATCTGGAGCAGCAATCATTCTGCGATGCCAACAACCCGGTAACGGAAGCCAATGTGTTCACGCATTCCTGCAGAACTCTGACACGATGCAGCGCGTGGACTCGTTGCCAGGATGGTGTACGCCCGACTACTCGCCAGGTCTGGAACAGATCAGCAAAGACCCTCTCTCCACCTTCGGCATGACCTTTTTCCTGCGCGATCCTTTCTCTGGCACGGTTTTCCCTTCCGATGAGGCAAGCCTTAGACGTTCCATGATCGTGATCGATACATTCGCCCCCTTGTCTCATTTTCACCGTGCCGAACAAGTGGATGTGCCGGTGCCTATGCACGATTTGTGATCGCCTTTGATCGCAATCATCACTATCGCCCGATAACCCACCCATTCGCAAAAAGCGCGAATGGATGGGGCACCCCCATCCGAAAGGACTTTACAAACGGGTGCTGCATCTAATATCCAGAAGAGAGACAGATGGCGACGAAACGTAAATCCCGTGGAGCGTACATGATCTCGGCGGTGGCTGAGATGTATGACATTCATCCGCAGACGCTGCGTTTGTATGAGCGTGAGGGGTTGTTGCGGCCTTCGCGGTCGGATGGGAACACGCGTCTTTATACCGACGAGGACCTGGAGCGGCTGGAGTTCATTCTGAATTTGGCGCGGGATCTGGGCGTGAACATTGCCGGCATTGCCATTGTGTTGCAGATGCGCGAACGCATGGAGGAGATGAACCGGCAGATGCAGGGGTTTGTGGACTACGTGCGGTCGGAGATGTTGCAGCGCATGCAGAGCATGAATGAGCAGCCGGGGCTGGTGCCGATGCGCAAGCCGATTGTGATGCAGCCGCGCGAGAGCAATCCCAATCCTGCCGGGCGCACGCCGCGCAAGAAGTAAATCGGGCCGGGTACGAAGTACACTCAACGCATAGCCTCATGTTGATTCTGCGAGCCATCTATTATCTGGCGGTGCTGGGCACGGTTACGTCCGCTATTTATTGCGGGCTGGTGCTGGCGGCTGCGCGGCGTTTTCGCAAGTTGCGGTTGAAGGAAGAGGCGACGCCTGCGGACTACATGCCTCCTATTAGTGTGTTGAAGCCGCTGCATGGGCGCGAAGATGGACTTGAAGAAAACCTTGAAGGTTTTTTTCACCAGACGTATGCGAACTACGAAGTGATCTTCTGCGCGCGGCATGAGACGGATGAGGGTTTGCAGCTTGCGCGCAGGGTGGCGGCGCGGCATCCGCAGGTACCTACGCGGTTTATCGCGTGCGGCGAGCCGCAGTTTCCTAATCCAAAGATGTATTCGCTGAGCGTGATGGCGGAGGCGGCGAAGAACGAGCACCTGGTGACGAGCGATGCGGATGCGCGTGTGCGGCCGGATTATCTGCTGCGTTGCATCCAGGCGCTGGAAGAGCCGGGGATGACGCTGGCTTCGTGCGTGTATGTGGGTGTACCTCTGGGCGGCGAGTTGTCTACACGGCTGGATGCGTTGGGCAAGAGCGTGGAGATGACGTCGGGTGTGCTGGTGGCGGACATGCTCTCCGGTGCGGACTTTGCTCTGGGCGTGACGATGGTTCTGCGGCGCGAGGCGTTTGCGATGGCTGGCGGGTATGAAGACCTGGGCACGTATTGGGCGGAAGACTTTGTGCTGGGCAACCGGCTGGCGGCGCAGAAGAAGGGCGTGATGCTCTCCACGCATGTGATTGGGCTGACCGTAGCGCCGGTGCCGTGGAGGGAATCATTCCACAATCAGTTGCGATGGATGCAGAGTACGCGGCGGTCGCGTCCGTGGGGGCATTTGGGAACGGGTCTGACGTTTGCTATGCCTTTCGGCTTGCTCGGGCTGGTATTTGGCTTGTTTGTTGGGCACCCCGTGGCTGGATTGGCGATGTTTGTGCTCGCTTGCCTGAACCGCTGGTTGCAATCGATGGTCGTGCTGCGTGCGTTGGGCGTACGTGATTGGATGGCGGAGTCGTGGCTCTATCCACTGCGGGATTTGATGGGAAGCTTTATCTGGTTATGCAGCTACTTACCGATTCGAAGCTACTACCATGGGGGCCGGTTTGAGATTACGCCCGATGGGCGTCTCGAGCAGATCGATCAGGCATAGTGTGCGCGATTTCGTTATTGATTCTTTTTTGAGATGCCATCTGATAAAAGATAGAAAGCGAAACCCCAAAATCGGGTGCTTCTAAAAAGCCCTAAATACAGTTTTTTCGCGGATTTTGATTACAAAAATCACGTTTTTTGGACCGGTATCTTCCTATGAAGCGTTTCGATATTGCCATTGCCGGTGAGATTAACCTCGATCTGATTCTTTATGGTCTGGCGGAAACCATGCCTGTCGACCGCGAGCTTCTTGCGTCCGACTTCCGCCTTACGCTGGGCAGTTCCTCCGCTATTCTGGCGCACAATATCGCCGTGCTTGGATTGAACGTTGGCTTCATCACAAAGGTGGGCAGTGATCCGCTTGGCATGATTGCGCTGGAACGCCTGCGCGAGGCGAACGTGGATTTATCTCGCGTGGTCCACTCAAAGGACGGCACGCAGACCGGTGTTACGATCTTGCTGCATCATGGTGCTACCCGTCACATACTGACTTATTTGGGTACGATGGCCGAGCTTACGCTGGCCGATATCGATATGGGATACCTGGAGAGCAGCCGGCACGTGCATATCTCCTCCTTGTTTTTGCAGAAGGGACTCCAGAAGGACCTGCCTGCGATGTGCCGCCAATTGAAGGGCGCGGGCGTAAGCCTTTCTCTGGATACAAACGACGATCCGGACGGGCAGTGGGGTGCTCCGCTGGAGGAGTTGCTGCACTTGGTAGATATCGTTTTGCCTAATGAAGACGAGGCCGTGCGCATGACTGGAACGCGGGATGCGGAGCATGCGGCAGAGGCATTGGCTGCGAAGGGGCCGATTGTTGCGATGAAGCTGGGTTCACGCGGATCGCTGGTGCAGCGGGGAAACGAACGCTGGTACGTGGAACCGCAGCGGGTGGAACCGGTGGATACGATTGGCGCTGGAGATAGCTTTAATGCAGGCTTTTTGAAGAGTTTTCTGGATGGAAAGGCTCTGGAGACGTGTGCCGCGATGGGGAATGTGACGGCGGCGCTTTCTACACAGCGGCCCGGAGGGACGGAGGCGTTTCGGGATGCTGCTATGCGCGATGCGTTTTTAGCCAGATTGCCTTGAGCTATCGTTTCGCTAGATCAAAGTGACATCCACGCCCAGTTCGCGAATTGCGCCGGCAACGTGAGCGGGGAGCGCTTTGTCGGTGATGACGTGGTGGACTGCGTCAAGACTGGCGATGAGTGAGTGGCTGGTGCGCTCGAATTTGGTGGAGTCGCAGACGGCGACCACTTTGTCGGCTGCCTGAATCATGGCGCGGTTTACGCGGGATTCCTGCATGTTGGGCGTGGTGAGGCCCACTTTTGGATCGATGCCGTCGACAGCAAGGAAGAGAATGTCGGCGTGGAACTCGCGCAGGGTATCTTCTGCCAGCGGACCGATGACGGAGAGGGATTTTTTGCGCAGCGAACCGCCCAAAAGGATAACTTCAAAGTCGGTGTGGACGAGTTCGGTAGCGATATTGAGGGCGTTAGTAATGATAGTGAGGCGGTGGAACCGCTGCTTGAGTGCGCGGGCTACTTCGATGGTAGTGCTGCCGGAGTCGAGAATGATGCACTGATCTTCCTCAACCAGCTTGGCGGCTTCCTGCGCAATGCGAAGTTTTTCTTCGTGATGCAGATGCGTTTTTTCTTCAAAGCTGGGATCGACGAGTGTGCCTGTGCGTTTGGGGAGCGCGCCGCCATGCGTGCGGAGCAGGAGATCCCGCGATTCAAGATAATCGAGGTCCTTGCGAATCGTAATTTTGGAAAGATTGAGACTGTTGGAGAGTTCGTCGACGAGAACGCGGCCATCCTTCTCGATGATGGAAAGAATATGCTGGCGGCGTTCCTCAATTAGCATCGGCGACTGTTTAGCTTTTTGTTTCATCGATTTCCCTTGCGTGGACCTGCCAACAAGTGTAACTGTGTCCAATAGCCGGAACGGTTTCTATTGTGGTCCGAATGCTTCTTTTCTCGTGCTAAGGTTATTTTTGACATCAATTAATATTGTTTAGGAGCCTTTTGAGTGTCCATGTCTGAGTCCACTGCCAATGGAGAGGCGGCCGAGCCGGTTTTTCTCTCTGCATCACGTGAGTTGAAGGAACTATTGGAGAGGCCGGAAAGCGAGCAGTCGCGGCTCGGGTATGTGCATACACTGCGTGAGATTTTGCAGCAGCCGGACACCTGGCGCGCAACCGGTGAGCAGGTGCATGCCGCACTGGGCCATCTAAAGAAGGACCTGGACGGGATGAATGCAGTTGTTCTGACTGGTTCCGGCAGTTCGGAGTTTGTGGGCGAGTGCTGCCGCCCAATCATTCAGAATGGGCTGAATCTCACAACGCAGGTGATTGGTTCGGGCGATCTGCTGACGCATGGCATGTCGCGCCTGCCGGTCCAGCGGCCTGCGTTGATGGTGTCGTTTGCGCGTTCAGGTGATTCTCCTGAGAGTGTGGGCGCGCTTTCACTCGTGCAGAGCCTTGATCCTGCGATCCATCATCTGGTGATTACATGCAATCGCAACGGTCAGCTTGCAACGAAGTATGGCGACAAGAACGATGTGGACGTGGTGGTGCTGGATGAACGCACAAACGATCACAGTCTGGTGATGACGAGCAGTTTTACGAACATGGTGCTCGCGGCGTCAGCCCTGGGCATGCTGGATGCAGGCAGCGGTTTTTTAGATCTTTCGAAACAGTTGAGCGCGGCTGGCGAAGAGATTCTGCAAAAGGCATTTGCTCAACTGCATAGTCTGGGACAGCAGAGCTTCAGCCGTGCTTTTTATCTTGCGAGTCCTTCATTGACCGGTACCGCACGTGAGTCCGCCTTGAAGATGCTGGAGATGACTTCCGGCGGGGTGATGACGGTGGATATGACGTATCTCGGTCTGCGTCATGGGCCGATGAGTGGAGTAAGCCCGGAGACAGTGGTCGTCTGTTTTCTCTCTTCCGATCCGCTGGTGCGGGCGTATGAGGCGGATGTGATTCGTGAACTCAATCAGAAGAATCTGGGTTTGCGGAAGCTGATTGTGGGATCGGGTATTCCGGCTGATCTCGCTGCTGAAGGAGACATTTGCCTGGAGCATGAAGGTTTCCAGAACGATTTGGAGTCGGGCATTCTTTATGTGCTGGTGGGGCAGGTGCTGGCATTTTACCGGTGCATGCGTGAAGGGTTGCAGCCTGATGAGCCTTCGGCTGAGGGTGTGATCAATCGCGTGGTGCAGGGTTTCCGGATCTATAGTTTTTAGGGAACAGGGAACAGGGAACAGGGAACAGGGAACAGGGAACAGGCGGGGCCGCTTTGGCTCTGCCTGTTTATTTATGGTGGGTTGCGCTCCGCTCACCCGATGACGCTTCACGTCAGGGCTTTGCCCCTAGTTCACGCTTTGCACGAATGGATGTTCGCTCCGCGAACATCGGCAACAGCAGATCTCTCCGATTAGCGCTTCGCGCTTCGGTCGAGATGACGGTGCTCTCCTACGCGCTTTTGGTGAGGTGATGGTGTGAGCCGATGTGGGATTTTGTGCGTTTGGATAGATAGATGACGGCCAACAGTGCGAGGAGGCTGAGTGCGAGGCCAGCCCATTGATCTATGGTCCAGCGATAGTAGAGCTCTACCTCGGCTGTGGTGGAGCGCGGCAGCGCAACGGCAGTCAAGCCGTCGTCGCGGCTATCTGCGGGACTCACTTCTATGCCATTCACGCGGAGGTGCCAACCGCGAAACCAGCGGTGTCTCAGGATGAGGAATGGCGCGTGTGAAGCGGGCACCATGTACAACGTGCGATAGCGGTTTTGTGTGGCGACTGTGATGATGCCAGTGTTGGCGTTGTGCACGGCGGTTGCGCCGGGTGTGTCGGCCAGCCAGAAGGGCGGGTTGTCGACGGCGAGCGCGTCGTTGTCGGCGGGTTCGGGAGTGTACTCGTCTGCGGGCCAGTCGCCTTGTTGGGTGGCGATGTTGTTGATGAACGTTGCTATCTGTTCTCGTGCGCCGCAGAACTGGCGGTAGTGGGTGCTGGCGTAGGGGATGCAGAAGAGCAGGAGAGCGAGTGTTGCGACGGCAGTGGCGATGTGCGAGGTTTTTGAATCGCGCCATGAACCGAATGCGAGCGCGAAGAGCATAGCGGCGACTGCGCCTTCGATGGAGATCACGCGCCAGGGGAATTGCAGGTAGGCGAGTTGCGGCGTGTGTTTCCAGATGAGTGCGGATGCAGGTGTTACGAGAAATGCGATGAGCAGTGTGAAGCCTGCGAGGACGATGGAGAGGACGCGGCGGCTTTTGTATACCGCGAGTGCGCCGAAGAGGATGGCTGCGATGAGTACGAAGGTGGAGGCGAGCGAGACTGCGTGAACGACTGCGTAGCGCGCAGGGTTTGCAGATGGCGTAAAGAGGAAGTTGTCCCATGGGCGCATGTTTACGATGATGGCCATGTTGGTTTCGATGAGCTTGCGTTCGATGATGGCGGGGAGCAGATAGAACGAGGCGAGCGCGAGGCCGAGTATGGTTCCACCGACGCCGTGGAGAGCTACTGAGATGGCGTGTTGCTTGTCACGTTTGAGGAAGAGGCGCGCGAGACGGACGAGGCCGATGACGGTGAGGGAGTAGCAGCCGATGACGGCGGCAGGTGCATTCGTTATCCAAAGAAGCGCGATGGGAATAGCGAGGCGCCATGCAATGATGCGATCGCGGAAGGCTTCATGCAGCAGTAATGGCATCCATGCGGCGGCGAGCAGTTCTGCGTAGGCTGCGCGCTCGTACGCGGTGAAGAGCATGTACGGGTTGGCGAGATAGACGCATGCTGCTGCCGTTGCAATGAAGGGTGTGACACAGCGGCGGGCGAAGGCGAAGAAGCAAAGGCCGTTGAGCGCGAGCGCTGTCCAGATGAAGGCGATGGGTACGGCTGTCCACGGAAGCACGGTGCCGAGCAGAGCGCCGAGCATCCATGAGAGCGGCGGGTAGAAGAGGTAGCGTGGTTCGCCTGCATTCCATGCGGCGCGAAAGCTCCAGCGCGGCAGAAGGACGCCGCTCCTCCATTGGTTGCGGATCTCCATCCAGTTGGGGATGTGGAAGATGAAGTCGTGTCCGCAAGAGTAGCCGTGGATGAGCAGCGGCAGAACGGCGACGGTGGCCGCGAGAAGAATGACGAGGCGTGCGATCCAGTTCTTCATTGCGGCGTGAGCACCAGCGTGTGCGATGTTTGTTGCGTGTCGAAGGGCAGCGGCAGGGTGCCTTGATGCAGCCAGCTTTGGAACTGGTCCATGTACCAAGGGCTGAGTGGATTGGAGGACTGGCCGAGCGGGATGATCATCGTCGCATTCTTGGGATCGGTGGGATCGACGGTAAAGCGTTCGGACGCGCCGTTCTTTGGCAGGCCGGGGCGAACGGTGTATCCGTTGCCGGGGAGAGGCCAATTGCCAGTGCCGGTTTGCATACCGATGAGGCGGCGAAGGAGCGGTGTTTTGCCAAAGAGCGGGTGATCGATCTCAAGGCGATTGACGTCGCCCCACTTCCACGAGGCGAGGTTTGACGGCGCGCGCGAGGTGTTGAGGCCGCGATCGAGCGCAGCGGTGAGGAACTCGTTCCAGTCTTCATACTCTTTCGGCAGCCAGCGCATGGGCGCATCGGAGACGATCTGTTCGAGTGCGAAGCTGCGAGCGCGCCATGTGTAGAGCTTCCACGATTCGCCGAGGTGCGGTTCGAGGAGCATGGGCCAGAGTGCTGTTGTAGTGGCGGCTACGATGCTGGGCGCGGGCGAGTCGATGGTGACCTGGCCGTTCCAGTTGCGGAGAATATCGGCGGCCTGGCGCAGGCGTTTGGAGGGATTGCGCGCGTGATCGACGGCGTAGGAGATGCGCTGTGCGAGCGTCTTGTCGAAGTCGGAGTAGACGTCGTTCTGGAGCGCGAGCATGTCTGCCGCAGTGAACTTTTTATCCGTGCCGAGCACCTTCCAAATGCGTTCGTTGCGGTAGGGCGCGTTCCAGTCAAGCGTGATGGGGAGGTCGTAATCGTCGGGCGTGATGCGCGCGTTGGCTGTGGCGATGATGCTGCTGGGCGGGTCGAAGACCTGCGGGAGTTTGTCGAAGGGAATGTAGCCTGTCCACTCGTAGTTGCCGGAGGCGACGGCGACTGGAGCGAGGCCGCTGGTTCCGCGCAGAGGGACCTTGCCGATGAGGTGATAGCCGATATGGCCTGCGTCGTCTGCGTAGACGACGTTTTGAGACGGTGCGCCGAAGGTCTGGAAGGCGGTTAGGAACTCGTCCCAATTAGCGGCCTTATCTACGCGGTAGAAGGGTGCGCTGGCGTTGGTGGGATCGTAAATGACCCATTGCAGGGCGAGCTGGCGTTTTTCATGCGGGTAGAGCGGCGTGAGGATGGGGGTGGGGATTCCATTGTGTTGGGTGAGTGCGACGTCCCACTGCACGTCGGAGCTGTGCTTGACGTGGATGGTTTCCTGCGCGTGCTGGAGCGGGTGCCAGCCGCCGTCAGGCGTTTGGTAGCGGTCGTTGGCAATGTTTTCGATGTAGACGTCCTGCACGTCGGCGTCGCTGTTGGTGAATCCCCAGGCGATGTGCTGGTTGTGTCCCATGATGATGAAGGGCACTCCGGGAAGCGTGACGCCTGCGGCGTGGAAGTCGCCTGCCTCGAGATCGGCTTCGTACCAGATGCCGGGTATGCCGAGCGCGAGATGCATGTCGTTGGAGAGGAGCGGGTGTCCGTTGGCGGTGTGCGCACCGGAGATGGTCCAATTGTTGGAGCCCGCGGTGCAGCCGTCGCAGCGATAGTGCGAGACGTAGGTTGCGATCTCGTGCTGAAGCGCGAGGAGGTCTTGCGTGTGCGCGGGCGTGCGGAGTGCCGCTTGTGAGGAGTCGAGCGGGATGGGTTCGAAGGGCGTGGGCTGGGTGAGGTCGGGCTTGCCTTCGGCGGGTGGGTGGTCGCGCCACGAGCCTACGGGGTAGAGGTCGGCCTGGAGCGCGGGATCGAGTTTTGCGGAGACGGTTTCGCGGTTAAGTTTGTCGGGGTAGCCGGTGCTGAGGTCTTCGGCCATGGCAAAGCCGACGAGCAGGGAATCGCGCGCGGTCCACGGACGCGGCGTGTAGCCGAGGATGCGGAACTCGGCAGGGAGGCGGTTGAGGTTCGCGTCGACGAAGGCGTTGATGCCGCGCGCGTAGACGTCGAGCCAGTGGCGCTCCTGCGGGTCGAGTTGGGTGATGGCGCGGTCGGCGGCGGCGCGCACTTGCAGCGTGCGCTGGAGGCGGTCGTGCTGGATGAAGTTGCTGCCGAGCACTTCGGCGAGTTCGCCTGCGGCGTGGCGGCGGAGCATGTCCATCTGCCAGAGGCGGTCCTGCGCGGTGACGAAACCTTGCGCGAAGATGAGATCGTCCATGTTGGCGGCGATGATGTGCGGGATGCCATGTTCGCTGCGTTCTACGCGGACGGGATCCTGCAAGCCGGCAAGGGCGATGTTGCCGTCCAGGACGGGAAGCGATACTTGTAGTGCGCGATGGAGCCAGATGCGTCCGCCAGCCACTGCGATTGCGCCGAGCAGAATGAAAATGACAAGGACCGCGGCAAAACGACGAGTCCAGAAGGCAAAGCGCGATGGCGCGGAAGAGGCAAGGGGAGCAGTGGAAACAGGCATCCTGAAAAGGAGTCTAGCGCACGCGCGGCCGAATTGTATCCGGATCGGGAGACATGGGAATCTGCGGAGCATGGCGACGTGCCTGAATATCGGGGTAGATCTCTTCCTGTGGCAGCCAGAGGACCGCGATGGCTGCGATTGCAATCAGGATGAGGAAGAGCACGCTGCTTTGCAAGCCAGCAGTTCCTCCGGTCCAGAAGGGGACACCATGAAAATGAGTAATGAAGAGCCGGTCGCGAATTTGATAGCCGCTGACCGGTGTGCCATAAAGAAATGCCTGGCTGAAGTCACAGGCAAAGTGAAAACCGATGGCCCACCAAAGAGAACCAGTGCGCCAGAGGCTCCATGCTGCGAGCATGGCGAAGAGACCGGCGGCCAGGAGACCAAGCGAGGATTGACCGTAATTCTGCCTATGCATTAACACGAAGACGCCGGAGAGCAATACTGCTGCCGTCCAAAAAGCCCAATGGAGTGGATACTGCACATTGAAGATGCGGCGATAGAGAAAGGTCATGCCTCGTGTGAGTGTGTATTGCAGGTAGCCTCGTAAAGCAGATTCTTCAAAACATGCGATGGCGAAAAATCCCACAGCATGGATGCATGCATATTTGAAGATTGCCAGCCGGGAAAGACCGCGGCCAGCAAAGATGAGAGTTCCAGTAAGCGCCATATATCCGATCAAAGCGCTCACGAGCACGAGGCCTGTTCCAATGCCGAGGAGAAATAACGGCAGCTTGCGTTTACTTTGATAACCGTAGGTGGCTAGTGTGCGGTGTTCCAGGATGGAAACGATATAGGTTGCCGCGAAAAGCGCGAAGAGTGCGATGAACTCTGGAGCGTACTCGATAGGGCGATGGAGATGCGGCCCTGTAGGTGCCCAATTATGCGCCCCGGTGCTGAGGAATATCCCCATAGAGAAGCGCGCAATGATAAAGAAAAGTACCCAGACGAGCAGAGCGCCCCAGCCGGAACGCAAGACGTGTTCGGAAAAAAACGGACCGGATCTTGCGGGGCGGATGCTCATTGAAGGCGTGGTTGTTTGGCTCCAGTATGTGGAACAGTGTACATAGAGAGAAGGAGGGCTGGTGGAGAAGTTCAGCGTGCAATCGATACAACTCGTACTGCTGGGACTGCTGGTGATGATCGCAGCAGTGGCGGGTTTTGCGCGCAGGTTGAATATCTCCTATCCCATTGTGCTGGTACTTGCAGGATTGGTCGCGGGGCTATTGCCTCATCCTATCCGGCTGGAACTGGCACCGGATGTTGTGTTTCTTGTTTTCCTTCCGCCATTGCTGTTTGCGGCCGCATGGCAAACCTCGTGGCGGGATTTTAGGGAAAACCTGATTAGTATTTCGATGCTTGCCGTGGGTCTTGTTGCGTTTACGGTCTGGGTGGCAGCGGAGTTCGCCAACCGCTTTCTGCCGGAGTTTGATTGGCGCGCGGGGTTTCTGCTTGGCGCTGTGGTGTCACCGACGGACGCGGTTGCAGCTACTTCCATTGCAAGACGACTGGGTCTTCCGGGCAGAGTTGTAGACATTCTGGAAGGTGAAAGCCTGGTAAACGATGCGACTGGCCTGCTCGCTTTAGAACTGGGATTGGAACTTGTGCGGGGGGATGCAGCGCCCACGGTACCCAGCCTGGTGCTGCGCATGGTGTGGCTGTTAGGTGGCGGCATTGCTGTTGGACTGCTGATTGGCGCGATCATTGCGTGGTTTGAAAAGTGGATCAACGATGGACCGGTGGAGATTATGATCTCCATCCTGATTCCATTTGCGACCTATCTTGCGGGCGAGTCGATCAAGGCTTCGGGCGTGATTGCGGTGGTAGCGTGCGGGCTTTATCTGGGACGCAAAAGTGTTTCGTTCTTTTCTCCGGACACTCGGCTGCAGGCGATGTCCGTGTGGGATGTAATCAATTTTCTGCTCAACGGACTTGTGTTTGTTCTTATCGGCCTGCAACTGCCATATGTATTGGCGGGCATCCAGGGCTACAGCCTGAAAGCCCTGATTGGGTATGGCGTGGCGTTCTCTGCCATATTGATTGCGGCGCGTTTGGCATGGGTATTTGCGTTTACACCGGTTTCCGGATGGCTGTATCGCTGGCTGAAGGGAACTGCGCGGCCTGCTCCTCGAACGGCGGCGAAGTTCATTGTGGGATGGACGGGGATGCGCGGTGTGGTGGCTCTGGCTGCGGCTGTTTCTATTCCATATTCGCTTACAGACACGGAATCATTCCCAGTCCACAACCTGATTGTGTTTCTTACATTCATCGTGATTCTGGTTACGCTGGTGCTGCAGGGGCTTACGCTGCCGCCGTTGATTCGCAGGCTTGGTCTTGCCGATAAAGCTGGCACGAATTGTGAAGAGGACGAAGCCCGGCGCTTGATTGTGCAGGCTGCGATCGATCATTTACAACTGGCGCGCGAAGAGTGCGATCAGGAAGCGGAGCATGCGGTTGAGGACCTGCTGCATCAGTATGAACACAGGATGGAGAGCATTTCGAATTGCGGTGAGCCGCTGCCGGGGCAGAGTTCATCGCTGTATCTGCACCGGCTGACGCTTTCTACAGTGCAGGTGGAGAGGGCAACGTTGATTCGTCTGAGGGATGAAGACCGCATTTCCGACACGACGATGAGATTGCTGGAGCGTGAACTTGATCTCTCGGAGAGCAAGCTGAATCCTGGAGCTAATCGCGCTTAGGTAAGAGTTTTAGTCTGCGAGGCTTTGCACGAACTTCCATGCGGGCTCGTCTACTGGGACCCCCAGACGCATGTTTTCTTCACGTAGCCGCAGTGTTTCCTCACCGGGATAGCGCGCGCGTTTGGAGGGATCACTGCGCGGAGCGTTATGAATGGCATCGATCAGACTATCTACGATGCGCGTGAGTTCTTCCGCATGCGCTACATCGCGTGGCGAAATGGCAATGAACATCTGACTGAGGCCGGTTTCATATAGAGGATCGACGCTTATTTCATGCGAAGACTGGCCGCCGGAGAGCATGGCTGCGAAAAGATCCAGCAACATCGCGATGCCAGAACCCTTCCAAAATCCGATAGGCAGAGCGCGATAACTGGTGCGAATGGCGGCGGGATCGTGCGAGAGATTGCCTTCCGTATCGAAGCCGCCGGGAACGGCAAGTTGCTCGCCGCGTGCGATGTGCGCATCGAGCTGACCGTATGAGTACTGGCTCATTGAGGTATCAAGAACGACGTGTGGGCCGCCGAGATAAGGATTTGTGCTGCTTGCCGCAGGGTTGATGCGGGGTACTGCCATCACCAATGGATTGTTGCCGAGTGTGGACGCTGTGGTGCCCCAGGCGGGCGTGTTGGGATTGGTATTTGTCCAGCAGATGAGAAAGTATCCGCGCTCGGCTGCTTGCCACCCATAGGTGCCGCCGCGCATCCAGTGTGTGGTGTTGTGCAGAGCCACACAGCCGATGCCGTATTCGTCTGAGAGCTCCATGGCCCGGTTGGTCATTGCCGATGCGCTCAGGTTGCCTACACCTTTGTTGCCGTTCCAACGCTCGATGGCACGATGGGCTATTTCAAATGTTGGTTCGTTGATTGGTGAGACAGAGCCGTTTTCAATCATTTTTACCATGCGCTTTAGCCGATTAAGTCCATGCGTATAAACGCCATCTCGTGTAGTTTCGGCAAAGAGGGTGGCGCACGCATCCGCATGTTTGTCCGGCATGCCACTGTGTTCAAGAGCCTTTGCGATGGTGGATTGCAGGACGGCGAACGGAATTCTCTGCATGTTTGCAATGGTAACTTTAAAGCGCCGCACGTACTGTTTTGCGTCTGTCTTGGTAAGGAGCTATTCCCGTGCATCTTCGTGTTCTGCATCACAATAATTGTTTCGATGGCGCCTGCTCGGCTTCGGTGTTTACACGCTTTCATCGCGAATGCATTGGCGCGGCCACCAGGTACAGCTACCAAGGATTGCAGCATAAGGCGGGCGTTCAGTTTGAGGAGAGCGACTTCTCCGGTGATGAGAATGCGATTGTGGACTTCAAGTATTCGCCCTCGCCCAGGCTGACCTGGTGGTTCGATCATCATCAGAGCGCGTTTATGACGGAGGCCGATCGAGCGCAATTTGATGCGCAGCAGGCGGATGGATGGCATGCGATGCGGCACTTCTTTGATCCGAATTACATCTCGTGCACGGGTTTTATTGCGAAGATAGGCGAGACGAAGTTCGGATGGAATACAGAGCCGTTGAAGGAGCTTATCCACTGGGCGAACATTGTGGATGGCGCGAAGTATGAGAGCGCTTGCAGTGCCGTGGAGATGGATGAGCCAGCGTTCAAGCTGACGATGGTAATTGAAGCGGCGAGCACGGAGACGATCCAGAAAATCATTCCGCTGCTGACGGAGATACCGTTGGCAGATGTTCTGCAACAGCCGTTTATCGCGTTTCAACTTACGCCGTTGTGGGAACAGCATCTGCGCACAATTGATCTGATTCGCGAGCGTGCGCGTGTGGAGGATGGAATTGTAACCTTCGACCTGATCGATAAACCGGTGGAGGGTTATAACAAGTTCATTCCCTATTACCTCTATCCGGAGGCGACGTATACGGTTGGTCTTACGCGGTCCAGCTTTCGTACGAAGATTTCGGTAGGGACGAATCCGTGGTCGCCGATTTCGCATGAGCAATTGGCGAATATCGCCGACATCTGCCAGAAGTATGGCGGTGGCGGACATGCGCGTGTGGGGGCCATCAGCTTTCCGGTAGACAGGGTAGAGGATGCGCGGCGTGCCGCTGGTGAAGTTGTCCAGATGCTGCGCGGCTGACGCGGATAGATGCGGTGTTTATTGGATAAGCGCCGTAAACCTTATACTGGAAGCATGGCTTTTCCATACATCTGCGGAATACTCGCGATGCCGATGCTTATACGCATGTGTGCATGTCCGTGTCCAATGATGCGGTAATGTCGGCAGCAGCCTCTCCAGAGGCCCTTGGTTCTTACGTTTCTCACAAAAGATTGGAAGCTCCGTTGAACTTTCTTGACATACTTAAAGACCGCGTTGCGCTGTATGACGGTGCGATGGGCACGTCCATCCAGAAGTACAACCTGACGATTGACGACTACTGGGGCAAGGAGAACTGTAGCGAGATCCTGGTGCTCTCGCGGCCGGATGTGATCGGTGAGATTCATGCCTCGTACTTTGAGGCGGGCGCGGACATCATCGAGACGAACACCTTTGGCGGCTCGAGCATCGTTCTGAACGAGTTCGAGATCCCGGAGAAAGTGCGCGAGATTAATCTTGCCGCCGTGAAGTTGGCGAAGGACATTGCGGCGCAGTTTTCTACGAAGGAGAAGCCGCGTTTTGTTGCGGGATCGCTTGGACCGACGACGAAACTGCCATCGCTGGGACACATCGGCTATGACGAGATGGCTACTTCGTATCGCGAACAGATTGAAGTTCTGCTGGAAGCGGGTGTGGATGTTCTGCTGATTGAGACTTCGCAGGACATTTTGCAGGCGAAGATTGCGCTGGCCGCTTGCCATGATGCAATGCGTAAGCTGGGCCGCGAAGTTCCGGTGCAGATGCAGGTGACGGTGGAAGCCACAGGCACCATGCTGCTCGGTTCTGAGATTGGTGCTGCGCTGGCGGCGCTGGAGCCATTCAATCCGGCGATCATCGGAATGAACTGCGCAACGGGGCCGAAGGAGATGAACGATGCAGTTCGTTTCCTTTGCCAGAATGCGCTTTCGCCTGTGTCTGTACTGCCGAATGCGGGACTGCCGCAGAACGTGGGCGGGCATGCGCACTACACGCTGACGCCGCAGGAGCTTGCTGAGTATCATCGCCGCTTTATTACGGAATACGGTGTGCAGGTGGTGGGCGGATGCTGCGGCACGGGGCCTGAACATATTCGCGCCGTGGCTGAGGCCATCAAGGATGCAGTGCCTGCGCCGCGCAACAACAAGCCGCAGTCGGTTGCTTCGTCTGCCTTTGTGGCTGTGCCGCTGGAGGTGGATGGACAGCCCGTAGTCGTTGCAGAAGAGATGAACACGACGACGCGCGTGCCTCACTTCCGAGAACTGGTGCGCGCGGGCGATTGGGACGGCGTGTTGACGATGGCCAAGCGCCTCATCAACGAAGGTTCCCAGATGCTCGACGTATGCTGCGCGATTGTGGGCGAGGACGAAGTGGCCTACATGAACGCAGTGATGGAGAAGATTGCCACGCGTGTGATGGCGCCCATCGTTGTGGACTCCACCGAGGCCAATGTGATTGAGGAGGCACTGAAGCGCATTCCGGGTAAGGCGGTGATCAACTCCGTCAACCTGGAAGACGGCGAAAAGCGCACGTCGCTGGTGCTGCCGATGGCGAAGCGCTACGGCGCTGCCGTGGTTGCGCTGACGATCGATGAAGAGGGCATGGCGCTTACGGCGGACAAGAAGGTCGCTGTGGCCAAGCGCATTCACGACATGGCCGTGAACCGTTTTGGGCTGCGGTCTCAGGACATTATCTTCGATCCGCTGACGTTGCCTATCTCGACCGGCCAGGAAGACTATCGCACGGCAGGCATTGAGACGCTGGAGGCGGTGCGTCGCATCAAGGAAGAGTTACCGGGCTGCAAGACGATTCTCGGGGTCTCGAACATCTCGTTCGGCTTAAACAACTATGCGCGCCGCGTGCTGAACTCGGTGTTTCTGAAAGAGGCGGTGGACCGTGGGCTGGATTGCGCCATCGTGAACTATCAGAAGATCTATCCGCTCTATAAGATTCCTGAGAAGGAAGTGGAGCTGGCGCGCAAGCTTATCTTCCGCGATACGCTGCCAACGAGTGGTGAAGGCGGCGAGGCAGATGCGCTCGATCCGCTGCAGCAGTACATGAACTACTTCAACAGCCTGGCGACGGGAACGGGGGAGCAGGACGAGGACACTTCCACACTCGCGGCCGAGACAGATGAAGACAAACTGAAGTGGCTCATCATCAACGGTGAGCGCACGGTGGGAACGGGTGATCGCAAGCAGTCCCTTATTGAGGTTCTGGATTCTGCGCTTACGAAATACTCTCCGCTGGATATTGTGAACACGGTACTGCTGGACGGCATGAAGACTGTTGGCGAGTTGTTCGGGGCGCGCAAGATGCAGCTCCCTTCGGTGCTGGATTCAGCGGGGACGATGAAGGCCGCTGTTGCCTATCTTGAGCCGAAGATGGAGAAGGTGGAAGGTTCGCAGCGCGGCACCATGGTGCTGGCCACGGTGAAGGGCGATGTGCACGATATCGGTAAGAACCTCGTCGACATCATCCTCTCCAACAACGGATACAAGGTGGTGAATCTTGGTATCAAGGTGCCTGCCGATCAGATCATTGCCGCAGCCCATGAGCACAAGGCCGATGCGATTGGATTGTCTGGGCTGCTGGTGAAATCCACGCTCGAAATGAAGTACGTGGTGCAGGATTTGCAGCGTATCGAATCGAAAATTCCTGTGATCTGCGGCGGCGCTGCGTTGACGCGCAAGTATGTTGAGGACGATCTGCGGCGCGAGTACAACGGCGGTGTTTTTTATGCGGAGGATGCCTTTGCAGGACTGCATACGATAGGCGATCTAACGAGCGAAGATGCTGCGCAGCGCGAGAAGGTGCTTACAGAAGGCAAGACGGTGAAGGTGTTTACGCGTGCGCAGGCAGCGGAGCCGTCCGACGAAACAGCGGTGCAGGCGCCGATGAGCACGGAGCGCAGCAAGGTGGTGGAGTTTGCTCCGGACATTCCCAAGCCGCCGTTCTTTGGGATTGAGGTGAAGAAGGACTTCTCTCTCGATACGCTGTTTGAGTATGTGAACCACACGGCGCTGTTCAAGAACCAGTGGCAGCTTAAGACGGCTTCCGCAACGGACTATGTGCGGCTGGTGGAAGAGAAGTTCAGGCCGATCCTGAAGGAGCTTCAGGAAGAGGTGAAGGCGAATGGCTGGTTCCAGCCGCGTGCAGTATACGGGTATTTTCCGGCACAGAGCGAAGGCAACGACACCATCGTCTATGATCCGGAAGATCAGTCCAAAGAACTGCTGCGCATCACCTTCCCGCGTCAGCGCGAAGGCCGTATGCTTTCGATCTCAGATTTTCTGCAGCCGAAGTCTTCTGGTGTGATGGATGTGATCGGCTTCTCATGCGTGACCATCGGCAGCCGTGCCAGTGAGGTGACTGCTGAACTCTTCAAGGGCGGCGAGTTTACGAAGTATCTCTACCTGCATGGACTGAGCGTGGAGACTGCCGAAGCGCTTGCAGAGTATACCCACAAGTTGATCCGCAAGGACCTTGGAATCGACACTGAAGATTCTTCGGTCGTGAAGGACCTCTTCCACCAGAAGTATCGCGGGTCGCGGTATTCGTTCGGCTATCCGGCGTGTCCGAATCTGGAAGACCAGAAGAAGATATTTGCGCTGCTGAAGCCGGAAGAGAATATCGGCGTGCATCTGACCGAGCAGTTCCATCTGGAGCCGGAACAGAGCACGAACGCGCTGGTGATCCATCATCCGCAGGCGAAGTACTTCGTCGTCTAAAGCTGGTTCAAAAAGACGAAGGCACCTTCTTGATGGAAGGTGTCTTTGGAATGTTGATTACGCTTGCGCGGGCTCTGCGGAGCTATCGAAGACAAGCGCCAGCAATGCGATCCAGAAGAGGTCGGCTCCGAGCAGGTGGAGTATCTGCATCCACCACGGCGCCAGCAGTGCGAGGTCTGCAAGCCCAAGACCGACTTGGAAGACGAGCAGCGCGATGGTGGCGGAGATCAGCTTCGCGGTGCGCGGTGTGGCTTGCGGGCGAATGCGCGCGATCAGCCAGACCAGTGCAATCGTGGAGAGGACGACGCTGGCGGGATGTACGCCGCGCAGGCGGAGGATCATGGGCGAGCCTGCGGCGATGTCTTGCGCGAAGGCCGCGCGTAACGAGGTGGCGGGAAAGAGTGTGTCGCCAAGCGCAGCGAGGGAACCGCTGACTCCGACGACGATGGTGGATGCAAGCGCGAACCAATGCACACCGCGTGGGCGCGGGACACGGTTGCCGCCAAGCAGCCATGCGGTGAGTGTGAGTGTGGCAAGCAACAGCAACGTGTTGGTGAGATGGATCGAGAGGACGATGACGCGGCCGACGGATTGATTGCCGGTGACGTATCCGAGTTTGACCAGCAGCGCGCCGAGGATAGCTTCGAGGACGAGGAAGAGTGTGGCTGTCCAGACCGCTTTGCGTGCGGGATGCGGTTTGGCTACGCTGCGCAAGGTCCAGACGAGCAGGCCGATCATGAGGAAGGTTGAGCCGCCTGTCATCATGCGGTGCGTGAATTCGACGATGGTATGGAAGCTGGGCGAGAGCGGGATGACTTCGCCGTTGCAGAGCGGCCAGTGATTGCCGCAGCCTGCGCCCGATCCTGTGGCGCGCACGAGCGCACCCCACAAAATTACGAGGACGTTCCATGCAAGAACCGCCCACGCAAAGCGCGCGAGGTAGCTGTTGCGCTTTGCCGTGGGCGGTGCGGAGTAGGTTGTGCTTGCCATGTCTCTAACCTGCGGCGAGTTCCTTGGCGCGCATGGTTGCGCGTTTGACGGCTTTGATAAGTGTGACGCGGAGGCCGCCTTCTTCAAGTTCGAGGATGCCATCGACGGTGCAGCCTGCCGGAGTGGTGACGGCGTCCTTTAACAGCGCGGGATGATAGCCCGTCTCCAGCACCATGCGTGCGGAGCCGAAGGTGGTTTGCGCAGCCAGCATCGTGGCGACGTCGCGCGGAAGGCCAACGTTTACGCCCGCTTCGGCAAGCGCTTCGATGATGATGTAGATGAACGCAGGGCCCGAACCGGAGAGGCCGGTGACGGCGTCCATGTGTTTCTCGTCCACGACTACGCTGCGGCCTACGGTGGCGAAGATGCGTTTTGCTGTTTCGAGTTGCTCTTCGGTGACGAAGCGTCCGCCGGTGACTGCGGTGATGCCTGCGGCCAGCATGGCCGGAGTGTTTGGCATGGCGCGGACTACGGGGATGTCGATACCCGCGGCTTCTTCGATGGACTTCGTGGTGACGGAAGCGGCGAAGGAGAGCAGCATCTTCTTCGTATTGAGGACGGGCTTGATCTCCTTGATGAGCCCCGGGACCTGGATGGGCTTTACACCGATGAGGATGATGTCGGCGTCCTTGGCTGCTTCCACGTTGTCGGTGGTCATCTGGACGCCGTACTGCGCGCTCAGCGCCTGTGCGCGTTCCGGGTGCGCCACGGTGCCGCAGAGCTGGTCCGGCAGCACGAGGTTGTTCTTCAAGAAAGCCTGCAGCAGAATGCCGCCCATTTTGCCTGCGCCAAGAATCGCAACGCGCACGCCGGGCATGGCGGGTTCAATAACGGGTTCTTGGAATTCGATCTCTTCGCTCATGGTTTGTCCTGTGTCTTAAGGCTATCACCCTGAGCGAGCCATGACTTGAGCCGCAGATAAACGCCGTTGGTCCAACCGAACCCAGCGACGTTCGCTTTGTATCCCGCTGTAACCTGCACTTCGGATGTGCCCGCCTCCACGTTGTACTTTTCGCGGATAGTGTCTTCGCGTGCGTAGTTGGATTCGATGGTGTGCATGAACTTTTTGGCGATACGGTTGGCCTCTGTGTTGAAGCCGTAACGGCGCATCCCTGCGATGGCGAAGTAGTTCGTCGGGGCCCAGCCGAAGGGCTCATCCCACTGCATGCCGGAGCGGTGCAGGCTCATGGCTAGACCGCCTTTGCGCTCGTAATCGCCGAGGTTGAGCATGGTGGCCTTTGCCTGTTCGGGCGAAGTCCATCCTGCCCACAGCGGATAGAACTCCGTGACGTAGTGGTAGTCGGACTGCTTATGCGTGACGAAGTTGTAATCCACAAAACGCTTTCGGCGCGCGTTCCAAAGATAGAGCTGCATGGCGGATTTGCGGCGTTCCGCGCGATGCATCCACTCGGCTGCTTCGTTGGTTTTGCCAAGCGTCTGCGCGAAGTCGCTCATGTCCATTTCGTAGCGATAGAGCAGGCTGTTGAGGCAGACGGGAGCGTACTGTTGTGTCGATCCGGAGAAGGGGCCGAAGCGGAATGAAGTATCGAAGCCGGACTCCCGCATGGCGCGGTCGCCATCGAAGAATGCCTTGGTGAGCCGGCTGCCTGCGAGGGTGGCGCGCGCACAGACGGAGGACTTGTCCACATCGCAACTGATTTTGCGCAGGCGAGATTTTTCTGCGGCGTCAGGATGCGGGTCGGAGTGGACGAGGTACTCCATCGCGGCGCGGCGATGCTCCTGCATCCATCGGATCACGTCGCGATAGTAGTTGTCGTCATCGGCCATCTCCGGTACTGGACCGCTGCCGAAGTCCTTGTAGCGTGCAAGGCCGGTGTTGCCCGCGCGATGCTCGGGGCTCTTCCACAACGCGTAATCCTTCGTGGCCGTTGTATAGGCGTGCTCCAGCCATGCTCGATCCGGCGGATTCTTGCTGGCCATCAACTCACGAATAATTTCAGCAAGCAGCGGTGGCTGCGATCGCGTGAGGTAGTACGTGCGATTCGCGTTGAGCAGAGCGCCGTAGTTCTCAATCTCGAAGAAGAAATTCTCCGCCATGCCGCGCGCCAGATCGTCGCGGCCATCGTGCAGCAGGCCGAGGATGATGAAGTAACTGTCCCAGCCGTACATCTCATTGAAGCGTCCGCCGGGAACGACATACGGATGCGGCAGGTAGAGCACGCCGGTACGCGGAAGCTCATCCGGCATGACCTCTGCGATATGCGTAATGCGGCGTGGCAGGTGCTCCACCTCCACGCCGCACTGCTTCTGCATCTTTGCGAGATCGGCAGGAATAGCCATGCCTGCTGGCAGATACACAATGGGTTTCTCGGCCACTTTACTGTCGCTCACCGCGTTGCATTGCGTGGTGGAGCGCGTGAGCGTGTCCCAGGTGTGGTGAATATAAGTGGTGATGTCTTTTGTTTGCGCCTGTGCGGCAACAGCGAGAACGAGTACAAGCGAGACAAGAAAACGCGGCATCAGCAGACCTCTTCTGAAAGAGTATGCCGATGCCGCGTGCGTTGTCTGCGGAAGCGAAGTTATCGTTTACCGAAGACCTCACCCATGCGGCGAATCTGCGCGCCCACTCCGCGCAGCTTTTCTTCGATACGCTCGTACCCTCGGTCGATGTGATAGACGCGGTCAAGGATGGTTTCGCCATCTGCGACCAGAGCGGCCAGAACAAGCGATGCGCTGGCGCGCAGGTCGCTGCACATAACGGCTGCGGCGGAAAGCGGAGATTTGCCGCGCACAGTAGCGGAGCGTCCATCCACCTTGATGTTCGCACCCATGCGGGTCAATTCGCTCACGTGCATGAAACGGTTTTCGAAGATGTTCTCTGTAATCACGCTGGTGCCTTTTGCCTGCGTGGCTAGAGCCATGTATTGCGCCTGCATGTCTGTTGGAAAGCCCGGATACTCCACGGTGCTAACGTCAGCGGCCTGCAGCTTGCCTTCGCTGCGTACGCGAATGGATTCCTTGCCCACATCCAGCCGCACGCCACACTCCTGCAACTTCATGATGACTGCTTCAAGGTGATGTGGGTTGCAGCAGTCCACGTTGAGATCGCCACCAGAGATCGCCCCGGCAATGATGAATGTGCCGGCCTCAATGCGATCAGGATTGATGCGATAACGCGTACCGTGCAACTTGCTCACGCCTTTTACGCGAATGGTACTGGTGCCTGCTCCCTCGATCTGTGCGCCCATGCTGGTGAGCATTGCGGCTAGATCGGTGACCTCCGGTTCCTGCGCGGCGTTTTCGAGCACGCTCTCGCCATCTGCGAGGGTGGCCGCCATCAGTAGATCTTCCGTACCGGTGACAGTGATTTTGTCGAAGAGAATATGCGCGCCTTTGAGGCGGTCGGCTTTTGCTTCGATATAGCCGTGGTCCTGTGTGATGGTAGCGCCCATCGCTTCCAGGCCCTTGAGATGCAGATCGATGGGCCGTCCACCAATGGCGCATCCGCCTGGAACGGCAACACGAGCTATGCCAGCGCGTGCGACAAGCGGTCCAAGTACAAGCGAGGACGCGCGCATCGTCTTGACGATTTCATACTTCGCTTCAGGATCGCTGAGTACAGAGCATTGGATGGTGGTGCGATGCTGTGCGCGGCCATAGCCGAGTTCCACTTCGGCGCCCATCGACTCCAGCAGCTTGCGCTCGGTTTCGATGTCTCGTACCTGCGGGATGTTTTCGAGGATGACTTCGTCCTCGGTGAGGATGGCCGCGGCCATGCAGGGAAGCGCGGAGTTTTTCGCGCCGGAAACTTTGATGGTGCCGAGGAGGGGATTGCCCCCACGGACTACGAACTTGTCCATAGGGGTAGTTTACGGAAGAGTAACGAGGAAAGGAGGGTGCCTAGATAGATGCGGGTTTGTTGGAAATAAATGACGAAGCGGGCCTTTGAAAGGCCCGCTTCGCTTCTGTATTTATGCCAGATTACAGGCCAGAGGGTTCAGCAGGTTGCTCAGCCTGCTTGTCATGACCATGCTTCATCGACTTCATCTTTTGCACCTGCTCAGGCGTGAGAATGTCTTCGATTTCTTTGCGCGAGTCTTTACTAATCTGCTTGAGCTGCATGCGCTTCTGATCTTCAGTTAGTGAGGTGTCTGCCTTCAGTGCTTCGGTCTTCTGCTGCCGTGCGGCAAGAATAGGCTCCAGCTTGGCTGTCTGCTCATCCGTAAGGCCAAGAGCGGCTTTCATGTGCTGGGCCATATTTTGTGGATTATGCTTTCCATGCCCGACCTTATGGGCTGGAGCAGGCGGTGCAGCGGGAGCATCCTGTGCGAAGGCGGCGCCTCCAGCAAGGGCAAATGCGAGGGTGGAAAGTACGAGTGTGCGTTTCATCCGTGTATCTCCTGAAGGCCGTTTGGGAGGCCGCTGAGGAGATAAACACGTATCCATTGGAAGGTTGCGCGCAACTTTTTGATAGCTAGATGGGTTGAGCTACAGTTCCAGCTTTGAATCCTCAATTGCCCGACGCACATTGCCATCCGATTTGGACAGGCGGCGTACGGCTTCCATCTTGTCTACATTGGCCTTCAGCATGACTACCGCAGTAGGAATGGATTTGCCAGCGGACTTAATTGTGCGGATGGCTGTATCGCGGTCTACGCCGGTAACGCGCATCAGCACGTTGATGCCGCGCTCCACCAGTTTTTCATTCTTCATGTGCACGTTCACCATTAGGTTGTCGTACACATAACCGAGCCGGGTCATAGCTCCGGTGGTGATCATGTTAGTGATCATCTTCTGCGCGCTGGATGCCTTTAGACGCGTGGAGCCGGAGATGACCTCAGGGCCCACTTCGGCCACGATGGTGGTATCGCTTACACGCGAGAGCGGCGTGTCCTGATTGCAGACGATGGAGGCTGTGCGCGATCCTCGTGTGCGGGCGTAGCCTACGGCGCCTACGACGTACGGAGTGCGGCCAGAGGCAGAGATGCCGATGACGATGTCTTTGCGGGTGGGGCGACGCTTGGCGATATCGCGCTGGCCCATTTCGGGCGAATCTTCATTCACGTCAGCGGCAGAGGCGAGCGCCTTGGGGCCTCCGCACATGATGTACTGCACCTGTGCCGGGGCGGTGGAGAAGGTGGCAGGGCACTCGGCTGAGTCGAGTGCGGCGATACGTCCGCTGGAACCTGCACCTATGTAGATCAGGCGGCCACCGTCACGCAATGCACGGGCCACTTCGTCGATCACAATCGCAATCTCCGGAATGGCTTTCTTCACAGCGCTGTGGACCTTCGCATCTTCGGCGTTGATGATGCGTGCAATCTCGAGGGCCGACTTGATGTCAAGGCCCTCTGAGGCTTCGTTGCGGCGTTCGGTTACGAGGCCCTGCAACTCACTCTTGCCGTGTTCGGCCGAGCTATTCGACTTTACTGGAACGTCTTCCATCATCGTAGGTGTCATAAAAATAACCGGTCCTGGCCCGTTCCAGTTTACCGCCGCTCGCGTACGGTTGGCACGTTAAATCTGAACAGAGGCAGACATCGCCGTCTTTCGATGTAAGATGCTGCGCATGCTCTTGAAGAGATGTTCCCTCGCATTGACGACCGCCTTTCTTCTCTACTTCACACCTGTATTGCGTGCCGAAGAAGACATGGTTACTAAAGCTGCCGTGCAGCAGATTGTGGCGTCCCACCACGGCAAAGTTGCCCTCTACGCACACCAGTTAAATACCGGTAAAACGATTGCGGTGGATGCCGATCAGGTGGTGCAGACGGCCAGCACCATCAAGCTGGCCATGCTGTGGGAAGCCTCCCGGCAGGTGGCGCTCGGCAATGCTCACTGGGACGAAAAGCTGACGTTGGAACCGGGCGAGGGTGTCGGCGGATCGGGTGTGCTGCACTTATTCGATACACCGCTCACCATCACGCTGAAGGACGTTGCGACCATGATGGTCATTGTCAGCGACAACACCGGGACCAACATGATGATCGACCGCTTCGGCACGCAGGCGGTGGATGAGGACATGGCGGCCATCGGCCTGAAGAACACCTGGCTCTACAAGAAGGTGATGAAGCCTGCCACCGGGCCCATGCCGGCGGACCAGAAGAAGTACGGCCTGGGTAAAACCACGCCGCGCGAGATCGCTACGCTCATGGATAAGATCGGTCGTTGCGATCTGAACATTCCCGGCACACCGCAGGTCGAACAGGCAAAGGCCGATGCGGCATGCAGTGTCGCGATCAACATGATGCGTAATCAGTTCTATCGAGAAACCATTCCGCGCTACATTGAGACGCTCGACTCAACCGAGGAGGGAAGCGGCATTGCCAGCAAGACGGGATCGTTGAACGCGACGCGTTCTGACGTGGCCCTGATTGCCGGTAAAAGTGGGCCAATTGTGATGGCCATCTACACCTACGAGAACAAGGACCAGAGCTGGACCGTCGACAACGAAGGCGAAATGAGCATCGCCAAAATTGCCGAAGCTATCGTGAAAGCCTGGTCGCCAGAGGGCATCAACGGCAAGTCCCTGGTGCCTGGGTTGGGTCTGCGGTATAACGGCGAGGCTAAATCTGCGTCTAAGATGAAGTAAGCGATGGAATCGACCCCGGAAACACCGCCGCAAATCGAGCAGCAGGCAACTGAGGAAATGCCGCAGACGCGTAGCGCCTTCCGCACGCCTTCATGGTTGCGCGATGTGGTTGTGTCGGTGTCCATCTCGGTCTTCATCATCATGTTTCTCTACCAGCCGGTGCGGGTGGAGGGGACCAGCATGCTGCCCATGCTGAGCGATCAGGACCGTCTCTTCATCAACAAGATGGCATATCACATTGGCGATGTGCATCGCGGAGATGTGGTGGTCTTTCAGTATCCGCGCGATCAATCGAAGAACTACATCAAGCGCGTGATCGGTCTGCCGGGTGACCACATCCGCATCGATCGCGGCAAGGTGTACGTCAATGGCGCGCTGCTGCACGAAAGCTACGTTCCGCATCGCTTTGAGGACTCGCGCTCGCTCCCGGACACTGTTGTTCCGAAGAATGAATATTGGGTAATGGGCGACCACCGCTCCATCTCCTCAGACAGCCGCGACTTCGGTGCTGTGGACCGTGGCCTGATCTATGGGCGTGCGGCATTTGTGTACTGGCCTTTTGACCAGTTAGGCGTCGTGCACTAAATCTTCCGTAAAGCAGAAAAGCCTTCGCATTGCGAAGGCTTTTTAATTTGCAGCGAGTGCTATGCTTCGTACTTCACCATCTTGGCGAAGTCTTCCGCGACCAAGCTTGCGCCGCCGATGAGCGCTCCATCGATGTTCGGCATAGCGAGCAGGGCAGCGATGTTGCCTGGCTTTACCGATCCGCCGTAAAGAATGCGCATCTTCGCGGCTACATCTTCACCCAGGTGCTGCGCCAGCGCGGTGCGGATGATGGTATGCGCCTCTTCCGCCTGTTCCGGCGTGGCGGTGAGCCCGGTGCCAATGGCCCAGACAGGCTCGTAGGCAATTACGAAGTTGTCCGCCATATCGGGCGTCACGCCAGCGAGACCACCTGCAAGCTGTGCCAACAGCACATCACGCGTCAGGTTCTGCTGCCGCTCTTCCAACTGCTCGCCGATGCAGACGATGGCATGGATGCCGTGCTTCACACAGGCCTTCAGCTTCAGGTTCACGCGCTCGTCAGTTTCGCTGTCGTGCGTGCGCGGCTCGGAGTGGCCAAGGATCGCATGCGTCACGCCGATGGCCGTGAGCATCTTCGGTGACGTCTGGCCGGTGTACGCGCCTTCATCCAGCCAATGCACCGTTTGCGCTCCGACAGAGATATTGGAACCCTTGGCCGTCTCCACAACTGTCGAGAGCGAAGTCGCAGACGGGCAGATCACGATCTCATTGCGCGTGTGACCCTTTACAAGGGGCAACAGCGCTTCTACGAAGGCCTTCGCTTCGTCGGGTGTCTTGTACATCTTCCAGTTGCCGGCAATTACTTTCTTACGCATCGATCCTCTTTTTCGGTTGAACTATTTCTTCGTCAGCGCTTCCACGCCGGGCAGCTTCTTGCCTTCCAGAAATTCGAGCGAGGCTCCGCCGCCGGTGGAAATGTGCGTGATCTTGTCGGCCACACCTGCCTTATGCACGGCGCTTACCGAGTCGCCGCCGCCCACAATGGAGATGCAGTCTGTGTTGTTCGCCACCGCATGCGCAATCGCCATGGTGCCTTTCGCGAACGCGGGGATTTCAAAGACGCCCATTGGGCCGTTCCACACGATGGTGCGTGCGTCTTCAATCTCTTTCTTGAAGAGTTCGATCGATTTCGGGCCGATATCCAGTGCCATCCACTCGGCAGGAAAGTCTGCATTGCCTTCGACAATCTGCGTCTTCGCGTCCGCAGCAAACTTGTCTGCAAGAACGTGATCGACTGGCAGCAGAAAACGCACACCTTTCTGTTCTGCTTTTTTCATCGCAGCAGTCGCGATGTCTAACTTATCCGCTTCCAGCAGGCTCTTTCCGGTCTTCTGGCCTTTCGCATTCAGAAAGGTGTAGGCCATGCCGCCGCCGATGATAATTGCGTCTACCTTTTCGAGCAAGGCATTGATGACCTCGATCTTGTCGCTCACCTTCGCGCCGCCGATGATGGCGACGAAGGGCTTATCCGGTGTCTCCAGAGCTTTAGATAGATAGTTGAGTTCCTTCTCCATCAGCAGGCCGGCAGCCGACTGCTTCACGAAATGCGTGATGCCCTCCGTCGAAGCATGCGCGCGATGCGCCGCTCCAAAAGCATCGTTCACATAGAGATCGCAGAGCGAGGCGAGCTTCTTGGCAAACTCAGGATCGTTCTTCTCTTCTTCCGCGTGATAGCGCAGATTTTCCAGCAGAAGGATCTGTCCGCTCTCCAGGTTATTCACCATTTCGTGAGCAATCTCGCCCACGCAATCCGGCGAGAAGGCAACGTTGAAATCATCGCCCAAATCGTGATCGACCAACTCACGCAAACGATCGACCACGGGACGCAGACTCATCTCCGGCACCGGCTTGCCCTTCGGGCGGCCGAGATGCGCGGCAAGAATCACCTTCGCGCGGCGGCGGATCGCATATTCAATGGTCGGCAGGGTTTCGCGGATGCGCGTATCGTCGAGAATCTCGCGCCCATCTTTCGAGAGCGGAACGTTGAAGTCGACGCGGATGAAAACGCGCTTGTCGGTCAGGTCAAGATCACGGATGGAAAGCGTAGCCATACCTTCGATGATAACCGCCCGCTGCGAAATACTCAGGCCGCTTTCTTGGGGAGAAAGCGCCTGGTCAGCCACGCGCGCACTGGCTCGTCATACAGCTTGAGACAGGCATATCCCACTGCCACATTCACGCACACCACCAACAGACTGATCGGCGCGCCCTGCGACAATGGCACATGATGACGATTTACCCACACCGTGTAGGTGTAGTTGAGCGGGTAGTGCGAGATATACAGCGGATACGACAGGTCGCCTGCAAACTTGCACACGCGCTCCATTTTGCCCGATATATCGCTGCCTGCTCCCATCAGAAGAATGATAGGGAACACCACGATGATGCAGAAGGACTCGTACAGTCCATTCATCCACGTATGCTGCGGTGGTCCTACGCGCGGAATCGCCAGGAAAACAACCAGGATCAAACTGCACCACGCAAATGCTCCCGGCACATGAATGCGCTTGTGCAGACGCATGAGCAGGATTCCGGCAAGGAAGGGAAACAGCAGGCGCGCAAAGCCAATGTGCAATTGCTCCGGCGTCACGCTCCAGCCGCCGATCACATCACCGCGCGGTCCCATCACCGTGAGGTGGATGAGAAAGATGGCAGCCAGAGCCACCAGAATGCCCATGATCTTGTTGGGCAGTTTGCGCAACACAAGCGCATACAAAATGTTGGCTATGTACTCGAAGAAGAGCGTCCACTCCGGCCCATCCAGCGGATGCATCTCCTGCCAGCCGCGAATATCCATCGATGGCAGAATCGGAATGACCGTGAACCCCACGAACATCACCAGCAGCATCTTCCATGCCGGCGTGGTGGCGATCACAGGAAATGCCGCTCCAGCCTGCAGATAAAAGAGCACCGCGCCAATGATGTTGCCCAGAATGACCATGGGCTGCAAACGTACGAGGCGGCGTTTGTAGAAGTCCCACTGCGTCATGCGGCCCCAGCGGTCGTCATACGCGTAGGCCACAACAAAGCCGGAGAGCAGAAAGAAAAAATCGACCGCGAGATACCCGTGCCCGATGACGAACTTGTACGGATCGTCACCCGCATACATCTCAAACGAATGAAACAGAACGACGACCAGCGCAGCCACACCGCGCAGGCCGTCGAGGATCTTGTAGTGATTCTTGCTGGGGAGAACTGCCTGGTTCGTCATGCTCAAATATCCGGTTCGTTTGAGTATGAACGCAGCCGCTGCATTTGGCGAATCGCCAGAATAAGGCCGCTTCATTCAGGGAGCAGCCCTTAGCGATTAGAGATCACTCTCCGGAATCACAGCATCGGCCTCAATCTCAATGCGCCATTTCGGATTGAGCAGTTCTTTCACAACCACCATGGTGGATGCGGGGCGGATCGTCCCAAACACCTCGCCATGTGCGCGGCCAATCTCTTCCCAATCCGCTGCCTGCGTAAGAAACATGCGCGTGCGGACAACGTGCTCCACCTTTGCACCTGCCTTTTCCAGCGCGGTCTGAATGATGGCCAGTGTGGCGCGCGTCTGGTCAGCAGGTGAAGCATCATCTGCACCCACCGGCCCTGTGCCGGAGACATGCACATGGTTGCCCACGCGCACCGCGCGCGAAAAGCCGATAATGGGTTCGTAGGGCGATGTGCCGGGAATAAGTTCGCGATCTCTCATAAACATAAGAGTACGGAATTTCCAAAAAGTTTGAAATCGTTCACTGGTCGAGCTGTTCGTCTCTTTGTTCGCGACTGTGCCGAACGCTTCCGATCACCGCAGTATCTTCCACCACTTCATAGTCCACGATGTATGCGCCTGGTCCAAAACGAATGACCCACTCTCTTTTGAGAGAATCCTGCTTTGGCTGCGTGCGTCCTGAAAGCAGAAACCGGCCGAGTAAACGCACGCCCTTTCGGATCGTGCCCATCGCTCTTTCGGCTACATCCTCGTTATGTTCGGCGAGAAAAGAATGGAGGCGAACAAGATCATCCAGCGCCTCTGGCGACCAGACTATGTGTGGCATTTCGGAGGAGGAACGCGTTCACCGGCAGCCAGCTTTCCCAGCCACTCATCAACCTCTTCGAAAGTGGCGTGGAGGCCGGTTCGCTTAAAGTTCTCAATCGCTTTATCAGCATCTTGATGTAAACATGAATACCCATCAAGGTCAGCGAAATGTTCTTCGAGCATTTGATGCACAACCAGTTCTGGCGAACGATGTTGCTCGTTCGCCAGACGCTGGACGCGCTCGAATAACTCAGGTGTAAGAACGATCGTGTGTTGCGCAGCCATCGTTGTCTCCCAAGTGAATACGGATGAAGCTTACAGCCCCTTCTGCTCCAGGAACAGGATCAGGTCCTTCACGCGCGAGGAGTAGCCCCACTCATTGTCGTACCAGGAGATGATCTTGCCGTTGTTCTTCTGCAGCACCTTGGTCAGCTTGCTGTCGAAGATGGACGAACGTGCGTCGCCCTTGAAGTCGCTCGAAACAAGCTCCTCTTCCGTATAGCCGAGGATGCCCTTCAGCGAGCCTTCGCTGGCCTTCTTCATCGCCGCGTTGATTGCCTCCGCAGAAATTTCTTTCTCCGTAGTAAAGGTGAGGTCAACCACCGAGACGTTCGGAGCTGGGACGCGGATTGCGAAACCATCCAGCTTGCCGTCCATCTCGGGGATCACGAGTTTCAGCGCCTTGGCAGCGCCGGTGCTGGTGGGGATGATGTTAATGGCGGCAGCGCGGGCGCGGCGCAGGTCTTTGTGCGGAAAGTCGAGGATCACCTGGTCGTTCGTATAGGAGTGGATCGTCGTCATGATGCCGCTCTTAATGCCGAACTCCTCATGCAGCACCTTCACCACCGGCGCAAGGCAGTTGGTGGTGCAGCTTGCGTTGGAGATGACGTGGTGCTTGGCCGCATCGTACTTCTCGGCATTCACGCCGAGCACAAGGGTGATGTCCTCGTTCGTCGCCGGAGCGGAGATGATGACCTTCTTCACCGTCTCGCCCAGGTGCGCCTTGGCCTTGGTGGCGTCGGTAAAGTGGCCGGTGGACTCCACCACGATCTGCGCGCCTACCTCTGCCCAGGGCAGCTTGGCAGGGTCGCGCTCGGCAAAGACCTTGATCTTCTTTCCATCCACGGAGATAAAGTCATCGCCTGCCACGATCTCGTGCTTCAGGTTGCCGAGAATCGAGTCGTACTTCAGTAGGTGGGCCAGCGTCTTGGGGCTGGTCAGGTCGTTGACTGCAACGAACTCGATCTCAGGGTTATCGATCGCGGTCCGGAAAACGTTACGTCCAATGCGTCCAAATCCGTTGATGCCTACCTTTACTGCCATGGTTCGGTGTGCTCCTCGCGTTATGTGTCAAAAAGTTCAGGTTTCTGGGAAATTCTGTGGGCCGCATCGGTTAATGCGGAAGGTTTACATATCCAGTGTAGCGGCGATTATCGGATAGAGCCAAACGTACCCAGAAAGGTGCACCGTTTTGCGGGCACTCTGCCGCATGTGCTACAAACCAAGGTAAGTCGCGCCGAGGCACGTTTGGCGGTGCGCCCATATTTCAGCAAAGTCGAGAAACCTCGATGAGAAGACGTTCCAAGCGTGGACCGAACGATAGCGAGTCCACAGGTAAGACCGGCCAGAGTGTCCGCACCGACATTCCCACGCCCTTGAGTCCCTCCTACAGCTACAGCGCTCCCGTTGAACGGGAAGAGGATGCGCCTGAAGAAGAAGGCGCTCCACAAACCGGCAAGCTGGAAGTGGAGACACAGCCCGAAAGCCCCTCCACCCCCGCAGCCACCGTTGTAGAAAAGCCGCAGCAGAACGCCGAGCCGAAAGGCTACGTCGTGCTCACCATCGGCCTGCCCGGTAGCGGCAAAACGACCTGGTACAAACGCCGCGGCGTGCAGCCGCTGTCGTCGGACATGCTCCGCACCATCCTCTTCGACGACATTACCGACCAGCGCTACTCCGGCCTGGTCTTCTCCACGCTGCGTTCGCTGTTGCGCGCGCGCCTTATCGCTAAGATGCCGTGGAACTACGTGGACGCGACGAACCTCTCCGCGCATGAACGCCGCCAGTGGATCAAGATGGCCAAGTCCTTCGGGTATCACGTGCATGCCGTCTTCTTCGACGTGCCATTCGAGGTTTGCGCCGAACGCAATTCCAAGCGCGAGCGCCGCGTGTCAGAAGAAGTGATGCAGAAGATGACGGAGCGTCTCAAGCCGCCCACGTTTGCCGAAGGCTTTTCCAAGATCACCGTCGTCCGGGTGAAGGGCGCCAGCGGCACCACGCCCGCCATCGCTGACTCCGCGAACCAGCAGAACGAATCCGATCTGTAGAGACTGCGCATGACTGAGGCAGGCAGCGTCGAACTCACCGGTGTGAGTCTCGCGCTGCCCGCTTCCGCGCCTGACGCGCAGCCGCACTGCATCCTCGACAACATCAGCATCCGCTTCGCGCCCGGCTCCTCCACGGCGCTGCTGGGGCGTTCCGGCTCCGGCAAAACCACGCTGCTGCGGACGATCAACGCACTCGTCCGGCCAACTACCGGTACGGTACTTGTGAATGGCCGGGACATCCTCCGCCTGCGCGAAAGGGAGCTGCGTGCTATCCGCCGGCACATCGGCTATGTGATTCAGGAGACGGGCCTCTTCCCGCACATGACCATCGGCCGCAACGTCGCGCTTCCGCTGGAGATTGGCGGCAAGCCGAAGAAGGACAAGGACGTTCGCGCAACTGAACTTCTGGATATGGTGGGGCTTGATCCATCTGCCTTCTCGCACCGCTACCCCCACGAGCTTTCAGGTGGTCAACGTCAACGCGCAGGTTTGGCGCGCGCTCTCGCGGCACGACCTTCCATCCTTCTGTTGGACGAGCCTTTCGGCGCGCTCGACCCTCTTACTCGCACCGAGATGCAGGCTCTGTTGAAGTCGCTTCTCGCCGAGGTAAAGACGACTGCCATCTTCGTGACGCACGACTTACAGGAGGCCATGTATCTCGCCGATAAAATTGCTTTTGTCTCGAAGGGGCAGGTCGCGCTTGCGCTTTCACCGGCGGAGATAGGTGCATCCTCAGAGCCTCTGGTTGCCGCTTATCGCAGTGCTGCCGAAGGTCTCCACCGGACGGAAGAACGGTTTCAGGATCAGCTTCATAGGGGACTCTTCTGATGGAGTTCCTCCGACAACACTCCGGGGAAATCACCCGCCTGCTCATCGAACACCTCTGGCTCACCGGATGGGCACTCGCCATCGCGGTTCTCATCGCCGTGCCCACAGGCATCCTCCTCACGCGCAAACCAGCTCTCGCCAAGCCGGTCATCGGCTTCGCGAATGTGCTCCAGACCATCCCGTCGCTCGCGCTCTTCGGCCTCCTGCTGCCTGTACCGTTCTTCGGAGACAGTGCCGCACGCCTAGCCATAGTCGCCCTCACCGGCTACGCTCTGCTCCCCATCCTTCGCAACACCTATGCAGGTGTCCGATCCATCGAACCCTCGCTAACAAATATAGGGATTGCCATAGGAATGAGTAAGTTGCAGGTACTCTTCAAAGTAGAGCTTCCTCTCTCCGCGTCCGTCATCCTTGCCGGAATCCGCACCGCTGCCGTCACCTGCGTCGGCGTTGCCACCATCGCAGCGGCGATCGGTGCAGGCGGATTGGGGGAACTGATCTTCCGGGGAGTGGCCTCTGTCGACAATCGCCTCGTCCTCGCCGGGGCGGTTCCCGCTGCACTGCTGGCGCTCTTCGCAGACGGCGTCCTCGGCTTCGCAGAAAAGCGGCTGGCACACCGGTACAACGCATGAAGCGCCTCGCCCTTCTGCTGCCGCTGCTGCTCGCGCTCACGAGCTGCAATCCGCCCCGCTCAGGCAAACTCGTCATCGCTTGCAAGAACTTCACCGAACAGGTCATCCTCGGCGAACTTCTGGCGCAGGAGATCGAAGCCCAGGGCGAACCCATCGAGCGCCGCTTCTACCTCGCCGGCTCCTACATCGCGCACCAGGCGCTCGTCGCCGGACGCGTCGACGCCTACGTGGAATACTCCGGTACCGCGCTCTCCGCAGTCCTCAAACAGCCTCTCCAGAAAGACCCCGCAGCCGCGCTGGCCACCATCCGGCGCATCTACGCGCAGAAATACCACGTCACCGTCGCCGCCCCACTCGGCTTCGAGGACACCTTCGCCATGATCGTGCGCGGAGACGATCCACGCTTCACCAACATCACCAAGCTCTCGCAACTCCCGCTGCTCGCACCCACACTGCGTCTCGGCACCGGATACGAATTCCAGTCGCGCCCGGATGGTCTACCTGCGGTCGAACAAACCTACAATCTGCATTTCAACGACCGTCCGCGCGTGATGGATCTTGGCCTTCTCTACCGTGCACTCGCCGCGCATCAAGTAGACATCGTTTCTGGTAACTCGACCGATGGCGCCATCGAGGCCATGCGCCTGCGGGTGTTGCAGGATGATCGCCACGCCTTCCCGCCCTATGAAGCGGTGCCGCTGGTGCGCACCGATTCATTGCAAAAACATCCCGCCCTTCAGCGCGCCCTGGAAAAGCTTGCCGGACAAGTCTCCGCCATAGAGATGCGCGCCATGAACCAGGCCGTTGATGGCGAGCATCGCGATCCGGCGGATGTAGTGCGTCAGTTTCGCGCTGCAAAGCATCTTTAGCGCACAAGTTACGGTTCACTTTTTGGGGAAATTGGTGTCTGCTGCGAGTGCTCGAAAAAGGAATGCAAAGCTCTCTAATTGGAGAGATTCTGCTCGTATTTGAGGAGAAATAGCTGCATTTTCGCAAACCTCTGTTATCTGTTTTGCACTAAAACCAGCATTGCGGAGGTTATTTAAGAGTGTTTTCCGCTTCTGTGCGAAGCAGACGCGCAGGAAGTCGATGAAGGCCTGCTCGTCTTTGATATTGAGTTCTGCGAAACGTGGAGCAAAGGTGATGCGCAGGACGGAGGAGTGAACCTCGGGTGGGGGAGAGAAGGCCAAGGGTGGCAGCGTGAAGAGATTGTCGATGGTGCCGTAGAGTTGCGCGGTGGCGGAGAGGAGTCCGAAGTCGCGTGTGCCGGGTTGGGCGGCGACGCGGTCGGCGACCTCGCGCTGCATCATGACCACTGCCGTGCGGAGATGTGCGGATGCGGCAAAGAGGTGGAGCAGGATGTCTGAGGTGATGTAGTAGGGCAGGTTGCCGATGACGTCGGCTTTGCCATCTGAGATGAGAGCGGAGAGGTCGGTTTCGAGGATGTCGGCTTCGATGATCTCTACGGTTGCGTGATTGCGGAATTTGAAACGCAGTTCGGGGACGAGCGAGCGGTCGAGTTCGATGCAGATAAGTTTTTTTGCCCGCTCTGCAAGGATGGTGGTGATGGCGCCGTGTCCGGGGCCGATCTCGATGACGGTGCGTTGCGAGAGGTCGCCTAAGGCGTCGGCGATGCGATGGCGCGCGGCGTCGTCGGAGAGAAAGTTCTGGCCGAGCTTCGGTTTTCTTTTAGAACTCATCTGATAATGGATTGCATCCCATAAAGTTACAGACTACCGCTTTATGAGGTAGCAGGAGATAGAACGGAATGCATATCGTGTTTGCGGCATCGGAGTGCACGCCCTGGGCGAAGACGGGCGGTCTGGCCGATGTGGTGGGAGCTCTCCCGGCGGAGTTGAAGAAGCTGGGGCATCGCGTGACGACGCTTGTGCCGTACTACCGGCAGGTCGCGCAGCAGATGCCGAACCTTCCGGTGAAGCTGGCGAGCGTGACCATTCCGTTCCGGGACTACAACCGTTTTGTGCGGATTCTGGATGCGGGCGAGCAGCATGGCGCGCAGATGTATTTTGTGGATTGCCCGGAGCTGTTCGATCGCGAGAGCTTTTATGCGACGCCTTCAGGCGATTATCCCGACAATGCGGAGCGGTTTGGTCTCTTTAGCCGTGCGGTGATCGAGGCGTCGAAGGTTCTGGGTGTGCCGGATGTTTTCCATGTGCATGACTGGCAGGCTGCGATGGTGAGCGTTTACATGCGGTCCACGTATTACTTCGATCCGGTGCTGCGCAAAGTGCCGAGTGTGCTGACGATCCATAACGCCGGTTATCAAGGATGGTTTCCGCCGAAGACGACGGAGGAGTTGCTGTTGCCGTGGGACATGTTCCGTTTCGACAAACTGGAGCAGAATGACACGTTCAACTTTTTGAAGGGCGGATGCGTGTATGCGGACGCGCTGACTACGGTGAGTCCGACGTATGCCGAAGAGATCAAGACGCCGGAGTTTGGTAGCGGTTTAGAGAACGTGTTCGCGCAACGTGCGGACGATCTGCTCGGCATCTTGAACGGCGTGGATTACACGGAGTGGAATCCAGAGACGGATGCCAATATCGCGGCGCACTATACGCCGAAAGATTTGAAAGGGAAGAAGGAGTGCCGTCGCGATGTGCTGCACGCCTTCGGCTTCGACCATGTGAGTGATGAGACGCCCGTAATTGGTATGGTGACGCGGCTGGCGACGCAGAAGGGCCTCGATCTGCTTGCGCAGATTATCGACGAGTTGGTGAAGCAGGACATGGTGCTGATGGTGCTTGGATCGGGGGAAGAGTATTACGAGCGGCTGTTCACGGAGCTGTCTGAGAAGTATCCTGACAAGGTGCGCGTGCAGATTGGCTATGACAATGTGATGGCGCACAAGATCGAAGCGGGTGCGGACATGTTCCTGATGCCTTCGCGTTATGAGCCTTGCGGGTTGAACCAGATCTATTCGCTGAAGTACGGCACGGTGCCGATTGTGCGTGCGACAGGCGGATTAGAGGACACCGTAGATGAGCAGGCGGGTGGAAAGGGAACTGGGTTCAAGTTCTCCGGGTATTCTCCGTGGGCTTTCTACGATGCGATTTTGCGGGCTTTGCGTGTCTTCCAGAATAAGGAAGAGTGGACGGAAATCATGCAACGCGGCATGATGCAGGATTATGGCTGGCATACGTCTGCGAAACAGTATGTGCAGTTGTACGAGAGGGTAATTACGCAGCGAGCTTGGTCGTAAGGATAGGTCGCACTTTCAGCGCTCTGGTGTGTTTAGTCTGCATACCTGGGGCTTCGCCCAAGGCTAATATAGGGCGGGCCTTTGGCCCTGAAAACATCGTATCCGTAGCTGAAACGGACGTTTCCTTCATGAAAGCCGCTCATCCGGAAAAGCTAAACCTCAGCGGCTGAAGCCGGTTCTTTGGCACGCATAACGACACAGCTAAAGCTGTGTCCTTCCGATCAGGAGGCTCACTCAGAGTCTTCCTCGACGGTCCTTTTTCTAAACCAGTAGAAGACGGGGACTCCGGCGAGGATGACGAGAGAGCCGATGCTGGTGTTGAGCGGTTCGGCTTTCAAGGAGAAGACGACCAGCACGAGGGCTGCCGCGATAAACAGGATTGGGACGACTGGATATCCGGTGACGGAGTAGGGGCGGTCGGCGGCTGTGTCGCGCTTGCGGAAGACGAAGACGGTGCTGACGGCAAGTGCGTAGAAGATCCATTCTGAAAAGACTGCGAGCGCGAAGAGCGCTTTGAATTTGCCGATGGCGAAGAGCAGCAGCGTGGCCAGAATGGCCTGCACGATGAGCGAGTTCGATGGCGTTTGAAAGCGTGGATGAACGTAAGCCAGCTTTTTGAAGAAGAGGCGGTCGTGCGCGGCGGCGAAGGGAACGCGCGCTCCTGTGAGTGAGGAGCCGACGAGCGTGGCGGCGATGCTGACGGCCATGCCTACGGAGACCAGGCCCGCTCCCCATGGGCCTACGATGAGGCGAAGCGCGTCTGCGGCGGGACGGTCGGATGTGGCGACAGCGGCGGCGGGCATGACGTACTGGATGGCTGCGTTGGTGAGCATGTAGAGCGCGCCGACGGCGGTGACTCCGCCGATCAAGGCAAGTGGAAGATTGCGTTGCGGGTTGCGGACTTCTCCGGCGACGGCGGCGACGTCGCTCCAGCCGTCGTAGGCCCAGAGAGCGGCGATGAGCGCGATCATAAAGCCGGTGAATCCGCCTTTTGCGCCTGCGTAGTGTGTGGCGTAGTGCCAGATCTGTCCGTGGGTTCCTGCGGCGAAGAAGCAGACGCCGGCGATGGTGGCGATGAGCGCGATCTTGAGCCAGGTGAGCGCGACCTGCACGTCGCCTGCGCGGCGTGTGCCGATGATGTCCAACAACGTGACGGCCCATGTGGCGGCGATGGCGACGGCGATGCCCCAGGTGATGTGGAGCGGCGTGGGCGTGTTGAAGAAGGAAAAGACGCTGAAGGTGGCGAGGGTGCGGACGAGTCCGGTGACGATGGTGGCGATGGAAGCGGGTTTGGAGACGACGAAGTTCGTCCACATATAGAGGAAGCCCATCATGTCGCCGTAGGCCTCGCGTAGGAAGGCATACTCACCGCCGTAGTGCGGGCGGGCGGCGGCTACTTCTGCGTAGGTCATGGCTCCGAAGAGGGAGAGCAGACCGGCGACGATCCAGACGAGGTAGACCGTGGCCGAGGAGCCGGTGGCTTCCATCATTTCGCGGGGGACGAGGAAGATGCCGCTGCCGATGATGATGCCGATGACGATAGCCGAAGCGTGCGATGCGCCGAGGACGCGCGGGAGATCGCGTGTCTCCGTGGAGACGTGGGGCGGGTGGATGGGCGGGAGCGTGGACTTCATGCAGGGATGGGTGGAGGGTAGCACGTAGGAAAGCAGCGAGTCAGCAAGTCAGCGAGTTAGCGAGTCAGCCACAGAAGTTTTTTGAGAACAGCGGACGATTTGGATGGGAACATCATCTGAATGCGTGACGTAGATGTTTAGGAAAGGCAGGGTTGCGCGATGGAATGGTCTCCCGGGGGAATGAGCGGTGATGTTGAGGACCGGCGCGGCGAGTCTGGTGGTGGAGGGTTCGGATTTGGCGGCGGTGGCGGACTCGGCATTCTGGGTGTGATTGTGCTGGTGGTGATCAGTCTGGTGACGGGACGGAACTATATTGGCGCTTATCTGAGTGGTGGCGGCGCTCCTGTGCAGCAGAGCCGCCAGATGGATGAAGGGCCGGTGCAGGAGAGCGCGTCGGAACATCGGTCGGCGCAGCTTGTGAGTTATGTGCTGGATGATGCGCAGAAGACGTGGACGCAGGTTTTGCCGGAGCAGGCGGGCAAGCAGTATCGCCATGCGAAGCTGGTGCTGTTTCGCGACATGACGTACAGCGGCTGCGGCAATGCGCAGGCTGCGACGGGGCCGTTCTACTGCCCGGCGGATGAGAAGGTGTATATCGACCTGGACTTCTGGAATGAGTTGAAGCGGATTGGTGGAGATGCGGGCGATTTTGCGCAGGCGTACGTGGTGGCGCATGAGCTTGGGCATCATGTGCAGAAGATCGTGGGAACGGAAGCGCGGGTGCGGCAGGGGATGCGGTCTGATCCTTCGCAGCAGAACGCTTTGAGTGTGCGGTTGGAGTTGCAGGCGGACTGCTACGCGGGCATCTGGGGACATGAGACGCGCGACCGCAGCAAGGTGAACTCGGCTGATATTGAGGATGCGCTGAAGGCTGCGGCTGCGGTAGGGGACGATCATCTGCAGAAGATGGAGGGGCGCGCGGTGAGTCCGGAGAGCTGGACGCATGGGTCGAGTGCGCAGCGCATTGCGTGGTTCAGACGCGGGTTTGAGAGCGGAGAGATGAGCCAGTGCAATACGTTTAGTACAAATTGATAAAAATAAATATAAAATTGACAAACATCGATGCTTCTCATATGCTTCCTCTATCGAAGGGAGAAACACTATGGCCCATGGAGAACAGAGCCAGAGAATTCGCCAGCGATTTGTCGAAAAGTATCTAGAGCCTGCCCGGAGAAATCGCAGGCGTGAGTTTTCGGTGCGCGTGGGAGACCTGATGAAAGATATGGAAGAAGTCGGTCTTTTGCGTAAGGGACTGCAGCATCAGGTCTGTACTGCGATACAAAAAAAAGCGTTTCTCAGAGAGAACAATTTAGAAGCCAATATAGAAGCACCTCCCACGGCACCTTCAGGAAAGAGCACGACCGTAACTGTGCATTATCGTTTTCATTCTCCGCAGGCAGACTCTACTGAATCTGCACAGGAGAAGGCAGACCGCCTCTTAAAACCGTTTATCGGCGCCATGAAGAAAGAGATCGCTGCGCGAGGCGGGACAGAAGGGTACATTCGGTGGGTCCGTGGATATGACGAGGACAGCGAATGAGCCGTGTTTTCTGGGACACGATGCTCTTCATCTACTTGCTCGAAGGACATCCGCAGTATGCGAAGAAGTGCAAGGATCTGATGGTCCGTTCGTATGAACGAGGAGATCAACTCTTCACGAGCAATCTCGCACTAGGCGAAATGCTTGCAGGGCGGTGGCAGGAAGGCCGTGAAGCCACGCATGCGATGCGTGCTCAAGTGAGTGCCTTGGGGTTTCAATTTCTGCCTTTTGATGAGAATGCGGTGGATACCTTTTCTCAACTCCGAGCGATGCAGAAATTAAAGATTGCGGATGCAATTCATCTCTCGTGTGCGGCTTCTGCCAGAGTCGATCTCTTTCTCACCGGCGACAAACAACTCCATCGCATCTATGTGCCGGGAGTTCAATTCATCACCAATTTCGAATCCGCACCGATTTAGGAAATGACGCGGAGCGGGTTGTCCTGCTCCGGTTCGCCGTCGATGGCTGTCTCGCGCTGGTCGTGAAAGTAGGCGCGGATCTTTGTGGCCGTGGCTGCGTTAACGACGGCGGTGAGTGCGTCGTGTCCGGCTAATTTGATTCCGCGCACGGAGCCGAAGTGTTCGACAAGGCGCTGGCGTGTGCGCGGGCCTACGCCGGGGATCTCGTCGAGTTCGGTGACGCGGTCGCGCATCTGGCGGCGCTTGCGGTGGTAGGTGACGGCGAAGCGGTGTGATTCATCGCGGATGCGCTGCACGAGATGGAGCACGGGGCTGCGGCGGTCGAGGACGACGGGATCGTCTTCCTGTCCGTAGACGTAGATGATCTCTTCTCTTTTTGCGATGGAAGCGAGTGGTTGCAGTGTGACGCCGATCTGTTCGAGCGCGGCTGCGGCGGCGTGGAGTTGGCCGAGTCCGCCATCGATGAGGATGAGTGAAGGGAAGGGCTTCTTTTCTTCCTGCAGTCGGCCGTAGCGGCGCGTGAGGATCTCATGCATGGAGGCGAAGTCGTCTACGCCGCTGACGGTTTTGACTTTGAATTTTCGGTAGTCGGATTTTTTCATCTCGCCGTTTTCCCAGACGACCATGGAGGCGACGGTTTCCGCGCCCTGGATGTGCGAGATGTCAAAGCACTCGATGCGTTTGGGCGGTTCGGCGAGGTTGAGCGCGTCTTGCAGGGCTTCTGCGATAGCTGCCTTGGTGGGTTGCAATGTGCGGAAGCGCTGGTCGAAGGACTGTTTTGCGTTCTGGCAGACGAGGTCGACGAGGGAACGTTTTTCACCGCGCTGCGGGACAAGGATCTCAACTTTGTGGCTGGTGCGTTCGGTGAGCAATTCGGCGAGTGCAGCGCGGTCTTCGAATTCGGCGGGCACCATGATGGTGCGTGGGACGTAGGGCTGGTCGAGGTAGAGCTGGGCGAGGAAGGAGGCGAAGAATTTTGAGGGGGAGAAGGATGGCGCCTCGAACTGAGGGTCATCTTGTGGTGAGATCGTTTCGCTGGAAGAAACAGATTGGATTTCCGATGCTTCTATGGCTGCACTGGCAAAATACGGAGATCCTTCGTCGCGAGGCTCCTCAGGATGACGAGCGTCTGTGGATGTATCGAATGTCTCGGTGTTCGCATCGTCATCTAACAGTTCAGGCAGGTCTTCCCAGAAGAAGTCGCGACGATCGACGATTTTTCCGCCGCGCATGTGGAACTGGTTGACGGCGAGCATCTCGTTGGCGAAGTGGAAGCCGAAGACGTCTGCGTCGGAGTCGTCTGCGGATGCGATGCGCTGCTTCTCTTGTAGCTGATGGACGGTGATGAGTTGATCGCGGAGGCGTGCGGCGAGTTCGTACTGCTCGTTTCCTGCGGCCTCGTGCATGCGCGCGGTGAGGCGCGATTCGAGTTCGTTTTCCTTGCCTTCGAGAAAGAGTTGTACGTCGCGAACGGCTTCGCTGTATGCGTCTCGGGTGACGAGGCTTTCTACGCATGGGCCGAGGCAGCGCTTGATGTAGAACTCCAGGCACGGGCGCGGGTGGTAGCGCGAGAGATCGACCTTGCAGGACGGGATAAGGAAGCTGCGATGGATGAGATCCACGATGCGATAGGCGAGATTGCCGGGGAAGTAGGGGCCGTAGTAGGTGCTGCCGTCTTTTTTGAGGCGGCGTGTGACGAAGACCTTCGGGTGACGGTCGCGCAGGGTTAGCTTGACGTACGGGTACGTTTTGTCGTCGCGTAGAAGAATGTTGAAACGCGGTTTGCGTTGCTTGATGAGGTTGTTTTCCAGCGCAAGGGCTTCATGCTCGTTGGCGACGAGGATGTATTCCAGATCGACGGCTTCGCGCATGAGCGAGCCGGTTTTGGCGTTGGCTGCTTGATTCTTTTCCAGAAAGTAGGAGCGCACGCGGGAGCGAAGGTTCTTCGCCTTGCCGACGTAGATGACTTCTCCCTCAGCATTTTTGTAGAGGTAGACACCCGGCTGCGTGGGCAGGGTTCGGATTTTCTGGAGGAGGTCCATGCCTGGATACTTAGTTTAGATGGGCAGCAAAGGCGGAAGTTTCTGCCGCAGCAAACCAGCAAAATCTTCGTGGAGAGAATCTATAATCACTGTTCGTTTTATAGCGTATGGTATTGAAAATAAGTTAGTTATACGAGTATTAGTATTTGGCGCATGGATTGCTTTTGTAACTGTGGATAGTCCGGTCAGAGAGGCCGGTCACAGGAGACGAGAATGAGACGCTTTGGCTCTGAGGTAAAGAAGATTGCTGTAGTAGGTGCGCTTTCTGCCGGGATGGTGTTGCTGACAGCAGGATGCTCTACGAAGAATTATGTTCGTTCTCAAACAGCGCCATTGATCACACAGACCAACGATTTGGAAGCACGTTCGGCAAACGATCATCGTGCGATTGCAGATTTGGATGATCGTGCAACGCATGGCATCAACGATGCGCAAGGTGCAGCAGACCGTGCCAATGCGCGCGCCATGGCTGCGGGCCAGAGCGCTGATACGGCGAATACAAATGCGCAGGAAGCGTATAACCGGGTGGACACGCTCTCTGGCGTTGTCGCCGGATTGGATAAGTACAAACCAGTCGCCGATGTGAGTGTGACGTTTGGCTTTGACAAGTCTGTATTGACGGCTTCTGACAAGCAGCAGTTGGATGATCTGGCTTCTGGTATCAACAGCCGCAAGCATTACATCCTTGAAGTGACAGGTGGAACGGATTCGACCGGCGACAAGCAATACAATTACGCGCTGAGCCAGCGCCGCGCCGATGCAGTAGTGACCTATCTGGCGCAGAAATACAACATTGCTCCGCATAAGTTTTATCTGGTTGGCATTGGCGAAGACAACGCAGTGGCTTCCAATAAAACGGCTGCTGGACGCAAGGAGAACCGCCGCGTGCAGGTGCGTGTGCTCTCCAACATGGAAAAGGAGAATGCTACCACGGCTTCTTCTAGTCCGGCTGGAAATTAAGTGGGTGACAGACGCGGAAGGGTGAGCCGCGTTTGGGTACCGCAGGGCGACGGAGTGATCCGTCGCCTTTTCTCTTTATGTTGACAGGATTCTCTATCGTGATGAGAGCAGGTGACCTAACTTTTCGCGTTTAACTTCGAGATAGCGTTCGAAGGTCGTCTCGGGAGGAACTTCCGCAGAGATGCGTTCCACTACGTCGATACCTGCGGCCTTCATCGCTTCTACTTTTTCAGGATTGTTGGTCATCAGGCGGATGGCGGGCACGTTGAGCGCGTGCAGAATTGCTGCAGGCATCTCGAACTCGCGGTGATCGGCGCGGAAGCCGAGTTCTTCGTTGGCTTCTACAGTGTCGCGGCCCTGGTCTTGCAACTCGTATGCGCGCAGCTTGGCCATGAGGCCGATGCCCCGGCCTTCCTGTAGCTCGTAGAGGATGATGCCGCTGCCCGCTTCTGAGACGGTGGCAAGAGCGAGTTCGAGTTGGAGGCGGCAGTCGCAGCGCAGCGAGTGGAAGACGTCTCCGGTGAGGCATTGGGAATGGATGCGGACAACGGGCGGGGCGGAGTGGATATCGCCGTGAACCAGCGCAACCGCTTCTTCCACCATGCGACCCTGCGGGTCTGGGGTGGTGAGTTGGCCTTCGAAGCCGAGAATGCGGAACTGTCCCCAGCGGGTGGGGAAATCTGCATCTGCGGCCTTGTGGACATTCGAGAGCGCCATAGTTCGATTGTATAGATGCGCGGAGGGGCAGATGGATTCGCCGCGGTTTAGAGTGGAGGGGTGCGGCCACAGACGACAGAACTGATCCTGATCTCGTTGCTGGTGAAGCTTGGGGTGGCTGCGGCCGTTTCGAGTTCGCTGGCGCGGTCGACGGTTTTTGAGCGGCTGTTGCTCTCTCCGCATAGGAGCCCGAAGCAGACGACGAAGCTGGTGCTGCTGATCTGTGGGCCTCTGGTGGCCGGTGTATGGGCGCGCGCGGCGGTGCCTAACTTTCTTGCGGCGGACATCTCGTTCGAGACGACCATTCTGCTGGGTGTACTGCTTGGGCCGTGGCCTGCTCTTCTGGGTGGAACGCTGCTGGCTGTTCCTGCGCTTCTGCACCATGAGTATTTGGCGCTGCCGGTGAACCTTACGGTGGCTGCGCTGGCTGGAGCGTTCCAGGGATTTATCAGTCAGGAGCAGGTGTGGTCGTTCTCGCCGATGATCGACCTGAGTTTGTATCACTGGGTGACGCGCAATTTGAAACGTCCGCATCTGGATCGCCAGATTTTGCTGTTGGTGTTGGTTGCGCTGATGCAGCTTGGTGCGAGCATGATTTCGCTGTTTGAGCCGCGGCGGTATTTTGCGCTGCGCTCCACTAGCTGGCTGGTGGAGCTTGGGATATGCGCGTGTGCGCCGGTAGTGGTGGGTATTCCGCTGAAGATTTGGAATGCGATTCGCATGGAGCGCAAGGTGGAAGAGCAGCAGCATCTTCTGCTGGAGGCGCGTCTGGATGCGTTGCAGCGGCAGATCAATCCGCACTTTCTTTTCAATACGCTGAACTCGATTAGTTCACTGGTTCGCGGAAAGCCGGAGCTTGCGCGCGAGATGGTGGTGAAGCTCGCCAATTTTTTGCGTACGGTGCTGGAGCATCGGGAATCGTTTGTGCCCTTTGAAGATGAGCTTGCGTTTACGGATGACTATCTCGGCATAGAAGTGGTGCGCTTTGGCGAGAAGCTGCATGTTGTGAAAGAGATTGCTCCGGAGACGCTGAGTCTTGTGGTGCCGAGTATGATTCTGCAGCCGCTGATTGAGAACGGCATCAAGCATGGGCTGGAGCCGCGTATCAGTGGTGGAACGATTACGTTGCGCAGCCGTCTTTCCGGCGATCGTTTGATTGTGGAAGTGGAAGATGATGGTGTGGGCCTTGCTCCTGAACGCGATGTGACCATGCCGACAAGCGGACTTGTCCGGAAGGGAATGGGTATTGGCATGCGCAACGTGCGTGAGCGGCTGGAAGTGCTATATGGTGATGCTGCGCAGATGGATGTATCGAGCCGTCCGGGACGCGGTACGCGTATCACTCTCGAGATGCCGGTGATGGATGGCGTGGGAGCGTCTAGCGATTTCTCAAATCCGCAAACGAAATAATCTGCGATCCGCAATGCGGGATATAGGCGAGCAGGGCATCGCGTTCGATGTCGCGTGTGGCGCGCAGGCGGGTTTTGATCTGGGCGAGTGCAGCGTCGTTGTAACCGGGATGCGTGACGAGTTCCCATATGCCTTCTGGCAGCGTGCGGCAGAGTTTTTTGACTACGGCTGCATCCAGCATTCCTGTGGCTGAGACGCCGATGCTTCCTTGCGTGGTGCGGACGCTGCCGGAGGCGATGAGCGGTTGATTGCGGAAGGAGTTTTCGAAAGTGCGGAGCATGGCAACCTGTGTGCGGCGGACAAATCCGCCTGCGAGCGCGGAACACCACGCAGGCTCGAATGGATTTCGAATGGCAGGGACTCCGCATGCTTGTGCTGCGCGGAGGAGCGGACCGGCGACGGCAGGGAAGAGGTGTGTGTGTTTGTGCGTGTCCACGTGCGTGACGCGGATGCCGTGCGATTGCAGGTGGCGGATTTGTGCTGTGGTTTCGAGTTCGATCTCTTCTGCGCGGATGCGTCCGCTATGGAGCGCGGCGACGAAACGCGGAAGCGAGGTGTGGAAATCCGTTTGACTATGCGGGCCGAGCAGGGAACGCACTTCGCTTGCCGGTGCTGTGGGCCTGCCATCGATGAGGACGATATGGCATCCGACGCCGAGCGTTGGCTGTGCCTGCGCGATGCGGACGGCGTCTTCGAACGCATCGCCGCACGCCATGAGCGTGGCGCTGCTGAGCGCGCCAGCGGCGTGCAATTCCGCGATGGCGCGGTTTACACCGGGTGTCAATCCAAAGTCATCTGCGTTGACGATCAGTTGGGCCATGCAAGCGATGGTAAACTTGTTTACGAAGTGGGCGAGTAGCTCAGCTGGTTAGAGCGCCTGCCTTACAAGCAGGATGTCGGGGGTTCGAATCCCTCCTTGCCCACCACTTTTCTTCTCCATCGAGAGACGCGCTTGGCCGATACTCCCAACCAGAACAATCTTCGGCCTGAGACGCGGGCGATCCATAGCCGCCGCGTCTATGAGCACGAGTCGAACTCCATTCTTTTTCCGATCCATCAGACAGCGACCTATGTGCATGAATCCGTAGGCGTGCTGAAGGCGGGCTATGGCTACTCGCGCGGTGGCAATCCGACGGTCAACGCGCTGGAGCAGGCCATCTCCGCGTTGGAAGGCACGGAGCAGGCGCTTGCGTTCCGTAGCGGCATGGCGGCGATTACGACGATGTGCATGGGATTGCTGAAGGCGGCCGATCATGTGCTGATGTCGGAGGTGGTGTACGGCGGCACGGTGCGGCTGTTTCAGCAGGTGCTGGGGAATTTTGGGATCTCGTACAGCTTTGTTGATACGAATGATCTCCATGCGGTGAAGCAGGCGATCCGGCCTGAGTCGCGGCTGATGTTCATTGAAACGCCGGCGAACCCGACGATGATGCTGACGGACATCGGTGCGATGGCGGAGATTACGCGCGCGCACAACATGCTGCTGGCGGTAGACAATACCTTCCTCACGCCGCTGCTGCAGAACGTGCTCGATCTTGGCGCGGATATTTCGATGTTGTCCACCACGAAGTACATTGATGGACACAATGCGACTATTGGTGGATCGCTGGCTTCGCACAATTTTGAATTGATGGACCGTCTGCGGCTGGTGCGCAAGACGATTGGCACGATCTCTTCGCCAATGGATGCGTGGTTGACGTTGCAGGGTGTAAAAACTGTGCCTGCGCGGTTGCGTGTGCATTGCGAGAATGCGCAGATCGTGGCGGAGTGGCTGGAGAAGAATCCGCGCGTGGTGCGAGTGAATTATCCCGGATTGCCGAGCTTTCCGCAGTATGAGCTTGCGAAGCGCCAGCAGAAAGCGTTCGGCGGCATGTTGTCGTTTGAGCTGAATGCGACGACGGAGCAGGCGAAAGCGTTTATCGATGCGCTGAAGTTGACGACCTGTGCGGAGAGCCTGGGCAGCGTGGAGAGTCTCATTACGAATCCTGCGACTGCTTCGCATTGCGATCTGCCTAAGGCGGAACGCGAGCGGCTTGGCATCAGCGATGGGTTGATTCGTTTGTCGGTTGGGTTGGAGAATCCAGCGGACCTGCTGGAAGATTTCCAGCAGGCGCTGACGACGGTGTTCGGTTCTTAGACGAAAACTTTTATTACTGCATCTTGATGACGAAGTCATTGTCGCCATGCTTTGTGAGATGGATGGCCTGTCGCGTCGTGTGTCCGCCTTCCGTCACAGTGACTTCATACTCTCCGTAAAATCCCTTGAAGATGGCTGTGCCATCAGCGTCTGCATTGCTGTTTCCATCCGTGTGCCATTCTTTCTGAATCAGATTTTGCAAGACAATGAAAGATTGTTTTGGCGAAAGGTCTTTACGCAACAGACCGCCGCACCAACGGTTTTCTGTAGTGGCTGCTGTTCCATCAGGAAGGTTCCACCACGTAATTGCCTCAACCGCCGGATGGCTGAACCAGAGGCGATAGTAGTGGCGCAATAGTTCTGCCTGCGTTGCCTCTCCTGCTACCGTGCACGGCAGCGTAGGGATCGTAATTTCAGTGATATGGATGGGGACTTGAAATTCAGCATAGCGGTCAAGTATGTGCAGCATCTCAAGCGGTTCCATCGCTTTGCCAGCCAGCACATCCTTGTAGGTCTGTTCATTGAATAGATGGAATTGAAACCCTATAACATCTACGCGAGCGCCACGTAACCGGAGGTTCTCCAGAAGAAGATAAAGTGGACTGTCTTCTTCGTGAAATTTTGACCATACGGCACCTGTCTCATTCAAACTCAATTTCGTAGTGCTGGGGAAATCTCGTGCCGTTTCCGTCATCGCCCAGTAGGCATAATCCTTTGGAAGAATGACCTTCGGTGACCGCTCCAACGGTTCGTTGACTACATCCCATATATCAATGGTTTTGCCATATCGCTGTGCGATGGACGCAAAGCGCTGCGCGGCAATTTTGGTCACTGCTTCCTGATCGTTCGGCAGCCACGTGGGATACCAGAAGTGCCAGATCAGATTATGTCCTCGCATCGCGATGTGGTGCTGAAGGCAGAACTCGACCACCGTGTCCGGCGGTGGACGTCGCGCCATCGGAGAACTATCTTTCGCATACCGCGGCTTGCCCTGTTCTGGCTCTAGGTCCGACCAGTAAAACGGCACCGTCGCAAAATTGAATGTGCTGGCAAAGCGCTCTTCATACGTGCGGTTCTCTTCTTTCGTTGCAAAGCCGTTCAGCGCAAATATATTGGATCCAAAAAGAAAATCATGTGTGGTCTGCCGATATAAAACGTGCGCTCCTAGAACTGGTTTTCCGTTCGCGTCCTGAACATGCACTGTGGCATAGCCCATGCGATTGGCACGAATACCTGCTTCAATGCGCTCCTGCACTTCTGGAGATTGCCATAAGGCTTTGAATGCAGGACTGGTCTGCGACTCTGCCGGAGTGGCTCTCTGGGCTGCCAATGGCATCCCAGAGAGAGAAAACAGAACCATGATTTGGTGAACAATGCGCATTGGCACATTCCTTTGGAATAAAAAATACGAAGAGCTATCGCAGTTTTTGAAGCTGAATTCAATCGGGCTGAACCATTATGTAACTTAGTCTGATAAGCTGGCAACGTTGCCACTGGAACGCAGGAGATTTACTCAAAAGATGACGCGTCTACACCTACCAAAATTTTCCTTAGGAGTAGGAGATCGATTTGCGCACCAGGCAAAGGCGCAGTTGCAGGCTTGCGTACTGGCTAAAGGCGAGGGTGTGGATGTTACGCCTGTGTGGAATAAATCTAACCGGGAACACCTCATCATCGGTTCTTCACCTAAAGAAACGCGAGCAGCAGCAGATGTTGCTGTCCGAGAGTTTGGTTGGACAGGGGCATACTTTGTCGATGCCGATCACATCAATCTAGAGAACTTCGAACGATTTCTCGATCCTTGCGACTTTTTCACCATTGATGTGGCCGATCAGATTGGAACTGCATTCAATGAAGAGGAGATGGAAAAATTCATTGGCCGTCATCCGGAATTGCAAGGCGAGATTTCTATTCCAGGGATTCAGGATCCGTTCAGGACTGACAAAGCCTTCGTGATGCAGGTAGCGAAGCAGTTCCTTGCTGCTGTGCAACATGCCAGCAAAATATACCAAGAGATTTGCGCGAAAAAAGGTGAAGGCACCTTCATCACAGAAATCTCAATGGATGAAACCACATCTCCGCAGACACCTCTCGAATTACTGATTATTTTGGCTGCCATTGCCGACGAGAAAGTGCCCATACAGACTATTGCGCCGAAGTTTACTGGCCGTTTTAATAAAGGCGTTGATTATGTAGGAGATGAGAAGCAGTTTGCACGTGAGTTTCGCGACGATCTCGCCACGATTGCATATGCGGTCAATCACTATGGACTGCCTGAGAACCTGAAGCTTAGCGTTCATTCCGGTTCCGATAAATATTCGATCTACAAAGGTATCCGCGCCGGCATGCAAGAGTTTAACGCAGGCGTTCATCTCAAGACGGCCGGGACCACATGGCTGGAGGAATTGATTGGACTGGCAGAAGCAGGCGGCCGTTCCCTCAATTTAGCTAAAGAGATTTACGCAACAGCCTATGCTCATGCGGATGAACTCTGTGAGCCATATGAGGCCGTCATCGATATCCAACGAAACAAGCTGCCCCTCCCCGCAGAAGTGCATACCTGGACAAGTGACCAGTTTGTGAGGGCGCTGCGACATGACCAGGACGATGCCGCTTATAATCGTCACTTTCGTCAACTTTTGCACGTCGGCTTCAAAGTTGCGGCAAAACTTGGTCAACGGTACACGGATATCCTGCGGGAGAACGAAACCATCGTAGCCCGCAATGTGACGCAGAACCTCTTCGAGCGTCATATACGTCCGATTTTTATAGGCTCTTGATTATTTTGCCTGTCTAAAGCGAAGATGGTGACTCACACAACGAAAGCATTCTCCTGGCTGACAGATGCAGGGTGCTGGTCGAATGTGTGTATGTTCTATCGAGATCAATGAAAAAACGCCCTACAGTAACTGATGTCGCCAAGCTTGCAAATGTAGGCGCTTCCACTGTCTCGCGCCACTTGCGCGGAGTCAGCGTTAGCCCCGATGCAGCAATCCGCATCTCAGAGGCAATCGCACAGCTTGGTTACCACCCTGACGAGACGGCGCGCGCCTTGCGTGTCGGCCGCACACGTACGATCGGCGTTATCATCCCGCAGGTTTCGAACATGTTTTATAGCCGAGCGGTGCAGTTGATAGAGGAAGAAGCCAGCAAGCGGGGCTGCGCTGTTATCCTGCTTACCCATCAAGAGTCGCTTAAGCAGCAGGGAATCCAGCTTGCGACCATTCGCCGCTACCGCGCGGACGGTGTGATTCTTGCTCCGGCAGCTGGTTCAACACTGGAAGATATATCGGCAGCTTTACCCGGAACCCCGGTAGTAGCGATCGATCGCTTTATCTCTTCAGAAATGGATTCGGTGGTTCTACGCAATCGCGATGCTGCTCGGGTAGCTACAGAACATCTGCTGCGGCATGGCTATAAAAGAATCGCGTGCGTCGTCAGCCGTCCGGAGATTGCCAGTTTTAAGCAGCGTTGGGAAGGTTACGTGGAAACTATGGGCCTGAATCATCTGGAAACATTGTTGATCCAGGCGCCCAATCACGAACAACTGCGTTATGCATTGACATCCACGTTTGTGAGTCACAGTAGACCCGACGCCCTGCTCTCTTTTAGCAACCGCGTTACGCAGACGATTCTTCTCGCCTTTGATGAACTTGCATTATCCCGTGAAGAACGTTTACCGCTGCTCGGTTTCGACGATTTCGATTTGGCATCGCTGGTTGATCCGCCGCTCTCCGTCATTCGCCAACCAACAGAAAATATGATGCGGCATGCAACGGATCTGCTTTTCCGTCGTATTGAAGGCAGTGAACCGGTCGAGCCCAAGGTTATCGCGCTTCCGGGACAGCCAATATACCGCAAATCTTGTGGATGCTCTTAGATACTGCTGCCTATGTCGAAGGTGGGCCTCAGCTCATTTTGATTATTGTCGACTTTATTTGTTTCCCCAGTCTGCCAGCTTTTTCAGATGGAATGATTGGCTCTGCTGCGGATCTGAAAACATTACCGCAATCGTCTCTGGTTCTGAAGTTTGACGTCGCTCAATAATGAGGTCAGTGAGTCCCGGATTAGCTGTTTCCTCTGGTGTGATCTGCGCCACAGAGGTGCTGAAGTGAGCTTTGGCTGGTTCCAGAATCGTGGCTTTTATCCTCACACCGTTCTGTGACAGGATGGCCGTGCGTCCATCTGGTGCAATTTCAACTTCAGATCGTGTCTGAAAATTCCAAATAATATCAACTGGCTTGGCAGGCGCAACTTCATCCTGCACCACGACACGATTGCCGTGCAAAATGGCGATGCCACGTTTCCACGCCTCCAGTTTGCCTTTGTATACCTTGTCCAGATCGGCGACTGAGTATTCATTGGTGCCGACCTTTTTAGCAAAGAGTATGTCTGCAATGCCATTGCGATCTTCATTCTCGTTATCAACCAGCAACGTATTGTGTGAGCGTGTCTGCGTGCGGAAGTAGTTCCACCTTTTTTTGCCGAAGTATTCCGGAACACTGTAACTCTCTGATCCGAGATCAACAGCCCATCGTTCGCCGAGTCCATCCATCACAAAGGATCCGAGATCGAGATGACCGTGACTCACTCCTGCTTCACCCGCTTTGAAGCCGATGTACCATGCCTTCGGATCGTTCCACGAGGTTCGCATGTAGGCCTGCTGTGTGCGCGCGAAACTTTGCACCAACGGCAAGGACGGCGCGGACTTTGGTTGCGGAGCAGAGGCGTACCAGAAAATGCCAAGCATATTGAACCGTTTCAGGCCATCATGAACCGGCATGGCGGCAATCTTGTGGCGCATATGGTCTTCAAACAACCGTTGCTGCACCATGTATGCAGGCCTGTGGAACCGGTTCGCGAACCAATAAATCTGCGGCGAGGGTGAAGCGACTTCTGGCCTTGCATCGCCGAAGTTGGCGCTGGTGAACAGTGGCCCAGTCGCCTGAATCAGATATGTGGGAGTTTCTTCAAACCCCGGCATCGTGGACGCACCGAAGTCAGTACCCACAGCAGAGTCCATCGACGCGATGTACAGCACGTTGTAGATGGTCGCATACCCCCAATAAATTGGCCCTTCATCAAAGCCGCCATCTGGGGCGAAGAGTTCCATAATCCATTTCATGCCGGGTCGTGTGTAGCCCACTACCTTCTCTGCCAACTCCATGCTGGCTTTATCTTCAGGGTCGGCGATGGCAAGCGCGGCCACCGTGGCGCTGCCATAGAAAACGTCGGCCCAGTTATTGCGCAGGTGGAAATCCTTGCGATCCATGTGGCGCGTGAATGGACCGATACCTTTTTTCTCAATCGCATCGCGGATGAGCGCACGCTGCTGAGGCGTAAGTACCGGATACATCCAGTCGTATCCAATCCCCATCGCGGCGGTGAATTCGGAGTTGGCAAGAAGGTTTGCATACCAGGTGGGGAATTGTGCGGCAGAGGTCATCTCGGCAACTGCACGGTCTGCGAACCGCTTGTCGCCGCTGAGGCGGTACATGCCTGAGAGCGTTAGAATGTGCTCCAGAATCTCTCTGGCCGAGGATAGTTCCTGACCGCGAGGACCTTTTGGCGAATACGGTGAGACCGGTTGCGACAAGAGGAACTCCGCACGCACACGCATGGAATCGAATTGCTTCTTCGCGAAAGCGTCTGCAGCGATGTTCCTTTTGATAGCGGGAATCTGTGAATCCAGAATGATGAGGCGCGGGTGGACCGCCTTCAGTGTCTTCAACGAAGTGGGTACTGGCGGCCCCTGCTGAGAGTATGCTGGTAACGATGCCACGACAAGGCATAGGAGAATTGAGCAGAGCAGGTTCAGTTTCATATCAGATCCTGGAGTTCAGCAGAGAATGTCGGAGCGTAAAAGCTCAGCATCAGCAGTCAATCACATGATGTTTTCGCATATTAATCTACTTCGTTCAGGCAATCTTTGAACACTCCTGGTGAAAGGTATGCGGCAATGTTCGTTTGACAGGAGTGATCGAGATGACAAAACAATCCATTGAAACCTATCGCGGATATGCAGACCTTCCACCTCTCGTCAGCCTCCATACCATGCGCGAAGCCACCACGGTGGGCCTATCTGTAAGTCAATCCGTGGAGCGCCTGAAGCGCATCCACTGGGCATTGAAACAACTTCACAAAATTTTCGTAGCCCGTCTCACCAGCATGCCTGTTTACGAGATCAAGATGGCTTTCAGCCTGCATGCGTACTACTGCTCTGAGCACGTGGAAGACTTCGCCTCGCGTGTGGGAGAGATGCGGCAGCCACCGCATGGGCTGGATGTGACACCGCATGCTGCTCTCGATCAAATGTTCGAAGAGATTATGGCAGCCCCTGATAAAGAAGCATTATTGCTTGGGTTATATGAGATTGCCGTACCTGCTGTGACACGCGCGTTGGAGCACTTAATGTCGGATACCAATCGGCTCTTCGACCATGCCACTTATCGCATCTGCCGGCTGACGCTCATGGAGTGGAGAGACGTGCAGGAATACGGGGACGAAGCAGTGCGCTGTCTGGTAAGCGCGGAGCAGAAAACGGATTTGCAGCCGTGGTTAGCGGAGCTAAATGCCATGCTGCGTGCTGCGGGCGATCTGGACGGACGAGAGCCGAAGAGTGGGGAAGAGGTGCATCGCCGATTTTCAACGAAGCCGTTCAAATATGATCCTGTTCCACAACGGGACGAACGGTTTCAAGACCCATACAACATGGGCGTAAATGCGGAAGCGATGCTCTTCGATCCGGAGGTTGAGCCTCTACCGAAGACGCTGATGCTGTACTTCAAACGCATGCGCGAGATCGATGTGCCGGAGATGATGGCCAGCATCCTGACAGAAGCGAAGGATAAGCCCTGGAAATATTACCGTGACATGACCCGGCAGCTCTGGGACGAGGCGCGGCACGCCATGATGGGCGAGACCGGATTTGTATCCGTGGGGATTGACTGGAAGAAGATCCCATTCAACTTCACCTGGTCCCTTGGCCTGAATACAAAGCTTTCTGCTAAAGAGAGGCACGCTGTTCTATACACCATCGAACAGGGTTTAATGCCGAAAAAGACCGGTAAGGAGTATGAGTGGGAGATTGCCATGGCCACGACCACACCGTTGACCTGCCTTATTCAGGACTTCGACTGGGCGGATGAAGTCTTGCACGCGCGTATAGGCCGGGAGTGGATTGTGCCGGAGATTGGCACTCAGGTAGAAGCGATGAAGTTTGGCGATGAGGCCTGGACGAAGCTCCTCCTGGATTGGGAAAAATGGAGAGAAGACGGACTGACCGAGCACCGCAACTGGTGGCCAGAGCTTTATCAGGACGCCTGCCGATCCTGGGGAATGGAACCTGATCTGAAGCTGCTGGCGTACAACACGAGCTACGAATCCATCCGAGCTGACCTGAAGGAAATCGCCGTGGAATCGCCTTTTCCTCACGGCACAGCGTGAAGACAATAAAAATGATCTT
>JAFDVR010000005.1 GCA_018268855.1 Acidobacteriota bacterium | reverse complement strand
ACCCAGAGGCAGCCTCGAGCACAACAGAAACTCCGCCACCACTCCCGCCTGACAGCAAATACGCACGACTGCTTCTACCCAAACACAAACAACTCCACTTTTTCAGCAGCCTCTGAAGCCCAGCCCCTTCAAAGAAATTCGTGGAGTTTACTCGCGTTAGAGAATCCGAATTTGATTTGTTTGGTAGCATCTGCATTTTTTGATTTTGCGCTGGGTTCGTCAGGCCTGTTCTACGTAGATGGGGCTTCCGACGATGAGTTCGGTGATGTTTCCTTTGCGTATGCTTCTTAGTTGCGTGCGGTCGGCTTTTACGGCGCGGGCGAAGAGTGCGAGGCCTTTTGCTCGTGGCAGCGTGCCGCTGTCTGCGTCTTCCATGAGCGTGCGCCAGGCATAGCTCAGGCTGCTGGAGAGCGGCATGCGTGTGCCGCCGAAGCCGGCTGCGTCTCCGTCTCCGGAGAAGACGGACCTGATTGCGGAGACGGGGTCTGCGCTTGGGGAAAATCCGTCTTCGCTTTTTACGGGTGAGCCGATGGCGGATGCGGGCGAGCCGGCGAGAAGAAGACCGCGCGAGCCCGACTCCATGCCAAGCCAGAAGACATTGTTGTTGATCTGGCGCACGGCGTTGCCGTCGAAGGAGACCACGACTGGAGATTCGCCGTCTTCAAGTTGCGAGAAGTCTTTGATCTCATATTGCGATTGCAATTTTTTGATGACGCGCTGAAGGTCTTCTGCCGTGCGCGCGGGCTCGGTACCTTCGAGGGATCCTGAGAGGAGGCCGAGCTTGAATCCGATGTTGGCTTTGATTCCTGTGAGGAAGCCGGGGGCCTGTTCGGTGAGGAGGTCGAGCTTTGCTTTGGAGACGTACCAGTAGATGTTCATGAGGGCTCCAGTGTGATGACCGGCTGATGGTGCGAGGCGAGTTCCTGCAGAAGCAGAGGGAACTTTGCCGGGTCCGGCGCTTCCGAGCGGACCTCGAAGAGTGCGGGTTCGGCGAAGGGGTCGGCGGGTTCCTCTTCGAGCAGACTGAGTATGCCGCCGAGCAATCCAAGCTCGCGGTCCGCACCCATGGCATTCGTCCTCAGGAGACGGTAGGCCTGTATCATCTGTTCCGCGTCGTGATGGGTGACGTTGATGCGGAAGTGTTTGCACCGGAAGAGCGCGCGTACTTCGTCCGCACTCAGACGATGCCTTTCTACGCAGCCGCAGATACGCAACAGGAGGTTTTCTGCCAGCTCGGGCTTTTCAGGCTGTCCGCTGAGTGCATGCAGGATGGTGGTTTGTTCTTCTGCTGCGAGAGTTCCGCCGCGCATAAATTGTGCTGCCGCACTTTGCAGAATCGAGCCGCCTACGAGGAGCGGCCACCGCTCTGCTAAGGATTCGCTGTCTTCTTTGGTCGCTTCAAAGATCAGGGCGCCGAGGAGTGTTTCCCAAGTGCCGAACAACCAGAGATCATTTGCGGGGGCGAGGTTGAGGACGGTGTCAATGTCCTTTACGCCCTTGATGCGGACCGGCGATGCCACGGGCACGAGGTAACGCTGATCGAGCACGCCGTAGATGGATGCAGTGGCTATTTTGAAGGCGTTGGGGTCCTTTTTGAGTTCACTCAAGGAACGCAGATAGTAGGCAGGCGTTGCGAGCCATGTTCCGCGAGCGTTGGCCCACTCAATCGATCCGTTTTGAGGCGGGATGAGCGGATCGCCGTCCCAAAGGGCGTCGTCGGCCAAGGGGAGGCGCAGGGCGTATGCGCGTCCGGTGGGGCGGTGGAGGCAGGCCATGACTTCCGCTTCGGCCCCTCCTCCGATGCGATTGCCGATAAGAAAGCTGCCGAACTGCTTGCCGGTGTAGTCCGCGGAGATAGCCATACCCACCTCAAGTAAGACGTGGAGGAATTTAATCGAGGGACATCGACGCCGATGGTACGCCAGCGCCAACAACTATTCCAGATAAAAATTGGTTGGTGCTGCGCGCACGGCGGTACTGCGCGCACGGCGGTACGCTTCGCCTGGCGCTCCCGTTGGTCGCGAGGAGAGTGTGATCGAAGGCCAGGGCTAAAGCCCTTGTTTGTTTTGCGGTGGGGACAGCGGGCTGAAGCCCGCTTCTAATCCGGTTGCGCTGGTGTGGGGATATGCTTTGGGTGACGCGTTGTAGTGCCCGGGGCTTCGCCCCAACCTGAGATAGAGCGGGCCTTCGGCCCTGAAGAATTAGTTTCGCTACTTGCGGTTGAGGTAATGGGCAATTTGGCTGGTGGATGATGATGCGGACGGGTACCGTGTTTATTCTGGATGCTGGCGGCGATTGCTCTTTCCACGAGCCCATTATTGACCGTCATGAACTGAGGGGACCCATATACGTGCGGTTCGATCTTAATTCTCTAACGTCGCCGGTGCTGGTGGTCCGTTGTTTTGAACCTGTGTTCCGGCTGATGGGAATGCGGACGCACTCTGTTGAGCGTGTCTCCAATGCCCGGCGCATTCTTGTTATTCGCAACGATGACAAAATCGGGGACCTGATTCTGTTTACGCCCTTTCTGCGCGAGTTGCGCCGCAATGCAAAAGACGCGGAGATTACGGTCCTTATTCATCCAGCGATTGAGCCGCTCCTTCGTCACTGTCCGTATGTAGACCACGTACTTACGTATGCGCGGTGGACGCCGCGGGCGTTCGGTCAGGTGCGGCGGATGTTTCATGAGATTGCGTGGGCGAGAAAGTTTCTTTGGCCGAAGCGGTTTGATATAGCGCTGGTCACGCGCTCTCACCATCGTGTGTATCGCGAGGGCGCACTGGCATTTTTGAGCGGAGCGCCTGTGAGAGCCGCAGTGTGTTCCGACCAGACCACTGTGGGTAAGGATGAGCCAGACGAGGCACTTTTCTATAACCGCGTGACCCCTTCCCAACCGGACGATCACGAGGTGCAGCGGAACCTTAGCCTTTTGCCATTTGCAGGTGGTGCGGTGTGCGAGACGAAGCCAGAACTATGGCTCACGGACGAGGAGCGGAGTGAGGCGGAGTTGGTAGCACCGGCCGATCCGGAACGCCCAACGCGCGTTGCCATGATGGCGGGATCGAGTGTGCCTGGACGCCGGTGGCCAGCGGAGCGATTTGCCCGAGTGGCAGCGTGGATGACGGGCGAATATGGCTGGCAGGTGGTCCTGATTGGAAGTAGCGCTGACGCTGGGGCGGCAAAGAGGGTAGAAGAGGCCTGCCCAAATGGAGTGGTGAACCTGACTGGACGCACATCTCTGCGGCAGACGATGGCGGTGCTGGCCGAATGCCGGCTCTATGTTGGAAACGATACAGGACCGATGCACATGGCGGCTGCGCTGGGGGTGCCGGTTGTGGAGATTAGCTGTCACCCTGAAGGTGGCGACCTCTTCAACGAGCGATCTCCTGCACGATTTGGTCCTTTCGGTGTGCCGGCGTGGGTGGCGCGTCCACCTGCAACGGATGGATGCCGCGACTTTTGTCATCCGGGAGAAGAAGGTGAGGCGCATTGCATCCTGGGTGTGACCGTTGAGGATGTAATAGGTTTGGTGCGGGAGGCGGCCACCGCATTGAGTCTGGCGATGTGAGGATGAGTTATGCGATGCGGTTGTGCTTGCTCGTGGGGTGGTCTTCATCTGGTGAATAAAGAGCCATTCGACGGGGACTTCGATTATGCATCACGGAAAGCAGATTCCTCGCTGCGCCTGGAATGGGGTGCCTGGTTTTTGTGGGCACCCCATTCGTATGGGCCAGCGTTCAATCCATTTGCTGCAACATGCTGCGTTCCAGAAATATGGCTGTCAACTTGTCCAGCGATTCGTTGTACCAGCGCATTACGGTGCGTTCGCTTATGCCGAGTGTTGCGGCCACTTCCCATTGCGTGTATTGCTGCATCGCAATCCGCCGCAACAGCTTTTGGCTGCGATCGTCCATCAACCCCAGGCAGCGCTCTACGTCGCAGACAAAGATGACGACGTCTTCGAAGCTGTGCACTTCGTAGTTTGTCACCTTTGCGCGAAACAACTCGCGCCCGAGCATGGATGGAACACGGCCCGCTTCCATGGACATGCGCACGTACCGCCGCAGCATGGCTTCAGTGTATTTACGGTAGAACGCCAGCTCCGGCGAAGACCGCCGAAGTGGTTGCGTTTGAGCCACGGCTGCCTGCACCAGATGCAGCATCTGGTCCGTCGATGCGCTGTCCACACCTTTCGGCGGAGCTTGTGCGTGCGTGGATGTTGTTCCGCGCAGATGGCCTGAACAGCGCGGCCGCAGCGGAGCCCTGAACGCGGTTTGGGATTCCGTTTGGCGAGGAGGTGACGACAGCGGAGGGGTGTGACTGATCCGCGCAACTGGTTTTTTTGTCGCAGCGGCGGAAACACCTCGCGGAGCCATTCTCAAAATGCGGGCCATGCTCATCGCGCACCTCCCGTCTGCTTTTGTTTGCGGCAGGCGCACCGGCCAAGCCGCCTCCGTTTAGGTTGCGGAAATTCGGCCAGTCTGACCGCGCAGCGGCGGCAGTAAACGCCCTCTTCCACTCCGGCGCGGACCCACAGTCCACCGCACCCCTCACATACCTTCAAGTCCATGCGCAAATAATTCATCTGATTCTTCTGCTTTCCATCGCACGGTGCCGGCCTGATCTTTTTCAACGGTCGAGTTGACCTTCACGTGCCATGCGTTAGGGAGAGATCTCTTCAGCAGCTTGCCTGCCGGCGGTCCCTCTTCTTTTTTCGACTACACGGTTGTTTCAAGGCAGGGAATTCCCCTGAAACAACGTTTTGTTGTTCTCTGCTACACCCCGGTCTCAAGCCGGAACTCTATCTCGTTCTGGAGTGGATTGTTTATAGTCCTGGCGGAGGCGGAGGTCAACGAAAATCTTGAGATAAGTGCATATATTTCATAAGTTTATGCAGGACACAGAGATGCCGTGGAAGGCTAGATTTTACTTTATATATTCGCTTTATCTTCGCCTGAGACGGGACGTAAATGAGGCGTGCGCTTCTGTTGCATGCGGCACTTATGACGTTCAGGAGGACGTCAGACGCTATCTGCGGCGGTAGCGGATTTCGAAGGTATAGCCGGTATTGGAGGGCAGCAGTTTGTGGACACAGCGAAGGCGTTCGGCGAGGGCTGCCGGGATGAGCAGCGGGTACTCGCGTTCGCGGAGGTCGGCGTAGTCGAAATCGAGGTAGAGCGAGAGCATGTAGATGGCGAGGGCGTCGACGAATGCTGTTTCGTAGAGGGCGTTGCGGGCCTTATCGTCGTGGGGAGCGGAGGCGAGTTTCTGGCGGTAGTCCCAGGCGTCGTGGCTTGCCTCGCCGCGTACATTGGCTTCCACCTGCTGCGCGATGAGTTGAACGTATTCTTCCGGAACGCCGGCGACGTCTACGAATGCATGGGCCGCGTTGATGAAGAACTCGAAGGCGAGGGCGAAGCGGTCGTTTTGCAGGCGCGCGGAGAGGAAGACTGCATCGTGGCCGGGGAGGCGCACGTTGCGGTGGCAGATGGCGCGGTCAGCGAGACCGGTGGAGTAGGCCGCGGCGATGGTTACTTCTGCATCGGGGTGAATGGCCGGTTCGCCTTCTGCCGGGATGAGCGCCAGCGGAACGAAGTAGAAGACGGTGTTTGCCAGGGCGGCTGACATGACGGCGGGAACGGCGCCGATGAGGCGCGGAAGTTCATCCTCGACGCTGAGCGCGCCATCGTTGAGCATGCCAAAGGTGGCGTAGCGCACGCCATTTGGGCTGGTCTGCGTGTACGACTGCGAGGCCGCAGCGGCGGCTGCGAGGATGGATGCGGTTTGGGCTGTCTCGGGCACCAGCGTTATTCTACTTGTGTGAGCACACCTGATACCAATACAGCGCATTACACAGGGCCGCGTTTCTTTGGCGCGCCGGTGGGCGATTTCACGTTTTTTCAAACGCTGAGCTTCATCTTTGCGGTGACGGTGGCCAGCTTTCTTGGCGGAACGTTTATTGGGATTGTGAGCCTGATGGTGTGGTCGCTTGGTGGCCACCAGGTGGATTACAGCCTGACGTATAAGTATTTCGGGCTGCCGCTGGGGATTGCGATGTGTGTTGCGAGCGCGGGATATCTGGGTACGCTGCTGGTGCGGCGGCTTTTGCGCCGGGGATAAGTTGCGTTGGACAAGTAGTAACGCGCTTGTTTGAGTGTAGTGTCCGATAGCGTACAAACTTTTTTGCTTCTCCGGCTCTGCGTGCGTAAATCGACGTGGCACGGGCCTGGAATGAACCTCTTTACCTGCATCGAAGAGAGAAGGCAAGCAGCCGTTCACCCCGGTTGCTGCGGACGATAATCCATGCATTTTTAAGTGGTGAACATTGGTCCCCTTCCCCACGATGATCCAAGAGGCGCCGGCCCTTCCGGCCTATCCGCCTTTGCCGAAGGCACAGCCGAAACCAGAGTTACGTGTTGCGGAAGAGCAGCATTCTCCCGGACTGTTTGGATGGCGATCGACCGCAGGTTTTGGAACGATAGAGGCGGCTGTTCTGTGTCTCTATGTCACGGTGCTGGCGATTGCGTTGCGCGTGCATGAGCCGTGGGGCGATGAGGCGCAGGCGTGGTTGATTGCGCGCGACAGCAGCTTCTGGAACATTTTTCGGACGCGTCTGCATTATGAAGGAGCGCCGCTGCTGTGGCATACGCTTCTGCATGTGGCGGCGGTGCTGCATGTGCCGTGGGCGGCCATTCCTTATTTGAGCGGAGTGGTGGCCGTGGCGGGCATTTATGTTCTGCTGCGATGGTCGCCGTTTCCGCTTGCGGTGCGCGCGCTGCTTCCGTTTACGTTCTTTCTGCAATATCAGTACGCTGCTGTGGCGCGCAGCTATGTGTTTTTTCCGCTGCTGCTGTTTGCGATGTGCGCGCTGTATTCCACGCGCAAGCGGCATGTGGTTGCGTTTGCCGTGGTGGCCGGCCTTTTTGTGAACCTCAGTTTGCATGGCATGGTGATTGGCAGCGTGCTGGTTGCGCTGTATGCGTGGAAGCTGCGGATGGAATATCTACGGCGGCGTGCGAGCAGGCTGGTGTTTGTGGTGCCATTTCCCAAGCGCAAGCAGATGATGACGGCGGCCGCACTGTTTTTTGCGATGTGGGCGGCGGCGATCTATGTTGCCATTCCTGCGCCTGATGTGACTTTTGCCGTGGGCGATGCGGTGAAGGACGGTGCGGTGCATCGCACGCTGGTTTCGCTGATTGGCGAGTTGCCGGGCAAGCCTGTGGTGCCCGATCCTCCACCACCGCCGCCTCCAAAGCCCATGAAGACTGTTTTGCAAAAGGCGGCTTATGTTGCGCCTCCACCGCCGCATCCGGTGTTGTACCGGCATCCGCTGGACTGGCTTACCTGGCAGAGCATGAATCCTCCGGGAGGCGCTGGGCCGGTGTTTGCCGATGTGGCTGACAATGTGCTGACCATTCTTTCGGAGATCACCTGGCCGGTTTCGCGTTCGAACGTGATTGCGTGCGTGTTTGTGTTTCTCTGGCTTGTGTGGATGGCGGCCCGCGGACGCCTGTTGCTGGCGCTGCCGTGGGCGGCTGTGATTGTTGTGGGATCAGTGCTGTGGGTGGCCGACCATCATGGGGGCATGTACCTGATCACCATGCTGGCGTGCGCGTGGATGGCAGCGCGTGGAGGCCGCCATGCGCCCGCGCCGTGGCTTGAGCGCAGCTTTACGGTTGCACTTCTTGTTATTTGCGGCATCCAGATTGGGTGGTCGTTCACCAGTGTCCGCAACGATGTGCGCGGAGCTTACGATCCAGGCCATGCCACTGCACTTTATCTGCAAGAGCATCCCATTGCCGGAGAGACGGCTGCGTTTCATTTTCAGACCACGTCGATACAGCCTTACTTTCAGCACAATCCTTTCTTCAATATGCCCGCTTCGTATTGGGTGTGGAGCCGCAACGTGGATGCGGATGGGCACTACAAGCAGACGCTTGCGCAGCATCCGGCGCGTGTTGTGTATGCGGTGGAGTTTCTGGGCGACGGCTCGATGCGCAACCAGTGGACGCAGCGCAATGTGGTGGACGGTGCTATTCACGATGCGATCTACGATGCGCTGCTTTCGCGCGGATATCGCGAGAAGGCGCGCTTCTGCGGCAGGCGGTTCTCGCGCATGGGAGATTCATACCGGGTGTGTGACTTTGTGATGGAGCCGATGGCCCGGGGGCGATGGTGGCGGAGGGGCATACGCGCAGCATGGCCAATCCGTAAGAATCCTCACCCGTCACACAGCTTCGTCCCGGTAGGATTCGAAGCAAGTTGAATAAAAGCAGATCTCTCCACTGCGTCATCGCGATAAAGCTGCGCTGACTCCGGTCGAGATGACGTGTGTGGTGCTATCGCGATAAAGCTGCGTTGACTCCGGTCGAGATGACGGGGTGCTGCGCGCACGGCGGAGCGCTCCGCTTGGCACTCCTGCTGGTCGCGAGTGGGCGTTTTGCTCGAGGGGCGTTGGCCATGGGTGTGGATGCCTGGAGCAGGTCGTGTGCGGCTGCGTTCGATAGGGGTTTTGAGAAGAAGTAGCCCTGTCCGAAGTCGCATCCCAGCGATCTGAGGGTTTCCACATGCGCTTCGGTTTCGGTTCCTTCGGCGACCACCTGCATGCCGAGGTTGCGCGAAAGATGCATGATGGTTTGCACGATCTCGAAGCTCTCGCCACTCTGTTCCATCCGCGAGATGAACGAGCGGTCGATCTTGAGCGTATCCACCGGAAAGCGATGAAGATAGCTGAAAGAAGAGTAGCCGGTGCCGAAATCGTCGATGCTAAACCGGACGCCGAGCTCCTTCAATTCGGAGAGCACGCGCACCGTTCGCTCGGCATCGTCCATGGTGACGCTTTCCGTGATCTCGAGTTTGACCGTATGCGGATCGATTCCTGTCTCATGAATGATCTGCCGAATTTGTTGGACGATATCCTGCTGCGCAAACTGCCGAGCCGACACATTGATGCTGATGATGAGCGGCTGTTGCCTTGGAAACTCCTGCTGCCAAAGGCGCATGGTGCGGCAGGCTTCGCGAAGCACCCACATGCCGATAAACAGGATAAGACCGGTATCTTCCGCCACATCGATGAAGTCACCTGGATACACCAGATCCGAGTCTGGTTTCTGCCAGCGCACGAGCGCTTCAAATCCAATGATCTCAGCGGTACTGAGCAGGACGATCGGCTGATAATGGAGCACGAATTCTTCGTTCTTCAGCGCCTTGCGAAGGTTGGTTTCGAGCGTCAGCCGATTGATAGCCGCCTCGTGCATCGTCTGGTCGTAAATTTCGTAACGAGCCTTGCCGAAAGTCTTGGCGCGGTACATCGCCAAATCGGCGTCCCGCAGCACTGCATCCGCGGAGGTGTAGCCGGTTTTACTTGATGCGATTCCTATGCTGGCGCTGGCATAGAATTCCTGCCCTTCCACGACGAACGGTGCAGCCAATGTTTTTTGAATGCGGTCTGCGACACCTACTGCTTCGCTGAGATCGCTGAGGTCGTCCAGCAGAATGGTGAACTCATCTCCTCCGAGGCGAGCGAGGGTGTCGCATGTACCATGCCGCGGAGCATTGGAACGCGCTACCATGTCGCTCTGACGAAGCGAGGCGGAGAGCCTGGCCGCAACTTCGACGAGCAGATGGTCGCCTGCATGATGACCGAGGCTGTCGTTCACAACCTTAAAGCGATCAAGATCGATGAAGAGGACGGCGAACATCGTCTCCGGACGCCGCTGGTTGCGCGCCACCGCACGCGCGAGCAATTCCAGGAACAGGACGCGGTTCGGCAATGTGGTCAACGGATCGTGCGATGCATCGTGGAGCAGATCGTTTTCTGCGCGTTTACGCTCGATCACTCGCCCTAACTGAGTCCCGATCTGCGACATAAGGCGCAGTAGGATCTGGTCGGGCGTGCTGGCCTTATCGGAAAAGAACTCCAGCACTGCAGCCACATCCGTGCCTACGAGTACAGGGAATGCAAATGCAGATTTGAGGCCTGCCTTCATCGCGTCGTGCGCACGGGGAAAATTGCTCTCCGCTGTTACATCAGCAATCCACGCCGGGGCACTCGTCACCAGCACTCTTCCAGGCAGACCCGCACCCCATTCAAAGTCTGTCATTTCGGTAGCATTGAAAAAAGCGCGCATATCTCCGGCCTGGGGGCGATGCCAGATGCCGGTGGAACGTAACCGCTTTGCGCCTTCTGAGGGGACCAGATAAGCATGCCCAAGTGGCCATCCGGTGCTTTCACACACTGCCGTGAGCGCGAACTGGAGCGCACTTTCCACTGATTTGGACTGGTTGGCAGCAGCTGCAATCGCCTCCAGCAGCAGAAGCTGCTGCTGCCTTGCGTACAGCTCCCGCAGACCTTCTTCCGCGATCGCTTCGGCAGCGAGCCGGGCGCTGTGTTCGCGTTCGAACCGGCGTTGCAGTCTCCGCACTTCCTCCGCACCCGATGTGGACGACTGCATCATTTAGCAGCTCATTTTCCCAGAGCAGTCTGATGAGAACGATATGCGGCACAGGCACTTCTCATCGCCTCTGTGCATACAGAGCTGATGCTCGAAGACCACGGTCTCACCGTAGTGTGCTGCCGCCCCTTCAACAAATCCCTGCGCCAAGGCGCACAGCCGGCGCGGTGAATGGTATCCCATCAGGAGAGCACCATCCGGTGCATCGCTGAAGTCGAAGGTTGGACAGGTCGCGTTCGGATAAATCTTCCGCACTTCAGGATGAATGATGCTGTTCACACTTAACACAAACGGCCGCGTAGACGGTTGCGCCATGAAGAAGCCGGGATAGCGAGCAGCCAGCAGCGGCATAGCCTGCTGGCCATACCATCGCAAGACATCGAAGGGAGTCATTCCAAGCGTCTGGGCGGCTGCCGCGACGAGCGCTCCCATGTGTTCGTCAGGATAGCTGCCCAATGAGGTATATGCCCCGTCGAGCCCCGCGTTCTCCAATAAGCTATCCCAGGCATCCGGACCGTGATGACTGGTGACAACTTCTTCGAGCAGATTGAATACAATTCCCTTCACAAGCTGTCTCCTTGAGCGGACGATTTCGTCTGCCAGATTTTCCGGTTGCATCCAGCAAGACCTTTTTACTCTCGATTCGTGACGACCCCGCACAATTTGGCAACAGGGCTGGCAGTTGCGTGCCTCGCCACATTGTTATATCGGCAGTTTTTGTAAAGCGGCCCTATACGAAAGTTGCAGATTGGGCAAAATGTCCATGGGAGCAGAGGGCGATCCGCTCGAGAGTTGCGTCCGTGACAGTTTATTTGCCGATGCAGAAGGTGGAGAAGATGAGGCCGAGGACGTCGTCGGGGGTGGTTTCGCCGGTGAGTTCGTCCATGCCGCGCAGGGCTTCGTAGATGTCCAGCAGGAGCATTTCGTGCGGGAGGTTGCTGGTTGCGGCCTGGTGTGCGCGGTGGAGGCCGTCGACCGAGCGGTGGACGGCCTGTTGCTGACGTACGTTGGTGAGCACGCCGGAGCGCTCCTGCACGGCGCTTCCACGCAGCAGGTTGAGGATGGCGGCGCGCAGATCTTCGATGCCTTCGCCGGTTTTTGCGCTTACGCGGTGCGTGGCCGTATAGTGGCCCAGCGATTCGGAGAGTGCGTTTAGGGTGGCATCGTCGGTGTGATCGCTGCCGAGAAGGTCGATTTTGTTTTGCACGATGAGGAGGGAGCGGTTGCGCATGGCGCCGATGAGGTGGCGCTCCTCTTCGTTGATTCCGGCTTCGGCATCGAGGACGAGCAGGACGATGTCGGCTTCGGCCATGGCCTGTTGCGAGCGGGCGATGCCGATGCGTTCCACCTCGTCGGTGGCTTCGCGGAGGCCGGCGGTGTCCATCAGCTCGACGGGTATGCCGCCGAGGGAGACGCGTTCGCTCACGACGTCGCGCGTGGTGCCGGCGATGGCGGTCACGATGGCGCGGTCGCTCTCCACCAGACGATTGAAGAGCGAGCTCTTGCCTGCGTTGGGGCGGCCGATGATGGCCATTTTTACGCCTGCGTGGAGGACGCGTCCGTAGGCGAAGGAGGCCAGCAGCTCCTCCATGGGAGCACGAACGGCGTTGAGGCGTTCGACGATGGCTTCTGAGGGAAGGGTGTCGATGTCGTCTTCGGCGAAGTCGATGCCCGCTTCCATTTCGGCGATGAGGGCGATGATGTTTTCTTTTGCGGGGCGGATGCGGGCGGCGAGCGATCCGCCGACCTGTTCGGCTGCGACACGCGCCTGTTCGAGGGTTTGCGCGTCGATGAGGTCGCGCACGGCCTCGGCCTGGGTGAGGTCGATGCGGTGGTTGAGGAAGGCGCGTTCGGTGAACTCGCCGGGGCGGGCTGCGCGGGCGCCGAGGGTGATAGCGCGGCGGACGATCCACTCCAGCACGACGGGCGAGCCGTGGGCTGCGATTTCGACAACGTCTTCTCCGGTGTAGGAGTGCGGGGCGGCGAACCAGGTGACGACGCCGGCGTCGATGCGCGCGCCGTGCTCGTCGATGATGGAGGCGAAGCGGGCGTGGTTGGGTGCGAGATCGTCGCGGAGGCGCAGCATTCTGGTGGCGATGGAGCGGGCGTCCGGGCCGCTGAGGCGCACCACGCCGATGCCGCTGCGGCCCTGTGCGGTGGAGATGGCGGCGATGGTGTCGGTGGTCACATTGCTTAGTGTCCGCAATGGTAGGGGTGTCCGGCAAGGATGGTGCAGGCGCGGTAGATCTGTTCGCTGAGCACGGCGGCGGCGAGTTCGTGCGGCAGGGTCATTTTGCCGAGCGAGAGCAGAGCGCCGGCGCGGTCGCGGTCGGCGGCGGACCAACCGTCTGCCGGGCCGATGGCGAAGAGGAGCGTGCGTTTGCCGCTGTCGCGCAGCTTGCCGATGGTTTCAGCCAGGCCTTCGGAGGTGCGCATTTCGCCGCGCGGGTCAAGCAGGATGAGGTGCGAGGCAGGCTTTTCGCGCTGGGCCCAGACCTCATCCACCGAACGGACCTGGAGCCATTTGCAGGGGTGGAAGTGGCTGGTGCGCTCTATATATAGCTGCACCAGATCGGCGGCAGGGCCCTTGCGGTTGCCGCTTTGACGTACGGTGAGGATGATGATGTCCATGATTCCGCCGATATGGATGCGAGATACAGAAAACCATATTCTTTCTTATGAATATTGCGTAAGTCGGCATGTAAACGCATGACATGGCAGGAAATGGCGGGAAAAGGAAATGGAACTTAAGTTGCATTCAACTACTTCGAAATGTACGTCAACGAAACACTACTATTAAAGCCGTAGAAACGGCGATTTGTATTACAAAAGCCTCGACCAGCGCTAGCCGGTTGAGGGACCCTCGGGAGACATAAATATTCATGAATAAAATCCTTTCTGTTGCTGCGCTGTCCCTAGCACTCGCCGGCCAGGGCTTCCTGGCTTCCCCAGCGATGCATGGACAGGCCATCTCGGTAAACGGTGGTGCGATTACGGGAACAGTGACCGATAACACGGGCGCAGTCGTTCCCAACGCATCGGTAAAAGTAACCAGCCCGGACACCGGCTACACAAACACGGTCACGTCGAACTCTGCTGGTGTGTATCAGATTGGTCCGTTGAATCCGGGCAAGTACAACCTGGTAGTTACGGCGCCGGGCTTTTCGACGGTGAACGTGGCCACGGTTGTGCGCACCGGCACAGCGACGTCGGGCGATGTGAAGCTGAACATCGGCTCGACGGCGGACACGATTGAGGTTTCCACCGGCGACCTGCAGATCAATACGGAGCAGGCCGGTGTGAGCGACGTTATCACCCAGGAGCAGATCAATAAGCTGCCGGTGAACGGCCGCAACTTCCTGGATGTTGCGCAGATCGAGCCGGGCGTGATTCTGCAGAGCGGTGAGACGTTCGATCCGACCAAGGCGGGTTATTCGGCGCTGTCAATTTCGGGTGTTTCTGGCCGTACGACACGCATCATGCTTGATGGACAGGATATTACGGATGAGAACGTCGGCACGACGATGTTCAATCTCCCTACGGGCGCGGTAAATGAGTTCCAGTTGAACCGTTCGACGCAGGATGTGAGTGGTGAAGTCACCTCGACCGGTGCTGTACTGGTAAGTACGCGTACCGGAACCAACAGCTATCATGGACAGCTCTTCTATAACTTTGAAGATTACCGATCGCTGTTTGCGAACCAGCGTGGGACGAAGGTGCCGTTTCAACGCAACCAGTATGGTGGCAATATTGGCGGCCCGATCTTTAAGGACAAGCTGTTCTTCTTTGTGGACGCCGAGCGCATCCAGCAGAAATCTTCCTCCAGCAGCGTAGTGAGTGTTTCTATTCTTCCGCAAATTCGAAATGCTTTTCCAGCGGTTGGCACTCCTTACAAAGAGACGTATTCTACGGCCCGGCTGGACTGGAATGGACCGTTGGGCGGTCACTACTTTGCTCGTGGCAATTACAACGTAAACTCGGTTGCTTCTAACTACGGTTATGGTTACTGGCTCTACGCGAGCCGTAATAATACCTATGGTTTTGCGTTTGGTGCGGACTTTACCTCGGGACGCCTGACGCATTCCTTCCGTGGCAGCTACGAGAAGTTCCATAACCTGATTTCGGATGCGACCTCAGGCAATGCGTCTGTGTATAACGGCATTCCGGGCTTCGCTTTCTATCGCAGCGCATTGGGCTTGTTCTCTGGCCCCAATTACCTTGCACCGCAGGAGACGTATCAGTCGGACAAACAGTTGCGTTATGACGGTTCCTGGACAAAGGGCGCTCACAATATTCGCTTTGGCGCTAACCTGAACCGCGTTCTTGGCGGAGGATACGCTTCGTTCTTCGGGCTTGCTCCTCGCGCTTCCATCGCACCCTTTACCGGTCCGACCGCGACAGATCCGATGGCGCTTGGTTGCGATGCGATTGCGGGCGCTGCTGCTTGCGCGAGCGATCCGCTGCGCGGCTACTACGTGAGCGGCATGTACATCGGCAACGGACAGGGTGGCTATACCGAAAGGCCTGGCTTCGGCAGCAATCAGGGCGGCTCGACTTCATGGCGCTATGCGTTTTATGCGCAGGACACATGGAAGGTGACGCCGAATACGACGTTTACTCTCGGTATGCGATATGAGGTGGACACAAACCGCGCCAACCAGGATTTGGATACTCCTACATGCGCGGATGTCGACCCATCGATTCTGCCAGCTGGTTGCAGTTCCGGCAGCGTGAAGCTGTTTGACCTCTACTCACCTGGTTTAGGAAGAAAGATCAAGCAGCCGTATAACAACTTTGCTCCGCAGGCAGGTTTGGTCTACAGTCCGGGGTCGCATAAAACATCCATCCGTGCTGCCTTTGGCATGTTTATAGAGACAAACGTCTTCAATAACCAGTCGAATGCTCGCACAGGCTTGCTGAAGACCGGCCTGTTCAACGACACACGCACGGTTTGCGGTGGCAACACCAGTGTTGATTTCCCCAGTGGAAAGACAGTCAGCGATGTAGACGGCAAACAGATTGGCGATCTTTGCACCGCTACGCCAGTAGGTGTTTCTTCTGCATCCTTTATCAAGTTGCAGCAGGCTTATCAAGCTGACACCCGTGCAACTGGAGCTCAGGCAAACGGTGCATATGTTGGTAATACGCTCAACGCTGATGGCCTGTACGCACCTGATTATCGCCAGCCTTACTCCATGCAATGGAACTTCGGTATCCAGCGCGAGCTTGCAAAGGGCATTATCATCAGCGCGGATTATGTGCACAACAGCATGCTGCACTTTATCCAGCAGATTGACGTGAACCGCAACGGCGCAGCCCGCTATCTGAATACCACTGCGGCGACGAATGCCATCAGCAAGACCAACGGCAGTTATGCCGGCTGTGGAGCGACAGCAACTGCAGCTTCGACGAACTGCGCGATTGCCGCAGGTGCCCGCATTGCGAATTACGCGAAGAACGGCCTTGACTCCGACCGTTCACGTTTCTCTGGATATCCCTCCACTGCTTACGGCATTGCTCCGAATAGCGGTGCAGCATTCCCGGGAATCAACAACACTCTTGGCAACGGCGGTTTCCTCTTTCCGGGTGGCCGCTCGGGATTCGATGCTCTCCAGCTCGTTTTCCGTGAACAGAAAGCCCATCCTTTGCCAGGCATTGTTAGCTCGAACCTTCAGATTGCTTATCAGTTCGGACGTAGTGAAACGACGAGTGGAACAACGGGCGGCGCTGGTTCTTCCGATCAGTTCTTCTCTGCGCTCACATGGAACAACGACAACCCGACGGCTGATATTGGGCCCTCTTCGATTGATCGTCGTCATCAACTGAATATGGGCGGTTCGTTTACCGTAAAGCACGGACCCACGGTGGGCCTTGTGGGTCACTTCTACTCGGCATTGCCGACCAGCCTTGTGCTGGACACAACACAGTCCGGTGGTCAGATCTTCCAAACGGACATCAATGGTGATGGTCTTACTGGTGATCTCGCTCCTGGAACACGTCCGGGTGCCTACATGCGCGATATCAGGGGCGGTGATGTCAATAAGTACATCAATAACTACAACGCTAAATATGCAGGTAGCATCACTCCCGCAGGGCAGGCGCTAGTAACGGCAGGACTCCTTACTCCAGCACAGCTTGTAGCGATGAATGCTGCAGTTCGTCCGCTTGCCACATCGCCATCAAACAAGAGCATCGAAAATCCAACGTTCCGTTCGTTCGATGTGGGTTTCTCGTATCCAATTCGTTTCAACCGGGTGCGTGAAGGTTTGAGCCTGGAACCTGGGATCGTCTTCTACAATGTCTTCAACTTCTCCAACTTCGGCCGTCCTTCTGGCACTCTGTTGAACACCACCACAGTTGGCGGTCCTTCAGGTACTACGGCTGCCGCAAACGGTTACCTGTCCGGTGTTAATAATTTCCTCAACCATGAGACAAATCGTTCGCAACGTCAGTCGGGTACATACTCTCAAGGTGCTCCTCGTCAAACGGAGTTCCAGTTGAAGTTGAACTTCTAACAATCACAAACTTGAAAGGCGGCAAGCTTCGGCTTGCCGCTTTTTGTTTTGCCCGGTTTTTGAAGCTTCGAACTTTTATGCGGGCGATGTTTTTCATTTCAGCGAAGCTGGCTTGTCGTTCGTACCTCGGGCTAGAGCAGATTCTTTTGAGAGGCGAGGATAGGTCGCGCCTTCAGCGCTCTGGTCTTCGGGGCCTGTATTAACTGGGGCTTCGCCCGAGGTAGTTATAGAGCGGGCCTTCGGCCCTGAAAAACTTAGAGACTTGCCTATAGGGAAGGTGCTCCGACCGTGTACCTATGAGGAAAATGATTTAGGCACTGTTTGATGAATGCTGTAGGCGGAGTAAGGCTGGATGAGATTCAGTTCCTTAGGAGCTGAAGCGCCGGTTTCTTTGCTGTTGTAATGGCTGGGCTGAAGCCCAGCCCTTCCTAAACAACCGGAACTTCGATTGGTTCAGATGGTTCTAAGCCGATCTGCTCAAAACAGGTGGGCTCTCTGGGGAAAAGCCCAGGGCTAAAGCCCTTGTTTGTTTTGCAGTGGGGACAGCGGGCTGAAGCCCGCTTCTAATCCGGTTGTGCTGGTGCGGCGATATGCTTTGATTGACACGATAGGGAGTAAGACCCGATTGAGATCCTCTCCCTCAGGGGCTGAAGCCCGGGTTCTTTGCTGTTGTAATGGCTGGGCTGAAGCCCGCTTCTAATCCGGTTGTGCTGGTGCGGCGATATGCTTTGATTGACACGATAGGGAGTAAGACCCGATTGAGATCTTCTCCCTCAGGGGCTGAAGCCCGGGTTCTTTGCTGTTGTAATGGCTGGGCTGAAGCCCAGCTCCTTCAAAGAAATTGAAATTTTGATGCATCGGAGATCTTACCTAGCCCGAGACCCAGCGCTACTCATGTGGATTCTTTACTTACTTTTCCGGGTTGCGGCCTTTTTGGGAGCTGCTTTTTTGGTTGCGGATTTTGGAGCAGGTGTTTTCTTTGTGGCTGCGGTGGTGGTCTTTTTGGCGGCTGCTTTTTTCGCTGGAGGTTTGATGGTCTTCTTTGCGGCGGATTTTGCAGGTGCCTTGGTGGAGACTTTCTCCCCCTTCTTCTCGCGGCCTTTTCCTACATTTTTTTCGCGGATCTTCTCTACCTTCTTTTTCAGTTCGGCGTTGAGGTCGGCGACGGAGAGGCGGGTTGCGGATTTCTTGAGGCGTTCGAGGCCATAGAACTCACGCCGTTCCGGAAGGAAGATGTGGACGACGAAGTCGACGTAATCCAGCAGAATCCATTCGCCCTGGCGGCGGCCTTCGACGGAGTTGGGGAGCGTGCCGAATTCCTTTTTGAGGCGCGACTCGATTTCGTCTGCGATGGCGACGTTTTGCCGGTCGTTGGTGCCGTTGCAGATGAGGAAGTAGTCCGTGAGCGCGCTTTCGGAAGGGTCGAGCGCGAGGATGCGGATGTCTTCTGCTTTTTTGCTGTCGCATGCATCGGCCGCAACGGCCAGCATCTTTTTGGTTTCAACAGTCGCCATGGATCTCCTTGCACACCGGTACTGTGACAGTTTACTTCCTGAAGGGTGATTGCACGTGACGGGTGTGCTGGACGAACCGTGGCTTTGAAGCGCGCCGTTGTATCGCTGTCCGCGAAGGGAGCTATTCGTAGCGGAGGGCTTCGATGGGGTTCAGGTTGGCGGCTTTCCATGCGGGGTAGATGCCGAAGACCAGGCCGATGGTGCAGGAGATGATGAATGCGGCAACGACCCAGGTAGCGGAGAGCAACGCCGGTAAAACGAAGTGCATGCCCAGCACGATCAGGCAGCCGAGGCATACGCCGGTGAGTCCGCCGACGGCGCACAGCGTCATGGCTTCGAGCGTGAACTGGAAGAGGATGGTGCGTTTGGTTGCGCCGATGGCTTTGCGGATGCCGATCTCGCGTGTGCGTTCCGTCACGCTGACCAGCATGATGTTCATCACGCCTACGCCTCCCACCATGAGGCCCACGCTGGAGAGCGCGAACATGAGGATGAAGAGGCCGCCGGTCAACTGCGTCCACAGGCGAGTGAGAGAGTCGGAGCCGAAGATGGCGAAGTTGTCGTTTTGAAAGCTGCGTACTCTGCGGCGCGCGCGCAGCACATCGCGGATTTCTTCTTCCACCAGGCCGCGGTTTTTGGTGTCGTCGTACTTCACGGTGATCCACGTGTCCAACACTTCCGGGTGGATTTTGTGGAAGGTGGTGATGGGGAAGAAGGCGAAGTTGTCGGAAGGATTTTTTCCCGAGCCGAATGCCTGTTTGAACTTGTCCAGCGTGCCGACCACGGTGAAGGTCATGCCGTTGACGGTGATCTCTTTGCCGATCGGATCTTCTCCGGGAAAGAGGGTTTCCGCAGCATCGTGCGCCAGCACCACAACGTTCGCGGCGCGCTGCTCGTCCTGCTCGGTGAAGTAGCGTCCGCGCGTAATCTGCCAATCGTCCGTAATGCTCGACGTCCACGAATCACCGCCGAGCGGAGCGTTCTCCACGCGGCGCGTGCCGGCCTTGAGCGTGGTCATGCCCGCGCCGCCGAAGGAGTCGAAGTTTTGATAACGGAGTGCCGCTGCTACCGCGACGACGTGGGGCAGACCTTCGAGCGCCTTGGCATCGTCATACGTAAGTTGCTTGCGCGCCAGCATCTCCGATGTAGGCCGTTTGCCGAAGACTTCGAAGCGGAAGACCATCAGGTTATTGGTGCCGAGCTGGTCGATGACGGCGTCTACGTTGTGATTAAGGCCGTTGATGACGCTCGACATGATGATGACGGTGATGACGCCGATCACGATGCCGAGAATGGTGAGGCCGCTGCGCAGCTTGTTGGCGCGCAGCGTGGCGAGCGCCATGGCGACGGTTTCTTTGGAGTCACTCAGCCGCATTTAGAGTTCACTCCTCAACGCGACGATGGGATCGAGATCGGCGGCTTTGCGCGCGGGGTAGACACCGAAGAACAATCCTGTGCCGACGGACACCACCAGCCCGACAATCACGCTCCACAAGGCGACGGATGCGGGAAAGTCCGCAACGATGGTGACGCCATAGGCGACTACGATACCGGCCAGCACACCGATTACGCCGCCGACCAGCGACATCATGCCGCTTTCAATCAGGAACTGAAGCTGCACATCGCGTTTACGCGCGCCGAGCGCTTTGCGGATGCCGATTTCGCGCGTGCGCTCCGTCACGCTGACGAGCATGATGTTCATGATGACAATGCCGCCGACGACGAGCGAGATGCCCGCCGCAGGCAGAGCGATGGCGGCGAACCATTGCGTGATGCTCTTCATCATCTCGCGGAAGGTGTCGTTCTGCGTGAGTTCAAAGCTATCCGGCTGGCCCAGAGCGTCGTGGCGCTCCGCACGCACAAGGGTGCGGACTTCTTCCATCGCCTGCTCCATGGGCAGACCGATGGCCCCTGCCTTGATGTAGACCGTCAGTGACTTTTGCGTGCCGAACGAACGCTGAAATGTTTCGAGCGGCATGGCCACCCAGTTGTCCTGGCTTTGGCCGAGCGTCTTGCCTTGTTTTTCGGCGACGCCAATCACGGTGTAGGGTACGCCGTTTACGCGGATCTCTTTGCCGATGGGGTCTTCGCCCTTCATGGCGTTCTCTTCAATATCGGAGCCGATGATGGCGACGTGCGCGGAGTGCTCTTCTTCCGCGGGAGTAAAGGTGCGGCCCTGCGCGATGTCCAGGTTATTGAGCACGGGCATGGCGCTCGTCCATCCGCGGATGGAGACCTGCGTGACGCTTTCGGTGCCGTACTTTACCGTGCCGTTGTTGTTCGTTTGCTGCGCGCCCACCAGCACACAGCGTTTGCACTTGTCCGCGATGGCGCGGTAGAGGTCGATCTGCACGTTCTTGCGCTTGGCGAACTTTGTGTAGTCGGTGTAACTGGTAATGAGCGAGGGTTGTTTGGAGACGGTGAAGACGTCGGAGCCGTAGCGATTCAGCTTCTGGTCCACGTAGGCGTTGGCGCCGTTCACCAGCGTGACCACAGCGATGACCGAGGCCACGCCGATGACGACGCCAAGCAGCGTGAGCACGGTGCGCAGCTTGTTGGCCCAGAGAGAGGCGAGGGCCAGCCGGAATGCTTCTTTGGTGTCCATCCGAAGGCTTTCTGTAGAGTACGGGAATTTGAGTGCTCAAGTTCATTGACATCATGATGTCTAATAATTCATCATCAAGATGTGCGAACCACGTTGACCATCGACGATGACATTGCCATGCTCTTGAAGAAAGAGATGCGGCGTTCCGGCGAACCGTTGAAGCAGGCGGTCAATCGCTGCCTGCGTACGGCTCTTACTGCGTCCGCACCGGTGCAGCCCAGACCGTTCAAGGTACGCGCGCGGGCCATGGGGCTTCCCCAAGGCATGAGTTACGACAATATTGGCGAACTGCTGGACCAGATCGAGGGGCCGCAGCATCGATGATCGTTCTGGATGCAAACGTCCTGATCTCGGCATACGACGCGCAGGCTGAACACCATGTGTCTGCGAAACAATTGATCGAGGGCACCTTCTCGTCTTCGGAGCCGGTGGCGATTCCGTTGCAATCGGTGCTGGCGTTCCTGCGCATCATGACGAATACGCATCTGCCTGGCCTCCGCTTTACGGCTCAGGAAGCCATCGAAATTGTTGAAGAGTGGTGGCAACAGCCCCAGGTCCGGCTGCTTCACGCTGGCGAAGACCATTGGCACAGGCTTCGCACGGCCATGTGGGAAGGAAGCTGCCGCGCGGGCTTGACTACAGACGCTCACATCGCCGCAATCACCATGGAGTGTGGTGGAACACTTTACAGCTACGACCGGGATTTTTCACGCTTTCCTGGTTTGCGCTGGCGTGTTCCTTCAGAAGAAGGCGCCTGAACCTGCGGATAGCTATACTGATACACAGCAGGCGGGCCGGATGGTCGCCGCCGCCTTCGGGCGGGGGAGGAAAGTCCGAACTCCACAGGACAGTGTGCCGGGTAACGCCCGGGATCGCAGCGTGAAGGCTGCGAGACGGCCAGTGCAACAGAGAGCAAACCGCCATCGGCAACGGTGGTAAGGGTGAAAGGGTGGGGTAAGAGCCCACCGCGTCCGCAGCAATGCGAACGGCACGGTAAACCCCACACGGAGCAAGACCAAATAGGCGGGAAGCGGGCCTTTCGGGGCCCAAACGCACCGGTCCGGCGCGTCAAACTCGCGGGTAGGTCGCTTGAGCCTGGCAGCAATGCCCGGCCTAGAGGAATGACCGTCTAGAACAGAATTCGGCTTACGGGCCCGCCTGCTGATTCCCTGCTGTTGCTTAAGTGATTGACAGTTATCTCTCCGCATTGCTACTGTTCTTTCGCGCGGCACAGAATATAGAGAAAGCCGCCCTGGACTGGATTGGCCATACCGCAGCCGTTTGGCTGCGTGTCTCTCATTCAGTCGTGGGGCGGCTTTTTTCATCGCTCGCCGGCAATTGGACAGTTTCACGGCGAGTCAAGCAGTACGTATCAACTTTGGAGGTCTGACCCAGCATGTGTATCAAAAACTTTTTACTTAATCGGACAGCGCGCCTTGGCTCGCTGCTAGCGGCGGCGGGACTGCTGCTGGGACTGGCTCCTGCAGCCAATGCACTGCCAGGCAACAACAATTTGAAGATCGTACAGATCTATGGTGCGGGTGCTCTTGGCAAGACCGCCAATACGCCTGCAGCCAGCTATTATCAAGATTTTGTGATGTTGTTCAACCCGACGCAGAATACGATCACTGCGAACAATTGGTCCATCCAGTATCGCGGGTCTACTAGCACCAGCGCGTTCACGATGAAGAAGCTGCCGAACTTCAGCGTGCCTGCTGGCGGCTATTATTTGATCACCCTCAGTGCGCCTAAGCTCAATGTCGCGAATGGCCGAGATCTGGACGTTCCTGCGGACTATCAGGTGGAGACGCTTGAGGGACAGACGGCAGATTACCTGACGAATACCCAGAACATTCTTAGCAGCGCGGCGGAAACCGTAGCCCTGGTCAGCAATCAGACAGCAATTCCGGCGTCAAGCGCCGACAACTGTGCACCCGGTGCAAATGTTGTGGATTATGTGGGATATGGTATTCCTCGTAATCCAGTCACCGGAACCCCCTCGACCGATAACAACTGCTGGCAAGGCAGCTCGTATGCTCCGTACAGCGATCAGCGTACCCTGAACGTCACTCGTAAGAACTTCTGCGTGGATACGGGAGATAATGCGAACGATTTCGTAACGACGTATCCGACACCGGTCTTCAACTCGCAATCCGCTCCGACACGCTGTGCGTTGGCTGGTACCCCCGCGCAGATCAGTTCCATTATGTTCGATCCGCCGAACCCCGGCGCAACTGATACCGTGAAGGCGTTCGCCAAGGTCACAGCTACAAACTATAGCGGTATTAAAGTGTATGCGGACCTGTTCGAGATTGGCGGTCAGAGCATTATGCAGCTGTACGACGACGGTACGCATGGCGATGCGACGGCCGGCGATCATATCTACACCACCACCCTTACCGTGGGGACGCTTCCGGCCATCGCTTATTCTGTTCAGGCTTATGCGTACGATACCAGTGGAGGGAATGGCGCCTTCACAAACTCCGTGGTGCCGCTGCAGCTCCGCAACGGTTACCTCAACCTGAGTTCGACCAGCTACACTGCCACCACAGATGCCGGAGGCGTGGTCTACTTCCCGGTCACGCTTACCAGTGGTGGCGGTTACAACGGCAGCATCAACTTCCGCTGCGACAACCGTCCTTCCAAGCTGCAGTGCGTAACGACGCCTGAATATCTGGTGATTGCAACGGCAAATACCGGAGGAAAGTTCAGTCTGGCTATCTCTACCGGGATAACCAAGATCGCAGGTTTTCCGACTTCGCTCCCGCTGGGACTGCTGGGATTTCTCGCAGGCGGACTTCTCGCAGTCGGCATCTGGCGCAGAAAGCACCTGCCTCTGGCTGGCCTGCTGGCTGCAATCATGTTCCTTAGCCTGCACGCCACTGGCTGCGAAACCAACGCCGGTCTGGGTGATACCGCAGTTGCGCCAGGCACGTATAACGTAACTCTGGTGGCCACGGATGACTTGAATCCGGACATCAACACTTCCGTGAACTATCAGGTCACGGTGAAATAACTCCGTATGCATCCAACAGAACCGGCAGCCCCAGGGCTGCCGGTTCTGTTTTGCTGTAAATTCTGAAGGAACTATCGGAGTGGTTAAAAAGTGAGTCCGCAGAATTATCGAAATTCTGCGGACTTACGTTTGCATATGGAATCAGGCGCGCAGCCAGCCGTAGAGCGGGAACTGGTTGGCCAGTTCTGTTACGCGGGCGTGGATCTGTTTCAGGCGGCCTTCGTCGTTGCGGTGTTCGAGCGCCTCGGCGACCCATTTGGCGATCTGCTTCATTTCGCCTTCCTTCATGCCGCGTGTGGTCAGCGCCGGTGTGCCGAAGCGGACACCGCTGGGCTTCATGGGCGGGTTGGTGTCATACGGGATGGCGTTCTTGTTTACGGTGATGCCCGCAGCGCCGAGGGCGTTCTCCGCCTCCGAACCGAGGATGCCCTTGGCAAAGACATCGACCAGCAGCAGATGGGTGTCTGTGCCGCCGGAGATGATGCGGAAGCCTTCCGCGGCCAGCGCTTCGGCCAGGGTTTTGGCGTTGGCAACCGTCTGAGCGGCGTAGGCCTTGAACTCAGGCTGGAGCGCTTCCTTAAAGGCGACCGCCTTGGCGGCGATGATGTGCATCAGCGGACCACCCTGCTGGCCGGGGAAGACGCTGCGGTCGAGGCTGGCGGCGAGCTCCTGCTTGCAGAGCACCATGCCGGCGCGCGGTCCGCGCAGTGTCTTGTGGGTGGTGGTAGTCACCAAGTCGGCGTACGGCACGGGCGAGGGATGAGCACCACCGGCGACGAGACCGGCAAAGTGGGCCATATCGATCATTAGCCTGGCGCCGACAGAGTCGGCAATCTCGCGCATGCGGGCGAAGTCGAACTGACGGGGATACGCGCTGCCGCCACCGACGATGACTTTGGGCTGCTCACGTTTGGCGAGGCTGGCCAATTCGTCGTAATCGATGGTTTCCGTGTCCTTCCGGACCTGATATCCGACGATCTTGTAGAGCTTTCCGCTAAAGTTCAGCTTATGGCCGTGGGTAAGGTGGCCGCCGTGGGCGAGGTCGAGGCCGAGAACGGTGTCGCCTGGATTGATGATGCTCATGTACGCGGCCGCATTGGCCTGCGAGCCGGAGTGCGGCTGCACGTTGGCGTGCTCGGCACCAAAGATCTGTTTGGCGCGGTCGCGCGCAATATTTTCTACGACGTCTGCGAACTCGCATCCGCCATAGTAGCGCTTGCCGGGATAGCCTTCCGCGTATTTGTTGGTGAAGACTGTGCCTGCGGCTTCGATAACGGCGCGCGAGACGAAGTTTTCGGAGGCGATCATCTCCAGGCCTTCATGCTGGCGGCGCACTTCGTTGGCGATCTGCGCGGAGATTTCCGGATCGGACTGGGAGAGCGAGGCAGAAAAATCGATGGGCATATCTTTGATTATCCCATCTTCAGTGCTGCGCGCACGGCGGCACTGCGCGCACGGCGGCACTGCGCGTGCGGCGGATTGCTTCGCCTGGCGCTCCCGGTGGTCGCGATAGGGAGCTGTGGTGAGTTGGAGAAGTCCAGGGCTGAAGCCCTCTATTGCAGAGCGGAAGACAGCGGGCTGAAGAGGCTGCTGAAAAAGTGGAGTTGTTTGTGTTTGGGTAGAAGCAGTCGTGCGTATTTGCTGTCAGGCGGGAGTGGTGGCGGAGTTTCTGTTGTGCTCGAGGCTGCCTCTGGGTAGTTGCGGTGT
>JAFDVR010000004.1 GCA_018268855.1 Acidobacteriota bacterium | reverse complement strand
TCGGCGAAGCTGCCTGAGGGCACCGAGATGGTGATGCCGGGCGACAATGTGCAGCTTGAGGTGGAGCTGCATACGCCGGTGGCCATGGAGAAGGGTCTGCGCTTCGCTATCCGTGAGGGTGGACGCACTGTCGGCGCGGGTACCATCTCCGAGATCATCAAGTAACCACTGCGTGGTGGCGGGAGACGCGCTTCGCGCGTGTTTCGTCCGCTTCGCAGACGACAAAGCAAAAGAGTGAGGCCGGGTTGGGGATAACTCAACCCGGTTCAGAAACCAAGATCTTTGTAAGAAGAGAGAGTTTAAAATGGCAGGACAGCAGAGAATTCGTATTCGCTTGAAGGCTTATGACTATCGCGTGCTTGACACGTCGACGGGCGAGATTGTGGAGACGGCAAAGCGCACGGGTGCGCAGGTTGCGGGGCCGATTCCGCTTCCGACGATGAAGAACAAGTATTGCGTTCTGCGTTCTCCCCACGTGGACAAGAAGTCGCGCGAGGCGTTCGAGATTCGTACGCACAAGCGTTTGATCGACATTCTTGAGCCCACGCAGCAGACGGTGGATGCGCTGATGAAGCTCGATCTGCCGGCGGGTGTGGACGTTGAGATCAAGACGGTCACTAAGTAGTAGTCCTGCGCGGATGGCGATAAACGCGCTTCGCGCGTGAAAAGCGGATTCCTCACTTCGTTCGGAATGACAAGGTGAGGGTGAGTAGAAGTAATTGAAACCGGCAGTGCTCATGGCTGAGTGCCGAGCATGATGAGGAGAGTGAGTGATGGCAGTACGTGGGATTCTAGGCCGCAAGATCGGCATGACGCAGGTGTTCGACGATAAGGGTGAGGTTCACCCGGTTACGGTGCTGAAGGTTGGGCCGTGCGTTGTGACGCAGGTGAAGACGCAGGCGAAGGACGGCTATGATGCCGCTCAGATCGGCCTCGTTGAGTTTGTGAAGGCGAACAAGCTGACCAAGGCCGCGGCCGGTCATCTGGCGAAGAGCGACGCTCCGCCGGTGAAGATCGTGCGCGAAGTTGGTGTGGAAGCTCCTGCAGCGGGCGCCGAGGGCGAAGCTGCTGAAGGCGTGAAGGCCGGCGATCGCGTGCTGGTCGATCTGTTCGCGGATGAGAAATTTGTGGACATTATCGGCACCTCGAAGGGTCGCGGATTTGCTGGTGTTATCCGTCGTCACAAGTTCGGTGGTGGACCGAAGTCGCACGGTCACATGTTCCAGGTGCAGGGTTCTATCGGCGCTTCGTCGTTCCCGTCGCGCGTTTTCCCTGGGCAGCGTATGCCGGGTCACTTTGGCGATGCGCGTATCACGGTGCGCAATCTGCGCATTCGCGGTATCGATCTGGACGAGAACCTTCTGCTGGTTGAGGGTGCCGTTCCGGGGCCGCGCAGTGGTGTGGTGCTGATTGAGAAGGCGAAGGCTGCTCCTCGCGAGCGCCGTGGATTTGGCGGTTCGGGTACGGTGGATCCGCTGAAGGCGAGCAAGAAGGCTTCGGCAGGTAAGAAAAAATAGTTGTTAGTGGTTAGTTTTTAGTTGTTAGTCCCGCTTTACGCGGTCTTCACTAAAAACTAATAACCAAGAACTAACAACTGTTTCGACATCGGCTGCGGGACTTGGAAGTTTGTCTGACTGCGGGATGTAGGTAGTGACAGTAAATTCAGGCGCGCCGCAATGGAACGGCTCGCGAAGGAAATGAAGATGGCGAAAATCAATATTGTGAACCTGAGCGGTGCTTCGGTCGGCGAGCTTGAGCTTGCGGACGAGGTATTCGGCGGGGAAGTGAATGAGGCCCTCCTGTGGGAGGCGGTAAAGCACTATCGTGCTGCGCTGCGCCAGGGAACGGCTGCGACGAAGAACAAGAAGCTCGTGTCCGGTTCGGGCAAGAAGCTGTGGAAGCAGAAGGGTACGGGCCGCGCTCGCGTGGGTTCGGTGCGTTCGCCAATCTGGCGCCATGGCGGCACGGTGCATGGACCTCAGCCCCGTTCGTATGAGTACCAGTTCCCGAAGAAGAAGCTGATGGGTGCGCTGCGTTCGGCTCTTGCTTCGAAGCTGGCCGACGGCAAGCTGGTGGTGGTGGATTCGCTTGCGGCTGCTGAGCCGAAGACGAAGCTGTATCGCGAGGCGCTGGACAAGCTGGAAGCGAAGAAGTCCGCGCTGCTGGTGGAGTCTGGCCAGAAGCTGAGCGAGACGGTCTTCTATGGTTCGCGCAACTTGGACGGTGTGGAGCTTGTGCTTTCGAGCGAAGTTCATCCGTACGATCTGCTGCGCTATGAGCATGCGATCTTCTCGCGCGACGCTTTCGAAGCGTTGCAGGAGACGCTGAAGAAGAACACCAGCAAGCGTAAGGCTGCTGCAAAGGAGGTCGCGTAATGCCGACTCTGTATAACGTGATTCGCCGTCCTCTGATTACGGAGAAGGGCATCGTGGCAAAGGACGCGGAGAACACGCTTGTGTTTGAAGTGGCCCTCGAAGCGAGCAAGACGGAAGTGAAGCAGGCTGTGGAGACGCTGTTCAAGACCAAGGTCGACAGTGTTCGCACGGTGAAGGTGGTTGGCAAAGAGCGCCGCCGCGGCCGCTATGCGGGATATCAGCCTGATTGGAAGAAGGCGTATGTGCGCCTGAAGGCCGGCGAGAAGATGCCGGAGTACGCCGAGAAGCTGTAAAGCAGCGATCAGGGATTAGCCGTTAGGGATAGTCCTCCTGATTGAACGAGTTAGTTGCCGCGCGCCTAATCAGCTATGCGGCGAAGGAAAAGAAGATGCCGATTAAGACATTTAGACCGATTACACCGACGCTGCGCTTCCAGGCGCGGCTGGTGAACGATGACATCACGACGGACAAGCCGCATAAGCCGCTGCTGGCAACCAAGCAGCGCACCGGCGGCCGTAACTCCACCGGTATGCTGACCATGCGTCATCATGGTGGAGGCCACAAGAAGAAGCTCCGTTTGATCGACTTCAAGCGCAACAAGCCGGGCGTTCCCGGCACCGTTGCGACGATCGAGTACGATCCGAACCGCTCTTCGCGCATCGCTCTGATTCACTATGCAGACGGCGAGAAGCGCTACATCCTGCAGCCGATTGGACTGAAGGTTGGCCAGCAGATCATGAGCGGACCGGATGCTGACATCCTGGTGGGCAATGCTCTGCCGCTGCGCAACATCCCTGCCGGTACCACGGTGCACAACGTTGAGCTTCGTCCGGGCAAGGGCGCGCAGATGGTGCGTTCTGCTGGATCGTCCGCTCAGCTGGTGGCGAAGGAAGGCGACTACGCCCTGCTGAAGCTGCCTTCCGGCGAAACCCGCCGCGTGCTGGTGGATTGCATGGCGACGATCGGCCAGGTGGGCAACACCGATCATGAGAACGTGACGCTGGGCAAGGCCGGCGCGAGCCGCTGGCGCGGAATTCGCCCGACGAACCGCGGTGTCTCGATGAACCCGGTGGATCACCCGCATGGTGGTGGTGAAGGTAAGACCTCGGGCGGACGTCATCCTGTGACGCCGTGGGGCCAGCCGACACGCGGATACAAGACACGTAATAACAAGCGGACTGACACGTTCATCGTCAACCGCCGTAGCAAGTAATCAACAGGATCTGGAGCTAAAGAGATGGCACGTTCTACGAAGAAGGGTCCTTTCATCGACGCTCACCTGATGACCAAGGTGACGGCGATGAATGAGGCAAACAACAAGAAGGTGATCACGACCTGGTCGCGCCGTTCGACGATCTTCCCGGAGTTTGTCGGGCACACGATCGCCGTACACAACGGCCGCAAGTTCGTCCCCGTATATGTGACCGAGAACATGGTCGGCCACAAGCTGGGCGAATTTGCAGCGACACGCACCTTCAAGGGCCACGCGGCGAAGACCGAGTCGTCCGCCAAGGGCAAGTAAGTCAGGGATTAGGGATTAGGGATTAGGGCTTAGCGTTCCTACCCTCTCCCTCACGAGATTGAGTTAGGGAAAGTAATTATGGCAAAGACAGCCGAGAAGAAGACCGGGCGCGAATTTGTATCGCAGGCGCGTTTTCAGCGCGTGAGCCCGCAGAAGGCCAAGCTGGTGCTTGACATGATCAAGGGCCAGCCGGTGGAGAAGGCGCTGACGATCGTCGCGTTCTCCAAGAAGCGCATTGCTCCGGTGGTGGAGAAGGCCCTGCGGTCCGCAGTGCAGAACGCCAACTACCTGAGCCAGGAGAAGGGTTTCGACCTGGATCTCGACCGCCTGATCGTAAAGAGTGCGGTCGCTAACGAAGGCCCGCGCCTGAAGCGTCTGCGCCCCGCCCCGATGGGCCGTGCGTTCCGCTATCAGCGCCGCCTTTCCAACATTGTTCTGACGGTTGCCGAGAAGACCAGCCGCCAGGACGCATCGGCTAACGAGTCGGGCGCTGCGGAAGCGGTTGCTCCGGCCAAGAAGTCGGCTGCGAAGAAAGCTCCGGCCAAGAAGGCAGCAGCCAAGAAGGCTCCTGCTAAGAAGACAACAGCGAAGAAGGCTGAGTAAGTTTGTGGCGAGTTGTCGCCACGATGAGAAGTAACTCGACGAAGTTGGTCGATACATAGATACGCTGCGAAAGCAGTAATGACCCGATGAGGTGCTTGAGCACCTGGTGGGTACGAGAGGTAAGTATGGGACAGAAAGTCCATCCGTATGGATTCCGGCTTGGAGTGAACAAGCCGTGGAAGTCGCGCTGGTTTGTGGAGCGCGGTTATGACAAGCTCCTCGTCGAAGACGTGAAGCTGAAGGCTGAGTTGCGCGAGAAGCTGAAGGCTGCCGGCGTTTCGTCGGTGGAGATCGAGCGTCCGGGCAACAAGCTGCGTTTGATCATCAAGACCGCGCGTCCGGGCATCATCATCGGCCGCAAGGGCGCCGAGATCGACAAGCTCAAGGCGGACATCCAGAAGCGCACGTCGCGTGAAGTCTTCATCGACATTCTGGAAGTGAACAAGCCTGAGTTGGATGCTCAGCTCGTTGCCGAGAACATTGCGCTGCAGCTTGAGAAGCGCGTCAGCTTCCGTCGCGCGATGCGTAAGTCGGTGGATTCGGCTCTGCGTTTCGGCTGCAAGGGCATCAAGGTGCGCGTTTCGGGCCGTTTGAACGGCGCGGAAATCGCTCGCACCGAGTGGTATCTGCAGGGCCGTCTGCCGCTGCACACGCTGCGCGCCGATATCGACTACGGTTTTGCTGAGGCCGATACGACCTACGGCAAGATCGGCGTGAAGGCCTGGGTTTATAAGGGCGAGATCTACGAGCAGAAGAAGCGCCGCGATCCGAAGATCACGACGGGAGTCTTCTAAAGAAGACTCAGGGATTAGGGAACAGGGATTAGTTTCCTGTTTCGAAATAAGAAGAAGTGCAATTGCGCGGGAGACTGGGGCTACGCAGGTAGCTCCAAGGCCCGGCGCGGGAGACAAGAATCATGTTGATGCCAAAGAAGGTCAAGTACCGCAAACAGCAGAAGGGCAAGATGCGCGGCAAGGCGTGGCGCGGCTCTGAGCTGGCGTTCGGTGACTACGGCCTGAAGGTTCTGGAGTGCGGCTACATCACCGATCGTCAGATCGAAGCGAGCCGTATCGCGATGACGCGTTTCATCAAGCGTGGCGGTAAAGTGTGGCTGCGCCTGTTTCCGGACAAGCCAATCACCAAGAAGCCGGCCGAAGTTCGAATGGGTTCTGGTAAGGGTGCGCTTGATCACTGGGTCGCCGTGGTGCGCCCCGGCAAGCTGTTGTTCGAGATGGAGGGTGTGAATCCCGATATCGCGAAGGAAGCGATGCGCCTGGCTGCACAGAAGCTGCCGCTGCGGACGACGTTTGTGCAGCGCCACGACGTGAAAGTTGTCGCCGCCAAGTAACGGCCGCGCTAAAGACGAAGGATTAAGACAATGGCATTGAAGAATTTGCAAAGCATGAGCGACGCCGACCTGAAGGCCGAAGAGGCAAAGGTCGGAGAACAGCTCTTCCGCCTGCGTTTTCAGCAGGGACTCGGTGACAACGCGGGCGTGAACAAGCTGCGCGGCCTGAAGAAGGACGTGGCGCGCATCAAGACGCTGGCGCGTCAGCGTGCGTTGGGCATTGCGACCCAGACCGAGACCGCTGCTCCGGCGACGAAGAGCAAGAAAGCGAAGAAGGCGTAAACCATGGCAGAGACAAAGACTGCAGCAACGACGACGGAGACTCCGGCCCAGCACCGCACTGAGAAGGTCGGCATTGTGACCTCCACGAAGATGAACAAGACCATCGTAGTGTCGGTGGAGATGCGCAAGGCCCACCCGAAGTACAAGCGCGTGGTGAAATCGAACAAGAAGTTCTATGCGCACGACGAGCAGAACTCGGCACGTGTCGGCGACCAGGTTCGCATCCGCGAAAGCCGTCCGCTGAGCAAGCTGAAGCGCTGGACGCTGGACGAGATCGTTCGTCGTTCGAGCCTGAATGCTCTGGCGGATGACAAAGCCGCTCAGTAAAAGCAGGTCTCTCCGCTCTGCCATCGCTAGTGCGCGATGGCTCCGGTCGAGATGACGAAGCGTTGTAAGAAGTAAGTTTTTGGAGATACGACAATGTCCGTTCAGATGAGAACGATGCTCGAGGTGGCCGACAACTCCGGCGCCCGCCGTCTGCAGGTGATTCTGCCTCTCGGTGGTGGTCTGGGTAAGCAGGCCGGCCTTGGTGACGTGGTGACGGCAGCGGTGAAGGAAGCCGCTCCGGATGGCACGGTGAAGAAGGGCAAGGTGGTGAAGGCCGTGATTGTGCGCACCCGCAAGGAAGCGCGCCGCCGCGATGGAACCTACATCCGCTTTGACCAGAACGCCGCTGTGGTGATCAACGATGCCAATGAGCCGGTGGGAACCCGTGTCTTCGGACCGGTGGCCCGCGAGCTGCGCGAGAAGAGCTTTATGAAGATCGTCTCGCTGGCACCGGAAGTTATTTAGTTGTCAGTGGTCAGTTCTCAGTTATCAGAGCGCTTCGCGCGGTGACTGAGGACTGACATCTGAGAATTGATAACTAGCCTTTGTGGTAGACTTATCAGGTTTGGTCCTCTCGTAGACCCCGGCTTCGGACGGTGAGTATGAGGGAGCCGGATCCAGCCGTCCGGCGAGTGGCTTACGGGCACCTCGATAAGCGGCTGATCCCAGCAAAGAAATTTACCTGGACCGGCGCAGGCAATCCGCCGAGGTCTGTGTGCGTATGCGCGCAGGCAGGGAAGAGGGAAGAGTTATGCCGTACATTCAGCGCAACGATGAAGTGATTGTGATCGCCGGCAAGGACAAGGGCAAGACTGGCCGTGTTCTCCGCGTTCTGAACGACAAAGGCCGTGTTCTTGTAGCCAAGATCGGTATGGTGAAGAAGCATGTGAAGCCGAATCCGCAGCGCAACATCGCTGGTGGTATTGCTGAGCAGGAGACGCCGATCCACCTGTCGAACGTGATGCTGGTGGACAGCAATGGCAAGCCGACCCGTGTGGGTGTTCGCGTGAATGCGGATGGCACGAAGGAGCGTTTCGCTAAGACGACGGGCGAGACGATCGCACCTCCCAAGAAGTCCAAAAAGTAAACGGATAAACGCGCGGAGCGCATAGCGCCGTCCGCGTAGGACCTACGAAACGGTAACCACTCCGCGGATCGTAGAGAAAGAGAAGAACAGAAATGGCAGCACGTCTGAAGGGAAAGTACACGAGCGAGCTGAAGGCAGCCGTTCAGAAGGAGCTCAGCCTCAAGAACACGATGGCCGTACCGAAGCTCGAGAAGATCGTCATCAACATGGGTCTTGGCGAAGCGACGCAGAACAACAAGATTCTCGATCCGCTGGTTTCGGACCTTGCTGCGATTGCCGGCCAGAAGCCGGTGCTGACGAAGGCGAAGAAGTCGATCGCTGCATTCAAGCTGCGTGAAGGCCAGTCCATTGGCGCGATGGTGACGCTGCGCGGTGACGCGATGTATGAGTTTCTGGATCGTCTGATCTCGGTGGCCCTGCCCCGTGTGCGCGACTTCAAGGGCGTGAGCCCGAAGAGCTTTGATGGCCGCGGCAACTACACGCTCGGTCTGCGCGACCAGATTCTGTTCCCTGAAATTGATTACTCGAAGGTCGAGAAGCTGAAGGGCATGAACGTCACGATTGTGACGACGGCCCGCAATGACAATGAGGCCCGTACGCTGCTGAAGGCGTTCGGCATGCCTTTTAGAGCTTAGTAAAAGCAGGTCTCTCCACTGCGCGCTTCGCGCTCCGGTCGAGATGACGAAAGATTTTGCAGTACAGAAGTACGGAGAAGAAGAAATATGTCGACAACGGCAAAAGCAGTTAAGGACGCAAAGAAGCCCAAGTTCAAGTCGCGGCAGCATAATCGTTGCCAGCTCTGCGGACGTCCGCGCGCGTTTCTGCGCAAGTTCGGCATCTGCCGCCTGTGCTTCCGCTCGCTGGCGCTCAAGGGCGAGATCCCAGGCGTCGTGAAGTCCAGTTGGTAGTGCTGCGCGTACGGCGATAGGCGCTTCGCGCTTTCGTCCGCGTTTCGCGGACGACAAAACGAGGCCGCGCAAAAAAAGTTTTGTACGAACACTCTCCGCTGGTTCCTGAGTCGGGTGACTTAGGCGAACGGGAGAGCTGAGGAGAAGAGATGAACCTGACCGATCCTATTGCAGATTTTCTGACGCGTATCCGCAACTCCATCCGCGCTCGCCATCAGAAGCTGGATGTTCCCGCCTCTAACCTGAAGGCCGAGATGGCCCGCATCCTCAAAGAGGAAGGCTATATCTCGAACTACAAGGTGACAGACGAGGACGGCAAGAAGGTAATCCGCGTGTACCTGAAGTACGGTGCGGACAATGAAGCTGCCATCAAGGACCTGAAGCGCGTTTCGCGTCCCGGCTGCCGCGTGTATCTCGGCAAGGACGAGATTCGTCGTGTGCAGGGCGGCCTCGGTATCTCGATCATGACGACCCCCAAGGGCGTGATGACCGGACGCCAGGCCCGCAAGGAAAACGTAGGCGGCGAAGTATTGGCTCACGTTTGGTAAACGTGAGCGGTTGTTAGTTCTTAGTTGTTAGTTTTTAGAGCGCTTCGCTCGCTAACAACTAAAAACTAATCACTAACAACTGTTTTTCCGGCTGCAGTGGAACGAGCTTGAGGCTGAGGCTGATGGTGGCGGGACTCGCAAGCCAATGAAGGATTGAGAAGATGTCGCGAATTGGAAAGAAGCCGATCTCCCTCGCGGGCGGCGTGAAGTACAAGGTGAACGGCAACGTGGTGGAAGTGACGGGGCCGAAGGGTACGACGACGGCGCTGCTGCCTGAAGGCATCAAGCTGGTGGAGAAGGATGGCAACCTGCTCGCAGAGCGCGAGAACGACAAGCAGGCTGCGATCCACGGTCTTGCGCGTTCGCTCGTGAACAACGCGGTTGAGGGTGTGACCAAGGGCTGGACGAAGGAACTCGACATCGTCGGCATTGGTTACCGTGCGGAGTTGAAGGGCAAGGACGTGGTTGTGTTCACGCTTGGCTACTCGCACCCGATCGAGTATCCGCTGCCCACCGGCATTACGGCTGCGATCGACAAGCTGACGCATATCACGGTCTCCGGCATCGACAAGCAGAAGGTTGGCCAGGTTGCGGCTGAGATGCGTTCGCTGCGCAAGCCCGATCCGTACAAGAACAAGGGTGTTCGCTACTCCGACGAGAAACTGAAGAAGAAGGTCGGCAAGACGGGCAGCAAGTAAGAGCAGCTTTAGCCATTAGATCCTGGCTTTTCGCAGGAGCTAATGGAATGAAAGCTAAAGGCTAGAAGCTAAGAGCGAATAGCTTTCATCCGAACGAAGTCAGAGGCTGGCTTCGCCATTAGGAAAGGAAAAGAGCAATGATTTCAAAGGTCCAGAGAAATTCAGTTCGTCAGCGTGTCCATGACCGCGTGCGCGCCAAGGTGTCCGGTACGGCTGAGCGTCCGCGCTTGAATGTGTACCGCTCGCTCAACCACATCTACACGCAGGTGATCGATGACGCGAACGGCGTCACGCTGGCTTCTGCTTCCACCATCGTGAAGAAGGGTGCGGACAAGACCTCGGGCGGCAACATCTCCGCGGCGCAGGCTGTGGGCAAGGCGATTGCCGAGAAGGCCCAGGCTGCCGGCGTGAAGAAGGTTGTGTTCGATCGCGGTGGTTATCTGTATCACGGCCGCATCAAGGCGCTGGCCGATGCAGCACGCGAAGCCGGTTTGGAATTTTAAGAAGTTGTTAGTTGTTTGTTCCTTAGTTGTTAGTTCCAAGCGGTGCTCACAACCAGATAAACACTGACAACCAACAACTGAAAACTAAACAACTGTTTCGGGCACTTGAGCCCACGGAAGGAAAATTCAAGATGGCATTCAACAAGAAGATTGATGCGGGCAAGCTGAACCTGAAGGACCAGGTCGTTGCGATCAACCGCGTGACCAAGGTCGTCAAGGGCGGTAAGAACATGTCGTTCGCGGCGCTGGTTGTGGTGGGCGATCCCGATGCAGGCGTTGTGGGTTATGGCTCGGGCAAGGCGAAGGAAGTTCCTCAGGCGATCCGCAAGGGCATTGAAGCGGCGAAGAAGAAGCTGCAGAAGGTGAACCTGACCGAGACCACGATTCCTCACCAGGTGCTGGGCCGTTATGGTTCGGGGCAGGTGCTGCTAAAGCCGGCCCCTGAAGGTACTGGTGTGATCGCCGGTGGCGCGGTGCGCGCGGTGATGACCTCGGCCGGTGTGCAGAACGTGCTGACGAAGTCGCTCGGTACGGCGAACCCGCACAACGTGATCAAGGCGACGTTCGATGCGCTGACCCAGTTGCGCGATAAGGCGCAGGTTGCTGCGCTGCGTGGCAAGGACGTTAGCGAGCTGTAAGAGCAGGGATTAGGGAACAGGGATTAGGGATTAGCCTGATTTCGTGAGGATAGAGAAATGGCACAGAGCAACGGCAAAATTAAGATCCAGTACTACCGCTCCAAGATTGCGACGCCGGCGAAGCACAAGCTGGTGGTCAAGGGCCTTGGCTTTACCCGCCTCGGTCAGATCGTGGAGCGTGAGGACAGCGAGTCGATTCGCGGCATGGTGAAGGCAGTTCCGCACCTTGTTCGGATCGTTGAGTAAGCAGGGATTAGGGATTAGTTTCCTGCCTTGTTCGAAGTTCGCTGTGGCGGACATAGAGTATGCGAGTCGTGATTCTCACGGCGTTAGCGAGGAAAAGAAATGGCACTGAATCTTTCGAATTTAAAGGCCCCCAAGGGCGCAAACAGTAACAAGAAGCGCGTGGGCCGCGGTATGGGTTCGGGCATGGGCAAGACGTCAACGCGCGGCCATAAGGGCCAGCGTTCGCGTTCTGGTTCGCGCTCGATGCGTGGTTTTGAAGGCGGCCAGATGCCGCTGCACCGCCGCCTGCCGAAGCGCGGCTTCACCAACATCTTCCGCACGGAGTACACGCTGCTCTCGCTGGACAAGCTGGCCCTGCTGGCTGCAACGGCGAACGAAGAGCTGACCTTCGACAAGCTGGTTGCGCTTGGCGCTGTGAAGAAGAATGCGCTGTTGAAGGTTCTGGCGAATGGCGAGATCACTACGGCTGTGACGGTGCATGCGCACAAGGCATCGAAGACCGCGCAGGAGAAGATCGAGAAGGCTGGCGGTAAGCTGGTTCTTCTGGGTGCTCCCGCAGCAGCAATTCTGGAGAAGAAGTAAACTCTCCGTATACACCCAAGTGGATTTTCTTCCGTAAGAGGGTCGGGCCGTGTGCCCGGCCTTTCCCGGCAAGCGAAGTAAGGAACAGACCTCTCTGATGTTCGACAAATTCGCAAACATCTTCCGCATTCCTGACCTGCGCAACCGCGTGTTCTTCACGCTCGGTTTGCTGGCGGTCTATCGTCTTGGCGGACATATTCCGACGCCCGGCATCAACTCCGATGTGCTTGCCCAGTACTTTGCGCAGAACGCAGGTTCCGCGCTGGGTTTAGTGGACATGTTCACCGGCGGATCGCTGCGCCGGTTGACCATCTTCGCGCTCGGCATCATGCCGTACATTACCGCGTCGATCATCTTCCAGTTGTTGACGGTTATCTATGAGCCGCTGGCCAAGCTGCAGAAGGAAGGCGAGGTTGGCCGCCGCAAGATTACGCAGTGGACACGTTACTCCACCGTGCTGCTCGGCATCATTCAGTCGTTTGCGATTGCGATGACGCTGGTGAACAGCTCGCAGCCGATGGTGACGATGAGCAAAGGCAAGTTCATCTTCATGTGCGTGCTGACGCTGACGGCTGGAACGGCGTTCATCATGTGGTTGGGTGAGCAGATGACGGAGCGCGGTATCGGCAACGGTATGTCGCTGCTGATCTTCGCCGGTATCGTAGCTGGTTTGCCGCGCGGCATTCAGGACCTGTGGGAGAAGGCGCAGACCCAGGCATGGGGTGGATTCACGCCGATTGCGCTGGCTATCCTGATCATCATGATGGCTGCGACGGTCGCCTTTATCGTGTATGTAGAGCGCTCTGAGCGCCGCATCCCGGTGCAGTATGCCAAGCGGATTGTGGGCCGCAAGATGATGGGCGGGAACTCGACACATCTTCCGCTGAAGGTGAACTCGGGCGGCGTGATGCCGGTTATCTTTGCCAGTTCGATCCTGTCGGCGCCGCTGCTCTTTGCCAACATGGATTTCGTGAAGAACCACGATTTTCTGCGGCGGATTACGGATGGTATGCGTCCAGGCGAGCCATGGTACGAGTTGATCTACATGGTGGCAATCGTCTTCTTCGCTTACTTCTACATCTCGATCGTCTTCCGTCCGGATGACATTGCCGACAACATGCGCAAGTATGGCGGCTTTATCCCTGGCATCCGTCCGGGCCGCCGCACGGCAGACTTCATCAACGACATCCTGACGCATATCACGCTGATTGGCGCGATCTACCTCATCATCATCTCGCTGATTCCGACGATGCTGATTTCAGGTATCCATCTGAACCATCTGTGGCTGATCGGTCCGTTCTTCGATAAGCTGCCGGGCTGGGTAACAAACGGTCTGGGCGTCAACTTCTACTTCGGCGGCACGTCGCTGCTGATTGTGGTGGGTGTAGCGATGGACACGGTGCAGCAGGTTGAGTCGCAGTTGATCATGCGGCATTACGAGGGCTTCTCGCCCAAGAGCCGCGTCCGCGGGCGCCGGAGCTGGTAAAGAGCGTGGCAGAAACCGTTTTGAACAAGCCGGTTGCGGGGACGGATTTCGTCCCCGGACCGGTTCTTCTTTTGGGTGCTCCCGGGGTAGGCAAGGGAACGCAGGCGCAGATCCTGATGGATGCCTGGGGTGTTCCGCAGATTTCTACCGGCGACATTATCCGGTCGAACATCAAGGCCGGCACGGAGATCGGCCGCAGGTTTCAGGAGTTGGTTGCGGGCGGCCATCTGGTGCCAGATGAGATTGTGAACTCCATGGTGGCTGATCGGTTGGCGCAGCCGGATTGTGTACGAGGCTACATTCTGGACGGCTTTCCCCGGACGCTGCCGCAGGCGGACTGGCTGGATGGACATCTGGACAAGGTTGGCGGCCTGCCTGTCGTTGCTGTGAGCATTGAGGTGGGATATACTCAATTACTGGGCCGTATCACGGGCCGGCGTACCTGTCCCGTGTGCAAGAGCATCTACAACGTGTTTACTTCGCCTCCGAAGGTTGAGGGCAAGTGCGATGTGGAGGGCGCGGCTCTCGAACAGCGGGCAGACGACACGGAAGAGAAGTTTGCCGAGCGCATGCGGGTTTTCGATGCGCAGACGGCTCCGGTGATCGAGCACTACCGCAATTTGGGTCGATTTGAAGTGGTCGACGGAGACCGTGAGATTGAGACGGTGACCGGAGAAATTGTGGCTGCGTTACAGCGGCTGCGGGCGAAGTAGGGTCTGGAAGGATTTGTAAGACGAAGCATGGCGATCGCGATCAAGACTGCGCAGGAAATCGAGAAGATGCGCAAAAGCGGTCGGGTGCTTCGGCAGGTGCATGAGGCGATTCGCGCGGCGGTGAAGCCGGGTGCAACGACGATGGACCTGGAGAAGGTGGCGGAGGCGAAGATCGCCGAGCTGGGCGGAAGGCCGGCCTTCAAGGGGTATATGGATTATCCGGCGTGTTTGTGCACGTCGGTGAACAACGAGGTGATTCACGGAATCCCCTCGCACACAAGGCGTCTGCGCGAAGGGGATGTGGTGAGCGTGGATTGCGGCGTGATTCTGGATGGCTACTACTCCGATGCTGCGGTGACACACGCAGTCGGCAAGGTGAAGCCGGAGATCCAGAAGCTGCTTGATGTGACGGAGACGTCGCTCGAGATGGCGATTGAGCAGGTTAAGCCCGGCAATACGCTGGGCGACATTGGCGCAGCGGTACAGGAGTACTGCGAGGCCGCAGGGTTTGGCGTGGTGCGGGAGTTTGTGGGACATGGCATCGGCAAGAAGATGCATGAAGATCCCCAGGTCCCGAACTACGGGAAGAAGGGCAAGGGCACGAAGCTTCGTCCGGGCATGGTGTTGGCGATCGAGCCGATGATCAATGCGGGCGGACCAGAGGTCAAAGTCCTGAACGACGGTTGGACGGCGGTCACTCTGGATGGAAGCTGGAGCGCCCACTTTGAGCACACGGTTGCGGTGACGCAGGCCGGTCACCTGGTGCTCACCGACTAAGGTTTCGCAGAGCAGTATCAAGGAGACGGTTTGTCAAAAGAAGATGCGATTGAAGTAATGGCAGTGGTTGTAGAAACCCTGCCGAATGCGATGTTCAAGGTGGAGATGGAGAACAAGCACCAGGTGCTGGCCCATGTCTCCGGCCGCATGCGCAAGAACTTCATCCGCATTCTCCCCGGTGACCGTGTGGCGATTGAGTTGAGCCCGTACGATTTGAACCGCGGACGGATTGTGTATCGGTACAAGTAAGAGCTTTTAGCTCTTAGCCGTTAGCTTTTAGCTAAAAGCCAGGAGCTAATAGCTAAAGGCTGTTGTAGTAAGGAGCAGTTGTGAAGGTAAGAGCAAGCGTCAAGAAGATTTGCGATAAGTGCAAGATCGTTCACCGCCGTGGCGTGGTGCGCGTGATCTGCGAGAACGCCAAGCACAAGCAGCGCCAGGGATAAACCTCTGACGCCGTGACTGTCTAGAACCTTAGACATTCAGTGAGGCATCCACAACGGTTGGAACCCAGAAGTACAGGGGCGAGTAGCCAGGAAGTAGAAGGCTTGCGATGAACCCCGGGACCTCCACCTAAAACCCGCTCTGTGCGACAGCGCCAGGGCAATGAGAGAAGGAAACGAATGGCACGTATTTCAGGCGTCGATCTGCCGAACAACAAGCAGGTACGGATCGCGCTCACATACATTTACGGTGTCGGAGAGCCGCGCGCGCTCAAGATTCTTGAGAAGGCGGGCATCGACCCCCTCCGCAAGATGAGCTCGCTGGACGAAGACGAGTTGAACAAGGTCCGTGCAGTGATCGAAGAGCAGGGCCAGGTGGAAGGCGATCTCCGCAAGGATATTTCGCTGCACATCAAACGCCTGATGGAAATCCAGAGCTATCGTGGACTCCGTCATCGTCGTGGTCTGCCCGTTCGCGGACAGCGCACTCACACCAACGCGCGCACACGGAAGGGCCCGCGCAAGGGCACCGTGGCCGGAAAGAAGAAGGCGACTAAGTAATGGCTAAACAGCAAGCAGCCGCCGGAAAGTCCGGCAAGGGCAAAAAATTCAAGAAGCGGGAACGGAAAAATGTTCCTTACGGCCTCGTGTTCATCCAAGCCACGTTCAACAACACCATCGTGACCATCACGGACCAGCAGGGCAATACGCTGAGCTGGAAGAGCTCGGGTTCGCTCGGCTTCCGCGGATCGCGTAAGGGAACTCCGTTTGCAGCGCAGCAGGCTGCGATGAACGCCGCCACTATGGCGCGCGATCACGGTCTGCGCTCGGTGGACGTGCGCGTCTCCGGCCCCGGTTCGGGCCGCGAGTCGGCAGTGCGTGCACTGGCAGCGGCTGGCATCGATGTGCGTTCGATCCGCGACGTTACGCCGATCCCGCACAATGGTTGCCGTCCGCCCAAGCGCCGCCGCGTATAAGAAACAGTTCTTAGTTCTTGGTTGTTAGTTTTTAGTGGCTTCGCTGCCCTGGCTAACAACTAAGAACTGACAACTAAAAACTGATTTGGATCGGGACGACAGGCTCGCCGCCCGTAAACCGATCGACAACCGAAGTATTGGAGAGAACCAAATGGCACGTTACACAGGAGCCGTCTGCCGCATGTGCCGGCGCGATGGCGTTAAGCTTTTCCTCAAGGGACCGAAGTGCTTCACTGACAAGTGCCCCGTTGAGAAGCGCAACTTTCCCCCGGGACAGCATGGACAGACCCGCAAGGCCAAGATTGTTGGCTACGGTCTGCAACTCCGCGAGAAGCAGAAGGCCAAGCGCATCTACTTCACGCTCGAAGGCCAGTTCCGCGCGTACTATGAGAAGGCTTCCAACAAGACCGGTGTTACCGGCGAACTGCTTCTGCAGCAGCTTGAGACGCGTCTGGACAACGTGGCGTACCGCCTCGGTTTTGCGATTTCGCGCCGACAGGCCCGCCAGGTGGTTCGTCACGGCCACGTGAACGTGAATGGCCGCAAGGTCAACATCCCTTCCTTCCAGGTGAAGGTGGGCGATGTGATCGAGATTCGTGAGAACTCGAAGAAGCTTGTCATCCTTGAAGGCGGACGCGACTTCGCTTCCGGCCAGACCACGCCGTCGTGGCTCGAGGTTGATCGCGACAACTTCTCGGGCAAGGTGATCGCTCTGCCGAAGCGTGAGGACATTCAGCTTCCGGTCAACGAGCAGCTCATCGTCGAACTGTACTCGAAGTAATCGCTGCGGCGGGGCGAATCTACTTCGCCCCGCCCGCACGAAAGTTTGCGAGCGGCCTGTGTTGGCGCTTGTACGAGCAACATAAACAACTAGCACCGATGTTCGGCCTCCGCAAAATGCTTCGCGGATGTGCACGGGCGGAGGGAAAGGAAGAAAGAAATGCTCTGGAGAGGTTTCCAAAAGCCGAAGCGTCTTGCCGTTGACGGCGAGACACTGACGGAAAAGTATGGCAAGTTCAGCGCTCAGCCGTTTGAGCGCGGATTTGGCACCACCATCGGCAATGCTCTGCGCCGCACGCTGCTCTCGTCCATCGAGGGCGCGGCTGTTACGGCTGTCCGCATTGAGGGTGTGTTGCACGAGTTCCAGTCGATCACCGGTGTGGTGGAAGACGCGACCGACATCATCCTGAACCTGAAGCAGATTCCATTCAAGCTGAACGGCGAAGGCCCCAAGGCGCTGTACCTGCGCGTGGACCAGCCCGGCGTTGTGACTTCGGGCATGATCGAGAGCGACGGCGACGTTGAGATTCTCGACAAGGACGTGTACATCGCGACCGTCTCCGAGGGCGGCAAGCTCGACATGGAGATGCGTTTGAAGCGTGGCCGCGGCTACATCTCGGCTGACAAGAACTTCGATCCGGATCTCGGCATCGGCTTCATTCCGGTGGATTCGGTCCACTCGCCTGTACGCAAGGTGAACTACCAGGTTGAGGCGGCCCGTCTCGGTCAGATCACTGACTATGACAAGCTCACGCTCGAGATCTGGACCAACGGCACGGTGCTTCCGGCGGATGCGCTCGGCCTCGCTGCCAAGCTGCTGAAGGACCACATGACCATCTTCATCAATTTCGAAGAGGAGATGGAGACGGGGCTGGATGGTGCGCTCGACGGTCCGGCAACGCGCAATGACAATCTGAACCGCTCGGTCGAAGAGCTTGAACTCTCCGTCCGCAGCTACAACTGCCTCAAGAACGCGAACATCGCGAGCATCGGTGAGCTTATCCAGAAGACCGAAGCCGAGATGCTGAAGACGAAGAACTTCGGCCGCAAGAGCCTGAACGAGATCAAGGAAATCCTTGCTCAGATGGGTCTCTCGCTCGGCATGAAGATCGACGAGAACGGCAACCCGGTTCCGGGACCGACCTCGGTTCTTCCGGCAGCAACGCTGGCAGCTTCGTTCGGATCGTTCGACGACGATGATGAGGACGAGGACGAAGACGATCTGGTGGATGCCGGTTCGGACGAAGAGAACTTCTAAAAGCAGGGATTAGCCATTAGGGATTAGGGTTCTGATGGCTGATCCAGTACCTTGCAAAGTTTGTAATACCCGGCTCCGCCGGCAACATTTTTCAAAGCGGGAACGGACGAGCTAATCCCTAATGGCTCATCCCTAATCCCTGGAGTTCGTTATGCGCCATCGCAATGCAGGATTCAAACTCGGACGTAACACCAGCCACCGCCGCGCACTTCTGCGCAACCTGGTGACCTCGGTTCTGGAACAGGACCGCGTCGAAACCACCGTGACCAAGGCCAAGGCAGTGCGGCCGCTGGTTGAAAAGATGATCACGCTGGGCAAGCGTGGCGACGTGCATGCGCGCCGCCAGGCTGCTGCGTACATCATGACCCCCGAGGTTGTGACCCGCCTCTTCGCGACGGTAGCGCCGCGTTACGGCGATCGCAACGGCGGATATCTCCGCATCGTGCGCACCGGCTTCCGCAAGGGCGACGGCGGCGAGAAGGCATTCATCGAACTGCTGGGTGCAGAGGCTGAGCTCAACGCGAAGCGTGAGAAGAGCGAAGCGACTCGCGCCAAGCGCCGCGAAGAGATCCAGAAGCAGCTTGAGACTGCCAACGAAGGACAGGGCGAAGAGCCCGCTGCTTAGATCACAGCAAATGTAGAAAGGGGCCTGCGTCGCGCAGGCCCTTTTCTACGTTTATCAAGGACATGTTTCAAAAACAAACCCGATTACCACCACGGACCATTGCTTTCAAGAGTGCTTGTTCCGCTCGCTGCATGAGTGAATGAGGCTCATCATTCAACGAGGCGACGCCGATACTCATCTCAAGAAACGAGCGGAGCTTTTCCGCAACCACGGTAGCTTCGTAGAAGTCTGTTGCCGGTAGGAGCACGACAAAGTTGCTCGAATCTATGATGGCGGCCACATCCGTTTCCCGTAGGGCGAAACGGAGAATAACCTTAGCGAAATCGGTAGTTTTTTCAGAGACGCAAATGCGAAGCAGAGAAAGCGGCTCGGCATATTGGCGTGCATGTCGCAAGCCCTCTTGCGTAATGTATTCGAATTGGGCGGTTTCGTTCAGGCATGGTGAATAGTTTTGATTTTCATGCATTTCAAAAAACATTCCTTCGCTCCAGTCAAAGTCCTTATCGGACGCGACAGGCCAACGCACAATGGTTGAAACACGATACGCTGAAAAAATGAAGTCGAATGCAATTGGCTCATGGAGACGGCATACCCTTGCCTGGCTGCACATATGGTGGCCGGTCATCTTCTGTGGGTTAGTGATTGCGCGTGAATCGACCCCGGCCTTCTCTGGCGCACATACCAGCCGCCTGCTGCGGCCACTTCTGACTTATCTCTTCGGCCCCATCGCAGATGCTTCCTGGGAGCACTTTCATTTAATTCTGCGTAAATCCGGTCATTTCACATGGTATGGATTCACTGGGCTGGCCTTTTTGCGGGCATGGCGTATGCAATGGCGTGGCCATCTATTCGGCAAAAAACTTGTGCGGCGCGCGTCGTGGATGGCGATCTGCTGCACGATGCTGATGGCGTCTATGGACGAGCTTCACCAATCGTATTTATCGGAGCGCACCGGTCTGGTCAGTGATGTTTTGCTTGATACAGCCGGTGCGATCACTATGATTATGCTTGTGTGGTTTGTGTCCGCAGTGCGATCACGTCGTCCTGCTTAGCATTTGCCGTGTGCTGGACCGGTCCGCGCAAGGTGCGTGCGCGATACATGGCAAACCGCACCAGGCGCGCATTGCGTTGGGTGAAGAGACGTTCGCTGATGCGATAACCGAGCAAACGCTTTCGTTGCCATGTCACAAGGGCGAAATAGAGGGCGTTCAGCAGGAGCGCGCCGGAAGTATCGATCAGCACATCCGTTACGCATCCTCCGCGACCAGGCAGAAATAGCTGATGAATTTCATCGCAGCATGCAACGATCATCGCTGAAAAGATGCCGGAGAGAGCTGCGTGAAAACGCACCTGCGACCACCGCGCCGTTTTATGGCGGCGCATCCAGGCAAACCACACGCGCGCGGCAATAACGCCGAGCATCCCATATCCCAGAAAGTGGCCACACTTGCGCAGCACTTGATTGAACTGCGAGAGCGCCTCGTTATAGGCCTGTGGATGAAAGAGATTCACGACAGAGGTCAGCCACTCTCCCGTGTGCGATGCTCCCATCGTGCGGGTGGATTCGAGTCCAATGACTGCAAGACCCATCATCAAAGGCAGGTACAGGGAGAGTTGCGAACTGGGACGCCCAAAGGTGATGGATTTTGTATACGACACGCTCTTCTCCTTGCCGGAAAGGTTTCTATACCTTTACGTATAAGCAAAGAGCGTGCCAAAGAAGTTAACGCAATTAAGTCTATGAATATCTGCAGTTTGCCAGAATAAGTGACATCCAGAAGGCGCACGGCAGAGTGCGCCAACGCAGTAGATTTTACCGATAGATTGAAGCGCTGAAATCCATACCTGAGTGCGCTATCAGGCGTTGCCTACTCCACGTGATAATTCGGTGCTTCGCGCGTGATAATGACGTCGTGGACGTGCGATTCGCGCAACCCAGCGCCAGTAATACGTACGAATTGTGCCTTCTCCTGAAGCTCCCGGATCGTGGAACAGCCCACGTACCCCATGCCGGAACGCAATCCGCCGACGAGTTGATAAACCATATCGCCCAGCGGTCCACGATACGGGACGCGCCCTTCGATGCCTTCCGGAACGAACTTCGCGAGACGATTGCTGGAAGCGTTCTCTCGCGCTGTGAGCGAACGTGGTTCGCTGCTGGAGTCAATATCCTCCTTGCCCTGGAAGTAACGTTCGCCAGAACCTTGCGCCATGGCGGAAAGGGAACCCATGCCGCGATAGCTTTTGAAGGAGCGGCCCTGGTAGAGGATCGTTTCTCCGGGTGACTCGTCTACGCCGGCGAAGAGGGAGCCGATCATTACGACCGAAGCGCCTGCCGCGATGGCCTTGGTGACTTCACCGGAATACTTGATGCCACCATCGGCGATGACAGGAATACCAGACTCTTTGGCTGCGCGATACGCTTCGCTGATGGCGGTAACCTGCGGCATTCCTGCGCCGGTGACCATGCGCGTGGTGCAGATAGAGCCAGGACCGATGCCGACTTTTACTGCGTCCGCGCCTGCGTCAATGAGGGCGCGGCAGCCGTCGTAGGTGGCGATGTTGCCGGCGAGCAGACTGACGTGAGGGAAGCGCTTCTTGCATTCACGCACGGCATCGAGCACGCGCGTGGAGTGTCCGTGTGCGGAGTCAATGGCGAGTGCATCGGCACGCGCTTCGATGAGAGCAGCGGCGCGTTCGAGGAAGTCGCCTGTGGCGCCGATCGCGCCGGCAACGCGGAGGCGGCCCTGCTCGTCCTTGCAGGCGTTCGGATACTTCAGCTTCTTTTGAATGTCTTTGACTGTGATGAGGCCTTTTAGCTCGTAGGCGTCGTTTACGACGAGGAGCTTTTCTACGCGGTGCTTGTGAAGGATCTGTTCTGCATCGCCGAGCGTAGTGCCCACGGGAACAGTGATGAGATTCGAGCTGGTCATCACGTCCGCAACAGGAAGGTCGGTGCGTGAGATGAAACGAAGATCGCGGTTAGTAAGAATGCCGACGAGTTTTTTGTTTTTTGTGACGGGCACGCCGGAGATCTTGTAGCGGCGCATCACTTCGAGCGCCGCAGCGATAGGCTGCTCGGGCTCGATCGTTACAGGGTCTACGATCATGCCGCTTTCGGATCGCTTTACTTTATCGATCTCGCTGGCTTGCTGCTCGATGGTGAGATTGCGGTGTACGACGCCCATGCCACCCTGCTGCGCCATCGCAATGGCGAGGCGCGATTCCGTGACGGTATCCATCGCGGCGGAGAGCAGCGGCGTGTTCAGCGTGATGGTCTTGGTGAGCTGGGTGGCGGTGCTGACGTTGGCGGGCACTACATCGGAGTAGGCGGGCTGTAGCAGAACATCGTCAAACGTAAGCGCTTCTGGAACCGGATGCGAAATCATAGGTTCACTTCATTGTAGATGACGTGAAAGTTTGCATGCTGAACGCCCACTGGCGTCTCCATATAGCGCCGCTTGCGATAGACTTTCGATATGCGTTTGAAGCTTTTTGTGCTCGCAGCATGCGGGCTGTTTGCCGGGTGCCTGCAGGCCCAGGTCGGTGGTTATGTGTTGGCAACTGGGCAGCACATGACTGGTATCAATGGCTCGGCAAAATTTTCACCGGTGGGCTACACGATCGGTGGCTACTACGACTTCTTCTCTGCGGGACGCGTTCGCATTGGCGCAGATGCGCGGTTTATGTCCACTTCTTCAAAAAAAGGCGCGACGACCGGAGCGAACGTTGGTCCCTCGGGAGTAGGCGGCCGCATCTATTCCGGGCTTGGCGGTGTTCGCGCATCGATAGATTTCAAGATCAAAACAGTGGCAATCAAGCCCTATCTCCAAGCCTCAGCGGGCCTGGTCCGTACGAACTACGGCGTGCTTTATCCTGATCCTCCTACGTCTCCAGGTGTCACGGACCGCTACAGCAATCTTGGAGTAAGTGGCTTTGCCGGCGCAGATATCTCGCTGCTTCCTATGGTTTCTCTACGGTTAGAGGGTGGCTCCGGCGTGGTGCATGGCGGCCCAGCTTCGGGATCGTATCCGTTGCAGTCGTACAGCGTAGGCATCGTCTTCCATTCTTCATCGCAACGATAACTGCACTGCCTCCATTCCCTACCAGATACCCACCCCCTGGGGGGTTGGTGTAGTTAAGTGGCTCTCTTGCAACAGATACGATTTTGGGTATCTTTAAAGTCCTCTGTTTAGAGGACTTACAGGTAAAATCCTCTTTCTGTTGCATTTACGATTCGTGCTGAGGGAACGAGGGTCTCTTTCTCTGTAAGCATCAGATAGCGAATGCGGAGAGATGGGCAGTTGTTCCTGCTTCTTCTATTATTTCAAATTCATTGGAGTTATCCGGCAGTTGTGATCCCTTGCAGTATGTGTATCTTAGGCGCCGTGCGGGGTTGACATGGATTGCCGCCCGCAGGATGATCTGAATGGAGTAACAGCGGTAGCAGGATGCGATAGAAGACGATATACTGTTCCTTGCAGACGAACTTTGCTGCCGCATGATCGCGCCGTGAACGCACCGGCTTGTGGCGGACGAGATGAGTGGGCGAAAGCCCACTTTTTATTTGGTCTGAAATTTGGAGCGGCAGTATGGCGGTAGAGGTCGACAAAATCCGGACAGCGGCAGAGCGCGTGGCTGCCTCGCATGGGCTGGAGGTAGTGGATGTCACGTTCACCGGAGCAGGAAAATTCCGCTCCTTGCAGGTGTTTATTGAAAAGAACGCTGCCGGACGCGCTGCCATGCTGACGCAGGCGGAGGAGCTTGCCGGAACGGACGATGCTCCTGTGCTCCCTCGAGGCGTAGCGGCCGAAGCGCTGAGCGGAGTGACGCATGAGGATTGCGCTACGTTTGCGCAGGATTTTGGAACGCTGCTGGATGTGGAAGATCTTGTGCCCGGATCGCAGGAGTACACGCTGGAGGTGTCTTCTCCGGGCATTGACCGCAAGCTTTTCAAAGCGGCAGATTACGAGCGCTTTGCAGGCAGCCTGGTGAAGGTGAAGACCTTTCAACCGATGAACGGTCAAAAGGTGCTGACGGGCCGCATGCGTTTTGAAAACGGAATCGTGAAGCTCGATCTTGCCGCCGTCAAACAAAAGGGCAAGAAACCTGGCGGTAAGAACGCCGAAGAGAAAATGATCGAGATTCCGCTGGCAGATGTTGAGAAGGCGGAGATCGTTCCTGAAATTTGAAAGCAGTTTTTAGTGATTAGTTTTTCGTTGTTAGTGAACGAGATTGAATTACTAACAACAACTAATAACTAATAACCAACAACTAAGAACTCCTACAACTGAATATCCAAGTTTCGAGGTAGCAAAAACATGGCAAGCGCACTGTATCAGGCAATTGAAGCGATGAGTAAGGACAAGGGCATCGATCCGGAGATCGTGGTCGGCGCCGTTGAAGACGCCATCGCTCTGGCGACGCGCAAGTATTACAAGACGCAGGAAAATATGCGTGGCGAGTTCGATAAGGAATCGGGCGAGATTCGCGCGTATGTGTACAAGACCGTCGTGGAGAACCCTACGGAAGAAGCTCCGATGGAAGATCCTGACAACCAGATTGCTCTGGACCAGGCCCGCGAACTTGCCGGTGAGGTCGAAGTCGGCGCGGAACTGCGCTTTTATAAGGACACATCGCCGCTGGGCCGTATTGCCGCGCAGATGGCGAAGCAGGTCATCTTCCAGAAGGTGCGGGAGGCCGAGCGCGACACGGTCTTCAATGAGTACAACCACCGCGTCGGCGAGATTCTGAACGCGACGGTGAAGCGTGTTGAGCCGATGGACGTCATCGTCGATCTGGACAAGGCCGAGGCCCGCATGCCGAAGCGCGAGCAGTCGCGTCTGGAGCAGTTTGCCGTGGGTGAGCGCATTCGCGTGGTGCTGCTGCGTGTCGATCGTGCTGCCAAGGGGCCGCAGGTCATCGTGAGCCGCGCCGCTCCGGCGCTGGTGCAATCGCTGTTCCAGTCGGAAGTACCTGAGATCTACGACGGCACCGTGATGATTCGCGCGATTGCACGTGAAGCCGGTGAGCGCACCAAGATTGCTGTTACCTCACGCGACAAAGACGTCGATCCAGTGGGCGCATGCGTAGGCATGAAGGGCATGCGCGTGCAGTCCATCATCCGCGAACTGCGCGGCGAGAAGATCGACATCATCGAGTACAGCGATGAGGTCACCACCTTTGCAGAAAAGGCATTGCAGCCCGCGAAGGTCTCGCGTGTATCCATCACCGACCTCGGCGAGAAACAGCTTGAGGTGATCGTGGACGATACGCAGCTCTCACTTGCCATCGGCAAGAAGGGGCAGAACGTTCGTCTGGCGGCCAAGCTGCTGGGATGGAAGATCGACATCAAGTCTGAGGAAGAGAAGCGCCAGGAAGTGGAGCAGCAGATGGCTGCGCTGCAAGGCGCTCCTCAGACGCCGATTGAGCAGGTGAAAGAACTTGATCCTGCGGTGATGGAGAAGCTGATTGCAGCGGGCATTACCACGGTGGAACAGGTGGCCGACATGACCGAGGAAGAACTTGGTGAGGTCCCGGGCATCGGCGATAAGTCTGTCGAGAAGATTGCGAAGGCTGTCCGCCACTACTTCGGCCAGTACGAAGAAGGGGAGGCGCGTCCGGAACCGGAAGCTGCCTCGACCGATGTAGCACCGGCTGCGGAGGATGCATCTGAACTGGAAGCGGCTGCCGCGGACGATGCGCTGGCTGACTCCGATGACGAAAACCCCGAGGTGAATGCCGAGGGCGAGGAGAGTTCCATGGCGAAGACACCTGAAGAGATTTATGCCGAGCAGAATGCCGGCACGGGAAACATTCCCATTGAGGTAGAAGAGTCTGCTGAGGACATTGCTGCTCTTGAAGAGCGGATGTCGCAGGAAGACGGCTACAGCGATGCGGACAATCGCGAGCAGGGAATTGAGTTGAACAACCAGATCATGGACGATCTGGCAGCGGAGACCGGCGAAGTCTCCGATGAAACGATCGATGCGGACGATCACCACCGTGGCTAGGCGGTGTTCGTCCGCGCATATGCGCGCGATAGAAGCGATTTCGCGCGATAATAAAAGGGCTAAGCAACAAGACCTGCGTCATGGAGCCCGTATGAACAGTTAGTACGCAGGCAGTAAAACGAGGACCGATTGAGCAAAGTTCGCATTAACGATCTGGCACGTGAGCTGGAAGTAAAGAGCAAGTCCATTCTGGATGCTCTTGCAGCGGTAGGCGTGACAGAAAAGAAGACCCACTCGAGTTCGATTGAAGAGGGTGAGGCGGATGCTGTCCGCCGCTACCTGAAGGGTGGCTCCTCTTCGCGCCCGAGTGCTCCTGAAAAACCGAAGATCGACCTGTCCAAGGCATCGAAGCCGGGTGATATTGCCGCCGCGATTCTGGCGCGCAAGGCTGCGGAGAGTGCGAGCAAGAATGCTCCCGCGCCCGCTCCCGCAACAAAGCCTGTTGTGGCAAAGCCCGCGGTCACCGTAGTTGCGCCGTCCAAGGCAGCTGCTCCCACCGCAACTCCTGCTGCCAAATCTGACGTTGCAACACCTGCCCCGGCTGCTCCCGCGCCCCCGGCCCGCGCACCCATCACCAAACCGGTGATGCCGACGCTGAACATTGCCACGGAACGCACGGCCCCAGCGCCACAGACAACAGGCCGCAAGGTGGTCCCGCAGGCGCGTCCGGCTGCTCCGGTGGTTACACCTGCACCTGCGATTGCGTCGAAGGTCCCGTCCGGTACCGTCGTTGTGAAGCCCGCAGGAGAGCGTCCAGCTATTGCCAGCACGCCGCCGCCACAAGGCGTAGTGGTTGCCAAGGCCCCTGCAGCGCATGCTGCACCTGCGTCAGCTGCTCCGGCAACGCCCGCAGCTCCTGTTGCTGCCGCTCCGCCGGCTGCTCCTGAAGTCCCCGAAGCGCCGCCGGCACCTGCTGTTCCAGCGCCTCCTGCTCGCCGCGTGATTATGCCGCAGACGGGTCCGCGTCCGGTGTACACGGCGGCTCCCGGTGCAGCCGCGGCTGCACGGCGCCCAATTTTTGAACGTCCGCGCCCCGGTGCTCCGGCTGGTGGCGGCTATGGCGGCAACCGTCCGCCGATGGGTGGCTCCGGTGGTCCCGGCGCTCGCCGTCCCATGCATCCTACGCGTTCGTATCCCGGCGGTCCGCCTCCGGGTGGTGGCGCGCGTCCCGGTTTTGGTGGACGTCCCGGTTTCGGCGGTCCGCGTCCTGGTGCTCCGGGCATGTTGCCGGAGGGCGCACCGGGTGCACCCAAGCCCGGCATGCGACCGGCAGCGCGTAAGGGCGCAGCTAACAAGAAACGTTACGAGAAGACCAAAGAAGGCCCAATGAAGGGCTTTGCGCCGCCATCGCGTTTTGGTGGAGCAGTTGTCCCGCAGGGTGATGTGCCGATCACGAAGACCATCACCGTGACGGAAGGTATCTCCGTGAAGGACCTGGCGGAAAAACTCGGTCTGCGCGGCAAGGACCTGATCGCCACGCTTCTGTTGCGCGGTGTTTTCGTGACCGTGAACCAGTCGCTCGACAACGAACTGGTGAAGTCTGTCGCTGCATCGTTTGGTGCGGATGCGCAAATCATTTCGGTAGAAGAGCAGCTTGAGAACGAAGCCATTGAAGGTCTACTGGAAGACACAAGCGGCATGACCGAGGTAGTGCGTTCGCCTGTGGTTACGGTGATGGGCCATGTCGATCACGGCAAGACGTCGCTGCTTGACGCGATCCGTTCCACCGATGTGGCTGGCGGTGAAGCCGGTGGCATTACACAGCACATTGGTGCGTATAAGGTGAAGATCACCAAGCCCGATTCACCCGCGTTTGGGCGCGAGATCGTCTTCCTGGATACGCCGGGTCACGAAGCGTTTACCCGTATGCGTGCACGTGGCGCGAAGGTGACGGACATTGTCGTCATCGTGGTCGCAGCCGACGACGGTGTGATGCCGCAGACGGTGGAAGCCATCGATCACGCGCGCGCGGCCAAGGTACCGATCATCGTTGCTGTCAACAAGATCGATAAGCCAGACGCGAATCCGGACAAGATCATGCAGCAGATGGCTGAGCGTGGTCTGCAGCCCGACTCGTGGGGCGGCGATACGCCGTTCGTCCTGGTATCAGCCAAGCAGCGCACCAATCTGGATGGTCTGGAAGAGATGATCTGCCTGGTTGCCGATACCACACCGCAGATGGCGATTGCGGACCGTCCTGCCGTGGGTACGGTGATTGAAGCCAAGCTCGATCGCGGTCGTGGCGCCGTCGCGTCCGTCCTGGTGCAGAATGGAACACTGCGCACCGGCGACAGCTACGTTGTTGGCAATACCTTCGGCAAGATTCGTGCGATGTTTGATGATCGTGGCCGTGCAGTGGAAGAAGCAGGCCCATCCACTCCGGTGGAGATTCTCGGACTGGAAGGCATTCCGGACGCAGGCGACACCTTTATCGTGATGAGCGACCGCGACAAGGCGAAGGGCATTGCGCAGTATCGTGCGATGAAGGAGCGCGAGGCGCAGCTTGCGAAGTCGAGCCGTGTATCTCTGGAAGGCCTGGCCGAACAGATCAAGCAGGCGGGTGTGAAAGACCTCAACATCATCCTCAAGGGCGATGTGCAGGGTTCGGTGGAAGTGCTCGCCGATTCGCTGCAGCGCATGTCTACCGAGAAGGTGCGTGTGCGCGTGCTGCGTTCCGGCGTGGGCGCCATCACCGAGAGTGACGTGTTGCTGGCAACCGCCTCGAACGCGGTCGTTATCGGCTTCAACGTTCGTCCTGAGCGCAAAGCGCAGGAGCTTGCGGATGCCGAGAACGTGGAGATCCGTCTGCACTCGATCATTTACGAGTTGCAGGATGAGATCACCAAGGCCATGTACGGTTTGCTGGAGCCTGTCTTCCGCGAGCAGTACCAGGGACGCGCCGAGGTGCTCAACGTCTTCAAGATCACCAAGGTTGGCCAGATCGCTGGCTGCGCGGTGCGCGATGGGGCCATCCAGCGCAATGCGCAGGTGCGCGTACTGCGTGATGGCGCTGAAGTCTGGAAGGGCAAGATCACCAATCTCAAACGCTTCAAGGACGATGTCCGCGAAGTCACGAATGGGATGGAGTGCGGCATCGATCTCAACTTCAAGGACATTCGTGTGGGCGACGTGATTGAGGCCTTCACTACCGAAAAGATGGAAGCTGAGTTGGGCGCAAACGTGGCCGAGCAGAAGAAGGCTGCTGCCGCCGCCGCTGCCAAGGCAGAGGCTGAATCCAACGAACCTGCAAACGCATAGCCCTTATCCCCTACCTGAACAGCCGGAGAGAAACTCTCCGGCTGTTTCTTTTTGTGGTTCATGCTTCATGAATACACATGGAGATATGGTTTTCTTGAAGGAGGGAGATTGGGGAGCCGCATGATGGATCGCCGTACATTTCTTCGCGCTTCAGGCGCATTTGCAGGCTTGAGTTCGCTTGGACTTACCGGCTGCGATCATCGCTCTCATGTGGGCACGGCTGCGTGCATGACAAGTACATCGTGCATAATTATGGGCACGGCGGCAGCGGGTGGTCGCTTTCGTGGAGATCGAGTGGTGGCTGCTGTGACGTCGGTACCCACCTACAACATTGAAAGGCACACAGCTTTGACGACGGACTTTCTGATGAATGGTCTAAGCTCTATAAATGTTTGAGAGCCGATATTAGGTGAACACGATTCACATTGGTCGATCATTGATGTCTATACTGCTGAAGCGAACCTAACAAAGGGTGCACTCTCAGATGACCTTTGCGACATATGGAGAGCATGCAAGAGTTTTTACTCTCATTTACTCTCATTAGAGATGAAGAAAGCCGGATCGCATCTTTGCGTTCTGAAATAGAAACGTTCCCATTCCATGCAAATCGAGAATGACTCTTACATGGCGTAAGCCGCATGTACATGTGTGGCAGATGATCGTTTGAATAGATCGCGAACAGAATGCCCTCAAATCTCAGCGAGCCCATAATTAAGACAATAACCCAAGCAGGTTGGGTTATCCAGAAAAGAAGCAAGCTAACGTGCAGCCGTTTCCCAAATGGCACTCTTTTCCGCGGCACGCACAAAAGCATCCGCATCATCCTGCAACATAAACCGCTGCTGCACGAGCGAAGCGGCAGCTTTCTTTACGCGCCGCACATACTCATCATGCGACTTATACCGTGCTGCAAGTGACGGCCGCGAGTCCTGCGCCTTTGCGCGATCAGCCTCGGTTGCAGCGAAAGGAATATACGCACCTTGCAAATTGCAGAACTGCCCCGCGCGAAAGCCGCTGGTCGTAATGTTCCATCCGGTATAAGTACCAAGCGGAGCTTGCTGAAAGACCGAGTGAATACCGCCGCGCTCATTGCCATCCGCATCGAGCGTAGGAAGCACCGTGGGCAGTTTGCGCATCACGGTTGGAGGCACCTTGGTGTCCACACCAGAGAGATCGCGGTAATGAAACTGCGCGCCGAGATCGTAGAAGAGCAGCGGGTTCAGCACATGAATCGTCGGCGCAGGATAGCTGCCGATATGCGGAAAGCTGGCAATCACTTCCTCCGCAGGCGCAAGCGTGTGATCGCTGAGCTTGGGATATACCGACGGAGGCGGCTCCACGTTCGTTGTTACCCACTGCTTCATTGCCAGCAGCAGAGCGCGCCGCGTCGGGTTCTGCGGATTCGGATTCGACGGCAGCATGCAGTTGCTCGGATACTGCTTCTCATTCGGCGTGAGATAGAGCTTGCCATTGCCGCCACCGTGCGAGGTTCCAGCAACATAGTAACGGCGCACATTCGCAGGCAGAGGAATATCACGCACCGCAGTCGTGCCCACAAAATCAAGCGAAGCACGCAGCGAATAGAACTCGCCCGAGCCGAGCAGTTCCATAATCTTCGGGCAGGTGTGCGAGGCCGTACAGCGGTCCAGCAGGCTGCCGGTAGGCAGATGCCGCACAGGATCAGGCGTAGCCGTCCACCAGTTGATACCGTCGGAGCCGACCTCAAACGGAAATCCCATCCCACCCGGCACGCCGAAGCGAACATTGATCGGCACCATGCGCGCAGCGATGATCGGCATCACACCGTCAAACACGATGCGATTGTCTTCGCTCTGGTTGAACCCAAGATTCAGCCACGTGCGCAGCAGATTCCCCGACTGCGAAATGCCCGCAGCCACCGTCCCATGAATATGCGGCGCAACAGGATTGGTGAAGCCGTGACCATCATCCTTCGCATACCGGAAGAAGGCGTTCAGATCGCGGATAGCAGCAAGACCGATGCCAAGCACGAGCGGGTCTTTGGCCGTGTAGTGCAATTCATACATCAGCGCAGGGTCAACAGGCTTGTTCAGGCAGATAGCAGTGCCGCCCGGCTGTGCCCCACACACTCCCCACGACCAGTCCGTTTGCGGCACTTCTTTCACGCCAGTCGAGGTTCCATCCTCCGCTTCGGATTGCTTGGTAAACAGGTGCGCCTGCTTCTGATCGAGCGTAAACGGTAGCGGTGGCGTGCCCGACGTGTGATACGTAATGGAGTCGCCCAGCGCGAGCGTCTGCGTGCCAGGCTTCAGATCGATCCATCGCGCCATCGCCGGGCCCGTAATGAGCGAGCCATCCGCGTTCCTCGCAACAGGAACGGAGATGGTCTCACCGTGCTTGCCATTGATCGCTAGCCCATTGAATGGAATGTCGCCCTGCCAGCCGGAGAGCAGAAAGAAATCATTGTTGGCATACTCACGCGGAAGCAGGGAAGCGCCACGGTTCACCACTTCATACAGCAGCACCGAGTCCGGCGCAGGCTTGTTTGGAATATAAAGCGTAAATGTAGCGGCGTACTGCACGCGCTTCGTCTGCGCATTTCTCGGCGCAAACTGGATGTCCGTAATCAGGCGGTTGTGCCCATCACCAGGGTTGAGCTCGCCATAGGCAATCCCAGTCAGCACGGTGTAGTGCGCATTGGGCGACTTGCCCGCATGCGCCTCAATGCGCATAACGCGGGCGTGAGCGGCTGTAGCAGCGAGGGCAAGAGCAAGGGCGATCAGTCGGTGCATGTCTCCAAGAATATGCCTGTAACCAGCCATGGAGGGAAGTGGCAGCAATGCATCACGATACAATCGTGATTGAGCATTTTTACGCAGCAAAAGGACGTTATGCTTCGATTTTCAACTGCCGGAGAGAGCCACGGAGAGGCACTGATTGCGCTCGTGAGCGGGCTTCCAGCTGGTGTTCCGGTCGATCTTGAATTTCTCTCTCGCGAACTCTGGCGTCGTCAGCAGGGCTACGGCCGCGGCGGACGCATGCGCATCGAGCGCGATGCCGCGCACATCCTCAGCGGTGTGCGCCATGGCAAGACCATCGGCTCGCCCATCGCCATGCAGATCGCCAATCGCGACTGGAAAAACTGGGAAGAGATTCTCCCCGTCGAGACAGGCGATCCCGAAAAGCACAAGGCCGTCACTTCGCCGCGCCCCGGACACGCCGATCTAGCCGGCGCGCTCAAGTACGACTTCCCCGATGCGCGCTACATCCTGGAGCGTGCCAGCGCACGTGAAAGCACGGCCCGCGTTGCCGCAGGTTCGCTCGCCAAAATGCTGCTCCGCGCCCTCGGCGTCGAAGTGCTGTCGCACGTCGTGCGCGTAGGCCAGGCGGAGTTGCAGCGGCCTTATCAGTGGGATGAGCTCGTCGCGCTCGCTGCGAAAGATACCGTCCTGCTGAACTGCATCGACGAAGAAGCCGAGCAGCGCATGAAAGGCGAGGTCGACAAGATTCTGCGCACCGGCGACACCGTCGGCGGCGTCTTCGAAGTCGTCGTCCACGGGCTGCCTCCCGGCATCGGCACCCACGCAAATTGGGACGAGCGTCTCGACGGTCTTCTCGCGCAAGCGGTCATGAGTCTTCAAGCAGTCAAAGGTGTGGAGATTGGTCGCGGCGTCACAGCGGCGAAGTCCGTCGGCAGTGAAGTGCACGACGCCATCACGTATGCCGCCGAGCAGGAAGAGACCAAGTTCACGCGCTTCGAACGCGAACGCAACAACGCCGGCGGCATCGAAGGTGGCATCTCCAACGGAGAAGACGTCACGGTGCGCGGCTATCTCAAGCCCATCTCAACCCTGCGCCGTCCGCTGGCTTCCGTAAGCTTCGCCACGCGCGAAGAGACAAAGGCAAGCTACGAACGCAGCGACGTATGCGTAGTTCCCGCAGCGGGTGTTGCGGCAGAAGCCATGGTGGCGCTGGCCGTTGCGCGTCTTGTATTGGAGAAATTTGGCGGCGACAGCCTGCGCGAATTGAAGCGCAACTTCGATGGATATCGCGAACAGATCAGGAAATTTTAGAGCCATGCTGTACGAAATCATCAAATATCCCGACCCTGTGCTGGAGAAGGTCGCCGAACCGGTAACGCGCTTCGACGACGAACTGGCCAAGCTGGTCGACGACATGTTCGAATCCATGTACACCGCCGAGGGGATCGGCCTAGCCGCGCCGCAGATCAACATCTCCAAACGCCTCACGGTGATCGACACGTCGTTCCAGAAGAACCCCGACGACAAAGTCGTGCTCATCAACCCGGAGATCGTCTCGCGCGAAGGCTCGCAATACGAAGAAGAGGGCTGCCTCTCACTCCCCGACGTGCGCGACAAGGTAAAGCGCGCCGCATGGGTCAAAGTCCGCGCGCAAAATATAAAGGGCGAGTTCTTCGAGATCGAAGGCACCGAACTGCTGGCGCGCGCGTTCCAGCACGAGATCGACCACCTCGACGGCATCCTCTTCTTCCAGCACCTCTCGCGCCTCAAGAAAGACCTCACCATGCGCAGCATCCGCAAGCGCATCAAGAACGGAGACTGGTAGCGCGTGGCTTCCATCCAAATCAAAACGCCTTCGGCGGAATACACCGTTACCCTCGGCTCCGGCCTGCTGCGCACCCTGCGCCAGCGCATCCAGCGCGCACTCGGCGGCGGCACACTGCCGCGCGTCTTCTTCATCACCTCGCAGGAGATCTGGGCGAAGTGGAGTGATCGCGCAACAGAATCATTCGACGGCGCAACCGTCCTGTTCGTACCCCCAGGCGAACGCTTCAAGCGTCTCCCCACAGTTGAGCGTCTGCTCGAAGAACTCGCGCGTGCCGGTGCCGACCGCGATTCGGTCATCATCGCCTTCGGCGGTGGCGTCATCGGCGACATGGCCGGATTCATCGCAGCCATCTACATGCGCGGCATCCGCTGCGTGCAAGTGCCAACAACATTGCTGGCGCAGGTAGATTCATCCGTCGGTGGCAAAACAGGAGCGAATCTCGCTGCTGGAAAAAATCTCGTCGGCAGCTTCCATCATCCGATCGCCGTCATCTCCGATGTCGATGTGCTCAGCACGCTGCCCAAGCAGGAGCTGCGCGCAGGTCTGCAGGAGAGCGTAAAGAGCGGCATCATTCGCGATGCGCGCCTCTTCGCCTATCTGGAAAAAAATGCAAAAGCCGTCCTTCGCGGAGACACCAAGGCTCTCGCCTACGTCGTCGAACGCAGCGTGCGTGTAAAGGCCGACGTCGTCAATCAGGACGAGCGGGAGAGCGGCCTGCGCATGATCCTCAACTTCGGCCACACCATCGGCCACGCCATTGAAGCTGCCACCAACTACAAGCAGCTTCTGCACGGTGAAGCCATCGGCTGGGGCATGATCGCCGCAGTGCGTCTGGCACAAGCCCGCGGCGCAATCGCAGAGAAGGACGCGCAACGCATCGTAAAGCTCGCGCACGTCTATGGTCCGCTGCCCAGGTTCACCGCAACAGCAGAAAAACTCGTCCGCCTGAGCGCAAGCGACAAGAAGAACCGCGGCGGCGCGCGCCGTTTCATTCTGCCAACCGGCATCGGCACCGTCGAAATCGTAAAAGACGTCACCGAAGAAGAACTGCTGGCCGCATGCGAGCAGATGCTGGGTGAAGTGAAGCGGGCCAGGCGATGACTGCATCCCGGTTAGGAGCGACGCCGGACGGCGCGCAGGACACGGCTTCTGCCGCTGTCGCTGTGCAGCAGATGTTCGACGAGATTGCTCCGCGTTATGACTTTCTAAATCATGTGCTGTCTGCCGGAATTGATCGCGTATGGTGGCGGCGCGCTGCGAAGACATTCGACGCAATCCTGAGGCGTCCCGAAAGCAATGTGCTGGACCTGTGCTGCGGCACGGGCGACATGACGGCTGCATTGCTGGAGCGGCGTCCCGCGAACGGTGCAGCCATTACGGCCGTTGATTTTTCGCACAACATGATTGAGCGAGGCCGCGTGAAGCTCGCAGGTGAGCCGGTGAACTTTATCGAAGCCGATGCCCTTCATCTGCCGTTTACTAATGCCTCGCAGGACCTGGTGGTCTCCGCGTTCGGTTTTCGCAACCTCGCGGATTACGAAGCCGGCTTGCGCGAGATCCGTCGCGTGCTTCGCCCCGGTGGCGAGATGGGAATTCTGGATTTCGGCGAGCCGGAAGGCTTTATCGGCGATGCATACCGCTTCTACTTCAGGCGGATTCTGCCCAGGATTGGAGCTGCTTTGAGCGGATCGGGCGGGGCATATGCCTACCTTCCGCGATCCGTCGAACGCTTCCCAAAACCGCAAGCCATGTGCACGTTGATGCGTGATGCAGGATTCGCCGATGCGGCGTGGACGCCGTACCTGTTCGGTGTTGCAGGATTGTTTCGCGGACGCGCAGACTAAACCGTGTAGGCTAGTGGGACGATGCAGCGCGCTGCCAGCGACAACACGATAGATACGCAGGCAAGCGAGGCAAAGCGTTCCGCCGCAGCGCGCAGCGTCACCGGCGCAGCAGGCATCACGCTGCTCAAACTGATCACCGGCATCTCCACCGGCTCGCTCGGCATGTTGAGCGAGGCAGCGCACTCCGGCATCGACCTCATCGCCGCCGTCATCACGCTCTTCAGCGTAAGCGTCTCCGACAAGCCCGCCGACGCCGACCACGCCTACGGCCACGGCAAAGTAGAAAGCCTCTCCGCATTCGTAGAGACAGGCCTCATGGCTGCCTCCTGCGTCTGGATCGTCACCGAAGCGCTCCGCCGTCTCCTCGGCAAAAGCCATCTCGAACTAAAAGTTTCGATCTGGCCCGTGCTGGTGCTTCTGCTCTCCATCCTCGTGGACTGGCTGCGCTCGCGCGAACTCGGCCGCGTCGCTCGCGCATCAGGCTCGCAAGCGCTCGAAGCAGACGCGCTCCACTTCTCCACCGACATCTGGTCAAGCCTCGCCGTGCTCGCAGGTCTGGGCGCATCCTTCGCCGGTAAACACTATGGCATCCGCGCACTGGAGTACGCCGACCCCATCTCCGCACTCATCGTAAGCGCCATCATCCTCGTCATCAGTTGGCGTCTCGCGCGACGAACGGTAGACGCGCTCCTCGACCGCACCTCGCCCGAACTGCGCGATGCCGTAGAGCGCGCCGTCGATGACGTGCAAGGCGTGCAGCACGTCCAGCGCCTGCGCATGCGTCAGGCAGGGACAAGTTCCTTCGCAGACGTCACCGTAGGCGTAGGCCGCGACCTCAGCGTGCAGCAATCCGAACAGATCGCGCAAAACGTCACCAGCGCCGTGCAGGGCATCGTGCCGAATGCCGACGTCGTCGTTCACACCATGCCTGTCGCGCGCAAGCACGAGAGCGTCTTCGACCGCGTCCGCGCCGTGGGCCAGCGCAGCGGCCTCGCACTGCACGAAGTCACCGTGCAGGAGTACGACGACGGCCTGCACGTCGAACAGCATCTTGAACTTCCGGAGAACACCACGCTTCGCGACGCGCACGACGTAGTCACCCGCGTAGAGGCGGAAATCTGCCGCGAAGTGCCCGAAATAACCAGCATCGCCACGCACATCGAAAGTGAAGAAGCCACCATCGCGCGTCTCGAAACCATGCACGACCGCGATCTGCAGGAGGCGCTCGCCGCCACCGCAAAGAGCTTCCCGGAGATCACCGACGTGCACGACATACTCATCACGCGCGTGCACGACCGCATCCAAATGGTGTGCCACTGCAGCATGCCAGACGACATGAGCATGGGTGATGTGCATCGCATCATATCGGAGCTCGAAGCAAAGTTCCGCCGCGATCGGCCCGAGGTAGCGCGCCTGTTGATTCACCCAGAGCCCATGACGGACAATCGCCGGTAGCAGAGGGAGCAGAGTTTGCCGATCACAGTCAAAGTGCCGCGCTGGCGTGTGTGGAAGATGCAGGCCTGGCACATCTTCGACACCATCTTCACGCTCGTCTGCATGATGGCCGTCGCGCTCATCTGCGCGCTTCTCGCCATGCGCCTCTCCATCCACGCATCGGTAGAAGAAGTTCCCAACGTCTCCGGCATGACGATGGAAGAAGCCTCGCGCGCGCTCGAAAAAGCCAACCTCAACATCACGCTCGAAAACCGCTTCTACTCCGCCACCGTTCCCAGCGGACACATCCTCTCGCAATCGCCGCAACCCGGCCAAAAGGTCCGCAGCGGATGGCATGTCCGCGTCACAGAAAGTACCGGCCCACAGAAGGTCGCCATCCCCGACACCACAGGCCAAAGCACACGCGAAGCGGCGATGTCGATCCGCCGTTCGTTGCTGGAGTTAGGCAGCGTCTCGCATCTCCCCGCACCCGGTACAAGCGAAGTAGTGCTCGCGCAGACACCCCCGCCCAACGCCGAAGGAGTCGACAAACCGCAGGTAAGCCTGCTGCTCTCCGCGCCAGAAGAGCCCGCGGCAAACGCCTACGTCATGCCGAACCTCACCGGCCTGAGCCTGCACGAAGCGCAGAAGCGCATCGCACAAACCGGTCTGCGCCTCGTCGCCGTCGCACCCACCGCGCCGCCACCCATCCTTCCCGTAGCTCCTATGGGAACCATCCAGATGCCTGGCCAAATTGCACCCATCGCGGTCGCGCCCGTTGCTCCTCCGCCTCCACCCGCTCCGGTCACAGGCACAGTCACCATGCAAACGCCGCAACCCGGCTACCGCGTAACAGGCGAAGATGTCATCAAGGTCTACCTCAACGGAGCGAAGCCAGGCATATCCGCTATCACACCTTCCACACCAGATAACAACACACCCGCACCGGTACAAAAGATCGTCGTGACACCATAGCTATGTGTTGCGTGTGAACAATGCCGCAAAAAAGCCATCCATAGCATGCACCCCAGGCAGCGTGCGCAGCGTAGCCCCGCGCACTGCGGTTTCGCGCAGACGCGAACTCTCCGCAAACACACCACGCGCAGCAAGCCGATTCAACTCCGTCGCAATATCCATCTGGCGAACAGCGTCATCGCGCTTCAGCGTAGACACAACAACATCCTCGTTCTCCTCCGGCTCCAGCGAACAGGTGGAATAAACCAGCTTGCCACCCGGCGCAAGCAGAGCAAGCGCGTTCGCAAGAATAGCGTGCTGCCTCTGCGCCTGACGCGCAAGCTCCTCCGGTCGCAGCGTATGCCGAATCTCCGGATTGCGTCCGAGCGTCCCCGTCCCACTGCACGGAGCATCGCAAAGAATCAAATCAAACGGCTTGCCAAACGGCCCACTGCGCTGCGGCATCGTGAGATCGGCTTCCACCGTCTCCACGTTCGTAATGCCTTCACGCGCAAGCCGCTTCTGCATCGAAGACAGCCGCTTCGCGTTGATGTCCGCCGCGACAATCTGCGCCTCAGGATGCCGCCGCGCCAGCACAATCGTCTTGCCACCCGGCGCAGCGCAACAATCCAAAATGCGTGTTGCAGAAGGCTGCGAAGCCGCCGCAATCTCCGCAATCAAACGCGAGCCATCATCCATCTGCGGCGCATTTTCTTTCGAGAGAAACAGCGCACCCTCCGCAGGCTGTTGCTGATCGGCCTCAACCACCGTGCGCGCCGTATCGTTGCCAAAGTTCTTGCGCCAGCGATCAAGCAGCCACTGCGGATGCGCAGCTTCCGCAGACAGCTTCGGCGCAATCGACTTCTGCTCACGCTGCAAGCGACGAAGAATTGCATTCACCATACCCGCAGAGTGCGCCGCGCCATTCGCCTTCGCCAGTTCCACACTTTCATTCAACGCAGCATGAGGCGGAATGCGATCCAGCAAAAGCAATTGCAGTGCGCCCAGCCGCAGCGCAATCAGCGCAGCTTCCGGCGTCTCCTGGAAAGGCCGCTGCATCATGCCGCGCAAAATCGAATCAAGCGCAATCTGCCACCGCAGCGTACCAAGCACAAGCGTGGTCGTAAGGTTGCGATCAGCCTCCGGCAGCGCATTCACCGCAATCGTGTGCAGCAGATCGTCAGAGTGTCCGCGTCCTTCGCCCACCTTTTTCAGGATGTGAAAAGCAGCCGCGCGTGCAGGCGAAAGACTCATGCCACCTGCTCGCCGTCTTTGATCTGAAAGCCGCGCAAAAATTCCGCAGCCGCCATGCGCTTCTTGCCTTCCATCTGCACTTCATCCAGCGCAACAGCAGAGCCGCCCGCGCAGGTGAGCAACAGCGCATGATCGCGAATAAGCAACGTTCCTGCAAGAGTTGAAGAAGCCCGGCGCTCCTCTACATGCATCGCATGAACAATCAGTTTCTTCCCGCGCAACGTAGTCCACGCACCGGGCCACGGCTGAAATCCTCGAAAGCGGTTGTAGATACTCTGCGCATCGCACGAGACATCGATGCGACCACCGTCGCGCGTAAGAATCGGCGCAAGTGTCGCTTCCGCTTCGTTCTGTTTCTGCGGAGTCATGGTGCCCGCCTCCAAGCCTGCAAGTGTCTCCACCATCAGCGGCGCGCCAATCTCCGCAAGCGAAGCAAAGAGTTCAGGAGAAGTAGTATGCGGCCCGATAGGCACCTCGCGCTTCAGCAGCATCGGCCCGGTATCCAGCCCTGCATTCAGCAGCATCGTAGTCACACCGGTCACAGCATCGCCCGCCGCAACGGCCCACTGTATCGGCGCAGCGCCGCGCCAGCGCGGCAGCAACGACCCATGCAGATTGATATTCCCAAAGCGCGGCAGGTCGAGCATCCACTGCGGAATGATGCGCCCATACGCCACCACAAGAATCGCGTCCGGCTGAATCGTCTTCAGCATCTCGCGCAACTCTTCGTTGTGCTTCAGCTTCTCCGGCTGCGCCACCGCAATGCCATGCGCCAGCGCAGCCTGCTTCACCGGCGTAGCGCGAATCTCACCGCTGCGGCCAACAGGCTTGTCCGGCTGCGAAAGCACCAGCGCCACTTCATGCCCGGCAGCAATCACCGCCTCCAGCGTAGGCACGGCAAACTGCGGCGTGCCGCAGAAGACCAGCTTCATGCCTTCACCCGCTTATGTTGAATGCGGTCCACAACCAGCGAAATCGCCCCGGTAATCACAAGAATCCCAAAGATCACAGCCAGCGAGATCAACGCAGAAATCTCAATCCACTCCGCCGCCAGCATTTTGGCCGCGGCAAACGCGAGCACCGCCGCAAGACCATAGTGCAGATAGCGCAACTTCTCGAGCATGTGCGCCAGCACAAAGAACAACGACCGCAGACCCATCACCGCCATAATGTTCGATGAGTACGCAACAAACGTATGCCGGGTGATCGATAGCACCGCCGGAATCGAATCGAGCGCAAAAACAAAATCGGTAAACGCAATCGCAATCAGCGCAAGCAGAAGAATGCTCGGCACCTTACGCCGCTTACCGTCGATCTCTTCGTGCACAAAGAAGCCCGTCTGCTTCTCACTGATCGGCGTCCATCGCTCAAACCACTTCGTCCACCCGGGCATCTGGTGCTCTTTCGAGTGGTCCTCAGGAAGCACCAGCCGCACCGACGCAACCAGCAGCAGCAACGCAAAGATGTACGTAATCCACTCGAACTTGTTGAGCAGCTCCACGCCCAGCACGATAAAGCCCGCACGCATCACCACCGCGCCAAGAATGCCCCAAAAGAGCACACGCCTCTGCTGCTCGCCCTTCACATGGAACGTCTGAAAAAGAATCAGAAAGACAAAAAGATTGTCGATCGAAAGCGACTCTTCCAGCGCATACCCAGCAAGAAACTCCGCGCCAAGCTGCGGATGCAAAAACTTGTAGATCGCCCCCGCAAAACCAACCGCACCCAGCAGCCATGCAGCGGTGGCGATATAGCCCTGCTTCGTGGCTCGTTTGCGAAGCAGCAGAGCTTCCAGCCCAAGCAGGGCAAAAAGAAGAACGTGGAAGCCGATCCAAAAAGATGTAGGCGCGTGCGGAGGCATATCTCTTTGATGGTACGCGAGACGCCTAAGGAAACCTGACTAAGACCATGAACAGTAGTCATAGCTCCAGCGATGACAATCAAAATCGTTTTGAAGGGACTGGGCTTCAGCCCAGCCGTTTGGAGCAGCAAAGAACCGGGCTTCAGCCCCTGAGGGAATGAATCTCAACCAGCCTTCCCCGCTCCCTCAGAGCACTCGCTACCGCTTGTCGATCAAATGGATCGTCTCCAGCAACAAATCCGCCGATATCTGCAAACTGTGCGCGCTCACCTTGTCCATCGTGTCCTGCGGTGTATGGTGCCACCCCTCAGGGTGCGAGAACGAAGGTTGTCCATAATCCAAGTCGATCATGTCCAGTACGGGAACGCCGCGTTCTTTGAAAGGAATATGATCGTCTACAACAGCGATGGGCCTCTTAAAGACAGATCCGGAGTGCCCGGTGTTCTTCGCCGCCTGGCGAAGAATGTCGCGCAGCCATGGCGTGGAGTTGTCATCGAGATTCAGATTGAGGTCCTTGTCCCCAATCATGTCCGTCACAATGAACGCCTTGATCTTGTTCAGCGTGCCATCCGCGCTCCAGCGGGCAGCGGCATGCCGCGTTCCATACAGCGCCTCATTGTCATTCCACTGCCGCTGCATCGACTCTTCGCCATCATCAAACAGCAGCCAGATCGAATATCCCTGCGGCGGATGCGTCCGCAGATACGTGCCCAACTCCATCAACAGACCAGTCGTAGCTCCGCCATCATTCGCTCCCACAAAGCCGGTATCGCGCAGCCAGATATTGGTTTCATAATGCGTCGCGATCACGATAATCCCATCTTTTTTGCCGGGATATTTCGCAATAAAGTTGCGCATCACAAATGTCCCTAGAGACGTGTTCACCGTGAAGGCATCTTCTCCAAAGTGCCCCTTGGCCTTCTCGGGAGCAAAGTGCTTCCGCAGAATGTTCTCAGCCTTGGTATGCCCAGGCGACCCAAGCCAGCGCGGCCCAGACCCTTCCACAAATTGTTTCGTGAACGTATAAGCGCGCTGCCCAGAAAGCTTCTGCTGCGCCTGCGCACAAAGGCACAAAAGGAGAACGGCAAACAAGGCTGCGTTGCGCGCGATCATAGGTCTCTTCATGCAGCCAGCTTCTTCGCTTCGCGCCGTTTCGGATTCGCCATATACGCCGCGCCCACACCCACGAAATACAGTACCAGCATCGGCGACGCGAACAAACACATGCCAATCGGATCAGGCGTCGGACACAGAACAGCAGCAATCAGAAAGATCGCCAACACCGCATACCGGAAGTTCTTCAACATGAACTTGCCATCCATAATGCCGAAGAACGCCAAAAAGAACATCACGATCGGCATCTCAAAACACGCGCCAAGCCCCAGCACAATCGCCAGGAAAAAGTTCGTGTAATCCTCAATCGTGAGGTTCGCTTGAAAGTCTTTGCCGAACTGGTCCACCAGCACATGAATCGCGCCGGGCATCACCCAGCGATATCCGAAGTACGCGCCCGCAGCAAACAGAAGCACCGTGATCGTCATAAACGGAATCACGAACTTTTTCTCGTTCTGATACATCGCCGGGGCAATAAACAGCCACACCTGGTAAAGAATGAAGGGCGATGCCAGCACAAACCCGCCATAAAGCGCTGTGCGGATGTAGAGATTGATCGCATCCGTCGGGTGCAGCATTGTGAGCTTGTGGCCCATCTGCAACGCGGGCGATTGAATAATGTTGAACAGCCGCTCGTGGTACATCCACGCCACAGCAAAGCCGATTAGCAGCCACACAGCCGAATGAATCAGCCTCGTGCGCAACTCCGCAAGGTGCTCCATCAGGCTCATGCCCGGAAGCTCAGCGCGTTCCGCTACAGCCTGCCGTACGTTGTCAACAATGTCAGCCATGCAGTTGGTCCGGATCTCCGTAATCTTCAGCGATTGCAGGCGGCGGATCTTCTACGGCGACCAGCCCGGCATTGGAACTGCCTGTTGGACGTGCCGACGCCGGCTCCGGTAGGCCCGTGGAGGGTGGCATCATCTTCAGATCGCCAGATTCGGCAATGGGTTCGATGCTGATGGAACCATCGTCATCGCCAGAGGCCGTTAGGTGCGGATGCTCTGGTTCGGGATATTCTTCCACCACCATAGACGGCGTGGTGGCCTCAAACTTCTTTTGGTTTTCTTCCTGCTCGATCACGCGCATCTCCTCTTCCATCTGCATACGGAAGTCGTTGGAAGCGCGACGGAACTCGCCCATCAGTTTGCCGAGCTGGCGCGCGAGTTGCGGCAGCTTCTTGGGCCCAAAGAGAATGAGCGCAATCACGAAGATGACAATACTGTCGGCGAAGCTCGGCATGCTGAGACCGATTGTAATGGCTTGCGCTAAAGACTGAAAACCAGGCTACTGTGGACGGCCCTTTTCATGGAAACGTTCGTCGATCGGCTCGCGCCCCGCAAATCCGGCCTCCAGCGAGTGCCAGTGCGTGATCGTTGGTTCACCCTGCAGCCAGCACAGCAGCACGATCTTGCCATCAAGCTCAAAAGGGAAGTCCAGCAGCCCCTTGTTCAGGTCTTTGATCTGCACGCCGATCGCATCAATTTCTGCAAGAGAATCGCGCGCGGCAGAGACGGCTTTCTCATGGTCCGCCTTCTGCTTTGCCACAGCGGACACATCAATCTGCATCCCGCCCAGCAAATAGATCCTCTGCGCCACCTGCGCCTGCTCCGCCTCCAGCGCAGCGGCATGGCGCGCAGCCTCCTGCGCCCGCTTAAGGAGCGATTCCACAAGCGGGAGCAGCGTCTGAGCTTCCTGAAGCGTGAAGGTGCGCATATCTTCTCTCACACCCATTTTAGATGCTGCCTCGCAGCGGATTAGAAGCAGGCTTTAGCCTGCTGTCCAAGCACAGACAAAAGAACGGGCTTTAGCCCTGGCGCTCTTGCATGCGAGATGGTTCACGCAGGCAATGCGAGATAATTCACGTAATCGCCAAAGGGCCAAAGGCCCGCCCTATATTAGCCTGGGGCAACGCCCCAGGTATGCAAGCTACATCAACCAGAGCGCTGAAGGCGCGACCTATAGAGCCAGCCACGTCCAACGTAATGCGACCGCGCTACTTTGCCTCTGGACGCGCAGGCGGCGGATTCGGTGGTGGAGGCACTCTCAGTGGTGTTGGAGATCCCAAAAGTGCATTCGGTGCACCCGCCGCCATCTCACCAAGCCGCGTGTACTGGAAAGGCGTCAGCCACATCGGCTTCTCCCGCGTCAGCGTCCGAATCAACTGCACCTCAGCCCGCCGGTAAGGACGCCCATCCGTATGAAACACCTCATGGAACCAGATCGGCGGCTTCTTGGTTACGTAAGGATGGTCCCAGCTCTCCCACGGCAACTCCGTCTGCTCCTTGCCCTGCACCAGACCCCAGTTGATGGCGCCCACGTTGTACTTCGCAGCGATAGGAAGCGATCCATCAAACGTGCTTCCATTCGCGCGCGCCATGTACTCCGTGCACAGGATCGGACGATGCAGCGGCAGCAACGACTTGATGCGCTGCTCAAACTTCTCCGGCCAGTCGTAGTTGTGGAAGCTGATGATGTCGCTTTGCGTTAGCTGTGTGCGCATCGCAGGATTCCACTTGCTCTGGTCTTCCCAGTGTTCGTTATGCCACACGCCCGACGTCAGCGGCTGCACCGGATCGACCGACCGCGCCCAGTCGAATACCTTGGGCAACAGCATAAAGACGATCTGGTCCTTGTTCTTCGGCTCGGTGAATTTGTAATTGCCGCCGCCCTCATTGTCCGGCTCATTCCAAAGGTCCCACGCAAGAATGCGCTTATCGTTCGCAAATCGGCCAATCACGCCCTTCACATACGCTTCATAACGAGCATCCTGCGAGCGGTCTTCCAGCGCCACGCCGGGGCTCTGCACCCAAACCGAATTGTGCACACCCGGAGTAGGCTGCCGCTGCGCTCCCAGATGCGGCTGCGGGTCCCAGCAGCTATCGAACAGCACCAGCACAGGATGGATGTGGTGCTTGTCTGCAATGGTCAGGAACTCGTCGATACGCTTGCTGAAACCGTCAGGGTCGCTCTTCCACAAAAGATCATGCAGAAACACGCGCATGGTGTTCATGCCGATCTTCTCGGCCCATCCAAGCTCGCGGTCAATGGTGGCGGGGTCCCACGTCTCCTTCTGCCACATCTCAAGCTGGTTGCCAGCGGTGGAGGGGAGAAAGTTGGCGCCCACGGGCCAGGGCTGAGACTTTTGCCAGGTGAGTGCCTGTTGTTCTGTCCAACGCGCACGGGCAAACGCCGGCACACACGCCAGCAGTAAAACGGCTGCAATAAGAGAACGAATCTTGAGCATGGCCGTGATGATACAAGCCCATGCATGCAAAAAAGAACAGGCCCGGTTATAAAGCCTGTTCTTTTTTGCAAATTAGTTCGTGGGAACTTCTCGCAGAGGGTGCGGAAGCACTAGGTTGTCTTGCGCGGCTTCTGCACAATCAGGTTCGGCGTCGCATATCCGCTGCCAGAGGCCGCCGGAATCTTTGGATCGAACTGGCTCGTGTCGATCAACGTGTTGGTGTTGATCACGTGGATCTTCTTGTCGCCTGAGGTGCCCACGTAGAAGGTATCGTTGTTCGTCGTAAAGACACCTGCAACGGGAGCGGTCGCTCCATTTGCCAGCGTGACGAAGGACAGCGTTCCCGGACCAGATGCAACCGGACGATAGGCAGGGAGCAGCGCTGGAATTACCGGTGAGTTGCTGGCCGGAGTGTAGGTAAGGAACACCGTCTGTCCGGTGGATGAAGGCATAACCTCCACAATGGAAGTTGCATTGACACCGGCAACCGTCAAAACGTTGGGCGTGTTGGTGAACGTTGGCGGTACACCTGACAGCGGGCACTCCCCAATCGGAAGTGTCACATTGATATCCGTAAGCGTCGGAACGCCTCCACCAGCCGGAAGCCGCGCGCCGAGAATATGTTTGCCGTCGTTGGTAGCAGCCAGACGATCGGCACCGGCCGCTACTACACCGCCATTTGCAACAGGATAGTAATCCACTGGAGAAACCGTCGTATTCGGGCAGTACGACCGCGCTACGGTGGCGCTGTTGCCGCCGATGTATGCACCCACAGAAGGTACAGTCACAGCTACGTCGTTCGCTCCGGTAGCGCTCATATCATAGGTGGAAGTGCCGTTCACGCCATTGTAGACGATCAGCTTCGTCGGCGCTGAAGACGCATCATCCGAAAGCGTGATGTAGACATAGAGCGAATCCGGCGAATACTCGGCGCGACGGGCCACGCCGCCAAAAGTGGCAACTGCGGTGCTATTGGTTGTGCTGTAAAGCTGCGTAATTTTGCGTGCAGGATCGGTGACCACAATGGTGCTGTTGTTCGGTGCAACCGCTAGCACCGGCCCTTGGACGGAGAGGTCCTGTCCGGCCAGCGTGTTCGATCCGGCATTGAACGTCATCAACGCGCGATCACTGCCTAGATAGATGGTGTTGCCGTCTTGCGAGATCACCATTGAGTTCGGAGCATAGGGCAGATGCACCGGCGAACCTACGTTGCCGAGCACGAAATCGACCGGCACGATCGATTGGGATTCCGTGCTGCTGATCCACATCTGCGTGCCGCTGTTTCCGCTGGCGGTGGCCAGAAGCGAGTTAGAAGCCACCGGCTTACCTGTACCGAAGAGGCCAAGGTACTGTGTCGGTGAGGGATTGCACGTGGGCGGCTCACAAAGCGCAGTGATCGTGGAGGTAGACGGGAAGGTGGCTAGAATTCCGCTGGTGGAGGCACCTACCGTAGTTGGAGTGGTGGAAGTATAGGTAAGATCCAGACCGGTGATGGGCACGCCCTTGGTATCAAAAATTTGCGTGACGAGCGTTTCAGTCGTGTTGGGATTAATGGCTACCGTGCCATTGGAGGCATTCGTGCTCGAAAGTGCAATGGAAGCCGGCGGGCACACGGAGAAATAGCCTGCTTCGGAACTGGAGTTTGATACCGATACGCGAACGACCGTGGTGCCGGGCTGCTGTGCCGTAGCTACGCCGTTCTCATCAATCGCTACAAGATTGTTGGTGACAGCCTCGAACGTCGGATGCCCAATGGAGCAGGTGATGTTTTGGCCTGCGGCGTCAAAAGCCCGTGCCACAATCTGGCGGGTGTCTTTTTGCGAGATGCAACTCTGACCATCGTACGGGGCTGCGGTAATAACGGAACCGTTCGTAATCGGGCAGCAGTTCGTCGAAGGATTTGTGGAGCAGTTTGTCGCCGGATTGGGTGAGGTGGCGGTCGCCGGATTGCCCAGTGTGACATTCGCTACCGGAGGATGCACGTACACGCGCACGCGGTTGGAAGTTGCGCCGCCGCCTGACGCGGTGATGTCCGATATTCCCGTAGCCGTTCCCGGATTGCAGGTGGTGTAGTCAGGCACGCCGCCCGGGCTATGGCGGTTCCATTGCCCGGCGCAGATTTCGCCGGTAACAGGATTGATGTCCACGAGGGCAGGATTGGAACTCGCCCATTTGTAGGCCTGAATCGGGGTTTCCTGTCCCTGACAATCCGTCGGCACAGGCGAACTGAAGGTGCTGGTTTGGCCAAACGCCACACTCTTGCCGTAATACTTCGGCTCCAGAGCGATGTTATACGTCTGACCAGTGCGTGGACCGGAACTGCCTTGGCAGAACTGCGTATGGTTGGACTTGCCGCAACCGGAAAGAGAGACGCCTGCGGGAATGGCAAACAGCAGGATTGCTAGAAAAGCGAGGGTACGGCGCATCAGACCTCCCCGTTCGCACCCACAAGGCACGGACGGTTCCATAATTACGGGAAAGATTTCAGAGACAGCTCTGCCTCTTAAGTGTAGAAGCTGTGAGGATGCCACGCAAATTGGACGCATGAATTGAGACGTCGTTATTGGCCATGAAATTTAGGAATAGCGAAATAAGGAGCAATTCGCGATTCGGCAGGTCAGGGAAGCCGGAGGAGGACGCAGTTTTCTATGCAGTGTTCACATCCCGGAACGCAGGATGTGAACACTGTTTACAGCCTTATCGCTCTCTTTCCAGCATCTTTTCCATGCGGTTGTAGCTGGCCCTCACGCCGCTCTCCATGGGCGAGCGCATCACCGCATCCCGTGTTGCCGCGGAATCGTATTCCGTCATCGTGGTCATCACGGTCACGCCGTTTTGTTCGCTAAACGTAAGCGTATTGACAGCAGTTCCCGGATACCAGGCCTCATCGAACTTCTCCGTGGAAACCAGCTTTTCACTGGGCACGATCTCGCGATACTCACCTCGCATACCCATCTCACTGCCGTCCGTTTCATTGCGCCACAGAAAACGGTATCCGCCGCCCACACGCAGGTCGATCTCACAAATCGGCATCGACCAATTCTCGGGAGACTGGACCGAGGAGAAGTACCGCCTGATAAGAGGCTACTTCGAGCAGTTTGCTACCGGAACTAAAACGCGCTGGCCAAGCCGAACTTTCGTGGATCTGTATTCCGGTGCCGGGTATTCACGCATTCGAGAATCGGGTAAAACGCTACTGGGTTCACCGCTTCTCGCGATTTCCGTCCGGGATCCGTTCGACAAATATATTTTCTGCGAACAAGATGCGCGATGTTATGACGCACTGAGAGAACGAGTAGAGAGAGATTATCCATCGCGGAATGTTTCAATGATTCGTGGTGACTGTAACGAGAAGATCGACTTGATACTAAGCGCGATTCCGTCGCGAAATAACCTAACGCTCTGTTTTGTGGATCCGTTCAACCTAAGCCTCCGATTCGATGTTCTTCGAAAGCTCGCTGAACGCAAGATCGATTTGCTATGCCTACTCGCCCTCCACATGGATGCCAACAGAGCTTATGACATTTATCTAGCAAATGAATCATCTAAGATCGATCACTTCATGGGGAATAGCAGTTGGCGAACAGAATGGGGTGAGTTTCTCAATCAGACAAATAAGCGATCAGATTTTCCAATCTTTTTTAGCTGGCTATTTTGCGAAGAGAATGGCTACCCTAGGATTTCAGCAAGCACCCGTACATTCAATGCACCTGATCAAAACGGCTGACACTCGTACTCCGAAGTACCACCTTGCCTTGTTTTCTAAATCTGATCTGGCGTACAAGTTCTGGGACAACGCCCGTAAATCATCTTCCGATCAACGCACTTTTCCATTTGGAGAATAACCATGTCGCAGCTAAGTTCCATCGAATGGACTGACGCAACTTGGAATCCTGTGCGTGGCTGCACGAAAATTAGCGCAGGCTGCAAAAACTGCTATGCGGAACGCTTCTCTGAACGTTTCCGCGGCATCCCGGGCCATCCTTTCGAACAAGGATTTGATATCAAACTAATTCCCGACAAGCTCCGTGAGCCTTTGCGGTGGCGCGAACCGAAGAAGATCTTCGTCAATTCAATGAGTGATTTGTTCCACGATCAGGTGCCAGATGACTACATCGAACAAGTATGTGAAGTGATGTTGGAAGCGAATCACCACACATATCAGGTGCTAACAAAACGCGGGGAACGCCTCAATCAACTTTTGAGCAAGCGCCTCAAACGTGCCGCAGTAGCTCAACACATTTGGTGGGGAGTCAGCGTTGAGAACAAGCGCGATGGACTGCCGCGCATCAAGCAATTAGCCACTTCGAAGGCCAAGGTGAAGTTTCTCTCAGTGGAACCCTTGTTGGAAGATCTTGGGCAGTTTGATTTACGAGGCGTGAATTGGGTAATCGTTGGTGGAGAAAGCGGCCCCAAATCTCGCCCCATGCATGCGGATTGGGTTCGTTCGATTCGTTCTCAGTGCGAAAAGTCCGACGTAGCTTTCTTTTTCAAACAGTGGGGTGGTACCCGAAAGAAATTGGCAGGTCGCGAGCTAGACGGTCGAACCTACGATTATTTCCCCATTCTGCATTAACGGCAGAGATGATCCAGAACCCACCCATGCGCAAAGAGCGCGCATGGATGGGCACCCCTCAAGTGGGCACCCGTTTACTTGACGGCCAGAGGGTGTTGCGACAGCTTTCCGCAAAACTTTGATACGGGGTAATAGCAACCGGTATGGGACTGCAGATGCTCGATATGGGCGCGGCTGCCTGTGGAGGACTGCTTGAGTGCCTGCACCGGGCCATGGCAAAACTTGCAGCGCATAAGCTGGTCGCGCTCCGTGAGCGCTTCGAAGATGGTGCACGGCAGCCAACGCCCGCGGACCTTCACCTCACACTCTGTCATGACAGGCGGTCGCTTTTTCAAGGAGGTCGTCCCTTCATGGATGAACTTCTGGGCGGAGTCCATACAGTTTAGACAGAAGTAGCCTCTCCCTGAGGGAATACGGTTTTAGCGCCGTGCTCAAGCCGTGCGGTCTGCCTCAGTTCCACAGCGCCGGGTGGGAGAAGGCATGTGGATACTCCGCCTGCATTCCTAAACAGCACAAAGACCGTCCCAGAGGACGGTCTTTGTGCTGTTCGCAGACATATCTGCCTTAGCAGGACTTGAACTTGCGGCGGAAGGCTCCGGCCATTCCGACCAGACCTGTTCCCAGGAGAATCAGCGAAGACGGCTCGGGAGTAGCCGAGACTGCAGGATTGAATGTGCTCCCTCTTACTAGCCCGCCGGGTTGGTCAACGATTTCGTATGTGGTATTGAACGGGAAGGTGGAAGAAACCACATAGAGCGTACCAAGAGTGGTTGTACCCGTTATGGCATTGGTCTTGGCACCCAAATGAACCGTCGTTCCGTTCTCAATGCTGACATCGAAAAAGTTCATCAGATTGCCCGTAAGATACGCAGACGTTGCATTGTTGAAGCCGGTGATCAAGGCACCTCCGAAATACGTGTTCGGAGAATCCAAGTACAGCGTGAATCCGCTGGTAGAAGTCGGGTAATCGAAGGAGGTTTGCTGAATCGAATCAGCTTTTGCGGCAAGTGGCATGAGCGCCAGACAGAGAACCATAGATGTGAGAAGACGCTTCATAGAAGACCCCGGCAGAAAAGTCTGCGAATAGTACCGTTACCATTGCAACCAGAGCCCCACATAAGGGATCCAGGGAGAGGTAAATGAAGATTTGGCGGGAGATGGCATTCCTACACCTCTTTGCTATGGGTTTGCAGGGGTGCAACTTGGCCCCAAAAGGGTAATCAAGTTCCTATTCGCAGAAAAACGGAAAGCATTTTCCATCTTGATCAATGAGTTCAGCCAAGAGATGGTGAGTGCAAACACGTTCGTGCAGACCGTCCCTATCGGTATGGAATGGATGTTATCTGCAATCGGAAATCAGCAAGATCGTTGTCGAAATCCGTTTCAATCGTGCGCGGTTTGCGCTATAGGCTTCGGCACGACAGACTTGGATGCAGTGACAATGGCCACTGCGACCAAAATGATCACCATGGCAATGGCTTCCATGAAATGCAGACGTTCTCCCAGAAAAATGGCGCCAAGCCCGACAGCAACAATGGGATTGATGTAGGCGTACGTAGCCACCTTGGTTACAGGGACGTGGTGCAGCAGGTAGGTATAGGCACTGTAGCCCACCAGCGATCCAAAGACTGCCAGGTAGAGCAACACGAGGATGACATTCAGGTTCCAATGCGCGCTCTGCCATCCACCGGTCGCGGTGCCGATGGAGACATTCACCGCTCCGCCGATGAGCATCTGCCAGCCGCTGGCCAGCATGGGGTCGGCGGTCGATATCCAGCGGCGCGCGATCACCGATCCCACCGCCCAGCTTATGCAACCCACAATCAGGATGGCGCAGCCCAATGCCGTGCCGCTCCCATGAAGCAGACCGCCGGAGAAGAGGTTCTGTCCGCGCAGGCTCGGATACAGAAGAATACACAGCCCAATCACACCAAGGACCGTGCCGGACCAGCCCATCCAGTTCAGCGGCTCTCCACCGGGGATGACGGTTTCGATGAGCGCAATCATCATGGGAATGGATGCCGTAATGAGCGACGCCACGCTGGCGGTGATGTACTCCTCTCCCCAGGCAAGCAGAACGTTGTTGCCCGTTAGCAGCAGCAGACCGATGATGGACAGGCGAATGAGTTCACGACGCGAGATGCGGAGCGACTGGCCACGCATTGCGCGGATCGCCATCATCATGGCGCCTGCGATGGCATAGCGGATGCCGGAGACGAATGCCGGAGAGATATATCGCACGCCGTAGCGCATGCCCACGAACGTGGAGCCCCAGAAGATGTACACGCACAGAAACGCGACAACGATCAGCAGCCGCTCGCGTTTGGCGGGTTGGGACATGCGTCGGTTCGCTCTCCGGATAAAGTGTGCGGCTGGTCTATCTTACTTTCCGTAGAACGGATGTTTGCCTGCGATGCTGTTTCGCCTTATCCTCGCCCTGAGTGGACTTTCTAAACAAGAAACGATTTGAGTTGCAGCGGCGGTCCGGTTCAGGCAAGGGAGACGATGCCGCGGAACGCCTCGTCTCCGCCTCCACGGTGGACGATGATGCCGCGTTTGAGCTAAAGCTTCGGCCTCATCATCTGCGCGAATTTATTGGGCAGGCCAAGGCGAAGGAGCAGCTTGCCATTGCGCTTGAGGCAGCCAAGTCGCGCGGCGAAGCGCTCGATCACGTTCTGCTCTTCGGGCCTCCGGGGCTGGGCAAGACGACGCTGGCGACGATCATCGCCAACGAGATGGGTGTTCCTTTCCAGCAGACCAGCGGTCCGGCCTTGCAGATTGGCGGTGATTTGACGGCAATTCTGACGAATCTCCGCGAGAAGCAGGTCTTATTTTTAGATGAAATTCACCGCCTGCAGCCGGTGCTGGAAGAGAAACTCTATACCGCGCTCGAGGATTACAAGCTGGACATCATCATCGGCCAGGGGCCTTCGGCCCGTACGCATGTGATGGAGTTGAAGCCGTTTACGTTTGTGGCGGCGACGACGCGGCCCGGGCTGCTGTCTTCTCCACTGCGTGCTCGCTTCGGCATCATGCTGCGATTGGAGTTCTACACCGACGACGAACTTCGCTACATTGTGGAGCGCTCGGCAGAGGTAATGGGCGTCAGCATTGATCAGGATGGCGCGGCGGAGATTGCGATGCGTTCGCGCGGCACACCGCGTATCGCCAACCGTCTGCTGCGGCGCGTGCGCGACTTTGCGCAGGTGCGCGCGCACGGTGTGATTGACAGAGCAACGGCGCAGAAAGCGCTCGCGATGTTGGAAGTGGATGCACATGGTTTCGACGAGCTCGACCGCCGGTTGCTCCGCACCATTATCGAGAAGTACGACGGCGGCCCTGTCGGCCTGAACACGCTCGCCGCCGCGCTGGCTGAGGAAGAGGATGCGCTCGAGGAAGTGTATGAACCGTTTCTGATTCAGATTGGGTTCATCGACCGCACGCCGCGCGGGCGTGTGGCTACTCGGTTGGCTTATCAGCACCTTGGAATTGAGATGCCGCGAAAGTCGACGCTGTTTTAGAATTGGCCATTCTCTCAGCGGAGCACTTCTTTGATCGCAATTATTTTTGCGGTATTGACTGTCATTGCGCTTCCCATCATCGCGATTGCGCGCGCCCAGGTTAAGAGTAAAGAAGTAGACGAACTGAAGCGCGAAGTAGAGCGATTGAATGCGCGCATGGAGTTTCTGGAACGAACCGAAGCACAGCGTAATCGTGCCTCGCATGTGTCTGCGGAGACTCCTGAAGATGAGTCCCGAGCGATTGTGGAACCAGTGCGGCGGCCTAAGCCGGAGCCAAGACCGGATGTAGGCATATATCTCCCGCAAGAGTCCTCCAGGGAAACGGCGCCGAGGTTTGCGATGATCGACGACCGCGAATCCGTATCCCTCGAGCAACATCTTGGAGTGAACTGGCTGAATCGGGTAGGCATCACACTGGTGGTGTTAGGTGTAGCCGTGTTCCTCGTCTATCACGTTAGCCACCTTGGTCCGTGGGTAAAGATTCTTGGTGGCTTTGTAGCCGCCACTGCCCTCTTTATCACAGGTCTTAAATTCGAGAAAAAAGAGCGATACCAGACGCTTGCTTATGTAGCCCTGGGTGGCGCATGGGCAGTAACCTTTGTGACGACCTACGCCATGCATTTCTTCGATGCCACACGCGTATTGCAAAGCGAGATGCTGGACCTGATCTTGCTGCTTGCCGTTTCGATTGGCATGATCGCCCATGCGATGCGTTACCGGTCGCAGTTGCTGACAGGCATCGCATTCATGATGGCGTTCAGCACTGTCACCATGTCGCAGCACGACGGCTACAGCCTGATCGCGAATGTGCTGCTGGCCGGATCACTCGTGTTTATCAGCATGCAATTCGACTGGCCGGAGCTGGAGATCGCGGGACTGGTTGCGGCTTATGGCAATCATGCCAAGTGGTTCTTTACGCAGCGATGGGAGAGCCATACTGTTCCACACTTCTGGGCAAGCGCGACTGTCTTGACCCTGCTGTTTCTCATCTTCAGGCAGGGCAGTTCGATGAGGCGTCCGGCGGGACATGCACCGCAGCTTGAACGCGTGTTCATTCCGGTACTGAATAGCGCATTGTGGTGTGCGCTTGCTGCCGGTCCGCAGTCGCCTACGCTCAAATGGTCGTTTGGATTTCTGCTGATGGCGTGCGTGCTGGACCTTGCGTTTTCATATATCGCCCGAAAAGCAGATCCGGCTTCCCAGACAACGCTGGAATCTCTCGCGTTATTGGAACTGCTGATTGCGGTTCCCTGCTACGTGAATGGCATAGCACTCCCGCTGGTTTGGGCCACAATTGGTCAGATGGTGGTTTTGCTGGCACTGCGGCGGAAGATGCACCGTATGGCTGGCGTGGGGATTTGCATCATTGCCATGGCGATTTTTACAGGGCTGATACGTGCGTTTGATAGCGGTGTCACCGGCTCCGCTATGGTAAAGCCCTCGCTGGCTTTCTTTGCGCTCGCGCTTCTGCTGTGGTTCGACGGCGGTTGGCTCTATCGCAGGCTGGATGCACCTACAACAGATCGCGCGGATGCAATGTATACAGGAGCAGCGTTTCTCGCGTCATTCAGCGCAGCGACGGGGGTTTGGCTAGTTATGCCAGGATGGCAGATCCTTGCCGCGTGGAGTGCACTGGGTATTGCGGTATTCGCCGTTGGCTTGCTGCTTACGGAACGCCGCCTGCGGCTGGCTGGACTCGGCTTATTGCTCTTATCCGTGGCTAAACTTTCGACCTACGACGCGTGGCAGTTTGAACCGACAGCACGATATCTCTCGCTGATCGGCGTGGGTATTGCGCTGCTTGCCGTAAGCTTCGCGTATTCGCGATATACAGACAGGATTAAAGCGCTGCTCTAGCAAAGCAGCAGCACTATTTGCGCTTCCAGCGCACGCCGTCTTTGCTGTCTTCGATGAGCACGCCTTTTTCCGCAAGTTCATTGCGGATGGCATCGGCGCGGGCGAAGTTGCGTTGCTTTTTGGCAAGTGTGCGTTCGTCTACGAGCTTCTGGATTTCGTTGTCGGAGAGGCCTGCGGCCTCTACTAATCCCTCAGCAGCTTCGCCAATGCGGCCTTCTTTTTCTGCCCAGTCGAGCGCGGCTTTGGTGATCTTTTGGTCGCGGTCGGTGAGCACGTCGAAGACGGAGTCGAAGCGCTGGAGGAAGACTAGGATTGCCTTTGCATTCTCTGCGGAGACTTTGTTCTGATCGGCGGCTGAGTTGGCGGCGCGGACCACGTCGAACATTGCGGCGCGCGCTTCTGCCGTGTTGAGGTCGGTGGCGAGTGCCGCGTCGAACGCCTGCTGCTTCTCGGCGATGAGCGCGGCAAGTTCGCTGTTCTCTTCTCCGCTGAAGATCGCGGTGCGCATGCGCTCGGCGAAGGTACGCAGACGGTCGATGGCATTGGCGCTCTCCGTTAGGCCCTCGAAGGTGAAGTTCATCTGGTGGCGATACGGAACGCTCAGCAGAAGAAAGCGGATCGCGGACGCGCGATAGCCCTTGAGCAGAAGATCGCGGAGGGTGAAGAAGTTGCCTTCGCTCTTCGACATCTTCTTGCCTTCCACAAGCAGGAAGCGCACATGGAACCAGTGACGCGCGAATGGCTTATGCGTGGCGGATTCTGATTGCGCGATCTCGTTTTCGTGGTGCGGAAACATGAGGTCTTCGCCGCCGGCGTGGAGATCGAACGTTGGACCGAGGTGCTTCATCGCCATGGCCGAGCACTCGATGTGCCAGCCGGGACGACCTGTGCCGAGGTCGGTCTGCCACGACGCTTCGCCGTTCTTCTCTGCTTTCCATAAAGCAAAGTCGCGGGCGGAGTCCTTCTCATACTCGTCTACATCCACGCGGGCGCCGTCTTCGATGCCTTCAAAATCTTTTTTGGACAGCTTGCCGTAGTCCGGAAACTTCGCAATGCGGAAGTACCACGAGCCATCGTCGGCACGATAGGCGATGTCCTCTTTCGCGAGCGTCTGGATGAGCGAAACCATGTCAGGAATCGACTCGGTTGCGTGAGGAACGATCTCAGGGCGCTCGACGCCGAGAGCTTCCATGTCTTCAAAGAACGCGCGCTCAAACTTGGCCGTGTACTCGCTGATGGGCATGTTGGCGGCGGCGGCGTTGCGGATGATCTTATCGTCCACGTCGGTGATGTTCATCACGTGCTTGAGCTTCATGCCCTGCAGGCGCGCGACGCGGCGCAGCACATCCACATGTAAAAAGGTGCGGAAATTGCCGATGTGGCCGTAGTCGTAGACGGTAGGACCGCAGCAGTACATGCGCAGTTCGTTGGCCTGTTCGGGCGCAAGCGGCTCCACGGTGCCGCTCAGGGTATTGAAGAGATCGATCGCCATCCGGTCGGTAACTGCCTTATGACTTGCGCGCGTGCCGGGTGGTGATCGCCGCCGCAGTGCTCCGATATGGATGATTTTATCCGAGGCGAAGCTGCGGTGTGGCGTTGAGGTCGGCTGTGGCGTGTTCGCCCGCGACAAAACGCGGCCAGGCAGCGGCGGCGATCATCGCGGCATTGTCTGTCGAGAGAGCCATCTCCGGGAAATGAACGGGGATGTTTGCCTGTTCGGCGAAGACGCGGCGTAGTTCCCGGTTTGCGGCTACCCCGCCCGAGACGAGGATGGTGCGCGCGCCAAAATGCTGCGCTGCACGCAGGGTTTGTCTGGCGAGATTTTGTGTGACTGCATGCTGGAAGGAGGCGATCACGTCCAGCGATTGATGATCGAGAAGCTGTGCGGCGTCAGTGGGTTTGAGACTTGCGAGTTCGCTACGGCGCGCTTCGATCTGCTGCTTCATGCCGTGCGTTTCCACATAACGCAGCACGGCAGTCTTGATGCCGGAGAAGGAGAAGTCGAAGGTCGCCTCCTCGCTTGCATCGCGGCGTTTGATCTCCTGAAAGCGGAACAGAACAGCCTTGGGATTTCCGTGGGCTGCCAGCGTATCGATCCACGGGCCGCCGGGATAGCCGAGACCGAGCAGCTTTGCCACCTTGTCGTACGCTTCCCCTGCTGCGTCGTCCACTGTGCGGCCTACGTTGCGGTAGTGCCATGTGCCTTCACGCTGTTGCGCGAGGTAGAGGTGCGTGTGTCCGCCGGAGACAACGAGCGCAAGGATGGGTCCTTCGTTCGCCTGCTGCTGCATCAGCACTGCATGGATGTGCCCTTCAAGATGGTTCACGGCGATGAGTGGCTTGCCGAGAGCGTAGGCGAATGATTTTGCAAATGAAATACCGACCAGCAGCGCGCCAGCAAGGCCGGGGCCAGCCGTCACCGCAATCGCATTCAGATCGCTGTCCGTCACGTCCGCTTGCTGCATCGCCTCACGCACCACCGGCACGATGTTCCGCAGATGCTCGCGTGAGGCCAGCTCTGGCACCACACCACCGTAGAGCGCGTGCATCTTCATCTGCGAAGCCACAATATTGGAGAGCGTCTCCCTGCCCTGCCGCACCACGGCAGCCGCGGTCTCATCGCATGAGCTTTCAATGCCGAGAATGAGACCTGTGCGCATCTGACTATAGTAGTGGACGGACGATGGTAGAGAACTTACAGAGTGCCTTGAGCAGCGATGGATTCGCCGCAGCCCTGCGTGTGGTGCAGACGCTACGCGCCAATGACTATGCCGCCTACCTTGTCGGCGGATGTGTGCGCGATCTGCTGCTGGGCCATGCGCCGAAGGACTATGACGTAGCCACAGACGCACATCCTGAAAAAGTGCAGCAGCTTTTTACGAAGACGCACGCTGTGGGCGCGCACTTCGGCGTGGTGATCGTCTGCGATGAAACTACGGACGCGCAGACCGAAGTCGCCACCTTCCGCAACGATATGGGCTATGAAGATGGACGGCGACCTACTGCCGTAAGTTATGCAGATACACCTGAAGACGATGTAGCACGGCGAGACTTCACCATCAATGGGATGATGCTCGATCCGGTTGGCCTGACTGCGCAAAATATCGACGCGAAGGTGCTGGACTTCGTCAACGGACGCGAAGACCTCCGCGACGGTATTGTGCGTGCCATCGGTGATCCTGCTGTCCGTTTTGAAGAAGACAAGCTGCGCATGCTGCGCGCCGTACGCTTCGCTGCGCGGTTCGGCTTTGCGCTGGAAGAAGATACCTACTCCGCGATCCATGACAACGCGGCGAAGATCATTCAGGTAAGCCGCGAACGCGTGCGCGATGAACTGACTCGCATGCTGATCGAAGGCCATGCCCGCAAAGCCTTCGAGATGCTGGATGCAACGGGGCTGCTCAAAGAAGTTTTGCCCGAAGTGGCGAAGATGAAAGGCGTGGAACAGCCGCCGCAGTTCCACCCTGAAGGCGATGTGTGGGTCCACACGCTGCTGGTGCTGGAGAAGCTGCCCGCGGGCTGCTCGATGGAACTGGGCTGGGCCGCGTTGCTGCACGATGTAGGCAAGCCTCCGACGTTTCGCGCGCCCGATCCTGCACAGCCAGGCGACCGCATCCGCTTCAACGGACACGCCGAAGTTGGCACCACGATGACGCGCGCCATCTGCAACCGTCTGCGCATGTCGAACGAAGAGACAGAACAGATCGCGCTGCTCGTGGCCAACCATATGCGCTTTGGCGATGTGATGGAGATGAAGCCCGCGACGTTGAAACGCTTCTTCCGCCTGCCGAAGTTTGACGAACATCTGCAACTGCACTGGATGGACGCCTCCAGCGCACACGGCGATCTGCGGCTGTATGACTACGCAAAGGACAAATATGAGAACGCGCCCGCGGAAGAGATCAAGCCTGCGCTCTTCGTCTCCGGGCGCGACCTGATCGACGCAGGGTTGAAACCTGGGCCGCGCTTCAAAGAGCTTTTGCACACGATTGAAGACGCGCAATTGGAAGGACGCATCACCTCAAAAGAAGAGGGCCTTGCACTTCTGCGCCAGCTCACCGCATCTGACACTGCATGAGTGATGTACTTGTGATCGGCGCGGGCATGGCGGGATTGAGCGCGGCGTTGCGTCTTGCAGAAGCGAATCTTTCTGTCCCCGTTCTCGAAGCGCGCAATCGCGTGGGCGGACGCATCTTCAGCGAACGCGTTGGGGGATGCGATGTAGAAATGGGCGCGGAGTTCATCCACGGCACACCGCAGGAGACGCTCACGCTGCTCGAACGTTACGGCCTGAAGCACTACGAGCTGGACGGCGAACAGCTTGTCTACGACGGCAAAGGCAATCTGCGCCAGCAGGAGGAAGACAGCGCCGCGGACGAAAGCCCCTTCACGCTCCTCGATCAAATGGCAACGTGGAGCGACACGCATCCGCACCGCGATCTCTCATTTGCCGAGTGGCTCGCGCAGGAGCAGATAAGCAGCAACGATGCTGCTGGCGCCATCGGCTACGTGGAAGGGTTCAACGCTGCCGATCATCGCGTGATTGGCGTGCGTGGCCTCGCCATGCAGCAACGCGCCGAAGACGAGATCGAAGGCGACCGTCTCTTTCATGTGGAGGGCGGCTACGCTCGTCTGCCCGAAGCCATGCTCGATGACTTGCAGAAGCGTGGCGTGGAGATTGTCTTCCGGGCGTGCGTGGTTGCGGTGGATTGGAGCGACGGTGCAGTGGCAGTTTCCACCGGAGAGGGCCGCGCCTTCTCCGCAAAAGCAGCCATCATCACGCTGCCTCTCGCTGTGCTGCAACGACGCTCTGTGCAATGGACTCCCTCTGTTGAAGACGCGCTGCACCAGGCAGACCGCCTGCGCATGGGATCAGTCTGCCGCGTGTCGCTCGTCTTTAAACAACGCTGGTGGGCTGAGCGCAGACATCCGAAGATGTCCTTTCTATTTCCGCAAAACCGCAACTCCAATGACGGCACGCCGCGCTTCGAGGTCTTTTGGACACCGTATCCGAATGAGCAACCGATGATCACCGCGTGGGCTGGCGGACCTGCGGCCCTGCGTTTTGCAGACATGAGCCAGCAGGAGATTGTGAGCACAGCTATACGCAATCTCGAACGCGCATTCGGCTTGCAGCCGCAAGCACTCGATAGCGAGCTTACAGATGCGCGGCTTCATCCCTGGCAAGAGGATGCGTTCGCGCTCGGCGCTTATTCTTACATTCCATCCAACGCTCTGGATGCTATCGAGAAACTCACACTGCCTTTGCACAACACGCTCTTCTTCGCCGGCGAGCATACCGACACCACCGGTCACTGGGGCACGGTGCATGGAGCTATCCGCAGCGGTGTGCGCGCGGCAAAGCAGGTCATCAGCACACTTCGACGGGAAACGTAAGCGGCAGGGCAGAAAAAATCAGGGGAGCCGAATCAGGTTCCCCTTTTTTCATTTGCGTCCGGCATTCACAAATGCGGGGTCTATACTCCTACTGAACTCAGCTGGCGAAAGCACGCCTTTTGCCAGCCGAATAATTGATTTTTGGGGCAATAACGATGTCGACAGCCACCGTGAGTGTGGATGAGTTTCAGGCGCTGGAGCAGCGTGTACAGCGCGCGGTGGAGTTGATCAAGACTGAGCGCGAGGCGCGCGCGGCGGCTGAGGCTGAAGTGAAGCGTCTCCGCGAAGAGTTGGAAGAGAACGCAGCGCAGGCGTCCACGCTGCAGGTGGAACTGGCGGGGCTGAAGCAGGAGCGCGAATCGGTAAAGGGCCGCGTGGATGCCATGCTGAAGCAGATGGACGAACTGCTGTAGGAGAAGGTCGATGCACGAAGAGACGTTGAACGTTCCTCAACCTGTTTCCGTTGATATCTATGACCAGGTCTACAACCTGCGCGGCGTGGAGCCGGAGTACATCCGCAATCTGGCCGCAACGGTCGACCAGAAGATGCGCTTTGTCTCCTCGCACGGATCGACGGTGGATTCGCTCCGTGTCGCCGTGCTAGCCGCGCTGAACATCGCCGACGAACTGGCACAGCTTCGCCGTCGTCACGAAGAACTGCTCGGCACTATCGATCAGACCGAAAGTTCCATGCGCACTCGCGCAGATTCGCTTGCGGGCTTGCTGGATGAAGTACTGGCGTTTGATGAGCGCATCGCCGTTTAAAAATTCCTCTTGCCAGAATTCTCCGGCATCGCTCACGATTGTGTGTGAGAATTTTTGCCATGGCCTTGCTTCGTGCTTTCTCTGCTCTCGCCGTATTGGCTTTGTCCCTTCCTTTGGCGGCGCAAAGCCCTTCCTACAAAGACAATCCTGAGTTTCAGAAAAAATGGGCTGAGGCTGGGCAAGTTGGAAAGAAATCCGATCCCACGTTCGCCATCGACTTTTATTGGAAGGCATTCAAAATATCCAATGGAGAGTGCATGGAGTGCCTCACGCAAATCATGCACTTCGGTTTGATTGCAGGCGATCACGGCCAAGTGAGGAAAGCGGCCAACCTGATTGAACAATCAAGCGCTGCTACTCCTTCGGAGAAAGTGTCCGCCAAAGTCACGCGTGTCCTTCTCATGCTTCGTGGGCGGCATAAGACCGAAACGATGACGGAAGCATTGTCCACGCTGCAGGAAGCTATTGCGCTCGACAGCAAGAATGAAAAGATTTTTTATCTGCAAGGCAAAGTGCTGGCCGAGATGAAACGCAACGACGAAGCTGCAAATGCGTTTCGCGAGTATCTCAAACTTGCTCCTGCACGCGATGCATTGCGCACGCGCGTAGCAAAGTTCGTAGACGATCCCAGTCTCTCGCTCCGCAACATGGCACCACCGTTTGCGCTCACCACACTGGATGGCAAACGGTTCAACCTGGACGCGATGGATGGGCGGGTTGTGTTGATCGATTTCTGGGCTACATGGTGCGGCCCGTGCAATGAAGAACTGCCGCACATGAAACGCCTCGCCGCACAATTTAAAGATGAGCCGTTTGTTCTCCTCAGCGTGTCATGGGACTCAAATGAGGCGGCCTGGAAGGGCTTTATCTCCAAAAATGAGATGACCTGGTCTCAGTTTCGCGATTCGACCCATCAACTCTCGCGAGTCTTTGGTGTGGATGCCATTCCACATTACTTCACCATTGATTCCGATGGAGTGCTGCAGGCCGAGAATGTAGGATCGGGATCAGACATTGACGGCCGCATCCGCAGGCTTGTAGCGAAGGCAAAGAAAGATGCTGCTGCGCGCCACACGTCCAGCGAAATGACGGGGCAGTAATCTGCCAGTTTTTGTGCGATGTTCTCAGCGCTTGCTGCGCTGCCATTCGCGGTAGACTTCGCTCTTGCCGAGACTGCGGTTCTTTGCCACTCGCTTGAGCGCTTCTTTCTCGTCCAGATGGTCCCGTTCCATCAGTGAGCGAATCTCGTCTGCGATGCTTTGCTTTTCTGACGCGTTCTGCGTAGAGGCATCCAGATCTCCGGAGAGCAGCAGCACCATTTCGCCGCGAACTGCTTCACGCTTCTCTATCTCTGCACGCACTGAGACTACCGTACCGCGCAGGAACTCTTCGTGCAGCTTGGTGAGTTCGCGTGCGAGCGTGATGCGGTGCGATGCGCTGAAGATCGCTTCGATATCTGCAAGTGCATCGGCGATGCGGTGCGGTGTTTCGTAGAAGATCTGCGTTGCACGATGACCGTTTGACATCTCTGTTTTCACTATTTCCAGCAGCGACTTTCGTTCGCCGCTTTTCGATGGAAGAAACCCGCGAAATGTGAATTGTTCCGTATCCAGTCCGCTTGCGATGAGCGCGCTGAGTGCGGCGCTGGCGCCCGGAATGGGATACACAGAGATTCCAGCAGCGATGGCGGCCTGCACGACCTCCACGCCGGGATCGGCGATGCCGGGCGTGCCTGCATCGCTCACCACGGCGATGCGCGCGCCGTTTCTCAGGTCGGCTATCAACTCCTCTGCGCGCGATTGTTCGTTGTGCAGATGGTAGCTGACGGTGCGCGTCTCGATGCCGAAGTGATTGAGCAGCTTTTGCGTCTGGCGCGTGTCTTCGCAGGCAATACGGTCGCAACTTCTCAGTACGCGCAGAGCGCGCAGGGTGATGTCCTCAAGATTGCCGATGGGTGTGGCGACAAGGTAGAGGCCTGGCGCGAGAGGGGCCGATTCACTCACCTGCGGCGTCCTCGCCGAGACGCTGGCGCAACCGCCGCGTGCGTCCGAGAAGGCCCATACTCATGGAGAGATTCTGCGGGGTAACGATGCCGACGACTCTCCCACCTTCCACTACAGGCAGCATCTGTGTGCCTTCTGTGGAGAGCTTTCGTAAGGTGGAGACAACCGGATCATCCGCGGATGCAACGTGGAGCGAACGTGTCATTACGCCCTGCACGTAGCTGTTTCCGCCAGTGAGGAGCGCATCACTGAGAGCCTGACGGGAGACGGAACCTACCAGCAGCGGTCCGCGCGTGACCGGAAATATATCCTGCAACGAATGAATGGAAGCGTTGAGCGCCTCTTCAAGCGTGTCGCTCGCGCCGAGGGTGGTGAAGTTGCTGAGCATCACATCGCGCATGCGCACGCTATCGACCGCTTCATCGCCGGAGGTGTCTTCCAGCGCGACCGTTTGCCAGCCGATGACGATGGAAGCGCCGATGGCCATGGTCCAGATGTTCTGGAAAGCGATGCCAGCGATTGAAATGAAAATGCCAGTCATCTGGCTGATGCCTGCCGCAGCGCGGGCGCCGCGCGCTGCTCCACGCAAGCGCATGAAGTTGCGGCGGAGGAGAACGCCTGCATCGAGCGGAACGGCGGGAATCATGTGAATGCCACCGAGAAAGATCTGCGTCCACATCAGGGCGCGGATGAGATGTCCGGAGGTGATGTAGGGCCGATCGAAGAGACGCAGTGAGGGTGAGACTGCCAGCAGCAGCATGGCCGTGCAGATGCCGATAAAGAAGTTCGCCAGCGGGCCGGAGAGCGCCATCAACAAATCGTGCCTGCGCTGACGGTCTTCCCGCAGACCATAGGTCGCGATGCCGCCGGTGGGCAGAATAATCAGCGACTGCATCTGCATGCCGCACCAGGCCGCGGCAAATCCCCGGCCAATCTCGCGAACAGCGATGGCAAGCAGCATCAGCACCCACAGGCCAAAGCCGCGGGTTGCGAAGCCATCAGCCAGCTTTGCAAAGACGAGGCTGAAGAACAACACAAGCACCATGAGCGGGTGCATGCGCACATCTACGCCAAAGATGCGAAAAATCCGGAGACTCCAACCACGCATGGCTTTGATTGTATGCGCGTGCGGTCCTGCACGGACGGCGACATGATTCGCTTGGCGCTCCCTTTGGTCGCGGTACAGGATCATGCTGTCGACGGGCCGTCCACATAGGACGACTTATCATCACGAGAGTATGCGCATCATTGCAGGAACCTTTCGCTCGCGGCAGTTGCAGACGCCTGCGGGTATGGCAACGCGGCCCACGAGCGACCGGTTGCGGGAGACGCTTTTCAACGTCATCGCAACACGTGTACCGGATGCGCGGTTTGTTGATCTGTACGCCGGCTCGGGTGCTGTTGGCATAGAGGCAATCAGTCGCGGTGCAGCACACGTTACGTTTGCCGAAAAGGCTCCGAAGGCGCTTGCTGCTATCCGTGCGAACCTGAAATCGCTAGACGTGAAGTCCGGATTTTCTATTGAGTCGGGTGGAAGTGCGGTGCTGCTGAAGAAGATGATGACGAGCGGCTTCCCTGCAGACATTATTTTTCTCGATCCCCCGTATGAACTCGCTGCCGAATATACGCGTACGTTGACTGCGCTGGGCAGCGCGGAGTTTGCCGATTCACTGCATGAAGATGGGTTGGTGATCGCCGAGCATAGCCGCAAGCAGGAACTTGCCGGACGATACGGACATCTGGGCAGGACGCGCACTCTTCTACAGGGCGATGCTGCGCTGTCATTCTATGCCGTGAGTGAAGAGTTGCCGGATGTCTTGTGACGGCTACTCCTTGAAGTGATCTGATCGCTCTTCCTTGGGCAACACCCTGGACACAAACTGACGGCAACGCGAAGCGGCGATGGGTGGGGCTTATAGAAATCATCCATTTTCTATTGACAACCCTCTGGATCAAGTATAACTATAAGGTTATGAAACCGATTGGTTATGCAAATGAGAGGTATCTGGATTCCGCCTTTCTAGCGCTCGCCGATCCAACTCGAAGAGCGATTCTGGCCCGGTTAACGCTGGGACCAGCAAGTGTGATGGAGGTTGCAGCGCCCTTCCAGATGAGCCAGCCTGCCGTAACCAAGCACCTGAATGTGCTGGAGCGAGCTGGACTGATCTCAAGGACGAGAAGGGGAACCCGGCGGGAATGCCGGGCAGAGATGAAGGCGGTCACCGAGGTGACTGCCTGGCTGGAAAACTACCGGCGAGCGCTGGGCGCGAATTTTGCGCGACTGGATGGGTTGCTGGAAGAGATGAAACAGAAGGAGAGGACAATGGCAGAGACAAAATCGATTGAAATGCCGCAAGTAGTTGAGACGGGACCTATACAGATGGCAACACTCCGGGCCAAGGTGCCCGCACGCGAGATCCAGATGCAGATGGGGGCGTTGCTACGGGAACTTTCTGACGAGATTCAGGCCCAGGGAGTGCAGGTGACGGGGCCTTGGTTTACGCACCATTTCCGGCGTCCAGATGAGTTCTTTGACTTTGAACTGTGCATACCGGTGGCTACGCCGGTAAAGGCCAGTGGCCGCGTTCAGCCTGGTGAGTGGCCGACAATGAAAGTGGTGCGCACGGTATACACGGGCCCCTATCAGGGACTTGCTGCCGGCTGGGGAGAGTTTTTGGGGGAGATCGAAAAGATGGGCATTTCGATTTCGCCGGAGATATGGGAACGCTATCTTGTCGGGCCGGACACGGAAAGCGATCCGGAGAAGTGGCGCACAGAGTTGAATCGTCCAGTGCAGTCGTAACTGGGACATCCGATTGAACTATCTACGGAGCACCTGGAACAGGAGAATTACGATGGATAATTTGCGGCTGGAAGCGTTTGGCGAACGTGGAATTCGGGTGACGAGGAGCTTTTATGCCTCGCGGGAGATGCTGTTCAAAGCCTGGACCACACCGGAATTGCTGAAAAAATGGCTGCTTGGACCCAGGCGACGTCATTTGTGTACAGACCGTCGTCCTCAACATATTCAAGTTTGGTCGCCATGGACGACCATAGTAACGGCTGTCATGGGCGAATACAAGGCGAATCTCTCGACGGGTACCGCCGTTCTCATCTTGACACCAACCCCAAAAATCCCCATACTAATAAGAGTGCCTGTGGCCTCTGGCCCGGCACTGAGTCACACACCACGGCCGAACGGCCCATCCAGCCAGCAGTTGTAGTACCAGCAATTCCGGGATGGGTTCAGCATAGAAAAACATGCTGCGGAGAATGGTCGGGGCCCTTGTGCGAAATCGCAAAGGCACACCCGATGGGCTAGATCAACATTCAGCCCGCATTCTCCAAAGGTTCAGGCGGTGGGAGACAGGAATAGGAAATGTCCAGGAAGCTTTCGAAGAATGTCGCGAAGGCGCGTGCGGCTGTTGAGCCCCGCCCCTACACGCTGACCGACGCTGTGCCCCTTCTCCAGAAGATCAAGTTCGCCAAGTTCGATGAGAACGTGGACATCACCCTGCGCCTGGGCGTCGACCCGCGCCACGCCGACCAGATGGTTCGCGGAACGGTGATTCTGCCTCACGGCCTCGGCAAGACCAAGAAAGTCGCCGTCATCTCCACCGCTGACAATCAGCGCGCTGCTGAAGCTGCGGGTGCCGACATCGTTGGCGGCGAGGAGTTGGTGGAGAAGATCCAGAAGGAAAACTGGACCGATTTTGACGCCCTGATCGCCACGCCGGACATGATGCGTTCGATCGGCCGTCTGGGTAAGGTGCTCGGCCCCAAGGGCCTGATGCCGAACCCGAAGACCGGCACGGTGACTACCGACGTGGCCGCTGCGGTCAAGGAAATCAAGGCTGGTAAGGTTGAGTTCCGCACGGACAAGACCGCTCTGGTGCATGTTCCGGTGGGCAAGAGCTCGTTTGACGCGCAGAAGCTCATCGACAACGCGATGACGGTCGTCTCGGCCGTGGTCAAAGCCAAGCCGTCCGCCTCCAAGGGCAAGTACATCAAGGGCATGTATATCTCGTCCACGATGGGCCCCGGGATTGCGCTCGACCAGTCGGTTGCAGAACTCGCGGCCAAGCAGTAAAGCTGCCGCCCGCGTAGAGATTAGATTTTCCGTCGCCTGCACGTTCGGCGACCAATAAGACAAGAGCCGCGGTGATTGCGGCTAAAGGCTAAAGACAATGGCAATCTCGAAAGCAAAAAAGAACGAAGTGGTCGCGCGGCTCGCCTCTGAGCTGGAGCACTCCACCTCGGCCATCCTCGGCACCTTCTCTGGCCTCACGGCAGACAAGGACTCCTCGCTCCGCAAGACGGTGCGCAATGCCGGCGGCAAGTATAGTGTTCTCAAGAACAAGCTGGCTCCCAAGGCAGGCGCGGGCACCAAAATTGAAGGCGCTCTGCAGGGCCTCAAGGGTGTGACCTCCATCGCCTACACCTCGGGCGATCCGGTTGCGCTGGCAAAGGCGCTCTCCACCTGGGTGAAGGACAACGCGGAGTTCACCTTCAAGCTCGGCATCGTGGATGGCAAGGTCATCAACATCTCGGAGATTGAAGCCCTCTCCAAGATGCCTGGCAAGGAAGAGCTCTTCTCGAAGCTCCTGTTCCTCATCAACGCCCCGGCCCAGCGTCTGGCTACGGTCATCAACGCCACTGGCCGCAATCTGGCTGTGGTGGTGAACCAGGCCGTGGAGCAGAACAAGCTCGGCGGCGCGGCCCCCGCAGCAGCGGCAGAAGCTCCAGCGGCGGAAGAAGCGGCTCCGGCAGCAGAGGCAGCCCCGGCAGCCGATCAGGACGGCGGTTCGGCCCAGACGGTTGCGGCAGGCGACGAAGCTCCCGCAGAGGGATAAACAAGTTTCGCCTCCCAGTCCAAGGGCGCATGTCTGGCGCAACGGAACCGGGGATTGAGAGGCAGCCGCAGTGGGTTCGCTCAATGCGGTCAGGCAGTATTAGGCACTATCAAGTTCAGTAAAAACGGAGAAACATCATGGCAGACATCCAGCAGTTGGAAGATCAGATCGTGAGCCTCAGCCTCCTTGAGGCTGCTGAGCTCGTCAAGAAGCTCGAAGAGCGCCTCGGCGTGTCGGCTGCGGCAGCTACGGTTGCAGCGGCTCCGGCAGCGGGCGGCGGCGCAGCGGCTCCGGCGGCAGAAGAGAAGACCGAGTTCACGGTCATCCTCAAGGACGCAGGCGCAAACAAGATCAACACCATCAAGGCTGTGCGCGAAGTCACCGCTCTTGGCTTGAAGGAAGCCAAGGACCTGGTCGACGGCGCTCCCAAGCCTCTGAAGGAGAACGTCTCGAAGGCGGACGCGGACGCGATCGTCAAGAAGTTCGAAGGCGTCGCAGCAGTCGAAGTCAAGTAGTTCTGGCTCTAGCTCCCGTCTGCCCCCTCGAAGTCCAAGGGCCAGGCGGGAGCTTTCGCCTGTTTGCAAAATTTCGCTCCACGCGGTATCCTCATCTGTGGAACGATCGCGCATGCCCTGGTGAGCATTTCGGGCGGCGGATGCAGACTGACTGACAACTTCGATATACAGAATTCTCTCCGGTTGCGGTTTTGACCGGCCCTTGCCCTCTCCGATTCGGCGCGGAGTTCCGGCAGGGAAGATTTCACCATCGGCGACAACCTTGAGGCGGGCGGAAAGTCTCAAAGGGCGGCGGATATTACAGGTTTCATCGGAATTAAGGTGCAAAAGTCGGCTCTTGCGCTCTGGGGATGTGCTGTCCCTGCGAGCGCTTCGTCGTCTTTGTCCGTAGCGAATTAGCGGCCCGAAGTTTTACGGACTGCTCTCCGCGCTTCGGTCGCGGCGCTGCGGTCCAGCAGCAAAAGAGAAAAGTTCTTCTTTACGCGCTATGCGCATCGGCTGCAAGCCAGGGCAGCCGGAGCGATGTTTCCAGCGCAAACAACTCGGGAAGAGAAGCGCCACGGCGCGGCTTCTTCCTCCACTCGGATGAGCAAACAGCGCATCCAGGTGGCCTCGGCAGAGAAATAACAGGAGTGACTCAACCATGTCCAGCGAAACGCGTGCCCTTCGCACCCGGCTCGATTTCTCCAAGATCCCAACGGCTATTCAGATCCCGAACCTCATCGAGGTACAGCGCCGCAGCTACGAGCGCTTCCTGCAGATGGACAAGCTCCCCCAGGAGCGCGAGGATAATGGCCTGCAATCGGTCTTCACCTCGGTCTTTCCAATTACGGACTTCCGCAACGTCAGCGAACTCGAGTTCGTCGATTACTCCATCGGCAACTGGGAGTGCAAATGCGGATACCTCAAGGGGCTGAACCACCTGCGTACCGCCTGCGTGCAGTGCGGACACATGGTGATCACCGATCCGTTCCATCCCGGCGACGTGCTCTGCCACTTCTGCGGAACGTACAACAAGAACACGCCCGACTTCTGCACCAAGTGCGGCGACCCTGTTGGCCTGCAGTTGAAGTATGACCAGGCAGAGTGCGAAGAGCGCGGCATGACCTACTCGGCCCCGCTCAAGGTCACCATCCGCCTCAAGATCTACGACAAGGATCCCGAGACCGGCGTCAAGACCCTGCGCGACATGAAGGAGCAGGAAGTCTTCTTCGGCGACATTCCGCTCATGACGCAGAACGGTACGTTCATCGTCAACGGCACGGAGCGCGTCATCGTATCGCAGCTCCATCGTTCGCCCGGCGTCTTCTTTGAGACGGCGAACAACCGCACCTACTTCCTCGGCAAGATCATCCCATACCGCGGCTCCTGGGTGGAGTTCGAATACGACCAGAAGAACACCCTCTACGTCCGCATCGACCGCAAGCGCAAGTTCCTCGGCACCATCTTCCTGCGCGCGCTCGGCCTGCGGACTGATGAGGAGATCCTCAAGACCTTCTACACCGCCGATACCATCAACGTGCGCGAAGGCAAGTTCTTCTGGTCTGTGAAGCCGGAAGGACAGGCCACGAACCTCGTCGGCATCAAGCCGCTTGAGGCAGTCCAGCTTAAGGGCGAAGAACATGCTGCCGGCCGCAAGATTTCGCCGTCCGTGGCTGCCAGGCTGCGCGCCAACGAAGTTGCCGACTTCGTCGTCGACACGCCTGAGTTCGATGGCGCCATCTTTGCCGCCGACGTGGTCGATCTGACCACAGGCGAGCTGCTATACGAAGCCAACCAGGAAGCAACTACCGACAAGCTGCACAAGATCGCGCAGAGCGGCGTGACCAGCTTTGAGATCTTCTTCCCGGACAAGGACGATGTTGGCAACATCATCACCAACACGCTCAAGCGCGACTCCGTGCGTAAGCCGGAAGAGGCGCTCATCGAGATCTATCGCAAGCTGCGTCCCGGCGACCCGCCGACGCTCGACACCGCGACTGCGCTCTTTGAAGGCATGTTCTTCGATCCGCGCAAGTACGACTTCTCGCGTGTAGGCCGCCTCAAGTTCAATATCAAGCTGTATGAGAATGCCGAGGCGACCGACCTCGACAAGCGCACTCTCACGCCCGACGACTTCTACGGCACCATCAAGTACCTGCTGAAGTTGCGCAAGAACATCGGCCTCGTGGACGACATCGATCACCTCGGCAACCGCCGCGTTCGCGCCGTGGGCGAGTTGATGGAGAACCAGTTCCGCATCGGCCTTGTGCGCATGGAGCGCGCTATCAAGGAAAAGATGAGCGTGTACCAGGAGATGGCAACCGCCATGCCGCACGATCTCATCAACGCCAAGCCAGTCATGGCCGCCATCCGCGAGTTCTTCGGCTCGTCGCAGCTCTCGCAGTTCATGGACCAGACCAACCCGCTCTCGGAGATCACCCACAAGCGCCGCCTCTCGGCTCTTGGACCGGGCGGTCTGTCGCGTGAACGCGCCGGCTTTGAAGTCCGCGACGTGCATCCGACGCACTATGGCCGTATCTGCCCGATCGAAACGCCGGAAGGTCCGAACATCGGTCTTATCTCGTCGCTGTCGTGCTTCGCGCGCATCAACGAGTATGGCTTTATCGAGTCGCCCTACCGCCGCGTACGCGATGGCCACGTCGTGGACTACGTTGCTGTCACCAATGCCGGTGAGTCGGGCCTGCGCGTAGGAGACACGCTGGAAGTGGGCGAAGCCGCCAAGCTGGCCAAGTCGCTCAAGAAGGAAAGCAAGCGCGTTCTCGAAGTGGAGCCGTATTCCTTCTATCTCTCCGCGTGGGAAGAAGACCGCCACACCATTGCGCAGGCCAACGTACAGCTCGACGAGCAGGGCAACATCGTCGAAGACCTCGTCAACGCCCGCCGTCAGGGCAACTTCGTTCTCGTGCCCAAGGCTGAGATCGATTACGTCGACGTCTCGCCGAAGCAGCTCGTCTCCGTGGCCGCATCGCTCGTGCCCTTCCTTGAGCACGACGACGCGAACCGCGCTCTGATGGGTGCCAACATGCAGCGCCAGTCGGTGCCTCTGCTCGTTGCGGAAGCTCCGTTCGTCGGCACCGGCATGGAAGGCGTCACCGCGCGCGATTCAGGCGCCGTGATCCTCGCCCGCCGCAACGGCATCATCGATTCGGTCGACTCCGAACGCATCATCGTGCGCGTTGAAGGCGAACATCATCCCACGCAGCTCTCGCGTGAAGTTGGTTCGGACATCTACCAGCTCACCAAGTTCAAGCGTTCCAACCAGAACACCTGCATCAACCAGAAGCCGATCGTTCGCAAGGGCGACCGTGTGGTCAAGGGACAGGTGATCGCGGATGGACCTTGCACGGAGCAGGGCGAACTCGGCCTCGGCCGTAACGTTCTGGTCGCCTTCATGCCGTGGCGCGGTTACAACTTCGAGGACGCGATCCTCATCTCGGAAAAACTGGTCCGCGAGGACTACTACACCTCGATCCACATCGAGGAGTTCGAGATCGAGGCCCGCGACACCAAGCTGGGACCGGAAGAGATCACGCGCGATATCCCCAACGTCTCCGAGCACGCTCTGCGTGATCTGGACGAGTCGGGCATCATCCGCATCGGCGCCAAGATCTCGCACAACGACATCCTCGTCGGCAAGGTCACGCCAAAGGGCGAGACGCAGCTTACGCCAGAAGAGAAGCTGCTCCGCGCCATCTTCGGGGAAAAGGCCGGCGACGTACGCGACGCTTCGCTCACATGCCCTCCGGGCATCGAAGGCACCGTGGTCGACGTCCGCATCTTCTCCCGCAAGGGACAGGAGAAGGACGAGCGCGCCAAGCAGATCGAGCAGGAGCAGATCGAGCAGCTTGAGAAGAACCTGGCTGACGAAATCCGCATTCTGACCGACGAGCGTTTGAAGCGTCTTGAAGCCATCCTCGGTGCAAAGGAAGTGCAGGCTGACCTGCACGACGAGCGCACTAACAAGAAGCTGCTCTCCAAGGGCGACATCCTCGACCGCGACACGATCGAGCTCATCTCCACGCGCAACCTCAAGCGTATCCGCTACGCCGACAAGGACCCGCGCGTGAACGAGCAGATCGACGAGATCGAAGAGATGACCTCGCGCCAGATCGACGTTCTGCGCAAGATCACGAACGACAAAATCGGCAAGCTGCAGAAGGGCGACGAACTCTCGCCCGGCGTCATCAAGATGGTGAAGGTCTACGTTGCCATGAAGCGCAAGCTCTCGGTCGGCGACAAAATGGCCGGACGCCACGGCAACAAGGGTGTCATCGCGCGCATTCTTCCCGAGGAAGATATGCCGTACCTGCCCGATGGCAAACCGGTGGAGATCGTTCTCAATCCCCTCGGCGTGCCTTCGCGTATGAACGTCGGACAGATTCTCGAAACGCATCTCGGCTGGGCGGCACATGAGCTCGGCGTCAAGGTGGCTGAGCTTGCCGAGCAGGCGCAGAAGGCCAACGAGATTCGCGAGATCTTCAAGACCTCCTTCGCCGGCACCGCGGCGCTCAACCAGTTGCTCGCGCTCGACGATGAGCAGGTGGTCCGCGTTGCGGCTGGCATGAAGCGCGGCATCTGGTTCGGCACGGCAGTCTTCGACGGCGCGCGTGAGGAAGAGATCAAGGCGCTGCTTGCAGCCGCTGGCCTCCCCTCCTCCGGTAAGAGCACGTTGTTTGACGGCATGACGGGCGATCAGTTCGAACAGCCCGCCACGGTCGGCTACATCTACATGCTCAAGCTGTCGCATCTGGTCGACGACAAGATTCACGCTCGCTCCATCGGGCCGTACTCGCTCATCACCCAGCAGCCCCTGGGTGGTAAGGCGCAGTTCGGCGGACAGCGCTTCGGAGAAATGGAAGTGTGGGCGCTCGAAGCATACGGCGCTGCATACATCCTGCAGGAGCTGCTCACCAGCAAGTCCGATGACGTCTTTGGCCGTACGCGTATCTATGAGGCCATCGTCAAGGGCGAAGCAGCCATCGAGCCGGGCGTTCCGGAGTCCTTCAACGTGCTCATCCGTGAGCTCCAGTCTCTCTGCCTCGACGTGGAACTCGTCAAGCAGGAAGACCTGAAGAAGGTCCACGAAGTCCCGACCATGGCGGCAGCCGACTAGTTGTCAGTGAACAGTTCTCAGTTGTCAGCAATGCCAACTGAGAACTGAATCACAGCGCACAGAGATTTGTAAGACCAAAGGCAATGCAATCCGCCAAAAGTGATTGCGAGGCAGTATGAACCGCAGTGGAAGTTGAAAGTTCTAACAACTAAGAACTAACAACTAACAACTGCAATCGGAGATTGCACATGTTCCGCTCCAGCCCGTTTGAAATGTCCGGCCCCATCGCTGACTTCGACGCTATCCGCATCACGCTTGCGTCGCCGGAGAAGATCCGCTCCTGGTCGCACGGCGAAGTCACCAAGCCTGAGACGATCAACTACCGTACCTTCAAGCCCGAACGCGACGGCCTCTTCTGCGCCCGCATCTTCGGACCCATCACCGACTGGGAGTGCCTCTGCGGCAAGTACAAGCGCATGAAGCACCGCGGCGTCATCTGCGACAAGTGCGGCGTCGAAGTCACACTGTCCAAGGTGCGTCGTGAGCGCCTCGGTCACATCGAGCTCGCATCGCCCTGCTCGCACGTCTGGTTCTTCAAAGGCCTGCCGTCGCGTATCGGCCACCTGCTCGACATCTCTCTGCGCGAGCTCGAAGCCGTTCTTTACTTCGAGTCCTACGTCGTCATCGATCCAGGCGACGCTCCGGTTAAGGAGCGCGAGATCATCAAGGACGAGAACCGCTTCCGCGAACTCGACCAGCAGTACCGCGTCTCCGGCTTCAAGGCCATGATGGGCGCCGAAGCCATCAAGGAACTGCTCAAGCGCGTCGAGATCGACGAGCTCAGCATCGAACTGCGCGAGAAGATGAAGCTCGAGCAGTCCGTTCAGAAGAAGCTCAAGTACGCCAAGCGCCTCAAGGTCGTCGAAGCCTTCCGCAAGTCCGACAACCTGCCGCAGTGGATGATCCTCGACGTGATCCCCGTCATCCCACCCGAGCTTCGTCCGCTCGTGCCGCTGGATGGTGGCCGCTTCGCTACGTCCGATCTCAACGACCTCTATCGTCGTGTGATCAACCGTAACAACCGTCTCAAGAAGCTGATGGATCTCCACGCTCCCGAAGTCATCGTGCGCAACGAAAAGCGCATGCTGCAGGAAGCCGTGGACGCCCTCTTCGACAACGGCCGCCGTGGTCGCGTGCTGCGTGGTGCAAACAACCGTCCGCTCAAGTCGCTCTCTGACACCCTCAAGGGCAAGCAGGGCCGCTTCCGTCAGAACCTGCTCGGCAAGCGCGTGGACTACTCCGGTCGTTCCGTGATCGTCGTTGGTCCTGAGCTCAAGCTGCACCAGTGCGGTCTGCCCAAGAAGATGGCGCTCGAACTCTTCAAGCCGTTCATCTATCACCGTCTCGAACAGACCGGCCACTGCACCACCATCAAGCAGGCAAAAGAAATGGTGGAACTGCAGGAACCCATCGTCTGGGACATCCTCGAAGAAGTCATCAAGGACCACCCTGTCCTTCTGAACCGCGCCCCAACACTCCATCGCCTCGGCATCCAGGCGTTTGAGCCGGTGCTCGTTGAAGGCAAGGCCATCAAGATCCATCCGCTCGTCTGCACCGCCTTCAACGCGGACTTCGACGGCGACCAGATGGCTGTGCACATCCCGCTCTCACCTGAAGCACAGGTAGAAGCGTCCGTGCTGATGCTCGCATCGCACAACATCCTCTCGCCCGCATCCGGTCACCCCATTACCGTGCCCACGCAGGACATGGTGCTCGGTCTCTACTACCTGACCAAGCAGAAGGTGAACGCAAAGGGTGAAGGCCGCGTCTTCGCCAACATCGAAGAAGTGCTGATGGCGCTCGAAGCCAAACAGGTGGAGACGCTCACGCCCATCCGCCTCCGTCACAGCGGCCCGGTGATCGACCTCACCACCGCGTACGACGATCAGGACATCCTGCACACCGAAGTCGTGGAGTACAACAAGCAGTTCATCTCCACCACGGTTGGCCGCGCCATCCTCAACGACGCGCTGCCCGAGGGCATGCCCTACGTCAACGGCCTTCTCAAGAAGAAGGGCATCGGCCAGCTCATCAACTACCTCTACCTCAACCTCGGCCTCGAAACGACCGTGAAGGCGCTCGACCGCATCAAGGAGCTCGGCTTCCAGTTCGCCACCCGCTCCGGCCTGTCGGTCGGCCTGGACGACATGGTCATCCCCGAGTCGAAGTACACCGTCGTGCACGAAGCGGAAAAGCAGGTCATCGCCGTGCAGCAGCAATACCTCGACGGTGCCATCACCAACGGCGAGCGCAACAACAAGGTCATCCAGATGTGGTCCACCATCACCGAACAGGTGGCCAACGATATGTTCAACAACATGAAGCGTGCCGACAAGGAAGGAGCCATGAACCCGATCTACATCATGGCCGACTCCGGCGCCCGCGGATCGAAACAGCAGATTCGTCAGCTCTCCGGCATGCGTGGTCTGATGGCCAAGCCCTCGGGAGAAATCATCGAAGTTCCCATCACCGCGAACTTCCGTGAAGGCCTCACCGTGCAGCAGTACTTCATCTCCACGCACGGCGCTCGTAAGGGCCTCGCCGACACCGCGCTCAAGACGGCCGACTCGGGTTACCTCACCCGCCGCCTCGTCGACGTAGCGCAGGACGTCATCATCACAGAGACCGACTGCGGCACCACGCAGGGCATCCCGGTCATGCCGATCATCGAAGCTGGCGAGATCATCGAGCCTCTGCGCGACCGCATCATCGGCCGCGTCACGCTCGAAAAACTCAAGGACCTCGACGGCAACACCATCGCCGAGATCAACCAGGAAGTGGACGAGGACATGGCGTCCAGCATCCAGGCCGCCGGCATCGAGAAGGTGAAGATCCGCTCCGTGCTCACCTGCGAGTCCAAGCGCGGCGTCTGCAAACTCTGCTACGGTCGCAACCTCGGCTCCGGCCGCATGGTGGAAATGGGTGAAGCCGTCGGCGTCATCGCGGCGCAGTCCATCGGTGAACCCGGAACGCAGCTCACCATGCGTACCTTCCACGTCGGTGGAACCGCATCGCGCGTTGCCGACCAGTCGCACCTCGAAGCCAAGAACGCAGGCGCGGTCCGCTTCATCAACCTCTCCACGGTTCGCAGCAAAGACGGCAACCTCGTCGCCATGAACCGCTCCGGCTCCATCGCCGTCATCGACGACAAGGGCCGCGAGAAGGAGCGCTACCCCATCGTCTACGGCGCCAAGCTCATGGTCGAAGACGGTGCGCGCGTACAGATCGGCACCACCCTCGGCGAGTGGGACCCCTACACCTTCTCCATCATCACGGAGATCGGCGGAACCATTCAGTTCAAGGACCTCATCGACGGCGTCACGCTCAACGAAGAAGTGGACGAGGTCACCGGCCTCTCCCGCCTCGTCGTGGCCGATGCCCCGGACGAAAAGCGCCAGCCCACCTTGCTCGTCAAGAGCGACAAGGGCAACAAGCGCTACCTCATGCCTTCACGCGCTCACTTGATGATCGCCGACGGCGACGAGGTCTTCCCTGGCGACGTCCTCGCCAAGATCCCGCGCGAGTCCACCCGCACCAAGGACATCACCGGCGGTCTGCCGCGCGTCGTCGAACTCTTCGAAGCGCGTAAGCCCCGCGAAACGGCCACCATCGCCGAAATCGACGGTGTGGTTCGCTTCGGCGATGTCGTCAAGGGACAGCGCAAGATCTACATCACCGGCGACAACGGCGATGAGCGCGAGTACTCCATCCCCCGCGGCATCCACGTCAACGTGCAGGAAGGCGAGCGCCTCCGCGCCGGCGACCAGCTCATGGACGGCCCGCTCAACCCGCACGACATTCTCGCCGTGCTCGGTGAGCAGGAGCTGCAGCGCTATCTCGTAAACGAAATCCAGGAAGTCTACCGCCTCCAGGGCGTAGCCATCTCGGACAAGCACATCGAGACCATCGTTCGGCAGATGCTCCGCTGGGTCAAGATTGAAGACGTGGGCGACACCACCTTCCTGCTCGAGCAGCAGGTGGACAAGTTCCGCTTCAACGCAGAGAACCAGCGCGTCATCGCAGAAGGTGGCCGCCCCGCAACAGGCCGTCCGCTGCTGCTCGGCATCACCAAGGCGTCGCTCTCCACCGACAGCTTCATCTCGGCGGCGAGCTTCCAGGAGACCACCCGCGTCCTCACCGAAGCCTCCATCAACGGAGCGGTGGATACGCTGCGCGGCCTCAAGGAAAACGTCATCGTCGGCCGCCTCATCCCCGCCGGCACCGGCATGGAGTACTACCGCCAGGTCGAACTCTCCCCAGAGCTCGAAGAAGCGGCAGCCCGCATCCAGGCCGAAGTGCAGGAAGCGCACGAAGCAGAAGAGCGCGAGCTCGAAGCCATGCGCATGGAAGGCGAACAGGAAGAAATGGCCGCCGAATAGTCTTACGCAGACGGCGACACGCGCTTCGCGCCAAACAAACAAAAGGCCGGACTCGCAAGAGTCCGGCTCTTTCTTCTTGTTCTCTTACGCGGCAGATGCTTCAATATTGCGAATACCGATTGAGGAGAATTGTGGGCGTAATACTCACTGATGCAGAGATCAAGACGCTGATTGAAGAACCTAAGCCACTACCAAGCGGCTACCTTTCGAAACTTGTCTTGAAGAATAAGTCCGGACACAGAGAACGTGAGCTAGAGTTGGTGGGATCGCAAGGCTCTACGTTCCGCATTATCTTGCGTCAAAGTTTACATAATGTGCTGGACTTCTCTGCCATTCTCACGTTTGTTCATCCCACCTCGCAGACGATTCGCTTACGGCGTTATAACGGCAAGAGTCATGAGCACACAAACAAACTGGAGAGGCAGACTTTCTATGACTTTCACATCCATTTGGCGACTGGCGTTATCAGTTATCAGGTCTCCGTGAAGACGCCTATGCTGAAGTCACGGATCGCTATGCAAGCTTGCAAGATGCAATCAACTGTCTAATTTCTGACTGCGCATTTGCGTTCCCTGCCGATGGTCAAAGTTTACTTTTTTGAGGTGCTGTGTGAATTACGAAGAAATAGTAAAGCAATTCAAAAGTAAAGTTTGCGAACAGCTCCGTGTCGTAGAAGAAGGAGAAAACCGCTTTCGAGTTTTCACTCCCTTCATATTTGAGGATGGAGATCATCTCGGTATTGTTCTAAAGAAAGATAGGTCCGGCTCTTGGGCACTTTCGGACGAGGGAAATATATATATGCGTCTAACTTACGATTTAGACGAGAAGGATTTGCGATCTGGAACTCGACAGAAAGTGATCAGTAACGCTCTTTCGACTTTTTCAGTTGAAGATAGGGATGGCGAGTTAGTTGCTCCGATTAAGGAAAATCGATACGGAGACGCTCTCTACGACTTTGTTCAAGCATCCTTGCGAATTGCAGATGTCACATACCTCAATAGGGAACGAGTTAAATCCACCTTCATGGAGGATTTTAGGTCGTTCTTAGAGGCAAATATCAATCCCAAAAGGCTTCACTTTGATTGGAGCGACAGGCAACACGACCCAGAAGGTTTGTATAGCGTCGATTGCAAAATCGATACATCTTCCGAAGCTCCCTTTTTCGTATATGCTTTGCCCTCGGACGATAAAGTCAAGGATTCAACTATTGCTTTACTTCAATTCGAGAAGTGGGGTATCCCTCATAGAGGAGTAGGTGTCTTCGAAAGCCAAGAAGACATTAACCGTAAAAGCTTGGCTCGCTTTAGTGACGTTTGTGATAAGCAATTTTCGAATCTCGCCACAAACAAGGATCGGCTAGCGCGCTATCTTGGCTCAGAGAGCCTAGTTCAATAAAAGAATTACTGGCTGGTGCCCCATATCTGCGCAGTTTCATCGCGCAGATGTGGGAGCGCGACACCGTTCGTGCTAAGGTGATCCCCACACCTCAAAGTGGAGAATTTCTGTGATTATTTGGCAAGGCCGTGGCTGGCTCACTGTCCTCATAACTTTTGCAATCCTGTGCCTCTTCAACTTCGGCTTCGACAAAGCGTACGGCGACGGTTATTACGAATCCCATAACTGGGTCATCGGCGTTGGGCTCATCGTCTCCGGTGCTGCCGTCTGGCTAAGTGCACTCCAGATAAAAGACGCAGGTCGCGAACTCGTCGAGCCGCAAACAGGTCAGACAGTCCACATTCGCCGTAAGGACAGCTTGTTCTTTATCCCGATGGAATACTTCGCGTTTGTGATCGCGGTAATTGGCTTCGTTCTACTCTTCGTCAAATAGCCGCTTATCGCAACTTGGGTTCAATCCCGCTACCGCCCAATATTGAAGTTCACCGTAATGGTCGTATCCACCTCAACCGGCTCTCCATCCTTAAGGTAAGGACGATACCGCCACTGCCTCACCGCACTTGCAGCGGCAATCTGTAGCATCTCCGGTCCACTCACTACTTGCACATCTCTGATTAGGCCATCTTTCCCGATGATGGCGTGCAGTATCACCGAGCCCGTGACTCCTGCCCGGCGAGCGTTAGCTGGATAAAGGGGTGTGACCTTCTGAATGAGCTGCCCCGCCATCACCCCACCCGAGATGCGCACAGGAGCATCCGAGCCAGAGTATTCTCGTATCGGCTCCGCCCCGATCAGCGCATGACCATTGGCAGGCATATTCCCAAAGCGCACACGCACAATCGTCTGCACGGCCACAGGCTCACCGTCCTTCTCAAACGGCTTGTACTCCCACTTCCGCACAGCCTTCATCGCAGCTTCACGAAAGACCTCCGGTCCTTCCACAAAGGTCAGCTCATCTACCTTGCCTGACTTCGAGACAAGTGCGCGCAGCGTCACCACGCCCGAGATGCCCTTCTCAATCGCATCCCTGGGAAACTCCGGCTGCACCCGCTTGGTCAAACGCGCGGACATCACCCCCGCCGAGATCAGCGGCGCATCCTGCGTCGGCGCAGCCTCCTGCGCACACACCGGCAACACAAGACACAGCCCAACCGCGCTAAGCAGCCAACCACGCATCACAAACCTCCACTGGATTCCTGAACAGAATACCGTGCAAAGTTAGCGAAGCATTTGTCTGCTCTGGGTGCCCCATTCTTTCGCGCGCTCTTTGCGCGAAAGGGTGGGGTATTCGTGCGGAAACACGAACCGCTTTTGAACCGTCCTCACCACAAATGCCAAAGGACTACAGCGAATTTATGTCGGAAGAGCGAGCCTCTAATCTTCCTCTTCTTCCGGAGGAAGTTCGTACCTCACCAATAGCGCGTCTTTATCTACGCGCTCTGCGTACCATCCGGTTGGCAGATCGTGAAGCTCTAGAAGGCTAGGATCGTCATCTATTGGATGATGGAGACACACAACCACTGGACCGCCTCCATCTCTCATGGAATCGCCGAGCATCTGCCATTCACCATCTCGGTCGTGCGACACGAAGACAATATCCTCCTGTCCTTCGTGAACAGTCGTGCTCAGAAACGCACAGGTATGTGGGCCGTCTTCAAAGGGCCAGCTTGGCGGGTCAGTGTGAGGAGCATCAATGGACATCTCACCAATCTATCTCAAGCGAGAGCGCCTTCTTCAATCTCGCGCTTGCCCCAAGTTGAAGCTCACAATCGCTGGTGACCTCCCATACCACTTCACCACAGCATCGATTACTCTTCATTAATGACGAATCCCGAAGACATCGCCGAATCTTTCCAAAACGCATGGAACAGCCACGACATGGCAGCCCTCGGCTCGCTCTTCTGCGAAGACGCCACCTTCGTCAACCGCTTCGGACACTTCGTTCAAGGCGTCCCTGAGATCATCGCTCTCCACGCGCCGATTCACCAGACGATCTACAGCGACTCCACGGTGTCAAACGAAGTCTTCCACTCCAAAGTTCTTAGTGGCGACGTTGCAGTCGTCCACTGCTGGAGCCGCCTTACCGTCGGCACGGCCCACCCCGCCGGTCCGCACGCAGTGGACACCATGATCCTCGCCGTGATGCGGCTTCAATCCAACGGCTGGCTCATCCTGGCACTCGAAAACGTGACACTCACAAATCCACGCACCGGCGAGCCGGTACTTAGGGCGTAGCTCTCAGCCACAAAGCCTAGCAAAGCGCCTGGATTAATCGTTGTCAAGTTAGACATCTCGTCTAGCAATCGATGACCTGAAGGCCCGCTCTATAAACCTGCGACTAGTAGCTCTTGCACAAGCCGGTCACAAATCTTGTCATCCGCCCCAATTGATCTCATACATAATAGTTGTCTCTACTTCGACTGGCTCACCGTTCAGCAAATAGGGTCGATACTCCCATTGCCGAATCGCATCCATGTAGCTCGCCTTCAGCACGTCATCGCACCTTATAGGAGTAATTTCCTTCACGTGCCCATCTTTCCCAATGATCATGTGAAAGATTCCGACACTACTCTGCGGACGTCCATGCGCAGGAAAAACAGGGAACACCCTCTTCACTAGCAGTCCCGCCATCACGCCACCGGAAACGCGAACTGGTTTCCGCGCAGGAGCATCCTGCGCATAGAGAGTCACAGCCATCACCACACTTAGAACGAGAGAAGAGCATGAGCGGATCATGCGAGCATCTCAATCCCTCGCCAAAAACCTTGTCAAGCCCGAAATCTTCTAACCTCAACAATCCAAACAAGAACCATTTGCCGGATGACCCACCCCAATCTTCTAAACTAAATACAGAGCAATAAAAACCAAGGCTGGCACGCGAACCTCGTGAGCCAGCCTAAGTCGTTTAGGAAGAAGATTTTGCCTGTAACTCGTCTCGAATAAGGATTTTGCAGACACCTGAAATCACATCCCAAATAAAACAAGTAACTTAGCGACACCAACCCGGGGGGAGGGGTACCCTCCCATGCCCCAAAACTAACAACTAAGAACTAACAACTAACAACTCCAAAGGAGCGTAGCGACGCATGTCTTTCCAACTCTGCCGGTACATCAAGACCAACGGACTCCAGTGCCGGTCGCCGCAAGTCAAAGGCCTCCCATACTGTTACTTCCACAACCGCATCGAAAACTCGCACCGCCCCTTCCGCTACATATCTGGTACCAGGGTATTGCCACTCGGCCCCATGGAAGATCCGGAAGCGGTCCAGATAGCCATCTCCACCATCGTCAACGCGCTTGCCTCCGATCTGGTCGAAACCAGGCGGGCAACCGCGCTTCTCTACGGACTCCAACTCGCCAGCATGAACACCGTCCGCCTCAAAGGTGCTCCGTCCTGCAAACAAATCGTGCGCGAGACGGATCCAAAAGACAGCAAATTGGCTCCGGAAGGCCTCATCTCCAATCAGGACGAAGATGATGAAGGGCGCGAACTCTTCTACGAGGACGACGATGAGGACAAGAACGAATAGATCGCTGTAGCCTTGGACGGTTCGCGAAGCACGACGGTGCGGCATCCAATCATTCATGCGCCTCTTCATCGGCATCCCGGTACCGGAGGAAATAGCCCTCGCTCTCTCACACATCGCGGACCCAGTCGCCTCCCACGCGCGCCGCGTCCCTCCTGAAAACATGCACATCACCCTCTCGTTCTTAGGAGAAGTGCAGGAAGAAAAGCTCGCAGGCATCATCGACGAACTAACGGAGTTACATCACGCCCCCTTCAACATCACGCTCACGCGCCTGGCCACATTTCCCGGTGTCTTTCATGCGGAAGTTCAGCCCTCACCAGCGTTGCTGCAACTGCACGAAGACGTGATTGCTCGCATGGACCGCTGCGGCTTCTCACCCGAACAGCGCCGCTACCATGCACACATCACACTGGCACGCAGTCGCGATCGCTTTCGCGGAGCGAGTCAGATTCCTTTTCAACCGCTGCAGTTCACAGCAGACACGGTCGTCCTCTACCGCAGCCATCTCGGCGGCTCCGGTGCGCGATACCAGCACCTGCATCGCGTCCCACTCACGAGCGGCAGCTCATAGATCGGATAAAGGCTTGGGCTCTCCACTGGACCGCCTCCGCTTGAGGAAAGCGCCCATCGTCCCACCCTGCACCAGAATGGAAAACGCCACCACAACATAAGTGGACGTCACCACCCAACTCAATCCAAACTCGCGCGGAATCGAAATCGCCAAAGCAATCGACAATCCACCGCGCAGGCCGCCCCAGCTCAATACAGCAAGCGAACTCTTCTGCTTCGGCTGAATCATCTTCAACAACAACAAAACAATTCCTACAGAAGTAACACGCAACAGGTTCACAATCACGATCTCGCTGAACCCAAGGAAAACAGCGTTCCGCTCAAAAGCGATCAGTAGAAACTCGCATCCCAGCAGAACAAACAGAATTGCATTCTGAATCTCATCCACAACTTTCCAGAAGTGATTCAGATCACGGTTCGCTACGCGCTCCTCCGGCTGATTGTCAATCAGCAATCGCAAAACCAGCGCAGCAGCCACAGTCTCCAGCGGAGCCGAAATCCCCATATGATCGGCAATCGCATATCCACCAAGCGCCAGCGCCAGACTCAGCAGAATGTCGATCGGCGCGCTCTTCACCGTTCGCATCAACATCGCAATCGGCACAGCCAAAACCGCTCCCAGCAGAATCCCTCCTCCACCAGCCAGCAGGATCTCCAATCCAATATGCGGGAACGTAGGCGCAGATCCACGCATCGCTTCCAGCAGCGCCAGAAAGACGACTGCTCCAACGCCATCGTTGAAGAGTGATTCACCCGCAAGCTGCGACTCGATATACTTCGGCGTCTGCACGCGATGCAGCATCTCCAGCACAGCAATCGGATCGGTCGGCGAAATCAACGCTCCAAACAGCAGCGAAGCAATCGGCGAAGGTGAATATCCGAAGAAGCGCGCAGTGTAGAACGTAATCGCTCCAACACCCACAATCGAGATCAACGTGGAGAAGACAGCCAGCAGCCCAACAGGAACTTGCTGCTGCTTCAGCCCACGCAAATCCAGCAGAAACGCTCCTGCAAACAGCAGCACAGAAAGCATTCCATGCAGAATCAACCGATCGAAACTAATCTGCTGTATCTGTGCAACAGCCCACTCATGCGGCTCCGGCCAGATACCGGAGAGCAGCACCAGCGAAAGCGATCCAATCGCCGTCAGCAACATCGTCCCAATCGTGTTCGGCAACTTGAGCACACGCGCGCTCACCCATCCGAACAGCGCAGCGGTCGCAACAAGAATGCTGATCAAAACAAGCATGCACACAGCATAGCGATGCAGAGTAGAGCAATCTACATCTTTGCATCACTTTGCGCTTAGACTTGGTTGCATGGCGACACTCACCAATCGCACTGCTCTCGTCACTGGTGCCAGCCGCGGGCTCGGCGCTGGCATTGCCACAGCCCTCGCTCGCGCAGGTGCAAGCGTTGCAGTGAACTATGTACATAGTGAAGCAAAGGCCAACTCACTCTGTGACGCGTTAGCGAGCGAAGGTGCCCGCGCGCAGGCGTTTCGCGCAGATATTCGCGATGAAGCGGACGTGCAGAGGCTTATGCGTGAAGTGGAATCTGCGTTCGGACCGATCGATATTGTGGTTGCGAATGCGACCGGCGATCAGCAGCGCATGTCCATCGAAGAACAGAATTGGCAAGCATATCTGCAGCAGATGGAGTTCTTTGTGAAGTCTCCGTTGCTGCTGATGCAGGCTGTTCTGCCGCAATGGAAAGCGCGCAAATTCGGCCGATTCATCCAGATTGGCAGCGAAGTCGTTGAGTTAGGCAATCCAAAGTTTGCGCATTATGTAGCAGCGAAAGGAGCGCAGTTGGCCCAGACACGCTCATGGGCGCGTGAGCTTGGGCCGGATGGAATTACAGTCAATCTGATTGCGCCAGGATGGATTCCGACGGAGCGCGCGTTCAATGCCACGGCTGAAGATCGAACGAATTATCTCGCTGGTGTTCCGCTGCCGCAGTCAGGCACACCGCAGAACATTGGCGATGCGGTGGTGTTCCTCGCCAGCGATGCAGGGTCGTTTATTACTGGCCAAAAGCTGGCTGTGAACGGCGGAAATACGCTCGAATAGCGGTATTAATGCGATAAAACGCCGTATATTGCATCCGAAACATCATCTTTTTGCCAGCTTTTCAATCTCCGATCCAGCGAGTAGAAACGCTCCGGTCCCGTAGACATAACTGGAACTCGCAGGGTAGATGCCCGGACTATCGCCGATGGGCTGGATGGAGCCAAGTCGTCCATCGGCGTAGATGTGTTCGAGCATGCCTTTCCAGCCGAGCGCAATCGCAGGCAGATATCTCTTGCGCGGCAGAATGCCATGGTTCACGCCCCAAGCCATCGCATAGAGGTTGAAGGCCGAGCCCGAAATTTCAGGATGTTCGTAAGCGGCCGCGTCGAGCAGGCCAGTGCGCCAGAGACCGTCTTTGCCTTGCACGGAGAGCAGTTTGTCCGACATCTGCTTCAGGCGATCGACGTAGAACTCGCGGCCGATATCGTGCTTCGGCATATTTTCGAGCACGCCGACGAGCCCACCCATTACCCATCCGTTGCCGCGCGACCAGAAGATGTGTTCGCCGTTCTTCTGCTTCTTGTCGAGGAACGACCGATCGCGGAAGTAAAGATGGTCTTTCTCACTCCAAAGCAACTTATCAGTCGCATGCCACTGCTTGTCCATAAAGTCGACGTAACGCGGATCGTGCGTCACGCGGCTCAGCGCGGTCCACGCAGGCGGCGCCATAAAGAGCGCATCGCACCACCACCATGTAATGCCAAAGTGCGGGTCTTTCTCTGTGCTCGGCGGCGGATCGTTCCTGATGTCTTCGAACTCGCGCTTCAGATCGGCGATCCTCTTCGGGTCGTGGTCTTCTTCGTAGAGAAGGATGTATGGATAGCCGAGCGCGTGTTCGTTAGCGTTGGTAGCGAGATTGCCAACGCCGATGGTCCAGTGGAAGTGTTCGCCGACTGCGACGACATTGTCGTGATACTTCGGATCGTGCAGCGTTTTGGACGTAGCAAGGAAGCCGTCGTAAAGCGGAGGAAATGTCCAGTTCTGACTGGGTGCATTTTTGATGCGCTCGTACTGCCAATCGGCCACTTTGCGCATGGCAGCTTTCACATCCGCAGAGCGCAGCGCAGGAGAAAGATCGGTGGCCAGCGGGCCGGGATTCGCGGGTGCATCGCCGATGGTCTTCTCACGTTCGGTGACCGTAATCACGCGCTTCTTCGCTGGCTGTTGTGCGTGCGCAGAGAGTGTGAAACCGAGTGAGAGAGCGATGGCGATGCGCGCAATGGAGTGCATGGTTAAAGAGTAATGGTTCGCGCTTCACGCGAATACCCCACCCTTTCGCGATAAAGCTGCGAAAGAATGGGGCACCCAGATTTTCGTCACTGAATTAACGCGAGTGCGAAGAGTGTGAACTATTGCGACCCCGATCACAAGAGCCACACTCTCCGCTGCTCGCGTACGGCACGCTGTTATACACAGTGTGCCGAGCTCAAACTGGTGAGGAGGGGCGAAGGATAGCGGCTGCAAGCGACCCCGATCACTTGCAGGTTTCTCCTCCGCCCGCTCCTCGTTACACGACAGGCTGGCTGATCGGCGTTTTGTAACGCCGCAGCAGCGTGTCGATTTCGAGATGAACAAGGTGCCCCTGATCGCGCCGGCGCCTTGCCCAGTTGTCGATCACGTCGATGCATGCGTGATCGATATAACGCAGACCGCTGGCATCGATATGAACGCAGCAGCCATGGGGAACACTGTCGAGCGTGCGCGCCACCTTGGGAATTCCGATAAAAGTGCCAACCCCACTGAGACGAACAAGCGCCTGTCCCTCTCCGATCTGCTCCACCTTCGTCTCAAGATGTGTGAGCTTCCACAGCAGCTTGAAGAGCGAGAGGCCAATGCCGACGAGTACACCGGTGAGCAGGTTGGTGGTCACGATGGTGATGAGCGATGCCAGATAGATGAGTACAGGCGCCCATCCGAACTTGCGCAGATGACGAACGTCCGCAGGTTTGACTAAGCGGATGCCGGTGATGACGAGCACGGCGGCAAGGCTTGCAGTTGGAATCATGCGCAGTACGAAGGGAAGCAGCAGCACAAAGAGCAGCAGCCATGTGCCGTGGAGGATGGTGGAGCGGCGTGTTTCCGCACCGGCCTGTACATTGGCAGACGAGCGAACGATCACGCCTGTCATTGGTAAAGCGCCGACGATGCCGCAGAGCATATTGCCGACACCCTGCGCGGCGAGCTCCTTGTCATAGTTGGTGCGTACCTTATCCTGCATCTGTTCCACCGCAGCAGCGGAGAGCAGAGTTTCCGCGCTGGCAATAAACGCAAGCGCGGCTGCGCTGAGGAGCATCGGGCCCCATCCCCACTCATGCACGGGTGCGAGCGTAGGCAGTGAGATCATGGAGCTGAGTTCGGCCACTTTGACGCGGTTCACACCGAGATGCAGGGCCTGTGCGAGTGCGGTTGCTGCAACAATACCGAGCAGCGCGCCGGGAATCAGCCTGAGTTTTGCAGGGCGGAATTTTTCCCACAGAAGCATAACGGCGATGGTGAGGATGCCGATCAGTGCGGCATATTCCTCACGGCTTCCATTGAGAGGAAAGAAGCCACTGAAGACGGCTTCGCCCATGGCCATGATGTTGGCAGGTCCGCTGGACTTGGGGGTGCGGTCGAGCAGAACGTGAAATTGCTGAATGACGATGAGCACGCCGATGCCCGCAAGCATGCCATGAATCACTTCCGGCGAGATGGCTCGAAACCATCGCCCTGTTTTGAGCAGACCGGCAACAAGTTGAATGGCCCCTGCAACGATGAGCACCGGGCCAAGTGCGGCGATGCCGTGTTCACGTACGAGTTGGAAGACGATAACAGCGAGACCAGCGGCGGGGCCACTGACTTGCAACGGGGAGCCGGAGAGAAGACCGACGATGATTCCTCCAATGATGCCGGTCATAAGACCGCGTGCCGGAGGAACGCCGGAGGCGAGTGCGATGCCCATGCAGAGCGGCAGCGCGACGAGGAAGACGACGAGCGACGAGGAGAGATCTTTAATCCACGCGCCGGAGGTAGGCAATCTTTCGGGAACGTTATGCATGGAAGTCTCCTTACGCAATCTGAAGTTGACCGGGAGGAAGCACGGCCTGTTGTCCGAGGAGGGGCTTGAACTCACCGGTTTCGAGGTTGAAGGAGAGCACTTCACCGGATGCGATATCGAAGACCCATCCGTGAATGTTGACCTCACGCGACTCGCGCTCTGCAACGACGGAAGGATGCTGATTGAGGTGGGCCATCTGCGTTATCACGTTGGCTTCAATGAGCAGGCGAAGTTTCTCCGCGGGTGAATGTTCCGAATCGTTGAGCAACGAACGCATCCACAGAGCGGAGGGACCGGCATGCTTGAGCCACGCCTGCACAAGCGGCATGTCGTCCAGGTGCGCGCGCTCGAGGATCTCCTTCATCGCGCCGCAGCCGGAGTGACCGCAGACGACGATGTCGGTGACCTTGAGGCCGGTGACCGCGTATTCGACGGATGCTGAAACACCGCCGTGCACGCTGTCGTGCGAGGGAACGATGTTACCTGCATTGCGGATGGAAAAGACTTCGCCGGGGCCGTACTGAAGAATCATCTCGGGCAGGACGCGCGAGTCGGAGCAGGAGATGAAAAGGACCTCGGGTTTTTGTGTGTTGGCGAGTTGTTTAAAGAGGGACGCTTGTTCGGGAAATACTTCCGAACGGAAACGGGTATAGCCGTCGAGTAGGCGCTGCATAGTTTTGAATCTCCTGTGCGTCGGCAGATGTGCCGCACGCACCGCAAATGGGTGTGACTAAGCGGAGATGTGTTGCGATGGATTCGCCTGCGCATCGTGCGCAGAAACACATGTCCTACAGAGTTTGCGAGGGGATAAAACTAAGCGCGCGGAGGAGCGCGGGACTGCCCGGGAGCACGCGGAGCAGAGCCGCGCGCAAGGGTATCCACATAGGGGAGAAGGCGGGTAGTTCGATCCGGCTGAAGTGCGGGCGCGGTGGACAGAACAGCCACGGCCCCATGCATCAGCAGGAGTTTTTCAACGGGGCGCACATTCGGCGCAATATGCGAAGCGAGTGCGCGATCGCTAACGTGGTTTTCGCAGATGCTGTTGTTCGCAGAGCGGCTGCCGCGTGCGGTAGGACGATGGCTGCCATACGGCGGAATGTGCGTGTAATTGACGGGAGTGTGGCGGTGTGCGTGGCGGCCGTAAGCCCAGCCAATGAGGCAGAGCGCGTTGAGTCCCAGCACCAGTGAAGCCAGTAGCAGAGAACGGCCGATATGTCGTCGGTCGCACATTCGAGTCCAAGCTAGGATGACACAAGTTATGGACGTGGGGAAAGGCGGAAGGTTATTCGTCTTGTAAAACTTTTGTGTGCTACGCGCACGGCGAAGCGCTTCGCTTGGCGCTCCCGATGGTCGCGGTGGGGAGTTGTTGCGGGTGCGGGTTGGTTAGTGCTCGGTCGTCATCATGGTGTGGCGGACTCCTAAGAGCAGGGCGGTCGCGAGGAGGATGGCGGCGATAGCGGGCAGGAACATGGCTGTTCGGAGAGACGCGCGAGTGACGGAGGTCTGGCCAACGAGCCAGGGAATAAGGGCGCTCCCGCACCCTGCGGCAACGAAGACGGCATTCTTCCATCGGACATGGACGCTGTGCGCGAGCACGGCAGGATAGAGTGGAGCGACGAAGAACGCGGCGAGAAACGCGGTAGCGATAAAGACTGGCGTGCTGTGCGAAGCGAGGATGCCACAGACCGCGAGGGCGCAAAGCACCGAGGAAAGTACGCCGAATGTTCTCCAGGAAACCCGCTGGAGAGATTTGTCTGCGATAAAGCGTCCACTGAGAATGCCACACCAGAAGGCAGTAGCAGCCAGGCTGGCAGCGGTGGTGCCGCTCAGGTAACGCACCGCAAAGGTCGGTATCCAGTTTGCGAGTGACGCTTCAATGCCAACGGCGAGTGCAGCAAAGAGACAAAAGAGCGCAAGCTGAGAGATACGGATTCGATGTTCTTCGTCATGCTGTGTAGAAACGGATGTTTGTTTTCCGCAGAAGCGCAGGGCAAAGAACAACAGCAGCACGGCAGTGCAGAGTGCAAGTGCGGCGTAGCTGCGCTCGGGCTGTTTCAGGATACGTGTGCTTCCGCGGATGAACCACGGGGCTGCGGCTGCGCCCACAGGCCAGAAGACATTCAGAATTTGCAGGCGACGGATGCGGGCAGCGGGGGTGACTTCGCGTCCGGCAAGAATATTGATGGCCGTCATGGTAATCCCGAGCCCGAGGCCAAAGAGCAGCAGCGTTGCTGGATGCAATCCTCGCGGAAAGGCAAGCACAATGGCCGTGAGGACAGTTAACGCCATGCCGTAGATGACGGCGCGGGCAGGGCGTCGTCCAACAAAGAGAGCGCCGGCGAGTTGTCCGCTGAACTGCATCGCGAGGAGCAGGCCGATGGCGGAGTCGCCGAGGGAACGGCTGTGCATCTGCGGAAGCACAAGGCCCATCTGCACCGTGGCGATGCCAGTGGCAAAGAAGATGGCGTAGAGAAGCGCCGGTGAGCGGGGCTGTTCCATGAGTGTGATCATGGTAATGCGGAGAGCGGTCTTTCCCAAGATTTCTAATTGTTTCGCCTACTTTCCTTAAGAGAGAGGTATCGCGTATGCTGGCGGCACCGGGGACAGGTATTTAATGAATCGTCGCGATTTTTTGCAACAGATGGGTGGCGCTGCGGCGCTGCTTGGGGCCAGTGCTGAGGCGCAATCGCCCGCTAAGAAGAGTACGCATGCTGTGGCTGCGCCGCGTCCGGCGAATGCCGATGGACGCCCGAACATCCTGATGATTATGGCCGATCAGCTTCGCGTGGATTGCGTAGGCGCGTACGGCAACAAGCGGATTCACACGCCACATCTCGATCGCATTGCGCGTGAAGGCCTGCGGTTTGAGAACGCATATACCTCGGTGCCGAGCTGCACGCCTGCGCGGTCGGCGTTGCTGACTGGGCTGAGTCCGTGGAAGCACGGCATGCTGGGCATGACGAAGATGGCGACCAAGCCTTATCCCGTGGAGAAGGCGCACGCGCTTGCGCAGGCTGGCTACTACACGACGGTTGTCGGCAAGAACCACTACTATCCGATCACAAATCCGCATGGATATCACCACATGATCACGGATGAACATTGTTCGTATGCGTTTCATAAACGCGACAACAAGCCGAAGATGCCGCAGTCGGAGGAGATCCGTTGCGATTACGAATCGTGGTTCTGGAGCGAGATGCCGGACAAGGACCCGCATGCGACGGGGCTTGGATGGAACGATCATGGGGCACGTCCGTGGGTGCATCCGGAGGAGACGCATCCGACGCACTGGACGGGCTCGACGGCGGTGAAGTTTATCGAGCAGTATGAGCGCGAACAGCCTTTCTTTTTAAAGGTGTCGTTCATTCGTCCGCATTCGCCGTACGATCCGCCGAAGCGGCTGTATGACTTCTACGACAAGCAGGGTGTGCCCGAGGCGAAGGCGGGCGCGTGGGCAAAGAAGTATGAGCCACGTTCGTGGGAAGGAGACGATATCTGGCATGGCAAACTGCCGCCAGACCAGATGCGTAATGCGCGCGTCGGCTATTACGGTTCCGTCACGCACGTGGATGAGCAGATCGGCCGCATCCTGGTTGCGCTGGAAGAGCGCAAGATGCTGGATAATACCTTGATCCTGTTCTTCTCCGATCATGGCGACATGCTGGGCGATCAGAACATGTGGCGCAAGACGTATGCGTACGAGCAGAGCGCGCATATCCCCATGCTGATGCGTCCTGCAGCTTCGATGCAGTTAAGCGCGAAAGGCGCGGCTGTACGCGGTATGGTGGAGATTCGCGATGTGGTGCCCACGCTGCTGGACGTTGCGGGGGCGCCTATCCCGGAGAGCATTGAAGGCAAGAGCTTATTGCAGCTTGTGAAGAGCAAAGGCGAAGGCTGGCGCGAGTGGATCGACCTGGAACACAACATCTGCTACGACGAGACGAACCACTGGAACGCGCTCACCGATGGAGAGTGGAAGTACATCTTCCATGCTTTTGATGGGCATGAGCAATTATTCAACCTGCAAAACGATCCCGATGAGTTGAATGACCTGGGCGCAGATGCTGCACGCAATGCCGAATTGGAACGCTGGCGCGGGCGGATGGTAGCGCACCTCAGCGAGCGCGGCGAGCACTGGGTTAAAGACGGCAAGTTACAGGTGCGGAAGAAGGGAACGATGTTGGGGCCAAATTTTCCGGGATATCTGGAACCTGAGATGGTGCTGAAGTCACTTGGCTGAGGATGCATTGGGATGGATGCAATTGGGTTCGCGGATAGTGACAGAAAGCAGGTCTCTCCACTTCGCGACGATAAAGCTGTCGCTCCGGTCGAGATGACGAGCTTCTGTTGTTAATTCTTTTTGGGAATGAAGCGCCGGTTGCAGATGGTGTAGTTGCCGCTGAGAACGCGGCGGATCGCCTCGGCGTAAGCGATGTGTTCTTCGTGCAGGATGCGCGCGCTAAGTGATTCGGCCGTATCGTCCGGATTTACGGCGATGGCGCGTTGCAGAACGATGACACCGTGGTCCATCTGCTCGTCAACAAAGTGAACGGTGCATCCGGCGATCTGCGCGCCGTAGTCGAACGCCTGGTGCTGCGCGTCAAGGCCCGGAAAGGCCGGCAGCAGTGATGGATGGATGTTGAGGATACGCTGCGGGAAGGCCGCGATAAAGGCGGGCGTGAGCAGGCGCATGTATCCAGCAAGAATGACGAGATCGACTTCGGCGCGTTGCAGTTCTGCGATGACGGCCTGATCGTGCTCATCGCGCTTCATGCCCTTGGAAGGAATCGCAACGGAGATGAGGCCGCGTTCGCGTGCGGTGGCGAGGCCGGGTGCGTCGGCTTTGTTGGAGAGCACAAGTGCGATCTCCGCGCCTGGAATTTCGCCGCGCAGCATGGCATCGTGGATCGCGATGAAGTTCGATCCACGGCCTGAGAGCAGAACGGCGAGGCGCTTCATACGTACTGGACTTTGCGCTCGCCTTTTACGATGCGGCCGATGATGTGATAACGCTCATTGGCGCGGCGCAGGATGGCTTGTGCCTTCTTCAACTGCGCGGCGGGCACGACGACGAGCATGCCGAGGCCCATGTTGAAGGTGCGCATCATCTCGTCCTGTGCCACGTTGCCGATCTGCTGCATGTGCGTGAAGAGCGGCGGCGCGGTCCACGATGCGAGTTCGATCTGCGCGGCGGTGCCCTTAGGCAGAATGCGCGGCAGGTTTTCTGTAATGCCTCCGCCGGTGATGTGGGCCATGCCGGAGACTACTTCGCCCGCGATGAGCTTGCGCAGCACGCTGAGGTACGAGCGGTGCGTCTTCATCAACGCTGCGCCGGGCTTGTCCTTCAGTTCGTTCACGTACTTGTCCGCCTTGTAGCCGGCTACTTCAAAGAGCAGCTTGCGAGCGAGCGAGTAGCCGTTGGTGTGCAGGCCGGTGGAGGGTAGGCCAAGAATACAGTCGCCCACTTCAATGGTGCTTCCGGTGATGATCTTGTCGCGCTGCACCACGCCGATGATGGTTCCAGCGAGATCATATTCGCCGTCGGCATAGAAGCCGGGCATCTGTGCGGTTTCGCCGCCGATGAGCGCGCAGCCATTCTCCTTGCATGCAGTGGAGAGGCCGGTGACGACCTGCTCGATCACTTCAATCTCAAGCCGCCCGGTAGCCAGGTAGTCTAGAAAGAAGAGCGGCGTGGCACCCTGCACGGCGATGTCATTGACGCAGTGGTTCACGAGATCTGCGCCGACCGTGTGATGGATGTCGAGTTCAAACGCAATCTTCAGCTTAGTGCCGACGCCGTCTGCCGAAGAGACGAGCACGGGGTCCGTGTACTTCGATGTGTCGAGCGCGAACAGGCCGCCGAAGCCGCCAATCTCGGAGAGCACCTGCTTATTAAAGGTGCGGCGCGCGAGCATCTTGATGCGCTGCTTGGCGCGATCTCCCGAGGAGATGTTTACGCCGGAGTCGGCGTAGGTGATGGGCTTGGCGGTTGAGGTACGCTTGGTGCGCGTCTGCTTGCTCGGTGTAGTTTGCGATTCGGTCACGCGGCTTCCTTGCAGGTTTGGGGTGCTGGGGAAGAAAACGGCTGGAGATTTGAGAATAACAGCCAGTCAGCGAGTTAGCGAGTCAGCAAGCTAGCGGATCTGTGGCTTTGGGTCGAGACGATGGCCATGGCCGAAGAGGCGGATAGACTTTAAAAGATGACGATTCGGTTGGATAAGAGCAGGGAACTGCAGCGGCGCGCGGAGCGTCTGCTGCCGGGCGGGGTGGATTCTCCGGTGCGCGCGTTTCGCGCGGTGGGCGGCGATCCGCCGTTTGTGGCCAGCGCGAAGGGTGCGTATCTGACGGATGCTGACGGCAACCGGTACATCGACTACTTCGGGTCGTGGGGGCCGATGATTCTAGGCCACTGCGACGACGAGGTGGTGCGTGCGGTGCAGGAGGCGGCAGCGCGCGGCGCGAGCTTTGGTGCGTCCACGGCGGCAGAAGGTGAGCTTGCCGAATTGGTGGTGCAGGCGGTGCCTTCGATTGAGAAACTGCGTTTTGTCTCCAGCGGAACGGAAGCGGTGATGAGCGCGATCCGCGTGGCGCGTGCGTTTACAGGCCGCAAGTTCATTGTGAAGTTTGAAGGCTGCTATCACGGCCACTCCGACGCGCTGCTGGTGAAAGCCGGATCAGGCGTAGCAACGTTCGGGATTCCCGGCTCGGCAGGCGTGCCGGAAGAAGTGGTGCAACACACGCTGGCGTTGACGTTTAACGATGTGGCCGCGGTGGAAGAGGCGTTCGCGAAGCATCGCGGCGAAATTGCGTGCGTGATTGTGGAGCCGGTGGTGGGCAATGCAGGAACGATTCTGCCAGAGCCCGGCTATCTGGAAGCACTGCGCGCCATTACCGAACGCGAAGGCGCGCTATTGATCTTCGATGAAGTAATGACGGGCTTCCGGCTGGCGCTCGGTGGAGCGCAGGAAGTCTTCAACATCAAGCCGGACCTCACCACGCTCGGCAAGATCATCGGCGGAGGTCTGCCGGTAGGCGCATTCGGTGGCCGCGCGGAGATTATGGACCAGCTCGCTCCACTGGGACCGGTGTATCAGGCAGGCACACTGAGTGGGAATCCGCTTGCGATGGCGGCGGGCATTGCGACCGTCTCGCGGCTGATACACGAGCGCGAGACGATCTATCCGAAGATAGCGGAGACCACGCGGCAGCTTGCCATCGGTATTGCGCAGGAGGCAAAGAACGCCGGCATCGAGATACAGGTGAACTGGATTGGATCGATGGTGACGTGGTTCTTCACACGCGAACGCGTGACGGATTTTGCGAGCGCTGCGACGAGTGATACGGCAAAGTTCGGGCGCTTCCATCGTGCAATGCTGGAGCGCGGTGTCTGGCTGCCGCCGTCGCAGTTCGAGGCGGCGTTTGTGAGCGCGGCGCATGGAGAGATTGAGGTGGAGAAGACGATTGCGGCGGCGAGAGAAGTTCTTTTAGGGATTAGGGATTAGGGATTATCTATTCTCTTCAACCCTCTCTATGCCGTCATCCTGAACGCAGTGAAGGATCTCTGTATTTAGCTGGCTGAGCGTAGAGTTATGGCTCGCCGACAAAATACAGAGATCCTTCGTCGTTCCGACTCAGGATGACGAGGCTTTACCCAAATTAGAAGAGGCAGGACGATTTCGTCGCTGCCCCTTTTCTAATCCCTAATGGCTAATCCCTTATTACGACTGCGCCTCAACCTGCTTCCGCTTCGGCGTAATGCGTTCAAGCCCCGTCTTAAGGATGACGTAGAGCACGGGGATGAAGAACAGGTTGAGAATGGTGGAAACCACCATGCCTCCGACGATCGCCGTGCCTACGGAGTGGCGTCCCAACTTGCCTGCGCCAGTGGCGAAGACGAGTGGAAGCACGCCGAGGATGAAGGCGAAACTGGTCATCAGGATAGGACGCAGACGCAGTTCGCCCGCCTGAATCGCGGCTTCTGCAATGGAGAGTCCCTTGGCTCGTATCTGCTCGGCGAACTCAACGATGAGAATGGAGTTCTTTGCGGAGAGTCCAATGAGCATCACGAGTCCGATTTGGACGTAGACGTCGTTGACCAGGCCGCGCGCGGAGACGAGTAACAGCGCTCCGAGTACGGCGGCAGGGACGGCGAGCAGAATAATGAACGGCAGAGCGAACGATTCATACTGCGCGGCGAGTGCAAGATAAACAACGAGAATGCCGAGGCCGAAGATGATGATGGTCTTGCCGGCAGATTCGATCTCTTCGCGCGCGAGGCCTGACCACTCAAACTTCATGCCCTGCATCATGTTCTTCTTCGCGAGTTCCTGCATCTTTTGCAGGCCTTCGGAAGAGGAGAGGCCCGGCGCGCCGGAGCCGACGATCTCCGCCGAACGCAGCAGGTTGTAGTGCGGGATCGTCTGCGGTCCCGATGTCTGTTCAATAGTCACGAGGTTGTCGAGCGAAACCATCTGCCCCGAGTTGGAGCGCACGTAGAACTGGCGAATGTCCTGCGCGCTGCGCCGGAAGGCCGCATCGGCCTGCACGTACACGCGGTAGGAGCGATTGTTGAAGTCGAAGTCGTTCACGTACGCGGAGCCCATGTAGACGCCGAGCGCGTTGGAAATCTGCGTGAACGGAATGTCGAGCGCCTTCGCTTTTTCGCGATCGATGTTGACGAGCAACTGCGGATCGTTCGAGGTGTACGAGGTAAAGAGGCCGCTGAGGCCGGAGTTGGGCGCGCGGCTCCGGCCGATGATGGTGTGCGCCACGCGGTCGATGTCCTGCAACGTGTTGCGGCCTTCGTCCTGCAACTCAAACTGGAAGCCGCCGAAGGAACCAATACCCTGCACGGCAGGCGGTTCAAACGCAACGACAAGGCCACCAGGAATCTGCATCAGCTTAGGGCTGAGGCGGCCGACAATCTCGCTAACACTCTGGCCTTTGCCGCGACGCTCGGCCTGCGGTTTCAAGCTCGCGAAGATGAGTCCCTGGTTTGACGCGTTGCCGGAGAAGCCGAAGCCCATAACGGCGAACGAGCCGAAGATGTCCTTCTCCTGCGAGAGCATGTACTGTGCTTTGTCGGCGAGCGCGGTGGTGTAGCTGAGCGAAGCTCCCTGTGGCGCGAGCACCTGCATGATGAAGTAGCCCTGGTCTTCCTGCGGAATAAAGGCCGTGGGAACGTGGTTATACTCAAACACCGTTGCGCCGAGCAGAGCGACAAAAACGAGCGCGAGCACGTAACGAATGCGCAGTGCAAAGTGGATGGCGCGTCCATACGCTGCGGACATACGCTCGATGCTGCGGTCGATGAACTCAGCAACGCGCTTCCAGCCGTTGGCGAGTACTGGCACGCGTGTCCAGTCAAGCTGGCGGTACTTCGCCTCCTCACCGCGCAGCAGAATGGCTGCAAGAGCAGGCGAGAGCGTAAGCGCATTGAACGCGGAGATCGCGATGGAGAATGCGATGGTCAGCGAGAACTGTTTGTAGAGGATGCCTGTCGTTCCGGGGAAGAAGCTGACTGGAACGAACACGCTGATGAGCACGAGCGACGTAGCGATCACGGCGCTGGTTACTTCGCTCATGGCGCGCGAGGTAGCGTGGTGCGGGTCGTGGTCGCCTTCGGAGATGTGGCGCTGCACGTTCTCAATAACGACGATGGCGTCGTCCACCACAAGGCCGGTAGCCAGCGTGATGCCGAAGAGCGTGAGCGAGTTGATGGAGAACCCGAAGATCTTGATGAAGGCGAAGGTGCCAATCAGCGATACCGGGATCGTGATCGCAGGGATGATCGTTGCGCGCCAGTCGAGCAGGAAGAACAAGATGACGACGATAACAATGATGATCGCTTCAATGAGTGTCGAGATCACTTCATGGATCGACTCGCCGACGACAGTGGTCGTGTCGAATGCGATCACGTAGTGCAGACCCGGCGGGAATGATTTTTCCAGTTCCGCAAGTGCTGCCTTGGCTTGCCTGTCTACATCCAGCGCGTTCGCGTTGGAGAGCTGCTGCACACCGATACCGATGGCAGGCTGGCCGGAAAACTTCAAATTGGTGCCATAGTTTTCAGCACCAATCTCCGCGTGGCCCACGTCCTTTAACTGCACAATGCCTGCGGGCGTGTTCTTGAGGATGATGTTGTTGAACTGTGCTGCGTTCTCCAAACGGCCTATGGCGCGGACAGTGATCTGGAACTCCTGCCCTGGAGGCATGGGCGGCTGTCCGACGGCACCGGCGGCAACTTCCACGTTCTGTTCCTGGAGGGCCTGCACAACATCCGTTGCGGTGAGACTGCGCGCTGCGAGCTTTACCGGATCGAGCCAGAGACGCATCGCGTATTTACGCTGGCCGAAGATGAGAACATCACCCACGCCTTTGATCCGCTTCAGCGGATCTTTGACATACAAATCGAGATAATTTGAGATGAAATCCTGCGAATAGCGGTTGTTATCCGCATAAAATCCGGCTGCAAAGACGAAGTTGGAGTTCGCCTTGGTGATGGTGACGCCAGTGTTCTTTACCGTCTGCGGCAGAACGCCCTGCGCGGACTGCACTCGGTTCTGCACGTCTACGGCAGCGATGTTGAGGTCGTACCCGGTCTCAAAGACCACGGTGATCTGGCTGGTTCCGTCGTTGCCGCTCGATGAGGTGATGTACTTCATGCCCTCAACACCGTTGATGGCTTCTTCCAGCGGCGTGGTTACGTCGTGCTCTACCGACTGCGCGTTGGCGCCGATGTAGACACTGGTGACTGTGACCTCCGGCGGTGCGAGCTGCGGATACAGCGAGATAGGCAAGCCCGGAATACACACGGCACCCGCCAGAATAATGAGCAGCGCGCAGACCGTGGCGAAGACGGGGCGGCGAATGAAGAAATCAACAAACAAAACTCACCTCACAGAGCGGCGCAGGACCGCTCACGTGTTTACAAAAAATTACGAGAGCGGTTTTACGGGGGCGCCGTCCTGGAGGAACTGAATGCCGGAGAGAATCACCTTATCTCCGGCGTTGAGGCCCTTAAGTACCGGATAGTCGTTGCCAATCGGATCGTCCAGCGTGACAGGCACCTGCCGCGCAACGTAACCACCCTTTTCCGGCTTGGCCACAAAGACGAACGATGCTCCACCCATGCGCGTAACAGCAAGCACCGGAACTGTTGGCTTGGGATGTGTGGACCAGGTAACGCGCGCCTTCACAAGCTGGGCGTTGCGCAGAACCTCGTCCGTGCGAGCGATAGGAGCCTTGGCAAGAATGCTCTGCAAGTTGTTCTCCACCTGCGGCGAGATGAAGTTGATGTTTGACTTTGCGAGCGTTTTGCCCGAGGAGTCGATGATCTCTACCGGCAGACCCATGTGCACGTCCGCCGAACGCTCGGTGGGGATGTAGATGTAGGCTTCGAGGTCCTTGTTCTCATCCACCGTGGTCAACAGGGTGCTGGTGGAGACGTAGTCGCCGAGGTGTACGGGGATGTCGCCTACGACACCGGAAAACGGCGCGCGAATCTGGTAGTACGCAAGCTGCGCACGCTGCGTCTTTACGGAGGCGGCAGACGCCTCGAAGGCGCCCTTCGAGTTCTGGTACGACTGCACGGCCTGGTCATACGCCTGCTTGGAGATGATGCCTGTATCGTAGAGGCGCTTCTGACGTTCCACCTCAGACTGGTTGTACTGGTAAACCGCGCGTTGCTGCGCTTCCGTGCCCTGTTGCGCCTGCACGGTGGCCATCTGCTTCAGCGGATCGATCTGCATCAAGACCTGCCCGGCCTTTACCACCTGTCCCGAGTGGACAAAGATCTTCGTCAGATTGCCTTCCACCTGCGGCTGCATGGTGGCCGAGCGGCGGCTCTTGATGGTGGCCAGATAGGTGTCGGTGTCGGGGACGGGATTGAGCGAGATGGTCTGCACCTGTACCGGCATGGCCTGCATGCCCGGTCCACCTGCGGGTGTGGCGGGCTTTTTGCTGTTACATCCGGCCACAAGTGCGGCGAGAACGACGAATCCTATAACGTGAGCGGCTTTGCACATACGATGCTGCGCCGGCTCCGCAATGGTGCGGAGAGAAGATTTCAATTGGTGCACTGGAATACTCCCTGTTTCCCTACAAGATGCTTGACCGGGGGACTTGGACGGAAAATATTTCGTTGAAGATGGGTACGCGCGCCCCGGGCTGGGCGTTCCGTCCCGGCTGTGAATCGCCTAGGGACATTATCTATGTTCGAGGAGAGCCAAGACAGAACAGCGATCTCTTTTATCTGCAAGAGATCGCTGCCAATTCCCGAAATGAATGGATTTATACGTGGTGATGCATCGGCCAGCCAAGATATTTGATGGCCGCTTCGTTCACGGAGGCAGCTACGGTGGCGAAGTTGGCAGCAACGTGGTGCTCAAAACCGTTCTCGCAGATATAGTGCAGCAGCTTCTGCATATTGGGGATCTGCACCACGCCTGCACCGCCGAAGGTATCGAGCGCATCGTCGGTGAACTTGCCTTCGCCAACATAGCCGCGGATGGTGCCTGCAAACTCGTCGGTGGAGAAGCGCGCGAAGGTCATCGCGCCTGCCTTTACCTTGCCGTCGAGCGTGCCGTAGGTGTTTTCCTTGCCTACGGTGCCAGCGATGATCTGCTGGAAGTCCATCTTTACGCCGCCCTCGCGGAAGAAGTGTTTCGGAAGGTTGGAGCAGTGGAAGCAGACGGCTTTGTCGGGGTCGCCGCCGTAGTTGTTGTTCCAGTCGAGCAACGCAGAAGGCGTCTCGCTGGCGAGCGTGAGCGCGTACATGGAGAGCGTGCCCATGGTGTCCACCTCGCAGGCAGAGGGCAGCAGCTTTTCGCTCATCATGCTCATCACGGTGCAGGGGACCACACCGAAGAACTCTTCCATCGACGTCCAGCACTGGACTGAAGAGATAGTGAGCTCGTGGCTCTGCATCCAGTTGTCGATCACTACGCCGAGCTTTGACATCTTGATGAGCGCGGCTTCAGGAACATCGTGGCTCGGCAGATAGCTCTTGATGGTGGCGAGTTTCTGCTGAACGGAGTCATCCGTATCGCCAAGACGCGCGATGCTGCCGAAGACTTCGCTGAGGTCAAGCGTGTCCACGGTAATGCCGGAGCGTTCAAGAAGTTTTTCGGAGTAACGCACAGTATTGAAGGCCGCAGGGCGCGCGCCCAGCGCGCCGATACGCAGATTGCGGAATCCGCGCACAATGCGGCAAGTGGCGGCGAAAGAGCGCAGATCGATGGCAAACTCTTCGGTATTGGGAGCAACCGTATGCAGCGTGGTGAGTGTGTATGGAATGCCGTACTGGCGGAGGTTGTTGCAGATGCTCATCTTGCCGCAGAAGCTGTCGCGGCGGAAGTTGATGCTCATCTTGTCTGTATTGTCCGGCGTGGCCTGGATGAGGATGGGCACACGCAGGTCGGCCAGGCGGATGGCGTCGGCCAGGCCACGCTCTTCGCCAAAGTTCGGCAGCGTGATGATGATGCCGTCGATGGCATGGCGATGCTTCTGAAACAATGCAGCGCAGCGCTTCGCTTCTTCATACGTCTCTACTGCGCCATAAGAGGTTTCTTCGGGCGTAACGCAGACGGCTTTGTGGCCCTGCTTCTCAATGGCGGCAATGATCTCCTGCCGGCCAGTGGCGGCAAGATGGCTGGGGAAGAAGCCGCGGTTTCCGACGATTACGCCGAAGGTCATCTGTCTGCTCATGATGCAAATTCCTTTTTCTGTGTGACTACCGGCCGGGCCGGAAACGGATGGTGTAGAAGGCGCCGAGCACAGTCATCAATGCACCCCACCAGACGGTGGGGTGCAGCGAAGCGAGAACGGTTGCCGGAGGATGGTGCCACTCATAAATGCCCGTTGGCACCAGCACGAGGCCATAAGCGAGCAGCAGAATGCCGCAGAAAAACCAGATGGAGAGCGGCGTGCGCCCGGGACGCGGATCGACTGCATCCGTAGCGTGCGTGTGATGCGGTTCGTGGGGTTTCTGCATGGCAATTACCAGAAGATCAGGTTAAGGATAAAGAAGACGGTGCCGACGACGATGGCCCAAAAGATCGGCTTCTGCCAGATGGTTGTGCTGCCGTCGTGCGGGATAACAGTCGCGCCGTAGACAAGGCCATTCAGCTCGGCATCCGTCTTTGGCCTCGTCATGTAGCTGACGATGACTGTGACGAGCACGCAGACGATCCAGCTCCACAGCGCGCGGTAGAGATTCTCAGCCATCGACTGCGCATTGGGCGAGAGCGCGATGATGCGCAGGGCGCCGGGATCGCGCTGCACCCATGCCCACATGCCGATGGACGAGAGCGTGCCCGCGAGCAGGCCATAGAATCCACCAGCTTTCGTCGCGCGTTTCCACAACATGCCCAGCACCACCGTCCCAAACAGCGGCGCAATAAAGAACGAGAAGAGCGCCTGCACATAATCCATGATGGACGCGGCGTGCATCACCAGATATGCCGTGCCGATGGAGACGAGCATGCCAACCACAGTGGACGCGCGGCCCATAAAGACATAGTGCTTGTCGCTCGCGTTCTTGTTCATGAACGCGCCGTAGATGTCGTACGTCCACACGGTGGAGAAGGCGCTCACATTGCCCGCCATGCCGCTCATAAATCCTGCGACCAGAGCAGTAATGCCAAGGCCAAGCAGCCCAGGTCCGCAGTAGCGGATGAGCATGAGCGGAAGCACTTCGTTATAGCTGTGCTGACCGGTTGCGGCGGCTACGCTCTCCGGCACGAGATGCATGATGCTGCCGTCCGGATTGCGCAATACCGCAAGCGCAAGCAGGCCGGGAACGATGACGATGAACGGCACCGCCATTTTGAAGGCCGCGCCGATGATCGGAGCCATCTTGGCTGCGCGCAGATTGTTGGCTGAGAGTACGCGCTGGACTACAAGGAAATCGGTGGTCCAGTAACCAAAGCTAATCACAAAGCCGAGACCGAAGACGATGCCCGTCCAGTGAACGCCCATGGGGTTGTCTCGGAAAGACCCGAGCGTGGACCAGAGATGTGTGTAATCGTTGCTGCCGAGATTTGCAGCCATCTGGTGTTTGAGGTTTGTCCATCCGCCAGCTTCAATCAGGCCGAGAATCGGGATAAGCGCCGCTCCCGCCCAGATAAGGATGAACTGCAGCACCTCATTAATGATGGCGGAGCGCAGGCCGCCGAGCATCACGTAAATCGCGACTGTGATCGCGCCCACCCAGATGGAGAAGTTGATGTTCCATCCGAGTACGACCTTCATCACCAGCGCCATGGCGTACATGTTCACGCCGCTCATCAGGATGGTCATCACGCCAAAGCTGACCGCCGAAACGCCCCGCGCACCTTCGCCAAAACGCAGTTGCAGATATCCCGGCACGGAGTGTGTCTTGGAGATGTAGTAGAAGGGCATCATCACAATGCCGAGAAAGAGCATCGCGGGAATGGCCCCAATCCAGTACCAGTGCGTCGCCAGGATGCCGTACTGGTACGCCGCGCCTGCCCATCCCATTAGCTCCAGCGAACCAAGGTTGGCAGACACAAAGCTGAGGCCGGCAATCCAAGCCGTCATCTCGCGTCCGGCGAGGAAGAACTCTTCGCTCGTATTCGCCGAATCCTTTACATAAAAGCCGATGAAAAGAACGATGGCGAAGTAAAGCAGAAGAATGGCGATATCAACGCCGCTGAGCGAGGTGAGCTGGCGTGTCTGGAGCAGCATGGCTGGCAGTGTCATAGCGGTGCGGATAACCATATCGCACACACGATATCTTCGTCAGCAGAAATTGGAATCGATACCAATAATGGCAGTGGACTCCTTTGAGCATTGTTCCAAATCCTGGAAGGCGCTTGCAATGCATTACGCTCTATTGTCTTTTTCATCTTTTTATTTCTATTATGGTGACCTACTGCAACCAGCAGCAATCATGGCGGGCAAGAGATGGATATCTCAAGGCGGAAATTTGTAGGACTAAGTGCGATGGGCGCAGCCCGGGTCGCGGCTGCACATAGTGGAGCGGCGAAAGCCGCTCCCTTCCATTCGATGGCCGGTGTACGTTTTGAACGTAAGGACCCGCGCGTCGCATTTATCGGTGTGGGTAATCGCGGCACGGCGCTGTTGAAGAACATGCTGGGTGCGGAGGCGAAGATCGTCGCCATCTGCGACATTGTCCCGGAGTATGCAAAGAAGGCGCAGGCCATGGTGGAGAAGACCGGCCAGCCTACTCCTGAGCTGTATACCGATGGCGATCATGCGTATGAAAAGCTAGTAAAGCGCGGCGATGTGGACCTGGTGATCGTTGCTACGCCGTGGAGCTGGCATGCGCGCATGGCGGTTGCCGCGATGGAGCATGGCAAGCACGTCTGCGTGGAAGTGCCTGCGGTGCGCACGCTGGAAGAGTGCTGGCAGATCGTGCATGTGTCGGAGAAGACGCGCCGCCACTGCATGATGCTGGAGAACTGCTGCTACGGCTACAACGAAACGCTTGTCCTACGCATGGCGCAGGACGGACGCTTTGGCGATCTGCTCTGGGGCGAGGGCGCTTACCTGCATGATCTGCGCGAAGAGCTCTTCGGCAATGCGCATGAAGGCCTGTGGCGGCGCACGGAGAACACGCTGCGCAACGGCAATCTTTATCCCACGCATGGGCTCGGCCCGGTTGCCAATTACATGGGTATTCTTCGCGGAGACAACTTCAGCCATATCGTTTCCATGAGTTCTCCCGCGCGTGGCCTTGCCGCGTATCGCGCGGAACACGTGCCCGCTGGAGATCCGAAATGGAAAGAGCGCTACGTGGAAGGTGATATGAACACGTCGCTTATTAAAACGGTCAAGGGTTTGACCATCACGGTGAAACACGACGTCTCAAACCCAACGCCATACAGCCGTATCAATGCGTTAGGCGGTGTGAAGGGCCAGTTCATGGACTATCCCCCGCGCATCTATTTTGATGGACAGCCGGGCGGAGAGAAGTGGGCCGACCTGAGCGGCTTCAAGCAGTACGAGCATCCGCTTTGGACAAAGATGGGCCAGATTGCGAAGAAGCTCGGCGGCCACGGCGGCATGGACTTCATCATGCTCTATCGCTTGCTCGAGAACTTCCGCAACGGTCTGGCGCCAGACATGGATGTATACGATGCTGCGTTATGGTCGAGCGTAGGTCCGCTCAGCATCGCATCCGTAGCGCATGGCAGCGCTCCACAACAATTTCCCGACTTTCTCCGCGGCGGTTGGAAAAATCGAGAAATCAGTGCTGTCGGTAAGTAGTTGTCCCGATTGCGAAAGTCGCGAAACGGCGTAGCTGTTGCTGGTGCGCCTCACTAAGGCATGATGCGTCCTATCTCCTGTGACGAAGCACGGAATGCATCGAACTCTACGGCTGATTACACTGTGCGCACTTGCGGCCATAGCCACCGCCGCAAGTGCCCAGGCCAATGCAACAGCCAGGCAGAAGATACGGCTACAGGCATTTGGAATGCTCAGCTACGTGCGCCCTGACTACGGGGGCGCGCTCAGAAACGCGGGCGGCACCATAGGCGCGGACGCAAACATAGGCGCCTTTGGCCGATTGGAACCAGGACTGGAGTTTCGTGTTCTGGGATCGGGCGGCCGTGTGAGCAATCAATATACATACACTGTGGGCCCGCGCGTGGAGTTGGATTACGGGAGGTTCCACCCGTATGCGACCTTCCAGATTGGCATGGGAACGATCAAATACAACAATCCCGAAATCATTAACGGGGTTCCGTACGCAAAAGACAACTCCATTGTGATGGGCTATGGCGGTGGCCTGGACTATCAGTTAACGCCGCGCTGGGCGGTTCGAGCGGATGCCATTGTGCAGAGTTGGCGGGTCGATCCACAATCGCCAAAGTTCCATCCGATGGCGTTCTCCCTGGGTGTTCGTTACCGCTTTCACTTCCGCGGAAAGCATGGACCGGGCTTCTAGTCTGTCGTGTACACTGGAAAAGAAAGATACCCCGCGCGCTTGCGATACAGCGCGCTTCTTCTTCCTAGTCGGGACGTGGCTCAGCCTGGTAGAGCGCACCCTTGGGGTGGGTGAGGTCGCTAGTTCGAATCTAGTCGTCCCGACCATTTCCTTTCTTACATTTAGCGGAAATTGTGGGTCCAACTGGGCCCTCGCGTGGGGCCACAAAGGTCCAATTGCTTGGCTATTTCCCTGAACTCCACATCTAGGATGCCTATAAAAGGTCTTGAGTATGTGACACGTCTATCTAGTAGCCTTCGGGACTCACAACGCTGCAGTATGTATGCGTACCTGATTCAGCCGTATACCGCCAGATGGATATCATTCTCCCGCGTGGCATATATTCGATTGTTCGGATGCCACTGCTGGTCACAACCTTCAAGTTCGCTGGTCTGCTTGCGTCTCCATTTAAGACAGACATAGCTCTAATCTCTTGGCCATTGCGCAGCCCTGCGACATCGGCAGCCCCACCTGGAACAACACCGCTCACGATTGCTGTCCTGCGGGTTGTCACGTAATCGAAACCGAGATTAAACTCTGGCACGGTGTGCAGTTGGGCTTGAATGCAGGCTGGCAGACCTGGAGCCCTTTTCGGAGCGGAGAGAGGACCATGTTGCTCAGCGGCTTGTTTTAGAGTCTGTACCGCGCCTTCAGAGACAAACTGTGCAGCGGTCTTCAAGACGCGTTCCTCAGTCAGCGGTTTGTGGTTCTTGCGCAGCATGGCAAACATCATGTCATCGAGAGAATGTTTGTTGTTACTCTCCTTCCGAATCTCTCCGTCAAGCCATAAAGCGATAATTCGACCACGCACATATTCGCTGTTTGAAGTGGCAAATCGACTCAGGTCATCGTTGAGCGAAGTGACATATTGTTTTGTATCCATCTTCCCAGCACGAAGCAGCACTAATTGTGCATAGTATTCTGTGACTCCTTCTTTGAACCACTTGAGATGATCGTACTCTCCGATGGGGATAAATCCCATTCGCATTGGATTCCAGGCATGAAATGCTTCGTGGGTAAGCTGCGGTAATAATTTGTCGAGATTATCGAGACGCGACAAATACATCCAGAAGGCATTTGTAAAAGCGCTGCCATTACTGCTACCGCGATCACGATCATACGGTAGCACTGTGACCAGGAAATAAGACGGTCCTTTGTCATGCCAGAAACGACGCACGGTTCCCACTGTCTGTTGGATCTTTTCAATCGCCTGCTGATCCGTAAATAGCCATGATCCTCGGATAGCTAATATGGCAGCCTGAGGGCCAATCATAAAGTGATAGAGGCGGAAATCACCAGCGGCATACAGGCCCTGATTTACTTCTCGCCATGGGCCTGTGTGCGATTGGCAGCGCTCTTGGCCCCTTTCCCCTGCGCCAAAACTTGTTGCGATTGTCCAGTCAACGGGTAGATTTTCCCAATCAAAATTAACTGTGGTGATCGCAGCATCATCAATTTCTGGCTTGATGAGTGCATTGCTACCGGTGAATTGGAAGTATGACGGCATCACGATAGGATGAAATTGCATTGGTTGAGCAAGTGACCCGATCCAGTCTTTGCGTAAATCGTATGTCAAGATAACAGTGCTATTAGCAGGCGCATAGACAACGACAGAATCCTGCCCGCTGGAATTCTTAATTGACGCGTGCTCTGAGGCGGCACGCAAATTTGTAATGGCATAAAAATTTTCATTAGCCCAGCGCGTAGGAATTTGTATCGGCTGATTTCCCTTCTTTCCTGTGTAGAACTGGACCGTGACATGCAGCACTCCCGTATGGCTGGCATTGTCTGGGGTAAATCGATACGTGATGGTGCGTGTTTTATTCGTGATAGGAAATATGCACTGTGCATTGCTCAACGCAGGAATCAACAGACATCCGCTGATAATCCAAAGGTAATAGCGATGGAACTTTCGATACATATGGGGTGAGAACCGTTTTTACGAGTACTACAAGGACAAGTAATCGTACACGTTTCAGGGCCAAGGTTAAATGTAGTTACTGCTGCACATATATCTGCTGCATGAGATTGGTATTTTCTGATGGATCGTTACTTCTCGGATTCTGATATTGTTCACGCATACTCGAGAAGTGGGAGAAGCAAGAATATTTTTGTTGACAAGATTGAATCATCAGTCTTAGCTTTGTGATTCTTCAGACAACATAAGGCTTCTTCGAATCACGCTCTGTGCGCTTCGATCGGGGGCGGTCTGCTGAATGTTCTATTTGCTGCCAAAGGTTGAGATTCATGCGAATTAGATCTGTCTCGTTGTTGACGGCGCTATGCCTTTTTGCTTTTACTTCCACTTCTCTGAACAGCCAGTCACAGGCTCCGGCAAGCGGGCCTCAGCTTGGAAGCCCTGAATTTCCTTTGTGCATCTTTCCTGCCACAAAAGCAGTTCATGATCCAGCAGCAGAGGCATTGTTGAACAGAGTTCTTGCCCAAGGCCTTGTTTTGTCGTCAACGTCTGCGCGAATTTCACTAAGAGGTACCGTGGATCGCATAGAAGATGGTGCTGTGAAGGCATCCTGGCCATTTCATGCGATCGAAGGTAAAGGTCATGTGCGATTGTTCCGGGTGAAGCAAGGTTCTGCTCAAAGAATCACGAAAACTCAGGGTGCCGGTGGCACGGCTACACGGGTGCCAGGGAAGCATACCGCTCATTTTGGACGTTCATTAGGCGACCTCATACCGGTTCTGGCTATCGATCCAGCTTCTGCGGAGACGTCTTCAATAACCGTCGTGAACTCGAATGGAAGTCAAACAACAATTCGCATTGCTCCAGTAAACCGGAGTTTCAGTTTGTTGGCGCAGAAGCAGGCAGGTGCCATCGTCGATCTCACAATAGATACGGAAGCGGCGACCCTGGTCCGCGCAATCGTCCGCCTTGCCGGATGTGAGCATACAGACACATTCGCTAGGATACTTGAGTTTGGGAACTATACAACGATAAATAGAGGCCTGATGCCTTCGACAATTATAACCATGCAGGCCGATATAAAGCACATTTATCACATTCAATCTGTGCGGGTAGAACAATGATCAAATTTTGGGGAACAAAGGGTGCGGCAGCTTTACGTTGTGCCAGTACGCTGGCGCTGCTTGGGTCAATAACTGTCTCACGTGGTCTGGTTGCGCAGACGATAGATTCCAATGGTATCTCTACCACAGGCGGCCCGGGAGGCGGTTTAACAGCGGCATATTTTCAGGGCAGTGACGTAGAGACTGTGAATGTCTATAACCTCAACGTCAATGTAAAGATTCCACTTGTCAGACTCAAAGCCGCCAATGGCGGGGTAAGCGAACTTGACCTCAACTACAACTCGAACGACTATTTCGATCCCAATGCAATCCCGAGTCGAAATGGATCCCTGAGTCAAGTTCGCTTACGAGAACTATTTGCGCTCTGCGTTCCACGGGGTGTGGTGATGACGGAGCTGCAAGTCGACGGTGAGCCGCCTGAGTATGACAACCATGCCTGCCCGCCTGATGAAGATTGTGAGGCAGAACCACCGAGTGATGAGTGTGATGGAGATCCAGATGCCTGCACGGAGGAGGATTCAGATGGAGATACCTGTGAAGAAGAAAGCTGGATGTGTGAAGCCAGTCTGCCAATGCACCATAACAATACAAATCCAACAATTGTGCTGGGTGCACCTCATAAGAAACTAAAAAATCCCTCTGATCTGATTGTTTTAGGAAATGAAGAAAATCCACAAAATTACGGAACCATTTTAGGTTGCGACGGTTCTACATTCGCAGTCACACCTGATTCTACCGGTCACTTTGCCACAAGTGATTATTCTTTTATCTATGGTGGTTATGGCGGAAGCGCGATATACCCGGATGGGTATAGTGCCTCCGAATGGCTGATGGCGACGGACGCTCATGGAAATTATTTCGGCTCTCCTGGAGCCGATCATGCATCCACTGTTGTGACGGACAACCTTGGTCGCGGTGTGGAGGTTCTGCGAAACAGCTTCGGACATCCAACTCAGATTACTTACCACGACGATAGTGGAACAGCCCAAACCATCTACTTTTCCTATAAGTCTACGAACTTCTCTGCGTGGGGAGGAGGAAATCCTTGTGATTCTGTCCACCATCCGGTCAATAACGGATGTTACAGCGAGGCGTTATCTCAGATCCTATTGCCCAATGGTAGCCATTATGACTTCTTTTGGTATTACAACGGCGATGGTACCAATACGGCACTTCTGAATTGGATGAATATGCCGTCTGGAAAGTCTGTTCATTATGTGTATGGCGGTATGCAGCCGTATGGAGGTCCTCAGTCATTAGAGCGATATCTCTATACATATGATGGTGTAACCGTTGTAGATCCTGTCGAGGAGCACTACAGCTACAGCACTAAAATAAATGAAGGTCGAACAATTACCTATCCCACTGGAGATACAGAATTCATTCAGTTTGCAATGAATGAAGCACCAGCGCACACTATAGTAAAGACGTCCAGCGGAACGGTTTTGAAGGAGGTTACGGCGACGTATTTAGGGAAGCGACCTAAACCTGATGATATAAGTGTTAGTATCGATGGTCATCTTTTATATACAAAGCACTATACGTATGACTATTACGTTAATCCCATTCATGAGGTAACAAAGGATCAGAATGGTAATGTAATTCGAGATGTTGTCTCGACCTACATTACTCCGAATCCCTTCGACCAGACTGACGACTACGGTCCTTATCATAGGAATCTTCTTCATCTAAAGACCTCCGAAACAGTTACGAAGGATGGCACGGGCGAGCAGCGGAAGACGCAATATACGTGGAATAGGGCCGCACTGCAGTCGGAAACACATTATTTGGATGGACGCGCGCTAACTACCCAGATGACGACGGGAGCTTTTGATAATGTCCTGACGTCGATAAGTCCACGGGGGAAGACTACGACATATGACTACACAGACAATTATGTTGGATCAATGGATTGTGGTGATTCATACCTCGGGAATACGCAGGCATTTCCTACAACCGTAACGGATGCCATGGGACACTTTTTGAGGACAGCTTATTCCCTCTGTGGCGGACGGGTCATGCAACAGTCGGACGCGAACGATATAGCTGCCAATCGAATTGGTACGCAATATCAATATGACTGCATTGGCGCGGAGATATGGAAGCAGACTGCTGATGGTGCCGTTAATACGACAAACTATTCATGGAACTGTGGGTCGGTCACAGGACCGCCGGATGAAATATTGACGTACTCCAACTGGCCCGTCCATGCCACTAAAACCGCGTCGCTTGATATATCCAGAAATCTTTCCTCAACTACGTATTACGACACGAACTGGAAGCCCACCGAACAGATCGCACCAGACGGTGCCACCGTCATAACGGCATACGATTCACTAGGGCGTGTGATCAATAAAGGCAATCCCTTTCTGATGAATTCTGTGAATACCACTGATGGCATTATGCAGATGCAGTACGATGCGTTGGGCCGCGTGGTGAAGCAGACGGACCAGATGGGGAATATCACCTGGTATTGCTATAACGGATTGGCAACTGCTGGTCAGCCGTCGTCGGTCTGCGATGTTCCAACTGGTGTCTCACCTGCTCCGGCGAACTGGGCCAACGAGCAGGACCCTCGCGGCAATGTGACCAAACGCGGCTACGATTCCATGGGACAGCTTGTCGCAGTTATCGAGGCCAGCGGAGCTCTCACGCAATATGCCTATGACGCGTTCGGAAATCTGAAGTCGGTGGTCCAGTCTGGCATTGCGGGGACAGATGTACCGCGTACTGCCCGCACTTTTGAATACGATACGCTGAACCGGCTGACCTCATCGACAAATCCCGAGACGGGAACGATCACATATGTTTATGACGACGACAACAATCTGCTCAGCAAGACGGATGCTCGCGGACAAGTGGTTTCCTATACCTACGATGCGCTGAACCGTGTCAAGACCAAATCGCTCAATAATGCTGTTGTCGATGAGTTCTATTACGATGGTGAGCCTATTCCGCTGGTGGGCCAGCCTTATTCCGGGCCTTCTGCCAACCTCATCGGAAGACTGAGCGGAACGCGTTCGCATAATCCGTCGATAACCAACGACTGCAATCCCACTACCAAGCAATGCAATGACGAATACTTTTCCTATGATTCCATGGGCCGCATCAAAGAAGTATTCGGTGGCACACCAGCCGAGTGGGGCTATGCAGGCCATCATATCTACGCCGCCTACGATCTCGCGGGTAACCTGACCGATCTGACGTATCCGAGCGGTCGTCAGATCGTACAACATTATGATTCCGCAGGCCGTCTGGATTGGGTGAAGGCTGGCACATCAACAACTCCGGGCAATCCGTATCTGTCTTCGATCACCTATCTTCCTGATGGCACACCGCAGACGATCACCTACGGCAATAATGTAGTGGAGGCGCTGGCGAAGAACAGCAGACTGCAACCATGCCGGAGCCAGCTTGCACCATCTTCGGACTTAGCGCACCCGTTCATGGACCGGCGCTACTTCTACAGCAACACCGGCAATGCAAACGGAGATGAATGCAATCCTGTCGCTGGCAACAACGGCAACATCTATGCCATCAATGACGCTCTGAATGCGCCGCATACGCAGACGTTCCAGTATGATGCTTTGAATCGCATCACGCAGTGGGACACGATGATGCTGAACCAGTTTCGTCAGCAGAAGTTCAATTACGATTCGTTTGGCAACATCAATCAGACCAGTACGTATGGTCCGCAACCGCCAAGCGATAATCCGCTGACGTTCCCTGCTCCCTACAATCCTTCCTCGTGGCCGTACGATGCCAGCAACCATCTTCTGGCCAGCACCTTCCACTGCCTGCCTCTGGGTGTAAGCGGCACACCGGGTATGGTGAGTGGCTACGATGCTTCGGGCAACACGCTATGCGCGGGTACAGCAAATAGCGACGCAAAAGCGTACGTGTGGGATGCAGACTCTCGCCTGACAGAGTTGTGGGGCCAGCAAAACAACAACACCTATGCGAAGAAAGCGATGTACACCTATGGAGCCGATGGCAACCGTGTGCATGCTGACCAGTTGGATGGCAATGGCAATATAACAAGCTGGCGCGAGTACATCCGCTTCGGCGGACAAGTGCTAAGCGAGATCGAAGGAGCAGGCGTGTGGAATCCAGCCAATCAACGCTGGACCGATTACATCTACGCCGGTGGCAAGCGCGTTGCGCGGATTGCAAGTTCGGAGAAGGTCCTTCAGGTCTCAGGCACTTATAACGGTGGCTGGACTGGAGTAAGCTATACCATCGCTGCGCCGCAGATGGCTAATTATATGTTCCATGATGGAGACCAACTGGTGGTGCGTCAGCGCCAGACCGGCAATACGCATGGAGGCATCCTTATCTGGGCAGATGGGGTGACCACCACCCTTGCCGATCAGGATGGCCAGCCAAGTGACGATGACACGGTGCTGAACACCTGGCATAACCGGGTGATCTCGCTCCATGAGCTTGCCAACAAGACGTACTCCGGGATCTGGTTTGGCGGCGGATTGAGTGGAGGAAACTTCACTCAACAGTTTGCTTCTATCGCGGTGGTGAGTGCGGACGGTTCTGTACACACCATCTTCAACGGCGGAGAAGAATCTCCCACCTATGTCAACGGCCCTGCAAGCACCGGCGCGAATGTCTCGATTGCTGCGGATGATGCATCTATCCGCTACTACGCTTCGGACCATCTTGGCACGGCACAGATGGAGTTGAGCGCAGGCGGCTGGCCGGTATGGAAGGGCGAGTTCGCACCTTTCGGCCAGGAACTCTCCGACCCATCCTCCACCACCAACCGCTATAAATTCACCGGCAAAGAGCGAGACAGAGAATCAGGGCTCGACTACTTCGGGGCCAGGTACTACGCCTCCACCGTCGGCAGATGGATGAGTCCCGACTGGGCCCAGAAAGCCGAACCGGTGCCCTATGCCAAGATGGACGATCCCCAGAGCCTCAACCTCTATGGGTATGTCGGGAATAACCCTCTTAGCAAGAATGATCCTGATGGCCATTGTGATGCGAATGGTGGCGGTCTTTGTTCAGCTTGGGATCATTTTGCTGGAGCGATAGGCGAAGTTCTAAATGTAGTGCCAGACACTATAAACCTCGGTATCAGAGGATTCAATGCAGTTTCAAATACGATGAATGGCCCGCAACTGGACATGCTGCGGCGGATCGAGCCTGATGCACATGCGTCGATTTCGGGAACACGTGCGGGCGCGGTGGCGAGCTTCGCAGTACCGATTGGAGGAGAACTCAAAGGACTGAGGATGGCATCAGAGACTTCCACAGTGCTTCGAGAAGCAATGTCTGGAGGTGCCCATTCAGGATTTCTGCGTAATTATCTGGGAAAATCCGTACCTGAGCTTGAGAAAGGCATATCAAGCATTGGAAAGCAGATTGCCGAGCATGAACAAAAACTAGCCAATCCAGGGAAGTTTGTGAAGGATTGGGGAAGCCGAAGCGAGCAATATCAACAAGGTTTGATGAATAAATGGAAGAACGATATTGCTCGACAGCAGCAACAGCAGGAAATCCTTCAACATATTAAAGATGCTAAAGAATAGGTAGTCTAGATGATTGATCAATATGCTTATGACGTAGTATTTGAGCTTCGAAAGAATGCTATTGATATACGACGTCAGATAGAGAGTTCCACCGAACCGGATCGTACCTTCCTTGAGGGTAAATTGTTGGCTTACAATGAGGTACTCTCACTCATAATCACACAGGCACACTCATTCGGTATCGATCCGGCGGCTTTTGGATTGGTTGATTTTGACCCAGATCGCGACTTGTAGTTCGGATGTATGACATCGTTTGGGTGCCCATTATACCGGCAAAGAACGGGATAGCGAGAGCGGCTTAGATTACTTCGGCGCCAGGTACTACGCCTCCACCGTGGGCAGATGGATGAGTCCCGACTGGGCGCAGAAAGCCGAACCGGTGCCTTATGCGAAGATGGATGACCCGCAGAGTCTGAATCTGTATGGGTATGTGGGGAATAACCCAATCGCCCAGATTGATGCGGATGGCCATTTCGGATCCAAGGACCACATCGCCATAGAGATAGCAACTTTGAAGGCAATGGGATACGGTGCCAAAGCAGCAGAACGTGCGGCTCGTTCAGATGCAGGTCTGGATGGCTGGCACAACATGGCTTCCGGAGTACCATTTCTGCATCATTTTGTTGAAACAAGCGAAAATCCACAACACGCCGAGCAAAGCGATCATTCCGATGTTGAAACCGCCAAATCTGAAGCAAATCAATTCGTAGAGTCTCAGATATTGAGTGCTGCTTGGAAAGCCGTAGGAGGTGAAGCAGGACAGGCTCTCGATGCTTTAGGAAAAGCTTCCCATACTGTACAAGATGCTGTCCGTCATCAATACGAAACAGCTGGTCAGCATCCATTAGGAGAAAAAGCGGCAACAGACAGCGAGAAGAAAGCGGCAGATGCTGCGACAAGAGGAGTTGTAAATAGGTTTGAATCTACCGTTAGAACAATTGCAAAAGCATCGGGTATGACAAGTACTCAGACGACGTCTGTCATCGAGAGTGTAAGAAATTACACTCCCTCCGAAAAGGATCCAAAATAATGAGACGGGATAATTTAGCTTTATGTTTATTGTTTAGCTTGTTTTTTGGAATCGCAATGTGGTCTCTGAGAGAAAATGTAACTTCTCCTGAACTATTTAGATATATGATTATTGGAGCGCCCGTTGCAATAATTATCAATCTGATCTGTCTGATGAGAGCTAAGGCTAGAGGACGGTCGATTATCTTAGACTCTATTCTCTATAGCATTTTGCTTTGGATTCCTTTTCAGGTGGTGTCAGCCGTGCTCACTACATGGAAAATCTACGAAATTAGAATCTTTGAATATGGGCAGCTTCCATTCTTCATTATCCTTTTTACAGGGTGGGGATTGGGATGTAGTCTAATCGCCTCAACTCTACTGATTGCCCTACGGCTTTTGAAGGCTTAGATAAGTCTTCGGGTGCTGCGATTGCAAAAGCGTACGTATGGGATGCAGACTCACGCCTGACAGAGTTGTGGGGCCAGCAGAACAACAACACCTATGCGAAGAAAGCGATGTACACCTACGGAGCCGATGGCAACCGTGTGCATGCTGACCAGTTGGATGGCAATGGCAATATAACAAGCTGGCGGGAGTACATCCGCTTCGGCGGGCAGGTGCTAAGCGAGATCGAAGGAGCAGGCGTGTGGAATCCAGCCAATCAACGCTGGACGGACTACATCTACGCAAACGGCAAGCGCATTGCGCGGATTGCAAGTGCGGAGAAGGTCCTTCAGGTCTCAGGCACCTATAGCGGTGGCTGGACTGGAGTAAGCTATACCATCGCTGCGCCGCAAATGGCTAATTATATGTTCCATGATGGAGACAATCTGGTGGTGCGTCAGCGCCAGACAGGCAATACGCATGGAGGCATCCTTATCTGGGCAGATGGAGTGACCACCACCCTTGCCGATCAGGATGGCCAGCCAAGTGACGATGATACCGTGTTGAACACCTGGCACAATCGGGTAATCTCGCTCCATGAGCTTGCCAACAAGACGTACTCCGGGATCTGGTTTGGCGGCGGATTGAGTGGAGGAAACTTTACTCAACAGTTTGCTTCTATCGCGGTGGTGAGTGCGGACGGTTCTGTACACACCATCTTCAACGGCGGAGAAGAATCTCCCACCTATGTCAATGGTCCTGCAAGCACCGGCGCGAATGTCTCCATTGCTGCCGATGATGCATCTGTCCGCTACTACGCTTCGGACCATCTTGGCACGGCGCAGATGGAGGTGAGCGCAGGCGGCTGGCCGGTGTCGAAGAGCGAATTCGCACCCTTCGGACAGGAACTCTCCGACCCATCCTCTACCACCAACCGGTATAAATTCACCGGCAAAGAACGGGATACAGAATCAGGCCTGGACTACTTCGGCGCAAGATACTACGCCTCCACAGCGGGGCGGTTCATGTCACCCGACTGGGCGCAGAAGGCCGAGCCCGTACCCTATGCCAAGATGGATAACCCGCAGAGCCTCAATCTCTATGGGTATGTGGGAAATAATCCCATCAACCAAGCAGATGCCGACGGGCATGAATGGCGAGACATCGTGAACTTCGTTGCGGGGGCAATGAACGCCTACGGTAGTGACAATCTTATGGGGGCGGGGAATGTTGAACAGACCACAACTGCAGGACGTTTAGGCGCAATGCTGGGACATTCGATTGCGGCCGGCCAGGGTGTAGGAGAAGTAATTCTTGGCACTGGCGGAAATATAGCTGGAGCTGCATTGGACACAACTGGAATTGGCGCGGCGATTGGAGTGCCGGTAAATGCTGCATCAACTGCCGTAACGTTGCATGGGGCTGGAACAGCCACAACTGCTGCCATGGCAATGGGTAAGTTGAATAAATCCAAGACGGGACCGGGGTCAGTTCCTCCAAGCGAGCGTGCTCCACAAAGAACTGCTACTCCTGCGGAAAAAGCGCAGAAGTTATCAGAACAAGGCGGAAAATGCGCAAATTGCGAGAAGTCTGTGAAAAATGGCGAGGGAATTGGCCATCACTATCCCGATCGACACGCTGATGGTGGAAAAGAGATCGTAGTTGTATGTAAAGAATGTCATACAGATTTGCATTCGGGGGAGAAATAGGACGTAAATATGAAAGACACAGGACAGCGGAAATCCGCTATAGATCAGATAAGGCAGAATATTGTTCAACGCGGTTTCCACACATATGTCGTGACAGGTGGTGGTGATCCGCACTATGCCTACACCATTGGTCTGAGGGATTCGCTTGGGGCAGAACTCATCATAGCTGGAGCCTATTTCTACAAACTCGAAGAGATTCCTCAGATTATTGACAAAATCGTGGCTGGCTTATCACCTGAAACTGATTTGAAAACGCGGGAGATTATAGTTGATTCTCGTGGATCATTTTCATTTCGAGAAGTTGATGAGAGTTGGGTTAAAAAGCTCATGTTAGGTGCATTGGACTTCTATCAGATCGAAACAATGAAAGCGTGGCAAATCGTACCGGATGAATCGCACTTTACGCTCGATATCCCAAATATGAACAAGCCGTGGAGCGCAGCCCTGTTTCCCGTGTGGCGAGATCTCGATCAAGAGTGGGCATACCCGATTCCGGTTCAGTCAATAGCGATTACAAATCTCGGTGCATTACGTGGGGAGCGAGTAACCGAGGTGATGCGTTGGGAGAATGATGAGTGGGAAATGTTTGCAGGAGCGAGCCCAAATGTTCCTGCAGATGAAAGAAGAGTGGTTCCTATTAGCATTTTGCTAGCTGTAGATAACTCCTTATATCCTGCTGTTTATCTTGAGATTGGTGCAGGGCTATGGCGTGATGATGTGTCCGAATGGAATCCATGGGGAACAACTGCGCAGCAGTGATAATCTCTATTTGGCACATCTTCGCGTCGGGCACAATATACGGCCCCAAGCCGTACAAGCGGCTTATCCATGCATCTGGCTTCCGAGTCCCACATCCCACACTGCTACGCGTCGGACCATCTGGGGACGGCTCAGATGGAGTTGAGCAGCAGCGGAAGTCCTATTTGGAGGGGAGAGTTCGCGCCGTTCGGGCAGGAACTCTCCGACCCAGCCTCTACCGCCAACCGGTATAAGTTCACCGGCAAAGAACGGGATAATGAATCAGGACTGGATTACTTCGGGGCGAGGTACTACGCCTCCACTGTCGGCAGATGGATGAGCCCCGACTGGGCGCAGAAAGCCGAGCCGGTGCCTTATGCCAAGATGGATAGTCCGCAGAGTTTGAATCTGTATGGGTATGTCGGGAATAATCCGATCAATCAAGCAGATGCCGATGGGCATTGTCCTTGGTGTGTAGTTTTTGAAGAGGTAGCAGAAAGTCCTGCTGGAAGACAAATTAGTGTGGCAGCAGGGGCAGGGTGGGCTGCACTTGGAGGATCTCTTGGAGCGGTAGGCGGTTATATTCTAAGCCATACCGGATTAAGTGGGCCGGTTGCAGGGATACCGAATGCATTCGGCAGCTATCAACCGATCAGCCTAAGTCAAGCAATAGAAAAAACAAATGGAGAGCAATCGCCACAAAGTCGTGGACGAGCTAATGAGGCTAAAGGGCTTTCGGAAGTTGGCGCACAAAAAAATACCAAGCCCACTACAACGGTGGACCCAAAGACCGGCAAAACTGGCACTACAATCGCTGATGGAAATCACTCTGACGGACAGCTCACAGAAGTAAAGGATACGAAAAGAGTGACAGACTCACGACAGCTCCGTCTGCAAAATGCCGCATCGAAAGCTGCATCTGGAAAACCATCCCAAGTTGTTACTGGTACGAACACGCAGGTGTCGAATACGGTTCAACAAAATCATGAAGTTATAAGAACACCGAAGCTGGGACCACAATGAGCCAAACGTTAAAGCTACAGTTGTTCTCTGCAAGAGAGATTACTGCGGATAATGCACGTCGACAAATTGAGGCGTTGAGCAACTTTGAGAATGGGGTGTTTAGGCCACAAAAATGTGATACCTCAGAACCCCTAAAAGAACCGTTCGATCCGAAAGATATCTCAGAGCCGATACGTTGGCTTTTGCAACCAGGCGCGGACTTCAAATTCAAAAGCTCAAAGCCATTCAGAACAGAAGGCTATATTAGTAATAGACACTATCCTCCAATGTGGACGAAAGAGAAATCAAATGGTCTTCTTGTGCCGATAATCCCCGCGCATCCTGAGCCGTTCTTCTCAATCTCTTGGACGATGTGGATCGACTTATCAGCTCTTCGCAAGCTTGGTGTCGATCTGTTAGCCCGTTTTGCAACCGAAATGTTCGTAAATGCTAAAGCCGAATATGGGTTTTTAACATCTGAGAGTGATCACAGAGCAAAGAACCTTTTGATAAAACAGTTACCGAGCGGAGCGACAAGCAGTAAGTTCGTCGGTACCGACCCTGAGTGGGGTGTGCCTGGACTTTACTGGTTGAATCTCTTTGGGCCTCGATATGCACCATGGCTAGGAATAGAGGTCGAGACTGTTCCAGGGGTTCTGGAGAAGCTCAAAGGAGGCGGCATATCCCTAAGATTCGGTGCTTCTCCTGAAGAGGCTGAATCGGCGGATGTATTAGCAAATGAGAAGAAAGCTATACAGATTATAGGTTCTGAAAAATTCTTTGATTTGGGTCATCCAGAGCGAAAGCCGACACCGCCTTCATATATCAATAGCCTTGCTGGCGATGGGAAGAACAGAGCAGTGTCTGAATACTACTTAAAAGAGATAGCTTCGGAGTCAACCTAAATTAATTCCGAGAATGGTAAGTGGGTATCCGAGAGGTGCATTGAAATGTGTATGTGACAGTGTGTATTCGATGCACCATGCCTCGGAGCAGTTGGGGACGGCGCAGATGGAGTTGAGTTCGTTTGGTTATCCGGTGTGGAAGGGCGAGTTCGCACCCTTCGGGCAGGAACTCTCCGACCCATCCACCACCACCAACCGCTATAAGTTCACCGGCAAAGAACGCGATGCCGAATCAGGTCTCGACTACTTCGGGGCAAGATACTACTCCTCCACCGTCGGCAGATGGATGAGCCCGGACTGGGCACAGAAGGCCGAACCGGTGCCATATGCCAAGATGGATAACCCGCAGAGTCTGAATCTGTATGGGTATGTCGGGAATAATCCGATCAACCAAGTTGATGCTGATGGGCATTGGCCAGATCCTGCGTTTGCAGGACCGATCATTGCAAATCCTCAGCAAGCTAAGGACATTTTGGTCGGAGGCGCGAAAGGCGCTTGGAACCTCATAGCAAATACTTGGAACACTGTTGCAAACCTTGAATCGGCGCAGACCGGACAGCATTTCGAGACAATGCCTGTAGCGCAATACAGCAACCGTACGCAAGCAGTAGCCGGAGCCATCACAACATTGGGCATCATGGCAACGGGTTTGAAGGGAGGAGCAGCTGAAGAAGGTATAAGCGATGCGGCTCTCGCTGGAAGAGCAAATGCCATCCAAGCTGCACAAGATACCTTCGGCCAAACCAAATCAACAACTGCAGCGGCGAGCGTGACGGATGCGAACGGAAACACGTCGGTCATGGTCGGATCAAGCCGTAATGCCTTGACCCCCTCACAGCGAGCAGCTCTTCGGCCTGGAGAAACTGCGGTTACGGGTTCCGGGCATGCAGAAACTACAGTAATAAATGCAGCGAAGTCGCAAGGCATGACTGTGAATTCAATTGCTGCTAGCCGTCCCATTTGCTCATCATGTGCGCAGGCAATCCAGGATGCAGGCGCAAGGCCCATAACCCCCCTGAAGCAGCCATAGGAGAAAGCTGTTGTCCATAAGAGAACCACAGGAGTTCCTTGACAATGTTGAGACCGAGTTGCACAAGCTGTCCGACTCGCAGCGGATCGTTTTCGGACGTCTTGTCTGCGAGCGGTACTTGCCGGAATACAGGAGCTTTTCCGTCCAATATGGGTGGGGTGAACCCGAGCTTCTTGAGGAGGCAGTTCGCTTTGCCGAGTCTCAGCGGACCGAGAGAACAGGAGATCGATCCCAAGCCGAAGAGTTGCTTGAGAAATGTGTTGAAGCGACCCCTGATGCAGATGACTTCGATACAGTGCTCGTGGACTATGCGCAAGACGCAGCGATCATGGTGTGTCACCTCATCCAATACTTTCTTGAGTGGGATGTGAAGTCAATCGCTTCGATTGCATCGAAGGCCAGAGACTTGGTCGATGCGAAAGTTCAGTTCGAAGAGAAACTAAACCCTAGTGATCCCGAGCTTGAGTTCAGAATCGCAAGTTCTCCACTAATGCAAGCAGAGTTGGCTTCCCTTGATCACCTGTTGACTGAGGCTAGCCACAGCAATTAAAGCCCGCTGCATCTTGCATCCGAACGCCGTAGCTTCCATGTAGATCATCGCTGCTGCGAGCGCCGTGCTTGGCGCACGGGATGAGGGTGACACGTCACCCCAGAATGGGAGCTGCACAGCAACCTGAAGTTGCTGTGCGGGAACTCGTTGAAAACAGGCGGCTAAGAAGAAAAATCCAATAAATGGGCGTACTCTGTGGGTGAGCGCAGGTTGCTGAAGAGGAACCCTATGAGTTCCAGCCTCTTAGCCCGCTTCCGGTGGCGCTGCCCGATGTTGAGCAACGTACAGCCGACGTGCGGCCTGAAGTCGTCTCCCACACATCCCGGCAGCGCAGGCGGTGCTCTCTGAAGCCGCCCTTACGCACGAAGTCCGTAGGAACGAAGGTCAGCGAGGCGGAGTTCGCCATGCTGGAGGAACGAGCGTGTGCAGCCGGTCTGACCCTGAGCGAGTGGGTGCGCGATGTTCTGCTGGCCAAGCTGGCGCGAGTACATCCGCTTCGGCGGGCAGGTGCTAAGCGAGATCGAAGGAGCAGGCGTGTGGAATCCAGCCAGTCAACGCTGGACGGACTACATCTACGCCGGTGGCAAGCGCATCGCGCGGATTGCGAGTTCGGAGAAGGTCCTTCAGGTATCAGGCACCTATGGCGGTGGCTGGACTGGAGTAAGCTATACCATCGCTGCGCCGCAGATGGCTAATTATATGTTCCATGATGGAGACCAACTGGTGGTGCGTCAGCGCCAGACCGGCAATACGCATGGAGGCATTCTTATCTGGGCAGATGGGGTGACCACCACCCTTGCCGATCAGGATGGCCAGCCAAGTGACGATGACACTGTGCTGAACACCTGGCACAACCGGGTAATCTCGCTCCATGAGCTTGCGAATAAGACGTATTCCGGGATCTGTTTGGTGGCGGTCTGAGCGGAGGAGCTTTCACCCAACAATTTGCTTCCATCGCGGTGGTGAGTGCGGACGGTTCTGTACACACCATCTTCAACGGCGGAGAAGAATCTCCCACCTATGTCAACGGCCCTGCAAGCACCGGCGCGAATCTCTCCATTGCTGCGGATGATGCATCTATCCGCTACTACGCCTCGGACCATCTGGGCACGGCGCAGATGGAGTTGAGCGCAGGCGGATGGCCGGTGTCGAAGAGCGAATTCGCCCCATTTGGGCAGGAATTATCTGATCCGTCAATTACCACCAACCGCTATAAGTTCACCGGCAAAGAACGGGATGCAGAGAGCGGCTTAGATTACTTCGGCGCTAGGTACTATGCCTCCACCGTCGGCAGGTGGATGAGCCCGGACTGGAGTCCCGAGGTCGAAGCGATTCCCTTCGCAATTCTTACTGCTCCACAAACGCTAAACTTATATTCATATGTATTAAATAATCCGCTTTCAAAAGATGACCCCGATGGCCATGCTTCTCTGCAATATGAGCGAGCCAAAGCTATTAGGCTGGCTTGGGAGCAAGGGCGTAGCTTGGTACAGAGAACTGGAACCGGTACTCGGCCATGGACAGCTGCAGAAAGAGCGGAACTTCTAAAAACCGGCAGAGTTTCTGGTTATCAAGGCCATCACATCAACAGCGTGAATGGGCATAGGGAGCTAGCTGGTGAACCAAATAATGTCAAATTTGTAGAGGGCGTCGAGGGCAATCTTGCAGAGCATGGCGGGAACTTTCGCAACGTGACAAATGGGGAGTTGCTCTCTAGATCATTGATCGCATTGCAGGTTACTGATATTGCGCTTAACGTGATTAGAGGAAGCGTCGAAGAAAGTATTACAGGCATTCACGAGGGCATTGCCGGAGGCTTATCATTGGCAGATCCTTCCAAAGCGGCCACTACTCTAGATAGCCTATACATACATACATACTGCAAAGCATGACTCGTTGCATGTAACTGGCGGCCAATATGTTGATTCTCATACGAACAAGCCCGTCGATTCGAATACATTAAAAAATGAGAGTTTTACAATAGATGAACATCCAATCGTTTAGTACTGACAGTAAAAGACATCAGGCGATCGATTTAAATCTGCGAAATATCTTACTCAAATATGGCTGGCTTGATGAACTTGAAAATAATCAGGCTTATTATCAAATCAAGACGCCTTTTATTGCAGAATCGGCGTATCTTAATATAATCTTCAAGCCGGCTGCGATGGAAGATATAAAAATGGCCTCGAATGAATTGAAAATCCCTCCTGTTTGGGTAGATTTTTTCTCTATACAAAATGGCGCGTTACTTTTTTCCAATTCCCTAAGCTTGTTCGGGATTATGCCATCAACCGCACTCTATAATCGGTCCGATACAGTGATAACTCCGCCACACAATATTAAGTTCGAAAACTATAATAAATATGACTTAGATCTAAATCGCCTATTGATAGTAGGATCTTATGGATTTGATGGATCTTTGCTGTGCCTGGATCGTGAAGATCAGACGGTATGGCATTGTTATAAGGACGGAACGCGCGGTGATTTAGTGGGGAAAAATGCATTCAGCTGGATAAGAAATGAAATATCACGCTTATCTTTTTTATTTGATAAAAGAGGTAAATGCCTGTCAACTGAAATGGAAACCGTACCAAAGCGTGGCCCCATACGTGTTACGTAACAAAACGATGATGCGTCGTCCAAAACTGGCGTAGGGATCATCAGGGGACGGCGCAGATGGAGTTGAGTTCGTTTGGTTATCCGGTATGGAAGGGCGAGTTTGCTCCCTTCGGGCCAGGAACTCTCCGACCCACCCTCCATCACCAACCGCATAAGTTCACCGGCAAAGAAAGAGACACAGAATCAGGGCTGGACTACTTCGGGGCAAGGTACTACGCCTCGTCCATGGGACGGTGGATGTCGCCCGATTGGGCGACGAGAATTTCTCCTGTTCCGTATGCGAATCTAGCTGATCCACAAACGCTGAACCTTTACATGTATGTGCGGAACAACTCGCTGAGTCTCATTGATGATGATGGACACAACTGGTTCACAGACTTTGCGAATGGTCTTGCTGATTCAACCTACCGTCGTATCGTTCACGTAGTCGAGCATCCGATTGCAACGGCGCAAGGAGTTGGAACCGCCGTAGCGCATCCAATCGTGACGGGCAAGGCGATAGGAAGCGCTGTAGCGAGTACAGTAGTCGCGGCGGCGCATGGAGACGGGCGAGCAATAGGTCAGATCATCGGAACGGTGGGCACTGCGGTAGCTGGCGGCGCCGTAGCAAGAGGTGTCGGTGTTGGGGCAGAAGTTGGAGCGGAGGCTGGAAGCTTCGTTGGCGAGAGCGCATCGGTTACTACAACGGAACTCTATAGAGCGGTTGATGCAACTGAACTGGAGAGTATCCAAAATACTGGTCAGTTCCTACCATCTCCAAACGGTACAGAGTACAAAGGCTTCTTCTTTTCTCAACAGAGTGCCGAGCAGTTCGGCGCTCAACAAGCAGCGGGAGGCGGTCCATCGACGACGGTAGTCAGAGGAACTGCACCGACCGATCTAGTCAATAGCTCTCCGGTACATAGCGCAGCAACCGAAGGGCGAGGCGTTCTGATCCACAACGACAACCTTCCACAGGTGAAGCCACAATGACAAATCAAATCTATTTGTATGTGATCGAAATGAACCCTGAGCGAGCGAAGGGCTTAGAAGCAGAACTCGCGCAACTGCCCCAGGTGACCGTGTTCCAAAAGTATGCGGACGCAGTAGATGCTAGTGGCGGCTTGGATGCGGTCTTCGTGCCTCTCATGTCGGCTATGGAGTGGGGAGCCATCAAGCCCCCGGCTCCGCTTCATCAGACGCAGGTTGTGAAGATGCCCGATTACGAGGTTGCCAAAGGGCGGCCCCCCTACGCGATCCCCGGCGTTGCGACTTCGCCGGAAGAGTCGCTGAGCCCAGTTGATACGACGTGGTTGGTTCTCCGGGAATCCTTCAAGGCGATCCACCGCTTCAACGAAACGAGTCCGATCAAGCTGAAAGCGGTTGCTGTCCCAGCTCTCAGCTTAGGGTTAGACAAGCTCCGAGCCGGGGAGGCGATAACCCTCCTCCGCGATGCCTACCAGGGATCGTGGTGAATTCTGCTGTCACTACGACGGGAGCCGACTTCAACTACGACTGCACTCCACGTCCTATGCATTCGTGTGCGTTTTGGGAATCACATTATACCGGCAAAGAACGGGACACAGAATCAGGGCTCGACTACTTCGGGGCCAGGTACTACGCCTCCATCGTAGGCAGATGGATGAGCCCCGACTGGGCACAGAAGGTGGTGGCAGTGCCCTATGCGAATTTGGATACACCACAGAGCCTTAATCTTTACGCTTATGCAGAAAATAATCCAATCTCGCAATCGGATCTCGATGGGCATTGCGATTGGTGCCAGAGAGTTCTGAACTTCTTAACCTTCAAAGGCTGGAACACCAATGCTCAACTGTCTGGCTCGCCCAAAACAAGCGTAAACACGGTTCAGGGAGAAGGTATTGTAAGAAACGCTGAACAGCAAGAGGAGCGCGATCAAAAAGTGCTTGATCTAGCTAGATCCTCGCCTCTCGTAGGTCTGTGGACAATTGCCGATCCTATGGCTTGGGCAGACGGCAGCGCTGAACTCCTTGACGAAGCTGTCGGAGAAGAGGAGGGAGTTACACAGGAGATCGTTGTAGACTCTGGCAAGTACCCGGCATCAGCACGGCACATTGAAGACGCTCAAGCATCTGGTCAGCCATCTGTAGTGACAATCGATCGTGCAGGAAGCGCGAGCCGGAGGGCTCAAGCACTTAAAGGAGTACGGGGAGTGGCCGGTCATGATCGTGATGAATACCCTCCAGCGTTCGCTCAGGAAGGTGGATCGAGAGCGAGCGTAAGAAATATTCAAAGGTCAGACAATCGAGGTAGCGGCGCAAGCATGGGTAATCAGATAAGGAATCTTCCAGATGGAACGAAGGTCAAAATTAAAACCAAATAGCCTAGAACTGCTGATTGGGATCGCATCTCAGCAACTGGGCTCATGCGATTTAGAAGACTGCGACCTGCCAGTTGAGCTTTTGAAGTTGTTATCGCTAAAAAACGGATTTTACGCTTTTGAATCCGCATTGCATGTGTTTCCGTACAAGAGTGCTGAAGGCTTCATGGATATTACTCTGTGGAATGCCTCCAGCACATGGAAGGCTTTTTATAAAGACGATAACCTCCCATTCTTTTTTGCAGAGGATGTGTTCGGGTTTCAGTTTGGGGTAAAAGATGGCGAGGTAGTTTCATTTGACCCAGAGACGGGTGAGAGCACCTTTTTTTCAAAATCGATTGAAAGTTGGGCGGAGAAAATTTTGAATGACTACAACCTGCATACAGGATATAAGCTCGCTCATGATTGGCAGTTATTAAACGGACATCTCTCAGAGGGAAAAAGACTGGTACCCATACAGCCATTTGTCCTTGGTGGGGCATTTGACTTGGCAAATCTAAAAGGTCAGTATGCCGTCGATGCGATGAGATTTAGGGCATCTCTAGCCAATCAGATCAAGGGTCTTGAGGACGGTACAACCGTAAAGCTCAAAGTGAGTTGATCGAGCATTCGGCTATGGGGCGAGTAGAACAACAACACGTATGTGAAGAAGGCGGTGTACAGCTACAACGGGGATGGTGGCAGCATTCGTGCGGGCCAGTTGGATGGTAACTGCAACATTGCGAGCTGGCGTGAGTATGTTCGTTTCGGCGGCCGGGTGCTGAGCGAGTTGTCGCAGGATGCGGGTCAGTCTGCGCCTGGGTGGACTGACTACATCTACGCAAACGGTAAGCGCATCGCGCGGATCGAAGGTGTGGAGAAACGTGCGCATCTTCATGCGGTGCTTGCGCCAGGTGGCAGCAGTGGTCGTGCTGCACTTGCCTCGCTTCCGTTGACCGCTTTCCTGAGGTTCAGAGACCGTGCAGCGTATCGCTAAGTTGTTGATGTTACGTAGAGCGTCGGATTGGGGTGGGTGAGGTCGCTAGTTCGAATCTAGTCGTCCCGACCATTTCCTTTGTTTCTATTCGGAATTGGAACGCACAGATCTCCACTATCTGCAATTCTCGAATCCCGGTCGGCATAAGATTACCCGACAGCCGGTTACGGACATGCTCCACCACCTGCTCTTCAACGGAATGCTGTTTCTCTGGTAAGTTCAGGGCAGCATGATGCTACGCCGCACGTTCTATTTAGCTGCTCTCAGTTTTGTCTTCGCCTCGTCCTGGAGTGTGCAGGTGCATGCCCAGGCAACCACCAAGGCCGCGCAGAATACGCCTCCACCACCCACGCCTGCACCTCTGACACACAAAACGGCGACGACAACGGTCGAGGTAGGCACCCTTGATGGTGTGCCGTATCGCATCGATCTGCCTGACAAGTGGAACCGCGGGCTGGTGGTGTACTTCCATGGCTATACGCACGCGCCGGTGCACTTCCGAGAAGATGCGCCCGAACTGGCAAAGCTGCGGCACGTCATCCGTAGCGGCTACGCCGTCGTGCAGAGCGCATATGCACAGGCTGGCTGGGCCTTGCAGTCCGCGCCCGGCGATACCGAGAAGCTCCGTAAATATTTTGGAAAAAAGTTTGGGCAGCCAAAGGAGACGTTCGTCACAGGCGAAAGCATGGGCGGCGCGCTGGTGATGATGACGATCGAGCGCAATCCCAAACCGTATGCGGGCGGACTGAATCTCTGCGGGTCGGTCGGTTCCACGCTGGACAACATGACACGCCGGTTCGCTCTGCGCGCCGCATTTGATTACTACTTTCCGGGTCTCCTGCCAAAACTCGATCCGGTCCCATCGAACTTTGTAGAGACGGAAGCGCTGCGGCAAAAGGTAATTGCTGCACTGAACGGCAAACCGGCTGCTGCGGATGCGATGCGCAATCTCGTAGGGTTGCCGAGCAACATCGAAGTAGCACGCATGATGGTCTATTACACCTACATCATTGCGGATTTTCAGCATAAGGCCGGCGGAAATCCATTCGAAAATCGCAATACGATTTACACCGGGACCAGCTCCGATCTGAAGTCCGATGCCGCTCTAAATGATGGTGTAATGCGCTATTCTGCCGATCCTAAAGCGCGTAAATATCTCCTGGACTATTACGAAGCGAATGGAAAGGTTACCCGTCCCGTAGTCGCGCTGCATACACTTTACGACCCCATCGTGCCGGGGAGCATTCTTACGCCCTATCAGCAGACAGTTGCCAAAGCTGGTCACTCGGCAAACTACGTGCAGCAATACGTACCTAGGCAGGGACATTGCAGCATGACGGCAGACGATATTGGCCGCGCATTTGATGAACTCGTCACCTGGGTGCATACAGGCAAAGCACCTGCGCCCGGATTGCTGCGTTAAATAATTGTGCCGAAGTACAGGAACGGTCTAACCGTTAGAGCAGCAAAAATCCGGCCTTTACTACCCAAGAGAGGTAATCTCAATCGAGAGATACTCCTTCTGCAGGATTCTTCACATAACTTGGCTCTGGCATCGAAACACCACCGTCGCGCCCAACGCAAGCGCCACGCGAAGGCATCGCTGCTGTGATAGAACGACCGGATTAGAAGCGATCGGCATACAAAATCCAAAATGTTGAAGGCGCGATTTATCGCTGTCACTCTTCCCCAGACGAAATGCGTAAGTCGGCAAAAGTGCGGCTATCTGCGCTACACTTCCGCACATGCGCAAGATGTTCCTCCTCATTGCATTTGTAATCACGCTTATTCTGCCGTTCTCGCTCGCTGCTCAAGCCAACGAAGGCAAGCATTTTACAGGCCCGACTTCTGAGCGATCACTTGCCCGGACTGTTGAAGAGGCGAACGCATGGATGCAGAAGACCGAAGCCGATCTTCTTGCCGCTGTGAATGATGCCGGTCGCGCGCAATGGGTCGGCGAAACCTTCATCAACGAAGACACTGAGCAGATCACGGCCAAGGCCAACGAGCGCCTGCTCGCGCGTGTGAATGAAGCCATCAGGCAAGGCCACCAATTCGAAAAGCTAAAGGGCCTTTCACCCGAGTGGAAGCGCAAATACATGCTGCTCAAGTTGCAGGGCTCGCCAACAGATCCAAAACTATTGGCGGAGTTGACGCAGACGGCTGCGCAACTCGACGGCATGTATGGCAAAGGGAAATACTGCTTGCACGGCGACCCGAATAACTGTAAAGGTGTGGACGAACTCGGCGTGATGATGGCGAAGAGCCGCGACCCGAAAGAGCTCCTCGATATTTGGGTGGGCTGGCACAAGGTGGGCGCACCGATGCGCGAGAAGTACGCGCGTCTGGCCGAGTTGTCGAACGAAGGCGCGCGCGCATTTGGATTCAAAGACACAGGTGAACAGTGGCGCGCTGGTTACGACATGTCGCCAGCAGAGTTCTCTGCCGAACTCGACCGCGTATGGACGCAGCTTGAGCCGTTCTATAAAGAGCTCCACGCTTACGTACGCACCAGGCTGATCGAGAAGTATGGCGATGCGGCACGGCGTTCGGATGGCATGATTCCTGCGCACCTGCTGGGAAACATGTGGGCGCAGGAGTGGGGAAACATCTACGACATTGTTGCTCCTCCGAAGGCTACGAAAACTCCTGACCTTGAAGAGGCGCTGAAGAAGCAAATCGCTTCCACAACACCGGAAACCGCCGACATGTTGCTCGATCACTGCAAAGGTAAGCCGTGCGAAGTGGAATCCAGTGATGCAGCAGAAGCTGCGCGTATCACCGCTGCAAAAGCGATGGTGAAATACGGTGAACGTTTCTACACATCCATGGGCTTCGATCCGCTGCCGAAGACCTTCTGGGAACGGTCGCAATTTGCGAAGCCACGCGACCGGGATGTGGTGTGCCACGCCAGCGCCTGGGACGTGGACAATGATCTCGATCTTCGCGTAAAGCTGTGTCTCGGCGTAAATGCTGATGACTTCACCACGCTGCACCATGAGCTTGGCCACAACATCTATCAACGCGCATATCGTCATCAGCCGTTCCTCTTCCGCAACGGCGCGAACGACGGTTTTCACGAGGCCATCGGAGACTCCATCGCGCTGGCCATTACGCCGGAGTATCTGAAGGACCTGAAGCTGATTGCCAGGGTGCCACCTGCCGATGCGGACATTGCACTGCAACTGCGCACGGCGATGGATAAGATCGCGTTCCTGCCATTCGGCCTGTTGATCGATCAATGGCGTTGGAAGGTCTTCTCCGGTGAAGTGAAACCGGCAGACTACAACAAGGCATGGTGGCAGTTGCGCGAGAAGTATCAGGGGATTGCTCCGCCGGTCCCGCGCAGCGAAGCAGACTTTGATCCGGGTGCAAAGTATCACATCCCCGGCAATGTCCCTTACACGCGCTACTTCCTCGCGCGCGTGTATCAGTTCCAGTTCTACAAAGCCATGTGCGACGCGAGCGGATACAAAGGCCCGCTCAACCGCTGCACCTTCTATGGCTCAAAGGCCGCAGGCGACAAGCTGAACGCGATGATGGAAAAAGGGCAGAGCCAGCCGTGGCAAAAGACGCTAAAAGAGATGACCGGTAGCGATCATATCGATGCAGGACCAATGCTGGAGTACTTTGCGCCACTGTACGCATGGCTCAAACAGCAGAATGAAAAGAGCGGCGCCAGGATTGGCTGGACAGTGGAATAGTGGCCGCATGGATGCGAGAAGAGCCTGGCGAATCTAACGCGGTTCAACGCGAAAACGCATAGGGTGTTTTGGCCGCAGGGTAATCTGCGGCCAAAGCTCTACTTTTTGGTGCGGTAGAAAAGACAGCTTCCAGCGCTGCAGAATCGTCGCCAGCAAAAGAACGCTCTCCGTCGTCGCGAAGCTTTCTCCGATGCAGTGGCGTGTGCCTGCGCCAAAAGGATAGAAGGCAAAGCGTGGACGCGGAGGAGCATCGCTCGCAAATCGATCAGGGTTGTAGCGCAATGGATCGGGCCACCAGCGCGCATCGCGATGTGTAGCGAAGGTGCTGAGCAGAAGCAGCGTGTGCGCGGGAATGTCCATATCGGCCACGCGGTATGCGGTAACGGTGTCACGCACGATCACCCAAACGGGTGGATAAATGCGCAGCGCCTCTTTTAGACATTGCGTGGTGTAGGTGAGACGCGGCAGATCGTCGAGCGCGGGTGTGCGTCCATTGAGTACGCTTTGCAACTCTGCAACGAGCTTTTCTTCGGCGTCGGGGTTCTGCGAGAGCAGATACATCGTCCATGTAAGCGCGTTGGCAACGGTCTCGTGTCCGGCAAGAAAGAGTGTGAGCGACTCATCGAGCAGAAGCTCGTCGGACATGTGCTGCGGTGAGTTAGGGTCTTGCGCCTCCATCAACATCGAGAGCATATCGTTGTAGCGCTCCGGTTGCGCACGATGCTCTTCAATAATGCGGTGAAGCACGCGAACGATGTCTTTGCGCGCATCTGCGGCGATGCGCATGGCGCGGCGGCGAAATGGGCCAACGAACTGCGCCAAAGGAGAGTTGAGGCGCAGAAACATGGCGAGCGCACGCTTAAGTGCGCCACCCACTTCATCCGACTGGCCGCGCAGATCGGCAGAGAAGAGTGTCTCGCCCACGATGATGAGCGTGAGCCGCATCATCTCTTCGTGGATATCGACCACGTGTCCTGCGCGCCAACTGTCGCGACGATCGAGCGCGCAGCGAGTCATTGACTCCGCATAGCCAACGAGGCGCTGCGAATGAAAGGCAGGCTGCACGAGACGCCGTTGGCGGCGATGCAGTTCGCCTTCGGAGGTGATGAGTCCTTCACCCAGAACTACTTTTGACGAAGCGAGCGCCTTGCCTTTGACGAAGTTCCAATCGTTCGTGATGAGAATGTCTTCAATCAACTGCGGATGATTGATCTGGTAAAGATGGCCTTTGGCGGTGAAGAGCTTTACTTCGCGCACATCCAGGCCGCGGCGCGCAGCTTCGGCGAGGTAATCCAACCTGTCCCGCCGGAAGGCGACGAACTGGCGGAAACCTGCAACGCGTTCTGTTTTGTACATCACTCGTCTATTTTCCGATGAATGGACTCCTATGTATGATGCTGCCTATGTCTTTCGGAAATCTTCGAATAGTTGCTCTTTGTTGCGCTTTGGCTCTAAGCGTATCCGCACATTGTTCCACGTGGAACAAAGACACAACGGCTGCTGAGGGTGTGTTGCGGCGCGTGATGCCGGAAATTGCATCGCAATTGCATCTAAGGCTGAAACAGGGCAACTATGCAGGCAAGGCGGACGGCTTCCGTATCAGCGGCAAGCGTGGAGATATCCGTGTAGAAGCGGCGACCACCCCGTCGCTGCTCTTCGGCGTGAACTGGTATTTGAAGTACGTCGCGCACCAGAATGTTTCGACAAACGGCAGCCGTATCGAACGAATGACTTTGCCTGCACCGGGCAAAGAGATTGTGAAGCCGGCGCTGTTTCCGTTCCGATATGCGTTGAACGAGAACACGGATGGATACACCACACCGTACTGGGATGAGGCGCGGTGGCAGCATGAGATTGACGTGCTCGCTTTGTCTGGAATTAATGCGGTTTTAGTGCAGCGTGGGACCGATTATGTGCTGTATAAGACGTTTTTGGATGCGGGTTATTCGGACGAGGCGATCCGGAACTGGATTACGCATCCGGCGCACCAGAACTGGCAGTTGATGGGCAATATGTGCTGCTTTATCGAGCCAATATCCCTCGAATTGATGCAAAAAAGAGCAGAATCCGCGCGAAATATTGTGGGCATGTTGCGGTCGCTCGGCATCACCGTGGTGCTGCCGGGGTTCTATGGTGTGGTTCCGAATGATTTCGAAAAGTATGTTCCTGGAGCGCATGTCGTCGTGCAGAAAAAGGACTGGGTAGGGTTCTCCCGTCCGGGGTGGCTGGACCCGCGCGATCCGGCGTTCGCAAAGCTGGCGGCGTCGTTCTACAAGCACCAGGCGGAGATGGTGGGCGACAGCTCCATCTATGACATGGAGACCTTCCAAGAGGGCGGCGACGCCGGTGACGTGCCGCTGCGGGAGGGCGGGCGCGCGATCCAGGAGGCGCTGGAGAAAGCGCATCCGGAGGCGCTGTGGTTCATGATGGCCTGGGACACCAATCCTCAGAAGGAACTGCTGGAGGGACTGGACCGCTCGAAAATCCTGATTGCGGACATTGAGCAGGGCCGCTATCCGCGCGAGAATCGCGATGAACAGTTTATGGGCGCGCGCTGGTTGTGGGGCGGTCTGTGGGAGTTTGGCGGACGCACCACGATGGGCGCTCCGCTGTATGACCACGGCACGCGCTTTCCAAACTATGCGAAACGTGCGGGCAATCACATTGCAGGCACGGCGCTGTATACCGAAGGACTCGACACCAATCCGTATGCGTACGACCTGTTCACGGAGATGGCGTGGCGCACGGAGCCTGTCGATCTGGAGACGTGGACCGATCAATATGTGGAGCGGCGGTATGGCGGCAACGATCCGCATGCGAAGAAGGCGTGGCAGATCCTACTGCACACCAGCTACTCGCTGCGCGGCGACGGTGTGAAGACGCACGGCGAGCGCGATACGGGGCACGATTCGCTGTTTACCGCACAGCCGTCGCTGTCGGCGAAGCGCAGCGCGCATTGGGCCCCTGACGAGGTGCGCTACAACCTGGAGGAGATCAGGCCTGCGCTGACGGAGATGTTGCTGGTGGCTCCTGCGCGGCGTAAGTCGGCGAGCTATCGCTACGATCTGACGGACATTGCGCGGCAGGTGCTTGCGGATGAATCGCGTCGTCTGTTGCCTGCGATCAAGCAGGCGTATGCAGCGAAGGACCGCGAGAAGTTCCACGCGCTGACGGCGGAGTGGATGCGCGACATGGAGTTGCAGGAGCAGCTTTTGCAGACGAACGAGTTCTTCCTGCTGGGGACGTGGCTCTCGTATCTTCCGCCGTGGGAGGTGACGCCGCAGGAGCGTGAACTCATCAACTACGATGCGCGCTCGATTCTCACGACGTGGGGACACCGCAAGGCCAGCGCTGCCGGTCTCCATGAGTACGCCAACAAAGATTGGGCGGGGTTGATGCGCGATTTCTACATGCCGCGTTGGCAGATGTACTTCGATTCGCTGGATGAGGCGATGAAGAACCACACGCCGCAGAAGATGATCGATTGGTATGCGGTGGGCGATGCGTTCAATCGAAGTACGAAGAGTTACAGCGCGGTGCCGACGGGGGATACGTATGCGGCGGCGATGAAGATTGCGGTGGCCTTGAGGTTGGAGCCGAAGGGCAGATGAGGATGCGGTTCCGCCTGAGTGTTTATAGGTCGCGCCTTCAGCGCTCTGCATGATGTGGTCTGCATACCTGGGGCGTTGCCCCAGGCTAATTTAGGACGGGCCGTTGGCCCTTGCTGGGAAGAATCCGAACCGCTCAGTACAGATAGCGCTGGAAGCCTACGAACATGTCGCGGATTTCGGAGGTGGCGCCGAGGTCGAGTACGGCGTCGGAGAGGGCGTTGTAGCGGAGGGTGAGGAGCGGTGAGAGTTTGTCCTGATCGAGTTCCTCGAATCCTTCGGCGATGTATTGCGAGAGGACGAAGTCGAGGAAGGCGCGCTGTTTTTCGGAGAAGGTGGAGTGGATGGCGGGGCGGGCCTTGTCCGCGCGTTCTTTCCGGGTAATGCGTGGAAGCGCGAAGGCAATGTAGGCCAGCACGTCGTAGAGGTCGGACTGCTCTGCGTTGAGCGCGCGCTGGATCTCGTCTAGCTGCGTGCGGTCGAAACCTTTGTCCTCCAGACTGCGAAGCAAAGCACGGCGGGTCTTGGGATTACTCCAGATGGCGCGGAGTTCGTCTTCGTCCTTGAAGAATTCCGGTAAAGTCCCATAAAGAGCTTCAAGAAATTGGTTGGCCGACATTGGCTTGCCATCAGCACTCCAGAAGCTCGTCGCGGTCATGTGCTGAATCTCGCGGGCCTTGCCGTCTGCGAGCCGGATCACTAAGCGCTTCCGCTTCTGGTCATCCTCCTCATCCCCTTCATCGGGCTGCTCACCATCTTTCGGCGGTTCTGGAACCCGCGGAGAAGCAGGCTCGGATGGATCGTCTGGTGGAAGCGGTTCACCATCCCATTCGGGATCATTGAAATGATGATGCGCCTTTACGAAGTCATAGATAGTGAAGAAGTCTTTGCCATCGAAGAGGCGTGTGCCGCGGCCGATGATCTGCTTGAACTCGATCATGGAGTTCACTGAGCGCAGTAGAGCGATGTTGCGCACGTTGCGTGCGTCTACGCCGGTCGAGAGCTTTTGCGAGGTCGTCAGGATTGTCGGGATGGTCTTCTCGTTGTCCTGAAAGTCCCGGAGGTATTGATCACCGAGAGCGCCGTCATTGGCCGTCACGCGGCAGCAGTAGAGCGGGTCGGTGGTGGTCTTCTTCTGATTGATCAGGTCGCGAATGGCCGCGGCGTGGTCCTGGGTGGCGCAGAACACCAGCGATTTCTCGCTCTGGTTGATACGTTCCATCAGAACAGAGACGCGTTTCTGCTCGCGTTCCTTGATCTCGATGATGCGATTGAAGTCCGGCTCGGTGTAGCGGCGGCCTTCTTCCACTTCGCCTTCCACGATGGTGTCGTCGGGCGTGTAGACGTAATCGTCGAGCGTGGTGGAAACCTGGATCACTTTGAACGGCGTGAGAAAGCCGTCGTTGATGCCTTCCTTGAGCGAGTAGATATAGACCGGCTCGCCGAAGTAGGCGTAGGTATCTACGTTGTCGCGGCGTTTGGGCGTGGCGGTGAGGCCAAGCTGCACGGCGGGGGCAAAGTAGTCGAGGATGCCACGCCAGTTCGATTCGTCGTTCGCGCCGCCGCGATGGCACTCGTCAATGATGATGAAGTCGAAGAAGTCCGGCGGATACTGGCCGAAGTAGGGCGCGGGCTTTCCGTCGGAGTCCGTGCCGGACATGAAGGTCTGAAAGATGGTGAAGAAGATGCTGGCGTTGGTCGGCACCTTTCCAGACTTGCGAATGGAGCCGGGCGCGATGCGGATGCGGGCGTCGTCTGCGAAGGACGAGAAGGAGTTGTACGCCTGGTCGGCGAGGATGTTGCGGTCGGCCAAGAAGAGAATACGCGGACGGCGCGTGGGCTGGCGCGAGAGGTTCCACTTGGCGTGGAAGAGCTTCCACGCGATCTGAAAGGCAATGGCGGTTTTGCCAGTGCCGGTGGCGAGCGTGAGCAGGATGCGCTGCCTGTTTTCGGAGACGGCTTCGAGCACGCGCTGGATGGCTGTGTCCTGGTAGTAGCGCACATCCCATGAGCCGGAGCGATCTTCAAACGGCACCTGCGCAAAGCGGTCGCGCCATGCATTGTCTTCGGCAAAGGTAAGCGCCCACAACTCTTCCGGCGTGGGGAAACGGTCTACGGGACCTTCGCTGCATACGGTGGCAGCGGGGCCGCCGGGTTCTTCGATGCTGGCAGGTTCGGGCTTCTCCTCCGGGCCGAGATCCATGCGGTAGATCTTGCGGCCATTGGTGGCGTAGGCGAACCGCACAGCCATTTTGGCCGCGTAGTGCTTGGCCTGCGCCACGCCTTCGGATTCGGAGAGGTCTTCGCGCTTGGCTTCGATGACGGCGAGTTTGCGATTGCGATAGACGAGGATGTAGTCGGCGGTATCAGGTTCGCTGCGCCGCCCTGCACCGAGCAGGCGGCCCCTGGTGATCTTGAACTCACGCAGGATGCGCGACTCCGCAACCTCGCCCCAGCCCGCAGCTTTCAGCACGGGGTCGATTAGCTCGGCGCGGGTTTCGGACTCGTTTCTCACTTATTCAAAGACTTCCGGGGCTTTGCAGGAGGCAGATAGTTACCGGAACTCACAATTTTGCGTCCTGTCTGTTGTTCCAGTTCCAAACGGGCGCGTCTGGCAATCTGTCCTCCGCTGCGGGCGGCTTTTTGATTGGCAGGCATGCCGGTTGCTCCTGCGGTCTCCGCCATTTGCCGGGTAGAGAGCTCTGCCAGCGCAGTGAAGATGAGCTCGGCCTCACTCATGTGGTCGCGGAGATTATGTGTTTTGAGTCCCTTGATTTTTTTGTGTTCTGCAACGGATATGCCCGCCCACTCCTCATGTATCAGGTTAGTCAGAATGGCGAACTCTTCACCCTTCTTTATGTCGTGCCCTGCCCAGTAGTCGGTAAGCTTGTTGCGCGTTTCCTGACCGGTCATGCGCTGGGTAATCCACTTTTCGCTACGACCCAATTTTTTGTATGTATCCCGCGCTCGATCAATCGAGATCGAGGGATCGGCGAGTTCCTGCATGCGCTCGAAGCCTACTTTTGCCAACCACAGTTTGATGGGCTCCGCTTTTGAGCTGGGCACAGACTGGACGAGCCGCAGCAGCGTTTCAGCACTGGCGCAGTCCGTCAGGCGCGCCTTACCATCTTCCGCCACCAATTTCAACTGGTGACAATTTGTCACCACTTCACTGCCTTCAGCCCCGAGGCGCTGCTTTAATTTGCTCCAATAGCGCGCAGCCGTACGCGTATCTGGTTGATTTGTCAGGACCTTGATGATGTCTACGACTGAAAACCACCATGTTTCGGCTTCCTCATCGTAGACGCGGCGGACCGGCTGGTTCTCAAAAAGCGCAGGATGCGTGGCCATGATGAGAAGCTTACCGGACAGGGGGAGCGGGCGGGAAGGGGCTATTTTTCAAGTGGTGACAATTTGTCACCACTTGAATTTGGCCGACTGCGGCGAACAGCGGGTCGATTAGCTCGGCTCTGGTTTCGGACTCGTTCCGCATGTGGGGTCGCCTAAAGATTACCCGAGAAGGCTTGATGGAGGAGGGATTGTTTTAGGCTCTCCAATTTCTCAATTTTGTTTTCGTAAACATTCCTCAGGTCCAAAGACATGCATCTCACTTTGTCAAATAGTGCGACTAGCTCCCGAATCTGCTTATCCGGGGGTACGGGGAGACGAAACCGTGCAAGCGCCTCTCCTGTGAAGTGAAGAATGCCTGTGCCGCTAAAGTGCTGCTGCAAGGCACCACTTTGATTCTGGAAATAAAGGTAATACATGAACCAATCAGCATGGATCGGATTCGAAAAACGGACTCGATGCAGTGCCTTCTGAAAGTAAATTGGATCGGAATCTCTCCAAACGGCCGCCCGCCCGGGATAGCCGCCCTCGCAGATCACGACATCTCCCTTTGCAATGGAATAGCGTTCTGCTTCGGTCGCAAGGAACGGCATTTCATTCAGATCGTCCAGGTTGAACTGGAACCAGCGAACATTCAAATTCCGAAGATATCGTTCAGGTGTTCCTCGGTTCTTAGCTTTGTCAAGCATTTTGCCCAACGAAAGTCTCGCGATTTCACTTACTGCATGATCCTTCCAATTTGTCGTAACGCCTCTGAATGTTCGAGCAAGAACAGATTCAAATAAGCGTTCTGTATTCTGCAGATTTTCTTGGCTTGTTCTGTGAGCAGAGCTGATACTTTCAAAGGCTTCATCAAGGATGGCGACGATGCGCTCCTGCTCCAATAATGACGGGACCCGAAGTGAGAATCCCAAGGCCTCTTCAACATTTGCCCTGGGCATTCGTGAGCCTGTGCAAGTCTCATTGAATAGCAGAACGGTGGCTTCCATCATTAGCCAGTGCTGCAGGAACTTTCGGCTCACGCCATTCTTTGGAAGAAGAGGGAATATCTCTGTTGAACAATGACCTGAAAAATCAGGTGCCAAGGTCTTATTTAGATATGGCCGCAATCGGCCATAAAGTACGTGCTCAGGTGTGAATCTGAATGTGGAACTCTTCACCGCATGATGGTCGAGAGAGCCAAGAAATGTCCCCGTCCCGCCTTCAATATCTTCCAGCCCGACATATGGCAGATCTTTGTAGATTCCTTGCTGCTTATCAATGTCACAGATTTGACCGAGAGTCGTGCTTTTCCATCCTTGCCTCACAGCAGCCCCCGAATGCTCTGCAAAATCTCCGCGCTCTCACGATCCAGCGCGGCAATCTCGTCCAGAATCTCTTTTGGGCTGCGATGCACCGTCTCCTCATTGCCGTTCGGGTTCTTGACGGAAAGATCGAAGCTTGTGGGGTCGATGTCTGCGATGTTTACAGACCACGACTGTGGCGAATCCGCGAAGGTCCTCTGCTGTTTTTTGAAGTCTTCCAGATCGTCATCGTTGAGGGGGTTGGTTTTGCCGAGGTTGCGGCCGGGGTTGAGTTGATAGAACCACACCTTGCGCGTGGCTGATCCCTTGGTGAAGAAGAGCACGACTGTTTTTACGCCCGCGCCCTGGAAGGTGCCGCTGGGGCAGTCGAGGACGGTGTGCAGGTTGCAGCTTTCGAGCAGCAGTTTGCGAAGCGAGACGCTGGCGTTGTCTGTGTTCGAGAGGAATGTGTTTTTGATGACGATGCCAGCGCGTCCGCCGGCTTTGAGCTTCCTGATGAAGTGCTGGAGGAAGAGGAAGGCCGTCTCGGATGTTTTGATGGCGAAGTTCTGCTGCACCTCGGTGCGCTCGCGTCCGCCGAAGGGCGGGTTGGCGAGGATGACGTCGTGGCGGTCCTTCTCCTGGATGTCGTTGTTGTTGAGTTCCAGCGTGTTGGTGTGGATGATGTTGGGAGCCTCGATGCCGTGGAGGATCATGTTCATCAGGCCGATGACATAGGCGAGCGGCTTCTTCTCCTGCCCGTAGAAGGTGCTGGTCTGGAGCTTCTTGCGCTGGGCGACGGAGTTCGCTTCTTTATTGAGGCGCTCGAAAGACTCGCAGAGAAAGCCGGCGGAGCCGAGCGCGCCGTCGTAGATGGTTTCGCCAATCTGCGGCTGCACTACTGCAAGCATGGCGCGGATGAGCGGACGCGGCGTGTAGTACTCACCGCCGTTGCGTCCGGCGTTGCCCATGGAGCGGATCTTCGCTTCGTAAAGGTCAGAGAGTTCGTGCTTTTCGGTCTGCGAGTTGAAGCGGAGGGTGTCGACGAGTTCGATGACCTCGCGCAGGTTGTAGCCGGAGTGGAACTTGTTTTTGAGTTCGCCGAAGATCTCGCCGATCTTGTACTCGATCGTGTCTGGACGGTCGGCGCGCTGCTTGAACCCTTTGAGATATGGGAAGAGCTTCTGGTTGACGAAGTCGCAGAGGTCGTCTCCGATGAGCGCACGGTTGTGGTCGAGCGTGCCTTTTGCCGTAAGCGGTGTGGCCCAGGAATGCCAGCGATACTTCTTTTCAAGGAGCGGCGCGTATTCCTCGCCGTGAAGCTCGGCGGTGCTGGCGCGGTCCTGCTCCAGCGCGTCGAGGTATTTGAGGAAGAGCAGCCAGGAGGTCTGCTCGATGTAATCCAACTCTGAGGAAACACCCGCATCTTTGCGCAGGATGTCGTCAATCTTCTTAAATGCCTGTTCGAACATGTTCCGGGATTTCTCGCGATCTCAGTGTAGGATACCGGCGCATTGAGGCGCAGAGCAGTTAAATGTAAAGGCCGCGATTGCTCGCGGCCTTTTCGGTTTGTTTGATAAGACGGGTTACTTCTTTGCCTGTTCGAAGCGCTTGTTGACTTCGTTCCAGTTCACAACGTTCCACCATGCGGCGAGGTATTCGGGGCGGCGGTTGTTGTATTTGAGGTAATAGGCGTGCTCCCATACGTCGTTGCCGAGTATGGGCTGGAGGCCCTGCGAGAGGGGCGAGTCCTGGTTGGGTGTGGTGACGATGGCGAGCTTGCCGTCCTTCCATACGAGCCAGCCCCAGCCGGAGCCGAACTGCTTGGCGGTAGTTTCGTTGAAGGTCTTCTTGAAATCTTCGAAGGAGCCGAAGTCCTTCTTGATCTGCTCGGCGATGGCGCCGGTGGGCTCGCCCGATGCGCCGGGCTTCATGATCTCCCAGAACATGGTGTGGTTGGCGTGTCCGCCGCCGTTGTTGCGGACGGCGCCGCGCACGTCGTCGGGAACGGCGTTGAGGTCCTTGAGCAGGTCTTCAACGCTCTTTTTGCCAAGCTCAGGGTGCTTCTCCACCGCGGCGTTCAGATTGCTGACGTAAGCAGCGTGGTGCTTGTCGTGATGAAGCTTCATGGTTGCTTCATCGATGTGGGGCTCCAGAGCGGTGTAGTCGTAGGGAAGCGGAGGAAGTTCAAAAGCCACGGTCGTTCTCCTGTATTGGAATTCCTTCTGTTCGATGCGCTTGCGGCGATGCAGGGTGCAACCGCCACGCGCAACAGGGGGCGATAGCAAGGATATCGCACTGGATTTGCGCTGTGCAGGCGCAGACGCGATGATGGCAGCATGACGATACAAACGGCGTGGATTGTGCTGGTGATTGCAGGCGTTTTTGAGACGGGATGGGCTGTGGGCCTGAAGTATTCGCAGGGGTTCACGCGGCTGGGGTGGTCCGTGGCGACGGTGGTGATGATCGCGCTGAGCATGGGCCTGCTGGGGATTGTGACGAAGGTGCTTCCGCTGGGCACGGCGTATGCCGTGTGGACGGGGATTGGCGCGATCGGCACGGTGATGCTGGGGATGATTTTGTTTGGCGAATCGGCGCAGGCGTCACGGCTGGTTTGTCTTGGGCTGATTCTGGTGGGGATTGTTGGGTTGAAGTTTGCGGAGTAGTTGGATTCTCCGGTGTTGATCACGAGAATTGCAGGAGAAAAATCAGAAGGCCGCTCAATTGTGGGAGCGGCCTTCTTTTGTTGTGGAGTTTGATGTTTTCTAAACGAGAGCGAGTTCTCTGGAGTTTTGCGCTGCTGTCGTAAGGAGTTCGAGGATACTGCCTGAGGCGTCGTATTGGCTGAATTCAGAAGCGAGTTCCATGGCGTGCAGCTTGTACTGTTCTCCGCTGAGGACTTCTGCGATTGCGTTGCGAAGCTGCTCCACGGTTGGTGTGCCGGTGCTCAGATTGAGGCCTGCACCTGCGTATTCCACGCGGGCGGCGACTTCCGGCTTGTCTTCCGTAGCTCCGGCCACAATTACCGGCACACCCATTTGCAGGGCCTGCGACACTGTGCCGAATCCACCGTTGGTCACCAGCAGGTCTACATGCGGCATGAGGCGATCGATCGGCAGATAGTCTGCCGTGATGCAGTTTGCCGGGATGGTGCAGGGAATATCCGTTGCTTTGCGTCCACCGGCGGTAGCCAGTACCAGCACATCTTCGCGATCGGCCAACGCCTGGATGGCCGGTGCGACTACCTGGCCGAGGTCGTGATTGGCCACTGTGCCCTGCGTGACGAGCACGACCTTTTTGCCAAGCTTGAGGACATTTTTGATGTGCTGTGGGATGGGAGCGCCTGCGGGTGCAGGCAGAGCGCCGATAAAGTTGAGGTTCTCTGGCAGATGTGTGCGGGGAAAATCCAAGCCCGGCACGCTTGGCTGGAGATATGCGTCCGGCAGGTGCACAAGCGCGTCCAGATAGGGCATGGGAAGAGGCTTCGATCCGAGCGATGCCAGGATTTCGTCGCAGCGGCTGCGCACCGGATCCAGCAGCATTTCATTGATCTGCGCCGCGATGGCAGCATATTGAGAACGCTGCTCGTCTGTGGTTGCCAGCGGCAGTCCGGGCCCAAACGGCAGGCCATCTTCGCGCACCAACGGCAGAATGGTTACACCCAGGCCGGCAATTGCGGGCCGGTCTGGATAGTTGCCGGTCAAAAACGGCAGCGCTCCAGCAAACAGCACGTCCACCAGGATGAGGTCCGCAGGCTCTTGTTCCAGCATCTGTTTCAGCGCGGCAAACTGCGCTGGAATAGGCGCGAGAAAGAAGTTCATGAAATCGAAGTAGAGCTGCGGCGGACCGGCAGGAATGTTCTTGCGTTCCGGAAAGACCTCATCGAGGTCGGTGGTATGGAAGTCTGCGCCCTCAGGCAGCGGGACAAACCGGATTCCGGCTTTTTCCACGCGCTCGCGCGCAAAGGAGCCGGTCATCATGCGGACATTGTGTCCGTTCTCGATCAGGATTTTAGCCACGGACAACATTGGATTCACATGGCCGACAGCAGGCGTTGCCGCCAGAATGACGTTCATAAAGTCAGATTCAACTTTCTAAAGAAATTTAGGGGAATGGCGCGCCGCGTCTATTCCTGGAAATTGCGCAGCGCCTGCCACAACGGCGCCCAAATCAACCGTCAGGAGGAGATACGGCCTGAGTTGCTCTCCGGTTCCATAAAATTGGTATCGATTCCAAATTTTCTGCTATCTGCATTTTCGAGCAAATAAAAAGCCCCCAGCGATGCCGGGGGCCTTATTTGATATTGGCGAAAACTATGCCTTGGTATCCAGCAGCGCCGGTGTTTCTGTAGCCGCAGACTTGGAGTCTTTGGGAGCAGCCCCGGCCGGATCGGTACCGGGTTTGCGGAGTTCGATTCCACCCTTGAAGAACGCGCCATCTTCAATGGAGATGCGCGCGGCGATCACGTCGCCGGTCAGGGAGCCTTCCGCGCGAATGTCTACGCGGTCGGAGGCGTGGCAGTTGCCGCGCACCTTGCCCAGCACCACGATCTCGCGCGCGGTGATGGCCGCGGCGACCTGGCCGTTGCGGCCAATCGTTACACGATTGCCGGGAAGGTTGATGGAACCTTCGACGCGGCCGTCGATATAGAGCGATTCCGAGCCGGTCAATTCACCTTTGACCATCAGCGATTTCCCGATGGTCGCCTGTTCATTGACCGCCGTTGCCGACGGTGCAGAGGGTGCGCGCGAGGCCGAAGGCTCAACGCTGGGCGAAGACGGCGCGGAGGGCGTGCGCACGGTGGGTTCGGGATACGGTGAGGAGGATGTGCCCGGGTTTCCCGGCGTGTTCTGTTTCCACATAGCTCTTTGAGGTCCTTTCGACTGACGCGTGCCCGGTGCGTGCAACCTCTGCGCACCACCACACTGTTCTGGCACTGATACTACTCCCCATTTGTGCGGAAATTGCAGCGTCAATGCATGTTTGCGTAAAGGAACCTGCAAAAATTCTCCTCCCAGGAAAGAACTTCGCAGCCGGGGAAAGTTCTCTCACCCAAACGCGAAGTTTCTTCGCATACGTGAGGACGCCAGTTGCAACTCTGCTGTGTCTGCACTTAGGCTAGCGCCCATGCGGTTTTCTCGATTGGCCTTTGCGCCACTGCTTTTTACTTCTGCCTTCCTCTTTGCCGCACCACGCACCCATACCGTTGCCCTGGGCGGAGTGAAACGCGTTCCGTATGTGGCGGCGGATGTCGCACGCGAAAACAAATCTGATGAAGCAGGTACTCTGCGCGTGCGGCCACTGGTGGTGGATGGGCGTATCCGCGAGTGGACGACGGGCGACACGCACGAGATTACGGACCGAACCTTTGTGGTCCGGCGTGTTCTGCATATCAATGACACCTTGCCCGGCGAAAGGACCGCGCGCTGGGTATGGCAGCCCGGTCCGTGGCTTCTGGTGGACCGCACGAGCGGGCGCATCACCGCGCTGCATTTGCCCGATTTCGATCCGGCGGTGAGTGATGTGGTTTGGTACCGCGATTACGCCGCCTATTGCGGCATCAAGACGACGATACGGAATGGCGGCATTGCTGCCGTTGTGTGGCAGATTGCCTCACGCCGCCCTGCGCTTGAGAAGGTCATTGGAAGATGGCCGCAGGCGGAACGCATCCGTCCCGTGTGTGTTGCACCTATTTGGCAGCGCGAACCGATGCGTATCACCATGCAGGTCAGCGGCGGCCAGCCCATTACGTTTGATGTTGTGGGCACCAGTACGAACCTGGTGGAAGATGGCGAATCGCCTGAAGATGATGAGTAGAGCCACTGCGAGTCAGCGCTCCCGCCGATAGTGCATAGCGACCGCGCCGTTGCGGAGCGGCTTCGCCGAGACCAGCTCAAGCCGTCGCGTACTGAGCAACCCGTCCTGATACAGCGTCGGGCCGTGGCCAGCGATCCTAGCATGGACGAGAAGCTGATATTCGTCGATCAGATCCAGCCGGTCCAACTCGTTTGCGAGTTTACCGCTACAGAGGAGCACGCCGGCCGGAGTCGCATCCTTGAGCTTCTGTACGCCTGTCCGCAGATCGCCGGCGATGTGGTGACTGTTGGTCCACGGGAAGTCCGTTCGCGTCGATGACACCACGTATTTAGGTTTTGCATCCAGCTTGACCGCCCACTCGCGTATCGCCGGCGGCACCTCCACGTTGCCGCGAGCGACCGCCGGCCAGTAGCTCTCCATCATTTCGTAGGTGACGCGGCCCCACAGCATCGCCCCGCTCTCGTCCATAAGACGGGTAAAGAATGCGTGTGTCTCGTCGTCAGCAATTCCCTCTTCATGGTCGATGCAGCCGTCCAGGGTGACGTTTATGCAGAAGGTCAATATTCCCATGCGACGAGCCTAAACCATCCACTCGACAACGTAGGCCAAGGTTCGCGGTTGACGTCAACTTCTCTATGGGGAATGGCTCTTGCGTTCTACCATTTACGCATGCAGTCTCTCGATGCACTTTTGCGTGAAGCTGAAGTTGCGCATGGCCATCTTTGCGCCGGGCAGATTCTTGGGGTCCGCATGGCGATGTATGCTTGTGCGCTTCTGGATGTCGATGATCCGCGCATGGGGCCGGACCGCAAACGGCTTGTTACTTTTGTGGAGATTGACCGCTGCGCGACAGACGCTATCGGCGTGGTTACCGGGTGCCGTCTGGGCAAGCGTGCGCTGAAGTTTGTGGATTACGGCAAGATGGCGGCTACGTTTGTCGATCTGCACAATAAGGTTTCTGACGATACGTATGCTGCGTTACGCGTTGTTGCCCTGGAGACCTCACGCGAACTGGCGCGGCAGCGGTTTCCTGCGATCGAGAATAAAAATGAGCAGCAGATGCGGGCGTATCGCGAGCTTAGCGATGGTGAGCTGTTCAAGGTGGAGCGCGTGTCTGTTTCGCTGCCAGCGAACGAATTTCCGGGCTACAAAGGCGGTCGTGTGGCCTGCGTACGGTGTGGCGAAGGTATCAATTACGCTCGCGGAGTTGAAACGCCGCAAGGGACCATATGCCGTGCGTGTGCCTCTCCGGAGGCGCGCTACTATCGGCCCATTGAGTAACTCTTGCTGTAGGGGAAATCATCTGCTGTGTGCGATTGCATCTAAGATTGCGTATATACAGGCCGGATTGCGTATATAAAGATTGCGGAGGAACCTATGCGTCACGCTGCATTTGCCGTTGTACTGTTCTCAACGTTTGCCACGGCGCAGAGTGTCCACACGGGGCAGGACGCGTATCGCAACTGGGACCAGCAGAAGCCGGGTGAACGTGTTCACCTGACGGTGAAGGACCTTCCCGCGCCGAATGAAGCCGAGTCGGTGGACAACGGTCCTGAGCATGCTCCGCGCAATGGAGCGATGCCGCAGGCGCCTGCGGGTTTCAAAGTGCAGCTTTATGCGGAAGGCGGCTTCGATCAGCCGCGCCTCGTCCGCACTGCGCCGAATGGCGATCTGTTTCTTGCGGATTCGAAGGCAGGTAAGGTCATTCTTCTTCGTGGCGTGAAGCCGGATGGAACGGTGGCTGAGCGTTCGGAATATGCCACTGGTCTGGACCATCCTTTCGGCATCAATTTTTATCCAGAGAAGGACCCGAAGTGGATTTACGTTGCGAATACTACTTCGATTGTCCGCTTTGCTTATAAAGCAGGCGATATGAAGGCGAGCGCACAGCCACAGACGATTGTGGAGAAGCTTCCGGGGTACGCGCAGCTTCGTGGCGGAGGCCATTGGACGCGCGACATCGCCTTCTCGCTGGATGGCAAACGCATGTTTGTGTCTGTTGGATCGGGGTCCAATGTGGACGATCCGGACACGCATCCACGCGAGTTTCATCGCGCGGATGTGCTGGAGTACACGCCTGAAGGCAAGTTTGTGAAGATCTATGCCAGCGGCATTCGTAACTGTGTGGGTGAGGCGGTGAACCCAAGCACGGGTGAGCTTTGGTGTTCGGTGAATGAGCGCGACCGGCTGGGAAATCACCTTGTGCCTGACTATATTACGCATGTGCAGGAGGGCGGATTTTATGGATGGCCTTGGTGGTATATGGGCGGTCATCAGGACCCTCGGCATGTGGGAAAGCATCCTGAGTTGAAGAACAAAGTTATTACGCCGGACATTCTGGTGCAGCCGCACATGGCGTCGCTGCAGATGACGTTCTATACCGGCAGCATGTTCCCAGGGGAGTATAAGGGCGGCATCTTTGCCTCTGAGCATGGCTCGTGGAACCGTAAGGACCGCGCGGGATATGAGGTGATCTTTGCGCCGGTGAAGAACGGCAAGGCCACGGGCGAGTACATGGATTTTCTTACCGGCTTCACTACTGCGGATGGGAAGGTGTGGGGCAGGCCTGTTGGTGTGACGGTTGCAAAGGACGGATCCCTGATCGTTGTGGATGACGGATCGAAGAGTGTCTGGCGCGTTACGTATTCGGGCAAACGGTAGTTTTCGCCGGACCGTGCTGAGATGGCGTAATTCGTTATTGTGAAGCACATGCTTACACGCAGAGAGTTCGCCACGGGAGTAGCCGCAACTGCGTTTGCGGCGTCCTTACCCATCCATGCTGCTGCTGAGAAACCTGCTATTACACCGGCAGCGTTTTCTCTTCTTCCGCTCGGCGAAATTCTTCCTGCTGGATGGCTGCGCGATCAGCTCCGCATCCAGGCGGATGGCATGAGCGGTCGTCTCCATGAGCACTGGCCCGATGTTGGACCGAACTCCGGCTGGCTTGGCGGCACGGGTGAACACTGGGAGCGCGGGCCATATTTTCTGGATGGGCTGCTACCGCTGGCGTATCTGCTGGACGATGCGAAACTCAAGGCGCAGGCGCAGAAGTTCATCGACTGGACGCTCGACCACCCATCGGCAGACGGCACGCTGGGCCCGGCAAAGAACCGTGACTGGTGGCCGAACATGGTGATGCTGAAGGCGCTGGCGCAGTATTACGAGGTGACTGGAGACAAGCGTGTTCTGCCGGCCATGTCGCACTACTTTGCTTACCAGTTGCGTGAAATGCCTGCACAGCCGCTGAAGACCTGGGCGAAGTCGCGCTGGCAGGATGAGGTGTACACCATTCTCTGGCTTTACGACCGAGCGCCAGAGCCGCACCTGCTTGCGCTTGCGCACCTGCTCAAACAGCAGGGCCGCGACTGGCGGGCGCAGTTTGAACCTTTCAAAGACACGGAGCCATTTACCCGCGCGGAGATGAAGGCCGCAGGCGGTGGAGGGGCAGACAAACCGCAGTCGGTGCATGGCGTGAATCAGGGCATGGCACTGAAGACGTCTCCAGTGTGGTATCGCGTGACAGGCGATGCGGGCGACCGTGCCGCGTTTGCAAAACAACTTGCCGCACTTGACCGGTATCACGGGCAGCCTAACGGCATGTTCTCGTGCGATGAGCATCTTGCAGGACGCGAGCCTGTCCACGGCACCGAACTCTGCACCGTAGTGGAGACGCTGTTTTCGCTGGAAATAGCGATGAGCATTCTTGGCGAAGCATGGATCGGTGACCGCATTGAGAAGATCGCCTACAACGCGTTGCCCGGTACGTTTACCGACGAGATGACGGCGCACCAGTACGACCAGCAGGCCAACCAGGTGCAGTGCTCATTGAATAGCAAGCCGTGGACGACGAACGGTCCCGAATCGAACCTCTATGGCAAAGAACCGAATTTCGGCTGCTGCACCGCCAATTTTCACCAGGGCTGGCCGAAGCTCACAACGAGTTTGTGGATGAAGAGCGACGCCGGGACGGAGAATGAAGGTTTGGTTGCCGCGATTTATGCACCCTGCGAGGTGAGGACAGAGGTGCGCGGTGTGAAGGTACATCTTGTGGTTGAGACGGAGTATCCCTTCCGCGATACATTCAACATTCAGGTCCATCCTGAAAAACCACTTCGATTTCCAATAAGGTTCCGCGTGCCTTTGTGGGCAGAAGAGGGTTTTCTTTGGGAGTTGAGCCATGCACGCAGAGGAGCTTTGGAAGAGGGTGGAGTTATGGATTTCATCCATAATCCAAATGGACATTTCGGCAGAGTCGATCGCGTTTGGGAGACCAGCGACGCGATCAGATTTAGATTTCCCATGCAGCCACGCATCGTACGTGGTGTACACAACTCCGTAAGTGTTGAACGCGGCCCGCTGGTGTTCTCCTTCGATCCCGGTACGAGCTGGATGAAGATGCGGGATTATGGCTGGACTGCCGACTGGCAGGTCTTTCCGCAACAGGCGTGGAATTATGCGCTCGCGCACGATGAAGCTCGTGCGGACAAGATCGAGGTGATGGAAGCACCGTTGAGCAAACAGCCGTTTGCCGCGCATGGAGCTTCGGTCCTGTTGCATGCAAAAGCCCGGCGCCTGGATACGTGGCGCAGTGAAGACGGTGTGGCACAGATTTTGCCGCAGAGTCCTGTGGACACTCAACAACCGGAAGAGACGATCACGCTGGTCCCGTATGGGGCAGCGAAGCTGCGTATTACTGCCTTTCCGCAGTGCAGTCCAGACCACGTGTAATTGCAAAGGGCGCGGCAGCCGAGCTCCAGAACGATCTGCCGCGCCTTTGTCCGTGTCCAGATGTTCGGGACACCAGACTTCTTAGCCAAAGCGCAACTGCTGTTGGATGAAGTCCTCTCTTACGGCTGGTTTTCTTGCGGTGGATAATTCGCCGGACATTCTCTTCTGCAATCCATGTTTCCGGCATGCCGCAGCCACGAGGGCGCGCATCCGTTCGCGATAGGGACGCGCGGCGAAATCCATCTCGCGAAAACGCTCCGCGTAGTCCTGCTGCAGTTGGGGGAAGTGTTCCTGAATAAAGCGAAAGTACGTTGGACGCGAGCATGGTTTGAGAAAAAGCGGATTGGCAGAGAAGAAACATGCATCCACCCGCGCCGCCCTGCGCGCCATCTCGTCAATCGCAGCAGGGGTGTCGGTGATTCCTGGCAGCAGCGGTGAATTCAAGATTCCTGCTCGAATGCCGGCTTCACGCAATCGTCTGACCGTTCGAAAGCGAAGATCGGGGCGAGGAGCGCGCGGCTCCAGCTTTCGTGCCAGTTCCACGTCTGGCGTTGTGATGGTGATATGCACGACCAGCGTGTTGCGTGCGTCGATAGCGCGCAGCAGATCCAGGTCGCGTTCAATCAATGTGGACTTGGTCACCACGCCGATGGTCAAACCGCGATGATGCGAGAAGACTTCAAGCAGGCTGCGGGTCACGCGCTCCCGCCGCTCAATGGGTTGCCATGGATCGGTCGCCGTGCCAATCGCGATTTCTTCATGGAGTGCTCCGCGCCGCTCCAGTTTGCGTAGTTCCTGCTCCAGCAGCCATGCCGCGTTTTGTTTGATGAAGACCTTGCGTTCGAACTCTTCCGGATCGCGTAGTTCCATGAATTCGTGGGTGTAGCGCGCATAACAATAGCGGCAGCCGAATTCACATCCCCGATAGGGATTGATGCCCCAGGCCATCCATGCCATGCGTTTGGAGACCACCTTATTCATTACGGTGCGAACACCGAGCGAACGGAACTCCACGTCGTGGCCGGCATCGAGCCATTCGCTTTCGTCTGCCATACGAGCAACGCCTGTCGGTCTTTGTTGACCCAGAATCGGAAAGAGATTTTGACTCTCGATATTCGCCATTTGTTCGCCTAAAAGAACATAGATGAGGAGGTAGGTAAACGTCAACTCTTGGTTTTGTCCTCTTTAGGGAGGAGAACAGGTATAGAAAGAGTTACTCCCAATGGGAACTGATTTACCACTTAGTTAGCGTTAAAAATCAGCAAATGACCTAAATAGCACGTATGTTTTGGGCCAAAACAAAACAACCAATCTAAAGAAACAGTAAACCGCTCTTTTGCACAGGCATATGGCAGCCCAAGTGCTTTTTCAAGAGGGAACTTCATTTTCTTCCCTGAGGAGCTTGTTCTATGAAACGCCTTGGTCTGTTTGTTGTAGCTCTTTGCCTGGTTCTCACGCCTATGGCAAAAGCTGATTCGATTACCTATCAATCCCACACAGGAAATGACTACAAGTATGGTCTTACGCTGGACCATTATCTGACCTTCTTCATTCCTGGTGGCTTTAGCCTCACTGGTCTTTCCGGTGTTACCAATGCATCTCTCAGCGGCGACCTAGCTGGAATCTTCCAGATCACTTCGTTCAATTCCACGGGTGTTGTTGTCGGAACTGTGGCTGGTGCCTCTTACAACTTCAGTGTGCCGTATACGCTGGGTACGCTGACGATCACCTCGACAGCGAATCCTGGTGCGGTACAGTTCGACATTCTGGATAGCCACGGCTACTATGCGGGCCATGTGTCGGGACCGTCGGTGGCACCGACTCCAGAGCCTTCGAGCCTCATTATGCTGGCAACGGGCCTGCTCGGAGCGGCAGGTGCGGTCAAGCGCAGATTCTCACTCGCTGCGTAAGGAAGTTCCAAGTAGAAGGGCCGTCCCTGATGTATGGGGACGGCCATTTTTTATGGGTGTGGAGTGGTTATTGATGGGTAGTTATCGTTCGCATGCCCTGTCTGGCGGGAGATAATAAGTGGACGATGAATGTTTTGACCTCGGCATACCGGTGGCTGAACGATCAAGGCCCTGCTTTTGGCGCGCCGGGCCTGGAGCCGCGCTGGACATCCAGCCAGAAGGACGCGGTGTGCACGGCGTATTCGGCTTCGAGCCGGGTGTGGTTTACCGTTTCGCACGGAACGCTGAACGAGATTTATTTCCCCACCATTGATCGTCCGCAGACGCGCGACATGGAGTTGATCTTTACGGATGGTGAGACCTTCGTCCATGAAGAGAAGCGCGATTACGAGTTTGATTTTCACTACATCGACCCGGATGCGCTGGCGGTGCGCGTGGTGGCGAGCGATTTGCAGGGCCGCTACACGATTACCAAGGAGTTCATCAGCGATCCGCACCATCCTGTGGTGCTGGTGCGGGTGCGGGTGGATGGCGATGAGGACATTCTCTCGCGGCTGAAGTGTTATGCGCTGCTGGCGCCGCATCTGGATGGCGGTGGCGCCGGAAACTCGGCGCGGTCGATAGAGGTGGCGGGGCAGCGCTGCATTCTGGCCTGGAAGAATGAAGTTGCGCTGGCGATGGGTGCGGACTGCGGATTTACGCGGTCATCGTGCGGCTATGTCGGCTTTTCAGACGGCTATCAGGACATGATGGACAACATGCGCATGGACTGGGAGTTTGGCCAGGCGCTGGACGGCAATCTTGCGGTGATGGGCGAGATTGATGTGGCGAGGCACCGCGAGTTTACGCTGGCCATCTCGTTCGGGCACGGGTTCCATTCGGCTCTGGCTGGAATGATGCAGTCTTTGTCCACTCCGTATGATTTGCACCTGAAGCGGTTTGTGGAGCAGTGGCACCGCGCGGCGTCGCCCGAGCGGTTGGCAGCGGTCTCTGCCGATGGCGGGCGGCTGATGCGTGTTTCTCATAACGTGATTCTGGCGCACGAGGACAAGACGTATTCGGGTGCATTTATCGCTTCGGCTTCGATTCCATGGGGGAATGCGAAGGGCGATGACGATCTTGGCGGCTATCACCTGGTGTGGACACGCGACATGATCCAGTCCGCCACGGCGATGATCGCGTGCGGGCGTGTGGATACGGCCCGCAGGGCGCTGGTGTATCTGGCGTGTACGCAGCGGCCGGATGGCAGCTTTGCGCAGAACTTCTGGATTGATGGAACGCCGTACTGGACGGGAATCCAGCTGGACGAGGTGGCGTTCCCTATCATGCTGGCATGGCGTTTGTGGAAGCTGGATGGCCTGGGGAATTTTGATGTGTTTCCGTTTGTCGAGGCCGCTGCGGCCTTTCTGGTGCATTACGCGCCGGTGACGCAGCAGGAGCGCTGGGAGGAGAACTCGGGCTACTCGCCTTCTACGCTGGCGACGGTGATCAGCGCGCTGGTGTGCGCGGCGGACATTGCACGCGTGCATCGCTCGCCCGAGTTGGCGGCGTTTCTGGAGAGCTATGCGGACTGGATTGAGTCGCACCTGGAGGAGTGGACCGTCACGGGCAATGGTGTGCTGCATCCGGAGGTGAAGCGGCACTATATGCGTGTGAATCCGCCGGGTCCGAACGATCCTTTTTACAACTCTTCGATTCCTGAAGGGTGCATCAACATTGCGAACCGCGCGCCGGGGGAGCAGTACCAGTTTGAGGCGCGAGCGGTGGTGGATGCGGGGTTTCTTGAGCTTGTGCGGTATGGGGTGCGCCGTGCGGATGATCCGCTGATTGTGGATTCGTTGAAGGTGATCGACAAAGTGTTGCGCGTGGATACGAAGTACGGCCCGTGCTGGCGGCGATATAACCATGATGGATATGGCCAGCAGAAGAATGGCGATCCGTATATCCACTATGGGCAGGGACGCGCGTGGCCGATCCTTACAGGGGAACGTGGACACTATGCGCTGGCTGCGGGCGAGGATGTCCGCACGTATATCAAGGCGATGGAACGGTTCTCCTCCTTTGGCGGCATGTTGCCAGAGCAGATCTGGGACTATCAGGACATGCCGGAGAAGCGACTGTACTTTGGCCGGTCGGCGCAGGCCGCGCAGCCGCTGGTGTGGGCGCACTCGGAGTATGTGAAGCTGCTGCGCTCAGCGGTGGAGGGTAGGGTGTTCGACCGCATCTCCGTGGTGGAAGAGCGGTATGCAAACCAGCCCGGCGGCAAGCGGATGAACAGTCCGTTTGAGTTTTTCCAGATATCGCGTCCGGTGACGAAGATTACCGCGGGCAAGCGGCTGCAGGTGCTGGACCGCTCGCGCTTCCGCGTTTTGTGGACGGACGATGCGTGGGGAACGACGCATACGGTGGATGCGCGGCTGCTTGGCTATCCGGAATTTGCGGCGGAGATTCCGTCGGAGGCAGCAGCGGGTGGAAAGATTGAGTTCACGATGTACTGGCCGGGCGAGGACCGCTGGCTGGGCAAGAACTTTGTGGTTGACGTGGGATAACGCCCTTTTTCCATTTGTTCATTGGGGAGAAGAGTGGCCTTCCCACCGTCTCCTTTACACTAGAAAGAATTGACATCTTTCAAAATCCGGCGCTGTGCGCCGAGAGGACATGATGACCGATCTCGAAAAGCTCTCTATTGATACACTGCGCCTGCTTGCTGTAGACGAGGTGGAAAAGGCCAAGAGTGGCCATCCCGGCGCTCCCATGGCGTGCGCGCCCATTGCTTACCTGCTTTATCAGAAGCATATGAAGCACGATCCGAGTGATCCGCTGTGGATCGATCGCGACCGCTTTGTGCTGTCGAATGGACATGCGTCGGCGCTGTTGTACGGCGTGCTGCACCTGAGCGGCTACGATCTACCGATGGAGCAGTTGAAGAGCTTCCGCCAGTATGGATCGCATACGCCGGGACATCCTGAGTATGGTGAGACGCCGGGCGTGGAAGTGACCACCGGCCCGCTTGGCCAGGGATTGGCAATGGCTGTGGGTCTCGCAATTGCTGAGAAGCATATGGCTGCGGTTTATAACCAGCCGAATGAGACGATCATCGACCATCACACTTATGTGCTGTGCGGTGATGGCGATCTGATGGAAGGCATCTCGCACGAGGCCTGCTCGCTTGCTGGAACACTGAAGCTGGGCAAGCTGATCGTTTTCTATGACGACAACCTGATTTCGCTCGACGGCCCGACGGAGTTGAGCTTTACCGAAGACGTGACCAAGCGCTTTGAGGCGTATCACTGGCAGGTGCTCTCGGTGGGTGACGGTGAGGACCTTGCGGGTCTGGAGAAGGCGCTGGAAGAGGCGAAGAAGGAGACTGAGAAGCCTACGCTGATTCGCGTTCGCACGGTCATCGGCATCGGTAGCCCGCATGCCGGCACCAACAAGGTGCATGGCGAGGCCCTGGGCGCGGAGAACACGCGCAAGACGAAGGAGCACTTCGGCTTCAATCCGGACGAGAGCTTTGTGGTACCTGAAGAAGCGGGCAAGAACTGGCTCGTGGCCAAGGAGCGCGGGAAGAAGGCGCATGAGAAGTGGAACGAGACCTTTGGCAAGTACAAGGTGGCGCATCCTGATCTGGCAAAGCAGTTCGATACAGCGGTTGCGGCCAAGCTGCCTGAGGGGTGGGACAAGGAGATCAAGCCGTTCCCGACGGAGAAGGGCATTGCCACCCGCAATGCCGGACAGGTGGTTCTGCAGGCACTTGGCAAGACGGTGCCGGCGCTGATGGGCGGCGCTGCTGACCTTACTGCTTCCACTAAGACGATCTTCAAGGATTCGGCAAACTTCCACGTCGATCCGAAGGGCAAGAACATCTTTTTCGGCGTGCGTGAGTTTGGCATGGCTGCTGCCGTGAACGGCATGGCAGCGCACGGCGGCATCATCCCGTTCGGATCGACGTTCTTTACCTTCAGCGATTACATGCGCAATGCGATCCGCCTTGCAGCGCTAATGAGCACGCAGTCGTTGTTCATCTTTACGCATGATTCTGTCGGCCTGGGCGAGGATGGACCGACGCACCAGCCGATTGAGCAGTTGATGAGCCTGCGCTCGATTCCGCAGTTGACGGACTTCCGTCCGGCGGACGCGAACGAGACCGCGGCCTGCTGGAAGCTGGCGATGGAACGTAGAAGCGCAAGCTGGATGGCGCTCTCGCGTCAGGACCTGCCGGTGCTCGACGAAGCGAAGTACAACGTGGAAGCCGGAGTCCGCAAGGGCGCGTATGTCCTCTCGGGCGGCAGCGATGCGAACCTGATTGTTGTGGCGACGGGTTCGGAAGTGTCGCTCGCGCTGAATGCGGTGAAGGACCTGGAAGCTGCCGGGTTCAAGCCGAAGGTGGTGTCGATGCCTAGCTGGAAGATCTTCGAGGAGCAGAGCGAAGACTACAAGATGAGCATCTTCCCGCACGGCGTACCGAAGGTAAGTGTGGAAGCTGGCGCTACCGAAGGCTGGTGGAAGTACATCGGCCGTGATGGCGAAGCGGTTGGACTGGACCGTTTTGGTGCTTCGGCACCCGGACCGATTGCGATGGAAAAGCTCGGCATCAGTGTGGCGCATATTGTTGAGGCCGCGAAGAAGGCGAGCAAGAAATAAAACAGGGAACAGGGATTAGCCATCAGGATTAGTTTTCTGGTGGCTTTTCGTTCTCCTGGCTGTTGAGTGTTATGGGTGATTCTTTCCAGTCCGATGAAGACCGTGCGTATGAGGCGGTGAACAGCCGCAAGCGCGATGAGGCTTCGCCACGGCAGCCGCAGTATGAAGATACCGCTCTGCCTGAGCGGGAGTATGAGGATTCGTAGTTGGAAAAGCAGATCTCTCCGCTGCGCTTCGCTCCGGTCGAGATGACGATGAGGTTTCTACATGAAGATTGCCATTGCTGCCGACCATGCAGGCTTCCCGCTGAAGCAGGAAGTTGTGAAGTATCTCCAGGACAAGGGGCATGAGGTGAACGATCTGGGAGCGTATGACACTACGCCCAGCGACTATCCGGACTTTGCCGTGCTTGTGGGCAAGGAGATCATGGCGGGCACTTGCGACAAGGGAATCATCATCTGCGGATCTGGCGTAGGTGTCTGCATTGCAGCCAACAAGATGCCGGGCGTGCGGGCGAGCATGTGTCATGACACCTATTCCGCGCACCAGGGCGTGGAGCATGACGATATGAATGCGCTGGTACTGGGCGCGCGCATTATCGGTCCGGCGCTTGCGTTTGAGGTGGTGGACAAGTACATCCATGCAAAATTCAGCGCGACGGAAGAGCGATTGGTACGGCGTTTGAACAAGGTGCGCGCGATTGAAGCGAAGTACATGCCGAAGGCCGGCGCGAGCACTATCAACAGTTAAGCGCATGGCGATCAAAACCATATTTTTCGATATCGGCGGCGTACTGCTGACCAATGGTTTCGACCGGCACCAACGCCAACGCGTTCTTACTTCGCTGGGCGTAGATGTGGCTGCGTACGATGCTCGCCACGAAGATGCGAATTACTACTGGGAGCGCGGTCTGGAGAATGTCCATTGGTACTTCAACCAGACGCTCTTTTATGAGCCGCGTAATTTCACCTTCGAGGATGTGTGGACGAAGGTGAAGGCAGAGCAAAAGCTGATCGACAACACTGCGATCGATGTGCTGAAGAAGCTGAGCGCGTCGAGGCGTTACGGCCTTGCCACGTTGAATAATGAGTCGCGCGAGTTAAATGCGTACCGGCTGGATACGTTCGGTCTGCGCGAGCATTTTGATTTCTTTATCTGCTCGGCATACGTGAACGAGATGAAGCCTGCGCCGAAGATTTATCGCGAGGCAATTGAAGTGAGCGGACGCATGCCGGAAGAGTGCGCATTCATTGATGACAAGCTGGAAAATGCCGAAGCCGCCACTCGGCGGGGCATGCACGGCATCCATTACACGTCTCCTGATCAACTGGAGGCGGAACTTCGCGCGCTGGGCGTGGTTTTGTAGGGGTCTCAAAAGATTTAGACTGAATTGAAAGCGATTTACTAGAGCAGCGAGAAAAGGAACACGAGATGGAACTCGGACTGATTGGACTGGGCAGGATGGGCGGCAACATGGCGACACGGCTTCGCCAGGCCGGGCATAAGGTAGTTGGCTATGACTTCAATGCCGAAGCGACGGCGAAGCTGACCCAGGAAGGCAGCGTGGGCGTGAACTCGCTCGAGGACCTCGTGAAGAACTTGCAAGCCCCTCGCGCCATCTGGATCATGGTGCCGAATGGTAAGCCGGTGGACGACACCATCCAGAAGCTGCTCCCGCTGATCTCAAAGGGAGACATCCTGATCGATGGCGGCAACTCCAATTACAAGGAGTCGCAGCGCCGCCATGCAGAACTGAAGCCACAGGGCATTGAGTACGTGGATGTAGGCACGAGCGGCGGCGTGTGGGGCCTGAAAGAAGGCTATTCGCTGATGATCGGCGGCGACGAGGAGCCCGTAAAGAAGCTGACGCCGATCTTCGAAGCACTTGCACCTTCGCCGACAACAGGGTGGGGGCATGTTGGTCCTTCCGGTTCAGGGCACTTCACCAAAATGGTGCATAACGGTATTGAGTATGGCATGATGCAGGCGTTTGCCGAAGGCTTCGCGATTATGAAGGCGAAGACCGAACTCGATCTCGACGTAGCGCAGGTTGCGGAGATATGGCGTGTCGGTTCGGTGGTGCGGTCGTGGCTGCTCGATCTGACCGCGGAAGCGCTGAAGCACAATCCCGATCTTGAAGGCATGGAAGCGTATGTGAAGGATTCAGGCGAAGGCCGCTGGACGGTGATGGAGGCCATCGACCTGAATGTTTCGGCGCCCATCATTACCGAGTCGCTGATTCGCCGTCTGCGTTCGCGCGAAGAGAACAACTACACGGACCGCGTGCTGAGTATTATGCGCAACGCCTTTGGCGGTCACGCGATCAAGAAGGCATAACAGAGCATCCGCGTGCGAGGGCGTGCCGGTCCGCAGAGATTTTGGAACCAGCGCGCCCGCCGCGGCGTCCATTCCATAGAGGGGTGTGAACACCTCCGGCCAAGAAGGAAAGAATCCTCATGTCAACTACTGAAGTGAAGACCTCGGCGCAGCAGGTAGAGAAGAGCAAGCATGCAGAGCGCCGTCCTGACCCTTGCGTTGTGGTGATCTTTGGCGCGTCAGGCGATCTGACCAAGCGCAAGCTGCTGCCTGCGCTCTACCACCTGGAGCAGCAGGACCTGTTGCCGGAAGAGTTTGTGGTTGTGGGCGTTGCACGCCGCGATCTGTCGCAGACCTTTGCGCCCGACATGAAGGACGGCATCATCAAGGGCGGCGGCGTGGAAGAGAACGAGCCGAAGCTGGCGAAGTTTATCGAGCGCGTGAAGTATTTCCAAACGAACTTTGATGACGATGCAGGTTACGAGAAGCTGAAGAGCTTTCTTGCCGATCTGGACAAGCAGTATGGCACAGAGGGCAATCGCCTCTTCTATCTGGCGGTTGCGCCGGAATACTTTGCGGATATCACGCAGCGGCTTGGCAATCATGGCATGGCGCAGCCAGCGGACGGATCGAAGTCGTGGGTACGCGTCATTATTGAGAAGCCGTTCGGTACCGATCTGGAGAGCGCGAAGAAGCTCAACAACGAGATCAACGCCGTGCTGCATGAAGACCAGATCTTCCGCATCGATCACTATCTCGGTAAAGAGACGGTGCAGAACATTCTCGTTTTCCGTTTCGGCAATGGCATCTTTGAGCCGGTGTGGAACCGCAACTACATTGACAGCGTGCAGATTACGGCGGCGGAGAGCATCGGCATTGAAGGCCGCGGGCCGTTCTATGAGCAGGCCGGCGCTCTGCGTGATGTGTTGCAGAACCATGTGATGGAAGTATTGAGCTTTGTGGCGATGGAGCCGCCTGATTCGTTTGAGTCTGCTGCTGTGCGTGTAGAAAAGCTGAAGGTTTGGAAGGCCATCGAGCCGATTCCTGTGACCGATACGGCGCGCGGACAGTATGGTCCGGGCAAGGTGGATGGCCAGGACGTGATCGGCTATCGGCAGGAAGATCGCGTCAATCCTGAGTCGCAGACGGAGACCTACGCTGCGATGAAGCTGGAGATCGAGAACTGGCGCTGGGCTGGCGTTCCGTTTTACATCCGCGCGTCGAAACGACTGGAGCGCCGCGTTACGGAAGTGAATATCATCTTCAAGCAGCCGCCGCTGCACATCTTCAAAGGTGGCCACGACGACTGCGACAACATTGAGCCGAACGTGCTCACGCTGCGTATCCAGCCGGACGACGGTATCAAGCTGCAGATCGGTGCGAAGATTCCCGGGCCGACAACGAACGTGGCACAGGTTACGATGGACTTCTCGTATGCCGAGGTCTTTGGCAAGTCGTCTGCGAATGGATATGAGCGTCTGCTGCTGGATGCGATGCTGGGCGACGGCACACTGTTCGCCGAGCGGCAGGGTGTGGAAGCGACATGGGCGCTGATGACTCCGATTCTGGAGGCGTGGGCGAAGGAGAAGAAGAGTTTTCCTAACTATGCCGCTGGAAGCTGGGGACCGAAGGAAGCTGATGAGTTGCTTGCACGCGATGGGCGCAAGTGGCGCGTGTCGTAACAGACCAGGGCTGAAGCCCTGTTTTTGGCAAGGCCAGACAGCGGGCTAAAGCCCGCTTCTAATCCGATATAAGTAGTTGGGATTAGAAGTGGGCTTTAGCCCACTGTCTTTACGATTTGAGAATAGGGCTTTGGTCCTAGCTGCATCCAAGTTCAAAGGAAGATTTGGAACATGGCACAGAGCACGATTGCTGAATATTGCGTTTACGACACTCCCGAGCGTGTGGCTGCGGCCGCTGCTGCAACGTTTGCCAAACATGCTGCGGATGCAGCCGCCGCGCGTGGCATTGCGCGCATTGCGATCTCCGGCGGATCGACACCGAAGCGCATGTTTGCGCTGCTGGCCGATGAATCCAAGCCGTATCGCGCGCAGATGCCGTGGGACAAGCTCGACCTGTATTGGGTGGACGAGCGTTGCGTGGGGCCGGAGGATGCTGAGTCGAACTATCGCATGACGCGCGAGCAGCTTCTGAGCAAAGTGCCGCTGGCGGAAGACCGCATCCATCGCATGGAAGGCGAACTCGATCCCGAAGAGGCCGCAAACCGTTACGAATCGATGATTCGCATCAACTGGAAGCTCGAAGGTGCAGAAGCTCCGGTCTTTGATTTAGTCATGCTGGGCATGGGTGATGATGGCCACACCGCATCGCTGTTTCCGCATACCGATGCGATCAATGAGCTTGGCCGGTTGGTTGTAGCGAACCACGTTCCGCAGAAAGATACATGGCGCATCACGTTGACGTGGCCGGTGATCAATCAAGCACGTGCGGTTGTGTTTCTGATTGAAGGACGCGGCAAGGCCGATGTGCTGCATGAGGTGTTGTGCGGCAAGTACGATCCTGATGCGTTGCCATCGCAGTTGATTCGTCCGCGCAGTGGCAAGCTGCATCTGCTGTTGGATGCGGAAGCTGCATGGCGGCTGCCGAAGTCTGGCTGCGTCGAAGAAGAATGTGAGACCGGCGTGCTGGAGTTGACGCGATGATTCTTGCGGGCGATGTTGGCGGGACTAAAGTCCATCTTGCGCTTTGTACGTTTGAAGAAGGCAAGCTGCGCATTGTGCGCGACCGCAAGTTTGCGGCGAATGAGTTTGCCACGCTAAAGGACGTAGTCGACCGGTTTCTCGACGACCCTGAAGCTGGGCGCATGAGCGAGAAGGTAATTGCGGCGTGCTTTGGTTGCCCGGGACCTGTGCGCGAGGGGCGTATTCAGCTTACGAATCTCCCTTGGCTGCTGGACACGCGCGAACTATCGCAAGAACTAGACATTGAGCATCTTTTCCTGATCAACGATCTTGAGGCGAATGGATACGGTATTGGCGAACTGGACGCAGACAGCATCTTTACGCTGCATGAAGGCGACCGCACCGCAGCGGGACATCGGGCGCTGATTGCTGCAGGTACTGGACTTGGCCAGGCGCAGTTGATCTGGAACCCGATGACGCGGCGGTTTCTGCCGCTTGCCTCGGAGGGTGGGCATGCAGATTTTGCGGCGCGCACTCCGCTGGAGATTGAACTGTTGCAGTATCTGCTTCGCGAACTGAAAGGCCGTATCTCCTGGGAGCGGGTCATCTCCGGTCTGGGCTTGCAGAACATCTATAAATTTTTGCGCGATGAGAAGAAGCTTGAAGAGCCGCAGTGGCTGCGTGAGCGAATGGAGAAGGAAGATCCAAATGCTGTGATCGGCATATGCGGTGAAGATGGATCGAGCGAACTGTGCGCAGAGACGTTGAATCTTTTTGCTGCAGCATATGGTGCGCAGGCAGGAAATATGGCGCTGTCGCTCTTAGCTGCGGGGGGCGTTTATCTCGGTGGCGGGATTGCTCCAAAGCTGCTGAAAACATTGCAGAATGGGCGTTTTCGCGATGCCTTTGTCGATAAGGGCCGATTATCGCCGCTGCTGCACACAATTCCTGTACGCGTGATCCTGGAGCAGCGGTGCGCGCTGATGGGAGCGGCGGCGTATGCGGAGATGCGGGCCGCGGAAATTACCGGCCATTCCGAGCGCGTGGGGTCTAAATCGGCAGGATAACCGTCTAATACATTGGAACACTTGCGCCACAGATGGCGGCAAATTTTACTGTGGACTATTTTTAGGTCCTGTCTGAGAGATCCATGCACGTTAGGCCCCTGCTTCTTCTTTCCGCGATGTTTGCTCTCGCGGTGTCCGTTCCTGCGCAGCGTCTTTCTACCGATGTTCATCCTGAACACTACAAGCTGCATTTCACGCCCGATCTGAAATCTGCGACGTTTACCGGCGAAGAAACGATCGATGTTGTTCTTCATAAACCTTCTAACGCGATTACGCTGAATGCGCTCGAATTGAAGATCGCGCATGTGAAGACCGGTTCTATGACTGGCAGCGTGAGTTACGACGCGAAGAAGGAACAGGCGACGCTCACGTTCCCTAAGACGCTGCCTGCGGGCAAGGCACAGATTCAGCTTGCGTTTACCGGGATTCTGAATGACAAGCTGCGCGGGTTTTATCTTTCGAAGACGGCGAAACGTAATTATGCGGTGACGCAGTTTGAGTCTACGGATGCGCGGCGGGCATTCCCCAGCTTTGATGAGCCGGCGATGAAGGCGACGTTTGATGTTTCGCTCACGATCGACAAAGGCGACAATGTAATCGCTAATGGGCCGCTGGTGAGCGATGTGCCTGTGGGCGAAGGCAAGCATACCCAGACGTTTGCGACGACGCCGAAGATGTCTACCTACCTGGTGGCGTTTCAGGTTGGCGACTTCGAGTGTTCAAAGGGAGAGGCTGACGGCGTGCCGATCCGCGCATGCGCCACGCCTGATCAGGTGAAGCAGACGAAGTTTGCCTTGAAGGCCGCGGAGCATTTTCTGCACTTCTACAACAACTACTTCGGCATCAGGTATCCGATGCAGAAGCTCGACATGGTCGGCATCCCGGATTTTGAGGCTGGGGCGATGGAGAACTTCGGCTGCATCACCTATCGCGAGACTGATCTGCTGGTAGATGAGAAGGCCTCGCTCACCGCGCGCAAGCGTGTGGCCGTGGTGGTGGCGCATGAGATGGCGCACCAGTGGTTCGGTGACATGGTGACGATGAAGTGGTGGGACAATGTGTGGCTGAACGAAGGATTTGCCAACTGGATGGAGAGCAAGGCCGTTGGCGAGTGGAAGCCGGAGTGGCAGATGCGCGATGACGAAGCGCAGACGCTGAATGAGACGCTCGATCTCGATTCGCAGCCAACGACACACGCCATCCGCGCAAAGGCCGACACGCCTGCAGAGATTGAAGAGATGTTCGACGGCATCTCGTATGGTAAGGGCGGATCGGTGCTCGGCATGGTGGAGCACTACGTTGGTGAAGAGACGTTTCGCCGGGGCGTGCACAACTATCTTGCCGCGCACCTGTATGCGAATGCGACTGCGGAAGATTTCTGGAATGCGCAGACGAAGACAAGTGGGAAGCCGGTGGACCGCATCATGTCTGGATTTGTGGAGCAGATTGGCACGCCGCTTCTGCGTTTTTCGGAAGTGAAGAACGGAATGAGCACGGTTGCGCAGTCGCGCTTTCTGTTGAGCAACGAGGCGAAAGTGAGCACGGCGGAGTCGTGGACTGTGCCTGTGTGCGTGCGCGGTGAAGGCTGCACGCTGGTGACGGCCAAGGATGATCGCGTCAAGGCGAGTGCGCCGCTGTATGCGAATGCCGACTTCAAAGGCTACTATCGCACGCAGTATGCGAACGCCGATCTGAAGAACCTGCTGGCGCATGTAAGTTCGTTGTCCTCACCGGAACGCATTGGATTAGTCGGTGACCGTTGGGCGTTGGTGCGTGCGGGTGAAGGTTCTCTGGCGGACTACATGGACCTGCTAACAGCGTTGCGTGCCGATGACAACGCTACTGTGCTGGATACGGCGCTGGACAATTTGAAGTACGTTCGTACGCGTATGGCGGATGAGAAAGAGCGCGAACAGTTGAATGCGTGGGTACGTGACACGTACGGTCCGGTGTACAAACAGATTCGTAGCCCGCACAAGAAGGACGACGATAATCTGAAGCGGCGACGTGCTCTGCTGCTGGAGGTGCTGGGCAGTGCGGACGATCCGGTTGCCGTATCGGATGCGAAAGAAATTGCTGATCGCTATTTCAAGCATGATATGAGTATCGACCGCGAGTTGGCGGGTAAGGCTATCAACGTGGCTGCTGCGCATGGCGATACGGCTTTCTATGAGCGCATTAAAGAGTGGGAGAAGTCTGCGCAGGATACGCGTACCCGTGTGGCGGCACAGAAGACATTATCCGAGTTCAACGATCCTGCACTGGTACAGAAGACGCTGGACTATGCCTACAGCGGCGCGGTGCGCAACCAGGATAATTATTGGTTGCTGTTGTCGCTGATGGAGCGGCCCGAGACGCGCCCGGCTACATGGAAGTATGTGCAGGAGCATTGGGACGCCGTGAGTAAATTGTTCACCGTGACATCTGGCCAGCGTACCGTGCGATCGGCCCAGAACTTCTGCTCGGAACAGGATCGCGACGAAGTGCAGCAGTTCTTCGCGGCCCATCCAGTGCCTGCAACGGAGCGTACGTTGCGCATTACATTGAACGCGATTCACGCTTGTTCAGAGATGAAGCAGAAGCAGCAAGGCGGTCTGGACCAGTGGCTCATGGAGCATACGAAGTAGACGCGGAAACACTGCCATCTGGAGTAAGCAGAAACGTAGTTACGCCGAGCATGTCTGTGCGGTAGGTGCGGACGTGCGCGGATTGCAGCCGCTCCAGCACTTCCATACGTGGATGTCCGAAGGTGTTGTTGCGTCCGTCGGAGATGACCGCTGCCTGCGGATGCACCGCATTGAGGAACGACTCACTGGTTGATGTGCGGCTGCCGTGGTGTGCGACCTTGAGCAGCGTGCTGCCCAGATCGCTCGCGTGTGCTGCGAGCATGTTCTTTTCGCTGAGTGATTCCGCGTCACCTGCTAACAGCGCGGACGCATGCTGCCATGTCATTCGTAAAACAAGCGAGTCATTGTTCTGCGGAGTGTATGAGGTGTACGCCTGTGCTGGCGCAAGTGCGTGGATGGAGACGCCGTTCCAGGTGAGATGGTCGCCATCATGCAGAGTGCGTATTTGTACGTGCTGTTGTTGCGCGAGGACGAGCAGTTCTTTGAGCGCGTTTGACTGTGGCGTGACACTCAACCAGAGTTCGCGCGGGTGGAAGTTACCCATCACTGCGACCATGCCGCCAATGTGGTCGCTGTGCGCGTGTGTGAGCACTAGCGTGTCAATGTGTGCAATGTGCCGTTGCCATAGATAGGGCGAGACGACTTCTTCGCCGATGTCGTAATCGTCTGTGCGCATGGAACTGGCGCGGCCTGTGGGACCACCGGCATCGATCAACATGGTTGCGCCATTGGGTGCAATGGTGAGAATGGAATCGCCCTGGGCGACATCGATTGCGGTGACTTCGAAGGTGTTTGCGTGCGATTGTGGCCGGGTTGGAATGAGAAGTAAGCCAAATGCGAAGAGGAGTGTTGCGGCACCGATGCTTGCGTGCCAACGCGAACGCCTGACGAGCCAAAGTACAAGCGCCCAGCAGATGAGTATGGTTGCGACCTGCCAGGTTGCGGGTGGTGGTGTGCGCAGATCTGCGACGCGGAGTTTGCTGAAGAAAAGGAGTGTGGTGCGAACCATGTGCAGCAGCCATGCAGCCGGAATGCTTACAAGCGCACCGGCCAATGGATGAATGCATGTTGCGACAAACGCCGCGGCTGCTGCAATCATCATGGGCGGAATGAGTGGCACGACGAGAAGGTTTGCCGGCAGCGCCGCGGGTGTAAGCCGGTGGAAGTAGAGCATCATCGGCAGAGACATCATCATTTCGCTAATGATGGACATGAGGATGAGCTCCGCGATCCACAAGCCGACGCGCACGCATGCAGCGATGCTCCGTGTTGCGAAGGACGCGTGGTTTGGAGAAAGGATTTTGCCGAGCAGGCGGATGAAGACGCGGAACTGCGCGAGTTGGGGATGCAAATGTGGGTCGAGCCGAAGCAGCGTGATGCGTCGTGCGGCGCGTGCGTAGGGGAGGAAGGTGTGTTCGCCGAACGGGAGTGCGATGCCTCCGATGGCGATGACCGCGAGTACGGTCATTTGAAAGCTCGCTTCGAAGAGTGCTGAAGGTTTTACCGCAAGCATGACGAGTGCGGCGAAGCCGAGCGGGTTGAGGCTGAAGGTGCGGCGTCCAATCATGCGGGCAAGCAGATAGGCCGCTGTCATAAAGAGGGCACGTTGTACGGGTGCGCCGAAGCCGGTGAGTAATGCGTAAGCTGACGTAACGAGCAGGGTGATGAGCGTAGATGTGATGCGGCTAGCACCGAATCGAGTAAGGAGCCAGAGTATGCATGCGGCGAGAATGCCAACGTGCATACCGGCAACGACAACAAGGTGAAAGGTACCTGTGCGTTCGAAGTGGATGCGCTGTGCGTGCTGCAATCCGGTACGGTCGCCAACGAGCATGGCGGCGATGAGCGAGGCGTCCTCTGTAGTGAGGCGGAGCGCCGTTGGAATTTTGCGTAGCAGAGATGTGTGTGCGAGGAGTTGAAGGCGGTTCGTTGCCCAACTTTGCAGAGCATGGATGCGGCATGAGAAATCAGGCCGGCTGTGGGTTTGTGCATGCAGTGTTGTGACACGCGTGGAGGCGCGCACTGCGATGTTGTTTTCCTGGAGCCAGTCTGCATATTGCCATACGCCGGGATCGCGATAGCGTGCGGGGGTACGCATGCGTACAGGCAAACGGACGACGTCACCGCAGTGCACATCAGGCGCAGAGGCGCTTTCCATGAGGATGCGGACACCGCCTGCGGTTGGCATCATCTCTGAATGGTCCGGCGTGACTTCTTCCACGCGTGTTGCGGCGAGATCGATAGACCAGAGTTGCGTTTTAACTTCGTTGTCTTGTTCGGCTTCGGATGGGCTTGTGTCAGCATCGTTGTCGCTGGATGCGGGGAACGCGCGCACGTTGGTGACGCGGCCTTCTACATCGCGGATGAGCGCATCTGCATATGTGGTGATAGGTGCGTGCGTTGTGGGACGTTGTTGCAGTCCGGCACACATCCATCCCAGCGAAAGCCATACCACTGCCGTTGCGAAGAGTTGCAGCCGCGGTGCGCGCGCAATGCTGATGTATGCAATCGCAATGAACGCGATGGTGACGACGCATCGCAGAGCAGGAGTTTGCCAGTGCGAGAGCAGTGCCGTATCTGCGGCGATACCGAGTGCAAAGAAGAGTGCTGCAAAAAAGAGCGGTGCCGATCGAAAGACAAGCGAATGCAGGAAATGCATCGGCGCAGGATGGCCCTGCGCATTGTCTTCGGCATGTTGGCGGCCAAGGCTCATGATTGCGGCTGCCTTGCCAGGTGCCGCTAGACGCGTGTGAGTTTCGCGACAGACTCCATGTGGAACGTCTGTGGGAACAGGTCTAACAGATGCAGTTCAGTAAGGCGGTAGCCGGATTCTATCAGCCACTTGAGGTCGCGCGAGAGTGTTGTTGGGTCGCAGGAGACGTAGACGAGTTCTTTCGTCTGCACGCGCGCAAGTTCGCGGCAGGTAGGTTCGCCAAGACCAGCGCGCGGAGGATCGACGATGATGAGGTCCGGAACTGGCAAGCGGCGGGCATCTTCACGCAGAAAGGCGAGCGTATCTTTGTGCTGCGCAGTGTGAGGTTTTCCAAACGTGCGAAAACGCCCGCTGAGACTGGCAAAGGATCGTTCGCCGATCTCTACAGCGGTGACACTGCGGAAGCTGCGCACGAGCGATTCTGAGAAGAGGCCTACGCCGGCAAAGAGGTCCCATGCGGAGTTGCCGCTGCGATTCGCTGTGACCAGATCGATAAGCTGCGGAAGCATCCAGCGATTGACCTGGAAGAACCCGCCGCGTGCAATCTCGTAGGTATGCGTTCCGGTTGCTGAGGGCACTTCATAACGCAGAAGCCGCTCTCCCCATGTGGCCACTTCGAGAGAAGTGCGGTGCTGGGCGCGATTGTCACGCGTGTGTTTTTCTTCTGCCGACCATACCCAGAGGCCTGCGCCGGAGAGTTGTGGACAGTGCTGCCGCAGAGCTTCGCACAAGCCGCGGAAGTGCGCAGGGGCATCGCGGTCCATCGTTGCGTGCGCGATGTCGAGATAGATGGAGAGCTGTACCTGTGATCCGTCGGCATTGCAGAAAATTTCTGCTTCGCACAGCGGCTGCTTGCCCAAGACGTGACCTTCTCCGAGCAGCGTTTGCATCGCTTCAGCCGTACTCCACAACGTTTCTGCAGAGATTGGACACATGATTGCAGGCATGAAGCGGTGCGAGGCACGTTCGGAATAGCCAACACGCCATTGACCTTCCACGCGTTCCAGCCGAAGCTGAATGCGATTGCGGTAGTGGTAGGGTTCGGCGGAGTGTGTTGCGATTTCTGCTGGTGGAGTTACGCCGCCGCGCTGGAGTGTATCGCGCAGGATCTGTTGCTTGATGCGCAACTGTGCTGGATATACGGCGTGCTGATAGTGGCATCCACCACAGACGCCGAAGTGAATGCACTCGGGTGCGACGCGGTCACTAGAGGGCTGCATGATGTTGAGGAGTGAGGCGTCCCAGCGGCCAGACTTTTCACGCTCCAGACGGACGTTCACTTCTTCACCGGAAAGCGTGAATGGCACGAAGACGGAGGCGTCTTCATAGTGACCAACACCTGCTCCACCGTAAGCTATGCGATCGATGCGGGTGCGGATGTCAGCCATGGCTCATATAAAAGAGGCTGAGGCGTGGAAGGTCTGCGCTCTGCAGAAGACGCTTCTGGAAGAACTGATCCTGCACCATTCGTATCTGCGCAGCCTGCATACGGCTGCGATGTGGAGCAAGCTCGCGCGCAGCTTCTTCGTGCAGGCGTTCCATCTCCGCTGCGGATACGGTGAGTTTCAGCGCGGAGAAGATCTTCTCCTCAAGAACAGTAAGCGTGCGTTCGAGTTCTTCATAGGACGCATCCGGCTGCGACTGCATGGATGCAGCAAGTTCACGCAGGCGAGCCGCTGTCTCTTGCAGAACAGAGGAAGCGGGTGCTTCGATCTTCACGCGCTCAATCGCGTCGGCATTCGCATTCAGATAAGCGGCGATGCGTTCCTGTTCAAAGCCGCTTTCGGTATTATTGCTTTCGGCAGTCTTAGGAGAAGCGCCGATGGCAGCTTCGGCCATTTCTTCTGTTGCCTGCATTACACTCTGCGCGCACCAAGCCAGGCCGTTGATCTTCTTGCGAGCGAGACGGCCTGTCTGCTTGCGCGCTTCGTATTTATCAAAGGCGTTGTCGATGCCGCGGAGCGCGGCTTCCAGTGGAATGCCGCACTCGCGCCAGGTTTCGATGAGTGCCCAGTCGATGGTGGAGAGCATCAGGATGGAGCCGCGCCGCTGCTGGAAGCGCTCTTCAATCTCCGTGAAGTAGTTGAAGTAATTGCGCACGCCGATTATGCCTGTTGCAGTTGTTTATGATGGCGGCGGCGGTTGCGGTCCTGGTTGCGCTCGTAGATGATGCGCAGGCCTTCAAGCGTAAGCATCTCGTCTACTTCGGAGATGTGCTTCGAGCCGCCTGCGATGAGTCGTGCGAGGCCCCCTGTGGCCACCGTTTTTACGGAGCCGCCCATCTCCGTAATGAGGCGATCGAGAATGCCATCGACGAGGCCGATGTAGCCGTAGTAGAGGCCGATCTGGATATTGTCGATGGTGCTGGTGCCGATGATCTTTGCGGGCCGCTTGATCTCCACACGCGTGAGGCGTGCGGCGCTTTCAAAGAGGGCATCGGCTGCGATGCCGAGGCCGGGAGCGATGGCGCCCCCGATGAACTCGCCCTTTGCGGAGATGACGTCGAAGGTAGTTGCTGTGCCCATGTCTACAACGATGCAGGGACTGTGAAATTTTTCGAAGGCGGCAACGCAGTTCACAATACGGTCGGCACCTACTTCCGCGGGGCTGTCGGTGAGGACAGGAAGACCCGTCTTCACGCCAGGTTCGATAAAGAGCGCGCGTTGTTTGAAGACCTTCTCGCACACCTGCCGCAGCATGGAATCGACCGGTGGCACAACGGACGCGATGGCGATGCCCTGCACGTTGTTTACGTCATGGCCTTCCAGCGCAAAGAGGGCCTGGATGCGCATGCGCAGCTCGTCGATGGTGCTGTCGAGTGGCGTGGTCAGTCGCCAGAAACTGAGAAGTTTAGAGGGTTGTTCCGCGGAGGCTGCCTGGTCGAAAAGGCCAAGCACCATGTTGGAGTTGCCAACGTCAATGGCAAGAAGCATTCGTCTCCTTAGGCCTCTCGCACTCCGCCGTGCCGTACCTCGCGCACACTTCCATCGTCGCAACGCACCCGCAGCAGTCCGGTCGCACTTAGGCCATCTGTAGTGCCAGTATAGCCTTCATCCTCGGCAACGGACACGCGTTTGCCGTGCGCCCATGTGCTGGCTTCTTCAAAGCGAGCAAGCACGGATTCCGGTGCAGATTCCAGCCGCGAGATTTCGCTGGAGAGATGCGTCAATAGCGCTGCGGCAACTTCGTCGCGAGAAACCAGGGTTCCTGCCGCCATGCGCAACGATGCGGAGAGATGTTGCAGCGCAACGGGCAACTCTGTCTGGTTCAGATTGATGCCTATGCCGATCACTGCGTACGCGAGTGCGCCGTCGGGCAGCAACGCGGTTTCCGTAAGAATGCCACCGCATTTACGCCCGGCCATACTGGGGAGGATGAGATCGTTCGGCCAGCGGATATCAATGTGCAGGCCGGTAACTTGATGAATCGCTGCTTGTGCCGCAAGGCCTGTCGCAAGAGAAATCTTCAGTACATCGGACGCGTTCAATTTTGGACGGATAAGCACGCTAAGGTACAGCCCATCGTCTGCAGCAGAGTGCCACGTATGGCCGCCGCGGCCGCGACCGGCGGTCTGTTCGTCAGCAATAAAAATATCGCCGTTTCCGCCCAGCTTCGCGCGCTCCAACGCCACACGATTGGTGGAGTCGATCGACGGATAGTGAAAGATGCTGCCGTTGAAGATCGTTCCATCCAGCGCAGGTGCCAGGCGCGCTGGCAAATCAGAATCCGCAGCCATGCCTAGTACACGTCCGCCGTAATGCGCAGAGAGATGTCGGAGGCCATGGCCGAGCGGGTAAGCGAGCCGACAGAGACAAAGTCCACGCCGGTCTGCGCGTACTCACGCACTGTTTCGAGCGTGAGATGTTCGGCGGTTTCGAGCTTTACATCATTCTTCAAGGCACGTGCCAGCTTTACCGCGCGCGCTACTTCGTCCGTGGTCATCTGTACAAACAGCAGCGCCTCGGCCCCCGCTTCCATCGCGGTCTTGGTCTCTGCTTCGGAGCGCACTTCGATCTCCACAATATGTCCGGGGCGCTTTCCGGCAAGCGCGCTTTCCACGGCAGCGGCAATGCCTCCAGCCAGCGTGATGTGGCTCTGCTTAATCAGAATGCCGTCCTGCAAGTCCTGGCGGTGGTTCTGCCCGCCACCGCAGCAGACGGCGTATTTGTCCAGCAAGCGCAATCCTGGAATGGTCTTCCGTGTATCCAGTACTCGCGCCTTGGTGCCGCGCACTTCTTTCACAAAGTCGTTGGTCAGCGTGGCAATACCGCTCATGCGTTGCAGCAGGTTCAGGATTACGCGCTCACAGGCAAGGATGGCGCGCGCATTGTGGCGAATAACGGCAATGGTGGCGCCTTTCTTTACGCGGACGCCGTCGAAGATCTCCGGATGGCTAATTACGTCGTAGCGGTTTGCCTTGCCGCCGCCGGCAATCTGCATGCGGTTATAGGCGTCAAAGGTGGCTGCTATCACGCCCAGACCGGCGACAACACACTCTTCGCGTGTAATCACGGCGGCAGAGGCGCGTTTGCTCTCGTCTACCGTAAGCTGCGAGGTTACATCGTGTGTGGCGCGGTCTTCTGCGAGTGCGCCTTCCAGAATTGCCGCTACTTTCTTACTCTTCCAGTCCATCGCATCTCGCTTTCATACCGCTGCCGTGCATCCAACCCACAGAGCCGGTATACGGCCATAGGATGCGGAATCGCATCGGGAGAGTCAATGCCCCTTTCGCAACAGTTCGCTGTCTTGTTACTACTTGCCCTGCCCGTTGCCTGCGTTGCATGGACTGTGACGCATGAAGAAATCTTCCGTGAGCCGCGCGAGTTCTGCAAACGGTGTTCGCAGAAGCGGAAGTCTATATTTGCTCGAAAATTTTTCTATCTCTTTACGTGCGAGTACTGTTTTAGTCATTATGTCGCTCTTCTCGCGCTGTGGATGAGCCATTTTCAGCTTCTCTATGCGGGTTGGCGCGGGTATGTGCTGGCGCTGTTTGCGTTGGTGTTTGTGGCGAATATTTATATGAGCTTCTATAACCGGCTGCGGCTGGACATTAAGCACGAAAATGTAGAGATAGCGGTGAAAGAAGAACAGCGCGCGAACGGAACATCGGGGTGATTGGGATAGAGCCGTTTTCCCAACAACAGGAAAGCATGCTACTGCTGTCAGATTCATTATGGAGACTCTGGAGAAAGCACCACAATGGGATATTGAAGCGGCCCAGTTCCTGGGAAGGCGGGTCCGGAATAGAGAAGGCTACGCTTCGCCATATTAGGACGTGCTACGTAGCTCGCATCCTTATATTCCTGCTCGGTCATGAGCAGGTAACAGACATGGCAAATGTCCTGCCTTTCAGGGAACCATGCGGTCAGATCGAAGTTGGAATGATTCGCCTCTAACGGAATCGCATATAACTCGGGCGTTGCAACAATCTCTTGATCGGCAGGAATCCTGGTATTGATGATGGAGACCAAGGCGTCGTTATTGAGCCCGCGATAGTACTTCACGGCCTCACGCAGCCGTAATCCATTCCAGGCTGCCGAACTACACCAGACGAGAATGATGGTTATTGCGATTACGCGGTATTTTCTCCACGCAGTTTGGAAGAGCAGGGCCAAAGCTATCATTGGCCACATGGAGAAGTAGACGATGTAGTAAGGGTGCGTTGAAGCCCGGAATATTATGGGAAGTGCACTTAGCGTAAAAGCTGCGGCAAGAACAAACTCAGGACGGCTCTCCTGGGATTGAATCCCGTCACGGACGAATCTTCGTCCTGTGGCAGCAATCAGCCATACCGCACAAATAACCATCAAAAGAAACCAGTAGCGGCTCCAACGTAGCACGACAACCATATGGATGAAGCTGTGCAGCGCCGTTTCATTTTGCAGGCGATGTGCGTGCCACAGAAATTGAGCAATACCATCGTGTACGTGGAATTCCCATAAGCCGAACAGGATGGGGATGTTAAGGAGAAGACCGATTGCACATCCGATCGTTTCCCTAATTCGACGCATAAGAATCAAGAGCAGCATCGAAGTGAGCCCGAAAACAGCGCAAAGGGGATTTAGCAGGGATGTCAGGCCGTAGAGTAGGCCTGCGGCACACGCAAAAACGGTTGAGCCTCGCTCAAGACACTTTGTCAGCAATCCAAAATTCAACACCAAAAGTAGAAGAGCAAGACCATCCATCCGGCCGTACATTATTTCTTGAGGAGCACGATCACCACACCACAAAACTGCTAAGACAAGACAGGCGAAGGTATACCCACGTCGCCATAGAAACACGACCATTACAAGCGCTGCCAGCCAGCCACCCACGAAATTGGGTAATCGCGATGCCGTAGCACTGAATCCGAAGATGCGGAATAAAACGGTCAGAATGTGAGGGAAGAGTGGTCCATGATATGCCCATAGTTCCTGCGCATATGGGGCCGAACTGCTGACTTGATAAGTGAGAGATCCCCCAAGAGAAGCTTTTATTGCCGGATAGGCAAAGAATGCATCATCGATATAAAAGGTCGGATAGTGCCCTAAAGAAAAGCCGTAAGCAAGAGCGGCAACCAGAACAATGGAAACGGCTATCCACAGCAACGGTGTTGCTCTCCGATGTGGAGTATGCAGACTCGAATTGGTAAGCATGTCTTCCGTCGGCACAACGACGACCCAAAGCAAACAAAGTGAAGCAAGATGCCTGCATGAAAAGAGAACGGCAAGAGGATAGCGCCAAGAAATCATATCACCCGTATATCGAAAGAGATTCAATGCAGTGGTGAAATGCTGTCGTTTTCTGAGGAGATTGGCAGATCAATTTCTGTTTAGCACCCTCATGATTTTCGTGGAATTAGATTGTATGTGCTGATCCTGTAAATTAGGACGTTTATCTCACGTCAGTCACAACCCCTGTATGGGCAGCACGGATGCTCGCATGATTGCTAGATAAACTTTCGTTATTGCGGAAGCGCCTCCAGCGCGGCTTTAGCCTTGTCGTACAGATTCTGCGTCTCAGCCTGCTGTTTCTTCAGGCCTTCCACCACATGCGCCGGCGCCTTGGCAACAAAGCCTTCATTGCCAAGCTGCCGCTGCGCTGCTTCCAGCCCCTTGGTCAGCTTCGCAATTTCTTTCGTGAGACGCTCGCGTTCGGCAACGACGTCGATCTGTTTCTCGTAAACAACAGCCACGTCAAAGCCCGTAGCAGCGCGTGCATTCGCTCCAGTCAGAGGCTCAGTGGCGAACTCTACGTCAGAGACACGCGCCAGCCTGGCCAACATGTCGCGATTGCTGTCGGCGAGCGCGCAGATGCGGTTGTCCGCATGGACGATGATTGGCGCAGCTTCCTTCTCCGGCACGCCAAGCTCCTTGCGCAGAGCGCGCACGGTGACGATCATCTCCTGCAACAGATTCATCGTCTCCACCGCGCCCTCGTCGGCAGGGAAGTCGTCTGCCTGCGGATAATGCGTGAGCGCGATGGACTTCGCCGGAGCGTTGCCGTCGTACAGTGCCTGCCAGATCTCTTCTGTAAGGAACGGCATAAATGGCGAGAGCAGCCTGAGCGCCGATTCAAAGATACCGACAAGAGCAGCGAGTGAGAGCGCTGTTTCAGGATTCTGGATGCCTCCCACAAACTCAAGCCGCAGCTTCACCAGTTCCAGATACCAGTCGCAGAACTCGCCCCAGAAGAACTGGTAGACAGCGTTCGCCGCTTCGTCAAAACGATACTCACTAAGCGCGCGATCAACTTCAGTGGAAACATCGCGCATGCGCGCAAAGATCCATCGAGTCTCCACAGGCGTGATGTGCGGCAGATACTCCACCTTGGCCGCTGCGCCCATGTTCATCTTGTAACCCGCAGTCTTTGCGCGCTCGATGTTCATAAACAGGAAGCGCGCCGCGTTCCAAATCTTGTTCGCAAACGCACGATAGCCTTCGGTGCGCGCCTCGTTGAAGGCGATGTCCGTACCGGGCGACGCCTGCGATGCAAGCGTAAAGCGCACGGCATCCGTTCCGTACTTGGTGATGATCTCGATCGGATCGATCACATTGCCCTTGGTCTTCGACATCTTCTGCCGATCGGCATCACGCACCAGGGCGTGGATGTACACATCGCGGAAGGGCACAGCATCCTTGAGCGTGCGCTTGCTGCCGTCGGGCATGGGCACATCGAGCATAAAGTGCGTGCCCAGCATGATCATGCGCGCAACCCAGAAGAACAGAATGTCGAAGCCCGTAACCAGCAGGTCAGTCGGATAGAACTCCGCCAGGTCGGTCGTCTGCTTCGGCCATCCAAACACGGTGAAGGGAAGCAGACCCGAGGAGAACCATGTGTCGAGCACGTCGGTCTCCTGCGTGATGCTGCCGGACTTGCAGTGCTCGCAGGCGTTCGGCGTCTCGCGCACGACGGTCAGCTTGCCACACTCGTCGCAGTGCCACGCAGGAATACGGTGTCCCCACCACAACTGGCGCGAGATGCACCAGTCATGGATGTTGCGCATCCACTCGAAGTACGTCTTCGCGTAGTTCGCGGGCGTGAACTTGATGTGGCCTTCTTCCACCGCGGCCATGGCCTTGTCGGCGAGCGTCTGAATCTTAAGGAACCACTGCATGGAAAGACGCGGCTCGATCACAGCGCCGCTGCGCTGCGAGAGCGCAATCGCCATCGCGTGATCTTTGATCTCAACCAGCAGACCGGCAGCTTCTAGGTCGGCAAGAATCTTTTCACGCGCAACGTAGCGGTCCATGCCGTGATAAGGCGAGCCGGGCAGATCGATCTGCGCGCGCGTATCCATGATCACAAGCTGCTGCAGGTTGTGCCGCTCGCCAATGGCGAAGTCGTTCGGATCGTGCGCAGGCGTCACCTTCACCGCACCGGTACCAAACTCAGGATTCGCCCAGTCGTCTGCAATCACTGGAATCTCACGATTCACTAACGGCAATTGCAGCTTTTTGCCTATGAGGGCCTTATATCGCTCATCATTCGGATTCACGGCAACGGCCACGTCGCCGAGCATCGTCTCCGGCCGCGTCGTCGCAATCACAATCGATCCGCTGCCATCCGCAAGCGGATAGCGGATGTGATACAGCTTGCCCGCGCGCTCCTCATGCACCACTTCGAGATCACTAACGGCAGTCTGCTGCACGGGGTCCCAGTTCACGATGTACGCGCCGCGATAGATGAGTCCCTGCTCCCACAGCTTGACGAAGCACTCCTTCACCGCGGTGGACAGGTTGTCGTCCATGGTGAAGTACTCGCGCGACCAATCGACCGATGCACCGAGGCGGCGCATCTGATCGGTGATGGCGCTGCCGTACTGGCGCTTCCATTCCCACACGCGGTCGGTGAAGGCTTCGCGGGTAAAGTCCTCGCGCTTTTTGCCTTCGCTGGCGAGCTGGCGCTCCACCATCATCTGCGTGGCAATGCCGGCGTGGTCGGTGCCGGGCACCCACAGCGAGCGCTCGCCGCTCATGCGGTGCCAACGCGCGAGGATGTCCATCTCCGTCTGGTTGAGCATGTGCCCCATGTGGAGGCGGCCCGTAACGTTCGGCGGCGGAAGCAGTTGGACGAAGTTACGCTGCCCGTCCAGATTTTCTGAAGGAACGTCGAAGAGGTGTTCGCGGACCCAGAAGTCCGCCCATTTTTCTTCGATGGCGGCGGGGTCGTAGGCTTTGGGAAGTTCGTTGGGCATGGACTTTCTATTTTAAAGTCGATGCGCCCAAAACGCGTAAAAACGCGGATTCTCTTGGAAAATCCGCGTTCTTTCTGTTTGAAATTGCGAAGAATAGGGCAGAAAAATGCAGAATACCCCCAAAGATAGTCACATTTTTTGCGTGAACAGCATGGGGGCAATCGAGATCAGGTTTTGCCGCCAGACGAGCCAGGTGTGCATGCCAGGTGTCTCGTTGATGCTGACGGCTTCGGCATTCACGTTCGTTTTGGCCCATGCCTCAAAGTCGCGGTTGGTCTTGATGAGGCTGTCTTCCGTTCCGCAGGAGATCCAGAAAAGCTTCAGCCGGGCCTTGTTGCGGCCGGAGTAGGCGTGGTCGTAGTCCTTGTTGATGATGGCCGACGACATGGCGGCGACGTAGCCGAAGACATCCGGATGGTTGAGGCCGGTGTAGAGCGTGTGTCCTCCGCCCATGGAAAGACCGGCGATTGCTCGGTGCGCGGCGTCCGTCGCAATGTTGTACTTCGATTCTGCGAGCGGCAGCACTTCGTGGATGAGCTGGTCGGCGAACATCTCCTGGTTACGCGTAGGCACTTCGTACTTGCCGGTCCAGACATTCCAGCCCTTGGTGATCATCTCCATGGTGCCGTAGGCGAGCGGCATCACGATGACCATGGGCTTCACCTTGCCCTCGGCGATCAGGTTGTCCAGGATGTAGTTCGCGTTGCCGTTGGTGATCCAGCCTTCCGCATCGTCGGAGTAGCCGTGCAGCAGGTACAGCACGGGGTACTTCTCCTTGCGGTGCTCGTCATAGTTGGGCGGCGTGTAGACCCAGATATCGCGGTCGTCGTTCGCCAGCTTGGAGCGATAGAGATGGTGATGCACCTCGCCGTGCGGAACATCGGTGCGCTCCCACGCGCGCGGCGGATTGCCCGGGATGAGAAAGAAGCTCGACGGCGACTGCAGATTGGTGCGGATGTTCGGATCCATCGGATCGAGGTGCTTCACGTCATCCGCGATCACGCGATAACCGTAATACTCAGGCTCAAGCGGACCGACAGTCAGTGTCCAGACGCCCTGCGCGTCCTTCGTCATAGGCATGTTGTCGATGCGGCCTTCGAGATAAATTTCCACCTGTTTCGCATTCGGCGCACGATAGCGGAAGGTTACAGTGCGGTCAGGATGCACCTCCGGTGACTTGAGCGCGAGGGCCGCAGCGCGCGCGGCCGGGTTGATGGTGGCGACTTTTTTCGCAGCTTGTTTGGCGGGCGCTTGCGCGTAGGCGAAGGAAGTAAGCAGGACGAGGGCGGCTACCGTGTTTCGCATGGGAGAAGTGTAATGGAAGGAGAGACTAGACGTTCCGAAGCGATGAACGCTGAATGGAAGCCTATCGTAACTAGTCCGTCCAGCCTTCGAAGACCGCATGGGGAATGTGGCCCGCCAGAGTCTAGGCTTAAGCGTACAGGCTGGCGTCATCTCAGGCGACTTACTGCTTGTTTGGATCCATCCAGCTACTGTCCATCCAACTGGTATCGCCGAATCGCATCTCGAGAGTTTGCTTGATTCGTTTGTCTAGCTTGGGATCGTCGAGGACATCTGCTCCGAGTGCTTTAAGTCCTGTAAGAATCGTTTTTGCTTCCGGGGCTTCGAGGCCGGGAAGTGCCCACCGACGGCCATGCGCTCGGAAGCGAAGGCCCCAGATCTGGCGTCCCTTCGCGGATGCGATAACTGCAAAGCGAATAGCACTCACTTCCGTAAGCGGATAGGTATACGTGCGCCAAACACGATTGGAGAAATTAAGCCATGGTATCCGCGATATGGCGATTGATTCGCGATCACAGTGAAAGGTTTCGTCAGAGGGCCACGCTGCGCGAGCATAGCGAAATCCTTGCCAGCCGAACAGTCCTATGAAAAGCGTAAGTCCGGCGACGGGTATCAAGACCCCGGACGAACTCGCAGGAGCGTTCGCCAGATCATGCCACATACTCGGATCCCCGTGTTTACCTGGCAAGAACAGGACGGCACAGGCAAGCGCGACAAGCACGATGGCGGTGAAAATGAACCCAAAAAGCTTTCCACGCGGATCAGTTACTGACGGTGTATAGCGTACATCGACAGCTTTGTCTGTGATCGAGATGGAGAAGTCGCTGTGCGCCATATAACTGCTTCTATGTATCTTTCGTAGAAATTCCGTGAAAGCTAACGAGGCTTACTATATGGCCACGCAGCTTATCGTGCAGGTGGGTAAAGGAGAAGTGTATAGCGAGGAGCAGAGCGCTTGCCGTGGTTCTAGTCCATGACCCTTGATCGAGGAACATTCTTGCTCCGCGATGCGTAGTGAGCATAAGACATGAAAAAGCGCGTATTGATCTCCGGGGCCAGTATTGCTGGGCCTGCGTTGGCATTCTGGCTGAGCCGGTATGGATTCGAAGTGACTGTGATTGAGCGCGCGCCAGCGTTGCGGCCGGGCGGGTATGCCGTAGACTTTCGCGGAACTGCCATGTGCGTACTGGAGCGCATGGGGCTCGTAGATGCGGTGAAAGAACACGAGACACGCACTGGCTCCATCACGATGGTGGATAAGAACAATCGCCTGGAAGCAAAGATGCCGGATGGATTTACCAGTGGTGATCTGGAGATTCTGCGAAGTGATCTGAGCAAGGTGTTGTATGAAGTGACGCGCCACGATGCGGAGTATGTCTTCGATGATTCGATCTTCGAAATCGTAGAGGACTGCGACGGCGTGGATGTGAGCTTTGTGAGCGGGGCAAATCGCCGGTTCGATTACGTGGTCGGCGCGGATGGATTGCACTCCAATGTGCGGTCGATCGCGTTCGGTAAAGAGTCGGACTTTGCGCATCCAATGGGCTATTACATTGCGATCTATACCGTGCCTGACTTTCTCCATCTCGGGGATGCAGGCCGCTATTATGTAGAGCTTGGCAAACGGGTCGGCTGTTTTGGCACACCGAACGACGGCAAAGCGAAAGCGTCGTTCTACTTTGCATCCAAGGGACTTGATTACGATCGGCGCGATGTGGCGAGCCAAAAGAAGCTGTTGCGCGATACCTATGCCGATGTGGCGTGGGAGACGCAACGCATGCTGGAGATGATGGACGATGCTCCTGATTTTTATTTCGACTCGCTCAGCCAGGTGCGTATGAAGAGCTGGTCGAAGGGGCGTGTTGTTTTGCTTGGCGACGCCGCAGCGTGTCCCACGCCAATGTCCGGCATGGGAACGAGCATAGCGATGGTGGGTGCATATGTGCTGGCGGGAGAGTTGCACGCAAACGGCGGCGATTATGCGACTGCGTTCTCGCGTTATGAAGTTGCCATGAGGCCGTTTGTGACCGAAGCACAGAAGATGGCTGAAGGTGTTAGCTGGTTCGTTCCGCAGACGAGACTCAAACTTTGGTTCAGTAAAAAGATGTGGTCCTTAATGCCGCAATCGACGATGCGGAAGCTGATGATCGACCAGCCGAACCAAGTCGCCAGCACGGTAAAGCTGAAGGATTACTGACAGGCCGCAATCAGTTGCGTGGTTCGGTCGAGATAACGGTATCGATCGCTTGAATGGATTCGACTCGCGGGCAGACCCCATCCTTTCGCAAAAAGCGCGAAAGGATGGGGGCACCCGGTTACAGTGGAACTCGATGGGCTGAGTCTATGTGTTCTCTTTATCTGCTGCCTGTCCTGTTCAGCTACTTCGCCAGATGTCCGTGGTGTTGCTGGAGGAGCGATCTCATACCGGCGTAGTTGGTGGAGTTCCGGTTCAGGAAGAAGCACTCGGGATCGCCTTCGCCGTATTGCCAGTGCTTGCGTGTGCGGTAAAAGTTGGAGCCGTAGGAGATAAACCAGAGTTCGTAGGCGCCGGCGTTGTGCGCGCCGAGAGCGACGTTGCGGACCATGTGTTCCCAGGCGCGGTCAGGGTAGCTTTGCGGCCATTGTGGAGTGGGGGTGCAGTCCGTTGCGATGTCTGGATGGAGGGCGATGAGGTCAGGATGCAGAGCGGCAACGTCTTCTGGCTGGATGAAATGTTTGGCGAATCGGGCGGTGTTCAGGCCCCAAGGGTCGTAGGTGATCCAGTCGGAGCCGTAGGCCAGGTAACCTGCTTCGGATGTGAGCAGGGTCCCGCGTGAAGGCAATTGCTGGAGGCCGGCGGCGATGGCCTGCACGTTCTGAAACTGGTAGTCGCGAAAGGTTCGCACTTCGCGCCGCAAGGGGCCGAACATCAGGATGAGAAATGCTATTGCGCCAGTTCGCAGCAGGATGGACCGCCTTCGCTGATCGATGGAGTTCCAGCAGGTGGCGATGAGGATGGCTGCGGCGAGGGGGATGTAGAAGAAGAAGCGGTCGCCTACGTTCTGGTCGAGGCGCATGGCCCAGTAGAACAGCGTTGGAATCGCCAGCAGGGAGAGGACGAGCGGTCGGCGTATGCATCGTTGTTTCAGCAGAGGAGCAATCAATGCTGCATCCAGGAGCAGGTACTTGAGACTTTGCGAGAAAGAGTGTGGTACCAGGATGCCTAAGAAGCGGTGGACGTCTGCCTTGACAAGAAATGGAAGTGGGAAGAGTTCTCCGAAATAATGCGCGCGCCAGACGAAGTAGAGGATTCCGGGCACGATGAAGAACGCAGCAATGGCGTAGATGCGGCGTGTCCGCTGATTGGACATCCACACGAGCCAGATCAGTAGCGGGATCGCGAAGAGCACACCGTCTGGACGGAAAAGGCATAAGACAAAGGCGAGCAGGGGTGCGAGAAAGCTGCGCTGCTCCAGCGTGGCTGCTACGAGCAAAGTGAGCAGCAGGGCTTCCGGCAGAACGGCAAAGTCTGAGAGCGCGGCCATGATCTGCGGCACCAGACCTGCCGCGCCTGCGATGGCGAGAACATGGAATGCGTTCAAGCGAATGCGTGCGATCTTGAGCAGCGCGATGGCGATGAAGCACAGGCTGAGTGCGTTTACGAGTGCTGTGCCGAGCATGGGCGAGATGCCTGCGCGCATGGCGGCGGCGAGGAAGAGCATCCATCCGAAGTCGGTTGCGCCTTCGGTATGCGGGCCACCTGCGTAGTAAGTGATGGCCCCGTGTTCGGCGAGGTTTCTGCTGTATTGGTGGAGGATGATGGCGTCTTCTGCTGGAAGAAAATGAATGTGGCTGAAGAGCAGGGAGCCTAAAACCAGGACGCCGTAGATGGCGAGCAGGAAGAAGATCAGGCGGTCAGGCCATGGCCAGACGGCGAACGCTTCCTGTTTTCTTATGCGAATCAACGCTTCCTCATTTGCCTGTCTCCCCATGGAAACGTCTGCTCCATCACCTATACGTCGTACTCAGTCTACCGTTCGGAATGGGCTGCCCATGGTATTGCCCGACGCATCGGGCTACACTGCACAGGAGTTCCGCTGCTCTTGTGCATGGGACCTATTTGTAACGTTATGCCGCTGATTCACCGGATTGAAGATCTTCAATTTGTCTGCTTTGCGCTGATCTTCGGCGTGATGGCTTTCCAATCGCGCAGAAACGCGACCATTCGTTATGTGTGGTGCAGCTATCTGCTCGCAGTGGCAGTTGCGGTGGTGGATTTTTCGGTGGCGCAGCCGCTGAGTCTCTTTGCGAATTGCCTGATCCTCACCATTTTGAGCCTTCGCTATGCCGTGTTGGCGGCAGGCATGGCCAGCTTTACAGGAAAAGCGCGGCGGCTTGCCATGGTTTGCTTTGGTGCCGTCGCGGTTGCGTGCTGCATGCTGGGACTGGGCAAGGCTGGCATTTCAGCGGCGGTGGTACGTGCGTTGTATTACATTCTGCTGACGGTGCAGCTTCTGCTGATCTGCACCATCCTGGTTCGGTCGCGGGAGAGATCCACGCGTGTGCCGCGATGGCTGCTTGCGGCTCTGTTTTTGCTGTCAGCGGCGTACCGCGTGAATCAGATGGCGTTCGCGTTGTCGGATAAAGGACCCTTCAACATCTGGTTGCGAGACCAGGGCCTGTTTTTGAACTCGACCATTTTGGGGTGCCTGCTGCCGTTCACCATTGTGTGGATGATGAATGCGCGTGACCATACCATTTTGCTAAAGCAAAGTCTGGTGGACCCGCTGACGAATCTTTTGAACCGGCGCGGTCTGGCGGATGCTGCAAACCGCGAACTGGCGCGGTACGCGCGACAGCGAAAGGACTTTGCCGTAGCGGTTGGAGATATTGACCATTTCAAGGCGTTGAATGATACCTACGGCCACTCCTTTGGCGATGAAGTATTGGTGACGACTGCGAAATTGCTGCGCGACCAGTTGCGGCAGACGGACATTGTCGCGCGTACGGGAGGTGAGGAGTTCCTACTGTTGCTGCCTCATACCCGTGAGGATGAGATGGTGCCGGTGCTTGAGCGTCTGCGGGTGCTTCTGGAACAGCAGACGATGAAGACCGAAAGCGGGTCGGAGGCAGGTATCACCCTCAGCATCGGTGTGACCAATACATGCGGACGCACAGGGCTGAGCTGGACTGAGTTACAGAAGGAGGCTGATGCAGCCCTGTATCAGGCAAAGGAGCAAGGACGCAATCGGATTGTGCGGGCGGCGTCAGCGAGCTAAGGCTTTAAGATATTTCTGTCGCTCTGGAGAGCGGGTATCCGAGACTCCGCGACAGTAAGCTGTCGATTCTGCTGAAGCACGATATGGAACTACCTTTTCGAGAGTGAGTGTAAGACGCTCTGGAGTACGACGGCCTGATTGTGCTCGGTGTCTTTTGCTCCGTAGACGAGGGTGATGGAAGAAGATCCCTGGGCTGCCTGCAGTACGTCTTCCATTGCATGCCGGGCGTCGGCGCTTTTCAATTCATGACGATAACGCTTGCTGAATTCAGACCAGCGGCTGGGATCATGATTGAACCATTTTCTAAGTTCAGAGCTAGGCGCAATAGACTTTGCCCACATTTTGATGGAAAGGTCTTCTTTGCTGATGCCGCGCGGCCAGAGACGATCCACCAGGACGCGGAAGCCATCGCTCTTTGAAGGTGCTTCGTATGCTCTTTTGATTTGGATTTCCATTATGTATGCGCTCCGGAGTTCTCGCTGAATTGAGATGAAGGGCCGGGAGGTATGCGTGGTCTGGACAGCATCTTCTCATCTGGAACTCCCGGTATGGAAATGGCAAGGCGAAGCATGCAGACGACATCTTCTGCAGCGGTTGGCTCTCTGAGGCAACATGGAATGGATCTGTGTGTTTGTTGCCGTGTGGCCGTGGTTTGCTTACGGTAGTAGAGAGGGTTGTTCATCGGTATGTTGCAGCCATTGCAGCTTAGGGAAGTGTCTGTCCGGTATGCGGAGGAGATTGCCGAATTGCGCGATTTCCTGGGGAAGGCTGGAGTGCCAGTTGGGACGACGGAGGCCATCGGCGAGATTGCGAAACGGCTGTCGAACGATCGTGGATTTCATCGCGACCTGATGTCGTATGTATGGGTGGAGATCGACAGATGCGGGCGGCAGATTGGCTTCTCCGGGCTGTTGGGTGTAGTGACCGTTGCTGCCGCAGGCGAGCATCTGGCGGCCGCTGCGGATGAAGATGCTGCGCACGGTCTGCTCGGCTTTCTGATGGAAGCGTGGCACTCGCTCGATCACGTGGTTGGAAATCATGCACCTGCTGCGCAGGGAATGCCTGTTACACGGGAGCAGTCTGCCGCGCGCCGTTTTGTAGGCCCGGAAGCTGCTGCCGTTGCTGAACCGTTGCAGATAGCGGACAGTGATAGTCCGGCGATTTTTCATGAGCCCACGCTGATGAAACGTAATGAGACTTCTTCTACGGAGGTGCAGGAGAAGTCAAGTGGCAAGCGCAAGCGTGCGATGTGGGGGGCCGTGATTGCTGCCTGTGTGCTGGTGGCTGCCCTGCTGGGCTGGTGGATGTATCGCAACTCGGACATCGAGCAGAGCAGGAGATCGCCCGTTGTGGCGCCTGTCGTGTTGAGTGTGCCGAATCCGGCCGCACCTTCTGCTGCGCTGAGCGGAGAAGCGACCAGTGCGTCCAACGGTGCTATTCCGGTTGTTGCGACAGAGCATGGCAGGGCACAGTCTCCGCGTATGAATAGCAGTGCGCCCGCGGCTTCTTCAAGAATGGCGAATGTACGCACGCTGCCGGGCGGAGCTTCCACAGCGCGAACGGATGTTGCGCCTCAGTCTATTGGTGATGCGCATGCACTGTCTCCCGCGCAGACGATGGCGTCGATCTCGGCTGCGCCTGTGGTGCGTTCCGCGGCTCCTTCTCCTGGGGCTGTTCCGGTGCGTGTAGCTCCTCGTACCGCGGCAAGTGCTGGAACTGCTGCTGTTCCTGCTGACATACTGAGCAAGCGTTTAGGCGCACGAACTATGCCTGAGGATCTGACGCCGTATGGGATTGAGACAACAGGGCGGAAGCATCCTGAGTTGAAGCGAAGGCAGCCGCAGGAGGCAAGCGTGGTGGCTGAGGTGCGTTCGATGCCGGGGAGCAGTTCTTCTGGTTCACCGGGTGCGGCGCGCGGAGAAATTGTGCGTGTGGGTTCAGAAGGGATCATGTCGGAGAACCTCTTGTACAGTCCTGCGCCGGTCTATCCTGCGGCGGCTTCTGCTGCCCGTGTTGCGGGCGAGGTAAGAGTGCAGGCTTCGATTGATCGTGATGGGAATGTGGCGGCAGCGAGAGTGATCAGCGGGCCTCCGCTATTGCGGGATGCTGCGCTGGATGCGGTGCATCAGTGGCGTTTCCGTCCGCGTGTATCGCATGGAAAGCCCGCGCCTTCGAGCGCTACGGCTGTGCTGGATTTTGAGTTGCCGTAGGTCGCGTTACGCGCGATGGATGTTCGCTTCGCGAACATGGCAAAAGCAGGTCTCTCCGCTCACGCTTCGCGTCGGTCGATGACGTGGTGAGGTAAATGTCTCGCCTCGCAAAGAAACCCCATTCTTTTGCGCAAAAAGCGCGCAAAAGAATGGGGCACCTGATGCTTGTAAATTTTCGTTTTTACGCGCCTACAGCTTCTTCGACTTTCACGTTGACTGGTGTGAGCCAGTTGTAGCGGTCGGCTTTTTTGCCGTTGACGAGTGCGAAGAATTCGTCGTGAATCTTTGTGGTGATTGGGCCCATGTTGCCGTCGCCGATGAGGATGCGATCGACGGAGCGAAGCGGTGTCACTTCCGCAGCGGTGCCGGTGAAGAAGGCTTCGTCACAGATGTAGATCAACTCACGCGGCAGAGCCTGTTCCACAATTTCAAGATTCATGTCGCGCGCGATCTCGATGATGGATGCGCGTGTGATACCGCTGAGAACGCTGTTGGCAAGAGGCGTGGTGAAGAGCTTGCCGTCGCGTACCAGGAAGAGGTTTTCGCCCGAACCTTCGGAGAGATATCCGTTCACGTCGAGCGCGATGCCTTCGGCGTATCCATTGATCTCGGCTTCCATGCGGATGAGTTGCGAGTTCATGTAGTTGGAGCCGGCCTTCGCGAGCGAGGGCATGGTGTTAGGTGCGAGGCGGTTCCAACTGGAGATGCAAACGTCGGCGCCGCCGTGTCCTGGCATGTACTTGCCCCACGGAAAGTTTGCGATGTAGATGTCGACGGGCGACTTGAGTGGGTTCACGCCGATCTCGCCGTATCCGCGAAACGCGATGGGACGAATGTAACAGGGTGCAACGCCGTTAGCTTCGATGACTTCGACGACGGCTTGACAGAGTTCGTCGAGCGAATAGTCGAGCGGCATGCGATAGATCTTTGCCGAATCGATGAAGCGCTGCATGTGCTCACGAAGGCGGAATACGCCTGCCTTGTCGCCTTGGGTGTATGCCCGTACACCTTCAAAGACCGAGGAGCCGTAGTGCACTACATGGCTCATGACATGGATTTGGGCCTTCTCCCAGGGGATCAGGGTTCCGTTGTGCCAGATCTTTTCGGTAGGTTGAATGGGCATATTGTCTCCACATGCCGCGGGCTGCGGCTTGCTGCTTAGTATAGCTGGTGCTCGGCAGAGGGCTGTTGGGGGCTTGATCTTTGTAGGGAACAGGGCGAAAGGACTACTCTCCCCGAGTACGCCAAACCCATACATGCGTAAAGAGCGCGCATGTATGGGGCACCCGCGGCATTCTGTCGAAAAGTCTGTGGAAAGCTGAGCTGGTGTTCCCATCTGGCCACAGTGGTTTGAGTTGCGTATGCCCCTACTAAATGTCCTCGAATGAATGCATTACATGCTAATTGGAGTGCCCTGCGACCGGGCAAGTTGACACTCCTTCGCCAGATTGCTAACTTAGGGAAGTCGCGGTTGACGCTGAAGCGCACTGCAGACGGGCACGAAGTTGGTGCCGGGCCGCCTAAGAGGCAGTCCTCCCGCAGTCCAAGCGTTCGACAGAACCCAAGACACTGCAATTTAGAAGGAGCCAAGGCTCCGGAATCTTCGTCTTCGGGCGGGCGGTTCTTCAGGTGGTTTGAAAGATTGTGCGCTGTGCGAACTGCTCAATGGGCGGCTCTGAATGGCTTCGATGCTTCTCCCTGGCGGGTTGAAAAGAAGATTGGAACTAAGGGGTTGACAAGAGCAATCGAGTTCGATACTCTTAGAAAGTTCGCGCAAAACGTCGCCGGCAAGTAGCGGGTGGGCGGTCAGGAGCTAAGGGCTCGACTGCTAAGCCAAGTGAAGAGGCCGGTTTACAAAGACAACAGCGCCATCAAGTTCGAGGACACAAGGCTTTGGCCCCATGTCCTTGATCCGACGAGTCCGCTTAGGCGGGTGCTCCTAAGGATCTTTGACAACATAGTTGAACGTGCCAGTCGTGAGATGAAGCAGATTCGATCTGATCATTCTCACTTGTTTTATCCCTCGCAGCCTTTTCGAGCGCTGCGAGGAGCTCGACTCCAGGGACCTCCGTCCTGCTGGAGCGAGCAACCAGAATTCAAACGAGAGTTTGATCCTGGCTCAGAATCAACGCTGGCGGCGTGCCTAACACATGCAAGTCGCACGAGAAAGCGGACTTCGGTCTGTGAGTACAGTGGCGCACGGGTGAGTAACACGTGACTAACCTACCTCCGAGTGGGGAATAACCTAGGGAAACCTGGGCTAATACCGCATAACACTCAAGAGTCAAAGCAGCAATGCGCTTGGAGAGGGGGTCGCGGCAGATTAGCTAGTTGGTGGGGTAATGGCCCACCAAGGCGATGATCTGTATCCGGCCTGAGAGGGCGCACGGACACACTGGAACTGAAACACGGTCCAGACTCCTACGGGAGGCAGCAGTGGGGAATTTTGCGCAATGGGGGAAACCCTGACGCAGCAACGCC
>JAFDVR010000003.1 GCA_018268855.1 Acidobacteriota bacterium | reverse complement strand
CTCCTCCAGCGTCCCCACCGCAAACATCTCCACCTGAACCTGATCTCTGCCTCGCATACTTACTCTCTTAGCAAAGAAATCTGTTTAAATCTCAACCCTTTTTCAGCAACCTCTAAAGGCCCCTGAAACTACGGCCAACAACAAAACCGGCTTCAGCCGCGGCCCCTTCTCCACCCGACCCACAATCTCAAACCGCGCCCAACGGAAGCGCCACGCAAAGCCTTCCGCCGTGCGCGCAGCACCGACCAACGGAAGCGCCAAGGCGAAACAAACCATCCGCGCACATACCTTTATTCGCTCTCAAAAAAGGAAGCATCGATTTTACGAATCGTATATGCGCCTTCGGGAACCACGCCAATGCCAAACTCGATGCAAAGAGCGGCCAGTCGTGGCCCATCAATAAGAACGACCCTGTGCTGAACTCCACGCAGATATTCCGCGACACTGGGCTGGAAGCCTGAAGTAGTGATGAAAACTCCTTTATGTGCGCCTTGACCGGCCAGGCTACCTACAAAATCGCGAATTTGCGGCGTACCTATCTTTTCTTTCCATCTTTTTGCCTGGACGTAAATCCGGTCGAGGCCAAGCCGGTCTTCATTAATCAATCCGTCGATTCCGCCATCGCCAGAACGCCCGGTAACATAAGCTTCTGCCTCTGAGCCTCCATAGCCCATCCGTACTAGCAGCTTTACGACCAGAGCTTCAAAAAAGGCGGGAGATTTGGACATGATCTGCTCCAGCAGGTCAGCAGCCAGTTGCTCCTGAAGCACACGGTACGCTTCATCGATCATTCCTTGCGGGGTTTGATTCGATGTTTCCAGAACGGACGCCGAATCAATCAGCTTTCCCTCTTTGGGCTTCGAGTTAACGTATTCCAGAAACTCAGGAAACTGCTTCAGATATTTCTTGTTGACACCATCCGGGCAGTCTTTCAATGCCTGAAGGCCACGTTCCGTTATCCGGTAATGGCCCCGGCTGGGACGCTCCAAAAGACCGGCGCGAAATAAATAGTAGTAAGCCCATCCACTGCGGTCTCGCAGGACCGTCATCCCTCCACTTGCTAACATCTGCGTTCGATCTTCGGGAGAAAGGCCCAAAATATCGGCCGAACCCTGCTCAAATTCGGCAGCGCTATGAATGGCTCCATCAGACGCAATCCTGAGGATGGGTGATAAGAAAGCCTGAAAAGTTAGGAACCGGCATGAAGCGATGTTACCCGTTAGGGAGCCTATCCCCATAAGACTTTGCCTGGTGCATCGGTCCTGTGATCTACCGGGCATGAGCGTATTTTCGAGTTTAGGAGCAATGGTCTGTTGTACATAAACGCTCATGTATATATATTTTGAACTATAAATTTACTTAATTTATGATGCATGAGTAATGGAAACTGTTCCCGAATATTGGGGGCGTACTCTTCGTAACCGTCGCCGCCAACTCGGCATGTCTCAGGCGGAGATAGCCCGGCTTTCCGGAAAGGCGCAATCGCAGATCGCGCGGCTTGAGTCCGGCAACGAAGACCCGCGCCTCACAAGCCTTGTACAGGTTCTGAGAAGCATGGGAGCAGAGCCTGTCGCCGTGCCGGTTCGGCTGCTTCCTGCTGTCCACAATCTCATTGCGGAACATTCCGGTTTGAAATCTACGCCGCAGAAAAGCCGCCTGGTCGGTAATGATCCAGAAGACCAAGAGGACGATGGCGATGACTAAAAAAAAAGGACTCGCGCATCTCTCTGTCTGGTTGAACCACGCACGCGTCGGCACCATCACGGAAATCCCGAACGATCAGAACATCTTTGCATTCGATCCGGCTTATATCGCCGATGAGCACCGTCCTGTCCTCAGTCTTTCTTTCTATAACGCCGAAGGATTTCTCGATCCGGAACCGCAGCGGACAGGAATGCGCGTGGCGCCATTCTTTTCCAATCTTCTGCCGGAAGGTGAACTGCGGCATTACGTAGCTCAACGCTCCGGAACAAAAGAAGCTCGCGATCTGCCCTTATTGGAACTTTTGGGGGACGATCTGCCTGGCGCCGTGATCGTGCGTAGAGAGCAGGATGGCCCCCCTCCTGCGAGTGACTTTTCTGCAGAAGGTTTGTTTAAGGCGGAAACACTCCAGCAGGAACAGCCGCTACGGTTCTCCCTTGCGGGGGTTCAAATGAAATTTTCTGCGGTGGGCTCTCCAGAGCGTGGTTTGACAGTGCCCGTCGAGGGGAAAGGCGGTCATTGGGTACTCAAACTTCCTTCACGTCAATACCCTCTGGTTCCTGAAAATGAATACTCCATGATGCAATTTGCGCGGGCGATTGGAATTACAGTTGCCGAAAACGGTCTGGTGTCAGCGGCAGAGGTTGAGGGATTGCCTGATTTCATGCGCACTCAAGCGAATGCTTTATGGGTGAAACGTTTTGATCGCGCCGCAGATGGTTCACGCATTCACATAGAAGATTTCAATCAGGTGTACCGTCAATTCCCTGAAAGCAAATATCGCAACTATAGCTATGGGAATATCGCGACCGATTTGAGCAGGATAGCCGCAGATTCCATCGCGGAGTTTATGCGCAGACTGGTTTTCAGCGCGGCCATAGGCAATGCAGATATGCACTTAAAGAATTGGTCCTTAATTTACCGCGATGGGCGAACGCCAGAACTCAGTCCGGCCTATGACTTTGTCTCCACCATCGCTTACATGCCCGATACGACTATGTCGCTCTCTGTCGCACGGGAAAAGGATGTGAGCAAGTTTGACAGAGAACTTCTCAATAGATTCATCGCAAAAATACCTGCTCCGCCGCAGTTACTACGAGACGCCGCTTTGCACACTGCCGAATCCATCGTGCACCTCTGGCCTTCTTTCCAGAAAGATATTCCTATGGCAGAAGAAGCGAAGTCTAAATTGACTGAGCGAATGGCGTTATTTCCGCTGACTAAAATGTTTCACTAAGAACGAAACCCTCATCCAACCCGTGCTGAAGAAGAAAGGAGGCCGATATAGGCCTCCTTTCTTATTGCAATGCAAATGTCTAATTAGCAGCTTGCGCCAGATCAAACCGGTCAAGGTTCATCACTTTGTTCCAGACCGCCACAAAATCATCCACAAACTTTTTGTGCGAGTCAGCGCACGCATACACCTCAGACAAAGCACGTAACTGCGCATTCGATCCAAAGATAAGATCGGCCCGTGTCGCCTTCCATTTCACCTCGCCCGTCTTCCGCTCGCGTCCTTCAAATACATCCTGAGCGTCAGACGTCGCCTTCCACGCATACCGCATATCCAGCAGGTTCACAAAGAAGTCATTCGTCAGCGATTCCTTTTTATCTGTGAAGACACCATAGTTCGTGCCTCCATGGTTCGTGCCCAGCATGCGCATGCCGCCGATCAGCACAGTCATCTCCGGCGCGGTCAGCCTGAGCAGTTGTGCCTTCTCCACCAACTCCACCTCGGCAGGCGCATGGCGGCGATGGCTATTCACATACGAGCGGAAGCCGTCCGCGTGCGGCTCAAGCACCGAGAAAGATGCTACATCCGTCTGCTCCTGCGAAGCATCCATGCGGCCCGGCGTGAACGGCACAGTCACGTCGATGCCCGCATTCTTCGCGGCCTTCTCCACGCCTGCGGCACCTGCCAGAACGATCAGATCGGCAAGCGAAATCTTCTTGCCACCACTCTGTGCGCCATTGAAGTCGCCTTGTATCTTCTCAAGCGCCTTCAGCACCTTGTCCAGCTTGGCAGGCTCATTCGCCTCCCAGTTCTTCTGCGGCTCAAGACGAATGCGCGCGCCATTCGCGCCACCACGTTTGTCCGAACCGCGGAAGGTGGAAGCCGATGCCCACGCCGTCGAGACAAGCTCCGAAACCGTCAACCCGGAAGCGAGCACCTTCTCCTTCAGCGAAGCAACATCCTTCTCATCCACCAGCGGATGATTCACTGCAGGAATCGGGTCTTGCCAGATAAGCTCTTCCTTCGGTGCTTCCGGCCCAAGATAGCGCGTACGCGGCCCCATATCGCGGTGCGTCAGCTTGAACCAAGCGCGCGCATACGCATCGGCAAACTCTTCCGGATGCTCGTAGAAGCGTCGCGAAATCTTCTCGTAGATAGGATCGACGCGAAGCGAAAGATCGGTGGTGAGCATGCCCGGCTGTTGGCGCTTCGACGTGTCATGTGCATGCGGCACGGTGTCATTGCCCGCATCACCCTTCGGCTTCCACTGCTTCGCGCCGCCGGGGCTCGTCGTTAACTCCCACTCGTACTTGAACAGGTTTTCAAAGAACCCGTTGTCCCACTGCGTCGGCCTGTTCGTCCAGGTCACTTCCAGACCGCTGCCAATCGCATCGCCGCCAATGCCCGTAGCGTAGGCGCACGACCACCCAAGACCCTGCTCCTCAATCGGAGAACCCTCCGGCTCGGGGCCCATGTGCTCGGCAGGGCCCGCGCCGTGCGTCTTGCCAAAGGTGTGTCCACCCGCAATCAGCGCAACCGTCTCTTCATCGTTCATCGCCATGCGCGCAAACGTCTCGCGGATATGCTTCGCAGCCGCAAGCGGATCGGGCACGCCGTTCGGCCCTTCAGGATTCACATAGATCAAGCCCATGTGCGTAGCGCCATACGGTAGCGCAAGCTCCTGCTCGCTTGGAAACCGCTTATCGGTTCCCAGCCACGCCGCCTCCGCACCCCAATCCACATCCAGGTCCGGTTCCCAAACGTCAGCACGTCCACCGGCAAAGCCAAAGGTCTTGAAACCCATCGACTCCATCGCAACGTTGCCTGCGAGGATCAACAAATCGGCCCACGAAATCTTCTTGCCATACTTCTGCTTGATCGGCCACAGCAAACGTCGCGCGCGGTCGAGGTTCACATTGTCTGGCCAGCTATTCAGAGGAGCAAACCGCTGCTGGCCTCGACCGCCACCACCACGTCCATCCCACGTACGGTATGTGCCTGCGCTGTGCCACGCCATGCGAACAAACAACGGACCGTAATGTCCAAAGTCCGCAGGCCACCATTCCTGTGAGTCGGTCATCACCGCCGTAAGGTCCTTCTTCAGGCCCTCGTAGTCCAGCGTCTTGAACTCCTCCGCATAGTTGAACTCTTCACCCATCGGGTCAGACAACGCAGAGTGATGATGCAATATGTCCAGGTTCAACTGGTTCGGCCACCAGTCGCGATTGTTTCTGGCTGCGCTGTTTGGGTAATACGGGCACTGTGCTTCCGTTGCCATAATGGGTCTCCTTCCGGTGTTGCATTCCGCGGGAACGGGCCTTCGACGGAAGGTCCAGGGTCTGGCTAAACGATAATCATTATTATCCGAACAGTGCACGACAAGCAAAGTCCGTCCTTACTCCTGCCAAATACGTTAGGTTCCCTCACATTTGCGGTATAGTTCCACCACCGGAGGAGGCCCATGAAAAACTGGTTCCGATGGACGTGGATTGAGATCGTCATCGCATTGGTCGTGGTCGTTGTTCTTGTCGCGATCACCATGCCTACCTTCGAAAAGAGCGGTTCGCGGACCGTTCCAGCGAGAGCTACATACAGCACTCACTCACCCTCCACCGCCGCAACAGAGAGTAACCACACCCATAGAAATCACAGTCGCCCCTCCATAGCAGGCACAACTTCAGAACAGAGCGACGAGCAGAATTTAGATCGTCAGCTTCAAGATCTGAAGAGGGGAAATCTCGCCTACAACACTCCCGAAACAATGAAGACAGGAGAAACGGCTCGCGTCACTGCGCGCATCGGTTCGGAGAAGGTCTCCGTCGCCACCCTCAAATCCGGACTGCCAGACGATGGCAACACCACGGCGCTGTCAACGCCCGTCTCCACCAAAATGAAGATGACGCTCAAAAGCGCGGACTTCGACATAACTCCTCTCAGCTCCGAAGAGCAGTTCGTCACAGGAGATACACCCACAACGTGGGCATGGGACCTCTCTCCAAAGCGTTCCGGCAAACTTCATCTTCACCTGGCCGCCATAGTGGAACTGAACGGCCTCTCAAAAGACTTCACGGCTGTGGACCGGGACATCGAGGTCAAAGTCGATCCCCTCAATGCTCTGAGCACCTTCTTTCAGTCCAACACCGTCTGGGTCTTGGGTGTGCTTGGTGCGGCTGCAACAGCAATTTGGGGATGGTTCAGAAAAAGAAAATCTGCATCGGCAGATGTGAAAGAAAACGCCTGAACGCTTGCTCGCAGATGCCCTCTTCAGGGCATCGGATCGCACATGGAAATCTCTTGCAGATATCTCCGCGCCCATGCGCAGCATGCATCCACACAGAGTCGCACTCCGCCTCGGTTAAACTGCAAGCTGCACGCATCGGAAGCAGCATGACCGCCGAAATCATCCTTCAACAATCCGCGGACGACCTTGCTCTCCTGGAAAGGCGCGAGAAGCTGGCCGCCGTGCGCACCCAACTCGCCACGCGCGAATCCGAACTTGCCCAGCTCCGTGCCCAGTTGAAAGCCTTTGAAGGCCGCTATATGCGCCAGGTAGGCATCCTCTACGCGGAACTCGATGAAATCGAAGCTCGCATCGTAGAGCGCGAGGCCGATCTCTACAACTCTGACGCAGCCCGTCAGCGCGCCGAAGAAGCTCGCCAGCGCGCGCAGCAAAGCCACGACGCCGCATTCGGCGATGCGCGCGAAGCCGAAGAGTTCGACCCTCCCCCAAACCTCAAAACACTCTTCCGCGAACTCGCCAAGCGCATCCATCCCGACTTCGCCCGCGACAACGCCGAGCAGAAGTTCTTCACCATGCTGATGGCGCGCGCCAACCAGGCCTACAGCCGCGGCGACATCGAAACCCTGCAGCGCCTCCTCGACGATCATCGCGAAATCCACGCCTCTGTCGCGGGAGAAACCCGCTCCGCCGAACTTCTCCGCATCACCCGCCAGATCCAGCATGCAGAGCGCGACATCAACAATCTGGAAGCGGAGCGCCACGCTCTGCTCGCCAGTGAAGTGGCCCAACTGCATCTCGACACTGAAGCCGCCGCCCGCGAACACCGCGATCTGCTCACCGAACTCGCCACCGGCGTTCGCGAACAGATCGCCGACGCCCAGCGTCGCTTCGATCTCATCGACCGCCAGATAAGCGCCCATGGACGATAACAGCAAAGCCGGCCTGCAACATGTCCCTACCGGCAGCGGTCTGTCGCTCCACGCCTCACGCTCCGGCATCATCGCGCGTGGACTTCGCGACGCTGCGGACAAATCCTCCAATCCTCACTACCGTCAGGCAATCGCCCACTATAACGCCGCCAACTTCACCCAGGCGGCCGTCAGCTTCCGCCTCGCCGCAGAACAGGGTCACGCCGAATCCCAATACATCCTCAGCACGTTGTACGACGAAGGCCAGGGAGTAGCACAAGACCACACAGAAGCTGCGCACTGGGAACGCAGGGCCGCGGAACAGGGCCACGCCTACGCGCAGGCCAATCTCAGCTTCCGCTACTACACATCAAACAACTTTGCCGAAGCCTTTGCATGGTGCCAGAGGGCCGCTCACAGCCAGCTCGCCTGGGCGCAATACAACCTCGGCCTCATGTACGGCAAAGGAGAAGGCGTTCCGCCAAGCGATACCGAAGCCGCCCACTGGTATCGTCTCGCTGCCAACCAGAACTATCCCGAAGCCCAGCAAAAACTGGCCGACCTCTACTACTTCGGACGCGGCGTTCCCCTCAGCTACGAACAGGCAGCCGCCTGGTACCGCAAAGCCGCGCACCAGGGCAACGCCGAAGCCCAGTTCCAACTCGGCCACCTCTACGCCACCGGCCAGGGCGTCGAACACGACTACGTCCAGTCCCGCCACTGGATTCGCCAGGCCGCCCACCAGGGCCATCCGGAAGCCATCCGCGAACTCAAACGCCGCGAATACCGCGACCCATAGCGCCTGCAAAGGCCCGTCATTTCGATCAGAGTCCTCGCAACTTTCTCGTGAGCACAGACTGAAGATATTGCTTTTGGCTCGTTGAGATTATCGATCCCGCCCACCACAGAGTTGTCATTCCGAACGCAGGGAGGAATCTGTTTTTCCATGTTCGCAACGAGCGAACATCCATGCCCGAAGTGGGACACACATCTAGGCATCAGCCCGTTGCTCTCATATTCTGGATTCTTGAATAACGAATAAAACTCAGCTTGGAAAGATCCCCGTGCTCATCAACCTCCTCCAACTCGGCCGCGTCTCCTACGCCGAAGGCATGCGCGTGATGAACGCCGTCGCCGCCGCGCGCAAGCAGCAGAAGATCGGCGACACGCTCATCCTGCTGGAGCATCCACCGGTACTCACGCTTGGACGCAACGCCACCCGCGCCAACATCCTGGCCAGTGACGAAGTGCTCGCCGCAAAAGGCGTGGAGATCCACGAGATCAATCGCGGAGGCGACGTCACCTACCACGGCCCCGGCCAGCTCGTCGGCTATCCCATCTTCGATCTGCGCGGAGACCTGCCCGGCAAAAAAGGCCCGCATCTCGGCCCCGTCGACTTCGTCCGCCTCATGGAAGAAGCGCTCATCCGCACCTGCAACGACTTCGGCGTCCTCGCGCAACGCATCTGCAAACGCACCGGTGTATGGACAATGGCAGGGGCTACTCCCGACTCCAGCGTGCAGGAGAAGAAGATCGCCGCCATCGGCATCCACGTCTCGCAGGCCGTCACCTCGCACGGCTTCGCGCTCAACGTCACCACCGACCTGCGCGACTTCAACTGGATCGTTCCCTGCGGCATCGCCGACCGCGGCGTCACCAGCCTCGAAGAAGAAGTCTCGCCTGAACACCCTCTGCGCCCCACCATGGAGAACGCATCCAACTCCATCGCGCACCGCTTCGGCCACGTATTTGACAGGCAGATTCTTGCGGTCGAATCGAAAGATGCGTTGCTTGCAAACTTGGTATAGCAAACCCGCTGCTAAGTAATTGCGAATAGGAATGGTGTTCGTGCTTCCAGGGTTAAAGACCGATCTGTAACAGCACGCGTGACGAGACATCACTGCGATGAGCCGTGCTTTTAGGGCCAAAGGCCCGGCCCTATAACAGCCTGGGGCAACGCCCCAGGTACACATCCGCGCAAAGCAGAGCGCTGAAGGCGCGACCTATATGTCCTTCGCCATTTTGAAGGCAATATACGAGAAACTATCCAAAGCTATCCGTACGCGCCGTGCTGCTCTTATTGACGGCTCTATCCGCATCCATTGGGAAAATTAATTCGCGCGTTTCACTTCATCAAACCCTGGTCGAATAGGTTGTCCCATCAAGCCGATAAACGCCCCGCGATGCGCTCTTTGCATCACACTCCTATAATCGAAAGTTGCGATTGCATGCGTCCAGACACCGGCGGACGCTGAACTTATCTCAGCAGAGGAACGCGCACGATGCCTACCAATATCGTCATGCCCCAGATGGGCGAATCCATCACCGAAGGCACACTCACCAAATGGCTCAAGCAGGTAGGCGACACCGTCGCGCGCGATGAACCCATCTTTGAAATCTCCACCGACAAGGTCGACGCAGAGATCCCCTCGCCCGTCGCTGGAAAAATCCTCGAGATCAAGGTGCAGGAAGGCGCAACCGTAGAGGTAAACTCCGTCGTCGCCATCGTTGCAGAAGAGGGAAGCGCGGCATCCGCTGCGCCAGCCGCCGCTCCAGCAGCACCCGCACAGGCCGAGGCTCCCAAGCAGCCGGAAGCAGCAAAGCCCGCCGAAGCTCCCACAGCCGGCGGCGCAAAGACCGACGTCCTCATGCCGCAGATGGGTGAATCCATCACCGAAGGCACGATCACCAAGTGGCTCAAGAAGGTCGGCGACACCGTCCAGCGCGACGAACCCATCTTTGAAATCTCGACTGACAAAGTGGATGCAGAAATCCCTTCACCCGCAGCCGGAACACTCACCGAGATCAAAGCGCAGGAAGGCCAAACCGTCCAGGTAAACACCGTCGTCGCCGTCATCGGCGGCGCTGCATCGGGTGGAGCGTCAACGCCCGCACCCACACCACAGTCCGACGGCACCTCCACTCCCGCACAGCCGCAAGCACAGCAAGGTGGCGGCACAACCGAAGTCCTTATGCCGCAGATGGGCGAATCCATCACCGAAGGCACCATCACTAAATGGCTCAAGAAGGTCGGCGACACCGTCCAGCGCGACGAGCCTATCTTCGAAATCTCCACCGACAAAGTCGATGCAGAAATCCCCTCGCCAGCAGCCGGAACGCTGAAGGAGATCAAGGCGCAGGAAGGCCAGACCGTTGCCATCAACACCGTCGTCGCCATCATCGGCGGCGCAGGTGCGGCTGCACCTGCGGCCACTGCGGGTGCCCCATCTTTACCGGTAGCTTCATCGCCGGTGGGTTCAGCAAACGATCGCGGCCCTGGCTCGCCCACTCCATCCGCTCCCGCACCGGCACCCACCGAAGGCGAAAAGCCGCGCTCTTCGCCGCTCGTCCGCAAGATCGCGAAAGACAACAACATCGACATCGCGCAGATCTCCGGCACCGGTTCAGCCGGACGCATCACCAAGTCCGACATTCTCGGCTACATGCAGAACCCGAGCGCAGCGAAGCCTGCCACAGCATCTGCACCCGCCGCCGCGAAGCCAGCAGCTCCCGCCGCCCCAACACCGCAGCCGGGCGAGCTCGTCCCCATGTCCAAGATGCGCGCCATCATCGCGCAGCGCATGGTCGAGTCCAAGCACACCAACGCGCACGTCCACACCGTCTTCAAGGTGGACATGACGCGCGTCGCCCGCATCCGCGACAAGGAAAAGAGCAAGTACGAACAGCGCAACGGCGTAAAGCTCACGTACATGCCGTTCATCACGCGCGCCGCCGTCATCGCGCTGCAGAAGCATCCCATCGTCAACGCGGCGACGGAAGGCCAGGCGATCCGCTACAACAAGAACATCAACATCGGCATCGCCGTCGCGCTCGACTGGGGCCTCATCGTCCCCGTACTCAAGCAGACAGAGGAGAAAAACTTCCTCGGCCTCGCGCGCGGCATCGTCGATCTCGCCGCCCGCGCGCGCAACAAGAAGCTTGCTCCCGACGACGTCGCAGGCGGTACCTTCACCCTCACCAACTCCGGCATCTTCGGCGAACAGTTCGGCACACCCATCATCCCGCAGGGGCAATCAGCCATCCTCGGCATCGGCGGCTTGAACAAGGAAGCTCTCGTCGTAGAAGACAAAGATGGCAACGACGTCATCGCCATTCGCTACGTCCAGCGCTTCGCCCTGGGCTTCGACCACCGCATCATCGACGGCTCCGACGCCGGCAAATTCATGAGCGACTTCAAAGCCGTCCTCGAAAACTGGACCGAAGACATCGGCTAGTGCTGCGCTTAATCTGCCCTGAGCGAAATTAGGAGTGGCACGCAACAGTAAGTTGTAAAGGCAGCAGCCTCACTCGGTCTGCTGCCTTTTTGTCTTAACATCCAAAGTCGTAAATCTCTATGGGAATATCAACCTTTTTACACTCGTCGACAGGTATACGAAAGACGCCTCGTATTTGTGCAGGAACTCTAACAGCAATCTGTACATGCGTTCTGCTTAGAAATCCTGCATTTTCGTATAACTCTTCTCCCTCGGGGAAAAGCGCCCGCACCGTCTGAAACTCCTGGTAAGGAGTTCCCCTCTGTAAGGATGCTTCCTTGAAGGACTGGTGCAGGTGCTCGATTACAGCTTTATCAAGGAACCTAAGAGCTCGGTCTTTTGGGTTTTGATCGTTCCTTTTCGGCCTATTTTGAGGCAAAGCCTTTCCGGCCTGTTCCTGCAGTTCCTTATAAGAGCGGTACGCCGCTGCGACAGCCAAAATGCCGCTCTGAGTGGTTAGATCCAGACAGTGTCCTAGATCAATCGCGGCACCCACAATGCAAGGTGCATTCGATCTGCGCTCCAAGGCCCAAGTGTACGCACGCACAGCATCCCACTCCCAGAAATATGCGCCTGAGCCCAGCCAATCCCATGGTTGATTGCTTTCCACAAATGAAGAACCGCTCAGAAGTTTCTGAGCGGTTGCTTGATCGCACCCATGATAGCCAAGAACTATTGCCAAACAGAGGTCTCCGATTCACGGTATGGCGTGGCTATCTGGCCTTTTTCATCGAGAAGACCTTCCTTCTGAAGCTGAGCAGAGGCCTTTTCTGGTGTATCGCATTCGACACGCAAACGATCGAATTGCTCCATAAGCATCCTGAGGTCATTTTCGCTCATTGCTCCCACCTCCATTTCATTTGTAATTCTATCTGTCGAGTTGGGAGCAATCAATAGTTATGAACATTCCCTATCAGAGCCTATAGCCTCGCCTTCGCCTCAAGCACCCGCTCCCGGGCCTCCTCCGGACTCGCCCCCACCGCGCTCAAATGCCCCATCTTCCTGCCCTTGCGCGGCTTCAACTTCTCATACAGATGGATCCTCACCCCTGGCACAGCCAGCGCCTCATCAAACCGGGGCTCCTTCTCCGTGCCATCTTCATGCAGCCACGTCTCGCCCAGCAGATTCGCAATCGCACAAGGCTGCACCAGATCCACATCACCCAATGGCAAGTCGCAAGCCGCACGAATCGCCTGCTCAAACTGGCTCGTCACGCACGCGCGTTCGCTCGCGTGGTAGCTGTTATGCGGACGCGGCGCGCACTCATTCACCAGCAATTCGCCATCGCGCGTCACAAACATCTCCACCGCCAGCACACCTTCCAGCACAAACGTGTCCGCAATCTCCGCCGCAATCATGCGCGCTTGTTTCTCCATATCAGGCTCCAGCGAAGCAGGAATCACGCTCCACTCCAGAATCTGCTTCTCATGATGATTGCTGGCCGTCGGATAAGCCTTCACCTCGCCACTTGGACGTCGCGCCACCATCACGCTCACCTCTTCGCGTAGATCGATGGCCTTCTCCGCAACCACACACGCGCGCCCAAGCTCATCCCAAGCATCGCGCACAACATCGGCAGACGAGCTTTCGCCAAAACCGATCTTCACCTGCCCGCGACCGTCATATCCGCCCGTGGCAGACTTCACAAAACACTTGCCGCCAAGCGCCGGCACAGCCTCGCGCAACTGCTCCAGCGTTCTGCACACGCGATACTCGCCCACCGGAAACCCATGCTTGCGCAGCCAGTCCTTCTGCTCCGCGCGGTCCTGGATCACCGCCAGCATCCGCGCGCCGGGCCGCACCGGACACTCTTGCGCCGCCGCCTCAAGACTCGCAATCCCAATCTGCTCAATTTCCAGCGTGACAACGTCGCACTCGCGCGCCAGGTTGCGTGCGTTCCAATCGTCCTTCCATCCAGCTTCAATCACCTTGTCGACGACATACGCCGCAGGACAAGCCGGATCGGGATCCAGCACATGCACCTTGTACCCGAACGAGCGCGCGGCCATCGCCATCATGCGGCCAAGCTGCCCGCCTCCAAAAATCCCAATCGTTGCACCCGGCAGAATCGAGCTCACTTCGCATCTCCCTGCGGCGGAAGCGTCTCGCTCAACACCTGCTTCTCACGCGCCGCACGCCACGCGGTCAACTTGTTTGCCAGCGCCTCATCGCGCGTAGCCAGCATCGCAATCGCCAACAGAGCAGCATTCGCCGCGCCCGCCTTACCTACGGCAAGCGTCCCAACGGGAACACCCTTCGGCATCTGCACAATGCTCAACAGAGCGTCCATGCCCTGCAGCGCCGTCGCAGGCACCGGCACACCCAGCACTGGAACGATCGTCTTCGCCGCCAGCATCCCTGGCAGATGCGCCGCACCACCCGCACCCGCGATGATCGCCTGCAACCCGCGCTCCCGAGCCGCCGCCGCATACTCCATCAGCAGGTCCGGCGTGCGATGGGCCGATACCACGCGCTCCTCAAACGGAACACCAAACTCCCGCAGCATCTCCACCGCAGCGCTCATCACGCCATAGTCGCTGCTGCTGCCCATCACCACGCCCACCAACACTTTTGCACTCATATCAACATCATTTCACGGCAAGAAACATTTTCCCGTCACTAAAAGAGTCCGCGAGAGATCTGCTTTACCGGAGTGGGTGCAAAGGCGGGTCTGGTCCGCTGGCAAGAAAAGTCCGTCATCTCAAGCCAACACTCAAGCTGCGGCTAGGCCGCTGCTTGAGTAGAAGTGAGGATCGGCCTGATCTTCTTCCGTTTTTCCTTCCGGACCAGCGCCAGCTCATAACTGTTCTGCAGGTTCATCCAGAACTCCGCATCCTGATTAGGAAACGCTTCAGACAGCTTCACTGCAAGGCTCGGCGCGATACCCAGTTTGCCGTTGATCACGCGCGAGAGATTTCCGCGCGGATAGTCAATGTGCTTCGCAAGGGACGTCACAGTGACATCGCCAGTGATGAACTCTTTCAGAATCTCTCCCGGGTGGACCGGCCGGTAGATATGCATCATTCCGAATCCTTTCGATGTGGGACGTTGTCCCCGTTACAGCGGCTGCGGCCGCCTTTTTGGACTAATGGTAGTCCAGATAATCAACTACATGAGCATGGCCATCTTCAAATCTAAAGGTGACGCGATAGTTTCCGTCAACGCGTACTGCGTAGATGTTTTTGGCACCCTTCAGCGGGTGAAACACCCATCCGGGGATGTCCATGTTGTTGGCGCGTGTTGCATTGTTGAGGGCGAAAAGGATGAGGGTCAGCTTGTTTGCGTGCCGGGGCTGGATGCCCTTCTTCGTTCCTTCTTTAAAGAACTGCTCCAGCCCCTTGTGTGCGAAGCTCTTGATCATCGTCCCATCTCCCGGGCTTCGTTACTGTAATACTACATATTACAGGGTTCAAGTGGAAGATGTACGCTTGTAATACTTTCTATTACATACAGCAGTACGCGTATCCGCATCACGCAGCAACAGCCACACCGCAAATCATTCGCCGTGCACCCTCCATTAACACCTAGGCCTTCGCCCAAAGACTCGCATTCAAGCACTGCACCACGCCGTCAATCACCTTGCCCAGACCGTCAGAAAAGCTCTTCGCATCCACCACATGCTTGCCCGTCACCGCATCGGTCAGGTTAATCGCGGAACTCACAATCTCCAGCGCCGCCTCTTTCTTCTGGCCGCCCGTCTTCGCGCCAAAGATCGATTCAATGCCCTGAATCAGGCTCGGCAGCAACGCCAGTCCACGTAAAAACAACTTCAAAAAATTCATTTCTCATTCTCCTTTTTATTTGTTCAACAAAAGTCTCAGTGCGCGCGCCGGAAGAAATCGATTGCCACATGCACTACCGTTAACGCCACACTCAACAGACCGCCCATGCCTTTCATGCGCTGCACCGCAGCCTCGTGCCGCTCCACGCGGTCTTCCAGGGCCTGCAAACGCCCCGGCTGTCCAACGCCAAGCAGCGCATGCATCTGGCTCTTCAACGCACTCAGGTCCGCCAGCACCTGCGCCTCAAAATCCGTCATTTCATCACCCCCCTTTTCATTTCCTTTTTGAGGACCAGAATTGTGCGCCTGAGGAATGCGCTGGGGTGGAATTCGTTCCCTCAGGGGCTAAAAGCCCGGGTTTTACCGGGGCATAACGGCTGGGCTGAAGCCCAGCCCCTTCAAAACAAGGACAACGTGATTCACCGCAACATAATGCGATACATCACAAGCTCAACTCCCTGCAAGCAAGCACAACGCGCGACTCATCTGCTCTTTCTCAGGCATCCCGCTACTCCACCCGCATCGTCACCCACACCTCGAATTTGCCTTGAAGGGGCTGGGCTTTAGCCCAGCCATGTACGCCCCTCGTAAGAACGGGGCTTTAGCCCCTGAGGGTGCGAATGTCCCATCAAGGCGATTCGTCACAACCCCTCACCCGTACCGTCACCCGCACCGCGTTGGAAAAACGCGAATACCGCCTCGGCGCCGGCCCGTCATACATCCGCACGAAGACCATCTCCTGCTGCATTGCGCGCGGAATATCGAAGCCGCGCACCGCGCTGCGCAACACCAGGTCCGCATCCGTTCCCGCCGCCGCGCCAAACCCCGCATCCCATCGCCGCACCTCAAACCCGCCGCCCGCCGGTGGATCGACACCCGCATCCACCTGGATCGCAGACTCCGTAACGGCCACCACTTTCAACGCACTCACATTCGCAACCGGCGCATTTGCATCCGTGGCAACGGCGACCGGCAGATGCGCGTCCTCGCTCAGACCATCGGTCGTCTCTATCGCAAGCGCTTCGGCCCACTCGTTCGCAAAACCAATCTCGAACACCAGCGCCTCAGGCAGGCTGTTGGTATCGCGAATCGCAACGCGGCGCACCACCGCGCGCTCTCCCGTGGCCAGGGCCATCGCATCGCCCGGCCACACATCCGCGTTCCTCTGCGGATTGACCGCCGTGCACACGCCCTGCACGCCTCCGCCAGCATGCGAGGCCACCGCCACCAGCGCCGCAGCCGCATGCTCGCAATCTTCTGACGTGCGCGTGACGGGCCGCCGCACACGCCCGCGCCACTGCGCCCGTCCCGGCAATCCAAGCGCATCGCCTGCGGCAATCGCATCCGCATTCTCCGCGCGTCCCACAGAACGCGCAGCCACACGATACGTCACCAGCACATCCTCACCCACGGCAGGCACGCGCCCGTTGAAGAACGTCAGTACACCATTGCCGCTCAGCGAAGCATCCACACCTTCGCCCGCAACACCAATCAGCCCCGGACGTTCCACACCATCTGCATCGCGCATCCGCAGCCATGCCGCAGGAGTGCGCAACAACCGCACACGCCGCACCGAACCAGACATCTGCGCTGCACTCACCGCCGCAAACCGCGCCACCGCAGGCGCGGACGCGATCTCCGCATCGCACAGCACCGTGGCCGCCGTATTCGACGCCAGCCCCAGGTCCTGCACATCGCACACCACGCGCATAGGAGATGGAACTTCGCCACCGCCAAAACTAAACGTGCTTCCATCCACCTGCACGCGATACGTCTGCCGCACGCGATGCACCTCGCTCGCCTGCATCCGCACACGAAACGTATACCGGTGCCCCTCCTGCACAGGAAACGCATCCCCCGTCTCCACGCCCTGCACCAGCGCAAACGCCACCGTCACGCCGCCGCTCTGCCGTATGCGGATGCCCGTAACGCACTGCGCCACCGATAATCCGTCCGCGTACATGCCGCACAGTATGCCATCGCTCGCGCCGCTCAACAGCACACCGCTTGCTTCGGCCAGCAACGCTCCGCCCAGCTCCACATCGTCGTTCGCCACTAGAGCAGTGTGTCCATCCACACCATCGCCGCCGCTCAGCACCAGCCCAGCGCCTCCGGCATCCATGCATCCCACCGGGTCCGTCTCCGCCCACACACGCGCATCCAGCGCCGCACCGGCAAACGCATCGTCCACCACCACGCCTTCACTCGCATGGAAAGGCGCATGCGCCAGCACAAACTCCGCCGTGGCGCCGTCGCCGCGAAAGACCTCCGTCACATACGTGGAAGGCTCCTCCTCCCCGCTCACCGTCACATCGTTTACAGCAGCAGGCGCAGACTTCCACACGGTAGACACCACATCGTCCAGCGCGTGCACCGCCGCTCCAATCGCCTGCACGCTCACCGCTCCGCCCAGCACGCGATACGCTGTATAACCGGCTTCGGCCAGCGCGCCCGCATTCTCTGAGAACGTGGCACCGCTGCTTTGTTGAGCAATGCTCACGCCCTGCGGCGCAACCACGCCCGACGCGTCCATCAGCCCCGCGCCCTGCTGCTGCGCAACGCGCTGCATCTGTTCCGCAAGCGTTCCATCCAAGACGCGAAAGCCGCTCCGCTCGCCTGCCGCATCCGCCAGCGCCTCATCGCTCAACGCCACCACGTTCGTCCACGCACCCACGCTGTCATCCTGCGGAACAACGCTCGTCACATATCCTGAAAACAATCCGGCGCCATTCTCCGCAATCACCACCACACGCCCGCGCGCCACAGGAGCGTTCATGCCGCCATCCTGCAAATACAAACTCATCCGGCACGTTGAAGGCTTGTTCAGCACGCGCTCAATCCGCAAAGGACTCGGCTCCGCCAGCGCCGCAGCATAGTCCACAAATCCCTGCCCATCCAGGTTGTCGATCAACACCTTCATCGCAGCACCTCGCGCATCGCCGCAGGCAGATAGCTGCGGAAGCAGAACACCGTCTCGCCATCATTCGCATCCACCACAGGCAGCGCCCGCATGCGCGCCCGCAGCGGCCACGTGGAAAGTTGTCCCGCCAGCGTGCCCACGGTTTCTTCCGCGCCCGCCGCGGCCTGCAAACGCGGATAGTGAAACAGCACGCGATCGCCCTGCACACCATCCACCACAAACAGCGCAGACCACTCCTGAAAGAACCGTCCACCCTCGCGGTCCACAAACCCGTGCACCTTCGCCACCTTCATCGCTTCCGTGGGAGTACCCGCAGGCAAGTCGTCACTCAACGTCACCGCGCCGCCGTTCACATCCACCACACGCCCAACGTTGAAGCTCACCCGCCGCACAGTATGCGGATCGCCCGTTACATCGTCCGCATTCGCCACATACGCCCCACTGATGCCGCTGCCGGCGAATCCCGTTTCGCCGCCATAGTCCACATCCACCACCACGATGTCGCCCACCGCAAAGCCCGCATCCGCGCTCACCTGCAACACGCGCGCCGTGCTTCCACTCAATACTGGCACCGCATCCGCGGCATGACCGCCGGAGTCCCTCGCGTCCGCACTCGCCGCAACCTCCAGCAGATTCATCAGCGCGCCGCCGCCGCTCAGCGCCATCGCCAGTCTGCTCCATCCATCAAACGTCCACGCAATCTCAGCACCCACCGCGCTGCGCACCTGCGTTCGCGCCACCGCAGGCGCGCCACTCATCAGCGGAGACACCTTCGTCTCCGAACGCCGCACAAAGTCCCGCACCACGCCCGCATCCATCCATCCCGGCGGAGGTGCCTCCAGCGCAAACCGCCCATCGCGCGCAGGATCGAAGACGCCCGCATTGCCGGTGACGCGGTTCACAGGAGCAAAGTAGGCGCGCACGCGATCCGCCACAGGAGCAGTCGCAACAATGGTCTTCGCATCGCTCATCGCTCGCCCTCCTCCAGATAACTCATCACCAGCACCGTCGCTGTGGTCTCCAGCAACTCGCCCTTCTCCTTCACCACGCGCTCACCCTGCTCGCACCAGAAGATGTTCGTCGCCATCGCCACCGCTCCACTCCCGCTAAACGCCTTCTTCACCGCCATGGCCGGAAGCAGCATCGCATCCAGCTCCGCGCACATCGCGTTCCTCTGCCGCCCTCGCGCCAGGATGGATTGCGCATCCGCGCCGCTGCTGCGAAACGTAATCACGCACTCCGCCGTCACCATGGGCAGCGCGCCGCCGCGGTCTGTCCGGCGCGCGCCCCAGCGCAGATGAAAGACGCCCGCATCCGTGGCCTGCTCCGGCATCTCGTTCTCATCCACCACCACCGCGGGCCGCAGTTGTCCGCGCACCGCAACCACGCGGCCCGCATTCACACTCGCCAGCCGGTCGCGCAGCGTTGCATAAAACGTGTCTGCCATGTTCTGCATCGCTTATGCGCTCCCTTCTGTTGCCACCAGTTCCATGCGATACAGGTACGGTTCGCCGCCCACCTCACGCACCTCCACCGCCCGCACAAACATCCACGCGCCCGCAATCGACACGCCTTCGCACTCCTGCAAGGCCCGCTTCACCGCATGCGCATCTTCCAGCGACAACGCCGCATGCAACACCTCCGCGCTCACCAGCAACGCAGTTCCACGCGCGGACGTGCGCACCATCACCGGCCACAACGGCACCTCACTCCACGCAGACGCCACAATCCCCAGCTCATCCGCATCCGTAGCTCCCGCAGCCGCAGGCATGCGCAGCGCAACCGTATTCGTGCCCGCCGACTGCACCAGCGCATGCGCCGCTCTTCGCGCCCACACCTTCATCTCGCTCATCCCAGCCTCGTGGCCACAAACGGCCGCAACATCCGCTTCACTTCCTCATCCAGAAGTGCGCCGCTGAAGTACTCCATCTGCATCGCATCCACCGTGGTGCGCTTTACATTCAGAGCCGGCATGGCCTGCGCATTGCGCACCACCTGCGCGCACGCCACCTTCACCGCGTCGGGCACCGTCTCCCATCCGGCCGTGTACACCACCTCAGCCTCTGTCCACGGAGCGCCAAACGTCTGCGCCGCAAAGGAAATCTCTCCCAGCGCAGAGACCTCCATCTCCTCCACCGCAACATTCGCCCAGCTCCCCTCCAGCCCAAATGCAGCCACAGCCGCCTCCATCGCATCGGCAAACATCGCTGTCCTTCGTCTTTCTGCACGCACACGCGCACTCACCACGTTCACCACCGGCGTCGCACTCACCATCACCCTGCGTCCGCAGGGCGCAAAACGCAGCCGCTCCGTGTACTGCTTCACATCGAATCCCTGCCTGCGGCAAAACGCATCGATCATCGCCGACGCACTCACCACCAGGCTGTCGCCCGTCTCGTCATCCAAACCAAACCGCGCATATTCGCCCGGCTCCAGATACACCACGCCCCACCTCCCGCAAGCCATTAAGAAAAAGGCGGAGAACCCACACATGCGCAAAGAACGCGCATGTATGGGGCACCCGCCTGGGAAATCCATGCACAACCAGCAAAACTCCATCGCGCCCAACGGAAGCGCCACGCGATGTTCACTTACCAAAGAACACGCGCAAAGCGCGTCCCCCGCCGTCCGCGTAGGACCTAGCGATCCACCAGCACCTGGTAGTGCGCATAGTTCGCGCCCTTCACCACCAGACCGCCAAACTTCACCACCACATGCTGGCTCGCCAGCGACCCCGGCGTGCCAAGCTGAAACACACGCGGACTCGGATCGGTCAGCCAGTGATACTCGATCAGGTCCTCCGTCACGATGTACGCCGGCAGCACAGCCGAACCCGACCCAGGCGTGCCCGTATAGCTCAGCGTCCACTCAGGAATCAGAGGAATCTCGCCCGCCTGCGTGCTCAGCGTCTTCACTGTCACACCCGCCTCAATCGCTCTCGTATTCAACACCACGTTGAACGCAGACTTCATCTCACGATCGATCAGGTCCAGCAGCACCGGGTTCGCGTAGATGGCCGTCGGCCTCACCGCATAGCTTGAGTTCGCCACCATCTGCGCAATCGTGGACTTCAGCGCGTCCACAATGCTGTCATTCACGCCCACCGTCACCGAGTTGCCGCCTGCGGCAATCTGCGCAGCCGCGCCAAAATACTGGTTCGTCGTCGGCGTGCTCAGGCTCGTGTCGTTGCCGTTCCACAGCGCAACATCATGCGCGCGCATCACGCCATCCACCGTGTCCGCCAGGTCCTTCGCCTGCAGATAAGCAAACTGGCTCTGCTGCTGCCCCAGCTCCAGATCGAAGAGGTTGTAATTCAACTGCGCCACCAGCGCCTTCAGCGGAACGCTGCGCTCCACGCGCGTCGGCGTCACCACCGGAGCAACAATGTTGCGCGGATCTACAAACCCGGCCGCAGCCGTCGGAGAAGGAATGCCCGTCTCCTCAAAGAACCGCGATGGATGTCCCGTCGCCGGCACCTGCTTAATCCGCTGCCCAAACACACCGCGACGGCGAACAATGTCCGTAATCTCCGTCTGATACTGCTGCACCTCAATCGCGCCCGGCCCCATGTAATCCGCCGCCGCGTGAATGTCCTTAAATTCTGCCCTCATTTTTCTCCTCATGCCGCGCCCATCCGCGCGCGATCTTTTCTCACTCAACAAAAAAGGCGCGGCCAAAGCCGCACCTACATCGATCAGCTATAGATTTGTCATCCTGAGCGTAGCGAAGGATCTGCTTTTGCCACGATGCAAAGCATCGTCATCGCGCATAAGCGCGACCATCTGACTTGCTAACTCGCTGACTTGCTAACTCGCCGTGCGCGCAGCACTAACCCAGCAACCCGCTCCGCATCATCTCCATCTTCACGGCGATCCGCTGCTCCACGCTCAGGCTCGCAAACGCCGCATCCAGCGCGCCCGCTTCCATCGCTTCACCCTTCGCCGCGACAGAAAACGTCTTCGCCGTCTTCCGTCCCGCACTCTCATGCGCGGCAGAAGTCTGTGCCATCAACGCACGAATCTGGCCCTCCAACTCCGCAACGCGCCGCTCCAACTCCACCGCCGGCTCCGCTACCGTAGCCACAATCTCCATCACATCCTGCTCTTCACCAACATGCATCACGTCTTCCAATCTCCACCTCTCTTCAAACAACACCGTCATCTCAACCACAACAAAGTCCCGTCATCTGGACCGAAGTTCTAGCAGCTTTATCGCGCCCTCTACTCACCGTCATCTCGACCGAAGGGCGCGCTTTTTGCGCCCGTAGCGGAGAGACCTGCTTTTCTTCAAGCCCGCCTCAAGCTCACGCGCAGCAGCTTGCTTTGAAGGGGACGGGCTTCAGCCCGTCCATTTCTCCGCCGCCACGAACCGGGCTTTAGCCCCTGAGGGACCGTCGCTCCACACGCGAAGGAACCACCCGCTCACCCCGGCCTCTCTGGACGCCACGAGCACGCGGAAACAACCTGCACCGCCGCTCACCCTCCGCCTCCAACCGGAAGCTGGTCGACTTATACGCCGCCTTCTCCCGCAACAGAATCGCCGCACCGGTAAACGTCGCCTTGCTCAACGTCCACACACTCGCACGCATGTCCACCACATGCGCATCGGCAAGCTCATAGCTCATGCCGAGCGCGTCCTCACCATGCGCGCGCATCTCATCCACCATCTCGGAAAAGTCACGCGCAAACAGATACCCGCTCACGCGTAACTCCTTGCCAACCACCTCCGCCGCCGTGATGATGCCGCACTTCTGCCGCGCATCATGCCCATCCCATCCAGCCTTGAAGTCCACCGCCATCCCCAGCAGACTCGGCAACGCCGCCTCCGCAGCCGCGCGCGTCAGGATCACCTTATGCCCGCGCGCCCCACTCGGGGCCTTATCACTCGCCACATCCACCAGCGTCAACACACCCGCAAACGGCAGCCGGTTCGGATGCCCACTCACCTCAGGAAACTCCACCGCCATCGCCTCAACCCGCATTCCACCTCCACAACACCCACCACACACATCGTCATCTCGATAACCCATACACACCGTCATCTCGACCGGAGCGATTGCAAAGCAATCGCGCAGTGGAGAGACCTGCTTTCTTTCAAGTCGGTAATACTCTCCATCGCGACCAACGGAAGCGCCAGCAAAATTCATCACGCAAAGAACACGCGCGAAGCGCGTCTATCGCCGTGCGCGGAGCACCCCAACGTCCGTCGCACCTCATCCACCGTCAACACACCCGCCTTCAACAGCTCCACCTGCACTGACACGTCCTTCGCATCGTCCTCCGTCATCAACTCGTTGAAGACGAACTCCACCTCCGTCAGTCCCAGCCGCTTCGCAAACAGATCGCGCGTAATATGCTCGGCCACCAGTTTCGCCACCGGCTTCACCGCACTCTCAAACGCCTCCTGCGCCAGCTCCGTCGCGGTGGAGCGGTTCACATCATGCTGCACGCCCAGCATCATCGGAGGAAGATCGAAAGCATTCGCAATCATGCGCATCAAAAACTCCTGCCACTCCAGCCGCAGGTCCGCATCCGTTCCGCCCGAGAAGCGCAACACCTCCGGCTTCGTCTCCGTACTGAAGATCGGCACCTCGCCCGACCCCTCCACACAGTCGCGCCACCACTGCACCATGCGCCCATGCTGCTCCGGCGTGGCGTCCTGCAACCAAAGCGCAAACTGCGCAGAGGAATTGCTCGCCAGCCGGTGCGCATATCGGTTCGCCTGCAAAAACTGGCTGATCGCCTCAAACGCAACCTCCAGCCGCCCCAGCCCAAACGGAGTATGCGTCCGCGCATTCAGCCGCACATACATCAACTCCGCATCCAGCAGAGCAGTACGCTGCAACCCATTCGCCTGCGCATACCGCGGCTCACTCTCATCGCCACTCCACTTGCCATCCACCTGGATCGTCGCGCCATCCACCGGCCACAATCGAAACGGAGCAGCCTCATCCCCGGTCAGCTCCATCTCCATCGCACCAAACCCACCCACCAGCACGTCCTCGATCACCTGCTCCATCAACGTGCGAAACGAATCTCCAGGATTCGGCGCCTCGAGACACCGTCGCAAAATGCGCAATAATGAATCGTCATCTCGACCGAAGGACGCGCTTTTTGCGTCCGCAGTGGAGAGATCTGCTTTTCCCATCCGCTGCAAATCCGCATCCCTCTTCCACCGCACCTGCCAATCCATGCAGGCAATGCGGTCCTTCACCACATTGATCGCGCGCCGCGCCAGCGGCGTCTCGGCAAACCGCCGCAGATTCGCCGCCGTAGGCTTCGGCATTACATTCGCCACACCAGCAGGACGAAAAGCCGTCAACACCCCAGGCAACATCGCCGTCTTCCGCGCCCCACGCTCACGCGCATCCACACGCAGACAATCCCAGGCCCCGCGCAATCTCTCCTTCACACCCACACACCCACCTCCACAAACAAAAAGGCACAGCCCAAAAGCTGTGCCAAAACCGCTGACTTAAACCCTCAACTCCGCCCCAAAGCCGGGTGCCCCATTCTTTCGCGGCTTTATCGCGAAAGGGTGGGCTATCGCGCGCCGCGCGACCATAAAGCTAAAGCGTGCGAGAAATAAACCGCTGACTTGCTAACTCGCTGCTTTTAAACCCTCAAGTCTGCCACAAACCGGATGGGAAGCGGGCTTCAGCTCGCTGTTACCCACTCCGTTGAAAAGGGCTTTAGCCCTGGTCAATCTCCGTTTTCCAAAACAAAAGGCGCGCCATCAGGCACGCCTCCAAAACCACCGCACTAACAACGAACAACCAAAAACTAACAACTAGATACGCAACTCCCGCCGGGCCGTCTCCGCCACCGCCCCAAGATTCTAAGCCGCAATCACTCGAATCCCCGCACTCTCCATCGTCTCCACACCATACCGGTACCGCTCCAAACCCTCTTCAGCAAACGACTCCTCCACCTGCCGCACCGGCTCAACCACGGCGGCAAGATCAAGAGAAGCGCCTTCCACCCGCTGCAATCCATCGCGCAAAGCCGGCGCAGCAAACGCCAACACCTTCGCCGCCTCCAAATCACCTTCGAGAGATACGGCATGGAACATCCTCACCACAGCGCCTGCGGCCTGGGAATAAGCGCCTGCGGCCTGGGAATAAAAGTCCGGCCTGTAGCCGCAATCGATCTTCAGCGGATCACCCACTCTCGTATACTCCGCCGCCGCAATCCGTTTGCGCATCAACTCCCAAACACCCGCATGCTCAAACGCTCCACGCATCTCCGCCTGCAACGCCGCGCGCCCCGTTCGCTTCCGCGCCACACGCTCACGGCGGCTTTCTACATACATCGCCATCAACTGCTCCATCTCGGCAGCCACGCTCTCCGCCAGCGAAGCACGCGGCTCACTCAACTGCACCGCATTGGAGAAGGTATCCTCCATCACCCGCATCACCGGCTTGAAGTCCGCATCCCCCAGCCGCAGCCGCGCCGCAATCTCACCCTCCAGCGACTCCAGCATCCCCGTATCCGCATCCGGGTCCATGCACCGCACGCGGCTCCAGTCGCGTGTAAAACGCACCACCGCGCCCTCAGGACGCGCCGCCTCCCGCAGCACCACCCCAATGTTCACAAACTCGTTCTTCACCGCATCCGGCACATACCGCACCAGGAAGAACTCACAAGGAACCCGCGCCGCCAAACCCACCTCCCACTCTGGGTGCCCCATTCTTTCGCGGCTTTATCGCGAAAGGGTGGGGTCTCACACTCTCAATGCAACCCAACCACCAAACTCTTCAACGTACCCATACATTGTCATTCCGAGCGCAGCGAGGAATCTGCTTTCACGCGCGAAGCGCGTCTTCCGCCCTCCGCGCAGGAGCTAGTTAACAAACCGCGGCTCCGGCATCTTCCCAAAAACAACCTTCTTCCGTCCCCAATGTGGAAACGGCTCCCGATCTGAATCCCGAAACGACACAATCAACTCCCGCACCCGCGCCCGCCGCTCTAGCAATCGCACCATCAACTGCTCCAGCTCCGCAGGATCGCCGCCATACCACTCCGGCGGAACAGCCTCCGCAATCGCAAACACCGTATCCTCGCTCATCGTCTCCACACGCGAGAGCCACGGCTCAAAACTCTCCCACCCCGTCACACCGGCGTAAACAGCGTTGCGTTGATACACCCCACGCAACGGCGCATCCGAAAACGTCCAATCACCCGCATGGAAACAATACCCCTGGTCGATGAACGTAGCGCGATACTTCCGCTCTCGCGGCCTGCGATGAAACACCGCCTGCCGCCCATTCGCATTGCCGGTCCACTTATCGATCACCAGCATCCCGGCAAACTCCTCCACATTGCGCACCTCTGCAATCTGGTCTTCCGGAACATAGTCCAAAACCTGCCCCGGCATGAGACCGCCAATGAACCGCGATCCAAACTGCAACCCCGCCGCGCACCGTTCGCGCACACCCTTGCCGCGGTCCACCATCATCTCCGGCGAATGCGCAATCAGCCACTCCGTCACTTCCACCACATCGGTCGCAGGCACACTCAGTCCCACCGCCTCCGCCAGACGAGTCGCGATCAACTCATTCGCCAGCACACGCAAATGCTGAGGATTGTTCTGAAACTTCACCACCCAGAGATGGCCATCCGCTCCCAGCATCAACTGGCTCTGCGCCCCGCCGCGCATCCTGCGAATCGCCTGCACCGCCAAAACCGCCACGCCAAACCCCTCAACCAGCCGCATCCAAAGCTTACGACATCCTCATCGCGCATAGAGGGGTGCCCCATCCATGCGCGCTATTTGCGCATGGGTGGGTTTGCTCGCGAGGCAAATCGTCCTCATTTACCAATACGTCATCTCGACCGAAGGGCGCGCTTTTTGCGCCCGTAGTGGAGAGACCTGCTTTCTTCCAAACCAATCACAAGCTCCAATCGCGACCAACGGAAGCGCCGCGCAAAGCGTTCCCGCCCTGCGCGCAGGAGCGCCGTGCGCGCAGCACCGACCAACGGGAGCGCCAAGCGAAGCAATCCCGCCATACACCTAACAACTAACAACTAACAACTCGCTGCCGCTGCGCCACACCCATCGCCATCACCAGGTCATCATGCGTCCCACTCGCGGCCTCTGCCCGTCCACTCTTCGTCAACACAAACGACCTGCACTCCTCCATCAGCCGTGCGCTCCGGAACAGCGCCGGCCGTTCCGTCAGCAACACACCCATCCACGCAATCATCTCCGCGCGCGAAAAGTTCGTCGTCAACATCCCCATCTGCCCATGCTCGACGTACATCCGCAGATTGCGCCCATCCAGATAAGCCAGCACTGCCGCGCCATGATTGTTTCTCTCCACCGCCACCATCGCATCGTTGTACTCCCGCGCCAGCTCCGTCACATGCCCCGACAGCACACGCGGATGCAGTCTCGCCCGCAGCTCCGCGCACTGCATTCCCGTCAACTGGTCCACCACCTGCACCGCGGCAAAATCTCCTTCGCTCCCGCCTCCGGCCGGGTCCACACCCATGCCGTACGTTCGCCCAGTCACCGGCGGCAGCCATATATGCAGAGCACCGTTCCACCGCGTCTCCAGCGGCTCACACGCCACCAGTCCCGCCACATCGAACACGCAGTCGCCGCTCGCCCGGAAGCAACTCACCGCATCTTCCGCAAACTCCTGCACCCGCATCGTGCCGTACGTTCGCTCCAGCTCCCGCCGGAAACCGATCTGGTCCAGCTGCAGTCCTTCGCGCTCCACCAGCCTCTGCTCATCCTCGCGCAGCGAACTCCGCTGTACCGCGCGCGCACGATAACTCTCCTCCATCCACCATGGAAAAAAGTGCCGCACCACGCCCTTCTCCTCCGCCTGCATCCACTCGCGATAGAAGCATCCAAACGCTCCATTCGCAGTGGACTCCATCACCAGCTCGCCGCCCGGCACCAGCGCCGCCTTCAAACCCGCCAGCGTCTCCATCGCATCGCCCGGCCACCGCGACACCTCACTGCAATGCAGATTTCGTATCGTCACGCCGCGACCTGCATTCATCTCCGCCGCGCTCACCACGCGAAACTCTGAATCGATCTCGCCAAACACCATCGCGCCCGCATTCAGCCGCGCCGTCCGTCCCGCGCCTTCACGCAGGTCCTCCGGCAGGTGCTCCCACATCCTTCGCACCACGGTGAACATCTGCTCCGCCGCCTCGCGCGTATGCGCCACCAGCACACTCGTGGTGCCGGGGATCAGGATCGTCTTCAACAGAAACCGTCCCGCAATCCACGTCGTCATCCCCATCTGCCGCGCCTTCAACACCACATTCGCGCGGCCCGCCCTGCACTCAAACGCTCTCTGCGCGCGGTTCGCAACCAGCGGCACAATCGCCCCGCTCTTGTTCCGAATCCGCAACAACGTCTCCGCCAGCCGCACACCCGCCAAACAATCAGGCCGGAGATCCAGTCTCCGGCCCAGCAAAGCCCACTCACTCTCCTTCACCCCATCCCCCATCCGTCCTTTCAACCAAAAGCGGGTGCCCCATTCGGAGGGAGCCGGGATCTTCAGGCCCCTGAAGATCCCGGCCACAAAAACGACTTTAGCCGCAGGCTCTCTCGACCCCGCCAACACTCTTCCTCGCGACCAGCGGAAGCGCCACGCAAAGCAGTCCGCCCTCCGCGCAGGAGCGCCGTGCGCGCAGCACCGCAGCACCTACTCATTCACTACGCCCGCACTCTCCGCTATCCATGCTCCATCCGCCGCGTAATACACAAAACACTGCTGACTCCGCTTGCCCGCGGCCGTCCCCACCGTCATCGCGCCAAGCATGTTCACCGGCCACGCAAACGCATGTCCCCCGGTCGCATCCTGCACCACGGCAATGCACATCCGTTGCCCGTCCGCGCCCGCATCCATCGTGCTCGACACCACATCGCCCGTCAGCACAATCCGGTTCGCATTGCCATGCACGCTCAACACCGGAGTCGCGCTGTACGCGATCGCCTGCACGCTGCCGATCACCGCGCCCGCCGCCAGGACATTGCCCGCGCCCGGGTCCGCGGACGTCCCCACCGAAAGCCCCTGCTGCACCCGCACGCTCTCCGCGTTGTTGTACCCAAACACAACCGGGGCCGCGCTCTCCGTCGCAATCACCATGCCGTTCGTCATTCCATTTGCCGTCGATAGATACCCGGACAAGGGCTTAATCAATCCACCCGCTCCACGTCCCGGACCGAACGCATAAAAACCGAACGACGTCGTGATCGCGTTGTTCGACTGCACGCGAAAAAATGAGTCCGCACCCGGCCCATTGTTCAGGTTCGACACCGTCACGCCAATCTCGCCACTCGCATTCGCGTTGAACACCGTCTGCCCTTCCGCCGAGCGGTACAGGTTCGCATCGCCAAAGTTCAACCCATGCGCGCTCGTCGTTCCAATCGTCAGGTCCAGCCTGTCCATGCCTGCACTCGTCAGCCCGCTCAACACGCCACCCGTCACATGCACCGCATCCGCGTTCTGCATAGACATGCTGCCAAGGCCGGAGATCGTTTGCGCCACGCTCGCATCCACATAACTTTTCGTCGAAGCCTGCGTGCCCAACACAGGATCGCCCGGCAGCACCAGCGGCCCCGCCATCGTATCTCCCGCCTTCCGCACATACGCAGTCGAATCGTCGTTCGACAACTCCGCAACGGCGCGCGCAATCGCCTGGTCCACATACTGCCTGCTCACCGTCTGCATCGCCACCGAAGCAGGCAGCACGCTCACCCGCACCTGCTCCAGCCTTACATCGCTCTCCGACACAGGCACCACCCAGAACTCGCGGCTCACCGCTCCATCCCCCAGGTGAAACACCACCGTGTAATACGTGTTCACCGGCGACGCGCCCGCATTCGGAGCCAGCGACACACTCAGCCCGCCCGTCTCCCCCAGCGTCACCGCCATGCTGCCCTTCGCCACCGTCTCACCCGCCGCCGTCGTGAAGGAAGGCCAACTGATCAGCGCCGTCCCATGCGCCGCACCTCCATCCGCCGTATACAGCGTGTCCGCCACATGCGTTCGCAACACTTCAGCGTGCGCCACCCCACCCATTCCGCCAAGCGCCCACCCCAGCAACACACCGATCAGCCATCCCGGCTGCCATCGCTTCCATACTCTCTTCATCCCTCTTGCCTCTCGTCCATCTCGCCCGGCTCGTCTTCCACCGCATGCTCATCCAGCTCCTTCAAAATCTGCCGCGCCGTGTTGCTCCTGCTCCTGCGCGTGATGGATGGCTCTTTCTCCAGACCGCTCATCTGCCACAACGTCTTCAGCGCCCCTGCATCTCCCGCCAGGATCTTTTCTTTCAACTTGTCCACAGCCTCTTCCAGAATCGAAGAAACCTCCTTCTGCAAAAACTCCTTGCAACTGCCGCGCTGCAACTTCCGCCGCTTTCTGGCCCCCGCCGCCGCCGGCTCGCTCCCCACCTGCTCCTGCACCGCCTGCCGCTTCACAACCTCGTTCTTCTCCACCGCCGCCACCTTACTCACCAATGGCCTTCTACCCACAACACACACCCCACACGCACGCTTTAAAAATCAAAAGGGACGCTCACGCGTCCCGCTCCGCTCTTCTCTTTTTCTCTACCTTTCTAGAATACCAACCCGCACACACCAATCCGGCAAATTTCTCATCCGCCTAACTCACCGCAAACTCAGCAACTTACAAACACCTTCCACCTCCTCCCCTCTTGACAACGCCTCCGACACTCCCACCGGAAAATTTATTCGGAGCAGAAGATTCCGCGGTGTGTAGAATGGCGGGCCTATGGCTACCGCGAATATCTCCGCTCCTCAACCAAACCCAGCGTTTATCTTCGAGACCCTAAACGCCTATCAGCGCTCCGCGGCCTTGAAAGCAGCGATCGATCTGGATCTGTTTACCGTCATCGCTGCCGGCAATCGCACTGCAGAGACCATCGCCCAGGCGGCCGCTGCCTCCGCGCGCGGTGTTCGCATTCTTTGCGACTACCTCGTGATCTGCAACTTCCTCCTCAAGCAGGGAAACGAGTACACGGTCACGCCCGACGCCGCTCTCTTCCTCGACCGCAACTCCCAGGCATACATGGGCAGCGTGGCTGGTTTCCTTCTGGATGAGCGCGTAACCGCGCCGTTTCGCGGTCTTGCAGATGTGGTGCGCACAGGCAGGACCACCCTTCCCGGCGAGGGAACCGTCAGTCACGACAATCCTGTCTGGGTCGAGTTCGCCCGGCAGATGGTCCCTCTGATATTTCCTGCGGCGGCAGAAATCGCTGCAATGCTCGCAAGCGACGGAGAAATGCGCGTGCTGGATATCGCTGCCGGACATGGAATGTTTGGCATTCTCATGGCACAGCGTAGCCCAAAGGCGCAGATTACAGCATTGGATTGGCCCAACGTGCTTGCCGTCGCCAGCGAGAACGCAAAGCGGTTCGGCGTTGCAGAACGTCATTCTCTTCTGCCCGGAGATGCCTTCGAAACGGAGTTCGGCGGCCCGTACGATGTGGTGTTGGTCACAAACTTCTTCCATCACTTCGATCAACCCACCTGCGAAAAGCTGATGCGCAAAATCCGCGCCTCGCTCACCCCGCAGGGCTGCTGCGCCACGCTCGACTTCGTGCCGAACGACGATCGCGTTTCGCCGCCCATCGCTGCTGGATTTGCGATGACCATGCTCGGCACCACGGCGGCAGGCGATGCTTACACCTTCGCTGAATTCGAAACCATGTTCCGCAACGCGGGATACGCTTCTTCCAAACAGCACATCCTCCAGAAAGCGCCGCAAACCGTCATCGTAAGCCAGGCGTAAACGCAACCTAAGAATCAACACCCATGCAAACCATCCGAGGCATGAGCGCACCTCTCTTCCTGCATCCAACCGCAAGGGAGAAACGCTCATGAATATTCGCAATGCTGCTCTGTTCGGCGTGATCGGTGTGATGGCGCTCGGCGGATGCAAGAAGACCGCAGACAACAAGACAAACTACAGCGCAGCCATCGACCAGTACTATGCCGGCCATCCGGCTTGCCTGTGGACCGAAGCCAAAAAGTTTCCCGTACAGGTCGGCCACGACAGCGACGACACAGCCAAATACGACGCCCTCGTGGACCAGGGCCTGCTCACACGCACCACCAGCGAAAAGAAGATCATCATCATCTCCAAACAGCAGAACAACTACGACGTGAGCGACAAAGGCCGCTCCGCATGGACGGCGGACCCATCCATGCCCGGCTATGGCAACTTCTGCTACGGACATCGCAAGGTGAGCAACGTCGTGAGTGCCACGCCCGCATCGGACCAGCCAGGCGCCACCACCACCGTGCAGTATCAATACACGCTCGACGGCGTCCCCGTCTGGGCAAAGGCCGCGGAAACGCAGAACACCTACCCCTCGGTGGCAGCAAATCTCGCCGGACCTAAAAACGGAACGGCTACCCTGACCAACACCCAAAACGGTTGGCAAGTAACCAGCACGCAATAAACATCTCTAAATCTTCCACGCACAGATAGACCTGCTTCTACCGGCTGGGCTCCATCCCAGCCGTTAGAAGCCAACACACGCAGCGGCATAGGGCGCTCACTTGCTCGCACTCCCCGTCGCTGCTCTAATCTCCTCATGGACATCAACACCGCGCGTCGCACAGAAGATATTGCGCTCGATCTGCTCAAATTCATCGCCACCACGGCCAATGTAACCAAAGCGTCAGGCTCCACGGGCTTTACCGCTTCCAGTTCCACCAAACCTGAAGACCACGTTGCGCAGCTTCTCGATCTCTACACCCGCTGCAAACACGCTGTCGAAGGCAAGTAGTGGCAGCGGAGACACCAACCAGGGTTGCGGTTGTCGGCGGCGGCTCCTTTGGCCGCAATCATCTGCGCGTCTACCGCGATCTGCCCGCGGCGCAGCTTGTCGCCATCGTCGACACGAGCGAGCAGGCACGCCATGCGCTCGCCGCGGAGTACGGGGTGCCGGCGTTTGCCTCGGTGGAAGAGCTTCTTACCGCAGGACTGAATATTGAGGCCGCGAGTGTTTGCGTGCCGACGGTGCAGCATGCAGCGATTGCGCAGACTCTGCTTCGCCACGGCATCGACGTTCTGATCGAGAAGCCCATCTCCTCCACGCTGGAAGAAGCAGACGCAATCCTTGCCACTGCGGAGCAGCATAGCCGCATCGTGCAGGTAGGGCACCTGGAACGCTTCAACCCGGCGGTAACGGCGGCGGTCCCGCTGATGAACAAGCCGATGTTCTTTGAGGCGCACCGCCTCAGCGTCTTTACGCCGCGCTCGCTCGATGTGGACGTGGTGCTGGACCTGATGATCCACGATCTGGACGTGGTACTTTCGCTGGTGCAATCGCCTGTGGCGGAGGTGCGCGCGGTGGGCTTGCCCGTTCTTTCGCGCAAAGTGGACATTGCCAACGTGCGCCTTGAATTTGAGAATGGCTGCGTTGCCAACTTTACGGCGTCGCGCGTTTCCACCGAGCGCGTGCGCAAGCTGCGCTTCTTCCAGCCGCACCAGTATCTTTCGCTCGACTTTGCGCGGCAGGACCTCTTGATGATCGACGTCACCGCCGCCGCCTCGCTCACGCCGCAGCAGCTTGAGGCCGTCTTTGCCGCGCAGCAAACAGCGGAACATCCGTCACAGGGATTGTCATTGCGCAAGGTGCCAACGACGCCGGGAGAGCCGCTGCGCCTGGAACTGGAAGCCTTTGTAAATGCTGTGCAAACACGCACTACGCCGCGTGTGACGGCACAGGATGCTCGCAAAGCCCTTGCGCTGGCGTTGCAGATTACGGATGCGATTAAGCAGCACACCCACCGCGCGGGATTGTAAGTGACCTCAGCCGCACATGGTCTTCACGAAAGAATTCAACTCCGCCGCGCCAGAGGCGAATGATCGAATTCCCGCAGGAGATGCGCCGGATCGTCGTACACGGCCACGGCGCTGGCCAGATCGTCGCGCGACCAGCCGCCGCAGGTGACGGCGATGGTGTCCACCCCGGCGCGGCCTGCGGCCTCAATGTCCCACGGCGTATCGCCCAGCGCGATCACTTCTCCGCGCCGCAGTCCCAGCTTGCCTATCGCAGACTGAAAGATGTCGGGATCGGGCTTGGAGTGCGCCGCATCGCCCGCTGTGGTTTCCTTCTCCACCAGATCGTCGATGCGCGCGATCTGCTTCAGCTTGGGCAGATCGTCCTTATCGGTAGACGAGGCCACGGCCACACGCAGGCCTTCCGTAATCATGCGCTGCAATAGCTCACGCGATTTAGGAAACGGTTGGATAGTATCGATGTATTCGCGATGAAACAGTTTTTTGCGAAAGTCCTTCAGCTTCGGCTCCAACGCCTCGCGCTCATGCTTGTTCGGCACAAAGACAGGAAGCAGGTGGTCGCTGCCCTTGCCAATCTGCCGCAACACTTCTTCAAACGTGGCCGGAACGCCAAAGTGCGCGAAGGTTCGTTGCCAGCTCTCAGCATGCTGCACGTTGGAATCAATCAGGGTGCCATCGATGTCGCAGAGTACCGCCTTCAGTTTCATGCGTCATAGGATGCAAAGGTCTATGCTGAGGAACACCACAGGAGCAGCCACAATGAAATCCTGCAAGCATCTCGAAACGCTCGAAGACACCTGGCTCACCGATCCGCAACCTTTCTATGAACAAGGCTGCGAAGAGTGCGTCAAAACAGGCGGCCGGTGGGTGCATCTCCGCCAATGTCTCCTCTGCGGACACGTGGGCTGCTGCGACAGTTCACCCGGCAAGCACGCCACCAAACACTTCCATGCCACGAAGCATCCGCTCATCCGCTCGCTTGAACCCGGTGAGACGTGGGGCTGGTGTTATGTGGATGAAGTGATGATGGATTTCCCGAGTTGATCCAAATTTGAAAGGTCGAATATGAAAAGCAACGGTGTTCACGTACACCCCATTCATAACGAGCACGATCATGAACAAGCTCTGGCCCGCATCGATCAGTTGATGGATGCCGCCGCAGGAACACCTGAGGGAGAGGAACTGGATGCTCTGGTAACGCTTGTTGATGCGTACGAACCCAAGCATCATGCTATCGACGCAGTCACCGAACAGGGATCAAGGGCGTAGTGAGAGGTCAGCAACTCTGGGGCTAACAACTGCTTTAGAGCATTTTTTGAATAGGTAATTCTCATCGATTGCCGTCATCCTGACCCTTGAGCGAAGCGAAGGGGAAGGATCTGTGTATTTCGTCCGCATCAGAACTACACCTGAGGGAAACTGCTTAGGCACGATTTAACGCAATAGAGACTTCAGATCACGTGCACCGTGGATCACATCCACAATCAGAATTGCGTCCGCTTCTACACGGTAATAAATGGCATACGGAAATCCGGCCAAGGGCAATGTGCGTAGATTGGCCAATTTTGGATCATCAAAGACAGGAACTCGTCCTAACTGCGGACTACGCAGAAGCAGCGATGCTGTTGCAATCACGTCGGCATTAAATCGCTCCGCTATTGAAGCAGAAGCTTCCCTCCGATAATGCGCTTTGCTGCGACGAATAGATGCAACTGCTTTTTCAGTGAACCGCAGTTTCATGCTGCAGGAGTCTGCCGCTTGTTCAACTCAGCTTCCAGCCAGTCGAGCATCTCCGGTTTCCCAACTAATTCCTCCGGTACGTCGATGCTGGGCGACTCCAAGGCTCCGAGAAGCCGCTCTTTCAAACTGGTTTCGTAGATCTGCGCTTCCTGCACGAGGCTGGCAACATACTCCTCCGCGCTGGCGAAACGGCCGGAAGCTACATGCTCTTCCACATAGTCCTTCGCCTTGCCCGATATTTGTATGGTGATGGTTTCGCTCGCCGTATCCATGCGTTAAGAATGCGCCACTCCATTTCAAAAGACAATAACAACATAAAAAGCCCGGCAATCACCGGGCCTTCTTTGAACTTCATCGCGATTACTAAAGCATCTCTCTTGCGGGGTGTAGTGCTTATTTTCAGGGCCAAAGGCCCGTCCTATAACAGCCTGGGGCAAAGTCCCAGGTATACGGCACATAGAAAACAAAAGCGCTGAAGGCGCGCCCTATCTGTGCAACTACATCCCAATGAGAAAAGCTCTGGAAGCGTCAACACCTTGCCACTCACCGAAGACCACGCGCGAAGCGCGTCTCCCGCCCTCCGCGCAGGAGCGCCGTGCGCGCAGTCGTCAAATTCTCATCGGCATCAGGATATAGCGGTACTTCTGGTCTTCATTCGCATCCTCAGGACGCATCTGGCCGGCACTCTGCGCATCCTTGAACTCCAACCGTACCTCGCCCGAATTCCCAATCGCCTTCAGAAAGTCGATGAGGTACTGCGAGTTGAAACCGACGATGATGGGATCGTAGTTGTACGGCGTTTCAATCACATCTTCGGATTCGCCCGCGTCTGTCGAAGAAGACGAAACGCGCAGCTCGTTCTGCTCCAGCCGCAGCTTGATCGCGCCGGAGCGCTCATCGGCAAACTGCGCCACGCGCTGCAGAGCGCCCATCAGATCGTCCGCGCGCACGATCACAAATTTGTTGTTATCGCGCGGCAGCACGGCTTCGTAGTTGGGGAACTGGCCGGTAAGTTTGCGGCTGGTCAGCACGCGTCCACCAATGCGGAAGAACAGCGTCGTCTCATCATCCGAAAACTCGACGTAGTCTTCTTCCTCGGTCTGCGCGCTGGTGTTTGCCAGAAGCGAGGACAGCTCACTCAGCGCCTTGCGCGGAATCAGCGTCTTCTTTTCGCCGGTGATGCCGGACAGGTTCTCGCCCAGTCGCTCAATGTGCGCCAGGCGATGTCCATCAGTGGCCACCATGGCCATGCTCTCCGCCTTCAGCACCAGCAGAGCGCCGTTCAGCGTGTAGCGAGACTCCTCATTGGAGATCGAAAAGATCGTCTTCGCAATCATGCCGCGCAGAATCGGTGCGGACAGCTTCACCGCGCCCGCCGTCGGAAACTCCGGCACCTGCGGAAAGTTCGCGCGCGCCATGCCGACCATCTTCGTGTTCGAACGGCCTGCACGAATCTGCACCCAGTGGTTGTCCATCAGCTTGATGCTGATCTCGCCCTCGGGCAGCAGCTTGATGTAGTCGTACAGCTTGCGCGCGGGAATGGTGCATGCGCCGGGCTTCTTCACCTTTGCCGGGCACGAGGTGCGGATCGACTGGTCAAGATCGGTGGCCGTGATGGTGAGGCGGTCTTCGTCGGCCTCAAACAAAAAATTCGACAGGATAGGAATCGTCGTCTTGCGCTCGACCACGCTCTGCGCCGCGGTCAGCTCGCGCAGCAACTCCGCGCGTGAGACCGAGATCTCCAGGTTGCCGGTGGGCGCTGCGGTGCTGGATGGCGGAGTGATGGTGGTCGACACAGGCGGAATCCTCCCAGAGAAAAACGAATGCAGTGGTGTGGCCACAAGCGTAACACCCGCACCACTCTTTGCGGTATGGGCTTGATTCTATCGAGACTCCGCACGAATTCCACCATGTGAATTACACGGAACGAATGCGGATAACAAAGCGCATTCCACGAGGAAAGCGCAGCAGCGATGAGAACCGAGACTTTGAAGGGGCTGGGCTTCAGCCCAGCCATTTACGCTCCTAACAATCCGGGCTTTAGCCCCTGAGGGGGAGAATCTCAATAGAGTCTTACTTCTTCTCCAGGATTCGTCACAATCTGCCTTGGCTCTTGCAACACTCCTCATCGCGCTCACCGGAGGCGTCAGGCCAAGCGTGTCGTCGTCCGCGAGTACTGCTTTTAAGAAAAAGTATGTAAAGAACACTTACTTCTCAGTAGCCGTAGCCGTTGTGGAGGGAAAAGTGGAAACCCGTCTCAACTCGCTCCATCTACAAACGTTATCTACCATCCGCGATTTAGAAATCCCGACACCCCGGACGAGCAAAGCCCGAATCGCAGGGTGGAAACTCTCTCAAACCACCCACCTTGTCCCTCTTCTTCACAGCCGCCCGCGCATCCACACGCAGAAAACATCCACGCTCATGTGCAAACACCGCCCCCACCCAATACCAGCGCACTCATCCAGCGGGACGGATTTCAACACCTCCCAAACCGCCTCTGAGGAATACCCGTCTTCTCCACCACTTCCACCGCCGCTGCAAAGCTGAGGGAAAGCAGGACAAGAATCCGCCGCACGACGGAGTAGAAGCGGACTTCAGCCCTGCGCATCGCCCTCACCCTGTAAACTTCCATCAACACCGCCCGGAGAACCAGATGGACGACCAGAAGAAATCCTGCTGCATCCCTGCTGTCGATCGCGGCCCGTCCACTGCTGGCGAAACCTCAACTGCCGCCTCCGCACAGGCAGCCTCCAGCGACGGCATGATCGCTCTCCCCGGCGGACGCTTCCTCATGGGGACCGACTATCCGCACGGCTTCCAGGCAGACGGCGAAGGCCCCATCCGCCCCGTCGTGGTCTCGCCCTTCTCCATCGACATCACACCCGTCACCAACACCCAATTCGCGGAGTTCATCCGCGCCACCGGCTACATCACCGAGGCAGAAAAGTTCGACTGGTCGTTCGTCTTCTGGGCGCACATCCCCGAAGACCGCTTCGAACAGCTCGTTGCCGACAATGTGGCCCAGGCGCCGTGGTGGTGCAAGGTCTTCGGCGCAAAGTGGAACGCCCCCGAAGGCCCGGGCACAAACATCGACACCCGGCCAGACCACCCCGTCGTCCACGTCTCCTTCAACGATGCGGCTGCCTATGCCGCGTGGGCCGGCAAGCAGCTCCCCACCGAAGCCGAGTGGGAGTACGCCGCGCGCGGCGGCCTCGAGCAGAAGATCTATCCGTGGGGAGACGAACTCGAACCCGGCGGCAAACATCTCTGCAACGTCTGGCAGGGCGAGTTCCCCACGGAAGACTCAGGCGCGGACGGATACAAAGGCGCCTGCCCGGTGCGTGCCTTTCCGCCCAACGGCTACGGCCTCTACTCCATCACCGGCAACGTGTGGGAGTGGACGGCTGACTGGTTCCACACCGTGCACCCAAAGCACGAGACCACCAATCCGCGCGGCCCCAAAAACGGGACAAACAAGGTGATGAAGGGCGGCAGCTTCCTCTGCCACGCCTCTTACTGCAACCGCTACCGCGTAGCCGCCCGCACACAGAACACCCCGGACAGCTCCACCAGCAACATAGGCTTCCGCTGCGTCCGGCGGTCTTAGGTGACCCCCGCGCTTCATCAGCCCACTTCCTTCTTGCATTCGCTTAGTTTGTAAGCGGATGATTAAGCATGTCTTTTCGCTGTGTTGTGTCTGCTTTGGTGTGCTCGACGGCCCTTTTCCTCTTCTCCGGATGTGGCGGTCCAAGTTCTGGCGGTAATACCACTACCCCACCTGCTTCCGCTCCCACGCTCACCGCAGTCGCACCCGCAAGTGCGGTGGCTGGCTCTGCTGCCACTACGGTTACGCTCACAGGGACAAACTTTCTGCCGTCCACCACAGTGGAAGTAGCAGGAACAAACGTAGCGCGGACCTATGTTTCAGCCACTTCGCTCACTGCGGTCATCCCGGCAACGCAACTTGCTACAGCCGGTTCTCTCTCCATCGTAGCCAAAAACGGTTCCGATGCCAGTGCACCGGTTAGCTTCACGGTCACAGCGCCGGCCGCGGCACCTACACTTACCGCAGTCACACCCGCCAGCGCAGCGGCAGGCTCTGCTGCCACCACAATTACGCTCACCGGCACAAACTTTCTCTCCACCACAACGGTGGAAGTGAGTGGCACTGCTGTCGCCGCAACCTACGTCTCCGCAACGTCCATGACGGCAGTCATTCCAGCCGGTAAACTAGCCAGCGCCGGCTCCCTTGGTATTGTTGCGAAGAACGGCACAGCTGCAAGTGGTTCAGTTCCGTTTACCGTGACCGCACCGGCATTTGCCCCAACCATCTCCAGCATCTCACCGGCCTCTTTCAACGTGGGGTCTCCAGCCATTACGGTGGTGCTGACGGGCGCAAACTTTCTCTCCACCACAACGGTAGAGGTGGATGGAACTGCTGTGGCCACCACCTATCTTTCTCCCGCCTCGATCTCCTTTGTAATGCCGGCAGCGAAGCTTGCTTCAGCGGGAACAATCTCGGTGGTTGCCAAAAACGGCGGCGCGGCCAGCCCCGCCATTCCTCAGCCTGTCAATAACGCGACACCGGTTATCACGAGCCTCTCGCCCGCGAGCTTCCAGGCAGGCACAACAGGCACGCCAACGGTGACCATTACCGGCACAGGCTTCCTGTCTTCCTCCACCATCACGGTGAATGGCGTAACGCACGTTGCCACGTACCTATCCAACACACAGCTCACCACCAAGCTGAGCGCGGCTGACATAGCGACCGCTGCAACACTGCCTCTGGTCGTGCACAATCCCTCGCCGGGAGGGGGAGACTCTGCCCCGGCAGACATCTCTATCACAGCGGGCCTCGCGCTTACGGCTATATCGCCTTCCACGCTGCCACCCGGCGGAACAACTCCAGTCACCATCACACTCACAGGAACGGGCTTCACCCCCACGACCCACCTGGAGTTCAATGGAAACGACCATAGCTCCACCTATGTGAACTCTACGACGATCACCTTCGTGCTCTCCCCGTCCGAGCAGGGGCCCGATAATCATCCTGTGCGTCTGCGCACAGACAATTACCCATCCTCTCTCCATACGGCATATCTCTACCTGTACATTCCCTTCGCCATTACGCTCTCGTCCGTGCAGCCCGCAATGCTGTATACCCGCTCCGGCGATACCACCATCCATCTCTATGGAGCGAACATGCCGCCGGATCCTCTCGTCCACTGGAAGTTCGTGGCCAACAGCACGATCCAGGACACTTCGTTTACAGGCACCCGGGTCAGCGCGAACGAAATCACAGTCACCGTTCCCACAAACGTGCTCACACTCGAAGGTTCTCCCAGCATATGGATAACGAGCGCCTCCCTGTCGCAAGGCTCCGGCACAATCTACATCCGCCTGGTCGATTCCGGGTTTGTTTCCTTCTCGACCAGCAAAATTACGTATAGCGCTGCAAACGGCAAGTTTTACATCACGCCTGGACTGGGCGCTCCCGCTTCCTACGCCAGCACAGTGGTGCCCTTCGATCCAGTGAAGCAGATCTTAGATATACCCATTCCCGTCGCGGGCCCTCCCGGCCAGACGGCAGTCTCAGACGACGGTGTGTATCTCTGGGTGAGCCTGCCTTCGCTGGGTGCCGTGCAGCGAGTGAATCTCACCACCGGCGTCGCCGATCCGCCCTTCAGTCTTCCCCCGGTCCCGGGCGGCAGCAATCCCTCCGCCATTTGTCTGTTGCCCATTCCCGGACAACCAAATTCCGTCTTCCTCTCGATCTTCTACAATCTTGTCGCTCAGCCGTATAAAGTAGGCATCTTCGATGCGGGTGTTCTTCGCGGCTCATTTCTGGACAGATATGTAGGCTGGGCCAGCGTGGACACGACCAAGAGCGAGATCTCCGCGGTCGGAGTCAACAGCTACACCATCTTTGGATATAACAGCACCGGCCTGACGCAAAAGCTGGCACACGATGATTCCAACGTTCTGACAGCAGAAGGCTATCCCGACATCGCCGTCGCAGGCGGAAACTTCTACACGTCCTTTGGCCGGGCGTTCTCTCTGGCTGACGGCACACTCGTCGCCGGCTCCTATGCCGCCGGCACCGTCGCTGCGGATACAACCCTCAACAAGCTCTATACCGTGGATTCGCAAGGCTCGCTCGGAAGCAGTGTTGAGATGAACTATGTAGATGCCCTGCATACCTACAGCCTCTCCACGGGAGTGCCCGTGCTCAGCAACGAACTGCCTTTGCTGATCCTTATAGGCACCCTCCATTGGGGCCCCGAACGTATGCCCATTAATCTCACGCGTTGGGGCACAAATGGACTCGCCTTCCGTTCTCTTAACGGCATGTACTCGCTTCGATCGGTGGCGGGCGCGCCCGTATCCTCGACCGATCTGGCCGTGACCGCGACCTCTTCCGGCACACCGGCCCAAAACGTGGCAACCACCTACACCGCCACGGTCCTCAACAATGGTGGACCGGCCACCAACGTTCTGCTCTCCACAATGTTTTCAGACAACACCACCTTCACCTCCGTCTCCACAACCGCAGGCTCCTGTTCGGTGCAGATCCAGGTCCGCTGCAGCCTTGGATCGCTGGCGAGCGGCGCCAGCGCCACCGTTACCTACACGGTGGTGCACAGCGCGGCTGGTCCGGCCGGATTCTCGTGGAAGGCAGATTCCACAGAGCCTGATAGCTATACAAACGACAACACGGCAGTCATTGCCGTGAATGTAAGCAACTAGAGAAGGTTGTTTAGAGATGGCCGTCTTAGCAGACGGACGGCCATCTCCTTCAAAATTGCGAAGACCGGCAAGCCGGATTGATGGCTGTTTTTGACATACATACCTACCGGTAGGTATGTTGTACCCGTGAAGCTGCTATCGAAATCCCGCGACGCAGAAGCCACCCGCCGCAAAGTGATCGAGACGGCGTTCGGCGAGATCTACCGCAACGGCTTTCAGGGCGCCAGTGTGAACACCATCGCCGAAGAGACGGGACTTACCAAGGGCGCGCTCTTCCACTACTTCGCTTCCAAACAGGCGCTCGGCTACGCCGTGGTGGACGAGTATATCGGCCCGCTGCTGCTGCAGCGCTGGCTCGACCCGCTGCGCGACAGCGACGATCCCATCAGGACGATCCGCAAAACATGCAAGCGTTATGTGAAAGAAGACATCGCCAGCGGCCACTTTGTCTTCGGCTGTCCGCTGAACAATCTGGCGCAGGAGATGTCGCCGCTCGACAAGGAATTTCATAAGCGTCTCAATACGCTCTACGATACCTGGCGCAGCGCTTACGCCGAAGCCATTCGCAACGGCATCAAGAACAGGACCGTTCGCGATACGGTCTCTCCCAAAAGCGCCGCCGCGCTCATCGTCGCCGCGCAGATGGGCATCTGGGGCACCGGCAAAAGTTCACAGGATGCGGAACGGATGCAACAGGCAGGCGACGCGCTCTGCGACTATCTCGACACACTTCGGGCCTCATTCAAACCAACAGGAGCAAAACGATGAAAGCAATTCAGCCCTATCTCTTTTTCAATGGAAACTGCCGTGAAGCGATCACCTTCTACGGCAAAGCGCTCGGAGCGGAGCCGCACATCATGACCTTCGCAGACGCGCCTCCGCAACCCGGTACCAATCAGGAAGGTTGCGGCGAAGGCGCTGATATGGCCGCCTCGCAGGACCGCGTGATGCACGCCAACATTCGCGTTGGCAACGCTGTCCTCATGGCCTCCGACGTTCCGGTAGGCCAGACGGCCCAGGGAGAGGGCAACTTCGCCGTGAGCATCGACTGCGAATCCGAACAGGAGCAGGACAGGTTCTTCGCCAGCCTGAGCGAAGGCGGCAAAGTGATGTTGCCGGTGGGCGACACCTTCTGGGGCGCCCGCTTCGGCATGCTGACGGACAAGTTCGGCGTCCACTGGATGTTCAATCTCGAGCAGAAGAAGTAGTCGATCTCGATCTGCATGCGAACAGGCCACGCGTTCTACAGGCGTGGCCTTTCCATTTACACAACATTCTGGCGTACAACATACAAGCCACCTACAGGAATGGCAGGTGCTTCGAAGCTGGAGAAGGCTAAAGTTTTAGGGGCCGAAGGCCCGCTCTATATTAGCCCCAGGTATGCAGCCTACACACAACCAGAGCGCTGAAGGCGCGACCTATCCTCGCCCCTATATCTCAAAGGAATCTGCTCTACGCATGCTGGTTTACAGCATTTTCTGAAGTAGTGCACTTCAACTCCCCTGCGCGGACCTGCCATCCCTTCAGGGTTTTTCAATCATACGGATGCGATACTGATTCGGTCTTCTTTCTTGCGGCAGCGCACAGAGCACACAACCGGAGCTTCAAAGATTCGCCCTGTGCGAAACGAGAACGCCCCGGAGTTATGGCTCCGGGGCGTCATTACAAAGAAGGAGGACAAACACATGAGACTTGGAACAGCCAAGGCTCAGGGTTCTGTGTCGGTGTCAGGGAATCTCGCCCTGGCTATCGTCACAGCACTTCTGATTGCTGCGGTCGTAACAGTCGTAGTGATCTTCTAGTTCACTACTTGCCCTCAATACGGTTGCCGCCGTGTTGGGGGCAATTCATTAGATGCACCATGTGCATCCGTGAACATTTCCATTCCACGCCCCGATTTCAGGCATGTCAAGAAAAGTTATACATTCCGGCTAGGGAGAGGAAGAAGTTTTATACAGTTCCGGTTGTCTTCTTCTCCTGCATCTTCGCAATCGCACGAAAGATAAAAGCCACCTCCTCCTCCAGTACGCTCCAATCCAGATCCAGAACAACTTTGCGCGGATGGAGCGCGATATCGACATCCAGCCCATCCAGCAAACCGATATGCTGACGGACGGCGGCACGCAGGCGGCGTTTGATGCGGTTGCGATCGACGGCTTTGCCGAGCACCTTGCCTACAGTAAGACCAACGCGCGGCCCGGCAATCTCTTCACCAAACGCACGAACGCCTTCGCCGTCCGCGCAGGACCTGGGAGAGACGAAGTAGCTCATGTGTTTTGCAAAGTGCTTGCGCCCGTTTTTGTAGAGGGCCTGGTAATCGGCGTGGCGGCGAAGGCGATTGGCGGAATCCATTCAGCCTTCCTCAACAGGGGATGTACGACAGCTTGTGGCGACCAGCAAGAACACGCGCAAAGCGCGTCTCCCGCCATCCGCGCAGGATTAGTCGCGGTAGCCGGCGGAGACGGCGATCTTGTGGCGGCCCTTCGCGCGGCGGCGGTTCAGAACGGTTTGCCCTGCCTTGGTCTTCATGCGGGTAAGGAAACCGTGGGTCTTTGCGCGGCGGCGGCGGTTGGGTTGAAAGGTGCGCTTTGGCATGGTTCTGCTCTCTTATTCTTCAAATCTGTCGCTATAGGAGCGGGAAGCCCGCGAGAATGCAGCGGGCCAAGTCTTGATTCTAGCCGATTTCAACCCATTTTTCCAGCGCTTGCACATGCGGCGCCCTTCGGGGCGGGCCGGTCCGGCGCGTAGGAGCGCTGCTCCGCATCGTTGTGCAGAGGCTAGCGCTCTTTATCCTGCCCGGAGAGCATTGACTCTGGCTCTGCTGGACGACCGTCTGCAACGGTCCGATCGAGCATGGAGTAGAGCAGCTCCTGTGAGTAGAAGCCCTCCTCGCCGTTCTCAAACGACACATGCATGCCGCTATCAAAACGGTCTGCTGCGCTGATTCGTGGTGTGGATGCGGGTGTGTCCGGGTCCATGGTTCGTACCTCCTCTCAGCCTTGTTCGACAAACTCCGTTCGCAGATGGATGCACAACGTAGCTTTATATTTTCGGCAACAGCGTGACACGATGCGTCATTGCTCGGCCATTGCTCTTTGGCATAGTTAGGTCGTCGTGCATGCGCGCAGGCACGATGCAACACACACATGCGTGCCGTGTTGTCTGCGAAACCGCGCAGCACTTTAGCAAGCTGCATGCGCGGGACGCAATCGTCTGTCGCAGAAAATCGGAACGAAAGTTTTGCATTGTGCACTTTCAGGGAGCATCACGCAAGTCTTCACAACCTTTGGTGCAAAGCAGGCTCTTGCAAAAAAAAATTCCCTATGCCTCCGGTACAAGGCCACATTCTTCTTGCTACGATTGGTCTCGCTTCAAAGAAACGCGACACTGCAACACGCACCAATTTCTGCTCACGGACAGTACCCTCGATCCTCTGAAACTTCGCTCACTGCAATCGCTCTCCCGGCAATGCAGTTGAGATCGTCGCAACACCTCCGGACGCTTCCTGCGCTGCGCAATCCACAGCCCAGGCTTAGCCCGCCAGTTGCCAACGAAGTCGCAAGAGGCATTTCGAGACCGCCATCCAGGCAGAGATTGAGCACAACAAAAGATCGAACGAAGGAAGTACACACTGATGTCATTTGTTCCAACGCCCGCCATTGTTCCCAATTTCTGGATGCGCATTCTTTCCGCGCTCGAAAAGAAGATCAACCGGCAGTCGTTTGAAACCTGGCTCAAACCCACCCGCTTTTCGCACGTCAATGGCAGAACGTTATTTGTGCGCATTCCTTCCAAAGAGTTCGGCCACCTCGGCGACAAGTTCGGCGACCTGATCTACGAGGCCGTGGACAATCTGGAACTCGAGATCGACGAAGTAAAGTTTGTGACCGCGGCGGAAGATCCCACCGCTCCCAAGACGCGCGAAGACGGCGGCTTTGCTCCCGTGCCCGCGCACTCCACGCAGGCGCCGCTTACGCCGCGCGCAGGCCGCCTCGGCAACCACGCTCCGCCGCCACCCGCACCTGCTCCTGAGCAGGGCCGGCTGGACTGGAACACCGCGCAACTGAACCAGCGCTATCTGTTCGACAACTTTGTGATCGGCAGCGGCAACCAGTTTGCGCATGCGGCTTCGCTCGCCGTGGCCGAGCGCCCGTCCAGGGCCTACAATCCGCTCTTCCTCTACGGCGGTGTGGGCATGGGCAAGACCCACCTGATGCATGCCATCGGCCACGAGGTGAAACGGCACAATCCGCACGCCACCATCCGCTACGTCTCCGGCGAAAAGTTCACCAACGAGATGATCAGCTCCGTGCGTTATGACAAGATGACCACCTTCCGCGACAACTATCGCGGAGTGGACGTGCTGCTGATCGACGACATTCAGTTCCTCGCCGGCAAGGAGCGCACGCAGGAAGAGTTCTTCCACACCTTCAACGCGCTGCACGAGAGCATGAAGCAGATCGTCATCGCCTCGGATCGTCCTCCCAAAGAGCTGGCCGACTTTGAAGACCGTCTGCGTTCGCGCTTTGAGTGGGGCTTGATCGCCGACATTCAACCGCCCGACCTGGAAACCAAGGTCGCCATTCTGCAAAAGAAGGCGGAGAACGAACATGCCACGTTGCCGACGGATGTTGCGCTCTTTATCGCATCGAACGTCCGCACCAACGTGCGTGAACTCGAAGGCGCGCTCGTTCGCCTGATGGCGTGGTGCTCGCTGCACGGCGTCGAAATCACGCTGCCCACGGCGCAACAGTGCCTCAAGCAGTTCATCGATACGCAGGTGCGCAAGATCACCATCGAAGCCATCCAGCGCGCCACGGCGGAACAGTTCGGCATGAAGGTGGGCGAACTGAAGCAGAAGAACAACTCGCGCCAGATCGTCGTCCCGCGCCAGATCGCCATGTATCTCGCCAAGCAGATGACGGAAGCCTCCCTGCCCGAGATCGGACGCCAGTTCGGCGGCAAGCACCACACCACCGTGATGCACTCCATCGCCAAAATCGACGAACAGCGCCGCGCCGATAAGCACCTCAACTCCACCATCAACAAACTGATGGAGACACTGGCCTAGCGGTCTTCCACACTTTGAAAGAGAATGGCCGCGCATGTGCGGCCATTCTCTTTTCTGCACTCACACCTGGGCTGCACGTGTTACGTTGTGACAGCACAACGAGCCACACGATGAGTGTTCGCTTTGGCGCTGACGGTGCAGCGAGCGGAGACAACATATGGACGCAGCAAGCGTCCACCATGGAGGTGAAGTAAGCAATGTGCAAGATGATTTCCTTCCTGATGTTCAGTGCTGCGGCCTTGTTCGCGCAGACGCATACGACGACCGGTTCACGCGCGACGCAATCGGCGCTCACGGTCACTCCGCCTCCAGTTGTGTCGAGCAGCGATCCGCTGCACGATCTGTTCCCGTCGAGCTACCCGCTGATGCAGCCCATCACGGCGTTGCCTATCAACACGCACACAATGACGCCGAACAACGGCCAGCCGACTGTCAACGGCAACTTCAAGGCCATGTTCGGCCCGGCCCGGCTCAAGATCGACGCGAGCATGCCAACAACGCTCAGCAACTCGCTGACCAACCCAACCATCCTCAAGCGGGTGAAGCTGACGGAATTTGCGGGCGAATCAGACGCTTCTACTGGCACCGTGCTGCCGATCGGTGGCTGCAAGATTGAGGGTGGAACCGACAACCATTGCCTCGTCTTCGACCAGGGCACGGGCATGCTGCATGAGTTCGCCAATGTGTCGGTGGACGCGAACGGCAACTACACCGCATCGCAGTACACCCGCTGGCTTGGACCGAAGAAGACCACTGCGCGCAAGAATTCGTGGACATCGGCGGACGCGGCAGGACTGCCCATGCTCCCTTTGCTGCTGCGCTACGCAGAGGCCTCCACTGGCACCATCGACCATGCGCTGCGCATCACGTTCAACCTCACCCGCGCGAACGCCAACAACGGCTACTACGTTGCGCCAGCGAGCCACGCGGCGGGAAACAACTGGAGCACGGCGGTGGTGATGGGAGCGCGGCTGCGGCTGCGTGCCGATTTCGACGTGTCGGGCTTCTCTCCGACCAACCGGGCGATCCTCAACGCGCTGAAAACCTACGGCGCGGTAGTTGCGGACAACGGCCAAACCGGCTTCATCACGGCGGACAACGACCCGCGCTGGAACTTCGACGATCTGCAAAAGCTGATTGCCGTCCGGATGGATGACTTCGACATTGTGGACACAGGCACGCCGGTTGATTCGGAAGGCAAGAAGGCCTACTGAGGCCGTTTTCTTTGACCGGAACGTGAGCGCGGCCCTGGTGTGGCGCCCATGTTCGATCATCCCGATCTCGCGCGGACCGGAAAATTCTCGCGAAGCTTCACTCAGGCATACAGGCGATGGAAGAACCGCACACCTACCGTCTCCACGCCAAGCCGCTGCAACCCCTCAGAGAACGTCGCGAAGTGAGGCATCGTCGTATGCACATCAAAGGCAGCGCGGTCGTCGTACACCTCGTAAAAGACCACAATGTCCTGCGCCTCTTCGCCCGTGCTCACATCAAACTGCCTGCATCCTGCCTCCTCTGCAAGCGAGCGTTCACTGTCAAAACGGCTTAGCTCCAAAAACTCCTCGCGGCTCCGGGCAGGCACCTTGAACTCTGCAATCACAACGAACGTAGCTTTACTGTTCTCCACGAATATCTCCTTGAGTACCCAGAGTACCTGTCGCCATCCTGTGGCACGCCAGCATACAAATAGCATTGTAGCCACATTGGGCTACAATGTAGCTACGAGGTGTCTGTCATGGCAACCAATGCTGTCGTTCGCGCACGCATCGATCAATCGGTGAAAGAAGCCGCATCGGCGGTATTGGAGGATTGCGGCCTCACTCTCAGCGATGCAGTCCGTATCATGCTCACACGCACAGCTCAGGATGGTTCGTTTCCATTTGAAATCAAAAGACCGAGTAAGAGCACGGTTGATTCAATCAAGGAGCTTGAGAGCCGGAAGGGCCGGAGAGCGCATTCGATTAGCACCCTGATGAAGCAATTGCATGAGAGAGATTGAGACTTCTGCGGTATTCCGAAAAGACTTTCGCCGAACTCTTAAGAATTCACGCTACCGCGACGTCGAACCTCTTTTTGAGCAGATCGTTCAGGCCTTGGCAGAAGACCGCGAACTTGAGATTCGTTTTCGCGACCACGCACTTCTTGGTCATTGGAATGGATATCGCGAGTGTCATCTCAAGCCCGATCTCCTTCTTATCTATAAGAAGACAGATAATGCTCTGCTGTACCTCGCCCGGTTAGGCAGTCATAGTGATCTCTTCGCAAAATAGTTGAGATCAGAAATCTATTTGCTCGCATGCCGAAAGGCATCACCTGCACCGTAGTCAATCCTTAGATCGGCGCCAGCCCACGAACGGTACCTTCAGGCAGCACAACCCTGATCTCATCTCCCGGCCGCACCTCGCCACTCGCAATCACTACCGACATCACGCCTGCGAGATACTTCTTCGCCGTCGCATCCGCGATCAGTTCCTTCATCAGTCCTGGGCAGAAGCGGTCGATCAATACGCATGGAGTGCGCAATCCGGTAAGCCGCACCATCGCGCTCCCGCCAAGATGCAATTCCGTGCCTTCGGGCAAGTGCAACAGATCGATGCCGCGCGTTGTGATGTTCTCCCCTAGCTGTCCCGGCTGCACATCGAACCCACGCTGCTGCAACATCGCAAAGAGTTCGCTATGGATGAGGTGCACCTGCCGCAGGTTAGGCCGCGAAGGGTCTTTGCGCTTTTGGTAGAGATGCTGCACGGTCGTGCCCGCATGCGCATCTCCCTCCACGCCGATGCCCGCCACCAAATGCACCGCAAGCTGCGGCTCTTTGCTGAAATGGTGACGCGTGGATTGGTGAACAGCAAGAACAGTGGACTGCATACGATGCCATTAAGAGTAGCAATCGAGCCGCTACTTATGAACATCGCCGAAGGCCAGCATCTCCCTAAGCCTTTGTTCCTTTTCGTCATCAAAACCGCAGGATGTGTTGAATTCTTTCGGATTCGAATACGTCCCAAACAACATGTCCCACCACACAATGTCGCCATAGTTGTTGCGATGGCAACCATATTCGTGATGGATGCGATGCATCTCCGGCCTTTGGAAGATAAAGCCGACCCAGCGCGGTGTCTTCACATTTGTGTGATAGAAAAACTCTCCCAGCGCTGTACATGCTGTATAGATAGCGCCGCCCTTGAGACTTAGGCCAAGTAAGGAATAAACCAATAGACTCCCAATGATCGAATTCACAATCATCTCCACAGGATGTTTGTAGAACGAAGTAATCACTTCAATCCGTTGGGGACTATGGTGAATCTGATGGAAAGTTCTCCAAAGAAAATCGTAGCGGTGGCGCCATCTATGCCACCAGTAGAAGATGAAAGTCGCAATAAAGTAAGCGATCATACCGCCTGCCGCGGGAGAAAGATGATCGCGCAGATGGAACAGGGATGCAGAAGACAACCAGCGCTCCCACGTAACTCCTGCAAGCATCACCACACCCAACTGCACCAGGTTCACAAGAATTACACGAACAGGCCAGTTCTTTACACGCGGCAACGGCCATCCGGGAATCAATCGCTCCAGAAGAAAACAACCGCCAGCAATCGCAATCACATAGACCAGCATGCACGGATGCTACGCCGGCATGAGCCCAAAAGTTCAATTAAATTGTGGCAGATGGTGCACCGTCGTTCTTTTTTGGCGCAACCATCATTTCGCTTAACGGGAGCATCGGTACTCCCTGCTCACCAAAGACACACCTGAAAGCGCGTCGTCCCACCCTCTACGCAGCACTAGCCGCGCTGCGGGATAAACGCTCTCGCCACGATGCCCAAACCAAGCGATACAAGAATTCCCTGCAGAATCAGTACAGCATCGTACTTCCAGCCGAGGACGAGGAACGAAACGGCTGTGCCTATAAATAGAATTTCGCCCAGAAACGCGCTCGCCCAGTGGGGACGGGTGCCTCCGGGCGCAATCCGCGACTTCCATCGCGGAAGGATGCGCGGCACCTGCGCGCAGTATTCGGTGTACGCCGGGCCCAGGGTCTGCTTCAGGAAAGGTTCCTCGCGCGCAATCAGGCGAAGCTGCAACACCACAATCAGAATCACCGTCACCGCAGCGCCCGACGGATGCATCAGCGCAGCCACCGCCAGCGAAAACAACACGGTGCCGAGATACAGCGGGTTGCGCATGTAGCGATACGGCCCGTCGGCAACTACGCGGTCCGCCGCCATGCTTTCGCGGTGCACCACCGAAGCACCCAGATAAGCCGCCGCCCATACCCGCAACGCAGCACTGGCAAGCGCAATCAGCGTAGCTAAAATCAGTACGGCATTCGTCGACGCGGCAAAGTCCATTCCGTGCCGGTAAAGATACGACGCAGCCTGGACCCAGACCGTGTGCTGCCCCACCTGCATCCAGCCCCGTTCCCATGGCGCAGTAAAGCCCAACACAAAGATCAGGCCGTGCAGCATATAGCGGAAACGGTATTCAAAGCGGGTCGCAGCAATCACGTTAACCAGTCTCGCACGTCCATGTGCAAAGCTGCTCACGAATAGAAGTAATTGCCCTTCACGCACTTACACCCGCACATGCAACCGCCGCTCCACCGGAATCAAGGCAGTTACTAATCCGCGAATTAACATGAAAACAAACACTCCAGCCGCCCGCTGGAACGCGACGGGCGATGGCATCTGTCTCTGGCCTTTTCCGAATGAGAGCTAGCTTGTTTGAGCAGATCGGCTCAGACACATTAACGAATCGAAGTCCCGTCTGTTTTAGAAGGGCTGAGCTTGAGCTCAGCAGACATCGGCCTGCTTTGAAGGGGCTGGGCTTCAGCCCAGCCATTACAACAGCAGAGAAACCGGGCTTCAGCCCCTGAGGGAGAGAGAATCTCAATCGAGTCTTACTCCCTATCGCGCCACCCAAAACCTATCCCAGCACCAGCGCAACCGGATTAGAAGCGGGCTTCAGCCCGCTGTCCCCACCGCAAAACAAACAAGGGCTTTAGCCCTGGCCTTCGATCACACTCTCCTCGCGACCAACGGAAGCGCCACGCAAAGCAATCCGCCGTACGCGCAGTACCGCCGTGCGCGCAGCACCGCAGCACCTAGAACTCTACGCGCAAGGCCACCTGTCCCACGCGCGGATCGCCTGCTCCGTTGATCTTTCCAAACTGTGCGGACGACACATTCGCCGTCGGGTTATTCAACGTCGGATGATTGAAGGCATTGAAGAACTCCGCGCGGAACAGCAGCCGTGCCTGCTCGACCGTAACCAGTCGCTTCACCAGACCCAGGGTCACCCGGTCCTGCCCCGGACCGATCAGGGAATTGCGGCGCGCCGTTCCAAACGTCCCAGGGGCATTTGCCGTGAAGGCAGAGGTATCGAAATATTCATCCATCTGTTGCGCACGCGGTCTGTTTGGATACGTACGGGCGATCCCAATCTGGTCCGCGCGGTCCTGGTTCTGCAGGCTCTTGGAATTGTCCGCGCCCGACATCACCGTAAACGGCGAGCCTGACTGGATGGACCAGATACCATTCAACTCCCATCCACCCAGCACGGCATTTACAAAATGGTTGCGCAGCGAAGGCATTCTCCAGATGCCAGACATCACAAACACATGCCGCAGATCCACGTCAGACAAACCACGGCTGTCGCTGAAGTCGAATGGGTTCGTCATCTTTGTGTTCTGCGCTGTAATGTTGTCCAACGCCTTCGACCACGTATAGTTCGCCATCAGGGTAATGCCATGGCTCAGACGCTTATTCAGCGTCATCTGCAACGAGTGATAGTTGGAGTGTCCTTCAGAGTTGAATTGCTGAATCATGTCGAAGGTAGGAGCATACTGCCGTTTGCCCCCCAGGCTGTACACACCGGGGTTCGCATCGTAGGTCAGAATCAGGTGTTCACCGTTCGTGCCCACATAAGCAATCGTGCTGATCATCTTCCACGGCAACTGCTGCTGCACGTTGATGTTCCACTGTTCCACACGTCCTACCTGAAAATCAGGATCGAAGCCCTGGATCGTCACAGGCAGCGTGAACTGGTAAGAAGAATACTGGCTCGGGTCTGGCGCAACATACGGATAAGGCGACCCGCCCGCTCCATACGGATTCGCAAGTCCGCCCGCCGGTTTGTTGATCGTCAATTTATACGCATACGGCTGGTTCAACGACTCGGAGTTATATGCCTGTGTATTGATGTCCGAGTAATACAAACCGAAGCCGCCGCGCAGGCTTGTTTTGCCGTTTCCAAACACATCCAACGCAAACCCTACGCGTGGAGAGAAATGGTTCCACTTGTCCGCAATCCCGTCCTTCGGCATGCCCGCATCGCCCGGAAAAAGTACGCCCGCGGGAGCGTTGGGCAGCACCGTCGATTGCTGTCCTAAACGAAAGGTGGACACACGGCCAAAGTCATCATGCGCCGCAACAAACGGTTCCCATCGGACACCCAGGTTCAGAGTTAATCGTGGCGTGGCCTTCCAGTCGTCCTGGAGGTACACATTCGGGACCACGTTGCGCGGACGTCCCGCATTGCTCGATCCCTGCGTGATCGAGTTTGGACGTCCCGTCACAAAATCCGCTAACTGGTCTCCCGTATAACTTGCCGCAAACAGCACCTGCCCGTCGCCTTGGAAATATTGGTTTTGATACGTATAGTTCTGCCGGACATCGAAGCCCGTTGTGATCGTGTGCTTGCCGTGTGTCCACGACAGCATGTCGGAATACTGATACTCGTGCCGGAACTGGTCCAGCGGCCATGCTGCAAACGCATTGAAGTACGTTGGCACCTTCGTATCAAAACCCTTCGGCCCCGACGCGTCCGCCTTCACAATGCCTGAACCGAATCCACTCCAGCTCGCATCGCCAGGAACGATTGGGCTCTGATGGCGAACGATATTGTTGTATCCAAACGTCGCCACATTAATCAGGTGAGGACTGAAAGTGTGCGTTTCATTGATGGCAACGTGCCAGTTCGTGTACTTGATGTCCTGTAAAAATCCCGGAAGGTTCAGCGCAGGTGTCTGGTCGTTGATATTGTTCGTTGGAACATAGATGAGGTGCCCAAAGATCGTATCGCGCTCGCCTAGTCTGGCATCGACACGCGTAATGTACTGGTCGTCGGCCGCATGCGTATGCGGCGTATAGGTGTAGTTGTTTCCAGCGCCGTTCGCCGCCGGGACCAGCGCATTCATGAAATTGACCGAGCCGGGATAAACATAAGTAGCCAGGTTGTTGAACGGGGCCTTCGTCTTCGTCCCCGGAAGCGTCAGTTGCTTATTCGGCTTTGCGGTGGATTTGCAGGTCCCGGAAGCGTCGAAGCCCGCAGGACACAGTTCCGCAAAATTGCCCGCACGCTCTGCCGCACTCGGCACAATCAACGTAATGGCGTTCGGGTTCGCTACGGTTCGCGTTCCTTGATACGAAAAGAAGAAGAACAGCTTGTCTCGAAGAATCGGTCCGCCAATCGATCCGCCAAACTGGTTCCTCCGATAAGGGGCCACAGTATCGGACAAATACGGTTTAGCATCCAACACTTCGTTACGCAGATATTCAAACAACGATCCATGAAACTTGTTCGTGCCCGATTTGATGATTGCGTTAATCTGCGCGCCTGAGCTGCGGCCTTCCTGCGCTCCATAGTTGCTTGTCTTAATGCTGAACTGGTCCAGCGCATCCGGGTTCGGCACCACCGAAGGCGAATCGAAGAATGGATCTTCGTTGTCCACACCATCCAGCGTGTAGTTGTTCGTGTTGTATCGTCCGCCGTTGAACGAAACGAGCGCGTTTTGCTGCTGTCCCGATAAGTTTGTGGAATTGCCGGCGCCTGCCACCAGAAACTGAAGATCAAGCGGATTGCGTCCATTCAGCGGAAGGTCTTTCACGCGCTCCGCATCGATCACCTGCGTCAGTGTTCCTTCACGCGTATCCACCTGCACGGGAGTGTCCGTCACCACCACTTCCTGTCCCACCGCGCCAACGCCAAGCTGCACCGGAATCAGGCGGTTCTCATCTACCTGCACCACAAGGTCCTTCGCGAGGAACGATTCAAATCCCTGCGCTTCCACCTTTAGCGAATAGCGCGACGCCAGCACAGAGGGAATCACATAACTGCCATCACTCGCACTTACCGCATGCTGGGTCTGCTGCGTGCCCAGGTTCGTCAAGGTCACCTGCGCTCCAGGAACCACAGCGCCCGTAGGATCGGTCACCGTGCCATAGACCGTCGCACGTCCCTGCGCCATTGCGGCCAGAGTGAAAGCGGTGAAGAAAAGAACAACCATTGCGAAATACTTCGCCACACCCAATCCCCTCATAACTGCCTCCATAAATAACGTCGCCAACGTAAAGTGCCGCTAACGTAAATACCGCTGAACGTAAATAAAGTGCCGCTAGGCCAAGAACAAGATTGCTAACAAATACGGTTTCGCTACAGACAAGTTTGCTACCGGAATACCGTTCGGTAAACGAACAAATTCAATGCGAAGAGTGTTCACCAACCAACAAGCTTCACCACCGAATACTCTTCGCCAGAGGAACAACCTTCCCTATCGAACAACCCTTCCCCAATTCAATCTCCCAATCGGACAATCCTTCCAATCAGACCTTCCAATCAGACAATCCTTCCTGCGCACGGTCGAATAAACGACACAAACGCTTTCCAAGCCGCGGGAGCATTATGCAACCGCTTACATAATTCATGCAAGCGTTTTCACAAATTATTCACATGCAGGAGTTTCTGGACATCATCTTCTTTCCTGCATTCGTTATGTACCACGCACCCAAAATGGACAATGCAAGCAGCAGAATTCCCAACCGGCGGCGGATGAGATATACAAATCCAGGCAAAAGTAACGAAGCGAGAAGCTCAACCCGGATGGACCAAAGAATAGGAACAAGCAGGGTAGGCCGGCCGCTGAAGGTAGATAGCATTCGCCGTAACGTGAGCGCTGCAGTATTTACGAGGAACCATGGAGAGGCGTCCCGCACCGGAAGGTGGGGCTTAACGGCAATAAAGTAGACCATGCCAAGAACGCACGCTGCCCACAATGCAGGATAGATACGAAATAGCCGACTGACATAGAACCGGATGAGCGTTGGAACACTCTCCGGTGCTCCGCTCAGTGAACGGGAAAGGACATATCCGCTGAGAACAAAAAATAGCATCACTGCGGCATGCGCATTGAACACGATCTCAGCCAGGAGATGAACGCGGGGCGGCTGTATGAAAACAAAGGAACAATGTTCAAGCATGACAACCAAAGCCGCAATTCCTCGAAGAGACTGCAGCTCAGGAAGATGATGATGTCTTACGGCCATAGGTGCAAATGTAACGCTAAAATCTCTTTATGCGCGACATTCTCGCACCATATCTTGAGGATCCGCTCCCCGAAAAGGTTTACGAGAAACTTGAGATCTATCTGAATCTGCTCATGCGCTGGAATGTTCGCACCAATCTCACGTCTATTCGGGATCGCGACGGTATTATTCAGCGACACTTTGGCGAGAGCCTATTCCTTGCTCACCATCTGCCATACTTTCAAACGCTTCTGGATTTCGGCTCGGGGGCTGGTTTCCCCGGGATTCCCATTCAACTGGTGTATCCGCAGAGCACCATTACCCTTGCTGAATCTCAGGGGAAAAAGGGCGCTTTTCTCCGCGAAGCCGTCCGAACGCTTGATTTGGCCGCAACTGTCTGGGCCCAACGCGTGGAATCCATGCCATCGCAGACATTCGAGGTTGTAACGCTGCGCGCGGTAGACAATATGGCTGAAGCCATCCACGCAGCAGTTCCCCGGGTTTCAAATTCCGGCGCACTCGCTATATTTTCCGGCGAGAGCGCGGCAGAGCTTCCTGAACGTTTCCACTGGCGGACGCTTTCGATTCCAAATTCTTCGGGAAAAGTGCATTTGGGTTTGCGAACGGCTTAGCAAATTGTTCCACGTGGAACAATTAATCAAGAATGGATCGTCTCTCCTAAATTGTTCCACGTGGAACAATCGCAATCCACAAAGATGCGATGACCTAGGAAAACACGTATCTATTTGCGTGCATTACTCTACTGCTCATAGGTTATGAGCACTCAAACCAGCAAAATTCTCGCCATTGTTAACCAGAAGGGTGGGGTCGGAAAGACGACTACTGCCATTAACCTCTCTGCTGCCTTAGCTTTAGAAGGATTGCCGACGCTGATTGTGGATTGCGATCCACAGGCGAACAGTACGGGTGGGCTGGGGATTGTTAAGGACGATAATCGCCCAAGTACCTACGATGTTCTGCTTGGCCATGCTTCGGCTGAGGAGGCTATTGTTAAAACCTCTTCGGAGGGGTTGGATTGCATTCCTTCGAGCCGCAACTTAATTGGTGCGAATTTTGAGCTTACCGGGCAGGAAAGGCGCGAGTTCAGGCTGAAGGATGCTTTGGATGCCTTGCGAAATAAATATCCATTTATTTTGCTGGATTGTCCGCCGGCTTTGGATCTGTTGACGCTCAATGCTTTAGTTTCCGCGGATGGGCTGCTGGTTCCCATGCAGGCAGAGTACTTTGCCCTGGAGGGGATATCGGAGTTCATGAGCACGTTACAGCGTGTTTCCGGCGCTTTTAACAGCAAATTAGCTCTTGAGGGCGTTCTTCTGACGATGTATGACCAGCGCACCAGTCTGGCAGCGCAGGTAACGGAGAATCTTCGTAACTTCTTTGGGGACAAGCTTTTGCAGACGACCATTCCGCGTAATGTGCGTCTGGCGGAGGCACCGAGCCATGGAACGCCTGTGATCCAGTATGACCCGCGATCACGCGGGGCGGAGGCGTACCAGGAGCTTGCCCGTGAGTTGCTGAAACGGAACGGCATTGTGAGTCCGATTGAGAAGGAACGGATACGGACGGCGGCTGCGGATGACACGCCCACGGTTAAATTCTGGCCTTATAACAAGTAATTCAACGTTTGAACAACGTGCAAAAAGAGTGAACTATGTCTGCTTTTGATCCGAAAAAGAGAGCTTTAGGCAAAGGCCTGGAGACGCTGCTTCCTTCCAAATCGCCTGCCGCGACCCAGGCGCCTGCCGTGGCGGCGGAGCCAACCGGCAAACCGCGCGAGATCGATGTGGACAAGATCGATCCGAGTCCATACCAGACGCGGCAGAAGTTTTCTGAAGAGCAGATGGAGGAGCTGGGGCGATCGATTGCGGCGACGGGCGTGGTGCAGCCGATCATCGTGCGTCCGGTAAAGGACGGTCGTTTTGAGCTGATTGCGGGTGAGCGGCGCTGGCGCGCGTCGAAGCGGGTGGGCAAACAGACCATTCCCGCGGTGGTGCGCGAAGTGAGCAACGAGCAGGCGATGGAGATGACCATCGTTGAAAACCTGCAACGCGCCGATCTGAACCCGATGGAGCAGGCGCGGGCACTGGACCGGCTGGGCCGCGAGTTCAAGATGACGCAGGAGCAGATTGCTCTGCGCACCGGTAAGGGGCGGGTGGTGATTGCAAACTTCGTGCGGCTGATGAAGCTGCCGCGCGAGATTCAGGACGCTTTGGAGACGGACGAGTTGAGTTTTGGCCATGCGCGCGCGCTGCTGGCACTGGAAAGTGAACAGCAGATGCTGGCGGTGGCGAGAAAAATTCGGGCGCAGTCCTTGTCTGTGCGCGCGACGGAGAATTTTGTGAAGGGCGTGCTCGATCCGGAGAGAAAGATCGGCAAGGCAGACACGATTGAGGAAGAGGTGATCGATCCGAACGTCCGCGAGGCGCAGGAGACGCTACAGCGCGCGTTAGGCCTGAAGGTGCGCATTGAAGATAAGAACGGCAAGGGCCGCGTAGTGATTGAGTATGCGAAGCTGGAGCAGTTCGATACGTTGTTTGAGATGTTGACGAAGTAGCTCCTGCGCGGAGGGCGAGAGGCTTCGCTTTGCGCGTGGTTCTTGCCTGGTTGGGTGTTCGTGGCGCTTCCGTTGGCGCGATGGAGATTTGTGAGGGGCTGGAGTGATTACTGCGCTTCACCTCGACGCAAGCCTGCTCCTTTAGGAGACTTTGATTAGTTTGAAAAGTGAAACCTCAGCGGCTGAAGCCGGTTCTTTCAGGCATGTATAACGGTACAGCTAAAGCTGTGCCCTTCTGAAGGGAGGAGCGGGCCTTTGGCCCTGAAAACATGACCACCACACTTAGAAGGAGATGCTCTAAGTGCTACGGATCATCATGCATTCCAGTAGAGGCTGAGTCTTTAGTATCTAAATCCTATTTGTGACTTCTCTTTAACATCTTTCTGTTTCAATCCGCAGGGAACCAATACTTCTCAGCTTGCGTATGCAGCTCCAGGTTTAGATTTAGACATGCTCTGAAGCACGCCTGGAACGAACGATCCAAGAGAAGACCATGAAACGGTTTCTGTTCGTCATTACATCTGGTTTAGCATGTGCCGTTATCTTTGGCACAGCCGCTAGAGCTCAACGCGGCTGTACGCCGCTTTCGGGCATAGTGCACGATTCTACGGCGAGTGTTATTTCCGGCGCCTCCGTTCAGCTTGATTCGACTGCGCCGGTGCTTACTAATTCCTCAGGTGTCTTTCACATGGGTTGTGTGCCGGCAGGCCAGCATATGCTGCACGTCTCATCTGAGAGCTTTGCTGTCCTGAGCTTCTCAGTCATCGCTCCCCATGCGGCCGAGCTCTCTATTACGCTTCAGCCTGAAGAAGTGCGAACCACTGTCGATGTGGGGAACGGCGATGATAATTCGGCCACGGCCAGTGGTCCCAGTCAAACTATCTCCGGCCAGCGTCTCGCGTCTCTCGCGGATGATCCCGACGATCTTCTCCGCGAATTGCAGCAGATGGGCGCAGCCGCAGGGGGCAGCGCATCCGGTACTATCATCTCGGTGGATGGCTTTCAGAACGGCGACAATAACACGACGCTGCCGCCAAAATCTGCGATCGCCTATATCAAGGTCAATCCCGATCTGTTCTCCGCCGAGTACCGGAATCCTCCACTGGGCGGCAGACAGATTCAGGTCTACACGAAGCCGGGCCAACCTACCTATCATGGTGCTCTTTTTGTCACGAACTCCAGTTCGTGGATGAACGCGCGCGACCCCTTCTCAGTCAGTCGTGCCGCGATTGGCAAGCTGCGTTACGGTTTCGAGCTTACTGGTCCTATTCGAAAAAAAGGATCGGATTTTATCCTCAATCTTGAGCATCGTTCGATCGACAACTTTGCTGTGGTCAGCGCCATAGGCGTAGACGCCTCCGGTAATCAGACGCCTATTCTTCAGAATGTTCCAGCACCGCAGCGCCTTTGGATCGGTATGGCGAAGGTGGACTGGCAGCTTGGAGAGAAGAACACTTTCATCGCCAGTTTCAGCGCACACAGTAACCATCAGGAGAATGTCGGGGCAGGCGGTACAACGCTTGCAGAGGCTGCCTATGATAGTCAGGCCTACGACCATGCGTTGCATCTCACGGATGTCACGACGATCTCCGCCAGGCTTATGCACGAAGCGCGGCTCGGTATCGAGTTCAATGGCAAGAACCAAATTCCTAATTCATTCGCGCCTCAGCTTCAGGTTGCAGGTGCCTTTACTTCCGGCGGCAGCATTCAAGGCGCTCTGCGCGATCACGAAATCGATATTGGATTCGATGATGACGCTATTCTCAATCTATCCAAACACCTCATCAAGTTTGGTATTCAATCGGAGTACCTTCGGGAGCGCTTTCAATATTTCAATAATTTCAATGGCACATGGCTCTTTGGCGGCGGTACCGCGCCAGTGCTCGACGCCAACCATCATCCCACTGCGCAGATAGAAACTATTACCGGCATGGAGCAATACGTGCGCGCTCTGAAGGGATGGGCAGGTGGAGCGCCGACACAATACTCCAACGTTGCCGGTACTCCCACTATCAACCTGACGCAGTACCGCCTCGCTCTGTTTGCGCAGGACGATTGGAAGATTCTTCCCCGGCTCAAGTTCGCGTGGGGACTCCGGTACTACACGCAGAACAAGCCGATGGTGCACAACAATTTCAATCCGCGGTTCGGGCTTTCCTGGGCGCCGGATAAAAATTCCACATGGACTGTGCACGGGCACGCTGGTATCTTCTCCGGTCGTTTCAATGCCCACAATTACTCCCAACTTCTAGGCATGGACGGAACCCACCGCATCAACAACCTAATTTATTCACCGGTTTGTCCCGGCGTATTCGATCCGAATGCGTGCGACCCGTTTCCTGGAGCTACGCCACTCCGGTCTATTCGGACGATTCAGCCACATCTGCCAAATATCTTCTACGGGATCGAGAATCTTGGCTTTAGCCACACGATTGCGAAAGGCTGGTCTATCTCAGCCGACTACTACATCGCGCAGATATGGCACTACACTCGCACTCAGAACATCAATTCCCCTATGAATGGCCAACCTTTAGGCCCACGGCCACTCACGCAAAACATCAATATCCTACAGATGCAATCCAGCGGACGCGGCTATGGCAACCTCATTTTTATGGGCCTGGCTAACCAGAAGCTCAAGCACCTTCCATTTTTTCTAGGTAGCGTTCGCCAGAACATCACCGCTAATACGAACGACAATCCTTTCAGCACTCCGCAAACTACAGGATCCAACGCCGGCGAATACGCCCGCAGCACCGGAGACGCGCTCTGGAATGTCTTCGGCAATGCCACCGTTAAGTTGCCCTGGTCACTCCAACTCAGCGGGAATTTGAACGGCCAGGTTGGCCAGCCGTACAACATCACCACGGGATTCGACAACAATGGCGATGGAAACTTCAATGACCGTCCGTATCTGGCTCCTGCGGGGACATCTATTTGTTCGGCGACTGTCACATCTGATTGCGCCTACGCAACACCGTTTGGTTTACTCTCAACCACTGGCACGGGAGCCACGCTTGCCCGCAACGCCGGTAGTATGCCGTGGACCATTTACCTAGACACCAATCTTCAGCGCACTTTCAAGCTGACCCACAAGGCCAAGGCTGAGCATCCACAGTCTCTCGCAGCCAACATTCGTTGCTCCAACGTGCTCAATCACTTTAACGTTACGGCTGTCGGTGGCATCGTTGGCTCGCCATTGTTCGGGCGTCCTTACTCAGGCGACAATGGCCGCCGGGTCGAGGGCGGACTCCGGTACAGTTTCTAGACTATGTATCGCGTATTGGAGATGCTTGATGCCATTCCTGCGACTTCTCCCTTGCTCAGGAAATTATGACTGCCCTATTTGGAGCTTTCCTAGGCGGCTGCACGTGGCTGTCGATGTGTTCGCGATTACGGAGAGAATCACGCAACCGAAATTTTCAGCCTCGCCTCTCGGCCAAACCGTTCGCAATCCGAAGAGAGTGCGGTCTCTAAGATTGTTTCGCGTATAAAGGAACAACTTCACGGAAACGTGCTTGCACAAGCGGATTTTTCATAGGCTCAAGAGAATAAATAACTGCATTATTCTTTTGAACGACGATTCGATAAGGCTGCTTCAGGATTTGCGTGAAGTAATAGCACGTGACCAGTTCAGCGATATCATCATGCCAATTACTGCTCCCATAGAGTGAAACGAATGGTGTTTTAGCCAGCGTGCGATAGGTATCTACTGCGAGTTCTGGATTTTGCTGCTTACGGGTTCCGAACCAGCTCATCTTAAACAATGGCGATTGATATGTAGTCGTCATTGTGGTCGTGTTCTCCCATATCCCTCGAACAAACCGGTCTGAATTTTCTCCCGGGAAAAGTTGAGGAAATCCTGGTTTGCCGCCACGATTCGAAATGTCTAGAACATGAACGCTTTCATGTAGCAGGACGTAAAGAAGCGCTGGCATAGAGCCTGCGGCAATCGAGAGACGTATGCCTGGATCGTCAGAATAGTAGTTGCGTTCTTTGCGCGTTAGAAATTCTGAAATGTTCTCGTGCAACAAGCTGGCGCGAAGGGCCATGTCGAAAGTTGTAGGGACCGCCGGATTTTCGGCTCCTGTAGTTCCATTTGCTCCAAAGTCATCGACAAAAGTTATGGAGCGCACATGCAGCATAATTGCTTTACGCGAAAAGTCTGGAAGTTTTCCTAAAACAGCTGAGATTTCTGAGCGTTCCATCTCAGAGAGTGTATGAAGCTTCGGAGAGGGCGCAGGCAGCTTTTGAAGATCCTGCTGTATCTCCTCAGGTGGGCGATTTACTCTTGATTCAAGTGGAGTCGCCGGATCGAATTTCGTTTGAAACGTTATCTTCGAAGCTTGGGCAGAGCTAGTTTCTTTTGTGAGGATTTGTCCCGAGGAAACCGTAGCAAGTACATGAGCGGCAAATATGAAGGCTGCCAGAATGCACACCTTGCGAGAACGAGGTACGCCTTTCTCAAGTAATTTCATGCGGAACATCATAGGCAGCGATCATTATCTCTGTCTATTGAATATCGGAACGAGAGTCCAGATGCTGGATGCAATAAAGCGAATGCTCTGTCTGCGTTGGTTGAGTCTTGGTCACGTTCCTCAAAAAGTATGGCTGGAACGACCTGATCAGTAGCGATAAGTCGGTCGGCCTTTTGCCCCATTAATGTGGTGGGCTTAACGGAGCGGTCGCGCTGGTGCGCGAGGGATGCTTCGCATTGGGGAACAGCAAAATTGTTGCTGCTTTAGGAGAGAAAGGCCCCGGGGCTGAAGCCCTTTTTCTTTTGGCTCTATTCAGGGGCCTGAAGGCCCCTGCTCCCTCCGGGGTCGCGCATTGCGCGAATGGATGTTTGTATGCGGTGGTATAGTGCGGGCCTTTGGCCCTGAATGCATGTGCATTGCACAAGACGAGTATCGCGAGTATCACACTTATAAGGAAATACTTCAGAGGGTTGCGGATTAAAGCAGCAAGTCAGCGAGTTAGCAAGTCAGCGAGTTAGCAAGTTAGCGCTTTGTTCTCTCGCGGTTAGATTTGTGGTCGCGCTTTTCACTCCAGCGAACAAAAAGCCATTTGCCGAGGGCGCCGATTTCGCGCGATAGCCCACCCTTTCGCGATAAAGCCGCGAAAGAATGGGGCACCCGGTTTTTGACGAATCAAATGTTCCGGCTGTTTTGAAAGGCCCGGGGCTGAAGCCCGGTTTCTTTGCTGTTCTAACGGCTGGGCTTCAGAGGCTGCTGAAAAAGTGGAGTTGTTTGTGTTTGGGTAGAAGCAGTCGTGCGTATTTGCTGTCAGGCGGGAGTGGTGGCGGAGTTTCTGTTGTGCTCGAGGCTGCCTCTGGGT
>JAFDVR010000002.1 GCA_018268855.1 Acidobacteriota bacterium | reverse complement strand
CGCTCCTCAGGAGCGTTGTCGATCGTGTCGAACGAACGGAAGCTGTTCTTCGGGTTGTGCTTGCTCAACACCTTCGTGATCGCCGCCGTCAACGTCGTCTTGCCGTGATCAATATGCCCAATCGTTCCCACATTCACGTGCGGCTTTGAACGATCAAATTTTTCCTTCGCCATGACTTCTCTCCTGAAATTCTTTGCTACTAAATCCTGTTGTTCCGCGCCGAAGGCCTATCGCCGTGCGCGCAGCACTACTTGTCCTTGCCCTGCACCTTGGCGATGATCTCGTCAGAAACCTGGCGAGGCGCCTCTTCATAATTTGCAAACTGCATGCTGAAGTTGCCGCGTCCCTGCGTCGATCCGCGAAGGTTCGTCGCATAACCGAACATCGTGCTCAGCGGCACGGTAGCCTTCACCACTTGCACGCCGCCCTGCATCTCCATGCTTTCAATGCGGCCGCGACGCGAGTTCAGATCGCCGATCACCGTTCCGGTGTAGTCCTCGGGGACCGTCACTTCCACAGCCATCACCGGCTCCAGAAGAACAGGCTTGGCCTTGCGTGCAGCTTCCTTGAACGCCATCGATCCGGCAATCTTGAACGCCATTTCGTTGGAGTCCACATCATGGTACGAACCGTCGAACAGGCTCACCTTGATGTCCACCATCTCGTAACCGGCCAGAACGCCGCCAAGCATCGCCTCGCGAATACCCTGATCGATCGGCTTGATGTATTCCTTCGGAATCACGCCGCCCTTGATGTCATTGACAAACTCGTAGCCCTTGCCAGTCTCGTTCGGCTCAATGCGAATCTTTGCATGGCCATAGTTACCTGAACCGCCCGACTGGCGAATGTACTTGCCTTCCGCCTCAGCATTCTGGCGGATCGTCTCGCGGTAGTTCACCTGCGGCTTACCAACGTTCGCCTCAACCTTGTACTCGCGCATCATGCGGTCGACAATGATTTCGAGGTGAAGTTCGCCCATGCCCGAGATGATGGTCTGGCCATTCGTCTCGTCGGTACGTACCTTGAAGGTGGGATCTTCCTGCGCCAGCTTCGCCAGCGCCATGCCCATCTTTTCCTGATCAGCCTTCGTCTTCGGCTCCACAGCAACTTCAATCACAGGATCCGGGAAGTCGATCGACTCAAGCACGATGGGCGCCTTCTCCGAGCAGATCGTGTCACCCGTCACCAGGTTTTTCAGACCCACCGCAGCGCAGATATCGCCAGCAAGAATCTCGGTGATCTCTTCGCGCTTGTTCGCATGCATCTTCAACAGACGACCAATGCGCTCCGTCTTTCCCGTACGGGGATTCAGCACTGAATCACCGGTCTTCAACACGCCCGAGTAATTACGGATGAAGATGAGCTGGCCCACGAACGGGTCGGTCATAATCTTGAAGCCCAGCGCGGAGAACGGCTCGTTGTCGTCAGCCTTGCGCTCCAGCTTCTCTTCCGGATTGTCGGGATTCACGCCCTGCACCGGAGGAATATCGAGCGGGCTCGGCAGATAATCCACCACCGCATCGAGCAGCGTCTGCACACCCTTATTCTTGAAGGACGAGCCCATCAGGACCGGGAAGATCTGCATCGCGATGGTCGCCTTACGTATACCACCTTTCAGCTCGGCAATCGTCGGCTCCTCGCCTTCCAGATACTTGTGCATCAAGTCGTCGTCAGACTCCGCGACAGCTTCAACCAGGTGCGCGCGGAACTCCTTCGCCTTATCCAGCAAGTCAGCAGGAATTTCTTCGACGGTGTACTTTGCACCCATCGTCTCATCGTTCCAGAGGATCGCCTTCATCTGGACGAGGTCAACCACGCCCTTGAAGCCTGCCTCCGCACCGATAGCGATCTGCAACTGCACGGCACGCGCACCCAACCGGTCCACGATCGTCTTTGTCGCATACTCGGCGTCGCCACCGTTCTTGTCCATCTTGTTGATGAAGCAAATGCGGGGAACCTTGTACTTAGTCGCCTGCCGCCACACCGTCTCCGACTGCGGCTGCACACCGGCAACAGCATCAAAGCAGGCAACAGCGCCATCCAAAACGCGGAGCGAACGCTCCACCTCGGCCGTAAAGTCCACGTGACCGGGGGTGTCGATGATGTTGATGCGAATGCCATTCCAGAAGCAGGTCGTCGCAGCAGACGTGATCGTGATGCCGCGCTCCTGCTCCTGCTCCATCCAGTCCATGGTGGCTGCGCCCTCATGCACCTCACCGATGCGATGATTCACACCGGTGTAGAACAGAATGCGCTCCGTCGTCGTCGTCTTACCGGCGTCGATGTGAGCCATGATGCCAATGTTCCGACATTTTTCCAGCGAGATAGTGCGTGCCACGATTCTTCTCTTCTGCGACTCCAGGTCGCGGTTACAAAACTAAAAACAAAACCGATTTCGACTACCAGCGATAATGCGCAAACGCCTTGTTGGCTTCGGCCATGCGGTGAACATCTTCCTTCTTCTTCATCGCGGCGCCACGTCCGTTGACAGCGTCCAGCAGCTCAGCAGTCAACTTGTCGACCATGCCCTTTTCGCCACGAGCGCGGCCATAGCTCACCAGCCAGCGGATCGCCAGCGACGTGCGGCGCTCAGGATTCACTTCAATCGGCACCTGGTAGTTCGCACCACCCACGCGGCGGCTCTTCACTTCCAGCAAAGGCTTTACGTTCTCAACAGCCTTCTTGAACAGCTTCAGAGCGTCGTCCTCGCTGCCGGCAGCCTGCGCCTTCTTCTCGAGGTTTTTCATGCTTTCGTAAAAGATGTTCTGCGCGGTGGACTTCTTGCCGCCCCACATCATGCTGTTCACAAACTTGGTTACCAGCGTGGAACCGTACACCGGATCAGGAGCAACTTCACGCTTTGCAATATGGCCTTTTCTTGGCATCTGTAACTTCTTCCCTTCTCTTCTTCCTCCAGCGCCGTAAACCTCTCAAGCATCTGGACCTGTTCAAACCAATCGCTCAGAACACCCGCAACTGTTCAGAACACCACAGTCATTCAGACCACCCACGCATTGTCATTCCGAGCAACGCGAGGAATCTGCTTTTCGCGCGCGAAGCGCGCACTAACAACTAAAAACCAACAACTACTTAGCAGCTGCCTTCGGACGCTTCGCGCCGTACTTCGAGCGGCTCTGCGTACGCTTAGCCACGCCAACGGAATCGAGCGATCCACGCACAATGTGATAGCGCACACCCGGCAGGTCCTTCACACGGCCACCGCGGATGAGTACGATCGAGTGCTCCTGCAGGTTGTGGCCTTCGCCCGGGATGTAGCTGGTCACTTCGATACCGTTGGTCAGCTTCACGCGGGCCACCTTACGGAGCGCCGAGTTCGGCTTCTTCGGCGTCTGCGTGTAGACACGCGTGCAGACTCCACGACGCTGGGGCGAACCCTGCAATGCCGGGCTGGCCGTCTTGTAGTTCGGCGCAGTGCGGCCCTTCTTCACAAGCTGATGAAACGTAGGCACTCGAGCAACTCCTCTAAAACTTCGCTTACCGCAAACTTCCTAAACCTTGCGCAGCAGACACATACACCCAGCGCACACGGCAAACGAGCACGCACCGGCGCACTCTCTGGGCGAAGGTCCTGCTTCGCGTCTGTACTCGCAGATGGGCAAACCCACCTGCGCACAACTAAAACCAGACGAACAAAACAGTCGACGGTGGCCGATATCCCCGCCCCGGACCGCAGCTCACATACGCGCCTCATCGGCCGCTTGGCTTACGTCCAGGTTCACCCGGGGTACAGCTCCGTTTCGCTGTTCCGGTCCGCATAGCCCACTCAGGGAGAGGGGTGTCGCAGACTCGTAACGAAAGGCCGCCCTTATTTACTGCTGTGGAACACATCCAAACCTGCCCACGGACGGTCGTACTTGCTTGTTCCAGTCTAGCCGAACCGCAGATTTCCTGCCGTCCACCGGGGCTTTTCTCCGCCCTGCCGAACACGCCATTACGCGCACATATCGACACTGAAACACACGGAACCTTCTTACTGTATCAATGAGCGCCAACAGCGTCAACAACGCTGATACAAAAGAAATCCCTTCCAGCCTAAAACTTCATGCGCTATCCTTCGTCCAACCCGCGACAGGCCCGCAGTTCACTCCAATTTGCGAGATCACCTTATGACCTCTCTCCGCACGTGCGTTTTGCCAATTCTTCTACTGTCTACGTCCGCAGCCCTCTTCGCCCAAGCCGATCCTGCTACATCGGTTAAGCAAACATTCCCCCTTACTACCGCAGGTCTCCCCAAATACGCCATGGAAGCCACTACGGCCCTCCACAATATTCTCCCGCCGAAAGGCACCTTCGTTTTCCCTGAACCAGGTGGATCAGCTATCACCGTGCAGGCTCCAGCCGACCAGATGAAACTCGCACGCAAAATCATCACCGATCTTGAAACCGCTCCTCCCGTCGCTACACAGCACAGCGAAGGCATTCCCTTTCAAACAACCGAGACCACACGCCCTGGCTTCAATAATCCCTCGTTCGTTCAAACTTTCTACCTTGGTGAGGTGAGCGCGGACGAAATCAATCAGACTGTTGCCACGCTCCGGTCCAAGTTACCAACGAGCAAAGTCTTTCTTGTGCCTAGTCTCGGTGCCCTTGTTCTCCGCGTAAGGCAAATGGAAGATCTTGCGCTCGCTAGAAAGACGGTCGCCGTCTCTATTCCAAACTGGTCCGCGGACGGTCACAGCAGCACCGTTTTTGCCGTACAAACGACTGCCTCCAATCTTCCCGCCATTGAGCAGGCTCTTTATTTGCGGACTGGTGAATCGCCAAGGTTCTACAACGAAGTGCTTACTGCGATACGCAATATAGTCTCGCCACTCACCAAGACTTTTTTCGTCTATAGCCGTCACACCATTCTGATCGTGGATACGCCAGAAGAACTCCGGCTTGCGGAAAAATTGCTCAAGGATCTCGACACGCCGACCATTTCCCATGATTTTAGACGCGACGTTGGCCACCTCGAAAGGAAATAGCTTGGAATGGTGGGACGCGGCCGCCTTCTATTTGCTGCAGCAAAGCCAATCGTCCTGCTACCCTGTTGCGCATGAGATCGTTCTTCCTTGCCGCCGCTCTCGCCTTACCGATGTTCGCTACAGCTCAAGCTCCCGGAACCCGCGTGCTGGTGGATTGCCACAACTGCTATCCGTATCACGGTGACTGGAATGACCGCATCGATCGCGCTCTGGCTACTGGTGTGCCCGTAGCCATTGAGCAGGACCTCACCTGGTACGTCGCCCCAGACGGCAAAGGCCGCATCGTCGTCTCGCACGAGAAGAAACTCAGCGGCAAAGAGCCTACGCTGGAAGACTACTTCTTCAAACGCATTCAGCCCTACGCAGACAAGGCCTTACAGGATGGCGTCCGGGACAACTGGCCCATCATCACACTCAATCTCGATCTAAAAACCGAACAGCCACAGATGCTGCAGGCACTCTGGAAGCTGATTGAATCGCACCGAGACTGGCTGGCCTATGCCGTCAAGCCTTCCGATCCGAAGGCAGTCACGCCCATCTTTAACGCAGGTCCTGTCCTCATTCTGACCGGACGCTCGGACGCGCAGGAGAAGGTCTTCTATACAGACCGGCCAGTGGGCAGCAAGCTCTATGTCTTTGGCGCCGTGCACAGCGATGACGAAGCTGTTACAGCGCCCCCTGATGTAGTGATGAGCGAGAGCGCCACCACCTATCGCCGCTGGTGGAACAATCCCTGGAAGGTCATCGAAGGTGTCCAGCAGCCCAGGACCGGTGAGTGGACTCCAGCGCACGACGCGCGGCTGAAAGCGTTTGTCGATCTTGCCCACAGAAAAGGGCTATGGCTGCGCTTCTATACGCTCGATGGAGGTCCGCCGGCTTTGTTCAAGCAAAACGGCTGGTTCGACAATTACAATTTCGGATCGCTGGTCAGAGCGCAGGCGCGCTGGCGTGCGGCCACACTCGCCGGAGTCGATTTCATTGCTTCCGATCAGGTGGAAGAGCTATCGAAAGTGGTCAAATCAGGTGGGAAATACCCCGGAATTGTGCCAGATAACCCCGGTAATCCGCTGATTAAAACACCGTATCCCGGCGACAGTAAGGTGCAGTACAAATAACTTCTATTTTGCCCCTGTCACTGGCATCCTGCTGTCAAACCAGTCAAGGGCGCGGGTCAGTACATCGATGCGATGGGCCGGATCGCGGAAGTGGTGCCCCTCGCCGGGGTAGACGACCAGTTCCGTATCAACTCCAAAAGCGCGGAGAGCATGCCAGAACTCGAACGACTGCGGCGCGGGGCATTCGCCATCACGGTCGCCGACCACCAATAAAGTGGGCGTTTTTGCGTTCTTTATGTAGGTAATTGGTGAACTTTTCGCATAAATTTCAGGGTTTTGATAGACGGTGGAACCGAAGAACGGCACCATCCACTGATCGATGGAGTTCTGGCCGTAGTAGCTCTGCCAGTTGGAGATGCCTGCCCCGGCGACGGCTGCTTTGAAGCGGTCTGTCTGCGTGGTGGCGAACATGGTCATGAATCCGCCGTAGCTCCAGCCTGTGATGCCGATGCGGTTCGTGTCGATGGGAAAGCGCTTTTCGACGACATCGAGTCCGACGAGGATGTCGCGCAGGTCGCCGTGGCCGAAGTCTTTGCGATTGGCCTGGGTGAAGTCTTCACCTTGTCCGAAGGAGCCGCGGAAGTTCGGCATGAAGACGAAGTAATCCATCGCAGAAAAGGGAGCGGGGCCGAAGCTTGTGGACGGCCATGCGTTGGAGGTGGCCGACGATGGACCGCCGTGGACGTAGGTGACGAGACCGTATCTCTTGGCCGAATCATAGTGCGCGGGATAGAGCAGAAAGCCCTGGATGTGAAAGCCTTCGTTGGTGTATTCGATGGATTCTGCTTTGCCCCATGCAGGTTCGAGCGCATCGTTGAGGTGCGATACCTGATGCAGATTGTTGGGCGCGCCGTACCAAACTTCAGGCGCGTGATCGAAGGAGGAGCGCACTGCGGCGACGGAATGCGTCGCGAGCGAAACAGAGAGTGAGAGCGAAGATGTTCCCGCGCTCAGTGTTCCGTCGAAGTACTGCGAGAACCACGGCATCTGCGCGCCGCTGGTGCCGAGGATGGCGAGGTGGACGCGTCCGCCTTCGCGTTCAGTGATGGCGACATGGTCTGGGTCTGTCCATTGGAACCATGCGATGGAGGCTTTGCGTCCGGCGGTGAAGGGGTGCGTGTCCTTGCCGGCATTCGGTCCGTCGGCTTTCACGATGTAGAGGTCGCCACCTGTCACTCCAAAGTCTGACATGAGGCCGCCGATGAAGGCGATGTTGTTTCCGTCGGGTGAGAAGCGCGGCAGGGCGATCTGCAAGCCGTGGAGCGGGCCGGGGATGGTAGTGGGGTCTACGAGGATTTCTGGTTTGATGGGTAGTCTTCCCGCAGGCACAGGCCCTGGGTATGCATACAACATCGGGAGGGACTGCATATAAAGTTTTGCGACCCACCAATTGTTTTCCCCTGGAGGTGGTGCTGCTATGTAGACGAGACGGCGGGAGTCAGGCGCCCACGAGAACTCATAGATATAAAGTCCTTCGCCAACAGTGCCGAAGGATTCCGAAGTACCGCCCTCGGCGCTTATCATTTCGATCGTCTGCACCTCGACGTTATCTCGTCCGATCACGCCTACGGCAGGTTTCATCGCGTCGGTTGCGCCTGCTGCTCGTGTGGCGTTGGGCGTGAAGAGGAAGGCGAGGGTCTTTCCATCGGGTGAGAACTGCGGCTTGGAGATGAGGCCGGTGAGATGTGTGAGTTGGCGGTAGCTGTTCTTCAACGGATCGAAGAGCCATATCTGTGATCGCTTTTCTATGCCGCCTTTGCCATCGCAGTTGGAAAGAAAGGCCAGGCGTGCAGAATCTGCCGACCATACCGGATAGGTGCTGAAGCAGGCGTTACTATAAGGTGTTTTTGGTTGCGGCGATAAAATCTGGTCGCTTGTGAGTGAGCCGGTCGCAACGAAGTGGAGCGAACCATCTACTGTCCATGCGAGCCATTTACCGTTGGGTGCGAGGGCACTTTCGCGCGGCGTCTGAGTGCGAGAGAGATTGGCAATCATCTGCGCAATGCGCGGATTCGGAACGGGGTCTTGTTGTGCAAACGCCGTAGACGCGAGAAGAAGTGCCAGCACGATGCGGTATCGCATGGGTGTGAGCCTAACAAAAATTCTTTGAACTTCGAGAATGGTGATTTACGCACAACGCCTTGATGAGGATTTCTGGCATTGGACGAACCCAGACACAAACCCCTGCACGTGTTTCTAAGGTGTGCGGGGATAGCCACCACCAGTGACTTCTCTTCTATCGAGGTGGACGGCGAATGGGACCTCCTTGTCGGTCATCATCTCCCAGCCAAAGCCGCGCAGCGTATCTCCCTCAATGCGCGGGTGGGTGATGCCTTCCCAACTGAGGCGTGGGGTTTCCCATAGGACGTTGCCTGCGCCGCGAATGACGGCGTGGTGAAAGCCGAGGAAGATGAGCGCGCCTGTTCCGCCGAGGGCTTCCGGAGCGGAGAGGATCTGGACGACGGGACGGAGTTCTATCTGCGTGGAACGCGTGGGATTGAGCGTGTCGATCAGATAGGCGTATCCGCCGGCAATGGCGCAGAGTTCGTCGGGATTGGGCGTTGCGAAGACGCCGCTTGCCACCGTGCCGGAGGCAAAACCGATGGCGCACATGGCCAGAAAGCTGCCACCTGTTTGTGGTTTTACGTCGAGGTACATGGCCCCGCGTGCCATGGCGTCCTCTTCTCCGGGCACGGGTTTGGGATAGACGAACTGGCGCGCGGGCGTGATCATGGGCGCGCTTTTGAGGATCGTGGCTGTCCACGTGGGAGAGGTCATAATTGATGCTCCCATCCCTGCGGCTTGAGTAGGTTGCGCTTCCCTTTTTCGTCGAGCAGGCTCATGCGGGGAGAACGGCCCGCTCGCGGGAGCATGGTTCCGATGCGCGTGATGGGTACTCCGGCGAGTTTTTTCGGGACTGGACGGGATGCGGTGAAGAGAAGTTCGTAGTCTTCGCCGCCATGCAGCGCCTGCATGAGCGTTGCGCCAAGCGGGAGCGTAGCTGTTTCTATTTCGGCATCCAATTTCGATTCTTCGCAGAGATGGAGGAGGTCTACGGAAAGGCCATCGCTGATGTCAATAGCTGCTGTAGCGAGTTTGCGTTTGAGGAGCGCCTGGCCTACGGCAAGACGTGGTTGCGGGAAGAGATGTGGGTGGATTTCGGATGGTTTTGCCGCTTTGAAATGCGTTGCGTTCGCCGCGAGTTGTTCCAGTTCTGCAGCGGCTGCGCCTAGCCGGCCTGTGACGTAGATGCCGTCCCCAGCCTTTGCTCCCGAGCGGAGGAGCGCTTTGCCCTGCGGGATCGTTCCGAGGAGAGTGATGTCGGCGAGTAGTTCGTCACCGGGGGCTGCGGCTGTATCACCGCCAGCCAGAGGGACACTATGTGCTTTTGCGAGGGCCATAAATCCCCTTAAAAACCCGTTTAGATAGGCTTTTTCGAGGCCTTTAGGAACGGCTATGGAGAGAAATGCAGCCAGCGGTTTGGCTCCCATAGCGGCAAGATCGCTGAGGCCGCGAGCCAGGCAACGGTGTCCGGCGGATTGGGGCGGGTGCCAGTCTCGGCGGAAGTGCTTGTTTTCAAGAGAGAAATCAGTGGTGACCACGATCTCTATTCCCTTCGGTGGGCGAAGGATAGCGCAGTCGTCGCCTATGCCAAGGCGCAGCGGGCCTCTGCCGCCGGAGGCTTGTCTGTACAGAGAGCGGATGAAATCGCGTTCGGCGATGGAGTTTGCGGCCAAAACTTGAGGATACCTACGTCCCCACCTTAGCGATACCGTTCGCGAGTACTATGGTGATCTGGCACGGATAACTACGACCGGCGCGAACATTGTTGATACTAAATCGCCTATGTCATTGATGCGAGCCCTTATCGAGAGCATTGAGCAACATGGTCGAACCGTGAAGGTGTATCCGGTAGCCACACTTGTCTTGTTGGCTATTGCCGCTCAGATCCTCTACACAGGTTGGATTAAGCACACTCTTACACACTCGGTTGGTTATCTCCTCGCGGTGTGGTGCGGCTTACTGTTGACCGATGTGGTCGTGAAGATAGCTCCCGCTCCCGCGGTCGGATTCCCGATCAAGCACCCAGTGATGCAGGAATCGTTGATCATTATTGGCAGCATAGTACTTGGGATGGTCTTACTGATTGTTCGGTTCAGTCCGGTTTGGACGACGATTCATGGTCTTGGGAGGGTGTCTCTCTTCGTTTTGCTCCTTCTATTTGTCTTTCCGATTGCGCTAGCTCTGGTGTTCCTCTTTATCTACCGCTATAAGCTTCGCCAACTGGGTATTAACCTTCAATATTGGTATCTACCGATCTTCATCAACTTACTTTTCGGTGGTATTACCTTGGCCGTGGCACCCGAACTCTCACATTGGAAGATCTTTTTTCGAGGAACACGCTTCTTTGGCGCGCTTTATACAGGAATCATCACAGCTGGGCTAGCAGAGGAATTTACGCGCATGCTCCTCCAGACCAGGTTAGGACACGCATTTCATAACAAGGGCATTGGCTTTGTCGTCGCTACATCTCTCTGGGCGTCGATGCATATGCCGTTAGATTGGTCTCAACATCCGCATAAGTCGTTCATGCAAATAGTGATCGGTGCATTACAGATTATTCCTATTGGGCTTTTCTGGGGATACCTAACACATCGAACGAAAAGCCTACTACCAGCCGTACTCACCCATGGGTTAAACCTATGGGGGATTCAGAACAGCCTATAGTACAGGTCGAAAGCGGTGTATCGCCGCAATATGTCCTGATGGGGCAGGTCCGATGACGGAAGTGTTACAGAGCAACCCAGCTCGGAGGGTTGCTTCGGGGCAACCCGGGGGCTAGACTTGATGAGTCCACAACTAATCGACCTCCTGAATGAGCTTTAGTGAATCGCATTTGCCCTGAAGCATTCTGACCATGGCGAACCGCCCGGCGGGAGAGAGTCGAAAATCCCTGTGTGGCTGAGGTAGACCGATCTTGAAGAAGAACTTTTATATCGTCTTCGTATCGCGTGACGCCGATGGTTCTCTCAAACGGGTTCCGGTTCCCCTAAAGTTTGCTTATATCTTTGTTGCCGCCGCGGTGATTGGTATGTTCACGATCGCGGGCATGGCGGGGTCGTACTCACGCATGCTGATTAAGACGGCGCGGTTCAACCAGATGCGGCAGGAGCAGAACTCGCTCCGCAGCGATTACGCCAAGCTGGAAGCAGCGGCGCATGAAAAAGACGTACAGGCAGCATCACTCGGTGCTCTGGCCAGCGAGGTTTCCGCGCTCTACGGCCTGACGGTGAACAAACTGGCGATGCCGTCACGGCACAGCATGGCTTCGAGCAAATCTTCCAAGGGCAAGTCTGCGGGAACGGTAGCTGCTTCTGCCGAACTGGTTCCGGGAAGCACCGGCACTTTCAGCGAGGCGAGCTATGCCAAGTCGCTGGATGATTTTTATGCATTACGTGCGAGTGCATTGAGTGGCAGCGCGGCCCGGATGATCGCTGGAAACAGCATCTCGGCTACCTCGCTGGGGAGCTTCAACCCTTTGGGCGATCTTTCTATCTCCACAAGCGCGCCTAGTCTGTGGCCGGTGATGGGGCCGATTACTTCGAGCTTCGGCCAGCGTGAAGACCCGATCCTGGGTGGCGGCGAAGGCGAGTTCCATAAGGGCGTAGACATCTCCGCGCCGAAGGGCACGCCTATCCACGCGACTGCAGACGGCACGGTTGAGATGGCTGCTGTCGGCAATGGATATGGACGCGAGGTGGTGATCGATCACGGCAACGGCATCAAGACGGTGTATGGCCATATGTCCAGCTTTGCAGTGATGCGGGGGGCGCATGTATCGCGCGGACAGGTGATCGGTTACGTGGGTATGACGGGGCGATCGACCGGTTACCACTGCCACTACGAAGTACGTATCCGCGGAACAGCCGTGAATCCGCATAAGTATCTGCGGACGACCATTGCTAGCTTGAATGATGCACGGAGCTAGTCTTAGTTTTCAGTTTTAGTGTTAGTTGGGCCGTCCTGATGGACGGCCTTTTTGCTTTTGGATCTTTCCGGGGATGACTACGATTACATTTTTCAGCTAGGCTTATGGTCATTCCTTAGACGAGGTGCGGATGGACCGCAGAGATTTTTTGAAAACTGGGAGTGTGGCTGCTGCCGCTGGCGCGTTGATGCCAGCTGAAGTGGCTGTTGCTTCCGCCGTGGCTGCGCCTGCGCCGCATGCGTTTCCGAAGGGATTTGTGTGGGGAACGGCGACGGCTGCTTATCAAGTGGAAGGCGCGTGGAATGAAGATGGGCGCCTGCCTTCGGTGTGGGACACGTTCTCCAAGATTCCGGGCAAGGTGCGCAACGGCGATACTGGCGATGTGGCGGACGATTTCTACCATCGCTATAAAGGTGATGTCGCCCTGATGAAGCAACTCGGTGTGAAGGGATTTCGTTTTTCGATTGCGTGGCCACGTGTGTTTCCTACGGGCGGAGGCGCGCCGAATCCGAAGGGGCTGGACTTCTATAAGCGTCTGCTGGACGAGTTGCACGCTGCGGCGATTGAGCCGTATTGCACGCTCTTTCACTGGGACCTGCCGCAGGCGCTGGAAGACAAGCAGGGTGGATGGCGCAGCCGCGATACGGCGCTGGCGTTTGCCGACTACGCTGCTTACTGCGCGACTAATCTTTCCGACCGCATTACGAACTGGATGACGATCAATGAGTTCCGGTCGTACATCGAGGGCGGATACGGCAACGAGCCGCATCACGCTCCGGGCATTCATAACTCGCGCGCAGTGGTGGCACAGACGCGGCACTATGCCCTGCTGGCGCATGGGCTGGCGGTGCAGGCGATTCGTGCGCATGCAAAAGGCAAAGCGCGCGTAGGTATTGCGGAAGATGTGCATGGCGCGATGCCTGCGATTGAGAGCGCGGAACATATTCGCGCGGCGGAGATTGCTCTTCGCGACTTCAACGAGATGTATGAAGTGCCGATGTTTGAGGGCAAGTATCCTGAGCGCTATTTGAATGGGTTGGGTGCGGATGCGCCGAAGTTTACGGCGGAGGAGTTGAGGATCATCTCTGCGCCGCTGGATTTTGTGGGCGTGAATATCTACACCACGCAGGAAGTGATGGCTGCGGACAATCCGGACGGATATGTACGGATTCCACGGCCGGCGACGTATCCACGGCTGATGGCGGACTGGCTCTTCTACAATCCGCAGGCGATCTACTGGACGCCGAAGCTGATGCAGAAGGTGTGGGGAATCCGCGAAATGTACATCACCGAAAACGGATGCAGCGCTGCTGACACGATGAATGCAGCCGGGCAGGTGCTGGATACGGACCGCATCAACTATCTGCGCAATTACCTGACGCAGTTGCAGCGCGGCGTGAGTGAAGGCGTTCCTGTGAAGGGATATTTTCTGTGGAGCATGCTCGACAACTTTGAGTGGGCAAAAGGCTATGCAGAACGGTTTGGCATTACCTACGTGGACTTCAAAACGCAGAAGCGTACCCCGAAGCTCTCGTATGAGTTCTATAAAACAGTGATTCAACGCAACGGATTGGCATAAGAGGACAACGAAGTGAGCATGGACCGTCGTGATTTTTTGAAGAGTAGTGGTGTGGTGGCTGCCGGGGCAGCGGTTTCGCAGAGCGCTGTGGCGGCAAAGAAGAGGAAATCCGCAAAGACGATGGCCGCAGGCCGCGCAGTGCTGCCGATCAACCGTGGGTGGAAGTATCGCAACACGTCCACGCCGGAAGCGCACCGACCAAATTTCGACGACTCTTCGTTTGCGAAGGTCACGATTCCGCACACGAACGTGATGATTCCGTGGCACGGCTTTGACGACAAGGCGTATGAGTTTGTGTCGGTGTATCGCCGCAATTTGAAGGTGCCTGCGGACGCTGCGGGCAAGCGTGTGTTTGTGGACTTTGAAGGATCGATGATCGCATCGACCGTTTGGCTGAACGGCAAGCGGCTGGGTGAGTATCGCGGTGGATATACGCCGTTTTCGTTTGAGATCACGGACCATCTCGATCCTTCGGGATCGAACCTGCTCTCGGTGGATGTGGATTCGACAGAGCGCAAGGACATTCCTCCGTTTGGTTATGAGGTGGATTACCTCACGTTTGGCGGCATCTATCGCGAAGTGTGGCTGCGGGTGGTGCCGCAGGTGTTTATTGAGAACTTCCACGCCATTACAAAAGACGTGCTGACGCCGAATCCGAGCGTGGATGTGCAGGTGTTTCTCGATCGCGCGCAGGCTGCGAATCCTGGTGCGCTTTCGCTCAGGGCCGAGTTGCGCGATGGCGATCATGTGATTGCGCGTGGATCGTCGCGGACGATTGCTCTACCGCCGGTCATGGAGCACAACTGGGCTGATTCGGACCAAGCCATCGGTGCGAGCTATGACCCGAAGCGCGATGCGGTTGCAGGCAGCGTGACGCTGACCGGGCTGGGCAACAAGATTGAGTTGTGGGACCTGAACCATCCGAAGCTGTACACGGTGGTGGTGCAGTTGCTTGAGAACGGCACGGTGATTGATGAGAAGACCGACCGCATCGGCTTCCGCGAAGCGACGTTTACCGATCACGGTTTCTCGCTGAACGGAAAGATCGTGAAACTGCATGGGCTGGATCGCCACCAGACGTTCCCGTGGGTGGGCCAGGCGATGAGCGGGCGCGGGCAGCGGCAGGATGCGAAGATCCTGCGCAAGGACCTGCACTGCAACATTGTGCGCACGAGCCACTATCCGCAGTCGCGGCATTTTCTGGATGCGTGCGATGAGATGGGCCTGCTGGTGCTGGAGGAGATTCCGGGCTGGCAGCATATTGGCGACAAGGCGTGGCAGGATGTGTCCGTCGACAACGTGCGGCGTATGGTGCGGCGCGACTGGAACCGGCCATCGCTGATTCTGTGGGGCGTGCGCATCAACGAGTCGAAGGACGATCACGACTTCTACACGCGGACGAACGCGATGGCGCATGCGCTGGACACGACGCGGCAGACCTGCGGCATCCGCACGACGGGCAACTGGCGTTCGGAGTTCCTGGAAGACGTCTTCACGTATAACGATTTCGATTGGCCGATCAAGAAGCCGTTTCATCCGCGCTTTCTGAATACAGAATTTGTGGGCCACACCTACCCGTGCAAGACGATCGATTCGCTGGAGCGGCTGCGCGAACACACGATTCGCCATGCGCGCATGCATAACCAGCTTGCCAGCGATCCACAGTACTCGGGCGGCCTGGGATGGTGCGCGTTTGACTATGCCACGCATGCAAACTTCGGTTCGGGTGACCGCATCTGCTATCACGGCGTGATGGACATCTTCCGCACGCCGAAACCTGCGGCGCTGTTCTACAAGAGCATGTGCGACCGCGAGGACGAAGTGGTGCTGGAGCCGAACTTCCACTGGGCGCACAACGATGAGAGCGTGGGCATTACGTATGCGCTGATTTCGTCGAACGTGGACCACATCAAGATGTACATCATCAATGAGAATGGCGAGCACATGGTGGGCGAAGGCGATCCGGACCGCAAACAGTTTGCGCATCTGAAGTATCCACCGTTCTCGCTACCGTTCAAGTCGAGCGATCTGAGCAAGGGCAATTGGGGCGACCTGCGGCTGGACGGATACATTGACGGTAAGCTGGCCATCTCAAAAAAGTATTCAGGCAAGGGCGACGATCATGAGTTTGTGCTGGTGCCAGACGAGACGGCGCTTGTCGCCGATGGTGCGGATGCGGTGCGTGTGGTGCTGCGCGTGAATGATGAGTACGGCAAGATTCGTCCGTTTGCCGCAGATGCGATCGAATTTGTGCTGGAAGGTCCGGCTGAGTTAATCGGCGACAATCCGTTCGGCCTCATCGGCGGAACAGGTGCGATTTGGATTCGCGCAACGGAATTGCCAGGTACGGTGACGCTAAAGGCGAAGCACCCGTATCTCGGCGTGGCGGCTGCGCAGTTCACCATTGCACCTGCGCAGCCGGAGATTGCCTAATGCGTTTTGTTCGACTCTCAACCTGCGCCACACTTTTGTGTGGCGCATTTCTCTTTGCTCAGACGAAGCAGGACTATCTCGACCTAATGCACGATGCGGGCAAACACGCTGCGGCGCATGGGGAGAAGGTGAAGCCTACGCTCTCCGCGAACTGGGACAAGATCCTGGACAGGACTGTACCTGCGGATGCGTTGCGCGCGGAGGGCTTTGGCCTGCTGGCTGGAACGACACACAACGAAGATGCTGTCCGCCGGTTGTTGCGCATGCCTTCTGTGCAGGGGCTTATCACCGACCGGCCTGACATTGTGCAGCAGCTGATGCAGGAGGCAATTGCTGCGACGAAGGACGCGGGCGAGAAGGCGCGTATTCGCAACTTCGATATCCATGCGCATCGTGGTGGACGCGGGTTGCGGCCGGAATCGACTTTGCCTTCTTTTGAAAACGGCATGGACCTGCTGGTGGGTACGCTGGAGATGGACTTTGGCGTGACGAACGATAAGGTTGCGATGATCTGGCATGATGAATACTATCTGCCGAAGGCCTGCCGCCGGGCGGATGGTACGCCATACACGAAGGCCAATCGCGTGTGGCTGCACGACATCTCCAGCGCGAAGGCGCAGCTCACATTTATCTGCGACAAGATGTACTTCGAAGATGCGCAGAAGAACGACCCTGCACTTTCGCCTGTGTCGGTGGCATTTGCCAGGCAGGAGAAGCTGCCGAACATCTATACGCCCATTTCGGTGGACCAGATCTTCCGGTTTGTGAAGTTCTACGGCGATTACTATCAACATGGGCCGGGCAAAGCTTCTCCTCATGCTGCTGAACGAGTTCGCGAAGCCGGACGAGTCCGCTTCGATATTGAAACGAAGCTCATTCCTGACGAGATTCCATCGAAGACAACAGGCAAGATGGAGCGGACGGAGAACAATACCTTCGGCCCGCAGACGTTTGTGACGGTGCTGATGGCGACGGTGAACAAGAATGGCATGAAGAAACGGATCGAGGTACAGAGCTTCGATTTCCGCACGTTGCGGCTGATTGAGGAGCAGTTTCCGGATGTGCCTACCTTCTATCTGCCGGGGAATACGAAGCTGTATCCCTCGCAATGGAAGACGGCGAAGTAGCGCATCAAAATAAGTTGCAGCGAGCGTGCCGCTTGTTGCGGCAGAATAGAGCGTATGGCGATTCGTTCGGTCTATCCCGCGACGGGGCACGAGATCAAGAGTTTTGCGGCCCTCACGGCAGAGCAGATTGAGGCAAAGCTGGAACTCGCAGCGCAAGCGTTCCGCGATTATGCCACCGTTCCGGTGGCACATCGCGCACTATGCATGCACAAGCTGGCTGCGCTCATCGACGAAGAAACTGAGGGCCTTGCCTCCACCATGGTGCAGGAGATGGGAAAGACCATCGGTGCCGCGCGGCAGGAACTTGCCAAGTGTGCCAATGCGTTTCGCTTCTATGCCGATAATGGCGAGCGCATGATGGCACCCGAGATGATCAACACCGAACACGGCCGCAGCTATGTGCAGTGGCAGCCCCTCGGTGTCATTCTCGCTATCATGCCATGGAATTTCCCCTTCTGGCAGGTAGTCCGGTTCGGCGCGCCTGCGCTGATGGCGGGCAACATTGGTCTGCTAAAGCACGCAACCAATGTTCCGCATTGCGCGATGGCTATCGAAACCTTAATTCGCCGCGCTGGATTTCCCAAAGGCGTTTTTCAGGCCCTGCTGATTGAGAACGAGCAGGTCGCCGGGATTATTGCCGATGCACGCGTTGCAGCGGTCACACTCACGGGCAGTGGCCGCGCTGGACGTGCCGTTGCTGAAGTAGCAGGCAAACACCTGAAGAAGTGTGTGCTGGAGCTTGGCGGCAGCGATCCTTTTATCGTGATGCCCACAGCCGATCTGAATGCAGCCGTGCAGACCGCCGTGCAGGCACGCGTGGTGAACAACGGCCAATCCTGCATCGCTGCCAAGCGGTTCATCGTGCATGAAACCGTGTATGAGGAGTTTGTACGGCGGTTTGCGCAGAAGATGGAGTCGCTGAGAATTGGCGATCCCATGCGTGAAGACACCGAGGTTGGTCCGCTCGTCTCGGCTGAAGCAGTGGAAACGCTGGAACGCCAGGTGCGCGATGCAGTCGCGGCAGGCGGACGCATTCTTACGGGCGGATCGCGGCTGGTAGGCCGCGGCTTCTATTTTGAGCCGACCGTCATCGCCGATCTGCCACGCACCAGCACCGTCTATCGCGAAGAATTATTCGGGCCGGTGGCGCTGGTATTCTCCGCCCGGGACGTGAATGATGCAGTTGCCATTGCGAATGACACTCCATTCGGTCTCGGCGCATCGCTGTGGACGCGCAACCCTGCGGAGCAGCAGCAGATGGTGAGCGAAATAGAAGCAGGCATGGTTTTTTTGAACGGCATGGTCGCCAGCGATCCACGCCTTCCGTTTGGCGGCATTAAGGAGTCCGGCTACGGACGTGAGTTGAGCGCGGCTGGCATGCGGGAGTTTATGAATGCCAAGTCGATAGTGATTGCTTAGTTGTTAGTTTTTAGTCCTTAGTTGTTAGAAAAGGTAAGAGGCCCGAAATTATCCGGGCCTCTTGGCATTTCTACAACTGATAACTTTCTAGAAGTTGAACGAGAGTTGAAGCATGATACGGCGCACAGCAGAACTTCCAAATCCGCTGGACTGGATGTTCAGCGGCTTACCGAAGTTGTCAGGGTTTGCGAGTGAGCCCTGCGGCGTTCCATAAGGGACCACGTTGAAGAGGTTGAACGCCTGCGCGCCGAGGTTGAAGTTATAGCGATGGTTGGACGATCCGCCTCCACCAAACATCATGGAACCATGCGAGCCGTGGCTGCCTCCTCCTGAACTACCACGCGAACGTCCACGCGAGCTATCGCCGCCACTGCCCGATCCAGGCACGTTGCGCTTGGCACCAAAGCCGAAGGATTTAGTGACGCGCAGGTTGAGATTGAAGTATGCCGGTGTCGAGCAATAGTTCGATGGGATGCGGTCGTAATTATTCCCAATGGGATACGCGCCCTGCTCATTGGGATCGAGAAAATCGCTGAAGACACGGCAGTTTGCGGAGGTACGCCCCTTGGCGAAAGCAGCACGATCATTCCTTTGGGAGTCGTCATTCACATCTTTTCCGACAGTGATGTCGTACGGCATACCTGAAGAGGCGACAAGGATAGGGCTCATGCTGATGCCCCATGGCAGCGTGGTATTCCCGAAGAGGACCACACGATGGGTGCGATTGAATCCCGCTCGCCCGTAGTCTGTGAAGCGGTTGGTCGAATCCGTCGCGAAGGTGTCTGCACCATCCGTATTGGACATTGCGTGGCTGTAAACGTAGTAGCTGAAGAGCGAGAATTTTGCGCTCGGGTTCCACTTCACATTCGCAATCACCTGCTGCTGGCGGTACATACCGGCCGAGGTAAATTGGTAGTCATATCCATCCTTGGAATTGCCAAAGGCACGCGAAAGGTACGCGTGGTTCCCGTTGGAGGAAATGAAATTGACGGAGAGCGTTGCGCTCTTAGCCAACTGCTGGTCCACGCCGAGGGCGAACTGCAGGTTGTACTCGCTGCGGAGATCGGGGGCAAAGTCATACCGGGTGGCCTTACCGGAACTTCCGCTTCCACAGTTAGAGATAGGCTGACCGGGCGCACAGACGGCGCTTCCATCCGGACGATAGATGGTCTCTACCTGGTTCGTTCCATTCTGGCGTACCGTAGTGAGCACGTCATCCACATCAAAACGATCGTAAAAGACGCCAGCACCCGCACGAATGACGGTGAGCGGCGAACCGCTTTTACGCGGAATGCCCCATGCAAGCGAGACGCGAGGGGCAATATCGTGCGCGCTGTGAATCTGGTTCTGTGTCTCATACCGCACGCCGCCGGTGAGCGTAAGGTTCGGCAGCACCTTCCAGTCGTCTTCAAGGTAGAGTCCCAGGTCTGCAAGCGTAGTGCTGACTGTTGGCACATTCACGTTCGTAATGGAGAACTGGTCAGGGCGGTTGAGGCGATAGGCATCCGCGGCGGTGCCGTCGCCCACGCCCTCAATGCCGGAGTAGGTATATGTTCCGTTGGCCCCGGAGGTAGAGGTCAGGTGAGAACGGTAGTAGCGTAGGCGCGCGCCCATACGGACGAAGTTCTTGGCCAGGGCGATAGAGGTGTAGTTTTGATACTCGAAACGAGAAGAAACACTGTCATTGTTGTTGGAGTTTCCGCCGCCGTTAAAGGTGCCCAGCACGTTGAGCGTGGGCGCATTGTTTAGCGAGGTGCGGCTGCTCTCCTCGCGCCGGTACTCGAAGCGGTTCTCGTTCACAACCTTTGGAGAAGCAATCCAGCTATCCGCGATTTGAATGCGATGCTGGCTGCTGTCGCTGTTGTAAGCATTAGTCGGCAGCACAAGTCCACCTGGACCGGAGTTACGGCTTGGACCACCTTCATATTGATAGCGGATGCTTAGCGTATTCTTCTCGCCCAGAGCGAAGTCAAGACGCGGAGAGATTTCGCCACGCTTGCGTGGATTAGGATTGGCACGGTACGCCACTGGAAAATCGTAAAGCTGGCAGGTGGTGTCTCCAGGCGCGCAGAGTGTTGGGTCAGTGGGCGAATGGCTTATGATCTTGCCTGTGATGATCGTGTTTTCCTCAATGTCGCGGTAGGAGCCACTCACATTGAAGGAGATATGTTTGCTGAGCGGGCCGCTGAGACTGCCCATCGTAAACACCGTGTAGTAGGAGGGGAAGTTGTTTGCTCCGCCGAGAAATGGGCTGGATGTATTGAATGAAGAGTGATTGCCCATAATCATGGCCATACCGTGGAAGACATCGGTGCCGGGCTTGGTGAGCACTTCGATGCGGCCGTAGCCGGGTTTATCGTACTGCGCGGTGAAAGGGTTCTGGTTCACGCGGATTTCGCGGATGGACGACTTGGGAGGAAGCGAGCCTCCGGTGAATCCGTCCACATAGATCTGGCCGCCGTTCGGGCCGGCAGCAGGGCCGGCGAGAGCGGAGAGTTCGCTCTGCAACTCGTCAGGATCGTCGGAGAGCGCGTCGAGGTCTTTGCCCTTGATGACGAGCGCGCTGGCGTTATTATCCTGATCGACGCTGACCTGGTTGCTGGTGGTAGTGACGTTTACTTCCGTGGCCTGTTCTTCGATGGCCATCTTCACGTTCATCGTCATGACCTGACCGGTGGAGAACTTCGCATTCTGCTTCACGACGGTGGCAAAGCCAGGCATGGTAACGGTGACGTTGTAGGTGCCATTGGGAATATTGCTGATCTGATAGGTACCGTCAGCGCCAGACTCGGCCACAATAGCCTTTCCTTTTGGCGGGGTGAGTGTAATGGTGGCGCCGGGAATGACCGCCTGATCGGGGTCAGTGATGGTGCCGCGCATGCTGGCCGCAGCTGCGGATGCCGCGCTGATGGGTGCGCTGGTAGGCGCGGTGGGAACCGGGGGAAGGGGCTGGCGCGACTCCTGCGCAGCCACCACAGTGGCAAACAAGATAGCGGCAGTGAACGGCAGAGATCGTGAAAACGACAAGCTGAAACTCCTCAGAATAGGTAGAGAAAACAAAGTGGGTTATTGCTGCGAGCCGCCGCTGCCACCCATGTCAGGACCACCACCGCCCCCAGCGCTGGAATCAAGGTTCCAGGGAGAGAGGGTCATGGCGTTGGATCCGGATGGCGCTGCCGCAAGAATGGGTTCCACACCGCTAAGCACCGTAATCGCCGTAAGGGGCTCGCTGGGAGCGGATTGCGAACCCACGATCATAAGCGCTTCGCCGGGTTTGAGATCGGCAAGCGTCTGAGAAGGAAGGCTGGCGATAATTTGGGAGAGATCGCGGGAGCGGCCTCCTGTTGCGCCCGGACCACGGTGCATCCCCTCACCGGAACCTGCGGAAGGAGCTTCGGCCGCCGGATGTGCTGCGCCGTTTTCTGCTGGCGTTCCGGCCCTTGCACCAGCACCACGGGTACGGGCAGCAAGGCGGGTGGCTATTTCAGCCGGGAGCGTTCGGATGTTCGTGGCAGCACTCAGGTGGACTGTGACATTCTTCTTTTTCGCCAGGTCTTTGACTACGATGGTCTGGCCGGGGGCGTCTACCGAGACGATGGTTCCAGCAACGTTGCTGAAGGAACCGGAGACGACCTCGTCGGCGGTAATGGTGCTGCCATCTTCTGAATGTTCGCCACGCACGCGAAGCTGATCGCCCACTGCAATCTCCTGCAGAGTGCTGTTTCTGGCGTCCTCATACTTTACCGATCCGGAAGAGTAGCGGCGGAAGATGGTTTTGGGAGTAGTTTTAAGTGTGATTGTGCGCGCACCGCTTTTGATGGTGATGTCGCCGTTTGCCGGATCTACCGCCGAAACGATGCCACCGGAGCCGCGCTTCTGCCAATCGGCCTGAAGCTGTGCGTTACGCTGAGCGATGTCGGCCGACTTCATCACAACTATGCGCGTGGCATGTATCGTAGTCGGCGTATCGCCAGTTTTGCCAGAGGCGAGTACGCGATCTCCCACAGCGATGTTGTCGAAGCTGGAGGGTGTAGCTGTCTTCAGGTCTGTGGAGCCGGGGGCCAGCAAAACGATTTTTGCTGCCGGGTCTACCTGCACGCTGAAACTTGCGCCCTTATCGGTAGCAATCGATAGCGTGTCGCCGCTGACGGATTTGACCGTGCCGAGCTGGCGGGCTGCTGCGGAGGCTGTAGCAGGCGCGTCCTGCGCGAACACAGCAGAAGGCATGGAGCCGCAAGCCAAAAGACCAGCTGAAACAATGAGGACGCCGCTCTGGCGGCTAAAACCTGCGAGGAAGCTCATAAGGGACCTGCATTCTCCTGAACGACACACTTTGCGGAACGTACACGAGGGCCAATCGGAACAGACGGACGAACAAAAAATTTGTTTCGAAAAATAAATACGAAATTTGTCAAAGACGATTCCTCTAAGGGGTCGCTCGACGTAATACGCACATTTAGCAGGATATCAAGGCCGACGCCCGGAAAGGCGCAGAACTGCAACTGTTTCCGGCGGAAGCTGGAGAACGTTGCCGGAGCAGATGGAGGAACCGTTAGAAAGCAAGATTTCGGCTGCGTCGGGCAGAAGGAATTTAGAGCCGTTTTGACCGAAATTAACGCAGGTTTGTATCGCATCTCGACAAATTTGCATCGTTTTAGCAGCATTATCTATTTTGACCTCAACTGAACCCGCATCCGCGTGATTCAGGGCAGGTGTAGACCGCCGCAGCGCAATCAGTTTGTGGTACCAATCCAGCATCTCCTTATGTGGCGGCTTGGATATCTCATTCCATTTCAGCTTGGAGCGCTGAAAGGTCTCGATGGATTCGGGATCAGGAACATCTTCGGGTTTCCAGCCAAAGGCACTGAATTCTTCCATGCGTCCACGCGTCACATTGTGGCGAAGTTCCTCGTCCTGATGATCCGCGAAGTACTGGAAGGGGGAAGAAGCGGCCCACTCTTCGCCTTGAAAAAGCATGGGGACGAAAGCCGAGGTGAGCACGAGAGCGGCGGCGATCTGCGCGCGATGGAAGGAGACAAGATGGCATAGGCGGTCGCCCTGCGCGCGGTTCCCCACCTGATCGTGCGTCTGGCTGTACCCGAGGAAGTGATGATAAGAAAGATTCCCGATGGGACGACCATGAATGCGGGAGCGATGGCCGGAGTAGATGCCGTTGTAGACGAAGACATCAGTGAGTGCCTTGGCAAGCTGATCGAGGGAACCGAAATCTTCGTAGTAGCCGCTACCCTCTCCAGTTAGGACAGCATGGAGCGCGTGATGAAAATCGTCGCTCCACTGCGCATCAATTCCATAGCCGTTGGCTTCCCGGGGCGTAACGATACGGGGGTCATTAAGGTCGCTTTCGGCGATGGAAACAAGCTGCTTGCCGATGGTGGCGGAGAGATCTTCCACTTCGGTGGAGAGTTGTTCGAGAAAGTGAATGGCAGAACGGTCGACGAACTCATGCACGGCATCAAGACGCAGGCCATCCACGTGGTAATCGCGCAGCCACATGAGCGCATTGTCGATGAAGAAGCGGCGCACCTGATCGGAGCCTGCGGCCTCAAAGTTGACCGCACCTCCCCACGGCGTGCTGTGACGATGGTTGAGATATTGTCCGTAGAGACCGGTGTAGTTTCCACTGGGACCGAAGTGGTTGTAGACCACATCGAGGACTACGGCGAGACCGCGCGCGTGGCAGGCATCGATCAGGCGCTTGAGACCGTCAGGACCGCCGTAGGGTTGGTGTGGCGCGAATAGGGCCACACCGTCATATCCCCAGCCGTGATCGCCTTCAAAGGCAGCAACCGGCATGAACTCCACATGTGTGACACCGAGGGAGACGAGGTGGTCAAGATGGGCGATAGCTGCATCGAAGGTGCCTTCTGGAGTGAACGTGCCGATGTGCAGCTCATAGATGATGGCAGCGGAGAGCGGTGCTGCTCGAAAGTTTTGGTCTGTCCACTGGAAGCGCGTGTGATTGTAAGTACGCGATGCGGCATGGACACCGTTGGGTTGATATGGCGAACGCGGATCGGGATAGGGGCCTTGTTCATCATCGAGGAGAAAGGTGTAGTCCACCTCAGCACTTCCGGTGTCGAGATCGATGTTCCACCATCCCCGGTCATCGGGCCCTTGCATGGGATGCGTGGCATCCTGCAGCTTTAGCGAGACCGATTTACGTTTGGGTGCCCAGACAGAAAAATGCATCAGATTACTTCCTTTTCCTTCGCTAACAGAGCGACCGGAAACACTTCGAGCAATGAACTGACACGCACCTTGACGCCACCTTGCACGGCAGCACCAGTGAGACGGTTGCGCCAGTTTCCGCGCGGTATCTTAATCCATGTGCCTCCCCATGCGCCGTCTACGGTATAGGAGAAGCGCGGGACGAGCGTGAGGACTTCTCCGTTGCGCAAAAAGGCAATGCAGTTGTCGGCGCGCGGACCCGTGACCTCCGCGGGCGCGTAGGTGGATGCAGCGCCGAAGGCGTTGGGACGTTCCCGGCGCAACTCCAATGCTTTATAGATGGTCCAGAGTTTTGGCGTACCGTCTTCAAACCGCTGGTCAGCCTGTGCGATGTATTGCTCGGGGGACATGGCCTTCAACTCACCGAGCAGCCAGCGGCGCAGATCGTAATCCACAGGACGGCGATTGTCAGGGTCCACGAGCGAGTGGTCCCATAGTTCCCCGCCCTGGTAAAGATCGGGAACGCCGGGCGCAGTGCACTTGATGAGCGTCTGCGCAAGGGAGTTGATGCGGCCTGCGCGATTGATGCGGTTTACGAAACTCTCCACATCTCCCATGAACGCTTCATCAGCAAGCGCCTGATCGATGAAGTTCTCCAGTGCTTCTTCATACTCGGTGTTGGTCTGTGTCCATGAGGTTTCCATCTTGGCTTCCCGCATGGCCTTGAGCATGTATGCCTTCATGCGTTCGGCGGAGATGGGCCATGCGCCGATTAGCGTTTGATAGAAGAAATATTCGGTTGGCGGATCGGGGTAAGGACCGGTGCGGAACGGGTGCGTCATGCGCTGCCAGCGCTTGATGGTGATGCGAAAGCGATCAGGCATTTCGGTAAGAACATGCAGGCGGGCGCGGACATCATCTGCGCGTTTCGTGTCATGCGTGGAAAGGGTGAGCATGGTCTCGGGCAAGGTCTGCTGCATGTGTGCCATGTAGGCGTGGAAGTCCTTGAGGGAAAGACCACGCGTGCCGGGGTCGCCACCCACTTCGTTGAGTGAGGTGAGACGGTTGTAGCAGTAGAACGCCGTGTCCTCCACTCCTTTGGCCATCACAGGGCCGGTGAGTTGCTGAAACCGCATGGCGAACTCGGATTCCTTTTCGCCGCGCACCTCAAGGCAGAGAACGCGGCCAAGAAAGTCCAGCAGGCCAGGATCGATATCCGGCTTGCGCATCTTGGCTTCTTCAATGGCTTGGCCGATGCGTTCGCGGTCTTCGTCTGTAATCTGATCGCGTTCTGCAACGACATAGGTGCGATAGATATGAAAACAGGCCGCCGCAGTACGAATGGCGCGGCGGATATCCGCACGGGTAAAGTCGCGGCTGTCACGATTGTTTTCACAGATGTCCACAAAGAGTGTAGCGAGACGGTTGACGTCCGAGGCGAGCGTTTCCGAGGCAATCTTCAGCTTTTTCTCGTACGCTATCTCTTCAAAGTCCGTGGGTTGACGGGTGTAATCGGCATAGATGGCATTCAGTGCTTCAAGACCGTTCGGTTCCACCAGAAGTTGATTGCAGACGGTAAGAAAGTCATAGCCGGTAGTCCCCTGAATGGGCCAGTCGGAACGGAGAAACTCTCCGGGTTCGAGGATTTTTTCACCTAATATCCATGCGTCGGAGGCACGTTCACGCAGGCGTGTAAAGTACTGCTGCGGATCGCGCAGACCGTCAGGATGATCGACGCGCACTCCATCCAGCGTGCCATCAGCAAGCCACTTCAACACCAGTTCATGCGTGGCTTCGAAGACGTGCTCGCGTTCCTGCCGGACGCCAATGAGATTGTTTACATCGAAGAAGCGGCGATAGCCCAGTTCTTCATCGCCTATCTTCCAATACGCAAGGCGATAGCTCTGGCGGTTGAGCAGATCGTCCATTTTGTCGATATCTTCATTCCATTCGGCGATAGCAGAATCAATGGCGTTGGAAACTTCATGATGTTCTGCGCAGAGACGATCTAGGAGTGTCTGCAGAACGGCTTTGTCACGGTGACGCTGCTGCTGTATGCGGCGTTCTGTACTTTGTGGTGCAGGCAGGCGGCGAAAGGATTCCGCGAGGAAGTTAAGTTCGTCGGAGTGGGCTATCTCCGCAGCGCGCGCCAGAATGAGGGCCAGTGAACGCGGCGCAACGGGATACTCATTGTCAAAGTAACGGATACGGAAGGTACTTCCGAAGCGTGTGAGCCGCAGTTCTTTACGGCTGAGCACGCGGCCGTACTGATCGCCAAGGACGGGAAGAACGACCTTGTCGCGCAGGCGCTCTTCGGCGGAGTTCCAATCAATATCAAAGAACGAGGAGTAACGGCTCGAAGGCCCATTTTCCAGTACATCGATCCACTGTGCATTTTCCGCAGAAACGGCCATATGGTTTGGAACAATATCGAGTACCTGCCCGAGGCCGAGCGAGCGCAGCTTCTCGACCATACGTGCGTGCGCTTGTGCGCCACCAAGTTCCTTATTTACCGTGCCGTGCGCCGTGACATCGTATCCGTGCAGGCTGCCGGGAGCCGCCTGCATGTAAGGAGAGGCGTATAGATGAGAGACTCCCAATGCAGCAAGATAGTCTGCCGTCTGGCTAGCTGCCGAAAATTGAAATCCGGCGTGAAGCTGCATGCGATAGGTAGCCAAAGGCGTTCTGGGCATGGTCGTTCGTTCGTCCTCTCATGGGCCGTTTGTACCCTTCCCGGTTGTGCCCGGTACGTCTTTTATTAGAGAACCTTTCGCGAAAGCAGGTTGCACCCCAAGTGGCTGCGGACAAACGCACGGGTGGCAGAGTGCATCCGTAGAGAGACAGGCGAAAGGCGGACAGAAATTTGAAGCCCACTCACGGAAGAAGCCGCGTTGCGATCGAGAATGTGACACCGCAAATTGACTGCGGCAAATTCCCGGCGAAACGCGTGGTGGGCGAGAACGTTGAGGTGCGCGCCGCAGTGTTTGGCGATGGACACGATCATGTAAAGGCCCGTCTGCTGTATCGTCCTTCGCAACAACAGGAGTGGCGGACCGCACCCATGTATCCAATTGGAAACGATATGTGGAGCGGCAACTTTGTCCCAAACACAGTTGGATCATGGCAATTCACTGTGCAGGGATGGGTAGACCACTTCGATACGTGGGCCTCTGACCTGGAGAAGCGTATTGGCGCGCAGACCGATCCACTTGCCTGCGACCCTGAGACAAGCGAAGACGACCGCAAACGCGCCACGGAGATACAAACGCAGTTGCATAAAGACATTGCGCTGGCATTCCGTTCAGGCGCCCTTCTGGTGGACCGTGCCAGCGCCGGAGCGAAGGGTGAAGAGGCGAAGCGGTTGAAGGCGTTCGGCGCATCCCTGCGAGCGTCTGCGGAGAAGAAGGTAACGCGGTATGAAAATCCACTTATGCCGGAGATTATGGAACTGGTGGAACGTTATCCAGACCTGTCGCTTGCAACGGTGTATGAGCGCGAAATTCCGGTGCGCGTGGATCGCGAACGAGCTCGCTTTTCAAGCTGGTATGAGTTCTTTCCTCGTTCTGCGGGAGAGGCTGGCAAACATGGCACGCTGCGCGATGCGGCAAAACTAATCCCACAGATCGCGGATGCGGGTTTTGACGTGGTTTATTTTCCACCGATCCATCCGATCGGGCGCGCGTTTCGCAAGGGCAAGAACAATAGCGTAGTCGCTGGGGCAGAAGATGTGGGCAGCCCCTGGGCGATTGGAGCGCGCGAGGGTGGGCACACGGCTATCCTGCCGGAACTTGGCACGCTGGAAGATTTCGACATGGTGATGGATGTGGCGCGCGAACATGGCGTGGAGATTGCGCTGGACATTGCGTTTCAATGTTCGCCGGAACATCCATGGGTGTCGCTGCATCCTGACTGGTTTTTGATTCGGCCTGACGGAACGATTCAATATGCGGAGAACCCACCGAAAAAGTACCAGGATATTTATCCGCTGAACTTTGAGTCGGACGACTGGAACAATCTTTGGCATGAACTGCTGAACGTGTTTCTGTTCTGGACGCGGCGCGGTGTGCGCATCTTTCGCGTGGACAATCCACATACCAAGGCGTTGCCGTTCTGGCACTGGTGCATTGCGGAGGTGCAGCGGCAGCTTCCAGATGCGATCTTTCTGGCGGAGGCATTTACGCGTCCGCATGTGATGTATGGGCTGGCGAAGCGCGGATTTACGCAGAGCTATACGTACTTCACATGGCGCGAGACGGCGAAGGACCTGCGCGAGTATCTGACGGAGATCACGCAGCCGCCGGTGTCGGATTTCTTCAGGCCGAACTTCTGGCCAAATACGCCGGACATTCTGCCGGGATCGTTGAAGACGGGGTTGCGTGCCTCGTTCCAGATGCGTGCGGTGCTGGCGGCCACGCTGTGTTCAAACTGGGGCGTGTATGGGCCGGCATTTGAGCTAATGGAGCATGTACCTGCCAAGCCCGGCAGCGAAGAGTACATGGACAGCGAGAAGTATCAGGTTCGTGCTTGGGACCGTGATCGCGCGGACTCGCTGATGCCGTTGCTGAAGACGTTGAATGTGACGCGGCGCGCGCACCCTGCCTTGCAACGCAACGACACTCTGCGTTTTCATGGAACGGACAACGAGCAACTTCTCTGTTACAGCAAGCGTGCTGGTGACGATGTTGTTTTGGCGGTGGTGAATCTCGATCCGCGCAATGCGCAGAGCGGGTGGACGCAGCTCGACATGCAGGCGCTGGGGCTGCGCGAAAACGAGCAATACGAAGCGCATGATGCGCTGACCGGCGAGGTGTATCGCTGGAACGGGCCTTATAACTTTGTCCTGCTGCATCCGGAAAAGATGCCGGCACACATTTTGCATCTGCGCCGAAGCGCATCAGACAAGTAGTTGAACGAGCGAGCAAGAACGAATATGACTCCGTCCACAGCAACAAGAAAGAAGCCCGGCAGCGCCAGCGATCCTCTTTGGTATAAGGACGCGATCATCTACGAGGTGCATGTGAAGGCCTTTGCCGACTCCAATGGTGATGGCATCGGCGACTTTCCCGGGTTGATGGGCAAGCTGGATTATTTGCAGTCGCTTGGCGTGACATGCATCTGGCTGCTGCCCTTCTTCCCTTCTCCGCTGCGCGACGACGGGTATGACATTTCGGATTACATGAATGTGAATCCGAACTACGGAACGGTTGCGGATTTTCAGTCGTTTTTAAAAGAAGCGCATGCTCGCGGCATGCAGGTGATGATCGAGCTTGTGATCAATCACACGAGCGATCAGCATCCGTGGTTCCAGGCCGCACGCAAAGCGCCGAAGGGATCGCCCGAGCGCGAGATGTATGTGTGGAGCGATACGGACAAGCTGTACTCCGGCGTACGCATCATCTTTACTGATACCGAAAAATCCAACTGGACATGGGATGACGAAGCGCAACAGTACTACTGGCATCGCTTCTTTGCGCACCAGCCGGATTTGAACTTTGATAATCCGCGTGTGATGGAAGAAGTGCTGAAGGCGATGCGCTTCTGGTTGGACATGGGCGTGGATGGTCTGCGACTCGATGCGATTCCTTATCTTGTGGAGCGCGATGGCACGAGTTGCGAGAACGTGCCGGAGACGCACGACAAGATCAAGGAGATCCGCGCTGCCATTGATGCGGAGTATGACGATAGGCTGATCCTTGCCGAGGCCAACATGTGGCCTGCGGATGTGCGGCCCTATTTTGGCGAAGGCGATGAGTGCCATATGGCATTTCACTTTCCGCTGATGCCGCGTATCTACATGGCGCTGCGGCAGGAAGACCGTTTGCCGATCACGGAGATCATGGCGCAGACACCGCCGATTCCTGAGAACTGCCAGTGGGGATTGTTTCTGCGCAATCACGATGAGTTGACGCTGGAGATGGTGACCGACGACGAACGCGACTACATGTACTTTGCGTATTCGGCCGATCCGCGCATGCGCATCAATGTGGGCATTCGCCGCAGGCTTGCGCCGCTGGTGGATAACAATCGGCGGCGCATTGAGTTGTTGAATTCCATCCTGTTTTCGTTTCCGGGTACGCCGATTCTTTATTACGGCGATGAGATCGGGATGGGCGACAACATCTATCTCGGTGACCGTAACGGCGTGCGCACGCCGATGCAGTGGAACAGCGATCGCAATGCGGGCTTCTCGCGCGCCAATCCGCAGAAGCTGTATTCGCCTGTGATTATGGACCCGGTGTGGGGATATCAGGCGATCAATGTGGAAGCGCAGGACAGCGATACGTCTTCGCTGTTGAACTGGACGCGCAACATGATTGCGCTGCGCAAGCTCTTCCAGGTGTTCGGGCGCGGCACGCTGGAGTTTCTGAAACCCGACAATCGCAAGGTGCTCGCCTACCTACGTGAGTACAACGATGAACGAGTGGTGTGTGTGGCGAACCTTTCGCGGTTTGCGCAGCCGGTGCAGCTTGATCTGGCACGATGGGAAGGCATGGTTCCGGTGGAGATGCTGGGCTATGTGCCTTTCCCGAAGATTGGCAGCGAGCCGTATTCCATCACTCTGGGGCCGTACTCGTTCCTTTGGCTGGAGTTGCAGCCTGCTCCGCGACGCAATGAAGAAGCGGAGGCGGCGAAGAATCCCGAGGTGATGATTCCAGCGGAGACGCTTGCGGATGTGCTCGCGGGACCCGGGTTGGAGTTGTTGCAGGAAGCGGTGTTGCCGAAGTTTGTGTGTACGCAACGGTGGTTTGGATCGAAGTCGCGCACGATTCAGAATGCAAGTGTCTACGATTGGGCCACGCTGCCGGATGTTCCGGATGCCGCGCTGTTATTAGTCGATCTCTGCTACACCGACGGCACAAGCGAGCGCTATGTCTTTCCGATCGCGCTGCGTTTCAACGAACGCAACATCGATGCGCGCGACGTGCTTGTGGAGGTGCGCCGCGCGTCCGACGCTGCAAGTGATGGCTTTGTGGTGGACGGACTTGCGCTGGAGCAGGTGCGGAGTGCGTTGCTGAAGATCATCCGCGATGGAGCCGCGATCCGCACGCAGCATGGCACAATGGCCGGCAAGCCTTCGACTGTTGCCATTCCTGAAAACGAGATGCATTCGGAGCGCTCACATGCGGAGCAGAGCAACTCGTCGCTTTTGTTTGAGGACAAGTTCATCCTCAAGCTCTTCCGGCGGTTGCAGCCGGGCATCAATCCCGACGCGGAGATTGGGCGTTTTCTCACTGAGAAAGGCTATACGCAGGTGCCGCCCTTCGCGGGCGATATGGTGTACACGCCTGCCGATGGCGAACCGCAGACGGAGCCAACCACCATCGCCATTCTGCAGGGACTTGTGCAGAGCGAGGGCGATGGATGGGAGTGGACGCTGCGTGAGTTGGAAGCCATTGACGGAGAGGACGCGGGCATTGCGCGCTACATGGAGGCTGCGCGGAAGCTCGCACAACGCACGGCGGAGATGCACGCCGTCCTCGCCACAGGCACCACGCCGGAGATGGTGGCGGAGCCGATGACAGCAGCATCCTTGCAAGCAGATGCGGAGCGGTTGATTGAACAGGCAGAGTCTGCCTTGGCAACGCTGCGGCGCAAGCTGGCCGATCTACCTGAAGATCTGGGCGATCTGGCAGCGCAGTTGCTCGTGCAGCGCTCGAAGATTCGCGAAATTGCTGAGCAGATCGCAACGGTTGATCCTGCTACCGCAGGCAAGCGCACACGCATCCACGGCGACTATCACTTGGGCCAGGTGCTGCGTACGGCAGACGACTTTGTCCTGCTGGATTTTGAAGGTGAACCGGCCAAGCCGATCGAGGTCCGCAGAGAAAAGATGTCGCCCCTGCGAGATGTGGCAGGTATGCTGCGCTCCTTCCGCTACGCGGCAGCGGCGTTCGCCCGGACGCACGCCGGTGTGGACGATTGGGTTGAAAAGTGGGACGAGGAGGTTGCCACGGCCTTTCTTCGCTCCTATAACAGTGTTGCGGCGCCAAACGGGCCGGAAGATCTGCTGCGCGCTTATCTGCTGGAGAAGGCTTTGTACGAATTGCAGTATGAGTTGAATAACCGTCCCGGATGGGCGGAGATACCATTGCGCGGCATTCTCAAGTTGCTGGACGAGCACCGCACAGAGGCGACAAGGGCGAACCATGGCAAGCGTTGAAATGCCGGCACCGATGCAGATGCCACAGGCCAGAGAAGAGCGCGTTGCCGCGCAGGTGCTGGTCTGCCTGGGGCCCACGTTTGCCGAACCAGGATCGACTACGGGCTTCCGTGTTATCGTTCCGTTGCTGGAAGCTCTGCATGCACGTCTTGCGGATGGGCCGAATGGAGCCTCGCCAATTTTGCTGGCGCATCCGGCGTTGCCTTCCATGCCGGAAGAGCGTCTGCGCAATGATTTGGTTCGCTCCGTTGCGTATACACCTGCGAGCGATGCGCGCACCATGTGGCTGCAAACTGCGGCGGACTATCGTGTGGCGCGGGACCTGATGGTGGAGCACCAGTGCACCTGCTGCCTGATGCTGGGCGCGGAGGCGCAGGACGTTGCGCCGGACACGCTGCTGGCCATGATCGACACCGTATTGCGCGGGCAGGCGGACCTTGCTGTTCCCTGCTATGAAACGGAGATCGACGAAGCTCTGCTGAATAGTGCGCTTATTTATCCGTTGACACGCTCTATCTACGGCGCAAATGTTCGTATGCCATTGCCGGTGGATCTGGCAATGTCTGCGCGTATGTGTGAGCGCATGGGGCAGGCTGCTGCCAAAGCACTTCCCGGTGCGCTGATGTGGCCCATTGCAGAGGCTGCTGCCGCAGGATTTTCGCTGGCTGAAGTGGCTTCGGCGCGCAGGCCCGACTTGCAGCGCGGCGACATCGATCTGAACGGCATTATCGCGCTGATTGGAAGCTCGATCTTCTCGGATGTGGAGAGCAAGGCGCAGTTCTGGCAACGCACGCGCCCGTTGCTGGAAGTGAAACACATTGGACAGAATGCAGCAATCACAGCGAACAAGGGTGCACCGGATAAAGCGGAGGCAAATACGCTGATCGACAGCTTCCGCCTGGGTTACGGCAATCTGCATGAGATCTGGGCGCTGGTGCTTCCGCCTAACTCGCTGCTCGGATTGAAGAAGCTGTCGTTGATGCCAGTGGAGAACTTCCGCATGTCGAACGCGCTGTGGGTGCGCGTGGTGTACGACTTTCTTCTGGCGCACAGGTTGCGTACGATCAATCGCGGACACCTGCTGGGCGCGCTGACGCCGCTGTATCTGGCATGGGTGGCCACGTATGTGCTGGAGTGCGATACGCCCGACGATGCGAAGAAGCATGTGGAGGCGCTGGCATTGGCTTTTGAGGCGGACAAGCCTTACCTGGTTTCGCGCTGGCGCTGGCCCGACCGGTTTAACCCGTAACACCAAGAACGTGAGAGAGGAACGGGACTGATGTTTTCACAGGTACATGACGCACTCTTCGAATCGCTGAAGCGCGTGCTCGCCACGATGGCCGCCTTTGTGCCCGGCGTGGTCGTGCTGCTGCTAGCGGTTGTTCTGTTTGCGCTGCTGGGCGCGGGACTGGCCTGGGTCGTCCGCAGGTTCCTGCTGCGCGTGCGGTTTGACGAGCACATTGGCCGCGAGAACTCTGCCGGCGTTGCTGACTGGTCACCCTCGCACAGCCCCACGTTGCTGATGACGCGGCTCGTCTTTTGGGGATGCGTGCTGCTTGGCCTGACCGTCGGCATCTTCGGCTTCGATGCTGCGTATGATGGCCGCTTCCGCATCTCCGGTTTCATCCTGCCCTATGTTGCGCACTCGGTTGGCGCGATTGTGATCTTCCTTGTCGGTAACGTGATCGCGCGCTTTCTTGCGCGTGGCGTACTCATCAGCGCGGTGAATGCGCGTATGCAGTATGCGCGTGCGTTGTCGCTGGGTGTGAAGTGGATGGTGCTCGTCTTTACCGGCGCGCTGGTGCTCAACAACCTTGGCATTGGCGGATCGGTGGTGGAGTTGGCCTTTGGGATTCTGTTCGGCGGCATTGTGCTGACACTTTCGCTCGCCATCGGCCTGGGTTCGCGCGATATCGTTTCGCGTTCGCTGGAGAAGACAGCAACGGACCTCAATACCTCTCCTGCGGAACGCGCTGCGAGCGAAGAGCGGCCACGCACGCTGCGTCACTTCTAAGTTCGTATAATCGAGTCAGCCATGCAGGACGAGCAGATTTACGCAGAATTGACCGAGATTTTTCGCGATGTGCTGGACGACGACAAGCTCGTTCTACGCCCTGACCTGACCGCCAATGACGTGGAAGAGTGGGACAGTTTCAACCACATCAACCTGATCGTGGCCGTGGAACAGCGCTTTGGCATCAAGTTCCAAACTGCGGAACTGGAAGGCATGCAGAACGTGGGCCATCTCGTCGATCTCATTCGCAAAAAGCTGGCTGCGACCGGACGATAGCTTTTTTACAACGTTGGATAGTCGATGTATCCCTCAGCACCATGTGTGTAGAAATGCTCGGGCCGTGGCTCGTTGAGTGGAGCGCGTTTGCGCAGACGTTCCGGCAGATCTGGGTTCGCGATGAAAAGCCTGCCGAAGGCTACGGCATCCGCATCATCCTTCTCGACAAGCGATTCGGCCTGCTCGTACGTGAGGCGTTCATTCGCAACATACGATCCGCCGAAGGCCTGCTTTAGGGAAGGACCGAGGCTGTCCGGGCCAACTGCTTCTCGCGCCATAATGAAAGCAATCTTGCGCTTGCCGAGTTCGCGCGCAACGTAACCAAAAGTTTCAGCCGGGTTGGCATCGCCTATATCGTGCGAATCGCTGCGCGGGGCCAGATGCATGCCAACACGATTCGCGCCGAAGACCTCAATGGCCGCATCGGCGCATGCGAGCATCAAGCGCGCACGATTTTCTACGATGCCGCCGTATTGATCGGTGCGATGGTTCGTCTTTGTTTGCAGAAACTGATCGAGGAGATATCCATTCGCTCCGTGCAGTTCCACACCGTCGAATCCGGCGCGCTTTGCATTCGCTGCACCGCGGCCAAACTGCTCGATCACCTGTTCCACTTCAGCCGTCTCAAGCGCGCGCGGGGTTTCAAACTCCGTAATCGGGCGGACGTGGCTCACATGACCTGCAGGACGGACGGCGCTCGGTGCAACCGGCTGGCGTCCATTGAGAAACATGGAATGCGAGATGCGTCCGACGTGCCAAATCTGCATAAAGATGTGCCCACCGGCCTGATGTACGGCTTCGGTGATGGGCTTCCACGCTTCCACCTGCGCGTCTGACCAGATGCCCGGCACCTGGGCGTAGCCCACGCCCATGGGGTCGACCGGCGTGCCCTCCGTGATGATGAGGCCTGCACCCGCGCGCTGCCGGTAGTACTCCTCCATCGGCGGCTGCGGAATGTTGTCCACCGTGCCGCGAAGGCGTGTGAGCGGAGCCATGAAGATGCGGTTGGGCAGATCGAGATCGCCGATGCGAATGGGGTCAAACAGCGTGGGCATGTTGCGCGTTTCTCCAATCCAGTTACTCGCGATTGGATGAAGTCGCGCGAACGAACGATGCAGCGCTACCGTGCGCTGGCCTGTTCCAGCAGCGCAAGTGCCTCTTCTGGCGTGGAGGCTACGAGGACGCGGTCACGCGCTTTCTGTTTGAGCACGCCTTGCTGCACGCAGTGATCCAGGAAACTGAGCATGCCGTCGTAGAAGCCATTGATGTTGAGCAGGCAGACGGGCTTGTTGTGGATCTTGAGCGACTGCCATGCCAGGACTTCAAACAATTCTTCAAACGTGCCGAAGCCACCGGGCAGGATGAGGAAGGCGTCTGCTTTTTCTCCCATGAGCGCTTTGCGTTCGTGCATGGATTTGACGACGTGCAGTTGGCTGCATCCGTTGTGCGCTACTTCCAGATCGACAAGGATGACCGGGATCACGCCGAGGACCTGTCCGCCGGCGTTCAATGCGCTGTCAGCGACTGCACCCATCAAGCCGACCTTCGCACCTCCATAGATGAGGGCGATGTTGCGCTGCGCGAGGAGAGTGCCCGTCTGGTTTGCAGCGGAGAGGAATGCGGGGTCGTTGCCGAAGGCAGAGGCGCAGAAGATGCAGATGGATTCGAGAGGCATGCCTTAAGGAGAGCAGCGCCGCAGCGGGTTCGCAAGTCTGCTCCATGCATTTCCCGCATGGTCCACATAAAAATGCGCGGACCAAACTCCTTGGCGAGTAAGGTCCGCGACTTCCCAAGATCGTGAGCTTGAAGGATGCGTCTGTGGGTTTAGCTGAAGGACATGGTGGTGCCGCTGATGTCCTTGGTCACGGTGACGAGCTTGTCGCCGTCCTTGTGGTTACCGGCGTCGCCCACTGCGGTGATGACGGTGTTGACGGGAACCTGGATGGAGAGTTGTTCATTCGGCTGCATGGTCACGGTGGTGTCGCCGATCTTTACGGCGCGTGCCACACCGGAGTTGTTCTTGAGGGTGAGTTTGACTCCGCCCTTCACCTTGAGCGAGGCCGCGGCCGGCACGCTGGCGGTAGGAGTTGCTGCAAAGCCCGTCAGAGGCAGAACAGTAACGAGGGCGGCGAGGGTTGCGCGAGTTGCGATATGGCGAATCATGATGTTCCTTCTCCGAAAATTTTTTTGGGGTTGCAACGAGGTCATCACCGGAGCGTCCTCTGTGCGGCTTCGTTACGCAGAGAGGATTACGGAGGCAGGTTCCCTTCGGTTCCAACTTTTTTGAAAAAAATTTGCGACTTCTCTAAAAACTTTTTGGCCCGGTCCTGCTAACCGTTCTCCACATTGGCTGTCGAGAGACGGGAAGTAAACTTACAGATGAGGGCAGGTTCTTCTTCGGTGCAGCATCTTCTGGACAAATTGAATCCGCAACAGCGCGCCGGCGTGGAGCAGGTGGATGGCGCGGTGTTGCTGTTGGCCGGCGCCGGTTCGGGCAAGACGCGTGTCATCACGCACCGCATCGCGTATCTGATTGATCAACGCGGCGTTGCGCCGGACAACATTCTCGCCGTGACCTTTACTAACAAAGCTGCGAAAGAGATGGAGGAGCGCGTCTCGGCGCTGATTGGGCACTCCACGCTGAGCAAGCCGCTGATCTCAACCTTCCACTCGCTTTGTGTACGCATACTGCGGCGCGATGTGGAAGCGCTACGCCTGAACGGTGTTGGCCTGACGAAATCTTTCGCCATCTACGATGAGAGCGATCAGCAGGCGGTCGTGAAGCAGGCGATGAAGCGCATGGGCATCGACGACAAGCAGTTGAAGCCGCGCGTTGTGCTGGGCCGCATCTCCTGGGCCAAGAACCACATGCTCGATCCGCAAGAGTATTTCCTGAACTCCACCAATCCCATGGAGGAGAAGATCGCGCACATCTATGAGGCGTACCGGAAAGAGCTGGCTAAAAATAACGCGATGGACTTCGATGATCTGCTGCTGGAGACGGTGCGGCTGCTGAAGTCTTCTGCGGAGGTACGCGAGCGGTATAACCGCAAATTCCGCTACATCCTGATTGACGAGTACCAGGACACGAACCGACCGCAGTATGAGTTGATGAAGCTGCTCGGCGGCGACCACGGCAATGTGTGCGTGGTGGGTGATGAGGACCAGTCCATCTACTCGTGGCGCGGCGCGGACATCAAGAACATTCTTGAGTTTGAAAAAGATTTTCCAGACACGAAGGTCATCCGGCTGGAGCAGAACTACCGCTCGACGCAGGTCATCCTGGAGGGCGCTGGTGCCGTCGTCGCCAACAACACGCAGCGCAAAGGCAAAACGCTTTTCACCACGCGCGAGGGCGGATCGCTCATCGGCTACTACGAAGCCCCCGATGGCGAGAACGAAGCGTTGTTTATTGCTGACCGCGTGCAGCAGTATCTGCGCGAGGCCGGGCAGAAGGAAGACTCGCCGCGATGCGCGGTGCTGTATCGCACCAACTCGCAGTCGCGACTGGTGGAAGAGGCGCTGCGGCGGTATCAGATTCAGTACACGATGGTGGGCGGCTTCTCGTTCTACGAGCGCGCGGAAGTGAAGGACATGCTCAGCTACCTGAAGCTGGTCGCCAATCCGAACGACTCGATTGCGCTGCAACGAGTGATCAATTCGCCCGCGCGCGGCATCGGCAAAACGACGATGGAGACGCTGGAGCGCATGGCGCTGACCACCGGCCTGAGCACGTGGGACGCCATCGATCGCGCCATCAAGGAACAGCTTCTGCCCGCGCGTGCGCTCACGGCGCTTGCTGGTTTTCGCAGATTGATTTTGGATGCGCGCGCGATGCTTGGCTCGCAGTTTGCCGAAGCGCTGGCTGCGGATGCTGCTGGGGCGGATGAGTCGCCAGAATTTGTGGGACCTGAAGAAAACGCGTCCGCTGAAGATGCGGCGACAGCCACGAGCTTCGACACCAGCTTTAACTTCGGTTTCGACTTCGGACCGAGTGAAGAGATCAGCACCATTGCCCCGGAGAACGCGCAGATTGAAGATGCCGATGTCGGCTTCAATCCTGAAGAATTTTCGTTTGATACTGCTTCGGAAGAGTCTGCGCCGGAAGAACCAAGTGCGCCGATTCTGATTAATCCATTCGAAGGTTCCTCCGCGAATACGCGCGAGCGCATTGATCTGCTGAGGAAGCAGGCAGCGCCTTTGCCCGCAGACACTCCAGTGGAGACATCCACACGCATCGATGGCTTCCGCGCGCCTGGCGATCCGGCCACCTTGCCTGAGTTGATCAAGTTCCTCAACGACCGCTCCGGCTACATCAAGGTACTGGAAGAAGAAGGCACGCCCGAAGCCTTCAGCCGCATTGAAAACCTGAAGGAACTCGCGAATGCCGCGCAGGATGCGCAGGAGCGCGGCGAGACACTGGCGACTTTCCTCGATCATGCAGCTCTCGTCAGCGACGTGGACCAGTACAAGGCTGATGCGCGCGTGACCATGATGACGCTGCACGCGGCCAAGGGACTGGAGTTTCCGCTGGTATTTTTGTGCGGCATGGAAGAGGGCTTGTTCCCGCATTCGCGCACGCTGCAGGACCCGACCGGACTCGAAGAAGAACGCCGCCTCTGCTATGTAGGCATGACGCGCGCGATGGACACGCTCATCCTCACGCGCGCACGCTATCGCCGCCGCTACGGCAACGACATGCCCGAGGCAAGTATTGCTTCGCGCTTTCTGGAAGAAGTGCCTTCGCGACTCGTCGAAGACCTCGGCTCGCCTGCCGACAATCGCTCGGCATGGAATAGCGGTCGCGACTACGACTCGTATGGCTCGTCACGATACGGCGGTGGCAGCCGTTGGGGCTCGCGCAAACGCGACGACTTCGGCGGGGAGCGGCACTACTCCTACGAAAACGAAGACCAGAGCGGCACGTATAGCCAGACAGAAAAACCAAAATCTGGCCTGCAATTTGGCGCTCATCGCAAATCGGGGACAGTGTCTCCGGCATCCGGCTCAGGGTCGATGGACAACATTGCGAACTTCTTCGCCGCGCGTGGCGGACAGAAAGTTTCGCGGCCCCCATCGCGTCCCAAGATGGACATTCCCGAACCCACCGGCAAGACTGGATTGTCGCGCGGCAATCGTGTCCGGCATCCCAAATACGGTGAGGGCGTAGTCGCCCACCGCGAAGGAAACGGCGACGATGCCAAGATTACGGTAGACTTTCAGAAGCATGGCGTGAAGAAGCTGGTGGAGAAGTTTGCCCAGTTGGAGCGCCTGTAAAAGTTTTGATATTCAAGTTTCAGGAAGAGAGTTTAAGCACATGGCAGATACCAAGAAGATTGAAGACAAAGCAGAGCGCAAAAAGGTAAAGCGCGCTGCCCGCAAGGCCGCTCCGGCCAAGGCTGCACGCACCGCGCCGCGCGGCTCCAACAAGAAGAAGCCCAAGCAGATGTCCAAGGGCCAGTCCAAGCGCTAAGGACCGCGCGAAGGGCGAATCGCGCTTCGCGGGACTAGCCGTCCAGGCACACGCTTCGCAAACCAGCACAGAGTCAAAGCCCACTGGGAATATCCGGTGGGCTTTTGATCTTTCTAGGTGCGATTTGTGCAGCATTGCTAAGATGTGTTGAGGCTGCACGCCGCCATCCCACCGCATCCGGAGCACGACACTGCCCCGCCAAATCTTTGCCACCAAGTCCATCGACAAGCTGATCACGGACTCCGAAGCTCCGGACAAAGCTCTGAAGAAGACGCTCGGGCCGGTGTCGCTGACGGCGCTGGGCATCGGCGCGGTCATCGGCTCCGGCATCTTCACCGTGATTGGCACGGCCATCGGCGGCAATCCGTCCAAGCTGGCGGACTGGAAGGGCTCGCCGATCATCGACCTTATCCTGCATCACGGCGCCGTCGCAGGCCGTCCGGGCGCTGGTCCTGCGCTGGCGATCTCGCTTGTGCTGGTGGCCATCGTCTGCGCGCTCACCGGGCTCTGCTATGCCGAACTGGCGAGCATGATTCCGATCGCCGGCTCGGCCTACACCTACACCTACGCCACCATGGGCGAACTCGTGGCGTGGATCATCGGCTGGGACCTGATTCTGGAGTACGCCTTCAGCAACATGAGCGTGAGTGTGGGCTTCGCCGCGCACATCGTGGACCTCCTCGACTGGCTCGGCATCCATCTCGACCCAAAGTGGCTGTCGCCCGCGTATCTCCCGCTGGGATTGAGCGATCTCGCAGGCAACACCATCTACAACCCTGGCTGGCACTTCGGTTTCGACATACCCGCCTTCCTCGTGGTGATGATTCTCACCGTGATTCTCGTGCGTGGCATTCGCGAGTCGGCCCGTACGAACAACATCATGGTACTGATCAAGATCGCGGCCATCCTGCTGTTTATCTCGTTCGGCATGAGCTTCATCCACGGCAGCAACTACCATCCGTTTTCGCCGAACGGTTTCCCCGGCATTCTGGCCGGCGGCTCCATCATCTTCTTCACTTACATCGGTTTCGATTCCGTCTCCACCGCGAGCGAAGAGTGCCGCAACCCGCAGCGCGACGTGCCCATCGGCATTATTGCCACGCTGGTGGTGTGCAGCGTTTTGTATGTTGGCGTAGCGGCTGTGCTTACGGGCATTGTGCCGTGGCAGAGCATCGCGGGCGACGGGGCGCCGGTCGTCACCGCGCTCAAACGCCTCTCGCTCACGCCCGCAGGCCACCATCTGCACTGGGTACGTTTGGCCGTATTGATCGGCGCATTGATTGGGATGGTCTCGTCCATCCTTGTCTTTCAGCTCGGACAGGCGCGCGTCTGGTACGCAATGAGCCGCGACCGCCTACTGCCAGACATCTTCTCCAGCGTGCATCCGAAGTACCGCACGCCCGCGTTCGCCACGTGGGTTGCAGGATTTCTCGTCGCGATCCCGTCAGGCTTGTTCGATGTGGGCACCTTCGCGGAGATGTCGAACATTGGCACGCTCTTCGCCTTTGTTCTCGTCTCCATCGGCGTGCTGGTGCTGCGCAAAAAAGACGCCGGACGCCGTCGCGGCTTCCGCGTACCGTTTGGCCCGGTGATTCCGTTACTGAGCATGTTCTTCTGCATCCTGCTAATGGCGGGGCTGCCGGCGATCACCTGGGTGCGGTTCTTTGTGTGGCTGGCAATCGGTCTGGTGGTGTACTTCTTCTATTCGCGTAAGCGGAGCGAGTTCGCAAAATGAGCACAGGAAAGCGCATCGCTCTTGGGTTTGTGCTTACCCTCACGGCGGCTTGCGTCGCCCTTCTTTTCTTCGCACACCATCTCTCGCATCCACTACCGGCCAATGCTCACGTCACCTCCATCAAGGTGGAGAAAGCAGCCCACCGACTGACACTCTTCGACGGCGGTCGCGCATTGAAGACCTACCGCATCTCCATCGGACGCGGCGGACTCGCTCCCAAAGAAAGAGAAGGCGACGGTCGTGTGCCCGAGGGCACATACCGCATCACCGAACACAATTCGCACAGCGATTACCACCTGTCGCTGCGCGTGAGTTATCCCACGCCAGAGCAGCAACGAACGGCCGCACAGGCAGGCATTCAGCCCGGTGGAGACATCATGGTCCATGGCATCGCTAATGGGTTTGGATGGATTGGCCCGTTGCAGCGCATGAAGGATTGGACAGCAGGCTGCATGGCTGTAACCGATCCAGAGATCGAAGAGATCTACCGCTCTGTACCGGATGGCACGGTCATCGAGATCGAATACTAGTTAGACTTTTGCCCACACTACCGCCGTTTGAGCTCTGTATGAGGTACAGGCAAATCTTGTGGCGGTGGCGCAGGCACCATCACCGCATTCTCATCCACCTTTGGAATGCCGAAATGTCCGCTGAGATGCAGCAAATCCAGCGGACGCAGCGTGCAATCCAGCACGATGTAATTCATATCGCGGCGCGCGCGTGTAAGCACCACTACGTTGCGAATGGTGGCTCCTTCAAACCGCATCCACATATCCGTCTGCGTGCCGCCGCTGGCATTGGCATTCACCAGGTGCTTCCAGTTTCCAGCGCGAAAGTTGTCCTCGATCATCGGCCATGCGGAGAGGTTGTACTCGGCTTCATCCCGAAAGTGGAAGTTATGTACGGAGATGCTGTTGATACCGGCGACCACGCGATGCACGTCCGGGCTGTTTCCGGCGAACCATGCATCCGCCAGCGAAAGCATGGAGCGGTCGAAGGTGAAGGAACTCTGCGCTGCGGGCCCCTGCACCAGAGCGTCCAGTCCGTAGGTCTGCTGCTCTGCCGGGACAGCGGGGGACGGCCCTTGCGCCATAAGCGCAAACGGAGTGGAAAGGGAAACAGCGAGAACAGCGGCACGCAGTGGACGCATAGGAAATCCTCTGGCGTGTATAGACGCGAATTTCACGCCTTCGATGCGCTGAAATCCTGTAGCTGGCGCGGGTCGGCGTGAAGATCCAATCAACTAACCTGAGCGGCTCAAATGACTTCGAAACCAAACAATTCCTCTCTCTTTGAGAGGAACCGGCTCTGATACATAAGTGTTACATTCTCTGCCGGGCAAGTAGATGCAAGAAGGGTGGTTGCTGCGTTATGATGGCTGCGTATGAAGCTCAGCAAGCGCACGCGCAAGTTCGTCCACCAGGTTGAATCTATCCCCTCGTACGTAGAGGAGATGCTGCCCGGCCACGCGTCTTCGCTGCAACGCTTTGTAAACGCCGCCGGGTGGGTCACGGCGGGACTGGGTGCGGTGGCGCTTGGATTGATCGTGGGCCGCGAACTGCGTCTGCGCTACAAGTTCAACCACCAGACGCCGTACGACTTCTACTCCCACGCCGGTGACAAGATGCAGGACGTGGAGTTCGGCGTCGGCGTATAAACTGTCCGCGTGAACGTACGGCGCGGATTCTTCCTCTCGACAATTCTGCTTCTTGGAACGTGTGCATCTTTGCGCGCACAGGAAACCACTGCCTCTCCGCCTCCGGGCGTGGTCATCGACCATCAGCCAGCAGCGACAAAGCAATATATAGGCTCGCCCTCGATCGTCATTCTGCCTAACGGCGATTACGTGGCCACGCACGATCTCTTCGGCAAAGGCTCCGATTACCACATCTCAGCCAAGACACGCGTCTTCCGCTCGCACAATCGCGGCTCCACATGGACACAACTCTGCGTGTTCGACGGCGCCTTCTGGTCGAACCTCTTTCTGCATCGCGGCAAGCTGTACCTGATGGGGACAGACTACGAATACGGCCACATCCTGATTCGCTCTTCCAGCGACGGCGGCTCTACATGGACCGGGCCAACATTCATCACAAAAGAAACCGGCTATCACACCGCGCCCGTGCCGATGGCGGAGTACAAAGGCCGCCTGTGGCGCGCGTTCGAGATTCACCCCGAAGGCGAGTGGGGACACTTCCGTGCGCTGATGCTCTCCATTCCGCTGAAAGGCGATCTGATGAAGGCGGAGAACTGGAAGCTCGAACAGCCTATTGACTTTCCCGAATCCGCCGAAGATGGCTGGACATGGCTCGAAGGCAACGCAATTGTTGGTCGCGACGGCAAACTCTATGACGTTCTGCGCGTGGACAACGCCGAGCAGGCCGCCATTGTGGAGTATCGCGACGGCGCGCTGCACTTCAACGAGATCGTCCCGTTCCCCGGCGGCGCAAAGAAATTCACCATCCGCTGGGACGCGAAGAGCAAGCTCTTCTGGACGCTCTCCAATCCCGCGCTGCCGCAGTTCCCTGCCAGCGCAAAGAATCCAGCAAGCGTGCGCAATACCCTCGCGCTCATGTCATCGCCCGACCTGCATACGTGGACGATCCGCAGCATCGTTCTCTCGCATCCTGATGTGAAGAAACACGCATTTCAATATGTGGATTGGCAGTTCGACGGCAACGATCTGATCGTCGCAAGCCGCACCGCATGGGAAGATGCCGAAGGGCAGGCGAACACCGCGCACAATGCGAACTTCCTCATCTTTCATCGCGTGAACAACTTCCGCCAACTCCATACAGCGGACACCGCTGTGCCGATGCATTAACATCAAAGTTCTAATGAGCGATCAAACCAACAGCACGCACAAGATTGCCTTTCTCTTTCCCGGCCAAGGCTCGCAGAGCGTCGGCATGGGACGCGATTTGTACGAAAACTTCCCCGAAGCAAAACGGGTTTTTGATGAGGCCGACGCTGCGCTGGGCTTCTCCATCCGCGACTTGTGCTTCAACGGGCCGGAAGAAAAGCTGAAGCAGACGGAGTTCACGCAACCAGCGATTCTCACCGTCTCCGTTGTCGCAGCACGTGTGCTCGCCAGCAAGGGCATCACGCCACAGATCGTTGCCGGCCACTCGCTCGGTGAGTATTCCGCGCATGTAGTTGCTGGAACCATCTCCTTCGCGGACGCAGTGCGCTCCGTGCACGCGCGTGGACAGTTCATGCAATCTGCCGTGCCGCAGGGACAAGGCACCATGGCTGCGATTCTCGGCTTGCCCGCGGACCGCATCGCCGATCTCTGCGCGCAGGCGAGTGATGAGAAGAGCGCCGTCGTCGCACCTGCAAATCTCAATTCCCCCGATCAGACTGTCATCTCCGGCGCAACCGCAGCCGTGGAATGTGCTGCCGAACTCTGCAAAGAGGCTGGAGCAAAACGCACGGTCATATTGCCTGTGTCCGCGCCCTTCCACTGCAGCATGATGGAACCGGCCGCGGAGAAACTGGCATCCACACTCGAAGCGGTAACACTGAACGACCCAAGTGTTCCCGTAGCATGCAATGTAGACGCGCGATTGATGCAACGCGGCACCGAAATCCGCGACACGCTCGTGCGGCAGGTCACAGGCTCGGTTCGTTGGGTAGAAGACATAGAGTTGCTCAAGCGTGAAGGCGCAAATCTCTTCATCGAAGTGGGTCCAGGCAAAGTGCTGTGCGGATTGATGCGGCAGATCGATCGCGAACAGAAGTGCGTCAACGTCGAAGATTCCGCGAGCCTTGAAAAGACGCTCGCCGCACTGGCGCCGCAGGCGTAATGTCTCCGCTGCTCGACGTCCGCAACCTGCAGGTGCACTTCGGCGCGCGCACAGTTGTGGACGGCATCTCGTTCTCCATCGCACCGGGAGAGGTCCTCGGGCTCGTCGGTGAATCGGGATCCGGCAAGTCAATCACTTCGCTTTCCATCTTGCGGCTGCTGCATCCTGACGCACACGCGCGCGGCGAAATTCTCTTTGAAGGCAAAGACCTGCTCCAATTACCTGAAAAGCAGATGCGCAGCTACCGCGGACGCGAGATCGCCATGATCTTTCAGGAACCTATGACAGCGCTGAATCCAGTCATGCGCGTTGGCGAACAGATTGCCGAAGCCGTTCGCGCGCACCATCCCGAGCTGTCGCGCAAAGAAGTACACGCGCGTGCTTTGGAGTCGATGCAACAGGTCGCGATTCCCGATGCGGAGCGGCGGTATCGCGATTATCCGCACCAGTTTTCCGGCGGACAGCGCCAGCGCATCCTCATCGCCATGGCCATCGTCAACAAGCCGAAACTACTCATTGCAGATGAGCCAACAACCGCGCTCGATGTAACGGTGCAAGCGCAGATTCTCAAGCTGCTCAAAGACCTTCGCGCGTCGCACAACCTTGCGATGCTCTTTATCTCTCACGATCTCGCTGTCACTGCGCAGACTGCCGATCGCGTGGCTGTAATGCAACACGGAACCATCGTAGAGACTGCTTCCACGGCAGAGATCTTCCACAATCCACAACATCCTTACACGCGCAAGCTGTTAGCAGCAGCGCCTACCATGCGTACTGACCGCAAGCAGCCACTGCTCACGCTCTAGGCGATTTCGCCGCATTCCCATTAGCATGGAGATGGGCCATTTCTTCGCATGCGTTCTCTGATCCTTTCCGACATTCACGGTAATCTTGAAGCGCTGGAAGCTGTGCTGGCCTCCGCGCGTGTTGATGAAGGAAGATACGATGCCGTATGGAACCTTGGCGACGTAGTGGGATACGGTGGTAGCCCCAATGAGGTGACCAGCATTATCCGCGAGCGCGCCACGGCGCATGTACGCGGCAATCATGACAAGGTTTGTTGCGGTAATGAATCTGGCCTTGGTTTTAATCCCATCGCTCGCCAGGCTGCGCAGTGGACCAATCAATCGCTCACCGAAGAAAACCGCGCATGGTTACGACACTTGCCACAGGGCCCTGTCGTGATTGAGCCGTTTTCATCCGTCATTGTGCATGGTTCTCCGCTTCATGAGGACACATACATTGTGAATATGCGCGATGCGTGGGCACCGCTGCAGCAAATGGAGCAGCAGATGACGTTCTTCGGGCACACACATATCCAATGTGGCTTCGCATGGAAGAATGGTGCGTGGACAGAGTTCCGCCCACGCTATGCGACTTCTGCCGACGCGGAACAGTGGACACTCGATCTCGCCGAAAACACCCGCTACCTACTGAACCCCGGCTCTGTCGGCCAGCCGCGCGATGGCGATTGGCGCGCCGCCTACGCCGTGCTCGACAGCGAAGCAAATACGGTTATCTATCACCGCATTCCCTACGATCTTGCACGTGCGCAGGGCCGCATCTTAATGGCAGAGTTGCCGGAGCGGCTGGCTGCACGACTGCGCGATGGACGCTAGAAGAATCGACCCAGCGTAAAGACCAGCTTGCGGTGATCGTCACTTCCGATCGCAGGACCAAAGCTCACGACACCGAGGGGAGTCTCCGCCAGTATTCCGAAGAAGACATCCTGACGACGTACCGAATTCCCCATAGGCGAGTGCATTTCTCCAATGTTGTACGTGGCCATCGCGTAGATAGACTGACCAAGCGGCTGCGGAAGATGGAACACGCGGCGCATATACATGGGTCGCGCTACCCAGTAATCCGTACCACGATATTCGCCGATAAGTGAAGCAGACAGGCGCAGTGGCCCGCCAAGTTCAAATAAAAATGGATCGGCTATCCGACGGTTGAACATGGTTCCGCCTTCGCCGGCCAGCATAAAAACATTGCCACCCCACGGAAAGACGTAGCTCATTTTTGCTGTAATGCGTGGCGCGTTCTCACTGTGGACGGCATTGTAGAGATAGCCTGCGTTCACCTCTGCACCAAAGCCATGTTGCGGAATCAGCGCGCGGTCCTGCATGTCTACACGATAAAGACCGCGCACAAGCTGTGCAGAGCCAGACAAGTCTGGGCTGCCATCTGTTCCTGTGGTGGTAATCCAGCGATGCTGAAACTCACTCCAGCCCACACGTATTTCGCGGCTTTCGCCGCGGGTCTGGCCAAAATCGATAGCTCCGCCAACCTTCTGGTGCAACCGTTCCGCCACACGCGATTGCGTACCGTCATAGATGTACACCGGCATACGCTGAAATTCGATGCGTGGCGCGATGAAGTATCCACGCGAAGAGAGTTTGCGAAAATATTCAACGTCTGCGCCATTGGTAAAACCGGCGGAGAACCGCACACGAAACTCCGATCCATATCCGCCGAGATCCTGATAAAGAAAGTTTCCATCGAGCGTTGCGCGCGCACCTTGCCCAGTCTGCGCAAGAATATTTACACCCAACTGCAGAAACGGTGGTCCGGTCACCTTGTCCTGAACGTCTATCTTGACACTCGCGCCACCTGCCGCAGCCGGATCCCCGACGGAATAGCCAGCGACAAACCTGCCATCACTACGAATCTGCTCCAGTTCTTTATTAATAACTTGTGCAGTAAGCGGCTGGCCTTGCATAAGCTCCGCTTCTTTTTGAATGGCGCGTTGCAGAGCCGGGGTAGGTCCTGTAACTGCAACATGACGAATGGTTCCCGGTTCGGGTGGAAGCAACGATCTGCGGCGGGACAGGTATTGCTCCCACTCCGCGTCGGAAACGCGATAACGCAACAACTCGGCGCGCTTTTTCTCCGCTGCTTCATAACCATGCTTACCTAACTCAAGGGCCTTGGTATAGTCTCCTGTCGTCAGTCCATTCACATCCGGCTCAATGACAACATCTGCCAGTTTGCGGGATCGCTGCTCATTTGCCCATGAAGCCACGCTGAAGCTGCGCGTCAACACGCCAAAGATGGACGCCTGTTCTGCTTTGCTCTCTCTGCCGAGCGGAATCGAGACAGCAATAATCGCCTGCGGATGAAATTCACTGATAACCGTCTCTGTTGGAAGGTTCTCGAGGATCGCACCATCCACGTAAACATGGTCGTCCTTCACAAAGGGAGGAAAGACTGCCGGCAGCGAAATGGATGCGCGCACGGCATCCGCAATCGAACCCTTACGGAAGATATGCAACTCCCCTTTGCCTATATCCGTGGCTACACAACGGAGAGGAATAGGTAACGAGTTAAAATTTCGATCGCCCCCATAACGCAAGAATGTCTCATTTAAAAATCCGTTCAACGCCGTGTCTGTAAGCACTCCAGGGCGCAGAGAGATGCCATGCTTCAGTCCAACATCAATCGATCCTGGAATGCGGCGTTCATCTTCACGGCGCCGGAAGTTAAGTTGACGATAGTCCGTAGAGATGCGAAACACCCGGTTGAGGACGACATCGCTTGTCAGCTTATCGATCTCGTCCGGGGAATGCCCTGTGGCATAGAACGCACTCAACATGCATCCCATGCTGGTGCCACCGATTACGTCAATCGGAATATGGTTCTCTTCCAGCCAGCGCAGCACACCGAGTTCTGTAAGGCCCAGCGCGCCTCCGCCGCCCAGCACCAAAGCAACACGAGGTGGGGCTGACCTGGTAGGCATCTCTGAGGATGGCGAACCGTTCGTCGGCAGGTCCTGCTGCTGACTCGCCATCGGTAATGCGATGGCACACATCAAGATGGTTGCGATGCTGACTCTGTTTAGCGACATACTTAACTGCATCTTAGGATGCATTCGGCCACGGATTTGGCGCATACTGACAGCGATGCTTTCTTCCATGCGCAATCCGGTGCTTCGATTTGTTGAAGCCATCGCTATGAAAACTCAATACCTTGGTCCCGCATCCGCAAAATCAGGAGATCAAGGTGAATTACTTGCGTATTTCTATCTGCGCGAGCTGGGCTTCACTGTGGTTGCGCGGCAGTGGCGTACCTCTAGGCTCCGCGGCGAAATCGACCTGATCGCATGGGAAGGCAATACGCTGTGCTTTGTGGAAGTAAAAACGCGCACCGCACGCGGGCTTGTGGGCGCGGAATCTGCCGTGGACGAGCAGAAGGAAAAGATGCTCAAACGAGTGGCGGCAGCTTATCTGCGCCAACTTCCTATGCGTCCGGGCGGTGTACCCGCAGCCGATACCATCTGCACACGTTTCGATGTCATCTCCGTTTATCTCGATAGTTTGCCCGAAGGAATCGAGCTCATTCGCAACGCGTTTGCCTAGCTCGCGTCTAAAATCAGTGACACAGTTTCGCACGAAAGAAGAACGATCATGAGCCTGATGGATGCACCTGCCTACAATGCACGCCGCGAAAACCTAAAACGCAATCTGCTGATCGGCACCGGAGTCACGCTGTTGCTGATTGCAGTGATTGCATTGGCTGGCATCATCACAGGACATGGATGGTTCTTTTCCAACCTAGGCGCGGAACATAAGATCGATAAATTCCTCACCGCAGTGGAGAAGAAGGATTTCACCACCGCATACGGCATTTATGTAAACGATCAGGACTGGCAGCAACACCCCTATAAATACAGCAATTATCCGCTGCAACGCTTCACTGAAGATTGGACAACGTACTCCCCTGCAGGTGAGGTCATCAAGTCGCACCACGTCGATAAGTCCATCGTGGACGGCAGTGGCCCATTCGGAACAGGCGTTATTGTTGCCGTAACCGTGAACGGCAGCAAGCGCATCTTCATTTGGTACGAGCGCAAGGATGGGACACTTACCTACCCCACGCCGCACATCTTTGAATACAAGTAGCGTCGAGGTTCTATTTAATCGGTGCAGTGTGGCGGTTTAGGCTCTTCGGAGAAATATCGTCCACATCGTTCGTCACTCCTCCGGGAGCGAGCGGCACGGGTCCCTTCAAAATAGGATCGTCCGTGCGCTTCATCCACGCCCACAGACGCGTATGCAGGTCCTTGTGCGTCTCCGCATACAGCGGATCGCCGATTAGATTATTGCGCTCGTGCGGATCGAAGACCAGGTCGTACAACTGCTCCTCGCGCACCATTGGATTCTTCTGCCATCCTGCCGCCAGCCATACATTCTTGCTTGGGCTGTCGTCACAGTTCGATAGCACCGGATACTTGCGGTGATCGAAACGCGCAATGTACTTCCACCGCTGCGTGCGGATACAGCGCTTCGGCTCATATGCAGCGTGATACGTCACCTCAGAGAAGACTTCCTGATTAACCTCAGGTGCCACGCCGCGCAGAACCGGCAAAAACGATTTGCCTTCCAGCCACGCAGGCTTCGCAATACCGACGTACTCGCAGATCGTCGGAAACACGTCGATGTTCGAGATCATCGCGTCGCAGGCCGAACCAGGCTTACAGTCGCGCGGCCCGCGCATGATCATCGAAATGCCCATGCCATCATCCGTCAGGTTGCACTTCATCCCCGGAAACGCAATGCCATGGTCAGTCGTGCTCAGCACCAGGGTGTTGTCCGCCAATCCGGCCTTTTCCAACGCGTCGAGTATCATGCCCAGGCCTTCATCAAAGTGCCGCGCGCTGGCATGGAAACCGGCCATGTCGCGACGCGATGACGGTGTATCCGGCACAGCAGAAGGCGGCTGAATATAGTTAGGATTGTCCTCCGCCGTCGGCTTGGGATACACGCGGTGTGTCTCAAAGAAACCCGCATCCAAAAAGAACGGCTCTTTCGGCTTCGACAGTAGAAACTCCGCCGCGCCCGGGGCTACATTTTTGGCATTGTCGCTCTTGTGCGGGATCATCACATCGTAGCCAATCACGGCGGGATCTTTCGCCACATGCTGTAAACCGGCAAGAACGGTCGTGTATCCCGCATCGTGCAGCGGATGAATGATGTGCTGCTTGTAATCGTTCAGCGACCATCCGCGATGCGCCAACCCAAGCATGCCCGCTCGGTGCGGACACTGCCCTGTCAACAACGCAGCGCGGCTCGGCGAACACGTAGGCGCCGCTGTATATGTCTGGCGGAACAGCACGCCTTGCGACGCAAGCCGCTGCAGGTTTGGCGTAGGCACGTCATATCCATAGGGTTTCAGATAGCGGCCGGAATCATGCGAATGGATGTAGACGATGTTGACCTTCCGCGGTCCCGCAGCCGTTTGCGCCGCTCCCATCTTGGCCGCCACACCCGCGCCCACTGCGCCCTGCAAAAACTCTCTCCGCGTCGCGGTCGTCTCCATCACGTCTCCTGCTCTAAAAAGGTTGAGGCATCCATGCTACCGGAATGCGGCGTTTGAAGCAGATAAACGCGGTATGCGAGACTGAGAGGACTAGCTTTTCATCGCGGGCCTATAGCTCAACGGTTAGAGCAGAGGACTCATAATCCTTTGGTTCCAGGTTCAAATCCTGGTGGGCCCACCATCATCTTGCTCATGCGCGACAACGAATCCACGCTTACCTTCGATCATCTCGGACTCGTTGTTGCCGACCTGGCCGCGGCGCGCGAACATCTCTCCGCAACGCTCGGCATCGTGCAGTGGAGTGAGATCTTTGATGATCCGCAGATCGGTGTCTCCGTGCAGTTTGGCAGCGGAGGCGTGTCACCTCGTTTTGAATTAATCACTTCACTCGGGGAGAAGAGCCCCGTCTCGCGCGCGCTTTCGCAGGGCAAGAATGTACTGAACCATGTGGCGTACCTCACACATGATCTTGCAGCCGCAGCCGAAGCGCTGCGCGAACAGGGATGCTTCCCCGCCGGCAAAGCGCAGCCTGCAGTGGCGTATGGAGGAAAGCCCATCCAGTTCTTCTTCTCTCCCTTACGCTTTATCATCGAATTGATCGAAGCCCCCGGGCATCGGCACCTCTTTGAAGACTGTGGCTCCTCTTCCCATTCCGGCTGATCTAGCTTCGCTGCAAAGCTGGCTTCCCGCAGCGCCTCCGGATTGGAAGCAGCAGGTCTCTGAAGCAGCGCGCTCCAACGATCTGCGCGCGCTTCGTAAACTGTCACAATTCCAGTTGGATTTTCTCGCGGCGGCAAAGCTCGATCGCGCGATCCAGCAGGTCCTCTCACAAACTGCTTCGCACGATTTGTCCGAAATTCGTCTTGCAATTCTTGCTTCTTCCACTACGCACCATCTTGTTGCTTCACTTCGGGCGGCAGCGTTGCGGCGTGGCATCGTGCTGCACGTACATGAGTGCGGATACGGCCAGTACATGCAGGAGCTTGCATTGCCTGACTCACCTCTGTACGCATTTGCGCCACAGGTGGTTCTCTTCGCGTTCGACGCGCACCACTTAGTGGAACTCGCGCAGTCAGGCTTCGATCCGCTTCAGCGTATGCGCAATGCGTGGAAGTTGGCGCGGGACCACTTTCATGCCACGGTGCTGCAACAGACTGTGCTTCCGCTCTTCCCTGCACTGCTTGGATCGAATGAGCACCACCACGATGGCTCGCCGCACCAGATTGTCAGAACGCTGAATCATGATCTGCATGTCTCGGCAAAAGAAGACGGCGTGCACCTGCTTGCCATCGACGATGTAGCGGCACAAGACGGTCTCCGCACATGGCACGATCCAGCGATGTGGTTTCGCGCCAAACAGGAGGTCCATCCCGCCGCTGCTCCTCTGTATGGCGAACTCGTTGCTCCGGTGCTTGCTGCGCTCACAGGCCGTTCGGCGAAGTGCCTCGTGCTCGATCTCGACAACACTCTCTGGGGCGGCGTGATTGGCGACGATGGCATCGAAGGCATCGCTCTTGGCCAGGGACACGCAGCCGGCGAGGCGTTTCTGGAGTTCCAGCAATACTGCCTGCGCCTGCGCGAACGCGGTGTGCTGCTCGCCATCTGCTCCAAGAACACTGAGACCCTTGCACTCGCCGCCATCGCGGAACATAAAGCCATGCTGTTGCGGCCTGAACATTTTGCCGCCATGCAGATCAACTGGAACGATAAAGCAACGAACCTGCGCAAGATCGCGCGCACGCTGAACATCGGCGTGGAGGCGCTCGTCTTTGCGGACGACAATCCCTTCGAACGCACGCTCGTGCGACGTGAACTGCCCGAAGTGTCAGTGCCGGAGTTGCCCGACGACCCTGCGGGATTTGCAACAACCATCGCACGCGGAGGTTACTTCGAGTCCCTCGGCCTCACCGCAGAAGATCTGGCGCGCGCCACGCAGTACAAGGCTAATGCGGACCGCGAACAGATGCGCGCCAGCGCAACCGATCTGGACAGCTACCTGCGTTCGCTCAAGATGGAACTGCGCTACCGCCCGTTCGATGAGGCCAACCTCCCACGCATCGCGCAGCTTATCGGGAAGACAAACCAATTCAACCTCACCACGCGCCGCTACACCGCCGAAGAATTGCGCGGCATTATGGCTGACCCCAACGCTGTCACGCTGCAGTTCGCTCTCACCGACGCTTTTGGCGACAACGGAACTATCGCACTGGTGATTGCCTATGCCGAAGAAGACGCACTCCGCATCGACACCTGGCTGATGAGTTGCCGCGTACTCGGCCGCCGCATGGAAGAAGCGGCCCTTCAGGGGCTGGTCGAGGCAGCACGCTCGCGCGGGCTCTCACACATCGTCGGTGAAGTGCGTCCCACTCCAAAAAACGTCATTGTGCGCGATCTGTACACGCGCCTCGGATTCAGCAAATTTGCCCCGCAGACAACGCCGCAAGAGGAGGGTTCGTGGTTTGCGATGAAGATATCGGCATATACAAATTCCGATCTGCCAATGCTGGCCGTAATGGAATGAACCACCAATATTTCCGTAGTGAATGAATAATTATTACGCATAATTAGATATATTCTGGCAGACTTTCACGGGTATAGTGAGTGAATACCGCAGAGCCCCCGGAGCCTTTCAGCGTTGGCAAATGCTGTATACGGCATTCTTCAACTGCGCGTCTAATCAGACGCGGCCTACGCCTTCAGCCAAAGAAGAGGTGCATCCATGGCAACTAACACACAGACACACGACAAGCCGCGGCGGGGATATTTTGTAGCCGAGGACCTGGAAGAAGTCGCAGCCTCTGAAGGCGATCTTGCCGGAGGATTGCGCGACTGCTCGATCATTGCCGCCGTGAATGACCCGGCCACCTTCGATGCGGCGCTATCCAGCCCGCCCAGGGCGCTGTATCTGCTTACCGGCAATCCGCTCACGCTACCTACCATGCTGGCCAAAGCGCGCGAAAAGGGCAAAATGTGCCTGCTAAATATGGATTTTTTGGACGGCCTGGCGCGGGACCGTTTTGCGGTGGAATTTCTGGCTGCTCATGGAGCGAGCGGCATCGTCTCTACGCGCTTTGAAACGCTGAAAGCGGCGCAGACGCTTGGCCTGTTCACCGTGCAGCGCACCTTCGCCATCGATTCGGCGGCGGTGAATGCGGCCCGTAAGTCCTTGAATCAATTCCATCCCGATGCCGTGGAAGTGCTTCCGGCAATTGCCGCCCCTAAAGTGGTGAAGCGCTTGCTGAGTGAGTTTCCCCAGGTGACGGTCATCGGCGGCGGACTGATCGACAGCGTTAAAGAGATCGAGGGTCTGCTCTCCTCCGGCGTACATGCCGTTACGGTGAGCGACCCCCGTCTGTGGATTATCTAGCCTGCATTTATTTGCCCCATCTTGGGGGTATTTTGTCGTTTTTCTGTCGCTACTTTTTGGGGTTCGCGCAATATCTGAGCGGTTTTCCTTCCAAAAACAGCTTCAATTCCTCGGCAGCAATGGTCGCCGCCTTCTCCGCCGCCTGCTTAGTTCCACCAGCAATGTGCGGGGTCATGATGAAGTTTGGGAACTGGAGCAGCGGCGAATCGGCCGGAAGCGGCTCCTGCGGGAAGACATCTGCCGCAGCAGCAAAGAGATGGCCCGATTTGAGCGCGTCGGCAAGGGCGTCATAGTCCATCAGCGAACCGCGTGCGCAGTTAACGACGACAGAGCCTTTTTGGAGGCGCGCGATCTGCTTGCGGCCGAGAATTCCTTTGGATTCTTTGGTTTCGCGGGCGTGCAAGGAAACGACTTGCGCGCGGTCGAGCAGGCTGTTGAGGTCGGAGACCTGCTCCACGCCTTCGCTTGGGTCGATCTTGGCAAATGGGTCATAAACGAGCACCTTTGCCCCGAAAGCGCGCAGAATACGGGCGACGATGCGGCCAATCGCCCCGTATCCGATGAGACCGGCGGTGGCTGTTTCCAGCTCAAAACCTGCGGTCTGGTACGTGTAGTCGCCTGCCCATTGGCCGCTGCGAATCGCTGCATCGGTTGCCGGAATGTTGCGCAGGGCGGAGAGGATCATCGCGATGGTGTGCTCGGCGGTAGCGGCAGCGTTGCGTGCGGGCGTGTAGGCGATGGTGATGCCGTGCTCGGTGGCGGCGGGCACGTTCACGTTGACCGGGCCTCCACGGCAGACGACGAAGAGCTTCAGGTCGGGGCACTGCTCCATCACCTTCTTGGTGAGCGGAGCGTGATGCGCAATGCAGATGGAGACGCCTTTGAGGACTTCCGCCATCTGCTCTTCGGAGCCGGAGGCTTCGCGCACTTCGGCGATGTCGCGGAAGGGCTCGAGCGGGAAGGGTGTGGAGGCTTCGACCATGTCGAACTGGTCGGCGAGCGCGCCGAGCTTCGCCTTCATAAGGGAGGAAGAAATAAAGTGATCACCGATGCAGAGTAGTTTTTGTTTAGCCATAATCCGGGGTTGTTGCTCCTTAAAGTAGCGGGCTGTTGAACGAGAGAAGCGCCGCATTATCGGGCGTGAGGTCAATCTCGGTCAGCGTGCCGTTTGCGAGTTTTGGAAAGACGCTGCGATAGCGGCCGAGCGGGATGCCGAGCAGCTTGCACAGCGTGATGCGAATAAAGGTGTTGTGGCAGACGACGAGTGCGCGTCCGCTGCCTGTGGCGGCTGCGATGGCTTGGAGACCTTCCATGCCGCGCTGGGCTACGAGGACTGGATCTTCGCCGCCGGGCAGGTAGTGCTTTGCGGGATCGAGTTTGAAGGCTGCGCGCGCTTCGGGAAACTTCTCCTGCATCTCGGCATCGGTAAGGCCCTCGCCCTGGCCGAAGTCTACTTCGATAATGCGATCATCTTCGTGTAGAGGGAGGCCTGTGGCGCGTGAGGACGGCTCAGCCGTGAGGCGTGCGCGGGAGAGCGTGGAACACCAGATGCCGGTGAGCTTTGCGGTGGCGGCCCATGCGGCGAGACGCTCAGCCTGCGCGTGGCCTTCGGGCGTGAGTGCGACGTCGGTGCGTCCGGCGTAGCGGTTTTCTGCGTGCCAGACGGTCTGGCCGTGGCGAACGAGGACGATGCGGCTCATGCGCGTGCTCCTGCGCGTGCGAAGTCGGCAACATCCTGCGGCAGCCAGCCGCGTTTGGCCAGTTCATCTACCAGAGCGATGTACTGGTCCGCGTATTCTGCAAAGCTGCGTTTGGGCTCGATGGTGCGCTCGATGCGAACCATGCGTTTGGTAGCTTCCGCAATGGACGAGGTATGCGCGGCGGCAAGCACGGCCATGCCGAACGCACCCTCTGTAACTTCAGGCACGCCGATAGTGCGCTGCATCACATCGGCTCGAATCTGGTTGAGTGCCGCGCTCTTGGTTGCTCCGCCGGAGATGGTGAACGAACCATCCGTGGGCGCGCCGATATGGCGCAGAGCGTCGAAGGCGAGACGTTCGATGAAGGCGATGCCCTGCAGCGTGGCGTTGTACTTCTCTTCTGTCGAAGCGGGCTCGCCGAGTGTAAAGCCTTGCGCTGCCGGAGCGGCGAAGGGATAGCGTTCGCCCTGCCCTGCCAGCGGGTAAACGACGGCGCGCGTGGGGCCTTGCTGGAGGGCGGCTGCATTCAGCGCATCAAGGTCGGCTCCGGGAAATTCTTTGGTGATGACGCCAGCGCCGGTGCTGGATGCGCCGCCGGGGAGCCACATGCCGTCTGTCGAACGGTGCGAGTAGACGACGCCGAGCGGGTCGTGCAGCAGTTCGCGCGTGACGCCCTTCATCACGAGCGTGGTGCCGACGACGGAGTTCCAACTGCCAACGGTAGTTGCACCGGAGGCGATCTGCGCGGCGCAGCCATCGGTCATGCCAGCGAAGATAGGTGTCTCGATAGGGATGCCGGTTTGTTCTGCGGCGTAGGGGCAGACTTCGCCAATCTTTGTGCCGGGGAGAACGACTTCCGGGAAGATCATCGGATGCAGTTCCAGCTTTTCGATGACATCCGTCGGCCACTGCATGCGGATGAGATCGAAGCCTGTCTTTAGACTGTTGCTGGAGTCGGCGGCGATCATTTCGCCTGCGAATTGCGCGTTGATGAAGTCGTTCTGATGGGCGAGCTTTGCGCCGAACGGGATGTGGCCGTGGCGTTCGAGCCAAAGCAGCTTCGGCAGCGCCCATGAGGGCTGCATGCGGTAGCTCAATTCGCTCCACAGCGCGCCACCGGCTTCGTTGCAGAGTGCGGCTTCTTCTTTCGCGCGGCCATCGTCGTACATCAGGCCGGAGGTGAGCGGCTCCAGCGTGTACGGATGCATCATGAGGATGGTGCCCGAGGTGGCGTCGATGGCGAGGCCCTTCACGCGCGTGTTGCCGAGCTGCGACATGACGTTGCGCGAGCAAGTGGCGACAGCCTGCCACCAGGACCTGGGGTCCTGCTCATGGCGAACGCCGTCGCGTGTGCTGGTGAGCGGCTGTGTGGCGACAGCGGCGATTGCGCCCTCTTCCGTAACAGCCATCACGCGAACGCTCTGCGTGCCAAGATCGATTCCGAGAAATACAGCGGTGCTCATCGTGCTCCTGCTAAGAGTTGCCATTGCGCGTTTGCGGTCTCGCGCACCTTGAGGAATGTTTCGTAGCGCAGGGTGTAGAACGCGTGCGCTTCTGCGTTGGGACGGAAGGTGGTGGCGTGGGTGACGTGTTTCTGCACGCCTTCCGTGATGTCTTTGGTTTCGCCGGTGATTGCCATGGCGAAGAGGTGCGCGCCGCGTGCGCCGATCTCGCTGTCTGCCGGACGGATGACGGTGACGCCGGTTGCGTCTGCGATGAGCTGGCACCAGAGATCGCTGCGCGCTCCGCCGCCGCAAACGCGGACTTCGCTAAGTTTGTCTGCCGTTGCGGTGGCGAGGCACTCGCGCACGACGAAGGCCAGACCTTCATAGACCGAGCGTGCTAATGCTGCGCGTGATGCGCCGAGAGTGAGGCCGTGGAAGCTGCCGCGCGCGTCGGGATTGAGAAACGGAGCGCGCTCGCCTGCGGGTGAAAGATACGGCAAGAAGAAGATGCCGTTGCTACCGCGCGGTGCGGTGGCAGCGAGATCGCCGAGCGCAGGCAGGCCATCTACTTCGAGCAGACGGGCGGTCCAATCGAGCGCTTCGCATCCTGTGAGGGTGGGCATGGCGCGCAGGTGGAGGCCATCGTAGAGTGCGATGGTAGTGCCTGCAGGGTCGCCGGTGAGATCGAGCGAGGCTGTGATGACTTCCGCGCAGATGGTGGTGCCGAGGATGACGCAGGCTTGTCCGGGCTGCGACGCGCCGGAGCCGTAAGCCGTGGAAACGATGTCGTACGGAGCCATAACGATGGGCGTGCCCGCGCTGAGGCCGAGTTCGCTTGCTGCGTGATCGGTGAGCGGGGCTACGACATCCTTACCTTTGGCGAGCGGCGGCAGAAGCTTTGCGTTCTTCTCTGCTCCATAGAGGGCGACGATCTGCTGTGAGTATTCGCCGCGCTTTACATCACTGAATGGGTTGGAGCCGTCGGAGAGGTCGGCGGCGAAGCGGCCTGTCATTTTGCTGAAGAGCCATGCGCCGCAGGTCAGTGTCCAGCGCGCGTTGCCGATACGGTTTGGCTGGTGCTTGTCGAGCCACGCGAAGATAGCGTTAGGCAGGCCGGGGTAGCTGACAGAACCGCTGATGCGGAAGCTCTGTTCAATCGCGCCGCTTGCCGTCCACTGCTCGATCTCTTCGGTTGCGCGGCCGTCGTTCCAGAGAATGGCATTTCCGGTGGGACGGCCCTGCTCGTCCACGAGCCAGGAACCGTCGCCTTGCGCGGTAACAACGATTCCACGCACCTGTTCCGTGATCTGCGGAACGACTGCGGTGACGGTTTTTACGACAGCAGACCAGACGCCATCCATGTCCTGCTCGGACCAGTCTGGCTGCGGGTGAAGCACCTCGGTCTTCTCACGCGCGAGGGTGAGTTCGCGGCCGTCATCTGCAAAGGCGACGGCCTTGATGACCGAGGTTCCAGCATCGATTGCAATCCACGCCATGGTTCTAGATGCTCGCCATGGTGTCGTTTGGATTGGTGAGTGTGAGCGCCATGAATCCGCTGATGAGGTAGAGCACGGCGAAGATCCACATGAGGCCGACGACGCCGACACTATCGAAGAAGAGCGTGACGATGGCCGGGCCGAGCAGGCCGGCGGCCGATGCACCGAGGCTCAGCAGCGAGAGCGCCTCACCACGATGGTCGGGCGCCAACATGGGGGTAAGTGCGGAGAGCGGCACGTATCCAGCAAGTGTTGCGCCGTATGCCATGCCCACAACGATGGTGAGCGGATAGCTGTGCGTCATGACCGGCACGTAATAGAAGGCCAGCGTGGTAATGGCGCAACCGAATCCGCCGCAGTATGCGATGGTCTTGCGCCAGCCGAATCGGTCACCGATGAGGCCGAAGAGCAGGTTCCAGATGATGTTCGACAGGAAAACGGCACTGAGCAAGGTAAGGAACTGGCCTTGCGTGAATCCGATCTTGTGCTCGAAGAACGCGGGGAAGAAGATGAAGAACGCGTATTCGGCAGCCGTGTTGATGGCGCGGACGATGCAGGCGATGAGCGTCTTTGGCTTCTGAACGGCGAGCTTTAGCGAACCCAGTAGCGCGGCGATAGGATTGTCCGTATCGCCAACCAAACGGCGGCGTCCACGCTGTTCACGCACGCCGAAGAGCATGATGAGTCCGCCTATGAGCACGAGACCGGTGGAGAGCCAGAGTGTGTTGTAAGCACCGATGCGCGGGATGGAATATTTAGCGACCTGCGAGCCGAGAGTGGGGAGTCCGCCGGTGAAGGCGAACCAGAACCAGCCCATCGCCGAAGCGAGGCGATACTTCGGCGCGGCGACCGTGATCCATACGAGGAATCCGTAGGCAAAGAGTGGGAAGCCGAGACCGCGGATGCCGTAGGTCAGCAGCACGCTGGTGTAGCTGCCGGTGCGCACGCCGACAGTCAGGAAGAGGACTTCAAACGCGATCCAGATGACGAGACCGATGGTGATGACGCGGCGCGGTCCCCATACGTCGGAGAGAGCCCCTGAGAGCCAGCCGGCCACGGCAGCGGCTGCTCCATAGAAGGTGAAAATGGCACCCACGGACCGTTCAGAGAAGTGGAGATCCATGAGGTACGGAGCCAGGTAGCCGGACTCGACACCGTCGCCGATCATGAACAGCAGCAGGCCGACGAAGCCCCAGAAGAGCACCGATGGGATACCGATGCGGTCAAGGAAATTGCCCTCGGTCACTGGCACTTCGGGGCCGCGCGAGGATACGGGCATAGCGTTCGCCATTACGTGTTTTTCTCCTCCCTTTCGGGAACGGACTGCCACAGCCGGCTGCCGGTGTGGGTACAAAATTTTGCGGATGCGCATGCGAAATGCGCCTGAAACAGGAAAAGCCGCCCCGGCTGCGCTGTGTTAAATACCTGCGCAGCGCAGCCGGGGCGGCCCTCTGATCTCTAGCCGCTAACGCTTTGGACTATACCAATGGGAGCGGTACGACTGTCAATAGGTGTTAGCGCTCGTCGGCCCGTTCGATGCTTCGTTCGGCGCCGTCGCGGCTGGTTGTGGTGATGTTGTTTGGCGAGGATGGGTTGATCTCGGAATCTTTCCGCTCAGGTACCGGAGAAGTAACGGGCCTGGAACTGCGGGCTTCCGCTCCTTCATTTTGTCCACCGTATGCGCCGCCTGCGCCTGGGGTCTTCTGCTCGCTCATGTTGCCCTCCTTTGCCATAAAGTGAGATGCGTGGGCACGTACACTGGGAGGGATGGCTTCTCTTCGACCTGCCCTGTTTCTAGACCGCGACGGCATTGTGAATGTCGATACGGACTTTCTCTACAAAATTGAGGACGTGCGGTGGGTAGAAGGGATTTTCGAGCTGATTGCGCACGCACGGTCGCTCGGCTACGCGATCATTATCGTGACGAACCAGTCGGGGATTGGACGAGGATATTACTCCGAAGAGCAGTTTCATACGCTGATGGACTGGATGTGCCGCGAGTTGGCCTCGCGTGGATGCGTGGTGGATGGGGTTTATTTTTCGCCGTATCACCCGGTGCATGGCATTGGCGATTACAAGCAGGATACGGATTGCCGCAAGCCAAAACCGGGAATGCTGCTGAAGGCGGCACGGGAGCATGGGCTGGACCTTTCGCGGTCAGTGATGGTCGGTGATCGGTGTTCGGATATTGCTGCGGCAGCCAATGCGGGTGTACCGATGCGCGTACTCCTAAAAGGAACCGGGTCTGCAGAATGCCCATCCGAACCGGGACATATTCTTATTCACACGCTTACAGAGGCCATTCCGCTGCTTTCTTTTGCTGAAAACGATTGCAAAGAATAGAATTTATCAAACAAGAGTGAGCATTATCAAACTAGGTGCTTTTTAAGGACTTTCAAACGCGTCAGGCATTTAGACTAGAGGAGAACGCATCTGAACCAATTACTCTCCCAGAGGTTCCAAAAAGCAGCACGCAACTTCATGCCTGTATGAGGGTCTCAGTGCATGACGGTGGGAACTGACTGCGCATACGCAGCGGGCACTCCGGTCTGGACTGAACAACAGCATGATTTCAGGATGGCATGACGTTATTGAACGAATCACCGGAGAGTAGAAGTGATCTGGGGGGCGATTATGCTCTGGATGGCGCTTACGAAGCTTCCGTTTATGCTGGGAGCTCTCGCACCCACTTACTCGAGGCAGTAAACTCTTTCGATTACAACGTTACCAAACGCATTTTGGATGTAGTTTTGGGCCTAATGATCGCTATTGTGCTGCTCCCTGTTGGCGCAATTATTGCCTGCCTGGTCACCCTGACCTCTCCCGGACCAATTTTCTTTTCCCACAGGCGGATTGGCCGCGGTGGTGCATTTTTCTCTATGTGGAAGTTTCGCACGATGTGCGTGAACTCCGCCGAAGTTCTGGAGCGGCACCTGGCTTCGCACCCAGAGATCCGTGAAGAATGGAATCGCTCGCATAAACTGCAAAATGATCCCCGTGTGACTCCGTTAGGACGTTTCCTGCGGCGTTCTTCCCTGGACGAGCTTCCTCAGGTATGGAATGTACTTACCGGGCGTATGAGTCTCGTCGGGCCGCGCCCTATTGTTGCCGCTGAGGTAGAGAAGTATCATGCAAACTTCGCGTATTACGTAGCGGCGCAGCCAGGCATCACCGGACTTTGGCAGTGTTCTGGACGATCCAGCCTGAGCTACGATCAACGGGTTATGTTAGACCGCCAATATGTTGAGGAATGGAGTCTGTGGCTCGACATTAAAATTCTTGCTAAAACCGTTGTGAGTGTTGTGCGCTCAAAGGGCGCAGTCTAATCCGTCCGGCAACTCTATACAGATAAAATAGTGGTTGACCATTCACAAGGATGAGTGCCGTCGGCTGTCTGTTTTACTTCGCGCGGAATGATTATGCCCGATTTCTCCCGTATATTTTTTGTCGTTCCTACTCTAAATGCCGGGCGCGGCTGGGTGCGTTTTGGGGAAGCGCTCCGAAGCAATCTGGATGACCTTGGATTGGGTTCCGGTCATGTGCTGATCATTGATTCTGAATCTGAGGACGACACAGTCGCACTGGCCCAGTCTGCCGGATACCGTATTCATTCCATACTTCGTAAAAATTACGATCATGGTGGAACTCGTCAAATCGGTGCCGATCTTCTGCCGGAGGCTGAATTCCTCATTTATCTCACCCAAGATGCTGTTCTCACAGAGGCGGCCTCAGCGCGGCGGCTCCTTGCTGCTTTCGACGACTCACAGGTGGCATCTGCATACGGGCGCCAGTTGCCGCATCCCGGAGCTACGCCTCGAGAGGCTTTCGCACGTCTACACAACTATCCTGCAGTCTCGCAGGTCCGCGATCTCGAAAGTGTACAGACGCTGGGATTCCGCTCCATCTTCGCATCAGACTCATTTGCCTGCTATCGACGAGAAGCGCTGATGAGCATCGGGGGCTTTCCATCCCACACCCTCTTTGGGGAGGATGCGATCGTGACAGCGCGCTTCCATCTGGCCGGCTATAAGAGTGCGTATGTGGCAGAAGCTACTGTGTACCATTCGCATGATTACCCCGTCAGCATGGAATTCCGGCGCTACTTTGATGTGGGCGCTTTTCACTCCAGAGAACCCTGGCTATTGGAGACCTTTGGAACGCCAGGCAGCGAGGGGCTGAGGTTCGTCCGTGCGGAGCTTGCTTATATTGGCAAACGGCGTCCGCTACAGGTCCCTGGCACCCTCCTCAGAACAGCGATGAAGTTCGTCGGGTATCGTGTGGGCAGGGTCACGTGGCTGCCATTCTCTCTCCGCCTCAGATTGAGTATGAACCGCGGCTTCTGGAAAAAGCTGTCTTCCACTCAAACGACTCGGGAAGACTGATGGAATCCATGCGCGATCTGCTGCGAGGAGAACTGGCCCATTCTCTGCAATCTCTGCCTCCGCTTGAGCGATTAGCGATGGCATGGCCGGTTGCGGCCGGCTCTTCCATCGCGGCGCGCAGTGCTGTTTCGGCTCTGGACAAGGGCGTATGCACGATCCAGGTAGAGACCCCGCAGTGGCTGGCTCAACTGCGCCCTATGGAAGAAAGGCTGCGAATCATGCTGACCGATGTCGCAAAGGTTCCCCTGACGGCTTTACACTTTGAACAGAAGCCATGACAGATATGCAGAAGAAACAGATGGTCTCAGAAGATGAGGTGCGCCATGTGGCCACACTCGCCAATCTGGAACTAACCACCAAAGAGCAGGCGCAGATGCAACGCGATCTCAACTCAATTCTTAGCTATATCGCAGAATTGAATGAATTGAACACTTCTGACGTTCCTCCTCTGGCGCAGGTTTCCGAGTTGCTTACAGAAACGCCCACCTCTGCGTGGCTGCGTGAAGACATCCGCCGCGAATCCCTGAATCGCGAATTGGTAATGGATGAAGCGCCCGAGACGGACGGACGCTTCTTCAAAGTACCCAAAGTGATCGAGCGCTAACCGCGCCAATGGACTGAAGAGACGAATGGACCTGAACACACTGACCATTGAGAGTACACGCGCGGCCATCCAGCGCGGAGAGACAACAGCTACTGCCCTCGCCGAGGCGCACCTGGCCCGCATCCTTGCCGAAGACGGCACAATCAATTCTGTTCTAGCTACAACAGAAGAGCGAGCGCTCAGGCAGGCATCATTTATCGATTTACTTGCAAAAACTGGCGATCCACTGCCGCCACTTGCAGGCGTTCCTGTTGGCATTAAAGACGTGCTAACCGTAAAGGGCACGCCTTCGACCGCTGCCTCTAAAATTCTCAAGGGATATCAGCCTCCATACGATGCCACAGCCGTTCGCAAGCTGGAGGAGGCGGGCGCAGTTATTATTGCGAAGCTCAATTGCGACGAATTCGCCATGGGTGGATCGAATGAGAACTCAGCCTATGGTATCGTGCGAAATCCTCGCGCATTGGATCGCGTGCCGGGTGGTTCTTCTGGCGGATCAGCGGCGGCCGTAGCTACGGGTTTCTGCGTTGCATCGTTGGGTACCGATACCGGCGGGTCGGTTCGTCAACCCGCTGCTTTTTGCGGTGTTACCGGCCTGCTTCCTACCTATGGCCGCATCTCGCGTTATGGTCTCATCGCATTTGCTTCGTCTCTTGATCGCGTAGGCCCGATTGGCCGCTCTGTGCAGGATGTCGCCACTATGCTAAACGTGATGGCGGGCCCAGATGTGATGGATGCCACTGCCGATAAAACCCCTTGCGACGACTATGTAGACGCAATGTCGCGCAGTGTTGCAGGTATGCGCATTGGCGTTCCCAAGGAATACCTCGGTGAAGGACTCGATCCGGAGATCCGTGCAGCAGTGGATAACGCCATTGAGAAACTGAAAGCCCACGGATGCACAGTTCACGAGATTTCACTGCCGCATACGAAGTATGCCGTTCCGACGTATTACGTTCTGGCAACTGCCGAGGCGAGCAGCAATCTCTCACGCTTTGATGGCGTGCGTTTCGGCCATCGCACAGCCGAGGCAAAGAACCTTGCTGCCCTCTATCGCGAGAGTCGTGATGAGGGATTTGGCCCTGAGGTCAAACGCCGCATCCTACTCGGCACTTACTCTCTATCTTCCGGATATTACGACGCGTATTACCGCAAAGCCCAGCAGGTGCGCACCTTGCTTGCGCGTGACTTTATGGCCGCCTTTAGTGACGTGGATGCGATCGTAACTCCTATGACACCTACACCACCATGGAAACTTGGCGAAAAGACGGACGATCCGGTTTCGATGTATCTGGCAGACATTTATACTGTCGGCGCCTCTCTGGCCGGTATCTGTGGTATTAGCGTACCCGCAGGTGAGACGAAAGACGGGCTTCCTATCGGCGTGCAGGTTTTGGCTGGGCATTTTCAGGAGGCGAAACTCCTCACCGTGGCACAGGCGATCGAAAACCAGTAAGCTCCATCCGCGTAAAATAGACCGTTGGGATGCTTTAACTCTGCTCAACGCGGTGTCAGTATCGCTTTGACCTTAGGAAAGTATCCGCGGAACAAAACCCAGAACATTCCGGCAATTGCTCCCAATACTAATCCGAAGAGCATGATGTAAGTTCTATGCGGTCCAGCTTTTGTGTCAGGCAGAGATGCACGGTCGAGAATTTGGAGGAGCGGTTCTTCCTGGGCTTCTTCCAGATGAGCAGACTCATACTGTTTAGCCAGCATCTGCATGAGCGACTCGTGATATTTCACCTCGCGCTCCTTACGCAGATACTCGATCTCTGCTTGAGGAACACGTGAAAAAGGAACATGTCCTGGAGCGGAGGTGTTTCCATTCTGCATTGCAGCGAGCTGTCCCTGCAGACTTGCTATAGCAGCTTGTAGACGAACGACTTCTGGATTCTCAGCAGTTGCGGATTGCCGTAAAGCTGCAAGTTCGACTTGCCGGGATGCAATTTCCGCACGGAGCTGAGTACTCGCCATAACCTCCGCATTCATTTGGCCAGCGGGAACGACCAGGCCGCTCGCCTCCTGCACCTTTTTCAGCTCCACCTCAGCGTTTTCCAGAGCATTCTTCTCTTTTTCCAGTTGCTCTTCAAAGAAGAGTCGCCGCTGAGAAGCAGATGTAAGTGCCAGCCGGCCATTGGCCTTTCGCAACTCATCAAGGTATGCATTCGCCAAATCGCGGGCACGAGCAGGATCGTGGTCTGTTACGGACAACGTTATGATCGAATCCTTCTGACCTACTACAAAGTCTGTGTTGTCCAGAAGAGTTCTCTCCGCGGCACTCTCTTTTTTCGTCTTGTACACATCTTTGAGGTGATAGCGATCTACGATGCTGGAGAGCACGGAGTGGCTTTTCATAACTCCGACATATAGATCACCGGGAGATTTGATTGAAGGCGCAGAAATGCCGAGGGCACCTAATTGGCTCGCAAGAGCTGCCATATTCGAACCAGCACTTGCTGTTGGAGGGATCAGGAGAGCAGTAGCCCGATAGAACGGCTTCATTACGAAAGCGATGACCGCTGCCACCAGCAAGCCGGCCACAGCAGCACGCAGAATGATCTTGCGTCGCTTGATCAGCAACCGGAGCACTTCGGCCAGATCGATCTGGGGACCGTCCACCCTGCTTTCTATCGCTTCACTCAAATGTTGCTCCATATTAGCCAGCTATTTCAAAACGTTGACAGCAGCGGCTCCCAAACCGAACTGACCCACAATCTGAGCGATATCCAGCATCACGCGGAATGGGTCTCGTACCGAAATCTTCGGCGGCATAACGATTGTGTCACCTGGGTAAATTGCGACTGATCCGAAGCTCTTGCCATGCCATCCTGAATAAAATTGATGGCTAACGACAGAACCATCGGCCCGAATAATAAATGCCCGCTTTTCATCGCCTTGGCGGGTAGAACCTCCGGCGAGATGAAGATACGTGGAAACATTTGTATGAGTTCTATAAAGAAAACTTGAGCTGTTATACACGGATCCCATCACGGCTACAGTCGAAGGTCTCCGAGGCACAACAAACCGGTCACCGTCCTCCAGAGGGATATCAGGAATCTCTCCTTCTCCGGCTGACCAAGGTGTCAAACCAAGAACAATCCGGCCTGTAGCGCGCAGCGTGCGTAGTCGTTGAAGAGCGGCGGGGGAAAAGACGATGTTTTGAACGTTGCCAGCGGTCTGCGTGGCTACCTGGGATTGCAATAGTTGAGATTCCATCTCATCCGCATATTCCTTGATGCGCTGCTGCTGCAATTTACGTGTGGATTCTCTACGGAACTCCGCCCCGAAGAGATACGCATCTGAAGTGAGTCCGCCTGCCCTGTGCACCAGACTGCGCAGTGTCTCACCTGGAAGAACGCTATAAACACCAGAGGCTATGAACTCACCTTCCAGGCGCACGTATCGGCTTCTCTGACTCTGAGGAACTGCTATATCAGCCTTAGAGAAGATGGTGACGATGTCTCCCGGCTGCAGCTCAAGATTGGCTGCGGGGTTCCGGTCCAGAATTGCCTCACCTAAATTGAAGGGAATCAGAGACGTCGTTAGATCATTCGTGTTCAACCGCTCAATGACGGCATAGTTCCAGTTAATGTCTGCGGCACTTAACAGGACATCATTCTTAGGCTGGAATCCATCCGCAGGAGGCGCGGACGTAATCGCTGCGGAAGCTTTTTGATTACCAGTTTCACTCTCTTCCGATTTTGTCGATTTGGTCGAGACAGAAAGATTGCCTTCCTGCGGCTGCTGATAGTCAGTACCGCTAACAATTCCAAGAAGATTGTGTGTCCGGTAATAGTCTTTTGTGAGAAGTGCGTCTTTTTCCGGAATCAGATCGGAGATACGCATACCCGGATGCCATACGTAACGCCCAGGGTTCTGTACGTTGCCGCGGAGTGTTACTGCGTTTCTAAAGCGATCCAGAATTTTCGAGAAAATTAAGATGTCTCCGGAGTGTACTGGCGCTTCAGCTTCCTTACCGTAATTTACCGTCAGTACGCTTCGTTCTTTGTGGTTTTCGATCCTCTCAATTCGAACACTACCCTCCGATGCTGTCACCGTAGGTCCACCGGCCAGCGTCATTACCTGCTGAACGGTAGTTTCACCTCTAAGTTCATAGATTGCCGGATTCAGAACGCTTCCTGCTACCGCGACCTGTGGACCGACAGGTGGGACATAGATCACGTCGCCGGGCAATAAAGGTGCGTCTGCGGACTTGTCTCCCTTAAGCAAAAGATCGTAAAGATCGAAATCGCGGACGACTTCTCCGCTCCGTTTGAGCAAAATATGGCGTAATGATCCAGTAGAAGAAGGTCCTCCGGAGGCAAAGAGTGCGTTGACGAGTGTACTAAGAGAACTGACGGTAAAGCTGCCAGGTCTCACAACATTGCCTACCATGAAGATCTGAATCGAACGAAGCTGACCCAAATTCACAGTCATGTCAAAGTTGCGGTAAACACGTTGAAGCTCCGACTGGAGATACCCCTGCAATTTCTCGTAGGGCAGGCCAGCAACATGGATGCTCCCCACATCAGGGATTGCAATGTTTCCGCTACGGTCAACCACATATCGACCGCGGAACCGGACTTGCCCCCACACCTGCAGAACGACTTCATCACCAGGTCCGATTACATATTGAGGGGTGACCGGCACATTATCTACAGGAGCAAAAGTACTTGGAACATTGCGGAACAGATCAGCGCCAAAAATGGGAAGCAGCGTCCCTGTGGAGGCCTGTACAAGAAGTTGAAAATCGGTCGGAGGAGCCGGTGGAATCTCCGTTCCAACTCCAGTAGCCGCTGGAGGTTTCGCCGTTTGACCTTCCTGTTTCTCATCTTCACTTGAAGGAGTAGATGGCTGCAAAGAAGCTGCGGAGGATTGCGGAGAGGTAGGAGAGATAACAGACGGACTTGTCGTGCCTAATGAAGTTGCGGGCCCCTGAGGAGCGACAGGTGCTGGCGCCGCATCTTGCGCTGAAATCTCTTTCGTCAGGGATCCTTCTGCCCAAAGGGGAAGGAGCAACAGAAGGCTTATCCGTAAAATGCGGCTATGCATAGGTCTCTACTATATAAGGATAAAGAAAGGGATCAAAAGGGAATAGAGGCAACATGTCTGCGGCACGTCTGTGCATGCTTTCTTCCGATATCAGGGTACTTGTTTCTCAATTTGAGAAAGGCGCACCAGAACCTCTCTCGCCACCATTTCAGCTGTGATCGCTTCCATGCAGAATAGACGCGATTGTGTGCATTCCACAGAGCCGCATGGCTGGCAGGGCACTACTTTTCGATAGATTGGAAACAGACCTTCCCTGGATTCCACGACCTTGGCCGGATCCGTTTTCCCAAACAGCGCCACAACTGGGACCTTTAGCACTCCGGCGAAGTGAACCGTTCCACTATCCATGGAAAGCAGCAATCGCGTCGAAGCGATTGTTTTGAGAGCATCCTTTAAGCTTCCCGATCTATACTCAATGTCTCTGCCAGCATGCATTACAGCTTTTACGTCAGCGATATCCTGAGGGACCCCCACTACGCAAATCCTGAGCGAGGACGGCAATATCTGCAGCAGTTTGACGTAATTCTCCACAGCCCATTTCCGGCTAGCGGCTGTAGCTCCTGGATGAATCACAAGGTCGAACTGCGATGAAAGATTACAAATTTGCATGATCTCAGGGACGAAAGCGATTGGCTGAGAATCCTCTGGAAGACCATGGAAAGCCTTTCTATATGCTTCCCATTCTCGACGGGCATAAGGAAGTGTTCGATCAATCTCGATAGCATCATTCAGAGCCAGAGCACCACGTTCCGTTGTTGCTCCAACAACACGGCCCTTTGACCAGAATAAGGATTTCAGCAGACGAAACAAGATAGGTATCTTCCAACTGGAAACCTCTTGAGGTGCATGCGGCGATACCCAGATGTGGTGCGGGTCCAATGAGCGCATTTGATGGAAGAATTCCATCCAAAGTGCTGGAGAGACTCCCGCCGGCAGGACGTGTGGAGTCAGAAGGTCGTTTGCTCCAAAATCAATAAGCTTCGTAAATTCAAGCAGTCCTCTGGAAGGCAAGAGGATGAGATGGACCCTTGTTCCCCGGCGGAGTTCATGAGCAATTACGGGACCTGCACACAAGAGGTCTCCCATACCTGCAAACGCGCCATATACGATTTCTCCACCCGCGTATACTTGCGGTGCGATGTTTTCATATGAGGAAATCATTCTTCTGTCCGCTTTGGTTTATATAGGATGCTACTGTCTTATCAGTTGGCGGCTGGGGACCTGGATTCATTTCGCGACGCTTCTTTTCGGACCGAGCCTTCTAATCAACCATCTACTCGGATATTTTAATTTTCGATTTTTTGGGCCACCACCGCCCATCGGAGCAACCCTCTTTTACTATCTTACGTACGATGCGATCGCAATTGGAACGATGATCGGTATATGCGTCTTTCGTGCTCCAAACCTGCTGTTCCTTCGGACAAAAACGACAAATCTTCGCTTGGGTGCTCTCCCATGGATTTGTCTGGTTCTTTCCTTCCTGGACTATTTGCCCGTGATGATCAAATTTCGAGAGTACTTGTTTAGTCCTCGTGAAATTTACGTACAGACAAGAACAGGGTACGGGCTCTATTTCTTCGTTTCCATTCTTCTCTGCAACATTGGATTTATTCTTTATCTCTTCAAGGAAAATAAGACAAAGATAGGAACGATATTTTACTTTTCGATCTGCACCATTCTCCTTTATTTCCATGGCACAAAGGGATCAATCGTCACCCTCCTGCTTGTTTATATTCTTTACCAGGTACATGTAAATCGAAAGGCGATCTCGCTATCTCGGGCACTTACAATATCTTTCATATTATCGGGCGCTCTGATTTTACTTTTTTCGGCATTCAAAAAAGCAGATAATGATGCTCCATTATTCTTGAGCATAGCTGGATACGCCGATTACACACGTAATGCGATTATGGTGATCGATAGTCCACCGCCCAAATATCCATATCTCGGAAGGATTGCATTCGAAGAGGAGGTGTACTCTAGAATTCCTCGTGCTCTTATGCCGAATAAGCCAAAGAACTTCGGGTCTTATCATTTGGCTGAATATTATTTTCCCTCATGGTTCGAGGGAGACACCGGATCTCCTTCGTTTGGGATCGGGGTGCAGTATGCGGATTTCGGCCCGTTCATTTTGTTCATTCTCCCTTTACTCTATGGATTAGCAGCATATATTACATGCGGCATCATAAAACTGAATGAGCGGCAACGGCGTGTTGATCTGTTTATTGTGATGTTATTTTTTGCGGGAATTGTGATTATGCCCTTGGGAAGTGGCTATCTGCTTCCGGAAACTTTGGTTTTTGCATATTTCTTGCAAAAGTTCGCGACTATACGTTTTCGATTCGGAAATGCGCACGCTGAAAATGTGACTTCTACCATATAGCGCGCTTCAGATCTCCCTCGTCAGAAATACTGATCAAATGTACTGACACGATCCGGACGCTTCCTCGCCTCGTGCAGGCCCTGTGCATCCGTTGGATTCGAGTTGGCATCGTGCCCGCCCTGCGTGTGAATGCCAATCTTCGGATCGAATCCCACTATCAGCTTGTAACGTTCATCGCGCACTATGCGCCATGAGCCCAGGCCGGAGCGCACTACATCGCGATGCTTTTCTGTCTTCCCTTCCAACACATTGCGGAATGATTTCCGTGGCAGAGATAGCGTATCTTTTACGCCTGCAAAGTCGAGGATGGTTGCGCCGATATCGATGTGGTTGATGAGTGCGTGCGAAACTCTGCCGGGATGCACACCCGGTCCGGCAACGATAAGAGGGACGTGTACAGACGCTTCATACGGCACTGACTTAGCCCAGCGATCATGATCGCCGAGCATTTCGCCATGATCGGAGGAGAAGATAATCACGGTATTGTCCAGATCGCCGCGCTTCTCCACCTCCGCCAGCAGAAAGCCGATCTGCGCGTCGATGTTTTCACACATGGCGGTGTAGTTCTGCCGAATGAGCGTATGGGTGGCAGCGTCGTACTGTGTGGAACCATTCGGATGCGGCATCTGCCTGGAACGGCATGTCTTCTCCATGCGCTCAGTGATGTCTTCCGGATTGTGCGGACCAGTGAAGTTCACCACGAGGTGCCAGGGCTTGTCCGAAGGAGCAGAGCCGAGCAGGCCCAGCGCATTGCCGGTTATCCAGTTGTCGCAGTAAGCGGGGTCCGGCAGGGGGGTGGGATATGTTGCCGCATAACCCTGTTTATAGCGTTTGACCAGGTCATCCACATGGGTTTTCGCAAGACCCTGTTTCTTTAGAAATGTCATGTAAGGACCGAAGATATTATGGTCGTGGCTACTCCATACCGCGTCCATCTTTCCTTCGTTGTCGATGCCGTCGGAGAATCCCCACTCGGGCAGGCAGCGCTTGCCATCGGGACCCCAGTCGAGCGTGCCTTTGTGCAGATCGATCTTTCCGCAGCCAAGCACGTGATAGCCGGAGTCGCGCAGGAGTTTGTAATAGGTCACCTGATCGAGCGGATAGTCGTATGGGGTGCCCGGCGTGCGGCAGTCGTCGTACTCCTTGCCGGAGGCGAGACACGCGCGCGAAGGCGCGCACAGGGGGCTTGCCACGATAGTTGTGGCGAGATTCATGCCCTTTTTTGCAATGCGCGCGATATTTGGCAGTTGAATGGGAAGGCCGACGGTGCCTTCCATCCAGTCATATCTCCATTGATCCGGATAGAGAATGAGAAAATTAGGACGCTTGCGCTGCTTGGAAGGCAACTTCGCAAATGCCGCCATGCTGGCTGCGCCCTGTAGGAAAGTACGACGATCAAGCTTTACCACGTTGTTCCCTTCCTTCGGCGAATTCCTATATCCAGTCGAACTAGTTATGACTCGGAGAGAGTGGCTCGGATAGTTATGGATTCGAAGAGTGGCTTGACTGTGGGCTGGCATAGCCCACACGAATGCATTCATAATGCCAAATCTTCAACTTCATGGCAACGTTGCCATGAAGTGCGGGAAAATCTCGTACGCTGGGCTCACGAGGAAAATTTCCATATGTCGGCAGCAGTCTAAATGAGAATTCGTTTGTTACACCTGAAAGGTGCGGAATGCAACCACCGCATTTAATCCGCCGAAGGCAAATGAATTGGATAATGCTATACCTGGCCAACAGGTTCGGGATTCGCGAGTAATAACGTCAATGGCCAAATTCTCTTGAACATGGATATTTCCAGCGGTAGCAGGGAGATGACCTTGCCGTAAGGCAAGCACGGTGGCGATGGCTTCCATGGCCCCAGATGCTCCCATCGCGTGGCCATGCATGGATTTTGTTGAACTCACGGGAACCTGCATGGTGGCATTACCAAAGATCATGCGAATGGCCTCCGCTTCCATGGCATCGTTTAGCAATGTTCCGGTTCCATGTGCGTTGATGTAGCAAACGTCTTTCTCCGTGCTCCCGCTGTCATATAAAGCAAGGCGCATCGCACCTGCGGCACCTTCCGACTTTGGTTGCGTCATATGCTGCGCGTCCGAAGACATACCGAAGCCAACAATTTCCCCCAGAATGATCGCGCCGCGGGCCTGTGCGTGTTCGAGATTTTCCAGTATCAGTACCCCCGCCCCCTCACCAAGCGTAATGCCGTCGCGATCGATGGAAAACGGCCGACACACTGTGGGAGAAACGACACGAAGGCTGTCCCATGCCTTCAGGAATCCATATGTTAGTGGGGCTTCATGACCTCCTGTGATCGCACCATCTACCATGCCTGAACGCACCATATGGAATGCTTGTCCGATGGCATGCGTAGACGAAGCGCACGCTGTAGATACGGTGTAGCACGGCCCAGTAATGCCATATTCGATGGACACAAGGCTAGTGCCTAAACTTGCCATTGAGCGCGGCACAATGAGCGGATGGACACGTTTTTTTTCGACGTATAGCTTTTCAAGCGCAGGCTCTTCGGCGGTTCGTCCACCGGCAGAACAGCCGAAGACAACGGCCATTTTATTGCGGTCTATTGATTCCAGTAGGCCGGACTGAGCAATCGCTTCCCGCGCGGCCACAAGAACGAATTGCGACGAACGTTCCGAAAGCAGTATCTGTTCCGCAGAAAGAAGAGAGCGAGCATCAAAGTCCTTCACCTGCGCGATGTAATGGAAGCTGATCTCGCCATGCGCGCGTCCTTCTACAGGCAAAAAATCCTGCTTTCCTTCGAAGAGAGAACGGGTAAACACATTTATTCCAATACCAATGGGTGTGACGCAACCCATGCCCGTGATGACTACACGCCTCAAGCCTCACCGGCCGTGTGCGTTGCGTCTGCCTGCTTCATGGCAATAGCTTTTTCAATTCCTTCTGCCATATCACCGACACTATGGATCGTAGCCAGGCTGCTCTCCGGAATCGCAATGCCGTAGATCTCTTCCACGTCGAACGCTAATGTTACTCGATCAAGCGAATCCACATTGAGTTCATTAAAGGTAGTGGCAGGTGTAATCGCCTCTGGCAAAATTTGTTTCTGTTCGGCAATAAGCTGGATGCATCGTTGTTGAATCTCTTCGGTGCTCACAGAATATCTCCTAAAAAGCATGTGGCGGTTACATCCATGAAGCCGTACAGAATTGTTCGGGAATGCGCGTACGTCGCGTGATCCAAGCCATGGTTTCCGGATAGATCCGCAAGCCATAAGTCAGCATCGGTACCTCCATCATCAGACGCGAAAAAAAGTCGGCGGTTTGGATAGGAGCGCGCATCTGCCGTCTAAATTCCGCATGGAAATCAGACGAAGTATGTCCGCTAAGAAAATAGCCTGCAGCCACGTGAGCACTATGCAGTGCGATTGCCATACCATCACCAGTAAACGATGGAACTACCGCACACTGATCGCCCAAACACCACGGGGCAATACCCTTTGTTGATCGATGATACCCATAAGGAATGGATGAGAGCGCCAATGGCTTCTCAAGCAAAGCCATAGCTCCTGTTAAACGATCACAAAGATGTGGCGAATGCGTTTTAACATGCGCCAGAACAGCAGGCCATCCTGCACCGCACTTATGAAATATAGTTCGCCGAATCAATAGGCTCAGATTAGCAACTCCTGGCTCAACTAGTTGCAGACCAGCATATCCCCCAGGGAAAAGAATCAACTCCACACAGTGCTTGAGTGCATCTCCCTGCGTAGACGAGAGCGCAAAATACATCTTGAATGCCACTAGATCATTCTGTTTACCACTATCACGCTTCCATCCGCGCAAATCATGTTTGCCAGTGGCGATAAAAGCCTCGGTCGCCGTGTGTTCGCTTCCATCTGAACAACGAAAGACCCATGCATCCTCTCGATGCTGGAGAGCTTCGACATTCTTTCCGCGTATTAAACGAGCTTCAACTGCATATGCTCTTTCCAGTAGAGCTTCGTCGACTATGCGCCGGGGAAGCGACAAACCTAGAAATGGCAATTCGCACTCGGCGATTACACGTTTGCGCGCAAGACGCACGGAAGCTATGGGCAGCGCACCCATAGAGTGAAGATCTATTCCAAGGAATTTCAGATACTGCACAGTCTCGTTGCTATAGAACTCACCACATACTTTGTTGTCCGCATGTGTCGATTTTTCGATCAGTTCCACTGTGCGCCCTTGCTGGGCAAGCAGAATTGCCAGAGCGCACCCCGCAGGTCCACCACCCGCGATTACGGCATCCAGCTTTGTGCTCATTGCTTCCGTCTTGAAATACACAGTCGTCCGAATGGCATCTCAAGAATCTCAACTTCACTCATTCGTAGGCCCGCTGCCGTACACATACGTACCCAATCTTCAGGCAGAAAACTCCGGCGTATCGACACAGGACCGTCATGTCGCACAAAAGGATGCCAACGCATCACCCAGGCAAGAGATTTAAAACTGTAATACGATATGGGGCTTCGGCGAAGATCATTCACAAACCATCCGACGATAGTGTTTTCTTCCATCCATGCCAGGAAACGAACGATCTCGTGCTCAGCCAAATGATGTGTCAACAGCGAACTCATAATGATGTCTGCGCTTCGCGCATCGTCATAGGAGAACGCATTGCCTGTGATCCACTCGATCTCCGAGCAATTTGCACTAAACTCCTGACATGCGCGTGCAGCGTGGGGATTCAGATCAATGCCGGTAAGCCGTAACGTCCGATGGTGCATGTGCGCCCAAGCCTGAATTGCACGCAACATACCTCCGCCCCCACAGCCGACATCCACAATGTGCACCGGATCAGGATATTCGCGCAAAAGGCGAGACACCCAATCGAGCGAAGGCTTATATCCACGCAGCATCGTGTTTACCTTTTCCAGATCATGGAGACACGCGCGAAACTCTTTATACGTACACGGCTCATCCATCCGCTCACGCAGATGCGCACGTCGCGAGAAATCCATGGGTTCACACCGCATGAAAGGCCATTGTTTCTGCAGTTAGACCGGGCCCGAAAGACATTGCTATTCCGCGCTGTCCGTCCCGTGCCGTCTTCATCAACTCCGCCAGCACAAACATTACAGTAGCTGAAGACATGTTGCCATTCTCCAGCAGCACCTTACGCGACGCTGCCAAAGCATACGGCGGGAGCAATAGGCCACTCTCAACTGCATCCAACACGGTGCGGCCACCAGGATGAATCGCCCACAAATCAATTTGAGGAGTCACAGCGAACGCGTGCGATTCCGAGCGGAGTGCTTTCTCAATCTCCGTCGGCACCTGGCCGGAAAGATGCATCAGGAATCCGCCATCGCCAATACGCCATGTAATGAGGTCCCGCGTCTCAGGCAGCAGCACGGCGCGAAATCCATCCATTGCTAAGCCCGTTTTTTTTGCACTGATCAGGCTTGCCGAACATCCGTCGCCGAAGACCAGAAAGGATAGCACTTCAGCTAAATCCTGCGACTCCTGCAGATGAAGCGTACATAATTCAAGATTTACCAGCAGCACATTAGCTTTCCGCTCAGATCGAACAATGTGGCGCGCCTGTTTCAGCCCATTGATGGCGGCATAACAGCCCATAAATCCGATCATGGTGCGTTCCACTTCCGACGAGAGCCCCAGGTGATCGATGATTGCAAAGTCCAATCCAGGAGCATAGTGACCGGTGCAGCAGGTCACTATCACATGGCGGATACACTGGCGCTCTTCATCAGTAAGTGCAAGTCGATCCAATGCGCCTTGAACTAACCTAGGGGCGTTCTCTTCAAATACACGCATCCTCTCCGCTGTGCATGGAAATTGTCCGGGACGATAAAACGCATGCGCATCGACATCACCAGGCCTGAGCGAGCCTTTTGCCCGTAACACCGAGAAGCGGCGATTAATCCCCGATTTAGCTGCCATGCGTAGAAAGAGCGTTCTGGATCGCTCTTCTTTCAGCATCATGCTGGCAAATTCCACGAACGCGAAATGAACTTCATGGTCAGGAACGGCTGTGGCGATGCGATTGATAAAGGCCTGAGTCAAACTATCCCCCAGGACAAGTTAGACGTACAAAGCTGAGGCGGAGACGATACTCATATTGCCCTTTCTTTTCTGAATGTGAGGAAAAGATCGTCACCATTACTTCACAGGACGAACGACAATCACTTCAAAGCTACCCGGCAATACGCTGGGACGCGGATGTGGGTGTTCGGCTGTGGGAGCCGGTGCTGGACCGTACTGGGCAGCAGAAAGATAGATCGCACCCGTAGCTTCATCGAACGCCATTGTCCGTGCGCCTTTTGCCGTTTTGAGCGTCTGCATGGCAGGATAGCCTGGCTGTCTTGTATCAATGACAGTAAGCGTTCCTTCTCCGTTAGAGGAGAACGCAAGCTTTCGATTCTGGTCGAAGCCTGCCGCATCGGGTGAACCGCCAATTGCCGCAAGCGCAATCACCTTCCCTGTGGTGTAGTCGGTTACTGCCATCTTGTCTCCGTCACACACGGAAAAGAGCCGGTGCAACGTGCGATCCATCGCCATGCCGGAAGGTGACTCGCACCCTGCAAGAGACCATACGGCCACAATAGATCGAGATGCTGTGTCCAATTTAGCGATCTCATTCTTATCTTCAAGATTGACGAAGAGCGCTCCGCGTTCGTCTACCTGGGCGAACTCTGGTCTGCCCGGCAGTTTCACGGTTGCAAGCACTGTAAGGCTGCGCGCATCGATTACGGTCGCATCTTTGCTGTGACCATTAAAGGCCCAAACCGTTTTACTTGCCGGATCAAATGCAATACTGTCTGGGTTTGTCCCTGCGGGGATGTGCGCCTTGATGGAGAGATTGGCGCGATCAAAGACCACCACCGAATTTGCGCCACCATCGCTGATGTACCCTGTCTTACCGTCGCTATCAAAAGCAACGCCGTGTGTACCGGTCAAACCTGCAATTGCTCCCACTACCTTACCGGTAACAGTGTCCAACACCTCCACCCTCATATTGTGTGTGACGTAGAGCCGATGTGCCGACGGATCGACCGCCAGATAATCCCATCCACCCGTGCCGCCGATCTTCCAATGTTGTGTAATTGCGTACGTCTGCGCACCGCACAGACCAGCGGAAGCGAGAATCACAGCGGACAATAGTGGCAACGATCTCAGCATACGGTGCTCCAGGCACGAGACATTTAGTGTTCGGAAGTGAACGTAAGTGTAGAGCAAACCTGAGAAAAGGTGAGGGTAAACATCCGTCCGGATATGGAATGGATGCCTTCCGGCGCGTCGGTTATCCTAATGAAGGAGGGATATGGAGATGAGTGCTCACGGTTCGCAGACGACATGGTTTGACCGCTGGTGGATACCACTGGTGATTGCATTCGCAGTTGCCTTTGTTATCTTGCTTGGAAATTTCAATCCCAAGGTATAACTCACTTGTCTGCTGGCATGTGGATCGTGACTACCGCGATCCATCTGTTGTTTAGTCACTTTGAACGAACGCGATCCCGTTTCGGCGGATGATCGTATGAAACCTTGATCAAGATGCAGATTCTGGATACACCTCTGGCGGATGTGAAGCTGGTCCGGCCGAAAAAGCATGGGGACGAACGCGGCTGGTTCGCAGAAGTTTTTCAGGCGAAGAACTACGCTGCTGCGGGACTACCGGAACGTTTCGTACAGGACAATGAATCCTTTTCGCGCAAAGGTGTATTACGCGGTTTGCACTATCAACTCGGCAAGCCGCAGGGAAAACTCGTTCGTGCATTATCTGGCCGTATCTGGGACATAGCCGTAGACATTCGCCCCGGATCGCCACAGTTCGGGAAATGGGCAGGCTTCCATCTGACAGTCGAAGATCTGGAGTTCGTATGGATTCCGGAGGGCTATGCGCATGGCTTTATCGTGCTTTCTGAAACAGCCAACGTTCTTTATAAAACGACCGACTTTTACTTTCCTCAAGGCGAGCGGTCCATACGCTGGAACGATCCTGCATTGGAGATCGAATGGCCTTTGGATGGAATAACCATACCGTCTGTCTCCGAAAAAGACGCGGCTGCACCGCTGCTGGCTGACGCCGAGCTGCCGGAGCCTTATCGGATATGAGACTCGAATACCTCGTTCATTACTTGCGCCAGAGAATCTTTCCAATCCGGCATGGTGAAGCCAAGTCCGTGTGACAATCGGCTGCAATTCAAACGGGAATTCACAGGACGCGTGGCTGGTGTTGGATATTCCGACGTAAGAATCGGCTCCAGTGTCGCAAAGTGCGATTGGGGTTCAGTTATCTTTGCGAGACGCAAGATCTCCTGAGCAAAGCCAAACCAGGTCGTCTCGCCAGCATTGCACGCATGGTAAACGCCCTGCGGTGGCTGTTTGGTGCCACTGCTATTGCAAATCTTCATGGTATGCACCGCAAGATGCGCGAGATCTCGCGACCATGTAGGCGCGCCATGCTGGTCAGCCACGATACGCAACTGTTCACGTTCTCTCGCAAGCCTCAGAATAGTGAGCAGGAAATTTTTGCCGTGTGAGCCGTATACCCAACTAGTACGAAACGTGAAATGCGCCGCGCCGGTAGATGCGAGGGCCTGTTCGCCAGCGAGTTTGCTCTCTCCATAGACGCTGAGCGGCCCAGTGGGTGCAGGTTCGATCCACGGCGCATCTCCGCTACCGTTGAAGACATAATCTGTAGAGAAGTGCAGGACCGTCGCGTCAAGGCGTTTGGCTTCCTCGCCCAGAATACGGGGAGCTTCGGCATTAATCGCAAACGCCAGATCGCGCTCACTCTCCGCCTTATCGACGGCAGTGTAGGCAGCCGCATTGATGATCCATTGCGGTTTCACATCGCGCAGAACAGTACGTATTGAAGCGCTATCCGTGAGATCCAACTGCGTTCGATCGGGCGCGATTACTTCTCCTAACGGCTGCAGGAGCGGAAGAAGTTCAGACCCAACCTGGCCGTTGACGCCAGTGAGCAGGATTGGTTGCAATGTGCCAGCTCGCATCTAGAAGAATCGTTCTTTCAAAATGCGCTGCAAATAATTGGCATACGTACTTTTGCCAATCTTCTTTGCAAGTGCTTCCAGTTCCGTTGCGGTAATCCATCCCATGCGATACGCGATCTCTTCAGGACAAGCCACCTTGAGCCCCTGACGATGTTCGATTGCATGAATGAAATTGGCCGCCTCCAGTAAAGAGTCGTGCGTACCGGTATCGAGCCAGGCAATGCCGCGGCCCATAATTTCAACATGGAGTTGATTGTGCTCAAGGTACCAGCGGTTTACATCCGTTATTTCGAGTTCTCCGCGGGCAGATGGCCGAATACTTTCGGCTACCGAGACAATCTGCTTGTCGTAAAAATAGACACCTGTGACGGCGTATTGCGATTTGGGAACAGCGGGTTTCTCTTCCAAAGAGATCGCGCGGCGGTTCTCATCAAACTCAACAACGCCATACCGTTCAGGATCAACAACCGGATAGGCGAAGACCGTAGCGCCAGCTTTGTTTTCAGAGGCGTGCTGCAACATCCGCGCCATGTCATGGCCAAAGAAGAGATTGTCGCCCAGAACGAGACAGCAGCCTTCACCGGCGAGGAATTCTTTGCCAATCAAAAATGCCTGTGCCAGACCGTCCGGAGATGGTTGAACGGCATACTGAATCGAAATGCCCCATTGGCTGCCGTCTCCAAGCAATTGCTGGAACCTCGGTGTATCCATGGGTGTGGAGATCAGCAAAATATCTTGAATTCCCGCCAGCATCAGCACGGAGAGCGGGTAGTAGACCATCGGCTTGTCATACACAGGCAGCAATTGCTTGGAAACAGCCTGTGTAACGGGGTGGAGCCGTGTGCCGGAGCCTCCGGCAAGAATGATGCCCTTCATGCGCTCACCGTTTGGCCGGTACGATGGCCATAGTTCTCTTCGATCCAGTGCTGATAGGCACCACTGGTCACACCTTCAACCCAGGCTGGATTGTTCAGATACCACTCAACCGTTTTACGGAAGCCTGTTTCGAAACTCTCCGCCGGTTTCCAGCCTAGTTCGCGCTCAATCTTTCGAGCATCAATCGCATAACGACGGTCATGGCCAGGGCGGTCGGTGACATGCTTAATCAGATTACGATGTGGACGATGCGGCGAGTCTGGCACAAGTTCATCTAGCAGATTGCAGAGCGTGTGAACTACTTCCATGTTGGTTCTCTGATTGCATCCACCGATATTGTATGTCTCGCCCAGCTTACCTTTCGCGAGCACAGTGCGAATCGCTGAACAATGATCACCTACGTAGAGCCAGTCGCGGACCTGCATGCCGTCTCCATAGACTGGCAAAGATTTCCCTGCAAGAGCGTTCGCAATCATAAGGGGAATCAGCTTCTCAGGAAACTGGTACGGTCCATAGTTATTTGAGCAGTTCGTCATCAGCGTAGGCAATTTATAGGTGTGGTGCCATGCACGAACCAGATGATCGCTGGCAGCCTTGCTGGCTGCATACGGTGAATTGGGTGCGTACGGTGTCTCTTCATGGAAAGCCGGATCATCCGGCGAAAGCGTACCGAAAACCTCGTCCGTGGATACATGCAAAAACCGGAAGTTATCCCGCTTTGCGCCTGTAAGCGAGTCGTAATGCTTACGTGCTGCCTGCAATAGCTCAAACGTGCCGCGAATATTCGTCGTCAAAAATGCGTCTGGGCCCGCGATGGACCGGTCGACGTGGCTCTCTGCTGCGAAATGCAGGACAGCGGAAAAACGGTATTTCTGAAAGAGGCCCTGCAGAAGATCGGCATCACAGATATCGCCATGAACAAAGGTGTAATCCGGATCATTCTCAATTGTCGATAACGTAAGCGGATTACCTGCATAGGTCAGCTTGTCGAGATTGACGAGCGGACCACGCTTGTTACCTATCCATTCAAGAACGAAGTTGCTGCCGATGAAGCCTGCTCCGCCGGTGATAAGAATGGGTGAGGACATTGGCTCTTCGTATTTCCCTTACGGTTTCGTTAAGGTCGTTTAGCGAAAGCCATGATGACACGTTCATCCATGCGTGATGCACGTGCTCATAGCCCTCACGATATAGTATCTGCTTTTGAACAGATCATCGCAGAACCATCCAGCATAGCCAGCATGGTTATCGAGATTCACCCTGGATTGATATCTTAATATTCGGCGGGACTGCTTCGGCCATCTAAACTAAAACGATGCATCAGGAAAATACCGGCGTCGAACCCTTGGGTCCCTCTGCGAGGCAGCTTCATCCGCTTCGAAGGGTTTTGCGCTTTCTCGGGGTTGATCGGGCCATTGCATTCACTATTTTGGCGCGAGGCTGGTCCAGCATGGCGGGGCTGGTTACGATGGCCCTCATTGCCCGTTTCCTTTCTCCTGTGGAACAGGGCTTTTACTATACCTTCGGCAGCCTTGTTGCCATTCAGATTGTATTTGAGCTGGGATTCTCTTACGTTGTTCTTCAAATGGCCAGCCATGAGAAGGCCCATCTGACCATCTCTGCCGATTACGAGATCACGGGCGATCCTGTTGCACTGTCCCGTTTGGCTTCGGTCATTCAAAAATCTCTCCGGTGGTACTCTGTTGCCGCAGTCTGCCTTTTTTCAGTGCTCCTGCCTGTCGGTTTCCGTTTTTTTTCGACCAGCCAGGCAGGCGTATCCAACTCCGTCTGGAAGTTTCCCTGGTGCGCAGCCGTGTGTGCTGTAGTCCTTACCTTCCAGATCGATCCGCTGTTGTCGTTTCTTGAAGGCTGCGGTTATGTCACCCAGGTCGCTCGTCTTCGTTTCATGCAGTCGGTCGTCGGAAGCATTCTTGCATGGTCTGCACTGGTTATAGGACATGGACTGTTTGCGCCAGCGATGATGCTCTTCGGTATGGCTGGTACAGCACTGGTATGGCTCTCACGCCGTTGGGTGCTATTGAAGACGCTCATCCGCCACCATCCAGGGCCACACCGTATCCGGTGGATGGCCGAGGTGTGGTCGTTTCAATGGCGAATTGCCATTAGCTGGCTCTGCGGATATTTCCTGTTTCAGTTATTCAATCCAGTGTTGTTCAGGTTTTGGGGCCCGGTAGCTGCCGGTCAGATGGGCATGTCGTTGAGCATGGCAAACGCGGTCCAGGCCGTTGCAGTCTCATGGGTGAGTACAAAATCTGCCCCATTTGGTTCTCTGATAGCACTAAAGAAGTTTCACGATCTCGATCACCTCTTCTTCCGCGCGGTTAAGCAGGCAGTAGGCGTTTCTCTCCTGGGGTCGGCTGCGCTGTGGCTTATTTGCCTTTATCTGCATATACACGGAACAGCCTTCGGCCACCGGATTTTAGGGCCGACCGCCTTTGGGCTATTGCTGCTGACTACCATCCTGAACGTTATTACGTTTGCCCAGGCGCTCTATTTGCGGGCACATAAAGAAGAGAAGTTTTTGCTCAATTCCGTTGTGGGAGCACTCTGCGTCTGCGCTACAACCATTATTCTGGGCCGTCTTTATGGCGCGATTGGAATGATTGCGGGATACTTCACCATCACCATTTTAGGCATTGCCTGGACAACCGCTATATTTTCTAAATACCGGCGCCTGTGGCATCAGGATGTACAGGAAAAAGCGCTATGAATACCGTTTCTCCTGAGCTTTCCATATGTATACCTACATATAACTGCGCTCAATATCTTTCTGCGGCGCTGGAATCAGTTATGCGTCAGGGCTTGACGGATTTTGAAATTATTGTGGTTGATAATGCCTCCACAGATAACACGGAAGAAGTAATCCGATCCCTAAACAATCCTTACCTAAAATACTTCCGTAATTCTTCAAATCTGGGTTCACGAGAAAATGGAAATCGATGTCTGGAGAAAGCGTCTGGCAAATACATAAAGTTCTTGTGCGCTGATGACGTTCTTCTTGATGGCGTTTTACCGCAGCAGTTAGATATTTTGCGCACGAGCTCCGATGTTTGTCTGGTCACGTCCGATCTAATCGAAACAGACGAACACCTTCATCCACAAAAGAGAGTGCATTATCTTCCCGGAAAACGTCCGGGAAGGAGTGTGATATCGACATGCCTTACAGGACTAAGTAATTACATTGGTGGCCCATCTAACTATATGTATCGAAGAGCGTGCGCTGATGGCATTAAGGTAGATCCAAAATACCGTTTTATATCTGATCTGAAATTTTGCCTGCAAATTCTGCAGCGCGGCAATTACGCAAATATCAATAGGCCCGGATATCTTTATCGTCGCCATGCAGGTACGGACACTGCCCAAAACTGCTCAATGCAAATTCTCGTTGAAGAATTCGAATCACTCATTTCTGAGTTCGATGCATGGAATCCGCTAGCGTGGATGCAGACCGCACGCCTCAGGAGAAAGGCCGGACTGTCAGGACCAATTAAAATAGCCGGTTCCGTGTGGTCTCCAATTCGTGCGATGAAAGCTGTGGCACCGCTTCGTGCAGCCGTTGCTATGCGGCTTCTCCAACGCAGGGAAGATGCTGCGCCTACCATAGCTCAATATTGCAGGTGAAATAGATGCCGACCTCCACGGAAAAACCGTTTTTATTATTTGTGAGTTTGGGATACGAATATGGTGGCGCCGAGACGTACTACGTCAAATTAGCTAAAATCCTGGTTCCTCATTTTCGTCTACTTGCAATTACCTGCTGCGCAGGCCTGGCGAAAGACTTATCTGCATTAGGGATAGAAACCGTTCTATCCGCACCTGCTATGAGAGGGGCCGCCAGATATCGATATGCGATGTGGGAAGCTCTCAAAATGGTAGCGCGTTATCCAGTGCATGCAGTGCATCTAAACGGACAACCTGAAAGCTATCTGGGTTTACCGCTGAAATGTCTTGGCCTGAACGTGCTATCCACGAGGCACACCCCTTTCACAGATCTCTTTCTCAAGGAGGGTTCCCGGGTCCCCATCTTTTTGAAGCGATGGATGGTACTGCTTTCCTTACATGCGGCGTGCAGCATCTTCTGCGTCTCGCGTCTGATCGAAACACAACTCTCCAAATATCTACCTCCTTCGCGTCTGAACTTTGTACCGACCTGGGTCACTCCGATGTTCCTGGAAGACGGGTTACAAACGGATACCGCCTCCACTAAAACGGGTGTTCCGTTTCGGCTTCTCTTCGTTGGACGTGTCGTGAAGAACAAGGGTATTTTTGACCTGATAGAGGCTGTCCGAGGATGCCCGGGCCTTTTACTGACCGTTGCTGGAGACGGTCAGGATATGGGCCTCGTGAAAGAGAGATCGAAGGGCCTCCCAGTGGAATTCGTTGGCTTTCAAGCCGATTGCAGACCGTTTTATCGCAATGCGGACCTTCTTGTATTTCCCTCTTCCGAAGGCTTCGAGGGCTTGCCTCAAGTCCCCCTGGAATCCATGGCAATGGGTCTACCTTGTCTCGGATCGGACATCTCTTCAATGAAAGAAATCTCCGGCGAGGAGATGTGCGCCGCACTTTACCGTGCTGGAGATGTAGAAGCACTACGAAGCAGTATCCAATGGCTGCAGCATCATCCAGAAGAGAGAACTCGGCTTTCAAAGAGTGGTCTGAAACGAGTACTGGATATTTATCAGGAATCTGCCATTGAGAGAACGTATATCGATACATTTTCAAAATACGTATAGTTTTAATTTAGTCAGATAATGACGAACAGTTACCCTATGCTATATAGATTTCTAAATAGATTCATCAAAAATCAACTGCGACTTATCCGGGATCGGTATGTGATTGAACGGATTGCATCTTTGAATCCGACTTGCAGAATCGACCCGCGTGCTTTTATTCGAGTCACCAAAGGATCGCAGTTATTGCTTGGCACAGAGATTTCAGTAGGTGCTTATACCATCCTTTCGGTCGAAGCCGATCCGATGCAAAGCTCCCCTCATCCAGTGACTCTCGAAATAGGAAACCACACCTACATTGGTGAACTTAACAACATTCGCGCTGCTGGGATAACTCGCATTGGCTCTCATTGTTTAATTGCTCAGGGTGTTTCCATCATAGGATCGAATCATGGTATGGAACGCGAGCAGCCGATGGGTCATCAGGTATGGCGCATGGATAAGTTAGGAGTCGTTATTTCCGACGACGTATGGATTGGCACTAACGCGACGATTCTTCCAGGAGTTCATATTGGGAGAGGAGCAATCGTTGCAGCGGGTAGTGTCGTTACAAAATCTGTGCCAGAATATGCCATCGTCGCCGGTATACCCGCACAAATTATCCGGCACAGATAACATCTACCAAATTTGAATCTGGCTGAGCAGTTCCTCGACCGAATTCAACGCCTAAGCGGAAGATCGATAACCTGGATTGTATTTGCGGGGATCTGATGCGTTAAATGCAAACTTCTGGAGACTGGCAAAGAGGTTTGCACCGGGATGATGTTGCGCGGGTGCGTAATGGAATTAGTTGCCCAACGAGTAGCAGCGTGAAGCGACCACATGCTGGCCGAACCAGATGCCACGCCTTTTAATTGCATGGCTAATCGGAGTGGCCGGTTCGAAGCATTTACCAGTTTGAGGTGAAGCGTCTTTGCAGAAGTGGTTGCGGACCAGAAGAAGCGATCTCCTGTATGAGTAGATTGCGACTGCACCACGCTTTGGCCAAGATGCTGTGCGAAGAGAACTTGTGCCCAATAGCTCGGTGAGCCATAGGCATGGTCGGCGGTATAGCCGATTAGATCGCTCGACCACTGCATGCCGCCAGGATTCACATTAGTAAAGAGAGGCGCGTAGCTTGCCATGATGATGAGATCGCTATTTCTTTCCAGCGAGGTCATCCATGCGGCATCGCCGAGAGCGGCGCCAAAATCCGGAGTTGGCGAACCGGTGCGAGTGGCCCACTCGCCCACAAATATTTTGGGCCCGCTCCGGCTCATGTTGTCATATTTGTGTATCAGCGCGAAGAACTCATCCGGCAAACGGTAGTAATGGTCGTCGATAATATCCGGACTGCCTTTGCTCACGCGCGTGGTGGCGATCAGTTTTAGCTGTGGATAGCGATCTCGAATGGCACGCGCCATTTGCTCGAACCGGTCGTCGTAGCTTTTGGATTTGTCGTATTCGTCCTCATTTCCAATCTCAACATAACGAAGAACAAATGGCGCAGGATGCCCATCGGCTGCGCGCCGCGCTCCCCATGTGGTGGTGCTGTCGCCGGTAACATATTCGATCTCTTCGAGCGCTTCCCGAACATAAGGCTCAAGATCTTTGCCAACAACATATTGGCCTTTGAGGGAGTACCCTGCATAGACGGCGAGAACGGGTTCCATATGCAGGTCTTCGCACCACTCAAGCATCTCGAGCAGGCCCATGCCATCACTCGATTCATATCCCCAGGGACTGCGGTGCGTTGGACGATCTACAAGCGGTCCGATAGTTTCTTTCCAGTTGAATCGCTCTGCGATCGTGTCGCCTTCTAAATAATTGCCGCCTGGAAGCCGCAGGAAATTCGGCTTCATCGCAGCCATCATCTGCATCAGGTCTGGTCGAAAGCCATTTGGGCGATCGTGATAAGTCGGAGGAAAGAGCGATACCAATTGCAGACGGATTTCTCCCGGTTGGTCAAAGAGTATTTCCAGATGGTGCGCGGCACCTTTTGACACATTTGCATTCGTCCGCAGTTCAAAGGTATATTGCTTCCACTTCTCGCCCGTTAGCGGAACCGATGCTTCTGCCAGCGTGCTGCCTGTGTTGTCGTCCACAAGAAGGGCACGCGCAGTAGAGATGCCTTTCGCGGCAGCATAAAAGGAGCCGCGATATTTCGTCGATGGCATAACGGCCATGCCCCAGAAGCCGCTATTCGCAATGCCCGCCGGAGAGGCCTTGGACGCACGCTCGATAGTAAGTTGATAACTACCTGAAAGCGCTTTACTGGGTCCACCCTTGCCCCGACCAAACTTTGCAACAGCATCACCGCGTATGACCGGAGACCAGGCCGACCATGTTTTGCCAAAGAAGCGATCGCGCACCATCTCTGCGTAGAGACCACCGTCATAGGAGTAGTTGATCTCTTCCGTCATCAGACCATACAGAGTCGGGCTCACCTCAGAGATGCGCTTTGTGGCATCCACAGAAAGCGTAGGCACTTGTGCGCTGGCGCATACAGCACATGATGCCAACGTTAGGAGGCATGAAGCGGTTTGCAATCCATAGTTCATTGCGAATCACTATACAACTGCTTGCAAGCTTCTGAACTGAAGAGGAGAGTGGTGGCCAGAGACGGGATCGAACCGCCGACGCCGGCCTTTTCAGGGCCGCGCTCTACCACTGAGCTATCTGGCCGTTGGATGGGAGCGTTGCCGCTCAAACCCTCGGTGAGTCGCCGGCGGTGGAGCGCCAGCGTCGTTCCTGAGTATACCAAGCCGCACCGCATCCGCCAAACGCACCACTCCCTCTCGCCGTGCAGATTCGGTATTCTGCCAACAATCCATCGGCCCACAATTTCGCTTGAAAAGAGAGCCCATGCCCAAGGCCAGCCGCATCGTTAGCGTTCTTCTACTCGTACTCACCACTTCAGCCTGCACTGCGAACGCCCAAACCTCAGCAGCAGAACGCGCCTTCGAAGCCGCTAAAAAGAACCCGCCCGCTCTGCGCGCATTCCTCTATCGCATGCCCAAGGGCGGCGACCTGCACATGCATCTCAGCGGCGCGGTGTATGCGGAAAACTTCATCGACGCGGCGGCGCACGACCTCATCTGCATCGACAAAACAAAGATGGCCTTCGTCGCTGCTAAGGCCAGCACCAGGAGCATGCCACCCAAACCCGTCTGCGGAGACAAGCTCGTTCCCGCCAGCGCTGCGCTGCACGATCAGGACCTCTACGATGCGCTGGTCAACAACTTCTCCATGCGTTCATGGGTACCCACGCCCGGCTTCAGCGGACACGACCAGTTCTTCGCCACCTTCGACAAATTCGGAGCAGCAGGCGATCTCCACACAGGCCGCTGGCTCGACGAAGTGGCCGCACGCGCCGCCGCGCAGAACGAGCAGTATCTCGAAATCATGAACACGCCGGATCTCGGTATCGCGCTGCAACTCGCGCAGGCGATCCATTACACCGGTGATGTTGCCGCAGCACGCGCCGCCATCAAGCCGGGAGACCTGCAACGCGCAGTCGCTGCCGACCGCGCCGAGTTTGAGGCCGCAGAGGCCGACCGCATTGCGCGCGGAGAGTGCAACTCCGCGCATCCCAAGCCGCAGTGCAACGTGCAGGTGCGGTATCTCTTCCAGGTGCTGCGCGCCTTCACGCCCGAGCAGGTCTTCACGCAGACACTCATCGGTTTCGAACTCGCAAAACAATATCCAAAGGTGGTCGGCATCAACTTCGTGCAACCGGAAGACTCTTACGCCTCCATGAGCCAATACGACATGGAGATGAAGATGGTCGGCCAACTCCACACGCTCTATCCCGACGTTCATATCACGCTCCACGCAGGCGAACTCGCATTCGGCATGGTCCCACCGGAGGGCCTGCGCTTTCACATCCGCGAGGCAGTCGAAGTCGCTCACGCGGAACGCATCGGACACGGCGTGGACATTATGTATGAAGACGATGCCGACGGCCTACTCCGCGAGATGGCCGCAAAACACATCATGGTAGAGATCAATCTCACCTCGAACGACGTGATTCTCGGCATCAAGGGCGCGAATCATCCGCTCGCAAGCTATCGCGCAGCCCACGTTCCATTTGCGCTTTCAACGGATGATGAAGGCGTCTCGCGCATCGATCTCACCAACGAATACATGCGTGCCGTACTGGAGCAGAATCTCAGCTATCGCGATCTCAAGCAGTCAGCGCACAACAGTATCGAGTACAGTTTTCTTGCACCTGCTGATAAGGCCGCCGCGTTGCGCGAACTCGACCACCGCGTACGCGCCTTTGAAGCAGAGTTTGGATCTACGAAAGCAGGTAAACGATGAAGCGGACCTTGGCTGTTCTCGGCGAAATGATTCTGATGTTGATCACCGCGCTGGTCTTCATGTTCTGGCGTCCGTTCCACGTCACCTTCATCCTGTGGCAGAACGACACAGGCAAGCGCACCTTTCAGGCGGACTGGATTATCGGCGTGCTCATTCTTGCGCTTGTCATAACCGGCATCGAAGCTCTGCTCAAGCGCATCCGCATCGGCTTCCCGCAAGTTGCCATTGCATTTGTGCTGACGCTTGTCATCGGCTTCGTCGCAAAATTCGGATTTACGCTCACCAACTTCACCACGCCACCCAGCTTCTAGTTCTTCTTCAAAAAGGACAGCTTCGCATGATGGACACAAGTATTTCTCGCCGCAAGCTGTTGATGGGTGCGGCCTCTGCCACCGCACTAACCGCGCTGCCGCATGCCGCATCCGCTGAAGACGGCGATCCCAGGCCGCACGCCGAAACGTCCGATCAGAAGCGGCGTCTCGCATGGTGGCATCAGGCAAAGTTCGGCATGTTCATCCACTTTGGCCTGTACAGCGCGCACGCGCGGCACGAGTGGGCCATGGAAGACGAAGCGATTCCAGTCGCCGAATACGAGAAGTTTGCCGACTTCTACAAGCCCAAGCCCGGATGCGCACGTGAATGGGCGCGCCTCGCAAAGTCCACCGGCATGAAGTACATGGTGCTCACCACCAAGCACCACGAAGGCTTCTGCAACTGGGACACGAAACTCACCAACTATAACTCCGTCCATCTCGGCCCCCAGCGCGATATCGTGCGCGAGTACGTAGATGCAGCGCGCGCCGAAGGTCTGCGCGTCGGCTTCTACTACTCGCTCATGGATTGGCACCACCCTGACGGCGCACGCTGCCAGACTGATGCCGCCGCGCGCCGCCGCTTCGTCGACTACACGCACGGTCTTATCCGCGAACTGCTCACCAACTACGGCACCATCGACATTCTCTGGTACGACGTCGCATGGCCGCTTGACGCTGCAGGATGGGAATCCGAGCGCATGAACAAGATGGTCTTCGAGTTGCAGCCGAACATCATCGTAAACAACCGCAACAAACTCCCCGGCGACTTCTCCACGCCCGAACAAAAGATCGTTGCCGAAGAAGGCGGTCGCGCGTGGGAGAGCTGCATGACGCTCAACGGCTCATGGGGATATCAGCGAGCCGACGATAGCTGGAAGAGTGCAAAGACGGTTGTACGAAATCTCATCGACTGCGCGCGCGACGGCGGCAACTACCTGCTCAATATCGGCCCCATGGCCGACGGCAGCGTGCCTATCGAAAGCGTCCGCGTGCTCAACGAAGTTGGCGCATGGATGCGCACCAACGGTGACACCATCTATCGCAGCGATCTCTGCCAGCCGCGCCGCTCCAACTACGCCAGCTTCACCCGCACCGGCAACACACTCTATATGCACGTGCACTACTGGCCGGGCAGCGATGTCTCCATTGGCGGCCTGCAGGCAAAGGCGCTCTCAGCAAAGCTGCTGAAGACCGGAGCACCCGTCACCTTCACGCAGGATGCCTACCGTCTCCACCTTACTGGGCTGCCGGAACACGCACCCGATTCGCCCGTGACCACCATTGCCATCGAGTGTGACAAGGTACCCACACAGGACAACATCTTTGTGCGAAAGAACAGACCTCGCAGGGGTGTCGGAGTCTAGGAACTACACAATGCGACTGTGGCGATACCCCGCCTCATCCAGCGCCTGCATCAACTCATCAATCTGTTCCTGCCCGCGCGTCTCCATGGTGATGTCGATCACCGTATCGCCCAGATTCACGCCGTAATACGCGCGATTGTGAAGCGTATCTACAATATTCGCGTTGTGATCCGCAATCAGTTTCGTCAATTCATGCAGCGCGCCGGGCTTGTCCAGCAGATGAATCCGCAGGCGCACCTTGCGTCCGTCCTTCACCAAACCGCGTTCGATGATGCGCGAAAGCAACGTAACATCGATGTTGCCGCCGCCAATCACCACAGCCGTGCGCGCACCTTTCAGCGACGTCTTGCCCTGCAACATCGCAGCGAGCCCCGCCGCACCGGCCCCCTCAGCCAGCGTCTTCTCGCGCTCCAGCAGAACAAGGATCGCGCTCGCGATCTCGTCCTCATCCACCGTTACGATTTCATCGACATACTTCTGCACCAGCGGCAGCGTAACATCACCACTGCGTCGAACAGCGATACCATCCGCGATCGTCGTCGCAGCATCCAGCACCACCGGTTCACCCGCTTCTACGGCAGCTTGCATCGAAGCAAGGCGCGCCGTCTGCACGCCCACCATTTTGATTTTCGGATTTGTCTGCTTCACCGCAGCCGCAATGCCGCCAATCAATCCGCCGCCACCAATCGGCACCACCACGGCATCGAGGTTCTCCACCTGCTCCATAATTTCGAGCCCGATAGTTCCCTGGCCGGCGATCACCGCCGCATCGTCAAACGGATGGATGAACGTTAGGCCTTGCGCATCGCAAAGCCGCCGTGCCTCGGCATAGGCCTCGTCGTAATTCGCACCGTGCAGCACTACCGTCGCACCAAAGTTCTTGGTCGCCGTTACCTTCACCAGCGGAGTCGGCTGCGGCATTACAATCGTCGCCTTGATGCCACGGGCGGTCGCGTGATAAGCAACGCCCTGCGCGTGATTGCCCGCGCTTGCCGCGATCACGCCCGCCTGCTTCTGCTCGTCGGTAAGCGTCAAAATGCGATTAAGCGCACCGCGCTCTTTGAAGGCGCCGGTCATCTGCAGATTTTCAAGCTTCAAAAAAATCTGCTGCCCGGTGAGGTCGGAGAGCATCTGAGAGTATGGGCAAGGCGAGTAGTACACCGCGCCACTCAACCGCGCGCGTGCCGCCTGCACCTCCGCCAGCGTTACTTCATTGAGAATCGTGTCTGCAGTGGACATGGAATCTTCAGGATAGCGGAAAGCTAGAATGGAACGAAACGCCGGGTTCAGCGAGTAAATTTTTTGGAAGCAGTCTGGAAGCCTAAACATAATCCGTGGCTGGTCGCGCTCACGGTCACCATCGCCACGTTTATGGAGGTGCTGGATACCTCTATCGCCAACGTGGCGCTGCCCCATATTGCTGGATCGGTGGGCGCAAGCACCGAAGAAGCCACATGGGTTTTGACGAGCTATCTCGTCGCCAGCGCCATCATTCTGCCGATTTCAGGCTGGATATCGAACCGCATCGGACGCAAGCGCTTTTACATGTCTTGCGTGGTGATGTTCACCACCTGTTCGGTGCTTTGCGGCCTCGCCCCTACGCTCGGAACCCTCATCCTCGCACGCATCCTTCAGGGTCTTGGTGGCGGCGGACTTGCACCCAGCGAACAAGCCATCATTGCCGATACCTTTTCCGTCGCCAAACGCGGACAGGCCTTTGCGCTCTACGGCATGGCCGTCGTCGTCGCGCCCGCCATCGGCCCCACGCTCGGCGGCTGGCTTACAGACAACTTCTCCTGGCACTGGATCTTCTTCATCAATCTTCCCTTTGGCCTGCTCTCGCTCTACCTCACCAACATTATGGTGGAAGATCCGCCCGAAATGGAGCAGATGCGCAAGCAGAAAAAACCAGTCGACTTCATCGGCCTTGGCGCTGTCGCTCTCGGGGTTGGACTGCTCGAGTTCACGCTCGACAAGGGCCAGCAGAAGGACTGGTTCGGCTCGCCGATGATCCAGGGCACCGCCCTCTGCGCTGCCATTACGCTTATCTTTTTCGCCTGGTGGGAGTGGCGGCACCCCGATCCAATCGTCGATCTCAAGCTGCTCAAGAACCGCAACTTCGGCACCGCCATCTTTCTGCAACTCGTACTTGGCATGGTGCTCTTCGGCTCCACCGTACTCATCCCGCAATACCTGCAACTGCTGCTCGGCTACACCGCCGAACGCGCCGGCATGGTGCTCTCACCCGCAGGCTTTGTCATGATGCTCGGCATGGCCGTCGCGGGACGCACGCTCGGCAAAGGCGACCCACGCCTCATGGTCATGATGGGATACCTCATCACCGCCGCCGGTATTTACAATCTCACGCGCCTTGACCTCACCACCAGCTTCGGCACGGTCACATGGTGGCGCGCGCTGCAGGTCATCGGCCTGCCCTTCATCTTCATTCCGATCTCCACGCTGAACTACGTCGGCGTTCCGCGCGACAAGAGCAACCAGATATCCTCGCTCTCCAACTTCGCGCGCAACATCGGCGGTTCCGCAGGCACGGCCCTGCTCACCACCTTCCTCGCACGCCAGGCGCAGATTCACCAGGTCCAACTCGCCGCGCACACCGGCGCAGGAAGCTTCGGCTATACACAATACATTGATCGCTTCCAGACCATCATGCGCGGCAGCATGTCTGGGGCGGAATCCGCCGCGATGGCCGTCGGAAGCATCTACCGCCAGATGGTCATGCAGGCCAACATGCTCGCGTATAAAAACGCATTCGCCATCATGGCGCTCGCGGTACTCTGTCTTTCACCGCTGGTCTGGATCATGCGCCTGCCACCTAAAAATGCAAAGCTCGATCCTGAACAAATGGCTGGGCACTAACTACGCGATTTAAACTCATTCGCCTTCCCAAACTCCTCGCGCAACTCAAGCGTCTTTAGGTTCTCGCGCATGTGCTGTAGCCGCTGCTCCAGCGCAAGCAGCGTATCCGCAATCGGCACCTCGTTCGTCAGAGCAATGTCCCGCCACATCGAATAAGGCGAAGCTCCAAGCCGCGTCATCTCGCGGAGAGCGCGGCCGCCAATCGCGCGCAGATCGGCATCATCGCCAATCTCATCTTCCAGCAGCGCCGTCATTGCGGTGGACACCATCTGCGGCAGATGGCTCACCCACGCGCACAGCTTGTCGTGCCGCTCCGGATCGAGATCGATCACGCGCGCGCCAAACTTACCCACCCAATCGCGCCACTCCTGCTCAAGCGGTGTGGTCGGATGTAGAGGTGTGAAGATCCACGGCGCTCCGCGAAACAACGATCCCTCCGCAAGCGCCGCACCGCCGCGCTCCTTGCCTGCCATCGGATGCCCGGGGAGAAAGTCCATCCCCATCTCGCGTGCGCGAACCGCGATCTGCGCCTTGGTGCTGCCTGCATCGGTCACCAGCGCACCTTCACGCAGATGCGGCTGGATACGTCCCATCCAATCCAGAATCGCCAGCACCGGCACCGCGAGCACCACCACGTCCGAAGCAGAAATCGCCTCCGCATGCGCCTCAGGATTGCGCGCCGAGGCAGAAATAGCGCCAGCCTGCTCCGCGACCGTAAGCTCTTCCCCGCTTGCGTCAATGCCCGTGATCGTGCCGGAAAATCCAGCATCGCGCAGTGCGAGGCCGACCGACGCTCCGATCAGGCCCGTGCCAATCATCGTGACGTGCTTCATGCTCACTTAGCGAATCCCAGATGCTGCGCAAAAAATGTTTTCGTGCGATCCAGCGCCAGCGCCGCGGCCTCCGGCCTGTACGCATGCGGATCGCTGAAGCGGTCAAACGCATGTCCCGCCTTCTCGTAACGATAGACCGTCACCTCAGGATGCGCAGCCTCAATCTTGTCCACTAGTTCCGCCGGAATCGACAGGTCTTCCTTGCCGAAGTGCAGCATCACCGGGCAGCGCGGCTTCTCATCCAGAAACTGACCAATCAAGCGCCCATAGTATCCAACCGCCGCGCGGATGCCGCCGACGCGCGTTGCTCCCAACCATGCCGCCGTTCCACCGAAACAATAGCCCACAATGCCAATGCTCAATTCCGTGTTCTCACGCAACCACGCCACGGCAGCCGTCGTATCCGCCGTCACATCATCAAAGCTCAGCTTGCTCGATACTTCCTTACCGCGCGCGAAGCCCTCTACGTCGTAGCCCGCTTCAAAGTTCCGTTCCACGCGATCAAAATACTGCGGCGCAATCGCGATGTATCCATCGTCAGCCCAACGTTCGCACACTTCCTTCATGTGCTTGTTCACGCCAAAGATTTCCTGCACCACAATCAGCGCAGCCTTCGCCTTGCCATCAGGACGCGCAACATACGCCTGTGATTTGAACCCATCAGCAGCTTCCAGAACCACGAACTCCGGCATCACGCACTCCCTCATTTGCCCTATAAGTGTAAGGCCGGGCAGCAGCCCGGCCTCATACCTTGCATAAGCAAATTAGATGCTACTTTCCGCCCACGTTGCGCCCCACAATCGGTGCCAGCGCCTTCATCTGGTTTACCAACTGCGTCAATTGATCGGGAAATAGCGACTGCGCGCCATCGCTCATCGCCTTATCCGGATTCGGATGCATTTCCATCAGCAGACCGTCCGCTCCAGCCGCAACCGAAGCCAGCGCCAGCGCCGGCACAAACTCGCGCTTGCCCACGCCATGTGAAGGATCGCCGAACACCGGCAGGTGCGTCAGCTTCTTCAGCACCGGAATCGCGCTCACATCCATCGTGTTGCGTGTGTACGTCTCAAAGGTGCGGATGCCGCGTTCGCACAACATCAGATCGTAGTTACCGCCAGCCAGAATGTACTCCGCCGAGAGCAGGACCTCTTCAATCGTCGCCGCAATGCCGCGCTTCAGCAGCACCGGCTTGCGTACATGGCCAAGCTCGCGCAGCAGGTTGAAGTTCTGCATGTTGCGTGCGCCTACCTGGAATACGTCCACATACGGCAGCATCGGCTCGATCTGCGAAATCTCCATCACCTCGCTGATCACCAGCAGGTTGGTCTTATCCGCGGCCTCGCGCATGATCTCAAGACCGGGAATGCCCATGCCCTGGAAGGAGTACGGCGACGAACGCGGCTTGTACGCTCCGCCGCGCAGAAACTTGCCGCCCGCCGCAGCCACCTGTTGCGCCGAAAGCAGTATCTGCTCCTTCGACTCCACCGAGCACGGTCCGGCCATCACCACTACTTCCTCGCCGCCCACCACCGTTCCATTGCGGAAGGTGATCTTCGTCCCTTCAGGACGGAAGCTGCGCCCGGCCAGCTTGTACGGCGACGAGATGCGATACGCATCCTGCACGCCGCCCATCACCTGGAACTCGGTCACATCAAACTGCGCGGGATTCCCCACGCCGGCGAGAATCACCTGGGTTGCGCCCGTGGTGCGATGAACGTTGAAGCCGAGTTCCACCATGCGCTCAATCACGCTTTGAATGTGTGCCTCGGTGGCCTGGTCCTGCATTGCGACGATCATGGTTCTGTTCCTGTCTCTCAAAAAGTTGTTAGTTGTTGGTTTTTAGTTGTTAGTTCAGTGCCACTAAGAACTAACAACTAACAACTAAGAACTGCTTTCATCTCTGCGTTGCAACGTCCGCATTACATCAATAATGCGTTCGTAAATATGCTGTATCTCGCTGTTCGGCAACGGCCCCGGATTCGCGGCACGCACATGGTCGAACACCGTCTTCTCGCGGTCCGGCTCATACACCGGCAGCGACTGTGTCTGCTTCAGCTTGCCAATCTGCCGCGCGGCCTCGGCACGTTCGCTGATCAGCTTCACAATCTGGGTGTCCAGTTCGTCAATCTTCTTGCGCCAGTCTGCGATCTCCATTGTCACTTCCTTCTTCTGGGGAGTTGCCGGAATGCGGCCTCCACTATTCTATCGGCTGCCGCCGCCCTGGCCCCGCAGACCTTTCACAAACTTCCCAACCGCCTCCGCCGCCTGCTCCCGGGGAGTGTCCTCAATCAGCTTCACAATGGCCGACCCGATAATCGCCGCATCGGCAAACTTGCCCACCGCGGCCACGTGCTCCGCGTTCGACACGCCAAACCCCACCGCCACAGGCAGCTTCGTAAACTGCTTAATTCCCGATACCAACCGCTCGGCATCACTTTCAAGGTTCTGCTGCGTGCCAGTAATACCCACCCGCGAAATGGCATACACAAACCCGCGCGAGTGTTCCGCAATCGCCTTCAGCCGCTCATCGGGAGACGTCGGCGCAGCCAGAAACACCGGCGCCAGATCGTTCTTCTTCATCTCGCGCAGATACTCTTCGGCCTCTTCCACAATCATGTCCGTCAGCAGAACGCCGTCCGCGCCATGCTCCTTCGCCAGCTTGCAGAACTCGGCCATACCCACTCGCACCACCGGGTTCAGATAGCTGAAGATCACAATGCCCGCCTCAGGCCGCGCCGCACGAATCTTCTTCGCAAGCTCCAGCACATCCAGCAGACGAACACCACGCGCTACCGCCCGTTCACTCGCCCGCTGAATCACCGGCCCATCCGCCAGCGGATCGCTGAACGGCACACCAAGCTCCAATACCTCCGCACCATTGTCCAGCGCAGCCAGAGCAATGTCATACGTCGTTTCGATATCAGGATCGCCAGCGGTGAGATACACCACAATGCCGGGTTTTTGTTTGAAGTTAATTGCCATACGGTCTTTCCAAGCTGTTCGCTTTTAGCCTTTAGCTTTTAGCTCTTTCACAGCAGCTAAAAGCTAAGAGCTAAAAGGCTAGGAGCTTGCTTTCGCTCCTTCCAAGTTCATCTCTCGCGCCAGAATCCCCATATCCTTATCGCCACGCCCCGACAAATTCACCATAATCGCCTGCGACGTGCTCATCGTCGGCGCAACCTTCATCGCCTCAGCCACAGCGTGCGCGCTTTCCAGAGCAGGCAAAATCCCTTCCGTGCGCGACAACACCTTGACCGCATTCAGCGCCTCATCATCCGTCGCATAGGTGTACTCCGCGCGCTTCTGGTCATGAAGCATCGCATGCTCCGGCCCCACACTCGCATAGTCCAAACCCGCAGAAACCGAGTGCGTCGTCGCCACCTGGCCCGCATCGTTCTGCAAAACGTACGAAAACGTCCCCTGCAACACGCCCGGCAATCCACCATGGAAGCGCGCCGCATGCTCGCCCAGCGCCGTGCCGCGTCCGCCAGCTTCCACGCCGATCAACCGCACATTTGTCTCAGGGATGAACTCATAGAACGCGCCAATCGCATTCGATCCGCCACCTACGCAAGCAATCACCGCATCCGGCAGCTTGCCTTCCTGCTCCATGAACTGCTTCTTCGCCTCACGCGAGATCACGCGATGGAAGTCGCGCACCATCGTGGGATAGGGATGTGACCCCAGCGCCGACCCCAGAATGTAAAACGTGGTGCGCACATTCGTGACCCAGTCGCGCATCGCCTCGTTGATCGCGTCCTTCAGCGTGGCCGAACCCGCTCCCACACCGCGCACCTCAGCGCCGAGCAACCGCATGCGGTAGACATTCAACTCCTGCCGCCGCATGTCCTCTTCACCCATGTAGATCACGCAATCCATGCCGAGCAACGCGCAGACAGTAGCCGTCGCTACGCCATGCTGACCCGCGCCCGTCTCCGCAATGATGCGCTGCTTGCCCATGCGCTTCGCCAGCAGGCCCTGCCCCAAAGCGTTGTTGATCTTGTGCGCGCCCGTGTGCAACAAATCTTCGCGCTTGAGATAGATCTTCGCGCCGCCAAGCTGCTCACTTAACCGCTTCGCAAAATACATCGGAGTAGGACGCCCAACATAGTGCCGCAGCAAATCATCGAGTTCACTCTGGAAGGCCCCATCCTCACGCGCCACAGCATACGCATGCTCAAGTTCCTGCAATGCCGCCATCAGCGTCTCCGGCACATATCGCCCGCCGTACGCACCAAAGCGTCCGCTGCCAATGCTGCGCTGCACTTCCTTCGTATTCACGCCGGCGATCGTCTGATCTATCGGATTTCCCACGTCATCAGCTCCAGAATCTTCTTGCCACACAACACAAAAGCCGCACACTCATCGTTGAGTTGCGGCTCCGGGGGTCTGCGTACTATCTACTCTGCGTCCTTACTTACGCTGCGCTCAGAGAGAGTGCACTCCGCCGTTGCCGCTCCTGAAACCACCAGAAGCGGTACGTAAAAAACGAAAACGAGCGGAAGAGCTTCATTTCGTATCTCAGCCTACACGCGCCGAGTTGCCCCGTCAAATCACACTATATTTATTTACTGCAAGCGTTTGTCGCTTCCTGACGCACCACCTTCCTCTTACAGCCGTCATCCATCTGACACGAGTTGGAGGAATAACCGATGACGAAGTTCACCAAGGCACTCTCCGCGATGGCAATCATGGGTTCTTTTGCGCTGCCGCTGGTAGCACAGCAGTCGCACGCAGACGCCAAGGCGCAGGTAGAGGCCCGCGATAAACATCATCACAACAAAGCCAAAATCGTTGGCGGTTCTGCTGCCGGTGGTGCAGCCGTAGGCGCCATGGCAGGTGGTCCGGTAGGGGCTGTAGTCGGTGCCGGTATCGGAGCGGGTAGCGGTGTTGTAGCCAATAAGGTTCGTAAGCATCACTCCATTAAGAAACGCGAAAAAGCCACGACCGAAACGCGCTAAACGCCAAAGGAGGACATCATGAAAAGAATCCATCAAGCGCTTGCATCATTGGCCATTATGACCAGCTTTGCCGTGCCGGCGGTCACAGCGCAGACCTACTCCGAGCGTGAGCACACACGCGCAAAGGCCCAGGTAGAAGCCAAAGACGCGCACCACCACAACAAAGCCAAGATCGTCGGCGGCTCTGCTGTTGGAGGAGCAGTGGTCGGAGGCCTGTTAGGAGGCGGTAAAGGCGCGCTCATTGGGGGCGCGGTAGGTGCTGGCGGAGGCGTACTTGCCAACAAAGCGCGCAAACATAATTCCATCAAAAAGCAGGAACAGCGTAACCGCGAGCAACGTTACTAAATCGTGGCAGCAGAAGAGAGCGGCGTGGGCTTGGCCTGCGCCGCTTTTGCATTGTGGATGAAGTTCCGCACTTTTTCAGCATCTTTTTTCCCAGGTGAAATCTCCGATCCGCTAGCCACATCTACGCCCCACGGCTCAAGCGATCGAATAGCTTCCGCAACATTCGCGGGATTCAGTCCGCCCGCAACCACCATGCGCGTCTTCGCATTCCGCAACGCCCGGGCCGCAGCCTGCCAATCAAACTGCACCCCCGTCCCGCCACTCGCATGAGCAGTCTTCGAGTCAACAAGGATCGCACTCACCAAGCCTTGCGCATCAATCTCTGAAAGCTGCTGCAAAAAGTGCTCCTCCTGCTCTTCAGCAGGAAGCGAAGTATTCCAATGCACCGTCTGCAAGATCGAAACACTTTCGCCCGTATCGCCAAAGTGAACCCGCAAACGCTCCACCAGCCCAGGCTCAAACTCGCTGTGCAACTGCACGCCAGTCAATCGGCAAGCGCGCACTGCATTCAGCAACTCATCCGCATCGGTCGAATAGAAGACACCGATCTTCTCTAGCGCATCCGGCAAAGCAGCCGTCATCTCCGCAACCTGCGCCACCGCCACCTGCCGCTTGCTCGGCGCAAAGATGAAACCTACGGCATCCGCGGCAAACTCCACTGCCAGCCGCGCATCTTCCACCGAAGTGTTCGCGCAAATCTTCACCCACATCGAACTAGACCTTCGCCACCGCAGGCTGCAACAACTCCCGCAGAGCGGTACCAGGATCAGGCTGCCGCATCAAACTCTCGCCCACCAGAAACGCTTCATATCCGGCGCGCTGCATCCGCTCAATGTCCGCCGCAGAATGGATACCACTCTCCGCCACCCGCACCGCATCGCGCGGCAACTCCGCAGCAAGTTGCTCGGCAAGATCAAGGCTCACCTCAAACGTCTTAAGATTGCGACTGTTCACGCCATACGCTTCACATCCAAGATCGCGCACACGCGCCAGCTCTTCCGCGTCGTGTACCTCGCACAACACATCCAGCCCATGGCTCTTCGCGCTCGCCCGCAGCGTCTTCAACTCCGCATCCGTCAGCGCCGCCGCAATCAGCAGAATCGCATCGGCCCCATGCGCGCGAGCCTCCAGCATCTGGAACTCGTCCACCATGAAATCTTTCCGCAGACAAGGAATCTTCACGCTCTCCGAAGCGATCTCCAGGTTCCGCAATGACCCCTGAAAGAACGGCTCATCCGTCAGCACGCTCAACACGGCTGCGCCCGCAGCCTCCAGCGTCTTTGCCAGCGAAGCCGGATCGAACTCCACGCGAATCACACCCTTCGATGGCGAAGCCTTCTTCAACTCCGCAATCACCGCCGGCCCATGCTGTGCCTTCGCCTTTAGCGCAAAAGCAAATCCACGCGGAGTGTGCTTAGCCGCGCGGCGGTCCAAATCTTTCAAGTCCGCACCCGATTTTCGGGCAGCAACAGTCCGTCGCGTCTCCGCCAAAATCTTGTCCAATACCGTTGCCATAGCTCTATCTTAGCCGCGCCTTTCGCATATCTGCCTTAAACAGAAACTTCGTCCCAACCTGCGGACGAAGCGTTGTCTCTGCTGTTTTGTTGGTGCCGAAGAGAGGACTCGAACCTCCACACCCTTGCGAGTACTTGGACCTGAACCAAGCGCGTCTGCCAATTCCGCCACTTCGGCACGGAGAAAACTTACTGACAGCTTCCTCAGTCTTTCAAAGCCCACGCTCACTGTCAAACCGACGGGAACTGTCCTTTTTTCTGTATCTGCCGTATTCTGCTCGGGTTGATAACTGGCGCAAATCTCTGCGCGTGGAAGACTGACGAACTGCCGTTCTGTATTGAAGGAGTGATCTGCCATGAGTGAAGCCAACAAGTCCACATCCAGTGAAAAAATCCCTGACGATCTCGCTATTGAGATTCGCAGGCTAGCGCACGATCTCTCCAATGCGCTCGAAATCATCGTGCAGACCAGCTACCTGCTCAGCACCGCCGACCTGAAAGCCCCGGCCACCGACTGGCTGCGCATGCTCGACAGCGGCGTACAAAAAGCCCTGGAGCACAATCAGAGCCTCCGCACCTACATCAAGACTCACACGCAGGTATAGATTTGTTCTTCTGAGAAAAAATCAAAGAGGCAGCCGTCTCCGGCTGCCTCTTCCACATTTATCGCAACAAATAAATTCGGGTGCCCCATCCTTTCGCGCTTTTGCGAAAGGGTGGGTTATCGCGCGAAGCGCGACCCTACTTTTTTCCTGGCTGCGGATTTTTTCTTTGCGACAATCTTCTTCGCCACAACCTTCTTAGCAGGCGCCTTCTTCACCGCTGCCTTCTTAGCCGGAGCAGCCTTCTTAGCTGAAGCACTCTTCTTCACCGGAGAAACCTTCTTAGCTGGAGCAGCTTTCTTCTTCGTAGCAGACCGCTTCGCCGCACTCTTCGCGGCCGCAGGCTTCGCCGGAGCAGCGCTCGCCACACCTGCACCACCGCGCTCGTTCTCACGCTTCACAAAGAGCAACTCCAACTGCTGCAACAAAGCGCGCGTATGCATCGGCTTTACCAGCATCTTGTCCGCGCCCATATCCATCCACTCCGCTTCGCCAATGGGGAAAGCGGTCAACAAAGCGATCGCAGGCTGATAAGCTGCTTTGCGTGCCTCGGCAATCACCTCTTCACCCGCGCGCTCGCCTTCCATACGCATGTCGGTAATCACCATTTCGTACTCGCGGTGCCGGATGCGCGCCTTGCCTTCACGCGCGCTGGTCGCCGTATCCACATCAAAGCCGCTGATCTCCAACACAGCCTTCAACGTAAGCAGAACAGCAACTTCATCATCCACAAGCAGAATGCGACGCTTCATTATCAGTGCCCTCAGTCAGATATTCCCGTGTAAGCGGAATCAAGCTAATTCAGCATACGTTTTCACGCGCTCTTCCACCAGTGCCCTCGGGCCGGAGACACGTTCAAAAATACCCGGAATGGTATACTTCGACCTGCGGTGGACTCCTCCTTTTAAGCATCTATCTAGGAGAACCGGACCGCAGGAGGCTAAGACTTATTCCACCATTTACCGACAAACGCTCCATCAAGAGCTTCATCCGCACCAACGAAAAGATTCGCGCGCGCGAAATCCGCGTCATCGACGAGAACGGCGAACAGATGGGCATCATGGCCCCATTCGACGCTCTAAAGGTCGCCCGCGAACGTGGACTTGATCTCGTCGAAATCTCGCCCAACGCTGTGCCCCCCGTCTGCCGCATCCAGGACTACGGCAAGTACCTCTACGAGAAAGACAAGTCCGACCGCGCTGCCCGCAAGAAGCAGAAGGTCATCACCATCAAAGAGGTCAAGTTCTCCGTCACAGTAGACGAGCATGACTACCAGACCAAAAAGAATCAGGCCGTCCGTTTTCTTGGCGATGGCGACAAGGTAAAAGCTTCGCTCCGTTTTCGCGGACGTCAGATGGCCCATCGCGACCTTGGCTACAAGATCATCAACCGCCTCATTATGGATGTCGGCGAAGTTGGGACCGTCGAGTTTATGCCACGCATGGAAGGCACCACGCTCCACGCCATCCTCGCTCCTAAGAAAGAAGGAGCTACGAAGAAGGCCAGTCCACAAGAGCAGGAAACCGCACAGGCATAAAATCTATCCTTTAAATAAACAAGAGCGTGCATTTAGCACGCTCTTGTTTATTTCATTAGCTTTCAGCGCACATAAATGGACCATCACCAATCTTCTCCAGAAACTCCGCCCAATCCAACAATCGTTCCCTCAGCATCAGTGGATTCTCCGGGATCTTTTCGTTCGCCAACTCTCTAAACTCCCTCGCTTTCGCGCGAAATACAACCACAGCATCTTTCGTCTTCAGCGTCCTGCGATGTGCCCATCGCGCATGCGCATCCGCCACTTCAATCACCAGTTTCAATCCTTCTGTATAAGCCCGCAGCAGCCGATAGCCATTGCGTAAGAGCTCGCGATGTTGCGGTCGCAAATCTACCGACAGCTTATCCACTCGCAAAATCGCATCATCGAGCCACCGCAAGGCACGGTTCTTGGCAGCTAGATAAACACTCGCAGGTTTCGCCACAGTCTGCGTCTGCCACCGCCATTGTTTCAAGTTGTTCAACTCACCCGTCAGCTGCGGATACAATTTCGTTCCGGGCGCCTCAAACAGATCATTCACAGCCGACATCGGCGTCCTGTTCCCTGCATAACACCGGTCCAGCAACACCGGAGGCAGAAACCGCGTGTGATCCAGAGACACTATCCCATGGATGCCCAACGCTTCTTTAATAACCGGTTCCGTCTGCCAAAGCAGCTCGATCAACTCCGGTGAAACCTCAACGCCAAACATTTCGCGCACTGCTTCCGTAAATACCGCATGAAGATCGGCATTCGGATCGTTACACAATCGGCAATACACATGCGCGTTGAGTCGATTGAAGTTTACGTCCGTATATCCGCCATCCCAGAAGAAAACCCGACCCATTCCCAACGCCACGCCCGCATCGATCGACGCATCAATATTCTTCTTCCACCATCGCGGATACACACTCGGCAAAATACCCTGCCCGATATATTCCGTATCCAACAAAAAGTTCGTTGCCACCGGATTGCGAAACAGCATCCGCCGCTGTCTCGCAGTTAGATATCCGAGAAAGGGATGTTGCGCATCTTCCTGCGGCCAGGTAATGTCTTCCATCACCGTCATGTGTGGATAGAGCGCGAGCACGTCATAAACGCGGGTGCGCATCGCAACCGTTAGCAGATAGTTATGCGCAAACACAATCCCTTCAAGCCCGCACTCCTTCGTCACGTCGGCAAACGCACGCAGCAATCCAGGAAGCCACTCCTCAACCGTCTTTAGTTCCTCCGCGCCTATCTCAGCCAGAGTCCCAGCACCTTCGGCAAACCATATATTGATGCCCTTCAGCTTCGGCAGCGTTCTCTTCAACGAACGCACCTGTTTCTTCATCAACTCAGGCAATGCAGGATGCGAGATCTTCAACCGCCCATTTGTAAACAGCTCAGGCATCGCCTCCATGGCATCCTTTTTGTCGTGCGCTGGAAACAGGGGAAACGGCAACATGTACCAGAAGTCCATCCCATGCGTCGCACATAGCCGCTCCTGTTCCCGCAGAATCTTCTCCTGCTCCACAGGGGGATGCGATTTCAAATATCTCCTGAACGCAGGAATATCATCGCCCACAAATGGAATCGCGCCATGATAAGCGTCTCTCCTGTTATGAAACAGATACGGATACGCCATCCATCGCGTTACTCCCCACTGCTGCATCGCTTCGAACCATGCACGCAGATCCGTTGTGACCACTGGCGGACCATACAGCAGAAACGGCAATGCCTTACGCTGACTAGGTACCGCAACAGCAGGCAAAGAAGGGGCCGCCGCAAGCGCAGCCCCGGCCAATAGAAAAGTGCGTCGCTCCATATATAGGAACTTTAGCCGCTTAAAGCATCTGATTGCCTATAGCTTCTTCAACGCCGCAATTCTCTTCTCCACCTCACTCACAAATAGCTCCACTTCATCCGGCGGATAATTCCCCGCGCGAAACGCATCCACAAGCTGCTGATGGCTCAACTGCCCTAGTAACCCGCCAATCCATCGCGCATCCTCGCACGGAATATCCTTACCGATCCAGAGCATTCCCTGACGCTTGAAGAACTGCTTCATCGCAATCCCCAACGTCTCAAACAGCAAGCTGTACGAAGGCGCAGGCGTGGCAAAACTCACCGTCTTGTCCGTCACCTTCGTGATGAACTTCGAGTGGATATACGCCTGCACATTGTCCTTCGACGGCGCATTCGTAAAGTGCAACCCTGTTCTTCCAAACGCCGTCCCCACATCGCTCACTAGAAATATCTCGCGATCGTTCTTCCTATCGCTGTAAACGTAGTTGTTGTCATCTTTCAGGTCCCAGCTATTCAGCACAGCCATCATTACGCGCAGACCATTCCACTCGCGCGTTCCCGCAAAAGGGTTCTCCCTCCATCTCCATATAGCGATCTTCTTCTGTCCGTTCGGCTTTCGCGCAAAGCGCACATTCTCTACCTCTTCGCCGTGGATGTACTGCCTGCCGCGCCTCATGTGGATGCCTTCGATCGTCGCCTTCGGCAGCACGTAATCATCGTTCGCAAAATAGCCCACTGCCCAAAGCAGCCGCGACGCCACCACCTCCGGACGCGCTTCATGCCCCAGCTTTGCGCGCCATTTCTTCCCGCGCGCATCCCGCACATCCATCTTCGGAGTGCTGTGGTTGTGGTCCTCTTCAATAAACCTGAACGGCGGCACAGGCTGTCCCTTCTTGCCACCCTGTCCATAAAACAGATCGAGCGATGAGATCTCGCTCGGATCATGCCACAACACCGGATGATGCAATTGCTCCGGTTTTATCGGCTCGTCATTATGCTTCTTTCTTTCTTCGTCATCATCTTCGTTATTGTCCTTCTTCGCAGACGCACCCTGATCGTCCGTAACCGCAGCAGCACCCGCCTCCACCTTCGCGGGTGCCACCCCAGCCCAACTCGCCTTCGGGACACCACCCAACGAAATCGCAATCAGAAAAGGAACAGCAAAACGACGCAAAACCATAGACGCTCCCATACGCTGCCCATCTCATGGCAGACGACTACTCGTTTCAGATGCGTGTCTATCTTTTAACTTTGCTGACCACTCTCTCCCAAAGCCCTCCTTCTCTCACGCTGCCACGCTGAGCCTGACTCTGCGCGCAGCGAAGAGGAAGTATCAGAATCTTCGTATTTCGCTCGAAGCAGCAAACCTCCACTTAATCAACACAATGATCCAAAAAATAAAAGGCGCGGCCCAAAAGTCGCGCCCACTAATGTTAACAACTAACGTTAGCTAGCCCGTTCCCCGCGCCGGCAAACCACCTTCAATTTTTCGCTTGCCAGAATCTTCTGCACCTGAGATCGAGCATGGGAGGCCCACGGTCCTATAGGATCGAGGCGCACATAACTCAACCAGTAACGCAGGGCCTTGCGCCGTTGTTCCTGCCGCTCAAACGCCAGGGCCAGATTGTAATGCGCGTCGGCGTATTCGGGCACCAGTGCAATCGCGCGTTGATAGGCTTCAATCGCTTCCGGCAGCCGCTGCAACTCATCCAGCACATTCCCCAGATCGAAGAATGCCAGCGCATATAGTGGATCGACCTCCGTTGCATACCGGTAACGCTTTTCCGCTTCCACAAAGTTGCGCTGGTTATAACGGATCGTTCCGAGGTTGATCGAAGCCGCCGCATAGCCAGGCTGCAGCTTCAGCACCTCTTCGTAAAGCGCCGCGGCCTCGTCGATCGTCGTGGCGTTCTCTTCAAGCCGCACAGCACGCAAAAACATCTCCTGCACGCGGGATGCCTGCTCAGAATCCGCGTTCCTCCCCGCCGGCTTCACCAGCCCCAGGCTTCCCTGTTCAAAATCAAACGCCAGCTGCTGCGTCTGCGGATCGATCAATGCACCAGAATGACGAAAGATCAGCCGCTTGCCTTGTCGTACCGCACTCGTCTCCCGTAGCGGATGCCGCATGCCGGCGACCTTCTGCATCGCCGTGACCGAGTTCCGGATCGACTTTGCCGACATGCTCGTCGCTTTCAACTGCTGCAGCCGTTTCAAATGCGTCAGATCGGCAAAGCTGTAGACTTCCGCCTCCGGCATTAACCCCGCGCGCTGCCACGCTATGATCTGCCGTTCGGGCAGCCGAAGAATGCGCGCCAGGTCTCCCCGGCTGAATGTCGTCACCGTCGTAGTCGTAGACACGCTCATGGTGCGGGACTCCTATCCGCGAGTATGGCGCGTGCCGCCTTCGCCCGCAAGAGCCAGAACGCCTTCAACGCATAAAACTCGTGGATAAGTGGTACCAGCTACGATTCCACCCCACACCATGCAGTGTTAGCGCTGTAGATGCTTCCGAAAACGGCGCTCACCGGGGCCCATCTCGGAACCCATATCCATCGTGCGTATGGCGACCCACTCCATAACAACAAAACCGGAACCTAAGGTCCCGGCAAACCGAAATTCCAAACAAAGGTAGAGGTGGAGCCGACGAACGGACTTGAACCGTTGACCTGCTGATTACGAATCAGCTGCTCTACCAACTGAGCTACGTCGGCGACTCCGAAGTTGATTCTAACGGCACCAGCCGTGATGCGCAAAATTCAGCGTGAATTACGCATAAATCATCGTCAAATCTCGGCTTTCTTACGCGGTCTGCTGTACATCTTGCAATGAAAAGGCCGCCCGGCAACGGGGCGGCCTTCTCGTCAGGGAGAATAGTTCCAACGGAGGCAAAGCCATCAGAACTTTCTGGCGAAATACTATGGCTCACTCAAAGGTGGTGTCAAGGATAAACCGGGTGCAGATTTTCGTTCTTTATTTTCAATTAGTTACAGAGTAGCTAGAAAATTAACCCATCGACTTTATTCGCCTTTTATTCTCTTTACAGTTCCTTCCGGCTGGCTCTCTGAAACAAGTTTATGGCTGGGTTTTCCACCGATCTCCAGCTTGATGATTTCCATGTCTTCCAGCGACGATAGCGGTTTGCCCTGCAGCTTACGAATCAGCGCACGACCTCCGCCAAAGAAGACACCGAGTACCGCAGCGGCAAGTGTCATCACGATCACGAAGATGATAATCCTCGTCAGCACACTCACCGTCGTCTGAATCGACTCGCCTGGCGGAACGTAGCCGCTTGGATTGTTGAAGGTGAAGTCCTCATGCGGCGTCACCTGGTTCACCAGCACTTCCGCTTGCGCGTGCGTGAAGGCACCTCCTGCGATGGCGACCATTGTGGCCACTCGCTTTACTGCAACCTCCGGCTGCGACATCTTCAAAGCAGCGGCGATAGCACGCTCGCGGTCACCTGCAATCTGGGGTGTTGGATAGAAGATGATCGTCAGCGAACCCAATCCGCGCGTAGCTCCGGCGTACTTAGCCGTAATGATCTCAGGCGATTTGCTGAAGTCGACCAGTGATGCATCCACAGGCACGTTCAGGTCTGCGTATGTTGCAGGTCCCACAGCATAACGGATCGTCTCACGCTGCAATTCTTTCTTGGGAAGCCGCAACGGAAGTACAGGCAGAGCCCCCTTCGTCCCCGGCGGCTTGGGAAGCACATCCACAAACGGCTGCAACTCAGGCAGACGAATCGGATAGCTTCCGTGTGCGTTCACATCCACGAGCGATTCGCCGCTCCAAAAAAGAAGATGGCCTGCGCCTAAAGCACAGTCGTGCCCCAACTTCGCCGTGGAAGCACAATCGTGCATGCCGGCCCGTTGCAATGTGAAAGCGGAATACGCGCCGGTGGCGTCCTGCATGTCCCATACTTCCACTTGCAGGGAAATATCTTTACCGTCAGTACGATTGTAAGTAGCTGAATCGCTTCTTTTTAATCCATATTCCTTGAGCCGCGATGCGCCCAGATCGATACCTGAAAAAGCTCCGCTGCGTGTCCACACGCCCACAGTCTGCGGAAGCAGCGGACCGGCTGGGAGCGAGACGTTCGCCGGCGTCTGTGCAAAGGCCATGGATGCCAAAAGAGCGATACAAGCACTGAGAGAGCGGACGTTCAAAGTGTTTAGATAGACACCCCGCCGGAGCGATTTGTTCCCTGAGAGGACATAACGACGCATACAGCGCTCAGACTAACATCGGTTGCGAAATGTGAGCGGAAACCGGATCGTAAACAATAAATGACGCGTAACGTCCAGAAATAGAGATTAGAGAAAATCATTCCCCGCCGTTATCGCTAAGGTCAGCGCGTTGGGCGACGCGCATACCGCTTAGGCCCTGAGCATAGCGGGCCACGCCTTTGTACAAAGATTCGGCCACGCGTTGACGGTACTCCGGCTTTTTCAACTGCGCGGCATCACGCGGGTTTGTAACGAAAGAGATCTCCGCCAGAATCGATGGCATGTTCGCCCCGATCAGGACAACAAAAGGAGCTTTTTTTACGCCACGATTGCGAAGACCGCCATTGCCCGAGGCGAGGCCCTTATAGAGAGCATCGTCGACGTTCTCCGCGAACTCACGCGATTCGTCGATCTTGTCCTTAAGCGTGATCTTTTTCACCAGATCGGCCAATTGATGAATACTCTGGTCGGAGACGGCGTTCTCGCGGGCAGCTACGTCAAGCGCGTCCGGCTGCGAGGTGAAATTCAGATAGTAGACCTCGACACCACGGGCAGAGGAATCTCTGGAGGAATTAGCATGAACGGAGATGAAGAGGTCTGCCTGCGCCTTATTAGCGATGGCAGTGCGCGTCTCCAATGGGATAAAGGTGTCGTCGGAACGTGTGTAGATGACCTCCGCACCGAGACGTTCCTGGAGCAAACGGCCAAGACGAAGAGCGACGTCGAGCACCACATCCTTTTCCATGATGCCCTCAGCGCCGAGCGTGCCGGAGTCGTGTCCGCCATGTCCGGCATCAATCACAATGCGATTGATCTTAAGGCCAAGAGCACGCACCAGCGAACGTTGACCTGCTGCGGTAGGAGCAGCGACGTGCGTTTCCATAATCTCTTCCTTCTTAGCTCTTGCATGACGAGAAGATGCTTTGGAAACAGGCGGAATAACCACGGCTGAGATGGGTTTGCTGGTGGGTTGGGCTGTCGCCTTCTGTTTTGTGGGTTCCGCGCTCAGCGTGGCTACTTCGTGAGTGGATGTAGAGTGGGTAGCTACCGTGCTGGGAACCGTAGCTACCGGAGGTGCCGGGCGCTCCGCTGCGATATTGCCGGGTGCGGTCAAGATGTGGGTCCGCACAGTTGCCATCGATGTGGTCGGCGTAGGCGGCAATGTAGAGATTCCTTTGCTCTGCTCCACCACCTGCAAAGAACTGGTGGCTTTAGCAGGAGCGGCCTCTTTGGTAGTGGTGCTCTTTGTGTCACCGTGAATGTCGATGATGAGGCGATATGGGTTCGGCAGAAGAAAGGCCGAATACTCCGTCACATCGTTCACGTCGAGCACAACGCGGGTAATATCCGTGGTGAACTGCGCAGCGCGGATGCGCTTCAGAAATCCGTCGTCCGTGACGGAAAAGCTTTTGCCTACAAGCTCCGGTGCCAGTCGGGCGCCGTGCAGATCAAAGTAGATGCGGTCCGGATTGGGAACACGCGCTGCTTCGTACTTCACGTCATCACCCAGGTCAATGGCAACACGCGTATACGTGGGAGTACTCCAATGCCGTATTCCGCTGACGACAGCATGGGTGCCATTACGCGGCGTGGCAGGCTCATGCTGCGGACCGGCGACAGGAGCATCCGTGATGGGTGCGCTCGCCTGTGTTCCTGCTGGCATATCGGCTGCAGCCGCCTTCGCGGAAGGAACATCTGCGCTCTCCGCGGATGTGGGCAGACGGCCACTCTTCAAGGCAGCGATGGCAGCCTGGGCTTCGTCAGCCTTGTCGCTCCTGGGATAACTCTTTATATAGAGAGCGTATTTTTCTTGCGCAAGCTTCAAATCGTGCAGATCGTTCTGCGCGATAAGAGCTTCCTGATAGAGCGCCGGAATGCGAAGGCTGGCACGCGGATACTGCTTGCGCAGGAACTCATACTGGCCGATAGCATTCTGCAGATCTTTCTCATTGTGCAGGGTCCGGCCCTCATCGGCCAGAAGATCGGCAACAGCGTAGATGGCGTCAGGAGATTTTGTGTCCGCTGGATTGCCATGATAGATGGCACGGTAGGCGTCCATCACAAGCGTATAGTCGCTACGCTTGCGCTCCGTCGCAGGCATATTCATCAGTACGGCTCGGGCACTCTCCGCGAGGTCCCACAGAGACTGCTCGTGCTTCTTCTCTGCGGATGCTCCCATGGCGCACGCCGTCATCAACACAACAGCACAAAGACGATTTCGAAGACGTGTATCCATCGGCACAACCCGAGTTCAGTTTAATGACGGGTGGTTGCGTATGGAGCGTCGAAATGGTGGGGGTACTCCGGCTGGCACTCCTATGCGGAGAGTCGCGCTTCGCGTCATACCCCATCCTTCGCGCAAAGAACACGCGAAAGAATAGGGCACTCGATTGGTTATCAGATTGATTGGTTAGAGCATTTCGGCAACGACTTCTTTTGCGGAGGCGAGGGCTGCATCTAGTTGGGAGCTGTCTGTGCCTCCGGCTTCGGCCAGGTCGGGGCGGCCTCCGCCTTTGCCGCCTACTTTGGTGGCGAGTGCGCCTACGAGTTTGCCTGCGTGGACTTTGCCTGCGAGGCCCTTGGTGACTCCGGCGATGAGGGCTACTTTGCCGTCTTCTGTCGGGGCGCCGAGGACGACTACGCCTTCGCCGAGTTTGGAGCGGAGCGTGTCTACGAGGGTACGCATCTGGTTGCGATCAAGTCCGGCGACGCGTTGTGTGAGCAGCTTGATGCCTTTGACTTCGATGGCATTTTCAGCGGCGTTCGCGGTGGAGGCCGAGGCGGACTTCATGCGCGCCTGGTCGAGTTCGCGCTTTAGTTTTTTGAGTTCTTCTTCCTGCGCGGAGAGTTTTTGTTGCAGCGTGGAAGCGTCGAGTGAGGAGCCGCCGAGGAGTTGCGAGGCGGTGCGGGCCACGTCGAAGTCGCGGCGGAACTCTTTGAGCGAGCCGGTGCCGGTAACGGCTTCCACGCGGCGGATGCCGGATGCGGCGCTGGCTTCGTTGACGAGTTTGAGCAGGCCGATCTCGCCGGTGGCGAGGGTGTGGATGCCGCCGCAGAGTTCGGTGGAGAAGTCGCCGATCTTGATGACGCGTACCTTGTCGCCGTACTTTTCGCCGAAGAGCGCCATGGCTTTGAGTTCGTTCACGGCCACGTCGATGGGCACGTCTTCAAAGACCTGCACGCTGGTGTTTTTGAGCACCTGTTCGTTGACGATGTCTTCGATCTCTTGCAGTTCTTCATCGGCGATGCCGGCGTAGTGGGAGAAGTCGAAGCGGAGGCGCGCGGGTTCGACGAGCGAGCCGGCCTGTTTGACATGGGTGCCGAGCACTTCGCGTAGCGCGGCGTGGAGCAGATGCGTGCCGGTGTGGTTGCGGACGGTGGCGGCGCGGACTTCTCCGTTGACGACGGCATCGACCGTGTCTCCGACGGCGATGGGGCGCTTGACCGTGACCTTGTGCGCGAAGACGCCCTGCACGGGCTTGGTGCAGCCGTGGACTTCGGCGATGGTGGAGGTGTGGTCGGTGGGAAAGAGCCAGCCGGTGTCGCCGATCTGTCCGCCGGAGTCGGCGTAGAAGCTGGTGGCCTGGAGCACGACTTCGCCCTTGTCGCCGGGGTGGAGTTCGTTGACACCGACGCCGTCTTTGACGAGGGCGATGACTTTCACGCCGTCGGCACGGAGGCCGGTGTAGCCGAGGAAGTCGGTTTTGGGGAGATCGCGGAAGACGGGCGATGCGGTCTTTTGCGAGCCGCCTTTCCATGAGGCTCGGGCTCGGGCTTGTTCTTCTTCTTTGGCTTGTTCAAAGCCTACGAGATCGAACTCCACGCCAGCATCGCGCGCTGCATCGACCATGAAGTCCAGCGGCATGCCGAAGGTTTCGTAGAGACGGAAGGCGTCGCGGCCTGGCATGATCGCCTTGCCGTAAGCTTCGTACGTATCCTTCACCTTGTCATCGGACATCTTCTGCACTTCTGCGGAAGACCCAACAAAATAGATAGGATTCTCGGCTCTCTCAAGATCAGCCGGTTTCGATGCCCACTGTTCATATACTGTCGCAACTTCAACTAGCCTTGCTCGCATTGCCGCCATAAGGGTTGCGTCCAGTTCACGCATGCCAACGGAAAGCACACGTGCGAACTGTTCTTCCTCGGCGAGCACCGTCTTCGCAATCCGGTCTGCACTCTCTGCAAGTTCTGGATACGCAGCCTGCATCTCATCGCGAACCGCATAGACCATCTCGTGCATGAACGGCTTATCTTGTCCGAGCAGACGCCCGTGACGGATACCGCGACGCATGATCTTGCGCAGGACGTAGCCACGGCCCTCGTTCGATGGAACGACGCCATCCTTAATAAGGAAGGTGGACGCACGGGCGTGGTCGGCGATGATCTTGAGCGATGCCGAACTCGCATCGATAGCATCCGTGAGTTCCACAGCTTTATCGATCAGCGGTGTGAAAAGATCAGTTTCAAAATTCGAGATAACCCCTTGCAGCACGCATGCGATGCGTTCAAGACCCATGCCGGTGTCGATGCTTGGCTTGGGAAGTGGTGTGAGTTGCGCGCCACCGGTCTGCGGATCGATAGAACGGTCGAACTGCATAAAGACGAGGTTCCAGATTTCGACGTAGCGTTGCTCGTCCTGCGGAAAGGGCTTGTCGATACCAGGTTCTTCTGCTGCTTCAAGTCCGAGGTCGTAGTAGATTTCGGAGCATGGGCCGCAGGGGCCGGTTTCGCCCATCTGCCAGAAGTTGTCTTTGGCGGACATCTGGAAGATGCGTTCTTTGGGGACGCCGGCTTCGATCCAGAACTGTTCGGCCTCGTCGTCGCGCGGGACTTGTGCGTCGCCTTCGAAGATGGTGACGTAGAGTTTGTCTTTGGGGATGCCGAACCAGTCGGGCGAGGTGAGCAGTTCCCAGGCGTAGGCGATGGCGTCGCGCTTGAAGTAGTCGCCGAAGGAGAAGTTGCCGAGCATCTCGAAGAAGGTGTGGTGGCGGCGGGTGAAGCCGACGTTTTCGAGGTCGTTGTGCTTGCCGCCTGCGCGGACGCACTTTTGGCTGGAGGCGGCGCGGGTGTAGGGCCGCACGTCGGAGCCGAGGAAGACGTCTTTGAACTGGTTCATGCCCGCGTTGGTGAACAGGAGCGTGGGGTCGTTGTGCGGGACGAGTGACGAGGAGTGGACCCGGCGGTGGCCTTTGCCCTCAAAAAACCGCAGAAAATCTTCGCGAATCTGGCTTCCAGAACGATATTGCATACGAGGTAAGTCTAGCAGTGCAGAGAACGCAGGCAGCTTGCCCATGGAGCGGGTTCATGCTCTGGGCAGACAATTTCCTCTACACAAATCCGGCTCACAGGAGTACCTTTGGCTGCAACCGTTGGAGACCTGTTCGTCCAAGCGGCAAGTTACGAAGGTAGAATCTCGGTAAACGGACAATTGAGGTTTTGATGGATCGCCACACGCTTTTCAGCATGCAGGCGGGACTTCTGGTTTTTCTGGGCCTGGTCATCGCCGTGGCATATCGCGCGCGGCGCAGAAAAATACCGGATACGAGCCCGTACTGGTTTGCGGCCGGCTATATTCTCGGCGGCGTAGGACTGGGATTGCAGTCCCAGCGGGGACACATTCCTCCAATTTATGCGATCAGCATTGGCAATGCACTTTTTCTGCTGCTGAGCCCGCTCATCAATAAATCCATCGCCATTGCTACAAAGCAGCGCAGCGTCATCTGGTATTTGCTCGCGCTGGGCGCGGCTACCATGGTGAACTTCACTTACTTCACCTATTGGCAGCCTGATCTTATGCTGCGTGTGATAGAGGCTGCGCTGGTTTTGGCAGTGATGCAGTTGCCCACGGTAGTGCTGCTGTTGCGCTGCAATGACAAAATCATTCAACCGGCAACCAGGACCATGGCAGCCCTGCTCATTGTGCATATCACCGCCAGTCTTGGCCGTCTGGCTGGCGCATGGGAGGCAAAACGCGCGGAGGAGTGGCTCTCGTGGGCAAGCATTATCACCATCGCAGGCCTTGCGCTTTGCTTTCTGTGGATAGAAAACCTGCGGATGAGCTCCGAACTGGAGATGCAGGCCATGACCGATCCGCTGACGGGCCTGCTCAATCGCCGTGCGCTGGATATGTTTGCTGCGCGTGAGATCGATATGGCGGTGCGGAATAAGTGGCCCTGCTCCGCATTAATGCTGGACATCAATCACTTTAAAGAAACGAACGACCGCTACGGTCATACGGCTGGAGATACTGCTCTGATAGCGGTAGCAGGTGTGCTCAACTCCACATTGCGGACCAGCGACCTGATTACACGCATTGGCGGTGACGAATTTTTTGTGCTGCTGCCAAACTCAGATGAGACGACCACGGCTGTTATCGTCTCGCGCATCCGGTTGGCCGTTCGCGCGCTGTGCTTGCATTCACCCGGCAAGGAGCCCTTTCATGTGAGCATCAGCATCGGCCAGACCACACAACGCGGAAAGAACATTACAGTAGCCGAACTGCTCCACGCCGCAGACATCATGCTCTACAACGAGAAGCAGACCTCGCGCGGAGATGCAAAGGCAAAGGCTCCCGATCAGCGCGGTTCCGGTGCCCAGGTCCATCCTTCCAACGGATAATTACGATCACGCGGCTTCGGCAGTGTTGCAAACTCTGCCCTGCGTTCTGTCATCACCATGCAGCTTACAAGCGCGTCGAAGGCGTCTTCGCTCGTCTTTGCTTTGTTGAGGACGGCGCGCGATAAGGCCGTATAGGCAGGATCGGACTTACGCTTGGCCAGCAGATACGCTGCGCGCGCCATGGGGTTGGATTTGTGGACCTGGCCAGTGTTCAGACGCGAGTACATTTCTACAACAACAGGCAGACCGGGCGCGTCGAAGGGCCAGATGTGGAAGCCGGCATCCTGCAGGCGCACGAGTGTGCTCATGCCGCGCAGCGATGCGGTGCCCACCGAACCCGATCCTCCAATCTGAAAGACGCTTTTGGGAGTGATGCCTTTCACGCGCATCTGGCGTTCTTCTTCAGGAATATGCGCGATTAGTTTGCAGTCGATGTCCGTTGCGCGCAGCATGCGGTGGAGATGTTCGCCACTGAATTCTGCGGGGCGCTTGTGCGGTTTGCCCCAGAAGCGGCGGTCGTGCGATTCGCGCGAGAGCCAGCGCTCGCCATGTTCGGCAACCACCTTGCGCCAGAACTCGGGTGCGGTTTGTGCGCCGTGCTCGTCATGCACAAACCATGCGGGGAAGGAGAAGCAGAAGTCGAAGCCTACGGCGATGGCGGAATTCTGTTTCTTAAGAGCGATGAGCCAGTCGGTGACTTCATCACGCGTGCGTCCGCTTTCGATGCGAACTTTGCCATGTTGCCAGATAGCGGCGACGATGTGGCGGCGCTGTCCGCTGAGGTCTACGCGGCCTGACCAGTCGATAGCAATAACGGTGTTTGCTTCCTGGATTTCCTTCTTCACGAGAGATTAGATGCTCTACGTCTCGGCATCTTCGATTCCATCCAGCATCGTTTCTTCTACGGGCGACTTCATTTCGCGCAGGACTTTGAAGACGGTGCGTACGGAGAAGCCTGCGCGGACAAGACGGCGCAACACGCGTGCGCTTTCTTTTTCATCCTGCGGGGGCTTGATGCGTTTGCGTTCGATGTACTGTTTGGCGAGCGTGGGTTCGTTGATGGTGTTGTAGGCGTTGTCGAGCGTGGTGGCGATGAGTTCTTTGTTGATGCCTTTGTTTTGTAGGTCTTGCTGCACGCGGCGGCGGCCGAATTTCTGGTTGTCCTGACGGAGGCGTGTGAAGTCGGCGGCGAAGCGCGGGTCGGAGAGGTAGCGCATCTCTTCGAGCTTGGCGATGACGCGGTCGATCATCTCTTCGCCGCTCGGACCGGGTTCGGCGCGGTTGCGCATGAGGCGTTTGAGGTCGCGCACGCTGCGCATCTTTGTGGCGAGCGATTTTACGGCGTACTCCATCAGTTCCGGTTCGGTGAGCGGCTCGCGTTTTTTCGGTGCGCGGAAGGGCATCTACTTTATCTCCGCGTCGATGTTTGCGGGGCGCCACTGTGAGGCCCACTTCGACGGCTTTGCTCCCATGACGAAGCGCAGCGTGCCACCACGCTGGAGGTCTTCCCATGCGAGGACGGGTTTGTTGAGCGGTTTGCCGTTGAGCGTGGCCGATTGAATGTAGACGTTGGTTGCGGAGTTGTTCTGCGCGAGTACGGTGAAGGTTTTGCCGTTGGCGAGGCGCAGGGACATGCGATGGTAGAGCGGGCTGCCGATCATGTAGTTGCCGCTTGCCGGATTGACGGGATAGAAGCCCATCGCGGTGAAGAGAAGCCATGCGCTCATCTGTCCGCAGTCGTCGTCGCCGTCGAGGCCGCCGGGTTCGGCGGCGTATTCTGCAGCGGCAATCTCGCGGACCTTGGCCTGCGTCTTCCACGGTTGTCCGCTGAAGTCGTAGAGATAGCCGTAGTGATGGCTGGGCTCGTTGCTGTGAACGTTTTTGCCCTTGGCGAAATGTTCGTCGAGTTTGGCGGAGTACTTCTCTGCCCCGCCCATTAGCTGCAACAGGCCTGCTTGATCGTGGAAGGGCGACCATGTGTAGACCCACGCATCGCCTTCGGTCCAACCGGCGAGGCTGCGGTTGGTGTGGCTGTCGCCTGTGCCGCCTTGCGGCGCCCACTTGCCGTCGCTGGTTTTGCCGTTCATCAGGCCGGTTGCGGGATTGTAGAGATGGCGGTCGTTGAGAGAACGTTTGAGGAAGAACTGATAGTCCTGCATGCGACCGAGGGCTTTTGCGATCTGCGCAACGCACCAGTCGTCGTAACTGTCTTCGAGCGTGCGCGAGGAGGCTTCGTCGGTTTTGTCGGTGGGGATGTATCCGAGTTGTTTGTAGTACGTGAGGCCAGCGCGGCCTTCGTAGGGTGTGTGTTCTTCGCGATCGAGCCAGCGGCGCGTGGTGTCTCCGTCGGGCGGTGTCATCGCATCTTTGTAGACGGCCTTCCATGCGAGTTCGCGGTCGAAGCCGTGGAAGCCTTTGCGGATGGCTTCGGCGACGAGCGAGTCGGCGTGCGTGCCGATCATGATGTTGGTGTAAGAGGGGTTGGGCCACTTCGGCATCCATCCGCCTTCTTTATAGTTCTGCAGCAGCGCGGTCACCATGCCGTCGACGCGTTCGGGCGCGAGCAGTGTGATCATGCTGTTCTCTGCGCGGAAGGTGTCCCAGATGGAGTAGGCGGTGTAGGACTCGCCGTTGTGGACGGTGTCGTCGAAGGCGGAGTAGTAGCGGCCGTACTCGCTGAAGACGCGCGGGTAGAGCAGCGTGTGATACATCGCGGTGTAGAGGCGGGTCTTCTCTGCGTCGGTTGCGCCGTCTACGGTGAGGCGATTGAGTTTTTCGTTCCACTGCTTATGGAGATGAGCGCGGACTGCGTCGAAGTCCCATGTTGCGATCTCGCGCTTCAGGTTTTCGCGGGCCTGATCGATGCTGAGGAAGGACGTACCTACGCGCACTTCCACTTCACTGCTGTTGAACTCTGCATAGGCGCCGTGCTCAGTTTTTTCTTTGCCGTAAGCATCGCCGTGCGTGGCTTTCTGGTGGAACTGGACGACAAAGTAACCTTTGAAGTTTGGTAATGCGAAGGGGCCGAGGTGCGCGTCCATGCGGTGCGGGTTGTAGCCGGTGATCTCGCCGTTGGATGCGTTGAAGGTTGCGTGGCCTGCGATGCCCGGACGCGATGCTTCCACGAGGATGCGCGCAGTCTCTCCTTGCGGGAAGCGGAAGCGCAGAAGTGCGCAACGCTCGGTCGCCGTCATCTCGGCGCGAATCTGTTTGCCGCTGCCTGCGTCCAGGGTAACGGCGTAGTAGTCCGGGTGCGCCTCTTCATCCTTGTGCGAGAAGGCGAGTGCGCGCGCATCGGGTGAAGTGCGCAACGCACCGACCTGAGGCATGAGTGTGACGTAGCCGTAGTCGCCCATCCAGATGGCAGGCTGGTGCGTGCCCATGAAGCCGGTGATTTTGGTGTCGCTGTACTCGTAGGAGACGCGGCTGATCTTGTTCTGGCGCGTCTGCGGCGTCCAGTCCGTCATGCCGAAGGGCGCGGTGACGAAGGGCATAGTGCCGCCGTAGCCGATCTTGCTTTTGGCTGTGCCGATGAGCGGGTTGACGTAGCGGATGTTGTCTTGCGCGCAAAGAGATGTTGTGGCGAGGATGAGTGCGGCGGCGCTGAGGAGAGAGACTCGCATGGTGAGCAAAGTATAGAAGCAGCGAGTCAGCAAGTCAGCCGCTCTCTGCCAGCGAATCAACCGCGTGTCGCTGGCGTGCATCCTACTGCGTCTGTGCCTGTGAAGACGACTGAAGCCGCGATCGTAAGGCCTCCTGCTGCGGAGACCGTTCAGGCCGCGCGGTCCGCCGGGCTGCATTATGTGAACGATGCCACGCCGGGTATTCAGCGGCAGAAGCATGGCAAGTCTTTCCGGTACGTTGCTCCAGATGGTCGCGTTGTGCGCGATAAGGAGACGCTGGCGCGTATTCGCTCGCTCGTGATTCCACCTGCGTGGACGGACGTTTGGATCTGCACCGATCCATTGGGACACTTGCAGGTGACGGGGCGGGATGCGCGCGGGCGCAAGCAGAGCCGCTACCATCCGCAATGGCGTGAGGTGCGCGATGAGACAAAGTATCAGCACATGCTGGAGTTTGGGCGTGCGCTTCCGCACATCCGCCGGCGGGTGGAAAAGGACATGGCGAAACCGGGGCTCGCGCGTGAGAAGGTGCTTGCGACCATTGTGCGGTTGATGGAGCTCACGCATATCCGCATTGGCAATGAGGAATATGCGCGCACGAACAAGAGCTATGGCCTGACCACCATGCAGAACCGGCATGCGAAGGTAAAGGGTGAGTCCATCACCTTTCGCTTTCGCGGCAAGAGTGGTGTGGAACATAACGTTGGCGTCCGCGACCGGCGGCTTTCGAACGTGGTCAAGAAGTGCCACGACATTCCCGGGCAGGACCTCTTTCAGTACCTCGATGAGAACGGTGAGTGCCATCGTATTGGCTCTGCGGATGTGAATGCTTATCTGCAGGAGATCTCAGGCGACCACTTTACAGCGAAGGACTTTCGCACGTGGGCCGGGTCGGTGATGGCTTGTCTTTTGTTGTGCCAGACGGAAGCGTTTGAGTCGGAGACGCAGGGCAAGCACAACGTTGTGCAGGCGATTAAGCAGGTAGCGTCTCACCTGGGCAACACGCCCTCAGTGTGCCGCAAGTGTTATGTGCATCCCTCAGTGCTGGAGCATTACATGAGCGGTCTGTTGCATAAGACCGTGGAAGTGCAGGTGGGGGGCAAGCAGAGGTCGAAGTATGGTTTGCGGTCTGAGGAATTGCAGTTGATTAAGTTGCTGAAGCGTAAGGCGTAGCCATCAGCGCTTAGTTTCTCTGGCATCCTCTTCCAATTCTGATCTCCTAATTAGATAAGCACGCAACCGGAAATAGAAAACGAGTGACAACACGAAGCAGAGCACAACGGGAACTGGGCGAGTTCCTATTTCGCCGAAGTGCGTGATGGTACTCACTTTGGGATTCAGCGGATCGTACTCCACCCGCAACGGCCCAATGATTGAAGAGTGTTCAACAATTTCACCACCGGTATAGATGACGCCATCCACAACGTATTCGTAATCGATCTGTCCGTGGTTGAGCTTTTCAATGCCGGTAAAGCGGCCGATCGTCGCCTGAGCTCTCTGCGCGATTTCTCTCTCATTGCTCCAGTCAACGTACGCCAGATAAAGCACGACGACCATCGGCAGGAAGACGAGCAAGGCAATAATCGAAGAATTTCGTTTAGTGTTATTGCGCATATTTGTTCGTGTGCGTCCATTTGTCGCACCAGTCGTTTACGGTTTCATACCAGAGTTTGCTGTTTTGTGGCTTGAGCACCCAGTGGCCTTCGTCTGGGAAGTAGAGCATTTTGCTGGGTACGCCAAGGCGTTGCAGTGCGGTGAAGAGTTGGAAGCCTTCGCTTACGTCCAGGCGGTAGTCCTTTTGGCCGTGAACGACGAGCGTGGGTGTTTTGGCGTTTGCGATGTTGAGCATGGGAGACCACTTGCGGAATGGGTCTTCATTCGCGGGGAGCTTGGCGTACTTCCACGGCTGCGCGGGTTGCGGGTCGGGATGCGTGTTGCCCCTTGCGTCCCGCGAAGCGCTTTTAGGAGTTACGTTCTGCCGGCGGAACTCCCACTCGTTGAACCATAGCTCTTCTGTGGAGCCGTAGGCGGATTGCGGGTTGTACATGCCGTCGTGCGTGACGATGCAGGCGAACCGGTTGGTGTGCGTGAGGATCCAGTTGGCCATGTATCCGCCGTAGCTTGCGCCGAGCGCACACTCGCGGGTTTTGTCGATGAAAGGGAACGTCCTCTCCGCGTAGTCGAGGCCAGCCATCAGGTCCTGGTACGGCTTGCCGCCCCAGTCTCCGCTTACTGCTTCCACAAACTTCTGGCCGTAGCCGACGGAGCCGCGCGGATTAATCATCACCACCACGTAGCCATTCGCGGCGAAGAGTTCCGGATTCCAGCGATAGCTCCATGCGTCTCCCCACGCGCCCTGCGGGCCTCCGTGGATGAGGAATTTGAGCGGGTATTTTTTGGAGGGGTCGAAGTTGGGTGGGCGGATGATGAAGCCCTGGATTTTTGTGTTGTCGGTGGATGGGAACCAGAAGGAGTCCATCTTTCCGAGATCAAGCTCGTCAAGCGGCGCATTCAGCTTAGTGAGCGATCTTATATTTCCGTTAGCGCAATTTCCATTTGCATCGCATGTTCCTGGTTCGAAGACAACGACTTCAGCAGGGTGATCCACACTCATGCGTGTTGCAATGAAACCGTGATCTTTAGAAAGAGGTCGCAGATCCGCGATTTCGCCTTTTTCTTTTCTGAGCCGATGCTCAAAATAGCCAAAGCCTATAACGTGCTCCTCGGAACTAACAATGCCGAATATTTCTTCGCCTGTTTGCGCAGTCGTGAATAGTAGAGCCGAGTTCCCGTCCCAAGCAAACTCATCCACCCATCCATCAAAGCTTCGGAAGCAATTCCTTCGTCGCCTTTGCTGCACGTTCATATCGCATTAATCGAAAGCGATCACTCTCATATCCATTTCGCGCCTGCGAGCGGAACGCCAGCCATTTGCCATCGGGCGAGTAGGCGGGCGCATCGTCGCTGCCGGGTGAGGTTGTGATCTTTACTGGATGCGCATTGGGATCGTTCAATTGCAGCGTGTAGATGTCGTTGTTGGTGCTTGAAGATGGGTCTTTGTCGAGGTTTACGACGTAGGCGAACTCTTTGGAGTCGGGTGAGAAGGCGTACTCCGTTGGCGCGCTGAGGAAGAAAGTTGGCGCGATGTGGTCGCCGATGTCGCGTGTGGGTGTGAGGTCGCGGATGCTGTTCGCGTCCGTCGCGCTGACGAGCAGGATGTGCGTGCGCTTGGCGCCGAGGTAGTGGTCCCAGTGACGGTAGAGCAGGTGGTCGAAGATCATCGCCTTGACGGGCGAGTGCGACTCGGCATCCTCCTTGGCCTTGTTGCAGGCGGCGTCGAAGGTGGTCTGGTCGCAGTCGGGGTAGACGTCGCTGACGAAGGCGATGCTCTTGCTGTCGGGCGACCAGATGGCGCCATCGGCTTCGGTGGTGATGTTGGTGAAGCGGTGCGGTTGGCCGATGGTTCCGTGCTCTTCATCCCAGGGCGCGAGCCAGATCTGCGAGGTGCCCTCGTTGGCGGAGATGAAGAGGACCTGTTTGCCGTCGGGCGAAAAGCGTCCATTGCTCTCTCCGGCTTTGCCGGTGATGATCTTCTTCTCGGCTACTTTGCCGTCGATGGAGACGGTCCAGAGATGCGTGGTCTTTTTGTTGGCGGGCAGATCGACTTCGGTGACGGAGAACATGACCCATTTGCCGCTGGGCGAGACCTGCGGGTCGGCAATGCGCTTGACGGCCTGGAGGTCTTCAAACGTCATGGGACGTTTGGTTTGCGCAGCGAGTGGGAATGAGAGGGCGAGCAGCAGCAGGAGGCGGGAGAGGCGCATGGGTAGAAGGATACTGCGACATGCGGCGCGAAAGCGCGTCTAAGCTGATAGGGAAAGGTGTGGGCATGCGCGGGATGCGTTGGCTGGCGGGAATGGTTCTGGGATGCGCTCTGGTGGTGGGCGCGCAGGAGGGCTTTGGCAAGCTCGATCCCGCTCCGCCGGAAGGACACACCGTGGACGAAATCATCAAGGCATTTGGCGCGAAGGAAGCTGTCTTTGCGGAGGCTCGTACGAACTATGTCTTTCGGCAGGATGTGAAGTTTCAGACGATCGATGACAACACGGGCAAGGTAGATGGTGAGTATCACCAGATTACGGATGTGGGCATCACGAAAGAAGGCAAGCGGACGGAGAACGTTGTCTATGCTCCACAAAACACGATTGAACGCGTGATTATGACCGCGCAAGACTTCCAGGATGTGGAGCATCGTCTGCCATTTGTGCTCACGACCGAAGACCTGCCGGATTACAACATCACCTATGTTGGGCGGCAGAAGGTGGATGAGTTGGATACGTACGTCTTTGACGCGGAGCCTAAGGTGATGGAGAAAGGGCGTCGCTACTACAAAGGACGCGTCTGGGTGGACCAGAAGGATCTGCAAATTGTGCTGATTAGCGGCAAGAGCGTGCCTGACGATGTGCGGCGCGGACATGAGAATTTATCGCCGCCTTTTACGACGTATTACGCGCAGGTAGATGGCAAATACTGGTTTCCGATCTATACAAAAGCGGAAGGGATTCTGCATTTTGCTTCGGGGTCGAACAACATGGCGGAAGATGTGCATGTGCGCACGATTGTGCGTTATTCCGACTACAAACAGTTCCGCTCGACAGCGCGCATCCTCTACAACGGGCAGGACATTACCGACCAGAAGCAGCTAGAACAGCCCAATCAGGAACCAGCGAAAAAGTGAGCAATCAGGAAACGTCCGATACTGGTCGGAAGAGGCATTTTCACTGTGGAAATCGAGATTAAGCTCTTGCATTTCCATGGGATGGGAATAGATTTGAGATAGCGCTATTCGGTTGCGAGATGTCGACAACCGGAAGTCTCCAGTAACAGGGCCTGAACTTCCGCTTCTCGTGATTTACTGCATGCCTTTCCTGCCAGAACCTGTCTGTCGATAGGGATACGTTATGGCTACCAATTCACAATCTGCGCTGCCCGGACAGTCTAAAATTCCTGCCCAGAGCTATAGAGGCGTGCGACGGCTCTGCGAGGATGGAGCGTGGCTGCTTGCTGCGTGGCTGCGGGCCGAACCGCGGCTGGTAGCAATCCTGCCTGAAATGATGGCGCTGCCGCCAAACCTGCTGGTAGCGGGTTCTACGGCAGGCGATCTGTATCTGGCGCACCTGCGGGAGTGCCGTCAATGCAATCCCGCAGGACACGCGTAGTCCGTTCAGTCTTCTCCGGGTTAGTACGTCGGGGTTCCGGATTCCTCTGCCTTCTTATTGGCCTTGTCCTGCTTGCGCGCGGCCTTTTTCGTCTGATCGTCGTTCAGTGCTTTATGCGTTTCGTGGTCGGCCTTGGCCTGTGCCTTGTAGGCCTTTTTCGCCTTGCCATGAGACATCTTTGCCGCTTCCTCATTGGCTTTCTCGTCTACCTTGGCCTGAGCGTGTTCTGTTTTGCGGGTCTGCTCGTTGGTCTGTGCGTGTGCGTAGAGCGTGGACGAGCAGAGGAGCGCGCCGGAGAATGCAAATGTCGTAGCGATTTTTGTGAACTTCATTGGGTATTTCCTCCAGTTCATCCGGTGTTGGATGAAGAGGTCTGGACGCGGTTTGTTTGAATGGCTCACTTTGGCAGACGAGGTACCCCTCCCCCCGGGGGTGGTGCAGCTAAGTTCCCTGTTTGCTTCAGATGCGACTTTGGGCGGCTGTAAGATCCTGCATCCATTTGGGTTAGAGGCAAAATCCTGCTTCGAAAGGACTTAACAGGAAGGGATCAGGGAACAGGGATTGGAGGATTAGCTTTTCTTCCTTGTAACTATTTTTGCAGATTCACGAATGAAATCCGGCATGCGGGTTCCTGTTTGGAATGAGAGGCTTGCGGGTTTAGGTGCTTGACGGGAATTTTGAAGGTGACGGTGCGGAGAAAGCGGCGTCTTATTACGGAATGAGTGCGCACGAAGAGACGAAGAAACCGGGCACGCGGCTGTGGCGCGAGATCGGCGGATGGAGCCTGGTCACGCTGGGCGTGGCGGGGTGCGTGCTACCGGTACTGCCGGGGATTCCGTTTCTGGTGGCCGGGCTGGCGCTGTTGGCGCACGATTATGTTTGGGCGCGCAAGGCGATGGAGAAGGGCAAGGCCGCGGTGGACAAGGCGAAGTCGGTCAAGGACCGGCGGAAGTCCAGCCATGTGGTTACGCCTGAGTCTTGATTTTCTTAAGATTTGTGGTGGTTCAGGCGGTGTGAGCGTTGCGTCTGCGGACTCCACCTGGGCCTCTCACCCCAGACCTTCGGCAGAGAGGAAGGCGCTTTGCGCCTGACTGGTTTTAAGGCGGACTGAAGTCCGCCTTGCCATGGCTGAAGCCATGGCCTACCGGTCGTTCTCAGTTCTTGTCTGGACTAAGGCGTTAGCAAACACAACTGCCATAAACGGCTTCTCAGCTCTGCGGCGGCGAGACGGTGTTTACCATGTTCGGTATCTCGGGCGCGGGAAGTATGACTTTGTGAGTTTCAAGTTGTGAAGTCGCGTCCAAGCATCAGGAAACATTCAATCAGTGCGACGACAGCCGGAATGCCCGTCCAGAAAAAGAGTGCATAGAGTACACCAAGGCCTACTTGCCCCAATAAAACCGGTGAGCACCGACCCCCCAAGAAAGAAGGCAAGCAACACCCCTACAGTCGAATCTTTTCTTCAGCACTCGTGCGACATAAACATCATCTTCCGCTGGTCGGTCATTTCTTGCATAAGATAGAGTTCTTCCACGACTTGCCTCCGGTATCTGAGATTATTGAGTCCACCCCTTACACAGGGAATGATTCGTGAATAACAAAATCAAGGCCGCGATCGCTCGCGGCCTCTAAAAACCAACAACTAAGAACTAACAACTCATTAATATTCCTTCACACCATCCACAAACGCCTTCAACTTGCGGCTGCGGCTTGGATGGCGCAGCTTCCGCAGCGCCTTGGCTTCTATCTGGCGGATGCGCTCGCGCGTTACCTGGAAGCTCTGGCCCACTTCTTCGAGCGTGTGCTCGGAGCCATCTTCAAGTCCGAAACGCATCTTGATTACGCGCTCTTCACGCGGCGTCAGCGTGCGCAGCACCTGGCTGGTGTACTCCTTCAGGTTGACCGAGATCACGGCGTCGGACGGGCTGACGGCCATGCGGTCTTCGATAAAGTCGCCAAGGTGCGAATCTTCCTCTTCACCGATCGGCGTCTCCAGAGAGATGGGCTCCTGCGCGATCTTCAGCACCTTGCGGACCTTCGCCACAGGAATGTCCATGCGCTTAGCGATCTCTTCGCTCGACGCCTCGCGTCCAAGCTCCTGCACAAGCTGGCGGCTGGTGCGGATAAGCTTGTTGATCGTCTCGATCATATGCACCGGGATACGAATCGTGCGGGCCTGATCGGCAATCGCGCGCGTGATCGCCTGGCGAATCCACCACGTAGCATACGTGGAGAACTTGTAGCCGCGGCGATACTCGAACTTGTCCACGGCTTTCATCAGACCGATGTTGCCTTCCTGAATCAGGTCGAGGAACTGCAGGCCGCGATTGGTGTACTTCTTCGCGATCGAAACGACGAGACGAAGGTTCGCTTCGATCAGCTCGCGCTTGGCCTTCTCCGCGTCCATATCGCCCTGGACCATCTCCGCCTGCGTACGCTTCAGTTCCGCAATGCTGAGACCGGCGTCTTCCTGCAGACGTTCGAGATCGGCCTTGCAGTTCTTCTGCTGGCGGCGGTATTCCTTCTTCAACTCTTCTGAACGCGAAGCTTCGTACTTGTTGTCCAGGTTTTTGATCTGGCGCTCAAGCGTACGCATGCTGTCAACGGTCTTGTTCACCTTGTCGAGCAGCCGCTTCTTCTCAGCATTCGTGTACTTCAGGTCGCGGACGACGCGGGTAGCCAGCACGCGGTCGCGGCCGGCCTGCCAGCGCTGCTTGCGCGCTTCCTTCTGGCTGCGGGCCTTGCCTTCCTGCACCTTGGCCCACATCGCCTCGGAGGCGTTCCAGTGGTCGGCCAGCTTGTCGATGATCTTGACCGTCTTCTTGACACGCGCGGCCAGCACATCTTCGGTGAGCTCTTCCTCGTCGAAGGTCACCACTTCCTTGATGTTGCGGACGCCGCGGCGCAGGTCTTCACCCAACGCGATAATCTCGCGCACCACAATGGGCGAGCGCGAGATGGCCTTCATCACGCGCATCTGGCCCCGCTCAATGCGTTTGGCGATTTCCACTTCGCCCTCGCGCGTCAGCAGCGGAACCGTACCCATCTCACGCAGATACATGCGGACAGGGTCGTTCGTCTTCTCAAGCTGACCAGGCGTCAGGTCCAACTCAACGTCGTCGGACTCTTCCTCATCGCTGAACTTGTCGCGACCAAACTCCTTGTCCTCACCCAGAACATCAATTCCCTGCGTATTAATCGTCGTGAGCAGGTCGTCTAGGTCGTCGGCGGAGGTGATGCCCTCGGGAATCAGGTCGTTGACCTCGCCGTAGGTGAGGTAGCCCTTCTCCTTGCCGGTGTCGACAATGCGGTCTACCTCTTCTTCGTACTTTTCGATTTCTTCAGCCACAGATGCCTCTTCTCGCGGAATATTTTCGGTGAAAGTGCTGATTCGGCAGGGCTTATGAGCGGCCCTGGCATACACGTTTCCCTGGGTTCGTGCTTTTGGGCTGGCAGAGGAAGGGTGCGGTTCAGAGACCGCGGCGGCAGGTTACTCGGCCGTATCAGGACCGGACCATCAGGGCGCAACTCTCCAGCGAAACACAGAATACCACAATTTTTTAGACGACTTAACCCATTAAAAGATGCAGAAATCGACCAAATCGTGTCGATTGCCCCCAAAGATAGAGACAAAAAATGCAGTGATTTTCCGGTTTACCTCTCCCGCGCTACCCGTTAGGATGGCTTGCACTGGAGACCCCGCATCTCAATGAAACGCCTGCTGCTTCTCTCTACCCTGGCCGCCGTGTCTCTCGGCGCCGCCGCCGCGAACAAACCTGAAGACTTTCCCCTCCGCGTCCAGATCATCATGCGTGCCGAACGCACCCATGTCCACAATGGCAACTTCGACTTCTCCCATGGGACTGGACAAGCCAACCTGTTTGAAAATAGCGAGCCTATCGGGCTGGATTTCAGCTATTCCATCTGCCCGCAGCCTCTATCCATCTCCGGGCCGGAGGAGACGCTGAACGCCCGCTGGAAGAAGAAGGGCGAAGAGTTGACGGTACTGCTTCCGGTGCTAGGCAAGACGGACAAGTACCAGACCTGCGATTGGAAGGTTTCTCCGAAGACGGTTGTTTATATCCGCTCCCGCGGCGCTCTGCGGACAATGTCACCGGCCGACATGAAGACGTGGATGCAACACCACGACTTCGACCCGGAACATGGAAAGAATCAACTGAAAAACCTTAAGAACCGCGGAGAGAAAGATGAATAACCACTACATCGTGAACTTCCGGCATAAGCGGCTAGCGCAAGCGATGTTGATTGGGTGTTGTCTTCTTGCTTTACCTGCGGTGCTTTGCGCATCGAACAAGCCGCAGGCTTTTCCATTGCGCGTCCAGATCAAAAGCAAGCAAGGGCATACGTCACTGTCTCAGGGATTGAGCAATGGCAGCATAGGAACGGGACGCGGTAATTTGTTTGAGAACTCGAGTGGTCAAGGGTTCGATTACAGCTATTCCTGCGGTGAGCCGATCAAGACGACGCCTGGTTATGAGACCTACATGGCACGTTGGCGCAAACGCGACCAAGTATTGACGCTCCTGGTCCCTGAGTTAGGCAAAGAGAACAAGTACTGGACATGCGACCTGAAAGTGCAGATGAGGCCTTACTTCTACGGTGCCGATTACAGAGAAGTGCCTCGCGAAGAGATAAAGACCTGGATGGAGAAACACAATTACGACCCCGAGCACGGGAAGAACATGCCCACGGGCATAAAGCGCAACGACCCAGGTGACAAAGATGAATAGCCGATCAAAGCGCCTTATGTGGACGTTCGCTGTTCTATCTATAGCTCAGTGTTCGTTTGCAGCGGACCGTTCAGAGAATTTCCCTTTACGCGTTTCCATCAAGAATCAGCATGCCTCGAAATCTACTTCCGGATCGTCCTGTCCGCTGGCGGACGGCGAACGCCGGTCAACCGGCGCGGGCAATCTATTCCAGAACGGCGAAGCGCGCGGCTTCCGGTTCGCTTACGTCTGCCCTGAGAAGCTCCCCGTTAGCAGCGGATATCAGACCTATGCCGCACGATGGAAAAAGCCGGAACTCATACTTACTCTGCTGATTCCGATGGAAGGCAAAGAGAACAAATTCTGGACATGCGATCTGAATGTGCAACTCAAAAGCTTCGCTTATGGCAGGGACATGTCCTCTGTATCGCCGCAGAAGATGAAGGCATGGATGCAAAAACACGACTACGATCCTGAACACGGAAAAGATGTGCCGGAGAACTTGAACACGGCGAGAAAGCATGCGGGAGATAGCCATGAATAAATCCATGCGGACGATGGCATTTGCCATTGGATTGATAAGTTGCACGGGCATGCTCGCCGCTCACTCCAAGCCCGACATTGCCGCGCTCGTAGCCCAGTACCCATTGCGCGTCCATATCTACACCAAGAAGACCAAGCAGTATTACTTCGGCGGCGCTCTCAACAATAGCCAGGTCATGGGTAAGCAGATGGACCGGCGCGACCGTACAAGCCTCGGCGCAAATGGTAAGGGTTCCGGCAATCTGTTTGAAAACGGTGAGCCGCGCGGGTTCGATTTCTCCTTCGACTGCGCGGACAACTTTGTGACACAACGAGGCGGCGATACGTACCCCGCCCGATGGCTGAAGAAAGACAAAGAGCTTGAGATCATCGTCGGCTACTACGGCGAGAAGGACCGCGTGCTGCACTGCACGTTGAAGACGACGATGCAGAACTTCGCGTATCACAAGCACAACGGCAAGCTGGCGACGATCTCCATTGCCGAACGAAAGCAGTGGATGAAAGACCACGATTACGATCCGGAACACGGCAAGAACCAGATCAAGGACAAGGATGAGGAAGACAAATAATCAAGCTCGATCTTGGGAGGGTTGATGGGTTGAAGCAAATAAGAAGGCCCGGGGCTGAAGCCCCTTTTTGTTTTGGGCTATTTTCAGCGGCCTGAAGGCCGCTGCTCCCTCCGGGTCGCGCTTCGCGCGATGACGATGCTTTGATAGCGTGTACGTTTTGCTAATGGCCGCACTTGCAGGAGATGCCGTGCTGGGTGGGCATGGTGCCGTCCATGGCGGGGATGCAGTCTCCGTGGGGATCGACTTCGGGGTTGCCGAGCTTGGCGGCGATGCGCTCTTCGAATTTTTCTGAGATGAAGTGTTCGAGCTTTTCTGCCTCGTCGTGCAGTTCTTCGATGGGATAGCCGAGGACTTCGTGCAGAAATGTTTCGATGAGGCGATGGTGGCGGACGATCTCGATGGCTCGTTTGCGGCCTACGGGTGAGAGACGGACGCCTTTGTGGCGCTGGTAGTCCACCTGCGGACGTTTTTCCGTTGCGAGCTTTTGCAGCATGTTGGTAACGGATGCGGGCGCGATGTGCAGGTGCGTGGCAATCTCGCCGCTGCCGACGCGGCGCTTGCCGTCGCCACTGAGGGCGAAGATGGCCTTCAGGTAGTTGTCGACGGATTCGGTGCTGCGCTGACGCATAAACAGATTTTAGTTGTTAGTTGTCAGTTCTCAGTTGTCAGTTCCTAGGCGAAGTCTATTCCCTCAGGGGCTAAAGCCCGGGTCCTTTGCTGTTCTAACGGCTGGGCTGAAGCCCAGCCCCTTCAAAACACGCTCATGCATGCGGGCGGTCCAACTTAGCGCGGGTAAGCTGGAGAGATGGCGGATGTTTGGGATGTAGCGGTGCTGGGCGCAGGTGCGGCGGGCATGATGGCGGCGATTGAGGCCGGCAAGCGTGGCCGCAAGGTTGTGGTGCTGGACCATGCCGAGCGCGTCGGCAAGAAGATCTTGATCTCCGGCGGCGGGCGCTGTAACTTCACCAATCTGAATACGACGCCAGCGAATTTTCTTTCTGCCAATCCCCACTTTGCAAAGTCAGCGCTGGCGCGGTTCACGCCGCAGGATTTTGTCGCGCTGGTGGAGAAACACGGCATTGCCTATCACCATAAAACGCTGGGGCAGTTGTTCTGCGATCGTGCGGCGCAGGAGATTGTGGACCTGCTGATGGCTGAAGCGCGAGACGCGGACGTGACCGTGCAGTTGCAGACTGCGGTGCGCAGTGTGACGCGCGGCGTGGATGCATTTGCGATTGAGACACACAACTCTGTGCTTCATGCGCGGGCGGTGATTGTGGCGACGGGTGGATTGTCTATTCCGAAGATGGGCGCGACAGGAGTGGGTTATGACATTGCGCGCAGCTTTGGGCTGGCGATTGAGGAGACGCGCGCGGCGCTGGTGCCGTTGGTCTTTGCGCCTGAAGATGCGGAGCGGTGGTGCGATCTGTCCGGCGTTTCAGCGGAGGTGGTGGCGAGCGCGCCGGGCTCTCCGTATCAGCCACCACGCAGGCCGCAGGTCACCTTTCGCGAAAAGCTGTTGCTGACGCACCGTGGTGTATCCGGCCCGGCGGTGCTGCAGATTTCCAGCTACTGGAAGCCGCGCATGCCGGTTGAATTCGATCTTGCACCAGGGCAGACCGTCTTCGATCTCATGCTGGCTCCCGATGCAATCCGTACCCCCGAAGCGATGGCGTATTACCTTCGCGACACTTCCCTGCCGCAACGATTTGCAACCCGCTGGGTGAAAAACAACACGCCTGCGCGATGGCGGAATCACGACATGCAAGCCCTTGAAGAGAAGCTGCATCGCTGGCGTGTGGTGCCCGCCGGGACGGAAGGCTATGCCAAGGCCGAAGTAACGGCGGGCGGCATCTCCACCACAGAATTGGATTCAACCACGATGGAGGCAAAGAAGGTCCCTGGCCTCTTCTTCATTGGCGAAGTAGTGGATGTGACAGGACATCTGGGTGGATTTAATTTCCAGTGGGCCTGGGCGAGTGGGGCGGCAGCGGGACGAGCGGTGTAGATAGCCTCAAAGGTAAACAGAAAGACGGCAGCCATACGGCTGCCGTCTTCCTGTTTGTTCTTCCATTACCCTCAGAAGCGATGACTGCGGGCCTTATCTTCGCGGTTGTTGAGGATGTTGGCTGGACTGTTGACTGGAACATCATTGTTCTTCGGCTTTTTGGGCTTGAGTTTGGGATTGTAGGTCGTCTCGTCTTTCAACTCGCTCTTGGGCACAAAGAGCACATTCTCTGCACCTACTTTTCCGGTGGCAGCCACGCGGACCACAAAACGCATGCGGGCAACTGGCGGGGCCGCGCTCATCTTGAGATGAATATTGATGGGCCGTTTCTGCGAAGATGTTCCCTGGGCTAACGCAGGAGCCGTGGCAGTAAGGTTTTGAGCGTTCCGGGCCAGCATCTTGCCCTTTCGATCAAAGGAAGCGACCAGGACAGCGATATCTGCCGAACGCGGTTCGCTGCCGTTGTCGGTCCATTCAATGGCGCTTTCGTCAATGTGAATGGTAAAGGCATCGCCAGTAGGTGTCTCACGCGTGACGGAGATAGGCACTCCGTCGTACACCATCATGCTGCGTGCTGCCATGGAAAGATCGTAGACCAGACGGTCGGAGGGCTTGCCGTTCAGCATCGGTGGCGGTGGCGGAGCCTCAGGATAGTAGCCCTCGCGCGCAATCGCCTTGTAGTTGGGGTTCTTCATCACGATGCGAATCTTGCGGAACTCCTTCGGATCGTCGCTAACGCTGGAAGGAACATAAGAGAGCGTGTAGAAGCTGTTGCCATAGACAGCGCTCTTATCGATCATGCGATCGACATCGTTGCGATTGAAGAAGGCTTTACCGCCGGTGGCTTCAGCCATGCCTGCCATGGTGATCACCCCACCACCGAAAAGGGTGTCCGTGGCCTGAGTATCGTCCGTAGCCGAGGCCGCCTTTACGCCACCTGCGTCAATCCAGTACAGCGTAATGCGCGCATCGCGCAACAGCATTACGCACGTCTGCATGGTCTCGGTGAGTTGATCGAGCGCTTCCGTATCGTCAATAAGGCTGGTATCGAGTGCGGGAAGACCATGCCCCACCCACAGCATGTTTTTGTGGCCGGGATGTCCCTGCGTGGCCTGGGCCACTTGCATCAGGGCGTTATAGGTGGTGGCAAACATGTCGCCGATGTAGCTTTTGCCGCCGTTGGCCAGGTGCCACGGATAACGCGCCAGATGGTGATCGAGCGCATAGAGAATATCTTTCTTGCTGGTGGTGTAATCCTGCAAAACATTGAACTTTTGCAGATCGACGGCCACCAGCATGGTGGGCTGATCGAGTGTGTCACCCTGGGTGTTGAGATACTTCTTCAGTGAGTATTTGGCGAAGTACTCATCCTCAAACCGGGTGTTCATCTCGTCGAGCACGATGATGCTGACAGGCGCCTGGGGTGCTTCCTTGTCGAGTTGCTGTGTGCCGTTAATCGCTTTGCTGGCCGGCAGAACATGGCTTTGCGGCCGCTCAAAGGAGCGGACACGCTGTTTTGTGTCGTTCTCGTAAATCTCAAAATCGTCGCGGGAAAGATTGTTGACGACATTGCCGCTCTTGTCTGTCACCACAACGTCCAGCACAACAACCTGCGACTGCACCTTGAGGGTGTAGACACCGGCACCGGAAGATTGCGGTTGCTGGGATGGGACGGCAGAACTCTGGCCCGGCATGGGGATACTGCCGTCAGCAGCGGCCTGAGCAACAGTAAACGGGGTAAGTAAAACGCAGGCAGTTGCCGCGAGAAGGCAGCGGTTTAAAAGGGTCACAATGAACTCCACAGGTATTGAACGATATAACCCGGCGTGTCAGGATTTGACGCGAAGATATGCAAGAAAGTCTCGCATAAATTTACAGGCCGTGTTTCCTCTGCCAACCCCGGTGTTCTCCTGTTACGCCATGATGCAGCTAAGCGATAATGGCCGGTATGGACTTTCACTCCTTTCCGGGCAAGACTGAACGTCCGGTCCGCATTGTGGTGATTGCGCTTTCTCTCCTGCTCCCATTGCTCTTTTTCATGACCGCCGCCCAGCGGGTGCGCTATCCCTATGAGTTGGAAGAGTTGGAAGGAAACATGGTCCGCACCGTCGAGCGTGTGCTCCATCACCAGCCGGTTTATATAGCCCCCAATGTCCACTTTGTCCCTTTCATGTACACGCCTGGGTACAGCTATGCCGCAGCGGCCATGGCCCACATTACCGGTATCGGTTTTCTGCCGCTGCGGCTGGTTTCCATCATCAGCACAGCAGGAATCTTCCTGATGCTCGCCGCACTCATATGGCGGGAAACACGCTCCTGGATGGCCGCTGCCGCCGCTGCCGCGCTTTATGCCGGCTGTTATCCGCTCTGCCAGAACTGGTATGACCTCGCCCGTCTGGATTCGCTGTTTGTTTTTCTAATGCTGATCGCGATGTACTGTACGCGCTGGCTGCATCCTGTAGTGGCCGCGCTGGCATGGGTAGCTGTCTTCCAGACTAAGCAGAGCATCCTGCCGGCGGCTGTCGTCCTGCTGTGCTGCCGTATCGCGCAAAGGCGGCAGACGATCGCAGCGCTGGCTGTCTTTGCTGCCGGCGTATCCGGTTCGGTTCTCTGGCTCAATCACGCAACGAACGGCTGGTACAGCTTCTATGTCTTCAAGGTTCCTTCCGCCAACTCCGACCTGATTCTGCGGCCTCTCGTTCTTTTCCTGCCGGAGTTCTTTCATACCGTCGGCATTGCGGTCGTGCTGATCGTCGTTGCTGTACTTAGCCACAAACTCAACGTCCATTCGCTCGCCGTGCGCTTCTATCTCGCCACAGGTGTGCTTGTCCTGCTGGCCTGGTTCATCATGATGCATACCGGTTCTACGGGAAACGTATATATGCCAGCCTGTGCGGTCATTGCACTACTCTTCGCGCTGGCAGCGCACCGTCTCCTGCGGGACGGTTCTCCAACTGTACGGACCGTGGTGCTCTCCGCAATGGCCATTCAACTGTTTTCTTTGATCTATAACCCCGGCGCGTTCCGTCCCACTGCCGAGCAGAAATACAGCGCAGAAGCATCCATACAAGCAGCCAAAATGCTGGGCGGACATGTCTACCTGCCGCAACACACCTATTACGGACAAATGGCAGGCGCGCCGGAGATGGCCGATATGGTGGCCTTTCAGGATGCACAGCGGCCACTTCCATCTGGCGAGCAGGTGCGTCTACGGACCGAGATGGAAAGCATGCTAACCAGCGGCGCAATACAGGGCGTGTTTCTGGATAGCTCCAGTCAGGTGCGCTCCTTCTCTGAACGGAATGCGGTCGATGAGGAATGGATCTCCCACTATCCTGTAAGAATGCCGTTGCCAGGCGCTACGGCGCAATCTCGTCCTGCCTGGTTCCTGTTGCCCTGCACATTGTCATTCAGTGGACAACTCAAATCGGAAACAGTGGCGCCCCAGGCCCCTCTTTGCACCGCAGGCAAATAGCCAGCCGCATGCAAAGATCTCTGCCGCTATGGAATGCGGCGCCACCGTTCATAGAGCGAGAGATCATTGCGAGGGGAGGCCGCAAACTGGTAGTGCGATGCAATATAGCCGCAGAGGGGTCGAAGCATCCCTGGCTCATTGCGGAAGCGGTAATAGTTATAGCCATACAGGTTCCGCATAAGCTCTGGAGCATCAGTGCGCGAGACCTCGCACTGATGCTCCGGTAGAAATCCCTTTGGCAAAAGCAGGTCCCGCTCCGGATGCGCTTCCATCTCATGGATTTTGCGCTGGATCTGCTGCGCTCCCATCACATCATTAAGGCCGTCAAGATATCCAATCTTCACATTCGGTTGCAAAACACTGGCATATCCACGCACGTAATAACCAAACGGCGCCTGTAGAACAGCCGAGGACTCAGGGAAACTTTCTGACGGATCGACAGGGCCTCGCTTTGTCCGCAGGAGAAGCTTACGCAAGGCCGAATCTCCCAACCGGTGCTGCACCAGATGTACAACGCGGCTGCCAAGCCAGCCGTCGGTCCGGCCATCAGGAAAAACGTAACTGACTGCCGCCTGATAGAAAATCAACCGGTTCACCGCCAGCTTGGAAAGCAGTAGATGGAGCGGGGCAAAAATGAAAAACAGGACCGCGGCCCATCGCCATACCCTGGGACGTATCGAAGCCAGCAGGAGAGCGACAAAAATCGCTCCGAGCAGATAAATAACAAGATGGGGCGGATCGCTGCGGCCAAACGCTCCGGGCAACAGTGTGAACGAAGCGATACATGCCGCAATTGCTGGCCCTGCAACCTTCCGCGCGCCGATACGCTGTCCGCAAAAGATAGCTGCAACGCCGAGGCATGCCAGAATTCCCAGCGTGACTGGTGCAAGCATGGGCGGAAGGTCTGCACCGCCTCCGCCAAACTCGCGCGCAGAATCCAATTCGTGGAAGTGAATTGCCATCCACGCTTCCACGACAAAACCAGCGGCAATCAAAAACGCACGAAGTATTAAGAATGCCCGCTCGGCTTTTACCGGAGAACTCAATAAGGTGGAAGCAACGGAGTAGAAGACAGCCCCAAAGAGGAACGCGAACGGCAACTCCGGTGAAAGCGTAAACAGAAAGGCTGCTGCGCCAAGCGCAAAGATAAGTGGAAGCCATCGGTGCCCCGCATCGTGCAACTGCTGAAACACCAGCATCGCAGCCAATACCCCAAGCTGACGCAACGGAGCATAGGTCGTTCCATTATTGAGCATGAAGGGCACAAAGACCGCCCACATAAGCCAGAAAGCGGTCCGCTGCGCATAGACAGGAAAGCGCAACGCACGAACGACATAAAACTCCACCGCCGTCCCAGCCAGCCACATCAGATACCAGGTCACCATGTAAGCCGTGAAGACAGACATGTCCAGAATCCGCACAAATGCATAGGGCACATAAAGGAGCGTGGGACCGTAAAGAAATTCGAAATCCTGATAAGGACGCGCGCCGCTAAGGAGCAGACGCAGACGAGTCACCAGATAAGGCGCTTCATCAATGCCCCCTGCGGGAGAAGCAACGACCCACACCACTCCGCACACAACCGTTGTCGCAACAATTCCCTGCCAGAGAAGCCGCAATGGCAAGGCACCTTCACTCTCTGCCACAGAGAGTTGCGGAGCACGCACCGCAAAGGCACACACCGCAAGCGCGGCAAGGCACGCCAGCAAAGCAGCGCGATTATGAAAGCCAAATTGATAAGAGATGGAAAGGTTCGGCGCGACAGGAACAAAGAGCGGTAAAACAAAGATGCACGCCAGGGCCACGGCAACAAAGATGTAAAACGCCGTTGAACGAATCCGCATGCCATGATGCTATCGTTGCGCAGCGGTTTGTGCGCAAAAAGAGAGACGGCACAATGGCCGTCTCTCTTTCGTAATCTATGCGTGCTTAATTACGCGTTAACTGTTTCCTTGGCGGAAATCTCGGCAAGGCGCTTGGCGATCAACTGCTCCAGCTCTTCGAGGGCCTTGGTGAAGCCTTCAATGCCTTCCTTCAGCTTGTCGTTGGCCATGCGGTCTTCGGCATGCATTTTCTCGAAGGTGGCCTTGTCCATAGGTATCTTTTCGATCTTCATGGCCTTTGCCTTGTTCTCGTCGAGCTTCTTCTCCAGCACGCCTTCCTTGCTGTCGAGTTCTTCCAGCAGCTTGGGCGAGATGGTGAGCAGATCGCATCCGGCGAGCTCGATGATCTCACCGATGTTGCGGAAGCTGGCGCCCATTACCTGCGTCTTGTAGCCGAAGTGCTTGTAGTAGTTGTACACCTGCGTGACGGACTGTACGCCGGGATCGTCCGCGCCCTGGTAGTCCTTACCGGTGTCCTTCTTGTACCAGTCGAGGATGCGGCCGACGAACGGAGAGATGAGCGTGACCTTCGCTTCCGCGCAGGCAACAGCCTGGTGGATACCGAAGAGCAGCGTCAGATTGCAGTGAATGCCTTCCTTCTCGAGCTGCTCGGCTGCCTGGATACCTTCCCAGGTAGAAGCGATCTTGATGAGAATGCGTTCACGGCTTACGCCGGCATCTTCATACTGCTTGATAACGCTGCGTGCCTCGGCGATGGTCTTCTCTGTGTCGTGCGAGAGACGGGCGTCCACTTCCGTGGAAACACGGCCAGGTACGGCGTCCAGAATTTTTTTGCCGAAGGCGACGGCGAGCGTCTTGAATGCTTCCGCGGCAACCTTTTTATCGTCCGCTCCGGCACCGGCCTTTTTCTTGGCTTCTTTCAGTACGTCGTCCACAATGTGCGAGTAGGCAGGCATATTTGCCGCGGCGGTGATGAGCGACGGGTTGGTCGTCGCGTCGGTGGGCTTGAACTTCTCCATCGACTGCATGTCGCCGGTGTCTGCCACCACGGTGGTGTACTGCTTAAGCTGCTCCAGAAGGGTTGCCATTGTTCATTCCTTTCCTGATGTCCGCACTTCTTATTTTACGCGCTTTCACACGAGATTTCCGGCGCGATGAATGTCATTCGATAGTCTCTTCCGCGGGCGCGGAGTGCTGGCTCTCATTACCTGTCCGGTCCACTGCCGTGACGGTGTAGGTGTACGTGTGACCTAGGACTACGGCTTCGTCGTGATACGACGTACCTGTAATCGTCTCGGCAACAATGCGTTGCGGCGCAAGATTGCCATCCGCGCGGTAAACAAAATATCCGGCAAGGTGCTCGTCCGAAACCGGGTCCCAGGAGAGATCGATCGCCGCCTTGTGGTGCTCGTTCGGGGGCGTGGAGATAGCAACCAGTCCCGTAGGCTTCGGCGGAGGAAAGGTGTCCATCAGCACGCCGGAAAGCGCCGTTGCGGGCTCACCGAGGATGCGCAGACGTTGATTGCCGATAGACACAGCACGCATCCGCACTGCGGTGTAGCGGAACTCGCTGCCTGTCGTGGCACCACGGTCCACCGCGCCACCGGGATCGGGACTTGCCGCGATGCGCATCTCCACCGGCTTCTTATTTTCAGACGATGCAGATTGCTTTGCTGCGTTTACCTGTTCACGCGTGATGCAGACCTCTTCGTCAGCTACCGTGCGGGCAGACGGCGTCCACTTCAACTCCGCGCCTTGCCGCACGGCACGGATATGCAACCCCTGCATGGGCGCAGGCGCTTCACCGGAAGCAACGAACGCTGGCGCGGAGAACCCGGCATCGCGGCCCGCGGCGTTGAGCACGCGCACCTTATAGGCAATCAAGTGTGGCGTACCTGTCTGTAAAGACAGTGGAAGGCTGTCGTCCCACACAGCTTGTTCACCTGCATGCACAGTAACTCGTGCAATGGGCAGGCACACCGGATGCGACACCATATCTTGGCGGCAGATTTCCGCAGCCAGTGCGCCGGGATGTGCAAGATGCGGTCTGCGATAGCTCGAGGCTGCCCTCGCGCCCGGCAGGAGGAGATTGTCCGTGGTGTACGTAGCCACCGTCCACGTAAGCTGCACATGCGCGCCCTGCCGTAGCGCACTGAGATCGGTGGAAGCGCGAGGCAAATTGAGCGAGGGCGGGCGCGGCGGCGCGGGATTGGCGCATCCTGCAAGCAGAATAGCCGGAGCCAGGAGTACACACGCGCGCCTGTTCATCACCTTGGAATGTTCTCTCCGAGAAACATCTTTTCTACATCGAGCCAACTCTCAACCCGGCGATAGCTCGTGATGAGCGCGTTATGCGGCGAGGCAAACAGAATGCCTTCCCCTTTAAAATTTTTGAACTGACGCGGATTGTCGTCGATCAGATAATCCGCGTTGAGGATGGCCTTATCGCCGCAGAAAACCATGTGCGATGGCGGAATAAACGGAAAATGACGGCCCATCCACCGGAACTTCGCAGCAAACGACGTTGGCACCTCCATGGCTGCGGAGGCGATGAAGATCTCGTAGTGCTCCTGCATGGCGCGGAGGACGCGCTGCGACTCGGGCATCACAGGCAGGTCTTCAAAAAAATCGTCCGCGCGCAGAATCTCCTCCAGCCGCTCAAGATGGTCCTGCTGCACCACTTGCCAAAGCCATTTGCCGGTGAGGTCAGCCTTGGTAAGGCTGGTGCCGTGCTCGCGATTGTAGGCGTCCATGTGTGCGCCAAGCGTATCGGCAATGACCTCGTCCATATCGACGCAGATGCGCGGACGGCGCGGAGATAAAGTACTCATCCTTTTAAAGATAAATGCCCAAAAGATTTGCCACGAAGATGGTTCAAATCAAACAGAAAAAAGAATCTTCAGGAGAGCAGACGGAATCAGAACCCACAAGGCATCGAATCGTTCATGGCAGATACGGCAGTCCAGGAAACTGGGCACTCAGCAGAGAGTACGGCAGAAAAGCCGTGGAGACCGCGTGGCAATCCGTGGCTCATTGCGCTCACCGTTACGCTCGCTACATTTATGGAGATTCTCGATACCTCCATTGCCAACGTGGCGCTGCCGCACATCGCCGGAGGCTTGGGCGCCTCGCAGGATGAGGCAACGTGGGTCATCACGTCATATCTTGTAGCAAACGCCATCATCCTGCCCGCGTCGGCCTATCTCACCACATTCATTGGCCGCAAAAAGTTTTACATGATGTGCGTCGTCGGCTTCGGCATTTCGTCCATGATGTGCGGCATTGCGCCATCGCTGGCGCTGCTCATCTTCTTCCGCGTGATGCAGGGTGCATGTGGCGGCGGCCTGGGGCCGAGCGAACAGGCCATTCTTGCGGATACCTTTCCACCTCACCAGCGCGGACAAGCTTTTGCGCTGTATGGTCTTGCCGTTGTAGCTGCACCGGCCATCGGTCCAACACTCGGCGGATGGATTACGGACAACTACGACTGGCGATGGATCTTCTTCATCAACGTGCCGGTCGCGATTCTTTCGCTCTTCCTCACAAGTCGCATGGTGGAAGATCCGCCGCACATTATCCATGAAGTGCAGGAGGCCAAGCGCAACGGCATCAACCTGGACTACTTCGGATTTGCGCTGCTGGCACTCGGCTTCGGTTCGCTGGAGTTCATCCTCGATAAAGGGCAGCAGGACGACTGGTTCGGCTCGCATCTGATTACGACATTCATCGTGATCTGCGTCGTCTCGCTGGTTACGCTCGTCCTGTGGGAACTCTACCAGTTGAAGCGCGGAAACAGGCCCATCCTGAACCTGACGCTCTTCAAGCGAAAAACATTCGCCGTCGCATTTACGCTGCTGTTCGTTCTCGGCTTCGCGCTCTACTCCACCACCATCCTGCTACCGCAAATGGTGCAGACGCTGATGGGGTACACGGCCGAGCTTGCGGGTCTCGTTCTGTCGCCGGGCGGCTTCGTCATCATGGCCATGATGCCGCTGGTAGGCTTCCTCATCTCTCGCGTCGATCCGCGATGGATGATCACCTTCGGTTTCTCGCTGCTTGCGTATTCGATGTACCTGATGCACTCGTCCATCACACTGCAATCGAGCTTTAAAGAACTGATGTGGCTGCGCATCGTGCAGGCAGCGTCGCTCGCATTTCTGTTTATCCCCATCAACACCATCAGCTACAACGGCGTGCCACAGTCCCAGAACAATGATGTGTCGGGTTTGGCTAATCTTGCCCGCAACGTGGGTGGCTCCGTAGGCACATCGTTTGTCGCGACCATGCTGGCGCGCCGGTCGCAGGCACACCAGACAGCCCTCGTGCGGCATTTCACTCCCGGCGATCCGATCTTTCAGGAACGCGTCAACGCGCTGGCTACGTTTCTGCAAGGGCGCAACGGCCCCGGTGCTGGCTCCATGGAAACAGCTAAAGCCGCAGCACAGGGCAATCTGTACTTCCAATTGCACCAGCAGGCATCCATGCTCGCCTACCTCGACATCATCGCCATCCTCGTCGTCTTTTGCCTGGCAATGGTGCCTCTGGTATGGATCGTCGGCAAGCCGGAAAAACATGCAGGCGAGATGATGGGGCACTAGACCAATCGCAGTTGCAAGTATTTTTATTTTTTTAAAGACGATTTGATAATTTCGCGGGTATTATCCGGCGTGATGAAGTAAACACAATTTATTTCACTTCTATCCGAGGGATTCTATGCGTCGTCAAGGCTTACTAGCCCTTACATTGTGCGTGCCTGTTGCTCTGGGAGCGCAGAGCATTACACAGGACTACAACCGCTATTCGAACATGCTCAATCAGGAACGCGCCGATCAGCAGCGTCGCGAGCAGCAGGCGCAGTATGACAAATCCGCGAAAGACAACCACTTCAACGGAGCGTCTAACAGCGGCGGCGGCGGCGGATCGGTGCCGGTAAGCAGTGGGAGTTCAACCGCCGCAGACCTTGCGGGTGCGGGGCTGAATACCCTGAACAACATGAACGACCGGATGAAGGCGCACGCTGCTGAACGGCAAAAACAAAAGCAGGAGGCCGAAGCTGCGCGGGCGAAACGGGAGGCTGAGAACAAGCGCGACAGCGAAGCATTCATCGCATCGCTGAACAGCCCCGCAGGAAGGCTGGAGCAAGCTAAGCGCGACCTCGATCACGGGAACTTAGACAAGGTGATGGATTACGTCGATTACCTGATGTTTGGTGAAGGCAGGAACACCGCGCAGGGACTGGAGTGGGCAAAGAAAGCTGCTGACAGGGGCAGTGTGGACGCGCAGGAGCGCGTGGGATCGTTGTACATGGTGGGCTGGAAGGAGGTGCCGGCTGACACGGAAAAAGCACGTCCTTACCTGACGAAGTGTGCTTCCGCGGGCCGGCCCAAGTGCCTCACCCTGATGGCCCAGCTAAATGAGGCCAATCCCGAAGCAGCACGTGCGTATGCGCGCGATGCGTACATGCGCGGAGGCCCGTCGGATTCGATGGCAGCGCGCACATACTTCCAGTCTCTACGTACGGATATGGTAACGGACGATCTGCGCAAGACAGCGTACGAGGTGGCACACCAGCAGGCCGAGATGTTGAAGACGTTACCCGCACCTGCGGCCAACGATCCTGTGGCAAAGTCATACCAGCGGCATCGCGTATATCTGGCCAGCCGGGCGGCAGTGATGGAATATCTGGGACGTGGCACGCAGCAGAACCAACCAGCGGCGATTGCGAAGTTGCAGGACCTGGCAGACCATTACGATTCGCCAGATGCGGCCAATGAGCTGGCATCGCTGTATCGCGATGGAGCAGAGGGCCTGCCCAAAGACGACGCGAAGTCGGTGAAGTACCTTCGACAGGCGGCAGTGGGCGGAAATGCACACGCTTTGCGCGTGATGGCAATACGCGAGATCAAGGGCGACGGTCTGCCAAAGAATGAAAAGGAAGGACGTGAACTGCTGCGTCTTGCGGCAGCAAACGGCGATGCGGATGCGTACTACACCTACGGCCAGACGTTGCTCTATGGCATGGGTGGGCCTGCGGACCGTGCGACTGCAATCGCGTGGTTTGTCGAATCGGCAGAAAAACTGCACGATCAGGATTCCGCGGAGTTACTGAAGAAGGAGAACGTGACGCAGGCGGAGATACAGCAGGGCAGATCAGTGAAGCTGGATCTCAGCACGGAGGCGCACCTCTAAATAAAGCTGCAAAAAGCGAAAAGCCTTCGAAGTATCGAAGGCTTTTCTTCTCCAGTGAAGTTTTTATGCCAGCGTCGCATCCAATGTAATCTCCGCCGCCTTCAGCAAACGCGATATCGGGCAGTTCTCCTTCGCGCCCTTCGCAATCTCATCGAACTTGGCCTTGTCGATTCCAGGCACCTTTGCATTCGTCTTGAGATGAATCTTGGTGACCGTGGGTGCGCCGCTCACGAACTCCAGTACCACGGTCGCGGTGGTTGCCACTTGCTCGCCCTTGTGGCCAGCCTTCTCCAACTCGGCAGAAAGTGCCATGGAGAAGCAGCCCGCATGCGCGGCAGCAATGAGTTCTTCAGGATTAGTGCCGTTGCCGTTCTCAAAGCGCGAGACGAAGGTGTAGCTCTGGTCTTTGAGAACACCGCTCTGCGTACTGACGGTACCCTTTCCGTCTTTAAGTCCGCCCTGCCACACTGCGCTGCCATTGCGTTCTGTCGCCATTGTTCTTCTCCTCTTCGGTTTAGATGCGTACTACCTGCGGCTCTTCAAACGTGCCGCCTCAAATTCATCGCCTTTGAGCCACTCCACGCCATGCGGCGCGTGAATGGCAAGCCATCCAAGTTCCATGCCGAAGCGTGCGAGCTTCGCATTGCCGCGAAAATCCATATCGGGCGTGTAGTTGTCGCCTACCTGATGGTAGCGGCTCTGGTTGTAGTCGTGCTCCTGCTGCTCACCCCAGGCGCGGTCGTGCCCTTCGTACTTGGTACCTAGATCGACAGAAAAAGCAGGAATGCCTTCGCGCGAGAGCGAGAAGTGATCGCTGCGATAGTAGCTACCCGCCTCAGGTCGAGGATCGGGAACGATGGCAAGCCCGAAGCGCTTTGCCGTGGCCTCCACGGTGGGGAAAAACGTAGTGCGCTGCGCGCCGTTCACATTGATCTCCTGCGGAACGCCGACAGGCAAAATCATGTCAAAGTTGATGTCCAGCGCAATCTGCCCCGCAGGTACGGGAGGATGCTGGCCGAGATATTCGCTGCCGAGCAGCCCCTGCTCTTCTGCCGTAACCGCCGCAAAGAAGACTGAGTGCGTGGGCTTCATCTTCATGCTGGCCCATGCGCGCGCCAGCTCAAGCAGAATGGCCGTACCGGTCGCATTGTCCGCCGCCCCGTTGTAGATATTGTCGCCACTCTTTCCCGGCTCCATGCCGAGATGATCGTAATGCGCGGAGTAAACGACCGCCTGCTCCTTGCCGCCTGCGTTCACACCAGCAATCTTTGCAACGACATTCGGTGACTCGAACGAACGCACTGTGTTCTCCACATGCGCTCGCAACGTAACGGGCAACTGCTTGCCGCGGAAGCCGCGCTGGCCTGCTTGAGTGAACGCATCGTCGAGCGACATGCCGCTGGCAGAAAAGATCTGCTTGGCAACGTCGAGCTGGATCCAGCTTGCAGCAGCTAACTTCGCGTTCGCATCTTCCGCAAGAAACGTGCGTTCGCCGCTGTTCGAGTTCTTCACCACGTCCCAGCCGTAACTGGCGAGGTCGGTGCGATGGATGATGAGCGCGCCGACGGCTCCCTGTCTCGCAGCTTCTTCAAACTTGTACGTCCAGCGACCATAGTAGGTAAGCGCCTTTCCGCCAAAGAACTTTGGATCGTCGCTCGGGGGATCGCCGACAATGCACATTACGACCTTGCCCTTCACATCAAGACCCGCGTAATCATCCCAGCCAAACTCCGGCGCGCGCACGCCATAGCCTACCCAGACGATGGGCGCGTCGATATCCACCTTCGGCGCGAGGGTCTGCGTGTTCGCGGTAAAGTCGTCGCCAAATTTCAGATGGATCGACTTGCCTTTCGCAGGCTTTACCTCGTACGTCGTCTTCACCGGATCGGCCTTGATGCCGACGAACTTCACCTCCTGCAGATAGGTGCCGTTGTCACCCGCAGGTTGCAGACCGGCAAGCGCGAACTGCGTGGCGATGTATTTTGCGGCAATCTCCGATCCTCGCAAACCGGGCGCGCGGCCTTCGAGCAGATCGTCGGCAAGAAAACGCACATGCGCCCGGATACGTTCTGCATCGATGGTCTTCTCCGCCGCTTTTACAGCAGGAGGTATCGCGCTCTGCGCAAAGACTGTAGAGACAGCAAAAGCAAAAACAGCAGCGCTAACTGCCGGCTTCCAGTTCATCGGTGGTTCCTTTCGCGCGGTCGCGCAAGCTGCTGCGCATAATATCGAGGCGCACAAGAATCTTTTTCGCCAGGCCTGTAAAAGCCACCCTGTCCAGCGAAGTCGTTCGCACCCATATTAAATCCTTCCCGGAAGGAGCACGGAAATTGGGTTTGTATACCTCCACGTAGTAGTTGGTGCGTGTGATGGCGTGGCGCAAACGCAGAACAGGCTCAGTCCCCAATACTTTTTCCGGCTCGATCAGCGGTAACTCCACCATGCCTCCCATCAACGTCTCCGTTACAGGACGCTTCCGCAAAAGCACATGCGTGGCATTTTCTTTATTGCGCAGCCACACGCCATACGCAACGGTTTGGCTGCGCATCCTCGGTCGCGGATTGGTCATATGTTCGCCGCGTGTAATACACAGATCGAACACTGGACACTCCTTGCAATGCGGCTCACGCGGCGTGCACACCATTGCGCCAAGCTCCATCATGGCCTGGTTGTGATCGCCGGGATGACGAGCCGGAACCAGTGCCTGCGCCTGGGATCGCACAAACGCGCGCCCTGTGCTGGTGTTGTCTTCAGGCCGTCCGGTTACTCGCAACAGCACGCGCTCTACATTGCCGTCCACCACCGCAATGCGTTCCCCAAAACCGATGCTTGCAATGGCTGCACACGTGTATTCCCCGATCCCCGGCAATTTGCGCAATGCCTCAGCATTGTTAGGCAAAACACCCTCATGTTCCGCAACCAGGAACTTGGCTGCATGGTGCAGCATGCGCGCGCGGCGATAATAACCAAGGCCGCTCCACGCGGCGAGAACATCCTCCTCCTTCGCCAGCGCCAGTGCAATCACCGTCGGAAACTGCTCCATAAACCGGCGATAGTAATCCACCACGGCATTCACGCGCGTTTGCTGCAACATAATCTCGCTCACCCAGGTGTGATACGGCGAATCGATATTGCGCCACGGCAGATCACGCGCATGCACGCGATACCACTGCATCAACTTGCGGCGAAACTGTTGCACGCGTTCAGGGGTAAGCGCCCCGGAAGAAATGTCGAACATAGAGAGAACTATTCTAGGACGCAAAATGACGTATTGGGCAGACCCTTTCTCTTCTACGAGGCATAACGGCCTCAATCGGTCGCAAATGGCAACGCACGAAAGCGCCAGACAATCTCATCGTTTGCAGGAGAACAGGAGGAAACCATGCAGACAGTAATGGACGGACAGTGCGGCCTGTGCACCCATTTCGGGGAGCCGCATGGAGGCAACGACAAACTGGTAACGATTGTGCAAAGCCATAAAGCAGATGAACACATAGTGGACGAGTGTGGGCATCCGAAACACGCCAGTCTCCACCTGAAAGTCACACCGATCAGCGGTTGCGATGGATTTCAGCCTGCCAAAGCTGCTTAACCAGGCTGCTTAAATTTCTTTTGAAAGTTATAGGCGGACGCAGGTTGCGTCCGCCTATGTCGTTACAGGATATAGCGGCTGAGGTCCTGGTTACGCACCAGCGCGGCCACCTGCTGGCGCACGTAATCGGCGTCAATAGTGATGACCTTCTCCGCTCCGCTCTCGGTCTTGCGCTCCACCACAGGTAAAGGTTTGCCCGGAGTGACAGTGTCTGTGCCAAGTTTCATCTGCGCACTCGGCGCGGCAGTAGAAGGTTCTACCTGGCCAATAATGCCATCCTCGCTCGGCTTCGCAGCTTTCACAATGTCCGGCGCCTGGAAGCTGATCTCATCCAGTACGCGTTCCAGAATCGTGTGCAGACGACGTGCGCCGATGTTCTCCGTCTGCTCGTTCACGTTGAACGCGAAGGTCGCCATCTCATGCAGCGCATCCGGCGTGAACTCAATATGCAAGCCTTCCGTGCCAAGCAGCGCCATGCTCTGCTTGATGAGCGATGACTTGGGCTCCGTAAGAATCCGCACAAAGTCTTCCACCGTAAGCGACTGCAGCTCCACACGGATCGGAAAGCGTCCCTGCAATTCAGGAATCAAATCGCTCGGCTTGGAAACATGGAACGCACCCGCAGCAATAAACAAAATGTGGTCCGTCGAAATAAAGCCATACTTCGTATTGACAGTCGTGCCTTCCACAATCGGGAGAATGTCGCGCTGCACGCCTTCGCGCGACACATCGGGTCCGTGACCTCCCTCGCGACCGGCAATCTTATCGATCTCATCCAGAAAGACGATGCCCGAATCTTCCACGCGTTCGATCGCCGTGCGGACAACCTGGTCCATGTCTACAAGCCGCTGCTCTTCTTCGCCAATGAGGTATTCGAAGGCCTCGCTCACCTTCATATTGCGCTTGCGGCTGCGCTGGCCGAAGATGCTGCCGAGCATGTCCTTGATGTTGCCGCCCTGCGGATTACCCATCCCGGGTCCGGGCGCATTGAAGTCCATCTCTTCGCCGCCCATGCCCACAATCTCAAACGCAGGCTGGTTGCGCTCGCGGACGTCGATCTCCACCATGCGTTCATCCAGCTTGCCTTCGCGGAACTGCTGGCGTAGCTTCTCGCGCGTACGCGAGTTGTCGTGCGGGCCGTTGGCTTCAAGGGTGTCAGCTTTTTCTGTCGAAAGAGGCGTTGGCGGCAACAGCAGATCGAGCAGGCGGTCTTCTGCAGCAAGCTCGGCCTTGTCTTCCACTTCTTCCAGCTTCTCCTCGCGCACCATGTCGATGGCGGTCTCCACCAGATCGCGCACGATGCTCTCTACATCGCGGCCAACATAACCCACCTCGGTAAATTTGCTGGCTTCCACTTTCAGAAATGGCGAATTGGTGAGCTTGGCAAGACGGCGGGCGATCTCGGTTTTACCCACGCCGGTCGCGCCGATCATGATGATGTTCTTCGGCATGATCTCGTCGGCGAGATCGGGTGCCAGCTTGCGGCGGCGCTGCCGGTTGCGCAGCGCAATGGCCACGGCGCGCTTGGCGGCATGCTGCCCCACAACGTATTTGTCGAGTTCCACTACGATCTCGCGCGGCGTCATCTCTTCAATCTGCTGCGAGGTGTTGTCGGCGGTGGAAGGGAGATAAATAGCCATACGTACCATCCTAGCTGCGAATGCCTGCCTTCATGTGCGGCAACTCGCGGCACCGGCGTGCTTGCTACTCCGCTTTTTCTGAGAAGGTGTGGATACCGCACTCCAGCTTTTTGCCGCCCCAGCGGCCTGCGCGCGCATTGGTGGGGTCCATCGAGATGGCCGTGCATGGCTCGCAGCCGATGGACGTGTATCCCTGCGCATACAGCGGAAGCTCAGGAATCGCGCGCCGGCGCGCATACTCAGTCACACGCGCCCAATTCCAATCGGCAAGAATGCTGACCTTCTTCAGCTCATGTCCATTCGGCGTGCGATGGTCTTCAATCTTCTTCAGGTTCGCGCGCGTAGGAGACTGCTCACGGCGCAGGCCCGTGAACCACACGTTGTATGGTTCGAGCGATTGCATCAGCGGGGCCACCTTGCGCAGATTGCAGCACTCGGTCGGGTTCACAATATGCAGCAGTCCGCGTTCAGCTTCGTGCTCCGCGCGCGTCTGCGCAGCAGTGGCGTTGATGAGATTCAGGTTCCACTCAGCCACCATGCGATCGCGATAGGCATACGTCTCCGCAAAATGGTAGCCGGTTTCCAGAAAGATCACCGGCACATTCGGCACCGCACGGCGTACAAAGTCCAGCACCACCATGTCTTCCGTCTGGAACGAGCAGGTAAAGCATGGGCGCGCATCCGGAGTAATCCCAAGGATGTACTCCACCAGCACGTCAGGCGACAGAGCTTCAACCTCTTCCGCAGCCAGCATGGCCAATGCGTTCATGCATTCTCCTTCGCATCTGCGTTAAGCAAAGCAATCATCGCGGAAAGCGACTGATTGCTCTTCAACCGCGTCACGCGCGAGAAGATCCGAATATCGGCGAGCGAGGATTCATGCAACTCACGGCTGGTAATCGCCACCGCACCCGCAAGCTGCACCGCGCGCGCCGCAGCAGGCAAGGCTTCCGTGGAAATATACGCATCGTCCAGCAGCACAGCGTTCGCGCCGGAGTTCTGCAACTCGTTAAGAAGCTGCTGCGCCACGGCATGTTCACCCGGTAGATACGCGAAGCGGGGAGCCGATTCCTGCTCGGCGGCCTCTTCCTTCAGGGCCTGTGTAATCATCGCAGCGCCCACCGTAGCGTTGCTGATCGGATCGATCAGAATGAGCGCACCCGTTGCACGGCGTTCACGATAAGGATCGAAGAACAACGGCAGCGTGGTGGAGAACTCGATCTCCCCAATCTCGTTCAGCGCCAGCTTGTCTGCATCTGCGCGGTGAAGCGTATTCACGTCCACGCGATAGGCGATCTTCTTCGCCGTTGCACGTACTGTACGCGTGGTGTGTTTCACCAGATACTGGCGCCCGGGCACAAGAGGCTCTTCGTGCATCCACACTACCTGCGCGGAAAAGTGCGTGCTGGTTGCCGGCAAAGCATGCGGACGCGCATCCGCGCAGACAATCATCTCGCCACGCGAAATGTCGATCTCATCCGCCAACTCCAGCGTAACCGCCTCGCCGGAATGCGCTTCCTTCAGATCGCCGTCCCACGTCACGATGCGTTTCACCTGCGTCGTCTTGCCTGAGGGAAGCGCCATCACCTTCTGTCCGGCCTTTACAGAACCGCTCGCAACGGTCCCGCTAAATCCGCGGAAGGTGCGATCAGGGCGCTGCACAAGCTGCACCGGAAAGCGCAGTGGCGCATCGCTCTCGTGCTCATACAACGGCACGTTTTCGAGATACTCCAGCAGCGTGGGCCCTTCGTACCACGGCATGTTGTCGAGATGTTCGACAACGTTATCGCCCTCAAGCGCGGAGACAGGAATAGTCTGGATATTGCGCAGACCAAGGTGCATGCCCAGCGCAACAAACTCCGCTTCGATCTCACGATAACGCTCCTCGCTGTAATTCACGAGGTCCATCTTGTTGACGGCTGCGACAACATGCGGAATCGCCAGAAGCGATGCGATAAAGGTATGGCGGCGCGACTGCGGCAGCAGGCCTTTCGATCCATCGATTAGCACAATGGCAACATCAGCGGTTGAAGCTCCGGTCGCCATGTTGCGCGTGTACTGCTCGTGTCCGGGCGTGTCGGCGATGATGAACTTGCGCTTCGAAGTAGCGAAATAGCGATACGCCACGTCAATGGTGATGCCCTGTTCGCGCTCGGCACGCAGGCCGTCCGTGAGCAGCGAAAGGTCCATGCGCTTGCCGCCTGCACGGTTTACCTTCGCGTTCTGCACGGCAAGAAGCTGGTCTTCGTAGACGCTCTTCGTGTCGTGCAGCAGACGTCCAATCAACGTGCTCTTTCCATCATCGACCGATCCGGCCGTGCTGAAACGCAACAGATCGCGCTCAAGATGCGCGTCGAGAAACGCCTGAAATTCTTCGTTTGCGGCAAAGGCCTGTGTCGCCATTAGAAGTAGCCCTCCCGCTTCTTCGTTTCCATGCTTCCCTCTTCGTCGTGGTCGATAGCGCGGTTCTCGCGCTCCGAGCGGCGGAAGGTGATGAGTTCCTGAATGATCTCGGGGATCGAAGTTGCCGTGGATTCGATCGCGCCCGTGCACGGCGAGCATCCGAGAGAACGCATGCGGCTCATAATCGGCTCAGGTTTTTCCCCCGGCAGCAGCTTCGTCCACTGGTCCACAATATGGACCTGATTGCCGCGACGCACAGCCATGTGTTCCTTCGCAAAGTACATCGGCACAATCGGAATATTCTCCGCATACAGATAGAGCCAGATGTCGAGTTCCGTCCAGTTGCTTAGCGGAAACACGCGGATCGACTCGCCCTTGCGCAGGCGCGAGTTGTACATGTTCCACAACTCAGGCCGCTGGTTCTTCGGGTCCCACTGCCCCAGTTCGTCGCGGAACGAGTACACACGCTCCTTCGCGCGGCTCTTCTCCTCGTCGCGGCGAGCACCGCCGAAGGCCGCATCAAAGCCACCTTCCTTCAGACCATCCAGCAGAGAACGCGTCTTCAACGCGCCGCAGCAGTTCTGCGTGCCCAGCTTCCACGGACTCGCGCCATCGGCAATGGCTTCTTCGTTGCGATGGACGATGAGTTCCGCGCCAATCTCACGCGTATACAGATCGCGAAACGCGATCATCTCCGGAAACTTGTAGCTCGTGTCCACATGCAGCAGCGGGAACGGCAGCTTGCCGGGAAAGAACGCCTTCTGCGCCAGGCGCAGCATTACACTCGAATCCTTGCCGATGGAGTACAGCATTACGGGCTTGGCAAATTCCGCTACGGCTTCGCGCAGGATATAGATGGATTCGGCCTCCAGAGCGCGAAGATGGTCCATCTTCTGTGGCGTCAGCAGAGCGTTTGTCTGTTCTTCTGCGGCAGATATTTCGAGTGGCGACGAGGCTACGGATGCACTCATGCGGGCATATTCCTAATCGTTTGGGGTGGAAAGGGATGCGAATCTCAGAAAGGAGACGCAGACACAGGCGCGCAGCCGTCTAGCGACAGCAGGTACAACAACAGGCGCGCTCAGTGCGGAGATGCATCACTGGTTAGATTCTATCAGGAACGGGATGGATTCACGAGTTAAACACTCTCATGTACCTGATACCTGGCGAAACGCTCAACGCACTTGAATGGACACCGAAGCCTCACCCAGCGCTGGATGCTTCGCAGTCAATCGAACCACGCCACGTTTACCCGGAAGGCTCCGGATCCAAACCGCACCCACACCGCCGCTGTCTTTCAGATCAAATGGATTGTCCCCAACAATCTCTCCCGGGCCCTCCACGGACAGAGTGACGGTGCCTTCATCATGCACGCGCATCACGTCGTACTGGTCCACGGGATAGAAGGCCACACGTGTCGTGTCACTGCCATCCGCAATTAACTCTTTGTCATCCGCAAGCAGCGAGAGTTTGTCCCTGGAGTGGTCTGCACTGAACCGCCGCGTCAATACTTTCTTTTGGCCGAGGAACCCATCAATCCGCAGATCGCCGCCACGCATACCTTCAAAATCCGCAAAGAACGGCGCATAACTCAGATGCGGATATCCCGCACGATCAGGCGATAAGGTCGCATGATGCTTCTCACCGAGATAAACCTCCAGCCGCTCGCAATTAGAAAAAATCGGAGCATGCTTGCCGGGCCCATGCGGAGTAGCCGGACCAAAGTCCCACGCAAACGCCGGCTCAATCACCGTCTCTCTCCGCGGATCGCACTGCGATCGATAAAACGCCGCAGCAGGTTTGTCGATGCGAAACACATCCGCAATTCCCGGACACTTCACACTGTCGTATCCGTTCAACAAGCTGCCGTAATCGAACGCGCACCACGCAATCGCACCCGCGATGCGCTCCTGCGCGATCACTTTATCGTTTGCCTGCGCATGATAAAGCGCCTGATTGGTCAGCATCTGCGGATCGCCAGCACGGCGATACTTGATGCCAAATCCTTTGCCCGATCCGTAGTTGAACTGCCCCACCATCTCCGCCAGCATGTACGGCACGCCCGGCTTCGGTGGATAGATGCCCACCTCGCCCGGCTTTTCAGCGTGATAGTCGTCATACGCCAGCACATCTTCATGCCAGTCGGTCTTCCACGTCTTCATGGAAGACGGTGTCATACTGCCCGAAGTCTGCCGCGTTGGATCAAGACGCTTCGCCACCGCATGCGTGGTGCGGTACAACTCCACATCATTGCGCGACTCATTCACGCGCGTGCCCCAGATCACCACCGACGGACGATTCCGATCGCGCCGGATCATCGCCTCCGTATCGCGCACAGCCAGCTTCTTCCATGCGTCATCGCCGATGTATTGCCAGCCCGGAATCTCCTCCCACACCATCAGCCCAAGTTCATCGCACGCATCCAAAAACGCCGTGGACTGCGGGTAGTGCGAGCAGCGAACGATGTTGCAATGGAAATCGCGCTTCAGGATTTCAGCATCTTTACGCATCGCACGTGGCGACGCCGCAAAGCCTACATATGGGAACAACTCATGCCGGTTCAAACCAAAGAGCCGCAGCTTCTTTCCATTCAGATAAAAACCGTCTACCTCAAAACGCGCCTCTCGAAATCCAATGCGCGTGTCCACTGTATGCACCGCCACGCCACGATGCATCAGCGTCACCGATAGCCGGTAAAGATGCGGCTGGTCAGGGCTCCAAAGCTGCACGTCCGTCAGCTTGTTCATCTCCATCTTTATCTCGCGCGAAGCTGTCACCGCGCCCGATGCCCGCGCCACAACCCTGTCGGCATCGTGCAATACCGCATGCAAGCTCAGGCCATCCGTCTGCGCTCCATCCAGCGTGCATCCGATCTCCAGCGCGCGATCGTTCGAGAGCACATCACGCGACCGCGCCACCACGTCACGCAAAAACGTCTGCGGCAGAACTTCAACCGCAATGCCACCCGGAATCCCGCCGGGCAACAGGTAATCGACGGATGGCGGCCCCTTCGGCGAGCCGCCCGGAGGACAATCGATCCACCTCGCGTCTACCGCAAGCTCCAGCACGTTCTCACCCGCGCGCAGCCACTCGGTAATCTCATACTCAAACGGAACAAACCCGCCGCGATGCTCTTCCAGCACATGTCCATTGATCGTCGGCGTGCATCCCTGCATCACGCGCTCAAAGCGCAAAAACGCACGCTGATCACGCGCAAGTTTCTCCATCGCAAACGATCGCCGGTAGCGCCACACCGCCTGCCACATCTCCGGCTGCCACTTCTGCCACGAGAGCGTCGCCACGGTATGCGGAAGCGTGACAGTCTGCGGCGCATCATGCGCGCCCTCACGCCCGAGAAATGTCCACCCCTGATTGAGCAACAAATTCGTTTTCGCTGGAAAGCTGGCGGCATGGAGCGAAGGCGCGAGCACGGCTGCTGCGGACAATTCAAAAAAATTACGGCGCGTGATGGACGAACGCATTTAAGGACTCCTGAACGACCCCCGCAGAGTATCATGCGGCCATCCGCGAGTAAGGTAATTTTGCATTACTATAAAGGTAGAGGAAAAGTTATGGCGACATTGACAGTAACCGGCAAAGGACAGCTCACGCTTCGCAAAGGCGTGCTTGAGCACATTGGAGTAAGGCCCGGAGAGGCGATTTCGCTTGAACTTATGCCCGATGGAACCGCCGCACTCAGAGCAGCGGAGAGAACGCACACCATAGACGATATGGCTGGCCTGCTGGCAGGCAAATCGAAAAAGATCGCCTCTCTCGAAGAAATCCGGAAAGCAGCTTCGGAAGGCTGGGCACGCAAGGGATGAACATCACCGTCGATACCAATGTGCTTGTGCGCCTTGTAATGGAGGACGATCCAAAGCAAGCGCGCACTGCACGCAAATTCCTTACAGAAGCATCGCTCATTGCCATCCCATCGCCCGTACTGTGCGAATTTGTATGGGTGCTGCGGAAGGTCTACCGTTTGAACGACGTTGACATCATTACCGCGTTACGCGTTCTGATCAACGTTCGTCAGGTTAAATTAGACAGGCCCGCCGTGGAGATGGGCATCGCCATGCTCGAGGCAGGGGGCGACTTCGCCGACGGCGTGATTGCGCACGAAGGCCGTTGGCTCGGTGGCGAAACTTATGTCTCCTTCGACAAAGAAGCCGTGCACCTGCTACAGCAGCGAGGGGTCGCTTCACGCCAGTTGCGATAGCTTAGCTACGCACCGTCGTTTTCAAATGCAACTCGCGCATCTGCATCTCAGTCGGCAGGCTCGGCGCATCCACCATCAGGTCGATCGCCTTTGCCGTCTTCGGAAACGCGATCACCTCGCGCAGCGAGTTCGCACCCGCCAGCAGCATCACAATGCGATCAATGCCCAGGGCGATACCGCCATGCGGCGGCGTGCCGTACTCCAGCGCCTCCAGGAAGAACCCGAAGCGCTCGCGCGCCTCTTCATCGCTCATCCCGAGGGAACGGAAGATCTCGCTCTGCACATCCTTGCGATGGATACGGATCGAACCTGAGCCAAGCTCCAGTCCGTTCAGCACCACGTCATACGCCAGCGCGCGCACAGCGCCCTTGTCGTTATAGAGCGCGCCACTCTTGATGTCGTCCTCATGCGGCGCGGTGAACGGATGATGCGCGGCGTCCCACGTCTTCTTTTCTTCGTTGAACTCGTACATCGGAAAGTCCGTGACCCACAAAAACTTGTAGTCGTCCGGCGTTCCCTTCTTTTCAAACAGCTGGTGCTTGTCGGCAAACTTCTTCGCCAACTCCAGTCGCAACGCGCCCACGCGCTTGGGAATCCACTGGCGGTCGAAGTTCCACATCTCCGGCGTGCCCAGCTTCGGCGTGATGACGACTGCAAGATCGTCCGCCGTGAAGTTGTTGCCGTTGAAGGCGACGGTCGTGGCATTCAGATGCGAACCAATCTCTTCCGCCAACGGCACAAACTGCTCTGCCGTACGCAGACGCACAAGGTCCAGAGCATCCAGACCGCTATCGCCAAAGAACGTGCGAATCTCGCTCAGCAGCGACTTGCGCGCCGTACCCGAAAGCTCGCCGACACCCGGAATCACAAATCCATACACCGGCAGCGCCGCTTCAATCTTCAGCGTCTCGCGCAGCTCTGGCGTCAGCACGTCCGTCAGGTTCGCCATCGCAGGCAAACGCATGTCCGGCTTATCGATGCCGTACTTATTGATCGCCTCGTCGTACGTCATGCGCAGGAACGGCGTGTTGATCGTCTCGCCCGCAGCCTCAAATGCAGCCTTCACAAATCGCTCTGTGATGCCAAAGATCATGTCCTGCGTCGGAAAGCTGACCTCAAGATCGATCTGCGTGAACTCAGGCTGACGGTCAGCGCGCAGGTCTTCATCGCGGAAGCAGCGCGCAACCTGGAAGTAGCGGTCAAACCCGCTCACCATCAAAATCTGTTTGAAAATCTGCGGCGACTGCGGCAGCGCATAAAAATGTCCCGCATGCACGCGGCTCGGCACCAGGTAGTCGCGCGCGCCCTCAGGCGTGGAGCGCGTCAGCACCGGCGTCTCAATCTCCAGAAAACCTTCGCCAGACAACTGCGCGCGGATGGCCTGCGTAACCTTATGGCGCACCACAAAGTTCTTCTGCATCTCCGGCCTGCGCAGGTCCACATAGCGATACTGCAAACGTAGTTCTTCATTCTGGATAGCGTCTTCCGCAGGCGAGAACGGCGGCGTCTTCGCATCCGAAAGCAGCAGCAGCTCGCTCACCACCACTTCAATGTCGCCCGTCGGCATATTGGGATTCTCAAGCCCCGCTTCACGCGCGCGCACCTCGCCAATGGCGGCGATCACGTACTCAGGACGCGCCGCCTCTGCCTTCTCCAGCGCCTCGCCGGAGCGCGACTTGTCCACCACCACCTGCGTAATGCCGCTGCGGTCGCGGAGATCGAGAAAGATAAGGTCGCCATGGTCGCGGCGGCGGTTCACCCACCCCATCAGCACGACCTGCTTGCCTGCATCCGAAGCGCGGAGCTCGCCGCACATATGCGTGCGCTGCCTGTTGCCTAAAAAATCAAGAGTCACGGTCTATCTATTGTACGTTTTCTCGCCCATTTGCTCGGTGCTTGAGGAAGTCATACACCAATATCGCAACAAATATTCCTGTGAGACCGGCGCATGGAATTGTCAACAGCTGATTTATGCCACTAGCCAATCCGCACTGACCATCGTGTTGCCCAGGCGAGCAATCCGGCTGAATGATCATCCATAAACGAAACCACGGGTAATAAGTCAGAATCGCTGTGGCCAGGGTAATCGCCACCGTTATCCAGCCAACCACCGGCATCCTTTGTCGGGAAACAGGATTTGTATTTTCCCAAATTTCATCCGCGATTTTTCGCACGCGCAGAGATGCCTCTTCACGGGATGAACCGTAGGCCATCGCTCCGGGCAAAGAAGGAATCTCCGCAATCCAGCGGCCATCCTCTTCCTGCTCGAATTCAATGTTGTACTCCATCGCTAGCCAGTATAGGAGCGTACTTCCCACACCGCTTTAGAAATTGCTTGGAAGATTTGTGCTGCGGCTACTGCGAAATCCCGCGCTCCACCATCTGCACCAGCCGCTCGCCCAGAGCCTCGATTGCTTCCACCGGCATCGCATGCAGCGGCCCCTCCAGCTTCAGCAGAGCCAGCCCGTGCACTGACGACCATGCCAGAAACTCCGCGCCCTGCCGGTCTTTTTTCGAGAGCAGACCCGCATCCAGCATCCTGTCCAGCGCCATGGAGAGCAACTGGAACGGGTTCAACCCAAGCGATGCCGTGTTTGCCTTGTTGTCCCCGTGAATGTCTGGAATGACTGAGAACGCCGTGCGAAACATCCCCGGTTCGCGCATGGCGAAGCACAGATAAGCCCGTCCCACGGCCATCAAACTGCGGCGAGCGTACAGCTTCTTGTCGCGGCCTGCCTTGACCGCGGCCAACTCCGCCTCAATCGCCGCGGCCAACTGCGAGATGCACGCAGAACGCACAGCATCCAGCAGATCGGCCTGATTGGCAAAGTGCCGGTAAGCCGCATTCGGCGCCACACCCACCTGCCGCGTGGCCTCACGCAACACCACGGCATCGGGACCACCTTTCCGCGCCATCTCCAGCCCCGCCGCAAGCAGCGCATTGCGAAGATCGCCATGGCGAAAGGTCTTTCGTTTTGTGCTGGTCGCCTTCGGCATCGATCTCCAGGGGAAGCTCTGACGGAATCCACATTCCGATTGCTTGGAAGGGCTGGGCTTCAGCCCAGCCGTTAGAACAGCAGAAAATTCGGGCTTTAGCCCCTGAGGGAGACCATCTCAATCGGTCGCACTCATTCTTGCAAATTCCTGCGAGCTAATCTAAGGCGGCCCTATTCCCGCATACGCCAGAAACAGTCTATTAATTTCCTGCTTTATTTTCGCATAAAAGTGGACACCGTTCACATCTCAATGCTACGGTATGTGGACAGTGTTCACAATACGCCCTCAAACGCGAAACATGGAAGGTGCAACATGGCAGATGGATTTGTCTGGTACGAACTCGTAACCACCGACATCGATAAGGCAGTCGACTTCTACGGCAAGGTCGTCGGCTGGGACTTCAAGGACTCCGGCATGCCCGGAATCAAGTACATGCTCTTCGGCAAAGACGGCAAGGACGTAGGCGGCATCATGAGCTGGGCCCAGGCCGGCGCGCCCGACATGCCTCCCGAGTGGATGGGCCATATCCACACCGCTAAGCTCGATGAAGAACTCAAGTCAGTCGTGGCAGACGGTGGCACTATCGTAAAACCCGCAATGGACATCCCCGGCATCGGCCGCTTTGCCGTTGTGCTCGACCCGCAGGGCGTGAAGTACCTGCTCTTCGAACCTGGCACGCAGTACGCTCCGCCGCGTCTCGGACAGAACGATCTCGGCAACGTGGGCTGGCACGAACTGCTCACGCCAGACGCCGCGCGCGCCTTCGACTACTACGCCAAGCACTACGGTTGGCAGAAAGACTACGCGCACGACATGGGCGAGATGGGCGTCTATCAAACCTTCAAGACGAATCAGCCGCTCTACTCCGGCGGCATGATGAGCACCACCAACTGCCCCGGCATGCCAAAAGACATCCCGCCGCACTGGCAGTTCTACTTCACCGTGGACAACGTGGACGCAGCCGTAAAGCGCATCACCGACGCCGGCGGCCAGATCTTCATGCCTCCCATGGACGTCCCCGGCGGCTCCCGCATCATGCAGGGCATCGACCCGCAGGGCGGCCACTTCGCATTGATGCAAACGCCCAAAGCCTAAAGGGGGAAACGGCTCTCAAAGGGCTGCATGTCTTAATGGGGCCGTTTGCACTCTCACAGCAGATGATTTCAAAACAGTAAAGGAGGACGGAGATGACAGAAAACATGGTTCGCGAAAACGAGCGGATGGTTGTTACAAGAGTTTTTGATGCGCCACGCGAATTAGTTTGGAAGGCGTGGACAGATCCCAGGTACGTGATGCAGTGGTGGGGACCAAAGGGATTTACCGCTCCCGTTTGCCAGATGGATTTTCGCGTTGGGGGGAAATTGCTCTGCTGCATGAAGGCTCCTGATGGACAGGAGTTCTGGAACGGAGTGGAATACCACGAGATTGTTCCGCACGAGAAGATCGTTTCCTTGATGTACTTTTCCGACTCCAAGGGAAACAAAATCGATCCTGCACAGCTGGGAATAGAGCATGAGGCCATAGGGGGTGCGTACGACGTAACCCTCTTTGAGGACCTGGGAAACGGCCGGACGAAACTCACCTTCATTGGAAATGAACCCATGGAGAGCGCGAAAGATAGCGGTCAATTAGAGGGCTGGAACGAGATATTCGATAAGTTTGCTGCAGTTGTTGAGGGGTTCGCGCAGGCGAAGTAAGAAGCTGAAGACTCGCGATGGGCAAAGGGAGCAGGGACCTGCCTATCGCGAGATCGGATCTATCGAATCAAATGAATTCTGCAAGCCAAGTCGAGATCGGCCCACGCGCGGTCTGCGGTATACACATCCGTCTCCATTTCCATCGCAAGCGCAAGGCAACACCGGTCGCCAAGCGAAAGTCCTTTGGAGCGGGTTGCTGCACGCAGGCGTCCTGCAGCTTCTGCTTGTGCGTGGGTGAATGGTTCCACCTTCTGAACACCAAACAATATCTCAAGCAGCGGCTTCTCGCCTCGTCCTTCCCACTCGGATAATTTGGTGTATAGCTCAGCCACCGTTACGGCGCTTAGGACCGCGTTGAAAAGAACCTGGCGAACCGTTTCTGCACCCGTCTCTTCTTCAAGAAGCGCAATCACTGCCGAAGTATCCAGAACGACACTTTCACTCACCCCGCACAGCCTCGGCACGACGCTCTGCAATCACTTCATCGACCAGTGAGCGTCCGGGAGGAACGAGCTTCTTCATCATCGCCTGCGCGCGAGTGATGGCGGCATCCACTTCCTCGCGTGTCCGTTGACGAGGTAGAGTGTGCGCTTGCGCCTCTCGCAAAGCAGCATTTAAGACAAAGCTGGATATGGAACGATGCTCTCGTTCGGCTGCATCTTTTAGCAACTGATGCTGTTCAGGCGTGACACGCACGCCCAGCGGTTTCCGGATTGTAGAAGCAGAACCCATAGATAAAGTGTATACACTTTGTCTATATTTTGCAGCTTATCCTAGCGCCTCGAAGAATCCCGGCATCACAATCGTCTGCTCGCGGCCCGGTCCGGTGGAAACCATACCGACCTTCGCGCCCGTCTCCTGCTCCATAAACCGCAGATACTCCTGCGCCTGTTTCGGCAGCTTGTCGAAATCGACAATGCCTTCGGTCGAAGTCTTCCAGCCCGGCAGCTTCTTGTAGACAGGCTCGATGCTTTGGAAACCGAGGATGTCGGCAGGGATGGCGTCCACGATCTTGCCGTCGATCTTGTAGTGCGTGCAGACCGGAATCTCATTGAGCGCATCCAGCACGTCCAGCTTGGTAATCACCAGCCACTCCGTGCCGTTCACCATGTTGGAGTAGCGCAGAAGCGGCATATCCAGCCAGCCGCAGCGGCGCGGACGGCCCGTAGTCGCGCCGTACTCCTGTCCGCGATTGCGCAACTCGTCGCCGGCAGCGGTCATGTCCTCGGTCGGGAAAGGTCCTTCGCCCACACGCGTAACGTATGCCTTGGTCACGCCGATCACCGTGCCAATGCTCGTCGGCCCAATGCCCGTGCCGATCACCGCACCGCCCGCCGTCGCAGACGACGAGGTTACAAACGGATACGTTCCGTGGTCCACGTCCAGCAGAGCGCCCTGCGCGCCCTCGAACATGATGCTCTTGCCGTTCTTCAGCGCCTTGTTCAGTAATTCAGCCGTATCGGTGATGAAAGGCGCTACTTCATCGGCAAATCGCGCATATTCTTCATAGATTTTGGCGGGATTCAGAGGCTCCGTGCCGAACAACGCATGCGCTATCTGGTTCTTTTCATTGCACGCATTGTTGATATGCGTCCGCAAAAGCGCCGGATTCAGCAGGTCCACTACGCGCAAACCGTTGCGGTGAATCTTGTCTTCGTATGCCGGCCCAATGCCGCGGCGCGTGGTGCCAATCTTTGTGCGTCCCGGAGCAGTCTCCGCCGCCAGTTCGATCATGCGGTGGTATGGCAGAATCACCTGCGCGCGGTTGGAGACGAAGAGCTGTCCGTTCACGGGCAGGCCTTGCTCCTTCAGCATCTTCACTTCGTGGAGAAACGCGTCGGGATCGAGCACTACGCCGTTGCCGATCACGCCCAGGCAGCCCTCGCGCAGCACGCCGCACGGGATGAGGTGCAGCACAAACTTTTTGCCGTCGATGATGACGGTGTGGCCGGCGTTGTGGCCGCCTGCATAGCGCGCAACAATGTCGAAACGCTCACTCAGAACGTCGACAATCTTGCCTTTACCCTCATCGCCCCACTGGGCGCCCAGAACGACAGCGGTTTTCTTGTTGCTCACGATGGTGAGTTGCTCCAATCCGATTTGATGGGCGACGAAGCGAGAGGCGGACAACACACGCGGAAGTGGCTTCGTACGTCTCATTTTATCCTGTTTGAGCGATGTCGAAGGGTTTTGCAGAACGACGGGTGGTAGTACGCAGGAAACGGCGCATCCGCAGAGGCCTGTTCTTTGGCGGTCAAGCGATCAAATGGTGCGTCACAGGTTTCGTCGTCCTGGCCTACTTTTTCACTCTGTTCTGCTGCGCGATCTATACGGCAATGAATCCGGGCGCAGGGAAATACCTGTTAGGCGCAACCCTATTTCTAGGTGTGGTTCTGGCAGACGTTTTATTTTCGAAGCGTTCCATTTTGAACCGGCGATGGATTGCAGTGGCTACAGGTTTATATGGGTTTGCGGTACTTTCCTACCACTTCATTAACCTGCTGGCGCATAAGTTTGGATCGTGGAAGTGAAAACGATGAATCCCGAATCGGCCATGAATGCCTACGTCCTGCTGCCCAACGCAGTGCATCTTTTGCTGCAGGCGTCCGGGTTCGAATACGAAAAGCACATCGGCGCGACCAAGGCGGAGATCGAAACAGCGCTCGCGTCCCTGATGGAAGCCAAACCCGCCACCATTGCGGACTATCTTGGCTCCATTCCACAGGCTGAACGCAATATCCTCCACCGCAGCCTGCTCACCTGCCTCCGCGCACTCGATGAATACGCGTTCGAGCAGCGCCTCGGCCTGCCCAAGGAAGTAAGCGGCGAAATCCTGGAGACGCTCGCCGAAGCATCTAAAAAGTACCATGCCTGAACTGCCTGAAGTCGAAACCATAGCGAACGGCATCAACGAGCGTGTGCGCGGACGCACCATCCATCACGTCACGCTCGGCACCAAGCCCGAACCGCTCAAATCGCCCGCCGCGCTCATTGAAGAGATGCTCACCGGGGCAAAGATCGAGCGCGTGCACCGCGTCGGCAAGACCATCGTTTTTGATTTAAAGCGCAAGAATCACAACGCACAGTTCACCGTCCATCTGGGCATGACGGGCCGCCTGCTCGTCTCCCGTGCAGAGGTGGAAGTGCCGCCGCACACGCACGGCATCTTCGCGCTGGACGATGGACGAGAAATCCGCTTCGTCGATGCACGCCGCTTCGGCCGCATGGCCGTCGTTGCTCCAAACACAAAATACGAGGGTCCCGGAAAAGAGCCGCTCACAATCTCAGTAGACGACTTTATCGCCCTCTTCAAAGGCCGCAAGACCGCCATCAAAGCCGCGCTGCTCAATCAGTCGCTGCTGCACGGCGTGGGCAACATCTATGCGGACGAGTCTCTCTTCCATGCCGGCATCCGCCCCACCAGGCAGGCCGGCAGACTCACCCGCGCCGAGTTCGCCAAACTCCACGCCGCGCTCAAAGACGTGATCAAACACGCTATCCAACTCGGCGGCTCCTCCATTTCCGATTACGTTGACGCCGACGGCGTGCGCGGCTTCTTCCAACTCGAACACCGCGTCTACGGACGCACTGGCGAAAACTGCAAAGCCTGCTCCACGCCGCTTAAGAAAACGGTTGTCGGCGGACGCACCACGCACTATTGTCCAAAGTGTCAGAAGTGAACTGTCTTGACATTGTCGGGACGAGCTCGCAATCTTGTTAAAGAGGCGTATATGGCCACGCATCCAGTGACAACCCGGCGCACGGAAAAGCTCGACCTCCGCATCTCGCGTCTCTCCAAGACGAAGCTGCAGACGGCCGCTTCCATTTCGCACCGCTCCATGAGTGAGTTTGTAGTGGAAAGCGCGTTGCGGCGCGCCGATGAGGTGCTTGCGGACAGGCAGACCTTTGCGCTCGCTCCCGATCGCTACAAGGCTTTTATGAACGCCTTGGATGCGCCTGTGCGTCCGCTGTCTCGCATGAAGAAGCTGCTTCGCGAACCGGGCTTCTTCGATCTAGCCAGAAAGAAATAAGCGTGAGCGCCGCAGGCCGCCGCATCGAAAAACTTGCTGCCACACACGACCTCAGCGGCTTCGACTGCGGAGAATCCGCGTTGTCGTTGTGGTTGCAAAAGCATGCTCTGCAAAACCAGAATGCACAGGCAGCACAGACCTATCTCGGCCTGGACGGAGACACAATCGTGGGCTACTACAGCCTCGCCGTCGGCCAGGTGATGCAGGCAGATGCTCCGGAACGTATCCGGAAAGGTCTCGCGCGACACCCTGTTCCCATCATGCTGCTGGCACGGTTGGCTGTCGATCTTCGCTGGCAGAATCGTGGCGTCGGGCAGGCCCTGCTGAAAGACGCCGTGCTGCGCACCATGCAGGCAGCCGAAATTGCAGGCATCCGCGCTCTTGCCGTCCACGCGAAGGACGAGCGGGCCCGCGAATATTACAGCCAGTTTGATTTCATCGAATCACCTACCGACCCGCTACACCTGTTCGTTCTTTTGAAAGATCTGCGAAAGCTTCTTTAGCCACAAATAAAGACCGAGACGCTCCGCTGTTCTGCTCTCCTGATCATCTCAAGAAGAGAAGGAGAGCACATGATCTTTCTCTACCTGTTTCTCTTGATCGCCGGCATTCTGAACACCATCCAGACCGGCAGCAACAGCACCATGCACAAGCACCTGCAACATCCCATTGTTCCGGGGCTCGTCACATTTGCAGGCGGTTTGCTCACGCTTTCGGTGGCTCTACTCGTTTATTCCGTGAGCACGCATACACCGCTACCAACAAAGGCGCAGTGGCTCTCCGCTCCGTGGTGGGCGTGGATTGGTGGATGCATGGGCGCGGTCTACGTGCTGGCCATGGTGAACGTCTCCGGCAAAGTTGGCGCGGGTGTTTTCATCGGCATCACGGTCACCGCAGCCATCCTCACATCGCTGGCCATGGACCAATGGGGGCTGCTGGGTTTCAAGCAACACACCGCATCCCCGCTGCGGCTGCTTGGCGGAGCGCTGATGATTGGCGGCCTCATGCTGGTTGCAAAATTCTAAGCTGGTTCCTGCGATAGCTTCTCGTCAAAAGAAACTGGACCTGTTCTAAGCTGGTTCGCATGCCAGCACTTCGCCGATTCTCCGTAGCCGCATGCCTGCTTGCACTCACGCTCACCGCCCAGCAGCGCGATGTCCTCAAACTCGTCGACCCGATGATCGGCACCGGCCCCGAAGGCCACACCTTCCCCGGAGCCGTCGCACCTTTCGGCATGGTGCAGCTCTCGCCCGACACGCAGATCAAGAACTTTAAAGAGAGTTACAAGTGGGCCGCAGGTTATCGTTACGAAGACACCACCATCCTCGGCTTCTCGCATACGCACTTCTCCGGTGCCGGACACAGCGATCTGGGCGATGTCTTAGTGATGCCCGATAGCGATGATACGTTCGACATCGAGCCCGGGGATATAGAGAAAAAGATATCGGGATATCGCAAGAAATTTAGCCACTCTACTGAAGTTTCTGAGCCTGGTTACTATGCTGTGACGTTAGAACCTAACGAACGTCAGCCGCATGCTATTCGTGCCGAACTTACTGCGACCGATCGCGTCGGCGTTCATCGATACAGCTTTCACGCAGATGACTGGCAAGGCATTGTTCTTGATTTACGTTCGTCCATCTACAACTATCCCGGAAAGGTGCTCTGGTCGAGCCTCCGTATCCGCAAAGATGACACCGTAACAGGCACACGCACAACGCGTGGCTGGGCGCCCAATCGTCATCTGTTTTTTGCCATTCGCTTTTCTCGTCCGATTGTTGCTGACTATGTTGCGAATCGTGAAGAACCAGCCCCCGTCTACAAAGGTTTTCAAACACCGGGCATTGGCGAAAACGGGGAAACATTTGTGCAAGGGCGCGCGGTGATCGGTCGCTTTTTCTTCGGGAAGTCTACTGAACCTCTAATCATCAAGGTCGCCCTTTCTAACGTGAGCGAAGAGAACGCTATCGCGAACATGGATGCGGAGGTGCCGGGTTTTGACTTCGACGCCGCGCGTGCGCAGACACAAAACCAGTGGCGAGAAGAGTTAGGGCGGTTGGAGTTCCACGCCTCACCCGCCATGGAGAAGAACCTGTACACCGCGCTGTATCACGCAATGATGGCGCCGAGCGTGGCGGATGATGTGAACGGCGAATATCGCGGGCCAGACAACGAAGTGCACCGCACCGTGACCACGGACGGTCAAAAATTCAACTTCGTCTCCACGCTCTCGCTTTGGGACACGTACCGCGCCGAGCAGCCGTTGATGACACTCATCGAACCAGCCAAGCGCACCAACGACCTGATCAACAGCATGATCGCGTCGCAGCAGGAATCGCCCTTCGGTCTCCTTCCCATCTGGCAATTCCACGGGCTCGAGACCTGGTGCATGATCGGCTATCACGCCGTGCCCATCATCGCGGACGCGTACATGAAAGGCATCCGCGGCTACGACGCAAACGCAGCCCTCAATGCCATGGTGGCAAGCGCTTCCTACGGGCCGTATGGAAATCTCAATGAGTACATGCCCCTCGGCTACGTCCCCGTCGACAACGACGATGAAGCCGCCTCCAAAACCATGGAGTACGCCTTCGACGACTGGACAATCGCGCAGATGGCCCACACCATGCACCGCGAAGATATCGCGGCGCAGTTCGACAAGCGCGGGAGCAACTGGCAGAACAACTTCAACAAGGCAGATGGTTTCGTAGAACCGCGATTAGCCAACGGCGATTTTCGCAAGCCTTTCGATCCCGCGAAGGCAGGTCACGGCAGCGGATTTACCGAAGGCAACGCATGGCAATACTCGTGGTATCAGCCGCAGGACGAGGCGCAACTAATCAACTTCCTCGGTGGCAAAGACAAACTCATCGCCAAGCTGGATGCCATGTTCGATCAGAAGGTCGATCCCGCGCAGTACGCGCATGTGGAAGATATCAGCGGCATGATCGGCCAGTACATCCACGGCAACGAGCCCAGCCACCATCTCGCCTATCTGTACATGTATGCGGGCGCGCCGCTCAAAACGCAGGCGCGCCTCAAGCAAATCGTGGATACACAATACAAGCCCACGCCCGATGGACTGGTCGGCAACGACGACCTCGGCCAGATGTCTGCCTGGCTTATCTTCACCTCACTTGGCTTCTACCCGGTAGCTCCAGCGTCGAACGAATATGTCATCGGTCGTCCCTTCGTAGACAGTGCAACACTGCATCTACCCAACGGCAAAACACTCACCATCGTGAAAGAAGGAACAAGCGATTTCATAAAATCGCTCACGCGGAACGGGCAGCCGGTGAAGCGTGCCTTCTTCACCCATGACGAACTCATGAGCGGCGGCGAAATACGCTTCACTATGAGCGGCGAGCAGCATGCGGCCTGGTCACACAGCAGCTTGCAAATGCCCTACTCCATGACGGAGTACTTCCCGCTGATCAAAATAAGAGGGAGGCAGGATCTCAGCCCTGAGCCTTAGGTACATGAAGGCTTCGATCAACTGTGCTTGAAGTACTGAATCTCGCGCTCATGCTTTTCCGCCGCCGATCGCGATTTGAACGTGCCCAGATTGCGACGCTTGCCCGTCTTCTCATCCACTTTGCGGCTGTAGATGCGATATTCTCCGGATTTCAGTTTGCGGATCATGCTTCCTTCGATGCCGCATGCAGAAACATCCGTATACCTGCAATGCCGGAAGCCCCTGCGTCGATACACGCCTGCTGGTTCGCCTCCGTCACGCCACCCAGCGCAATTACCGGCACCTCGCCCGCAATCGCAACCGCTGCACGCAGAGCATCCAATCCCAAACCGGCGCTTACAGGCACATCGCGTACCTGCTTGCCAAACACCGGCCCAAACAGAATCAAATCAGCCCTTCGTTCTACCGCGGCGCGTACCTCATCCAGTGTGTGGCAGCTCACACTCGCCAGCATGTCCGCCGGGACCTCCGTCGCCGCCATTGCCGCAGGTAGATGCACACCGTCCCCGCCGCCATCCACAGCCGCGGCAACATTGCCATTCACCAGCACCTTCATCTGTCCGGCGGAACGGGCTGCCGCAACCATGATCCGCGCCAGGGCTGCTAACTGCATAGCACCCAGATCTTTCTCCCGCACCTGCAAAAAATCCACGCCTGCGCGCGACAATGCCCTCGCCTGCCGCACAATGGCCGCGTAGCGTTCGGCGTCATTTCCTGGAAACAACGCCCGGTCCGTGATGGCGAATCGAATCAAGCCGATAACAGTCTAAAGAGTTTGGGCGCGAGGCGTGTTAGCCTCAAACACGGATAGGTGGAATGCGCACACGGCACAACGGCCCGCGCGCACTCCGAACAACAGCCAACGGCCCGCAAACAGAAGGAAGCCGAAGAGCGCATGAGCACCGTCTACGACTTAATCATCATCGGTTCTGGCCCCGCAGGCCAACGCGCCGCTATTTACGCAGCCAAGCTAGGCAAAAAAGTGGCCCTCGTCGAAATGCGAGAGGTCGTTGGCGGCGCCTGCATCAACACCGGCACCATCCCCTCCAAGACCATGCGCGAGGCCGTGCTGCACCTCTCGGGCTACAACTATAAGTCCATCTACGGCATGAACTACCGCGTGAAAGAACGCATCACCATGGCCGACCTGGCCTTCCGCGTTCAGCACGTCATCAAGACCGAGATCGACGTGACCGAGGCCCAACTCTCGCGCAACAACATTGAGATGCTGACCGGCACCGCCAGCTTTGAAGATTCCACCCATGTGCGCATCACCAACTCGCGCGGCTCTCAGGTTTATGAAGCGAAGAGCATCATGATCGCCACCGGCACCAAGCCGGCCACCAGCCCCAAGGTGCCCATCAACGGCACCACCATCATCAACAGCGACCTTGTACTCGATCTCAAAACCCTGCCCAAGACCATGATCGTCGTCGGCGGCGGCGTCATCGGCGTGGAGTTCACCTGCATGTTCGCCGCGCTGGGCGTGCGCGTCACGCTTATCGAACGCCGTCCGCGCCTGCTGGAGTTTGCCGATCAGGAGATCGTGGAGGCCCTCAGCTATCATCTGCGCGATGCCCGCGTAACCATGCGTCTTAATGAGGAGGTGGAGTCCGTCGAATCGCTCGAAGACGGCTCCGTCGTCGCCAATCTCGAGTCCAAGAAGAAGATCCAGGGCGACGCGCTGCTCTACGCCGTAGGCCGTCAAGGCAATGTCGAAGAACTGAACCTTGCTGCCATCGGCGTGGAAGCGGACGAGCGTGGACGCATCCCCGTCGACAAAGACTTCCGCACCAAGTGCCCCAACGTCTTCGCGGTCGGCGATGTCATCGGCTTTCCATCCCTCGCCTCCGTCAGCATGGAGCAGGGACGCGTCGCCTCCGCGCGCGCCTTCGGAGATGACTCCATCCTCTCCAACCCCAGTTTTTATCCCTACGGCATCTACACCATTCCGGAGATTAGCTTCATCGGCAAAACCGAAGAGCAGCTCACCGAAGAAGATGTGCCGTACGAAGTGGGTGTGGCCTACTATCGCGAAATCGCGCGCGGACAGATTCGCGGCGACACAACCGGTCGCCTCAAACTCATCTTCCATCGCGAAAACAAGTCCGTTCTCGGCGTACACATCATCGGAGAAGGGGCCAGCGAACTATTGCATATCGGTCAGGCCGTCATGGCCCTTGGCGGCAATGTGGACTACTTCGTCGATACGGTCTTCAACTATCCCACGCTGGCCGAGTGTTACAAAGTGGCGGCCTTCAACGGCCTGAACCGTCTCAGCAAAATCGACTAGAAAACGTGTGATGAATGCATATTGGCCTGTTTCGAAAAGGCTGGGCTTTAGCCCAGCCGTAAGGAGCCAGTAAGATTGGGCTTCAGCCCCTGAGGGACTGTATGTTTGCCTTATTCGCGATCGTTCATCATCAGACACTCCCTAACCTTTTGAGCAAACCGGTGAGGCCACTTGCCCATCGCATCCTTCGCAGTCCATAATCCGCGATACGTTTTTTAGCTGCATTTCTGTTGCAGCCAACGTTGTTCAGTCTGTTGAACCTTTGAGCGAATGTGATGACGCAAACTACCAAGCCCGCTATCGGCCTTACTCTTTCCCACCACATCGTGGCCGGTGTTGTGAATAACAACAAGCTCGCCAGCGCCCTTCAATCCTACCCGCCGGAAGGTGAGGACTATGAAGACGCGCTTATCGAAATGCCCCGGGAAGGCATTATCAGCGTGATGTGCGATGAGATACGCGCTCTGATCAAAGGCGGCGCTAAGCCCTCCGCCGTGGGCGTGGCGCTCCCTGGCATCGTGCGCAACGGCGTGGTGGAAGACTCGCCAAACCTGCCCCAACTCAAAGGCGCACGCGTGGAAGAAGAGCTCTGCGCCGCGCTCAAGGAAGCAGGCATCAGCACTACAGTCAAGGCAATGAACGATGCCGACGCTGTCGCCGCCGGCCTCGCCGCCTCGCACGGCAAACTGGAAACGACCATCCGTGTCTGGACCGTCGGCACCGGCATCGGCTTCGGCCGCTATCCCATCGTCGATGGCATCTGGGAAGGCGGACACACCGTCGTCACGCTGGACGACAAAGAGACCTACTGCGGCTGCGGCGGCCGCGGTCACCTGGAAGGCATCATGGGCCACCGCGCCATGCGCCTGCGCTTCCTCGACATGGAACCGGAAGACATCTTCGAGAACGCCAAAAAGGGCGATCCGCGCTGCATGGAGTTTCGCAAACTCTGGCACAAGGCACTCGCTGCCGCCACCGCCTCCAGCATCCACATCTCCGGCGCAGGCAAGTTCTATCTCACCGGCTTCAACATCCGTTTCCTCGACCAGAACCTCCTGCGCGACTACATCGAACAAATGGTCCGCATGAGCCCCCTGCAAAACTTCACCTTCGAAATCGTGCCCGAAGCCGTCGAAAACGAGGTCCTCGGCGCAGCCGTCATCGCCCAACAGGCGATCACCTAACCGTCTTCACAACCGAAGAGAAAAGCCCACATGCCCCGTCATCTCGACCGGAGTCATCCAGCTCTATCGCGATGACGGAGCGGTCTCCAGTAATACGCTCACTCGCGCCCAACGGAAGCGCCACGCGAAGCGATCCGCCGTGCGCGCAGCACCCAGTTATCACTCGCATATCTCAATACGTGGTACGAGGCGGTGGTGAATTAGCCCATGTATCACTGGATTGAGTACTCGGAAAGCTCGCGAATTGCACGTTTAAGTAGCGCGCATTGCTCCTTCCATCTGGTTGTGCCTTGTAATGGTGTGTCAGGAACATCTGTGACACGTCCAGAGCAAACCGGCGATTGCTTGCCGCAATTACTGTGGACTGGCTTACCTTGCCGTCCGGCTGAATCTGCAAACGGAGCAACGCCTGTCCATTTGACACGCGTGGAATGTTCCGTTCCAGAGCATCTTTCTGAGATCCCATGGAGACCATCTCCATATTGCCGCGAATCTGGCGCACCGCCGTAGAGGATGGCACCAGCGCTGTCGCATCCGATGAGGTCATCGCCCTCAGAGGTTCCACTGCTACGTCTATCAGCCGCTGTTTTTCGAAATATACAGTGGCATCCAATGGCACATCGCTACCTCCGAAATTCGTCATGCGATTAAACATCACTGCATATCCGTGCCCTGCGGTACCTAATGTTGAAAGCGTTACATAACGAAGCAGCCCGCTCACGTTATCGAAACAAAATATCTGCTCATGTTTACCAAAGTCTTCTGACAGATGGGAGTCCTCGGCACGCATCTTCGCCCCGGTGTCCCACGTTGCCGATAGACAATGCATCTGAACACCGTCGACTTTCAGCTTTGTATTGCCGACTTTCGTATCTGCATTCAATGCTCCCTTATTAGCTGGTCGCTCCAAAGCTCGCAACCACTCAGCCACACCTGGAGGTGGCTCACCCTCATCACCGTCGATAAAGATTCCATCGCCTGTCACCGTTCGCACTTGATGAAAATTGGCAAAGGTATAGATGGTTTTCTGCTGCTTGGCTCCCGCATAAAACTTCTCCACCCAGCCCTCTCCATCCGGCTTTCCATCGCGATAGAGCTGAATCCTGGCCTTCAGGTGCCACGGTGCAACATTCTGAGCGGTTAGTTGAAACTGCCCGGCAATCTCCGCCGGAGTAGGACGGACAATAGGACTCTTGTTCTGCGCCATACCGCCGCAGAGCACTAACAAAAAGGTAGATACAGCAAAGCAATAACGAAACATGCGGGCCATGCTAGACATACGGAACACTCCGAAGCAAGCAAAATCCACTGCTACATACCGGACGGCATAATAACCCCTAAAGTTTCTGTTTGAACAGACTCTTCCCGCTTACAAAATTTTCAGGGGTTTGGCACAAGAGTTCTCGCGCAACTAAGAACCCGCCCCACACGCTCGTCACCTCGACCGTAGTCATCGCAGCTTTATCGCGATGCCGAAGCGGAGAGACCTGCTTTTCTTCCGTCCCAGCCTTAACTCCGTAACGCGCCCAACCGAAGCGCCACGCGAAGCAATGCGCCGTGCGCGCAGCACCGCCACGCGAAGCAATTCGCCGTACGCGCAGTACCGCAGCACCTGGTCATCGCACAACAGACTGCTGATCGAAGGCACGCTGGGCAAAGTCAAGATATGCGGGCCAGTTCGGCAGTTGCGTATGTCCCCACGCATGCTGGCGAAACGCCAGCCGCCCGCCCATAAGCGCAATGCCCTGCGGAGGCATCCGGTTCACCTCACCATGCGCATCGGCCACGCCACGGAGGCCGAACAGCCGATACACAGGGTTGGCCGCAGCCATTGCCAGGAACTCGCCTTTGGGATCGGCCCATCCATCCATGGGGCTTACTCCAACACCGACAAAGACAAACCTCGGAGCGCACAACGCAAACAGTTCATGCGCATCCACCGGAAGATCGGAGGCGTGCAGCGGATCGGCTGCGTACTTTAAGAAGTTCTCCGCCATCCAATGGAACTCGTTGGCCGCGGCAATGTTCTCCAGCTCCTCACCAAAAGTACGGCGCCACAGAGCAGCTCCGCCAATTCCCGAGGAAGAGACCTGCGCCACTCGGAAACGCTGGTCATACGCCATCGCAATCAGCGCCGTCTTTCCATAGCGCGAGTGCCCATCAATGCCAACACGTGTTGCGTCCACGTCCGGGTCTGTCTCCAGATAATCCATCGCGCGGCTCGCTCCCCACGCCCACGCGCGCAACACGCCCCAATCGTCCGGCTTACGAGGTCCGCCATGGTCCACCAGGCCGATAATGCCCTCACGCAAGCCAGTGGCACTGTCTTTCTGAAAAGACGTCGGATAAAGCACCGCGAAGGCCCATCCTCGCGCGAGCACCTGCTCCATCGCACTGGGCGCATGCGGCGCCGGCGCCCCTGTATATCCCTTTGGCGCGTAGAAGGTCATATGCAGCTCAACAGGGATCTTGCCCGCGCGCTGCTCCGGCACCGTCAGCTCCATATCCAACGACACATGCAACGCCGGATATGAACGGTTGTTCACCTCTCCCGCAAGGTGTTTCGTTACATAAGCGATCGATCGCCGCTTCCCATGCAGATCAATAAAATCGGCTTCTCCATGTGCAGTGGACACAATACGCCAGCGCACGGCCGGCACATCTTTGGGAACACGTCCAAGCAGCTCGCGGTCGAAGTGCTCCATAATCACCAGCCGCCGTTTCTTCCAGTCCTTTACAGAACGTACGCGCCTGCCATCATCGAAACGCAGCGGGTCCGGCAAAGGCGATACGGGTCCACCCTTGCGTTCGTCATAATTGACAAGCTTCTCACCTGTCTTCGATGGTGTTACGCCATTGCGAATCGTACCGATTCCAAGAGAGCGCGCCTCTTCCTGCCGGATTGCCCGCTCCTGCTCGCGCTGCGTGCGTGCCCTCGCGGCGCGGCCGGCGTTCTGCGCACACATCGAAGCGGCAATGACCGTAATTACGAGAAGAGCACCTGCACGACGCATGCACATCACCATAGCAGGCACAACTTTACTTCTTCTCCAGCACCAGATGCGTCGCAGCATCGGTGACCACCTTCTCCGTCACTGCAAACCCAAGCGCAGGCAGATCGATGTCCTGAAAGAGCGCCTCACCCTGGCCAAGAAACTCAGGCACGACCGCCAGATGGATGGAATCAACCAGGCCAGCCTTCAAGTACTGCTGCACGGTAGAAACACCGCCGCCGATCTTCACGTCCTTCTCGCCCGCAGCCTCTTTCGCCAGCCGCAGGGCCTCGTGAATGCCGCCCGTCACAAAGTAGAACGTCGTGCCGCCCTGCATCACAATCGGGTCGCGCGCATGGTGAGTCAGCACAAAGATAGGGGCATGGTACGGCGGATTGTCACCCCACCACCCCTTCCACTCTTCGTCAGGCCAGGGGCCACGCACCGGACCAAACATATTGCGACCGAGAATAAACGCGCCAAACCCATCCATCGCACGATGCGCAAAGTCGTTGTCGACACCCGTCGTGCCGCCCTCGCCGCCATGCATCGCGCGAAAAGTCTGCGTAGGAAAGAACCACCCAAACATCTTCGGCCCACCCACGCCCAGCGGATTCTCTAACGACTGATTAGGCCCGGCGGAAAACCCATCCTGCGAAACTCCAAATCCCGCAATACGTACCTTCGGCATCTACGCTCCTCCAATCAATTTCTATTCTTCCTAAACAATTATGGAGACCGGAGCGCACAACCCTACACCCACGTCATCTCGACCGAAGTCATCGCAGCTTCATCGCGATGACGAGTGGAGAGACCTGCTTTTAGCCCGCTGAGGCTCTCTCTCCAACTCACAAGATTTGTCATTCCGAACGCACTGAGGAATCCGCATCGTCGGCGCACACCTCATTGCAGAGCAGACCTATTGATCGAATAACTTGCATGGCCTAATGGCTACTCGAAAATCGTGACGAGCCGAGCGACTATTTCAGCGGCTAAATGGTCTGGCAGCGATTCCACTTTACGAGCCTGGCGTGCAACAAGGTCGATCGATCTCGGCTGATCGCACCGCACGATGCCTGTAGTCTTTGTTCCTTCGAGAGGGACCGCAAATCCGTTTCTTCGTGCGAATCCACCACCGTTCGTGATTGGACACACCACGGGACATCCAGTCACTTCATTAAACCGTGTGGGTGAAACGACAACGACAGGTCGCGTGCCGAATTGCTCATGTCCCGCAGTGGGATCGAGAGAGACGAAATAGATGTCACCCTTCTTCACAGAAGCTCACGCCCAACAGGAGGAGCGTCTAACCACTCACGCGTCTCTTCGTCCATAGGCGCCGAATAGTCGGATTTGCTCAGCAATTCATCGAGTGTGTATTTGGGCCGCTTCTTCGTCTCCACTACAAGCCGTTCACCTTCGACCGCGAGCCCAACCTCCGCCCCCGGCTCCAAATGTAACTGCTCCAGGAACGCCGGCGGGACAGCCAGCATGACCGAACCACCCACTTTACGTAGATTCGTCGTATACATAAGCAAATTATATCGGGATATAACTTCTAAATCCGCCCGACAAATCCTTCCGGCTCGGATCATCCAGCTTCGCCTGTGTCGCCCACAATCCCGCGCTCGGCGTGGAGATATAAAAAACCTCTTCGCCATCAGGCATAGTGTTCCAGCCTTCCTTCATCACCGCAGGATTGTACCGCTTCTGCATCTCTTCGCAATTCGCGTATTGATAGCCGACCTGCTCAATCTCTTCCTTCGAAAGGTGCCCAGGCGCATACGTAATCGTGAAACGTCCTTCGCTCGATCCATGGATCAGGTGCGCCACGCCATGCGGAATCGCCTGCATGTCCACCTCCGTCTTGTACAACTCCAGCGTGCGCGGCGTGCCTTTGTACCCGTACTTCCGAATCAGCGCATCCACCTCGGGCTGTTCGCCAAAGCGCTCCACACCCGGCGCGATAATCAGCAGTTCGCCGCCATCGGCAATGGCCATGCGCGTGCGGTAGACAGCCTTGTTCGCCACCCACGTTGCGCGGAACTCGTCGGCCTGCATCACTGCGACAACTTTCTTGATGGGCTTGTCGAAGACCGTGATGTTCTGCTCGCGGCTCTTGCGCGCGGCCTGCAGATACGTCTCCAGATCGTCGCCCACAAAGATGCCGCTCGTCACCAGCTTGTTCTCCGCATCGCGATGCATCACGATCTGCAGATACACATCCGGCAGATGACTCAGGTCCCGCTCCTCGCTCCAGTTGAACGCAGCGCGCAGCGGAGTCACCAGGCAGCCGAGATTGTTCTCGATGCCATACACGGCAGCCGCAATGTGCGACGCGCAAATCGTGTCCTTGCCGCCCAGGCCGATGAAGTAGTTCTTGTTGTGGTTCGCAAAACCCAGCACCTCATGCGGAACCACGTGGCCCACATTCACAATCAGGTCCCACTGCTCGTCCATCAGCTTCGTATTCAGATCGACAGGAATCTCCCAGTCCGCCGCGCCATCCGTCGTATCGCGCACAAGCTCCGCAGGAATCACCGACACGCGCCGGCATCCATTGCGCCAGTCATGCGCAAAGATGCGGTCATTCGGAATCGATCCGAACATCCACTTGTTCTCAGCTTCTGTATGAGGAATGTGCTGGCCCAGCGTGGGAATCACCTCGACATGCGCATCCGGCAGCGCCTTGTACAACATCTCCGTAATCTTGCCGGCGCCCGAGTGCGCACGCGTCAGGTCTGGCGGTAGCAGCAAAACGCGTTTCAGATCTTTGTTGATACGCTTGCGCGCCTCGTCCAGCAAGCGGTCCACCGCTCCCTGAATCTGTTCCTGCGTCAGCGCTTCTCCTTCAACGGCAAACCACGGCATCGTTACTCTCCTGAACTTCTTCTGATTGCTGGAAATACTACTTACTCACGTGCTTCAACTGCATCTGCACGGTGGTCATCGGCTCACGGCCTGGAACATGCAGCGTGGATGTCTCCTGCCATTCCTCTGCGGGCGTCAACTTCATATCGTTGGATATCGTGATGTGTGGGACGGTCTCCATGCTCCACGAGAAACCTTTGTCCACCACGGTCAGTTCCGTATCCAGATAGTGTCCGCCGTTGTAGGCACGAAAGTGATACCTGCCGTCCGCTTCGTCATAAGAGATCGTCGCGAACGCCTCAAACACGATCTTGCCGCTCGCATCGCGGCTCACACCGTGCACGGTCAGCAGCATGCCATCCAGCAGCGATGTCACATCTTCCGTCTGCGTCGTCTTCAAAACGCCGTTTCGGCCGTGAATGGTTGCTGGTCCTGACCATGTGCCCACCAGAAAATTCAGCGCCTTCATCTTCTCGCGTTGGATCTGCGCCCCGTTCTGCTCTTCATGCGGACCCGCCTGCTGGACCGCCGCGAAGCTCATCTGTGTACCCACAAGAAGAACTGCTACGATTGCCAATATTCTTCGCATGCCGAAGATTGTATGGCCGCGCACCCATCTCTGGCGAGATTTCCTCTCCGCCAGCCCCGCACCACAACCAATTCCTGCTATTCCCGTGTAACTCCATTGACCCGCTTTTCAGCCTGACCCTATAATCTGCACAGTTCCACGTATCCCTTCACATCGTTATGAAGCAGGCTGCGGGATACCAAAGGCTCACGGTCGCGGCACGCGCGCGTCCAAGCCATCGGGTCCTTTCCGGACCGTCTAAGGAGCTCCAACATCCGCATGAACCATCGTCTCTTCGTCACCGCGCTCACCGCTGGTGCTCTCTCCCTTTCGTCCGTCATGATCGCGCAGGCCGCTGGCCCGCAGGCCCCCGCAGCCTCAGCACCCGCGGCAGCAGCTCCCGCCGTCAAGCCCGAAGCTATCCCCGCCAAGATCGCGCTCATTGCCTTTGAGCAGGCCGTCTTCGCCACCAACGAAGGTCAGGCTGCCGTTGCAGGCGTGCAGAAGAAGTACGAGCCGCAGCGCGCCAAGATCGAGGCGCTCGGCCAGGAAGTGGACAGCCTCAAGAAGCAGCTCCAGGCCGCAACCAACCTCTCCGATGAGGACCGCGCCACTCGCGTCCGCACCATCGACACCAAGGAAAAGCAGCTCAACCGCGAAGGCGAAGATGCCAGCACTGCCTACCAGCAGGAACTGCAGGAAGCCTACGGCAAGGTAGCCACCAAGGTGGCCGACGTGATGCGCCAGTACGTCTCTCAGAACGGCTACACGCTTCTGCTCGACGTCAGCGGCCAGCAGAGCCCCGTGATGTGGGCTGCCCAGCAGACCGACATCACCCGCGCCGTGATCGACGCATACAACACCAAGTCCGGCGTTGCCGCTCCTCCGCCAGCCGCACCGCGTCCCTCCGCGCAGCACAGCACCACGCCCCACAAGGCTGCTCCCAAGAAGTAAGCAAAACATCTAACCAAAAGAAATCGGAGGCCCTCAAGCCTCCGATTTCTTTTGCACTAGAGCATTTTCCGTATAGGTATAACGTTATGTTCAGGGCCAAAGGCCCGCTTTATATTAGCCTCCGAAAATAGCACTGCGGAAAAGCCTAAGGTTTTCAGGGCCGAAGGCCCGCTCTATATTAGCCTGGGGCGAAGCCCCAGGTAGTACAGGCCCTCAAGACCAGAGCGCTGAAGGCGCGACCTATCTTCGTCTCTACATCTCAAAGGAATCTGCTCTAATAAATAACGCAGCACCGTCATCTCGACCGAGTGCGAAGCACGAGCGGAGAGACCTGCTTTTGATGTTCGCGAAGCGGACATCCATCGCGCGAAGAGCGATCGGTTTACTCCAGTCCGATCCCCCACTTCTCCTCAATCTGCTCCAGCGTCTGCCCGGTCGTCTCCGGCACCAGCTTCCACGCCACCACAAACATCGCAATCGACATCACCGCAAGCAGCAGAAACGTCACCGATCCGCCCAGGTTCTTCATGAACCATGGAAACAGCAACACCACCACAAAGTTGAACAGCCAGCATAGAAACACCGCTGCCGACATCGCCATGCCGCGGATCTTCGTAGGAAACATCTCCGCCATCAGAATCCAGTACACCGGCCCAATGCATCCGGCAAACGACGCGATAAACACCAGCACCAGCACAAAACCGCTCCACCCGCTCAAGTGCCCCGTCCGGTAGCCCACACTCAGCAGCAGCAGCGAAATCGCCATGCCCGTCGATCCGATCATGTACAGCGGACGCCGGCCAAACTTGTCCACGCATAGGATCGCGATAAACGTCGCCAGAAAATTCACCAGTCCAATCAAGAACGTCTGCAAAAACGCCGTATCCAGTCCATTGCCGACCGACCGCAGAATAATGGGCGAGTACGCAATCACCGTATTGATGCCGCTCATCTGCACCAGCATGGCCAGCAGCGCGCCCACAATCAGCACCCTCCGGTAGCGCGGATGCAGCAGGTCGCTCAGCGTCCCAACGCGCTCATCCTTCACCTCATGCATCGCGGCCAGCTCGCGGTCGGCATTCTCCACACCGCCCACGCGCGCCAGAATCTCCCTCGCCTTCTCCCGCTTTCCCGCAAGAAACAACCAGCGCGGGCTCTCCGGCACAAAAAACAGCAGCACAAAAAAAGCCACCGAAGGGAGCGCTCCCGTCGCAAACATCCATCGCCAGTTGTTCGGCCCGATGTTTCGCAACAAATAATTGATCAGGTACGAAACCAGGCACCCCACCGTAATGCCAAGCTGGCTCAGCGTCACCAGTCCTCCGCGCACCTGCGACGGGGCCACCTCCGCGATGTACAGCGGCGAAATCATGGATGCCGCGCCCACGGCCAGTCCACCCAGAATGCGTGCCAGAAAGAACGTCGTAAACGTCGGCGCAATCGCCGTAAACACGCTCGATACGGCAAATACCAGCGCAATCCATAGCAGTGTCCGCTTGCGTCCAAAACGGTCTGCCGCACGCCCGGCAGCCAGCGCGCCAAGCATCGATCCAATAATGAGCGAACTCACGCCCCAGCCAAGCTGCAGCTCCGTCAGCCCAAAGTTCTGCTGCACAAACGGCACCGCGCCCGAAATAATGGCAATGTCAAAACCGAACATCACCGCGCCCAGCGCGGCTACGGTGCTGATAGACAGCGTGTAGGCCAGACTGCCTTTCATCCGCAGCCCGGCGCTCTCTCCCATTTGGACCAGTTCCATCAGAAACCTTTCTGAACCGGGACAACCAACGGAAAACTATTGCGAAACCGGTTTCTAGAACCGCCAGCCTATCACGCCTGACCCACACCTTTCGAGTGCGTTCTCAAAGGCCATATCAGATGCCAAACCGCCGCTCAACTGTGGAAAAATCTGTGGATGGTGGAGAATATGAAAAACCCGCCGCATGAGGAATGACTGCTCCTTTTCTCTTTGCCTCTCCAGAAGATCTCTCTATCCCACCCGCTTTGTAATACTTATCAAGTATCTGCACGGTTAATAGTGCTTTGCAAGATACCTAAAAGCTCTTCCCCGGCAAAATCACTGTTTCCACAAGCAAAAACATGCAACCTTTCCCCGCGCTAACGGAGCTGGATTCGAAGCGGGGTTTTAGCTCACTGTCCCGTCGCCAAAAGAAAGAGGCTTTAACTTGGTCTTCCTATCGGACTCAGCTTCAGCCTGGGGACTGAATATTAGCCCGTCGGCCAGAAACACAAAAGGCCTATAGCGTCCGCTATAGGCCTTTCATGGAAAGACTCTAACCTCTAAAACGCATACCGCAGGCTGAACTGGTACACACGTTCGGCCCCATACGTTCCTCCCTTGGTCTTGCTCAGACCAAAGTCGCCGGAGGTGGGAGTGGTGTTCGGGTTGTCAGGAGTGGGGTGGTTGAGCAGGTTGAACGCTTCCGCACGGAAGGCCAGCGTATGGTTCTCGTGTCCCGGAATGATATGCATCGTCTTCATCAACGCCGCATTCACGCTCTGGAAGCCGACACCCGTGATGGCATTACGCGATCCGCGCGGTGCAAAGGTGCCTGCAAAGGGAGCAGCCTGCATCTGTGCATGGGTTGGATATACGGTGGTGTCAAACCATTTGGCCGTGCCTGTCTGCCCGGCAAAGCCCTTGAAGGTCTGCGTAGGACGCAGGTGCGGGAAGTACTGCGTGCCCGAGCCTGGTCCGACGCCGGCATAGTCCGTACCGGTGGAAACGTTCAGCGGACGGCCCGTCTGCGTCTGTACCGTGCCAGAGAGCTGCCATCCGCCGATAGTATGTTTCAGCAGCGCGCTGGAGTGGTCCCAGAATCCGATGTTCCAGACGTAGTTCGCCACAAAAACATGGCGCACATCAAAGTCTGAGAGTCCATAGGAGATGTTCTTGTCGAAATAGTTCGGAAGAACATAGTTGTTGGCCGATCCAAAGTCCAGCGACTTGGACCAGGTATATGCCAATCCGAAGAGCAGACCGTGCGACATACGGCGCCGCAGGTTGGCTTGCAGAGAGTGATAGATGGAGGAGCCACGGTTTTCAGCTTCCGTGATATTCGAGAAGCCTTTATACGGACGCAATGCATCTGGCTTGATGCTGGCGTTTGCACCTAACAACGTGCCGGGCAACAACTGGTTGATATTGCCAAGCTGCTCCAGGTGAATTCCCCGCCGTCCTACATACGCGAGCGTCAAGGTGGCGAAAGAATTGAACTGCTGCTCTACCGCCGCGTTCCATTGATATGCCTCAGGGCTCGGATAGTTATAGGCCTGCGAGGAATAGTTGAAGGGGAAGTCGTTTGTACCCACACCACCTGGCGTATTCACGTTGCCGTTCGTAACCGTGGACGACGGCTGAAACGGAGCATTGCCGCCCGTGAAGACGTTATCGGTAATGCCAAGACGCTGGAAGTAGCGCCCGCCACCGATACGCAGGACCGTGGTGGGATACACCTGATAGGTGAGGCCGAAGCGGGGTTGAATGTTGCTCTTTACGATCGGTGAGTAAAACTTGCTGTATCCGCGGAAGAGCCCATTGAAGCTGGAGAGTATCGCCGGATCGACATGCCCTTGCGCGCTGGATGGAAATCCGCTACCGGGAATGACGACACCGTTATAACGATCACCGCCGGTCACAATGTCGGTGTTCGGATCGACAGTAACGGCATTGGCCGGGTTGTAGTTTGCCGGATTAAAGACCGACTGGTTGCCCCACTTTGCATAGTAGGGCGTCATGATGCTGTAACGAACGCCAGCCTCAATCACCAACTTCGGTGTGGCCCGCCATGTGTCCTGCGCAAAGCCTTCATACATCTGCCCGCGATAGAGCGTGTACGAACGCTGTCCGATTTCGCCATAGGTATCGAACAGGCCGGTGGCGACGTTGGATACGGCTTTGCGAGTGTTCTGCGGTATGCCGCCCACCTTATATCCGTTGCGGCCATCCGTGAAGACGAAGCGGCCGTTCTGGTTATTCGTTGCCCCCGGTACGGTTGTCGATACGCTGATCTGATCGAAGTTGTTCTCACCTGCATACTCAAACTGCACGCCGAACTTGAATGTATGGTTATGGACAACTTTAGTGATCGTGTCCCCCGCGTCATACACCATGCCACCCGAGTGCGATGGATAGGGTCCGCCATCCAGCGTGTCGAAACCCGTAATGGAGATGGTTGGAATTTTGTTCGGAAGCAGCTTGGTTCCAGCCGAGTAGAGATAGGGATAGTTGATGCCGTAGGTCGTGCGGTCGTAGAGGCCTTTGGATGTATCGATATTGATGCGTACGTGTTCGCCTGCGGCGGAAACAAACACATCGTTTACGAAGGTCGGGCTCTTGGTCCAGATGTAGTGGAAGACACCAATCTGGTTGGGACGATGAAAGATACGAGGATTGCGGTTGAAGTTGCCATAATGCGGCTCGTAATCGTCGTAGTTGTAGTTCAGCATGGAGAACCGGACTGCATTGCGGTCTGTAATGCGCCAGTCAATGACAAGCGAGTCTTTCCGTTGCCGTTCCGAATACAGCGCTGAATCGATCCAGTTGTAACTTCCAGTGCTGGTGTTAGGCAGGGGATATGCATTCAGCAGAGCAAGTCCCTGGGCGCTGATATCGGCTGGATCAATTACGTTGTTCGGATATGGATTGCCCGTATACGGACTAACAATCTGCCCCGCTGTGGTAAAGATGTTGGGCGTTAATAGTTCACTGAAGTTGCCCGTACGCATGAGGGCAGTAGGCACTTTCCTCTGTACGGTATCGTCGTGGTTATACTTCACCCACTCCTGGCCGAACATAACGAACAGCCGGTCGCGTTTAATAGGCCCATTTACGTTATAGCCAAACTGGTTGTAATGCATGCCCGGTGCCTTGCTGCGGATATTGGCAGGGTTGGCAGGCAGCTTGCGCGACCATGAGTTGGAATTGAGGATTGTGTTGCGGAAATACTCGTACGCCGATCCATGAAACTGGTTTGTTCCGCTCTTGGGAATCATGCGGACTTGGCCAGAGTTCGAACGTCCGTACTCTGCCGGATAGCTGCTGGTCAGCACCTGCACCTGCGAAGTGGAATCTACATCTACGGTGCCCACGCTGGTGCCATTGGAACGGGTACGCACCATCGGAGCGCCATCGAACGTCTGGATCGTGTCCTGGTTGCGTGCGCCATTGATGTAAAGCGGCTGGTCCATGGCAAAGCCGAGACCGGCCATCGGTGCATTGCGCACCACGCCCGGCTCCATCTGCGCCAGATACACAGGATTGCGGCCGTTGAGCTGAATGCTCTTTACCTGCTCCTGCGTAATGAGCTGCCCTACTGCGGCGCTCTCTACCTGGAGTGCATTCGCTCCTGCTTCCACAGTCACGGTGTCTGTGCTGCTGCCTATCTTCAAGGCAACATCCAGATGGCGTCCGATATTGGGATCGACAACCACGTTCCTGATGGTCGTAGAGACAAATCCTGCACTGTCCACAGTGACCGTATAGGAACTAGGTCTCGCATTGGTGAAGATGAAATTGCCCGATTGGTTGCTGGTGGTTGAGAACTCCTGCCCGGTTGCGTTGTCGCGTGCCGTCACCTTCGCGTTAGCGATAACGGCCCCTGTTGGGTCCGTTACCGTTCCACTCAGATTTGCTGTGTCTTGCGCGGGGATTCTGCTGGCGCTGAACAAGCCAACCAGCAGCAATAGGAAGAGAGTACCGTTTTTTCTCAAGGATTTGCGCATCACTCACTCCAAACAAGATAGCCGCATTTCGATAGGGAAACTCTTTGGAAACCTTCTGCTAATCGAAATTGCTGGCAATTGTTTCTAATGAGCCCAAGTTACCGCTGTCAAGATAGTTTGTGTACTGAATTTATCCACTCAGGTTCATTACGGAGGAATGTAGACCGTTGCATAACATTGTTCCACGTGGAACAAATGCAGCTGGATTAGTCTTCGCCCACTTTGAGGACGGCCAGAAACGCTTCCTGCGGAATATCGACTTTTCCGATGCGTTTCATGCGCTTTTTGCCCTCTTTTTGCTTATTAAGCAGCTTCTTTTTGCGGGAAATATCGCCACCGTAGCATTTCGCAATCACATCTTTACGAATCGCAGAAACGGTCTCTCTTGCAATGATTTTGGCCCCAATTGCCGCCTGTAAAGCCACTTCGAACATCTGCCGCGGGATCAATTCACGCATTTTATGCACCAGCGCTTTACCGCGCTCATACGCAAAATCTCTGTGAACAATGATGGAAAGCGCGTCTACAGGCTCTCCGGAGACCAGAATGTCCATCTTCACCATGGGCGATACCCATTTGCCGGAGAGGTGGTAATCCAGTGAGGCATAGCCACGAGAGACGGACTTTAAGCGGTCATAAAAGTCCAAAACGATCTCATTTAGAGGCAATTCGTACGTGATTAAGACGCGATTTGCGGCCGTGTACTCAAAGTTCTTCTGTTTGCCGCGTTTGTCTTCCACCAGCTTCAAAATGCCGCCGACATAGTCTTCCGCCGTGAGGATGCGCGCTTCGATGACCGGTTCCTCGATCTTTTCAATCGTGGTGGGGTCGGGCCAGCGCGAGGGATTGTCCACTTCGATCTGCTGTCCGCCGGTGAGCGTGATGTCGTACTTTACGCCGGGCGCGGTGGTGATGAGGTCAAGGCCGAACTCGCGCTCCAGACGCTCCTGAATGATCTCCATGTGCAACAGACCGAGGAAACCGCAGCGGAAGCCGAAGCCGAGCGCGACCGAACTTTCCGGTTCAAAGGAGAACGATGCATCGTTGAGCTTAAGTTTTTCCAGTGCCTCGCGCAGCGCGCCGTGCTCGTGCGACTCCACCGTGTACAGGCCGGCGAAGACCATGCTCTTGATGTCTTCAAAGCCGGGCAGCATCTCGGCGGCGGGGTTTGCGGGATCGGTGATCGTATCGCCGACCTTGGAGTCGGAGACGTTCTTGATCGTTGCGACGAAGAAGCCGACCTCGCCCGCTTTCAGTTCGGCAATTTCGACGGGCTTGGGTGTGAGCACGCCCATGCTTTCGATGTCGAAGATCTTGCCGTTGGACATGTACTTGATGCGCTGGCCCTTGCGCAGCGTTCCATTGATGACACGCGCCAGCACGATCACGCCGCGATAAGCATCGAACCATGAATCGAAGACGAGCGCCTGCAACGGCGCATCCTTATCGCCTTTCGGCGGCGGAAGTTGCGTGACGATGGCTTCGAGGATCTCTTCCACATTGAGACCGGTCTTCGCGGAGACAGCGATGGCGTTGTCCGCAGGGAGGCCGACGGTGTTCTCGATCATCTCCTTAGTGCGGTCGATGTCCGCGCTGGGGAGATCGATTTTGTTGATGACAGGAAGAATCTCCAGACCATTATTGATGGCGAGATAAGCGTTCGCCAACGTCTGCGCCTCAACTCCCTGCGTGGCATCGACGACCAGCAGCGCGCCTTCGCACGACGCGAGCGAGCGCGAGACTTCATAGGAGAAGTCCACGTGGCCGGGCGTGTCGATCAGGTTGAGCTGATAGGTGTGGCCGTCCCGCGCCTTGTACATCATGCGGACCGTGTGCGCCTTGATGGTGATGCCGCGCTCGCGCTCCAGGTCCATCGCGTCGAGCACCTGCGCCTGCATCTCGCGGTCGGTCAGCGATCCGGTAAGTTCCAGCAGACGGTCGCTGAGCGTGGATTTGCCGTGGTCGATATGCGCGATGATCGCGAAGTTTCTGATGTACTTTGGGTCCATGAGGGCGGGAAAAAACTCCAGTTCCCAGTTTAACATCTCTGCCGCGTATGCCCTTCGCTGGAGCGGTCCCTGAGATGGCGTGAATCGTGCGCCAATTCTGATGTTTCCTCTACTTACGGAGTCTGTTTTTGCATCCCATGAAATAGCGGGCGAACCGCTCTCCCGGCATCGCCCTCAATCCATTCGCAGGTCACCCCGATGGCGGAATCGATTGCAGCGCAGCGTGAGAGCACTTTGGAGCGGCTTTTCCAGGGATATGAAGGGCCGCCGTTTGCTGTTCGTTTTTGGGACGGGTGGCAATGGACACTGCCCGGACGCGGGACTCCGCCCGAAAGCGTCAGTCCGGCATGCACGCTTGTCATTCAATCGGAAGAGGCGCTGCACGCGCTGATGGCCCATCCGAATGAGGTGACTTTGGGCGAACGGTTTGTGGCGAAAGAGATCGATGTGGAAGGCGATCTGTTTGCCGTCTTCGATGTGGCCGAACACGTCTTTCACCAGCCGAAGGCAAGTTATCAGCGGCTGCTGGAAACAGTGGCAGGGTTGATGACAGAACTGCGAGAGTGGTGGAACAAAGGCAGCATCCATACGCCGGAACGCGACGGCGCCGCGATTGCCTACCACTACGATCAGCCGGTGGAGTTTTACCGCCCGTGGCTGGGAGAGACGCTGGCGTATTCGTGCGCTTACTTTACGTCTAAAGACGATTCGCTGGACACTGCCCAGACGAACAAGCTGGAGATGATCTGCCGCAAGCTGCGGTTGAAGCCCGGCGAGAGTTTTCTGGACATCGGTTGCGGATGGGCAGCCTGGTGATGCACGCCGCCCGCCGGTACAACGTGTTTGCGCAAGGAATCACGCTTAGCCATGGACAGGCTGCCGTGGCGGAACAACGGCTCCAGCAGGCGCATCTGACGCAGAGTTCCGGAATTGAGTTTCTGGATTATCGTCTTGCGCCGAAGCAGTTCACCGGACTGGACAAGATAGCCAGCGTGGGCATGTTTGAGCATGTGGGACTGCGCAACCTGCGGCAATACTTCCGCACCGTGTATGACCTGCTGAAGCCGGGCGGTATTTTTCTTAATCACGGCATTGCACGTGCCTGGGAACCTGATGGAGACGATCATGAACTTCCGCTGCATCCCGTATCCGGAGAGAAGAAGAGGAAGAACGTCTCCTTCATCGACAAGTACGTTTTTCCGGATGGAGAACTGGTGACGCTGGCGCAGGCGGTGCAGGCAGCGGAGTCTGCCGGATTTGAAGTGCGTGATGTGGAGAACCTGCGCGAACACTATGAGCAGACTCTGCGCCGCTGGACCGAAGCCTTGCAGGACCATGCGCAGGAGGCGCTGCAATATGTCTCCGAGCGCGTGTACCGCATCTGGCTGCTGTACATGGCGGGATGCGCCGCGGCCTTCCGGCGCGGGGACATTGCGCTGTACCAGATACTGCTCAGCAAGCCGGACCATGGACGGAACAGCCTGCCACTGACGCGAGAGGACTGGTACAAAAACACAGAAGATTGGGAACGTCGTGCCGCATAAAGCGATCACGCGGATGGCAGAGATCGTTGCGGCCTTCTTCTATACCTTTCTGGATATCAGCGGCATTCTGCTGGGCGTGTTTCTGATTGTTCTGGGCTGGTGGATAGCGTTGGGGCATCCCGTTTCAAAGGGCATTGGATGGGTGGTGCTGGCGCTCGGGCTGTGCGCGTTTTTTATCCATACAGGGCACTATTTCCAACTGAAGATTGTGAGATGGATCTTCGGGTCAGAGTCGTATTTTCATAAGGACGAGATGTGAGGTTTGAGAGAGGATCTGAGGTTTGGAATGACCGTGACCGTCTTTGGTGGCTTGTGTGAGGTCTCGCTTGTGATGAGAAGAACGGAGCCAGTTCGTGCCTGACGAATTCTGCGGAAGGAGCATGGTTGGATTGAGTTTCTCTCCCTCAGGGGCTAAAACCCGGACCCTTTGCTGTTGCTAACGGCTGAGCTGAAGCTCAGCCCTTCCAAAACAGCCAGACTTCGATTCGTCAAACACTCCATAACACTGCGCGACGATAAAGCCGTCGCTTCGGTCGAGATGACGAGCTTTTCATGGCCTTTCGCAGACAGTCGATTCATGCCGGTGCGGTGACGCGCTCAAGCTATGGCCTTCCTTACAGGGCGGTCTCTTTATCGTCTTGATGTGGGGAATTAGAACGACTTCCCATAGGTGTCGTTCTGATGCGTGCAAAATACGGAGATCCTTCGCCTGCGGCTCAGGATGACGGCAACTGGATACACGTGCGTACGAGAAGTTCAGGTCGCGGATGATGGGATGGGGCGGGCCTTTGGCCCTGTCGCGCTTTGCGCGAGTGATGACGCTGCGCGTCATGGCAAAAGCAGATTCCTCACTACGTTCGGAATGACAAGGTTTTGGCCGGTTGAGATTGCTGTGCGCGAACGAAAAAGGGCAGCCCTGAGGCTGCCCTTTTTGACTACTGCTTTGGCTTAGACAACCTGAACATTGTCTGCCTGCCAGCCCTTTGCGCCCTTGCTGACGTTGAACTGGACCGTCTGGCCTTCCTGCAGTGAGCGGAAGCCGTTGCTCTGGATGGAGCTGTGGTGGACGAATACGTCTTCCCCATTGGCGCGGCTGATAAATCCAAAACCCTTTGCGTCGTTAAACCACTTAACTGTTCCCTGTTCCATGATGTTGTTCCTTGTATGACTTGAAGTACGCTGAACGCAATTTGGGACTGTGTGCGAGTAAAGCGGACAAGCCAGAACAACGCAAGAACCAGATCAAATTCGACGGCTCCATAGAGTGTAGCAGGGTGGTGGCGAGAAACCACCACCCTTACGTATGTATTACAAACGGGTTAGGTTGTACTGTGCCGAATCCTATGGAGGGGCAGGGCTCGATCAAGGTCCTCTCCCTCAGGGGCTAAAGCCCGGTTCTTTTGCCGCTCTAATGGCTGGGCTGAAGCCCAGCCCCTTCAAAGCGAGATTTCGATTAGTCAGACGCTACCTACTCCAGTTCTAACTGCACTGGGCCCATGAGGCCGCTGGGGACGAGGCCGGATGGGGTGAGGACGTTGCCGGGATTGAAGGGGCGGTTTTTGCGCTGCACCATCGCGTTGTAGAGCGTGTTGGTGACGGTGACTTCGAGCGTGTTTTCGCCAGGGTGGATGAGTTTGGTGATGTCCACGGTGAAGGGCGCGATGAGGAGGGTGCCTGCGTCCGTGCCGTTGACCTTGACCGAAGCCACGCTGCCTACATCGCCGAGGTTGAGCATGACGCGTTTATTGGTGGCGGGAGCGGTAAAAGTGGTGGTGTAGGTGCCGCTGCCGGAGAGCGTGCTGAGATCCTTGTCGAAGGCCCAGTCGTTCAACTGCGTGACGGTACGGTTGATAGTGATGTCTTTGCCGGTTGGGTCCATGCCGGTGGCGGTGAGCTTCCACGTTGCGCCGTCGAGCGAGATACGTTTGGCGACGTGCATGGGCGGTTGCAGGTCTTCCGTTGCTGTTGCTTCTGGTGTGAAGACGACGAGGACGGAGCCGACGGGGCCGATGGGCACGGTGATATCTGTGCCGTTGGCTGTTTTGGTGGCAGTGGTGATGCGCGCGCTGGTTCCCTTCCACGCGTCCCATAGCTCGACGTTGCCTTTGGCGGCGAAGTTGGCGCGGATGGTTTGCGGCTCGTCGGTGGCGTTACGCAGGAAGAAGACGGTCATGCCGCCGATCTGCTTCTCGAAGTGCTGAAGCACTTTGCTGTGGAACTGCACGTCAGGCGCGGTGATCTTGTGGATGGCGGCGACGGCGGTGTCGCTGCTGGTGGCCGAGGCGACGTTCTTCATGCCGCTCATGGCTTTGACCACTGCCTGCACCTGTCGCGAACGGTTGGCGTTGTCGAGCAGGCTGTCTTCGCGGCTGGGCTTTTCTCCGGCGAAGACAACGGGGAGTCCGGCGGCGGCGAAGTCGCGCACCTTCTCCATCAGTTGGAAGTCGATAGCCGGGAGTGCGGGTAGGACGAGCACGCGGTACTCTGCGCCGCCTGCAGTGACGAGCCGCTTATTGCGTACGGTGCTCTGCATGAGGCCCTGATAGTCGAGGTGGTCGTAGTTGTAGCCGGCGTCCATGATGCGCTGATTGAGTTCAGGCGCGGGCGGTGGCGGCGGTTCGACGGCCTGGCGCGGCAGGGCGTAGCGGTAGAGTGCGACCTCGGCGACGTTCCTGCCGGTTTGCGAGAGGTACTGCACGCGGGTGAGGTAGCTGTTGAACTGGCTCATGTAGGGCCAGAAGGTGTTCTTCTCGTTCATGAAGGTGCCATGGCTCGGGAAGGGGTGCCAGCCGGGTTCGGTTTGGCCGGCGAGGCGGTAGGGGAAGCCGTGGTAGAGGATGGCGTTGATGCCCGCAGCGAAGAGCTGGTCGGCGCCGCGTTTGAAGTCGGTGGGCGTGTTCTGGTAGGTGGTCATGCGCCAGACGAAGGATTCGCTGCCGACGCGGGAGCGTCCGTAGACGTGGGCGGCGGAGGCGGACATTTTGAGGAAGTCGAAGCGGCCGTTGTCGTAGAGGTGTTCGGTTTCTGGGATGTCGGACTCGCCGTAGATGCGGAGGATGTCTGCCGGCGCGCCGTGCGCTTGTGTGCGCGAGAGCATGTGGTGGTTGTGGACCCAGGTGTTGAAGGGGTCGAAGAAGCGCTCGATCATGAGGTCGGAGAGCGTCTGCCAGTAGTCGCGGCGGACCTGGTCGCCGATGCTCAGCATGTCGTAGGCGGGGAGGTTGGCGAATCCGCCGAAGGGCGAGCTGTAGCCCTGCACTTTGACGATGGGCAGGTACGGCAGAAGGTCGTAGCCGCGGCGCTTTTTGAACTCGGCGAGGAAGTCGTCGGACCAGTAGAACCAGGATTTGACTTCGAGGCTGTCGCAGAAGACGGCGCGGATGCCGTTGCCAAAGTATTGGCCAATGTAGGGCACGGCTGCGTCGCCGACGTGTTTGGCGTGGGCTTCGAAGGCGGCCTTGTTCCAGTGGTCCATTTCAAGCTGCGGGCCTTCGCCTGCGCTGCCGACGACCTTGGCTACTGTTGGGACGGAGCGGAAGACGAAGACCTGCCAGGTGCCTTCGGGCGCGTCCCAGTCGAGGGTGCCGTCGGGCTGGAGCTTGGAGGTGAGGTCGATGGAGGTGCCTTTGTCGAGGATGCCGGACTTTACGACGGCGAGTTCGCGGCCCTTGGCCTGGTCGCCGTACCACTCAGGGTCTTCGCCGCGTACGGCGACGACGGCTACGAGCTTGATGCGTTTTTCGAGGCGTTCGGCCCAGCCTTCGGGGAGTCCTTTGGTGATGGATTCGCGCCGTTCGGGATCGCCATCGTAGAGGCCGGGGAGGTCGAGTTTGGTGTGGATGCGGCCGGGGCCCTGCACGGTGCGGTGCGAGTAGCGCAGCTCGACCGAGGCGAGTTCGGGCGTGATGTCGTATCCGCCGCCGAAGGGCCAGCCGGAGCCAAAGGTGTAGTCGAGATACATGCCGTGCTTTTTGGCTTCGTCGGTGGCGGCGCCGACGTTTTTGAAGAAGGCGGGTGTGGCGAACTGGTTGACGCGCTTCATGCGCTCTTCGGAGAGCTTGGGCAGGCCGATGCGGAAGGACTGGATCTCCGCGCCGCCGAATCCGGCGTTGTCGAGGAGGCCGACCTCGCGGCGGAGTTCGGCTTCGGTGACATCATTGCCGGGCCACCACCAGCGGACGATGGGGCGGTACTCTTTTGCCGGGGAGTGGAACTGCTCCAGTACCGTCTTTGGAGAGGGTGCTGGTGCCTGCGCGAGAGCAGCGGCGCTGAGGATGAGCGATGCTGCGGCGATGAAATTGCGACGCATGGATTTCTCCTTTGGAAAACGCTGTAAGCATGAAAAAGCGGAGGCCGTGGCCTCCGCTTTCCCGGTTGGGATGGTTCTCGATTACGGCATCACGCCGTGTTTGGCCTGCGACTTGAGCGGCCAGGTTGGGGCAGCCACGCCTAGAATCTGCGTGACGACACCGGTGGCTGCACCGGTGGTCCAGACCGATCCGGTCGAGTCGATTGCAAGATCAAGCTTGGAGCTGAGCCCCGTTGCGGTGCAGGAAATAGAGGTATTCGAACCGCTGGGTGCACCGGCATAGGTGCCGCCCTGTTCGGCGTAGCAAGGCAAATAGGCTACTGCTGCAGCGACTCCTGGAACATAGCGGAAGATAGGCTTGCCACTGGCATTGTCCACTGCCCAGTAGGAGCCGATACCGTCTGTCTGCCCTTGCTTGGGCGAAGCAACCGCAGTTGTGGCCACCACAGAGGCGGACAGCGTAGCGCTCGCGCCGGTTCCGGTGACGGTGGTCTTGTAGACGCCCGTTCCCGTACCAGCCGTCATGGAGATGGCTGCGCCAGTCGCGTCGATTCCCACACCAAAGTGGCCAGTACCCGCAATTGGGGTGCTCTTTACAGGAGAGGCGTAGGCAGGGGCCGCAGCCGTTCCAGTGTTTGGCAGGAAGTACATTTGATTTGCGGTGGTGGCGCTGGCGGCCCAGACGTTCTGGTTCTGGTCGATCTGCACCTGGCCGAGAGCCACTGTCGTGACGGGCGTACCTGCAGTGTAGGTGTTAGAGCCCGCGTTCGTATATTCTGCGAAACCTGCGGTTCCCGAGGTCACCCAGAGATTGTTGTGAGCGTCCACGGCGATGCCGGCAAGGTTTGTCAGACCTGTCGTCGGAATGGTCTGCATCGTGGTACCCGTCGAGGCGTTCCATTCAGTGATTGCAACTGGCGATCCCGTCCCTACAGACTTGCTGACGGCGAAGACATGGTTCTGCGAATCCACAGCGATGGCCCGTGGGTCCTTGAAGGAGCCGGTGTCGTCGTTGCTCGTCCAGAGAATGTTGCCGGTGGAGCTCTCGATGGCGATCACATTACCCTTCGCGCTGGAGGAAGCACTGGCGTTTGCCACATAGACGTTATCGTTGGCGTCAAGAGCAACATACAACGGATAGGCAAGGCCCTGGCCTGTTGAAGTTTGTCCATAGCCCTTCGGGTAAGTGATTGCGACTGAAAAATCGCTCAGGTTGCTGCTGGAGAGCAACTGTGGGAAGTAAGGCGCGCAGTTATACGTGGCATAATGACCAACAGAATTGTTTGCCTGGCAGGTTGTAGTGGGGTGTGGCATTTGCGTCTGTGTCAGTTGCCACAAAGGCACGACGTTGGCGATATTGTACTTCCGCTGCGCAATATTCAGCATTGCTTCCAGAGTGGTTGCCGGTTCAGATCCGCCCGGAGGGGTGGTCAGTTTGAGCAATTGGTCGCGGTAAGTATAGTCGCCACCACCAGCATCACTGCCTACGTCTCCCAGATATTGCATGTAAGCAAGTGTGCCAAGCAACGGCATGTTGATCGTTCCGCCCTCATAGATGGCGTTTCCACCCGTTGCCGTGTTATAGACGCCCGTATCGTACGCATCAAGATTATTGGCGTTCGCAAAGGCGTGCTTCAGACCGGCAGCCGACGCAGCCGTACCTACACCATTGACACCGGCGTAGTTAGTCGCCGAGCTGACCACATTGACCGTCTGACCGCTCACTGAAATAAAGGGCGCCAGCGCGTTGACCGCAGCAACCGTCGTCGCTTCGTTGGTAAAGATGCTGACATTGCTCTGGTTGAGGATGGAGCAGTCGCCCACAGCTGTCATCATCATAGTTTTCGTGTTGTTTGGCTCGTTGGTGAAGGTGTCAAAACCCAAATACGGAACACCTTCAGCCGCCACGACATAGAACATATCGGGGCTGGAGCACTTTACACTGGCAGGCATGGCCCAGGTGCCGCCAGCATCTGCGGTCGTGGTGCCTAGTACCTTAGCGGTGCCGGTATAACGGCCATCCGGACCGGCCGTGCCGGTATTTACGGTCTGATAAATAGTGATTTTGGAGAACCCGATGTTGTTTTTGCCCATGTTTACCTGACCATGGATCGAGGGCGGCGGGTTGTAATCCGTAGCCGAGGACGGCGTGGACAGGGCGACGCCGCAACCGGTCAGCAGACCGACTCCAAGCAAACCTACGCCAAGTGCGAGCTGACGAACATGCGTCAAGCGTGTGGACCGTTTCATTGCGTCTTCCCCCAGAAGTTCTTCCGTTGCTGCTATTGCTGCTGGCTGCCCCAGGTCTGCTTCCACTCGCCTGACCGCTCACCACAGCGCCGTAATATTTCCGATCATGGCCCGGATAGAAAAAGCCGCCCCTGCCGTCAGCATCCCCAAAGCTGGCCCGTTTAAGGCGTCGCTTGAGAGGTCTGTCTGGTGGCACGGGCGGCTCTCTCTAGGACTATGCCGCGCGTAGAGAACGTACCAACCCGATTTCACGAGTGTCAAGTGTTAAAGGCAAAGGGCCTCTGACCGGCGGGGTGAGATATCCTCATCGCACCTGCTTTTTGGAGATTCCGGATGCGTTTCTGGCCTGCGCTGCCCCCTTGTTTTTGCCTGCTTGCCACCACCATTTTTGCCCAGAATCCGGACGCGAAGGTGGTCCGTGCGGCACATGTGATGGTGACCTCGGTGCACCATGAGGCTACGGATGCGGGCGTGGAGATCCTTCGCCAGGGCGGCAATGCCGTGGATGCGGCGGTGGCCGTCGGGTTCGCGCTGGCGGTGGTGTATCCGCAGGCCGGCAACATTGGCGGCGGCGGATTCATGATGATCCGGCCTACGACCGACCACCATCCCCAAAAGCCCATGGCAAAGGACGGCAAGCCGCATTTCATCGATTTCCGGGAAAAAGCCCCGGCGGCGGCCACAGCCGACATGTATCTGGATAAGAACAGAAACATTGTGAAGGGCATGTCTACGGTGGGATATAAGGCGAGCGGAGTTCCCGGCACGGTGGCGGGATTGGCGCTGGCGGAGCGGAAGTACGGCCGGCTGGGACTGAAGGCCGTGATGCAGCCGGCGATCCGTCTGGCGCGCGAGGGATATGTCCTGACGGATGCCGAATGCTCTTACTGGGGACGTAACAAGACGCTGGCTTCGAATGCGGAGTCGCGGCGAATCTTTCAGCGCAATGGCCATCCCTATCAAGGAGGCGACCGCTTTATCCAGCCCGAATTGGCAAAGACGCTGGAACGGATAGCCGCTGACCCTTCGGATTTTTACAAAGGAAAGATGGCCGCGCAGATTGCCAAAGGCATGCAGGCTGGCGGAGGACTCATCACCACGACGGACCTGGCAGCGTACGAAGCCAAGGAGCGTACGCCCCTGGTAGGACACTATCGCGGCTATGAGGTGCTTACGGCCCCTCCGCCATCGTCGGGCGGCATTGTGATGATCGAAGCGCTGAACATCCTTTCGGGCTACGATCTGGCGAAGCTCGGAAAAGACCGCTCCGCCGCGCAGGTACACATCATTACCGAGGCCTTCCGCCGCGCGTATATGGACCGTAACGACTATCTTGGCGATCCCGATTTCAATCACAATCCTCTTAAAGAGATGGCGAACCCAGCGTATGCCGCGGCCTGGAGGAAGTCGATCGATCCGGTAAACGCCACGCCCAGTGCGAAGCTGGTACGTCCCGCGGGTTTCATGCCTCCGCCGCCGAAGATCCCCTCTGCGCCTGAGTCGCAGCAGACGACGCACTTCTCTGTTGTGGACGCAGATGGAAACGCCGTCTCCACTACGTACACGCTGAACTTTACCTTCGGTTCCGGCATAACGATTCCGGGCCTTGGATTTTTGATGAACGATGAGATGGACGACTTCACCAGCAAGATCGGCGCGCCGAACGGCTTCGGGCTCATTCAAGGGCCAGCGAATGCCATCGGACCAGGCCATCGTCCGCTGTCGTGCATGTCGCCTACGATCGTTTCGAAAGACGGGCACCTGCGGCTTGTGCTCGGTTCGCCGGGCGGCTCAACGATTATGACTACGGTGCTGAACAACCTGATCTCAGTGGTCGACAATGGGCTGAATATCCAGCAGAGCGCGGACGCTCCACGCTTCCACCATCAATATCTGCCCGATGTGCTGCAACTGGAGAAGACGTTCCCGCGTGATGTAGCGGAACAACTCAGAAAACGCGGTTACACCATCAGTCAGCAGACGGAGTTCGATGAGAAATCGCCAGGGACCTGGGGAGATAGCGAACTGATTGAGATGGATGCCAAGACCGGCGAGCTGATGAGTGGGCATGACAGCCGGAGAACGTATGGGAAGGCAGCGGGGTATTAAACGACACTGTGTCTCCCTACCGACACAGTCGTTATTTACTCAGTCACCTCCGGCTGTGTCAGCCATATTTTTGCTGCCGCAAAGTGATGTTTTCTGCTGCACAACGTGAGAAGGATGGCGTAGATTGTAGGAGCCATAGGCGGGACCCGGCACGCCCCTCCCTAATTAGTACGGTTATTATGGGCCCGTCTGTGCACCGACTTTTCCCTATGCGCGTCCCTTGTATTGCGCCGTTGGAATGCGGTTTTGAAACTTTCGAGTGCCGATTATGCGACTTTTGTCTTGTGTTCCGAGCCGTTTCTCAAAGGGTGAAGTGTTGCGCGGTACCATGACCGCGCTGGGTGTTGCCATGCTGACGATGCCGGCAACGAGCGCGTTTGCGCAGGCGTGCAGTGGACCGTATTGCCTGGACCAGAAGCAGCTGCCTCCTTCCTCTTGTCCTGCAGGTCAGCGCACCACGATTACCGGGCATGTATATGCGCCGAATGGTGTCGATCCGCTGCCAAACATCATGGTGTATGTTCCGAACGGGCCCGTAGACGCCTTTACGCCCGGGGTAAGTTGCGATCTGCCCGGCAAGGCACCTTCAGGTTTTCCGCTGATTGGCACAGCGACCCGTGTCGATGGATCGTTCACACTGGACAATGCTCCGGTAGATGCCAATGTGCCGATTGTGATCCAGTCGGGACGATGGCGGCGGCAGGTGAAGATTGCCGCAGTGACGGGCTGCACCGCCAATAACATCGATATCTCCATGCCGAAGGACCAGAGTGAGGGCGACATTCCTCTATTTGCGATGGTGACGGGCAATGTGGATGGACTGGAGTGCGTACTGCGCAAGGCAGGCATTGCGGACACGGAGTTTACCGATCCGGCTGGTGGAGGCCGCATCCAGTTTTATCGCGGCATCAGCTCGCCAGGCGCCAGCATTTCATCCAGCACGCCGAGCGCAAGCGTGCTGATGGATGACGCCAACATTCTGAACCAGTATGACGTAGCGATGATGGCATGTGAGGGCACGGCGGGCATGCCGGCCAAGACGCCCTCGCGCCTGCAAAATCTGCTGGATTTTGCGAACAAGGGTGGGCGCGTATTTGCCACGCATTGGGACTACACATGGTTCTATAACAATGGCGACTTCGGCACGGCGGCGAACTGGCGCGATCCCGGCACTTCTGGAAGTGTTTCCGCCGGTACAGCAAAGATCGATGTGACTTTTCCGGATGGAAAGACACTGGCGGAATGGCTTAATTTGATCGGCGCTTCGACGACTTATGGCCAGATTCCATTGAATGCGGTGTTCTCCAACCAAACCGGCGTGAACTCGCCGACGCAGAGCTGGTTGACGCTGGGAACGAACGTGATGCAACTCACGTTCAACACGCCGGTGCGTAATGCGGCAGGACAGCAGTGCGGGCGCGTTCTCTATAACGACTACCATGTCGATGGAGTTTCCGGCGCAGGCACTAAAACCTTTCCGGCAGAGTGCAGCCCTGGCGATATGACGCCGCAGGAGAAGCTGCTGGAGTACAGCCTGTTCAATCTGTCCGGCGGTGGAGCGGAACCTTCCATCTCACCGGACCAGATGGATTTTGGCCGTTCCGCAGTGGGTGTGCAGACGGCTGGCCAGCTCTTTACCTGGACCAACAGCACGATCTTTCCGGTGTATGTTTCGTCTGTAACGCCTACCGGTGATTTTGTGGTGACGCAAGATAACTGCTCTGGCAAGAGCGTGGCGGCAGCGGGAACATGCACGATTGCCGTGGCGTTCAAGCCGACCGCGCTTGGGACACGCACGGGTTCTGTAAGCGTGGATTACAGCGGAACAGGAACGCCCGCGGTGCTGACCGGCACGGGCGTGCCCGCGCTGGAGTCCACGCCGGTTTCGATTGATTTTGGCAAGCTGGATGTGACTGCCACCTCCACGCCACAACTGGTGACGGTGACGAACAACACGCCGAATGCGATTGCACTCAATCCCGTGGCGGTGACGGGTGATTACATCGCGACCGGATGTGCGGGGGCCATTCCGGCTTATGGGAAGTGCTCGATCAGCGTGTCGTTCCACCCCATGGCGACGGGACCTCGCGCAGGCACGGTGATGTTGGCAGCTACAAACCCGGCGCTTGGGTCGATCTCCGCCACGCTCAACGGAACGGGTGTGGACTTTGCGATCACGGTCAATCCAGATTCTGGCAGCGTGATCGCGGGATACGACATCAGCACAACGGGCGCGGTGACGTCGATTGCAGGTTACTCCGGCACGGTGCAGTTGAGCTGCACCATGGATTCGGCTGGATCGACCTGCACACCGGGGACGACATCGCTTGCGGTTTCTTCCACGAGCATGTTCCCGGTAAACATTACGACGACGGCGAAATATACCGTAATCGGCTATGGCGGGCTAGGCGGCGGACTGTTGCTCACGCTATTTGGGACCGGCGGCGGGTTGCTGCTATGGCTGCGGCGGCGTGATGCCAGGGGCCTGGCGCGGGCTGCTGTGTTTGTGCTGCTGGCTTCCGTGCTCGGATTTGGAGCGACGGGATGTTCCGGCAAACTGCCGGATTTGAATTCGCCCTATACCGCACCTGGCAGCTATACCTACACCATAACGGCCACGGACGGGATTCTGACGCATTCGGCGACGTTCAAACTGAAGGTAACTGCATCGAAATAAACTCAATGCCTATGCATTAAGGCCGCTGGTATTACCAGCGGCCTTTTTTTGTAAAAAGAATTTTATCGTGGCGCAACTACCGTTCTAGTATTTGGGTTGTACCCGATATCTTCAGTTCGTATCCTTCGCTCCCGCGAGGAAACATGGCCTCTTCCCCTATCTACCGCCGCTCTCTTTTTCGCTCCTCGATTTCTGCTTTAACCGTTTGCGGCCTGCTGCTTTGCGGTTGCGGCTCAGGCATGGATACGTCTTCCGGTGGAGGGAACGGTTCCGGCGGCGGTTCCGGTGGTGGCGGAGGATCGACACCGGCTGCAACCGTGACCGCTGCGGCACGGCTGCTGGACCAGACGAGCTTTGGCCCAACGACGGACAGCATTGCGCATGTGCAGACGGTCGGGTTGCAGGGATATCTGAAGGAACAGTTTGCGCTGCCTGCCACGACCCTTCCTGCTGTTCCAGCCACGCTGCCGGCGCAGTGCTCAAATACTCCCGTGGCGTGCGTGGAGTCGGAGTTCTGGGAAGCTTCGCTTACGGCGAATGATCAGTTGCGACAACGCGTGGCGCTGGCGCTGAGTGAGCAGTGGGTCACATCGACACAGTCTGTGAACGGCAATGCAGTGCTTGCCTATTACAACGTACTGCTGAATGATGCGTTCAGCAACTGGCGGACGATCATGGAGGACGTGACGCTGTCACCTTCCATGGGGCTGTATCTGAACATGCTGAACAGCGCGAAAGCCCCGGCAGGGCAGATTGCCAACGAGAACTTTGCGCGCGAGATGATGCAGCTCTTTTCTACTGGCCTGTACATGCTGAACGACGATGGCACGGAGAAGAAGGACGCGAACGGTAATTCGATTCCGGTGTACACCGAGGCGCAGGTGCAGGCATTTGCGAAAGCGTATACGGGATGGACATATGCGGCCGCGGATGGCAGTTCGCCTGCCAACTTTCCGAACAGAACGGTGAACTACACCTCGCCGATGGCCCCTGTCGAAAGCGCGCATGACATGACGCAGAAGACGTTGCTGAATGGCACCGTGATTCCTGCGGGCGGGTCGGCACGGAACGACCTGAAGATTGCGCTGGACAATATCTTTGCGCATGAAAACCTGCCTCCATTTGTCTGCCGCCAGCTCATTCAGCATCTGGTAACGAGCACGCCATCGGATGCGTATGTGGCGCGTGTGGCTGCGGTGTTTCGCGATAACGGCAAGGGTGTTCGCGGCGACATGAAGGCTGTCTTGACCGCGATCCTGATGGACACGGAAGCGCGCGCGGGTGATACAAATTCTGCTTATGACGGCGGACATCTGCGTGAGCCGATCTTCTACATCACGTCGGTGATGCGCGCACTCGGTTACTCCAGCACCATTACGGACCCGGCGAACCTGTGGCGCTACACCTCCCTGAGTACGCAGGCTGCGGCGTTGGGCGAGGAGCCGTTGCGGTCGGCCAGCGTGTTCAACTTCTTTCCGCCGGAGTATGTGATTCCCGAGACTACGTTGAACGCGCCTGAGTTCAGCCTGGAGAACACGGCGAGTGTGACTCTTCGGTTGACTCTGGCGGACAAACTCGCGACCAACAAGCTGAGCAACTTCAAGACGACGGCGTTCAGCAGCGGAGGGACGCTGTATTCGCTGGCGGGCAGTCCGGGTGACCTGGTGGATACGCTGGGCGTGATGTTTCTGCACGGACAGATGCCATCGAACATGCGCACCACGATTGTGAATGCGATCACGGGCATTAGCGATCCAGCAACGCGGGCGCGTGTAGCGACGTATCTGGTGATGAGTTCTTCGCAGTACAAAGTGATGCACTAAGGAGAGGTGAGCGTGATGAACCGAAGGAGTTTTGTGCGGTGCGCGTCGCTCGCCGCAGCAGGAAACATAGCAGGGCTGCGGCCGTTCGGCATGCTGAACGCCATGGCCCAGGGCACAACGGATTACAAGGCGCTGGTGTGTATCTTTTTGTACGGCGGCAATGATGCGAACAATATGCTGGTGCCCTTCGACACGCAGGGATATGCGAAGTACTCTTCTTTGCGCGGGCCGCTGGCGCTTCCGCAGAACCAGCTTTTGCAGATGGGCGCGCTGCCGGATTATGCACTGCATCCCAGCCTGAGCGATCTGGTGCCGCTGGTGAACTCCGGCGCGATGGCGCTGGTGGCCAATGTGGGCACACTGGTTGCTCCGTTGACGCGCGCGACCTACCTCTCAAACGGATCGAAGCCGTCGAATCTCTTCTCGCATCCTGATCAGCAGCAGGAGTGGCAGAACGCTGCGGTAAGCGGAGCCACGCCGACGGGATGGGCAGGCCGCATCTCCGACGCACTTTCGCCGGTGTACAACCCCGGGGCGACGATCCCGCTGATTACCTCGGTGGCCGGCGATACGCTGTTCTGCAATGGAGCTTCGACGAGCCCGGTGGCTGTGTCTCCGGGCAACGTGGGTGGTGCATCGTGCAGCGAATCGGGGGCAGTATGCACCACGCGTTCCAATGCGGCGCAGGCGATGTTGACCTTCAATAGCGGCGTATCGCTGGTGCAGGCGGATGACGACATCACGTCGAACGCATACAAATATGCGAAGGTGTTGAGCGATGCTACGCAGTCGTTGCCGGCGTTGCAGACCGTGTTCCCTGCTGGAGGCCTGGGAGCGCAGTTGAAGCAGGTGGCGCAGATCATTCAGGCGCGTTCTGCCTTTGGTGTAAAGCGGCAGATCTTCTTCTGCGGCATTGGCAACTTCGACACACACGCAGGCCAGCTTGCCATTCAAGCCACGCTGCTAAGCGGCATCGGGCCTGCGATTGCCGCGTTCTATCAAGCCACGCAGGAGCTCGGCGTGACGAACAACGTGACCAGCTTTACGATGAGCGACTTCAGCCGCACGCTGCAGCCCAATTCAAACAGCGGCAGCGACCACGGCTGGGGATCGCACCACTTTGTGCTGGGCGGCAGCGTACACGGCGGCGCGCTGTATGGAACGTATCCTACGCTGGCGTTTGGCGGGCCGGATGATTCGGGCAGCAATGGACGATGGATTCCTTCCACCGCGAGCGTGCAGTATGCGTCCACGCTGGCGCAGTGGTTTGGCGTGAGCCAGGCGCAGCTTGCAACCGTGTTTCCGACGCTGTCTGCATTCAGCACACAGAAGCTCGGCTTTATGGGGTAAGAGTTACGGCTTAACCGATTCGCATTGGAGATTGCGTCCGTCGAGCTTGCATGTTGCCATCGGCTTGTCGTCCACACCGAAGAGGGTGCCAGTCCACTCAGTTGCCTTGACCGATGGGCGTTCGAGCAGGAAGTAGCCGAAGCGTGCCTTCATGGTGAACTCGGCCTGCTTGCCATCGATAGGGCCTTTGCCTGTCACCATGGCGTTCGGATCTTTTTTGCTGATCATCTCGTCGATTTTGGTGGCCATCACCATCAGGCGCGTTCCGCTGTCGCCAACGATGAGTTGCGATGGCCGATCAGGACCGTAGGTGGTGGAACCGAACAGATGCAGATGGCCTGCGATGATGGTGTCCACGTTGGGCATGGGCGGATCCTTTTCTTCACCCTTGCCGTCGAACGGCGACTTCATATATCCCTGCACAAACGGCGGCTTATGCGTGATGATCCACAGTGGCGTATTAGCCGGAGGGTGCGTGGTGGCGATATCGGCCTTGAAGGACGCGAGCTTTTTATCCCCCGTCCATGCATCGGGAAGATCGGCGGAATCGATGACCGCGAGCGTAACGCCGTCGAGATTTACAAGGAACGTCTGCTCCTTTGCTCCGGGGCATTTGAGTGGCGCGGGAGCTACATCGAGATAACGGAACCAGCCGAGCGATGCGCGCACACACGTCTCATGATTGCCGCGCGCCAGGACCCATGGAGCCGCGTTGAAGAGCGGACCGGCAGGATCGAAGAAGTCGAGTTTCCAGTTCTGCCAGTTCTCGCAGTGGCGCGCGCCATTGGCGCAGACCTCGCGATAGTAATAGTCGCCCACATGAATGATCAGGTCGGGCTTCTTTGCCGCGGCGAGATCGGCGATATTTCCGAAGGGCCAATCCTTTTTGCAGTCCTGATGTTCTCCCGGAGTGACGCGGCAACCTGTGTCGCCAATGATGACGATGCGCTTTACATGGGTTGTAGGGACCGGCATGGATGCGCCATCGACGGTGAGTTTGCGGGTCCTGGGGGGAATCTTTGCAGTGCACGTATCTGGAAATCCGCCCATCTGGTTTTCAGGATTGGGCCGGCGTTCCATTTCGAGCGCGACGTGGTTCGCCAACACTTTAGGGCAGCGCGCGCCGGGCGCTACAATCGCACGCACCTCGGCGCCGCCCTCCACCATCTGCACCCAGGTGTACTGCGCTGTTTGCGCGCGCAACGCAGGGGAAAGGGTGACAAGGACAGCGAGAGATGCGGCGATCGAGATGCGTTTCACTATTCAGGCGCTCCGGCGTTGGACTTGATCTCTGACAGTTTCAGCATAGGCTTCATGGGTGAGGGCTTGCCAGTCCATACGGGAGCGAGCCACGCCACAGGCTTGCTGGCATCAGGCCTGGGCGCATCGCCACCTCCTGCGTTCCATACGCGGACGAAGAAGTAATGCGCATCCTTGTCCTTGATGACCGGCTTCCAGTTCACGGTGGTGGAGGGCTGGTCGGGCGTGTACGTTTGTACTACTTCGCCGCCGTCTTTCACGATGTCGAGCTTAGTAATTTTTGCGCGCGGATCGTTGCTGTCGGGATCGGTGATGGAGATATCGAAGCGATATGTTCCGGGCTGTTGCAACGTTGATCCCATGATGGCCCCGTTAACGGTGTAGCGGCACTGAATGTTGTTATCGAGCGAAGCATACGTGCGGCGATGTTGCATCGCATCCAGAATGCCGAGCTTGGTCCTGGCCGTGGCGAGCACAAAGACACGCGACTTGTCTTTTGGAATACCGGTGAGGCCATGTACGTCGAGCCCCGAGGTGGGCGACACCTTCCAACCAGCATCGAGCGCGGCGAGCCAGCCTTCGTAGTGGATATGGGAGTTGGAATTGATGACTTCCAGCAGGGCGATGCGTTCGGTGGCCGCAGGCGTGCGTCCGGTGAAGTCCGCGTAGCTGTGCGGGCTGGGATGATTGAAGCTGGCGATCACCGGGCCTGCTCCGTTGGGCTTTGCCACGGCGAGCCATTTGTAGAACGCGGTGAGATCGACGCCGGGAAGCAGCGCGTTGGTGATGCTGTCCGTATTGATGACATTGATGTGGCCGGTGCCGCCGGGGCCGTCATTCTCTGAATATTCAAATCCGGCCAGCGCAACAAAGTCCTTATCGGTCGCCGCGGCGGCTTCCTGTTTGCTGTGCATCCACTGCGGATTGTTGGGCCCGAGTGGAAAGAAGGCCGACTCCTGCGAGTGGTCCGTCGTCACGTAGAAGTCGTAGCCATTGGCCTTTGCCAGAGCAAAGTGCGCGGAAGGCGGTCCCTGATACTTCTGCCAATCCGGCTTCAGCTTCATGTCGGGCGTGTGATACTGCCAGCCGTTGATCACATAGATCGCATGGCATCCGCCGGTGCCCTTCTTGTAGCCTTCAGTCCAGTCGAAGAGCACTTCGGTACCCGGCTTCAATCCATACACTTGAATTCCCTTGCACCCGTTCTTCGCAAGCATCTCGCCATGTGACCAGGTAAACGCCGTATGCGCGTGCGTGTTGCCGGCGTAGATGTGGTACTGAGGCGCGGTGTGCGGCCTTGCCTGCGCGCAAGCAAGGGTGGAGACGAGCGCGAGCGAAACGCCTGCAAATACTCTGTTCATGAGAAATGTCCTCTTAACCTTTAAGAAAATTGCCCCGGACGAAAGATTGTCCGGGGCGTTTGTAGGAGTGGTGCTACAGGTTAGAACTCCAGCTTGACTGCGAACTGCAGGAAGCGACCCGGATCCGATCCCGTGATCTTGCCAAAGTTCGCTGCCGTTAACACACCATTCGGATTATTTAGATTGGTGTTGTTGAACAAGTTGAATGCTTCAGCACGGAACAGAAGGTTGGACTCTTTATAGATCGCAAACCGCTTGAATGCGGAGAGATCGGTGCGCACTGTTCCAGGTCCGACCAATGGATCACGTGCACTCGTGCCGTAGGGCCCAACAGCCGGCTTATAAGCGGCTGTGTTGAAGAACATGTTAATTTTGTCCAGCTTGGGTCGCCCGTAGCCGAGGAATGGATTGCCAACAACATCGGGGCGATCGGTATTGGCGATACCATCCAGATTGCTGTCGGTATTGGACGTAATGTTGAAGGGATTGCCAGTGGCCAGCGTTTGAATTCCGTTGACCTGCCAGCCACTCAACACTTCTTTACCAAACAATCCCCAGTGCTTCACTTCAGGCAGTTGATAAATGATGGATGCCACGAAGCGTTGTGGCATGTGCAATGTGGACAAGCCGTGGTCACGTGCGATGTTGTACTGGTCGGAAAGTGCATAGGTGGTTGCACTGCCTGGGTCGGCAGAGACATTGTCCATCGCTTTGGACCACACATAGAACGCCTGCAAGGAGAATCCATGCTGCATGCGGCGTGTGACCGTCATCTGGAGCGAGTTGTAGGATGAGTTGCTCGATGGATCGAGCAGACCGATGTCTGAGGTATAGCCCTGCCCGACAAGCGGACGACGACTGGTGGCATTTGCCGCTGTGGAACAGGGTGTATTGGAGGTAGCCGGGCAGTTACCGGCAATATAAGCCGGCGCATTCTGATTACGTGCCAGATAGAAGTGACGTCCAGTATTGCCCACGTAAGACATACGCGTGCTCCAGTTGGCGCCATATTGCTGTTCCAGCGTTAGGTTGAACTGCTGAATGTACGGAATGGTTGAGGTATTGGGAGGCAGACCACTAAAGTTTGCCGCGGAGGTGAAGGTGGGATTCGATTCATTCACCACGTATGGATAGGGGCTCCCGCTGGGAAAGGCCGCCTGTCCGGCATATGGATTCACGTAGTTGGTGGTGTTGTTGATCGTGATGGCAAGCTGGAATGGTTGTTGCTCCAGATTGCCCACAAAGGTTTCCTGACTGAAGGAGTAGAAGATTCCGTACCCACCGCGAAGCGCGGTCTTACCATTGCCAAAGACATCCCACGCGAATCCTACGCGGGGAGCGAACTTGGTGTAGGAAACGTGGAGAATGCCCTCCGGAACTCCCGGGTCACCCTCCGATAGAAGACCCTTGGGAGCAGTTGGAAAGCGAGTAGACTGCACGCCGGCCTGGAAGGTGCCGAAGTTCTTCTGGCCAGCGAACGGATAATAAACCTCCCATCGAACACCAAGGTTCGCCGTAAAGCGGCGGCTTACGCGGTAATCATCCTGAATGAACAGCGAAGGGTCCCACGCGTGCAGGCGATGCAGGGCACCGTTGTTTTGCTGGAAGCTCTGTGCACGACCAAGAATGAAATCAGCCAGGGCATTTTTGGTCTGTACGCCGCCGACGTTTGCATTGCCATTGAAGGTGGCCTTCGACGACGACAGGAAGGCGGCGGTCTCGTGGTACTTGTTGAAGATGTACGAGCCGCCAAATTTGACAGTGTGCTTGCCTTTTACCCAATTGACAGTGTCTTCAATCCCTGTAGTCATCTGCGCCTGCGTGGATGGTCCGCTACCGCCTACGCCACCAGTGAAGTAGCCCGTAACCGTGACCTGGGGTTGCGTCACAATTGGACCTCCATTGTTGATCGTTCCACCCAGGTCGGCCCACGTCCCGCCGGAATAGACGTTGGATTTGATGGTTTTGTTCAACGTATAAAAACCGGTAAACGTGTTGACCATGTTCGGTGTGACAATCCACGTATCTCCCAAAACATAGTTGGACTGCCCGGCATAGGTACGATTACCGCTGTAGAGGAGCAGATTGTTGCCACCGATCGTGCGGTCAAAACCTGTACCCTGCGAGTTGAAATAGGTGAGCTGGAGCTTGTTGGCCTGACTCAACTGATAGTCCAGACGCGCAGTACCCTGATCGGCCCTCACCGGATTTGGCATGCGCTGCTCTGGACTGAGGCTAGTGCCGTTTACTCCCCGGGGAACGAAACGATCGATGATTGCGGCTGTAACCGGATCTCTAGGGCATTTGTAGTTAGGGCAGACAGAAAGCGGCGGCTTTTTGGCGCTCTGTGAGAAGTCACCTGTGCGCTCCAGATCGGTGGGAACGACAATCTGTCCCTGATTGATGATTGTCTGCTGCGAAATGCGCGTGCCCTGATAATTCGCAAAGAAGAAAAACTTGTCGCGAAAGACTGGCCCCCCTACGCCCGCACCGAAGACATTGTAGCGTAGCGTTGGGACAGAACTGTTGAAATATCCCTTGGCATTGAATGCATCATTGCGGAGGTACTCATAGATAGTGCCGTGAAACCGATTGGTGCCGGACCGGGTGATCGTGTTGACCACAGCGCCGGGATAACGCCCAAACTCCGCATCGAAGTTGCTGGTAATGATCCGGAACTGCGTTAGGGCATCAGGTGCCGGAACGATGTTGCCGCCACCACGGAAAAACGAGGTGTTATACGCACCGTCGAGATAAAACGAGTTGAAGTTTGGACGGATACCGTTTGTGGAGAATTGGGTTCCACCGTTGTCGCCAATCTGCGCGGATGCGTTGTAGTTGGTGATACCGGGAACCAACTGCACGAGGTCGTACGCATTGCGGCCCGCAAGGGGCAGATCCACGATGCGCTGCTGGTCGATGGTTTCGGCAAGCTGATGCTCGCGCGTATCGATGAGCGTGGCTCCGGCTTCTACCGTGACCTCGGAAGAGACTTCACCCGGTTGCAAAGTAAAGCTCGCGTTTACGTTCTGGTTGGCGGAGACGCGGATGTCTGTCTGCGTCACGGTAGCGAAACCCGCCATCGTGGAGGTTGCTTTGTATGTACCGGGGTTGACCACTGGGAACGTGAACTGGCCATGATCGTTGGATTTCGTTGTGAGCACGTCGTTGGTACCCACGTTTGTGACAGTGACGGTTGCACCCGGAACGGCTGCGCCGGTGGCATCTGTCACGGTGCCGTAGATGGAACCCGTTACCGTTTGAGAGTGAAGTGCGCATGTGCCAAAGACGATGGCCATGAGAACGCTGAGGCTGCGCATCCAGCCAGCCAGGCGTGAAGTCGGGGTTTGCATAACTGATCTCCTCCAAAAGAGAACGCTGCTTTGTGCAGCCACGAAACTTCTGTCCCTCCACCCTGGTTTCGGGAGTGAGGTCTTGCTGGGGCATGTGCGTAAACGGTTACATGATTCCCATTGAGAATTATTCGATTTGCTCTTTCAACTGTCAAACTGCTTTTTTAGCAAATAACGGGATTTTACGTCGATTGTTTACTCTTTTGACTTCTTTTTGAGACGCTGCTGATCGGCCGCTGCTCCCTCCAGCGCTCCGAAGGTGGCCCGCGTGGCAGGATCTTTGGTCAGATCGGTGGCCCAGCGCGGGTCTGTGACGACAGGTTCGTCGGTCCGGCGGAAGATCTTCGTCAACATCAATTCCGGCTTGCCGTCTTTGAGCACCAGCGCGCGAACATAGGTCTCATCGGAAATGCCGAATGGCTGCGTGTACACAGGCGAGGCCGGGATTGGTTCCGAACCGTCGAGTGTGTAGTGGATTTCCAGCTTTGCAGGTGCCAATGCGCCGCGCAAGGCGATGCGCGATGCGGCAATCGCGATCATGCGCGGGTGTTTTGGGTTGGTGCCGAGGATGTTCTCGTCGCCAAGTATGGCGGCGGCGGTAATGTCGATGGGACCATCCTCAGCGGTGGATTGATAGAAGCCGCGCGCCAGACCGTAAAACGCGTTGCGCCACGGCTTTTGGTGCGCGGTGACATCGGTGGGATCGCCGTTCTCATAACCGTGCAGGCGAACGGGCCCGTTTACTTTGACGTGGATACGGTCCATGCTCCACGGCACCGTGACGCCATCTTTGTCGGCCACAGTAAATGTGACTACCGCATCGTCTGTGCGATCGGGCCGCAGCGATGCGTTGTCTGTCTGCAACATGATCTGCGTGGGATCGTCTGCGGTGGTGAAGGCTGTTTCCGCAGTGCGTTGCCCTGCACTGTCGTACGCGATGGCTTCCAGTTTGCCCGGCGTGTATGGCACCTTCCATACGAAGTCGCCAAGCTCTTCCGGCTTATGCCGTCCGAGCGATTTGCCGTTGAGAAAGAGTTCCACTTCGGGCTGATTGGAATATGCGACCACGGGAATGGTGATGCCGTTCATGCCTCGATGTGTCCAGTGCGGCAGCAGGTGGACCATCGGTTTTGTGGTCCAGAGAGATTGATAGAGATAGAAGTGGTCTTTGGGGATGCCGGCGAGATCGATGATGCCGAAGTTGCCGGCGCGCGCGGGCCAGTGCCCTCCTTTGAAGTTTGCTTCGCCAATGTAGTCGAAGCCGCTCCAGCGGAATTCGCCGGAGATCCACGGCGTTGCAGCGGTGCGTTTCCATGTCCAGCGTGCGGTTACGCGGGGCGTGGCGTTGTCGTACGAGGAGTTGTACCACTGCTTTCCGTCGAAGAAGATTTCTTCGGTTCCATACGGTTCGAACGGAACGCCGGGTTTCCAATCGCGCCACCAGGTGCGCACGCGGTAGTATCCGCGCGTTTGCAGCGTGTGCGGCTCTTCGGTAAGGATGATGGGAGTTTTTGGATGTTCGGAGTGGAACTTTTCCAGCACACCGGGGGTTTCGCCGGGACCGTTGAATCCGGCAAGATCGACACCGGTGGTCATCATGCCGCCGGTTGTCGGACGCGTGGGGTCGAAGCGGTGCACCAGTTCTGACATGTGGTTCTTATCTTCCAGGCCGGTTTCATTGCCGATGCTCCAGGCAAACACGGAAGGATGATTGCGGTCGCGGCGCACCCATCGTTCTACATCGCTCTTCCATTCGGTGTTGTAGAAGCGTTCGGCGAATTCGTTGTGCACCTTTTTGTGCCAGCCGTCAAAGATCTCGTCCATCACGAGGATGCCGAGACGATCGCACAGATCGTAGAAGTACGGCGTACGCGGATTGTGCGCGACGCGGATTGCGTTGGCACCCATCTCCTTTAATAACCGGATCTGCCGCTCGTAGAGTGCATCGGGAATTGCGGCCCCTACTGTCCCTGCGAAGAGGTGGTCGGCGACACCTCTGATCTTGAGCGGCTGATCGTTCAGGAAGAAGCCCTTGTCTGGATCGAAGCGCATGGTGCGAATGCCGAATGGAGTATCTTCCGCGTCGATGATGTTTTTGCCGTCGAGCAGCTCTGTACGCAACGTGTAGAGCGTGGGCGAGTCTGGCGACCACAGAGCGGGTTTCGTTACGGAGAGTTCGAGCGGATGCTCCATGGAAGCAGCGCTCGCGGTTTGCGTGGAGACTGTGTGTTGCTTCGCATCCAGAACCGTGAAGCGCAGACGTTTGTTCGCGGTGTTTGGGCCTTCCACGGATGTGGAGATGCTGATTGTGGCCTTATCTCCATTGAGACTGAGGGTGCGTACGAAGGTGCTCCACTGCGCGATGTGGTCTGGCGCGCGGGTGATGAGCCATACGTGTCCGTAAATGCCGGAACCTGTATACCAGCGGGCTGCGGGCTGCAGCAGATTGTTCACACGCACAGCGATGGTGTTTGCGCCGGCGCGCAGATGTTTTGTGAGGTTGTAGTGGAAGCTGATGTAACCGTACGGTTCTGTGCCGAGCTTCACACCGTTGATCCAAACGGTGGAATCCATAAAGACGCCGTCGAAGAGGACCTCGGTATCTTTACGTAGCGCGTCCGCGGAGACATCGAAGGTTTTGCGGTACCAGCCGATGCCCGCAGGCAGGTAGCCCACGGAGCCGCCGCCCGGATTATCTTTAGCGTACTCGCCTTCGATGGACCAGTCGTGCGGCACGTCGAGCTTGCGCCATGCGCTGTCATTGAAGTTCTCCGCGGAGGCTGCGGGCACATCGCCGTGTGTGAAGCGCCAGTCGAAGTCGAAGTTCTGCACCGTGCGCGATGTGGATGGCGGAGACGCAACAGGGTGACGGGCAGCCGCTGGGCACGAGAGCGTGGACAGAACGAACAAGATAATGAGGAGGGACGTGCGATGCAGTTTCACAGCTATCTTCCTTTGAAGGAGTACAGAGACGCCATTCTATTTGTCGATTGAAACCCCTTACAATCCAGCAAATTTATGAGAGTATGGTTGCTGCCCGCATACTGCGGCAGATTCTGCATCTCTGAGGTATGACCCTCCATGCTCCTTCGCGCGCTGCTTACCGCTTCTCTTCTCACCGGCCTTACCGCTTCGGCGCAGATTAAGGAACTGCCGCTCGCGCCAACTCCTCCAATGGGTTGGGGAACATGGAACCATTATGGCAATAAGGCGGATGAGGAAGACGTTCACAAAAACGTGGAAGCGCTCAAACGTCTCGGCCTGGACAAACTCGGCTATGTGTACATCAACATTGACGGAGGCTGGCCGGGGTTCCGCGATGCGAATGGCGTGGTGCAGCCGAACCCTGCACGTTTCAAGGATATGAAGGCGCTCGGTACCTATATCCATTCAAAGGGTTTGAAGTATGGCGTGTATTCTTCGCCCGGCCCACTGTCGTGCGGGGGCTTTATCGCCAGTTACGGACACGAGGAACAAGATGCGCGCACGTTTGCCGATTGGGGCGCGGACTATCTGAAGTATGACCTATGCAGCCTGCGTGTCTACATGAAAATGGCCGGCGAGAAAGACCATGCCAAATCAACGCAGGTCATGATCGATGCCTACGAGAAGATGCACCAGGCCCTCATCAAAGCGGGCAGGCCGATGCTGTATGCGCTGTGCCAGTATGGCATTGATTACGTGCAGGACTGGGCCCCGAAGGTAGGCGCGACGATGTATCGCACGACCAACGACATCAAAGCCGAATGGGAATCGATGACCTCTATCGGATTTGCGCAAGCGGGTCTGGCGAAGTATCAGACACCCGGACATTGGATGGACCCTGATTCGCTCGAAATTGGAAATGGAAAGCTGAATAAGGAAGAGAACAAACTGCACTTTTCGTTGTGGTCGATGGTGGCTGCGCCTCTCATTCTAGGGAACGATCTGACGCGCATGGATGAAGACACGCTGAATATCATCAGCAACAAGGAAGTGATCGCCGTCGATCAGGACAGCATGGGCAAGGCCGGAGATCGCGTGTGGGCCATCGGCGAAGTGGAGGTGTGGTCGCGTCCGCTCTCGGGCAACCGTATGGCAGTCGCGCTCTTCAATCGCACCAATGGTTTGAACACCATGACGTTGAAGCTAAGTGATCTGAAATGGGAAGGCCCGGCCAAGGCACGTGATCTGTGGGCCCACGCCGATCTGCCGACGATCACGGATACATTCACGGCAGATGTGCCTCGGCATGGCGTGGTGATGCTGGTGCTGAGCCACTAAAGCTGGTTAACAAATAATTACCGTCATTCTGAGGAGCGGAGTGACGAAGAATCTCTGTATTCGTTCGCGGTGGAAAGCTTATCGGGCCGCAAACTAAATACGGAGATCCTTCGCGTTGCTCAGGATGACAATTCCTTTGTAGGTTCAGATACGTAGCCTCAGCATGCTAAAAGCAGATCTCTCCGCCACGGGCGCAAAAAGCGTGCCCTTCGGTCGAGATGACGGAGGTCTTTGGTGAGGACGTTTGGTGGCACAGCGAGCCGTAACCACCATCCATGAATGGTAGCGAAACTTACCGCTTGCCAACCACCTTGGGACGCGTTGCTTCTTTCATGGGCAGGCCTGTGTCGTAATCAAGCTCACGCGGCAGATAGCCATCGCTCTCACGTTGGCGGGTCATGCCGTGGTACTCCCATGAGACGGGGTAATCCGGACGCCAAGGCCGGCGTGCCCAGTAGTAGCCGCGGAATGGATCGCGTGATTTGTCCATGCCGTCCAGCAGAATGTCGTGCAGTTTGTTTCTCATCTCCGCATGCGCTGGATCGTTGATGAGATTGTGCATCTCGCCAGGATCGTTCTGCATGTCATAGAACTCGTCTGTGGTGAGCAGATGCACGGAGAGCTTCCAGCGACCGTCTGTAACGCAGCGGATAGGCTGGAAGCCGCCGAAGCCATCGTGGTCCACTTCATAGCGTCCCCACTCGATGAAGCAGTGTTCGCGCGAGCGGTGTTTGGGATCTTTGAGCGAGGCGAGCATGCTTCCACCTTCAAACGTCTTTGGGACTTCGAGGCCGAAGAACTCCATGAAAGTACCGGAGATATCGATGTGCGAGGCAGGCACGCCGGAAGAGACATTGGCCGGTGTGACACCTTTCCAGCGTGCGAGCAGAGGAATGTTGGTGACTTCTTCATACATGGCCGGGCCCTTGCTCATGAGGTGGTGAGACTGAAGCATGTCGCCGTGGTCGGAGGTGTACATCACCAGAGCGTCCGGCGTGGATTTATCGATCTGATCGAGCACGCGGCCGATCTCCGCATCCACAAAGGTGAGCGAGCCAAAGAAGTCGCGATCACGCATTGGCTTTACGGGCTCGTGCAGACTTTCGCCCGCCCATATGCGCTGCTCTTCCGGCTTGTCTTCCAGTGTGTCGTCGAAGTTCATCGCGCGCGGAAATCCGTACTCCGCGTACAGTTCGCCATATTTTGTGGGAGCTACGGACGGGCCATGTGGTTCGTCGTAGGAGACGACGAGAAGGAAGTCTTCGTTCTTATGCTTCTCAATAAAATCAATTGCGCGGTTGGAGCAGCGGTGCGCGAAGGTGAAGGACGCTTCCAGTTTGGGATCGCGGCTGAGATGTGCGTTGCGCGAACGCTTGCGCTCTTCCGGCGTGAGCTCCATCAGGTAATCGCGCTGGTCGTACCAGTATTTTGGGTCCCATCCGGGGGCGGCCTTACCGGTGCCGAAGTAGTCGAAGCCGTCGAGGTGCCACTTGCCTACATGCGCGCAGTGAATCTTGTGGCTGGAAAGGAATTCGCCGAGCGTGTGCACCGTCTGGCCAAGCGGCATGCTGTTGCCCCACACGCCATTGGAATGCGGATAAGTCCCAGTCCATAGAGCGGAGCGTGCCGGAGCGCAGACAGGCTGCGTGGTGTAGGCGCGCTCGAACCGCACACCTTCAGCAGCGATGCGATCGAGGTTCGGCGTCTGCAGGCCGGTGACCTTGTAGCAGTTGAGCATGTCGCGGCGGGTGGTGTCGGTCATCATGAAGATGATCTGACGAGGCTTGCGGGCACCGGCTGCGTGTGCGCTGGTGGTTGCGGCAACAGTGACTGCCCCTGCGGTCTTGAGAAAACTACGGCGGTCCATACAAACTCCTTCAAGCTGCACAAGCGACTGTATACGGGGAAAGAGTGGATTGCAAGCGGTTACATAATCCCTTCCTATAATGGACGCATGTCCTCTTCGTATGCCAGGAAAGCTGCCGAACTGCGTGCCGAGATTGAGCACCATGAATATCTGTATTACGTGCAGGATGCGCCGGAGATCAGCGACGCCCAGTACGACGCGCTGATGAACCAGTTGAAGGCGCTGGAGGCGGCGCATCCGGAACTGGTGGTGCCGGAGTCTCCTACGCAACGTGTGGGTGGCAAGCCGAAGGAAGGGTTCGCAAAGGTGCCGCACTCGCGCCCGATGCTCTCGCTGGACAATGCTTACAACGAGCAGGAGTTGCGCGCGTGGGCGGAGCGGGTGAGTGCCGCGCTGCCCCCGTCTGAGAAGGTGGAGTTTACCTGCGAGTACAAGCTGGATGGGCTTTCGCTTGCGCTGCATTATGGCGCGTCGGAAAACGGTGGTGCTTCGCTTGTGCGCGGACTCACACGCGGCGATGGCGCGGTGGGTGAAGATGTGACGAGCAACGTGCGCACCATCCGGTCTGTGCCGCTCTCCATCTCGCAGGAGAAGTTGACATCTGCTGGATTGCCGCAAAGTTTTGAGGTGCGCGGCGAAGTGATTATGCCGCAGACTGCCTTTGAGAAGATGAACCGCGAGCGCGAGGTTGCCGGGCAGGCCCCGGCTGCGAATCCGCGCAATGCGGCGGCGGGCACGCTGCGCACCGTGGAGCCAAGCATTGTGGCGCGACGGCGGCTGGATCTGTATGCCTACTTTCTGCTGCGCGATGGGGAAACCTTTCTCGCCACACAGCAGGAGACGCTGGACGCGTTGCGGACTGCAGGCTTTCGCGTAAACCCGCAGGCGCGGACCATGCAGACCATCGATCAGGTGTTGGCGTTTATCGCGGATGCGGAAAAAGAGCGCGATTCGCTGGGATACGAAATTGACGGCATTGTGGTGAAGGTGAATTCCACTGCGCAACAACGGCGGCTTGGATTTACGGGGAAGGCGCCGCGCTGGGCGATTGCATACAAGTTCCCTGCCCGCGCAGGCGTGACGCAGTTGCGCGGTGTGCTGTTTCAGGTGGGACGCACCGGTAAGCTGACGCCCGTGGCCGATCTGCAACCCATCTTTATTGGCGGTACTACGGTCACGCGTGCAACCCTGCACAACGAGGACGAGATTGCACGGCTTGGTTTGCGGATTGGCGATTACGTTTCTGTGGAACGCGGCGGAGATGTGATTCCTAAGATTACGCATGTGGTGGAAGACAAGCAGCACGCACGAGGAACGCAGAAGATTGTGTTTCCGAAGCAGTGTCCACGATGCGGTGAGGACGTTGTTCGTGAAGAAGGAGAAGCGGACTGGCGATGCGTAAACGCGAGCTGCCCCGCGCGGCTGGAGGAGGAGTTGCGGCACTTTGCTTCACGCGGCGTGATGAATATTGAAGGCCTGGGTGAGGCGCTGGTGGCGCAGTTACTTGGACACAGTGCGCCGGAGAGTGGCGATACCGCGGAAGAGACGGAAGAAGAAATAGCGGAGGCACCCACGCGCGCAGCGCTGGTGCATTCAGTCGCTGATATCTACTCCCTCACGCTGGAGCAGTTGATGACGCTGGAGCGTATTGGCGAAAAGTCTGCTCTGTCTTTGCTTGCGGAGATTGATAAATCGCGCAAGGCACCGCTGTATCGCGTACTGCTGGCACTCGGTATCCGCCATGTAGGCGAGCGCACGGCGCAGACGCTGGCCGATGAGTTTGGATCGATGGATGCCATCATGCACGCAACGGAAGAAGAGTTGCAGCGCGTGAATGACGTTGGTCCGAAGGTGGCTGCGGCGATTCGCGAGTTCTTTAGCGGCGAGAAAAACATTCAGCTTGTAGAAAAACTGCGTGCTGCTGGGCTGACGATGACATCGGAGAAGCGGGCGCGTGGAACAACCTTTGCCGGGATGACATTTGTACTGACGGGCACACTGCCTACGATGACGCGCGATGCAGCAAAGGAGTTGATTGAGAACGCGGGCGGCAAAGTGTCTGGCTCTGTGAGCAAGAAGACGAATTATGTAGTGGCTGGGGACGATGCGGGATCGAAGCTGGAGAAGGCGAGAGAGCTAGGTGTGGCTGTGCTGGATGAGGATGGGCTGGTAGAGATGTTAGGCCGTAGCTGAAGTCGCGCTCCGCGCGATAATGTTCGCGACGCGAACATGGCAAAAGCAGATTCCTCACTTCGGTCGGAATGGCAATGTGTGCAGGAGCACTCATCGGCATACACACGATTTAGTGCGCGTCGAGTTCGATCTTGCCTGTGGTGCGTGGCGGTCTTTTCAGAAAGAAGACGAGCGGCAGTAGAGCGAACATGAGATAGGCGAAAAGTTTGTACTGGTCCATGTAGGCCATGAGACTGGCCTGGCGTTGCAGTTGTGCGTAGATGAGCGCGAGACCTGCATGCGCTTTGTCCATAACATCGGCGCCGACACCTGAGGTTGCGGCGCGCGCGGCTTGCAGGATGGTGGAGGAACTCATGCTCGCACCGATATAGCTTTGGTGCGTCTGTTCCATGCGTTGCAAAAAGGTGCTGGCAATCGCAATGCCGATGGACCCACCCTCGTTGCGCACCAGCGCGTAGATACCGGCGGCGTTGCTGCTCTGCTCTGTTGGTAAAAAACGGAACATGATGGTGCTGAGTGGCACGGTGGTCATGCCGAGACCCATCACCTGCACCACGCGCGGCCAGATAAGATCGCTCTCCGCCATCTGCAGATTACCCAGCGAGAGCCACCATGTGCCCACTGTCATGGTGAGGATGCCGACGAAGATGATGCGGCGCGCGTCCATGCCGCGACTCAGCAGCCAGCCGACAATAGGCACTTCCACCATGGTGGCGAGCCCTGCGGGTGAAACGGCGATGCCGGCGGTGGTAGCGTCGTAGCCCATGAGTTCCTGCATGAACTGCGGAAGAAGAAATGTAGTGGCGTAAAGCGCGGTATACACGCCGAGCACGATAGCGCAGCACATAAAGAAGTTGCGCTCCTTCAACAAGCGAAGGTTCACCACGGGATTGTTTACGTGCAACTCCCAGAAGACAGCGCCGATGAGCGCGACAACGGCGATTCCCGCAGCCCAGCAGATGAAGGTGGAACCGAACCAATCGAGTTCCTGACCTTTGTCGAGCACAATTTCAAGCGATGCGAGGCCGAGCGAGATGAGGCCGAGGCCGACGCCGTCGATTTGGAGGCGCTTGCCGCGGCGTACTTCTCGCGCGGCGGTGAGGTGCGGCGGATCGTGCAGCACGATGCGCGTGAAGAAAGCGCAGAGAACGCCGACAGGGATGTTGATGTAGAAAATCCAGCGCCAGGAGTAGTTGTCAGTGATCCAGCCGCCGAGTGTGGGACCAAGCACGGGCGCGCACAGGATGGCGACGGTGTAGACGGCCATGGCCATGCCGCGCTTTTCGCCGGGGAAGGTGTCCGCGAGAATGGCTTGCACCGATGGCTGGAGTCCTCCGCCAGCGAGACCTTGCAGAACGCGAAAGACAACCAGAGCGCCGAGAGTGGGAGCGAGACCGCAACATGCGGAGAAGATAGTGAAGAGAACGACTGAACCGAGATAAAAATTGCGGCGGCCAATCATGCTGGATATCCAGCCGCTGATGGGGAGGATGATGGCATTGGCGACGAGATATGTCGTAAGCACCCATGTGCTTTCATCGCGTGAGGCGGAGAGCGAGCCTGCGATATGCGGCAGCGCTACGTTGGCAATGGAAGTGTCGAGCACTTCCATAAACGTGCCCATGGTGACGACGAGCGCGATGATCCAGGGATTGATTGTGGGGATTTGCGCGCGAGATACAAACCGATTGCCAGGTTCAAACTCCGCAGCAGATTGTGAGAGAGAACGTTCTGCTGAGTTGGCCTGCGATCGAAAAGACACAAAAACCTCTTACGTTAAAGAGATTCATCTCCAGCCATTCGGATGCAGAAAGTGCGCGACGGCCGCTTCTATGGCAAGAAGCGGCGCGCACATTTGTACTGCCGCTATCGATTACATTTTGTTTTCTATTTCGCGTTCATGTTCGCGGATGATGATTGTTTCGGAAGGGACAATCCTGGCGATAGTGTCCAGAAGGACTTCAGGCGTATAGAACGGGATGGTGAAGGTCGGGCCTTCGCAGTGCGGCGCGGATGCAGCTTCAATCGCCACGACAGGGATACCTGGCGTGATGGACCGAAGCTCATGGATAAAGGATGCGCACTCCATATCGCCTACGCGCGTGTCCATGAGAACGCCTGTAACACGCGGATAGATGCGTAGCGTTTCAATCGCTTCACGCGCACTGTAGGCCGTGATGACGTTGTACTTTGCCGTTTCCAATATGAGCTTGCGAGTAGAGATGCTGCCTGGGAATTCACGATCTACAACAAGAAAACAGGGACGGACCATGTGCACCTCTTTTGTTTTCGACACGGGTGGTATGCCGTCTTCAATAAGATGCATACTGCCTGAAAAAGGTCGTCGTGAAATGGCGCGAGGTGTTGCGCGCTTTCTTAACGCGTTGCCTGAATTTTTAGTCGTGCGTTTTATCACCACATAAAGAATGCGGGATTATATGGGACGATCTCCGGCCTGGGTTCACCTGCTTCTTCCATCTTGCGCAACATCAATGCACGCAGCATCTTTGTGGCTTCGATGGAATCGTTGTTGCCCAGCAGGTTGGTCTGTTCTGCGGGATCGGCGAACTGGTTGTAGAGCATGGTTTCTGTATAACGCATGCTGCCCTGGTCTTTCTTTACATCTGCGCTGCGGTCTTCGATCACGTACGTCCACTCCGGCGTGCGGACAGCGCGGCCAGTCATGGCTTCGCTGATCTGGACGAATTGCACGTTCTCCCAGGATGCGCGCGCACGCTCGTCGCGCGTAAGTGGAACAAGGCTGTGGCCCTTCATGCTCGCGGGTGGCGTTAGACCGGCGATGTCCAGAATGGTCGGCGGAACATCGATGAGGCCGACAAGTTGATCGAGCGACATGCTGTTATCAAAGCCCGGGCCGCTGATGATGAGTGGGATACGAATGGAACTGTTGTGCGGCGAACGTTTGTATTCGCCGTTGCGTGTTTTGAAGTGACAACCGTGATCGCTCATGAAGATGAAGACGGTGTTGTCGGCAATGCCCTGTTCTTCGAGGGCCTGATGAATGCGGCCGACGGACTCGTCGATGCTCTTGATGCAGCCGTAGTAGTCAGGCAGATCGTTCTGCCAGTTGCCGGGAAGCGCACGTAAATCGGGAGAGACAAAACGGTCGCGGAACTTTTCTTTGTACCCCTTGGGCGCGATGGGCTGGCCCATATCGTTCTGGTGGTGCGGCTCAAGCTGTGAGACGAAGGTGAAGAACGGCTTATCGTGCTTCTGCTTGATATGGTTCACTACGCGGTCAGTGATGAAGTCGACGCGGTACTGGTCCTTGTATTTGATCTCGTTGCCGTCGCGGTCCCACAACGTGCCTTCGTACGGATGGGTGGTGAACTCAAGCAGGTTCGAGCCTTCCCACACATCGTTGAAGCCGCCACGATCTTCCAGCACCACTTTGCCATCGTGTCCGCCGACGCGCGCATCATGTCCGAGATGCCATTTGCCGAAGAGGTTCGTGGTGTAGCCTGCGTCGCTCAGTTGTTGCGCGAAGGTCGGCAGGTCTTTGCCCTTCTGATTATTGAGCGGAATGCCGTTGTGCCAGCATCCGGTTTCGGTGGCGTAACGGCTCGTCATCAACACAGAGCGCGCAGGATTGCAGAGCGGCTGGTTTGTGATGGCGTAGGTAAAGTTGCATCCGCGCTGTGCCATGCGATCGAGGTTTGGCGTGAGCGGCGTGGGATTGAGACGGTTGTGCTGCAGGAAATCCCACCGCATCTGATCGGCCAGGTACAGGATGATGTTCGGCCGCTTCGCAGGCTGCGTTGCGTACGCAGTCTTGCTGGTCTGCGCTGTGGCCGATACACCAACGGCAGCAGCGGCTGTCGTGCCGAGTAGAAAATCGCGACGCGTGGGTTCCATGCGGATGTGTCCTTGCTTGGGTTATGCGCCGCGCGTAAATGACGTCTGCTTTTTTTCTGCGTGGCGTTCGAGAGCGAGTGTAATCAGGCGATCGATAAGTTGGCTATACCCAACGCCGCTTGCCTCCCACAGCTTGGGATACATGCTAATCGACGTGAAGCCCGGCATGGTATTGATTTCGTTCAGATAGATGCGCGGTGCGCGACCGGATTTCGATGCTGGTTCCATAAGAAAATCGACGCGGGCAAGACCGCTGCAATCGCATGCCTGGAAGGCCCGGATCGCCATCTCGCGTATCTGTTTCGATTGTTCCCGCGTCATTTTTGCTGGAATGACAGGCTCGCTGGTGCTGCTGGCGTCGTACTTCGACTCGTAATCGTAGAACTCGCGATCAGGCACGATCTCACCGACAACACTTGCTTCAGGAAAATCATTGCCGAGCACTGCCACTTCAAGCTCGCGCGCTTTGCCAGTCAGTCGCGCGTTGCCAGCGCCGCCGACACCTTGCTCGATCACAATCTTGCGATCAAACTGCGCCGCAAGGTCCATCGCTGGGGCGAGATCTTTTCTCGTCTTCACCTTGCTGATACCGACAGACGAGCCGAGGTTCGCAGGCTTCACAAACAGCGGATACTTCAACGCGGCTTCAATCTGCGCGACGCACTTCTTCGCACTCTTCTTCCACTCGCTGCGCAGCAGCGTAACGTGTTTCACCATGGGCAGCTTTGAGGCAGCGAACATGCGCTTCATCGCGTCCTTGTCCATGCCGGCGGAGGAGCCGAGAACGCCCGAGCCTACATAAGCAATGTCTGCAAGCTCGAACAATCCCTGAATGGTGCCGTCTTCGCCAAACGTGCCATGCAATACAGGAAAGATGACGTCGAGCTTTGCCGCTTCCGTACCCGCAGCAGCAGCGTGGATGCTGAGGCCGGTGCTGTTGGTGGCATTGATCTTCTTCGGTGCGCCAGAGCCGAGGAGTTGTTGCGCCTCTTCGCTTTGCAACCAGCGGCCTTCCTTGCTGATGCCGATGGGCACCACATCGTACTTCTTGCGGTCGATTGCGTTGAGGATGGATGCAGCGGAGCGTAGCGAGACTTCATGCTCGCCGCTCTTGCCGCCAAAGACGATGCCGACGCGGAGTTTCTTTGCCATGGATAGTCAAAGAATACTTCAGCTAGTTGTGGAGGTCGGTGGCCCAGTTCTCGACGGAGATAAGGTGGTTCGCAGAGTGGAGCGCTCTATCCGACGTGACCAGAACGGCATCTCTGCTCAAAGCGTGGGCCGCGATCAGCATGTCCATGCTTCCAAGTACTTTGCCTACTTGTTCCATTTTTAACCTGAGGGTGGCATATGCAGCAGCCTCCTGGCTTGACCAGGGGAGAATCTGCACTGTAGTGAGAAATTCTTCAATCGCTGCTGTGAAGGCAAAGCTCGGCCTTTTCACAAGTCCATATTGAATTTCTGCTTCTGTAACGGAGGAGATTGTGATCGTATGATGATCCCGGACCTGCTCCATGCGGCTTCGTGCTGCTGGAGAGCGGCCCTTAACCAAGTAACTGACAGTATTCGTATCCAGAAGATAGATCAAAACAAATCCCGCTCCTGGGGCAGACGCATATCTCGATCTTCTAAAAAATCATCAGGAAAATTGGCCGCGTCCAACATCGCCCATATTTTTTCCCAGTCAGGTTTTGGCAAAGAACCCGGAGAGAGGATAATCTCGCCGGGATTGGGCCCGGGACGAACCTCCACGGTCTTGGTGTTGAAACGGTAAGCAGCAGGGATGGTGACGTGCTGGCTGCGTCCGCTCATAAAGACCCGTGCTGTGGTGATTTTAGCCATGCTATATATCATGCTGTATAGCACGGCCAAAGTCAAAAGGAAAATGCCAAATGAAGATTGAACTGGATGCGTTCAAACGCGGCGAAGCCATTGCCTCTCTGCAGCGATATTTTGATGAAAATCTGCCGGAACCAATTGGAGACCTGCCTGCCGGGCTGCTGCTGAACTTCATCCTTGAGGAGATCGGCCCGGCTATTTACAACCGCGGTGTGCGCGATGCACGGGAGCGTCTGCAGATGCGCATGGAAGATATGGAGGCGGAGCTGTTTGCCGAGGAGTTTCAGTACTGGAGCATAAAGAGTGGCGTAAAGCGCGGGCGCCGCTAATGTAACAATCAACAACACAAAGATCGGCACGAGAGGCAGGGTATGGACAGGCGTGACTTTGTAGGAATGCTGGCGGGCACAGCCGCGGCAACTGGACTATGTGGGGTAAGCGCCTTTGCGGCGGAGAAACAGAAGCGCCCTAACATCGTCTTTCTGCTGGTCGACGACCTGGGATGGGGCGATTTTTCCTGCTACGGCAGCAGCTTCCATGAGACACCGCACATCGACCAGCTTGCGCGCGAAGGGATGAAGTTTACTTCTGCCTATGCGGGCGCCCCTGTCTGTTCCCCGAGCCGGGCCGCGATTATGACCGGACAAACTCCGGCGCGGCTGCACCTGACGGAGTGGATCCATAAAGGTGTGAATCCGCACAAGAAGTTATTGCCGGCGGAGTATCTGCTGCACTTGCCGAAGGGCGTGCCAACCATTGCGTCGGAGCTGAAGAAGCTGGGTTACACAACCGGCGCTATTGGAAAATGGCACCTTGGCCCGAAGGGATATTGGCCCGAGGATTTCGGTTTCGACTATAACGTGGCTGGGGATGAGCATGGGCACCCTGCCCCACCACATGGATACTTTGGCCCTTTCTACTATCACAACCTTACTGGCTATACAGAGAACGACAATCTGACTGAAGTGCTGACGAATAAAGTAGACGAGTTTCTAAGTGCCGCTGCACCGAAGGGGCCGTTCTTTCTCTACCTTGCCGAATACGCGGTGCATGAGCCATTGGCGGAACGCAAGCCTCGTGTGGACAAGTATCTGAAAAAGAATGGTGGAAAGGACGAGCCGGACCCAACGTATGCGGCCGTGGTAGAGAGCGTAGACAGGTGCGTGGCGCGGCTGCGGAAGAAGCTCACCGAGCTGGGCGTGGCAGACAACACCATCATCATGCTTACTTCCGATAACGGCGGCGTGAGCTTTGACGAGAGCAAGTTCAAGAACAACGTGCTGCATCGCGTTGCGGACAACGGTCCATTTCGCGCCGGTAAAGGGTATGTGTATGAAGGCGGCATTCGAACCGCTGATCGTGTATTGGCCTGGCGTTACAAAGGCGGGAACAGTGAGCGATGTGCCGGTGTATGGGCCGGACTTTATGCCGACGATTGTTTCTCTGGCCGGCACAGCGGCCATGCCTTCGCCAACCGATGGCATGGACCTGACGCAGGTGTTTCGTGGTGGATCGCTCGATCGCGAATATCTCTGCTGGCATTATCCGCACTATGCGCCGCAGGGTGGGACACCTGCGGGGGCAATCCGGCAGGGTGATTGGAAGCTGCTTGAGTTCTTTGAGGATGGGCACCTTGAACTCTACAACCTGCGTGAAGATCCGGGTGAGCAGAATGACTTTGCATCTGTCTTTCCGGAACGCGTGCGCGATATGCATTCCAGGCTGGTGCGGTGGCGCAAGCGTGTGGGCGCGCTGATGCCGACGCCGAACCCTGCCTATGATGCGGCCAGGATAGCGGAATATCGTGGTGAGGTTGGGTGCACAGCACAGCAAACTGCTGGATGTGTGGAAGACTAACGTCTCATTGCAACCGCTTTAGAACCGCCGCAACCATGCCACAAGGATGGGCGCGAGTACAGCGGTGATAAGGCCGTTGAGACCGATAGCCACTCCGGCGAATGCGGCGGACAACGTGTGTTGCGGAATCACCTGTGAAGCGCCGATACCGCTGCCGGAGGTTCCCGCGGCCAGTCCGCGCGCTGCGGGGTCATGCAGCTTCAGTGCTTTCGTGACAGGATCGATGCAGATGGCGGCGAGGATTCCGCCCGCGATTGCGAAGACCGCAGTGAGTGATGGCACGCCGCCGATGCGGTTTGCTACTCCGATAGCAATCGGCGTAGTGAGCGATTTCGGCAGCATCGACAACGCGATAAGTTGATTGCCGCCAAGTGCGCGGACGACGAGATAGCCACTAAGGATGCCGGCCACAGAACCGGCCGTAAGCGCCGCAAACATCGGCACGAGCGAGCGGCGCATATGTTCGAGCGAACGCACCAGCGGGATCGCAAGCGCGACCGTCGCCGGGCCAAGCAGGAAGTGGATGAACTGCGCTCCGGTGAAGTAGTCCGCATAACTGATGTGCGTGAAGTGCAGCGTGGTGCCGATAAGGACAATCGCAATCAGTACCGGATTGGCGAGCGGATGCCTCAGGCGCTTCTGTATCTCCACGCCCAGCAGATACGTCCCCACCGTGAAGGTGAGTGCGAAGAGCGGCAGCAAGCCCGGCGAGATCGCGAGCGAATGCATCATGCCGCTCTCCTGCTGAAGCGCTGCATGATCCATGCTGTAACCGCCATGGTGAGCAGCGTGGATACGATGAGCGCCACAGATACCGGCAGCCACGCGGCACGCAACAACGCCATATTCGCTACAACGCCCGTACCCGCGGGAACGAAGAGAAGTCCGAGCCAACTCAACAGACCGTTGGCCGTCTTCTGCATGCCTTGTCCTGGTTCTTTTTTGCGGACGATATAAAACACCGCTAAAAGCCCCATTCCCAGCACAGGGCCGGGAATGGGGATGCGCGCTGCCCTGCTGATCGCCTCACCGGCGAGTTGAAAGAGCAGCAGCACGAAGAAGGATTGCAGGATGGGCATGCGTCAGACGTTGAACTTGAAGAACAGAATATCGCCGTCTTTCACAACGTACTCCTTGCCTTCCTGCCGCAGCAGTCCAGCTTCTTTCACAGCCTGTTCGCTGCCGAGCCGGAACAGATCGTCGCTGGCATAGCACTCGGCTTTGATGAAACCTTTCTCAAAATCCGTATGGATAACACCCGCCGCACCGGGAGCCTTCGTACCGCGCTTGATCGTCCATGCGCGCACTTCCTGCACGCCTGCGGTGAAGTAGGTGATGAGGTTGAGCAGGCGATAGGCGGAGTGGATGAGGCGATTGAGACCCGGCTCTTCAAGGCCCATGTCTTTCAGAAACTCGCCACGCTCTTCCGGCTCCAGCAGAGCGATTTCGCTCTCCATCGCGCCGCAAATGCGAACAACCTCTGCACCTTCTTCCTTCGCGCGCTGTTCCACAGCAGCGGTGTGCTGATTGCCGCTCGTCAGGCCGGCTTCATCCACATTCGCAACATAAAGTTGCGGTTTGGCGGTGATGAGAAACATATCGCGCGTGATGGCCTTCTCATCATCGGTAAGATCGGCAACGCGCGCAGGCTTGCCTGCTTCGAGTGTGGTCTTCAGCTTGCGCAGCGCTTCGGCTTCTGCCTTGGCTTTCGCATCGCCGGATTTTGCCGAACGCTCCACCTTTTGCAGGCGCTTATCGACGGAATCCAAATCGGCCAGCAGTAGTTCCGTATTGATGATGTCGATGTCGTGCAGCGGGTCGACCTTGCCCGCAACGTGCACCACCTCAGGATCTTCGAAGCAGCGGACGACGTGCGCGATGGCGTCCGTCTGGCGGATGTGGCCGAGGAACTGATTGCCCAGGCCTTCGCCTTTGCTGGCACCTTCCACCAGGCCGGCGATGTCGATGAACTCCATCGTCGTCGGCACGAGCGACTTTGGCTTGATCAACGCTGAGATCTTCTGTAACCGCTCATCCGGCACAGTCACTACGCCGGTGTTGGGATCGATGGTGCAGAAGGGATAGTTCGCTGCCTGCGCCTTAGCGCTGGTGAGGGCGTTGAAGATGGTGCTCTTGCCCACGTTGGGCAGACCGACGATTCCACAGTTTAAAGGCATAACTCTCCTATTCTTTCATGGCTCCCCACGCTATTCCGTCATCTCGACCGGAGGGCGCGTTTCTTTGCGCCCGTAGTGGAGAGATCTGCTTTTCCAGGCGTCCGCCACGCTACGAATCTTCGACAACTTAAGCTGCATCCAATACGAGATACTTCGATATCGAAGGAGTTTGGACATGCAAATTGGAATCGACAGTTTTGTGCAGGTGAGCAGCTTTGGCGAGAGCGCGCAGGTGCGTGCGGCGCATCTGCTGGAGGAGGTTGCGCTGGCCGATCGCGTGGGCATTCATACCTTTGGTATCGGCGAGCACCATCGCGAGGAGTACCTGGCTTCTTCGCCTAGCATTTTTCTGGCGGCTGCGGCTGCGCGGACGGAGAAGATTCGTCTCTCCAGCGCAGTAACGGTGCTGTCGAGTGATGATCCGGTGCGGGTCTTTCAGGATTTCGCCACGCTCGATCTGCTCTCCAATGGACGCGCGGAGATTGTGGTGGGAAGAGGATCGTTTATCGAGAGTTATCCACTCTTTGGCCTTGATATGCAGCATTATGACGAGCTTTTCGCGGAGAAGCTTGATCTTCTACTAAAGCTGCGGGAAGAGACATTCGTCACCTGGCAAGGCAAGCATCGTCCATCCTTGAGCGGACAAGGTGTCTTCCCTCGCCCTGTGCAGGAGCGGCTGCCGGTGCGGTTAGGTGTGGGCGGAACACCGCAGTCGTTCGTGCGCGCCGGCATGCTGGGGCTGCCGTTGACGGTTGCAATCATCGGCGGCGAACCGCACCGCTTTCGTCCACTGGTCGATCTGTATCGGCAGGCGTGGCAGGCTGCGGGACATGACCTGCGAAGGCGGATGTTGCCGTGCATGCGCTTGGGTTTCTGGTCGACACGGACGAGCAGGCCACGGACCTTTATTGGCCTGCGTACGAGAAGGTGTTCACGCGCATCGGCAAGGAGCGCGGATGGGGGCCGATTACGCGGCGCGCCTTCGAGCAGCAGCTTGGGCCGGAGGCGGCGTTTCTGATTGGCTCCCCTGCAACGGTTGCGGCGAAGATGCAGCACTATAACAACGTGCTCGGCGGTATCTCGCGCATCGGGGTGCACATGAGCGGCGGCGGAATTGAGCACGCCGATCAGATGCATGCGATCGAACTGCTGGGCACGCTGGTGGAACCGATGGCGCGTATCTGATCTTCATAGCTCGAAGGCTCATATTCATCGTGCGAAAGCTCGTATTTCATTGCGCGAAGACCAGCGGCGAGCGTACTCTGGCTTCGTCTATCCACCAGGAGAATTTCAAGCCATGCGCAAACTCTATGCCGTTGCAGCCGCTTCCGTTGTGGTGTCCATCACGCTCACTGCCCAGGCTCCTTCAGGCCCTGCTGCCGAAGTGCAAGCCTCATACAAACGCGTACAGAAGAACGCGATTGCCGCCGCCGAAAAGATGCCTGCCGATCAGTACAGCTATCGTCCGCACGCGGAACAGCGCACCTTCGCGCGCGTGGTGAACCACATCAGCGAAGCGCAGATCGGTTCGTGCGGTTCCGTGCTGAAGCTTGCTCCGGCAGACCGTCCGAAGGTCCCTGCTGAGACAGCAAGCAAGGACGAAGTGGTTGCGGCGCTGAAGGCTTCGTTCGTCGTGTGCGACAAAGCGTATGCATCCGTGACCGATGCAAACCTTGCGGAGAAGGTGACCAATCCGCGGGGCTCTCGCTCGCTCATCAGCGTGCTCTGGGGCAACGTCGGGCACGACATGGAGCAGTACGCGATCCTGAGCGATTATCTGCGCAATAAGAACATCGCTCCGCCGACGAGCGAGAAGTAACCGCAGTTACTGCTTACGTCCAACCACCATTAGACCGAGATGTTTCTCGAACGCATCGAAATCGCGATCACGGTGCAACAATGTGTGCTCGTTTTCAATGCAGTAGGTTGCGATCAGGCAGTCGATCGTAGACCTGATGGTGAAACCATGCACGCGCAGGGTACGAAAATTTTCTGCGGCCTTGATGGCGAGTTCAGTGCCGCTGACTTGGTGCGGTATCGCATGCTTTAGCTCGGAGAGCATAAAGCGTGCTTGCGCATCCGTCTTTACTCCACGCAAAAGCTCACAGAGAACCAGATCGACCAGTCCGACAACGTTGCGGCCCAGCAGAAATTCGAGATACTGCGCTTCAGGAGTTTCTGCGTCACGGAAGTAGTCGATCCATACGCTTGTGTCTACGAGAATCACTTCGACCAGTCAGGAAAGCGGTCCTGCCGCATGGCTTTGTAATCGTAGTCAGGATCGAATTCGATTTTCCCCCGCAGCTTGCGAATGCCTTCCTGCAACCTTAACCGCGCCAAAGTTTCCAAGCCTGCGATTACAGCAGCGCGTTTTGAGGGAAACGCGTTGCCTTTCATTACGTCTCTAAGAAGCTTGTCTGGAATATCGATATTAGTTCGCATCGCAATACCTGAGTGTGTATAGAATAGCAAATTTATGTGTATTGCAGGAACCAGCTAAAAATCCACCGGATGATGCCGATGAGCTATCCCCAAATGATGGGCTTGTTTGGGTTCGGTCATCTTTTTACTTTTGTCTTCATGTAATGATCGATCTGATTTGCCCGTAGTCCAAATGGGCGCCGCCCGGCCCTGAATAGAACGTAATAGTCCTCTCTCGACTTCGGGCCAGCCCATACATAGTGGAGCCGGTTATATGTTTCGGATTCTTCCTGTGAGAGTTCGGCGCGACCATTTGCATTTATCAAAAACACAGAATATGGATCGTAGGTCGCGATTTGCGGCTCATCTTCGGCATCGCCAAGGACGGCTTCCGACATGGTTGCCTTGCCGATGAGCTTGGCTTTCGACTTGTCCGTTCTGAAAGCGTAAAGCTCATATTCTTCTTTGTCGAAGACGACATAAGGTTTTCCATCGGACGAAAAGCCAACTATCAACAGATGGCCCGGCGAGCTTGCAAATGGCTGTCCCAAGAAGAAGAGCAAAGCGCGTGCTTGTTCTCCAGTTTTGTACCTGCCGATGAAGAAGTGCCCAGACGGATGCTTCTGGAGACCTGTGATGCCCATCGGAAGTCCGGTTTCCAACTGTTGCTGACGAGAATTGGACAAAATATCCACTCCCCATTTGGAGTGAATGCTATAGAGACCTTTTGCCGTACGGAATGTTACCGTGCAACCTGCTTGCTTTTCAGATGGGCAAGAGGATGCTAACTCTACATGAACAACCGTTTCTCGCTCAGGCAAAAGAACAGCGGCCCCATTCTCTGCAAATAAAGGCGCTGCGAAGCTGGCGACCATTACAGCTAATATCCTGAGCCTCTTCCTCACGGGTAAATCCTATTCAGCGTTCTAGCGAACGGGATTGTTTCGCGTACGTGTTCTAATCCGCAGACCCAGGCGACGACTCGTTCGATGCCCATGCCGAAGCCAGCGTGGGGGACGCTGCCGTATTTGCGCAGGTCGAGGTACCACTGGAAGGCTTCGAGTGGAAGGTTGTGGGCCTCGATGCGGGACTTTAGCAGGTCGTAGCTGGAGACACGTTGCGAGCCGCCGATGATCTCTCCGTAACCTTCGGGAGCGAGGACGTCGAGGCACAAGGCTTTGGTTGGGTCTTGCGGATCGGGTTCCATGTAGAAGGCCTTTACGGCTGCGGGATAGCGATGGACCATAACTGGTCTGTCGAACTGGTTGGAGATGTAGGTCTCGTCGGGCGAGCCGAAGTCGTCTCCGTAGGTGTGAGGGTGTTCGATCTTGCCTTCTTTGTAGGCCTGTTCGAGCATTGCGTGGGCTTCGTCGTAGGAAATGCGCGGAAAGGGCGTTTGAATTGCCTCCAATTTCGCAACATCTTTGCCGATTACCTTCAAATCCTGCGAATTAAATTCGAGCACGCGGTGGACGATGTGGGTGAGGAAGTTTTCGGCGAGCGCCATAATGTCGTCGAGACCGGCGAAGGCGACTTCGGGCTCGATCATCCAGAACTCGGTGAGGTGGCGGCGCGTTTTCGACTTTTCGGCGCGGAAGGTGGGGCCGAAGGAGTAGACCTTGCCGAGCGCGAGCGCGGTGCTTTCGATGTAGAGCTGGCCGGACTGCGTGAGGTATGCCTTCTCGTCGTCGAAGTAGTCCATCTCAAATAACTCGCTGGTGCCTTCGCAGGCGTTGGGCGTGAGGATGGGTGGATCGGTGCGGGTGAAGCCGTTGGTGTCGAAGTATTCCTGCGCGGCGCGCATGATGGTGGCGCGGACGCGGAGGATGGCGGACTGGCGCGGTGTGCGTATCCAGAGATGGCGGTGCTGCATGAGGAAGTCCGTTCCGTGCTCTTTGAGTGAGATGGGGAACGGCTCGTCGGTCGGCACGCGCTGGACGACTTCGATGTTCTCTACGTCGAGTTCGTAGCCGGAGGGCGCGCGGCTGTCCGCTCGTACCTTGCCGGTGACGATGACGCTCGATTCCTGCGAGAGCGATTTGATGGTTTCGAAGATCTCATCGCCGACCTGCGCCTTGGGGACGATGCCCTGGATGGTGCCGGTGCCGTCGCGGAAGATGGGAAAGAGCAGCTTGCCGCTGGCGCGCATGTTGTAGAGCCAGCCGCGCAGGGTGACGCTCTGGCCTTCGTATTTGCCGATGGAGGAGATGGTGGCGATGGGTGCGCTCATGACTCCATGATTTTAGACTTCTGTCGAAGGAGCACCCCTCCCCCCGGGGTGTAGCTGCTAAGTGGGTGCATTTTGTTGCAGTTCCGATTTTGGGCTGCTGCAAGATCCTGTTTCTATTGGGCTTACAGCCAAAATCCTGCTTTCAAAGGAGTTAGCTGGATCCGCTTTTCGTCGCGTCTTTCCTTGCTCTTTTATTGTTTCAACTTTAGGTGGGTAAATAGGCATGGTGTATGTCGTGTGGTTTGTTGGGTTTGCGCAAGAGAGGGGCTTGACAGGAATTTTTGCCCGGTTTGTGCGTGGCGGCCATACCTGATCGTTGACGGCTATGTGTCACAAAAAGCAGCAAGTCAGCGAGTCAGCAAGTTAGCGAGTCAGCGCGGGTCTTGAAAAGAAAGCTCTCTTTTGGCGCGTCGGGACGCGTAGAGTTGGGTTTGACGTGTGAGAGCGGTCTCTCATCCTCATACTCATTCAGATTTAGAAGGCTATTTTTCATGTTGAAGTTTCTGCAGAAGCGTCCGCTGTTTCTTGTTCTTATGCTGGTTCTCGCGTCGGCTGCCACGGCGGCGATGGTGGTGCGTGTTCGCGGGTTGCGGGTCAGGAGTAATGCTCGTGCGGGTAAGCAGGCGGATGGCACGACGCTGGTGGTGACACAGCAGATCCTGAAGCCGTGGACGCCGGAGCGTTACCTTGCTGGGCGTCCGGTGGATATGGCATTCAACCATGACCGCTCGCAGCTTGCCATCCTGAACGGTGGGAATATCGATCTGATCGATGAGAAGACGGGCAAGCAGACTTCTATTCCCACATCGAAGACCTCGTACTGCGGCATTGCGTTCCGGCCCGGCGCGGATGAGGTGTGGGCGAGCGAAGCGAACCGCAATGGTGCCGCGAGCATTATGGTGGCGCAGTTGAACGCTACGAGGAAGTCTGGCAGGAAGCGCATTGAGTTTCCGAAGAAGAGCCTGCCTGCGGGGATTGCTTTTTCCGCGGATGGCAAGACGGCTTATATTGCGCTGAACGGTGCGAATACGATTGCGGTGCTGGATGCGGAGACGCATGCGATCAAGCAGCAGATTCCGGTGGACCTGGCTCCGCTGTTTGTGAAGCTGTCGAACGATGAGAAGACGCTATATGTCTCCAATCGTGGCGGGCATGTGCCGGAGAAGGGCGCGCGCATTGCGTACAGTGCGGGCACTGCGATGGCCACCGATGAGCATGGCGCTGTGTTGAATGGCACGGTGAGCGTGATCGATCTGGCGAGCGGCAAGGTGAAGTCGCTAACGGTAGAGCGCGCACCGACGTCGCTCGCGCTGAGCCCGGATGGCAAGACGCTGGCGGTGACGAACTCTTATTCCGATTCGGTTTCGCTGATCGATACAGCGACGCTGAAGATCAAGACCATCGCTGTGCCGACGATGCCGGACCACTTGCTGGGCACAGTCCCTTCTGCGGTTGTGTTCTCGCCGGATGGACGCTGGCTATATGTGGCTGCTGCGCTGAACAATGCGGTGATCGTGATGGAGCGGAAGGGTTCCACGTACCAAGTTGCGGGCGCTGTACCGACGGGATGGTTTCCGGGAGCGCTGGCGTTTGATTCGCACAATAGCCTTGTTGTGCTGAACATCAAGGGGCGCGGCAACACGGTTGCAACGAAGACGACAACCGCTCCTGCCGATGCAGGTGTGGCGAATGCGCATAATACGCATTCGTTTGAAGGGTCGCTGATGCGCGTGCCGGTGCTTACGCCCGAGCAGTTGAAGGTGGCGACGCAGTTTGTGGTGGATGCTAACAATCCGCACTTCGAAGCGGACGGTGGCGTGAAGGACCTGGCGACGCTTGGCATCAAGCATGTGATCCTGATCGTGAAAGAGAACCGCACGTACGATCAGGTGCTGGGCGATATTGGCAAAGGCAACAGCGATCCTGAGTATGCGCTGTATGGCGAGCAGGTGACGCCGAACATCCATGCACTGGCGCGGAAGTATGTTCTGCTGGATAACTTCTATGCGACGGGCGCGATCAGCTTTGACGGGCACCAGTGGCTGGAGCAGGGATTTGTGGGCGACAACATGGAGCGCTCGACCAATGGACCGCGCGGATATGCGTGGAACATGGCGGACGCGCTGGATGTGTCGCCGGGCGGATTTTTCTGGCAGCATCCGCAGCGCCCGCTGGATGTGCGGGTGGGCGGTGTGTTGTCGAATGGGGTGACGTTGGTCAAGGCCAAGCGCGATGACGATGAGGTGCAGGGCGACATCGACCAGGTGAAATCCACGGCTTACTTTGAAAACCTGAAGCTCTACAAGGAGAACAAGTGGCGCGGAAGGTATGGCGTGAAGGCGGCTGTGCCGTCGTTGCAGAACATCATCGATTCAAACTATCCGGGTGGCGCGGGCATTCCTGACCAGATGCGCGCTTCGATTCTGGAAGATGAGATTGCGGAGGCGGAGAAGACGGGACATCTGCCTGACCTGATGGTGTACAGCCTGCCTTGCGATCACACCATGGGGACGCGGCCGGGAGCGCCTGCGCCAAAGTCGATGGTGGCCGACAACGATTACGCTCTTGGACGGATTGTGAGTGCGGTGTCGCACTCGAAGTTCTGGCCGGAGACGCTAATTCTCGTCGTCGAAGACGATGCGCAGAATGGCACCGACCATGTGGACGGGCACCGCACAGTCGCGCTGGCGATTGGGCCGATGGTGAAGCGCGGCGCGGTGGATTCGAATTTTTACACGCAGCTTTCGATGACGCGCACGATCCAGGACATTCTGCATGTGGATCCGCAGACACATTTTCTGAAGGCTTCGCGGACGATGAACAGCATCTTCACCGGTGAGAAAGACCTGAGCGCTTATACGCCGATTGCGCCGAAGATTTCGCTGGAGATGGTGAACCCGCCGGCGAATGCGCTGACCGGGCAGGCGAAGAAGGATGCGATTGCCAGCAGCAAGATGAACTGGAGCGACCTGGACGATGCTCCGGAGCAGGTGCTGAACCGGATTTTGTGGGCTACGGAGAAGGGGTACAACATTCCGATGCCGGCTGCGCGGAAGTCGATTCCGGCGGATGTTCACTGAGGTTGCTTGTTTATGGAAAGGCGCATGCGGGTGCATGCGCCTTTTGCTTTTTAGAACGTTTCAGCAACCGGTTGTTGGGAAAGAAGCTACTGCCTGAACAAGTTGTGGAGCGCCTTTGGAGAGAAAAAGAACAGGATTCATCACGTTGTAATGACCAGAGATGTCGAGAAGCAGATCGAGCTTTCCGTCTCCATCCAGATCGCCCAACCATAGGATGCTCACATGGCCATCGTTGAACTCATCACCAAAGTGCGCGAGTTCCTGCTCTATCCCATGCTCACGGAAAACAATACGTGATCCCGCGCCTACAGTCTTGAATCCATCCTGGCCCGTGACAGGAGCCAATATCTCCAATTCAGCATCCAGATCCTTACTTTGAATAGAGAACCTTTGTGAAAGTGGAATTCCATCTTTATCAATCTGAAATGTAAGTACCTGCGCACGAGGCTTGATGCCATGAAGAAGGAAGTATGCTCGTGGTCCTGAATTGGAGATGATGATTCCAGTTTTCGCCTGCGGATTATCGTCATCTGATATTTCGTCGTGCGTATGTGTGATATGTAGCGTGGTGGGTTGGAGAGATGCAACGCCATGCACGAATGTGAAAGCAAGCCATCCCGATTTAGGGACGTCTTTTACCTCTTCGCCATGAAATGTGCCGCCCGGCAGAAGTAAACGGATACGGGAGTGCGGAACGACGGAAACATTACCGTAGAGATTTGATTCCAGAGATGGGGAGGATGTTTGGGCGCAGAGAATCGTCGTGGCCAACAGCGTGCATGCCCAGATGAATCGCATGCGCCGTATGGTATCTGTTTTGCGAAGAACTTACTACATCTCGACACAGACGGCGCTTCGCGCGATAACCCACCCTTTCGCAAAAAGCGCGAAAGGATGGGGCACCCGGTACTTCGAGTCTTTCGGCTGGTCTAATAGCCTTCTGACTCGAGATCGACTTTTCCGCGGAACATGCGGTAGATGATGACGAAGTACATGATGGCTAGGGCGATGCCGAAGGTCCACCAGGCGAGGCCGACGGCTTGCGCGTGGTGTCCGGTGATGGAGCGCGCGATGGTGAGGTCGTCTTTGGGATCGATGATGGAAGGCAGCAGCGCGGGGTAGAGTCCGGCGGCGGCGCCGATCATCATGAGCGCGAGATAGACGCACGAAGCGGTGAAGGCGCGACGGTCGTTGCCGCGGCGCGAGAAGAGCAGGAGCGCGATGAGTGAAGCGATGACGCCTGCGGGGATGAGGAAGGCGATGGGGAATGCCTTGTAGTTGTCGAGCGTCTGCGGACGGATGGCCATGGTGGCGATGAGGCTGAGGGCCGTGATCGCGATGAGTGGTATCCACAGAACGGATATCGTGCGGCGCGCGCGTTGTTGCAGGTCGCCGATGGTTTTGACGGCGAGGTAGGCCGCTCCGTGAACAGCGAGTGCGATGAGGGCGAGGACGCCACCGGTGACGGTGTACCAGTCGAGGATGCCGGGTGAGGGGCCGACGCGCCAGTTGGTCCAGAGGGGAAGGAAGAAGTAAGAGTCTGCTTCGAGCGGCACGCCCCGGATGACGTTGGCGAGCGCTGCTCCGTAGAAGACGGCGAGCAAGACGCTGGAGAGCGCGAAGAGTCCATCGAAGAACGCGCGCCAGACGCCCATGCCGATGTGTCCGCGCAACTCGATGCTGAGGCCGCGCAGGATGAGCAGCCATAGCACGATCATGAGTGGCAGATAGAATCCGCTGAACGAAGCAGCGTAGACGAGCGGGAAGGCGAAGTAGAGTGTGCCGCCGCCGGCGATGAGCCAGACTTCGTTGCCGTCCCATACTGGGCCGATGCTGCGGAGCACTAGGCGCTTCTCGTCTTCCGTGCGTGCGAGCAGCAGATGCAGCGCGCCGACGCCGATATCGAAGCCGTCGAGCACGACGTACGCGGTGAGCATTGCGCCGACAATCCAGAACCAGATCGTTCCCATCATTTACGCTCCCGAAACGGTGTGAAGGCCTTCCTCAAACTTCTTCATGTGGGCTGGGCCGTGCGCGATTTCTCGATAGATGAGCACGACGAAGAGGATGCCGAGCACGGTGTAAAGCCCGGCGAAGCCCAGCAGCGTGAAGAGCGCGTTGCTCGCGGAGACGTGGTGCGAGTAGCCCTCCGACGTGCGCATGAGTTGGTAAACCACCCACGGCTGACGGCCTATCTCCGCGGTCATCCAACCGGCGGTAGTGGCGATGTAGGGCAGCGGGAAGCTGAGCATGAGCGGCCAGAGAATCCAGCGCGTGGTGTAGAGTTTGCCGCGCCAGAGCAGGAAGGCCGCGAGTCCCATCACGACCACGAAGTACGTTCCGAGGCCGGCCATGATGTGGTAGCCGTAATAGAGCAGCGGCAGCGGTGCGGGCCATTGGTCTTTGGGGAATTTGTCGAGGCCGGTGACCTCTGCTGACGTGGTGCCGTAGATAAGAAAGCTGAGCACGTTATTGACGACGAGCGGATTATCGAGCGTCTGCTTCTCTTCATTTGGCTGGCCCATCAGGACGATGCCTGCACCCTTTTCCGTGTGGAAGAGGCCTTCCATCGCGGCCATGGATGCGGGCTGCGTTTTGGCAACATACTTTCCGTGGAGGTCACCCGTGGGGAAGATGATGACGATGCACGAGATCACGCCGGCGATGACGCCGACCTTGAGGAAGATGCGTCCGAACTCTTCGTTGCGGCGTTCGAGCAGATAGAACGCGCCGACGGCGGACATGACGAAGGCGCCGGTGATGACGGTGGCGCACATGTTGTGCGGATATTGCAGCAGCGCCCATGGATTTGTAAGCAACTTCCAAAAGCTGGTGATCTCGAAGGTGCCATTCTGGCCCATGCGGTAGGCGACGGGATGCTGCATCCACGCGTCGGTAACGATGATGAAGAAGCCCGATATCCACGAGCCGAGCCAGACCATGACGGCGGAGGCCCAGTGGGCCGATGCCGACAATCTTTTTTCTCCAAAGAGGAAGAGGCCGAGGAAGGCGGATTCGAGAAAGAAGGAGAAGACGCCTTCCATAGCGAGTGGCTGGCCGATGACTCCACCTGTCACGCGCGAGAAGTGCGACCAGTTGGTGCCGAACTGGAACTCCATGGGGATGCCGGTGACGACGCCCATGACGAAGTTGATGCCGAAGATCTTTGCCCAAAAGCGCGCGGCCTGGTTGTACATTTCGTCGTTGCGGCGCCATGCGATGGTCTTAAGCACAACGATGAGCAACGCGAGCCCCATGGTGAGTTGGGGAAAGATGTAGTGGAAGGTGATGGTAAAGCCGAAGTGGATCCGGTGCAGCAGAAGTGCGTCCATCGCGTCTCCTCACAAGCAAAGAAATTGTATCGTGCTGCGCGGAGGGCGGATGCTTCACTTGGCGCTTCCGTTGAAGAACCCACCAGGGTTTACAGATCAGCAATACCGCGTGTCCCTTTCTACCAAAGAACCTCAACCTGCAGCGCAATCAACGAAGCACGCCCCTCCCGCAATCTCGGCCAGACTCGACATCCACCACCGATGCGGTTTTTTAATGGATTCCCATGAGTGAATTGCGCCGTGAAGCTTTCCGTACTTACTCTGCGCGGCAGGCGCGGAGAACACTGGACGAGGTGGGCGAATACGCCGCAAGCCGCAACTTGAAGGGCTACACCGAAGCCGATGTACCCAGGCTTATCAAAGAAGTGCACATCGCTAAGCCGCACCGCTGCAAAGTGCAGTCAAAAGGGTGATCCATTCCAGAGGCCCCATGAGCACAAGCGGGTAACATGAACCCCATGCTCCTGCGCGCCACCGCCATCACCGTTCTTTCCCTCACCCTCATCGCCCAAGCCCAACAACTCACCCCGGCCGACTACGCCCGCGCAGAAAGCATGCTCTCGTCTGCCACCACGCCACTGCTCGACCACACCATCACCGGCGTGCATTGGAAAGACGCAAACACCCTCCTCTACACCGAGAGCACAGACGGCAAGCAGAAGCACTACACACTCAACATCACAACCAACAAGAGACACACAGAAGACAAGCAGGAGCCAAGGCCAAACGCCACTCTCTCACCTGACGGCAAAACAACGCTCTTCATCCGAGACTGGAACCTCTGGGTGCACGACACCCTCTCCGGCAAAGACCGCCAGCTCACCACCGACGGCGTACAGGACTTCGGCTACGCCACCGACAACGCCGGATGGAAGCACACGAACGACGCCGTGGTCCTCTGGTCACCCGATAGCAAACGCATTGCCACCTTTCAGCAGGACCAGCGCAAGACCGGCGAGATGTATCTCGTCTCCACTAACGTCGGCCATCCGCATCTTGAGCAGTGGAAGTACCCCTTTGCGGGCGACAAAGACGTCACCATGATCGAGCGCGTCGTCATTGACGCTGCAACCGGAAAGGTCACGCGCCTGCACTTCCCGCCCGACCAGCATCGCGGCTCGCTCTGCGACGATCTGCGCTGCACCGACGACGGTCCGTGGGAAGACGTGGAGTGGTCAGCCGATTCGAAACAACTCGCCTTCCTCTCCACCTCGCGCGATCACAAAGACGAGCACCTCTACGTCGCCAACGCGGACACAGGCGAAGTGCGCTCTGTGCTCACCGAACACGTGCCCACGTACTACGAGAGCGGCAACGGCAAAGTGAACTGGCATTATCTCTTCAAAACAGATGAGGTGCTCTGGTTCTCCGAGCGAGATAACTGGGGACAGCTTTATCTCTACGACGGCAAAACGGGCAAGCTGAAGAACAAGATCACCACCGGTGAAGGCAATGTCACCCAGGTGCTGCACGTCGACGAGGACACACGCACCATCATCTTCCAGGCCGTCGGCAGAGAACAGAACACCAACCCGTACTACACGCGCCTTTACTCCATTCACTTCGACGGCAGCGGCCTCCGCCTGATTACGCCCGAGAACGCGAATCACACCATCGCGCTCGCGCCCGACGCGCAGCACTTTGTGGACACCTGGTCCACCGTCACCGAACCGCCCGTCACGGTGCTGCGCGATATCCACGGCAAGATGGTCACTGAACTCGCCCGCACCAGCATGGACCGTTTGAAAGCTGCAGGTTGGGTTGCGCCTGAGCCGTTCACCGTAAAAGCGCGCGACGGCAGGACCGATCTCTACGGCATTCTCTACAAGCCATCACACTTCGACGCGACGAAGAAATATCCGCTTATCACCTACGTCTATCCCGGACCCATGGGAAGCTCCGTAAAGAGCTATGGCTTCGCTGCATCCACCGGAGATCATCAGGCACTCGCCGAACTTGGCTTTGTGGTGTTGACGGTCAACGGCATGGGCACCGAGTTCCGCTCGAAGTCGTTCCACGACTTTTACTACGGCAACATGGGCGACAACACGCTCCCTGACCAGATCGCCGCCGCAAAACAACTCGCCGCGCGCTATCCATGGATCGACCTTACGCGCGCCGGCATCTGGGGCCACTCCGGCGGCGGATACGCTACCGCCGATGCGATGTTCCGTTATCCCGACTTCTACAAAGTAGGCATTGCCGAAAGCGGCAACCACGACAACCGCAACTACGAAGACGACTGGGCTGAAAAATGGATTGGTCTTCTGAAGGGTGATAATTACGAATCCCAAGCCAACGAGAGCATCGCCAAAAACCTGAAAGGACATCTGCTACTCATCCACGGCACCGGTGATGACAACGTTCCGCCGGAAAACACGCTGCTCGTCGTGGACGCACTCATCAAGGCCAACAAGGACTTCGACCTCATCATGGTTCCCAACGCGCACCACGCCTATGGTGCAGCCTCGCCCTACATCATGCGGAGGCGCTGGGACTACTTTGTGCGCTACCTGTTAGGCGCGGAGCCGCCGCACGAATATCAGATGAAGCCATACACACCAATGAAGAAGTAAGGTTTAATCCAATCTAACCAGATAAGGCAGCGCGTCAGGTTCCGCCGAGCGCACGCTTTCCGCTACCTGCTGTGCATGCGCTTTGTCGGGCACGGCAGGATTGATGCGTACCCAATGCCCCGTGGGCCCGGGAAACTCAATGACCTTCGCTGTCGTGAACCTGCGCATCATGGAATCCTTCAATTTCAGCGCATTGTCTTCGTCGTGAAATGCGCCCACCTGCACGCACCACTTGCCGCCGGTCAAAGGCCTTTGCGCGGCGTAGACCTCGATCTTCACCTTCGCCACACCCAGGCGATACAGGCCGGTTTCCTTTGCAGCCGCGAGAGAAAGATCGATGATTCTTCCCTGCACAAATGGACCGCGGTCGGTGATCTTCACGTTCGTACTCATGCCCGTCTGCAGATTGGTCACGCGCACTACGGTTCCCATGGGAAGTGTGCGATGCGCAGCAGTCATTGCGTTCTGATCGTAGATCTCTCCGTTCGCGCCTCTGCGATTGTGATACGGCGGACCATACCAGCTTGCCAGACCAATCTCCGTGGAACTCACACGTCCGGTATCTATGCCATCGTAACGGGAAGCAGAGTTCGCACCTGGGTTCGAATCTTCGGACGGATCGATGATTTGCGGCCTTTTCGGTACATGCGCTGGAGCACGCTGGGTTGTCTGAATAGGCGGAGGGGAATATCGGCGCGAAGAAGTTTGCAGCGGTTTCTTATGGCACCCCGTCATCAATATGCACAAAAGTGCCGTAACGCAGGTTATTTGCCGATTTTTGCCTAGGATTTGCAACGAATTCAGCGCCTTTTTTCCAGCCTCTGCGCGAGTTCGCGCAACTGCTCGGCCGCCGCTCCCAATGCTTCCGCTCCTTCTTTGCGGACTTTTGGCACCACTTCATCGTTCAAATACTGGATCAGTCGCTTCACTTCCGTCTCAGCATTTTGAACGGCATCCTGCATTTTGTCTTTGAATTCCGCCATAACGTCTCTCCCGGCACGCTCTTTGATTAGAGAGATTCTCCGCCGTCTCATGCAATGGAGAAACTATTCGCTGTTCCCAGCTAATTAACCAGCCATTTTCATCATCTGTTTTCACAGCAGGAGAAACATCCTGCGCAGTTACACGTCTTTAGGAGTAACTATGGTGTGGGCCTTCGGTTCTGTGTTGCGGTTAAGGTGGATTGCGGCAGCAGTGTTTGCGCTGACTATACCTCTCTATGCGCAAACCGCAGGGCCTTTGCCGGACGCTCCCTCCTATGCCAAGCTGCATCTGCCGGAGGACACGCAGAGCGTGATAGTAACAACACCCCCTGCGCCGGATGCCAAAACGGCCCAGCAAGACGCTCTGAACCGCCGGATCAAACCCTGCCGTCCTTCCGACCTGGGGTGTCCTCCCACCAATAGACAGTTTGTGCTCAATTCCCGCTCGCCTGTACCCATTCTCACACCCAAGGACAAGCTGGTTCTTGCCGCTCAAAACTTCAGCGATCCTTTCAACCTTGGAGTAACAGCGTTTTTTTCCGCTGTGAACGTCGCATCCGACTCACATGGGCCATATGGACCGGGCCTGAAGGGCTTCGGCAAAAATTTTGGAGTGGGTGTCACTGGCTCCCTCACAGCCGAGTTCTTCGGTACCTTCGCCATTCCAGCTATCGCGCATCAGGACCCGCGATATCACCGCATGCCTGAGGCCTCCATCAAGCGGCGCATCTGGCATGCGATCAGCCGTACTGCGATCTCGCAGAGCGACCACGGACGCACCATTCCCAACTACTCCACGCTGCTGACGTATCCCATCGGCAATGAACTTGCGAACCTGTATGTTCCAGGCATTCAGCGTGACGCCGCATCCACGGGCAAGCGCATCGCCATTGGCTATGCGACGGATCCGATTGGCAATCTGCTTGCAGAATTTTTGCCGGACATCGGCCGCCGCATCCATGTGCGAAGCGTCTTTATCCAGCAGATCATCAACAAAATGGCCATCGGCAACATGAATGTCGACAACGCCACAGGACCGTAGGGAAAACCTAATCTTCCCAGCAACGCCCACCTGCGGGCGCTTTTGCGCTGCATCCAAGAATGCCTTCGTGCGCGCCTGCTTTGGATGGATCGTAGTTGGGGTTTGGCGACGGCATCTGCGCATGCAGGCCCTCGCGCCATTGCTTGAGCTGCGCGTGCATCTGCATTGCCTTGTCGGAGTAAGTTGAGGCGAAATCGTACTGTTCACCTTCATCGAGCTTCAGGTTGTAAAGCTCAAGATGGCCGTCTTCAAAAAACTCGATCAGCTTCCAGTCGCCCTGCCGCATGCCGCCTGTGGGCGTTCCGCCCTGGTCGCTGTAATGCGGATAGTGCCAGTAGAGCGTGTCGCGATGGAGAGAGCCCGTGCCGCGCAGCAGCGGTGAGATGTCGAGACCGTCGCATGGTGTGGTACGGGTTGCCAGCGGGCCACCTGCCATGGAAATAAATGTCGGCAGAAAATCGCATCCCCACACCGGAACATCGGAGATGCTGCCTGCCTTCGTCACGCCCGGCCAATGCACAATCAGCGGCTCGCGGATGCCGCCTTCGTACATGAATCCTTTGCCGCCGTGTAGTGGACCGTTATCCCCAATGCGATGCAGGCTGCGGCCCTGAAAGCCGACGCCGCCATTGTCCGAGGTCAGCACGATGATGGTGTTGTCCGCCACGCCGAGCTGCTCCAGCTTGGCGCGCACACGACCGAGCGCTGTGTCCACGCTCTCCACCATGGCAGCATATACCGGGTCGGGCTCATCCTGGTTGTGGTTCTTGCGTTTGTATTTTGCGATGTGCTCCGGCCTCTCCTGCAGTGGCATATGCACGGCGTACTCGGCCAGATAGAGAAAGAATGGCCCCTTCGGTGCGGCCTGCTCCAGAAACTCATCCGTCTTCTGCGTGAGCACTTCAGTGAGATTGTCCTGCTGGGTGTAACCGGTAAGGTTGTGATACTTGAAAGGACCGAAGTATCCGTGCGGCGGAGCGGGATGACCGTGATTATCGCCCGCCACATTCACGTCGAAGCCGAAGTTCTCCGGATAATAGCCTTCTTTACCCAGATGCCACTTGCCGATCGACGCAGTCTGATAGCCGAGTGCTTTCAACTCGCTCGCCAGCGTGGGAACGCCCTTCGGCAGATGCAGCGCCGGGGATGGCTCCGTTAATTTTTTGTGCGGATAGATCACGCCGGGAATCCACTGCGTAAGCTGAAGCCGCGCCGGGGCCTGCCCTGTCATGATGCCTGCGCGGCTGGGAGAACATACTGGCGCAGCCGCATAGGCATTGGTGAACTTCATGCCCTCGCGTGCCAGCCGGTCGATGTTCGGCGTCTCGTGAAAGGTGCTGCCATAACAAGCAAAGTCGCCATAGCCCAGATCGTCCACCAGCATCAGCACGATGTTGGGTTTATTTGTTTTCGATTTTGCGGATTGCGCTATCGCAATATGAGAAAACTGCGATAGCGCCGCCGCTCCAGCAAGACCTTCAAGAAAACTCCGCCGATTCATTCCTTCTCCACGTGAGGCGATTCCATTATTACCAGTAGAACTTCGCTGCGAGTTGAACTTCACGCGGATCGTTGGGTGAATCGCGCGTCGCCGTCAACTTAGAGGAAGCTGCGCTCAGGTTCGCAGAGGTGGGATTGGCATAGTTTGCGGTATTGGTCACATTGAAGACCTCGCCGCGTAGTTCCAGATAATACCGCTCCGTGAAATGGAATTGTTTGAAGATAGAAGCATCCAGCCGGCGGAACGGAGGCCCAGTGACCTGTGACCCTTTGCTGCCAAGGGAAGCAACAGACGCGTTTGTTGCGGTCACCGGCGGAGGTTGGCCGAATGTATCTGAGCTCAGGTCGATGAAGTGATCGACCGTGCTGTTCTTGTATGGATTCTGTCCAGGCAGCAGTGGAGCGAAGCAGCCCATGCTCTGCGCTGTCGCCGTACGGCACGGGACTGAGAAAGGCTGGCCATCCTGTACCGTGGCAATCGCATTTAAAGTCCAGCCACCGAGCAGTATCTGTTCCATACGGTTCGCATTTCCGCCGAAGTGCCGCCCACGCCCGTAGGGCAGATCGTACGTTCCACTGGAGTGAAAGACACGCTTTACATCGTAGTCGGCACGCTGCCAGTCGGCGCCGATACCAAAACCAGGCAGCCACGGAGCACGATAACCACCAACACCACCTTCCAGTGGATCGCGCGCATTCGTCATGGAGCGTTGATAAGCGAAGTTGGTGAGGAAAGTAAGTCCGCGCCAGTGCCGCGTCTCTAGATTGATCTGACCGGAGTTATAGGAAGACGAACCTCCAGTGCTGGTGAAGAAGCCACCCGTCAAAGCCGTTTTCGGATACGGAGTAATGGTGGTGAGGTTTGTGCCCACAGGCGCAAGCTGGCCAGGAAGATTTGGATCGAAGAAGGCCTGAATATGACGCTCCACAGAGCCTACATATCCAACGGTGATGGCCATGGAGCGGTTGATCTGGTATTGCATCGACAGGTTATATGCTTCCGCATAGTTCGTCGGTACCTTGCGAGCAATGCCGATTAACCCGATCCCTGAAGGCGGCGCCAGTGCTGGCGTGGCTTGAAGCGTAGAGAACGTCGTTTCCAGCAGACCGATGGAGTTATCGGGTGCTAATGGTGTGGCGCCGTTTGCCGCCGACTTGGTAATCGAAATCTCCACGGGGAAGTTGCCGGAGTAGAGCGGCGATCCGCCGATGTTCTCCACGCCGCCAAAAAACACGCCAAAGCCGCCACGCAGAACCAGCTTGTTTGTCGCCTGGAAGGCAAAGCCTATGCGTGGCGAGAAGTTCAGCCTCTGCGCCAGCGCAACATTATTGGTTACCTGCTGCACTGTGACGCCCTCCTGGGCCAAAGCAGCCGTAAAAGCAGTTGTCAAAGCGGCATTCACCTGCGGTGTTACATAATAAGTGCCGCCAACTCGCCCTTCATTCGGGACGAAGTTCGCAACCTGTCCCTGCTGATCGCCCAGCGTGCTGTAGTAGTCGTAACGCAGACCAAGGTTGAGTGTCAGTTTGTCCAGAACCTTCCAGTCGTCCTGGAAGTATGCGCCGATATAGTTGCGCACCAGGTGATGGCGCGTGTTGGATGTAATGCGTACGCTGTTGGCGCCGGCAATGTTGGAGGTGCCAGTAGGCAGCAGCAGCATCTGCGCAATGCCGGTATAGCCGTCGGTTTGTCCATAGACGGAGGTGTACAAGCCGCTCCACGTAAAGGTGCCACGCGAGGCAGGGGGCTGCTGGTAGGGCGAGTACACACGCTGGCCTTCAAACCCAACCTTCATGCTGTGACGTCCGCGCACAATGGTGACATCGTCATTGATCTGCGGCGTAGTGCCGTACTTCTGGCCGGGCTGGAAGGTGAACGCACCAAATCCTGTCAGGTTGCCAGCGTTCAAGGATGGCAAGCCGCCATTGTTCGGCGTTTGCGGAATGCCTTGAATATTGAATTGGGCCGGAATGTCCGGCTCCGCATAGTTGAACTGGTGGAAGAAGACGACTTCACGGTTTACGCCGATACGCAGATCGTTCACCAGGCGCGAATTGAAGGTGTGCGTATACCCAAAGGCGAAGTTGCGCGCCGTGTCGTCATAGATGCTCTGCGCGGAAGAGTTGCCGCCATCGGCGTAGCCCTTCTGATACAGAGCAAAGATGCCCGGATGGTCCTGATGATGAAAGTTGTATGAATATCGACCGAACAGATAGTCATGCTCTCCCATCTGCTGGTCGATGCGAATGTCGTAACTGTTGTAGTTGTCGCGATAGGTTGGTGAAGTGACGTAGTTGCTGGTCAAAGCATTATTCGTCGGCGCTGGCAGTAGGTTCAACAGCGCAACTGCGTTCGGATCGAGGCGTGATACGGGAATCTTATTGCCGGGGAAAGGCGAGCGGACAAAGGTACTGCCCTTTGCTGTGGTGGTTGAAGGATCGAAGACCGTCCCTCGGTGATACGACACGCTGTTTGCGTCCGTAAACGGCGTACCTGGTGCAGTCAGCAGGTCGCTGAAGTCGGTATATCCCGATGCGCGTTGTGCCGCGGTAGGCACGGTGCCCGTAAGCGTGTTGCCTTGCGACTGCCTCAGTCCTTCAAAATCGAAGAAAAAGAATGTGCGATCGCGTCCGTTGTAGATCTTCGGAATCCACACGGGGCCGCCGAGTGTACCGCCAAACTGGTGACGCGTGAATGGCGGACGCGGCTTTCCGCTGCGCTTCAGGATCGCATCATTGGCATCCAGCACGTCGTTGCGGACGAACTCCCAAACATCGCCGTGGAACTGGTTCGTACCCGATTTGACCGTTGCGTTCAGCACCGCACCGGCAGCGCGGCCAAATTCTGCGTTGTAGCTGTTGGTCTGAATTTTGAACTCGGAGAGTGCATCGACAGGCGTCTGGATAACGAAATCTTTGCCGTTCTGTAGCGAAACGATGGAGCTGTTGTTGTCGATGCCGTCGAGCAGGTAATCGTTCTGCGTAGCGCGCATGCCGTTGGCCACGAACCGTCCATTGCCGTTTTCACCGCGCGTATCCGATTGTCCAAAGGTGACTCCGGGAGCGAGCTGCGCGAGGAAGAAGTAGTTACGGCCATTCAGAGGCAGATCGTTGATCTGCTTTTGCTCCACAACCTGACCAACGGAACCACTCTGCGTTTGAAGCAGTTCGGCCTGTGTGGTCACTTCCACATTGGTGTTCAGCGATTGGAGAGCCAGGGTGACCGGCAGCGAAATCTGCTGCTGGATGTTGACCTTCAGGTGCTCGATCTTCTGATTGGTAAAGCCTTCTTTGGAGATGGTGAGCGTATAGGTACCAATCCGGAGAGGAGAGAAGCTGTAGTTGCCACCCTCATCCGTTGTGCTGGTGGCGACCACGCCTGTGTTTTCATTGCGCAGTTCCGCCCTGGCTCCGGGGATGCTCGCACCCGTGGCATCTTTCACTTCACCCGTCAGCGAACCGGCGTCCACCTGGGCCGAGCCCACACGCGCTGCACATAGCAGCGCCAGAAGAACCAGGCTGCCTATCCATATCCGAGACAAAGAGCATCTGAATGATCTCCGTACGGCACCTTGCGTCCGTAACATCGATATCTGCGACATCGTGCATGTCCTCCGAAATCCATGCGGCCCCATTTCTGAGTTCTAGGCATGGCAGTTTTGCAGTTCGGAATGAATGCTGCGCCGCAAAGCCGGAGATTACAAGGCTACGAAGAAGAGTTACTGTTTCTTTTTGAAGAAACCAGATAAGTGGCTTGGATTCTTCCTGTTGGATAGGTCTTCCGAAGAATGTTACGCGGGTGTTACGATGACCCGCACTATGTATGTGGAGACAAAAACTCCGCCAACGCCCATCTCTGAGGGCCAGACCATCGGACATCTTGAGGAGATTTTGGCGAGCGAGTCGTTTTCCGCAAGTCGTCGATGTCAGCAGTTCCTCAGCTTTGTTGTCCACGAAACATTGCAGGGACGTGGCGATGCGATCAAAGAACGCACCATCGCCATAGAAGTGTTTGGCAAGGACCATCATTTTGAACCCGGTGAGGATTCGCTGGTCCGAGTCAAGGCGCGCGAAGTTCGAAAACGTCTCGCCGAGTTTTATCAGCAACATCCCGATACGGCGGTGCGTATCGATCTGCCTCTCGGCGGATACATTCCTCGCATTCAGAAGAAGACACCTGAAATCACCACGCCTCTCCCTTCGCCTCCTGGGCCTATAGCAAACCATTCTTCGAAGATGTCGCGGCGCGCCATGTTGTGGACAGGAGCGGCTTGCGCTGCCGGCCTTGCTGCATGGCCGGTCATAAAGTATGCTCAACGCCCTTCGACTCCACTTGAGCAGTTCTGGCAGCCGGTCTTTGCCACAGGCAGGCCCCTTTTGATTGCCATCCCTCTGCTTGCCGCTGAGGATGGATCGATCACCGAGCGCGTTGGCATGGGAGCAGCAGCCGCAGCGAACGAAGCGGCGGAATATTTTGTGAGTGTGCGCTACCCCTACCGTCTCCGGTTCGGCTCCGATCTTACCTTTGCTCAATTGTGTGAACAGCCCAGCCTGCTGCTTGGGGGCTTCTCTTCCGTTTGGACCACACGAATGACACAGGCGCTGCGATACTCGCTTGTTCGCAATGTGGACGGCGCGCCCGGCGGATCGATTGTCGACAGCTTTACCAAACAGACCTATGGCCCTATCAGGACCAGAAACGGCTACGCTTCCGAAGACTATGCGATTGTGTGCCGCCTCTTCGATGCTGCGTCAGGACAGATCATCCTCATCGCCGCCGGCATCACTACCTTCGGCACAGAGAGCGCTGCCCATTTCTTTTTCCGCCCCGATCTGTTTTCTCAAATTGTTCAAGGTCACGATAGCAACTGGCAAAAGAAAAACTTCCAGGCGGTCATTCACGTCTCCGTTATTGAAACCACGCCCTCCACACCTACGCTTGTTGCTACGCATTTCTGGTAAGTACCGCCTACAAATACACTGTCTGCATGTTCCCAGGTCTCCTGGGTGGACTCTATATTGTGCTCTTGTAATAGACCGTCATGTAAAAGAACTGCTGACGGAGAACGGTCCTCATGTCCCTCCTCAACAGGTTGACTGCTGTGATTGTCTGCACCTTATGGTGGGCCACAGCGGGCCATGGTCAATCCGTATCTTCTGTCTTTCAATTCGTATCTTCTGTCTTAACGAACGGAACTGTGCAGACAGGAACATCCAATGCCGGTCCGGCCCAACCATCGGCAGGACAAACATCAGATTCTCCATCCACAGCCAACACGCCGGTTCCGCAACAGCCCGAGACACCCACTCCCACTACGCCCCAGCAGACACCATCGCAGAAACCCTCCCACCCTAAGCGGCGGCGCTCCGGCTTCGGGCCGGGAACCATTGTTTTACTCATTGTCGGATTTAGTGCTCTGATTATTCTTGGAAGTCACCACTGAGCGCCCAACCGCGCCATTGCTCGTCCCGTTCACCCCTTCAAAATCCCCATTCGCTGCACTGCATCCCCGTTCACCACAAACTGGTTCGCGCTCTCTATATACAGGCGTAGCTTGGACGATGGCATACGGCTGCGCGCGCTCCGGCTAACCGGTATTCGTTGCAGCACTTGGCCGGAGAACCTCCGGCACTTAAACTAAGGATTCGTACTTAATCCAAGGAGCAGAAATGCCCACACTTTCCAAACTCGCAGAGAAAGGCCTGACGCTTGGCGCCAAGGCCGCCTGGGCTGTCTTCGACCGGCTGAACCAGATCAGCCCGAACCCCAGCTTTACGCCCAAGTGGAGCGACAAGCCGCTTCTGAAGAGCTACCAGAAGGAGAAGCCGCCCCTCGGCTGGCCGCGCACCACTGACTCGCTCTGCCCCAAGTGCGTCCCTGAGATCCGTCAGCAAATCCTCGACGGCAAGCTGCCGCACGAGATTCTTCTCAATGAGAAGGTCGGCGAAATCAAGGCGCAGATCATCGAGCGCGACGGCAAGATCCTGATGGTGAAGGATTGTCCGGTCCACGGCCACTTTGAAGACGTGATGTCCATCGATCCGGACATGATGGCGCACCTTGAGAAGGTCTTCCCGGGCCGCGACATCCGCGCCCACAACGATGAGAAGCTGCACAACCATGGCACGTCCACCGTGACGCATGGCCGCGGTTCGGTGCTCACCATCGATCTCACCAACCGTTGCAACATGATGTGCGACCCGTGCTTCATGGACGCGAACCAGGTCGGCTTCGTCCACGAGCTTACGTGGGACGAGATCAAGACCATGCTCGACAACGCTATTGAGATCAAGCCGCGCCGCCAGATGTCGGTCCAGTTCTCCGGTGGTGAGCCCACGCTGAGCCCGTACTTCCTTGACGCTGTGGCCTATGCCCGCAAGGTTGGTTACAACTCCGTGCAGGCTGCGACCAACGGCATCGAGTTCGCCAAGTCCAAGGAGTTCGCCAAGGCCGCTGCGGAAGCCGGTCTGCGCTACGCCTACCTGCAGTTCGACGGTATCGGCAATGCGGCCAACTCGCACCGCAAGGTCGGCAACGCGTTCGACGTGAAGCTCCAGGCCATCCACAATCTGCATGAGGCTGGTGTCGACATCGTTCCCGTAACGACCATCGTCAACGGCATCAACAACGAGCAGGTCGGCCGCATCATCCAGTTCGCGCTCGACAACCCCAAGAAGATCAACTTCCTCTCGTTCCAGCCGGTTTCGTTCACCGGTCGCGACGAAGCGATCTCCGACGAGCGCCGCACCGCGCAGCGCTATACGCTGTCGCACCTCGCGCACGATATCCGCAACCAGACGGGCCTTGGCGAGAGCACGCGTGACTGGTTCCCCATCTCGTTCATGTCCACCTTCTCTGACTGGGCCGATCTCGTTCACGGGCCCGAGCACGATTGGGGCCAGCTCTCCTGCGGATGCCACCCGAACTGCGGCATCGGCATGGCGCTGATGATCGATAAGGAAACCAAGGAAGCTGTGCCCGTCACCGCCTTCCTCAACGCTGACCGTCTGGCGAAGGACGTTGCGCGCATCAACGATGCGGCCCGCGGCAAGTTCCTCTCTATCGTTGGCGTTTCACTCGCTCTGCTGCGCAACTACGATCCTACGAAAGCTCCCACGCACTTCAAGATCCTCGATCTGCTGCAGAAGTTCGACAAGTGCTTCGGCGCCACCGGCAAGGACTACGGCAAGGTGACCGGCGACCGCACGATGGAAGATATCAAGAAGCGCCGCGCCGATCGCTGGAACTTCCTCTTCATCGCCGGCATGTGGTTCCAGGACCTCTTCAACTACGACTTCCGCCGCACCGAACAGTGCATCATCCCATACGCCACGCAGGAAGGCGAAATCTCCTTCTGCGCGTACAACACCGGCGTGGGCTGGCGCAACATCATCGAGAAGATGCACATGACCTCCACGCTCACCAAGTGGTACGAAGAGCATGGCCGTCACGAGATCTTCGCCGGTGGCAAGAAGGTCGGCATCGAGAAGCAGGAGAAGTACGACCTGATTCTGAACGAAGAGCACGTCAACGCTGCTGCGAACGACACCTTCGAGAAGAGCGGCATCGCCAAGAACGCCCGCGAAGAGAAGATCCGCGCTCGCGACGAGAAACTGAAGCAGGACGCGCACAACGCGCAGATGGCCAAGCTCTATCGCAAGGAAATCCTCAAGGAGCCCGAAATCGCAGGCTTCGTAAGCCTCGGCGAAATCGCAGGCCCAAACGCAGGCATCAAGCCAGCCGCTCCGGCCTCGAATGCTGAAGTGGTGAATACCATCAAGAACGAAGAGACGGTTGCCGGCGACTAGTGCTACGCCCACGGCGACACGCGTTTCGCGTAAAACGAGAAAGGCCGCCTTCGGGCGGCTTTTCTACTGTTTACAATTGAGTCGAGGCGCAATTGCTAAAGCGGATGTACATACTCGATGAGAAAATCTTAGATCGTAATGTGTATCCGTTTACTGTCCCGGCGATCAATTCTTTGCACACTTTAGAACTGAAATCACGCGTGTGCTTCTTTACAGGTGAGAATGGCTCAGGAAAGTCCACCTTGTTGGAAGCTATAGCAGCACATTACGGATTTGGTCGCGAAGGTGGCTCACGCAACTACTCAAATAGTTCAACCGAGAAAAATAACGCTATCGATCCTCTCGTGAGCGCTTTACGTTTGTCATTCGACATTCGTACCCGCCGTGGATTTTTCCTGAGAGCGGAAAGCTTTTTCAACGTCGCCACGCATATTGACGAACTCGATAAAGAACCGTTTGCCGGGCCCACAATCATCAGCAGTATGGGGGGTGTGAGTATGCACGACCAATCACACGGCCAAAGCTTCTTTGCCTTATTAACACATCGATTCAGATCGAATGGACTGTTTCTGCTCGATGAACCCGAAGCCGCGCTATCTCCCCAGCGCCAGCTTGCATTCCTGGCACTCGTACATGATTCGGTATCCCGCTATCCAGATGCCCAGTTCATCGTCTCTACGCACTCTCCAATTCTTCTCGGCTATCCCGGTGCACAAATCTTTTCATTCGACCGCGGCGACGTTCACGAAATTGCCTATGGAGAGTCGATGCCTGTGCAAGTGATGAGCGATTTCCTGGCACATCGAGAAGCGATGTTGGAGGAGCTTTTCAACGATATTTCTGATTCTGCGCCTGGGCAGACCAACTCAAAACGAAATCACTTCAATACCTAATCGCTCAAAATCAGCAGAATTCAATGTCACCACCTGCATTGCATTCGCAATCGCAGTCGCAGCAATCAAAGCATCCATCTCCAGGCCAGAGAACTTCTTAGCGCGAGCCAACAAGCGAGCAGAGATATCCGCGATCTTCGCGTCTACCGGAAGAATCCGGTCAAAGAATTCGCCTTGCAGGTCCTCTTCGAACCACCGCGCGATTTTGTCTTTCTCTTTTCCAGACGGCATAATCTCGATGCCGTAACGGATTTCCTGCAGCGTAATGACGCTCAGCCATGTGCTGCCCGTGTCGGCCATCATCATCCACTGAAGCGCCTTTTCGTTTGGGTGCTTCTTGGAAAACTGCGAGATGACATTCGTGTCGAGGAGATAGTTCAAAACTTCACCGGTCGCGGAGAGGCTTTGATTCTCTCAATCTTGATACCCGAACCACGCAGCGGTGAGTTGAGAAAAAATTCGGCGAGGTTCTTGTGCTTACGCGGACGGGCCTTCGCATCCCACTCCTTCTTCGATACGACGACCACCTCTTCCACGCCATGCCGTGTAATCGTCTGCGGGCCATGATGCACCGCCTGATCGATCACCTCGCTGAACTTCGCCTTCGCCTCTGCTACACCCCAGGTCGCCATAATATGACCAGAATAGTCAAGATGACCACTCTGGTCAAAATGCATCGCCAGAGGATAAAGTAAACATCCATGGCCATCCAGAAATATCTCGATCCACCTCCTGCCGCCAACCGCGATAAAGAAGCCTTCGAACTCATCCGCGTCTGGATCGCCGAACAGAACCAGCACGTCTCCCTGCGCCCGGGCGTCTGGCAGGACGGCCTCTACTGGGGCATGATGCTCGCCGATCTTGCCCAGCACATCGTGAATGCAGAAGCCATGTCGAACAAGTCGATTGACCGCCGCAAGTTTCTCGCGCGCATCCGCGAAGGCTTCGATGCCGAGATGGATGCGCCGACCGACGAAGCTGAAGGTGAAATCACGCAATAAATAAAGCAAAAAAGCCGCTTCGCACAACATCTGTGCCCTGCATGCGTTAACGTAGTTGCATGCAAACAGCACCATGGTTCGTCCTCTCCGCCATCGTGGCCGGGACTGCCGCGCTTCACGCGCAGGCCATTGACCTTCCCACCGGCAAGCAGATCGTCCGTCCCGTTCCCGGCCAGCCGCAGCGCCTCAACAGCCTGCCCATCACCATGGCTGTCTCGCCCGACAACAAGTATGTCGTCACGGTGAACGCCGGCTACGGCACCTATGAGTCGAAATATCTGCAATCACTCGCCGTAACGGAGACAAAGACCGGCAAAGTCACCGACTTTCCCGACGAACGCATGTCCTTGAACGTGCGGCAGACCATGTACTCCGGCCTTGCCTTTAGCGCGGATGGCAAACACATCTACGCTACCGTCGCGTCTTCTTCCGATCCTGATGGCAAACGCACGCTCGGCAACGGCATCCTCGTCTATTCGTTCGAAAAGGGCAAGGTAAAACCCGAGCGCGTCATCCCTATCCCCGCGCAGCAGCTTGCCGCAGGCCGTAAGACCAACCTGGTCGGCGGAAGGCCTGGTAGCAGAGGCGTTCCCTTCCCTGCTGCCATTGCAGTCATTCCTGGTACTGATGAGCATCTTCTCGTTGCAGACAATCTCTCTGACGATGCCCTGCTCATCGATGCGAAGGCAGGCAAAATCCTGAGCCGCTTTGATCTGTCTGAGAGTGATGCCGTTCCATCCACCTATCCCATCGCAGTTGCTGTTACGAAAGACGGCGCGCGCGGCTTTGTTGCCCTGTGGAACGCGAGCGAGATGGTGGAGATTGACCTCAAGCGCAACGCCGTCACACGCAAGCTGCCTTTGCTCAAGCCGAGCAGCCGTACCGCTGCCGGCACGCATCCGTGCGCGTTTGAGTTCAGCCCAGATGGCAACACGCTCTATGTGGCGCTTGCCAATCGCGATGCTGTGGTTGCCGTAAACATCGCCAACAATGGACTCACCGTAAAGGGCTACTACGACACACGTCTTCCTGGCCAAACCTACTTCGGCGCAGAGCCGGAAGGGCTCGCTCTCAATGCAGATGGTTCGCGACTATACGTGAACAACGCGATGACCGATACCATCGCCATCTACGACACGCACAAACTTACAAACAAAGCAGTGAAACAGGGCTTTATCGAACCCATCGGTTTTGTGCCGACAGAGTGGATGCCCATGTCCATGGCGATGGTGGACGGCAAACTCTACGTCGCGACTGCCAAAGGCAAGGGCACTGGGCCGAACGAGATGCCGCAGCAACCGGCCAGCGTACACGGTAAATCCACCGGGCCGAAGCGGCCATTCACTTACATTCCAACGCTGCTGCATGGTTCTCTCGCTGTTCTGGATGCAGCCGCTATCGAGAAAGACCTGCCTGCGTGGACGGCGGAAACCATCGAATCCAACCGCATGAAGGCAGCAGAGCAGAAGCTGCCGTTTGCCGAAGGCAAGAACCCGATCAAGCACGTGATCTACATCATTAAAGAGAACCGCACATACGATCAGGTTTACGGCGACTTGCAGAAAGACGGCAAGCCTGTCGGCAACGGAGATCCATCGCTCACCATGTATGGCGCGGACATTACGCCCAATCAGCATGCGCTCGCGCTGCAGTTTGGTGTGATGGATAACTTCTACGACTCGGGCGAAGTCTCCGGCGAAGGCCATGTCTGGTCTACCACGGCGATTGGTACCGATTACCTCGACAAAACGTGGCAGCAGAACTATGGCCGCGGACAGCGCACGTATGACTACGAAGGTGTGGTTGCGGATGGATATCCGATTGAGCAGCACATTCCCGATGTGAATGAGCCGCCCAGCGGATATCTCTGGGGCAATCTCGCGCGGCATGGCAAGACGCTTTATCACTTTGCCGAATACATCTCTTCTACTTTCTGCGGATCGAGGCGCTTTATTGGCCAGAGCGATTCGCAGGCAGGTCCAATGCTGAGCCAGGCGAAGATCTGCGAACCACCCAGCATCGCTCCAGGCGCTCCTATTCCCACAGTTTGGGGAGGTGGAACGAACAAGTGGCCGTGGGCGATTCCGCTGCTTGCCAAGAACACGGCGACCAAGCCTGAACTTGTGAACCACTTCGCGCCGGAGTATCCGGACTTCAACCTGATGATTCCTGACCAGATTCGTTATGCCATCTGGGAGCGGCATTTCAACACGTGGGTGAACGACCGCAAATCCGGCAAAGACACTATGCCGAACTTTGTGATGGTGCGCCTTGGCAACGACCATACGCGTGGCACGCGTCCAGATGGGCCTACGCCGAAGGCGTCTGTGGCGGACAACGATCTGGCTGTTGGCCGTCTGGTGGATGCGGTTTCGCACTCGCCTTATTGGGACGATACGGCGATCTTCATTCTGGAAGATGATGCGCAGAACGGTGCGGACCACGTGGATGCGCATCGCAGCGGCGCGCTGGTGATCAGCAAATACGCTCCGCATGGGCCGAATGGGCGTCCGTTTGTGGACAGCCGTTTCTACACCACGGTGTCGATGATTCGCACGATGGAGATGGTGCTGGAACTGCCGCCGATGAACAACAACGATGCGTTCAGCTCGGCGATGGGACCGCTCTTCAGCGGACCGGGCGATCAGCCTGCATTCAGCGCGAACTACGTAAATCGCGACAATAACCTCATTTACACGCTGAATCGGAAGGACGCTCCGGGCGTGGCGGCTTCGCTCAAGATGGACTTCGTGCATGCCGATCGCGCCGATCCGCAGAAGCTGAACATCATCCTCTGGCAGGATGCGATGGGCAGCAAACCTGTCCCGAAACAGCTTCTGGAGAAGCACAAAAAGGTCAAAAAAGACGATGATGACGACTAGAAATCGCCAGAATCATGTCATTGACCCCCAAAGATGGGGCGAATTAATGTCGCGCGGGAGATGAGGGTGACTGACCCTGTGAAGGGGTACCCCTCCCCCCGGGGTGTACGCGCAAGTCTTCTGTTTGCAATAGATACAAAATTGGCTGTCTGTAAATCCTCTTCTCATTGGGCTTACAGGCAAAATCCTGATTCTGTTGGGCTTACCGTCCTCACCGCTGCGAGGATGGTGAGCCCTTCTCTATTTGGGCTTTCTTCTATTGTTTCAAATGGAGTGGGGTAAATCGGCAACGTGCAACTCTCGCCATTTGTGCGAGTTACGGATGGATGGGGATTGACAGGGTTTGCGTGCATCGCGGGATGTAGTCGCATCGAAGTCTGCTTAGATTTGAGTCTCTTGAACGGGGTTCAATGGCGATAAGCCGATTTCTCAGTACTAATTGGACGAACCGCTCGCCGCTATAGTGAGTCTATGAGTCTAAAAGGCACCCTCACTGGAACAGATTGCTGGTCGTTCAAGCCCGCGCTCATGTGTCTGTTCACAGTCGCCGCGCTGCAACTCGTGTGCCAGATTCCGGGATGGGTCAGCTTTCTACTTATCCCGCTCACAGCATTAGGTTACCTGATTCTCTTGATTACCATCCTCTGCGGCGCTGCATATTGCTTCATAAAAAAGCGGGCACGAACAGGAGCTTCGTTCCTCCTCGTAGGAGTGTTGCCTGTGCTGATGTGGCTGCCAATCAACTGGGTTGCGGATGTAATACACATCGGCCTAACGAGAGGACTTGGCGTGGGCCAGCTTGGCTCTCCTTCAAAATCGGCTGATGGCAAGTTCGCGATCTACGACTGGTCTGTCGGACTTTCAATTAGCCCCGGCATCTTTCTGGTGCATGATGCTAGTGACGAGATTGCATTGCCCGTGGCTCAACACATGCAGCCGCCAAGCTCTGAACTTGGCTTTGCGGAGGAATGTGCGGGCAAGGTGCATCATGTGGTCGGTCACGATTACATCTGTAGCTTCTGAACGTAAGTCCCCACAAACGCTCGTCGGAAGCTATAGAGATGGACTTGAGGGATGTACTCGTCGACTGGCGGAAGTACAACGCAAGCTCACTCTATAAAGGATTAAGGGCGTCAACGGCCCGGTCATTCAATTCTCCAGCCGACCTATCGTTACTAACCTAGAGCCTGTGTATAGTCACCAAGCAAGCTCGTAATAGATCGACGGAACTCATTCTCCTCTGTTGGCTACTACAATTCATTTATGCGGCTTTCCTTACGTGTAAATGGTCTACAGAAGGCCTGTGCGTCGCTTACAGCTAATGGCTGGCTCGGAGCTCACGTTAGCCTGAGCCGAGGAGTGGCTTCAGAATCCAACGATCGAGTGTGGCTGAACGCTATCGACACGTCTGATGAACCGAACACAACTCATTCGACATGGGGCGGCATACCACTTGTTACGGGTGACAAAATCGAGATCGAGGTTCTTCCCGACGGAGAGTCTGATCCTCCAAGTGAGATTAGTCGAACCAGCGAGAGCCCGAACAACTTGTTGTCTGATGATGAGCTAGCGCGGCAGCTCTTTGCTTCAGTGCACACTTGCGACCAGGCGCTCTCCCAAGTGCTTGAACGTGCAAAGGACATCGAGTCTGAACATGAGTTTCGCAAATTGACTCTCGCGGTGGCGAACATCGTAGTTGAGTTGGATCGTCAACTAATCTCTCCCACATTGCGACGCCATCCGGACTTACTGCCCCTCGCAGAAGATCTGAAGCTACGTTAATAAGCCCTCACAAATGCCGTTGGAGGAAGTGACCGGATAAGTCTCCAAACTAAGAGAAAGGCCGCGACAAGCGCGGCCTTTTCGTTTGTCATGCAGAAGCTGATTAGAGCATGGCGCGGACGATGCGGCGGACGAGTTCTGTGGTGGCTCCGTAGACGAGGTGGGCGGCGTAATGGTTGCCGATGGCGGGTAGCGGCTCTTCGGTGGCCGGAGGAGCGAGGTCGAGAGCGGGGACGGCGACGAGGTCGGCGCCGGCGAAGAGCGCGGAGCCGAAGGTGGTTCCGAAACCGTTTTTTACGGAGGGCATCAGTTCCGCCGCTCCTCCGTAGAGTCCGCCCATGAGAGCGCCGAAGGCATAGTGGACGAGGGGCCCGGCGGACTTCTGCTGCTGGAGCGTGAGGTGCTGGCCTCCGGTGGCGACGCTGGCGACGGCGTCGGCGACCTTCATGGTGGAGTCGGGGTCGTCTTTATGTTCCTTCTGTTCGACATTTTCGAATGGAGTTTGTGTTGCCTGTTGCAGTTTCATGCCCGGGCCGGTGATGAATTGGTTCATCACCCACGATGCCACCAGGCCTCCGGCGATTCCCGCGACCACGCCGCGCATTACGTGCTTTTCGCTCATTGGCTCACCTCTTGAATTAGGAGAGATGCGCGTGGTTGTGGGGGTGTTTTCTGGTCTTGTTGCGCCGATTTCTGTGGGGGCGCGGATAGGGCGCGCCTTCAGCGCTTTTTGTTTTCTTATGGCTGTGTACCTGGGGCTTTGCCCCAGGCTGGTATAGGGCGGGCCTTTGGCCCTGAAACAACAGGGACTGATTCGGTGTGGCAGCCCGCCTGAAAAGGTTCGTGTGTGCGGAAGTTTTGTTCGAAACAAGGGCGGAAGGGTCTGTGGCTCGATTGAGATCCATTCCCTCAGGGGCTAAAGCCCTGTTCTTTGGTTGCTCTAACGGCTGGGCTGAAGCCCAGCCCCTTCAAAGCAATCGGAATTTGGTTCATCAAACACTGCTTACACCACACGTTGGAGAAAGCTAAACCTCAGCGGCTGAAGCCGTGTTCTTTCTGCGCTGTAACGGCACAGCTAAAGCTATGCCCTCCCAATATGCGGCCTCTACTCGCGGTGGTTGCCGCGCATCTTCCACAGGAATTGGCGGAGGAAGCCTATCCAGACGGCGACGTCGGTGCCGGGCATTTGGAGGCGGCGGACGTATTCGCGCAACTGCTGTTCGGTGCCGCGGCCGGGGAAGCGTTGCGGGTATTCGCTCTCCTCTATGGCTTCGAGCAGGACGCGGTCGAGCACCTGGAGCTGTTCGGCGGTGGCGGGTTCCTTGTCTGTGGAGATGCGGCGCGGGGTGAGTTCGGTGCGGACCATTTCGTAGAGCGTAACGGCGACGGCCTGGCCGAGGTTCATGGACGTGCCGTGGGTGTGCATGGGGATGGTGAGCAGGCGGTTGCAGTGCGCGATGCTCTCGTTGGAGAGGCCGAACTTTTCTGAGCCGAAGAGGATGGCGGTGCGGCCGGGGGCGGCGGCGACGTGGTGGCGGGCGTCGCGCAGGACGTCTACCGGCTGTTCGAGGGCGCGGTCGCCTACTGCGGTGGTTCCGTAGATGAGCGAGCAGTCGGCGATGGCTTCTCCTACGCTGGCGAACTCGCGCGCCGCGTGGAGAACGGCGGCGGCGTTGATGGCGGAGCGGGCTTCTTCGAGCGGGTTGCGGTACTCGTTGATGAGGCGCAGGTCGTGGATTCCGAAGTTGCTCATGGCGCGGGCCACGGCGCCGATGTTCAGCGGATTGCGCGCGCCGACCAGCACTACGGCCAGGCGGTCAGTCAGGGCTGGGGATGCATCGCTCACTTCGTCATTGTATAAACGGCGGCAACGGTAGACTGGATGCATCCATCGTGGCCGACAACTTTGCACAGACCGTAAAGCAGCAAGCCGACATTGTGAAGGTGATTGGCGAGTATGTGAAGCTGCGCAAGAGCGGCGCGCAGAACTATTCGGGGCTGTGTCCTTTTCATAAGGAGAAGTCGCCGTCGTTCAGCGTGAATGCGACGCATGGATACTTCTATTGCTTTGGGTGCCATGAGAAGGGCGACGTCTTTACGTTTGTGCAGAAGATCGAGAATGTCAGCTTTCCGGAGGCGGTGCGATCGGTTGCTGTGAAGGTGGGAATTCCGCTGCCGAAGCGCGAGTTTCATTCTGCGGAAGAGGCTCGCGAGGCCGGTATCCGCAAGCAGTTGCTGGATATTCATGAGGCGGCGACGCAGTGGTTTGAGGGGAATTTGAAATCGCCGGAGGCGGCGCGGGCGCGTGAGTATCTGACGGGGCGCGGGGTGAGTGCGGAGACGATTGCGAAGTTTCGCATCGGCTATGCTCCCGATGACTTCAACAGTATGCGCGAGGCGCTGGGCAAGCACTTTAGCGATGAGGTGATGCGCGCGAGCGGGCTGTTCTCCTCCAAGGAACAGGATGACAACGGGCGACCGACAGGCAATCTGTATGCGCGGTTTCGCAAGCGCATTACGTTTCCCATTGCGAATGAGCAGGGTCGCGTGATCGCGTTTACGGCGCGCGCGCTGGAGACGGATGACAAGACGGCGAAGTACATCAACTCGCCGGAGACGCCGCTGTATACGAAGGGCACGGTGCTCTTCAATCTGGACAAGGCGAAGGCCGCTATCCGCGCAGAAGATTATGCGCTGCTGGTGGAAGGCCAGATGGATTGCATCTCCGTGTATATGGCCGGGGTGCAGCCGGTGATTGCGACGAGTGGAACTGCGTTTACCGAGGCGCAGGTGCGGTTGCTTTCGCGATTTACGAAGCGCGTGGTGGTGAACTTCGATCCGGATACGGCGGGCGCGAATGCGACGGAAAAATCACTCGCACTGCTGATGGAAGAAGAGTTTGAGGTAAAGGTCGTCACGCTGGAAGGCGGGCTTGACCCTGACCGCTATGTGCGTGAGAACGGGATCCAGGCGTACGCGAATGCGCTGCGCGGGGCCAAGCCGCTGGCGGATTACCTGGTGGAGCGCGCGCGGAAACTGTATCCGCAGCAGACGCCTGAGGCGAAGGTGAAGGCAGTGAATTTTCTGCTGCCGCATATCCGGCGGATGCCTTCTGCGATTCAGCGTAATGCATTTGTGAATGATGCCGCGCAGAAGCTTGGCATTGACAATGCTCTGCTGCAGGAAGAGGTGCGGCGCGCGGCGGCTTCGCGGGTGGAGAGTATCCGGCGGCACAGCGTGATGGAGATCAGCGATACGGAGCGGACGCTGCTGCAGGCGCTGGTGCGTCCTACGGGCGATGCGGCGCGCGACCATGCGGCGGTGGAGATCTCGATGCATCCGGAGTGGGTGGAAGGGCTTTCTGCCGGTGTGTTGATGGAGAAGCTGGCGGCGATGGAGGTAGAGGGTACTCCGCTGGATGCTGCGGGCAGTGAGCCCGAGCGCGCGATGCTGGCGCGCGTGCTGGAACAGGAAATTGCTATTGAGGTAGACGCGCTGTTGATTAAGGTGAATGGCGCGTTGCATACCATCCGTAAGAAGTGGGGCGAGCGCAGGCGGCGCGAATTGCGCACGCTCATCACAGAGACGGAGCGCAAGGGCGATAAGGAGATGGTGCGCCGGCTGCTTGAGGAAGATATGCAGCTTGCGCGGGCTTTGCGGAGTTTGTGAATCAAGACTATATATTGCGCGATTGCCGGAAGTGCTGTGCGGGTGTCATGCTCAAGGGATGAAGCGAAGTGCATGGGTATTTGTGTTGCTGTTGGCGGCCCTGGCTTGCGCGCCTGAGAGCAACGCGCAGGAGCAGGGTTACTGGCGCGCGGAGAGCAACACGGCGCGCTCGATTACGGGGGACATCTCTCTCGGCGGCGAGAAGATGATGATCAACTTCTCTACGTTCACCATGTTTCGCGCACGTGCGCTGAAGCCGGAAGAGTATCGGGCGACGTTTGATCTCCCCGCCGATGCCACGGGTGCGGGTGCGCTGTACAAGGTGGTGATTCCGGGGGATAAAAAGTTTCTGCACCACAACACGCTGTGCGGCGCGGAAGACGTAGAGTGGATGACGACGTTTACCGATGGCAAACTGCTGCATGTGATCTTCTTCTCGGGCAAGCAGTTGCCGGTGTTTACGCATGAGGGGATGATGCAGTCCACGCAGGTGTGCGGCACGTTTTTGTATTCGCGATAGTTCAAGTGATCGAAAGGTGATTTTTACGCAATGGATCTTCAGATTCAGACAGCAAAGCTGCATCCGGATGCGCGTTTGCCGAAGTATTCGCACGAGGGTGCATGGGGCGATCTTGCCGCCGATCTTTATTCGGTAGAAGAAGCGACGGTTGCTCCGGGCACCACAGCACTGGTGCCAACTGGTTTGGCGATGGCGTTTCCTTCGGAGTACGGTGCGCTGGTGGAAGACCGCAGCGGCCTGGCTGTGAAAGGCATCACCACGCTTGCGGGCGTGATCGATCCGGGATATCGCGGTGAGATCAAAGTGGTGATGACGAATGTGACGCGCGAGCCGATTACGTTGAAGGCTGGCGATCGCATTGCGCAGTTGCGCATTGTGCGGCGGATTCAGGCGGAATTTGTGGCGGTGGAGTCGCTGGATGAGACGAAGCGCGGTGCGGGCGGGTTTGGCAGCACCGGAGCCTGAGTCAACTCTCAGGGCTGGTCAAAGCGGATAACAGCAGATGCATTGAGTGCCCTCTGTGCCAGCAACCGGATATCTTCTAGTTCTTGCCTGGCAGTTTCGCTGATTGCATGAGGTAGAGCGCGCTCGCATTCTTCAACTAAGGCAGATGTCTCCTCAGAAGTTAGGGTCACAGGATCCACGTACATATCAGCGACCTTAGAAAGAATGGGAAAACCAGGCACAAGTATCGCGCCATCCTTCGACTCAGATCCTAGGCTATACATACCATTCTGTTGTTCCCAACGCGCGAAGTCACTTTGATTCACACCGACTGAAGCATAGATGTCGTTGTAAGCGAATATGGGAACGGAATCCGGAAGAACCCGGTTCACAGAACTTGGGGCAACAACACGAACCACAGCCAAGGGATGGATACTCATTAATTCTTTCCTCCCAATAGCAAAGTTTTTCCAGGCAATTTGAGGCCAAGCCCAGAAACCAAACGTATCAGCCATTTCACACAGTGAACGTTTGCCACAGCAACAACACATTCAACGCGAGGATGAGTGAGACGGTTGCCCAGCCTGCCGTGCGGGCGAAGCGGCCGTTGGTGAACTCGCCCATGAGTTTGGTACGGCTGGTGAGCCAGATGAGCGGCACCAGAGCGAACGGCAGAGCGAACGAGAGCACGACCTGCGAGAGGATGAGAATCTTCAGCGGGTCGAGGCCGACGGCGATGACGATGAGCGCAGGGATGATGGTGATGAGGCGGCGCAGGTAGATGGGGAATTTGATGTTGAGGAAGCCCTCGATGATGACCTGCCCTGCCATCACGCCCACAGTTGAAGATGAGAGGCCACTGCACAGCAGCGCAACGGCGAACATGACAGCGGACATAGGGCCGAGGAGTGGGCCGAGTGTCTGGTGGGCCTGTTCGATGCTGGTGACGGGTTCGAGGCCGTGCGCGGCGAGTCCGGCGAATGCGCCTGCGGCCATGATGACCATGGCCGAGTTGATGAGCCATGCGCCGTTCATCGCGACGAGTACGTCGAGCAATTCAAAGCGGAGATAGCGGCGACGGAAGTCCGCTGTCTGCGTGATGGTTTTGCGCTTGCGCTCGAAGGTACGCAGGCGCGGCTGCACCAGCGAGGAATGCAGGTAGACGACGTGCGGCATCACCGTTGCACCCAGCATGCTGACGGCGATGTAAATGGCGGAACGGTCGAGATGCGGCACGACAACGCCGTGCGCGACCGCGCCCCAATCGGGATGCACGAGGAAGATCTCGATTGCGTAGCAGAGCCCGATGATGCAGACGAAACCGATGATCGTCCACTCAAGATGGCGGAAGCCGCGCAACTCCATCGCAAGAATTAAGAAGACGAAGACGGTGGTGAGCAGCGCGGCCGCGAGCATGACGTGGGTTTTGCCGATGCCGTGCGCGGCCATGAACGGGCCGAGCAGAAGATAGAAGCCGAGCGCGGCGCCGAGGAATTCGGCGAGGTCGGTTGCGATGGCGGCGATCTCTGCTGCTGCCCACGAGAGGATGTTGAGCCAGCGCGGGAAGAGGTCGCGGCAGTTCTGCGGAAGCGTTTTGCCGGTGGCGATGCCGAGTTTGGCGGAGAGGTACTGCACGAGCATCGCCATGAGGTTGGACCAGAGCAGCACCCAGAGCAGCTTGTAGCCGAAGCGCGAGCCACCTTCAATGTTTGCACCGAAGTTGCCGGGATCGATGTAGGCGATGCTGGCGATGAACGCCGGGCCGAAGTACGTGGACAGCTCGCGCCAACTGAGCCGCGGCTTCTGCGTGTCTTCTGGGACGGCGATGAGGGTCTGATCTGACATTTAGGTATGCCTAATTATAGGCCCGGCATTTTCTGAGATGCAAAGCGTGATGGAATAGATGTGAAGGAGAGATGCGATGGCGATGCTGAAGGTCGGCACGGAAAACTCCACGGCGATTGAGATCGATTACGAGGACCATGGATCGGGCCCGGCTGTCGTGCTGGTGCATGGATGGCCGCTGAACGGCGCTTCGTGGGAGAAGCAGACGGCGGCGCTGCTGGATGCGGGATACCGCGTGATTACCTATGACCGGCGCGGCTTTGGCGAGAGCAGCCAGCCTGCGGCGGGGTATGACTATGACACAATGGCGGCGGACCTGCACACGCTGGTGGAGCACCTGGATTTGAAGGATGCTGCGCTGTTCGGCTTCTCGATGGCGGGCGGTGAGGTGGCACGCTATCTCGGAAAATACGGCACAAAGCGCTTCAAAAAAGCTGGATTTTTGGGCTCCATCGCGCCTGCTTTGGGCAAGACAGATGACAATCCCGAGGGCGTGCCGAAGGACGTGTTTGAAGGTGTGAAGGCTGGTTTGCGGAAGGATCGCGGGTCGTTTCTGAAGGGATTCTTCGATAATTTTTATAACGCGGACGTGATGCAGCCTGCGGGCCGCGTGACGGACGAGGCAAAGCACTGGAGTTGGGTGCTGGGGATGAAGGCATCGTTCGCGGGCATTGTGAACTGCGTGGATGCGTGGCAGACCGATCTGCGCGAGGACGTGAAAAAGATCGATATTCCGGTGCTGGTGGTGCATGGCAGCGCGGACCGCATTGTTCCGATTGAGCACTCGGGCGCGCGCATGTCTGCGCTGTTGCAGAAGCCGACGTACCATGTGCTGCAGGATGCTCCGCATGGATTTTTGCTGACGCATGCGGATGACGCGAGCCGTCTGCTGATTGATTTTCTAAAGGCATAAAAGAGACAGAATGAAGATTTTGATTGTGGGTGGAGGCGGCCGCGAGCACGCCATTGCGTGGGCGCTGAGCAAGAGTGCGCGTGTGACCGAGATTGTGGCTGCGCCGGGAAATGCAGGCATGGCGCAGGTGGCGCGTTGCGTCCCGGCCAAGCAGGACGTTCTTGCCGACCTGATGCGTGTGGCCGAACAGGAGCAGCCGGACCTGACGATTGTGGGGCCGGAGGTCCCGCTGGCTCTGGGCATGGTGGATGCGTTGAACGCGAAGGGCATGCGTGCGTTTGGGCCTACAAAGGCGGCGGCGCAGTTGGAGTCGTCGAAGAGCTTTGCCAAGGATTTTATGGAGCGCCACAAGATTCCTACGGCGCGGTATCGCACATGCAGCAGTGTGGAGGATGTGCGCCGCGCGCTTGCGGACTTTGGCGATGCGGATGCTCCTGTTGTGGTGAAGGCGGATGGCCTGGCGGCGGGTAAGGGTGTTGTGATCGCTGCGAACCATGCGGAAGCGATCAAGGCTGCGGAAGGCATCTTCTCCGGCACACTGCTGGGCAAGGGCGAAGCGACGCTGGTGCTGGAAGAGTTTTTGGAGGGGCCGGAAGTTTCGTTCTTTGCGCTATGTGATGGAACGCATGCCGTTGCTCTGGCTGCGGCGCAGGACCATAAACGCATAGGCGAGGGCGATACCGGTCCGAACACCGGCGGCATGGGGACGTATTGCACGGACACGCTGATCACGCCGGAGATGCGGACGTGGATGACGAAGCAGGTGGCGCAGAAGGTTGTGGACGGCATGCGCGAGGAGGGCACGCCGTTCAAGGGCATTCTCTTCTGCGGGATGATGATGACTGCGCGCGGACCGATGGTGCTGGAGTTCAACACGCGGTGGGGCGATCCGGAGACGCAGTCGATCATGATGCGGCTGGAGAGTGATGCGCTGGAGTTGTTTGAGGCAGCGGTGGAGGGCAAGGCGCAGTCGCTCCAGTTGAAGTGGAAGCCGGGCGCAAGCGCGTGTGTGATCGTGGCAAGTGGTGGCTATCCTGGCAAGCACAAGACTGGATTGCCTATTCGCGGAATGGGCGAGCCCTTCCCTGCGGATGTGCAGGTGTTCCACTCCGGCACCGCATTGCGTGATGGCGAAGTGGTGACGGCGGGCGGGCGTGTGCTGGGTGTCACTGCTGCTGCGGACGATCTGCGCAGTGCGCTGGCGAAGGCATATGAAGCTTTGGGCGAGATCTCGTTCGAGGGCATGCAGTTCCGCCGCGATATTGGACATCGCGCGCTCTGATTTTCTGCATCTGCAACAATGCCGGCGCATCCATAGCGTATTCCCGCAAATGGAGATGAGACGATGAGTGCGCCCGCATTAAGTGCAGAAAAGATGCTTGAGTGGAACGAGAAGACTTCGCGCAAGTGGCGTGCGCTCTTTGAGCAGCATCCGCACGCGCTGGCGCTGCATTGCGATGTGATGGGGACTAATGATGTGGCTGGGCTGGTGCACCACTTCCATATGGCGGAGCTGCGTTATGCGCAACGCATCGCCGGTGTGCCTGAGACGCCGCTCGATCAAGTTGGGAAAGATCTGGAAGCCAGCTATGGGGCGCATGACCGCGCGTGTGCGATGTACCGCGAATTTCTGGCTGATCCTGACTTCGACTGGCAGAAGCCGATCGAGTTCAACACCATGACCATGGGCCGGCTGCGCTCGCATCGCGATACGGTCTTTATCCACGCCATGATGCACAGCATTCGCCACTATGCGCAGCTTGCCACGCTGGTGCGCCAGAACGGAATCAAGCCGGGCTGGCCGATGGATTACCTGGCGATGGATGCGGAGTTGGTGGGCCCCGAATCTGGTCTAATTTCGCCTACATAGCAGGTTGAATCCAAATATGCCATGCAGCATCTATTTCTGCAGAGGTTATTTCGATGACGAACTATCTTCCGTCGAACCAACGTGGTAAAGGCAATCATAGCTGGCTTCAGTCCAACTTCAGCTTCTCGTTTGCGGACTATTACAACCCGCAGCGGATGGGTTTCCGCGCCCTGCGTGTAATCAATGAAGACTTTGTGGCGCCGGGGACCGGCTTTGGCAAGCATCCGCACCGCGACATGGAGATCCTGACCTACGTGCTGGAAGGCGCGGTGGAGCACCAGGACACCACGGGCGCGAGCGGAGTGCTTACGCCGGGCGAGTTGCAGCACATGACGGCGGGAAGCGGCGTGATGCATTCGGAGATGAACCCGAGCAGCACGGAGACGCTGCATCTGTTGCAGATATGGCTGTTGCCCAATCAGCTTGGGATTAAACCCAAGTATGAGCAGAAGCGTTTCCGCGTGACCGATGAGCCGAACAGGCTGCACCTGCTGGCCAGCAAGGATGGGCGTGATGAGTCGTTCGTGCTGCACAGTGATGCCGAACTGCTTGCCGCAAAGCTGGAGAACGGTGGCGAGGTAAAGCACACGCTGCGCAGTGGTTACGCGTGGTTGCAGGTGGCCCGTGGTACGGTGACGGCCAACGGCAAAGCGCTTGCGCAGGGTGATGGACTTGCTATCAGCAACGAAAGCGAAGTCACGATTCAGGGTGATGGAGAGGTATTGCTCTTCGATCTGGATTGATGCCCTTAGCGAGTGCTCTATAGAGCAAAGATGGGCTGCGGATGATCTCTGCAGCCCATTCATGTTTCATCTCGCTACGAATGAATATACTGACCGTTATGTCTCCGTTGGATGTTGAGTTCTCTGGAAGGCAGCACCTTTTCTCTTAATTGCTGATGTAGAAGCAACAGGTCTAAACCACCATGCCTTACCGCGATGGGGATTGAGTAATGGCGTATATGCAGATAAGAAAAACGCTCCGTTTATCACGACTACTTCCTGCGGCTTTAGTTGTTGCGTGGATGGTTCCGGGCGCACCCTTTGCAATGGCGCAGGAAATTCCTACCGCACAACGCACCCTCCGGCTGTCAGCCTTTAGCGGAATCACGGGCTCTCACATTGGATTGGCTTCCGGCAGAAACCTGGGTATTACGGCTGGTGCAGACGCAGGCTTTAGACAGATTCTTCACGTCAATCCTGCTATTGAAGTGCGCGGTACCCACGTTATAGATAAAGGCTCTGTGGCGGGAGAGAACAACGTGCTAGGTGGCTTGAGAATTGGCCGGGCGTTCGGACGATTGCACCCCTACGGCGACATTCTGGCAGGGTTTGGACAGATCTACTACAACGGCAACGGATATCCCACACCGGATGGAAGCCTTATCTACAAAGCCTCACATTCCATGGTCCTCTCGCCGGGAGGCGGCGTGGATATTGCGATGGGCAACCGGTTTTCTCTAAAGGTCGATCTTCAATGGCAGAGATATGGCACGCCTGTTACGGAGTCCGGACATATGTATACCACCGCCGGCACGGCAGGTATCGTGTATCACTTTAATTTCTAAGCAATCTTTCGGCGAGGCTCACCCTTTTTGGCGTACTTTTCTTGAAAAAGGTAGTCTTTAAGGGAACGCCACTTTTCGCATTTGAAAACGTATTCGCCAGAGAGTGATTGGCAGCGGATGTGGCAGGAGCATTGGCGTGCCATCCATTGATGAGACTATCCAACTGATTCGCATCGGCGAACGGCCAGGAAATGTAACCTCCGGAAGCAGCACTTGTTCCTCGGACCTTGCGGCGGGGCCATGGGAGCTTGATGAGGCGAAGCCCGGATATGGTCCCGGTGCTTCGATGGCCGATGTGCTGCCGGCTGGATCTCCCGTGCAGGGTGTGCTGCCGCAGGAGTATCGCGGGCTCTCGCGCGAGGAACTCGATCTGCGCATTCGCGCGGCGAAGCATGCGCTGGGTGAGAAGCTGCTTATTCTGGGGCACTACTATCAGCGCGATGAAGTCATCCGCTATGCAGATTTTGTTGGCGATTCCTTTCAGCTTGCGCAAGCGTCCAGGACGCGCCCGAAGGCCGAAGCAATGGTCTTTTGCGGCGTCCACTTTATGGCCGAGACGGCGGACATGCTCTCGCGGCCCGATCAGGCAGTGATTCTGCCGAACCTGGCTGCGGGATGCTCCATGGCCGACATGGCCGATGTGGATACGGTGACGGATTGCTGGGAAGATCTGCATGCTCTTTTCGGGGAAGCGCCAGACGCGAGCGGCCGCGTGCCTGTGATTCCGGTGACGTATATGAATTCGTCCGCGGCGCTGAAGGCGTTCTGCGGAAAGCATGGCGGCATTGTCTGCACGTCATCGAATGCAAGCGCGGTGCTGGATTGGGCGTTTGAGCGTGGGCAACGCGTGCTCTTCTTCCCTGACCAGCATCTCGGACGCAATACCGGTAAGGCGATGGGAATTCCACTGGAACAGATGGTGGTGTGGAACCCGAACGAGCCGCTTGGCGGATCGAGTGAAGAGACATTAAAGAATGCACGCATTTTGCTGTGGCATGGCTACTGCTCGGTTCATAAGCGATTTACAGTCGAGCAGGTCCAGCTCGCGCGTATGCGCCACCCCGGCGTGCGGGTGATTGTGCATCCGGAGTCGCCGATGGAAGTGGTCGACGCAGCCGATGAGGCAGGCTCGACAGACTTTATCCGCAAGAAGGTGGAAGCGGCAGAGCCAGGTTCCATCTTCGCCATTGGCACGGAGATCAACATGGTGCAGCGGCTTGCCGACCAGCATCCAGAACATACGATCTTCTGTCTGGATTCGGTCATCTGTCCATGCTCTTCGATGTATCGCATTCATCCGAGTTATCTGCTGTGGGTGCTGGAGGCGCTGGAGCGTGGCGAGGTGCTGAACCGCATTGTGGTTCCGGAAGAGATTGCGATCCCTGCGCGCGTCGCGCTGGAGCGCATGTTGAGCGTGAAGCCGCGATGAAGCGCAAACACATTGTTGTAGTAGGCAGCGGCATTGCCGGCCTGATTGCAGCGCTGGAGTTGCATGCGACGCATGACGTCACGCTTGTGACCAAGCTGGAAGTGACGGAGAGCAATACGCGATGGGCGCAGGGCGGCATTGCGGCTGCCATGTTTCCAGACGACAGCGTGGCCGAACATATCGCCGACACGTTACGCGCAGGTGCCGGCTTATGCAAGCGTGAAGCCGTTGACGTGTTATGCACGGAAGGCCCGGACCGCATTCGCGACCTGATCCGTCTTGGTGTTGCATTCGATAAAAAGAACGGCGAACTTGCGCGCGGTCTGGAGGCAGCCCACTCGAAGGCCCGCGTGCTGCACGCGAGCGGAGATGCAACGGGCCTGTCGATCGAACTTGCCCTTGTGCGTGCTCTGCGGGCGAGCGATGTCGTGGTTCTGGAACACACCTTTGCGTGCGATCTGGTTTTGAAAGATAGCCGCGTTACAGGCCTCGACATTCTTGAAGGAGAGGTAAAGCGGCGTCTGGATGCAGATGCTGTTGTGTTGGCCAGTGGCGGTGCGGGACAGTTGTATTTGCATACAACAAATCCCGCAGCAGCAACAGGCGACGGCATCGCCATGGCATTGCGAGCGGGTGCACAGATTGCCGACGCGGAGTTCTATCAATTTCATCCGACGGCGATGGCTGTTGGCGGCAGATTTTTAATTTCAGAAGCCGTCCGCGGCGAAGGTGCTGTTCTGCTGGACGCCAATGGCCGGCGCTTCATGCCAGCCATCCACCCGCAGGCCGAGCTTGCTCCTCGCGATGTGGTAGCGCGCGCGATTGCCATGCAGATGGAGTTGCAGGGCGGACGGCCTGCGCTGCTGGACGCGACCGCGATGGAAGCTGAATTTCTTCGTAACCGCTTCCCCACCATCGATCGCGCGTGCCGCGCGCAAGGTTTCAACTGGGCGAACGAACCGGTGCCAGTGACTCCCGCAGCGCATTATTGGATGGGCGGCGTGCGCACGGACCTGTGGGGCCGCACTTCTCTCCCCGGACTGTTTGCAGTAGGAGAAGTGGCTTGCACGGGCGTGCATGGTGCGAACCGCCTGGCCTCGAATTCGCTGCTTGAGAGCCTTGTCTTCGCGTGGCGCTGCGCCCATCTGCTGAATAACGATGGAGCAGATGCATCGCATGAGGAAGAGCTTTGGGCGGATGAAGCGCAGCATCTTCCTGCTCCGCTGGAGCATGTGAAAAGCGCGCTTGTTGATCGCACTGCGTTGCAAACGCTGATGTGGAACGCGGCGGGCATTGAGCGCACGCACACGGAACTGGAAGCTGCTCTTCTTCAATTGAACGCATGGCACGCTGACGGGACAGACGCGTATGCACTGGAGAATGCGAATCTTCTCGGCCTGGCGCGGCTTGTGGTCTCTGCCGCGCTTGCACGCACGGAATCCCGCGGCGCGCACTATCGTTCGGATTACACGGAGACACGTGCCGAGTGGCAACGCTCGCTCATCTACACGCAGGGAGTTACCGTCGCATGCTCCTGAAGCCTGACCGTAAGAGCGTGCAACGGCTTGTAGAGATGGCGCTGCTGGAAGATGCTCCGTGGGGCGATCTCACTTCGCAGACGTTTGTGCCCGCAGAGGCGCAGATGCGCGCACGTCTCACAGCACGCGAGGGCGGTGTGTTTTGTGGAGAAGATGTGATTGCCATCGCGATGGCCTCCGCCGGAAAGGTGGAGACTACCTTTGCGATTCATGATGGAGAAGCCTTCGAAGCTGGCGCCATCATTGCGGAATGCAGTGGGCCTGCGCAGGCGATTCTGCAGGCCGAGCGCGTGGCCCTGAACTTCGCACAGCGTCTATCGGGAATTGCGACACTCACTGCAAAGTATGTGGCCGCGACGGCAGGGACCAGGGCAAAGATCGTGGACACGCGTAAAACCACGCCGGGACTGCGGCTGCTGGAACGGTATGCCGTGCGCTGTGGAGGCGGGCATAATCATCGCTTCTCGCTTTCAGACGCGGTCATGCTGAAGGACAATCATCTTGCCGCACTCGCGCCAAATGATGGCAGCGATCTTGCAGAAACGATCCGCAAAGCGCGGATGCAACTCCCTCACACAACGCATGTGGAGATTGAGGTGGACTGCCTTGATCAGGTTCCGATGGCGCTTTCTGCTGGCGCCGATACGATTCTGCTCGATAACTTCTCTATCGAACATTTGAAGTGCGCTGTCGAGCAGATCAACGGCCGCACAATTACAGAAGCAAGCGGTGGTGTGACGCTCGACCGCATACCGGAGATTGCTGCCACCGGCGTCGATCTGATTTCAGTGGGGGCCCTCACGCACAGCGTTCGGGCGCTCGATCTCGGCCTTGATATCTAAATAGCGCCTGCTTTCAGGTCCAGGGATTCTTGCGATTGCCAAGCTCCAGGATGGTCTTCATCACCTTGGCTACTCTGCGAACTTCTTCCCGTGCCGCTTTAAGGTGCATATCAACGGGATAGTCGCAGGCCATCAGGTGGAGAGAGTTCATAAGAGTTTGCAGAGGATTATTGATCTCGTGGGCAATCTCGTTCGCGAGCCGGGCCGCCGAAGCAAACCCTCTGGCCGAACGGTCTTCAAACTCCTTCTTTTCGGCTGCAAGCTGGGCGAAGCACGTCAGCGATTTCGCGATCCTGAGGTCGGTTGGATCGAGACATCTCTTCATGCAATCCGAAAAGACCACAAGAGCACCTTGCGTGTGCGATGGGGTCTGCCATGGAACCACCAGGCATTCGCTCGTATGTGGCTTTCCAGTAGAGGGAGAACCAGCCGGCGCGAGACGCATAAAAATGCCTGGCTGCTGGCTCTCTAATGCCGCTTCCATGGCAGCTTCCCATTCAAACCGGTATTCGGGCGATGTGACAAGATTGCCCGCTACGCTTGCCCAGTGGAGCCTTGATCGCCCCCCTGCCTGCTGGAGAAGAACCACGGCTGCCGAGCTTACGTCGCACGCTTCAAGGCATGCGGCGGTGAGTTGATCGAGTAATAGGTCCGGTCCGCTCGTAAGGAACTGCCCGAGACGGTTCATTACCGCGAGTTCTGCTTCTGGCGAGGAAGCCCGCATACCGCGGGTGTGGAACTCAGGCGCTATGGAGACGATGTTCTGAAGCGGCGGGTTGATGTTCGCCTCCCAGCGTCCTGAAATTCCTGCTCTGGAGGACGGATAGCGGGTGCGCGCGTGATGGAGAGAGAAGCTACGGTGTGTCTGCATAATGTCCAACATCGAGCCGCTCGGGACGTCTTAAAATGCCGATTTTTACCTGTTCAAGACGTAAATTAGCGCGATTTGACTGCTCATATGGACTTGATAAAGCAACTTGATTGCCAAATGGGATCTCGTTTTCTCTTCCTCATTTAGGGAGTGGAGGTACATACATTGAGGGATTCAATCCGGTATCGCTATCCCGCTCAATAAAGAAACGGCCTTATCTGCCGATGAGCATACATATGACCACTATCTTTGTAGTCGATGAAAATCCCGCAATCGCTTCCACAATCGCCCAGATTCTGAATGGTTGCCGCTCGGAGTTTCAGGCTCTAACCTGCAATGGCCCCTATGGCGCCATGCAGTTGGCACAGGCGGTCAAGCCGAACCTGGTATTGATGGATACAGCCCGGGATGCACGCAATGCACTGCTGTGCAGCATGGCTTTGCGGGAGCTGTACTCTGTGGAAGTGGTGTTAATGACTGCAGGAATAGACCTGGAACGCACTGTCCGTGAGACCTTCCCACAGGCTGTTCGTCCGTTTCCCGTCCTGCAGAAGCCGATGGAACCTCTGCAAATCCTGGACGAGATCAGACGATACAGCAGAAACAGCATCTTTCCGGCACAGGTCTTTCAGCCCGAAAAGCATGCAGCCAGCTACTGCCGGGGAGCGCAACGGCACGTACGGACCAGTTACCCACATGCCAGGAGAGTCCGGAAAATCGCTCAAAATCGAGGGTAATACTTTTCCTCTTCCGGAGAAAAGCCTCGGATTGGGAAGAAAATTGCCTATCAGGTAGCGAGCAGCACATTCTCATAAGAAATGGTCGTGCCACTCCCATAGTTCAGGTGGTGGTGCTCACCTTCCATTTCTTTGAAAGGGAAGAAAGCTTGTCCTCCATGGAAAGCGGAGGAGCGGTGCGAGGAGTGCTCTTCGGTTTGCGCTCCGTGTTCTCCTGGAGGGCCTTGATGGAAAGCGAGATGCGTTTGGTCTTTGTGTCCGCAGTAAGCACCTTTACCTTCACAATCTGACCGGCCTTCAGCACTTCGGATGGCTCTTTGATAAACCGGTTCGATATCTCGGAGATATGCACCAGACCATCCTGATGTACGCCGATGTCTACAAAGGCACCGAACTTAGCCACGTTGGTAACAACCCCTTCCAGCACCATGCCGGGATTGAGATCATCAATTTCACGCACAGCCTCATGGAACGAAGGGGCCACAAAGGTGTCACGTGGGTCGCGGCCCGGTTTGCGCAGTTCATTAAGAATGTCTTCGAGCGTGTAACTGCCTGCGGAGAAATCGCTCTTGTTCAGTTTGTTCAGCAGTTGCGGATTGCGAATGAGTTCTGAAATTGGAGTACCGAGCGAGTTCGCAATCTGCTCCACCAACGGATACGACTCCGGGTGGACCGCCGTGCTATCCAGCAGTTGACCCCCGTTGCGGATACGCAGAAACCCTGCTGCCTGCTCAAACGTTTTGGGCCCGATGCCAGGTACCTCATGCAGTTCTGTGCGTGTGTTGAATCGTCCATGCGTATCGCGATACGCGACGATGTTCAACGCAATACGTTCAGAGATGCCGGCTACATAGCGGAGCAGTGCCCAGGACGCAGTGTTGAGATCGACACCGACACGGTTCACGCAGCTTTCGATCGTCGCTTCCAGAGACTGCTGAAGCTGGCGTTGATCTACGTCGTGCTGATACTGACCCACCCCGATGGACTTGGGATCGATCTTCACCAGTTCCGAGAGAGGGTCCTGCAAACGCCGGGCGATGGAGATTGCTCCACGCACTGTCAAATCCAGGTCCGGAAACTCCTGGCGCGCCAGCTCAGAAGCCGAATACACGCTTGCACCTGCCTCCGACACTGTCACGCGAAAGATGTCGCTTAGTGTGTGTTCACTCAGAAAATCGCGCACGAAGGTATCCGTTTCGCGCGATGCTGTTCCGTTGCCGATAGCGATGGCGCGCACATTGTGCCCCTGCATGAGCGCTGCGAGTTTCTGGCTTGCTTCGCGCTCGCGTCCCGTGTGCGGATAGATGACATCATGTGCAAGAAACTTGCCTGTCTCATCCACAATGGCTATTTTGCAACCTGTACGCAGCCCGGGGTCGATACCAAGCACACCGATGGGTCCTGCAGGCGCAGCTAACAGAAGATTTTGCAAATTATCGCGAAACACCTGGATGGCGTCCGTATCCGAACGCCTCTTGAGTTCAAGCCTCAACTCTCCCTGTATCGACGAATTGAGCAGACGCTTCCAGCAGTCTTCAACAGCGAGATTCAGATGCGCCGTCCAGTCGCCATTGTGCCGTAAAACGCGGGAACAAATCAGGCTGAGAACACGCTGCTCATCCAATTCCATTAGCCAGTACAGTACGTTCTCCGATTCACCGCGCCGGACCGCAAGCATGCGATGGGAAGGAATCGTCTTCGCCGGTTCACGGTAGTCGTAGTACATTTTGAACTTCTCCTGCTCGTCCTTCGCATCGAAGCATTTGCGGGAGACAATCACACCTTCTTCAAACATCAGGTGGCGAACGGTTTTGCGCACCTCGGCATCTTCGCTGATGAGTTCCGCCACGATGTAACGCGCGCCCTGCAGGGCATCTTCAACGCTGGCAACTTCTTTTGCCGGATCGATCAGCGACTGCGCAAGCGTAATCAGGTCCGTCTCCGTACGCTCCTGGTTCCACATGTACAGCGCCAAAGGTTCAAGCCCCTGTTCGCGGGCGATGGTCGCCTTGGTGCGCCGCTTCGGCTTATATGGCAGATACAGATCTTCCAGTTCGCTACGGTCGAGCGTTTGCAGAATGCGCGTCTTCAACTCGTCCGTGAGCTTGCCCTGCTCCGCAATCGAGCCAAGGATGGATTCGCGCCGCGAAAGCAGATCGCGAAAGTACAAAATCTTCTGCTCAATGTCTCTAATCTGCACCTCATCCAGATTGCCGGTCGCCTCTTTGCGATATCGCGCGATAAAAGGAACTGTAGAGCCTTCATCGAGCAGGCCCATCACAGAACGGATACCAGCGAGTGGAAGGTTGAGCGTAGTGGAGATGTGAAGGAGTATCTGCGGGTCGAGAGAAATTACGTCAGCCATGTTCTAGAAACATCGTAGCCGCTTCTGACGAGGAAAACGGGGCAGGCGCAACGTCACATTCGTGACAGGACTTCCCCACCGCCTGCGCGAGAATAGAGGTGCGTGCCTGAAACAAATACATCCGCGATCAAAGCACCTGCGCTGCCTGTCGATACGCTTCTGCCCGAAATTACAGCGGCGCTTCGAAGCACTGCCAACCTCGTAGTGGAGGCTGCTCCCGGTGCAGGTAAAACCACACGCATACCGCCTGCGCTTCTCAAGATTGTAGACGGAGAGATTATCGTTCTGGAGCCGCGCAGAATCGCCGCGCGGATGTCAGCGCGAAGAGTCGCCTTTGAATTAGGAGAACAGCCGGGACAAACCGTTGGCTATCAGGTCCGCTTCGACGAAGTTGCCGGTCCGAATACGCGTTTGCGCTTTGTCACAGAAGGTGTGCTGACGCGACGCCTTCTCTCCGATCCGGACCTCAAGGGCGTCGATGCTGTTGTACTCGACGAATTTCACGAGCGGCACCTGGATAGCGATCTTGCGCTCGCATTGCTGAGGCGATTGCAAGCAAGGCGTCCGGGACTTCGCATTCTTGTTATGTCTGCAACGCTTGAGGCTGCGCCGATTGCGGAGTATCTGAACCACTGCCCTGTTCTACGTTCAGAAGGACGGACCTTTCCTATCACCATTACGCATCTGCCATATTCTCCTCAGCCACTCGACATGCAGGTGCGCAGTGCGGTGGAGCTTCTGTTGCGCGAAGGAGAACAGGGGCACATACTCGCATTTCTTCCGGGAGCGGCAGAGATTCGCCGCGCTATGCGGACGTGCGAACCAGTTGCCGAGCGCGCGGGATTGCTTATGCTTCCTCTGCATGGCGATCTAAGCTCCGCTGAACAGGACCTCGCCGTTGCGCCTTCACAACAGCAGAAACTGATCCTCGCAACAAATGTGGCCGAGAGTTCACTCACAGTGGAAGGTGTCACCGCTGTAATCGACAGCGGGTTGGCCCGGACGGCGACGCACTCACCATGGACAGGGCTTCCATCGTTGCACATTGGGCGTATCAGCAAGGCATCTGCGAAGCAGCGGGCTGGGCGTGCAGGCAGAACAGCGCCAGGACGCGTGATACGCCTTTATCCGGAAGAAGATTTTGCGCACAGGGCCGACTACGATGCGCCGGAGATTGTCCGTAGCGATCTCTCGCAGCTTTGCCTCACCTTGCGTTCCATGGGCGTGGAACACATTGCAGAACTGGAGTGGCTCGATACGCCGCCGGAGAACGCGGTCAAACATGCCGAGTCGCTGCTCGATTCGCTGCATGCGCATGGGACCAATGCCCGCGAACTCGCGCGTTTTCCCCTTCCACCTCGCCTGGCTCGCGTTCTGATGGAATCTATCCAGCGCGGTGTGGGCGAAGCAGGGTGCCGCGCAATGGCCTTGCTCGGATCCGGCGCTCGCTCACCACATACGGATCTGCTGGAAGCGATGGATGCAGGTCTGGATTCACGAACACAGCAGCATGCCTCTCAGCTTCGACGAATCGCCCGCATCGGCAGGCAGGCTACGCATGATGAGGATGCCCTGCTGTTATCGATTCTGTGCGGATTTCCGGACCGCGTTGCGCGACGCAAAACGGGAAATCAGCTTCTGCTTGCAAATGGTATTTCGGCAGAACTGGCGGGCAGCGTTCCTTCATACGAATTCCTGGTTGCGCTGGATGCTGAAGATCGTAACGACAAGCCTCAGCCTCTCGTCCGCATGATTTCCCGCATCGAACCTGACTGGCTTATCGAACTTTTTCCTGATCGTGTGCGTGAGCAATCTACGCTCACCTGGAACAAGGGCGCAGATCGTGTGGAGAGCGTAACGGCACTGCTGTATGAGCAACTCGTCCTACAGGAGTGGCACGATGCGTCTCCCGATCCTGAAGCAGCGGCAGAGTTGCTTGCGCAGAAGGTGCTTGAAAATCTGGAGCAGTTTGTTGACCCCGATGTGCTTAATAATTTGAAAGAGCGGTTTGCATTTGCAAAGCTTGGTGAACCGGACATTGCCGGTGTGGTGCGCGGCCTCTGTTATGGTTTGCGCAGCTTTGCGGAGTTTCGCTCAGAAGCAGTCCAGCTGGTTCCGGCCCTGGAAACGTCCGCCGATTCACGGCGTTTGCACGAACTTGCACCGTCCACAATTCGTTTGCAAGGTGGCCGCCAGACGAAGGTGCACTATGAACATGGCAAACCACCATGGATTGCTTCCCGCCTGCAGGATTTTTTCGGCATGCATGAGACGCCGCGTATTGGCCCGGAACAAACTCCGGTCGTTGTCCACCTGCTGGCGCCCAATAGGCGGGCAGTGCAGACCACGACTGATCTTGCAGGGTTCTGGACGCGCCTCTATCCGCAAGTGCGCAAGGAGTTGATGCGCCGCTACCCCAGACACGCATGGCCGGAGAACGTGTGACATACAAGCCTGATGGTAAGGTGCAGCGCATCGCACTCATAACCATGACAAGCGCATTGCAACCTGCCGCGCGAAGTGTCCGGTCTTCAATCTCCAAGCTCGGCGATTATGCTTCCAAAGAGGGCCAGATATTTATCAGCAGAGGTTCCGTCCGGATCGGCCAGACGATCGGAAGCAGGGAGGACGCTGGAATCTGAAGGTCCTGGCCACAACGGAAGAATTGCCCCAAGGCCACCTTGCGCAAGCCAGTCGATTACGAGTTGAAATGCGGACTCTCCATGGCCGAGGCGCAGCCATTCTGCTGAAGGGGAGAGAGTCCCAGGCGCAGCAATGCCCAGCTTCGCCGCCATAAGGTTGCGGCGATGATTGCGAACAGCAGCAGAGTAACCGTCTTGCAATGTTCGGTCGAAACAGGAAATGGCTGCAGAGCCGTCAAACGTCATCCCCCGTCTGCGGAAATGCGTCGCGCCGGTGAGCATCCAGACATCGTCCACCACAACCGTAGTGGTTTTGATATGTGCGTCGCGTCCAGGAAAACCGACTGGATGGAAGACCGCAACGCGATCTTTGCCTTCGAAAAGAATGTTGCTCACAGCTTCAGCACGCGCAGCATAATGCTGCCTTGACCATGCCTTATAGCTTTGCGAGAAGTCTGAGCCGCGAGGAGTGCAGACGATCACCTTCAGATTAGGGTTGTCGTGCAGGTTCTTTGCGATCACATCAACAAGATCAATCTGGTTTGCCGGTGCCGGATCGACCTCTGGACGTGCCGTGCGTGCAAACTGCGGTGACTCAATGTAGATAAACTCTCTGGCCTCAGCCAGTGCACGGCGGAGCGACCACAGACTATCGCGCAGCCCCTTTGCAGAGGCTGCAATCTCCTGGCGCACTTCGATAATCATGCGGGCTTCATTACCGGCACTGAATCCAGGCGCAGGCACACCGATCGCCGATGCAAGACTGTTCACCAGAGATTGCAGCGTCGTGCCCGGTGCAGGCTGCGGAACAAGCGCGAGTTCCGGCGTCTCGCAGTCGGCTGCCACGGTTTCCAACAATGCGCCAATGCCGGTGTTCGTTGCGACGGTATCCGATGGAGGATTGAAATTATTTCCGTCCATCGCGACAAGCCATCCGGGACTTACACCTGGGCTGGTGGGCAAAGGAATGATCGATTGCGCCCGCCGCATTGCATGCCGCGCAAGATCGTAGGCCAGCGCACCGCTTACATGCACGCCTGGTGCATGCAGGTCCTGCGCTGCAGGATTCCCTGGATTGCCGCTGCTGTGCATTGCGGACCGTGTCTCCCGCGCCCACGACCCTCCAGTGAGCACAGCTTCCCATGCCAGCGGACCAGAGCCATCACCGGTGCCTGTGGTAAGGACCGTTTCAAATCGAGCCATAGACGGCAGTCGTGGACCTTGCCGCGGTACCTGCTCGGAAGCGAGCGAGCGAACAAAACCGGTGACCCCTCCGGGTGCTGCACCCGGCGGAGTCACCGTTGCCGGAATCCCGAAATACGGGCTCGGCGAAACCGATTCAAACTGTCCCAGCATCGCGCTCAGCGGATTGGTTCCCGCGAAGGAGTCAGCCGGTAAAGACGCGGGACCGGCAGAGACTGACACACTCACAGCTCCCCACATCTTTCTGTTGCCCACACGCGGCGCAATCACAATGTCCATTGTGAGGTTTGCTGACGGAGGCTTTGGCTGTGCCGGCGCAAGTTGAAATGGATTGCGCAACAATATCGCCGCCGGTTGACCAACCTGGGCAATGGCTGCACCACCATCGCCACGCAGAAAAGATGGCTCTGCGGTGATCGCCGGAAGGGTGACGAACTGCTGCGGATAAATGCGTACGTGTGCACCGTGCGGTGCCTTGTCCGCGGCAATTGTGACTACGACATCCTGCCCCGAGGTCCATGCAGCAGTGATGCCGTCTTTAGGAGAAGCAGGTGGCGTTGCAAAGCTGGTGCTTGTTCCCGGAGGAGTTGCCGCCAGCGCGGGGAATGCCGGCCAGTGTGCATTTGCGCCAACCTGTGTAGGCACCGTGAACGCTCCATCGATCACAGGCGAAACCGCAAGCACCATATTTTGTTGCGCACGTGTGAGCACGGTGTCCGCGGCCGCGAGTGTATCGGGACCATCCACAAGGTGATTGATCACCACTTGGTCCCGTACCTGAGGTAAAAGATCGGAAGCAATGGAGCCGTCATCCCCTTCAACGCCCAGCGCGGGAGTCGTTGTTCGATTTCCCAGCAGAGACCATACCGTATCCACGACAGCAACACGATAGAACTGGCGCGGTAGCGAAGGTGCCGGTGATCCGGTTCCAGGTAGCGCAGGCGGCACAAGTCTGGTGCGGGCAAGAACACCGTTTGTGGCCCACCCCCACCTCAGCCTGCCTGCATCTGTAGTGGACGCTTCCACACCGTCGCCGCTGTTTAGAGTCAGCAGTCCCGACGCGGGCACGGTGCCTGTTTCTGTTCCGCTGCCATTCTTGGTCACCAGCGTAGCTGCGGGTACCGCAGGCTGGTATGGTGCTCCATGCAGAGTCACAACATGGAGCAGGGTCCCGCTTGCGAGCGCGGCAATCGATCCTACTCCGCCTGCTCCTGTTGGAGACGATGTAGACGTCTTTCCGGTCAGTCCGGCATGCCATGCCTGAAGATCGGCAAACAAGGATGCAACATAGATGGGATCGACGATCAAACCGCGATTGTCATGGAACGAGATAGGTCCTGTGAGACCGGTGAAGTCTTCGTCTGGCTCATACCATCGTGCCGAAGTGTAACCTTCTGCATTACGGATCACCATCGTGATGGGGACCGGAAGAATGGGCGCCTGGCCCGATATTCCATAGCGCTGCGAAATCAGCGTCTCCTGCCGCCACACGGCTGCTGGATGCAAACGCAGAGCAGCACACGTTCCAGTGAGAGGCGCTCCACTCGCATCGAGATATCGCGATGTTCGATTGCTCATCGGTACCAGGAGCTCAACGAGTGTTCCTGCATCGAACGCCTGCGGCTTCGATTCCTGAGCGCCCCGCGTAACAGTAAAGCTATCGCCGCTGCGCGCGGTGCATGTCAGTATCTCAACCTTGTCGCCAGAATCTGTTGCAACTCTCAACATCACTGGACCGCCAACAGGCGATGGGAAAGCATCCCCGCCTCCGTCCACGACCAACGTGGTTGCTGAATCGGTGAGTGCTGTCTTCAGAGTTGCTTTTGCCGGAGTGAAGCAGAATTCCAGGATGCCTCGAAACGGCGCGCGCACACTCCCCAGACCGAGGATGAGCTCGTTGGAGTTGTAATCCGTTGCAGCAGGTGTTGCATCCGACCATCGGGTAGACAGTGCAAGTGTCGTGAGTCCAAGCGTATCCAGTCCATCCGATTTCAGGTTCTGCTGGACGGCATTTGAGGTAAGCGTAGTGATCGTGACCGGATTCATAGAGTGTCCTAGGCGACCGCAACCGTTTTTTCCGCGAACGTGCCATCAGGCGCGGTAATGCGGACCGTGAAGCCTTTTACCTTTGCCGTGGTCACAACCGAATATGTGTAGTTCGGGCCAGCCCCACTGCGAACAGCCCAGATGGTTGGCAACGGAGGAGTAATCGGGCCCTTAGTCGGGATCTTGCCCAACGCCACAGTGATGGAAGGAGGAAGCACGTGAGGAATGAGGGTGGCAAGCTGACCGGCTACGTGCAGCGTGTAAACTCCATCTGGCTGAGGAGCAAGCGGCGACGTGCTGGTGAACGTGAGCACGGTGCGCTGCGGAATGGTGAAAATCTGCCTCGTTGCCTTCACGTGCTGCAGGTCCGCTGGAGCATCTGGCGCAATTGGATCGACCGTCATGAACTGCTCTCCCGACCTTCCAAGAGGATCGGTAATGGAGACAGCGAACGTCACCACATCGTTGGCATTGGTACGCTTCACAAATGCGCGATATGTGGTCACGCCTGCAGCGGTCCCGGCGATCCATATCCCTGAATCGGCCGCTGGTTGCGCATGTGGCAGAGCATCGAGTGTGCTGTCGATGCGCAGCAGTGGAGGAGTGCTCGAAGCGGCTCCGGCCGTGGATGCACGAACAGCGATAAGATGCGAGCCAAGCGGCGTCTTCTTAAGCGGAGACGCACATTTCCATTCCAGAATGAAACTGCCTGCAGGTGCGCCTGGAATAACGACGAGCGGCGTGATCACCGGTCCCGTAGCTGGCGGAAGAACGACCCACGCGGCATTGCTGGCATCCGAGCGGCCCGGCAAACCACCTCGCGTTGGATCATGATCGCTCCAGGCGACTGCACGATACCAAACGCGCTTCCATGATCCTGCAGGCGCGTCGACACCATCGATGGCACCAATGTAATTGCCATACACGGGATCGACGACGGAACTTACATTCCATCCACCGCCACTGGTGCGGACGCGAGCAACAGGAGGCCCCATCGTGTCCAGCTCCTTTGCGGCATCGTCTACGCGAACACGGTGAAGGTCAATCTGCCGCGGACGAGGTCCAAGGCGGGTCTCGATCTGCAGCTTCGCTTTGTACATGCCTCCGTCGAACACACGCTGTATCGAAATAGTAGGCGCCAGAGGATGATCGATATGCGGTGCTGCGATCACGTACAGCGCATCATCTGCATTGGGGCCACTGGGCCACGGGCTCTCCACCTGGCCTGCGCTCACGCCGAGCACGACATATAGATGGATCTCGCGTGAACCGCGCGGCAGTGCGATATCGGTGCTTGTCACGCCGCGAAGCAATGTGGAGTTCAAACGAGTAAAAGGACGCCGCACCGGATTCGCTTTGAATGCGGCGCGCAAAACATCGCCGCGCTCTTGCAACGTAGCATTCTGCGCCGGCTGCGGTTTACCGGTCGCTTCCAAAATGGCCGTCTCCGATGCCTCATACACAAAGAACCCATCAGCATTAGGTTGCGGCGCCCACGCAATACGCGCATGGCTTTGCCCGGACGCATCCGGAACGCTGCCGAGGGTGACAGGCACCACCGCAATGATAGGAGGTCTGGGATCTCCAATCGATATGACCTGAGGCTTCACTCCCCATGGAGAAACTCGATGCGGAGCGATCGCTTCCTGCCCTTGCGACCAGAGCGATAAACCGATAAACGGTGTGCTTGCGAAGTCCAGCGACAAACCTGACAACGTCAGCCGATAGCGGCGCTGTGCTCCCTGGGCAGGTCCAAAGCCGGGAAGCTGCTGGTCACCGGATGAAGAAAGCGGCACGATTGTGCAGCCGGGTGCACTTGGCACATCGCCGGAGAAGGTGACTACCAGTTTGGTGCCGATCGCTCCAAGACTGCGGCCCAAGCCAGCAGGAACAACCTCACTCGGCGGAGGGGTCCCGCGTGTTGCCGCTGGATACAACGTTCCTACAAACGTGACGTTCGCAGGAGTCCTTACCTCCCAGTCCCATGCAAACTCGATCTGCAGGGAAGCTGGACATACGCTTCCACTTGCAGGAACAACCGGCTGCAGCTCGGCACTGATGATGCGGACGACATCCAAGGCAGGCTGCGTAACAGTGTGGTCCACAGGCACCCACGGAGTCCATACGCCGTAGATGTCTTGCATGGCCACTCCGTATTTCACAGAACGCGATCCCGGATCGTGGAAGACACTCATCTCGCGATCGACAAGGTGTATGTGCGCAAAATCAGGGTCCGGTGGATTGTCCGGGTCTGTTGGATCACCCGGATTGTTGTTGATTACGATGGGGCTAAAACCACCACTCGCACGTTTCTGCATTAGAAGCTCGGCACCGGATGCAGGCGTAATACCGGCACGCGCAAAGGACACGCTGACATTCCGAAAAAGCGGACTCTCGATCGGCCTGTCCCAACTCACTCGCACAGAAGCGCGCCAGTCGCCATCGGGAACGGCTGGGCGCAGCACACCGAGATCATCTGCGTTGACATTTGCAGGAGTGATTGGCGGAAACGCAGCACCCGGCGCAGGAATTACGGCAGCATACTGAATATCTGCCGAGTTACCGTCGATGCCCTTCTCCCAGCGTGCAGTCACCATGTAATCGAACACAGGAGGCCCCGCAAGCACGAGAGGGTTCGGCGTATACGGGTACGCCGTGCCAAAGCCAAGCGTCAGGTTCAGGAAAGGATCGGTGGACGCAGCCATGAGCGACATACCAAGCGGCGAAGCCTGGGTCGTTGAACCTGAACCAGACATTTTTTGACCACTTGAATTTTCAGGTGGCGGCAATGGTACTTCGACGATCTGCGCGGCCTGTTGTGCAGGTGGAAAGTTCGCCATCACGGGGCGAAGTTCATCGAGCAGAGATGCGTTCGTCTCTTTTACCAGCAGCATTGGATCAGGAGCACTCCACGCAGGAGCTGGAACGCCGGTAGCAATATTCGGTCCCCAGCCAAATGGGGGTGCGCCTCTCTTGAGCCTCTGAACGGCTGCGTCTGGAGCAGCTACAAGCGCTCCTACAAGACCTTGCGGACCGCCATATTTGCCGATAGAGGACCACTGAAGTTTGTCCACCGGCAACCCGACGATCTCAATTAATTGCCAGCCATCGTAATTGGCGTAGTCACCGATTTCGATTCCAGTCACACCGGTCACCTGCACTCCAGGCGAGAGCATGAGTCCCTCAATCGCATGCGCTGAGAGGCTGACTCCTGTGGCACCTGCGGGAACGGCTGCAAGCGTGCAGATGTTGTTGATGGTGGGGCTGCCACTGTACGCCGCAATCGTGCCGCCTGACGGTGCATTCACCTGCACCGAAACAGACGACATTGTTCCCTCTATCCAGGTGACGAGGGATAGAGGAGGAAAGAGAAGCTGCGTATGAGCAATGTGCAATGCCTTTGCCGTTTTCGTAGTTCGCGCCCGTCTCCATACCTGAAACGGCTCGGTCGGCATTCCCATCTCCGCCTTCAACATCCAACGAAGCTGAACTGTATATCGCTGGTCGAGGTTTTTCTGCAACAGCAGACGGCGGGCTACGACGAGCCAGTCCACCATGACGCCTTCGGCATGGAACTTAAGCGGATCGACAATGTACGTGGCCACCTTAGTCCTCCTCTTCCCATGGCGCGGTGGCCAGTGTGCAATCCAGTATTGGAATCAAACGGTCGGTCGCCGCCGGTCCGTCGAGATACGTTTCTTTATGCGCGATGTACCGCAATGCCAAAACAATGCGCTGACCACGTGCGCCTGGCTTCAATGTGATCAGCGCGCGCTGTCCGCCCGGCGCCGGAACGATTCGATCGATAATGTCTGCGCTGCCTGTCCCCTTCTGCATGTCCATCCACAGTTGGTCCAGCATCTCGTACCGCTGACTTCCGGCTGGGTCCGTGCTGGTCACCATGCTGGGTAATGGACGCATGCGCCACATCGGTTCCGAAGCATCCAGAAGGATGGCCGAAGGTGTAGGTGGTGACGTAGCCTCCCAGAACACCGTCACTCCAGGCGCTTTCGGCAACGGCAGCGCATCCAGTCCGGCATTAATCAGAGCATTGTCGAACTCCGCACCCTCTGGGTCCTTAGCAGCGAACTGCAGGCCAATCGCCTGCAATGCGCCGGCATGTTCTGCCGGAACACCTCTATGCCCAATCCTTGCGATCGAGAAAGAAGATGCGAACTCGTCCGCTGTGTGGAAGCCGCCGGTCGAGAAGCTGCTCCGCCATACCAATTGCCCTGGCGTTCCATCCGCCGTGGCTTTGTCCAGCATCTCCACGTCGATAAGGTAGTCCGTGTAAAGCTCCAAGGGAATCGGTATATCCAACACCGTGTGCCGCACCGTCTCTCCGGAGCCTGGCACACATGGGCTGTTGGGCAGCACCACACGATTTACCGCTTCTTCCCACGGCGACAACACTGCGGGAGCGATCTTCTTCAACTTCTCTGGCGTGATAACGAGGGGGTGAGGAACAGACGGTGTAGAAGGAACCGTCTGGAACCCGGAGGGGCGCAGACGTACTTGCAGCTTCTTGCCATAGGCATCATAGATATTCCAAAGGTTCGTTGTTCCAAACACCAGCCGGATCGTATCTGAGGAGAAATAATGCTGCTCCCGTTCGCCAGGGAGAGCGGCAAGTATCCAGCCTCGCAGCGAATCGGGAGGAGTTCCATCTGTCGCAAACCAGAAACTCTGGCTCTGATTGTCGAGCGTGAGTTGCAGGTCAGGCGACTGCCCTGCCTTACGGCGCTCACGAGACACCGAATAGTTGATACGCACCTGATACGTAGTGTTCTCCACGAGTAGCGCGTTGCTCGCATTGTCTGCTGTGAGCGCACCACCGAGTGCGCTTTGCAGGCTCTGTTGCGTCTTATTGTCGTAATCGGAACGCTCCATCTCAGCGAGACCCAGTGTTTCAATGCACGCCACGTAGAAAGGCCGTATCGCCAGCTTCGTTCTGATATCACGGCTCTCAGGTGTAGCCGCAACGACAATGCGGTCGGCCTTATCGCTCCCTCCTATCTCCACAAAAACCATCGCGTACTGTTCACGCATCGTTACGCCCATCTCGGCAAGTTCAAGAATTTCGTCGTGCCACGGACTGGACGTACTTGTCCATGTAGTGGGCAGAGAGGCCGTCCCAATAAGATCTGCATTCGTAACTACGTGGCTGGAGAGGATGTTTTCGTCAGCATCCATCACCGCAACGATCACCGCCTTCTGTGGCATAAGACGAAGCGGGACCCAGAGCATGAACCTTCCATACTTAATGGCGCCCGTAGAAAAGACCACGGCATCGTCGAGCTTGCCGGGCTTGAACTTCCTCGTCTTCCATCCTGCGAGAACATCTTTTTCACGCGAGGGATTCCCGAGTTCGATCACTTTGCCGTCATCAAACAACGGCGATGCTAATGCGTATGCCGTGCAGTTCTTTGTGGCCACCTCCTGAGCAGGCGGCACAGCAGTGATGGCACTGCGCAGCAGATCACTTCGAGAAACACTCTGCCCAGCGTTGAGCTTTGTAAGCACATCAGAAAACGCTGGTCGCGTAGCAGAGATCTTCTCAACAACCTGCAGATTGCCTCGCAGCAGTGCCGTGGGATTCGTTGCAACAGTCGTTGCTGTTGCAGAAGCTGCCGCAAGATTATTCAGCCGTACTGCCGGCGATACGCCGGTCGAACTTCCTGCATTCCCAGTATGTACAGCAACGTTCGTAGCAATTCGCCCGATATTGTTGATGCGCGTTGTAGCTGCCGCCACAGCACCACTCGCAGATGTAATCGAAGTAGTACCCAGTACATTGTGTAGCGACGGTGCACATGCCACAGCCTGCGCGTCCACCTCCGCCGGAATGATGCCGCGAAGATTGTCGATGCTCGAGTTCCCGCAGCACCAGCGTTCCGTGACACGCAGCAGCAGACTCGGCCAGCTCGAGCGAACCGTATCCGGCGGATCGGGTTGTGCCGTTCCCGTGAGCAGCCACCCTGTTTCGGATGGTCCTACCCGTTGACCGAAGAACGTCCACAGCACCGCAGCAGGAGGCGCACCCTTGGAGCACACCGTTCCCCACTGCTCCGTCACGGTTTCGTCAAGATACTTGCTCGATGTAAAGGCCTTCGGAGTCGCGTTCGGTATCCAGCTTAGAAGAGCAAGTTGCGCCTCCAGTGCCTGGTCGCCTGCTTTGGTGTTCCACCATGTGGCCGGTGTCGGGCCGGCGGAGACGGTTCCAATTAACTCCACGCTGTGCAACGTGTACTTGTACCAGAGATCGCCGCGCTGTACCCACCCGTCTGCAGGAGCATGCGATGTGCCGCCAATGTCTGTGCCCAGGAACTTGATACCACCATCCTGCAAGGGAGGCATCGACATCATCACCACGGGAATCGCGTCCACGGGAACCTGTAGAAGATCTCCAGGTTGCGTATCGCCTTGCTGCCCTTCACCGAGACTGACATCGATTGGTTTGTCTGCACCAGACCCTGCTACCAGTGCAGGCGACCGGCTCACAAGCTTCAGCGAAGCCGCTAACGGAGGAGGATCCGGCACATCGACAAAATCGGCGCTAAGGGTGAAGCTCACACAACCAGACACGCTGAAGAAGAAGAACTTCACGCGCCCGCATATCTTGCCTGTGATCTGTGCAACGTGTGTGCCATCTCCCTTGTCACCTACATCCACGGTGAGTTGCGCCCATGCGCTGATGTCGATGATGAACAGATGCAGTGTTCCGCGCACCTCCATAATGCCGGCAAGACGAAATGGAGAAAATCCTACAACGGCATCGAAGCCTGCGGAGAGTTGAGCGTATAGCGGACCTCCTCCCCATTTAAAGGAGACATGCAAACCAGTGCCAATACTGAAGCCTGTTACAGCCGGTAGATTATTGTGAGCTGGAATACCGCTTCCTGAAAGCATCAGGTATCCGCTTGCATCGAACACCTGCAACACCTTTGCGGAGACCTGCTGATCGTAGCGGCCAAGGTAGAGATGCCAGTCGCTCGTATCGTTGAAGTTGAAGAATGCTTCCACTGGAATGCTGATGGAGAGCAGTGGACTTGCGTCGAAGTTCACTGCCAGACCGATCGTCAGCGTGCCTCTTCCAAAGTCGAGATCGACCACCGCCAGGAAGGTGCCCTCTGCCGGTCCGTGCAACCCAGGAATGTCCGCAAGCAGATTGGCCTTCATCATCAGCAGCAAACGTGGGCCGGGCAGCTCCAGCAACACAATGCCCTTCAGGTTGAACAGAAAATCCGAACCCTGCGTACCCAGCAGCGCACCGACACCGAAAGCCCATCCGCCAATTTTTGGCGCCCAGTACTGCGATAGCTGCGGTTCGCCGCCCGTCGCCTTTAGCCACGCGAGTGCAGGCGCGGTAGTCGTTGTATCGGTCACGATGCTTTCGTCGCGTGCATAGTTGACGGCAAACAACCCAAGCAGGCCGTATATGCCCAGACCAGAACACGCGAGTGGAATGGCTACAGGGAAATCCACCTCAAGCGAAACCTGCACACCGGTAGCAGGGCTGCCAGGACCGCTGGTGATCTGTGCAATCGCAAAGGTTGCCGCCACGCGCACGCACACGGGCGTAATCGTTAGGTCGAGGCCTCCTTTGATCTCGAAACCCGTGGGCCCATTGTTCATCTCAAGGAATCCGGAGCCCGAGAGCGCACCAGGAATATCTACACTTGCTCCAAAGGCGGTGAGTTCAGGAGGAGCAGGCGGTGAGAGGTGCATGCGTACACGCGCGCGATCGATGGACACCACACCGAGATCGATCGCGAAGCCAAGATCGACCTCCATCATGAACGGATTGTTATGGGCCAGCCGTGCGCCAAGAATCTTCAGAATCTTGTCAAAAGGACTATGGACCTGAATGGCGCCGGGTTTGGAGACATCGATACTGTAGCCCTTGGAGGCATCAAAGACAGGACGGAATTGGCCGCCCGGCTCTCCCGCGGGATGCCCAATCACAATACCCAGCGCTTTGTATCGAATCAGCAGAGGACTTTCGCGCGGTATCGTCACAATCTGAATGCCGGCGAGACTTATTTCGGCAGACAAGCCAACTTCCAGATCGAACAGAATCGCTACTTTGGTGCCGTCAGGGCGCACCTGTACACCCACTTCGCCGCCGTACCAGATGATGTGCTCCGTGCGGAACCACGGCAGGCCGGCGATTACGCCGATCACACCGATGGCTCCTCCCGTGACTGCGAGTTCTGCAAGGCCACCGTCTTTCGCCACAGAGGCTGCTATGTCTGCAACCAGCGGCATAAAGGCAATGCCGAGTCCGAGAAAATCCTGACCGTAGCCGCCATCTGTAACCGCGTTCGGCGGTAACCAGCCCATGTGCATCAGGCCATCTTTATCCGCCGGGTCTGCGCCGAAGGAGACGTCCACAGTAGTCGTGTCCGTGGCATCATCAATCTGCACCATCACGCGTGCGTCCACAATGCCATCGGCAGGATTCTGGCTCCCTGAGCCTTTCCATTGCGGAATGTCCGCTCCGCTCACTCCTCCCGTAGCAAGCTGATTTTCTGTGGCCGTCTGAATATCAAACTGGCCCGACACTTCACACGCAACAAAGTGGTCGCGTACGATGCGCACTTTGGCATCGATCTTCTTGAACCAGCTTGGAGGTGCGGGCGGATCGGCCTTCGTATCCGGTGGCGGCGGTACCGGCCCGGGAGCGTCGGGTTTTTTCCGGGTTGCCGTGCCGGTGATCGTGATCTTTGGTTGACCTGTCGTATGTGCCGGGTCCCAGGAAGCAACAGCCTTCCACCAAAGGTTCCGGGTTGGGTCGCCTTGCTCTGCTGCATTCCAGTGCGACATGTCCGCCGAATGCGTAATCCGGGAGGATGCAACACCCAGCTTGTCTTCAAAGATGCCGCGCAGACCCAGCGCTCTTCGCCGCGCAAGATCGTTGTTGCGGATGTAGCTCGAACTCGCCGGCGATGGATCGTCACCGGTCTCAAAACTGGCGTATCCCTTAATCGTGATCTGTGCGCCAGCGTCGATGGCGGTAAGCAGAGGCGCCATTCCACTTGCGGCGTCCATGCCTGGGGCCCAGGGCGATGTGAGCCCCTGATCAGGTGCTGGTGCCGTGTGCGTATGGTCCGGATCTTCAGCATAGGATTTCGTAGCGTTGTCCGGCCCCGGCGCAGGATGGTCGAAACGAAAGTAAGCCGTGAACTCCGATGTGCTGGTTGTGGGTGCCACCTCCGGCAGCTCAGCAATCACGGCGATGTTATCGCCTTCTTTGCAATCGAATGTGACAGCGGCGCTGACGCCCTTATCAACACCACCGATCGTCCAGTGTGCTTGTGCCGCTGTTGTGCTGTCCGTATCCACCGCAACAGTGACTTGCGTAGTGGTGTAATTGACTCGCTTGAGCCGCGGGATGCTCAGTGTCTTGCCGCCTTGCACGATCCCGGTTGTATTTACATCGGGAGCTGCCGTGGTGCTGGTCGTAAGTGTGCCAGCGGGTGCGGGAGCAGATTGGCCTTCCAGGGCCGCAGTGATCGTGAGTGTTTTTTTAGTGGCTCCAGGCTGCGACCCTTTGCCTGATACAACGATGACGAGTGAAGTCTCCGCTCCGAAATCCACATCGAACAGCCGGCCCGGAGCTTCTGCTGCCGCGCCAATCGTCGCTGTTCCAAAATAGGGAGTAAGCCCCCCGTCAATATCTACAACAAGACGGCTCGTCTTAGGCAAAGTGACCGTCGCTTCTGTATCGGAAGTCCTCGTGATGGCATAGCTTTTTCCGTCAACATCGTAAAAGCGAGCACTTACCTTCACCTCGCCAGATCCCTGATTGATCACAGCGAGCTCGAAATCGCCCGTCACGCCCGCAGATTCTCCGAACCCAATCAACAGATTTGTAGCACTTGCATCGAACGCGAGATCGTCTGCGCCCGGAGGTGCAACGTACAAGCGAAGCTCTGGAAGATAAAGTCCGGTCCAGGCATCGTCATAACCAAACTGCGAGAGGACGTCTGGCGGAGTGGAGTCTGCTGACAGATCGAGTGTGGCGGAGCGGAAGCCGATGCCAACAACCTTCGAAGGACCAATGAAGGCATAGGGAGGATCCATCGTGACGAGTTGAGCTACTCCGAGATCGTCATTGCCATCCAGACCGGCTGCGCCAGCGGAAAGCAATTGCGCCGTTAGTGGATCGTTTGCTCCAGATCCTTGCGCCAGACGTACCTTGATGCGCGGAAGCGTAAATGTAACACGATTGTGTTCCGTATCTTCGATCAGTAATCCACTCGGCTCATCCAGCCTGGCCCCCACCAAAAACGGCGGTCGCAGCACAACGCTGGTAAGCAACAGATCAAGCGAAAACTCGGTGCTCGGATAATCCGAAGGAGGTGCATCAGCGGTATTTGGATCGTAGTCTGCAAGAACAGCAGCGGCATTCTTGAAACCGGCATCGGCGCCTAAAGCGAGCACGGCTGCCGTGACCTTGGCTGACGCTGTGCGTGGAGCACTCAGTTCAAATTCAATGTGAGCGTCGCGCAAATCGAGCCATGGATCGCGGCGTCCTGCATCATTCTCCGGATGCCCTTCCGTGTTCTCCGCCTGCACTCCGAAGGTCATATTGGTGGGATCGACATACGGTTGTACATCGCCACTGAAGCGTGCAACGCCCCGAATCGTTATGCCCGCATCGTCCTGGGTAAGTGTGTGCTCGGAGACATACAGCACCGACAATGCGGCATGCCATTTACCGAAGGTATCTCCACGAAGAAGATAGGGGCTGACCAGGTCGTAGAGTGCGAGATCGAATGGCACGACGCCTCCTGCAATCGCTCTGCGGGGCCCGTAGCAAACACGTTCTACATGGGAAGAGAAAAGCTAATGCAGCAAAAGGCAGCCTTCCATCGTTCAGGCTCAACCCAAATGGGAGCAGCATTTAAGAAGGTCGTGCAGTGGCGCAATGAAGTGGCTTAGCATAGCACCCGTTCTTGCGACGCTGTCAAACAGAACCACGTACGTGGCGCAATCTGTCGCGTACTCAATCTACGGCTCAACACGGAAACTGGCATGGTCCGTGGCTTCCGAACTATTTCCTATCCAGAGATCAAAGGTGCCCGGCTCAATCGCTTCCGCATGTGTCTGCGTGCTCCAGAAGCGAAGCTCATTCGTATCCAGCGTAAGCTTTACTGTCTGCTTCTCGTGGACTTTCAAATGAATCCTCTGGAAAGCCTTTAATTCTCGTACCGGGCGTGACGCGCTGCCTGCCCGCTGATGCGTATACAACTGCATGACTTCGTCGCCATCACGATCGGAGACGTTTTCCACTTCCACGGCAGCGGTCAGGGATGCACCTGCCCGCACGACATCCTTGCTCAATGCGAGCTTGCCGAAACGAAAGCTGGCGTAACTCAAGCCATATCCGAATGGATAAAGCGGCGCGCTGGAGCCGTCCCAGTAGCGCGTTTCAGGGTGTTCAGGAATCTGTGTAAGGTTCCTTGCATAAAAGATCGGGAGTTGCCCCACATTTCTTGGCCACGTCACGGGGAGCTTGCCGCCTGGATTTGCATCTCCGAAGAGCAGATCGGCGGCAGCATTGCCCCCTTCCGTTCCCGGATACCAAAGATTGAGAATGGCGGGTACATGCTGCGATGCCCAGGTGATATCCAGCGGGCGTCCGGTCATCAACAGCAGGACAACCGGTTTGCCCGTAGCCACGGCAGCCTCAAGCAGTTGCCGCTGTTCACCAGGAAGAGCAAGCGACGAACGCGAAGCGCGCTCGCCATTCATATTCTGGGCTTCCCCAAGCACCAATACAGCAACATCGGCCTGCTTCACCAGATCGATGGCATGCTCGAACTCTGCCTTGCGTTCCTCCGCCGTCTTCATCTGCGGCTTCGGGCTGGGGAACTGCGCGTCGAAGATAGAGGGCTGAACGCGGTCGATCTCTACGCCTTTGGTGCTGAGGATCTTTGTGCTGGACGGCAGACGGTTGCGCAGTCCATCCAGTATCGTGACGGTCGCGCCAACATCACCGGCAAGGCTCCATGAGCCCAGCGTGTCTGGCTTGCTGTCAATCAGTGGACCGATGAGAGCAATGGAGCCGAGATCATTTTTCAACGGCAGAAGATTGCCTTCATTACGGAGCAGCACCGCCGTTTGCGTGGCGGCAGCACGCGCTGCCTTATGCTGTTCGACGGAGCCGATCTCTCGGCGCGAACGCGCCACATCGACATAAGGGTGTTTGAACAAACCAAGTTTGTACTTCGCTTGAAGAATGAGCCGGACAGCCTGATCGATGGTGGACTGCTGCACCTTGCCTTCTTTCACAGCCTCGGCAAGATGATCGCGATATACATGGCTGGTCATCTCCATATCCACGCCCGCATTGACGGCCCGCACGGCGGCATCCTGATCGTCAGTGGCAAACCCATGAGTGGTCAGGCTTCGTATCGATCCCCAATCGCTCACAACGAACCCATTGAAGTGCCACTGCTTACGCAACACATCTGTAAGCAGAAACTTATTGCCTGTGGCCGGAACACCGTTCAAGTCCATGTAGGCGCTCATTACGGAACCGGCGCCTGCATTGATCGCCGCATGGTACGGCGGCAGATACACGTTATAGAGTTGCTCGTCAGAGATGTCCGCTGAATCGTAATCACGGCCACCCACCGCCGCACCATATCCAGCAAAGTGCTTCACGCACGCCATAATGTGATCGGGCGACGAGAGATCTTCCCCTTGAAAGCCGCGCACCTGTGCCTCAGCCATGCGGGAACCGAGATAAGGATCTTCGCCAGCGCCTTCCATAATGCGGCCCCATCGCGCATCGCGCGCAATGTCCACCATCGGCGCAAACGCCCAGTGCACACCGACCGACCGCGCTTCACGAGCAGCCATGCTCTGCACATGCTCTGCAAGTTGCGGGTCCCACGAAGAAGCGATAGCCAGCGGAATGGGATAAATGGTGCGGAAGCCATGCACCACGTCGAAGCCAATGATCAGCGGAATGTGCAAACGCGACTGCTCCACAGCGATGCGCTGCAGGTGATTGATCTTCTCCGGATCGGTGACAAACAACAAAGAGCCTACCTGTCCATTGCGAATGCGCTCTTCCGCGACAGGCGCTTCGTAGTCGTTCATCGCAAGCTGGCTCATCTGACCGAGCTTCTCCTGCAATGTCATGCGCGCGAAAAGATGCTCCACAAAGCGGGCCGCCTCGTCCTGCGAAGAGACGACCTTCGCCCGATGGGTGTTCTGCGCGAGGATTGGCTCAAGACATGAACTCAGCATAGATATCGTCACTGCCGAAGCAAGCACTGCGGTTTTGAATTGCATCGACTCTCCTCAGAGTTCATTTCTTCTAAATAGCAATCGCCGTTCATCACTTCCATACATACGTCGCCAGCGATCCGGCAGGAATTTCAGCAGCCACAAAATGGCCCTTCCATTCCAGCATCCACTTCTCCGCATGCTCCGCATTGTTCAGGACCAGTAGAGCGATAGAACCGTCCTTGTTTTGAAAGGCTGCGGTCTGCAAACCTTGGCGGCCAAAATCCGTCGACGCAATGCGCACCGCGCCAGGACGCACGTACTTGCTCGCCGCCTGCATGGCATAGAAATCGATGGTGTACTTTACGGTGTGCGGGTCCCGCGTACGGTCAATTTCCACAAGACCACGGCATGTTCCGCAGCCACCCAGATGTGGACCATGTTCCGTATCAAGAGCAATGCCCCACAGCACAACGGACTTCGCCCAATGCTGGGTGCTCTCAAGAATCAGCCGCGATGTAGCGGCAAGAAGGTTGTCCTTTTGCCACGTACCACCGGAGCACTCCGTCATCCACAACCCAAGCTGCGGATAAGCATCATGCACCTGGTCCTGCGCGGAGGCGCGCCCGCCGTAGCAATGAAACGCGGTGCCGGAGAGATACTTCGCGGCGGGTGCGTACGACAACACCTCAAGCGGATATTCAGGATGGTCCCAGTTGTGGTCGTAGGCGAGCAGCTTTGGGTGCAGCGCAGCTTTATCAAGCGCAGGGCCAAGATACTCGCCGATAAAATGCTTCTGCTGGTCCGCACGCATCAGCATGCCGGGATAGTCCTTCGTCTCATACAGAGGCTCGTTCTGCACGGAAAGATAGACGATCGGCACACCCGCCTTTCCATATGCGTGAACAGATTTCACGAGATAAGTCGCAAATTCTGCCATCGCATCTTCGCGCAGTGATCCTCCGTTCATGGAGTCGCTCGTCTTCATCCATCCTGGCGGGCTCCACGGCGTCGCCATCACGGTGATCTTTGGATTGAGACGCAACGCCTCGCGCAGGGCAGGCAAAATGTATGTCTCATCATGCGCGATAGAAAATTTAGTCACTCCGGCATCCGTCTTACCGGCAGGCATATCGTCGTAGCTGTAATGCGTGAGCGACAGATCGCTTGCGCCGAGCGGCTGGCGCAGAAAGCTCAAACCCGCGCCATGCTCCGGATCGAAGAGAGCCCGCATCGTCTCCTTGCGCAACGCGGGTGAAAGCTGCGTCTCCAGCAACCATGCCGAAGAATCTGTCAGCGAAGCGCCAAAGCCATCCATCGTTTGAAATCGCTGCTTATCATCCACGTGGATGATGGTTCCCACCTGCACAGACGGCTTCAACTTCCCGAACGAGAGATGTTGTGCAGGCAGCGGGTTCAGAGCGTTATCGGGACTGACAGGATGCACCGTCACCTTCTGAGCGAAGCACGAGGGGAACACAAGGACCGACGCAACGAACGCGCATACAGAGTGGCAAAACAATTTCATTGAAAGGGACCGGAAACCAGAAAATCTCTATCCACACGACAGAGAGAAGTTTTCGGCGAGGATGGAGTGATGTTGCCCATCCTCGCCGTGCTTGTTGTATCGGTTTGAGTTTAGAAGTAGATCTTGGCGGCCAACTGGATCACACGCGGCCCACCTGCTCCAGCCGGAGAAAACGATCCGGTAGGCTGATTCCACGCAGCGTTCTTGACTGCCGAGTACGCCGTGTACTTGCCGGTAGTGGTGTTATACGACGGCAATGTATACGACACACCATAGTTGCGCGACGTAAAGTTAGCCATATTGAGAATGTTGAAGAACTCTCCACGAAGCTGGATGGAGCGTCCCTTAGACGATTCACCAATTGGGAAGTTCTTGAACAGGGACATGTCCCACGTCTTCATCGCACCCTGACGCAATCGGTTGGATGTGCCAATGTAAGGTTCACCAAGTTTCGGAAGTATGACATTACCCACTTCATCGACACCGACATATATTGGTGCCACCTTGCTGTACTGGGATCCGCCATTGAACTGGTTCGCAGGCTGGAACGACGATGTTCTTACCGGGACACCGCTCATGAAATTGGCAAGGCCGGAAAGCTGGAAGTTATCCGTGATGTAGCTCAACCAGTGTGGGCCGCCAAAGTGTCGCGTGAAGTTCGGCAGGTCATAGACATAGTTGATAGCCGCAACATGGGGACGATCGTAATCCAGCACACGATAGCTGTATTTGCGAGGGTCGAACGGATCGACAAAATCCTCATCCGCGCTGGCGATACCCATTGTCTTGGACCATGTATAGACTGCACCCATCGTCAAACCACGGCTGAACCGGCGCTGCACAGAAACCTGCAGCGAGTTGTAATTGGTATTGCCATCGAACTTGTAGTACTCCATCTGGCCATAACCTTTGTAAGGAGACAGATAGTTCTGCGGATAGGCATACCGTCCGCTGAAGGAGTACCCTGCAGCCGCGTACTCCGGCGGAAGGTTCGGTTCGACAAGCGGCACCACGCCACCGGCAAAGTTCGCCGGGTTCTGCGCAGCACGGGTGAAGGTGGTTCCATAAGGAATGGTATTGATATCCCGCGCTGTCACCAGGTGACGGCTCTGGGTGCCGACGTAAGCGACATCCAGTGTGAAGCCGGCAGCAATCTCCCGCTGCACGCCAAGGCTGTAGCTGTATACCGTGGGCACCTTGCCGCTAGCATCCGCGCCATAGATACCATTCAACACGCCGCTGTTGTTCTGCGCTGCCGATGGGATATCTGCGATGCTGCCATTGCTGATGCTGGGCGCAGTCACGAGTGCCGGATTACCGAACACTGTATTGAAGACAAGGTTGCCCATCTCACGGTCATGCGAGATGCCGAAGCCGCCGCGCAACGTTCCCTTGCGATCTCCGAAGATATCGTAGGAGAAACCGAGACGTGGTTCATACATCAGGTGACGGTCCTCCCATCCGCCCTTGGGCAGCGTATTGTTCGCCGTATACGTCATGCCGTCCAGACGGTCACCGCTGTTCGGAATGATGTTGCCCGAAGCATCGATCTTGACGGCTGTTGCCGGGTTATATGCGGAGGGTGTGAAGAGCGCAATCTGGTTGCGCGCATCGTACTGCGGCGGAATCCAGCTAAAGCGCATGCCATAATCGATCGTTAGCCGTGGGGACACGCGATACGTGTCCTGCGCGTAGAACTCAAGCTGGCTATAACGGAAGTATCCCGTCGGACGCGAACTGGATTGCGTGAATGATTTAAAACTGCCTAGCAAGGCGCTCGCAAACGGAGAGCCGGAGGCCGCGCTGCAGCCGCCATCGCCTGTTGCGCAATTGTTGAAGCTGAACTGGCTATTGGAGTTGCCCCACGCGATCTGGTCCTTACGCGCGCGCTGGAAAAACACACCGAACTTCAAAGTGTGGCTGCCTTTGGACCACGTTAAGTTGTCGTGCGCATCAATGGAGGTGTTTGCCTGGAACCACGGCGTCGCTCCAAAGTACGAACTCGGATACTTTTGACCATTTCCGCTAAAGGAAAAATCCGGAATAGAGGTATCTGCAGTGACGGGAAACAACAGAGGAAGATTGATGTTGTTCTTGCCAACGGAGATGTTGCCATTGACGCCCTCGGTGAGCGAGCGATATGCACTCAGACCTAATGTCGCTTCATTTAGGATATGGTCGGTAAGCGTGCTGGTCAGGTTGACGGAGAGATTCCAACCCGGCTGCGTGTTGCGGCATCCACCGGGAATCTGCAGCGAGCCATTGCAGGGCAGGCCGAAAGAATTCATCGGTCCGGTCGTTGAATCCAGGTTTTTGATGTACCGCGCGAACATGCGCTCCGTCGGTGTGATTTGGTAATCCACGCGGCCGACAAACTCTGTTCGCGGTTTGCGATACGAAAGCGGGGTCTGACTATTGTAGGTCGGATCGGTAGTGACGTTCGGTAAAGGATAGAGATTCAGAATCTTCTGAATGTTATTGAAGACATCCTGCTGTGCCGCAGTCAGCGTGGCAGGGTTGATTTTGTTTCCAGGAATCGGCTGGTGAGTTACCGGGTCGTAGAGAGTAAGGAGTTTGCCGGTGCTGTCTTTGCTTTGAGAGAAATCTCCTGTACGCTCCAGAGCTGTCGGCGTGCGGAATTGAGCGACCGTGCCTGGAACAAGCTGCCGATAGAACTCATTCGAATAGAAGAAAAAGAGTTTGTCTCTCTTGATAGGACCGCCGATCTGACCGCCGAAGGTGTTGTAACGATAGATCTGCTTTGGCTTGTTGGTATTGTTGTTGATCCATGTATTCGCATTCATACCTTCGTTGCGATGGAACAAATGCAGGTTCCCGTGGATGTTATTGGTACCACCGCGGGAGGTGGCAATGATAGAGCCGCCGCCGGCTTTTCCGAACTCTGCCTGATAATTAGAGGTCAACACCTTCACTTCAGCAATGGCATCGGTGTTGAGCGTCACCTGGGTACCGCCATTATCGCCAGTATCGACATTCGAGGAACCATCGATAGTGAACTCGTGCTGATTATTGCGGGTTCCATTCACGTTGTAGTTCGTCAGGCCACCCGTGCCGGATTTTCCGAAGCTGCCTACACCCGATATGCCGGGAATCACACGGAGAAGATCCAGCACATTGCGGCCGTTTAGCGCGATGTCATTAATCTGCTTGCCGGTAATCAAATCCGAGCGCTCACCCGAGTTCGCCTGAATCTGCAACTCGCCCTTGTCCGCCTGCACCGTCACGGTCGCCGATTCGGCACCGACCGGCAGAGAAATGATGCCGGCGTTCAGCTTGTCCGCCGTGCTCAGGATCACGCCCTCTTTATCCACCGTCTGAAAGTTGGGTGCCGTCACTGTCAGGTGATAGGTGCCTGCGGGCAGATTTGTGATGGAGAAGGTACCGTTACCAGTGCTCTTTACCGTGCGGTCTATGCCGGTTGCTGCCGTTCGGGCCCGCACCGTTGCTCCTGGAATCACCGCCCCGGTGGGGTCTGCCACCGTTCCAAAGATCGATCCGGAGGTTACCTGCGCTTGTGCTGAGGGCAGAAGGAGAAGTGAGAACAAAAGCAGAAGCGTTATTTGCCTCAAATACTGCCATGAGGCTGCTGTATTTCGTGCAATCCGTGCTAACTTTGGCATCAAAATGGCCTTCCTTGAATGAATCCTACGATGTAGGTTTTCAATACGCACGCAAGGTAGCCCTCCCTTGCTGCAATAGTCCTGTTTTTTGCTGGAGGAAAGCATGAGGTTTTTCTGAGGGAGAATAAATCGTTTGTTTTCTGCATATCTCACTTGGGCAACGATGCCGCTATACTAGGAAATCGTGACAAACGCACCCTTCCGGCTCGAAGAATGGTTGATAGAACCCGAGCTCAACTCGCTGACAGCACACGGAAAGTCGCACCACGTGGAGCCGAAAGTGATGCGGGTGCTGGTCCATCTCGCAGAGCATCCCCAAAAGGTGCTCTCCAAAGAAGAGATCATCCACCACATCTGGCCGGACACCTTCGTGAGCGACGACGTACTCACCCGGTGTATCTCTGTCCTCCGCCGCGTGATGGAGGACAATCCCCAATCGCCAAGATTTATTCAGACAGTGCCTAAAGCTGGATACCGGCTCCTCGCCGCCGTGCGGCCACCCGTGGAAGACGCTCCGGCGCCTCCTTCCGGTGACAAACAAGACGCCCTACGAAACGGAACAGGCGGCCAACCAGCAGCGGCACTGGAAGAGGATACCTCTCAGCAAAACACTTCTCTACAAACGCCTCCTACCCATCCGGCCCATGGACATGCGGCTCCGGCGGCAAATCGCCGCACTCTCTGGATGACTCTCACCGCGGGGATTGCGGTTGTTCTCTGTGCGGCCATTCTGATCTTTGAGTGGCACGCCCATTTACAGAGTCAGCAGACACCCAGTTTCCGCACCATCGCATTTGCCTCCACCGCAGGAGAGCAGGCGCAGGCTTCCTTCTCGCCTGACGGCAACCGGCTGGCGTATGTCGCAAGGCCAGAGCGTGGCGAAGGCAGCCGTATCTATATACAGGGAGTCGGCAGCGAGACGGCCCTTCCACTCGTCTCCAATCATCAGGCAAACACGACGGAGTGGAGTCCGGTATGGTCGCCCGACGGAAAGCAGATCGCCTTTCTGGCGCATACCGATTCCGGCCTCGGCATCTATCTTGCCTCTGCCACCGGAAACGCTGAACCCCGCCGCATCTTCATACCGCAGGACACCGTTCACTGGGACCAGAACGCCCTAAGCTGGTCGCCTGATGGAAAAGAACTCCTCTTTGCAGACCACTACCCCGGTCAGGCGGCCTCCTCTATTTACCGTCTCAAACTCGATTCTCTCAGCGCCGCTCCCATGACTTCCCCTCCACCAGGATGGGAGGGCGACATGGATCCGGCATGGTCGCCCGACGGACGGTTCGTTGCCTTCATCCGCGCCAGCGAGAGTGCGGTGCGCGACATCTATCTGCTCCCGGCATCCGGCAGCCAGCCGCGGAAACTTACGAACGATGCCCGCGATATCGATTCAATTACATGGAGCAGTGACAGCAATTCCGTCATCTTCTCCTCCGATCGGGGCGGAAAGTTTGCGCTTTGGAAGGTCGGCATCTCGGGCGGCGAACCGTCGCGTCTGCCCGTAGGGGTAGAAGATGCCTATCAACCGGCGATGGACCGCTCAGGAAAACGGCTCGCTTACACGCAGAGTTCCGCGCTCTGGAGCATCTCCGGCATCGCGCTGCGTGGAAACGAACATACACTTAATCCGGTCATCTCTTCCACGTTGCAGGATTCGGCGCCATCCTTCTCGCCCGATGGCACACACTTTGCCTTTCAATCGTGGCGCTCCGGCCAGCAGGAAATATGGATAGCAAACAGCCAGGGAACTGAAATCCACCAGTTGACGCACATGTCTGGATCCATCACGGGCAGCCCCGCCTGGTCGCCCACAAGTGATCGCATCCTGTTCGACTCCCGACCGAAAGACCATTCCCACATCTTCGTTATCGCGGCATCCGGCGGCGAAGCGAAACAACTCACTTCAGGCGATTTCAACGACATCCTCCCGCGCTGGTCCGCGAACGGCCGAAGTGTTTACTTCCGCTCTAACCGCAGCGGCCGCTGGCAGATATGGAAGATGAATGCAGACGGCTCCTCTCCGCAACCAGTAACGGCAGGAGAAGCCATCATCGCTGCCGAATCACCCGACGGCGCATGGCTCTACTACGCGCGTGCCGAAGAGAGCGGCATCTGGCGCATGCCCGTCAACGGCGGCGCCGAAGAAAAGGTGCTGCCCCAACCTGCGGCTGGTTTCTGGGGATATTGGGCACTTACTTCGCAAGGGCTCTACTATCTCGACGCATCCCAAAAAACGCCATTTATCACGCAATACGATCCAGCAACGCGAAAGTCCAGCCGCATCGCCACCATGGAAACTCGTCCGCCCATCTACTCCGGCATCTCCGTCAGCACAACAGCCCAGCAACTCCTAATGACAGACCGGCGCAACGTAGGAAGCCACATCACATTAGTCGAAGTGGATAGATAACCGGTAGCCCTGCGATCGACTTGTGAATAGAGTGATGCGATCACCTGAGAGTATGTGACGTCTTGTTGACAGGCGCTAGCCTAACATTCTCCACCCTACTTCTTAATTAGCAATCTCCACGTCCTGTGGGCACAAGCATGCGTTCAGGGAAACCCGATTACAGTCACATTGCAAATTACTCTTATTGCTAAGCAGTGTGCGTTCAAGGCTGGGAGTGGTGTGCCTCCCATAGAGATTTCAATTCCCCTTCCACGTATGGTTCTATAACGTGGGCATGTGGACATGAGGAGAGTGTTTCAATACATTCTGCGACCAGATCGCGAACTTCTTCGTCACCGTTGCGAAGGGCTTGCTCCAGAAATGAAACGGCAATCTTGATTGCATTTTGCTCTGTCGAGAGCGGCGATAGCCCGAATCCAATCACCTCCGCATTCGAGCATATATATTGAGCAAAATCATTGAATACAGGATATGTCCAGATTATCGGAGGACCATTCTAGCGGGATATTAAAGTCTGATACCGTCCTTCTCATTTCCTCTAGAACAGTTTTCATCGACATCATCTATGCTGCCCATCACCGTAAGTCTTTATCTGAATATATTCTCAGATCACATTCAATTTTTTATCAACTTACAAGCTTGCCCTAGCACAGGAACACCAATCATTCATCGAAAACTTGCAATTGGTGACGAATGGTGACGAGTTGAAGGTTTTGAGTGGAGACATCCAATTCAAAACATCGTTGATGCAATGAGTTGAATGGTAGGCACGATTGGATTCGAACCAACGACCTCTACCGTGTCAAGGTAGCGCTCTAACCAACTGAGCTACGCGCCTGTACGTCTCTGGGACGCGCCCCGAAGGGGTCGCCCGATAGAGCACCTCTAGTCTACCGCCCCGCTCATTTTCGAGCAAACTTCATGCACCCTCGCTAGACTCAAAACAGCGTCACATCTGCGCAAATGTTGAAGGATCACCCAATGAAAGCGCTCGTCCTCTCGGAGTACAACCGCCTCGAAGTGCTCGACCTCCCACAACCCACCGCTGCCCCCGGCGAGTTACTCATCCGCGTGCAGGCCTGCGGCATCTGCGGAAGCGACGTGCACGGCTACGACGGCAGCACCGGCCGCCGCATTCCTCCCATCGTCATGGGCCATGAAGCCGCAGGCATCGTCGAAGCCGTCGGCAACAACGTCACCGGATTCGCCCCCGGCGACCGCGTCACCTTCGACTCCACCATCTACTGCGGCAAATGTTTCTTCTGCCAGCGCGGACAAGTCAATCTCTGCGACGACCGCGAAGTCATCGGCGTCTCCACACCCGCCTTCCGCCGCATGGGCGCCTTCGCCGAATTTGTCACCGTACCCGCGCGCATCGCCTACCATCTCCCCGCGGACATGCCCTTCGCGCACGCCGCGCTCATCGAAGCCGTCTCCGTAGCCGTGCACGCCGTATCGCTCACGCCCATCACACTCAACGACACCGCACTCGTCATCGGCGCAGGCATGATCGGCCTGCTCACCCTGCAAGCCGTGCGGCTCGCAGGCGCAGGCAACATCATCGTCGTCGATGTGGACGACACACGTCTCGCACTCGCGCGCGAACTCGGCGCAACCCATACCTTCAATATGCAGAACGAAGGCGCGTTCGACGACTTGATGCGTCTCACCAACGGACGCGGTGTCGACGTCGCACTCGAGTGCGTCGGCACCACCGCCACCGTAAAGAACGCAATCGACGCCGTACGCAAAGGCGGAGCCGTCACGCTCGTCGGCAACATCACACCCACTATCGAAGTCGGCCTGCAATCGGTAGTCACGCGGCAGATCCGCCTGCAAGGCTCCTGCGCCTCCGCAGGCGAATACCCCGCATGCATCGCACTCATGTCGCGCGGAGACATCCGCGTAGACAAATTACTCTCCGCCGTCGCTCCACTCTCAGACGGCCCAGCATGGTTCGATCGCCTTTACCACCACGAACCCGGCCTGCTCAAAGTAGTGCTGCAACCCAACGCAAACGAGGCGCAATGAACAGCCCCCTCTTCGACCTCACCGGCAAAGTCGCTCTCGTTACCGGCACCAGCCGCGGACTCGGCCAGTACTTCGGCCGCGCACTCGCACGCGCCGGCGCGGACATCGCCATGACCAGCCGCCATCGCGAAACGCTTCAGCCATTCGCAGATGAGATCCACGCCATCGGCAGAAAGACCTTCAGCACCGCGCTCGACGTGCGCGATCACGCAAGCATTCAAAACGCCGTCGGAGAAATCGGAGCGCACTTCGGCCACATCGACATCCTCGTCAACAACGCAGGTTGCAACATCCGCAAGCCCGCGCTCGATGTCACATGGGACGACTGGAACACCATACTCGACACCAATCTGCGCGGCTCCTTCTTCGTCGCGCAAGCCGTCGCGCGCGGCATGATCGCCCGCAACTACGGACGCATCATCAACATCGGCTCCGTCACCTGCGTCGCAGGATACGCCGGCCTCGCCCCCTACGGCGCAAGCCGCGGCGGCATCCGCCAACTCACCATGAGCCTCGCCGACGACTGGGGCCCGCACGGCATCACCGTAAACTGCCTCGCGCCCGGCTGGTTCCAAACGCAGCAGAACAAAGTCCTCTACGAAAACGCAGCATGGGTCGAATACCTGAAAGACCGCATCCCCGTAAAGCGCCCCGGCCTGCCCGACGATCTCGACGGAGCCGTCGTCTTCCTCGCCTCAGAATCCAGCCGCTACATCACAGGCCAAACCCTGCTCATAGACGGCGGCATCTCCACCGGCGCAACCAAAGCCACCGTCTAACGCAAAATCTCTCCGACCGTCATTCTGAGCGAAGCGAAGAATCTCCGTATTCCTTCCGATCAGAACGACACCTGAAGGACTGCAACAGAACCCCGGATTAGAAGCGTGCTTTAGACGGTTTCTGAAGAATCAAAAACCCAAACCGCTTTGAAGGGGCTGGGCTTCAGCCCAGCCATTAGAACAGCAGGCAATCCGGGCTTTAGCCCCTGAGGGGACGAACTTTCCGTTCTCTCAAACGCTCTAACTCTCCCGCTCCAACCCAGGCGTAAACAACCCAAGGTTCGACCGCAACACCACATGCGGCGCAACACGCGTCACAGACACCTCACCCCCCTGTAACGCGCGATACATCGCCTCAAACGCCAGCCTGCCCTGCGTAAACGGCCTCTGATGCAACGAAGCCGTCACCAGCCCGCTCTCAATCAACCTCACCAACTCAGGAAACAGGTCCGTCGCAATCACCGTCAACGCACGTTTCGATTCGCGAATCGCGCGCAGCACAGGAACACTGTTCGCCGTGTTGATATACACACCGCATAAGTTTCGTTCACGCTTCAAAAGCGCAACCGCCTCGCGATACGCTTCCTCTTCCGACTCATGCGTTTCAATCACCGGAAGCAGCTTCAAATGCGGAGCGAACGAAGAAAGCGAATCGGAAAACCCTCTGCACTTCTCGGCATGGTCTTCAATCTTGAGCGATCCGGTAAACAAGGCAACCGGACCTGTCTCGCGCACAAAACGCCCTAACAACTCTGCCGCAACACTTCCGCTCACCACGGCATCGGTCGCAATCGAAACGCACCGCGTAAGCCCCGGAGCATCCGTCGCTACAAATACCATCGGCTTGCCGCTCTTCGCCGCCGCTTTGGTAATGGCTGCCAGCTTCAACGGCTCTGCAGGAGCAAGAATCAAACCGTCGAACCTATCCCATCCATTCTTCTTCAACGCCGCAACATCGCCAACGCCGAGCCTCGGATACGAATAAAACTCCAGCGCAACAGAAGCTCCCACCTGCTCAGCCGCCGCGCGAATCCCATCGCGAAGCGCATCGAAAAAACTCCCAATCTCACGCGGCAAGAATACCCCAACGCGAAACGTCCGATTCAGCTTCAAACTGCGTGCCGCAACGTTGGGCTTATAGCGCAGCTTCTCCGCCATCTTCAGAACGCGATCGCGTGTCGTCGCGCTCACACCCGGCCGCGTATGCAACGCTCTGTCTACGGTGCCAATGGAGATACCAAGCGCATCCGCTATCTGCTTAATACCGGCGGGCTTTATGTTCTCTGCACTCATCGCGTCGTCTCAGGATATCGCCACCAACGGACGTTGATGGCGATATTCCAAACCTGCGACGCAGATACACCCATCACCCGTCTTAGAATCCGGCAGCAAGGCCCCGCTTCTCTGCTGGCTGAGCAGCGGGATGCGCAATGCTGCGCATGACTTCTTCATGCCGCACAGAACCAAGATCGACCTGCCCGGAAGCGCCTCCCGTATCTCCGGGCCGCGCATTCACCACCGTCTTCGGAGTCGCTCCCGTGCCGCCGTTTCCCGGACCGATCTCAATCGCTTGCACCATTGCATCCTCAGTCTGTCCATCAATGGAGTCGCCCACAAAACGAATCTCAATAATGCCGTCTTTCGGCTTCAGATCGTTGAAGACCAGGTCTACCGCCGTACTTGGACGGCCCGGCATGCGTGCTCCCGTTGCGGCAGATGAACCCGCGGTAGCAAACACATCGAAACCTTGCACCATCAATTTGTCATTCACGTAAATGTCCATCGCACGCGCGCCCGCATGGTTCAACTGCGTCTCGGCAAACTTCAGTCGCGCATAGTACGTGCCCGGTCCCACAGTCAGATTCACAGTGAAATCCTTCCAGTGGGCACCATAGCGATACAACTCTTCATCTTCTGTTTCGCGGATAAAGAGCGATTGCCGCATTGTCCACCAGGTGCGCGCCACAATGTCTGTGCCCGATCCTGTGCGCGCCACAAACTCCATGCCCGGTTTCCACGCATTGCCTTTGGAATCGATGTAGTCCTTGCGCCCGGTATATCCGAAGATGAGCCGCTGCACACCTTTTGGTCCGCCGCCTTCACCAAATCCACTGCTTCCTGTTGCATCGGAATACTGCACCGCCTGCAGATACACAGCGCTGCCTTTTGCAATGGGATTGTGCTCTCCACGCGCAACAATGCGGACCGTGTGCGGACCTTCATCCAAACCGTTGAGGGTGTAGAGTATCTGGTTCTCAACGGGAATGGGGCTGTAGCAATCGAGAAAGACGAGCTGCTTCATATCGTCTACAAAGATGTCGGCAAGGCCGCCCTTCTCATTCGCTGCGCCTACTAAACGGAACTGATTTCCAGTGAACGAATACGTCATCGACGCGCCCGCGCTCGTTGTCATGCGTGCCGCACGATCGGCGCTCCACGCACCTTCAAACTTCAGCGCGCTCGCCTCTGCCACGTGCTGCGGATCGTTGCCCGTAATCACAATCGCCTTATGGCCGTCGTGCCGGATTTTCACAACGTAGTCGCCACTCGGCAGCTTGGTGGCCGTATATCCATTTGCAGCATTCTCGCGCATGGCTAGTGCCTGACCATCCGCTTTGATGGATGTGGGCATAAATGCCAGCCGCAGCGTGTCCTCTGTGCCTTCCGGTGCGTCGAAAGTTTCATAAGCCACGCGCCCTTTCTCATACAGCACATTGCGGACTACCGCCGTGCTACCCACAATATGGTTCTCACGCGCAGGCGCTGCAAGCTCCGGCATGTACTGGATCGACCGCAGCGTATCCTTCAGCGCCTTCGGCCCCGCGTTCTTCAACCAGCGCCAGCTTACAAACGCACCGCCATCCAGCAGGTCTTCGCTGTGGCCTGTCGGGGAAATGTCATACGTTCCGAGAATCTGCGAACGCCGCCCAATCTCATACGCCCACTCATCATGCGCCTCCGAGCCATAACGCGTGAACATGCTGGAGATCGCATTCGTCACATACCAGAGCGACCGCCCGCAGCACGTGGACGATTCCGGATACGCCCATGCGCCGCTGTACACATCGCCGCGCGAGACCGGGCTTACCGAATTGTGGTTCATCAGCAGCGTAAGAATGTTGCGGACATCGTTCTTCCAGTTCGGAAAAACATCCTTATGGTCCATCATGTACGTCGTGGAACGCTCTGAAACATGGCGGTCCTGCACCGGAGCTTCCCAATCCCAGAAGTTGCGCCCCCACACGTCGTAGCGGGTCCAGTTCGGCAGCAGCACATCCTTCAGATAAGCGCGGCCTTCATCACGCGCCTTCACCAGTTCACCATTCTGGCCGGTGTATCCAACACGAATCAGTTCATCGAAAAAATTCAGGAGAAAAACCACGCCACCTGTCTGCGTTCCATTCATCCCATTGCCGCCGTTGTTATTGGCATAGCGGCCCCAGGGGCTCTCAGAAGGATCGTGACGACGATTGGCCACCATCAGATCGGCCCAGTGCTTCGCCGCATCCAGCCACTTCGTATTTCCCGTCAGCTCATAAGCGCGGACAAGCTCCACACCGGCAGCAGCCACAATATCGAGCTGGATCTTTCCATGCCCCGGCTTGAAGGTTTCTACGTCGCCCACCTTGCAGTCGAAGTAAGCATCGCCCATCGTCGGCACGCTGATCAGCATCTTCGGCCAGCCGTGGTTCGCAGGCGTTTCGCAATGGTCGATCAGATAGTTTGCGGAAGCTGCAATCGCGGTGTACACAGCCGGGTCGCCGGAATAGCGATAATAATCGATCATTGCCGACAGCACATACGCATTGCGCTGTCCCACATCGCCATTGTTCCAGGGCGTCTGGTCCAGCGATGCAATGCGTCCGCGATAATCCACATCATTCCAGTGGCCGTTGTAGACATACTCCGGCGCGGGCGTTACAGCTTTGCCCGGCTGGCTCCACGGATACCGCTTCATCGTCTCCGCCGCGATGCGCACGCGGTAGTCGAACTGCCCATTCTGCGCGGGATACCACGGCGCAATCACACCGTACTGGTCTACCTCGGCATTGTGGCCGAAATAGTTGATCTGTTTCGTCTCGCTGACACCAGATGCAGCAAGGACCAGAAACGCACACACGATCTGACGCCAGTATTTAGACATGGAAAGTCTCCCTGAAAAGAATGGTCGTTAGAGGGCCGGGGTGCCCAATGCGCCAAGTATCTTGACCTGCAATCGATGCGGTCAAGCATCGACGAAGCAGATGTCCAACAGGCGGGAAAACGTCTGCAGATAAGCTCATCCGGAGCGCCGGCAATTGTTTAACGGATTTCACAAATAAAACACCGTCGCACTCTGGAGGGAGTGCGACGGTAAAGGATGCAGTTACTTCAGGAGTTTGTGATACGCCCTTAGAAGTTGATGCGAACAGCAAGCTGCATAATGCGAGGATCGCCACTGGTGCTGGAGATACGTCCAAAGTTGGCAGAGTTTGCCGAAAGATTCGGACTGCCAAGGTTCGCATGGTTGAACAGGTTGAAGGCCTCCGCCCGGAACTGCAACTTCGCCTCTTTGTAGAGTGGGAACTTCTTGAAGATGGAGAGGTTCACGTTGGAATAACCAGGCAGACGCATCGTATTGCGAGATCCGTTGCCAACCGTTCCGATCGCATTCGTAGTAAAAGCGCCAGTGTTGAACCACTTGGCGATCTTGTCTGTCTTGGAGCGCCCCTTATCCAGATAAGGAAGCTGCCCAGGCACCACATCAGCGAACTGACCTCCCACTCCGGAGAAAGCATTGTCTGTACCGCTCACAACGGTGTCACTTAATCCTGAGCGGATATTCACAATGTAGTTTGCCTGCCAGCCTCCAAGCACGCTTCGAACAACAACATTGCGGTTCTTGAATGAAGGAAGCTCATAAATACCAGATGCAACAAAGTGATGGCGGATATCGAAATCCGACAGACCGATGTTCCGTTCAGGATGGTGCGGGTCTGGCCCTGAATTGGCGGTATTGCCGTTTCCACCGGATACGTTATCCATGGCACGGCTCCATGTGTAATTAGCAAGGATGCTGAAGCCATGCGCAAAACGCCGCTGCAGCGTTGCCTGCAATGAGTGATAGTGCGAGGAAGCGCTGTCCGTGTCATAGACCAGAACGCCAAGCGGTTGAATGGGACGGCGGGAGTTGATGTTTGCCGCAGTTGCGCCCGGACCATAGACACCAGCATTGATGTCCGTACCTGTGATCAGGTGCGTTCCCTTTGTGCCTACGTAGGCAATACGGGCCAGTGTCGAATTGGAAATCTGCTGTTCCAGAATCAGGTTCCAGTTCTGCATGTAGGGCGTAGGCATGTTGGTGGATGGCAACGCATACGATCCATATGGAGTGAATACAAAGTTGGGATCGATCGAGGTAGGCGGTGTGGGATCGAGAACCGGACCACCGTTATAAGGATCAGACATCTGCACCGGTCCTGTCAGGACCCGCTGGTTCACGAAAGGCTGACCTGCACCGACACGGTTGTTAAGTTCCGCGCTGGTGAGGTCGTAGAAGATGCCATACGCCCCGCGAAGAACAGTGGTGGGAGTAGCCTGAAAGGCAAATCCGGCGCGTGGAGCAAAGTTCATCCGGTCGGGCTGCACAATATATTTCTCTACGCCCGGATCGCCGGTGAAGAGCAGCCCCGTAGGAGCATTGGGGAACCGTTGGCTCTTGGCTCCGGCTACAAACGTGGAACCCTTGCGCGCCTGGTGTTCGGTGTAGTCCGTCTGCGGGTCCCAGCGCAATCCCATATTCAACGTGAGTCGCGGTGTAATGCGCCAGTCGTCCTGGATAAAGAGTGCGGGGTAGTTGTTGGTCAGGAACTCCGACCACGCCGACTGTTGTGTGAAGTTGGACGCTTTCCCGAGAACAAACTCAGCAAACGCATTTCCAGCGTTGTTTTGGCCTTTCTGGCTGTACATCTGGCCATTGAAGGTGATGGAACCGCCGCTGCTGAAAGGTGCCGTCTTATCCAGGCTGAAATGCCGAAAGTAGCCGCCAATGCGCAAATCATGATGGCCATTGACGAAGTTCAGGATATCGGCAAACTCGTCATTCTTCTGTACCTGCATATAACCCTGACCAATGTTGAATCCGGTCCATCCGGTAATAGCGGCGGTAAGCGTAGGCTGGTTCGGAAGGACCATGACACGCGCGCCATACCCTTGCAGCGAGCGCGCAGCCAGCTCCGGTGGCTGGATCGAATTCGATTCGGTCACATTATGCGCATAGTTGAATGAGTTTACCCAACGATTGGAGATGACCCATGCATGGTCAACATCCAGATTGCGGGAGTGTGCTTTCTGACCAGCGGCGATGAAGTAGAGATTGTCCGGCGCGTACCCCCAGGGCGATTCCAGATAATACTGAAACGCGCGGAAGAAGAGGTGCTGGCTCTTTGTGAGCTGATGGTCCATGCGACCGACGAGCTCATTCTGAGAATTCTTTACGGTAGGTGTTGCGAGGCGGACCTGATATCCGTCGGCAGGGTCAGACGCAGGCATAAGCGCGAGCATCTTGACGGCAACCGGATCGAAGCGTGAAGTGGGAATCTGATTGTTTGGGAACGGCAAACCGGTGAGCGGATCGAGGATCTTTCCCTTGGTCCCTTGCAGCCATGCAGAAAAGTCACCGTTCTTCATTGCCTGACTGGGCGTTGTGTATCGAGCCGCTGGCGTGGAGCTACTGAAACGAGTGCCCTGGTAGGCGAAGAACGCAAAGGTGCGGTCCCTGCCGTTGTAGATCTTCGGCAGCCAGAATGGTCCACCGATGCTTCCACCAAATTGATTGCGCTTGAGGGTATCGCGGCCGCTGAAGTAATCCGCTGCATTCATGGCATAGTTGCGGATGTACTCGAAGACCGAGCCGTGCACAGCGTTTGTACCGGACTTGGTGACGACGTTCACCACACCGCCGGCACGCCCATAGCGTGCATCGAACGAAGACGTCTGGATAGAGAACTCCTTTACCGCGTCTGGGTTCGGGAACGGCAGCGAAATTTTCGCATAGTAGTCATTGTTGTCCGCATCATCCAGAAGGTAGTTGATGGAGTCACCACGCGCGCCATTGATGGATACTGGAACGTTTACTTTCAGGTTCTGGATTTGCGAGGTAGAACCTACAGCGCCTGCATCGGAGACACCTGCATTGATTGTCATCAGGTCGAGGATGTTACGTCCATTCAACGGCAGGTCTTCAATACGTCTTTGGTCCACCACCTGCGTAAGCACGGTCGACGTGGCCTGAATCAGGCTCGCATCCGCATTGACCGTTGTTTCCTGCGTTACCGAAGCAGGCTTCAGAATGAGATTCGCGGAAGCTGTTGTATTCGCCGACAAGATGATGTTCTTCTGCAGATAGCCCGCAAAGCCTTCTTTTTCCGCCAGCACGCTGTACGTGCCAGAGGGAAGCAGCGTCACGGTAAATTCACCGGCGCCATTCGCTTCCACCGTGCGCGTCTCGTTCGTGCCCTGATTGGTAACCGTGATCCTGGCATGCGGAATGGCTGCCTGTTCACTGTCCATTACACGGCCGGAGATGTTTCCTGTAGCCTGCGCGTGCGCCGCAACACCGGCCACGAAGAACAGCAGCAGCGCCATCAGCCCCAGCGGCATCTTCAGCAGTGCCGGCGGCCTCTTCTGGATGGCTCCGTTCCGTGTTTCCATTTGTCTGCACGTGGATGTCATGTTGTCCTCTCTTCTAAAGGCATGCGTATACCGGTCTCTGAAAACGCGCGGCTGCATGCAATTTGCGCTTTGGTGATTACGAGGTGCCGTGCTGCGCATAAAGCTCCCCTTGTTGCAAACCATTAGGCGATAGCAAAAAGTGCCAGTCAATCGACATCGGAGACTCGTCCATAGGGTTGGAAAAATCCATCGCGCGTCAGTCGGTCAGAGTGCTAATCTCCGGCCTATGCACTCCCCATCTCACCTGGAACTCCTCGCGGACACAGACTGCAACATCGGCGAGAACCCTCTCTGGCACCCGGAAGAAAAGGTGCTGTACTGGTGCGATATTCCTCGCGGACAGGTCCTTCGCTATAGTCCGCACACACAGAACACAGAGGTCGTTCGCGAACAACAAGGTGCGATTGGAGGCTTCACGCTGGAGCAGGATGGCTCGCTGATGCTGTTTCTCGATGGAGGCCGCATTGCTCGCTGGCAGAGCGGCAAAGAGAGCACCGTGCTTCCCGGCATCGAGCGCGAATCCGCATCGCGTTTCAACGACTGCATCGCCGGCCCGCTCGGCCGCGTCTTCGCAGGCGCAAGGCGCACCCCATCACAACTAGGCGTGCTCTACCGCTTCGAAAGAGACAAGCCGATTGCAGTTGTGCAGCATGACCTCGGCTGCTCCAACGGAATGGGCTTCAGCATTGATCAAAAGCGTTTCTATCATGTCGATTCGCATGCAAAAGCCGTCTACGTTTTCAACTTCGATTCGGAAACCGGTGCGCTCTCAAACCGGCGTGTCCTCCTGCAGTTTGATGTCGCGGCTGCGGAGATGCCTGATGGCATGACGGTGGACGCGGAAGATCATCTATGGATTGCCTTCTGGGACGGCGCACGCATCGCGCGTTTCACGCCGGACGGCAAAGAGATTGCGAGCTACGCCCTGCCCACACCGCAGGTCACCAGCCTCGCCTTTGGCGGCGCGGATTACGACACACTCTTCATCACCACCGCAGACCTCCACAACACACACAGCAAAGGTGCAGGCGCTCTCTATGCGCTCCGCCCTGGCGTGCGTGGCAAACCCGAATTTCGTTCCCGGCTTACGTAATCTCTGATGAATTCGCGTTGTGCGTTCTTTGAAAGGGCTGGGCTTCAGCCCAGCCGTTAGAACGGCAAGGAACCAGGGCTTTAGCCCCTGAGGGGGAGAATCTCAATTGGGCCCTGCTCCTCTACAGGATTCGTCCGACACAACCTGACCCTGAGGAATTAAGCATCGATCTCACGCCTTCAGCTCTCGCATAAATTATCTAGTGCCGCGTCTGTTGCAGGCTCATCGACTTAAGCGTCGTACCCACAGCCTGTACCGTGCGTTCAATATCTTCCGCCGTATGCGCGGTAGAGATCGAACACTGCTTCGTCGCCAACGGAAAGAAGTAGATGCCTGCCTGGATCATCTCGCGGCGGAATGCATTATCGAATTCGAAGTCATGATGTGCGGCTAGATCGTGCCAATCCACAGGCGCATGGTCCATGAAGTACAGAACAAAGGCCGAGCCCTGCCGCACCATCAGCGCAGGTATCTCCGCATCTTTCAACGCATCGTTGATCCCGCTCTCCATCTGCTGCCCAAGCCGCTCAATGTGGCGGTACACCGCGCCGCCATCACGCTGCAAAATCTCCAGCGTTTTGATCGCTGCCATCATCGGCACAGGATGTCCGTTGTACGTACCCGCCAGCAACACGCGCTTCTTCGGGTCAGGATGGATAAAGAACTCCATCCACTTCTTTCTGCCGCCAATCGCACCCAATGGATATCCACTCGCAATCGCTTTGCCGTACACAGCAAGGTCCGGGGATACACCGGATATCTCCGCGTATCCACCAAACGCATGGCGGAAGCCGGTCTTCACTTCATCAAAGATCAGCAACGCGCCGAACTCGTCCGCCAGCGAGCGCAGTCCTTCAAGATATCCGGGCTGCGGCTTGATCAAACCGACATTCTGCAAAATCGGCTCGGTCAGAATGGCCGCGACAGGGTAGCGTTCGCACACATATCGCACGGAATCTAGATCGTTGTAGTTCACCGGATGCACCAGCGCCTGGTGCTGCTTCGGAATGCCTGCGCTGATGGGCAGAAACGGATACTCACCCGGCGAGACACGCGGACCCACCACACTGAGCGGTGTCATCAGATTGCAGGCCACGTCGTTGTGCCAGCCGTTGTAGCCGCCCTGCATCACGATAATGTGATCGCGCCCTGTCGCCGCGCGCGCAAGGCGAATGGATTGCTGCGTGGCCTCACTGCCGCTGCAAAAGACCGCGAACTGCTCCACCCAGGGAATATGCGTGCAGACCGTCTCCGCAAGCTGACCTTCCAGTTCCGTCGGCCCTGATCCGAAGAGATCTTCTCCGCTTTGAATTACGCCCGCAACAGCCGCGCTGATCTCCGGCTGATGAAAGCCCATGAACTGCGGAGCGAAGGCGCCGTGATAGTCGATGTACTCGTTGCCCTCTGCGTCCCACAGGTGCGCACCCTGTCCGCGCTCGAACGCGATCACAGGATCGGCAAGACGGTTGATCGACGAGATGCCGCCGGGGATGTATCGCCGGTTGCGCGCGAGAATGTCTTCGGAATGCTTATGCGTTTTCACTGCTGACCCTCAAAGAAAATTGGGCTCGTCCAGGCGCGTTCGTTATCCACCTGCGCGATACGGAGGTAATGGAAACCACCGGCCAAAACCGGCAGCGTAATCTTCTGGTGCACGCGATCGAGATTGCGCTCAAGTTCAACCTTGTGCACGGTGCCGTCGGACGCGATGACTTCCACGCTGCGCAACGCATCGCTACCAGCAATCTCAATCTCCGCGTTGACCGTTTCACCTTGCGGCGCGACGGACGATCCCATCGGTTTGCCGTCGATGGAGAAGCGCACCACGATGCGAGCCCCTGTTGTGCCGTAACAGCGCCGCGCCTTGAGAGTGTTGTAGATGTTCTCGCGGCCAAGCTCGTCTGCCCACACTGCGCAGAGGCCACCTTTGAACGGCGTGTGCGCCTGGCGGTCGCCGGGGAAGCTGCGGCCCGGCATGCCGACGTGGTTGTCGCTTGAGGCCATCATGCCCATGCGGTAGCCGCGCGCGTATGCGTTCCACGCGCCTGCGCCGGGAGTCATGCCCTTGTTCCACATCTCGCGCGAAGGCGATTCTGACTGGCCCCAGCATGAATACACTTCCATCACCGGCTCGAGTTCAGGATCGTGGAAGCTCCAGTCGGTCCACGTCTTTACGTGATGCGGAATCATCAGCGCATCGCCGCGTTCGCGGTAGTAGTCGTACAGCACCGGCGGGTGGAAGCCGTTGAACTTCTTCGCATCCATCGGCGGCTCAATGGTGTCGGTGACGTAGATAACGTTGCGATGGCCGGTGGGCGCGCCTGCTTCGTATGCCTTGAACGTCACGAACTTGCCGGGGTCGTGATACTCGCGCACCTTCTGCTGGCAGTACTCCCAGGCCGCGGTGAGACATGCGCCCTGGTCCGTCATGGCTACAAAGTCCAGCATCGACACTTCGCGGCCATATTGGTAGCACTCATCCAGCGTTCCGCAGGAGATGCCCTTCGACCAGCCCTGCTGGCGGAAGTCCTTCTTTTGCGAATGCATCACATGGTGCTCACTCTGCGCGTGGAGATCGCCCCAGTAGAGGTTGAGCCCGTCGCTTGCGGGTGCGACGGTTGGGTTTGCATAGCCCCACGTTGTTCCGCTGCTTACTTCTACAAATTTTGTGGATGGCAGTTGCGCTACCGGCAGATTCACCTCAGCATGCGTCCCTGCAATGCACTGCAACGTATCATCACCAACTGAAAGCACTACCGCTTCTCCTGCCTGCGGCTTGCAATGGCTCGCATCGGTCAAACTGATCTTCGCCGTTACCGTGTCGCTCTCAGATACAGACGGCATCACAATATTCACGCGCGATGCAGGCCCGCTTACTACGTCGAAGTAGATCGGCTCACCCAGTGCAAGGAACTCGCTCTGCGCGTCCTTCTGCACATACGCCGTTACATTGATATGGTCTTCCGGAAAACTCTGCACCTGCACGCCATCGATGCCGAGCTTGCGATCGCCGTAGACGATGGAAAGTGTGTCACCGGGCGCGAGATCGCCACCTTCAACAGTCGCAGTAATCCACCAGCGCCAGTAGGCGAATGCAGGATCTTCGTCCGGCACCAGCATGCGCTCCATCACGGTGATGACTGCCTTGGCGCTTCCTTGCGTCGTTACTGACACCGTCGTGTTGGTCGGATGAAAGGGAGCGATGCGGCGGTCTGTGCCCTGCACCAGCTCATCCCAATAACGCTGCTGCGGAGGAACAGGCATCTCCCAGCCGGTGTTCGGCACGCCCACGCGCACCTTCGCTCCACTCTGCAAACCGTCCGCTCCGGCGGTGTACTTGAATACAACTGACGTCAGCGCACCCGCTACAAATGGCCCTTCATGCAGCATTTCCATGCTGCCCAACGATGCGGGCGCCTTCTCCAAAATCATGCCCGAACTCCTTCCATGCGGCGGCCATTGCTGTCCACAATCCAGTGTTCAGACGAGACCGCCGCAACGGCAGCCTCATCTACATCCACACCGATGCCCGGCCGGTCCGGCACAATCAGATCTCCACCCGCTTCTTCAAGCGGCGTACTCAATAATGAATTCGCAACGCCGAACAGATCGCCCTGAAACTCCTGCGGCAGAGAGATCTTCAACGCAGCCGCAACCTGCCACGTTGCCGCCACGCCCACTCCTGTGCTCACGCCCACATGCGCAGCCACCGGAATATCATGCTCCGCCGCCATCTCCGCAATCTGCATCGTATTGGTGATGCCGCAACGCATCACATCCGGCTGTGCAATGCTGAGCGCACGCCGCCGGAACCACGGCTCAAATTCGAGTGGCGTCCGCAGCACTTCACCTACAGCGATCGGCACTGTAGTCTGGCGCACCAACTCCGCATGCCCTTCCACATCCTGCGGATGCAGCGGCGCTTCCAGCCATGCGCCCTGCAACTCTTCCAGCATCCTGCAGAGATACGCCGCGCTCACCAGATCGCACGACCAAAGCGCGTCAATGGCAAACAGGCGGTCGCGCCCGAAGACGGCGCGCACCGCACGCGCCTCTTCTTCCACCTTGCGCACGTCGCTGCCGGTAAATACCTTTACCCCGCCAAACCCGCGCGCGTAGAAATCGTTCGCCGCTGCGACCTTCTCATCAAGCGTCTTCTTGCGCAGCCCGGAGACATACGACGAAAGCCGCGCGCCCTTAGGTCCGCCAAGCAGCGCAGAGATCGGTGCGCCCTGCACCTTGCCGCGAATGTCCCACAGTGCTGTATCCAGTCCCGCGATGGCGTCCACCAGGAAACTGCCGAAGTGTCCGCGCGGCAGCATCAACCCATACATCCGCTGATTCAGCGCGGCAATCTCGTCGGCATTTTGACCAAGCAGAGAAGGGCCAAGCAGTGTAGTCATCAGCGTCGCCGTCGTCTCCGGCGTAATGGGCGACTGCGCCTCGCCCCAGCCAAACGTGCCATCCGCCAGCGTGATCTTTGCAAGGCATGATTCCGTCGCACGGCTATAAGCCTGCGACCACTGCGGCTCAATGTAATAGTCCGTTCCAGGCAGACGTCCGGGCGTCTCCTCGTGGCCCGCAATCTTATAGTGGTGCGCAATCTTCACCGTGAACACATCGATCTGCTGAATTGTGTTCACAAGCGCTCCTGCAAAGGAAGATATCGCTAACTGCGGATAAGTTGGAGATTATGGCCCCTGCCTGGGAGGGTCAAGATACGCGTATTCCGTCGTCCTCAACACTGGACAGAAATTCGCCACCATCTATACACCGCATATTTCCGCTGCCACAATGAGTCCACACATGAAACGCTCGCGCTGGCTCATTCTTGCACTGCTGTTTGCCGCTTCGGTGATGAATTACATCGACCGGCAGACGCTGTCCATCATGGCGCGCACCATTCAGAACGAGCTGCATATCTCCGACGGCGGCTATGCCGTGGTGGTGGAGATGTTTCTGCTCGCCTACATGCTCGGCTTCCTCACCGTAGGCTGGGTCGCCGACCGCCTCGGCGTGCGCCGCAGCATGGCGCTCTTCGTCGGCTGGTGGTCTGTATCCGACATGCTCACCGGCCTCGCCTCGTCCCTGCGAACACTCGGCGCCACACGCTTCCTCCTCGGCATCGGCGAAGCCGGTTTCTATACCGTCGCACCCAAAGTCGTCTCAGAAAAATTCGCGCCCAGCGAGCGCGGACTCGCCGTCGGCGTCTACTCCGCAGGCGCAACCATCGGCGCCACCATCGCTCCGCCACTGCTCGCATGGATCACGATTCGTTCAGGCTGGCGCAGCGCATTCCTTCTCACAGGACTGACAGGACTTCTGTGGGTCATCCCCTGGCTGCTGCTCTTCCGCGGCAACAAATCGCAACCGGCCCCGCCCACCATCAAAGGCAGCCTCAACTGGCTGCGCGATAAAACCGGCCTCCGCAAAGATGTGCTTCTCCTCCTCTGCGGACGCACCTTCACCGACCCCGTCTTCACCTTCGTCCTCTTCTGGTTCCCCAAATACCTCACCGACGTGCAGCACATGTCGCTCGGCCAGCTCGGCCGCATCGCATGGATCGTCTACTTCGCAGCCGACATGGGCAGCCTCCTTGGCGGATACGCCTCCGGCGTGATGGTGAAGCGCGGCATGGCTCCTGTGCGCGCGCGGCAAATCGTCATGACCGTCGCCGCCTGCCTGCTCCCACTTAGCTTCTTCGTTCCCTTCGCGCATAGCCACGCAGGCATCGTCGCCCTGGTCTCGCTCGTTGCCTTCGGTCATGTGGTCTGGATGGTCACCATCACCACGCTCGCCGTCGATATCTTTCCAGAAAAAAGTCTCGGCTCCATCTTCGGCGTAATCTCCGTCGGTGCAGGCCTCGGCGGCATGCTCGGCACCAGCATCATCGGATATCTGGTCACCCACTTCTCCTATAACCCCATCTTCTACGGCATGGGGTTCCTCCACCCGCTCGCCCTCTTCTTTATCTGGAAGGCCGGCAAATCTCGCCGCATCTCACCCGAAGCGCCTGTCCCCGCCGCCTCCGTTTAGGCTTGAGTTGTCATTTTGTCCATATCCATGGACAAATCGTAAGGAAACGCCCAGCATAGCAACAGCACTCTTGACGCCAAAATTGCGGCTGGTTATGTTCTGAACCAAAGTCACAGTCCTGGCCCCGACAGCGTCCTGTGGAGCAGTTCGACGCTCGAAGCACACCTGCCCGGAGGAAGTTATGACGAACACAGAAAACAGCAGCCCAAACGTTCAATCCGTAGAGCGAGCGCTCGCCATTCTTGAGTTCATCGACGAATCCAAAAAAGAGTGGCGCATGTCCGCCATCAGCCGCAAGCTCGGCATCCCCAAAAGCACTGCGCATGTTCTCGTCCTCACGCTCGAACGCGCCGGATACATCGAACGTATCGCCGACTCCCGCGGCTACACGCTCGGCATCAAGGCCCGCTCGCTCGGTCGCAACAAACGCAAACTCGCCCTCGCGGAAGTCGCTTCGCCCCACATGGAAAAACTCGCCGGACAAACCAAACTCACCGTGCATCTCGCCGTGCGCGACGGCTACCAGGCGCGCTACATCCAGAAGGCTGACCCGCCCGCCTCCACGCACTTCGACACCTACATCGGCAAACGCGTGAACCTGCACTGCACGGCCGTCGGCAAAATTATCCTCGCGCACGAAGAGGCGCGCTTCGCCCACGGCTTCCTCGCGCACCAGAAGTTCTGCCGTCACACGGTCAACACCATCACCTCGCCCGCCGACCTGCGCAACACCATCCAGTCTGTGCTCAAACGCGGATGCGCCGTCGATGACGAAGAAGAAGAGCTCGAAGTACGCTGCCTCTCCGTACCCGTCTTCTCCGCATCAGGACAGTTCATCGCCGCCCTCGGCGTAGCAGGCACCATCGGCCAGATCCCCAACGGAAGCACCAGCGCCCTGCTAGCCTCCGTCCGCCGGACCGCACACGCCATCCACCAGAACGCAATTCAATGTTAAGCAGTCGTTGTGAGACTGGGTGCCCCATTCTTTTGCGCGCTCTTTGCGCAAAAGGGTGGGGTCTGCTCGCGAGGTAAAAGCTTCACCCTCCTGAAAGCGCGACCGGAACAGAAGCGGACCTTAGCCCTGGCACTCATCCCCACACCAAACTCCAAATCAAAAGCCCCAACACCGTGCACGAAATCCCCGCATAAATCCAATCGCGCACCCGCGCAAACGTAACCGCTGCCAGCAACACACGCGCAATCGGCGTGGCAATCAACAACAAAATCCCCGCCTGAATCATCGCAGCCGGATGCCCGTGAAAGGCCCGCGCAAAGATACTGCCCAGGTGCGACAGCCCTTCCGACTCGCCATGAAACTGGCCAAAGCTCGTCTTCTGGGCGCGCGGAGCATGCGCCAGATACAGCACGCCTCCAAACACCACCACCGCAGCGGCAATCAACACACCCACACGCAGAAGATTGCCAATGTTCTCCCGGGACGGATCATGCGCGCCTGAAAAATCTCGTTTCAAAGACTCACTCATCACATCTTCCCCGCAAGGCTCTTCGCAATCATCTGCACCGCCATCACGCCCACCACACCTGCAAACAACCAGCGCAACGCCTTGGTCTTTGCGCGCACCAGCAGCTTCGCTCCCAGCAGCGCACCCGCCAGCACACCCAGCATCACCGGCATCGAAAGCACCGGATCGATATACCCCTTGCGCAGATACACACCTGCGCTTGCCGCCGCCGTTACGCCGATCATAAAGTTGCTCGTCGTGGTAGACACCTTGAACGGCAGCTTCATGCACTGGTCCATCGCCAGCACCTTTACCGCGCCCGACCCAATCCCCAGCAGGCCCGACAGAACGCCCGCCACGCCCATCAACCCAAAACCAAATGCAGGCCGCGAAGCCGCGTAGTAGACCGGCTTCTTGTCCGGCCCGGGATAACTCCCCTGCAACTGCAGCCTGGGCCACGGACAAACCGCGTGTGTAGATACAGCCGCATCTCCCTTGCCCTTCAAAGAAAATACAGCGGAAAAGATCAGCACCACGCCGAAGATCAGCCCAATCGTATTCGGATTCAGCACCGACGCCAGAAATGCTCCGCAGATGGCCCCTATCGTCGTCGCCAGCTCCAGAAACATGCCAATACGAATGTTCGTGAACCCCTCGCGCACATACGCCGAAGCCGCTCCGCTCGATGTCGCAATCACCGAGATGAGCGAAGCTCCAATCGCATACCGCAGATCGACACCCAGCATCAGCGTGAGCATGGGCACAATCACCACGCCACCGCCCAGACCGGTAAGCGAGCCAAGCAGGCCCGCGATCATCGATCCGCTAAAAACGACAAGAACAAAGTGAAGAATAGTCATGGCTCAGGAGGTCCGCAGCGAAGCGCCTCCATCCAGCAGCAACGTTGTTCCGGTCACGCCCGAGCTGCGCGCATCGCAGAGGTTCGCCACATGAAACGCCACCTCATCCGCCTCAATCAATCGGCCAATCGGCGTCAGCGCTTCCAGCACCTTGCGGCGTTCCGGATCGGCCTTTAGCGTCACACCCGTCAATCCCGCATCCACATATCCCGGCGCTACTTCGTTCACCATAATACCGTCCGCCGCAAACTCCAGCGCCATGCACTGCATCAGCATACGCAGGGCCGCCTTGCCCGAACAGTACGTCGCAATCCTCGACATAGGCCGTTCCGCCACCCAACTGCCAAGAAACACAATGCTGCCCGGCACCTTCTTCGCGGCCATGCGCATGGCGCTCTTTTGCGCGACGTGAAAAGTGCCGTCCACATTGATTTCCATCTCGCGGCGCCACTCCGCAGGTTCCACCTCGCGCACACCCTTGCGCGTCACAATCGCGGCGCACGGCACCACGATGGAAGCCACACCCAGCGCAGACTCTGTATCAGCGATCCACGCGTCTACCTGCTCTGCCTGCGACACATCCACCTGCCGGTAACGCGTCTGGATTCCCGCCCTCTCGCACTGCTGCAGAAACTCCGCCGCCTGCGCCTCACTATGGATATCTGAAAGCGCAACAACCGCCCCCCGGCGCCCAAGTTCCATCGCCACGGCCCGGCCAATACTGCCCAGCGCGCCCGAAATCAGCGCAACGCGGTCCTTCAGAGTCTTCTGTTCAGAAGTCATCAGCGGCTTGTTCGTCCATTCCAAGGTGCGGCCTTTGTAGTGCAAACGAGACACGCTCGTCCACTCTGCCATTATTCATCCCAAAACAAAACGCCGCGCATCGCAATCTGCACGGCGTCCGGCATCATGGAAATTCCAGCTTCACTGAATCGAATGTCCGCGAGTCACAGGCCGGGTGCCCCATTCTTTCGCGCATCTTTTCGCGCGAAAGGGTGGGGTCTGCTTGCGCAGACAAAAATTTTAGCTCTCTACTACGTCATCTCGATCGAAGCGAGCAGCACTGAGTGGAGAGACCTGCTATTTATCCGCACAGGCACCATCTCTCCCCGCGACCAACGGAAGCGCCGGGCGAAGCTATTCGCCGTGCGCGCAGCACCGCGCCTCCACAAACCTCTGCTTTTGCATACCCAATCCTTCAATCTCCAACTCCACCACATCCCCCGCCTTTAAATAGGTAGGCGGCTTCATCCCCAGTCCCACACCCGGAGGTGTGCCGGTCGAAATCAAATCGCCCGGCTCCAGCGTCATGAACTGCGACAAATAATGCACGAGAAAGAATGAGTTGAAGATCATCGTGGATGTGGTGCCCGTCTGCCGCTGCACACCATTCACCTTCAATCCCATGCGCAAAGTATGCGGATCGTTCACTGCATCCGCCGTCAACAAAAATGGTCCCAGCGGATTGAAGTTGTCGCAGCTCTTGCCCTTTGTCCACTGTCCGCCGCGCTCAAGCTGAAACGCTCGCTCCGACACATCATGCGAAATCGCATAACCTGCAATGTGATCGCGCGCTGCCTCCACGCTCTCCACGTAACGCGCTTCGCGCCCGATCACCACACCGAGTTCCACTTCCCAATCGGTCTTGGTGCTGTTGCGCGGAATCTGCACATCGTCATACGGGCCTGCAATCGTATTCGAGCCTTTCATAAACACGATGGGCTCTGAAGGAATGGCCATGCCCGATTCCGCCGCATGGTCGGAATAATTCAATCCAATGCAGATGATCTTTCCCGGACGAGCAATCGGTGAGCCAACACGCACGGAAGCATCCACGCGCGGCAAGGTCGCGCTCTGCTGTTCAATAATCCGCGCAAGCTGCGCGAGACCGTCCCCACCAAAGAACTCCGAATCCCAATCCTTGAAATGCTGCGAGAGGTCCAGCCGCTCGCCCGCATCCGTCACCACGCCCGGCTTCTCGCGCCGCAGCTCACCAAACCTTGCTAGCTTCATCCGTTACTCCCGTACTTCACTTCTTAATCCTGAACCCACAAGATCCTGAGCCCATTACCGCCGCCGTCATCCTGAACACAGTGAAGGATCTCTGTATTTCGTCCGCACTGGAACCACACCTACAGGAAAACTACTTAATCCAACCCAAAGTGACCTGCAGTATTCAGGGCCAAAGGGCCGCCCTATTATTAGCCTGGGGCAACGCCCCAGGTATGCAGGTTATATAAACCTAAAGCGCTGAAGGCGCTCTATCTACACCCCACAAACAAAGTATCCGGACGCGAAATGTCACGCGTCAATTCGCCAGGCCACCTTTGTCCAGCACGATGGAACAAACACGCGCACATACCTGATCAAACATACCCATGGCTTTGAGGGGGCCGGGCTTTGTTTTGAAGGGGCCGGGCTTTGTTTTGAAGGGGCCGGGCTTCAGCCCGGCCATTTAGCCTCGCCCGGAATGGGGCATTAGGCAGTGTCTGACGAATCGGTTTTGATTCTTTGCAGGGTTGTTTTGCTTGAGTAGAAGACGGTCAGGGGGTAATTTTCTGGCTGGCTATCGACATGAGTTGAGTGAGTCGCAGTGGCGT
>JAFDVR010000020.1 GCA_018268855.1 Acidobacteriota bacterium | reverse complement strand
GCTCCTCCAGCGTCCCCACCGCAAACATCTCCACCTGAACCTGATCTCTGCCTCGCATACTTACTCTCTTAGCAAAGAAATCTGTTTAAATCTCAACCCTTTTTCAGCAACCTCTAAAGCCCGCTGTTACAGCTCGCCACAAACAGGGCTTTAGCCCTGGCCAATTACCAACACTCTTCACCGCGACCAACGGAAGCGCCCATAGCTCCCCGCCCAACAACACGCGCGAAGCGCGTCGCCCGCCATCCGCGCAGGATTAGGATAAAGACATGAACTTTCCGGTCACACGGATGCGCCGTCTGCGCAAATCGGAAGCGATGCGCTCGCTCGTACGCGAAACCCACCTGCGCCCCTCGCAACTCATCGACGGCATCTTCATCTGCGAAGGCGAAGGCATCCGCGGCCCCGTCTCTTCCATGCCCGGAGTCTTCAACCTCTCCATCGACGAAGCGGTAAAGGAAGCCGAAGAGTGCGCGCGTCTCGGCATCGGCGGCCTTCTTCTCTTCGGTATTCCAGATGCAAAGGACGAGCGCGGCACCGGTGCCTACGCAACGGATGGCATCACGCAACGCGCCCTCCGCGCACTTAAACAAAATCGCGCGCTCGATTCCCTCATCCTCATCGCCGACGTCTGCCTCTGCGAGTACACTTCGCATGGCCACTGCGGCCTCGTCGCGCGCGACGGCGATCACTACACCATCCAGAACGACGAGTCGCTCGACCTGCTCGCCAAAACCGCCGTCTCCCTCGCCGAAGCGGGTGCCGACATCGTCGCGCCCAGCGACATGATGGACGGCCGCATCGCCGCCATGCGCGAAGCCATGGACGACGCCGGCCAGCACGACACGCCCATCATGAGCTACGCCGCCAAGTTCGCCTCCGCCTTCTACGGTCCCTTCCGCGAGGCCGCCGGTTCCGCGCCACAGTTCGGCGACCGCCGCAGCTACCAGATGGACGGCGCCAACCTCCGCGAAGCCATGCGCGAGATCGAACTCGACATTCAGGAAGGCGCGGACATGCTCCTGATGAAGCCCGCCGGCCCATACCTCGACGTCATCCGCGAAGCCCGCACGCGCTTCGATCTCCCGCTCGGCGCGTATCAGGTAAGCGGCGAATACGCCATGCTGCACGCCGCCTTCGAGCGCGGATGGCTCGACCGCGACCGCGCCATGCTGGAATCCCTCCAAAGCATCCGCCGGGCCGGCGCCGATTTCATCATCACCTACTTCGCCAAAGACGCCGCAAAGCTGCTGGGTTGAACTTGGAAGGAGACGCGTACATCGCTCGACCGGCGCGGAGAAGCCTGAGCTTGCGGGATGCTCTTCGCCTGCCGGTGTGCGAACATGAACTTCTCCGATGACCATTCTCCGGCAATACCTTGAAGACATGTACGCCGTCCATGCCACGGGCGCGGGCACGGCAGAAACTTCGTACTACCCTGCCCTTGAGAAGCTGCTCAGCGAATGTGGCAGAACGCTCTCTCCCAGGATCATCTGCGTGCTTCCCTTGCAGAACACCGGAGCGGGCATGCCCGACGGCGGGTTCTTTCCTGCCGAACGGCGGCGCAGCAATGAACCACCGCTGCAAGGCCAGCGGCCAAGTCGTGGCGTGTTGGAAGCAAAAGCGCCAGAGGCCGACCTCAATACGTTGGAGCACTCGCAGCAGGTCGCGAAGTACCTGCACGAATACAACCAGGTGCTCATCACCAACTATCGTCAGTTCCGCCTCCTCGTGCGGGAGAATGGCGTCACAAGAAAAGTAGAAGACTATACGCTTGCCGATTCGCCGCAGGCCTTCTGGCGCGACCGCGCAAAGATTGCCGAAGAGCACGCAACGCTCTTTCCAGATTTCATCCAGCGCTGTCTGCTGCGCTCTTCTCCACTTACAAACGCGAAAGACCTCGCATGGTTCCTTGCTTCTTACGCACGTGAAGCTCGCGACCGCGCCGAGCGGCACCCGGTCAGCAGCTTCGCCACTGTCAAGGCTGCGCTGGAAGAATCGCTCGGCATCAAGTTCGAGGGCGACAAGGGCGAGCGGTTCTTCCGCTCCACACTGGTGCAAACACTCTTCTACGGCATCTTCTCTGCGTGGATTCTCTGGCGGCGCGATCCCAACCGCCGCAACAAAACCTTCGCATGGCACACCGCTGCGTCATATCTGCGTGTTCCCGTACTGCGCAAGCTCTTTCACGAAGTAGCGGAGCCGGGCGCGTTGAATGCCACAGACATTACTGAAGTGATTGAGCGTGCGGAAGACACACTCAACCGCGTGGAGACAGGCTTCTTTGAAACCTTCCGCGAAGAAGAGGCCGTCGCCTACTTCTACGAGCCATTTCTTGAGGCCTTCGATCCGCAGCTTCGCAAAGAGTTAGGCGTCTGGTACACGCCCAAAGAGATTGTGCATTACATGGTGGAGCGCGTCGATCATCTGCTCCGCACTGAACTCGGCCAGGCAGACGGCCTCGCCTCGCCCGATGTCTTCATCCTCGATCCATGCTGCGGCACTGGCGCGTACCTCACCGCCGTGTTGCACCGCATCCAGCGGACGCTTACGGAAAAGCATGGCGACGATACCGCGCTCATCCCGCACCATCTGCGCAAGGCTGCGCTCACGCGTCTCTTCGGATTTGAAATCATGCCCGCGCCATTCGTCATTGCGCATCTGCAGATTGCGGCCTTGCTGGAAGATGCGGGCGCGGCCCTCTCCGACGATCAACGCGCGGGCGTCTATCTCACCAATGCGCTCACCGGATGGGTGCCAGAGCAGCATCCCAAGTCCGTCTTTCCTGAACTCGATAAGGAACGCGAAGCCGCAGACCACGTCAAGCAGCGCGACTCCATCCTCGTTATCCTCGGCAATCCGCCGTACAACGGCTTCGCAGGAATCGCCACCGATGAGGAGCGCGACCTTACGACGGCATATCGCGATCCGGTTCCCGGCCTGCCCAAGCCGCAAGGGCAAGGGCTAAACGATCTCTACGTCCGCTTCTTCCGCATCGCCGAACGCCGCATCGTCGGCAGCGCAGAGGTGAAGGGCAATACGGACGGACGCGGCATCGTCTGCTTCATCTCCAACAACGCATGGCTCGATGGCTTGTCCCACACGTCCATGCGTGGACGCTACCTCAACACGTTTCAGCAGATCTATATCGACAATCTGAACGGCGATAAGTACCGCACCGGCAAAACAACACCCGATGGCAAGCCCGACCCCAGCGCCTTCTCCACGCCGCAAAATCGCGAAGGCATTCAGGTAGGTACGGCCATTGCAACGCTCGTGCGGGAATCGCAATCAGGAGAAGCCTCTGTCCATGTCCGCGATCTGTGGGGCACAGGCAAGCTCTCTCATCTCGAACGCGAGAGCCGCCGCGAAGCGGAGCCAGTCTATAAGGCTTTGCAGACCGAGCCTGCCATTGGCGTGCCCTTCATCCCGCGCACATTCAGCAAGGCATATACAAGCTGGCCGAAATTACCGGAACTCATCCCCTCCTCGTGGCCGGGAATAAAGACAAGCAGAGACTCCGTGTTAGTAGATATGGATTCCTCTGTGCTCGAAGAGAGAATGAAGTTTTACCTTGACCAATCGGTACCCGATACAGAGATCGCAATTGCGATGCCACCACTAATCGAACAAAACACGAACTTCAATGGCATTGCTGTCCGAAGGAGCCTCCAGCAGCGAGGCTTTCGACAATGGCAAATGTTGCGGTATGCCTTCAGGCCTTTCGACAATCGCCATGTCTATTGGGAGCCAACGACCAATCTCTTGGACAGAAACCGCGAAGAATATTTGCGGTCAGCGATTTTCGGAGACCGGACGATAGTGGCCCAACAAAAGGCGCGCGGCGCAGCGTCTGCTCCGCAGGTCATCTCCACCATCGGCTGTATCGATCTGATGGATCGGAGTGCCACTTGTTTCCCCGCAACGATAATCGATGAGCCTGGAGGACTATTAGCAGACCAGATTCAGATCCTTCAAAATCTGTCTACAGAAGCACGGGTCTATGTCGAAAGTTTGCACGCGAGTGAAGAATCACTCTTTCCGCACGCTCTCGCCATCATGCATACACCTGCATATCGCGCAGAAAACGCGGGTGCGCTTCTTGGCGACTGGCCGCGCATTCCGCTTCCAGCCACGGCAGAGTTGCTCGCTCACTCCGCGTCGCTCGGTCATCGTCTCGCCGAACTGCTCGATGCCGAATCCAGCCTTGAACTCATGGGCAAATGGAGTTTTCTCGGCAAGCTGGTTCTGCCGCAGAACGTCAGCATGGAAGAGGCATTGAAGATCACCGCGGGCTGGGGCGGCCGCGGCCAGGGCAGCACGGTAATGCCTGGTCGAGGTCTTTCCACCGAACGCGACTGGAACGCCACCGAACGCGAACGTCTCACCACGCTTGCCGCTACACAGAACCTTTCACTCGACGATGCGCTCGCCCTGTTGGGCAGCACCTGCTTCGACATCCACCTCAACGGAGCTGCGCTCTGGTCAGGCATTCCGGCCAACGTGTGGAGCTACACGCTTGGTGGCTATCAGGTACTCAAGAAATGGCTCAGCTATCGCGAAGCCCCTCTGCTTGGCCGTCCGCTGCATCCGGAAGAAGCGGCCTACTTCGCTCAGGTAGTCCGCCGCATCACCGCCATCCTGCTTATGGGCCCGGCGCTTGATGCCAGCTATGCCGCTATCATTCCCACGGCCACCGGTCTGCCCAGCTAACGCATTTTTAGGAGTGGCCTGCTTTGAAGGGGCTGGGCTTCAGCCCAGCCGTTAGGCATCCCAAAAAAAGGGCTTTAGCCCCTGAGGGGACTGAGCGTTCATCTCCCCTATTTTTGCGATCCATCGAACACTACTGTGACGCCAACTCGCGATGAAAGAACTCCGCCGTCAATCGGTATGTTGTGATCCAGTCGCGATGCAACAGAAAATCATGCACCTCATCGGGAAACACCTTCTCCTCCACATGCACGCCGCGCTTGCGTAGTTCATTCGCTAGCCGCACCGTCTGCGCAAACTGCACATTGCGATCGTCGTCGCCCTGCACCAGCAGCACCGGCGACTGCCACGTATCCAGCGCTGCCATCGGCGACGACAACCAAGCCGTCCGCGCCATCTCCTCACGATGCGCCACACGGTTCGCCGTCGATGCATCCGAGTTGCGGTCCAGCCCCATCTCGCTCACCCAGTCATGCACGCCGTGATAATCCACGCCCGCGCGAAACACATCGCTGTTGCGCGCCAGCCCCAGCGCCGTCAGATAGCCGCCATACGATCCACCATACAGACCGATGCGCTGCGCATCCACATCCGCGCGGCCTTGCAGATACCTTGCCGCGCCAAGAACGTCGTTGTACTCACTCGCTCCGTCGAAGCCGTAATGATCGGCCTGCCGGAACAACATGCCATACCCAATACCGCTGCGGTAGTTCACACTCAGCACCACATAGCCGAGCGAGCAGAGATACTGGTTCATCGCATACGTGTTGGAGTAGTACTCCATCGGGTGCCATGCCAGATACATCTGCCGCCGCGATCCACCATGAATAAACACAATCGCCGGATGCCTCTGCTGCTTACCCTCGCGCGGAAGAAACAACTGCCCATGGATCTTCAACCCGTCCGCCGCATGGAAGATTACCTGCTGCGGAGTCACTAATTTATTTGCAGGAAAATCCTCCGGCACAAGCTGCGGCGCAACATCCACCAGCTTCTTCTCTCGAACAACCGCAGGCACAACCGGCGTCGTTGCCGTAGAGTGCAGCGTCGCAATCACGCCGTCAGCAGATACTGCAGGCCACACCTCCACACCATCGCCTTGCGTGATCGCCTTCGGCTTCGCGCTTCCATCCACCGGCACCATCCACAGGTGCCGCAGATCGATATCGCGCTCACTCGTGCTGCGTTCATTCGACGAGATCACCACAGCATTCCGCTTCGGCATGTATGTCACATGCTCAATCTCAAACGCGCCCGGCGTTAGCAGCTTCGGCTCGCCACCCGCAACCGCAATCGAGTACAGGTGCTTCCATCCGTCGCGCTCCCACGGAAAAACGATGCGCTCATCGTGCGCGCCCGGCCTGCTCTCATGCGTCCACACCAGGTTGTCGCGCGAAGGGATCTCCGCAAACAGCGACCCCACACCCTTCTGCGCCTGCCACAGTTGCCGCCCCTCGCCCGAGCGGGCATCCGCCACACGTATCGCCCACGGATACCCCTCATGCGCCCAGCGGTTCTCATACTTGTCCACGTCCGTAGGATTGCGAATGAACGCAACCTGCTTGGAATCCGGCGACCACACCGGCTCCGAATCCTGCGACGTCCCGGGATCGGCAAACACCACCTGCTTCGTATCGAAGCGATAGATTGCAATCAAACTGTGGTCGCCGCGCGACGACACAAACGCCAGCGCATTCCCATCCGGCGACCACCGCAGATTCCCCTGCCGCCCGCGCATCTGCAACAACTGCGTGCTGCCGCAGTGCGTGCGTTGTGTACTTCCGTGCATGTTGGTTGTTACCGCGGCATCGTTACTCTCCGCATGGCAACTCTGGCTGCCCGCGCCCATTGCAGACGACAACGTCCGCACCCATATCTGTCCATTGCGCAGATACGCAACTAAATCGCTCCGGGGAGACACCGCAGGCGCATGTCCTTGCGCCAGCAACACCGGCTCGCTGTCACCCTTTGTCGAAACAAAGTAAATCTGCTGCGCCACATCCGGCAGAAGATGCGCGGGGTTCGGCACCGGATGCTCACTGCTCCCGCCCGGCCCTCCACGCGTGTACACAATCACGCCGCCATCTGGAGAGAACGCAGGCTCATCCACCTCCTGTCCATCATCTTCGGCATAGTGCGTAAGCTGCTTCGCCGGCTGCCCAACGGTCGCAATCCAAACATTGCGCCGTCCCTCTTGGTTGCTCACCCACGCAAACGTGTCGCCATGCGGAGCAGCCGTCAGCGAAGTAGAAAACGGAGCACGCATCACCTGCTCCAGCGTCAACGTCTGCGCCGCAACAGAAACTCCCGTCATCAACGCCAAACAACCAATAAGCATTCGCATAAAAACGATGTTACGCGGAGAACAAAATCCCAACGCGCTAACTCGCTAACCCGCTGACTCGCTGCTCTTACAATCCAAACCAGAGGAAATTGCGCGTGCCGTTCAAGTTCCGATGTCAGCCACTTCTGCTTGCCCTCACGCTCTGCCACATGCCTGCCGCTGCGCAGCCTCGAACCACCACATGGACAGGCACAGGCAACTGGACCTCAACCGCACATTGGAGCAACCGTCTTCCATCTGTATTTACTGAGGCATCTCTACGCAAGCAAAGCGATGTCGCAATTCCGAGAGGAAACTTTACCGTCGCCCGTCTCGCCATCGGCACAGAGCCTGGCGATCACGTCCGCGCTTCGCTCAACGGCGGCCACCTGCTCGTCCGTCAGGACTCGCTCATCATCGGCGAATACACTGGCGGAGACGCAGAGTTCAATCTAAACGCGGGCCTTCTCGAAAGTGTGATGGACATCTTCGTCGGCGGAGCGACTGCATCCACAGGCAGGATGAACCACAGCCTTCTCAACATTCGAGGCGGCAACTTGATCGGCCTGTCTCTCACCATCGGAGAAGGGCTCGGCTCGCAATCCACCGTTGCCATCTTCGGTTCGAAACCCGCAAGCATCCAGGCGCTCGAATTCCTCACCTTGCATGCGGAAGCAGATCCGGACAGAACTCCAGGCAGAACCACGCTCGCCTTCACGCTTGATGAGCATGGAGCCACGCCCGTCTCCATCTCATCGCGTTTTTCTGGCCTTCGCATTGAACACGATGCAACCGGCAAATGCCTTCTGCAGATAAATCTCAGCGCCGTTCCTCCACGCGAAGACATCACCTTAATCGAGAGCCGCGCACCCAATCGCGGCGAGTTCAGCAACACGCCCGAAGGCGCGCAGGTCACAGCAGAGTTCGCAGGTCATACCTATACCTGGCAACTCACCTACCGCGGCGGAAGCTCAGGACACGACATCGTGCTTCGCAACACATCCGTCTATCCGCCCAATGCTCCCATCACGCATGTGCGCACCCCACCTCACCTGCTCACACCCTCGTGGTACGGCCATCCGGTATATCCGCTCACTGTGTCGCGAGGTATACCGGCCTTCGCCGGTGCGGAGGGCTACGGCGCGTACAGCAGAGGCGGTCGCGGCGGACGCACTCTCTCCGTGGACAACCTCAACGACTCCGGCCCCGGAAGTCTTCGCACAGCCCTGGAAGCAACTGGCGCTCGCATCGTGCAGTTCCATGTTGCGGGAGAGATCGTTCTTCACTCGCCCATCATCATTCGTCATCCCTGGCTCACCTTCGACGGCTCTTCCGCTCCTGCGCCCGGCATCACACTTCGCCGTCACGGCCTCGAGGTCCAGACACATGATGTAGTCCTCAGATACTTCCGCATCCGGATCGGAGATGAGGACGTTCGCAACGATGTCCGCTACGGCAGTGGCGACGGAGAGTACTCATTGGACTTCACCGAGGGCGCATCCAACGCCATCGCAGACCACCTTTCACTAAGCTGGTCCACCAACAAAATTCTCTCCACCACAAGGTTTGCGGACAAGATCACCATTCAGTGGTGCATCCTCAGCGAAGCCCTCAACATCGACCATCACGGATACGCCTCCATCGTCGGCGGCAATCGTGTCACATGGCACCACAATCTCTTCGCACATAACTTCGGCCGCAACCCGCGTTTTCAAGGTTCGGTGGACGCAGACTTCCGCAACAACGTCATCTACGACTGGGGAGAAACCGCTGGCTACGGAGAGTTCGACCGTCTCAACTATGCGGGAAACTATCTCAAACCGGGACCATCCACGATCCAGCACCCGCAACTCTTCCTGCGAGGCACTGAGGTTGTGGCGCCGCACTCGCTCTACTTCGCAGACAATGTTCTTGAAGGAAACAGCAAAGCTACGCAAAACAACTGGCTCGCAACAGGCTTCTACTTCAACCGCGAAGCCGTCACAGCAGCACATCCGTTTCCCGCTCCAGCCATCTCATTCACCAGTGCAGCGGCTGCATACACCGATGTTCTCGCGAACGCAGGCGCCAACTTGCCCGCACGCGACAGCACCGACACCAGACTCATAACCGAAGTCCGCACAGGCACAGGCCAGATCATTCAATCTGCCGAAGAACTTCGCTAACTCGTTGGCTTGCTTGACTCGCTGCTTCACACGATATGCACCTCGTACCACTCCACCGGAACCCGCCCCGCACCATGCGTTTCCACCGCCAGCGTCAGCTTGCCATCTTTCACCGGCACCACGCGCTCACTCGTCTTCCCGCCCAGCAGATGCACCGTCACACGCGCGCGCGATCCCTGCCTGCGCGCAATCGTCACGCTCCCATCACTCATCCCCACAACAGCCAAATGCCGGGACACCGCCAGGTCCTCGCCCGTACGCGAAGACACGATCACCGGAGCGGTGGACGTCACCACGCGCGTAAAACGCTTCCACTTCGCATCGTTCACATCCACACCATCGCCCCACACCGCCGGACGATGCGCGATCAACACCACCTTGCCCTTCTCAACGCGCGCCCAGGAATGCGCATGCGCACCGCGTGTAGCCGCCTCCGCGCGCGGCACCGGATAAGGAATCACCTCGGCAAAATTTGTCCCACGCACCGTCTGCGCAATGCCGTTGTACTGCGCAACATACTCCGGCGTTGGCCCTTCGCCCACCTCATCGCGCTTTAAATCGTTCAACGACCCAATCGTGCCCTGTGCCACCGAATCGAACCAGATCGACGGCGCAGTGTCCCAGTTATATCCCGACGATCCATACACCGGCACGCCAAGTTGCGAGAGCGGAGCAATAAAAAAGAACCGCCGGTTCGCCTCCACATCGTAGTCACCAACATTCGTATACAGATCGTCCGGCGCATGCAGGTCGAAGTACTTCACAAACAGCGGAGACAACTGGTAATACATCACCACCACATCCGGGTTCTCCGCGCGCAACGCCGGCACCACCACATCCAGCGCCTGCGCAAACAAACGCTCGCCGGCAAACTTCATATCTTTCGGCGCGCCTTCGTGCATGAAGGGCAGCTCGTATCCAAAATCGATCTTCACCAGGTCCGGCTTGCACACACGCATAAACTCCCGCGCGCGTTCCGTCAGCACCTTCGCCACCTCCGGCTGCGTCGTGTCCATAATGTAGTACTTCGCTCCGCGAGGCTTCAGCGGTTTGCCATCCGGCCCGCGCAGCATATGGCTCTCCGTCAAACCCAGCGACGCAGGCGACTCGCACCGCATGAACGCCGTCCATATCCCCACATAATGTCCCTCCGCGCGCACGCGGTCCAGAAACTGCGGAAACGTAGGAAACCGCTCCGTATCGTACGCAAGATTGCCGTAGTGCGCCTCCCACTTGTCGTCGATTGAGAACATCTTCGCCTGCATGCCCGTCTGCTTCAACTCGGCATACACCTCTTCCAGAAACGCCTGCGAAAGATGGTCCGTGCGCGTGCCGCGCACCACCTGCGTCCCCCACGTGCAGAACTGCGGCGCCAGCGCCACGGCATTCTTCTGCGCGGAGTTCACCTTGCGCTCCACAATGCCCGCATCCACTAAGTGCGAGTAATACGACGTGATCGCAGGCAGAATGTCCTCGCCAAACGCAACACACAGCGTGCAGCCCAACTCCACCTCGCCCGGCGTACGCATCTGGTGCCACACGCTGGAGTGGTACTCAAACAGCAGCGAAGCCTTGCCTTCATGCAAATCAAGATAAGGATCGCCCGCCGGCAGGTCCGCAAATCCGCAGCAAAAGAACGGTGTGCGCTTTTCGGGTACATACATGTCACGCCGTGCGCCCTTGGTCCCGCGTGCCGACATGCCAAGAAAATAATGCGACGGCAGCGCCCACTGCTGCTGCGGCTGCGTGCGATCATGGTTCCCGCTATGCCCCAGCGACACAAGCTGGTTCTGCTGATTGCGCGCTTCCTGAATAGGGCTGATCGCCCCGTTCTCCGCGATGCCCGGCACCACATAATGCGTGGCATTCAGCGCCCCTTTCCTGCCAAACAACCACACCTTCTCCACATCCTGCTGCGCGCTGCTGCTGTACGTGACCGGCGAAATCCAGAACGCATCCGCCGCAAAGCGAATGTTCAACCGCACCGTCGCGTCGCCATTCGCACCCTTCCACGCAAACCGGACACGGTCGCCCTCCACCACCACCGGCTCCGGCTTACCGGGCATAAGCACCGGCTTGCCCGCTGCATCCACCACCGCCACTTCTGGCTGCAGTTGAAACGAAGCTATCCGCGCGCCGCCCACCGTACGCAGCTCCGTCACCGTGGAATCCAAATGCACCACAAAGACATAAGCCCGCGCCGTCACCGTCAACACGCCGCCATCGGTGCGGATAGCCACACCTGCCGCTTCGCCCAATCCAGGACGAGCACACGCAGCCGCCAGCGCAGCCGCAGAAAGTTCAAGAAAGTTACGACGGGATAGTGAGGACATGTTCAGTGCAAAGCATTATTGCGCGCTGTTGCCTGTCATGTCGATGGAATCCGACCCATTCTTGATCGCTTGAAAGTCGATCACTGTAATCGAGAATCTCATTCCCAGAACACGTGCCCTTACGAATAAGCGACCACAGCCAGCGCGATCAGGATGGTGCTCGTAATGACCCGGACAAGTTTTTCGTTTTTCATGGCAGCCTCGCAATCTGGTGAGAGTTGGGGAGAACCAACTTGCTTACTTGTATTTCGTGGGATGCGGGTGTAAGCCGTGGTTCTGTCTACCCCCTCTTGTCACTTCACGCCATTTCGTCCTTCAGTAATTGCCGCGAAAGCCTATCGTCCGAAGCTGATGGCGCGTGACCGTGGCCTGAATGTTGTCTGTTGGAAAGCTGGTCCAATGGCCAATGCCCGCCGCATCAATGCGCTTGAGCGCCTCTGTCTCATTCGCAATGCGGAGGCGCTGTACGCCGTCCATATTGAACTGGCGCTTGCCGCCTTCCACCTGCTCCACATCAAGAAAGGTGTTGGAACCGATGCGGCGAAGGATGAGGTATACGAGATTAGCTTCCATGAATGATTCGATGATCGCAGGTCAGCGAAGGGAGCGGATGCGGTCGCAGGCTTCCTTAAGTGCGCTGTATGTCTTCCCATAGCAGAACCGCAACAGGTCTTCGCCTTTGCCCGCGCGGAAGAACGCCGAACCCGCAACGGCAGCCACACCCGTACGCGCCAGCAGATCGCGGGCCTTCTGCGCTGCATTTGCGCCGTTCAGCCCGTGCGTCTTCGCAAGAATGTAGTACGCCCCTTGCGGCGTATGCGGCGTGAGTCCCGCATCGCGCAGAGCAGCAAGAAGCATATCGCGCTTGATCAGATGGTCTGCGGCAAGCGAGGTGTAAAAGCTGGGCGGAAGCTGTTCCAGACCGGCAGCCGCTCCGTGTTGCGCGGGTGCGGGCGCGCAGATGAACGTCATATCGTGGAAGTAGCCGATCGACGGTATCCATTTTGCATCGGCAAGCAGATAGCCCACACGCCATCCAGTAATGGAATACGTCTTCGAGAATCCGCTCATCACAATGGTGCGTTCACGCAGGCCCGGCAGCGAAATTGGACTGATGTGCTCCGCGCCTTCGTAGATAAAGTGCTCGTAAATTTCATCGGTGATGAGAAAGAGATCATGCTCTTCGCCAACCGCGCCGATGGCCTCCAGCTCGGCGCGCGTGAAGACCTTGCCCGCCGGGTTCGATGGCGTGTTGATCAGGATGGCGCGCGTCCGTGGCGTGACTGCTTTCCGCAACGCGTCCACATTGAGTTCCCATGTAGCCAGTCCCGCGCCATCTTCCAGCGCGACGATAACCGGCTGCATGCGCAGCGACTTCAACGTGCCGAGATGGTAGCCGTAAAACGGTTCAAAGACGATGACCTCGTCACCAGGATCGAGCAGAGCCATGCACGTGGCATGGAACGCGCCCGTGGCCCCGCTGGTCACAAGCACCTGCGTGTTGGCATCTACGGGAACACCGTGTCGGCGTGAAGCGTCCGCGGCAATAGCGTTGCGTAACCGCTGAATGCCATCCAGACGCGTATAGATGTTCCGCCCATCCTCCATCGCGGCCTTCGCCTCCGCGAGCACGGGCGCCGGCACCTCCGTATCGCAGATGCCCTGCGCCAGATTGATGCCACCCGCCAGATCGCAGGCAAGCGACATAGAGCGAATCTCGCTCTGCACACTTCCAGGCGCGAGCTGCGAGAGACGAAGGTTCCTGGTATGAGGCATGAAGTTATTGAAGCAGCGACGGTATCAAGCGAGCAAGTATTCAACTACGGCATTGTAAAAACAATATTTGCGCGATAGGGGAGTGCTTTGCCGTTCTGCATCAGCGGAGAGAACTTCCATTGCTTTAGAGCGTCATAGCAGGGTGAGAATAACTCATGTGGTCCCTTGCCTGTCATCACCTCAATGAGCCGGCCTTCAGAATCAACCGCAATCCAAAGATCGTATGTAGTACCTGCGGGATATTTTCCAGCCGGTATGCCGCAGTCTCTCGTATATGTGGCTAGCTTTCGTGCTTCGACGTCTGATAGAGGTTCCTTGGGGCCATAGGCGCGGGTATCCAGCGTGAAACTTAGAACGCCTTGCATCTGCAATGGCACACCATTCCTCACAAGAGGTTTGAAGGTCCATTTTTGAAGCTGGCTTTTAGCAGAATCGTTGGTGCGCTCGTTTACGGTATAGAGCTGTTGTACCTCGCGCACCCTGCCGGCCTGGTCGGTCGAGATATAGAAGCTTGCTGGTCCTGTTTGCTGGCCATCAAGCGGCTGAGGCCAGATGATTTCCGCTGGGCCGATAAGCTGATGTCGCAATGCTATTTCATCCAACTGCATTGTCTTGAGCTGTTTCTCTGGCGGAGTTGGCGACTCGATGTGAAAGAGCATCTCGTCTGGCTTTTTGAGATCTTCAAGGCGCATGATTTTGAGAGTCAGCCGTGTTTCGCCTAAGCGGCCTGCATTGGATATCTCACGAGCAATACGCATGGAATGAAACTTCTCATATTGGCTGAAGTCCACCGCATGGCCGGAAGCAGCTACGATCTCTCGCAGACCGTTTTTGTCTTTGAAGCAGAGCTTGTTGAATTTGTCATAGCAAGTCACACCGGATTCATTTGCGTCCCCATTTGACTTGGTACTTACACGATCACCTTCTCGAACGGCAGCAATGATCGGGTCAGGATCGACCATTGCGATAATTAATGTCTCGACAGCGAGCGGAAAATAATCCCACGAGTTCTGTTCGAAAATCCTCTCTCCATTCACAATCTTGGTTTGTTTGAAATAGGGAGTATCAATAACGCGCCGCCACTTATCCGGTGCGAGCCAATGCATTTCAATACGCCCGAACGGTACATCAGCTTTTGTGAGTGTCGCCACAAGATGAAAAGGTGGGGAACCGGGACTAATAAGGCGGCCCTGTACAACAGTTCTTATCTTGGGTGTGACGTAAGGCGAACGCTGCGCATCTGCGCAGAAAGAAAACAGGAGACAAAAGAAGGCGAGACGCAGCAAAAGCTTTTGCATTGTCCTTCCCTTTTACATCACAGAAACGAACAATTACTGCTTTAACTCGACAATCGTCGCGCCCAGCGAGAGACGAAGGTTGCTGGTCTGAGGCATGGGTTATTGAAACAGCGAGTCAGCGCGGGAGCAAGTCAATGGATCTATGCAGAAAATACAGCGTCAGAGGCTACAACCGGAGCCATAAATCGAAGTAAATGACGCTGGAAAATTCTAATTAAGCAAAAACAGAATGAGTTCGCGCGCCAACCCCGGGCGAACAATCCTCAATCGACATCATCTTTAGGATTCTGGATAAGGAGAGCAGAAACAAGAAAACCATTACGAAAATAAAAATATGGATCAAGGTGTGTAGAACGTACCGCAACGTTGGCACATTCTTACGCTTTTGTAAATTTCCATAGCAGCTTCGTACGCCTGTTTTCGACTGCGCTGTATGTCCCATGCTAAGAAGGCGAATAGAACCGTGAAGCCCATAAATATAAAGGTGCCCATACTTGGTCCGTTATTTGCTAAATTACCTACCGCACCACAGCCAGACATGAGAAAAAGCAGGGTCATTAAGACAACAGCGCCATTCCGCTTACGAGGCGGAGCAGCCATGCTGGACAAAGCTGTTTGTGATAAGCCACGCATCGCACTCCTGTTCGTGCCAAACCCAACAGCAAATTGACCATTTCGTAAACCAATACGTCCTACACTTGCTGTGTTCCCACGAGTTTGGAAAGCACTGACTGTTAATCCTTCTGCATGTACCAGACTTGCTGATCGCCATTCCTCGCTTTGGCAAGAGGGGCAAGCTGCAGAAGTTCGAGGTAAGATCTGTCCTTCCATTTCGGGACGAGATTCGATGTTCCACCCTCCAACAGGCATTATCGACATGTCACTCTCCACACATCAGAATTCTGAGCCAGTTTAAGCTAGACAGCAAACAATCAGAAGCTATTTTCTGTTGCTCAGCCTTCTATTACCAGACTTTAGGAGGAAGAAGTGCATCACAGCAAGTCGCATATCGTAATTAGAGAAAGTGTCAGATAGTAATTTCAAAATTACTACTGTTTCAGCTCCACAATCGTCGCGCCCTGCCCGCCCTCGTTATACGGTGGCTCAGTAAGCGTCACCACGTGCGGATGTTTGCGCAAAAACTCGCGCAGCGTGCGGCGCAGAATGCCCATGCCAGTGCCGTGCACAATACGGATCGACGGGCGTCCTGCCAGAAAAGCCTGGTCCACAAAACGGGAGACTTCGTCCTGGGCCTCGTCCGCCGTGCGTCCAATCACATTGATCTCATAAGGCGTGCTGTCCGCATCTGATGCGATCACGTTGATGCCGCCCTTGCGCTTTGCCGCGGCGATGGGGCTTTCCACCGGCGCGGCCTGCACGGCGGCGATGTCGTCTTTGGCGACACGCATCTTCATCGGCCCGATGGAGACCTCAAAGTGTTTCGCATCGAGCACCCGCTCCACCTTCGCTTCGCGCCCCATCGACTTCAATTTCACCGTGTCGCCTGCGGAAACTTCACGCACCACGTGCGGCTGCGCGGCAGGATCTTTCTTGTCCGCCTTGTTCACGTGCGCGACAACGACGGAGTTGAAACTCTCCTGAAACTCGCGCTTGAGGCGTGCAATGCGCCGGTCGGCTTCTGTGCGCGCCTTTTGCGATGCTGCCTTGTCGCCGATGGCGTTTACCGCTTCGCGCATCTGGTATTCAAAATCCTTCATCAGCGAGGCGAGCTTCTGTTCGAGCTCGCGCGCGCGATTGCGCTGCTCCACGCGCCCTTCGTTCTCCAGGCGCGTGCGTTCGCGCTGCAATTCGGCCTCGCGCGCTTTCATGTTGGCGCGTTCCGTTTTAATCTCAGTGAGCTGCGTATGCAGATCGTCGAGAAACCGCGCAATGTCTGCCGTTTGCGTAGTAACGGAGTTGCGCGCCGCAGCAACAATCTTTGCCTCAAGCCCAAGGCGCTGCGCAATGTTGATTCCGCTTGATGCTCCCGGTACGCCAAGGCGCAGTTCATACGTCGGCGCCAGCGTAGCTTCGTCAAAACCCACGGCGGCGTTGGTCACGCCTTCGTGCTTTGCCGCGTAAATCTTAAGCGAGGTGAGATGCGTGGTGATGAACGTCCAGGCGCCAGTATGCAGAAAGTGTTCCGCAATTGCCGTGGCGAGCGCTGCGCCTTCTTCAGGATCGGTAGCGGACCCAAGCTCATCCAGCAGCACAAGCGAACGTGCATCGGCTTCGCGTGCAATGTGGTTCACATGCGTAATGTGCGCGGAGAAGGTAGACAGATTGCGCTCGATCGATTGCGCATCGCCAATATCCGCATAGATGGCGGAAAAGACAGGCAGGCGCGCACGCGAAGCAGGCACAGGCAAGCCCGCCTGCGCCATCAGCGCAAAAAGTCCCACTGTCTTAAGGGAGACGGTTTTGCCGCCGGTGTTCGGGCCGGAGATGATGAGCTGCTTCGATTGCCCGGGAAGCGAAATCGTCAGCGGCGTAATCGCAGCCTTCTCCGCACGCAGCCGCAACGCCAGCAGAGGATGCCGCGCGTCATTCAGCTCAAAGGCAAGCTCTTCGTCATGCGTTTTGCCGTCGGTAAAGACGGGCCGCGTGCAGTGCATCTCTTCCGCGAAACGAGCAGCGGCAAACAGCTCATCTACCCGCGCGAGAATAGCAATGCCGCGCTGCAGAATGTCCGCGTGCTCCGCGACGGCTGCGGTCATCGCAACCAGAATGCGGTGGACCTCCGCCTGTTCCTCATCCAGCAGGCGGACGAGTTCGTTGTTCTGCTCCACAGTCTCCATCGGTTCCAGAAAAACAGTCTGGCCAGAGGAAGACGACCCATGGATCACGCCAGGCACACGCCGCCGGTGTTCGGCCTTCACAGGAATCACAAATCGCTCGCCGCGCACAGTAATAAGCTGGTCCTGCAAACTGCCCTCTTCCGCAAAGGACTTCAACGTGCGGCGCAGCGAATCTTCAATCGCCTTATGCTGGCGATGCGCCGCGCGGCGGATGCGGCCCAGCTCAGGCGAAGCATCGTCCGTCAGAGAACCGTCCGGTTCGATCTTGCCGGAGACGAGCTTGAGCAGGTTATAGAAGTTCGCGGCGAGCAGCGGCGACGAAATCTCCGTAACCGCCGGCCACTTGTCGCGAACATGGTCTGGCGGAGAAGTAATGAACGTACGCCAATCCGCGATGAGTTCCGCAACCTCCGCAATACGCCGGATCTCCAGCGCCTCCAACGCAGACTGTGGAATGCTGGCGCGCTTCAGGATCTCCGTGGCATCAAACAGAGCGCCCAGCCCAAACGATCCTCCGCCCGACAAAAATACGCGCAATTCACCAATAAGCTGCTGTTCACGCTGTATCCACCCCAGATCGCGCGAAGGTTCGCGGCGCAGCATAGCCTCGCGCCCCAAAGGCGACTGCGTTTTACCGGCAAGGTACATACGCAGGCGGTCCCATTCCAGTGCAGCAGCGCTGGTCTCGGCCAGCGGAGAAATTGGTTCGGAAAAACTCACGGTTCTTTAGATGGTAGAGGAACCCAAAGGAACCACATACAGGGTCCGCGATTGCAACTTCTGTGCCAGTGAATTGGCGCGCCTGCCTTAATAAAATGGGCCTACAGTCACGTGGAGGAGAGATGTTCTCCACACACAGATGTGAGGGTCCCGAGTTGCAGCCAGACGACGTACGCGCGGCATTGGTCAAAGAGATCAGGCGAAGAGAGCACCAATTGGCCTCTCTACGCGAAGCTTTGGCGCAGTTGGATGCGGCATTGCAGGCAGCCACGGCAGCACATGCGGCCTCTGTGGCTGCGGCGGAACGGTCCATGGCGGCACAGGCTGCAGCAGCAACCCAGACATTACGTTCGGGCATGCATGCAGTGGCCGCGCCACCTGTCACACTCGCACGCGAATTCGTGTCCGCCAGGACCGCGCCAGCAGTGCCAAAAGCAGAACGTAATTATGCAGTACCGGCTCCCGCACCGGCGCCGGTCACCACATCCGGGGCAAGCACGCACGCCCATCACCGGCCAGTCCCTTCCGGACGTTACGCGAACATGAAAGTGTGGCGCGCCGTGCAGGAGATGCTCACGGAACACCGCAAGTCCATGACGCTGGAAGAGATTGTGCACAAATTGCAGGAAGGCGGAGCCACTCTGGGCGATAGCCCGGTGCGCACCGTGTCCACCGCAGTGGGTTACATGAACGATAAAATCTTTCACGTAGCCAAGACTGGCGGAGAGACGTACGTGAACCTGCTTCGCCCTGCGGAATTTTGATTCCATCCGGCAGACCTCGCCAGCAGTGCGCTTGTTGGACCTTCGTTGTGCACGTTTTGAATGGCTGGGCTTCAGCAGTTCGGAAAAAGACCACGTGATGTAAAATGAAATTGGCCCACCGGAGATTCCCGCTCCGATGGGGTTAGTCCACTGGCTATCTCAAAAGCAGATAGACCAGCACGGCGAGCCAGCGTAGTTTCACGCTGGCCGATAGACGAAATTGCAAGGTGAATTGCATGTTTCGTCCTTTCTTGTGTTGGTAGATACGGCGTCTCTGTGAGTGCAGAGACGCCGTGTTGCTTTCGCAACGTCGTTTCGCCACCGCACTGCAATCGAAAGCGCATCTAGGGAATCCTCACAAGTTGCCATTCTGATGGACTCATCAGCGGGTGCATAACACCCGGACGGGCGCATCCGCCCGTTTCGTCCTGAAGGCGGCCGCGCTACTTCACCGGCGCGGCCTCTCCCTCAAACTCCTTGTTGATCCAGTGCCGCATTGCCTCATACTGCTGCGAACGTCCCAGAAAATTCTTCACCAGCGTATTGGCAGAAGCCGATCCGCCAGGCTCCAGCACCGTCTTGCGATACCGCATGGCCGCAGGCCCTTCCAGCAGGTTCTTGGGATCGAACTGATGGAAAAAGTCCAGCGCAATCACCTTGCTCAACTGATACGTGTAGTAGTTCGACGAGTAGCCGAGCAGGTGCGTGAACGTGGCGTACATGTGGTAGTCCGGCGTGTTCTGGTAGGGCGAATACTTCGCCAGCGAGGCATACCACATCGCATCCAGATCGACCTTCGCCGGATCGGTGTCGAAGATAGTGAGTGCGTACTCCGAGAGTTGAAGCTGGCGCTCCACACCGGTGCCGCGACCAAAGGCCGATGCGCGAATCATGCTGTCGAAGAGCGGCTGCGGAATGACTTCGCCGGTCTTATAGTGCCGCGCAAAAGTGTCCAGCACGGGCTTGGATTCAAAAAACTCCTCCAGCATCTGCGAAGGCGCCTCCACAAAGTCCCACTCGATGGTAAACGGTCCAGTCCCCACCCAGGGCTGATCGCCGCCAAGAATGCCGTGCATCATGTGTCCGAATTCGTGGAAGAAGGTCACCACATCGGCATACTGCATCAGGCCGGGATCGGTCGCGGTAGGCTCAGGAAAATTGCCGTTGAGCCGCGCCTCCGGCAATGAATAGCCGCGCTTTCCGCTCACCGTCGTCCCGGCGTTGAACCACTTGTTCTTGCCCGCGCGTGGATGCATGTCCAGGTAAATGCGCCCGAGTTTGCGGCCCTTCTCCGCTGCTTTTCCGGGTACGTTGTCGTAAACGTCATACACCGTAACCGAGCGGTCCCAGACCGGAGCATCCGGCACCTTCACAAACTGGATATGGAAGAGCTTCGCCGCCGTATCGAGTACGCCCTTCTCCACCTCGGCATAAGGGAAGTACGCGCGAACGGCCTGCGAATCGAAGTTGTAATTCGCGCGCCGGTAAAGCTCGTTGTAGTACGACACGGAGTAATCCGGAATCGCCTTCATGCCCGGCTCCTTCGTCTGCGCAAAGGCAAGCAGCTTCGCATACTCCTTATTCATTGCAGGGCGTGCAGCCTTGTCGAGCTCGGTGATCAGGTTGCGAATGCCCTGCGCCGACCCAATCATCTTGTCGGCGGAGGCGTAGTCGGCCCACGCGCCAAAACCCAGTAGATGCGCCATCTCCGCGCGCAACTTCACCATCTCCAGCAGGATCTCTTTGTTCGCGGGATAGCAGCGGTTGTTGTAGGTGAGGAACATGCGCTTGCGCAGCTCGGCTGACTTTGCATAGGTCATCACCGGGCGGTAGTCCGGCTCGTCCGTGGTGATGACAATGACGCCGTGCTCATTCGGCTTGTGCCGGTCCAGATAATCCTGCGGCAGGCCATCAAGCTCGCTCGCGTCCTTCACTTCAATGTGCGCGGTGCCCTCCGCCACGTTGCGCGAATAGGTAAGAGAGAGCTTGGTGAGCTGGTCCTGCAGCGCGCGAATCTTGTTGCGTGTGGCCTCGTCCTTGTCCACACCTGAGAGACGAAAGTCGCGCAGCTCCCGCTTGATGTAATACTTCGTCACCTCATCGAGACCACTGGTCTCGATGTCCGCCAGCGCATCGTAGAGCTTGCGATTCAGCGAAATCTCCGTGCCCACCGTGGAGACGCGCTGCAACTCCACCTGCGCCACATCACGCAGCTCTTTGATAGGAGAAGCATTGTTCAGCAGCGATGGCCCGCTGCCCGCAAGCCCAAGCGCGCGCTGCATCTCGTCGTACGGCTTGAGCGTGTTCTCAACCGTGTGCTTGCCTTTGACGGCGAGAATCTCATTCTCATACTTCGTTACTTCATCCAGGTGTGCCTGCACCCACGCGGTAACGGAGGCGGCGTCTGGATTGCCCACCCATATGTGGAGCGGATCGGTTATCTTCTGCGCGGATACGGTTGATGCTGCTGCAAGTGTCGTCATGAGTATGCCTGTCAGGATTGGACGCACGGGCGTGAGTCTCCAAGGGAAATTGGTTATGAAAGCTGTTGTAGATGTTTGCGAGCGCATCAGTTTACTGCTCAGGAGACGCTCAGTTCCAGATGCTTTCCGACTGCTCGCAAAGCGCGATCAATCGTGTTGATCTTTGTTGCATGTTCGGGATCAAGAATGCGGGTCACTTCCGCTTTTTTCACACCAATGCGGCGCGCTAACTCCGCGGGCCGCACACCCGCTTCTACCATCTCATTGTGCAGAAGTACCTTCGCCCATGCACTCGCCGGAAGTTCCACAGTTAATTGGCCGCGCTTGGGAGACGAAGGATAAGGTACGCGTTTGCGATGATCGAAATAGATGCTGATGGCGCTCAGAAGCGCATCGCAAGCATGTTCCAAAGCTTCTTCCTGCGTATCGCCCCAGGTATGAGCTTCCGGAACATCCGGAAACGAGATGGCAACCGCTCCGTCCTTTCCATGTTCGAGTTCAATCGGATAGCGCATGTGCGTTCCTTTCTACTTGAGGCCGAGATCGCGTTTGATGGCATTCAACGTGCCATTTGGGATTTCCTTTTTTCCATGGGCGGCAATGATAGTGGTCCTGCCGTTGAGAGTGACTTTTTTGTGTGAACCTTTTGCCTCTTCGAAGGTCGCTCCCAGCTTTCTCAACCACCGGGAGAGTTCGCCACTATTCATCCTTGAAATGGTAAACAAAAATGTGAACTATGTACACGCGAACACGTCCACTCTGCTGGTTCCAGCACGTAATCTCCGCATATTTGCGGAGAATGGACCCTCTATTCTCCGCAAATATGCCGGAACAGGAATTTAGGAACGTAGAGCAATCCGAACGCCCTCAAAGCGTAAGGCCAGCAACCGCCAGTACCCCAAAGCCAATCGCCAGGGCATCTTCCAGCAGCGCCGCAGGCAGATCTTTACCAAAGGCGGCGGCCATTCTGGCGCGTAGGCCATGCCAGCCAAAGGTCCCAGCAGCGGCTCCCAAACCTCCCGCAACGGCCCCGGCGATGGCGTACGGAGTGGCCGCTCCAAGACATGCGCCGCAAAAGATTCCACTCACAATACGAAATATGAAGGACAGCACCTTCTTGCGGCTCGGCGTCTGCGGCAGCTTGTCGGCCACCATCTCCCCCAGCGCGAGCACAACAAACAGCACAATGGCCCAGGTGGAAGCCACCCATCCAAGTATGGTGCCGGTGAGCGTCAGGTATCCGAAGCGTGCCGCCACCGCAACCACCGCCGGTGCCGTAAGCGAACGCATCCCGCTCACCATGCCGATCACAAGCGCACACAGAATGACGATAGCCATTGCTTACCCTCCTGAATTGAAGGCCCGGAACTGCTCGAAGAAGCATAGCCGCCCTTCTATGCCGTGTCACTTCCTCTTTAGCTCTGGCCGAACGCCTACTTCTGCGCATGCGCCGCTATGGCTGTGATGCAGTGCGACGGGATCGTGTGGCTTGCATGGTCAGACGATACGGTAATGGTGTGGAGCAAATCCGGCACTGCACAGCATCATCTGCAGCCTTGCCGGGCGGCGTAGAATCCTTCTGTAACCTGAATCATCAGAAATTGCTGGAGAAAAAACACTGTGGCAGACACCATTTTTGACGTAGCCGTGATCGGCGGCGGCCCTGCTGGGTATTCGTGCGCCATCCGCGCCTCGCAGTACGGCCTCAAGACCGCGCTCATTGAAACAAGCGACAAGCTGGGCGGCACCTGCCTCCACGTTGGCTGCGTGCCCACCAAGGCGCTGCTCTTCTCCGCGGAAGTCTTCGATCACGCCAAGCATGGCACCGAATACGGCATCAATGGTCTGGACAAAGCGACGGTGAACTGGGAGCAGGTGCTCAAGCGCAAGCAGGGCATCATCGACAAGCACGTCGGCGGCCTCAACTACCTGATGAAGAAGAACAAGATCACCGTCATCACCGGCTACGGCCGCCTCACCGGCCCCGCGAAAGACGGTATCCACACCATCGACGTCGACAACAAAGGCGCAAAGCAGCAGGTCAGGGCAAAGAAGATCGTGCTCGCCTCCGGCTCCGACGCGCGCATGATCCCCGGCTACAAGGCCAGCGACAAGATACTCACCAACATCGAAATCCTTAGCATGAAGGCCCTGCCAAAATCGCTCGTCTGCATCGGATCCGGCGCCGTGGGGGTGGAGTTCGCATCGGTGATGAAAAGCTTCAACGCAGAAGTCACCATCATTGAGATGCTCGACCGCGTAGTGCCTGCCGAAGATGCCGAGATCAGCAAGGAGTTCCTGCGCCAGTATAAGAAGCGCGGCATCGATGTGCACGTCTCCGCAAAGGTAGAAAAGATCGAAGAAACAAAGACAGGCGTAAAGGTCACCTTTACTAGGAACGACGGTAAAACCGAAGTCAAGGAAGCCGAAAAAGTCCTCGTCGCCGTTGGCCGCGCGCCACGCACCTACGACGTCGGTATCGACAAGACGAAGATCAAGCTCGACCGCGGCTTCATCCACACCAATGAGTGGATGGAGACCGAAGAGCCCGGCATCTTCGCCATCGGAGACATCGTCGCCGGCCTGCCGCAGCTCGCGCACTCCGGCTCCATGTGCGGATGCGTCGCCGCAGCCCATATAGCTGGCAAATACGCTAAGCCGGTTACGCGCTATCGCGTTCCGGGCGCAACCTATTCCGAACCGCAGATCGGCTCCGTAGGCATGAGCGAGGCCGTAGCTAAGGAGAAGGGCCACGAAGTCAAAGTCGGCAAGTTCCCGCTTGCTGGCAACAGCAAGGCCACCATCCTCGACGCGCACGAGGGTTTCGTCAAAGTCGTCGCCGACGCCAAATACGGCGAAATCCTGGGCGTCCACATCATCGGCCCCAGCGCAACCGAACTCATCGCCGAAGCCGTCGTCGCCATGGACGCAGAAATGACTGTCGAAGAAATGATGACCGTCATCCACGCGCACCCCACGCTGAGCGAAAGCATGCTCGACGGTGTGAGCGCCGTCTATGGCATGGCATTGAACGCATAACAGAATGGAGAGAGCTATGACTTATAAGGTCGTTTTGATTCATTCAGAAGAGGGATACAGCGTATCTGTCCCTGCTCTTCCAGGGTGTGCGAGCCAGGGGGAAACAGAGACGGAGGCGCTCGAAAATATCAAGGAAGCAATACGGCTCTACCTGGATGTTGTAGAGGAAGAAACACAGGGGCAGGAAACGAGAGAAGTCCAGGTCGCTTGATGGGATGTTTTCCTGGGGTAAAACATCTTCAAGCGGTACGGGCCTTCGAAAAAGCAGGGTTCCGGATTGTGCGACAGAGCGGACATATCGTTATGTCGAATGGAACCCGCCGGATCGTCATTCCACGTAATAACCCAGTCAATGCATTCACCATGTTCGCTATCCTTAAGGGCGCGGGCATCACCCCAGAGGAGTTCAAGAAGCTGCTTTAGCAGCTCTTTTATCAGGGAACTTAACGTGGAGTTTGGTTTTAGACCGACGCCGTTCTATACCTGCCCAGGGAAACGCCTCGGTACAGACATAACGAAAGAAGGACACCGGAAAGCTCGCCCCATAGTTCCGTACACCTCATTCGTGCCCTCCTCACGTTGAGCGAAAGCATTGAATAAACATCCCTCTGCATCTACGCCCACCCTCATCCATCGTCATCTCGACCGAAGGGCGCGCGCTTTGCGCCCGTAGTGAAGAGACCCTGCTTTTCGTTCGCCCATCCTACCTCTTCCGAACCAGGAAAGAATTGTCATTCCGAACGTAGTGAGGAATCAGCCTTGTAATGTTCGCAAAATCGCAGCCCCAGCGAACCGCTCCTTGCCGATGTTCGCGTTGCGAACATCCATCGCGCTGAAAAGCGCGACCCGGAGGGAGCAGGGGCTTCAGAGGCTGCTGAAAAAGTGGAGTTGTTTGTGTTTGGGTAGAAGCAGTCGTGCGTATTTGCTGTCAGGCGGGAGTGGTGGCGGAGTTTCTGTTGTGCTCGAGGCTGCCTCTGGGTAGTT
>JAFDVR010000001.1 GCA_018268855.1 Acidobacteriota bacterium | reverse complement strand
TCGTTATCGGAATTGCACAGAACGAGGCGAAAGTCATGCTCAAAAGCCATATCTTCCGCGCCGCGCACAGCGCCTGGAAAAAATGGATTGGTGATATCAGGCACGATCATGACGATCATGTTGGTTTTATCTTTGCGCAGCGCACGGCCAAGAAGTGAGGGCAATATTGTGCTCGTGCCAAGAGATTGGAAAGCAAAGGGGCGGTTGCTCTTTTAGAATTCTTTGGATTTTATCCACCGAGCCTGGCTTGAGATTATGAGGTTATAGTGTTGCGGTGTTTGTTTGCTTATCGTTCGCCGTGCTGAATTAAGCGATTAACATCAAGGAGAAATCTATATGCATTCCCACCGTAGCTTCTTCCTGGGATTTGCCCTTCTCATGGCAAGTAGTCTTTCCGCAGCTACTCTGCAAAATCATCGCTACACGCTCACGTTGGGCAAAGACGGTGCAGTACGCATGCAATCTGCTGGTCAAACGGTGGAACTTCGTCCCCGCTTCGCGGTGGTTATGGCTGAGACCGATCCGAAGTATTCTCGTTTGAAAGATGCTGAGACTGCTTTCGTAGTTCCGTCCTGGAAGCCAGACGGCAAGACGAAAACCGCCGATTTTCTGCAAGCAGGTCACGTTGTGACCATGGATGCGACGGGTGCCGAACTGAAGGACGGAGTGCTGCATTGGACCTTTGCAGACAGGCCTGACTTTGCACTTGAGGCCGACCTGTCTCTGCCGAAAGAGAATGCCGATCCAGTGATTCACATGCAACTGAAGGCGAAGAAGGCGGGGTGGTTCAGCGCCGGTTACACTGGCATACCTGCGACTGACCCGAAGGCAGTGGACTGGCTTTGGCAGCCGCTGGTTTGGCAAGAAAAGCGCTTTCCTTCAAAACCGTTTCTCTCAACGGAATACATGTGCCCCGTGCCGGCCACGTTCGTTCAGGTGGGCCCCGCTACGATGGGGCTTGCCGTAGATCAGAGCGAGGTGCCCTTCCGGCTGCCAACGTTTCAGAATTCGCGCTTCGGGGTGATGCTTCGCAATCAGGATGGCGAAGCTCAACCTATGGCGTTTGCGCCGGTCTTTGGTCTGCCCGATTCGCATCTGCAGGTGGGAGGGACCATTTCGCTTAAGGTACGACCCTTCATCACAAAAGGTGACTGGTTCGACGCATACCGGCATGTAGCCACAGACCTGTTTGGCTTCCATGATTACCGGCAGAATGGGCCAGTATCGCTGAATACCACGCTGGACAACATGATCGACTTCGCAATGAACGACACTTACAGCGGATGGAATGCGGCGCTGAAAGGCTTCGATTATGCGACCGATGTTCCGGGCACGGTGAAGCTTGTATCGGCCCTGCATCCGCTTTCGCTGGCTATTGTGCGGGACAACCCGGAAATATATAACCGCCGCGCACTGCCCATGATGGAGTACATGATGTCGCGGCAGAAGTATCTCTTCTCCATGTCGCCGGAGATCGAGGGACAGAACCCATCGCACCTGATGAAAGGGCCAGCCGCAGAGGTCTCGGAACTGTCGGCGTTGTACGCATTCTCCCAAGACCGCAGTCCGGTGTTCAGGTATTTTGCGGATCTTGAATCGAAGACGCCCCGGCATTTGAATCTTGAGATGGTGAGCACGGGTGATTCCTTTCAGGACCTGCTCGCGCTGTATCGCATGACGGGCGAGCAGGCCTATTTAGATAGAGCCAAGGCAAAGGCGGACAGCTACATCGCCGAACGAATCGCAAAGCCGCAGACCGACTTCAGCGATGTGCATGTTGCTGCGGGTGGCCAGTTCTGGACGGATTTCTCTCCAAAGTGGGTTGACCTGATGGAACTTTATGAGACCACCCATGAGAAGCGGTATTTGGATGCTGCTGCTACTGGCGCTAAAGAATATATGCAATACGTCTGGCTGCAACCTACGGTACCGAATGACGACGTGTTCGTGAACAAAGGAGGCAAGACGGTGATTGCCTACCATTCGCGCTTGAACCCGTCTCCTCAACCTATTCCATCCCCGGAACAGAGAGTGCCCGCCTGGCGTGTATCGCAGATTGGGCTTACGCCTGAAGCGTCCACCACCTACACTCCAAATCCAGCCGTGCTGCTTACCCATTACGCCGCATACATGCTGCGCCTGGCGGAGTACACAGGCGACACTTTCTTCCGCGATGTGGCGCACTCAGCAGTGCTCGGCAGGTACGAGAACTTTCCTGGTTATGACATCAACGGCGAGTACACCACGACATATCAGCGCGCAGATTATCCGTTACGGCCATGGAAGGAACTCACTTACAACGAAATTTATTACAACCATGTCTGGCCGCACATTGCGCTTCTGACGGACTATCTGGTCTCTGATGCGATCACGCGTTCGCGTGGGGCTGTTGATTTTCCATCGCAGTACGCGCAGGCCTATGCCTATCTAATGAGCAAGGTCTACGGCGACCGCCCAGGAACCATCTACGGTGAAAAAGACGTAAAGTTGTGGATGCCCAAAGGACTTCTGCGCACCGATCAGGTCGAGGTCAACTACATCGCCGGATATAACGTGAACACGCTCTTTTTGGTCCTCACGAACCAGTCGAACAGTCCGTTAGCAGCGCGTGTGCAGCTTGATCCCAATGTCGCCTCCATTACTCAAAGTGCGGAGTACAAGGTACGCGTCTGGAAGGACAATCATGCCGCGGCGCAGTTATTGATGAAGAACGGTGAGATAGTTGCTCCTCTTTCGCCCAGGGGCATCACAGTGCTTGCCATCGATGGAGTACACATAGTGCCGAACTTCCAGCGCAGATACTTCGATAACTCAGCCAGTAAGTTAAGCGATGCGAGCTATGCGAACACGACCACCCCCGTGGGGCCGGTACACGGCATGATTTTGGGGATGGGCAAGGACATGAGCACCGCCTACATATGGCTCGAAGCCACCGACGAAACCTATGAGACGGCGGAGCTCTTCGTTCATCGCGGTAACGAGTGGAACAAGGCAGGTTCGACAAAATATCCGTTCGACTTTTCCATCCCTATGAAAGACAGTGAGGAGGTCTTTGAATATTACGTTCAGCTCATCGCTAAAGACGGAAAGATCACTAAGGCTGAGCCGGTAACCTTGAAGCGCTGATTGCGACGATCCTTACTGGCGCAGGAACTTAACCGTATTGGCCTGAAGACAATCTTTGGCGCTCGACAAAGTAACTGCGCCGGCAGTCCCTTTGTTGAAGTCAAACGTGCCCAGATCGTACCAGCCGCTGGGTGCCTTCGCAGGTACTGTCCTGCTCTGCGTGCCCTTTGCTGTATCGATTCTGATTTCCATATCCCCGTTGCGGGTTGAGGGAGAATTCTTCACATGCCATAGCTGGACATGGAACGTTCCTGCTTCCAGTACAGCCGGCGTATAGACAGCGGTCGCATCTGCGCTGCAGGAGACGCGCGATGCGGAATTGGAGAAGCCTGGCTCTGGTCCATCGTGCCAGTCTTTTCCATATTCCGCGTATGCGGGATCACCTGCGGCGATGTAGTAATCGCGCACATAGTAGCGAACATTCCGATACTCCGCAGGACTTGCGCCGCTGGCGTCGATAGGCTTACGTGCTCCGATAGTTGTGAGCCAGATGTTGACGCGATCATGCATTCCGGATGCAGGACTGTAGGGCTGACTACAGATTGCCTTGCCGTCCAGAAAGTACGTCAGTTTCTCCTCGGTCCATTCCACACCGTATGTGTGCATGGCGTCTGCGGTACTGAATCCCGGAGCATAGGCATTATTGCAGCGTTGCGAACTGATCTGTTGCTTGTTCTGCCACACCAGGTAACCCATGGAGATTTTGGTTGGAGACTCGATCTCAAAATCATCGATCTCCGTGCGTGCTTCCATAGGAAACGTAGTCTTCCCATCTCCGGCCATCATCCAGAAGGAGGTGTGCCATCCATGGTCGGATGTGATCTTCGCATCCACCTGAAAGTAGCCATAGCGAAAAGCTGCTTTGCTGACGATGCCGCCGCCTGTGAAGTCCATGCCGGCCACATGTTCTTCACGAGGAGTAATGAGCAATTTGCCATCGCGTACGCTTACGTTGCGCGGCAACTGCGTGCTGAGCGCCTTCGAATCTGTGCGGAAGTTCCATACGTTGGTATCGACATGATCGCCGGAGAAGTTCTCGCTGAAGTTGAGGACATAACCCTTATCTGGCGCTTGGGCAGCCAGCGCGGTGGAAAGACAGAGTGCCAGCACTCCGAACTTGCTCATGGTGTTTACTCCTTTGCGCGCACGATGTAGGTCCTGCCTGCAGCAGGCACAAAGCTGAAGCCATGCCCCTCTGTGCGCGAAGCCACTGGTTTACCGTTCGCATCGGTCACATAAATGGACTTCCAGGTTGTACTTGGCTTTAATCCCCGTATCTTTACCGTGATTGTTCGGGCGTCATTCGGCAGCGTAAGCGTGGCTTGGGATGCTGTGGTTACGGGATACACGCAGATGCGATCCGTATCATCCACGTGTTCCAGCGTAACGCCGGTTCCTCCAATGAACACAGGCGTCTTTCCAGCCGGTAAATCGAAGCTTTTCAGCATCTGTGATCCCGTGTAGATCTTTCCTGTGTCGAAGTCCATCCATGTTCCAGCCGGCAGATAGATATCGCGCGTGGTTGCCGTTGCATAGTCGTCGCCATACAGAGGAGTGGCGAGTATCGCATCTCCGATAAGCCATTCGTATCCACGATCTTTGGCATTCTCGCGGCCATATGCGGCGGCGTCATGCGGAAAAGCGATGGGCAAGGGGGTCATCGTCCAGGGGTACCCATCGGCATAGGCGCGCCTTGCATTGCTGTAGAGATAAGGTGCGATGCGCTGGTGGAACTTCGCCGCTTTCAGCATCACGTCCGCGACTTGCTGGTTGAAGGTCCACGGCGGCTCACCCATACCCATGGAACTATGCAGCGATGCCCACTGCGCATTGCGCATCATGTACGTCTGCATGGCAGCTGTGCGCGTGGTGCTGAAGTGGTTTTCGCCAAAGGTGCCGCCCACAATATCTGGGTAGACGAAAGGGAATCCACTGTACGCATAGGCGAGCGCATTCACTGGTCCACGGTCCTGGTTCTGGTTGTAGTTGAAATCGTTGATGCGATGAAGGTCGCCGTTAGAAGATAGATACCCATTGCGTTCGATCACCAGTTGTTTTTGCGCCATCAGACGATCGTTGGTGGGATCGACTTTGTCGTCGCGAAGATCCTTATAGTGGCCGTAACCGTAGAAGTCTTCCTTCCATCCGTTGATGCCGTATGCCTGCCACTTCGCAACCAGAGACATATACCAATCCACAGCGGCTTTGTTCTGCGCGTCCAGCAGATAGTACGGCTGCTTTGGCCAGCTTCCTTTGAAGACACGTGTCTTGCCGTTTTGGTCCTTGAGGAAATAGCCGCGCTCGGAACCTTCTTTTGAATAGGGGCCGCCAACGATGAAGGTAATACGCAGGCCCAGCATTACGCCCAGATGTTCGTCTTTAAAGTGCTGCACGAGTGCCTTTGGATCGGGATACTTCTGCTTGTCCCAATACCCAAAGCTGGTGGTCTCATGCATGGTTTCCGGTTGCGATGGCCAAAAACCGGAGCCGATCACCATCCAGGTAAGCGGATATCCCAGTTTCAGATAATGGTCTACGCTATCGCGCACGGTGTTGGTGTTCGTGTCCCAGCCCAGTGCGCCAAAGGCCTCCCAGCCAACGCCGAACGCCTGGTACTTCGGCATCCAGAACTTGTAGCCAGCCTCATTGCGTGCTTTCAGATATTCAGCATAGATGGCGTGTGGATCGCCGAAGAAATAAAGCATGTGCACATCGCCGTTCGCGTGGCGAACACCCTGCACGATCCGCGCCCGTGATGTTTGCACGACCTTCAGCGTGGGATCGATCAGCAGGACAGCGAAATCATGTTTGGGATAGATGATGAAGTTGCTGACCAGCCGCGAGATACCCTGCCCGGAACGAAACTCATCATCGCTGAAGCCTGTCACATCGGTGTTGAAGAATTCATGGCGGTTGGCATTTTGAAATTTTGCCTGGTATACCGCGTGGTCCGCCAAACCATAAGCAGGGGCAGCGCCCGCGGTCTGGAAACGAACATCGCTACCGTCTTTCTCTGGCTTGGCTATCAGGTCGGCACGATGGGATGAAAGGCGGATAGTAAGCGTAAGATGAGCGCCCGCCGATGTGGTTCCATGCAGTACACAACGTGTCGCAGAGCAGCCTGCACCATTTTTAAATGTTACCGGCGCTCCATCGAGCATGATGCCCGCCGTGCCGTCAGCCGCGATGACTTGCCGGCCGCCCCGCCAGAAGGAATATGCGCCCGTGCCTGGCTCAAGCTTGATGGTGAGACCGTTGTTGGAAAGGGTGATGGGCGCTGCAGCGGCCGCCGCTGTTGCACAGGTAACTACTGCAAGAATGCACGTCAAGTTCCGCATATGAGCGGTTTCTCCTTCATGGGAAAACAAGGCCATGCGCTAGCGCATGGCCTTGCGGGCTTATACCTGTGGTTTAGAAGTGGAACTTTGCTGCAAGCTGAACACGGCGTGGATCGAGCGAAGTGTTTACGACGCCCATCTGATTGTTGGTATTGACAGCATTATCGCCACTGCCTGAAAAGCTCGTGTTCGGCATGCCCAGGTTCGTGTGGTTGAAGGCATTGAACGCTTCCAGGCGCAATTCGAGTGATGTCGTCTCCGTGATACGTGTGGTCTTGAAGATGGACATATCGAAATTGATTACGCCAGGACCTCGCAGGTGCGAGTAGTAGCGTGGCGCATTGCCGAAGGTGTACGCAGGCGGATTGGTGAAGGCCTGATAGTTAAACCGGCAGCGCTTTGCGCCGTTCAGCGCGATGCACGATGAAGGAATGTTTCGCAATGCGCTCTCGTTGATATTAGGACGCGTTGCGATGCCAAAGTTGCTGGCGCCCACCCCCGAGAAAGAGAGAGGCCTGCCGGACTCCGTGGTCATGGTGGTATTGAACTGGAAACCGCCAATCAGCCGGTCTATGGTGCCGCCTTTATTCAGGAACTTGCGTCCCTTGCCGAAAGGCAGATCATACAGGACTGCGACTGTCCCACGATGAGTTACATCAATTGCATCCACGCTGTAGTCGCCATCGAGATTGCGCCAGTTCTGAATACCGCCGCCCGTCTGAGTGATACCGGATGTGGTTGCGATGTCGCTGTAGATGGGAAGGCTCATCAACTTGCCATAGGTATACGCTCCCAGGAACTGGAGTCCTTCTGCGGCACGACGCTGCAGAGTGACATATAGGAAGTTGCCATCGAAGTGCGCGGCGCGAGGCTCGCTTTGCTGCACGCTGGACATGTAGGGATAAGGTTTGAGCAGATTGGCGCGCGTGATAGTAGCCGCATTCAATGTGCTGTTCTCAGGAACCTGTCCCGCGTATGGATTGGGAACGAACGTGTTCAGATACGCCGATCCTTGAGAAAAGTAGACCGGATCGAGTGTGTTGATGTTCAGGTTACCTAGATTGAAATGCCGTCCATGATTGCCCAGGTACGAGACGTCGAGCACCATGTTGGATGGCAACTGTCGTGACAATGTGAGGGTGTACTGCATCGACTGCGGAGTTCTCACCGTCGGAAGGATGTAGAAACCAGTCTGGCCGCGATAAGCTGTTTCCCCAGCAGCGGCACCTATGGGCGCCTGGGCAGGTGTGGGTACGCCATTCTGGAACGGGAACGCAATGCCGTATGTCGTAGGTGCGCTATAACTGGTGCTCAACTGGCCGAAGCCGTTGAAGCTGCCCGCCGCCTGGTCATACGATGTCTGCGCAACGGTGGGATAGTAGATGGCATATCCGCCGCGTAGCGCCGTCTTATTATCGTTTGTGAGGACCAGCGCGAAACCTACACGCGGGCCCCAATCATTCCAGTTCTCCTTCACAAAGTTGGTGCCTTCGCCATTGACTCCCGCAAAGCGGACCAGCCCCATGTATCCCGTAACGGGATTCTTCTGCGTGATATCGAAGTCTGCCAGGCCGTTCTTCTTTTCGCGCGGTTGCTGTTGGTAATCCCAACGTAGACCGGCATTGATAGTGAGCCGCTGGTTAGCATGCCAATCATCCTGGATGTAACCCGCAAACTGATACTGCCGGTAAGCAATGCCGCGCGAGAGTTGGATGCTTGCGGAAGAAGTTGCTCCAATGAGAAAGCTGGCGAACACATTTCCAAGGTTTGTGTTCGCAGGAACCGACGTGAGCGTTGAATTCGTTCCCTGCGCCGTTTGGTTTGCGCTGAAGCTATACGCACCGGAAGCGTTTCCGGACTGATTGTTGAAACCCTCCACAAAACGGCCATCGAAGCCCAGATGGATCGTATGTGCGCCAAGTATTTTGGTCACATCGTCCAGCATTTCAATGGTGGTGGAAGCACGGAATCCGATAGTGCCGTTGAGTGAAGGCATACCGGCGATGTTCATGACGGGAGCAACATCGCCCCCCACACCTGGCAGACCGATCTTTCCGGCATAGTTTTGAAACGCCGTCGCTGCCTGAAATGGAAAATCAGAGCGCAGTACCGCGAGACGAAAATCGTTCAGCAGGCTCGAGGAGAAGGTGTGGGTCTCTGCAAGCATCGCATCGAAGTTCGACAGGGTATCGTTGCGATAGTAAAGAGGGCCGAAGCCGAGATTGCCATTGTTGGTGTAGTTGCGATAGTAGGCATAGCGGGCAAACAAACTATCTTTGCTGGATAGCTTGAAATCTACACGGCCTACGATGGTGCGCTCAGTGGAGACAAGTTTCGGCACGGCGATGTAGTTGTTCGCGTGCGTACAGGGATCCTGGCCTGCGGTGTTGTTTGGTGCTGGAACGAACAGGTTCAGCGCGTTCAATGCCACGGGATCAAGGCGGCTGCTGATATTGTTGCTGCTGAAGGCAGTGCGCTGCGTAGATGCGGATCCAGTGTATGGATCGTAGAGTGTGTATGGCGTGCAGACACCGTTCACCACGCGTCCTACATCGCTGAAGTCGCCGCTTCGCTCCGCCACCGTAGGAACGGTATACGTGGCGGGTGAACCGGTGATGTAGCGGTACTCTTCATAGTTGCCGAAGAAGAATGCCCGGTCCCGGAAGATAGGGCCGCCCAAAGTGCCGCCATAGTTATTGAAGCGAAGTTCCGGCTTTTTAACTTTTGGGAGCGCCTGTGTAGCATCCAGATAATCGTTACGGAAAAACTCGTAAATCGATCCATGGAATTTATTTGTTCCCGAGCGGGTCACCACGTTGATCACACCACCGGAGGTATAGCCAAATTGTGCCGGGATGACACCGGTCATGATCTTGAATTCCTGCACGGAGTCGGCCTTGATATTGATGGCAACTTCGCCAAGATAGTTCTGCAGGTTGCTCACGCCGTCCAGCAGGTTGTTATTGCCGCCTGGGACACCTCCAGAGATGCGTATGGCCGAAGCCTGCGCACCGCGGTTCGTGAATCCCTGATTGGTCGAACCGGCAGCGGAGACAACGCCGGGGCTGAGAGTTGCCAGCGCAAGTACGCTGCGGCCGTTTACCGGAAGCTCCTGCACGGCGCGCGTGTCCACCGTGTTGCCAATCTGGGCATCCACTACATCAAGCGCCGGTGGTACGGAATCGACATTGATGACAGTTTCCATGCTGCCGATTTCCAGGGCGGCATTGGAGGTAACGTGCGCGGCGGCGTCCACCACCACATTGTTGATGGTGTGTGTCTTATATCCCTGCATGGCGACGGAAACCGTGTAGGCACCCGGCGGCAGAGGCTGGGATTGATAGAAGCCCTGCGAGTTGCTCACCACATTTTGAGCAATGCCGGTTCCCGCATTCGTGATTACGACATTTGCGCCGGGTACAACGCCGCCGCTGGGATCGGTAACTGTTCCGCCAATGTAGCCGACGTCCTGCTGTGCGTGCGCCGGCAGCACGAAAAAGGTGAAAGCGAGGAGGAGAGAAGAGAAGACTTTCCTGCTGATGTAACGAAGAATTTCGCTCATATGGTGAACGGCCTTATGTCAAACGTTTAACTCCCGCGAAATCATATCCCCGCGGTGAGGTCTAGCCCAGGAACGTTGTGAATCCTAGAGAGCGCTGGGCGCACTTGTCAACCGTTTAATCTCAAGCGAAAATCAACACCTACGAATCGGCTTTCGCCGGGATCGGAATGAAATGCAAAAATTCTCGTTGGTTCTCTTGCTTTTGTCCTTGCACCTGACCGCACAATCTTCCGTGCCGCCTTCAAATTCTGCCGCGGCAGATTTCCCCCAGCTTGCGCGTTACCGGGCAGCAAATGCGTCTCTGCGTTCCACGGGGCAGCGCGTTCGCGTCGTGTTTCTCGGGGATTCCATCACGGACTACTGGGGACATCGCGCCGGGAAGTGGTTCGCGCATTCTGGGTGGATCAACCGTGGCATCGGCGGCCAAACAACGGCTCAACTGCTTCTGCGCGAGCAGAAGGATGCGCTCGAGCTCCAACCACAAGCTGTCGTTCTGGAGAGCGGTGGAAATGATATGCGCCTAGGCTTTGTGCCTGCCGAAATCAGGGACCGTATAAAGACCATGGGTGAGCTGGCAGAGCTGCACCACGTAAAGGTATTTGTCACAGCCATGACGCCGGTGTGCGACTGCTTCCGGCAGTTGACTGGCTTGCGAACCCCGGAACGCATTACGGAACTCAACGTGCTTCTGCGGGATTTATGCGCGGAAGAGCACTGGACATTTATCAACGCGGCAGATGTTCTGAAGGACAGCAAAGGGTTGATGCGGAAGGATCTTACGTGGGACGGTGTGCACCCTAACGATGCAGGTTACGCTCTGATGAAGCCTGTCTACGAAGCCGCGCTTGCAAGGTACCGCTGAAGATGCTGGACAGGTTTATCGTTTAACATTTAGGTTTTTGTGTAGCAATCCGGTAGCTCGCTGTAGCGTAGCTGGTCATGGGGGCCAGAAGTGTCCAATTCAGAGTTGTCCGTCAGAGAACCAAAGCAGACCTTCCTCTCTGCCGATCTAGCGATCGTTGGTGGAGGTTTGGCGGGTGTATGTTGCGCCATCACGGCAGCTCGTGAAGGAATCCAGATCGTGCTGGTGCAGGACCGCCCCGTGCTGGGTGGCAACTCATCCAGTGAAGTCAGGCTATGGGTGCTTGGGGCCACCTCGCACATGGGCAACAACAACCGCTGGGCTCGCGAGGGTGGTGTGATCGATGAAATTCTCGTTGAGAACATGTGGCGAAATCCGGAAGGCAATCCCGTTATCTTCGACGCGATCGTACTTGAGTTCACAAAGCGGGAGCCGAACATCACCCTGCTGCTGAACACCGCAGTGCATGAACTGGTAATGAAGAACGCTACGACGATTGCCCAGGTCAAGGGCTATAACAGTCAGAACCAGACCTCATATCTCATCCAAGCCCCTCTGTTTGTGGACGCTTCGGGCGACGGAATTCTGGGTTTTCTTGCAGGCGCTGAGTTTCGCATGGGCGCCGAAGCAGCGTCTGAGTTCGGTGAGGGCATGGCTCCATCCGAGCCGGAGCACAAGTTGCTTGGCCATTCACTCTATTTCTATAGCCGCGATACTGGCAGGCCAGTAAAGTATGTTCCGCCGGCATTTGCCTTGCAGGACATCACGCGCATTCCGCGATATCGCGACTTTCAGGTCTCCGACTCTGGATGCCGCCTTTGGTGGCTGGAATACGGTGGCGATCTCGACACCGTAGGTGAGACGGAAGAGATTAAGTGGGAGTTGTGGAGCGTCGCTTACGGTGTCTGGAATTACATCAAAAACTCCGGTGAATTTCCTGAAGCGGAAAACCTCACGCTGGAGTGGATGGGCACCATCCCCGGCAAACGCGAGAGCCGCCGCTTTGTCGGCGATATCATGCTCACGCAGAACCACATTGTGAATCAGACACAGTTTGAGGATGCAGTGTCGTATGGCGGATGGGCCATCGATCTGCATCCCTCCGAAGGTGTCTTTAGCGCGGAGCCCGGTTGCACCCAATGGCACTCCAAGGGTGTGTACCAGATTCCATATCGCACGTTGTATAGCCGGAATATCAATAATCTCTTTCTTGCCGGCCGCATTATCAGTGCAACGCACATCGCTTTTGGCTCAACGCGCGTAATGGCGACATGCGCCAACAGCGCACAGGCAGTAGGTTTGGCGGCAGTCATGTGCATCCGCGAGCATCTTCTCCCTCGCGTCATCACGGAACCTGCGCGGCTAAAGGAACTGCAACAAAGGCTGCTCGAACGGGGCCAGTTCATTCCCGGAGTCCGTTACGAAGGTGCGTACGATCTGGCCCGAAAGGCGGAGGTGAGTGCATCTTCTACACTGCGCCTTCGCGAACTTCCCTCAAGCGGGGAACTGGGTACTTCAGACCGTCCTTATGCGCTGCTTCTGCCCGTAAACGCAGGTCCAATGCCTCATATTGCTCTACAGGCCAGGGTGCTGCGCGACACAACGGTAGAAGCGGAACTGTGGGATTCGGAACGCGAAGGCAACACCACTCCCGACCGGTTGCTAAACAAGCTGAAGGTCGTCGTGCATGCAGGTGAGTGCGTACAAGTACCGCTCCATTTCAATGTAGACCTCAGTGAGAGCGCACATGTTTTCGTAGTCCTGCCGCCTGTGGACGGTGTGACGTTTTACATGAGTAAGGCGATGGCGCCCGGGCTGCTGACGCTCTCGCAGAAGATGAATGCTGCAGTTGCGAAGAGCCTGGTACAAACGCCGCCTGAGGGTGCAGGGATCGATTCATTCGCCTTCTGGCTGCCAGAACGCAGACCTGCTGCGCGCAATCTCGCGGTCACGTTCGATCCACCGCTCGCGGTATATGGGCCAGCCAATGTGATCAACGGTTTTGCGCGTCCATGGTGCGGGGCCAATGCGTGGGCGCCTGCTGCCAACGACGCCAACCCGCAGCTAAATCTCAACTGGGAAATGCCTGTCGATCTTCACGAGATTGATATCACCTTCGATACCGATTTCGATCATCCGATGGAATCGGTCCTGCTCACCCATTCAGAGCGCGTGATGCCGGGTTGCATCACCGCATTCCGAGTTACCACCGCTGAAGGCAACGTTCTGACCGAGGTGCAGGAGCACCATCAAACCCGGTGGCATTTCAAATTAGCTGAGCATGTGACAACTACCGGCATATCTATCCAGGTGCTCGCGCACGGAGAAGCGCCTCCAGCTATCTTCAATGTAACGTGCCGCTAATGCTACGACTTCTCCGCTCCAATCCGTGGGTTGTGATTGCGCTGCTCTCTGTCATCTCTCTGCTCAACTACTTCGACCGGCAAAGCCTGTCGGTGGTAGCTCCTCAGGTGCAGGCTGCACTGCACCTGTCGGACACCGGATACGCGCACGTGGTGAGCATTTTCCTGTTCGCATCCGCTATAACATTCGTCTTTGCTGGCTTTGTTTCGGACGCGATGGGTACGCGGCGCAGCATGACTCTCTTCGTCACGCTATGGTCGCTCGCTGAAGTGGCAACCGCCTTTGTCACCTCTGGCGTGCAGTTAGGTGCAGCGCGCTTCGGTCTTGGGTTAGGAGAACCCGGCCTTTGGGTAGCTGCCCCCAAGGCTGTGGGAGAAGTGCTTGAGAAGAAGCACCGCTCGCTTGCGGTAGGTATCTACACTGCGGGCGCCACGCTCGGCGCAATCGTTGCAGTCCCTCTTACAATTGCCATCGCACTACGTCACGGCTGGCCTGCGGTGTTCATTGTGAGCGGAGTCGCAGGACTGGTGTGGGTGCCCGTATGGCTCTTGATTTATCGCAATGCGCCCGCATCGGAAGCGAATGAAGGCTCACTCGGCAATGGCTTTGCTGCGTTCAAAGCACTGCTCGTCCGCAAAGAAATGTGGCAGCTCATGATCGCCCGCGGCATGACGGACCCTGTCTGGTTCTTCTACCTGTTCTGGTTTCCGAAGTACCTCATCAGCGCACGGCATTTCTCCACGGCACAGTTGGCTCAGCTTGGGTGGATCGTCTATCTTTTCGGCGGTATCGGCACCATCCTTGGCGGGCTACTCTCCGGCTATTACATCCGCAAAGGATACGCACCAGGCATTGCCTATCGCAGGGCCATGAGCATCTCTGCTGTTTTGGTGTTGCTAAGCCCTCTGGCTGCCACCGCTCCGGGGATTACTCTCTCCATTGTCATTGCGTCCATCATGGCAATGGCCCACATGTCCTGGCTTATCAATCTCACTTCGGTTCTGTTGGAAGTCTTTCCGGCCGGACAACTTGGCAAGGGCGCAGGCATGGTGGCCGCAGGAAGCGCCTTTGGCGGCATGATCTCCACAGAGCTAGTCGGCTACTTCGTGACGCACGGCGGCTATGGTCCTGCGTTTCTGCTGATGGGGGTAATGCATCCGCTCGCACTGGCACTGCTCTGGACAGCCTTTCGTACGAAGCGGGAACCATCCTACGCAGAAATTACTGCATAAGCCTTCCAATTCAGGGCAACTCAGTCTCGAAGAGCTTCTGGACTACTTTCCAACTATCGCGTCGTTCGCGGTTCACATTCACCACGCCCCATGAACGGATACCGTTTGCCGGTGTGCCTCGGATCAGCGATCGATAGTCATTCCAGGTCCACAGCGAGCCTCCAATCATCCATGGCCGTGCTTTCATCGCATGCACGGCTTCAGTAATGTCTGCAATACGTTGTGGATCGTGCAATCCGGGCTCGCCCATCTTTCCGAACTCCGTTACGAAGATCGGTTTATTGGGATAGAGTTCATGCGCATGATCGAACCGCCTGGCGTAATTGCCGTAAACATTGATAGAAACGAAATCGCAATATTGGCTCGCGTCATCGGCGCCACTCTTCACCGCAGGGTCGCCCGTATACCGGTCTGCAAAGGTGATCAGTCGTGTGTTATCAAGGGACAGCGTGTATGCCCGCATGTCTCGGGTCCAGGCGCGGCCATCTGGTGTATATGACTCATACTCATTTCCCACGCTCCACGCAATGACGGACGGATGATTCCATTCCGTTTCCATCATCTCGCGCTGCTGCCGCTTGAATCGCGAACGTATCTCTGGGTCTGCCATCTGCCATGCGCTCATGTTCCAGTTGCCGGCTTCAGGAATGATGAGCATCCCATGCCGGTCAGCAAAATCGAGGAGCGCAGGTGGCTGAGGATAATGGGCGATACGCATCATGCGCATGTTGTCGGCCAGCATGTCGGACATATCGCGCTCAATCACGGCGTCCGGTTCGCACAGACCTTCTTTTGGATCATCTGCTACACGATTGGCTCCAAACAGATGCACCGGTTTGCCATTCAACAGCAGCTCCGTTCCGTGTACACGGATCTCACGCACACCGATGTGTGTTTCATACGAATCTCCAGGCACCTCTACCTTCAGGTCATACAGGTGCGGATCGTGCACGCTCCACAGATGTGCGCGTTTGAGGGTTCTCGTCCAGTTCACATTTATTGAGCCATGCGCTGGGACGGTCACACTTCGGAAAGTTGCAGTCATTCCTGCCATGGATGCGCTTGGTGTCATCCTTTTGGGCTTTCCAGAGGCATTCTTCAACGTGATGCGTAGCGAGAGCAAAGCGTCACCGCTTGAAAGATTCGGCTTCGCATCCGCCTTTACCGGGCCAAGGTAGACAGCTTCACTCACCAGGAGAGATACCGGACGAACGATCCCGCCGTAAGGCATCCAGCCGACAATCGTGGCTCGTCCACCTGCCCCGTATGCCAGGTTCTCAGAAGACGGATGTCCCGTAGCAAGCGCTGGGATCGATGTAAGTGTAGGGGTATTGTCCACTTCGACCAATAATCGGTTGTTCTTCGCCTGTAGAAGTCCCGTTACGTCGAACTCAAATGGCGTGTAGCCACCATCATGCGTGCCTAGCTGTTTGCCGTTCAGCCAGACTCGCGCCGTATCGTAAACAGCGTTGAAATGCAGACGGACAATCTGCCCTTGTTTCAACGGAGGGGCATCGAACTCCCGTTGATATAAAGCATGCCCAATGTACTTCTCATACCCGGCGTCCACCATCCACGTATGTGGGACAGAGATGGCGTGGAACTCAGCTTCCGTTGTCGTTTTGAAACTCCATCCCGGTCCGCTAAGGTCCACGGAGGTTGCTGCGGCAGCGGTCGAAGCGAACAGGGCAACGGCGAAACAGGTAATGCGCGCGAACATGGCGGGCCTCCAGGAGGGTTCAAATCGCGGAGACTACGTTAAACGTTTGACATAGAGGATGTCTACATATTCTCGCAGAACCGCAATCGCTCAGGCTGTCACGCCATTGACAAACTCATACGGCAGAAAAACCCGTCGGGGCTCCGCCTTAGGGTTTTCAATGGAGTCGATCAGCAGGTCGGCTGCAAGCTCTCCCATACTGAAGGTAGGTATGGTGAACATGGTAGGACGTGGCCGCAGGTGTTCCCCAAAACCACTATTGCCTCGTCCAAGTACGGCAACATCTTTCGGCATGCTGAGGCCGCGCTGTTCAATGTAATCGTAGAGATTGATGAGCAACTGGTCATCCGCTGCAAAGATAGCGGTTACGCGGTCCTTACGTTTGTCAAACCAACGGTCGAGTATCTCAAATGCTTTTGTCTCTTCGTACCCACTGCAGCCAATATGTTCTGCTGAAAGATTGAGGTCGTGCGCTTTCAATCCACGCTTCAGTCCCTTCACCATCTGTTGGTGCGCGGGCAGGGTACGTTGTCCACTCAAAAAAGCAATCTGTTTATGACCGCGCTCCGCAAGATACCGCGCAGCGGCTTCACCAATCCCGGCATCGTCCGCGCCTGCGTAGTTAATCGGTGAGTTGCCATAGTACGAATTAATCATCGAAAACTTGATGTTCGCCCGCTGTAACTCGTCAATTGTCTCTTCGACGTCTGCTACCGTGCATGATCGCGTGTTGATAAAGATGATGCCGTCGGTAAACTTGCTCTCCAAAATCTGGTCGCGGGTAGCTCTGCCCGGCTTGCCTGAGGGCGAAAAGATCAGCAGGTTATATCCGCGGCGCATCATCGTCTTCTGAATGCCCGAGAGTGCCTGCGCAATGAACTGGTTGAAAAAAATAGGGTCTCGCAGAGGCACAGCAAGGCCGATCAGCCGAGTCCGCCGTTCGGCCAGCGCACGGGCAAGTTCATTCGCGGAGTAGCCCATCTCCTCTGCGATGCTGATGATCTTCTTTCTGCGTTCGGCGCTTACACGCGTCGATTCTGCTTTATGCAGTGCAATCGAAACAGCAGCGATTGAAACACCAGCGCGCTTTGCAATATCTGCAAGGCGAGGCGTGGAGGTGAGCTTCATCGTGATCTTCTCATGACCGCTATTAAGAATATGACGATAAGTATATGGTCTGGATCAGACTGGCTGCACCCTCCCTTAACAGAGCAATGGAAGGCATGGATGCCGCCCAAAGTGGTGCTCTGGTCTGGCCAACTGATGCCGTCGTCCAATCATTGACTCTCAATCTCAAGTTTTGTGGTCAGCGATTTGAGTTCGTGTTGCTGGTATATTTCAGCATTCGGACGCGTGAAGACAGGGGTGATTTCACGAACGCGATTGCGTGCTGTATCAAGATCGCCGCGATGCCATGCAATCTTCGCCTGTAGAAGCTTAACGCCAGCTCCCCAATCGGGGTCGCCCGCAAGTTGCGTCACCGTTGGAATGTCGATGTTCATAAGAAGTTTGTCGGCCTCATTGAGCTGTCCAAGCGGAATAAGGCAGGAGGCGAGTGTTGAAGCAGTTCCGCCGGTCAGTCCGGCGCGGTCCCCAAACGCCTTTGAGGATTGCTCGTATGCCTTGCGAGCGTTCACTACACCTTCAGCAGTTCTTCCGGACCTGCACATCGCGAGAGAGGCGTCGGAGAGAGTTGCGATCGCAAAAAAAGACAGGGGCCCTTGCTTTTTAACCGCGCGCTCATGGATAGCCATGTCATCCCGAATGGCATCGTCCCACATCCCGAGACTGCCTTCAGATTGTGCTCGGGTCGTAAGCAGTTGCATGGTCAATTCATGCTCGGGTCCGAGTGCAGCCATAAGGGACGGATAGATTGCGTTGGCTTCTCTTACCGCTGCCATGTGTTTGTTCTGAATCATGTAAGCTTGCGCAAGATTCAGCCTCACGCGGAGTACATTCGGATTTTCCGGGCCCGCAATACGCGTGAACGCGACGATCAACTCGCGTAAAAGACGTTCGGCCTCGGGGCCATTCCCAAGTCGTATGTAAGCAAAAGCAAGCCGCTGCTTCAATGTAAGCTGGGCGCTCTCATCGAACATCGGTAGCAGATCAGCATTTTCCGAGGCCACCTTGAAGTGTTCGGCTGCCGCTTTCGCATCGTTCGAAATGAGCGCAATCATGCCGCGTGCGGTGTCCAGCCATACTGGAAGATCAGGCCGTATCTGCGGCAGTCTGGCGATAAGTGCTTCCTGCTCAGCGAGCAGGGATTTCGCTGTAGGCAGAGAGTCTTTCTGATAGCTGCGTGCCTCCGCACTTACCCGTTGCAGGCGTGCGATGATGGCATCCTGAGAGAGTTCTCCGTCTGCTTGTCGAAAGAGCGCTGCTGCATGTTCATACTCCTGCTTTGCTTCCGGATAAGCACTTCGATTGTCTAACGCACGCGCGATGGTCTGGTGCAGCCGCGCTGCTATCAGAGGTTCAGCTTTAAACTGCTGGTCGATAGCAGGGGCGGCTTGCTTGATAGCGTCCGTCAACGACTCCGTAGCCTTGCCGCTCGAAAACGGATTACTTCTCCCCAGAAGATCGTCTGATAAAAAACGATTGATGGAAGTGGCGATTGCCGTTTGTCGATTTGCATGGTCTCGTTCATGCGCAGCTCTCCGGTAGAGCGCAAAACTGACCGCCATACCTGCACACAAAACTGCACCTGTAATCACTATCCAGGGAGTTCGCGCCTTTGTCGCGGCAAGCTGGCGTTCAGCAACCATGGCCCGAATTCTCTCTGCTTCAAGCTGGTCCTGTTGCACACGACGCTCAGGAAGCGAAGTCAGCCGCTCCGCCAGCTCGGCAGCGTTGTTCAGGCGTTTTCCAGCATCTCCGCATGCTGCATCTGCAATGTCCTGCCGCAACACCGGATCGATGACGTGCTCTTCCCAGCCGGGCGCCAGCGGCTTACGGAAGTCGCCTATCACCATCTGGTACAGCAGCACGCCGAGCGCATAAACATCAGACGAGGTGCTGGGGGATCCACCTGCCAGCACCTCTGGAGCCATGTACATAAGCGTGCCCGCTACCTCTGGCTTCTCCTGTAGCTGGTTTTCCGTGAAGCCCGCGTTTGTTATTCCAAGTCTCTGAAGGCGGTCGGGATCAAAGAGAGACGCACTGCCAAAGTCTGCAATCTTTATCTGTTCGTCATTCGTTCCTTCTGGGACGACAAGAACATTGGCCGGCTTCAAATCTTTATGGAGGACCCCCACTGAATGCGCCGCAGCAACCGCTTTGCAGATATCCACGAGGATCTGCAAACGGCGTTGTATTGGGACCGATGCCAGGCCGCCTTGTTGCTCGCTCCACTCTTTAAGATTCGGACCGGCATATTCGCTTTCGAGAAAGTAAGGAGCGTTCTCGAAGTTCCACTCCAGTATCTTGACGAACTCCGCACGTTCCCCAAGTGCCTGCAAAAGGAAACGGAAGACGGTAATCTCACGCTTCAGTCCTTTCAGAAGAATTCCGTTCGCAGCAAATTTGAATACACGTTGTTCCCGTGTCCGGGGGTTCTCTGCAACCCATACTTCACTGGAACCAGATCGGTCTAACAATCGTGAGAGCCGCCACTGTGGTCGTCCAGGTACGGGTTCGTCGGGCACGAATCCAAGCTCAGGGCCAGAGAAACTGGCTGCCGCTTTGCAGCGCACCGGAGCAACGAGCCGGTATCCGATGCGTGGCACTGTAACGATGACAGGATGCTGCTCGTCACCCATGGCCTTGCGCAGTTTGGACACGGCTGTCGCAAGGGAGCCATCCACTACCATTACGGCGGGCCATACAGATGCGAGCAACTCCTCTTTTGTAACCACCTCTCCGGCGTGCAGGAGCAATTGCAGCAGAACGTCCAGGGGCTTGGACTCCAGTTCGACGCGAGTGCCCCTTACTTTCAGTTCACGCCGAAGTTCATCGAACTCATATTCGGCAAACTGCCATACGCGCGCTGCACTCTCCGCGCCGTCAAGGTGGAGTCCTTCGGAATGCATCATGGCAAACCTCTTAGGAATTGGCTGATCTAAACTCTGGGAAAAAGGCTGAGAAACATGCAGGAGGCCCTACTCAGCGTTGAAACATTCTGCCATACGAGAGCGACCACTCACGACTTATGGCTGAAACTGCTGCCTCAAAAGGCCAAAACCATCCTGCAAACTCACAGAAAAGGATGTGTAATTCCCGTTACAAATCGTCCTTTAGAGTTCTTTAGAACTCCGTCAGGACATTCTCAATCCTTAAGCGCATCCTGCTTTCATCAGTCTGAGGCGGACCTTTCGCTCTTTCGCCATGATTCGCACTCAGACGAGTTCCCAGGAGGCAGATATGACGAAGCGAGGAAAGATTCTGCAAGCGCCAGCTACAGGGCCAGGAATGATATGGGTCGATGGACAGCAATATCCATTTGTACTGGGTCCTGTCTGGAGATCCGGAGTGCCTCCCGTGGCTGGAATGACTGTGGATGTGGAGTTTGCCGAGGACGGCAGCATGTTCGGCATCTCTCCAGTAGCCAGCTCTCAAGTGGCTAAGGAAGAGGCCGAGGCGCTTATGCGCGTGGCAAAAGACAAAGGCGGAGCCGTTGTCGGTTCGGCCGTGGCCAGTTTCGGGCTGCCACTTTTAAGTGCTACGGCCCTGCTGATCGTCGGTTGGTTCATGCTGAACGCTGTATCTATCGACGCCCTGTTCGGGAAACTGAGCTTCAGCTTCTGGCAGGTACTCGGGTTCGTGAATGCTGGCAATGCCTGGGATGTGGTGATGGCCGGCCGCGGCGGTCCAGGTGCTGGCATCTATGGTTTCTGCGCATTCCTGGCGATTCTAGGTCCATTTCTACGATTTTTCTGGAAGGACCGCCGTGCGAGCCTGGCGGGCATGTTGCCTCTGGTCTTCATGTTGTTTGTTTGGCTCATGGTCCACAGCAGTCTTCAGAGTATTACCGGCGGTGCGGTGGAAGGTCCTTTCGCCGACGTACAACGTCAGGCACGCGACGAGATGATGAAGGCAATCAGTCTTGGGATGGGAACATATGTTTCTCTTGCGGCAAGTCTCTGGCTTGCTGCCATGTCTGCGAAAAACTTTCTGTTTTTGCGGGCTTCAGAACGATCCTCCGCAGCCACGCCCGAACCCGTGCAGAGCTAAGACATCCGTTCATCGCTGCGGCACGCATCTGTGCAGCCAAGGCGGTGTGCGCCACCCATAGATCTATCGAATCCGTTTTCATGGAGCCCAAAATGCGTCGCCTCAATTACGTCATACTTCTCTGCCTTGTAGCCTTGCTCACTCTCGTTGGAGGAACCAACTCGCGTGCTCAAACAGCGGGAAAGAAACCTCTCGCGTCGCTGCGGTCCGAGATCGGCAAGGAACCCTACAGCATGCTGCGGGCTCAACCGCTTCGTGGCCGGCTTACAGCACTGCTGGGACCTGCTGAATACCGAAATCTGCTGGCGAATATGAATCCGGCCCGTCCAGTCGGAGAAGAAGACGGTGTATTGCACTTTGAAGGAAATGCACCCCATCGAGGCGGAGAAGAGGAAGCCGTGGTTCTCGTAGATGTGGAGAACGACACGATCGAAGTATTCATGCGACACAGAGAAACCGAGGTACGTGCCTGGGCCGAGGGCAATCGTATGGTGAAGATTCCTCAGGAATCCATGGAGATGATGAAGAACTGGCCACCGCGCGCATTGTCCCAGGCATTGACCGGGCTGATGCAGACCTCGCGCCCTGCGTCGGCTTCCAGTCGCATGCCTGCGAGCGCGCCGGTCTCCTCAAACCCAGCCTCGATAGCGCCTGCAACATCTCCGCAGCAGCCAGGCTATGTAGCGGATGCATGTGCGGGAGCACCGCGCTGCTATAGCTCAGGCCCATTTGTCGCGACAATAGCCCAGGTGAGTGGAAGCCGTCTGGCAGACAACACAAAAGATCACATGCTCCGGCTTGATATCCGCTTTCGCAATATCTCTGACCGGCCAATTATTCTTGCCTACGCCGCGACCACATCTACTGCCATCGACAACCTGGGAAACAATTACTACTGGGGCCGGGCCGGCACACACGACACCAGTTCACAAGGCATTGGACTGGTGGAAAGCCATCGAGCGGATCCAAGGTTCGTATTAGCGCCTGGAGAGACCCGGAATGCAATCTTCAATCTTCGCCGTTTCCGGAGCGGCCAAAGTCAGATAGGCACCTCATACACCTATAACGTCACCATCCAGCAGCTAGAGATATTGCCAGGGCAGCAAGTCCGTGCGGTACGAGAGTACAGCGTCAGCTTTCCAGACGTGACAGCAAGTAATGTTCCTCCGGTGGGAGACACTGTCAGGCGCATAGGCGATTTGTTCAGGAAGCACTAAGAAGTGAGCATTTTCTAAAGGGAGATTTCGAATGAAAATTGAGAAATGGATGGTTTGCGCCGCAGCGCTGGCGTGCTTTCTAGTGATTGGTTGCAAGGAAAAGAACAAAAGCGCAGTAGTGGTGGGACAACCGGTGAAGGCTTCCTCCGGAGCAGCAAGCGCGGAGCAGGTTGCGATGGAGATGCGTGGCAACGTCCAGTGCCCTGCAAAACCTACGTCGCAGAGGCCTGCCGGTGCCCCTATCGACGACGTTGTGGGCGTACGTCCGGGTATGCCGTTGGATGAAGCTGCTCACGTTGTATTGTGCGACAACCCACTTCTGGTCGTCACAGAAAATACATCGCGCGGATATGACATCCCAACGTTCGGTCAACACATACGTCAGGGTTTCGATGCAAAGTTCGCCGAGCCCCGCACTGAAAAAACTTCAAGAGACATTTTGCGCGAGATGCAGGAAGACGCGATGCGGCGCGGCAGCAATACGTATGTTGCGCCCCTGAAGTCTGGGCAGGTGCGCTATTTCGTAAGCTCCATGGGTCTGCCTTCGCAGGAACAGGTGCTTTCGGTAGCGCGCGAAGAATACTTCCAGGATGGAAAGTCTCCAAGTGTTGAAAGCGTCAAGCAGGCCCTCATTTCTAAGTATGGCCAGCCATCACAGATAGAGTCATCCGGCGCGCACACGTATCTCTGGTGGGAGTATGAGACAAACGGAAACAAAATCGTGGAGGGCTCACCAAATTACGCTGCGTGCCGCATCAACGTATCGCCCGACTCAGGTACGTCCCTCTCTACCGCATGCGGTGTATCGGTCGGCGCTCTTATTCAGGGTGAAAAAGATAACTCCGCCCTCGCGCATAGTCTCGCTGTGACTTCACAGAACGGAGCCATGGGCTATGCCGTTCTGAAGACTACACAGGAAGCACTCCAAAGAAACGATGAAGTGCGCCGGGCCAGGGAGGTGACCGCCGCAGGCAAAAATGCGAATCAGCCAAAGCTGTGATGGAAATCTGCCACAGCCGATGTGCGCGTGGTCCTATGCATCAACTCACTCGTACAAACATTTCCGAACGAAATCGTTACGGAACTTACCTTGAGGATCGTATTTGGCGGCCAATGCTTTGAAGTCGTTAAGTCGGGAGTAGAGTGGGTCCGTTTTCATGGTGAAAACTTTTGCCCAATGGGGACGAACGGCAAAAGGAGCGAGTTTGGCTTCAATCTGCGGAACGATCTTTGCCACAGCCTCCGGTTCTCGCTTCCAGGTAAAGTGCAGTGCAAGAGAAGGTCGCTGATACGCCATGCTTAACCAGAGATCGTCTGCTGCGATGGTCCGAAACTCCGATGCATAGAGATGCGGCGTGATTTGGTCGCGCAGTGTCTCTACTGCCATGATGGCTTCGTAGCCGTGCTCGAATGGAACAAAAAATTCGCTTTGGATCTCTTCACCGCTGGAAGGAGTGAAATTCATGCGGAAGTGCGGCAGGCGCTCGTACCATGGGCCGATCTTGTTCTCCTGATCGGTGCATGCTTCGGCAGGATGATCGTCGATGGGATGCATCTTCCTGGTTGCGAGCGTTGCGTTGTAGAAGAGCGCAGGTGGCTTTTCGGCGCCGCCCTGGTCAACGCGGCGTTTGAGCCACACCTGATTGCAGCGGTGGTCCTGCCAGTTGGTGAAGAGCGAGACGCTGTATGCAGATTGCATGATGGCGGCGAGGTTATGTTCCAGTTCTGAGAAGCTGAGGTTGCGATAGACAACCTGCGTCATCTGGAAGGAGGGCTCTACTTTGAGCGTGACTTTCGTCATAATGCCCAGCGCGCCAAGTGCGACGATGGCGCCGGGGAACACGTCGGGATTGTCTTTGCGTGTGAGTTGGTGAAGGCTGCCATCGGCTGCAACAAACTCGATGCCTGTAACGGCGCTGGATAGGTTGCCGTTCTTCATGCCGGAGCCATGTGTCGCGGTGGAGACGGCACCGGCAACCGAGATGTGCGGGAGCGATGCGAGATTGTGGACGGCGTATCCGCGCTGGTCGAGCTGGCGCGCGAGGTCGCCGTACTTGATGCCCGCTCCCACGGTGACGGTGTGCACCTGTGTGTCGAGCTGCACGTCGTTGATCTTCAGCATGGAGATCTGTGCGACGGATGAATCGGCAACTCCGTTGAAGGAGTGACGGCTGCCTAGCGCGTGGACATTTGTGGCGCTGCGAACGGCTTGCTGCACCTCGGCCACGGTGGAAGGCTCAAAGAGCTGCGGCGCATGATAGCGATAGTTTCCAGACCAGTTGGTGCGCGGCGCCGATTTACCAGCGGCGGCTGCTCCTGCTCTTGATGTCGCTGCGACAGCAAGCATTGCGGCTGACCCCTTCAGGAATTCTCGCTTGTTGATCATGCTTGATGGCTCCTTGTGTTGTCTAAGTCCGAAATCTTCAGCTAAGCGCGTGTACCTTGTTCGATCAAGTGAGTGCAATCTTCATAGTTCCACGAGGGAGTAGCTCCGGGGCGGCTTGCAACGATGGCTCCGGCGGCGTTGGCTAGTCGCGCGACATCGGCCATGGGCCAACCTGCGCTGTAGCCGTAGAGGAAAGCTGCGGCAAAAGCATCGCCTGCGCCTACGGTGTCATGCACGCGAATGGGGAAGCCTGGGAAGTATTCCGATGCGCCGCCGGTGTGGATGAGGCATCCTTCGTCGCCGAGTGTTATGCAGAGTGTGTCGATGGAGTACGTGGCCGACCATTGCCTGCAAAACGTTTCTAGATGGAAGTCGTCGGACGGTGTGCCGCTGAGTTGCGAGAGTGCTTGGGCTTCACCGAGATTGAGCTTCATCATGTGTGCGCGCCGGCTCAACCGTTGCACCAGATCGAAGTTCCAGTGCCCGTCGCGAAGATTGAGATCGTAAAATGCGTGCGCATGTGAATACCTCTGAAGAAGCGTGGAGACTAGATCTTCGGCCGCAGGTGTGCATTGCAGCAGAGTGCCAAAATAGATCCAGTCCACCTGCTGGGGCAACCTATCCAGAGCTGAGAGAAGATCGACACCGGCATGATCGAATGCCGCCGGCCGGGGAATCACAAATCCTGATTCGCCATGCGATAGTGCGCTCACTACGGCGGTTCCCGTGGCTGCTTTGGCTGTTACATCCACGCATTGGGAACTTAAGCCCAGTGCATCCATCGCGCGTAACACGTTGCGTCCCCGCTCATCGTCACCCACCGCGCTCACCAGCACAGCATCGCCGCCAAGCCGGGCGATATTGGCGCAGAAGTTCAATGCTGCTCCGCCCAGATGCTCGTTATCTCCAAAGATGTCCCAAAGCACTTCGCCTACAGCCAGCATATGCAGTGGCTTCGATTCACGCACCGGCATCAGGACATGCTCTCCACGGCAGCTCGTTCAGCGGCGTATTCATGCGGCATCTTGAGCGAGTAGCTGATGAAGGCGGCGATAAGGTACATGCCCGCGAAGACCCAAATCACGCCTTGAATTCCGAGGAGAGGGCGGAAGATGCCGACGAGTGCTGGCCCGAGGCCGATGCTCAGGCCCGAGCCGAGGTTCATGATCGACATGGCTGCGCCGCGCGATTCCGGCGCAAGCATGGCCATGATAGCCGCGATCGGAACATATCCGGCAAGCGCCATGCCGTAGGCCATTCCGGCGAGCATCACCATGTAGTAGTTGGCGCCGTAGTGTGCGGGCACGTAGTAGAGGCCGAGTGTGGTGATGGCGCATCCGCATGAACCTGCGAAGGTGATGGTCTTGCGCCAGCCGATGCGGTCGCCAACGAATCCCCAGAAGAGATTGAAAAAGACGTTCGTCGCAAACATGATGCTGAGAATCTGCAGCCACTGCTGCATGGTGAAGCCCACTTTGTCCACGTAGAAGATGGGCAGGCAGACGAGGAAGCCGAACTCAGAGGTCGTGGTGATGGTCGCGACAATGCCGCCGAGACCCACCTTCGGTTTCTTCCATGCAATGGAGACGCTGGAGAGCACGACGGCGAGTGGGTTTTCGCCGGGCTTGGCCATCGGTCCTGCGCCCTTCTTTTCCCGCACGCCGAGGAGTGTGATGAGTCCGCCGAGGAATACGAGCACTACGGAGAGGATGAGGCTGGTGTATTCGCCGTACTTCGGAACGGAGTAGCTGGCGAAGAGCGAGCCGAGTGTAGGCAGTCCGCCGGTACGTGCGCACCAGAACCAGCCCACTGCCGTTGCGAGATAGTGCTGCGGCGTGACATGCGTGATCCAGATGAGGAAGCCGAAGGCGAAGAGCGGATATCCGAAGCCGCGCAGCGTATAGCTGGCCAGCGTGAGCGGATAGTTCTGCATGTGAATGCCGAGCAGAAAAGGAATTTCGAAGATGAGCCAGATGGCGAAGCCATACCACATCACCCGTTTCGCGCCGAAGATATCGGAGAACGCTCCGCTAAGCCACGAGGCGATGGCGGCGGTGACGCCGTACATCGTGAAGAGCAGCTCGATGCTCGACTGCGAGAATTGCAGCTTGTCGAGCAGATAGTGCGAGAGGAAGCCTGCTTCGACGCCGTCGCCGATCATGAAGAGCAGCAGGCCGAGATAGCCGATGGCGAGTCCGGGATAGAGGCCAAATCGTTCCATTCTGGACGAAGTGGGTGCGGCGGAATAGATTTCTGGTTGTTGCATGAAGGGACTCTCCGGGGCGACTGGGCTAACTGCTCATCGTCTGCTTTCGAGAAAAAGTTGACTTATGAGCAACGGTGAAAGGTATACATAATAGGGCAGTAAGTTGTCTACACAATAGAGCCTGAAGAGCACCTGTTCGAAAAATTACAGAGCAGGTGTTATTCGCAGGATTGGAGATTTCATTGACCCCGAGCCATAAGAATGAGGACCGCTTGAAGACAGGTGAGCAGGAGCAGCCCAAGTACAAGCTCATCTTTGAATCTTTGAAAGAGGGCATTGTGTCGGGCGAGTACAAGGCCGGCGCGCGGCTTCCCAGTGAAGGAGAGCTGGCACGGCGCTTCTCCGTCTCCCGCATGACGGTCGTAAAAGCCATGCGTGAATTGCAGCAGCTTGGTCTGGTCACTCGTCGCGTAGGCTCTGGCACCTATGCCTCTTCCCGGCAGGAGATGGGGGGTGGATTGTTTGGCCTACTCATTCCGGAGCTTGGAGAAACGGAGATTTTTGAACCGATCTGCCAGGGAATGGCCCAGTTTTCGCATGCAAAACACCACTCTTTGATCTGGGGAAACCTCAATTCGGGCGAGAAAAAAGAGCAAATAGCAGAAGAATTGTGTCATCAATACATCAAAAGGGGCGTTTCAGGTGTCTTTTTCGCGCCTCTGGAATTGACCCAGGCAAAGGACCGTATCAACCAGAAGATACTAGCTGCACTGGATCGGGCGGAGATTCCCGTCGTTCTTCTGGACCGCTGCGTTTCGCCGTATCCCTTCCGCAGCCGCTATGATCTGGTGGGCATTGAGAACCGGCGCACCGCCTACATTGCCACAGAACACCTGATCAAGCAGGGTGCAAAGCGGGTAGCCTTCTTTGGGCGTGACTTGTCGGCCTCCACTGTGGACGCCCGCATTGCGGGGTATCGTGAAGCTATGACGGCATGCGGACAGAAGTGCGAGCATGACCTGAGCTTTCGCGGCGATCCGACTGACGATACCCAAATCGCCGCCATTCTCGACCGGTATAAGCCGGATGCCTTCCTGGCGGCGAACGACCATACGGCCGCCCAGTTGATGCAGAGTCTCCTTCGGCTGGGGCGCAGTATTCCCGGCGAAATCCGCATTGCAGGCATTGATGATGTGCGGTATGCGAGCTTGTTGCCGATTCCGCTTACGACGCAGCACCAGCCCTGTTCGCAGATCGGGATGGTGGCGATGTCCACGATGCTGCAGCGGCTTGAAAATCCCGATCTTCCGACCCGGGACATCCTGCTGAGCTGCTCGCTGATGGTGCGGGAATCGTGCGGATCGGCCCTGGAATCCGCGACCGAAGCCTGACAAAAAGCTGCAAAACAATATCGAAATCGCCAGATTCGTGTACATTTGTGCGCCTAAAAATAGGCATATACAACTTTCTGCTAAATACCAGTCCAATCAGTTGACATTAGATAACCTAGATGGCTAGAAATGGCTTGCTCCCAAAAGCGAGTTTCCCGATTGCTGCTCGCGAGGTTCCATGCAGGACACGTTCAACTTTGATGAATTTATGGCGCTCCGGCGCCAGGAGGTCAGCAAGATGCGTTTATCTCGCTCGATGTATGTTTTGTATGCTGTGCTGCTTGCCGTGGTGGGGCTCTTCTCCACATCGGCCCGCGCGCAAAACAGTCAACTGGTAGGTACAGTGACGGACCCCTCGGGCCTTGCGGTCAAGGGCGCGATGGTGGAGATCCGCAACGAAGGTACCGGTGTGACGCGCCAGACCACCACGACCAGCGGCGGCGAGTACACGGTGCCGGGCCTGACTTCGGGCAAGTACACGGTCCACGTGGCGCAGCCGGGGTTTGAGGCGATCGACCGCTCTGGCATTACATTGTTTGTGGCGACCACGACACGCGTGGATGTGCAACTATCCGTTGGACAGGAAACCCAGACGGTCACGGTGAATGGCGATGCAACCTTGCTGCAGCCGGATAACGCGCAGCTTTCCACGACCGTAACGCGGCAGGAGTACGACGAGTTGCCGCTGGTACAGCAGGGAAGAATTCGAAGCCCAACCGCGTTTGTGTACCTGGCGCCGAGCGTGCAGGGCAACTACAACGCGACCGGTTCTGAGAATCTCGCCGCGACGAATTACATCTCGGTGAACGGAAGCCAGATGAAGCAGACGGAGTTTTACCTGAGCGGACTCTCTGCGGGACAGATGGCGAACGTAGGCAGCTACAACGAGAGCGCTCCGCCGGTGGATGCCGTGCAGGAGTTCAAGATGATGACCACGCTGCTGCCAGCCGACTACGGCCACACGGGCGCGGCTGCCGGCGTGTTTGCGATTCGCAGTGGATCGAACAAGTGGCACGGTTCGGTGTATGAGTACTTCCGCAACAGCGCGCTGGATGCGCAGAGCTGGGGCGCCAAGAACCCGTTGCTGACACATCAGAACGAGTTCGGTGGAACGATCGGTGGTCCAATCCTGCGTGACCGTTCGTTCTTCTTTTTCTCTTATGGTGGATCGCGCAAATCAGGCAGGGACTCGCTGAAGACCTCGCAGATTCCTACCCCGGCGCAGATTTTGGGCGACTTCTCCGGAGGCCGGATTATTTACGATCCTGCGACAACGCGCCTGAACTCTGCCGGTACGGGTTATATTCGCGATCCGTTCCCAAATAACAAGATTCCCGATAACCGTATCAGCCCGCTTGCGAGACAGATTGCTTCGTACTATCCGGCCCCGAATGTGGTTGGCACCTTGAATTATCAGGCATACATCGGCGAAACCATGCTGAGCCCGGATGTGTACACAGCACGCGTGGACCATAACGCGACGGACAAGCAGCACCTGTTCTTCACCTTGGTGCAGACACGCATTCCTCGCTACAAGCCGGAGGGTTCGGGACTCCCGCAGCCGCTCTCCACCGTGTTCAACCAATTTCTACGCGCAACCACGGTCCGCATCAATCACGACTGGACGCTCAGTGATCGCATGATGAACAGCCTTGCGATTGGCTACTACCGCATCTTCGCGCAGACACAGCCAGGATCGACGGAGTTCGCAATTCCGGGACAGATTTCGCCGAACCGCCCGAGCCTGACCTTCAGCAACGGCTATGCCTCGATCTCCACGGATAACGGACAGAAGACGGCAGAGCACCAGTACCTGTTGAGCGATGTGTTCTATCTCTCGAAGGGCCGGCAGAACTTCCGTTTTGGTGGCGAGTTCCGTCGCGTGCATCTGAACCTTTTGATTCCGAACCCGGGCACCAATACGGCGGCGTTCTCCAACCTGGGCACGGCGAATCCAGCTTCGACCTCTTCGACGGGCGACGGCTTTGCCAGCTTCCTGCTGGGACAGGTCAATAGCGGATCGCTTACCACGCCTTCTGTCACCGGTGTGCGCTACTCCTATGGCGGTCTGTTTCTGCAGGACGACTGGAAGTTGAGCCAGAGGCTGACGTTGAACCTGGGCATTCGTTGGGAGTTCGAGACGATTCCTTACGATGCAGACAACAAGAGCAGCATGGTCGACCTGACGCTTGCGAACCCGGGTGCCGGGAACCTGCCGGGTGCTCTGAGCTTTGCCGGCGACGGCCCGGGCCGCAGGGGCAGCAAGACCTTTGCTCCTGTCCGCTATACCGGCTTTAGCCCACGCTTTGGCATGTCGTACATGGTGACACCGAAGATGACGTTCCGTGCGGGCGCCGGGTTGTTCTATTCCGATCTTGGATGGAGCTCGACCTCTGGCGTAGACAACGACGGATTCAAGCCCGCTGCTTCGTATAGCTCGCCGGACGGCGGCCTTACGCCAGCTTTCCTTCTGGATGCGGGATACCCCGGATCGCCCAGTCTGAATCCGACCATCTCGCCCACGCTGCTCAATGGCCAAAGCGCAGATTACCTGGACGCTGCAACCGTTGGGTATATGCCCTACATCGAGCAGTGGAGCGCGAACTTTCAGTACACGCCTTCGTCCAGCACGGTTCTGGAACTGGCGTATGTGGGAACCAGTTCGCATCGCCAGCTTGATCCGCAGTTCACCAACATCAATCAGGTGGATCCGAAGTATCTCTCGTTAGGCAAGACCTTGCGGTTGCAGGCAGATTCTGCCCAGGCAATCGCGGCCGGCGTCAAGCTTCCGTATGCCGGATTCAAGGGAACAGTTGCGCAGGCGCTCCGTCCTTATCCGCAATACATGACACTGACGAGCGTTGCAGGCAAGCGCGCGTACTCCAACTACAACGCGCTGCAGGTGATCGCAACGAAGCGCCTGGGCCATGGTCTGCGTATCCACGGCAGCTACACGTGGGCAAAGAACATGGGCATCAACAGCCCAAGCTGGATGGATGGCACGTCGGATAATGTATTGCAAAATGCCTATGATCCGGCTGCGGAGTATGCCATCAGCCCCATCGACGTACGCCATGCGCTGGTGCTGAACTACGTGTATGAACTGCCGTTTGGACGCAACCGGCAATTCTTCTCCCACAGCCGCGCCGCCGATCTGTTGCTGGGCGGATGGAAGGTCTCCGGTATTCAGCGTTACCAGAGCGGTTTCCCGCTGCCGATCCAGATGTCCAACGGTCTGCCTATCTTCAACCGCAAGTTGCGTCCGAATGTTGTGCCGGGCGTTGACCGCTCCACGCATCTTTCGGCTAACGAATACAAGCCGGCCTCGAGCCGAATTGTTAACCCCGCGGCATTTACTGATCCGTTTACGTCGGAGGACAATTACGCCTTTGGCAACGCGAAGCCGCAGTACTCCGATGTGCGTTCGTTTCCGGTCCTGGCAGAAGACTTTGCAATCGTGAAGGACACGCACTTGACGGAGAGATTGAACTGGACCTTGGGCGCGAACTTCTTCAACGCGTTCAACCGGCACCGCTTTACCAGCTTCAACCTGACCTGGAAGGATGCTGCGTTTGGACAGGCAACCGCTACAAGCCTTCCACGCTTCATCCAACTCAATACGCGGTTCACGTTCTAACAAGCGCAATGTGAACCAATACAACCTGATGGAAACCGATGGGCGGTCCGGCAAAAAATGCTGGGCTGCCCATCTGCACTCTCCGATACGATGATCGGGACATTCTGTTTTTAAGAAGAGGATTTGACGTGTCGATACGCCGTTTTGCTACTGCTGTGCTGTTATTTACTTTGGCTGCCTTTACCGGCTGCTCTGCCTTCGCGCAGAAACATCGTCCGGTGTTGATGATCTCCATTGACGGCTTGCGGCCGGACTATGTGACCCAGGCGGACAAACATGGATTGAAGATCCCTGTGCTGCGGTCGTTTCTGACGGAGGGCGCGTACGCGGACAGCGTTATCAATGTATCGCCGACGTTGACTTATCCAAACCACACCACACTGGTAACAGGTGTTGCGCCGCGCGAACACGGCATCTACAACAACACGCTCTTCGATCCGCTGGATAAAGAGCGCGGTGCGTGGAACTGGTATGGCGCACAGGTAAAGGCACCCACGCTATGGCAGGCTGCAAAGGCAGCAGGTCTGACCACAGGCAGCGTGCTATGGCCGGTGACGGTGCATGCCAAGGGCATCGACTACAACGTGCCTGAGTATTGGCGCACAAAGGGCGAGTACGACCACTACCTGATGGAAGCCGTATCCACGCCGTCAGGATTTTTGGAAGAGGCGGAAAAGGTAGCAGGTCCTTTTTACGCACGCGATGGTGGATTGGACCTGGATGAGGTGATTACGAAGACGGCGATCTTCATGATCGAGAACCACCATCCAGACCTCCTCACGATCCACATCGTGGCCCTCGATCATCTTGAGCATGCACATGGGCCATTCAGTCCAGAAGCGAATGAGACGTTGGAGCAGATCGATGAAAAGGTAGGCCGCATTATAGCGGCGGAGTTGCGCGTTCATCCAGATGCAGACATCGTCATTGCATCAGACCATGGCTTTCTGCCTGTGACGCACAAGATGAATCTGAATGCGGCCTTGCAGAATGCAGGTCTATTGACTGTGAGTGGCAAGTCCAAACCACATGTCACCGCATGGAAAGTATATGCATGGAGCGCAGGCGGCAGTGCAGCGGTCGTTTTGAATAACGGCTCGGACAAAGCTACGGAGCAGAAGGTAGGTGAGTTGCTGGATCGCCTCGCTAAAGACCCGGTCAATGGAATCGATCGCGTACTGGACCGTAGTCAGGCTGCGGCTATTGGCGCCACGCCGGACGCTGCATTTGTTGTGAATTGGAAGTCAGGCTTTCAGATGGGCGGTGCTCTGACCGGCGCAGTGGTGGAAGACGTACCGCTATCGGGAGCGCATGGCTTTCTCGCCTCACATCCAGAACTGCACTCTTCCTTCTTTGTTAAGGGAACAGGAGTGAAAGCAGGCAAGAGGCTGGGCACGATAGATATGCGACAGATAGCTCCAACGCTTGCAGCGGAATTAGGTGTTTCTCTGCCTTCTGCCAAAATGGATGCCATTGCGCTACGTTGATGATGGTCAAAGCGAAGGGTCCATCTCACATCCCGAAGAAGTGACCAGGGCTAGCTCACATCAATCGGCAGGGATGGCGAATTTATCGTCCGTATCCGCCACCCACTGTTTCAGACGCGCGATGAGTTTTCGGCGTTCTGTTTTGTACCTTGCGTTGAATGCGAGATTGGCTAACTCGTATGGATCTTCGTTCAGGTTGAAGAGCATCCATGATTGATTGGCGAAACAGGCGTACTTCCATCCATCACGCGTGACGATGCCGCGCCAGGGCGTGTTGATGCTATCACCGTGGCCGGTGGGCACCACGAGTTGCAGGTAAGCGGAGTCTGGTTCGGGCCTGGCCGGTTTCCTGTTATAGCGCTTCCATGAATAGTCGTAGCCTTCCATCCACGAAGGGGCGGTGATGCCGCAGAGGCCGAGCGTAGTGGGCGCGATGTCCACTGGGGCGAAACATGCATCGGAGCGCATGGTTCCCCGATCGTAGAACGACTGTTCGCCGCTCAGGATCATCGGGATGCGCGTGGACTCCTCATACGGATTGGTCTTGAGGAACTGGCCGTGCGAGCCGTGCTGGTCGCCGTGGTCGGAGAAGACCATGATGTGCGTGTTGGTGAGCAGGCCTGTTTCCGAGAGCGCGTCGATCACGCGGCCAATGTTCGTGTCCCAGTTTTCAATCTGTGCGTAGTAGCCGGCCAGCTCGCGGCGGGCGCGCTTCTCTACAGCGACGATGGGCGGCACGTTGGGCCGCAGCTTCAATTGTTCGCCGTTGTAGTGCGACATGTACTCAGCGGGAGCGACATACGGATTGTGCGGCGGCTGCACGGAGAGCACGGCGAAGAACGGTGTCTCCTTGCGCGCGGGATCTTTGACGTGTTGAATCAGCAGATCGGTGAGCGCGTCCGTCTCGTAGCCCGACAGCTTGTGTGGCGTGGCATCGTCTTTGCCGCCACCACCATGTACCCAGCAGTCCCAAGGACTGTTGTTGTTATCGTAGCCAATCCATGTTTTGAATCCGCCACGCCGGTGAGGAGGAACGATGTGGAAGGCCGCGCGGCCTTGCGATTCGTGATAGCCGTCGAGGTGCCACTTGCCGAAATATGCGGTGTGATAACCGGCATCGTTAAAGACATTGGCAATGGTGGGCTGATTGTCGGGCAAGGGATACTCGTGGCCGGGCACCATGTGATGCGGATAGCGGCTGGTGAGCATGGTGCCGCGAAAAGGCGAGCACAGCGGGTCGCCGGAGCGTGCGCGTTCAAAGTTGATGCCGGTCGCACTCAGTCGGTCGATATTGGGTGTGCGGACGTTAGGATCGCCATTGCACGCGATAGCCTGTGCGCGCATCTGGTCGGCGATCAGCCAGATCACATTCGGTTTTGCCGTACCCTGAGGAGCGGAGACTGCGGAGCGCGCAAGGGCAGCGGCTCCGACGGCAGCGGATGTACGCACAAGGAAATCACGTCTGTTCATAACGCATCCATTGTGCCGCACATCCGCGCCGTCGCGCGAATCAGGCATGTTTGCGATGAGGTGTAGCCGCGTCGAGTTTGTTGAGGCGGTCCATCAGGTCCTTTTGCAAGTCGGCGTACTTCGAGGCGTCCCATAGGTTATTCAGTTCTCTGGGATCTTTCTGCAGATCGTACATTTCATACTGCTTCGGTTCGGTCTGGTATTCGATGAGCTTGTAACGCTCGGTGCGAATGCCGCGGCAGGGACGCGTCATCTCCGGGCAAGGATATTCGAAATACTCGTAGAACCACTCCTTGCGCCAGTTAGGATCGTGGGCATGCGCGAGCGGCACGAGTGACTTGCCCTGCATGTGCTCGGGGGCCGGAACGCCTGCAAGATCGAGAATAGTGGGCGCGATATCGATGTCGAGCACCATCTCCTGCCGCACGGTGTTTGCCGGAATGCGCTTCGGGTAGCGAATCTGCATAGGCACGCGGATGGATGGTTCGTGCATCAGGCGCTTGTCATACAAACGCCACTCGCCCATGAAGTATCCATGGTCGGAGCTATGGATGATGGCCGTGTCATCGAGGATATTCTTCTTTTCCAGAAGCTCCATGATGCGGCCGATGTTCTCGTCAACAGCTACGAGACCGGCGTAATAGTCCTTTGCCACTTCTTCAAGTGTGCGGCAGGTGTCGCCCATCACGGTGGTGCCAATCTTGTTGTTCGCTTCGGCGAAGCACTTCGGTTTTCCAGGATAGCCTTTCAGATCGTCATCGAAGGTGTCAGGCTTCGGAATGACAACATCACGATAGAGATCGAGATGGCGCCGCGCGCGATAAAACGGAGAATGCGGCGTGACGAACCAGACCAGCAGACAGAATGGCTTGTCGCCGCGGTCTTCTTCCAGCCATGCCAGAGCGCGGTCTGTCGCGAGATCGTCGGCGTAGTGGTGTGGATACTGCTTCTGCGGCCCAATTTTTCCTTTACGGCCTTCTTTATAAAAAGGATTGTGATAGTTGTTGCCGGCGGCGTTGTGGCCGAAATAGTAGTCCCAATAGCGGTCCTCGCCGCCATTGCGGAAGTGCACTTTGCCGACGATAGCCACCTCATATCCGGCTGCGCGGAGAAGATCGGTGAAGATCGGAATGTCTTCCGGCAGAGGGAGATTCATGTCCTCATTGGCAAGCGCACCACTGGTTCGGCTGTATAGACCGGTAAAGGCGACTGCGCGGGCCGGGGCACAGAGGGCATTTGTGCAGAACGCGTTCTTAAAGCGCATGCCTTCGGCACCGATACGATCATGGTTCGGCGTTCTGAGGATGGGATGGCCCTCAATAGAAAGCGCATCGGCCCGCTGTCCTTCGCCGAAGAAGAAGACAAGGTTCGGACGCTTCGGCTGGGCGGCTGCTTCTGCAGTGGAGGTGCCGGCAACGGAAGTTGCCAGTGCGGAGCCTGCAACAGCAAGCGTGCCTTGGAGAAACTCGCGGCGGTTATGGTCGTTCAATGTAGACATGAGGGAGGCTCCTGAATCCGGAAAGACGGGAAATGTAAGCGTTAATCAATACAACATTAGACTCTGTTTTAGGCGGTTGGCAACCAAACAGGGCCTCTATGGGCCGATCCGTATGTTCAGAAAGGGAATCTACGCCTGAGGAGCTCGCATTAGTTCGGTGATCGCACGAAGCAGGGGCTCTGGCCCGTCCAGATTGCGTACAGCGCGTGCTGCCCTGGCGGAATGGACCGGACGCGTAGCCTGAAGGACAAGAAGATGAGCAGGTGGTGTGCGTTGCTGGGCATATCGTTCCGCCTCATCGAATTCCTTATCCGATAACGTATGGCAAAGCACAAGCACATCAAAGGGACACCCGGGCCAGCGCGTAGCTGCTTCCAAAATGGTGGCGCAATGGCAAACAAACCGCGTTTGCAAAACCATGGTTCTGGTTTGCAGCAATGATTCGTCATTGCCAAGGCAAAGGATAGTGGGCCCGTTCATAAAATGTCCTGATTAATAATCAATATAGACAATTATTTGGACGCTAAGTCCTCTATTTCGTTCGGTCTGCCCTCTATTGGACATTTCTTTCAAGAGAGCGCGCCGTATGCTGTCCACATCCCTTGGTTCCTAAACCATCGCGTCGGCACATGCCAGGAAGACTTCTTCCCGTCAGGCCCATGCGGGAGATGATTGGAAGAATGCAGCGTCGGGTCCACAGCGGTGTCAACCTCCTACTTGAGTCTCTTCCGGAGGCAAATAAACAGCGTCTCCGCAAGCTTATGGAGCCAGTGGGGCTGCCGCGCCGCACAGAGCTTTTTAAGACAGCAGAAGCTCCTCGTTACGCTTACTTCATCACTTCTGGGCTGACCTCGGTAGTGCTGACGCTGGCGGACGGCGCAGACATGGAAATCTCTGTCAATGGAGTCGAAGGGTTTACCGGATGGCTCCAATTGCTTGGACCGCAAGCTGTGCAGGCACACGCGTTTATGCAGATTGAAGGGACCGCTCTGCGCATGCCGATGCTTGATCTGCGGCGAGAGTTTGAGGCCGATACGGAGCTTCGCAACGCCGTTCTTCAATATGCGCAGCACCAGGTCCTGGTGGGACATCAGTTAATTGCGTGTAATCGCAAACATTCGGTAGAGCAGCGTCTGGCCAGATGGCTCTTAATGGTCAAGGACCGCGTCGGTATCGATAACCTTCCTCTTACACAGGAGTTTCTCGCGGAGATGCTGGGTTCACGGCGAACATCGGTGGGGACCGCGATGGGGCAGTTGCAGGAGCGCGGATTGATCGAAGGACACCGCGGCCACGTTCGAATCGTCAATGAAGCAGGCCTGCGCAAACAAGCATGCGAGTGTTATCCGATCATCGATGCGTATTACCAGCGCATCTATCGCTAATGATTAGTCACCAGCGACGGGAACGTAAGTCTGCGCGGCGGCTTCCGTAAGCCGCTTCCGTTTGGGCGCGCGGAAGACCGTATCGAAGAACAGATAAACTGCCGGCGTAGTAAAGAGCGTAAGACACTGTGAAACGATTAATCCGCCTACGATGGTGATGCCGAGCGGTTGACGCAGTTCTGAACCGACGCCGTGTCCGAAGGCCAGGGGCATGCTGCCGAAGAGTGCTGCCATCGTGGTCATCATGATCGGACGGAAACGAAGCATGCAGGCTTCATAGATCGCATCCTTGGGCGCCTTACCGTGTTCGCGTTCTGCCACCAGCGCAAAGTCCACCATCATAATGGCATTCTTCTTCACGATGCCGATCAGCAGCAAAATGCCGATCATGGCAATGACGGACAACTCGACATGGAAGATCAGCAGCGCGAGGATCGCCCCCACACCTGCGGAAGGAAGTGTCGACAAAATCGTGAGCGGATGAATGAAGCTCTCATACAACATGCCGAGCACAATGTAGACCGCAAGTAGCGCCAGGATGATGAGGTACTTCTCGGATTTGAGCGAATCCTGAAAGGCCGCGGCGGTTCCGGCAAAGATGCCGTTCACACTGGCAGGCATGCCGATCTCATTGCGCTTGTGTTCAATGGCTTCAGAGGCTTGGGATAACGCAACACCGGGCGCAAGATTGAAGGAGATGGTCGTGGCCGGCGAGAGGCCCTGATGCGCGACAGAGAGTGGAACGCGCCGTTCCTCAAAATGCGCAATCGTGGTGAGCGGCACCTGGGTGCCTGCGGAGTTTTTGATGTAGATGTTCTTTAGCGCGTCGGGATCTTTCTGGAATTGCGGCGCAACTTCCATGATGACGTGGTACTGGTTGAGCGTACGGTAAGTGGTGGAGACCTGTCGCTGGCCAAACGCATCGGAAAGCGTGTTATCAATGGCAAGCGCGCTGATGCCCAGGCGAGATGCGCGGTCACGATCAATGACAAGTTGTGTGCGCAGACCACGCTCCTGGCGGTCGGTATTGACGTCTCGCAACTCCGGCATCTTGGACATGGCGGAGATCATCTTTGGCACCCATTCGTTCAACTCCGAAATGGAGTCGTCCATCATGGTGTATTGATATGCCGCAGCGGAAGAGCGGCCGCCGATACGCAACTCCTGCGAGGTGACGAGATACGCTTGAACTCCTGGCAGGCTCATCATCCTGGGACGTAGGCGTGCAATCACATCGTTTGCACTGACACGTCCTGGGCGCTGATCGAGCGGCTTGAGCATGATGTACATGCGCGCGGAGTTCGATGAGCTTCCGCCCGGACCTCCGCCGCCAAGAAACATCATGGTGTTATCTACAGCGGGGTCCTTTTGCACGATGTCGGAGAGGACATACGCCTTCTCTTTCATCGCAGAGAAAGAGATATCCTGCTGGCCCTGAATACTGCCGATAAGACGTCCTGTGTCCTGATCGGGGAAGAAGCCTTTAGGAACAAGTACGAGCAGGTAGATGTTCAGGCCAATGGTGACAAGCGTGACCACCAGCATAAATACCCAGCGGCGCAATACCCATTTGAGGCCACGCTCGTACTCTGACAGCATCCATTCAAAAAACCGTTCGCTCCATTTATAGATGCGGCCATGCTTTCGCTTTCCATGGGGCTCAAGGAACTTGGCCGAAAGCATTGGCGTAGTGGTGAGCGAGACCAGCAGAGACATCATGATGGCGACGGAAAGGGTAACGGCAAACTCGCGGAAGAGCCGGCCGACGATACCGCCCATCAGCAGAATTGGGATAAAGACCGCGATGAGCGACGTGCTCATGGAGACAACAGTGAAGCCGATCTCTTTAGAGCCGACCATCGCTGCTTCATACGGACTGAGGCCATCTTCGAGGTGCCGCGAGATATTTTCGATCACAACGATGGCATCATCCACAACGAAGCCGGTGGAGATGGTGAGGGCCATCAGGGACAGATTGTCCAGCGAATAGCCGAGCAGGTACATCACACCGAAGGTGCCGAGCAGTGACAGCGGCAGCGATACGGACGGAATAAGTGTGGAGCGAACCTCACGCAGAAAGAAGAAGACGACGAGGATCACCAGAATGACGGTGATGAGCATCGTGTGCGTGATGTCCGACACGGAAGCGCGGATAGTGGCCGTGCGGTCCAGCGTAGTGCGCAGGTGAATCGACGGAGGAATGGATGCCTGCAACTGCGGCATCAATGCTTCAATGCGGTTCACCGTCTCAATGACGTTGGCTTCGGGCGTCTTGAAGACGATGATCTGGATGGATGGCTGCCCATTCACCGAGCCACCGGTGTAGAGGTTCTCAATCCCATCGCTGACATCAGCCACGTCGCCGATACGCACGATCCCGTAACCGGGAGATGCCGGGGTGTCCACATTGGAGCCGTAGTTATTGATCTGGGCAGATTGCGGCGCGGCGCGCGTGGCGTTATTGGTCCCAACAACAGGTGTCGCCGCGCTGGTTGCTGACCCGTTCGTGGTTGCGCCTGAGGTAGTGGAGCTTGATGGAGAGGAAGAGGTCGATCCAGGGCCGGTCGCTGTAGCCGTGGTAGCTCCAGCGATACGGCTGGCCGTGTAAAGAGAACTGTTGCTGGTAGCCGAGCCGACATTTGATTGCAGGCCATTGGAAGCTGAAGCGTTGGAAACAGGTCCGCGGCTGGTGGCAATGACTAATGGGCGATAGGCATCTGCGCCGAATAGCTGGTCCGTCGTTGTAATGGACCAACGCCTCTCCGGTCCGTTGAGATAGCCTTTCGGCTGGTTGACATTGATGGTTGCAATCGCGGCGCGCAGCGCCTCCAGACCGATGCCGTAGTGCGCAAGCTGCACTGGATTGGCTTCGATCCGAACAGCGGGCTTGGACGATCCGCCAACGAAGGTCTGCCCCACGCCTTCCACGGTCGCGAGCTTCTGTGCCAGCACAGAATCGGCGGCATCATAGAGCTGCGGTACGGTGAGTGTGTCCGACGTTAACGAAAGAATCATGATCGGTGAATCCGACGGATTGATCTTCCGGTATCTCGGATTGCTGGGCATATTGGCGGGAAGTTGTGAGCGGGCAGCGTTGATGGCTGCCTGCACGTCGCGGGCTGCGCCATCGATGTCGCGCGAGAGATCGAATTGCAGGGTTATCGAGGTGGAACCATCGCCTGAGGAACTCGTCATCTCATTCACACCGGCAATGCGTGAGAACTGCCGCTCAAGCGGCGTAGCGACGGAAGATGCCATTGTCTCCGGATCGGCGCCCGGCATGGATGCACCGACAGAAATGGTAGGAAACTCTACCGCAGGCAACGAGGAGACGGGCAGCAGTTTATACGCCATGGATCCCGCCATGATGATGGCGGCAGAGAGCAGGAACGTGGCGACCGGACGGCGGATAAACGGACGGGAGAAATGTACGCCTTCGCGTGTTGGCCCGCGGCGTCTCGGCCTGGCAGGTTCATGCGGCGCATGTTCTCCGGCAAAGTCGCCTCCATGCTGTTGGCGCGCACGGTCGCGTTCCGAAGCATGTTCAGAGGGAGTGCGATCGCCGGGTTGGAACTCTTCCGTCAAAGGTCGACCTCAGTGGGCAGGAACAACATTTGTATCTTCTTCATGCAGGTGCTCGTGGAGTGCCTTGTCCGCTTCGGCGGTGCCGAAATACTTACGTCCGATACGGTCGAAGAACAGGTAGACGACCGGCGTGGTGTAGAGCGTGAGCACTTGTGAAACGATGAGGCCGCCGATGATGGTGATACCGAGCGGCCGCCGCAACTCGCTTCCCGTGCCAGTTCCGAAGGCTAGTGGAACGCCACCAAGCAGGGCAGCCATCGTCGTCATCATGATGGGACGGAAACGCAGCAGGCAGGCCTGATAAATGGCTTCTTCCGGTGATTTGCCCTGTTCGCGTTCAGCCTCCAGCGCAAAGTCGATCATCATGATGGCGTTCTTCTTCACAATGCCGATCAAAAGGATGATGCCTATCAGCGCAATTACGGAAAGGTCGGTACGTGTAATCTGCAACGCGAGAATCGCACCTACGCCGGCCGAAGGCAGCGTAGAAAGAATTGTGATCGGGTGAATGTAGCTCTCATACAACACGCCCAGCACAATGTAGACCGTGATCAGCGCGGCCAGAATAAGGATCGGTTCGTTTGAGAGTGAGGCTTCAAACGATGCCGCGGTTCCCTGGAATCCAGTTTTGAGAGAAAGCGGTGGCTTCAGCTCTTTCTCCGCCTCATGTACCGCCTCGGTTGCATCACCTATGGAATAACCGGGCTTGAGATTGAACGAGAGATTTACAGAAGGGAACTGGCCATCATGTGAGATTACCAGAGAGGCTTTCTTCTCTTCCAGATGTGTGAACGACATCAGCGGCACCTGTGTTCCGTTGGAACTCTTCACATAAATCTGATTTAACGAAGCAGGACTCACCTGGAAGTGCGGTTGTGCTTCCAGAATGACGTGGTATTGATTTTGCTGCGTGAACATGGTGGAGACCTGCCGCTGCCCGAAGGCGTCATACAAGGTGTCGTCAATGTTCTGAGGCGTGATGCCAAGGCGCGATGCGGTGTCGCGATCGATGACGAGATGGGCTTCAAGGCCTTCGATCTGCTGGTCGCTCGCCACGTCCGTTAGTGGCTCCAATGTCTTGAACTTCTCAAGGAAGCGGTCCGTCCACTCGGCAAGTTCATCCGTGTTCGCGTCCTGCAGGGAATACTGATACTGCGTGCGAGCGGTGCGGTTTTCTACAGTGAGGTCCTGCAAGGGCTGCAGATAAGCGGTAATACCTTCTACGCGCTGCAAGTGACGCTGGAGACGGCGAATGATATCGCTGGCGGAGGTATTGCGCTCTTCACGATCCCGAAGATTGATCTGGATACGGCCCGAATTCAGTGTGGTGTTGGTCGTGTCAATCCCGATGAACGATGAGACACTCTCCACATCAGGGTCTTTCAGGATTTCCTCTGCCAGCATCTGCTGTTTCTGGCTCATGGCGTCAAAGGAGATGGACTGTGGCGCATCGGTGATAGCCAGCAGCACACCTGTATCCTGCACTGGGAAAAATCCCTTTGGTACCACGATGTAAAGGATGAATGTGAGAAGGAACGTCGCGAGCGTCACTAGCAGCGTTATGACCTGATGGCGAAGTACCCAGCGCACACCAACGGCATACTTATCGATGACGTAGTTGAACCATTCTTCCGACTTTTTGTAGAACCTGCTCTTTGCATGTTCGGGCGTATGCTTCAGCAGCTTGCTGGCCATCATCGGCGTCAGCGTCAATGAGACGACGGCGGACACGAGAATAGTTACCGCCAGCGTAACGGCAAACTCGCGGAAGAGCCGTCCGACAATGTCCCCCATGAAAAGCAGCGGAATGAGCACTGCAATGAGCGACACGGTTAAAGAAAGAATAGTGAAACCGATCTGCTCGGAACCTTTGAGAGCAGCGTCCAGAGGCGAGTCGCCCATCTCCAGATAGCGGTCGATATTCTCCACCATCACGATGGCGTCATCTACAACGAAGCCGGTGGAGATGGTGAGTGCCATCAGAGAAAGATTGTTGAGTGAGTAGCCCAGCAGATACATCACGCCGAAGGTGCCAACGATGGAGAGTGGCACTGCAACAGCGGGAATGATAGTAGCCCGCAACGAACGCAAAAAGAGAAAGATCACCGCGACCACCAGCACGATGGTCAGCATCAGTTCGAACTGAACGTCTTTGACGGAGGCTCGAATGGTATTCGTACGATCGGTGAGCACCTCCAGCTTGACTGAGGCAGGCAGCGTGGCTTGCAAACGCGGTAGCAGTTCCTTGATGCTGTCTACCACGCCAATGATGTTTGCACCGGGCTGGCGCTGAATGTTGACGATGACTGCTGGATGGAGTTCAGGCTGGCCATTCTCCTCATGCCGGCCCATCCATGCAGCCTGGAAGCTGTTTTCGGCTGCGTCGACAGAGTTCGCAATATCCGATAGACGTACCGGGTTGCCGTTGCGATACGCGACGATCACATTGCTGTAATCGCTCGCAGAAAGAAGTTGATCGTTGGCGCCGATGGTGAACGACTGGTGCGTGCCATTGATCGAGCCTTTGGCCTGATCCACATTTGCGGAGGCGAGCGCTGTGCGAACATCCTCCAGCGACATGTTGTAGTTGGCCAGTGCGGCCGGATTGGCCTGGATACGAACAGCAGGCTTCTGCCCACCGGCAATCGACACCAGACCCACTCCCGAAAGCTGCGAAATCTTTTGCGCGAGGATAGTGTCGGCCTTGTCCTCCACTTCGGTCAGCGGCAGCGTGTCGCTGGTGAGCGAGAGCGTGAGAATGGGCGCATCTGCCGGGTTCACCTTCGAATAGATGGGAGGATTCGGCAGGTCCTTCGGCAGGTAGGAGTCCGATGCGTTAATCGCGGCCTGCACATCCTGCTGGGCCACGTCGATCGACTCTTCCAGCGAGAACTGTAGCGTGATGATCGATCCGCCGCCAGACGAGGTGGAGGTCATCTGCGTTAGGCCTGGGATCTGCCCGAAGTTACGCTCAAGTGGGGCCGTGACGGCAGAGGACATCACTTCCGGGCTCGCGCCGGGATAGAAGGTCTGCACCTGGATGGTGGGATAGTCCACCTGCGGCAGCGCAGAGACCGGCAATTGGAAGTAAGCGACGCCACCGGCAAGCAGAATCGCCACCATCAACAGCGAGGTGGCGACCGGGCGAAGAATAAATGGCCGGGAAGGACTCATGGCCGGGCCGCTCCATTTCCATTGCGGTGCGGCCGCTCTGCACCGTTACTGTGCTGCTCCTGTGATTTGGGTGTGCCGCCGGGGCTCTGTGGAGTCGCACCACCTTCAGGACCACCTGCATATTTGCGTCCTGCGGCATCCCCGGATTGGCTGATGCCTGCCGGTCCGCCAGTGCTTCCGCGCAGCGTCACCTTGGAGCCATCTTTCAGCTTCTCCTGGCCGTCCACCACGACCACCTCACCCGGCGTCAATCCTGCCGCAAGAATCACCGTAGAGCCTTGTGTCAGATCGACTGTCACAGGCTTTGCGTGGGCCAGATAGGAGACTTGGCGATGACCGCCTCCTTTGCCCGATCCGGCATTGCCTTTATCCGTTGACCGGCCGGCCGTCGAACGATTTTGGCTGCCATTTCCCTGACCTCCTCCGCTGGGAGGTGTTTCAGGAGCAGGTTTCGACATATCCACAACATAGACAAAGCTCGCGCCGGCGTTGGATGTCTGCAAGGCTGTTGCAGGAATGGTGAGCGCGTGGTTGCGTGTCTCAAGAATCAACCGCACATTTACAAACTGGTTTGGATAGAGCGCCTCATCCTTATTGTCGAAGACGGCCTTGAGCTTGGCGGTGCCGGTTGCAGGATCGATCTGGTTATCGACAGTCAACAGTGCTCCCGTCGCAATCTTCTGCGTATTCGTGCGGTCCCATGCCTCCACCGCCAGCTTGCCACCACGCTTCATATGGCTGAATACCTGAGGCAACTGATCTTCGGGGAGCGTAAAGATCACAGAAATGGGCTGCACCTGTGTAATCACGACAAGGCCATTGCTTGAATTCGCCGAGACGATGTTGCCGATATCCACCTGGCGCAGACCGACGATTCCACTGATAGGAGAGGTGATGTTCGTATAGGCAAGATTGACCTGCGCGGCTTTGATGGCGGCCCGGTCAGCCTCCAGCGTTCCGGATGCCTGTCCGGCGGTGGACTGTTGCGTCTGTTCCTGTTCCCGGGAGACCACACCAGCCTGATAGAGGGCAGAGTAGCGATTGGCTTGCGTGCTTGCCAGTCGAGCATTCGCCTCATCCCGCGCAAGATTACCTCGGGCCTGATCCAGCGCGGCTTGATAAGGACGGGGGTCAATTTTTATGAGGGACTGTCCTGGACGAACATGTTGTCCTTCACGGAAGTTGACCGCAATAATCTGGCCGTCCACACGGCTCTTAAGCGTAACCGTGTTGTAGGCGGTGACCGTTCCCAGCGCCGTCAGGTAAATCGGCACCTGCGTGTACGAGGCTTTCTCCACGGCCACAGGCACCGGCCGGTCACCCAGACTTGTGCGGCCAGACAGCTTCTTCTCGGGCTTGTTGGTGCTGATTCTCCAAACCACGAAAGCAACGGCCAATGCAACGAGGAGGCCAACCATGATCAGCCGCCATGGGCCACGCTTTTTCTCCGCCGGAGCATCTGGAGTAGCGTGTGCCGGGAGTTCGTGCGTTGGATCGATGCTGGGGGCACCACTCTGAGGGTCCTGCGTGGGCGCTGCCATAGGGGTTTGCGTAACCGTCCTTCTTGCTGGATCGTGGTCAGTGAAAATCTGCAGGATTAGAGAAAATGCAGACTTTCACACCACAGCCAAGATAAATGAGAGACGGATATGCCGTCCTCTAAGTTTCGACCGTTCATCGAATGATTTCAGGCAGTTGCCTATAATTCGAGAAACGGGGTGGGCATGTCGGAGTGGCTGAAGGAAGAAATGCAGCAGAGCGGCGCCTCAGGCGTTCCATTATGTGTTGACTTGGACGGCACCCTCGTCAAAAGTGACACACTGCTCGATTCCGCCATGGCCCTTTGGCGCAAAGAACCGCTATCGCCTCTTCAGTGGCCGACGTGGGTTGCTGGCGGAAAGGCCAGACTTAAGCGCGAATTGACACGTCGCATCGAGTTAGATGTGGAACATCTGCCTTATAACCAGCCCCTTCTTGACTATCTGAAAGAGGAATATGCTGCTGGCCGGCGCATTTTTCTTGCTACCGCGGCGGACACAGGCCTGGCGACCCGTATAGCCAATTACCTGGGAATTTTCGAGGGCGTGCTTGCCTCCGACGGTACCTTGAATCTTGCGGGTGCGAACAAACTGGCAGCCTTTGAAGAAAGGTTTCCAGACGGTTTCACGTACATCGGCAATGCTATGCCGGACCGTGCATTGCTGGGCCGCAGTGTGTCCCCTATGGTGGCAAACCCGCACTGGCGTTTATTGCGTGCTCTGCGCAATGACAAGGTGCAGCCGGCGCGACATTTCCTCGACCGTTCGCATCGCTTAAAGGCATTTATCAAAGCGGTCCGGCTTCACCAGTGGGCGAAAAACATTTTAATTTTTGTGCCGCTATGTTTGGCGCACATGCTCACACCGAACCGGATTGTGGCGGCCATCACTGCTTTTTTCAGTATTTCGTTCTGCGCCTCAGCGACATACATCATTAACGATCTGCTCGATATAGAGGCAGACCGTCGCCATCCACGCAAAAACCGCCGTGCCTTCGCGTCCGGCGATCTTTCTCCGATTACCGGTGTGGCAATCATTGCGGTTTTTCTCGCCATTGCGATTGCCTTAGCAGTCGCGTTGCCGTACATTTACCGCTCCCTGCCCGGGGTAGACGGCGCAAAAGAAATTCTTGATCCGCATTATCCGTTTTTGTTGTGGCTGACCGTGTATACGGTCAGCACGTTGGCTTACTCCATCCGCTTGAAACGCATGATGCTGGTGGATGTGCTTGTTCTCAGCGGGTTATATACCGTCCGTATTGTTGCGGGCGCAAATGCTACGGACGTAGTCGTTTCCCCATGGCTCGCCGCGTTTTCCATCTTTTTCTTTCTTTCGCTGGCATTCGTCAAACGTTTCAGCGAGTTGTACATGATGGCGGAGCGCAATATCGAGAAGCCATCCGGGCGTGGCTATCATGTGGAAGATCTGGAGCAGATACGCTCCTTTGGCACAGCTGCTGGATATGCAGGTGTTGTGGTGCTGACGATGTACATCTCCACGCCCGATAACGTGCAACTCTATCGACATGCGACACGCCTGTGGCTGCTGGCACCTGTTCTGTTGCTGTGGATTAGCCGTATCTGGATGACTACGAGCCGCGGGGAAATGCACGAAGATCCCGTCGTCTACGCCATCTTAGATAAGCGAAGCTGGATTTTGGGAGCGATGGCGGCGTTCGTGGTGTGGTGGGCTCTCTGAAGCTCCGATAAACTGAATACATACTCATGAGTGAACAGATTCCGCAACTGAGCGGCCACGATGACGCCACGCTTGACCAGGCCTTTGCCGCACTTCAGAAACAGGTGCGGGCCGGTGCGGCCGCACTATCGACGGATGAGGCGCGCGAGAACTTTCGCCTTGCATGGCTCGGACGCAAACAGGGCCGCCTCAAACTCATCAGCGACGCGTGGTTGAAGACCGCTCCAGTCGAAGCAAAGAAGGCGCTCGGTCAGCGGTTCAACCAACTCAAGACTGCCATCGAAGCCGCTCTCGAGAGTGGCCATCAGGCTTCCACAAGCGCTGGACCGGGACTCGATATCACTCTCCCTGGCATCCGTCGCGCCGCGGGTGTGGAGCATCCACTCACGCGTACCATGCGTGAAGTGGTGGCTGTGTTCGAAGCACTGGGTTACTCCGTCGGCATCGGCCCCGAAGTGGAAACCGACTTCTATAACTTTGAGGCGCTCAACTTCCCGCCGAACCATCCCGCGCGCGATACACAGGACACGCTCGTCATCGCCGATCAGGAGAAGAAACCCGGTCGCGAACGCCTGCTGATGCGCACGCACACTTCGCCCGTGCAGATTCGCAGCATGATCGCGCAGGAACCGCCGCTGCGTCTCGTCATCCCCGGCAAAGTACACCGCAACGACGAGTCCGATGCTACGCATTCGCCCATCTTCCATCAGGTGGAAGGTCTTTGCGTAGATACCAACATCACCTTCAGCGACCTGAAGGGAACGCTCGACCACGCGATGAAATCACTCTTCGGCTCAGCTGTGAAGACACGCTTCTTCCCGTCCTTCTTTCCATTCACCGAACCCAGCGCTGACGTGCAGATCTCCTGCATCTTCTGCGGAGGCAAAGGCTGCCGCAAATGCAAGCACTCCGGCTGGATCGAATTGCTCGGCTGCGGCATGGTAGACCCCGCTGTCTTCGCCGCCGTCGACCAGCGCCGCATCGAGCTCGGCCGCGAACCGGCATACGGCTCTAATATCAGCGGCTTCGCCTTCGGCATGGGTGTCGAACGCATTGCCATGATGCTGTACGGCATCAGCGATATTGGTTTGTTTTATTCGGGAGATTTGCGGTTTTTGGAGCAATTCGCATGAACATTTTGACCCATTGGCTCCGCGAATACCTTCCGGCTCTAGAAGTCTCCGACCGGCAATTAGCCGAAGACCTCACCCTCCGCGGCATCGCCGTCGAAGGCGTGCATGAAGTCGCAGGTGGCCATCTGTTCGAGATGGACATCACCACCAATCGCGTGGATGCGATGAACCACTACGGTGTCGCGCGCGAAGCCGCTGCAATCTACAACATTCCTTTGCGCAAGCTGGATGACGAATGTGCTCCGGCGAATGTGGGCGCGGGGTATCCAGTGCGTATTGAAGCTGCAGATCTGTGCGGACGCTTCACCGCACAGATCGTACGCAACGTCACCATTGCTCCTTCTACCGGAATAATTGCAGAACGCTTCGCACAACTCGGGCAGAAGCCAATCTCCAACGCAGTCGACATCACAAACTACACCTGGCTTGCGATGGGGCATCCCACGCACGTCTTCGATCTCGACACGCTCGAGGGCAGCATCGTTGTCCGGCGAGCGCGTGAAGGCGAAAAGTTGCGCCTGCTCGATGGTTCTGAGAAGACACTCACAGCAGATGATCTCGTCGTCGCCGACGAGAAGAAAGCGCTCGCACTCGCCGGTGTGATGGGGGGATGGGATTCGCGCGTCACTGATACGACGAAGAATATCCTCGTCGAAGCTGCGTGGTTCGATCCAGCCGCGATTCGCCGCTCCTCCCGCTGCCACGGCCTGCATACCGACGCCAGCCATCGCTTCGAACGCGGTGCAGACTTCGCCGCCGCACCTGTCGCAAATCGTTACGTTACACACAAGCTGGTAGAACTCTGCAGTGGCACGCCCGACGGACCGATGACCGATGTGGTCATCCCAGAAGTCGAAGCAAAAACGGCAAATCGCCCTCGAATTGCACTCTCTTCACCTACAGTGCAGCGTTTGCTTGGCACCACGCTCGACGGTGGCGAGATATCGCCCGTGCTCATTGAGCAATATCTTGAGGCGCTTGGTTGCAGCCTTCATCCGGCCAGCGAAGTCGGCTGTTATGAAGTAAAGCTTCCAAGCTGGCGGCTCGATCTGGAACGCGAGATCGACCTGATTGAAGAGGTTGCACGCGTCTACGGCTACAACCGCTTCGCAGACACCCTGCCAGGCTTCTCCGGTGGCGTAGATTCCCTGCCACACCGGGCACAGGAAGAAACTATCCGCAACACGTTACGCGCCATGGGATGGAACGAAGTCATCGGAAGCACCTTCGCATCCGAAGAGGATGCAATGTTGTTCGCGGCGCAGCGCACTGCTGTACCCATGGGCAATCCCCTCAATGCGGAAGCTGGGGTGTTGCGGCCTACGTTGTTAAGTGGGGCGGCTTCCATGCTCGCTGCAAACATGCATCGCGATGTGCGGACGGCGCGCATATTCGAACTGGGCGCTGTATTTACAGGAGACACGCAGCAGGTGCAGGAGGCGCAGTCGCTCTCAATGGGTGCGTATGGCAGCCCCGCGGCGAGCGCGATTGTCTCTGCAAAGGATGGGCTCTTTTTTGAAGTAAAAGGAACCATCGAGGCGCTCCTCGCTCAATTTGAGCTCAAGTCGGTTGAATTCCGTGCAGACAGTCTTCCTCCATGGATCGCACCTGGACGTGGTGCCCGGGTTCTTGTCGAGAGCAAGGAGCTTGGTGCGTTTGGGGAATTAGATGCCGCGTACGCAGATCGTCTAAAGGCCAGGGAAACTATCGTACTGGGCGAGATGGATGCAGCAGTGCTTCTTGCTTCTCCGCTGCGTGTGCCACTGGTGCGAGAGCCTTCGCGTTTCCAGGCGGTAGAACGCGATCTCTCGTTCTTTTTTGCGGACACCGTTACCTGGGACCAAATCAATTCGGCGGTACATAATCTGCACATCGCTGAGTTGACTTCCGTCGAGCCGCGAGAGATTTATCGCGATGCCAAAGGCAAAGCGGTTGCTATCGGGGAGTACTCACTGTTGTTACGTGTGGTTCTGCAGGCTCGAGACCGCACTTTGCGCGAGGAGGAAGTGGCGGCCAGTATCGAACGCATTATTACGGCTCTCAAGGAGCTTGGCGGACGGCAAAGGGCCTGAGTCCGTTTCTCTTCACTATTCTTGGAGTGCCTTTGCATGGGATGATGCTTGAGTGGATCTGGCGCATGTCGGACCGTGCTTTATTCCATTGAGGAGAAATGATGGAGATTACATTTTCTCGCCGTCTTGCGCAGTGCTTTATCGCGATCGGCTTGTTGACCGTTCTTGTCGCCGGTTTCGGCGTGTTTGCCATGGTGCATGCGGTCCAGGCGAAGGATCAGGTCCTCGACGTGAATGAGCAGAGCGTACAGAAGGCGCTCGCTATTCAAGCGCTGACGTATCGGCGTTCGGCAGCTTTGCGCGGCTACATCATCAGCGGCGATCAGGCATACCTTACCCGTCTGGATGCCGTCGTATCGCACGCGGACGAGATGGAAGACGAGATGATTCGCATGGCCACGACGGATGAGGCAAGGAATCTCGCTCAGCGCATCAAGCAGGTGGATGATGAGTGGGAAATTTCTCTGCGCGAGATGATTGGGATGCACGCGCGAAGCGCTTCGCTACCGGAGATCGGGCGCTACATGGTCACGGTGGCACAACCCAAGCGGCTGGCCCTGGAGAGTGCGGTAGATAACCTGGTGCGTGTGGAAACCGCCTCGACGGAACGCGCAACGCGCGAGGCTACGCGGCAGGCCGTGATGTTCCGCAATCTATTTATTGCAGCGGCAGCCATTGTGGTGATCGTGGCTCTCATCCTGCCGTGGTGGCTTAATAAGCGCCTGACTGGTCAGATTGCTGCCGCAGTCCACGAGATCCAAAGCTCGTCCACTGAGTTGCAGAGCACCGCCACACAGCAGGCCACGGGGGCGCGTGAGCAGGCAACGGCCATGAGCGAAATCACTACGACTATGACAGAGTTGCTCACGACCTCGCGCCAGATTGCGAGTTCGGCGCAGCGCGTTGCGGAGTTTGGCGGCGAAACAGCCACGGCAGCGCAGACGGGCGACCGCATGATGCAGCGCGCGCGTACTTCTGTGAGCGAGATTCGCAACCAGGTGGATGCGGTGGTGAACCACATGATCGAGCTTGGCCGTCGTTCGCAGCAGATTGGCGGCGTGACGGAAGTCATCAACGAGCTTGCAGAACAGACGAACATCCTCGCGATCAATGCAAACATTGAGGCCGTGGGCGCTGGCGAAGCGGGCCGCCGGTTTGGTGTGGTGGCTGAGGAGATCCGCAATCTTGCCGACCGCATGAGCGGCGCTGCGCGCGAGGTGCGCGGCATGGTGGAAGAAGTACGCGGCGCGGTGAACAGTACGGTGATGGCGACGGAAACCGGCTCCAAGGCCGTGGATGCAGGCACGCGCGACTTCGATGCGGTGACCGAGTCGCTCGACCAGATCATGAACCTGGTGCAGACCACGAGCGAAGCAGCACGCGAGATTGAGCTGAGCACCAAGCAGCAGGCGACGGCCGTGGAACAGGTGAACGTGGCCGTGAGCGCAGTGGCGCAGGTGAGCCGCGAGATGGAAGCGAGCACGACACAGGCATCGGAGACGGCCACGGAACTTGCTCGTCTTTCTTCGCGTATGGCAGCTCTGGTACAGCAACAAAAAGATTGATGTTTGATGAGTAAAGGCGAACATCCAGTCCCCTTGGGAGCTAGAACAGTTTTCCTTTAGATGTAGTTCTGATGCGGACCAAATACAGAGATCCTTCGCCTACGGCTCAGGATGACGGCTATCGAAAGAGAGTTACACCTCTACGGAAATGATCACGGGAGACGAGAGGCCGGATGGAGACACGCGACTACTTTCGCATTGAAGCGAATGAACTGATTGCGCGGTTGACTGCCGATCTGCGTGCGCTGCCAGCGGCCGATGCGGAGCAGGCGGAGAAGCTGTGGCGGGAGATGGGCCGCGCTGCGCACACGCTGAAGGGCGCGGCGCATGTTGTTCGCGAGACGGAGATCGCGCGTCTCTCGCATGTGCTGGAAGATGCTCTTGCGGCGAGGCAAACGGCGGAAGCATCGCGGCTGGTGGACGAGCTTGCTACGCGCATCGAAGGTCCTGTGCAGCAGGCAACACCTCAAGCCAGCGAACAACAAACGACGTCACCGATCTCCGCTCCATCCGCGAAGGCCGAGCCTGCGCCTGAGACGCTTCGTGTAGAAGTAAGTGCGACGGACGCTCTGCTCTCTGCGCTGTCGGAGTGCACGGTGTTGCTGACATCGATGCGCGGCACCATGGATGACGTTGCGCGGCAACGCGAGAGCATTCATGAAGCCACACGCCAGCTTCGTGCAGGAGCGCGCGCGCTGGTGGAGGAGACGCTGGACCGTGCAGCGATGCAGAGCCGCCGTTTGCAGGCGGAGAGCGGCGACTGCTGGACGCGTCTGCGGCGGCAGATTACTGAGGTGGAAAGAATTGCACACGCACTGCGACTTGCGCCGGCGCATGAGATGTTGCTCCGCGTGGAGAGGACCGCGCGCCGTGCCGCGGAAGAGATGGGACTTGCGATGGAGTCTGTCGTCAGCGGAGGCGATGAGCGGGTGGACATCCATCTGCTCGCAAATGCTGAAGAGGCGCTTAGCCACATGGCCCGCAATGCGGTGGTGCATGGTTTGCGGCAGAAGCAGACGGGTGGCCGGATTGAGATCGGCCTTCGCCGCGAGGGATCGCATCTGCGATTTTTTGTACGAGACAATGGCACCGGCATTGACGTAGAGCATCTGCGCGCAGAGGCTGTTGCGCGTAGATGGATGGAGCCGGAAGATGCGAAGAAAGCGTCACGCGCTTATCTGCTGGACATGCTGGCGCGTCCCGGCGTAACCACGCAGGCCGCGGCGGGAACGCTGGCCGGACGTGGCATTGGGCTGGATGTTGCCCGTGCCCGTGCCCGCCGTGTGGGCGGCGATGTGCTGATTGAAAGCCAGCCTGGCGAGGGGACTACCGTTACGCTGCGCGTGCCGGAGAGCCTGCTGGCGCTGAAGTGCATTGTGCTGGAGATTGCGGGGCATCCATTTGCCGTTCCTCTTGCTGCCGTGGAGCAAACAAAGCAGATTGCCGGGCATCGAACAGGCATGCTCCCGGCAACGGAACCATCTCCCGATACGAACGTGCTGGACTGCGGCCCGCTGCTGGGCTTGCCTCGCTATGGCGAAGGAAAGATCGCGCTGGAGGTAAAGTCTCCCGCAGGCCGCGTGGGGCTGGGCGTAGACAGGATTGTGCGCGTGGAGGACCTTGTGATTGAGCCAACGCCGGAGCGCTGGCAGACCGCCAACTGGATCATGGGAACGTACGTGGATGAAGAAGGCCGAGCGCGTCTTGTGCTGGACCCCATGCGCCTGCGCCACGATGCGATTGCCAACAGCAGGACGACACCCATGGAGGAGACGCCCACGCTTCCCGTGCTTGTCATCGACGATTCGCTGACCTCGCGCACGCTGATCGCAAACATTTTGACCAGCGCAGGGTATGAGGCGGACACGGCCATCAACGCGGAGGTTGGTTTGGAGAAAGCGCGGGCGAGGCAGTACGGCGTTTTCTTTGTGGACGTGGAGATGCCGGGGATGGATGGGTTTGAGTTTCTTCGCAGAACGCGCGGCGAAATGCAGTTGCAGCATGTTCCAGTGGTGATGATTACGTCGCGCAATCTTCCCGGCGACCGCGAGCGTGGCTTGAGTCTCGGCGCATCGGAGTACATCGTGAAGAGCGATTTCGACCAGAACAAGCTTCTCACCACGGCCGCAGAGCTTCTGCGCGGAACGCAGAGAGCAGGCCGGCAGCAATGAACCGTTTGCGCGTGTTGGTTGTAGAGGATTCGGCCACGATCCGCAGCTATCTCACGGGTGTGTTGCGGAAAGACCCGTCGATGGAAGTGATTGGCGAAGCGGTCAACGGCCGTGAAGCGGTGGAGATGTGCGCGCGGCTGAAGCCTGATGTGATCACCATGGACATGATGCTGCCGGAGATGAACGGCGTTCTGGCTACGGAACAGATCATGGCGTACAACCCCACGCCGATCCTGATCGTTTCGGCATCGGTGAACCGGGGCGAGGCGTTCCGCACCTACGATGCATTGGCCGCCGGCGCAGTAGACGTTCTGGAAAAGCCGCATGTGGATGAAGACGGCGATGGATGGGAGAAGCGCTTCCTTAGTACGGTGCGTATTGTTTCCCGCATCAAGGTCATCACGCATCCGCGCGGAAAGCTGCGCGCGCAGAACGTGACGGCATCTGGTTCTTCGTCACAGCCGGCAGCTTCTTCTTTTACTCCTGCAGGAAGAGCAAGCGGAAAGATCGATCTGATTGCGATTGGCGCTTCTACGGGCGGACCTGCTGCGCTGGTGAGCATACTTGCTGCGTTGTCGCCGAAGTTTCCGTTGCCGGTGTTGGTTGTGCTGCACATCTCCGATCTGTTTGCGTTTGCTTTTGCAGATTGGCTGGGCGGCCAGATTGCTCTGCCGGTGCGGATGGCGAAAGATGGAGAGCGGCTGCCGCAGAAGGGAACGCCGGGCGTGGTGCTGGCGCCCGCGGGACGGCACATGATCGTGGACGGCGGACGCATTCAACTGACAACGACGGAGGAGCGCAACTCCTGCCGTCCGTCGATCGATGAGTTGTTCGACAGTGTTGCGCGGGAGGTGGGCGAACGCGCAGCCATGGTGCTGCTGACGGGTATGGGGAAAGATGGAGCGCAGGGGCTGCTTTCCGGGCGCAAGGCAGGTGCGGAAACAATTGCGCAGGATGAGGCTTCAAGTATCGTATTCGGTATGCCGGGTGAGGCTGTGCGTCTTGGCGCCGCTTCACACGTCCTTCCTTTAGACGGAATTGCGGGTTATCTGAAGAAGCTTGCAGGCGAGGCGAGCATAGAACGATGATTGCGTTTCAACTCAAGAATCCGGCATTTTGTACGCGCCTCGCAGAGGCCTGCGCGCACATTGGCCGCATTGCTGTGTCGTTTGAAACGCTAACGGCGTTGCAGGAGTTTCTGCGGTTCAACTCTGTCGCCGTCATTATTTTGGAATGCGATCATCAGGAGGAAGAGTGTTTTGAAGCCGTGCGTGCGATGCGTGCCGAACTGCGGACGGCAACCACGCCGATTATCTGGATAGGCACTCCTCCACAGCAGGTTGGGCAAGACCAGGCGCTCCTGCCGGATGTCGTTCTGCCTCCAGGCGAACTGGAAGGCCGCATTGAAGCCGAGTTGCAGCGTCTGCTGCGCGGTTCGACCGAGATCGATTTCGCGATGCCGTCTCCTGAACGCCAGGGGCCGACACGCATTCTGTTAATCGACGACAGCCTGACCTATCGCATGATGTTGAACAAGGCGCTTACGGCGGCCGGCTATGAGGTGACGCTTGCAGCTACGGGCGAAGCCGGGCTTGATGCGGCGTTTCAATCCAGCTTCTCTGCCGTGATGGTGGACAACATGCTGCCCGGCATTCAGGGCGCGGCGGTCATCCGTCGTCTGCGTGCTGAAGCGGCGACGCGACGTACGCCTTGCCTGTTGCTGACTGCATCGGAAGATCCGAACAACGAATTGGAAGCGCTGGAGGCCGGCGCGGACACGTTCGTCCGCAAGGATGAGGCGGTGGAGACGATCCTGCTTCGTCTCGCAGCCGTGTTGCGTACGTCGAGCGAGCCGTCCGCGTTTCAATTTGCGCCTGTTTCGTCGCGGCGCGTTCTGCTTGCGGGCAAGCAGGTGCCGCAGTTGCTCGCTTTACGCGAACTGCTGCTGGCAGATGGCATTGTGGTGGTGGAAGAGTCGAGCGTTGAGACGATCTACGCGCGCGCCGTGCGCGATCCTCTGGATGCCATTGTGCTCGCGCTTTCGCACGCTGAGACGGTTGGTCTGTGTACGCGCCTGAAAGAATCGGCGCGATCTGCCAAGATGCGCGTGCTGGTGCTGGAGAGCGCGGAAGATGCAGCGTCACTCGGCCAGCACGATCAACAGGCAGCCGCATTGCAGGCTGGGGCGGATGATTTTGTTCCACTGTCGATGCCGGCCCGCAATCTGCGTGCGCGTTTGGAGACGCAGCTTCGCCGCAAGTACATGGAGGACGAAAACCGCGCGCTGCACGACTATGTTCTTCGCCAGCAGGTGGATGCGGAGATGCAACGCAAACTGGCCGCAGAGCGTTTTGTGCATGCGAGGGAATTGCAGTCCGCCAAGGAAGCTGTTGAGAAGGAAGCACGCGAGGCGGAAGCTGCGCGTCTCCAGCTTGAAAAAGTGATGGAGGCGCTGCCGCAGATCGTTTTGATGGCGACCGGCGATGGCACGCTGCTGAGTTATAACCGCCGTTGGACGCAATATGTGGGCGAGGCGCCTTCGTCAAACACCCTGGAGATGTGGCGGCGTGTGATGCCGCCGGAGGACGCGGAGCGCTATCTTGCTGCGCGTGCTCATGGCCTGCAGGCCACGCGTGGATTTACCGGCGAGTTTCGTTTGCGCGGAGCGGATGGGCAGTATCGCTGGTTTTACATTCAGGCGATTCCCATGCTCAATCCTGCGCAAATGCAGGAGGGCGAACAGCCTTTTGCCGCGCGATGGCTGGCTACGTGTACGGACATTCACGATCGCAAGTTGGCGGAAGAAGCTCTGCGCCGCACGGAGAAGCTTGCTGCGACGGGACGGCTTGCTGCCTCGATTGCGCATGAGATCAACAATCCGCTTGAGGCGGTTACGAACCTGCTCTTTCTGGTGGAGCATGCCACGGCTTCGCAGCCTGAGGTGCGGGAGTATGTCATCTCTGCGCAACAGCAGCTTGGGCGGGTGTCTGAGATCTCGAAGAAGACGCTTGCTTTTTATCGAGAGAGCAAAAATCCAGCGCCGGTGGATATTGCCGGCCTGATTGAAGAGACACGCGATGTATATGCCGCACGTCTGCGGCAGAAGAAGATGCCGTTTGAAGTGGATATTCGCACGCACAAAAAGCCTGTCGGGTTGAGTGGAGAACTGCGGCAGGTGGTGAGCAACATGATCGCGAATGCCATTGATGCTTCGCCGGACGGCAGCACCATCTCTGTGCGCGTGCATGAGTCGCGCAACTGGGGCACGGGGCGGAAGGGTATTCGCATTCTTGTATGCGATCGCGGTCCGGGGATTCCGGCGAACCTTCGGGCGGATCTTTTCAAGCCGTTTGTGACTACAAAAGGGCAGAATGGGACCGGGCTTGGGCTTTGGGTGGCACATTCCATTGCGGCACGGCATGAGGGCGAGTTGCGTTTCTGGACGTCGGACCGCGCGCCGAAGACGGGTACCTGCTTCTCATTCTTCCTGCCTTGGGATGGCAAGGTGACTACGTCGGACGATTCTATTGGCGAGATGATGAAGCAGATTGGCAGTGAGTTGCTGCACAAAGAAGTCTAAGCTTTGCGCCATCTTTCGCGCAGAAAGTAGACGATGAGGCCGCTTACTGCGACTGCGGCGGCGAGTTCCATCTCTGCGAAAAATCTTTTACGCGAAAACAGGATGAAGAGAAAGCCTGCTATGGCGATCAAAGCAGGCAGTGGATACAGGGGCATGCGGAAGCGGCCTGCTGCTTTGCGCTCGCGCCGGTGTTTTGGAAGCATCGTGGCTACGCCTTGCATCAGGAATTGAAAGACGATGCGGATGACGACCAGCGATGCGATGACCTCCTGCAGGCGCAGGAAGCAGAGCAGCATGGTCACCCCACCGAGCGTTAGCAGTGAGACTGCTGGAATGCGATGGCGTGGGTGCACGCGGCCAAACACCGCGGGAAAGTTGCCGTCCTGCGCGGCTGCGTACGGGATGCGTGAATAGCCGAGCAGCAGCGCGAAGACGGACGCGAGAGACGCTACGGCGATCAGGATCACGACGAAGGATGCGGCGGTGTGCGCCCATGGGTGCGCGGCAAACGCCGTCTGCATAAAGACGGCCATCGTGTACTGACGCGCGGCGGCATCGTGCGATGCGGTTTCCATCATGCTCTGCCAAGGCAGCACGCCGAGCACGGAGATGTTCATCAGCAGATACAGCGTGCCGACGATCACGATGGAGCCGAGCACCGCGCGCGGAATGGTGCGTTCGGGGTTTTTGACTTCTGCACCGAGGAAGCAGACGTTGTAGTAGCCCCAGTAGTCGTATGCCGAGACAAGCAATCCAGCGCCGAGGCCCAGGAAGAATGCGCCGTTCAGGTGGAAGGCGTTTGGCGGGAAGGAGAACGCGCGTGCAGCGGAGAAGTGGGTCAGACCGACGAGGATGACGAGCAGCAGTGTGCCGATCACCACCATGCCGAGCACGCGAGTCACGCGTCCTACGTGCGCGATGGGGCGGTAGAGCAGTATGAGTGCCAGTACGCATCCGCCCATGGCGATCATGGTCTGTCCGCTGAAGACGACGGGAATGTGCAGCCACGTGGCTGCAAAGATGGGCCGCGATGCTCCCGGCACAAACCATGTCACGTATTGCGAAAAGCCGATGCAGCCGGATGCGATGGAGAGGGGTGCGGAGAGGAGGAGTTGCCACGCATACAGAAACGAAAAGACGCGGCCCGCGCCGCGCTCTCCGTAGAGACGCTTCAGGTAGGCGTACGATCCGCCGGCTTCCGGGTAGGCCGTGCCGAACTCGCTCCACACGCATCCATCGCACAGTGAGAGCAGTGCGCCCAGCAGCCAGCCGAGCATCGCCTGCGGTCCGCCCATTGCGCTGACGATGAGAGGCAGCGTGATGAACGGGCCAACGCCCACCATGTCGATGATGTTCGCACCGGTCGCGGAGACGGTCGTCAGTCCGCGAACGAGGTGCGGTTTGGATTCATTCATTCCGCAAGCGCCTTTGCCGCTGTGTGTAGCTTCTCATGCGCTTCCTGCAGATGGCGACGCTGGGCCTCGCACCATGCGGCATCGTCGGTGCGCTGGTGTTCCGCACGTGCGATCTCAGGATTCAACGCAGAAGGTGCGGGGCCGCCGATCACGGTACGCACTGCGACAAAGTTTCTGGCATCCAACGCAAGCCGCAGCCGGTTCTCTTCCAGCGGAGTGACGCCAGCTTCCTTCAAAGCGTTCGTCACAAAGGCCACCATGCGATCACGATCATAGACGCCGTTCAGAACCCGAACAGCAGAAGAAACGATCGTGTGCGCCTGATGGAAGGGAATGCCACCTTCGCGCGCAAGCGTGTCGGCAAGCTCAGTGACCGGCAGAAAGTCTCCCTGCGCGCGCTGCTCCATCCTTGCAGTGTCGAACGTGGCTTCGCTCAGTGCCCCTTCCAGAAGTGTGAGCGCACGCAGGCCGTCATGGAAAGCAAGATCGACGAGCGGCTGCAACGAATCTTCACTGTCATTCATATCGGCGAAGGGAGTGTTGTGCAACGAGTTCAATACCGCCTGTGATTCGCTCATGGATCGCGATGCCAGAATGCGAACATGCTCCAGCGGGACAGGATTGCGCTTCTGCGGCATGATGCTGGATATCTGCACATACGCATCCGATAAGCGTAGAAATCCAAACTCCGCTGTGGACCATAACAGCATCTCTTGAACGAAACGTCCCAGGTTGACCATTGCAGTTGCGAGTACGGAACAGCTTTCAGTCAGGTAATCGACCGATGCGATTGCTCCGTACGAATTCACCTGCAAACCGGAAAAACCGAGGAGTTCGGCTGTCCGTCCGCGCTTAATAGGGAAGCCTGTTGTTGTAATCGCGCACGCGCCGAGGGGGCAGCGGTTCACGCGCGCATACGCTGCGATGAGCCGTTCCGTGTCGCGCTCCAGCACTTCCACCATCGCCATCAGGTAATGGCCCATGATCGTGGGCTGAGCTGGCTGATTGTGCGTGTATGCAGGCATCAATGCATTGCGATGTTCGCTTGCAATTTCCAGCAACCGCGCGCGCAATGCAATCACAGCTTCAGCCACAGAGAGCAGGCGGGCCCGCAGTACCATGCGGTACATCGTCATATCGATATCGTTGCGCGAACGCGCAGTGTGGATGCGTCCGGCGTTCTCCGCACCACACATGGCAGCCAGCTTCCTCTCGATAAGAAAGAAGAGATCTTCTACAGATCCGTCGTACTCCGCTACGCGAATCGCATCGAGATCCAGCGAATCAAGCGCTGCAAAGCAAGCCCTAGCTGCTTCTCGCGAGACGATCTTCTGCTCTGTCAGCATCAGCAGGTGCGCATAGTCAATCTCAATCATCGCCGGCAGAAACAGGCGCTTTGCGTCTTCAAAGACATGCGTCAGCACAGTATCGCGATAGATAGAAGCAGGGAATTTGGAGCCTGATTCTGTTGCCATGATTTTATTCCTGCAAATTCTAAGGGCCGCAGGAGAACGTGTCGCCTGCGGCCCTTCCGTTCGCTGTACGTTAGAAGCTCGCCTTTACGCCCCACTGCACGATGCGCTGCTCCAGCACAGTGGTCCGCGATGGAGGAAGAGGGCTTCCAGAAGCGGTGCCATCGGATGCGATGGGCTGCGTGATCGCAATGCCTGTAACGTTGTTGTGATTCATAAGATTGTTTGCTTCCAGAAGAAACGCTAGCTCAACGCGGTCCCAAATCCTTGGAAAGCTGCGGGTATAGCGCGCATCGATCTGCGCGATATTGGGTGAGCGGACCGTATTGCGGCCAACGAATGCTGGACGCCCTACGCCACTTGTGGATGGGTCCCCGTTGACTGTCTGGTTCGATGCGAGGATGTTGCCCTGATCGCCCGATGAGATGTTGAAGAGAAGCGCCAGCATATTGTGAGCTGCGATCTCATGTGCAAACCGGTTCTGGAAGTTATTGGTCGGCTCCAGCACGGCAGTCATATTGAACGCGCTCGGACGATTGACGGAGCTGTTGCCTCGATCGAACTTGCGGTTCAGCGTGTTGGAGAGTCCCAGGTTCTGCTCAAAGGTGTTGACCTCCGGAGCATCCGTGATGGCATGCGACCATGTGTAGTTTGCATTGATCTGCATGCCATGGCGCAGAGCCATTGTGTAGTTCACAAAGAGCGCATTGAAGCTGGAATTTGCACCAGATTCAACGCGATTGATTGCGTTGAACCGATTGTCGAGACGGGTCGCACGTCCATCAGATGGGCAACCGGGAGCAGGTGTAGAAGATGCAGCGCAGTTTGCGGTAGAGAACACAGGGCGTCCATCGGCGAGTGTGCCAATAGGGTTGATGTAGTTGATGTTGTGCATGTACTCGAGATTGCGGCCATTCGAGAGAATGTAGCCGATCGTGAAGGAGTCGCGCGGTGTCAACTGCTGGCTCACCTGCGCGTTCACATTCCATGTGTACTCGTTTTTGATCTCAGGATTTACTGTAGTCACACTTTGCACGGCAGCAGCCCCGGCTGTGGAGGGGATATTGGGGAACGAAGGTGCACCTGCCTGCGACGGAAGATACGTGTAGGTGGATGTGCGATTGGAGCCATCCTGGTTCAAAGCGTTGAACCAGAGGTTCGTCGGGGTCTGCTGATAGAACATGCCACCAGATATCTTCAGCACGGTGTTCTGCGCTGCTCGATAGCTGAAGCCGAGACGAGGCGCCCAGTTCATAGAGGGTGAATTGAACTTCCGCGAATCCGCAAAGGGAGCGTTTGGATTCGCCTTTGGAGAGATGAACCGGTCATAGCGCAGACCGTAAACAGCAACCAGTTTCGGTGTGAGTTGCCAGGTGTCCTGCGCATAGAAGCCGTAGAACAGCGAAGCATAATTCACCCCCACCGTGTCCGTTTGCGAAGAGAAGTTGCTATACGACTTGGTGTTCGTCCCATTCTTCGCGGCCAGATAGTCGTTCAGGCTTGCGAACGTATAGCGATTGAAGCTCACCAGCCGCTGTTTGTTTTCAAGCTGCGAGATCACGAAGCCGGCTTTGAACGTATGTGCGCCGCGCACGTAGCTCACGTTGTCCGAACCGGAAGGTTGCTTATCGTTGTACTGATCGCCCGCGCTGCTGGTGCCGCCAAAACTAGCGACGCCGTTAATCACAATCGCGGGCCCCGGGCCAGTCGCCGGACCTGCGAAGTGCGAGTTCGAACGGAATGGCGATGAGACGCGAAGCTCATTCAAAAGGTGATCGGTAATCGTAGAAATCCATTGGATGCCGCCAACATGTGCGCGATCGGCAAAATCCACACCGGCGCTCCTCGCGTTCAGGCCGCCAACCTGCGTGTTGAAGGGAAAGGTGTTTTTGAAGTAGTTGTAGCGTGCGAAGATCTGGTTCTTTTTGTTAATCGTGAAGTCGAGACGCGCATCCATGAAGGTGCCATGCAATGTGCCTGGAGCAGGATCAAGTTCTGAACTGCTCAATCCGATTGCAGCGGCATTTGCCTGAGAGATGTTCACTGGCGCTGGAGTTCCGCGCAAGACGTGCTCATACGACCCAAAGAAGAAGAGCCTGTCCTTCAGCACCGGACCACCCAGATTGAAAGAGTGATCTTCAAGAATGAGATTCGGCTTGTTTGGACTGGTCGCTTTGTTCTGGAGCAGAGGGTACGCAGTTGCATCTACCCAGCGCTTGATGAACTGATACATGCCGTGAAACTGGTTCGTGCCGGAGTTCGAGATCACGTTGTACACATCGCCCGTCGTCCAGCCATACTCCGGCGCGAACGAATTGGACACCGTCTGCACTTCTTTTACGAACACGTTCCCGATGGGGAAAAGACGCAGGCCAATACGGTCGGCTTCGGTGTTCACCATACCGTCGAGCTGATAGTTGATACGGTCCATCAGACCATTCGTGTTGAGCGTGCGCGGAATACCAAGCTCCGGATTGGGATGGCCCGACATGCCCGGCTGAAAGATGATGAAGTTATACGGATTGCGCGAAGTCAATGGCACGTTCTCAATCTCACGCGGCAACAGCGTGCGTTGCACGTTTAGGTTCGTCGGATCGATGCCCGTCGCAGCGGCCTCTACGGTAACCTCGGTCGAGGTTCCACCCAGAGTGAGCGCGCCATTAATCTGCGCTTCCGTACCGGCATTCAGTGTCACGTTCTGCACGTTTAGCACAGCAAATCCCGGAGCGGTGATGTTCACCTTATACGTGCCTAGCGGCAGATTGATAAGCGTGTAATAACCGTCGCTGCTCGTAGTTGCGGTACGCGAGAAGCCCAGCGCCGGATTGGTGACAGTGACGGTCGCTCCGGCAACCGATGCGCCGCTTGGGTCCGAGACGCGTCCGCGGATGGTGCCGTTAATGGATTGCGACTGCGCAAACGCCGCAGGCACATACACAGCGGTTGTGCCTGCTATAAGCGCAGCCGCCAGAAGAAGATTTTTGAGGTGATGAATAACCACGGGGTGACCTCCAAAAAGAATGCGTGCTTAGAAATCGTTCCTGGTGCAGAGCCGGTTTGTTTCGATGGATGAATCTCCGGCCCCGTATGACTCAATAACTCAACGAACAGCAAAATCGTTTTCGCTTGCGCGTGAAAGGCTTTATCCCAGCAACTTGCTATCAACTGCCGACAACGAAAGTGCAATGGCACCATGCAACTGTGCTTCTGGTCCAAGAACGCTACATCGCACGCGAGGGTGTGGAAAATCGCTTGCGGAGAGGATTTTTTCCGTCTCGGCGCACAAGCCGGTATGCGAACCTACACCGCCGCCAATCACAACGAGTGCTGGATTGAATAGCAGCGTGACGGTTGCAATGGCATCCGCCAGAATGGCCGCTGTAAAGCGGAGCACAATGCGTGCCTCGGTGTCGCCCTGCATGGCAAGATCGAAAATCTGCGATGCGCGCAGATCGTGTAGCGCCGGATCTGTTCTCTTTGCGCTTTGCAGTTCGGCGCGCCAGCGCGTCTCAATGCCTTCGCCACCAATCGCGCGTTCCAATTGTCCGGTACGGTGCATCTGCATCGGTTCACGCGGCATGCCCGGTACGCCCAGATAGCCGATCTCACCCGCACTCCACGCCGAACCATGATGGATCGCACCGCGCAGAAAGATGCCTGCGCCTACACCCGTCCCCATTGCGACAAAAACAAAATTGTCCACATTGTCGGCCGCGCCGTGCCAGTGCTCGCCCACCGCCGCCAGGTTCGTATCGTTCTCAGTAAGAACAACAAGATCGAGTTCCGCTTCCAGCAGGTCGCGCAACGGAACATCATCCCAATCGGTAAGGTTGGGTGCGGAGAGCACTACGCCGCGGTCCACATCGGTAACGCCTGGAGCGCCGACAGTCAGGTGCAGCACCTTGTCCCGTTTGACTCTTGCCTCTGCGCACATCGCTGCCATGCCCTCGCGAATCAACGCGCAAATGGAAGCGGGATCTTTGCCATTGGGCTCAAGCTTGCCTTTCCAATGCGCAATCGGAGTACCGTCCAAATCGGCAAGAATCATGCGTAGGCGCGTGCCGCCAATATCCACACCGGCCACATAACCGTGGTCTGCGCGGAAACGCAGCAGCTCCGGCGGACGTCCTCCTGACGACTGTCCCTCGCCTACGTTTTCAATCAGGCCCGCAGCTTCAAGATCTGCAATCGCCGCAGTTACAGTTGGAGCGGATAATCCTGAGAGCCGTACCAGGTCCGCGCGCGAGCAGGGCGCGTGCATCCTCGCTAATCGCAACAGAGTGCGGCTATTTGCCTGACGCAGATGTGCAGGGCGGGAAGGCTGCGCGTCGATCGAATTGATGACTTCAGTTGCCATGGTGAGGTGTGCAGGGTCGTGCAAGGATTATAAAGAAACTTTACAAAGTTGCAAGGGGATGGTATCAACGGAAGCAATCATTTAGATGATACGCGCATGCGCCGGAATGCGCATACCGTTCATCCACTGAGATAAAGATACGCTCTTCCTAGAGAAGGAATTTGGACGATGAAGATGCTGAAACTGCGTACTGCGCCCGTGCTGGTTGCCTGGTTGGCCCTTGTGCCGTTTGCTGCGATGGCCCAGCAACATCCCGAACCTGCGCCAGGATATCAGCCGCCGTATCAGTCGCCCGCTGCCTATCCGCTCAACATCGACCGTGGCGCTTCCGGACTCTTTCAATCACTGCAAAAACTGAAAACGCGCGCCAGCATCATGATGGTTGTCGCGCATCCTGACGACGAAGACGGCGGTATGCTCGCGTATGAGAGCCGCGGCCAGGGCGCGGACACCACGCTACTTACGCTCAATCGGGGTGAGGGCGGACAGAACGTAATGACGGGCGATTACTGGGACCAGCTCGGCATTCTGCGTACAGAAGAGCTGCTCGCGGCGGGCAACTACTACGGCGTCCACCAGCGCTGGACACGCGTTGCCGACTTCGGTTTCTCCAAATCGCTTGAAGAAGCGTTGAAGACGTGGGGACACGATCGCGTTCTCTATGACGTAGTGCGGCAGGTGCGCATCACGCGCCCATTGGTGATTACGAGTGTGTTCGCAGGCAACGTCTCCGACGGCCACGGACATCATCAGACCGCAGGCGTTATGGCGCAGGAGGCTTACAAACTCGCGGGCGATCCGAACGTCTTTCCTGATCAGATCGCCGCGGGACTCAAGCCGTGGTCGCCACTCAAGGTCTATGCTCGCGTGCCATTTGCACGTGTGACAGACAAGGGCATCTTCGACTACGCCACGGGCCATTGGGAACCTGTACGCTTCAAAAATTACGTCACCGGCACATGGATTGAAGGTGTGCCCAGCAAGACGCTCGAGATTCCTGAAGGCACGTACAATCCTTTCTTCGGTCGCAGCTATCTCGCCGTCGCGCGCGAAGGTCTCTCCAATCAGAAGTCGCAGAACGATGGCGTCGGCACGCCGCTCCCGCAGCCCTTCGGATCGCCGTATCACCTCTATGCTTCGCGCATCAGCGGCGGCACGCTTCCCGCAACGGAAACAGGTTTCTTCCAAGGCATCGACACTTCGCTTGCAGGCATTGCAGACTATGCTCCCGCGAGCGATCGCGATGTATGGAAGGCGAAGCTCAACGCATTACAGGCAACCGTAGACGCAGCGGCAAGCGCCTTTGATGCCATCGATCCCTCCAGGTGCGCGTCAGCGCTGGCGCATGGCCTGGAACAGACACGCGCTCTGCTCAACGATGTGAAGAGCAGCGCATTGCCCGATGATGCGAAGTACAACATGGCGCACGAACTCTCCATCAAGGAGACGCAGTTCAATGATGCGCTCGGCCAGTCACTTGGCATGATGGTAGTTGCCACGGTAAGTCCCATCGGCGAGAAGCCGCGCATGGGCCCCTTCGGCAATATGCGCGGCAACACACCGACGTATCAATACGCGATTCCCGGCCAGCCTGTGGAAGTGAATGTACACGTCGCCAATCAAGGGACCGCGCCTGTACAGATCGACAGCACATCGCTCGTCGGCGAAGGTGGCGATTGGAAGTGGAAGGCTCCGAAAGCGGTGGCAACGTCCATGCCTGGCGGACAGGCTTCCGAAGTTACGATCGACGGCACTGTGCCTCAGGATGCCCCCATCACAAAGCCCTACTTCAGCCGCCCCGACCTTGAGCAGCCGTACTATAACCTCGACAACCCGGCTTACCTCGGCCTGCCCACTATGCCTTATCCGCTGCAGGCGCGCGTACTGTATACCTTCGCAGGGGTACAGGCCAGCATCGAAGGCACGGTGCAGACAACGCATCGAGTGAACGGCATCGGTCCCATGCTGGAGCCGCTGCTTATCGCGCCGGCTATCTCCGTGCGTGTTGCCCCGCAGGCAGGTGTCATTCCCATGACCAGCACTACACTCACGCTCAAGGTCTCTTTGCGCAGCAATGTGAAAGGGGCGGCAGCGGGCGATGTAAAACTCACGCTGCCAGATGGCTGGACATCGTCTCCCGCAGTCGCGCACTTTGCCACCACGCGCGATGGCGAAGAAAAGAACCTCACCTTTGAAGTCACGCCGAAGAACGTGCAGGCAGAACAGTACAAGATCACCGCTGTCGCCAGCTATGCGGGCAAGCAGTACAGCGAGGGTTTTGTCACCATCGGCTGGCCCGGTCTGCGCCCCTATCCGGATTATCGTCCCGCTCAGTTTCGCGCAACCGGCGTGGACGTGAAGACCGCTCCGAACCTGAAGATTGGCTACATCATGGGAACAGGCGAGGACGTTCCGGCTTCGCTTGAAGACATCGGCTTGCACGTCACGCAACTCTCCGCGCAGGACATTGCCTCCGCCGATTTGAAGAGTTACGACACGATCGTCATTGGCATCCGCGCCTACGCCAACCGTCCGGAGCTGCGCTCCTTCAACAATCGCATCCTCGACTACGTGAAGAATGGCGGTGTGGTCGTCGTGGAATATCAGACCTCCGAGTACGACCACAACTATGGCCCTTATCCGATTTCTGTTCCCGCCGATGCGGAGAAAGTTGTGGATGAGGCAGCAAAGGTGACCATCCTGCGTCCCTCTGACCCATTGCTCAACTGGCCCAACAAAATCACCACAACAGACTTCGACAACTGGGTAGAAGAACGTGGCCACGGCTTCGCCCGCACCTGGGACCCGAAGTACATCGCGCTGACCGAAATGCACGATGAGGATCAGGACCCGCAAAAAGGCGGCTTGCTCTATGCAAAATACGGCAGTGGCTATTACATATACATGTCGTTCGCCTTCTTCCGGCAAATCCCGGAAGGCGTGCCGGGTGCATACCGTATCTTCGCCAATCTCCTAAGTGCGGGAAAGAACTCTCAGCTCAAAGCGCATGCGGCACACAGCTCCAAACGAAAACAGGGAAGCTCTGATTAAATGCATAGTTTTGAAGGGGCAGGCCTTCAGCCCAGGCATGAGACATCCTGAAAGCGGGGACCTTCAACCCTGAGGGACGAGGGAAAATGCGATCCCATCGTCTGCACCGGCCATCTCGACACGAAGGTCTCCACGACACCGATATCGTTCGTTATTACCGATTTCATTCAGATTCGCTGTGCGCTGCATATGAGTGCAACGCAGAGTGTGACTGGGATAAGTACTACTAACTCTCATATCGGAGTTCTAGTAATTTTTCTCTTGCTTTGCTTCATAAGTAGTATCCCTAAATGGGAGCAAATCACCGCAGCTATCATAAGCGAATGGCTCGCGAGCAACCAATCTAACGGAGGATGAGCGGCGTATGGATAAAGTAATGTTGCTGAAACTATTAGAAAAATCCATAGTACTGCGCAGGTTACATACGGGAAACGACGGTATAGACAAGCAGAAATAAATGCCGCCAGCCATAGATAGTCTGTTGCGACAAATGCTGGCGGTAAATGCGTAACGAAAGCATCCCTCACGAAGAAATATCCTCCCTGAAGAATTAGGGAGACAATTATTAATATCCAGCAAACTATCATCTCGCCTTGCCACGATACCTAGTCTCAGAATACCAACGCGATCACCATATCGCAGCCACCGCTGTATTGCTTGTGATTTCAGCCTACAAAATCGACCAAGCAATACGAACATCGCGCGGGAAATACAATCAGACTGAGCCCTGAACCAAAGCAAAAATACAGCGAATCAAAAGGGCCGAAAAGACGCTCTATCACCTCCTCTGCGTGGGATTTTTGCCTGAATGTTACCTTAACAAGCCTGTCAAGCTTCATTTTCTCTAAAGTCAACAATCCAAAGCAGTAATAAGTGCCGGATAACCCACTCAGTTTTGAGACAATGGAAAGAGAAGTATGGAGCGAACAGCCATCATTCCGATTACCCAAATAAGAAGCAAGCGCTTTGTTATGAGGATTTTGGATGTAAGCCAAATAAAATGAATATTTTACTGGGATCGGAAACGGAAAGTAAAACAAGAATAAGGAGTTAAGAAGAGTATCCCCCAGGGGGGTACCCCCTCAGCATTACCGCTGAGGTAAAGGCGCAAAGTATCCTTTACGCGTCGTCACGTGATATCGAGGGTCGCGTGCCACGAGATAGATCGTGCGGAACGATCCATCCTGCTTGAAATCCGCAGGGCGATAGACAAGCGAATACTGCGAGCGCAATTCTTCTTCAATGCGGTGAAAGCCGACAGCTACATCTTCGATCTTCGTAGGATAGAACGCTCTTCCGCCTGTTGCTTCCGCAATCCGTCTTAGCACCTCGTCTGCGCGGTCACGCGACGGGCTTATGTTCGTCGAAATGGCGTAAACGTTCGTCTCAGCGCGCTGACACATCTTAATGGCATCGTTCTCGCGGACCCGCGACTGGTTGTCGTGTCCATCGGAAACAATGATGATTGCTTTGCGGATTGGCTCTTTCGAAACAATGGTCAACATCTGATCGCGGCAGGAGGTATACAGCGCATCGAAGAACGCAGTGCCGCCGCCTGGCCGCAGTTTGTGAATGGCCGTGTTCAGCTTATCGATGTTGTTGGTGTAGTCCTGCACCAGGTCGGTTTTTACGTCAAAACCTTCCACATAGGCAGCATCTCCGCGATGCAACACCTGAAGAAAGAACTCGACGGCTGCATCCTGCTCAAACTTGAAGCGCTGACGGATGGAGTTGGAGGTATCCAGCAGAACACCGACGCGCAGCGGCAGGTTTGTTTGCTGTGTAAACTTGGTCACGCGCTCCGGCGGACGGCCGTCGTCCAATAGGCCGAAGTTCTCCTGCTTCAGTCCGGTGATGAAGTGGCCCTTGTTGTCTGTTACGGTGAATACGAGGTTTACTTCCGGCACAAAGGCCCGGATCGTCGTAACGGCGCTGGAAGACTCTTCCTGCTGTTGGGGAGCGGTATTGGCTGCTGGAGCAGTCTGCTGTTGCGGTGTAGCCGCGGGTGTCTGCTGCGATGCAGCCGAAGATGTCTGCGCGCCTGCGCTTAACATGGATACAAAGCAAGCGCTGGCAGCCAGCGAGACGAAGGGCACAAACCGGAGACGGGACATCACACCGTCGATTCTATCAACGTGAACCCAGCTTTCGCAGGCGTTCCAGCAGTCCGATGAGTTCAGCCGGAAGCGGCGCTTCCAGGTGCATCGGTTTTCCGGAGATGGGATGCTCAAGCCGGAGGCTCGCGGCATGAAGGAAATTCCGCGCCAGCGTAGGCGCTTCGGGATCGGGATTTTGCAAACCCGGAATCCGCGCAGGCGCGCCATACAGCGTGTCGCCCACAACAGGATGCCCGATGGCCTGCATGTGCACGCGAATCTGGTGGGTGCGGCCGGTTTCGATGGTGACTTCCACCAGCGTGAACTCGCCCACCGCGGTTGAAAGCCGCTCGACCACCTGGTAGCGCGAGACAGCATGGCGCGCCTCGTAGTTCTTCAGCGGCTTCAGATCTTCCTGCTCAGGATGGCGCAGCGCAGGTGAGCCCGGCGCGTCAATCGTCATCCAGCTTTCGCGGATACGCGTCGTCATGCGGATGCGCCGCACCGGATCGCGCGCGATCGGCAGGTTGATGGTGCCGCGGTCGCGCTCCGCATTGCCGCGCGCGCGGCGGCCTACCTCGCCATGTATCAGAGCGATGTACTTCTTCTCCAGCGAATGTTCTTCAAACATCTGCGCCAGTGCGCGGTGTGTCTTGTCGTCCTTCGCAACCATGATCAGGCCGCTCGTCTCTTTATCAAGACGATGCACGATGCCCGGCCGCAGATCGCCGCCCACACCGGAGAGATCATGCTGAAAATGGTAGAGCAGCGCATTCACCAGCGTGCCGCGATTGCGCGCATCTTCCGTCGCGCCAGAGCCGGCATGCACCATCATGCCCGCGGGCTTGTTCACCACGGCCATGTGCTCGTCTTCAAAGACGATGTCGAGCGGAATATTTTCAGCAAACGCGCGCAGCGGAGCAGGCTTTGCGTCGCCGATCACCTCGATGCGTTCGCCGCCACTCAGTTTGAACTTGGCTTTCTCAGTTTTGCCGTTGACGCGGACCTTCTCCTGCTCGATCAGCAACTGCACACGCGCGCGCGACACATCCGGCAGCGCCTTGGCAAGATACGCATCGAGACGCATGTTCTTCGCTGCATCGTCCGCCGTGAACGAGCGCACATCGCCTTCTGTCTCAAACTCCGGCTCGGCAATCTCGACATCGTCTACTGCGGCAACAGGAACAGCCTCAGCAAGCACCGCATCCTCTGCAGCATCCTGCTCGGCAGTGCGCGCTTCGCGATAGAGCGGCTTTACCGTCTGCCGGCGTTTGCCCTTCGGCAGCATGTTCTTAGAGGGCATCGCGCTCTTCCTTCCGTTCCATCAACAAAACTCCTCCGGCAACAATGCACAGCAACAGCACCCACTGCGAGAGATACAGCCCGAAGCGCGGCATCGCATCCAGCCCGTGAAAGCGGATCAAATCCAGCAGAAACCGCGCAGATGCCGCAAGTATCAGCGTACCGCCCAGCACCTCGCCCACTCTGTGTCTGCGATAAAGCCACGCTACTCCCGCAGCCGCAATGAGCAACGAAATAATCGCCGCATACAGCGCAACCGGATAACTGCCCACACCAGCCAGCGCGCCTTTGCCGCGCAGCGAAGGTACGATGCGGCCGAAGACGTTTGTCGTGGCCACGCCGATGTCTTCGCCTGCGAAAAAATCTCCCAGATGCACAAACGCTGCAAGCAGCATGGCAGCAGGCGCAAGCGCATCGGCCAGCGTCAGCAGCGGCATCCGCTTGTAGAGCGCATATCCCAAGCCGCATACAAGCGCGGCTATAAGGCCGAAGCGCGTCACTGTCGGCAGCGTGAGCACCATCAGCGGATATCCCACAAACGCACGCGGACTCTGCAGCACCAGCACCGCGCGAGAGATAACCAACGTGCCGATGATTGCGGTGAGGCAGACGTTCCACACGGCATCACGATCAAGCTTCACCACACGCGCGTTCCACTCTGCCAGCAGAAGCGAACACACCAATCCCACAGCAGCAATCACGCCGAATACAGGCAACGCCACCGGACCGAGATGAAAGACAGAATGCATGCGTTATGCGAGGGAGGAGAAACGAAAACCGACCCGCTTGGCCGTCAGCAATGCGCCGGTGAACCCGTCCTTAGACGGCGGGATCCAGCCGTGGTTCTTTAGGCATTCCGGACTGGCGGACACTGCACACCGAACCATGTCTACGAGCTGAACCCCTGTTCAATGAATGTTGGTTCAACCGGCGTTAATTGCCAGACCTGCGTTGCAGGCCGGTTCTCATGGATGGATGCTACGCGCGAGCTTATGTGTTGGCAAGTTGACGCAGAAGTCGTTTCGTGAAGCAATATGCGGCTTCTTGAATGCTGCTTTGTAGATGGCTACTCGCGCCCAAGCACGCGGTCGTACACGTAACGATCGCTCGTGGTTCCCAGCGCCTCGTTGTATAGCTCGATACCCTGGGTCACTTCTTTCAACTCTTCGCTGAACTGGTGAATGGCGCGGAGATGGTCTGCCGTCGCGGTGATCTCCAGCTTCGCAGTCTTTAGAAATTTCTGGTATCCGCGGTCGAGGATGCGTGCGATTTGTCCGTTCAGAACATAGCCGGGACGCGCGGTGATCTCCACTCTGCCATCTGGCGCCTGGGCAATCTCGGCAGCGCATCCATACTTGGAGACGCGGTAGGCCCCTGCTTTCTTTGCACCTTCCGTGGCCGGTGAAACATCGAATTTCTCAGTACCAAGCAGGCTGAGAACGTCGTTAAAACTGCGGAATTCGCTCTTCTTGCGGGCCATGGGTCCTCGTTTTGGGGCAGTAATTCAGTTACCATTAACTTTCGCACACCCTTCACGGGCACAGCAATTCGAGAGCAGGGAATGAGTACGGCAGCAGACACCACAATCACGGCAGAACCGGCCAAAGTGGCGCTCGGCAAGAGCATCCTCGACCGCATCGGCAACACGCCCATGGTGCGTTTCGACCGCATTACCGCGCACCTGCCCGGCATCACGCTGCTCGCGAAAGCCGAGTTCAATAATCCCGGCGGAAGCGTGAAAGACCGCCCTGCTTCTTACATCATCAAGGATGCCTTTGATCGTGGCGGCCTTGGCCCGTCGCGTCCTGGCCGTTCTCTGCTGGACGCCACCAGCGGCAACACCGGCATCGCCTACGCCATGCTGGGAGCGGCAATGCAGTTTCCGGTCACGCTTTGCATGCCGGCGAATGTCTCACCTGAACGCAAAAAGATCCTGCAGGCATACGGCGCAAAGATTCAGTGGTCCGCTCCCGACGAGGGTTCCGACGGCGCCATCCGCCTTGCGCGCAAGCTAGCCGCGGAAGAAGGCGACAAGTTCTACTACGCCGACCAGTACGGCAACGACAACAACTGGCGCGCGCACTACTTCACCACGGCAGAAGAGATCTGGTTCCAGACCGAAGGCCGCATCACGCACTTTGTCGCCGGGCTTGGCACCAGCGGAACTTTCGTGGGCACAAGCCGTCGTCTGCGCGAGCTGAACCGCGACATCAAATGCATCTCCATGCAGCCGGACGCGGCGTTCAATGGCCTCGAAGGCTTGAAGCACATGCCTACGGCGATCGTGCCGCCTATCTACGACGAGCAGATTGCAGACCGCAACGTTTGGGCCGATACAGAAGTGGCGTATGCCATGGCAAAGCGTCTCGGACGCGAAGAGGGAATCCTTGTCGGCGTAAGCGCCGCATCCAATGTCGCCACCGCATTGCAGATTGCCGTAGAAGAAGCGGCAGCGGGGCGCGAGGCCGTGATCGTCACCATCCTCTGTGATAGCGCGGACAAATATCTGAGCGAAAGGTTCTGGACTGAGTAATGCTGAAGATCGCACATCCTGAGTTCGAAGCCCTCCGCAAGCACGGTGAAGAGACCTATCCGCACGAGTGCTGCGGCATCATGCTGGGCCGCGTCGTTCGCCCGGGCGAGAAACAAGTAGTGGAGTTGATGCGTGCGGGCAACACGCGCACCGATTCGCTTCACAACCGCTACCACATCGCGCCGCAGGAACTGGTCAAAGCGCAGCGCGAGGGCCGCAAGAAGGACCTCGAGATCGTCGGCTTTTACCACTCGCACCCGGACCACCCGGCGCAGTGGAGCAAGACGGACTTTGAAGAAGCCCACTGGTTAGGCTGTAGCTACGTCATCACGGCCGTGGCGCAGGGTAAGGCCGAGGTGACGAATTCGTTCCTGCTCGTTGGCGAGAGCGAAGAAGACAAGTTCTTCGAACACGAAACCATCTGTCACGATTAGTTTTCATCTCGCTTCCAACTTATATCCGTCATCCTGAGAGAGCTTCGCGACGAAGGATCTCAGTATTTTTGAGGGTGCTGATGCTGCCACGGAATGAAGTGGCCAGCGTGAAGAATACAGAGATTCTTCGCCTCCGGCTCAGAATGACGATTCTATGCGGGAACAGGCACAATAGAAGGAAACCATGAAGATTCTTATTCCAACTCCGCTGCGCAACTTCGCCGGCGGCAAAAGCGAATTCACCACCAGCGCCGCCACCGTACAGGCAGGCCTCGAGGAACTCGTTGCCGAGTACCCGCAGTTGAAGAACAACCTCTTCAACGCAGAAGGCAAGCTGCGCTCCTTTGTGAACGTTTACGTGAATGACGATGACGTTCGCGATCTGTCCGACGGTCTCAACTCTAAGCCCAAGGAAGACGACGAGATTTCGATCATTCCGTCCATTGCGGGCGGAGCAGATGTCACGTTGAGCAACGAAGAGATCGCACGCTACTCGCGCCACCTCATCCTGCCGGAAGTCGGTATGGAAGGGCAGAAGAAGCTCAAGGCCGCGAAGGTGCTCTGCGTAGGCACCGGCGGTCTGGGCGCGCCCATGGCGATGTATCTCGCCGCGGCTGGCGTGGGCACCATCGGCCTGATCGACTTTGACGTAGTGGATGAATCGAACCTGCAGCGCCAGATCATCCACTCGCAATCGACGGTCGGCATGTTGAAGGTCGATTCCGCCGAGCAGATGCTCAAGGGGCTGAACAAGAACACGAACATCGTGAAGTTCAACACGATGCTCACCAGCGCCAATGCGCTCGAAATCTTCAAAGACTTCGACATCATCGCCGACGGCACGGACAACTTCCAGACGCGCTATCTCGTGAACGATGCCTGCGTGCTTAGCGGCAAGCCGAATGTCTATGCCTCGATCTTCCGTTTTGAAGGTCAGGCAAGCATCTTCGGTGCAGAAGCCGGCCCATGCTATCGGTGCCTCTATCCCGAACCGCCACCACCGGGCCTGGTGCCCTCGTGCGCGGAAGGCGGCGTGCTCGGCATTCTGCCCGGTCTGCTCGGCATCATCCAGGCGACGGAAGTCATCAAGCTCATCCTCGGCATCGGCGATCCGCTGATCGGTCGTCTGCTGCTGGTGGATTCGCTCGGCATGAGCTTCCGCACGCTCAAGCTGCGCAAGAACCCGAACTGCCCCATGTGCGGCACGCACGAGATCAAGCAGCTTATCGATTACGACCAGTTCTGCGGCGTTCCCAAGCCGACCGAGGTTGGCCCGCTCGAAGTCTCCTCGCACGGCAATGTGGCCGCGGCGGCTGAGTTCGACGGCATCCCGCAGGTCACGGTGGAAGAACTGCAGGCACGCATGAAGAAGGGTGACGTCTTCGTTCTCGACGTACGCGAGCCGCACGAAGCGCAGATCGCCACGCTGGGCGCGCCGCTCATTCCGGTCGGCACGCTCGCACAGCGCATCGACGAAGTCGCCTCGCATAAGAACGAGGACATCTTCGTCCACTGCAAGCTCGGCGGCCGCAGCCAGCAAGCCGCGCAGATCCTCAAAGCCGCAGGCTTCCAGCACGTCTATAACGTGCAGGGAGGCATTCAGGCATGGGCAGAGCGCATTGATCCGACCATGCCGAAGTATTAGCTTTTGTAGTTGTTAGTTGTTAGTTGTTAGTTGTTAGTTGTTAGTTGTTAGTTTCTAGTTGTCAGTGCGAAGGGCGGCCCTCTCTGGCCGCCCTTCGCTTTTGAATCAGTAAATCCTAACAACTAAAAACCAACAACTAACAACTTCATAACCTAATCCTCGGCCTTGTCCTCTTCCGTCATAATCTGCAAACTAAGCGGCGTATCCACAATAAAACTCAGCTTGCCGATGGCACGCATCGCCTTCTCCACCACGGGGGCAGGGCAGGGCTCCGTCGTCACCACAAACACAAGCTGGTCCTTCGGAAATCCGGGCCGCTGCAAAATGCTGTTAATATTTGCGCCCACCTTCGCCAGCGCGCCCGCAATCGCAGACACGATCCCCGGCTGGTCCTTCACCACAAAGCGGAGATAGTGCGGCGCCATGAACTCGCCCGTCACGCTGCGCTTCTTCGTCGGAAGGTAAACGCGCGAAGTTCCATGCGCTACCGCCAACAGGTCGCTCACCACGGCCACCGCCGTAGGGTGTCCGCCCGCCCCATGCCCGGAGAAGACCACGTCGCCGCCGAACTTGCCCGTGGTGACAACCATATTCTGCGTGCCATGCGACCACGCAATCGGCGAACTCTTCGGCACCAGCATCGGCGCCACCCGCGCGCGAACCGTCGTGCCGTCCGTCTCCACGCGGCTGATCTGACGGATCGTGCAATTCAACTGCTGCGCATAGAGAAAGTCGACAAGCTTCACCTTCGAGATGGATTGCGTCGGCACCTCATCCGGATTCAACTCCGCATGCAGCGCAAGCCGCGCCAGAATGCAGAGCTTTGCGCGCGCGTCGTAGCCATCCACATCGGCAGAAGGGTTCGCCTCGGCATAGCCCGCAGCCTGCGCCTTTTTCAGCACCTCAGCGTAGTCCGCGCCCTCTTCCATATGCGACAGCATGAAGTTGCACGTCCCATTCAGAATGCCGGTGATGCGTGTGATCCTGTCGCCTTGCAGGCCCTGTAGTGTCGCCGGAATCACCGGAACACCGCCGGCCACGGCAGCGTTGTAGACGAGCGCAACGTTGTTGACCTGCGCAATCTTCTGCAGAGCAGCGCCGCGATACGCGATCAACTGCTTGTTCGCCGTCACTACACTCTTGCCGCTCTTCAGCGCGCGCTCCAGCCATTTGCCAATCGGATCAAGACCGCCAATCGTCTCAATCACAATGTCCACCTTGGAGTTCAAAATGTCATCGACATTTTCTGTCCAGACAACGCTCTTCGGTACAAACTTCGCATTCGCATGTCCGCGTTTATTGGCCACATTGCGGTTGTAAATGTGCGTGAGTTCAATGCCGCCAAACTTCTGTTCCGCCAGCACGCGCGCGACGGAGCTGCCCACAGTTCCAAAGCCGAGAATGGCCACACGAAGATTCTGATTCGCTATTTTCTTGCTCATAATTTAGTAATCCACCCGTTGCGCACTCGCACGCCACACATCAAAATTCTCGATCGCTTCTTCTGCAAGAAGACGGCTGATGGGAATCCTGCGCTCCTGCAAAGGCCGCTTCAATTCTTCATACAGAAAGCTGTCATCAAAGCCGGCGTCCGCAGCATCCTGCGCGCTGTTCCCAAAATAGATCGCGCTGCAACGCGCCCAGTACAGCGCCGCCAGGCACATCGGACACGGCTCGCACGAGGTGTACACCTCGCAGCCCTCAAGCTGAAAATCATTGAGCTTTTTGCACGCCGCGCGGACGGCCATCACCTCGGCGTGCGCCGTAGGATCGTTCAGCGCCGTCACCCGATTCACGGCGCGGGCAATCACCTCTCCGTCGCGGACGATCACGCAGCCAAATGGCCCGCCTTTGCCGGATTTTACGTTCTTCGTCGCCAGGCGAATGGCGTCGCGCATAAACTCTGGATTCGGGGTGTGCAGAGAAGCCTCCGAAAGAAAAGTATCGCAGAAACTATGTCCTAGAGGGAACCGCAGGGAGGCGCGGAATAGCGGTCACACCCGCGCATGATATCGCATCCAAACTTTCGAAGCGCAGCATGCGCACGGAGAAAATCAGATGAGACGAATTTTTATGTGGGGAGCAGTGGCTTCCGCGCTTGCAGCAGCCTACATGATGCACCGGCGTGGTGAACCACTCTTCAAAATCGCGCGCACAACAGTCTTTCACCCTTTTGGCGCTCTGAAGACGGAAGTGAAACAACTGGCAGCTTAAACAGAAAGGCCGCGAGTTGCTCGCGGCCTTTCAAGTCATCGTTCACTCTTATGCAACAACGTCCAGACCCATCGAACGGGCCGTTCCCTTGATGCTCTTGATCGCCGTCTCCACCGACGCAGCGTTCAGATCGGGCATCTTCTGCTCAGCGATCTGGCGGACCTGCGCCTCGGTCACGGTGCCGACCTTGTTCTTGTTCGGCTGGCCGGAACCCTTCTCGATCTTCGCCACCTTCTTTAGCAGAACAGCCGCAGGCGGCGTCTTGGTGATGAAGGAGAACGTGCGATCGGCGTACACAGTGATCACGACCGGAATCGTGAGACCAGCCATCTCCGGCTTGTTGGTGCGGTCGTTGAACTGTTTGCAGAACTCCATGATGTTGACCTGCGCCTGACCGAGCGCGGGGCCGATCGGCGGGGCCGGAGTGGCCTTGCCTGCCATCACCTGCAGCTTGACATATCCCTGAACCTTCTTCGGTGCCATTGCACTTTACCTCTGAATTGATGTGGACTGCGTTTTCCGCCGCCGTCCTTTTACTGCACCAGCGCGGTAGAAGCCACGCGCCAGAGAAACTTGTTGTTACTCGACGATCTTGTCGACCTTAGAAAACTCAATCTCAACCGGCGTAGCGCGGCCGAAGATCGAAACCATCACCTTCAGCGTCTGCTTGTCGTCGTTCACATCGTCCACAGTGCCGTTGAAGTTGGCGAACGGCCCTTCGGTAATGCGGACCTGCTCGCCCTTGTCGAACTTGATCTTGAGCTTCGGCTTGTCCTTCGCCACATCCGAGCGGAAGAGGATCGAGCTGACTTCCTGCTCGCTCAGCGCCACCGGCTTGTCGCCCGTGCCAAGAAAGCCCGTTACGCGCGGCGTGTTCTTGATGGTGTGCCACAGGTCGTTGTCCAGGTCCATCTCGACCAGAACATAGCCCGGCAGAAAGACGCGCTCAATGGTGTACTTCTTGCCGTTGCGGACCTCGGTCACCGGCTCAGTCGGAATCATCACGCGGCCGATCTTGTGCTGCAGACCGTAGGCCTGGATGCGGCTCTCGAGCGACTCCTTCACCTTGCGCTCGAAACCCGAGTACGCGTGAATGATGTACCACTTGAAATTCTCGTTGACGGGCGGAGCAAGCTGCTCGGTCGCCTCACCTTCAGGCGAGGCCGTCTCTGCTGCCGCAGTTGCTTCCAGATTCTGTTCGTCTGCCATGGTTGGTCTCGACTCGTTTCCGTGGTTACTTGGTCAGATGGTCCAGCAGCGCGCCTACCGTGTGGCTGGAGACGAAGTCCACCGCAGCGAAGAACGCTGCAAACAAAAACGTGGTCACAATCACGACAATCGTCGTGGACTGCACTTCGTCGCGGTTCGGCGTGGTCACACGCTTCATCTCGCTCATGGTCGCTGCCCAGAACGTCGACATCTTCTCAAACGGCCCTTTTACCCGCTCAAGCTTGCTCTCGTTATCAGGCACTGCAACTGCCTTGGCCATACTTGCCTCGTACTTCGTTTTGAAATCTTGTTGCTAAAAGAACTGGCAGGGGAGCTCGGATTCGAACCGAGAAGTTCGGTTTTGGAGACCGACAGTTTAACCGTTGAGCTTACTCCCCTGTGGAGCAAGTCTTAGTTTGAGTTTTTAGTCTTAGAACGCTTCGCGCGTCCGAAATCTAAGACTAAAACTAACAACTAAGACTACTTGGTTTCCTTATGGTCCGTGTGCTTGCGGCAGAACTTGCAGAACTTCGAAAACTCCAGACGGCCCGTGGTCGTCTTCTTGTTCTTGGTGGTCGAGTAGTTCCGGTTCTTGCACTCCGGGCACTGCAGCGTAATGATCTCGCGCATTGAATGATTCCTTCCTAGTATGGCCAGCCACCTCGGCTGGCAAGCAGCTAATGTTCAGTATCCCCAAACACGCCGCGACGCAGGGCTTAATGGCTCCTGCTGCCAAAACCTGAATTTTCCTACGGAAACCAAAGCGGTCAGGCCCACGCTATGGCTCTGTCTATTATGCACGAAAAGCCAGGCGGAGAGCAAAAGCGCAATGTGGCCCAAAAGCAGTCTATTGCGCGTCTTCCCACAACCGAAGTGTGCTCAGGCGGAAGCCTGCAACCGGCCCATCGGCTTCTACGCTGTCGGGCCGCTCCAGAACTTCCACTTCACGCCCGGGACGGTATATGGCCACGGTGGCTGCATAAGGATCGATTAACCAGGCAAGCTTCGCCCCGTTCGCAATCCAGACGCCCATCTTGGCGAGTAACATGAATCGTGAGTCGCTCGCCGATAAGATCTCAACAATAAAATCAGGGCACAGGGGCGCATAGGACGTCTGCTCTTCTTTTGTAAGAGCGTCCCATCTTGCCTGTGCGAGCCAGGCCGCATCGGGGCTCAGCATGGAGCCATCCGGCAGATTGAAACCTCCATTGGAACTGAAGGCCATGCCACCATGTTCCTTCGCCCAGAAAAAGAGCTCTGAAGAGACAAAGTTCTCCCAATAGCTGCCCTGGCTACCAACTGGAGTCATCATCAGGAGTTCACCCTTCGCATTCCTCTCAACTCGAAGCGGTTCGTTACGCCGTGAAAATGCCATCAACTCATTGTCACTCAGCGGTCGCGCGACATGGATAGTCAATGGCAGAGGTAGACCTGCCAGCGTGTAGGCGTTTTGTGTCGTGTCCGCCATACTTCTCCGATTGTAAAACTACGGCTTTCGTTTATATGGTGGTCTTTTGCCATCGACATATTCCGTTCTCCCGTATTGGGCATGCTGTGACACTTCAATAAGTGTCACAGGGGCAAAACCGCTGCAGAAAGGAGCCATTAGTATCTGGTGAAGAAGGATCTTTATGAGTTTGTCGAGAAGAATGTTTTTACAGGGAGTGCTCGGATCTGTATCCGCAGGATTTGCGACAACTGAAATGTCAGCCGTCGGGCTGCATTGCACTCCGGCTCCCAATTTTCCCATCCCACTTGAAATGGGAACATGGTGCAGTCAGCCATTTCCTGTCGGCAAGCATGACAATCATATTGAGTTGATCGTGGATCGCTTAGGTTCTGTTGAGAAACTCGATTGCGAACTCGGGCCGCCGCGAAATAATCGCGTTTGTAATCAACCACCGCTATTGGATATGGATTGGACGTTGTGGGATGGAGCCTCTCCTGTCCAATCATGGCCATTTAGACCGATTCAGCCTAGCGCTTGGGGAGAAAAACAAACTTCTTGCATACTTGGAAGTTTCAAAGGCAAACGCAATGCGCACTTCTCAATAGAACTGAATATCAAGAAGGACGCAGGGCATTTGAAAGAACTGCACCCGCGCATTCAAATAACAAAAACGCCCGGATATTGGTGTTGGCTATGAACAGAAAGGCGCGATCCATTTGGATCGCGCCTTTCACTAAGACTGACAACTTCAACTAACAACTACTTGATGATCTCGGAGATGGTACCTGCGCCGACAGTGCGTCCACCCTCACGGATAGCGAAGCGCAGACCCTTCTCCATGGCCACCGGCGTATGCAGCTCCACCTCAAGCTGCACATTGTCGCCCGGCATCACCATCTCGGTG
>JAFDVR010000019.1 GCA_018268855.1 Acidobacteriota bacterium | reverse complement strand
TCGTGGCGAACACCGGCTCCAGCACGCCCAGCGCCTCCTCCGCCATACGCCGCACCGCACGCAACGGATGATCCGAAGGAACGCGCTCCTCCAGCGTCCCCACCGCAAACATCTCCACCTGAACCCGATCTCTGCCTCGCATACTTACTCTCTTAGCAAAGAAAACTGTTTAAATCTCAACCCTTTTTCAGCAACCTCTGAAGCCCACTGAATGCAGAACGGCCAATAAACGGGCTTTAGCCCCGGGCTGTTCCCACTAACAACTAACAACCAACAACTTACAACCCCGACCGCTGATACCGCCGCAGCACCCCATCCAGCGTCACGATCCCCTCAAGAAACCCGCGCTCAGCACGGTTCGAAATCGGCAGCACAGGCCAGCGCTTGAAATGAGGCAGCGCACTCGAAAGCGACTGATCGGGAAACAGCACTGGAGGCCGCTCCGCAGGTAGCAAGCGCTCGATGGCGATATTGTCATCCGCAGCCGCCGTGGCAAACACCGTCGCCATCTCCTTCTGCGTTACGGGATACCACTCACCATCCGAACAAAGCACAATGCAGGCCAGCGCATCGGTCGGATTAGCGATAGAGGGCACCGCTCGACGCGCATTGCCGGCCCACTCCGATCCGCGCAAAACAGGCACCCCCGCTATCTCCAACGCATCTTCCAGACGCAGTTGCGCCTCTTCGCGCTGTTCTTCCATCGATGGCAGATAAAGTCCATCCTGGTGTGTCAGCACTTCAAAGATCGGTTCCTTCTGTAAACTGCGCGCCAGCAGATAAGCGATCGTATTCGCCAGAATCACAGGAACAATGATCGAGTAGTTCCCGCTCACCTCCAGAACCATGAACACGGACGTAAGCGGCACGCGAAGAAACGCGGCAAACAAAACACCCATGCCCACCAGCGCGTACGACGCCGTCGATCCAGCCAGGTGCGGAAAGAACATCTTCTCGAACGTGCCCACAGAAGCGCCCAGCATCGCGCCGATAAACAGGGTCGGCGCAAACATGCCGCCCGGCGTTCCGCTGGAGAAGGAGAGCGTCGTCGCAACAATTTTGAAGATGGTCAGCAGGATAAGAATCTTCAGCGCGAACTGCCCATGCATCGCCTGATCGATGGTGCCGTAACCTGCGCCCATCACCTGCGGCAAACCGAAGAAGCCAATGCCGCCCACCAGCAGACCCGCCAGCGGAGGCTGAAGAATCTGCACCCATCGCGGCTGTCTTCGCAGCATCGGTCGCAGCCATCCCAGTGCCTTCGCAAAAAACAGGGAAGCCACACCGCCAGCCACGCCTAGCACGCAGTAAGCCAGCAACTCGCGTGGATCGCGCAGCGTCGTCGCCGGCACATGGAACATCGGCTGCGCGCCCCAGAACCACCGCGCCACTACTACACTCGACACAGCCGCAAGCACGATGGAGCCAAGCATGCCCGCGCTCCACTTGCCGATCACCTCTTCGATCACAAACAGGATCGCGGAGATAGGCGCGTTGAACGCCGCAGCCAGTCCAGCCGCTGCACCTACCGGTGCAAACAGCCGCAGCCGCTCGCGCGAAAGCTTCACCTTGCGGCCCACCAGCGAAGCCACACCGGCGCCAATCTGCAACGAAGGATCTTCCGGGCCCAGCGAATGTCCGCTGCCAATCGCAATCGACGACAACAGAAACTTGCCAACCACAGTGCGGAAAGAGATGTAGCCGTTGTGAATGTACAGCGCAGCCTTGGTCTGGTTCACGCCACTGCCGCGCACTCCGGGAAACACGAAGTACGTCAGCAGGGAAACGCCGAGCCCGACGACTGCCGGAATCACGATCAGCAGGACCTGGTGCGCCGCCGGAGCAGGCCCCAGCAGCAACACGCTCGACCACTCAATCGCCATGCGGAACGACACCACCAACAGGCCGGAGATCACGCCGATAAAGATCGAGAGCAGAAGAAACAGTCGCTCTTCGCGCATCTGCGGTGTGGCCGCCGCCTTCGGTTGTTCGTGCTCCTTCATCGCACCTCCTGTGCTGGTGCGGAATGGTTGGCGCGTTGCGCCAGCAGCAGAAGCAGAGCATCATCGCCCTGCGGCGCCCCGCAAGGGCCTGCTGTCTGGATCTCGGTGTCAAAGATCAGCTGCATTGCAAAGTCCTGATTTGCTCCTTCATCAATCGCCTTCCCCCGTAGCTGCGCTTTCCCTGCGTCCGTCCAGGCCTTATCCAGCGATTGCAAGGCAGCGGACTGCTTGTTCTGATCCGAAGAAGCCATGCAAGCCGCCAGCCGCGCCTTCGCAATTTTCGCCGCGGTGAGGATATGGTGCGCCCGTTCCCGTCCGGGAAGGTCCCTCGAAAGGCTCAAATCCGCCAATCGGTCGGCCTTCTCCGCCAGCGCATTTAATTCGGGGTATCTTGGGGATAAATGAGCATTTTTCTGCGCTATTTTTGCCGCAAAGTGCAGATATTTGGCCGCATTTTTGTAGTCCCCCAAGTCGTATAAGACCCGCCCGATCTGTTGCTGCGCGTTAAAATTATCCGGGTCCAAAGTGAGCGCTTTGCGGTAGTAAGTCATTGCATCCGCAGTATCTTGCGCCGCCAGCAGATGGTCGCCGAATAGCAGGTCCGAGGCCACCGTCTCGCGCGAATTCGCCGCAGCCACCAGCAGTTCCGCCCGCGCCGAGGCAAGCTCCTTACTTTCAATAAGATATCCGGCAAACTCCAGATCGACCTGCTGCCTCTGCTCCGCATTCTGCCAGGTTCCCAGCACCGCAGAGCGGTAGTAATGGATCGCCTGTTGGCGGTTGGATTTGTTGCGGGCGAGGCGGGCTAACTGCAAGTTAATAAGGCCATTTCCTGGTTCCGTCTCGCGCAGAGAAAGGAAGTAGTTCGCAGCCTCGTCTGTCTGGCCGGAGGCGGCAAGCGCCTCGGCCAGAAGCAGATGGATGTTTCTCTCATCCAGAGCGTAGGAGTTGGCTATGCGTAGAGCAGCGACGGCATCGGTTGGAAGGCTTTGGCGCAGAGCGGTCTGGCCGCGTACAACATACTCTTTTGCAAGTGTCTGCCGCCTCGCTTCGAAAGAGCGGAAGAGGAATGATGTCAGGAGATAGAGGCCGATCGTGGTGGCGAGCAGGACGAAGAATGTCACACTGTCCTTCAGCAGAACACTGCGCACTGGGGAGGCGGCGGGGATGTTTCTAGGAACCGCGCTTCCGCTGTTATCCACGTAAACTCCTGTATTTTTCGGAGGCCAATTAAGAGAAAAAGGGGGCAAAACATGCAGAATACCCCAAAGATAAAGACTTAAAAAATATATCGGAGAACGATGTATAGCTGCATGCCGAATGTGCTTATTCGCTCTCTGACTACATTGTTCTCTCTTTGCCTTAAATTTTTGTTGATATGCGACCTATCCAGTCCCTTATCGTGTACTCTTTGTATATAGGACTGATTCTGTCTGAGATATCTCAGGCTAATTCAGTCTTATTGGGACATTCTTTGCGGTATTTGGTTGGCGACGTTGAGGGACTTCGCCGAGTGAAGACGAGCCGGTGTTTGAGGGGTATCGGCCAAACTCTCGGAGATAAGGAACGATGAAGAGCAAGGGTTTACGGAAGTGGCAGGCGAGGTGGATAGCAGCCGGAACTTTGGCGATGTGTGCTGTGAGCAGTGCGCGGGCTGCTGCTGTTGCCGCCGCAGCTGAAGGTGAAGGGGGCAGTGGAGCGGGACAGGCGAACCTGCCTGTCCGAAAGTTTGATATTCAGGGCGGCTCCCTCGACGCCGCGTTGGAGCAGTTCCGGACGCAGTCTGCTGTGGACGTAAAGATCCGCATTAAAGACGGGCAGGATCTGAGCGGCGTACAGACCAAGGGCGTGAGGGGTTTGTACTCGGCGCCGGTGGCATTGCGTCTGTTGCTGGAGGATACGGGACTTTCGTATCGCGCTACTGGAACTGGCCACTATGAGATTACGCTTCGCGCGCATGAAGAAGTGAGTGTGGATGCCGCGGCGAACTCAGTTGCGCTATCGCAGTTTACAGAGTCGCTAACGGACACGGCGCAGACGGTGAACGTAGTCCCGCACTTCATCATGCAGGAGCAGCAGGCGAACACGCTGAAGGAGACGCTGCGCAATATCCCAGGCATTTCGTTGGCGGCGGGCGAAGGCGGAGCGCAGGGCGACAACCTGACCATCCGCGGATTTTCCGCGCGCAATGACATGTTTCTGGATGGCATTCGCGATTTTGGCAGCTACTATCGCGACTCGTTCAATTACGAATCGGTGGCTGTATTGCAGGGACCGGCTTCGGTGGAGTTTGGCCGCGGCTCGACGGGTGGCGTGATCAATCAGGAGTCGAAGACGCCGATGCCGAATGCGTTTACGCGTGGCGGACTTCAGTTTGGAACGAACCTGACGCGGCGCATCAACATTGATGTCAATAAACCGATCAAAGATTTTGCGGATGGCACTGCGTTTCGGCTGAACCTCGTGGGTACGCAGTCGAAGGTAGCGGGGCGCGACTACGCTGAGATCCGCCGCTTTGGTGTGGCCCCTTCGATCGCGTTCGGTCTGAACTCAAATACGCGCTACAGCCTGAGCTATCTGCATGAGGCGGAGGATTCGCTGCCGGATTATGGATTGCCGTACTTCTACGATCATGTTGCGGGTGTGGACCGGCATAACTATTACGGCTTTGCAAATGACAACTGGCTGCGCACGAGCCCGGATGTGGTGACGGGGCGAGTGGACCACGATTTCAACGAGCGGTTCTCAGTGCGCAACACGTTGCGGTGGGGGAATTATCCTCGCGATGTGCGGATTACTGAACCACAGGTTGCGACGACACTTGCGGTTCCTTCAACCATTCCTACGGATACGACGAAGGCGTTCTATCGCGACAACAGTGGAATTATTTATGCGAACTGTACCTCTGGCAATTCCTGCACGCCTGTAGATACCCCGATCGCTGCGGTGAATGTGACGCGCAATCAGATTCAGGCGAAAAGTGTCGAAGACATTCTGTGGGACCAGGCGAGCCTGATCGGACGCTTGAAAGTTGCCGGCATCGAGAACAATTTCATCTTGCTTGCTGAAGGTGGACGCGAGCGGTCGAATCCTGTGCGGCCTAAATATACCGTAGCGAGCACACCAGCAACGAACCCTAATCCGCAGGACCTCTTTGCTCCTACCAAAGTGACAGCGGCGACGGTAGCGCATGTGGCTTCGCAAAGCTTTGGATTGAATTTTCTGGATACGCTGAAGCTCACACGATGGTTGCAGCTCTCTGGTGGCGTGCGATTTGATTATTTCAACACGCACTCTGACGTTTATACGCCGACAAATCCTGTGGCTACGCAACGCATATTTACAGACAGGCTGGACAAAAAGCCGACGTATCGGGCAGCTGTTGTAGTGAAGCCACGCCAGAACGGAACCATCTATTTCGATTACGGCACGTCGTTCAATCCATCGGGGGAATCGCTCTCACTCTCGGCAAACAATGCGGACCAGGCACCGGAAGAAAACGAGACATATGAGGTCGGTACGAAGTGGGATGCATTGAATGGAAGGCTTAATCTTTCCGGTTCGTGGTTTCGCACACGCAAGCTGAATGCAAAAGAGACTGATCCGCTCGACAGCACACAGGTAAACACAGTGGGCACACAGCTTGTGCAGGGTGTGCAGATCGGTGCGATCGGGCATCTGTCGCACCACATGGACCTGATCTTTGGATATGCCTATCTGGATGGCACGCTTGAATATTCCACACTGAACGCTTCGCCGTTTGCTGCGATCAATGCGAAGTTTGCATCGAAAGATCCTGTTACCGGCGTGATCACAGTGCTGGATCCGCGATTCAATACGGCGCCTTACTACATCAATCCGGCAGGCTTTCCGCTGGCGAATGTGGCGAAGAATACAGGCAATCTTTGGATTACGCATAATCTCGGCTTCCGCTTCGTAGGCGGCTTTGGCGGCAACTATGTAGGTGCGCGGCGTGCGAGCAGTTCGTCGATGATTGCACTGTATCCGTCTGCGCCGACTCCGGTGGCGGACATTCCGCTTGCGTTCAAGTCGCTGCCGGGCTACTGGAACTTTGATGCGATGTTGCGCAGGCCGATTACAGATGCATTGAGTTTGCAGGTGAATGTCTACAACCTGGCGAACAATTTCTATATTGCACAACCGCACCCCAACCATCTGATTCCGGGCGAAGGTATCAACGCCCAGATTGGATTGCACGCGCGGTTCTAGTTTGAAGGGCTTTAGTTCACTCTGGACTAAAGGCCGGTTTCTTTTAGGGCCTTTATGGTTGGGCTGAAGCCCAGCCCCTTCAAAACGGCGATGTGAGAAGGATTCTATGCTGATTGCGATTCCTAACGTTTTCGACGCGGAGCAGACGAAGCAGATTCGTGCTGCGCTGGATGCTGCGGATTGGGTGGATGGCAAGGTCACGGCTGGACATCAATCTGCGTTGACGAAGCGCAACTCGCAGATTCCAGAGACGAGCCCTGTGGCGCGGCAGGTGGGCGAGGTGATTCTGCGCACGCTGGGCACGAATAATTTGTTTCGTTCGGCAGCGCTTCCCATCAAGGTGTTTCCGCCGCTCTTCAATCGCTATGAGGGCGGACAAGATTTTGGCACGCATGTAGACAATGCGATCCGTTCCCATGGCGCAACGGGGCAGAGCATTCGCACGGACCTTTCATGCACGCTCTTCTTTTCCGATCCGGATGAGTATGACGGTGGCGAGTTGCGCATCCAGGACACGTATGGCGAGCAGAGTGTGAAGCTGCCAGCAGGGCACATGATTCTGTATCCCTCGACGAGTCTGCACTATGTAACGCCGGTAACACGTGGCGCGCGCGTGTCTAGCTTCTTCTGGCTGCAGAGCATGATTCGCAGCGATGAGCAGCGGAGAATCCTGTTTGATCTTGATCAATCCATCCAAGTGCTGGCTGTGAAGGATGCGGGCGCTGCGGAGGTTGTGAAGCTTACCGGGATTTATCACAACCTGCTGCGGCAGTGGGCGGAGATGTAGCACCACAAGATCGTGCGTGCTCTGTGGGCGCGCACGGTGAGAGGGCAGGCGTACGAGTTACGCCCTCACGTCACATCGGCGTCCTGCCTCTCTTCTCCAGCTTAAAACGTAATACGGCACCTTCTCCGAGGTGCCGTATTACGTAGAGGAGGCCGCTCTTACTGCGGCATCAGGACGGTGTCGATCACATGGATGACGCCGTTGCTTTGCATGACGTCAGCCGTTGTAATGGTGGCCATACCGCCCTTTTCGTCAGTAAGCATGATGTTGTTTCCATGCATGGTGGCGGTGAGCTTGCCGCCCTCAACGGTCTTCATCTCATATTTGCCGCCGTTCTTTTTAATCCACTTCGCGAGTTCTTTGGATGTGATCTTTCCGGCGACGACGTGATAGGTAAGAATCTTCGTCAGTGTAGCTTTGTTCTCCGGCTTGACGAGGTTGGCGACTGTGCCCGCAGGCAGTTTGTCGAATGCAGCATCGGTCGGCGCGAAGACAGTGAACGGACCAGCGCTATTGAGCGTATCAACGAGTCCGGCGGCCTTAACAGCAGCCACGAGCGTTTTGTGAATAGGTGAGTTCATTGCGTTGGCGACGATGGTTTTGGAGGCATACATCGGCGCTCCGCCGACGGTTGGGTTGTCTTTCATCTGGGCAGGCGCGGTCAGCGCACATGAGGCCATCGTCACTGCGAGCAGCGCGCTCTTGAGCATCTTCATCTCGAATCTCCTTGGTGCAGCGTATGTGTCGGCCCTCGAGAGCGTTCTGTATGACTTACGCGAGGCGTAGCGAATTGGATTGAAGATATTTTGACGATGGCTGAAGTCCGCGCGGCGAATTGACACATCCTTAGAGGTGTCCCGTACCATCAGTGCAGCAGATGGGACACGAGCACGCGCAACACACGATGAACAAGGGCGACAGGGGAGTCCTGATTATTGGCATCTTTAAGCTGCTGAAGTCGCTCTTTTTTGTTGGTGTAGGGTTTGGAGCGCTTCATTTCATTCATCACGATCTTGTAGAGACGCTACAGCACCTGGTGGATTCACGTGGGTTTGATCCCGAAAACCGTTTTGTCTCTCTTGTGATCGATAAAGCGGAACTGGTCACGCACCATCGGCTACGGCAGATTACCTACGGCACATTTGGATACGCCGCGGTCGCGATGGTGGAAGGTATCGGGCTGATCCGGCGTAAGGTGTGGGCTGAATATCTGACCCTCTGGTTGAGCATCAGCTTTTTGCCATGGGAGCTGTATGAGTTGGTATTTCACCCCAATTGGTGGCGGCTCGCGATCCTGGTGACGAATGTTTTGATCGTGGTGTACCTGGTTTGGGTGGTGCGGCAGAAGAAGCGGACGTAGCTTCTGTTGGAGAACCCCAGGGCTAAAGCCCGTTTATTGGCTCTGCTAGACAGCGGCCTAAAGAAGTTGCTGAAAAGTCTTTCTGCGGAAGCTGTCATGAAAATGTCCCTTTATAGGATTCCGTCAGAGCGACGTTTGGCAAATTGTTGATAGTTTGAGGTCACCCAAACCGTCTTCAATTTTTGCTCAAAAGACTTTTTCAGCAGCCTCTAAGGCCGCTTCTAATCCGTGCGCTTTTAGCGCGAGGCGATGCTTCGCATCGCGGAACAGCAGATTCCTCACTGCGTTCGGAATGACAAGGAAGTTAGGAATGACAACGTAGTTCCATTCGGAGCGGACTTGATTGGCTGCTTCTCCGCTGCGTGTTTCGCTTTTTGTTCGCATATACCGTCAAAGCCAGTTCTAATACAAGTGTGAAGTCATGAACGACTCACCTTCCTAAACACAAAATGTAGTGGGTAGCGGTTTCGTTAGCCCAAGGAGAAGAGTTTTCCACAAAATTGGGGGAAAAGCAGGTAATTTCTGCTGCATTTCTTTGTTGCGTTCCGCCTCTATTACATCGATTATGGGGAACGAAGTGGTCAAAAGTGGCCCAAAAGGGCTAAAGACTTTTGAAATCTGGGTCAGTGTAGCGTGGTTCGGCTCCATCTGGCACAACGGCACCACAAAAGGTTCGGGCGAAGAGGCGAGAAGGTAAATGTTTCGGGGCAATCATCCCGCGAAGGTGGACGAAAAGGGGCGGCTCAAGCTGCCCTCGGAGTTCAAGCGCCGCACGGATGAGGTGTATGGCCCCCGCTTTTACGTGACCAGCACGGACGGGAAGCGCGCGCGGGTGTATCCGATGCGCGAGTGGGAAAAGATTGAGGCCGCTTTGATGGAGATTCCATCGATGAACGCGGCGAAGAAGAAGTTTCTGGATGTAACGAACTATTACGGCCAGGAAGCCGAGATTGACGCGCAGGGAAGGATTCTTGTTCCCCAGATTTTGCGCGAGGCGGCGAAGTTGACGACGGATTGTGTGGTGCTCGGTGTCCAGACGTACCTGGAGATCGCGAACCGCGAAGAGTTTGAGGCGGAGCTGAAGGCTGCCCCGCTGAACGCAGAGGACGAGGCGGCGCTGGCTGCTCTCGGCATCTAGCGGAATGGTTTGGACGCCCCCAGGGGCGCGCATGAGGAGGGGAGATGTTTAGCCCCCATCATGTGCCGGTTCTTTTTGAAGAGGTAATAGACCTTCTGAATGTGCGCAGAGGCGGAACGTACGCCGACGCAACGCTGGGGCTGGGTGGGCACTCGAGTTTGATTGCTCGCAGGCTTGGCCCCACGGGAACGCTGATCGCATTCGATCGCGACCCCGAAGCGATGGAGAAGGCGCAGGCGCGGTTTGCGGAGTTGGCAAGCGAGCTTGGCGCGGAGATGCCGCGGGTGCGGTTTGAGCCGCGAGCTTTCTCTGAAGCGAAGGACGTGATCGAGGCGAAGTCGCTCGACGGCCTGCTCGCTGACTTTGGCGTAAGCAGTTTGCAGCTTGACGAGGCGCACAGAGGATTCAGTTTTCGGACCGACGGTCCGCTGGACATGCGTATGGATACGCGCAGCGGCGAGACGGCCGAGCAAGTGGTAAATCAGGCGGACGAGGAAGAACTCGCCAACCTGATTTACGAATTCGGAGAGGAAAGGAGGTCGCGGAGAATCGCCAGAGCCATTGTGAGGGCGCGGCCGATAACGACTACGGCAGAACTTGCCAAAGTGATTTCGGCCGCGGCCCCCTCAATGAAATCCGACAAGATTCATCCTGCGACGCGGACCTTTCAGGCAATCCGAATTCGAGTGAATGATGAGCTGGGAGAGATTAGGACGCTGCTGGAAAGCGCGCCATCGCTGCTCAAACCGGGTGGACGGCTGGCCGTGATCAGCTTCCACTCGCTGGAAGACCGGATGGTGAAAGACGCCGTTCGCGCAGGGATGAAAGACGGTGTTTGGGAGCCGGTGACGAAGAAGCCGGTGACGGCAACGGAAGACGAGATGAGACGCAATCCGCGATCGCGGAGCGCGAAGTTGAGAGTGGCAGAGAGGAAAAGCAGTTCTTAGTTGTTAGTTCTTAGTTGTTAGTGGATGGCTGCAGTGCCGAAATACCTACTAACAACTAAAAACTAAGATCTAACAACTGCTCACCGGAGGTGAGCGATATGTCGGCAGAAGCAATGGCAATGCGAGTGCAGCGCAGCCGCGCGGAGAGCTTCCGCGACCACAATTCGATGTTGTATGAGGCGCAGAAGCGTGCGCGACGCGGACCTACTCCTGAAGTGTTTTTTACAAAGCATCTGGACAACAGCCGTTTGGTGAAGGCCGACGACCCGGAGCGCCGCCGCGAGATGCGGTCGTTCGCGGTGATGATGGGCATTCTCTTTATGTTTGTGATGACGTATGTGTGGCAGCACTTTGCATCCATCGAATACGGTTATCGCATTGAGGCGACCAAGCAGCAGGTAGAGCATCTGCGCGAGGACAATCGTCAGCTTCATCTCACGGAAGCGCAGTTGAGCGATCCAGAGCGCATCGACAAGATTGCGACGGAGCTCGGCATGAGCATGCCGCAGCCGGGACAGGTTGTCCGCGCGAACGCGACGGTGAATGGGCCTGTGCTGGCGCAGGTTACGCCCACTGCCGCCGTGGTTCAGTAGCGTTTCGTCATCTTCGTTTTACAGGGTCACCGATGAACAGACAGCCGCGCCAGACATTGACCGCTCCGATTCGGAGAATCCGGTTTGTCTGGGTGGCTGTCTTTTTTATGTTCTGGACGTGCTTGATAGGCGGACGTCTTTTCTGGCTGCAGATTGTGAAGCACGGCGAGTGGGAAAAGCGCGCAGCCATGCAGCAACAGCGCACGTTTGAGATTGCTCCACGGCGCGGCGTGTTGTACGACCGCAATCTGCGTGAGCTTGCGGTAACGGTGAATGCGCAGAGCGTATATGCCGTGCCGACAGAGCTTGGCGACAATCGCGCGATGGCGGCAGAGTTGCTCGCCAGCGTTGTGCATAAAGATCCGGGCGATACGTTCACATCGGAGAAGAGCATCCTTGCACGCTTCACGGCTTCGCGAAACTTTGCATGGGTGGCACGAAAACTCGATCCGGAAACGGCGCAGCGCGTACGCGAACTGAACCTGAAGGGTGTCTATTTTCAAAAAGAGTTTAAACGTTTCTATCCGAACGGCGATTTGAGCGCGCAGGTGCTCGGCTATGTTGGTTTAGACGACACCGGGCTCGGCGGCCTGGAACGCAACTTTGACGAGGACCTGCACGGCACGCCCGGACGTGTGCTCACCGCCGTGGATGCGAAGCGCCATGTTCTAGATAGTGAAGAGCGAGAGCCGCTGCCTGGACAGAACCTGATTCTTACCATTGATGCCAACATTCAGTACATCGCCGAGCGCGCACTGGATAAGCAGGTGGAGAAGATGAAGGCGGCGCACGGAACAGTGGTGGTGCAGGACCCGCACACCGGCCAGATTCTTGCGCTGGCGATCTCGCCACGTTACAACCCGAACGATCTGAAGCATCAGGATCCGGCGCTGCTCAAGAACCTTGCCGTGAGCGATGTATACGAACCGGGATCCACCTTCAAGCTATTGACCTATGCCGCAGCGCTTGATGGAGCCGGCGTGCAGCCGACCGACATTGTGGATTGTCAGGGCGGCGCGATGACGATGTTTGGCCGCACGCTGCATGACGACCGCTCAGACCGTTTTGGCAAAGTAACAGTGCAGTACGCACTGGAGCATTCGAGTGATGTGGGCGCTGCGAAGATGGCGCTTAAGTTGGGCAATCAGAAATTTTACGAGTACATCAGGGCATTTGGTTTTGGTGACCGCACAGGAATTGAGCTGCCGAGCGAAACGCGCGGTCTGCTGCGACCGGCGAAGAGATGGGAAGCCACGAGCATTCTCTCCATTGCAATCGGACACGAAGTAGCGGTGACGCCGATCCAACTGGTCACAATGGTGTCCACGATTGCGAATGGTGGAACATATCTCCCGCCGCATATTCTGCTGGATGAGACGGATTACCTTAAGGGCGATCCACGTATGCGTCCGGCTGCGTTTCATCCTTCGCACCAGTTGCCGGCGAAGACCCCTGATGGCGCTCGCCGCGTAATCAGCGAACTAACGGCTGCGAAGATGCGCATGATGATGCACGGCACTGTGCTTGAAGGGACCGGCCGCGCCGCTGCTCTGAATGGATACAGCGCTGGTGGCAAAACAGGAACCGCGCAGAAGATCGATCCGGTCACGCATACCTATTCGCATACGCGAACAGTCGCCAGCTTTGCTGGCATTGCTCCGGTAAGCAGCCCCGCTATCTCGGTCGCCGTGATTATTGACGATCCCCAGGTGGGAACACGGTATGGATCGGAAACGAGCGCGCCGGTGTTTGCCGAAGTAGCGCAACAGACGCTGGAGTATCTTGGCGTGCCGCACGATCAACCGCTAAACGTGGCAAAGAAGGGCGCCGCGCCTGCAAAGCCACCGCTTGAGGAACATCCTTCGGAGGAGATCGGCGATTTGAATGCGCTGTTTGCTGAGGTAAACTCTTTGCCCGCGGACGATCCACTGCGCGGCAATGATGCTACTCCAGTTGCGGGCGCGACGGTGCCGGTTGCGGCGGCGGCTGTGCCTGCGCGTGAAAAGAAGACTGTGTTCAGCGCGTTGCCGGAGAAGCTGATGTCTGCCTTCAAAGCGCATGGCGGTGCGGCGTTTGGAGAGGATGGGGACAAGCGGTCCGCTGCACCGATAAAGCAACAGCCTCGTCCTGATGGCGCGATTGTGGTGAGTTCAGAACACAAGGTAGCAGTGCCTGTGCTGACAGGTTCAGCATTACGCACTGCGCTGGAGCGTGCGCGCGCAGCCGGACTGCGCATACAGCCTGTGGGCAGCGGACTTGCGGCGGAACAGGTGCCCGCTGCTGGAACGATGGTGCCGGAAGGCACGGAGATCGTGGTGCGGTTCGCGCGATGACGGCGGTCGCGTGGTGGATTGTCTTGTCCGTTGGGACAGTTATTGGTGTCTGCGTAGGTATGATCGGCACCAGCGGCATTCTACTGATCTCTACCATGACGCTTGTATTCGGTATGTCGCAGTTGCGTGCGCAGGGGACATCTTTATTTGTGGCCGCGCTGCCGGTGTGGTGGTTTGCGCTGTATCCATACGCACGCGCGCGGAATGTGGATTGGCGCATGGGCGCACTGCTGGCTTGCGGGCTCGCGGTAGGCAGCTACTTCGGCGCGCGCTGGGTGCAGCATCTGCCTGAGCTTGTGGTGCGCCGCATCTTTGGGGCCGCGCTGGCGTTGGCGGCTGCGCGCATGTTCTGGAGCCGATGATGCAGATACGGCCATTGCTGGACGAAGTGGAGACGCTGCGACGGCGCGATGCTGATGCGGACGTAACGGGTGTGGAGTACGACTCGCGCCGTGTGGTTCCGGGATCGCTGTTTGTCGCCATGCGCGGCGAGACGACGGACGGCAATCGCTATGTTGATGCTGCCATCAAGCAAGGTGCAGTTGCGATTGTTACTGACTCTGCCGATGTGTTTGAGAAGATTTCACGCGAGCATTCAATTGCAGTGGCGCAGGTAGCAAGCGGGCGTCGCGCGCTTGCGGAAATCAGTGCGGCTTTCTTTGATCATCCTGAGAAGAAACTGAAACTCACTGCAGCGACAGGGACGAACGGCAAGACCACAACTGCGTTTCTTCTTGAAGGCTTACTGCGCAGTGCGAAACGTTCCACTGTTTTACTTGGCACGATTGAAATGCATATTGGCGATAAAGTGCTGTCATCACCGCACACCACGCCGGAGAGCCGCGATGTGCTCGATATCTTTGCGCAGGGCGTACAGGCCGGTGCGACCGAAGCAGTCATGGAAATGAGCTCGCACGCTCTGGAGCAGGAGCGGGTGTGGAGGCTGCCGGTGGACGTGGCGATCTTCACCAACCTTACGCAGGACCATCTGGATTACCACGGCACGATGGAACGCTACACTGAGGCGAAGGCGAAGCTCTTTCAAGGAGTAGGTGCTCCGCCTCCGCGTGTAGCCATCATCAACGTGGATGATGCGTATGCTTCGCAGATGCTCGATGTGGCGCGTGAATGCAAACAGGTCTGGAGCTATGGACAGAGCGAAGGCGCGGAGTTTCGTATCTCGCAGATCGCTTTGCATGCTGGCAAAACTAGCTTTCAATTAACTACGCCCTTTGGCGAAGCTGAAGTCCATTCACTACTGAGTGGCGCTGTGAATGTCTACAACCTCACGGCTGCGATTGCTGCGGCGATGGCCCGCGGTTTGTCATTGCAGGAGTGCGTACAAGCTGCGGCCAAGCTGCAACCTGTTCCGGGCCGATTCCAAACGGTTCCTAACCAGCTTGGTATCGCAGTGGTTGTCGATTACGCGCATACCGAGGATGCCCTGACGAACCTGATTGCTCTGGCACGCGAGTTGTCAGGAAAACATCGCGTGATTACGGTGTTTGGCTGCGGTGGTGATCGTGACCGCACGAAGCGTCCGAAGATGGGGCGCGCGGCGGGGCAGGGCAGCGACTTTGTAATTGTGACTAGCGACAATCCGCGCAGTGAAGATCCGCGCAACATTGCGGATGAAGTGCTGCAAGGGCTTTTACCGACAGATGTGGAATACATGGTGGAGCTCGATCGCAGAGATGCAATTGAAGCCGCAATTCGCATGGCAAATCGCGGAGATATTGTGCTGATCGCCGGTAAAGGACACGAAAAAGAACAGATTTTGCGCGGCGGCGCGGTGCCATTCGATGATGTAGCTGTGGCGGCTGAAATATTGCGCGCGCTGGAAGGAAAGCAGTGAAACTTACGTTAGGACAGATTGCCGATTGGATCCATGCGGAAGGCGATTTCGCATCCTCAGCAGAGGTGTATGGATACTCCATCGATTCACGCACGATTGGCGCGGACGAAGTTTTCTTTGCGGTAAAAGGTGAGCGTCTGGATGGTCACGACTATGTAGAGGCGGCGTTGCAGGCAGGCGCAGCGGCAGCGGTGGTGAGTACGCGCTGGGTTGTGCCTGCGGAGGTGGATGCTGCGAAACTTCTTCGCGTTCCTGAGAGCGAAGACTGCGTCTTGCGTGCGATGCAAACGTTGGCGCGCCAAGTGCGCCGCAAGTGGGGTAAACGCGTGATTGGTATTACAGGATCAGCGGGCAAGACAACAACAAAAGAAATGGTGGCACAGGTGTTGAGTGCGCGCTTCAACGTGCTGAAGTCGGCAGGCAATCTCAACAATAATTTCGGCGTTCCACTGCAACTCTTGCGTCTGGAAGAAGAGCATGAAGCTGCCGTGATTGAAATGGGCATGAACCACGCCGGTGAGATCGCCGAGCTTGCAAAGATCGCCGAACCAAACTGGGGCGTGGTGAGCAATGTTGCTCCGGTGCATTTAGAGCATTTCCCTGAGGGGATTCGTGGAATTGCAGCAGCGAAGCGTGAACTGATTGAAGCGCTGTCTGCGGATGGAGTTGCGTTCCTGAATGCCGATGATGAGTTTGTGCGGACGTTTGCGGATGGCAAACGCGCGCGTAAGTTTGGCATGGCAGAAGGTGCAGATGTGCGCGCCATCAATGTTCAGAATGGCGGCCCTGATGGTATGCGCTTCACCGTTCTCACGCATGCAGGAGACGCGCAGGCACACATTGCTCTGATGGGAACGCACAATGTCTACAACGCCCTGGCCGGAATTGCTGTTGGCTTGGAGAGTGGTATCCCGCTCAATGAGTGCATTCAAGCTGCCGCGCAACTGAAGCCGACAGAAAAGCGCGGAGAGATGGTGGAGTGGAAGGGTGCTCGCATCATCAACGATGTATACAACTCCAATCCTCGTGCGCTCGATGCGATGGTGGATGCTCTGATGGCGGTGGAGGCTCCGCGCCATATTGTTATAGCGGGAGAGATGCTGGAGCTTGGTCCGGATGCGGAGAAGCTGCATCGTGCCTGCGGACAGTATGCCGCCGGGCGTGGTGCGGATGCGGTGGTCGGTGTACGCGGCCATGCGGCCAGGCTGGTGGAAGGGGCCGCTGACGCTGGCGCCGAAGCTGCTTTTGTCCACTCGCCGGAGGAGGCTGCGGAGTGGATGCGCGCCAATCTGCGCGAGGGCGACGTGGTGCTGCTAAAGGCTTCACGCGGCGTGCGGCTGGAGCGCGCGCTGGCAGCGTTGCTTGCCGGTTGAGCGCAAAGAGGAATCAACGCAGGAACCCCGTGGAGATTACTGCATAGGAGTGGAACTCGCCACGGATAATGAAGCTGGCGACCGCATGCGCGGCGGAGGATTGTTTTGCTTTACTGGCTGCTCTATCAGAAGCTGTTTCCCTATTTCCGCTTCTTCAGGATCTTTCGATACCTTACGTTTCGCACGGTCTTCGCCAGCCTTACTGCGCTTCTTATCGGTCTGCTGATTGGTCCATTTGTAATCGAGCGTCTGCGCGAATTTCAGATCGGTCAATACATCCGCGAAGAAGGGCCGCAGAGCCATCAGAAAAAGAGCGGCACGCCCACCATGGGTGGTGTGTTGATCTGCATCTCGATCTTTGTGCCAACGCTGTTGTGGAGTGACCTCAGCAATCCGCTGGTGTGGATTCCGCTGCTCTCGACGTTGGCCTTTGCGGCGATTGGATTTGCGGATGACTACATCAAGGTGGTGCATAAGCGGAACCTGGGTCTGACCAGCAGGCAGAAACTGGTGCTCCAATTTTTAGCGAGCGGGGCGGTGGCTGTTGCGTTGCTCTATCTGCGCAGCCGCGGTATGTACTCCACGCGCCTGGTAGTTCCGTTCTTCAAGCATTTCCAACCTGACCTTATCTGGACGAGCATCCAGCATGTGCCGCATCTTTACTGGTTGGGCTTTCTGCCGTTCATCATCTTTACCATGCTGGTAATTACGTTCGCATCGAATGCGGTAAACCTGACCGATGGCCTCGACGGCCTTGCGATTGGATGCACCGTAATCGCCGCGGCTGCATTGACCATGCTCACATACGTCAGTGGACACGCGGTGTTCAGCGATTATCTCGAATTGCAGCGCATGCCGATGGTAGGCGAACTGGCCATCTTCTGTGGATCGATGGTGGGCGCGAGTATCGGTTTCCTTTGGTACAACGCGCATCCGGCAGAAGTGTTTATGGGCGACGTGGGATCGCTCGCGCTGGGCGGCGCGATAGCCACGGTTGCCGTGGTCATCAAGCAGGAATTGCTGCTGCCGTTTATCGGCGGTGTCTTTATTCTCGAAGCACTGAGCGTCATGTTGCAGGTGGGGAGTTACAAACTGCGTGGAGGTAAGCGTATCTTCCGCATGGCACCGCTGCATCATCACTTTGAGTTGAGCGGATGGAGCGAAAGCAAGGTGATTGCACGCTTCTGGATTATGGCGCTGGTGTTTGCGCTGTTTGCGTTGACGACGTTGAAGTTGAGGTAAGAAAGTGGAGTTGAAGGGCAAGCGCGTTCTGGTCGTCGGCATGGGTAAGAGTGGCCTTGCGGCTGCTCGCTTTTTGCATGGGCGCGGAGCGGTTGTGACAATCAGCGATTCACGTCCGGCGACTGTATTGAGCGCAGAGATTGAGGCGATGCTGGAGGCGGGCGTTGCGGTGGAGACGGGCGGACATGGTTTGCTGACGTTTCGCAGACAGGATTTGCTGGTTGTATCGCCAGGCGTGCCGGTGGATACGCCGGAGTTGCAGCAGACGCAGGCGTTCGGTGTGCCGATCATTGGTGAGGTAGAACTGGCGTCGCAATTCCTGCGCGGCAAGGTGCTTGGCATTACCGGATCGAATGGCAAGACGACCACTACGACGCTACTGGGCGAAATCTTGAAGCATGGCGGATTAGCGGCGCAGGTGGGCGGCAACATCGGTTTGCCTGTGGTGGAGATGATCGACGGAATCACGGACGATGGATGGAGCGTGCTGGAGTTGTCGAGCTTTCAGCTTGAGACGATTGATACGTTCGCGCCGAAGATTGCGGTGGTGCTCAATATCACGCCGGACCATCTTGATCGTCATGGCACGTTCGAGAACTATGCAGCCGCGAAGACTCGCATTACAGAGAACCAGACGGCAGATGACTTCCTTGTCCTGAATGCAGAGGACAAACCGACGCAAATGGTGGCGGCAAAGACACGCGCGCAGATCTACTGGTTCTCACCGCGGCGACCGATCAAGCAGGGTGCGTTTGTGCATGGCGAAAGCATTTTGTTTTTGCCGTGCGAGGGCGGCAAGGCAGAGCCGGTGATGCCGGTAAGCGAGATTCCGCTGGTGGGTGTGCACAATGTGGAGAACGTGCTGGCTGCTGTGTGTGCGGCGCGTCTTGCCGGTGTCAGCGCGGAGAAGATTCGCGAAGCGGTGCGCGCGTTCAAGGCTGTCGATCATCGTCTGCAGTTTGTCGCGGAGATCAATGGAGTGAAGTATTACAACGACTCCAAGGCGACCAACGTGGATGCGACGGCGAAGGCGCTGGCTGCGTTTGATGGCAACGTGCGGCTCATTCTTGGTGGCAAGGACAAAGGTTCAGATTACACGTTGCTGGCTGATCTTCTGAAGAGCCGTGTGGCGTGTGTGTACACGATTGGCGCAGCGGCGGAGAAGATTGAGTCGCAGTTGAATGGAATGGTGCCGATCCAATCTGCGAAGACGCTGGATGCGGCAGTGCAGAGGGCGTCTGCCGATGCGTCGGCAGGAGATGTTGTTCTGCTGGCGCCGGCGTGTGCCAGCTTCGATCAGTTCACAAGTTATGAGCATCGCGGCCGCACGTTTGTCGCTCTGGTGCGTGCGATGGAGGCGAAGTAAATGGCCAAACGTGTTGGCGCAGACAAGTGGTTATTCGGTGCCGTGCTGCTGCTGGCACTATTTGGTCTGGTGATGGTCTTCTCCAGTTCTGCTGTCGTGGCGAAGGCACAATTTGGTTCGCCCTATCAGTTCGTAGTGAGGCAAGCGATCTTCGTTGCGCTCGGTATTGCAATGATGTTCGTGCTGATGCGCGTGGATTATCGACATTACAACAATGCAAAAGTTGTGTTTCCAGCCGTTGGTGTTACGACGTTGTTGTTGGTCGGTGTGTTTGCGATGGGCGGTATGAACGGCGCCCACCGTTGGATCCGTATGGCTGGAATTACGCTACAGCCGTCCGAGTTGGCTAAGCCGGTCATCGTGTTGTTTCTCGCGTACTTTTTGCAAACACGCCTCCATCAAATGGACGATATGAAGGGAACGGTGCTGCGTGCTGCCTCCGTGCCGCTCATCTTTACTGCTCTGATATTGAAAGAACCGGATCTCGGCACGGCGATGGTCTGCGTCGGTGTGACGGCTTTGATGCTGCTGCTTGCGGGTATCCGATTGCGCTATCTCGGGATTGCATTTGCGGCCGCGGCCCCGGTCTTGTATTACATGCTCTTCCATGTGGCGTTCCGGCGGAAACGCATGCTGGCGTTCATCAACCCTGAAGCCGATCCTCGTGGTGCCGGTTTCCATATTCTGCAATCGCTGATTGCGGTTGGAACCGGCGGATTCCATGGCGTTGGTCTTATGGAAGGGAAGCAGAAGCTCTTCTATCTTCCAGAGCCGCAGACAGATTTCATCTACGCAACTGTGTGCGAAGAACTGGGATTAATTGGAGCCATCTTCGTCGTAGTGTTGTTTGTCGTGCTTGCGTACCGTGGTCTGCGCGCTGCTTATCTTTCCACTGATCCGTTTGCGCGCTTTCTTGCTTTTGGCATGACAACGGCAATTCTGGTGCAGGCATTCTTCAACATCAGCGTGGTGCTTGCTCTGTTGCCGACGAAGGGCATTCCTCTGCCGTTTATCTCCAATGGTGGAACGAGTGTGTTTATTACGCTGGCGAGTATGGGTGTGTTGCTCAACATAACGCGTGAGATCGATTGATGTCTGCTGCAGGTTCTGACAAGTTGCGTGTTGTGATCGCCGGTGGTGGAACTGGCGGTCATGTAATTCCGGCGCTGTCGATTGCGCGGGAGTTGCGCGACCGGCACGGCGCTAGCGTTCACTTTATCGGCACGGAACGCGGCCTGGAGACGAAGCTCGTACCTGAGGCCGGATTTCCTATCTCTTACGTGCGCGTTGGCATGCTGAAGAATGTCAGCCTGCTCACGCGCGCGAAGACTCTTGGCGATCTTCCGCGCGGTGTGTTGCATTGCATGCGGTTACTGCGTGAGATCGATCCGCAGGTGGTGATCGGTGTTGGAGGATACGCCAGCGGACCGGCGATGATTGCCGCAATTTTGAAGCGGATTCCGACGATGGTGTTTGAGCCGAACGCCGTGCCTGGCATGGTGAACCGGGCAGTGGGCAAGTGGGTGAATGCGGCGGCTGTAAGTTTCTCATCGGCGCTACCGTACTTCAGGCATGCGCGGGTAACGGGACGGCCCGTGCGTCCGGAGTTCTTTGCGATTTCGCCAAAGCTGGAGGGTTCGCCTCGATTACTGGTGATGGGTGGGTCGCAGGGAGCGCGTGCACTCAACGAGGTGGTGCCGCAGATCGCGAGTTGGTTGCTGGCGAACGTGCCAGGGTTGACGATTGTGCACCAGGCGGGCGCGCGACACGAGGCCGCTACGCGTGAGGCATATGAGCGCGCGCGTGTGGATGCGAGGCGCTATGAGGTGCATGCGTTTCTGAACGACATTCCAGCAGCGTGCGCGGGGGCCGATCTGATTCTGTGCCGCAGTGGCGGAACGGTGGAAGAGTTATGCGCGGCGGGACGCGCTTCAGTACTGGTTCCGTTTCCGCAGGCTGCAGACGATCACCAGCGCAAGAATGCGGAGTCGATGGTTGCTGGCGGAGCTTCGATCATGATTCTGGAGAAGAATATGACTCCAGGCGCATTGCGCGAGACACTACGCGATCTGCTGATGGAACCGGCGCGCTTGGAAGCGATGGGCGAAGCGGCTCGGAAGATGGCGCATCCGCGTGCGGTGGAAGAGATTGGGGAGATGGCGATAGAAGCAGCGAGTCAGGTCAAGAGTAACAAGTCAGCAAGTCAGCAAGTCAGCTAGGCAGCGATATTTGCAAAAGAAGAAGGGCTGGATTGCTCCAGCCCTTTTGTTGTTTTTAGCGATGTCCGCCGCCGTGGCTTCCGCCACCACCGTGGAAGCCTCCACCCCCACCGCCACCGAAGCTGCCGTGGGAGGACATACTTCCTCCGCCGAAGCTCCGTCCACCGCCGGCCGGAGCGGAGAAGGTGCGGTTGCCACCGAAGCTGCCACGACTCTGGGAAGGAGCGGAGAAGCTGCGGCTCGGTTGCTGTGAGAAGCTGCGGCCCTGACTGGAGCCGAAGCCGCCACGGTTTACGTTGGGCGATGCGCTGAAGTTACCGCGATTGCCAAACGAGTGGTTGCTTTCAAAGTTAGGACGTGCGCCACCGTTGAAGCTTCCGCGATTCCCTTCGAAGCTGCCGCGGTTATTGTTGGTGAACGATCCGCGATTGCTCAAGTTATGGTCGTTGTTGAACGATCCACGCGCTCCATTATTGAAGCTGCCGCGGTTGCCACTGAACGCTTCACGATGGTTGTTATCGAAGCTTCCGCGATTGTTGAACGATCCATGGTCATTCGCAAAGCTGTGGCTGCCGTTGAAGTTGCCACGTCCATTGAATCCACCGTGATTGCTTACGGTGACGAACGAGCGTCCGCCAGGACGGTAGTTGTGATATCCGCCGTAGCCGCCGTTATACAGGTGTCCGCCGAAGCCGCTGCGGAAGCGGTTGACGGAGGAGTTGTACCAGAAGTGGCCGCGGTTCCAGTAGCCGCCGTAGAAGCCGGTTCCGAAGTAGCCGAAGCCGTAGTTGATGCCGCCGTAGTAGCCGATGGTGCGGCCCCAGTAGCCGGGATACCAGCGATATCCTGCGCCGTAGCCACCCCAGTAGCCCGGTGTCCAGAGAGCGCCGACGTAGGGAGGCATGACCCAAGAGCCGTCGACCCAGTAGTAGTCACCTGCGTCTGCGTCCCAGGCCCAGTAGCCGGGCGTCCAGATGTATCCATCGCCAGGAGCGTAGGGTTGCGTATAAACCGGAATTGCCGGCGGAGCGATGCTCGCCGAGATGAAGACCTGTGCGTTTGCCTGTTGGGTTGAGAAACCTGCAAGAGGAAGTGCAAGAAGCGCGGCTCCGAGCACTGCCTTTCCGGTCGCGCGTGAGATTTTTGCTACTAGATGGCCCATCGTCATTCTCCTGGCCTCTGCCTTCGCGCGTCCGAACTTCGTTCCTCGGGTAGCGAGGCGGTGTGGCCCTGGGTACCGGCCTGGCAGTGTTCGCCCGGGTCCGGCCTCCTGTTGTATTGAACACAATCTCACAGAAACGGTTGCGCTGTCCTGCGCGGACGGCGGATCGCTTCGCGTGGCGCTCCCGGTGGTCGCGATTGAGAGTTGTGGGGGTACCCCCCCCCGGGTATGGACTGCTAAGTCCTTTGTTTGGTGGAGATGTGATTTCCACAGGCTGCAAGATATTCATTCTGTTGCGGTTAGAGGCAAAATCCTGATCTGGAATGACTTAGCCGATTTGGGTGGACCAGATTTTGTTTCGTCTATTTCCATTATTTCAGGTTTGGCATGGTAATCCGGCAGGGTAGATGTTGTTTGGGATGAATGGGTTAAGGATGATTTGGGCTTGACATGCAAAAGCGTCTATTCCGACGAGATTTACCCAGACGAGCGAAATACGGAGATCCTTCGCTGCGCTCAGGATGACGATTCAAGTGAAAATTCTCTGTAGTTTCACGTTATCAGTCGTTTTCACACGAATTTCTGTTGTTATGGATATTTCTCACCGGGCCAGTGCCAGTGTTTCAGGTCGTCGCTCCAGCCGATGACGATGTTGCAGTTGGCGAGTACGTTGAGATTGGTCTTGGTTTTCCCCGGTCCCATGGTGTGGGTGACGAAGACGTATTTGCCTATGTTGGGGAGGTTGCGCATGTCGGCTACGTAGCCGGCGGTGATGCGGGTTTCGGCGTAGGGCCAGTCCTTCTGGCCGAGGACGATGGGTGGCTGGTCTTCGTGCCAGGTAATGCCGTCGTGCGAGCGCAGAACGCCGGTTCCGTTTTCCGGTGAGTAGAAGAGCAGGTAGTCGCCGTGATCGACGATGACCTCGGGATTTTCTCCCTTGGCGATGGGCTCGGGGTGGAAGGTCCACGTCTTGAGGTCGGGTGAGGTGGACTGGAAGAGGTGTCCGTTCTGTTTAAAGAAGATGCGCCAGTGGCCAGGGTGGTCTTTGTCCGCGATGAGGAACGGGTCGATCATCTTGCCCATATCTTTTTCGGCGACGTTGGGGCCTTTGACGCGGATGAGTTCGGGCTTGCTCCACGTTTTGAAGTCGCGCGTGCGCATGGTGAAGAGGCGCGAATGCTCTTCTGGCCAGTGGATGGGCGGCGGGTCTGTGAGGCGCACGTTGTTCATGGGGATGGTTTGCAGCGTGAGCACCCACTCGTTGCCGATGCGGGTGAGCGAACCGGGCGAGGAGTAGTTGAGGTCCTGCGATTTGGGCGTGAAGATGTACGGCGCGGTCCAGTGCTGGAAGTCGCTCGATGTGGACCAGGCGGTGTACCAGTAGACGCGCTGGTCGGGGTCGGTGACGACGTAGGAGTAGATGAGCATGAACTTGCCGTTCACGCGCGCGAGGATGGGGTCGCGGAAGGCGTGGTGGGCATCGCCTTTGAGGATGATGGGCGAGCGGATTTTTGTGAGGAGGTTGGTGTCTGCGGCGTGTGCTGAGACCGTGATGAGTGCCAGTGCGAATGTGATGAGTCTGAGCATAGGCGTTCAGTGTAAGCGCGTACATGCGGAGAAATCTATGGGGTTTGTTGGACTGGTAAGGTTTGAGGTCGCTTGCAGGAAAGCAGATCTCTCCACTGCGTCATCGCGATGATGCCTGCGATGACTCCGGTCGAGATGACGGTGTTGGCGGGCGAAAAGCTGTCGCTCCGGTCAAGATGACGATGTGGGTAGGGCGTAGAGCTGTTGAGGTTACGGTGTTTGTTCGTTCGATATCGGTAAGTGGATTTGAACTGATAGATTCGAGCACAGATATGTTCGCATCGGCGCAGCAGCGCATTCACTTTATTGGCATTGGTGGCATCGGGATGAGCGGGATCGCGGAGATCCTGCTGACGATGGGGTTTTCTGTTTCGGGCAGCGACTTGCGGTCGAGCGCGGTGACGGAGCGGCTGGCGGCGATGGGCGCTCGCATTTATGTGGGGCACGAGGCGGCGAATGCGCGCGAGGCCGACGTGGTGGTGACGAGTACCGCGGTGGCGAAGAGCAATCCTGAGGTGCTGGAGGCGCGGGCGCGCAAGACGCCGATCATCCATCGCGCGGAGATGCTGGCGGAGTTGATGCGGCTGAAGTATGGCATTGCCATTGCCGGCATGCACGGCAAGACCACGACGACGAGCATGGTGGCGAGTGTGCTTGCGGGCGGCGGGATGGACCCGACGGTGGTTGTAGGCGGGCGCGTGGATGCGATGGGATCGAATGCGCGGCTGGGGCAGTCGCAGTATCTGGTGGCCGAGGCGGACGAGAGCGACCGGAGCTTTTTGAAGCTGAAACCGATTCTCGGTGTGGTGACGAACCTCGATCGCGAACACATGGACACGTATCGCGACATGGCCGATGTGGAGAACGCGTTTGTGGAGTTTATGGACGGCGTTCCGTTCTATGGCGCGGTGACGGCGTGCGTGGACGATCCGATGTTGCGTGCGATTTTGCCGCGCGTCACACGCCGGGTGATGACGTATGGCGAAAGCGCGGATGCGGATTTTCAGTTGCGCATGTTGCCGAAGGCGGATGATTGCCGGTCGATGTTTGAGGTGAGCGCGAAGGGGCTGCTGCTTGGGCCGTTCAAGCTGCATGTACCGGGCAAGCACAATGTTTTGAATGCGACGGCGGCGGTGGCGATTGGTGTGGAGCTAGGGATTCCGCCATCACAGATTGCGGAAGGGCTTGCTGCGTTTCGCGGCGTGGACCGGCGCTTCCAGGTAAAGGGCGTGGCGCGCGGCGTGGCGGTGGTGGATGATTACGGGCACCATCCGACGGAGATTCGCGCGACGCTTCGTGCGGCGAAAGAGTGTGGGTACAAGCGGGTGCTGGTGCTGTTCCAGCCGCATCGCTACTCGCGTACGGCGGAGCTGATGGAGGAGTTTGGCGCGGCGTTTGGCGATGCGGATTTTGTTGAGGTCGTCGATATCTACGCGGCCAGCGAGGAGCCGCTGATTGGTGTGAATGCGGAGGTGCTGGTGGAGCGGATGAAGTCTGCCGGTGCGCATGCGGAGTATGCGGCTTCGTTTGATGAGGCGGTGGCGCGGTTGGCGAAGGATGCTCGCGAGGGCGATGTGGTGATTACGCTGGGGGCGGGGAGTGTTTCGCAGGCGGGGCAGATGTTGGTGGAGGCATTGGTAGGGATTAGGGATTAGGGATTAGCGGTTGCGCTTCGCGCTTGAGGCGAAGTTCAAATTTCCTGTCTTGGAGAGGGTGATGAGACTGCTTGCATGGATTGTGATTTGGTTTGGATGTTCGATGTGTGCGTTTGGTCAATCGCAGGCAGCGGCTCCTAGCGGCGCGGTAGAGAAGCGGCCGCCTACAGTGAGCATGAAGGAAGGCAAAGCGCATCTGGTGAAACATGTAGCGGCCGTCTATCCGGCGATTGCAAATTTGGCGCATGTGGCCGGCGACGTTGTGCTGGGCGTGCAGATTGATGCCGAGGGCAATGTGACACAGGTTGTGGTGCTGAGCGGTCCAGAGATGCTGCGGGCTGCGGCTGTAGATGCTGTGAAGCAGTACAAGTATCGTCCGTTCATGGTGGACGGCGCGCCTGCCGTGGTGCGGACTGCTGTTCAGGTGAAGTTTGCGCTGATGCACCCGAAGAGTGTGGAGTAGGAACGTAACAGCGGTCGCGCTTTGCGCGATAACCCACCCTTTCGCAAAGAGCGCGAAAGGATGGGCACCCAAATCTTTGGCTGCTTCGGCTAACTGTCTTTCCGATACAGCATGTTTTTCATGGTTTCGCGACGGGCGGCGTTGGCGCCTTTGTCGCTGGCGTAGACGTCGGCGGTGGTCTCTTTTTCTTCTTCAGGTTCGCTGCAGGTGGGGCAGCGGTTGGCGAATCCCGGTTTGTTGGGACGCAGTTCGAACTCTTCTCCACAGACGACGCAGGTTTTGATTGGATACGGCATAGCGATTTCATTTTAAGCCATGTGGGTGACGGGCATCTGGGCTTCTTTCGCGCACGCGTGGAGGGACGAAAATCCAGTCCCTCAGGGGCTAAAGCCCGGATCGTTGGCGGGTATAACGGCTGGGCTGAAGCCCAGCCCCTTCAAAGCAAGCAGAGTAAGCGCAGTCGAGGCATGGCGAAATAGTAATCCCGTTCCTCTACGGGTACTCCCCTGAAATTGGCGTGGCGGTTGTGGTGGGGAACCATAGAATTGAGGCTGGCGATTCCCCGCGGCCTTCGCTCAAAGGCATGCGGACAAAAGACATCATCGGAAGGCGTGCGACAGCAGTGCTTGACGCGCCAGAGGAGACGCGTGCCTCTGAAAAGCCGTGGCTGCGCACGGAGCCGCCGCGTCCGCGCCGCGAGATGGTGGAGGACTTTGCCGACGATGCCGATACGACTGCGTTTCTGCGGTCGGCGGGCAAGAACCGGCGCATCCGCAAGAGCCTGATTCCGCAGACCAAGTGGGGACGCATTGGCGCCGGTGTGGGTGTGGCGGTGGTGCTGGGTGCGCTGGGCACGGCGATGTGGATGACCGCGCGCTTCTTTACGCATGATGACCGGTTCCGCATTGCTACGTCGCAGTCGATTGAGATCGCGGGCAACAGCCATGTGACGCGGTCGCAGTTGTTGAGCATTTTTGGTGAGGACGTGGAGCGCAACATCTTTCATGTTCCGCTGACGCAGCGCAAGGCCGACCTGGAGCGGCTGCCGTGGGTGCAGCATGCAACGGTGATGCGGCTGCTGCCGAACCGGATTCGTGTGCAGGTGGTGGAGCGGACCCCGGTGGCGTTTGTGCGGCAGGGCAGCGATATCGGCATGGTGGATGCGAGCGGCGTGCTGCTGGATATTCCGCCGGACGCGCCGGGGAACCCGAATTATTCGTTTCCGGTGGTGACGGGTATTAAGGCTGCGGAACCGATGAGTACGCGCGCGCCGAGGATGAAGTTGTATGAACGGTTTTTGCATGACCTGGATAGCGGCGGCGAGAAGGTAAGCTCTCATGTGAGCGAGGTGGACCTGTCGGATCCGGAGGACGTGAAGGCGCTGATTCCTGAAGAGAATATTGAGGTGCTGGTGCACTTTGGGCAGGACCAGTTTCTGGAGCGCTACAAGAAGATGCAGGACCACATGGCGGAGTGGAAGCAGATGTATCCGCGGCTCTCGGGCGTAGATATGCGGTATGAGCGGCAGGTGGTGTTGCAGGTTCCGCAGGGATCGGCGACTGCGGCGGCACAGGCTGCTGTGGCTCCGGTGGATGCTGCGGCTGCGAATACGCCAGCGGCGAAGAGTGCTCCGGCTAAGGATGAGGTTGCTAAGAAGGCTGAGGCTGTTGCTGCTGTGAAGCATCCGGCCTCTTCGCCATCCCACCTTAGCGATGATAAAACTGTCGCTAAGATGGGGCACCCGGCTTCTGCGGCTGGACACTCGGATGCTCATGCGGCGCATGTTGCTGCTGCTGTGAAGCCTTCGGCGGCGAAGGCGGCTGATCATGTCGCACATACAGCTTCGGCGAAACCGGCTGCTGCGATCCCGTCGACAGGAAACGCCAAGGCGGATGCCGAGCGCGCGAAGCGGATTGCGGCAATTCATGCGTGGATGGACAAACGCGAGCAGATGCGGAAGGCATCTGCGGCGGCACATCCCACGGCAACATCAACAACATCCCCAGCGGCCAGGTAGAGCCGTTGCAGTATCATCCTTCGCAGGTGGACTAGGCCTTGGACCGCAAGAACGATAACCTGATTACCGTGCTGGATGCCGGAAGCGCCAAGGTGTGCGTTCTGGTGGCGGAGCTGCAGGATGGCGTGCTGCGGTATCGCGGGCATGGCGTGGAGAAGTCCAAGGGCATGCGCAAGGGTTTGATTGCGGAGCTTGGGCCGGCGGCTGAGGCGATCAATCGCGCGGCGCTGACTGCGGAGAAGATGACGCAGCAGAGCATCGAGACTGCCGTTGTAGGTGTGGGTGGAACGCATGTTCGCGGTGTAAATTCGCGCGGCGGTATCTCGATGGGATCGCGCATGAAAGAGATTACGCGCGAGGATGTGCGCGCTGCGGTGGACCGTGCGCGCAGCGTGGCGCTACCCGCCGATCGCGAGATTCTGCACCTGTTGCCGCAGGAGTTCATTCTGGATGACCAGCCGGGGATTCACGATCCTGTCGGCATGGTGGGCACGAAGCTTGAGGTGAATCTGCACCTGTCGACGTGCTCGGGCGGTGTGGCGCAGAGTGTGGTGACGTGCGCGAACCGCGCGGGCTTGGAAGTCGTCGACACGGTGTATGAGGGGATTGCTTCCGCCGAGAGTGTGTTGAGTGCGGATGAGCGCGAGCTGGGTGTGTGCATCGCCGACATTGGTGCTTCGACGACGGAGTTGGTGGTCTTCTTTGAGGGCTCGGTGGCGCATACGGCAGTGTTGCCGATTGGCGGCGATCACTTTACGAACGATCTTGCTGTTGGCCTGCATGTCGCCGTCGAAGAGGCTGAGGAGTTGAAGCAGCTTTACGGCAACTGCGTGGTGACGAGCGTTCCTTCGCTGAATGAGATTGAGATTGGCGGCAATCTTGCGCATGGTGGAAGCGGGCCGCGGCTGGTGCGACAGCGTTTTCTGGCGGAGATTCTGGAGCCGCGCGCGACGGAGTTGTTTCGCATGTTACGCGATAATCTGCGGCAGGGCGGTGTTCTGGAGGCGCTTGGCACGGGCTGCGTACTAACCGGTGGAGGCGCGAAGCTGGCCGGTTTGCTGGATGTGGCGGAGTCGATTCTGCGCACGCCTGCGCGGGTGGGCTCGCCGGTGCCGCTGTCTCGCATGCCTGCGGAGTTGAACGCGCCAGAGTTTGCCACGGCGATTGGGATGCTGCTCTATACGCATCGCACACAGGTGCGGAAGGCGAATGAGGAGCAGGGGCTGAAGGCTAAGTTGAAGGCGATTTTTGCGGGTAGCTTTTAGGAGAAATGCTTAACCCTATTGCTTTCTGGTGCAGACACCACTGGTTCATTCTGTGGCTTATCTTCATGTGCGTCATCGTGGCGCGGAACGAAATACAGCGTCGACGGCGAGCGCGGTTCATCCGTCGAATGTGCTGTACGTTGGGGTGGACTTATCTAGGAGATACCGAGGATAGGCGGATATCCCAATGGCTTGGCTCAAGACGCCTTGGAGGCCGCTTCTATAACGTCTGCGCAGGCCACGTGCTCGATGTGGAGTGTATTGTCGGCGATCACTGGTATCCGAAGGGGAAGACTGGTAGGTCGCAAACAGTATTCGGGTTTAAGCGCAGTTTTTCGTTGCAGCATGAGATCCCAATGTTTGCTGACTTTGTGCAAACCCAAATAGACCAGATCGACGAGTGGACCTTCGTGTACACACCCGATATCACGGTTGCCCCTGAAGATTGGTCTGAGAATGCGCAGTCTTTTATACGCTTGTATATGGGCTGATAAGTGAAGATGCGTGAAGTGTTCGGCAGAGATATTCGAACTGTACGGAACAGGTGAACAATCTAGGGATCCTGCGCTGCGCTCAGGATGAATTCTGAAAGAGTGATGGCGATATACCGCCAGGTGAACCACGCAAGGAACCTCCCGAATTCGCCACTGTTTTCCGCATATATCCGCAGGCACTTTGGTGACAGAATGGCGATAGCGAATGGTGATCGGCGAATCGCATTTAGCCGCGCCAAATCGCGACTTCTTAGGAGCTACACCCCCATGCCGCTGCCTGCCGACGACCTGCGAATCCAGTACGAAGACGAGATGCCTCACGGTGCCAACATCAAGGTGATTGGTGTGGGCGGCGGCGGCAATAATGCTGTGAATCGCATGATTGCCGCGGGCGTGGAGGGCGTGGAGTTCATCGCAGCGAATACGGATGTGCAGGCGCTGAAGAGTTCGCAGGCTTCGGTGAAGTTGCAGCTTGGAGTAAAGCTGACGGCGGGACTGGGTGCGGGTGCGAATCCTGATGTGGGCCGCCGTGCGGCGCTGGAGGATAGCGACAAGATTATCGAGGCGCTTGAGGGCGCGGATATGGTGTTCGTCACCACTGGACTTGGTGGCGGCACGGGCACGGGCGCTGCTCCAGTGATTGCATCGCTGGCGAGTGAGATGGGTGCGCTGACGGTTGCGGTGGTAACGCGGCCGTTCTCGTTTGAAGGCAAGCGCCGCATGATGCAGGCTGAGCGCGGTTTGAAGGAACTGCTCGATGCTGTGGATACGGTCATCGTGATTCCGAATGAGAAGCTGCTTGCGGTTGCGAAGGACGCGGGTTTCTTTGAGAGCTTCCGCATTGCGGATGATGTGTTGCGGCAGGGCGTGCAGGGCATTACCGACATCATTACGATTCCGGGCATCATCAACCGCGACTTTGCCGATGTGAAGACGACGATGGCGGGCATGGGCTACGCGGTGATGGCGACTGCGGTGCGCAGTGGTGAAGACCGTGCGAAGAATGCGGCGCTGGCTGCGATGGCTTCTCCACTGCTGGAGGCGGGCGCGATCGATGGAGCGCGCGGCATTCTGATCAACATTACGGGTTCGTCTTCGTTGAAGCTGAGCGAGGTGAACGAGGCGAGCACGTTGATTCAGGACGCGGCGCATGAGGATGCCAACATCATCTTTGGCGCGGTGATGGATGAGGGCATGGGCGATGATGTGAAGATCACAGTCATCGCAACGGGTTTTCGAGAAGAGCAGGAAGAGCGTCGCGAGCGGATGCTGAACCAGACCGCGCTGCCAGTTGCTCGGATGGAGACGCCCGTACCTGCTGCTCCAAGACAGGCAGAGCCAGAGCCCTCCGTCGCTGTGCCTGCGCCGCGATTTGCCAGTGAAGAACGCGAGGCGGCAACGGTGAATTCTGCTCCGTTGCCGACGACGTTCGCATCAGAGCCTGCACCTGTAAGCGCGGCACCTGTGACGCGTGAACCGGAGCTTGTACCGGTGTCTACGTCAGTGTTTGAAGATGATTTCTTTCGCCGCTCGTCGCGCATGATCACGCAGGAGATTCCCCCTGTGCCTGCCGCGCCGCGCATTGTGCAGGCTGACGTGGATGAACTGGCCCCGACGGTGCTGAATCCGTTGGAAGAGGGTGTGCGTGTGCCGAGTTTTGCCAGTGTGCCGGCGGAGGAGCCTGCGCAGGAACATGATGAGTTGGACATTCCTGCCTTTTTGCGCCGCGGCAACCGCTAACGATAAGCGATGAGAGAGGGGCAACCGTCTCTTGTAATACAGAACTCGAAAACAGGCGGGAGTTGTAGATGCGTAAGGTGGCTGCGGCCGTTCTTTTGTTTGCCCTGGTGATGGACGCGCATGCGGTGGTGCGGAAGAAGCATACCGCTGCTACGAAATCCGCAGCTTCCCATACAAAGAGTACAGCGAAGCGCACGAGCACGCGAGGTACTTCGCGCACGAGTGCAAAATCCACGCGCCCAAGTGCGAGATCGAGCGCTGCGCGTAAGCGTAATGTAGTTGTGATCGCTCGCGGACGCCGCCACGGCAGCCGCAAGAGTGTGCGTTGGGTGGAGCATTTCAGCGCACCGTCATTTGCCGCGAATGCGGACAATCTCACGCTGGGTGATGTGACTGCGGGTGAAGATCCGATTGTGCGGGAGGCGTTGATCCAGGCGCTTGGAAACTTCAACGGAACGGCGCTTGCCATCGATCCTAAGACGGGCCGGCTGCTGGCGATGGTGAACCAGAAGCTGGCGCTTGGGCCAGGCGCGGAACCTTGTTCAACGATTAAATTGAGCGTATCTCTGGCGGCATTATCCGAAGGTCTGATCAAGCGGGATACGCCGGTGAATATCGGCGGACACTACAGTCTTGATCTGACGCATGCGCTAGCGAAGAGCGTGAACCCGTACTTTGAAGTGCTGGGACGGCGGCTCGGCTTCGAGCGCGTGAAGCATTATGCGAATGAACTCGGCCTGGGCGAACTGGCGGGCTATAACATTCAGGGCGAGCAGTTGGGCGTTTATCCCTCGCAGGAGTTGCCGCAGTCGCGCGGCGGTGTGGGGCGGATGTGTTCGTTCGGCGAGGGAGTCTCGATGACGCCGCTGCAGCTTGGGGCGATTGTGAGTGCGATTGCAAACGGTGGCACGCTGTATTACTTGCAGCATCCGACGACGCCGGAAGAGGTGGCGAACTTTACACCGAAGATCAAACGCCAGTTGAACATTGGGCCAATTATTCCGGAGATTCTACCGGGCATGGCGGGAGCAGTGAGTTTTCCGAACGGCACAGGGCGCAGCTTGCGTGTGCACTTCTCGGAGTTTCCAGTACTCGGCAAAACGGGGACGTGCTCGAACAACGGCACGCGGTATGGATGGTTTGGATCGTTTGCTGACACGCCGAATGGCCGCATTGTGACTGTGTTTTTCCTGACAGGAGGACGCCCAACGTTTGGGCCGAAGGCTGCGGAGTTGAGCGGTATCTTTTATAGAGGGCTGGCCGACCACAATTATTTCCTGAAGATGGCGAACAATAGCCAGCCTGCACCGAAGCAACAAGCGACTGATGTGGAAGATGGCGGAGAGTAAAACCTTATCTGACGGTGAGAGCGCGGGCTGTGTGCCCGCGCTTTTTTCTTGCTGAGAACGGTAGAGTAAAAGAGCGATGATGATTCTGACTGCGGAAGAGATGCGAGCGACGGATGAGCGCACGGCCAATGCGTTCGGTGTCTCGATGGAGACGCTGATGGAGAACGCCGGCGCTGCAGTGGCAACGTTTGTACGTGCGCGGTTTTCATCAGCGAAACGCGTGACCGTGATCTGCGGAACCGGCAACAACGGCGGCGATGGCTTTGTAGCCGCGCGGCATCTTGCGCAGAGCGGTGTGGATGCGGCGGTTCTTCTGCTGGGAGATGAGGCGAAACTGCGCGGCGAAGCGGCGGAGATGTATGAACGGCTGGATAGCGTGAGCGTCGCGGTGTTCCGGCTGATGCACGAGTCGGAGATGAGCGGGCTGGACGCGCTGCTGAGTGGAAGCGATCTGATTGTGGATGCGGTGGTCGGCACTGGGTTTAAACCGCCCCTGCGTGGGATTGCGGTGAAGGTGCGCGATCGTTTGCATGAGATTAAGGTGCCGGTGGTTGCGGTGGATTTGCCGTCGGGCTGGGATGCTGATTCGACTGCTGAGACGGTCGAAGGTGCATTTCGCGCGGATGCAGTGGTGACGTTTACCGCACCGAAGCTGGCGCATGTGTTTGGACATCTGACGCCGGACGTGTTTGGGCCGGTGGTGGTGACACTGATTGGATCGCAGGAGGAGGCGATTGCGTCTGACGCGAAGTTGGTGTGGTCAGGAGCTTCGAAACGCATTGCGGAAAAGCCGCGCGAGATCAATAACAATAAAGGCCATTTTGGACATGTGTTGTTGATTGGCGGGTCATTGGGCAAGAGCGGCGCGCCTGCAATGGCTTCTTTTGCAGGGCTGCGCACAGGTGCAGGACTGGTGACGGCAGCTGTGCCGCGCAGCATTTTAGCTGGTGTGGCGGCGATTACGCCGGAGTTGATGACCGCTTCGCTGTCTGAAGATGCGAATGGCGTGGTGACACGCGATGCCGTCGCGCAGGTGGCGAAGTTAGTTGAGAAGAAGGTGACAGTGCTGGCGATTGGGCCCGGACTTTCGACCGAAGGAGATGCTTCGGAGGCGGCGCGGCAGATTGTTGCGGAATCGAAGCTGCCGACGGTGATCGATGCGGATGGGCTGAATGCGTTTGCGGACAAGACGGAGTTGCTGGATGGCAGCGAACGTCCGCTGGTGCTGACGCCGCATCCTGGCGAGATGGCGCGGCTGCTTGGGTGCAGCGTAAAGGATGTGCAGGCGGACCGCGTGAACATTGCGCGTGCGTTTGCTACGAAGCATCATCTCACGCTGGTGCTGAAGGGATGGCGCACGTTGATTGCGCATCCGGATGGAACGGTTGCGGTGAACACGACGGGCAATCCTTCGATGGCGAAGGGCGGCAGCGGCGATATCCTGACGGGCATTGTGGCAGCGATGATTGCGCAGTATCCCGATCAGCTTGCGGACGCGGTGAATGCGGCTGTGTATCTGCATGGACTTGCCGGCGATTTTGCCGCGCAGGAGCGCGATGAGCATACGGTGCTGGCGACGGACACGGTGGCGCATCTGAGTGATGCGTTTCGTTATCGCACTGTGGATGAGAATGGGATGACCTGGTTGACGGGAGTGCGAGCGTGATTGAGAAGCGGTTGAAGACGCGCAGCGTGGGTGGCACGCTGGCGCTGGGACAGACGATCTATGAACTGATGTTGCCGGCGCCGCGCATGGTCATTCTGAGCGGCGAGCTTGGTGCAGGCAAGACGACGCTGGTGAAGGGTATCGCCGAAGCGATGGTTGCGGCGAAGAGTGAGGATGTCACGTCGCCGACGTTCACGCTGGTGCATGAGTATCGAGGGCCGAAGCTGCGTTTGTATCATCTCGATCTTTATCGGCTGGAGACGGAGCAGGAGTTGCTGACGCTTGGCCTTGAGGAGATGGAGTCGCAGCCGGATGCTCTGGTGCTGGTGGAGTGGGGCGAAAAGTTTCCTTCGGTGATGCAGCGTGCGCGGGGGGCAATTGCGATCTCGCACCTTGAGGGCGACGAGCGTGCATTTATGGTGCGGATGCTGTAGAAAAAGCAGCGAGTCAGCAGTCAGCCAGTTAGCAAGTCAGTGTTTGCATTCGCTGTAAACTTAACGGATGCCTCCTATTCTGAATGCGCAGTCGTTGAGTAAGCGATTTGGCGCTAAGCCATTGTTTGAGAATGTTTCCTTCACCATCAACGATGGTGACCGCATCGGTCTGATTGGGCCCAATGGCGCGGGTAAATCCACGCTGATGAAGATTCTTGCCGGTGAGGAAGATACGGACAGCGGCGAAGTTGCTATCCGCAAACGGGCGCGCGTTGGGTATGTTACGCAGAACTCGGAGTTTGCGCCAGGACTGAGTGTGCGTGCGGTGCTGGAGCATGCTTTGGCCGCGGCGCATGTGCCGGATGCGGAGCGGGAGCAGCGGCTGCGTGAGATGATCGGGCGCGCCGGATTTACGGATGAACATGCTGAGGCAGCGAAGCTGTCAGGCGGTTGGCGTAAGCGTCTCGCGATTGTTGAAGCTGTGGTGACGCAGCCGGATGTGTTGTTGCTGGACGAGCCTACAAATCATCTTGACCTTGGCGGTATTCACTGGCTGGAAGAGTTACTGCAACAGGCGCCGTTTGCGAGCGTGATCGTTTCGCATGATCGCTACTTTTTGGAGGCAGTGGCGAACGAGACGATGGAGTTGAGCCGCGTGTATGCCGAAGGGCTGCTGCGCGTGAAGGGGAAGTATTCGAAATTTCTTGAAGAGCGTGAGCTTTATCTTGCAGCTCAGAGCAAGCAACAAGATGCGTTGCGCAACAAGGTAAAGACGGAGATCGAGTGGCTGCGGCGTGGGCCGAAGGCGCGCACGACGAAGAGCAAGGCGCGCATCGATAAAGCGCACGAGATGATCGGGCAGCTTGCGGATGTGAATGAGCGCACGCGTACTTCGACAGCGGCGATTGATTTTGCAGCGACAGACCGGCAGACGAAGCGGCTTGTGGAACTCGATGGCGTGAGCTGCAGGTTGGGCGATCGTACGATTCTCGACAATCTGGATTTTGTGATCACCGCGGGAATGCGGTTGGGGCTTGTTGGTCCAAACGGAAGCGGCAAGACGACGCTGCTGAAGTTGCTGACGGGCGAGCTTGAGTCCACGAGTGGAGCCATTAAGCGCGCGCAAATGTTGCGCACGGTGTACTTTTCGCAGAACCGCGAGATTGATACTTCGCTGACGCTGCGCAAGGCACTCTCGCCTGAAGGTGATTCTGTTGTCTTCAATGGACGGCAGGTCCATGTGGCGAGTTGGGCGGCGCGCTTCTTGTTTACAGGCGAGCAGTTGAACCAGCCGGTAGAGCGGTTGAGCGGCGGTGAACGTGCGCGTGTGTTGATTGCGCGGCTGATGTTGCAGCCTGCCGATCTGCTGCTGATGGATGAGCCGACGAACGATCTGGATATTCCTACGCTGGAGATATTAGAAGAGAGTTTGCTGGAGTATCCCGGTGCGCTGGTGCTGGTGACGCACGACCGCTACATGCTGGATCGTGTGAGTAATGTGGTGCTGGGACTGGATGGAAAAGGGGCGTCGGAACGGTTTGCCGACTTTGCGCAGTGGGAAGAGTGGATGCTGGAGCGCGATGGCGATCTGAGCGAGGAGATGTTATCGCTTGGGCCCAAGGCTTCTGAGACGAAGAAGAGTTCTCCGCCGACGAAGAAGAAGCTTTCGTATCTGGATCAGCGTGACTGGGACACGATTGAAGAGCGCGTGGAGAAGGCAGAGGCGCGGCTGAATGCAGCGCATGACAAGCTGGACGATCCTGCGATTGCTACTGATCCTGCTGCGTTGCAGAAGGCGCTGGATGAGCAGGCCGCTGCGCAGGAAGCGGCGGATGTGCTGTATGCGCGATGGGCGGAGTTGGCTGAAAAGGCTGGGTAGTTCTGCGCGTGAGACGCGTTTTGCTCCTCACTTCGAGCGCGATACATTGCGTTCGAAGTGAGGGAGAAACCCGATGCAGAAATCTCTAAACCGCACGATCGATTGCATCAGACTGAGACCTGCCATCTGTGCATTATGGCTGGAAAGGCTCGTCCGCCGATGGGCCGTAGAGACCAGGCACAGGGAGATTGAGCAGGCGCAGATAGACGCCCAGTTGTGCGCGGTGATGTACCAGATGATTGAGAAACATCGTGCGGAAGACGAGGTACTTGGGCGCCTGAATGATGATCTTGTTACCAAAGCGCATGGTCCAGACCTTCTCGAGATCTTCATCGCTCATAGCATTCAACGTCTGCTTCAGTTGCGACGATGATTCCTGCAGGTGTTTAAGCAGCTGCTCGGGCCCGTTGAAGTGAAATTCCGGCCACTTTGCCGTGGCGAGGTCCATATCTTCAGTGTTCATTACCATGTTGCCGAATTCGCCCATGCGCGCAGTGTGTTCCGCCAAGCGTCCCATAGGCATGGACTTCTCATGCGGCTTGAAGTCGCCTTTATCGGCAGGGATAAGTGCAAGAGTGCGGCGGGTGTTTTCGATTTCGTGATCGTAATCGGCGAGAAGAAGGTCTGCGATTTTCATTCGTAATTGCTCCGTGGTTAAAGTCCGGTAGTGTTATAGCCGCAATCGACGAAGGTGATCTCGCCGGTGATGCCGCTGGCGAGATCGGAGCAGAGGAAGGCGGCGGTGTTGCCGACTTCGACCGTCTCCACGTTGCGGTGGAGCGGAGCGCGCTCTTCCACCGCGTTGAGTATCTTGGTGAAGTCGCCGATGCCGCGCGCGGCGAGAGTCTTGATAGGACCGGCGGAGATGGCGTTGACGCGAATCTTCTGTGAGCCGAGCGATGCGGCGAGATAGCGAACGGTGCTCTCCAGTGCAGCCTTGGCGACACCCATCACGTTGTAGTTGGGGAAGACCTTGTCGCTGCCGTAGTAGGTGAGTGTAAGGATGGAGCCGCCATCGGTCATCAGCGGTGCGGCTGCGCGCGCTACGGCGATGAGCGTGTAGGCGGAGACGTCAAGCGCGATGCGGAAGTCTTCACGTTTCGTGTGGATGAAGTCATTCTTGATCGCTTCGGACGGCGCAAAGGCGACGGAGTGGACGATGATGTCGAGCTTGCCGTAGGTGTCCTTCAACTGCGCGAAGACGTTGTCAATATCCGCATCGTTGGAGAGGTCGGCCTGGAATGCTTTTGCATCGTTGAGTTCAGGCAGCAGCGCTTCCGCTTCTTTTTGCAGACGCTCATTCTGATAGCAGATGGCAACGCGCGCACCGGCGGCGTTGAGCTGCTGCGCGATGGCCCAGGCGATGGAGCGCTTGTTGGCGAGTCCGAAGACGACCGCGACTTTGCCTTTGAGATCGATCATGATGAGATTCCTTTCTTCCGTGCTCATTTTATAGACCGGGCCTTCAGCCCTTCCAATTTCCACTGAGATTATTCCTGGGGCTACGCCCCAGGCTGATATAGGACGCGCCGTTGGCGCTTATTTCGCGGATGATTGAGCAATTAACCAGTCGTATTGCTCGTCCTCTAACGGAACGACAGAGAGGCGGAACTGGCGGAACATGATGGAGCCCTTGAAAACCCCGGCATCGCGGATGGCGTCGAGTGGGACCGGTGTTTTGAAGCGCTTGACCGGCGCGATCTCTACAATGGGGTTCTTCGGATCGCTCGCGTCTACGGACGTGACCTTCGCCGTGCCAACTGCTTCTTTGCCGATGTTGGAGTGATAGATGACGAGCTTTTCGCCCTTCTTCATGCCACGCAGATAGAGCAGCGCCTGGTTGTTCGCGATGCCGTCCCACACGGTTTCGCCGTCGCGTTGAAGGTCATCGTAAGAGTATTTGTTGGGCTCGGTTTTGAGCAGGTATGGCATACCTGTTCAGAGTAGCAATTTTTAGGGATTAGGGATTAGGGATTAGGGATTAGGGATTAGGGATTAGGGATTACATTGCCTGCGTGTCGGCGATGAGTTGGAGGTCGTCGAGGTCTTGGCTGGAGAGTTTGATTTCGTCTGCTTTCATGTTCTCTTCCAGATGAGCGATGGAAGAGGTGCCGGGAATGGGCACCATGACAGGCGAGTGTTGCAGCAGCCATGCGAGTGAAAGCTGGCTGACAGTGATGCCGCGTTCCGTGGCGAAGTCATTCAACGCGCCGCCGTTCTTCGCGAACTTTCCTGCGTTCATTGAGTACCACGGCAGAAAGGCGATGTTGTTTTTTGCGCAGTAGTCCAGCACCGCTTCGTACTTACGCTCCATCAGGTTGTAACGGTTTTGCACGGAGACGATAGACACGATCTTGCGTGCTTGTTCGATCTCTTCCACGGTCACTTCGGAGAGGCCGATGTGGCGGATTTTTCCGGCCTGCTGCAACTCGCCCAGTTTGCCCAGCGACTCTTCCAGTGGCGTTTTGGGGTCGATGCGATGGAGTTGATAAAGATCGATGCGCTCCAGTTTGAGACGGCGGAGGCTCATCTCTACGCACTGATGCAGATAACCCGGATCGCCGCACTTGCCTGTCTTTGCGGGGCCTTGCCGCGTGATGCCGCCTTTGGTGGCGATGACCAGACCGGCAGGATACGGATGCAGCGCTTCGGCGATGATCTCTTCCGCGATGAATGGGCCGTAGGCATCGGCAGTATCGATGAAGTTGACGCCGAGTTCCACCGCGCGCCGCAGCACGTTACGCATGGCTTCGCGGTCGTTGGGCTCACCCCACGCGCCTTCGTTTACCAGACGCATAGTGCCGTAGCCGAGCCGATGGATGGGAAGGTCGCCGCCGAGCTTAAGGGTATCCATAATTCGATTAGATGACGTTGTGTGAGCGTGCGTCTACGGGTGGCGAATAAAAGCGGACTTCTCCGCTGCGTCATCGTGACGAAGCCGATAGATAGACGCTGAACTATTGCGGGGTGCTTGTGGTGTCGGCCGATTCATACACACGCGAAAGATTGACGTGACCGGCCAGGGTGTCGCGGGTTTGGCCGTCTACAAGGAAGCGGACATGTGTAATTTCGGGCATGGATGCATGCAGGGTGCCGAGGATGGACAACACCGTGAGTGTTTCCGCTTCCACGCCAGAAGGATGCGCTGTGACCCATGAGGAGCGCAGGTTAATGACAGCAAGCTCGCCGGTGACGTGCGTAAGCTCGTCGGCATCTTCTGTTTTGTCGGGAAGCTGGGGCTTGCCGCCTGTGTTGCCGGTTTGACGTGGGGCGGTCAAAGGAAGCGGCACAAGAAAGACGTCCTCCACCGCGATACCTCCAGGAAGAGGATGCTGCGATGTAGGGAGAGCATAGTCGGCGAGGAGATGTTCAAGCAATGCGCGTGCTCGCACCGCGGGGACAGAAGGAAGTGCGATGGATTGTTCGGCAGACGTTAGGGTGCCATCTGCATCGCGCGCCACTACGTAGGTGACGTTCTCGGCTGCGCCTACATCTGGTGCGGCGATGGGCGTGTCATCTGCACTCAGGTCTGCGGTCTCCTGATTGCGATGATGCGTGTAGATGAGGAAGACCGTCATTACACCGCAGAGGACGAGCAGCAGCCAAAAGAGAACGCGCTGGTAGCGAGGAATCACTGCTTCACCACCGCTTTCGCGTCCTCGCGCCACTGGAGCAGCGTGCCGGCAATTGCGTCGGCCACTGTTTGCTGGTAACCGGTATCTGAAGGTAAAGTATTGCCGCCATGGATTGGGCCGAGCTCGATGAGAATGGCAGGGCATTGCAGCGCATCGAGCGGAGCAACGAAGGTGCGTCCGTTGGATGTTGCCATGCGCGAACGTGTGAGCGCTTCAGAAAGCTTATCTGAGAGGCGCATGCTCTGCTGGATGTACGATGTCTGCGCGCGGTCCCAGCGAACGATGGCAGACGATCCTGTCTCCGATGCTGCTTTCAAAGCAGAGGTGTAGATATGTACACCTTCTCCTGTGGCCGAACTATGCAGAACGATACAGACTGCGGCATGCATCTGATTGGCTGCGCCTGCGCGCTGATCGGCTGTAGGAGCGGGTGTAGGGTCGCCGTCGCGCAGCAGCTTTACATCGAACGTGCGCGCCTGTAGCAACGAACGAAGCCGCGTGGCGAGTTGCATGTTGATATCTTTTTCGTTGAGCTGCCCGATGTGGGCGCCGGTATCCTCGCCGCCGTGCGCGGGATCGAGGACGATGATGTTGTTATTGATGGCAGGCTGCGCCGGTGGGGCTTGCTTGGAAGGCGTTGTGGCTGGCTTTGTTGCAGGAACGGATTGGGCGAAAGATGCAGCAGGTGCGACTAGCGATATTACAGACAGCAACAGAAGATCGCGCTTGGCGCGATGAACCCACCCATGCGCAAAGTGCGCGCATGGATGGGGCACCCCACACCGAAGCCAGTTAGTCGAGCGCATAAAAGGCGAGGCCCGAGAGCAGTTTTGGATAGAAGTCGGTGGACTTCTGCGGCATCACTTCCAGCGATAGCGAAACATCCTGCAACTGCGCCAGTGTGACTGGCTTGATGAGGAAGGCGATATTCGCTTCGCCGCGCGCGACCTGTGCCACTGCATCGGATGCGCTGCGGAGATAGCGCAGGTTCTCCTGCTGACGAATGGACTCTTCCGTGAGGCCGAGCAGCTTTTCGAGCACCAGCTTGTGCAGTTGCACCACATCCAACTGAAGCTGCTTTTCGCTGAGGCCAGCGAGTGCCTGCTTGATCGCTTCCGGCTTTGCCTTCAGCAGGTAGTTGCCCTCTGCGGTTGCGGCGAGAATCGCCGTGCCCTGGGTTGCGTTGAGCGGTGCGAGCAGTTCGGCGGCGGTGTCGAGATTTTCCGCGTCGGTTACGGCATCGCTCTTTGCGGTGGGCTGCAGCTTCTCCACGTCAAAGTACGGCTTTGCCTTGTCGAGGAATGCGTTGACGGAGAAGTTCTTCAGGCCGAAGACAACGCGGTGCGTCGGCAGAATGGTGATACCGGGCGCGTCCATGTTGACGAGCGTCATCATCATTGCGGCTTCGGGGAAAGCCGGCTTCGCGATAAGCAGCGAGCCTTCATCCGCCTTGTTGCTGGGCGACTCGTTCGCGTTCTTCTCAATCTGCGAAGGACGTGTGGAGTCCGGCACGCCAAGCTCCGCAGCACGCTCGCGCGCGTAGGCAGTCGATGTTTCGTAGCGGTGATGTCCATCGGCGATGATCAGCTTCTTGTCCGCCATAGCTCCGGTGATAAGCGAGAGCACGTGTGGATCGGTCACCTTCCACACCATGTGCACCACACCGTATTCGTCGGTTACGGCAAGGTCAGGCGGGTTGGTGGCTTCGCCGCCGGCGTTGCCGAAGATGAGCTTCTCCACGCTGAACGACGGATCGCTGTAGAGCATGTAAATCTGCTCGCAGTAAGCGCGCGTGGCTTTGAAGAGATTCAGGCGGTCCGACTTAGGCTTGGCCAACGTCTGCTCGTGGCGGTAGACAACCTCTTCTTTGTAGTCGTACAGATGGCCGAGGCAGATAAAGCCGCGGCGCTCCCGCACTTCAGTCGTGCCGGGAACGGTGTAGCGTTGCGCGTATCCGAAGATCGCGGGCTCGGGCTCTTCCTGCAGAATGCCTTCCTTACGCCATTGGTTGAAGGCTTCTGCGGCGCGGGTGTAGACGTTCGGGCCTTCTTCGGTGTCTGTGTCGAACTTTTTGCCTAGGATTACGCGGACCAGGTTGTAAGGGCTGGCATCGTAGTAGCTCTGCTGCATGGCAGACGAAATTTTGTCGTAGGGCTGCGTGACGACGGATTCAAGCGGCACCTTGGCCGTGTTGTAGCGAAGGGCGCGAAACGGGTAGATACGCATGCGGTAACAGAATTCTCCGTAATTTTAGTGTTGCCTTCGATTGTACCGGGCATCACTGGCGGGTGTAGACGTCGAACCGTCCGTCCTGCCCCTGCTTCCGATAAGGTGCAAATGCGGCGCGAAAGGCTGCATCGCGGCTGAACCATGCCAGCAGATCGTCGTGGCGGTCCTCCAGCATCTGGCACTGCACGGCCGGGTCGTAGCAGCGTTCGATCAACACCAGCACAGGTTTCCAGCGCTGGAGGTCTTCAGCCATAAAGGCGTGCTGCTTGTCCGCGAGCATCTGGATCGTCGCAGCGGAAAGATGGTGCGGATTGGCCGCGGGAGGTTCGCTGTGCAGGATTGCTGGCAGCATCCACAGGTTATTCATGCGCTGCGCCCAGAAGAGGTGATATTTGGCGCGCGGCATTATCGTCTCCTCCACGTTGGTGGAGAGGATGGCGATGGGCGTGCCACGCGCGAGCGGACGGAAGAGCGATTCGTCTGGTTGATCAATGGGGAACGAGCGATCGGGCGTGATGGGGTATCCGCTGAAGTGGAGCGTGAGGAATGCCGCTAGTATCGAGAGGAAAGCGACGGCGTTGCGCATCCATCGTGTGGGCGCAAAGGCGCGCGCTTGTGCGATCTCTGCGGCATGCACAAATAATGCGGCGAGTAGAAAGACGATGCCGGGAATCTGCTGGTAGTACCATCCGGTGCCTTGCTGCAGATAAGCGCCGTCCGCGGCGAGGCCAGCCGTGGTGAGCACACATGCCAGGGAGGAGCACTGGTGCTTCCGGCGTAGATATAGCGCGGCCACACTGAGTATCGCGAGGACCTGCAACTGCGGGCTTTCCAAGAGCAGCTCGAGAATCGAAAGATGGCCAACGGCCCAGTAGCAGTTGCGGATGATGGGCAGTGTTGTTGTGAAATATGCAGGCGCGAAATGCCAGACGCACGCAAGATATCCCAGACCAACCGCAACGATGCAAACCGCCTCAGGCCGCACTAAGGATCGCAGTGAACGGCGGCTGATGACGAGCAGAAGTTCCGCCGCAAAGAACACCAGCACCTGCTGCGGCTTGAGGCAGAATCCAATCCCGGCAAGTAAGCCAATCCCTATACGCAGCAGTTTCGGCCAGGAACCATCCTGTGGTCTTGAAGCTGCGAGAAGATACGGCAGGCAAAGGATGGAAAGCAGGTGCTCGCGCTGGCCGAAGTCGCGTGCGGGAATGACCAGGTACGCCACGATGAAAAAGAGGAGCAGCGCGGGGCGGAGAAGTTTCCCGAAAAAATGCGGCGTGACCACTGCAAGCAGCCGTTCCACCAGTACAAACATTCCGCCAATCAGCAGCAGTTGCAGCGCCTTGAAGACGAACGTGGACTCCAGATAGAACCCATGCGCCACCGCCGTCACCGCGGCCGACAGCCACATTATGAGCGGTGGATTGGGCTCCATGATCTCTGGTCCATAGAGCTTTGCGCCTGCCAGCATCCGCTCGCCTACCCAAAGGAACCATAGCTGGTCGTGTCCCGTGGCGGGCAGCAGCGAGAGCACGATGCCCATCGCCGCTGTACCAGCAATAAGCCAGCGCAGCAAAGACAAGGCATCGGACTTCTGACGTACAATCGTCTTCCGATTTACCGGCGGATGCGTCTCATGGTGCAGAGGCTTCTCTGGATTTGGAATGGACGATGGGCCAGGCATGCGGTCAATTATCCAACACGGTGTGGTGGTGATGATGCTCGCGCTCTCATGCGCAGCGGGTGCGCAGGAGAATCCGCTGGGCAATGTACATACGGAGCCGCCCGTGCCAGCCACAAAGCCCGCCGATCCCGCTGCTGGCCGCGTGTTGCCCAGAACGCCGACCATTCACGTCGAATCCAACCTGGTGCTGGTGCCCATGACGGTTACGGACGAACGCAACCGGCTGGTTACGGGATTGGAACGCGATAATTTTTACATCTACGACAATAACGTGCCACAGGCGATCTCCACCTTCTCGACGGATGACGCGCCCGTAAGCATTGGCGTGATCTTCGATCTCAGCGGAAGTATGAGTTCCAAATTCAACCGCGCGCGGCAGGCGCTTAGCGAGTTCATGCGCACGTCCAACCCGCAGGATGAATTTTTTGTGATTGCATTCAATGACCGTCCGGCTGTGGTGGTGGATTACACCTCGGACGTGGATGATGTGGATGCGCGTATGGTGATGCTGAAGCCGGAGAAGCGCACGGCCTTGATTGATGCAGCCTATCTCGGACTGAATAAGCTGAAAGACGCGAAATACGAACGCAAGGCGCTGCTCATCATCTCCGATGGCGGCGACAATCGCAGCCGTTATGTGGAAGGTGAGTTGCGCAGGGCGGTGCGCGAATCGGACACCCAGATCTATTCCATCGGCATCTTTGATCAGTACGCGGCCAGTCCTGAAGAGAAGAGCGGACCTGCGTTGCTGAGCGATATTTGCGAGTTGACCGGAGGGCGCATGTTCCAAGTAAATGATGTCAGCGAACTGGGCGATATCGCCAGCCGCATCAGCGGAGAGCTGCGTAATGAATACGTGGTGGGTTTCAGGCCGACCAATCTGCGTCACGATGGCAATTGGCGTAAATTGAAGGTGAAGTTGAATCCGCCGCCGGGTCTGCCGCTACTGAATGTTCATCATCGACAGGGTTACTATGCACCGACGGAGTAGAAGCTGGCTCACTGCCGCCGTGCTGTTTGGCGCGACTTTGTTTGCCGCTGCGCAACAGCCGATCGTGGACCGCGACCCAGTTCCATCGCCCGATCCCGATCCGGTGATGACTGCACCCGGCACACCGGGGCAGGGGCCTGTCAGTACGGTGGAACGCTCCGGCAGCACCTATACCTTGCGTGCGGAGGTAGGTGAAGTCCGGCTGAACGCAGCTGTACTGGAGAACGGACATCCTGTACAAAATGTGCCAAAAGATGCATTCCATGTTTATGAAGATGGCGTGCCGCAGACGATCCTCAGCTTCCGGCATGAAGATTTGCCGGTATCTCTCGGCATACTGATTGATAACTCCGGATCGATGTACGACAAGCGCGCTGCGGTGGACAAGTCCGCGCTTGACCTGGTGCGGTTGTCGAACCCAAAAGATGAAGCTTTCCTCGTGGACTTTTCCGACGAAGCGTTCATCGATCAGGATTTTACCCATGACGTGGAGAAGCTGAAGGCCGCTCTCTCTTATGTGAAGCCAGCGGGTGGCACGGCTATCTACGATACGGTCATCGCCAGCGCGGACTATCTTGCGAAAAACGCAAAGCTCCCCAAGCAGGTGCTGCTCCTCATCACCGATGGCGACGACAATGCCTCAGGTTCCACGCTGGAAGAGGCGATCCGCCGCGTGCAGGAACTGGATGGGCCAACCATCTATTGCGTGGGCCTGCTCTTTGGGGATGACAGCAACAAGGCGGAGAGCCGCCATGCCCGTCGCGTGCTGGAAACGCTGGCTGCGCAGACCGGCGGCATTGCATACTTTCCGCGCAAGCTGAGCGAAGTGGACCAGATTGCGGCCGAGGTCGCTGAAGACATCCGGCAGCAGTACACCATCACCTATCGCTCTACCAAACCGGCTTCGCTCGGCGGCTATCGCCAGATTCGCGTGGAAGCAAAAGCGAAAGGTTTTGGCAAGCTCGACGTGCGCACGCGCTCCGGTTACTTTCCGAAAGGCGCATCTCCTACGGAGAAGCAGCAGCCCGCGCCGGCAATGGCGCCCCGCAGTAAGCATCCCGGCGAATGAGTCGTCAGTTCTCAGTTGTTAGTTAGCGGCGGCTTAGCCAACACTGAGTACTGACAACTGCTCCTAAACTTCCTGCTCAAACTGCAACCCTTCCACCACGCGATCCAGATCAGCCTGCGCAGCAGTCCGCTGCTGCTGGAGCGATTCGATCTCCTTACGCAGGACCACGAGCCGATCTTCCTGTTCGTTGAGTTGTTTCGTATAGCGGCGGATAAGATCACGCTCTTCCGCAGACGACTTCAGCGAAGAAAGATTTTCGCGCACACGCTTCTGGTCGTCGCTGATGCGGTTGATCTCCGCATTGCGATTTCCAATCTGGGAGTCGATGTCGGCCAGTCTGTGCCGGGCTTCGATCACAGGCGCAAGCTTTTCGCGCAAAGCCTGTTCTGTGGCTGTATTGGTATTTCCTGCGGTACGCAGCATCAGGTCAATCTGGCGCTCGTCCATCTGTGCAATACGGTAATGCGCGGAGAGCGTGTGCCGCTCGCCCACATGCAGGCGAACACTTGCGCCCGGCGCGGTGACCACACGAAAGCGGTAAACACCGTCCGTTGTTTCCACCGGCTTCGGATCGGAGTCGAGGTCCCATCCGCGATGACGGTTATGCTCCACAATCACCGTGCGCGCCTCAGACGCCGCATTGTGTACCAGGTAAGAACGTTCGACGATCTCTACTGTCTTTTCAGTCAGGACACCTTTGGAGAGCGCGATCTGCTGTATGCGTCGCGTGGTGCGTGGATAGCCGTCGTTGGACACATGCACGGCCTGATCGGCAGCGTAAGAGAGCAGCCGTTTTTCCTTGGGATGGATAGGGTCGAGTAGGCCCTGTCCTCCGAAGTTGCCATTTTCGACGATAGAAAAGGAGCCTCGATCGAGTGTCAGGTCGGATGTGTTTGTAATCCACAACGCGCGTAGAGGCGCAGGTTGCGATTCCGACCAAAGCGTGACGCGTTCGGCTGGAATCTTTGTTTGCAGGATAGGGACGAGTGCGCTTTCATTACGCCGGATAGTAATGGGATCGGTGAGTTTGTATTCGAAGTAGTCGTCGAAGGATGAAGTCTTTGTTGCCGGAGCAATCGATGCTGAGGCGGAATCCTCATAAGCAATGGGAGCAGCCATCCGACGAGGCAGCTTGGCCAATTCCTGCGCGGAATACACACCACCACCGACATTGCTTCCTGAACCCATTCCTTGTCCTATTCCACCCGCTACTCCGCCTGCACTGCCTGATATGTACGGCGATGCTGCGACCATCGGTGCTGGGATACCTAAATTGGGTTCGCCGCTTTCATGCGTCTGCGGTGTAAGCTGTGCCTCTTCCGGTAGAGGGATCTCAGCCCGGCGCGAGTAATATGGTTGCGAGATCGGCTGAATAAAACTCTGCGGGGCGCCCGCGATCAGCGAGAGATGTACATTCTCCCAATCCGTACCAACGGTGTTGTCGATCACGGCCCAGCCTTGCAGCGTGGCGGTTTCAACGTCGCCGTCCTTCTTCGGCTTTTCGTCAAAAAGAATGCGATAGGTGGACTTCCATACGGGCACTTCGGAGACATACGAGACGCGCATCTCGCGCGTGCCGCTGCCGCTGTCCGTCAGCGTGAGCTGCCGCAGACCGTCACTTCGCGTGGAGTTGAGCACTTGCAGATAACGCTTCACGCCATCCTGCATAACAGGGTCAAGCAGACGTACCGAAGTATTGCCTGTCAGCTCGAGGGACCGCACTGCGCCCGCATCAGAGATGACAGTGAGGAAATGCTTTTGCACTGGTGAGGAGCTGTCCTCATCTTTTTTGGGAGAGGTGACGTTGCGCAGTTCTACATTCAGAATGCGTCCGGTGATCGGCGCGCCGGAACCTGTGACCTCGACACGCGCGCCGCGGATTGCGGAGTAGAAATCCGCTGCGGTTGGATCGGCAGAGAGCGAGATCGGCAGGTTCTTCAACTGCTGCTCAAGCGGCGTGGTGGAGTTGTAACCCGCGCCGGTGATGTGTCCGCCGCCCAGATCGACCGCAGTCAGCGTCTGCAACACGTCATTCAACTGCGCGGTGGTGAAGGTGATGGTCACGCGCGGCGATCCGCTGACTGGACCGATATGTTCGAAGTATCCGACGCCGTTCTTGTAGAGCGAAACGCGCCGTAGCGGCAGAGCTTTGTCCACATCGGCCGACGCAATATGTGTGGGTTTGGGCGGCGTATGTTGCGCGGCAAGTGGAAGCGTAAGCAGAACGGCGGCAGCGGCAGGGAAGCGTGTCATCAAGGAGCAAACCTCGCAGGTGAACTGTGGCTATAGACTCCGCAAGGTGAGCTTTTGTGCCCGGTGAAAGAAAGAAAATTTTTCTGCGGGTATTATCAACAGCGATGCAATGGATGCTCGCTATCGATACGTGCGGCGCTGAAGGAGCCGTGGCGTTGGCACAGTTGGAAGGCGCACGTGCCACGGTGCTTGCGCAACGCACACTCCCCGGACGCGAGACGCAGGAGCGGCTTATGTCCTCTGTTGAAGAGGTACTGCGCGAGGCATCGGTCATCATTGCAGACGTGCAGGTGATCGCCATCGCTACCGGTCCTGGCTCCTTCACCGGCGTTCGCATCGGCATCGCCGCAGCGAAGGGATTCGCGGAAGCATTAAACATTCCGCTGATTGCCGTATCGCGTCTTCGCATGCTGGCACACCGTGCGGGAGGAACAGCCAACGCATGGCTCGATGCAGGACGCGGAGATGTGTATGTCGGCGAATATCAGGATGGCGTCTGCATCCACGAACGCATGCTTACGCGCGCAGCTGCGCAGGCACGCGGCGGGCGCATCGTTGTAGGAGAAGAGTTGCTGCGTGACGCAGGCGAGTGGATCGGCGCCCCGACCATTCATGATCTCGTGCAACTCGCTGCAAACGATACTGCCGCAGGTAAATTCGCAGACACCGCATTGCTGGATGCGAACTATCTTCGCATCCCTGATGCTGAACTCGTGCTGAGGGCACGCCAGCCGTGATCCGCATGGCAACGGAAGACGATCTCGCGGCCATCATGCGCATTGAAAACGAATCTTTTAGTGCCCCGCGATGGACTGAGGAGAACTATCGCTCCATGATCTTTCGTGGAGAGGCGAAGGTCTATCCGCTCATCGGCGTTGCTGAAATAGAAAACGGGATTGCAGGTTTTATCGCCGCGCACGTCCTTAGCGGAGAAGAGTGTCACCTGGAGAGCATCGCCGTTGCAGCGGCCTTTCAACGGAGAGGCATCGCCCGCGCACTCGTGCAGTGGCTGCTCACGCAAGCGGGCCCAGTGCCGTGTCTGCTGGAGGTTCGTGAGAGCAATGAACCGGCGCTGGCGCTCTATCGCGGGCTGGGATTTTCATCCATTGGGCGACGAAAAAACTACTACACTCATCCCACCGAAGACGCCCTTGTATTGCGGACACTTCCGTGACCATTTCTGGTTGCAAGGGCTGGTATCATCAAGGATTGTATGGTTCGCGACGGATATTTCTACGGAGGTGGCCTTCTGCTGGTCGCCTTCCTCCTTTGGCGGGTGACGGGGTCGCATGTGCTTGCGGCGATTCCGGTGATTCTTGCCTGTTTTTTCCTCTGGTTTTTTCGCGATCCTAATCGCTCGATTCCTGCTGGTCCCGGTCAGATTGTTTCGCCCGGTGATGGCAAGGTGACTGAAGCCGACTGGATCGAAACGCCGCAGGGGAGCCGCCTGAAGCTGAGTATCTTCCTCAACGTCTTTGATGTGCATGTGAACCGTGCTCCGGAAAAGGGCGTGGTGAAACAGGTGGTTTACCGGCGTGGGCTGTTTCTCAACGCCATGCGTCCGGATTCGGCTGCGCTGAATGAGCAGAACATGATTGTTTTTGACTGCGGCAGCTTTGAGATTGCAATCAAACAGATCGCCGGGCTTCTTGCGCGCCGCATCGTCTGCACGGTTAAGGAAGGTGATCGGGTGGAGCGTGGCTCGCGCGTTGGTCTCATCAAGTTCGGATCGCGTGTCGATGTGCTGTTGCCGGCGGACGTAGACCTTCTTGTAAAAAAAGGTGATCGCGTCAAGGGCGGATCTACTGTACTGGCGGTATTGTCTGAATCGTCCCTCAACTCAACGGTGGCAAGCTGATGATTGAAGAGCCCTATACCGCGCATGCGCCCTCGCGACGGCGAGGCATGTACGTGTTGCCTAGTCTTTTTACAGCGGGCAATATTGCTGCGGGCTTTTATGCGATCACGCAAAGCATCCAGGGATCAGCAGGAAATTTTGCTTACTTCGATCGAGCAGCCATTGCGATCGCGTTTGCCGTTCTGTTCGACGGGCTTGATGGCCGTATTGCACGCATGACGAATACGTCCAGTGAGTTTGGGCGTGAACTCGATTCTCTCGCGGACGTGATTACCTTCGGCGTTGCACCTGCCCTGCTGGCCTACATCTGGGGCTTTCGCATGCTGCCGGTCAATACGATCCATCCGATCTTTCGCAGCAAGTTGATTGAGATAGGCATCCTCGCCTGCTTTTTGTTTCTCATCTGCGGAGCATGCAGACTGGCGCGTTTCAACATCGCCGTAAATCCATTGCCGAAAAACCCCGGCAGGCCAGGACGGAAATACTTTGTCGGCATGCCCATTCCTGCGGGCGCTGGTGTTATCTCGTCCGTTGTCCACTTTGAAGCAGGGCAGCCGATCGACAATCCATGGATCGCTCTGGTGTGGTTCTTCCTTGTGCTTTTTGTGGGATATCTGATGGTCAGCACATGGCGATTCTGGAGCGGCAAAGAGTTGCGTGTGGAGAGCCGTCAACCCGTGCGGCTGCTCATCCTGCTCGTGATCGTTGGCGTGTTGCTGGTGTACTGGTCCGGCATTGTGCTGATGGTGATCGCGCTTTTTTATATGGTGAGCGGATTATGGGCGCGGTTGATGTATGCTGCGCAGGCAAGGTCCCGGGCGCGCCGCGAGATCGCCTAGAACCCCGCCGCTCTTTTGTTTAGATAAGGAAACGTCCCATGAGTGAAAAATCAGAGCGCATTGCTATCGCCGGCGCATCTTCGCTCCTTGGCAAAGAACTTGCCGAAGAGCTGCAACAAGGTGCGTTTGCCGCTGCCACCGTCGTACTGCTCGATGAAGGAGAAGCCGAAGGCAAACTGGAAGAAGTTGCCGATGAGGTTACTTTCATCCAGAAGCTCGAAGCTGCCGCCTTTGAAGGCGCAGATTACGTTTTTTTCTGCGGCTCTCCTGCGATGACCAAAGAGAATGCTGCCCATGCCCGTGCAACAGGCGCTGCCATTATTGACCTTACGTATGAACTGGAGAGCGAACGTGCTTCTCTTGTGCGCGCGCCTATGTTGCAGGAGGGTATCACCCCCGGCCCCGATCTCGATACACGCGCCGTAATCAGCGCGCATCCGGCAGCGATTGCGCTGGCGCTCATCGCGCATCGGCTGCAAAGTCATCTAAAAGTGCATTCTCTTGCCGCAACTGTTCTTTTGCCTGCCAGCGAGCATGGTCGCGCCGCAATGGACGAGCTGCATCAGCAGACGGTCAACCTGCTTTCTTTCCAGTCGCAGCCGAAGGAGCAGTTCGATGCGCAGATAGCCTTCAATCTTTTGCCGTCGTTCGGAAATGACGCTAAATTTTCGCTCACCACAGTGACCACACGCATTCGCGATCATTATGCAACGCTTGGCGGAGGGCAACTTCCTGAGCTTGCATTGCAGGTCCTGCAGGTGCCTGTCTTCCACGCTCTCGGCATCTCCCTTTTTGTTGAACTCAACGCGCCCATTGCGCAGGATGTCATTGAAAGCGCTCTCGGCTGTGAGCAGATTGATATTGTGATGGACGAGGCTGATCCACCCACTAACCTCAGCGCAGCTGGCCAGCCGGATATTCTGGCCCGCGTAAGCTCCGAACCGCCTAATGCAACGCAGAGCACCCGCTTCTGGGTATGGCTCACAGCGGACAACCTCAAGCTCGCCACGGCCAACGCCGTCGCCTGCGCGCAGGAACTCAAAAAGCTCCGCCCCAGCGGAACCGTGCAATAAGCGTATGGCGTTCGATCTCGCAGAAGGCAGCTTCGATGCAATCCTCTTCGACTGCGATGGCACTCTCGTAGATACCGCGCCTGTCCACCTGCAAGGCCTGCAGGATGCGCTTGCAACGCGCGGCCTCTCCATGGCAGCGGAATGGTACTACCCGCGCGTCGGACTCACGCCAGACAAGCTCTTCGATGCGTATGAATCGCAGATCGCTACACTTCCAATGACGCGTGCCGAACTGGTTGCTGCCTACACGAAGTCTTTCCAAGGCAATCTCGGACGCGTGCGGGAGATTGCCATCGTTGCCGACGTCGCTCGCGCATGGCATGGCAAAGTGCCTATGTGCGTCTGTTCCAACGGCGAAAAACCCAATGTGGAAGCCACGCTCGGAAGCGCAGGACTTATCAGCCTTTTTGATTTCATCCTCACCGCAGGTGAAGTCGGGGCAGGGAAGCCGGAGCCAGACCTCTTTCTCGCCGCCGCGCGCCGCATGCAGGTGCAGCCGGAGCGCTGTATCGTCTTTGAAGATTCTGACGAAGGCCTGGAAGCGGCCCGCCATGCTGGTATGCGTGGCGTTGATATCCGCAAAAGCTATAGACCGGCATGGATGAACGCGTCATCCACAAGCAATCCACCGGATATGGCCGAATAAGTACCTTTTGTGGAGAAATTTCTTGGTCTCATAGGCCGTAACGGTATCCTGAATGGGTCCTCATGGCTGGCCTACGGAGCTTCCAATCCACCGACCGTTTTCTGACGGAGATCGCGTCGTCCGCGATCAAGCCTGGCTATGTCCTTGTGGGCGATGAGATCTTTCTCTACGAGCGAGCTCGCGCCGCCGTTCTGCGCACTTTTGTGCCAGACAACATGCGCGACTTCTGCCTCCACGATCTCGATCTTGGAGAAGTGAGCCTCTTCGACGTGCTCGATCAAGCGCGCACGCCGTCTCTGATGGCACCTTTTCAGGTCTTCTTCATCCGTAACGTGAAGACCCTGTACGGCCGCGGCCAGAAAAAAGAAGAGTTTGCCGCACTGGACGACTACTTCAAATCGCTCAACCCGCAGGCGCTGCTTCTCTTTGTGGCTGACCACCTTCGTCTCCCCGCCGACCTCCGCCGCATGGACATGCAGGACAAGGACCGCTTTGAGCGTATCCGTGAAACCCTCGGCGACCACTGTGGCGTGGTGGAACTAGCCCGCGTGGACGAAACGGACGCTATGCGCTGGGTGACCGAAACTGCCGGCGAACGCAATGTGAAATGCGATCCAGATGCCGCTCGCGAACTGGTGGACGCCCTCGGCGCGGACATGATGCTCATCGCGAGTGAGTTAGAGAAGCTGCTGCTTTACGTTTCTGCCCCCCTGCAACAGGTAGGTGCAGAGAGTGGCGCACGCCTCACACTGGGCGATGTGGAGACCATGGTGCTCGCGGCCAAACAGCGTTCGCTCTATGAGTTGACCGATGCTATCAGCCGGCACGACCGCGCTGCCGCGCTCGCCCTCCTCCACGGCCTGCTCAATGCATCTGACGGTGCGGAAGACTCCGCCATCGGCCATCTATATATGCTGGCTCGCACCTTCCGTCAGATGCTGGTCATTCTGGAGAAGAATGTTCGCGACTCACGCGCCATCTGGCAGGTGCTCTGGCAAGGCTTCCGCATGCCGCCCTTTGCGGCAGACGACCTCATCCGCCAGGCCCGCCGCTACAACAGCAAACGCGAATTGATGCGTGGACTCCGGCTCATCGCCCGGGCCGATCTGGAACTGCGTAACTCACCGCCAGACCGCCGACTCGTTCTGGAACGGCTGGTCATGGATCTGGCAGCCGAACCTCAGCGTACTCTCAGCGGCGCGGAGCAGTTTGCACTCGAAATCTAAAAAAATCCAGTCCCTCTGTCCGCAAAAAGGGCAGAGACATATGACTTTAGTGATAGTTCGGCAGTTGTAGGGAGATTCTCTCCGGTGGTATTCGGAGGTAAACCCTGCTCCCCCTACACTCATCTTTTAGACAAAAGAATGATTATGTCTCATACACGCCAAGCCGCGCATAAACTCATGCTTATTGAAGCGGAGATCGAGCGGTTTGGCAGCAGCAGAGTTCCGAAACTTCGTTTTGAACAATCCCTGGAAGATGTCTTCCGCAAAGACTACTCGGAACGTCGTGCACGGTGGCAGTTCTGGCTCGGAGTTGCAGCTCTTATTTGTTTTAATGGTTTCCTGCTGGGCGACTGGTTCATCATTCGCGACCACTTTGCGACCGCAGTGGCCATTCGCCTCGGGGTTGTAACTCCAATGGCAATCGCGCTGCTATACGTGGTGCGTGCAAACCTGAGCCGCTGGAGCCGTGAACTTGCTGTCTGTGGCCTGGGTTTCATTGGCTGCGTCTCAACACTCTATCTGGCTTTCAGTGACGGGCACACTTTCGCTCTCCAGGCAGAACCGACTGTCTTTATCATTCTTGTTTTATTGAGCGGTCTCTTCCGCGTGGAATTCCGCTACTGTGTAATCGCGACGCTGGGTTGTCTCCTCGCAAATACGGTGTATCTCATGTCGCTGATGGACGTGCCGTATGTCGACCGGTTGTCTACGGCGCTTCCGGTCATGGCTGCAGCCTTCTTCATGCTTGTGGCTAACTGGATTTCCTGGCGGCAGCTTCGCACATCATATTTATTGCAGCTACGCGGCGAACAACAGAGCGCTCTGCTCACTCAATCGAATCTTGAGTTGAGGCAGATATCTGAGCGTGACGAACTGACTGGTGTAGGGAGCCGTTATGCCTATGAGCGCGTCTACAAGGGATATTTCGAAGATGCAATCGAAGCATTCTCACCTATCTCTGTTGTAATGGTGGATGTAGACCACTTCAAAATGGTCAACGATGAACATGGTCATGCGTATGGCGATCGTGTTCTCCAACGCGTTGGATCTCTCATTCAACAAGCGCTCCGTGCAGAAAAAGACTTTGCGGCGCGTTATGGAGGAGAAGAGTTCATCGTACTTTTGCCAGATACGGACATGGATGCCGCAGAAAAAGTGGCAGACCGTATTCGCACACTCGTGCAGGTGGCCGGATCGCCGGGCCTTGGGCGTGATGCAGGTATCCCGCAACGGTTTACTACCGTAAGCTGTGGCGTGGCCACCATGCTGCCCGATCAGCCGGAAGAGCCTGGAGATGTTGTGAATGCAGCCGATCGCGCCCTGTATCGCGCAAAGGCCCTCGGCAGAAATCGCGTCTGCCGCGCTGAAGATATCGTCCCAGCCTAAGAACGCATTGGCCGCACACGCGATACACTTGCCTCGTTTATCTTTCGCGGAGGCCCGTTCTCATGCTCAACTATGTGCGCGTCGCACTGGTGCTTGCACTCGTCACCCCCACCTCTCTTCTCGCACAAAACGTATCCGATACATTTACGCGTTCGCATTACACGAAGCAGGAGTTCCGCATTCCCATGCGCGATGGCGTGAAGCTCTACACAGCCGTTTACACGCCGCGCACTGAAGCTTTCACGGATCACGGCCCTTATCCCTTTCTCGTCACACGCACGCCGTACGCCTGCGATCCCTATGGTGCGGACAAATATCCGCGTCGTGTAGGTCCCAGCCAGGAGCTTGCTGAGGCGGGCTACATCTTTGTATGTCAGGACGTGCGCGGACGCTATCAGAGCGAAGGCACCTTCGTAGAATCGCGCCCGCAGATCGATAACAAAACATCCGCCAGGGACATCGACGAATCCTCCGACATGTACGACACAGTGGAGTTCCTGCTGAAGCATGTCGGCAACAACAACGGTAAAGTCGGCGTGACAGGTACGAGCTATCCCGGCTTCTACACTTCGGCAGCAATCATCAACTCGCACCCGGCGATTAAGGCCGCCAGTCCGCAAGCGCCCATGACCGATCTCTTTGCTGCTGAGGATGACGCGTATCACAACGGCGCTTTTATGCTCGCTGCCAATTATGGCTTCTATCCCTTCTTTCTCCCGCAAAAGACGCCCATGCTGCCGAAGGACGAGAAGTTCGACAAACTCGCCCCTGACGTCTACAACTTCTATCTTCACGCCGGCAATCTCGCTGCACTCAATGCCAGGCTTACCGCAGGCGGTAAAGAAAGCTATTTCACTGATCAGATCATGCACGATACGTATGACGATTACTGGAAATCGCGCAACCTTGCTCCACATATGAAAAACGTGCATGCCGCCGTGCTCACCGTTGGCGGATGGTTCGATGCGGAAGACCTCAGCGGGCCGCTTCAGACCTATCACGCCATCGAGAAGCTCAACCCCGGCATCGAGAACACCCTTGTCATCGGCCCGTGGTCTCACGGGGGATGGCACCGCACCGCAGGCGACCATCTGGGTGATATTCAATTCGGCGAAAAGACCAGCGAATTTTTCCGCAAACAAATCGAACTGCCGTTCTTCGAAAAATATTTGAAGGGCAAATCCGAACCTACTCCCCCAGAAGCGTACATGTTTGAGACAGGCACAAATGAGTGGCACAAGTACACGCAGTGGCCGCCAAAAAATGCGATGAAGAAGACACTCTACTTCGGCATGAATGGCACTTTAAGCTGGAACGCGCCGCAGATGACCGACGTGCGCTCGTGCTACGTCAGCGATCCAGCGCACCCGGTTCCATTTACCAGTTACGTCACAGATACTGTGCCGCAGCGTTACATGGTGGATGATCAGCGTTTCGCTGCCACGCGTCCAGACGTACTCGTCTTTCAGACAGAACCGCTCAAAGAAGACATCACCATCGCAGGCCCCATCTCGCCAAAGCTCTTCGTCGCATCCACCGCAACGGATTCCGACTTTGTCGTAAAGCTGATCGATGTTTATCCGGACAATGCCGTAGCACGCCCAGACAAACATATCTCCGATGCACCTCCTGTACAGATGGGCGGATACCAACAGCTACTGCGCGGCGAACCCTTCCGCGCAAAGTTCCGCAACAGCCTTGAAAAGCCTCAACCTCTCGTACCTGGCGAAGTTAGTCCCATCAGCTTTCACATGTCCGACCTGAACCACACCTTCCGCAAAGGCCATCGCATTATGGTGCAGGTGCAAAGCTCGTGGTTTCCACTCACCGACCGCAACCCGCAAACCTTCACTGATATCCGCAACGCCACACCCGACCAATATGTAAAGGCCACCGAAACCATATTTCACAATAAAACCGCACCCAGCGGGATTGAGCTAATGGTCCTTCCACGGTAGACACAATGGGTGCCATACATGCGCGTTCTTTGCGCATGTATGGATATCGTGCGGAGCGCGACCAGGGGCGGAGCTCTGACGAACGAAGTTCGTCATCCGGAGGAGCGGAGCGACGAAGGACCTTCGTATTTCGTACGCGTAGCGTGCATCGCGCGAAGCGCGGCCTTTGCGATGCAGCCACCACGCAGACTATCCTGCCAAAGATGACGAAATTTCCACCCACAACCCTCGACGTACCGCTTAGGGAACTCCTCCGTACCCTCGCGCAAGCCTGCGTACAGATCGCTGCCAAGCTCCGCACTGCCGGTCTCTCCACCGACGTGCTTGGCGCAGCAGGAGACATCAACATCCAGGGCGAGCAGCAGCAAAAACTCGACGTGCTTGCGAACAATATCCTCACCGACGCGTTGCGCTCGCTCGCCTCCGTCGCTGCCATTGTGAGCGAAGAAGACGACGAACCCATCGTCCTCTCCGAGAGCGACACGGCAAAGTACCTCGTCATCTTCGACCCGCTCGACGGCTCCTCCAACATCGACATCAACGGTCCTACCGGCACCATCATCTCCATCATGGAGCGCAAGTCCGGCGCGCCCGCTAAGACCGCTTCGTTGCAATGCGGTAGCCAGCAGGTAGCAGCCATGTACGTGCTTTACGGCCCATCGACGGTGCTCGTCTACACCACAGGCGAGGGCGCACACGGTTACACGCTCGATCCTGTCAGCGGCGAGTTCCTGCTCAGCAGCTCAAATATGCAGATGCCGGAGAGCGGCCCCTACTACTCCACCAACGAGTCCAATCTCAGCGAATACCCTGTAGCCTTTCAGAAGGCTATCGAAGGCTTCCGCACCGGCACCCTCACCGGGACAAAACTCGGCGCACGCTACATCGGCGCCCTCGTCGCAGACTTCCATCGCACATTGCTGAAGGGCGGCATCTATCTTTATCCGCCCACAAAGAAAACGCCCCACGGAAAACTGCGCCTGCTCTACGAAGCCAACCCACTCGCCCTTATCGCGCACGAAGCCGGAGGAGCAGCGACGAACGGCGCAACCGACATCCTCAACATCGACCCTGAAATCCCGCACCAGCGCGTGCCACTCGTCATTGGCAGCAAGAACGCAGTCGAAGCCGTCCGCACACTCGTAAAGGCGGACGCGTGAGCACAACCTTCCGCGCTGTAGTGACCGACATCCGCCTGCACTCGCAACAAAAGGAAAGATCCCGCTGGCAAATCGCCCTCGATCATACTGAGTTCTGCCCCGGTGACACCGGCCTGCTCCGCGCCACCTCAAAATCCGGCGCAGTGCTAGAAGTAGCCGTGCTTGAAGTAGAGGAAGACGCAGGCGAACTGTGGCATGCCACAGAAAAACCGTTGCTCGCTGAAACGGAAGTGGAAGCCATCATCACCAGCGAGCGCTGACCACTGCCGTTGAGCACAGGCCTCGCTGCTGGTACACTCAGGGAGTTGCCTTCCCAAGGTGTGGGGCTGTAGCTCAGTTGGGAGAGCGCCTCGTTCGCAACGAGGAGGTCAGCGGTTCGATCCCGCTCAGCTCCACCAGTAAAATCAATGATTTAGGTTGAAAATCTGGGTCACGAAAGATTCAGATTAGCCGTTTGGGTCACGAATGGGTCAGCTAAGCAGCTTTCTCACTCCCCAATAAAAGCGAAGCAATTCTGCTACCCGCGTCCCGCTTCTCATCCCCTACAGTTTGTGCATAGGTGGCTAGCGTCATATCAGGTGTGGAGTGCCGCATCAGTTCCATAGACACTCGAAGGCTCACGCCATTGGACAGCAGCAAACTTGCATAGCTGCGTCGAAGGGTGTGCCAACCCAGTTTAGGTTTGGTGATCTTTGCGCGTTCGATTGCGGGAGCCACATTCCTACGCCAGAGCGTACCCGGCCAAAGCGGTTGCTTGCCGAAAGAAATGTCCGAAGCAAACACCCAGTCATCAGGTGCAGTATAGGACGATTGCTCTTTCCAGGTTTTGAGTGCTTCCAAAACCTGAGATGGCACAGGCAGTGGGCGGCGTGAGGAATCCGTTTTAGGTGGTCCCTCAACGCCGTCGACGTAAGAGCGGCGAACGTGCAGGATGGCGCGCTCGCCGTCTACATCTCCCCACTTCAGGCCGAAGATCTCTCCTCGACGCATTCCCATCACTGCCGCGATAAGAAATGCCGTCCGCACAGGCTCGACGCCCTCAAGCTCATGCAGAATGGCAGCTATCTCAGCAGGTTCGAGAATCTCAGGCTCTACAGCTCGTTTGCGAACTTGCCTAACGCTGGCGATTGGGTTGGTGGGATAGAGTTCGTGTCGTATTCCGTGGCGGAATGCCGCGCCGAACACTTCACGAATCTTAGCCTTCGATCCATTTGCCAAAGACAGCGTTTTGAGCCAATCTTCAACGGCTACGGCCTTCACTGCCGGCAAGGGGAGACTGCCCCACTTAGGCAGAATGTAGTTTTTGTAAATGTACAGATATGCTTTGCGTGGTTTCTCAACCTTGCCGGAGTTCTCTCCAAGCTCACGTTCCTTGTAGTGGTCGACCAGTTCATCGACCTTCATGTCGGTGGCGCCCCTCTCTTGCTGGGGAATGTTCGCAAGTTGTCTGTACTGATCGGCCTTCCTCTGGGCGCTCGTTTTATTCAGTTCTTTGACGCTACCGAGAATCTGTTTTCGACGCCTATTACCGTCTTGCCACCGATAGACCCACACCGCTGGGCCATTTCTTCTCGTCTCCGTTGTCAAAGAACCTGCTTTGAATCGTTCGCGTCTGAGCGTTAGTGTGTGCATGTCGCCTTCCTTTCAGGGTTAGGCGGCACGAACGGCACAATCAGAATATCCCGCGAAACCTGAAGAAAGCCACGCTTTAATCTCTGCGGGCAGGAAGATCACCTTGCGCGCACTTAAACGACGGTGCGGGATACGGCCCTCACGAGCCCACCGCAAAATGGTGACAGGATGCAGAGGCACGAGTTGAGATAGCTGCTGTGCGGTCAGCGGAGTTTCTATCATTTTGGTATCCAGTGGTGAAGTGAGTGAAGGCGCAGAATGCGAATAAAGATGCTAAGGTCCGTGGGAGGACATAATGCGATGGGCTGTTCTGCGCCTTCAATTACTTAGACGCATAGCGCAAAATTTTTGACCGATATTTTGCAGCCTATTTCAGGGCTCCGAATGCGGATTCCGAAGAAAATGGCTCCCGAAACTCATCCGTGGAGAGGTTTAAGATTTTCACAAATCGGTCAGGAGCCTTTGAGATCAGCGGATCGCGCAATCTTGGCATGAGGAATCGCGATGTCTATTTTCTGGATACGGAGAGCGCACTCCATGCAAGTCACTACCATCATCATGGGTGTAGGTGCGACGGTTGGCAAAATTATACTTACCCAATTGCAAGTGTTGATATTTGAGCGCCCGCAAACGGAGACTTCAAGGATGTGGATCCAGAAGTTTGACGACCAAGACAAGCTGGCGACGGTGCTTGAGGATGCTGGCCTGATATCACCTGCGGCCGCGGACCAGATACGCGCGCATAGTTTTGACGCCGACTTCACAGCGGCAATGGCCGATGTCGACGAAGATGACTTGCGGAGTTTTGGTTTTGAACAACACGCGAAGCCATTGATCCAATAATGAAACTTAACTTAACGAAGATGGACTTGGCCCCTCTCAATTCGCGAACTCTCTCCCTAGCGCAATACAGATATCGCTTGCCGCTCTCCCATCTTCGGTTTTAGCCTCAATGCTAAATCTACTACGCACTCTTAGCAGGAGAAAGATTGGCCACAGATAAGAAAAGAAACTTCTCTGACTGGGTGACCGTTGGTTCTATTTGCCTATTTGTAATCGGCATTGTTATCAGTGTTGGCGCGTCTAAGAGGCCTCAGGAGGAAGAAGGCCTGCGACCACCACTATCTGACACGAATTACCTTTGCAGTCTCCAATCTTATCGACGGCACATTCTCGATGACGTTATAGAGGAAGTTCAAGAACATGGCGGCGACAGATTCGAGGAGGAAGCTGCTAGAAAGCGCATTCTTTCCATCCCCTATTCTTCGCTTGAAGCAAATAGACAAGCAGATCTGGCTTTTACTCGTAGAACCTATCAAGAAGCTAATGACCACCGGGACCTCTGCCCGTCGCCCTGACGACGACTCTAGAGAATGGATCGGAAATATGGAATAACGTTTCGTAGCCACGGCTATTGCGTGATGGGCGGAAAATCGGCAATTCCTCTCCACAGAGATAGTTCTGCGGCCCCAGATGAGGTGTGACCTCCCGACCATTAGTGTCTCTCCATTGTGGTGGTATGCTTCTCCTCAACATCGAAAGACTCGGAGGCCTAATGAATCGGCAGATCCTTCTTGTAATGACAGCATTGGGAGTAGGGCTAGTTTTGGGCATTTGGGGGAAGCCCACATCGGTAAAGGCTCAATCAACAAACACCGTCTATACAGTGAGCGATAGCGGTTCAGGTATTGGACCTGTAACAGTTTCTGGGCAGATAGTTGGGTTCTCCTGTTTTGAAGAGCGAGTTGGTTCAACCGGATTTCCGAAATGTTACATAGCCTATGTGAAGTGAATACGCGGAAGTCGGTGCTTGAGATGTCTTCCAACTTTGAAGCCCCTCAGAAGAGGGGCTTTGTTCATTTTGTAGCCAGTCTGTTGTACACCGCGTCTGTGATGCGCTGGCTAGGGAGGTGGTTCTTTCGCGTTCGGGTCAGATAATCGCGGCGCTTATTCTCATACAAAGGTTCCAATACCTTCTGCTCGCGTGACGTTGCCGTATCCATGACCTGGAGAAAATCTTTCATCGGCAATCGCGCTGCACGAAGGTACAGAGACGCTTCATCGGGATTGAGATTCTTCGTTTCGATCACATGCTTACGAATCTGGTTGATCTGGTCCTTCCCTAAACCAGCTTCACGCGCGAGCATCGGCACTTCGCTCATCGGGATTTCGCCAAGTCGAACACTTTCTTCTATACGAAGCTGCGCTCGATGTGCGCGGAGGTTCATCGGGTCGACAACCCCGCCCTCGTAGTGATCCGAAGCAAGCGTATCTGCCAGCTTCTGGGCTTCGGTGCGATATGGGTACACCGACAATCCGAGAGCCTTGGCCGTTTGCTCTTTGGTATTCAGTTCGGGCGCTTCGCCAGTCAATGATTTCACTGCGGACTGCGCGGGTATAGGGGCTACCGAGCGGAAGAGATCGTAGAGCAAGCCGGATTTCTGGAGCTTGCGACCGTATTCATCACGCCCCGTTGCCATCTCGGTGCCAGCGCGAACGATAGGACTGAAGCGTCCAGAAATAAATCCGGTCGGGTCACTGATCGCGTGAAGTGCATCGGTGGGTAGAGTCCTGATGGAGTACACCTTCTCGCGGCCATCGTCGCCTTTGAGGGCAACGCCGAACGGCGCTTCGTAATGGCCATTGCCACTGATAAGGTAATTCAGCACACGCGAAGCGGTCCACAAGGCGGCGGCACCGCGGAGCATGTCGATACGGGCAATTTTGCCTTCTGTTCCAAAGGGGCGTGCAATGGATCTGACTTCACCTTCGAGCCAGTCCGGTGCGAGAGCTGCCAACTTGAACCAGTTTTGTGTCGCAGCAGTGCGTCCGATTTTCTTGTAGTTGATCCCACCGAACCGCTCATTTGTATCAGCCGCGGCGACTTCCGCAACTTTGTCGGCAGTCCAGTCCGGATATGCCTTCGCATACCTCTCCTGAAGACTGCGGAACGCGCGCGCTTTCAGGGAGGGAATGTACTTCTGAAAAAGGAAATTGTCTAACCCAGACTGGATCTGTCGCAGGCCGGGGACTTTTGAGAGCAGCGCAGAGTGCCCTTGCAACTCACCATCCTTAAAGGCGGAGAGCTCTCGATGATCGCGCCCGAGCGTAAGGCCGTGCTCAACTCCTTTCGCAAGCACCGGATCGTTTGCTAAATCCCAGCGTTCGATGCCGAACGGATTTACTCCGGTCATTACAGCGCGCAACGCTTCCTGAGCGACGTGGAAAGGTGAGCCAAAGAGAAGAAGCCCTTTGCCCTCGCGGTTCGCCTTCAGCAGTGCCTTTCCGACAGCATTGTCGCCGGGTCCCTGCGAGTCCAACCCGAGACGGCGGTTTAGATATTCCGCCGCTTCTGGATGCACCAGCATGTCACTTTGAAGAAGGACAGGATCTCCGCTTGGAGATGTTGCGACGTGCTTCCAGCCACGAAACGCCGCATGGTCCACGGGTTGGTATCCATGAGTGTCCCACGCATACAGCGGTTTCTGTTGCGCGTTGTAGGCATCCAGCGATGACGCAGGTTCGCGTCCGTCTCGAATTGCTTTCAACGTGTCGATCTGTTTGCGTAATTCGACATTACCCTCTACGTCAAACTTGATGGGCCTGCCGATTGATCTATTTTCTAGACGGTCTATCTCCCCGCCGATGCTGTCCATCGTGACCGGTTTATTGAGCTTAACGATAGAACCATCGTGAAGACCTCGTTGCAGAGCACCGCTGTTTTGCAAGGTGCTCACCGTATCATCTGGGATGGTGATTTTCGTCATCGAAGATGGATGCACCAATACGGATGCACCGTTCTCCCCGTCGACGACTTCGCCATGTCCAGAAAGCGCAACAAGTGGACGAGTGTCTGATGCGAGTTCGCTGCTATCTTTGAGCCTTGCAATGGCTTCTCTTGCAGCGATCGCGCGCGCGAACGAATTTGCGTTGTTCGCGGCCAATGCAATTGGATCAGTTTCGGCTAGTTTCCTCCCGAGCAACTGGCCTTCGAACGCATTGTCAAACATGCGCTGCCGTGCCATTGTCGTGTTTACGTCGAAGGCGCCCTGCTGTGCATCGTGCCGCAGCTTGTTCGCCGCAGCATTGTTGCCATCCTTTTCCCATATTTGGGTCAAATAACTCTCGATACCATCCTTGAGCACGCCGGCCTTCTGCGAGGTCTCCAGAGACTCGTTGAGTTTTTCACGTACTGCAACCGCGAGTGCTTTCTCTTCAGCGGAAAGTTGTCGGGGGTCGTAGCTCGTGAGCAGATCGCTAATCTCTGCTGGCGTGTAACTTTTCTGGATATGCTTGGAGTCGATGAGTTCCTGAACCCGCTCCGAAGACATACCGGACGTGACAGGTTCAGATGACAGGGAGGGGATATGTTCAGAACTGCCTGCCGCTTCTGCGAGCGCGTTGTGACGCGAAGCCATCGTGTCTGGATCTAAGCCAGCCTGAACATAGTTAAAGATGCGCTGTTGTTGTGTGGGCGTGATCTTGCCATACTTGTCACGCAAATCCTGAGCCCACAATTCATTGCTGCGACCTGCTTGCACAACATCACGGTCGTACTTACCGAAATGCTTCGCAATCAGGTTATTTTCGGGAGTGTCTTTCACACGCAATCCCGCGCGGGATGAAACCTCATCGAAAATAGGTGCGGCATCTTTGGCGACAGAATGCGCGCCAAGGGCTGCGAACGTACCGGAGCCAAGCACGTTTACGGCAAGGCGTTCCGCTTCTTTGTAATCGCCATCCTTCAGAGCATCGAGAACTTTTGGCGACAACTCCGCGGCTTGCATTGCCTGCTGCGCGGTGAAACCCGCATCAGTGAGCGCCTGCAACCCTGTTGCGACAGTTTCTGCCTTGAGAGGGGAAACACTGAGGACGCGCAATCCCGCCGCGCCACCACGACGTATCATACCCTTGCTTGTAAGTGAATCAGTTGTGAAGCCAGCGTCTTTGAGAGCAGACAAACCGCGCTGTAAGAGATCCCTATTCACACCGGCCTGTTCTGCAAGATCGAGACCTTCAGACAGGGATCGTCCCGCTTTGTTGGCATCACTGAGTATTTTCGCACCCTTAGCAATACCCCCGATTTCTTCAGCGCCGAGACCCGCAGTTCGCAATGCCGCAACTCCGCCGCTTTCAACCAGGCCCCCTGTTCCAAGAGTGCCAATCGTTAGTAATAGCGAGAGCGGAGAAGTAAGCCCCGATAGCACATCTTCTGCGCCGGCTTCGAATCCAGTCGCGCCTTCACGATGCAGGTCCAGCAGCGGGGTGTTTGCCGTATCGAACACTCTTCCAAGAAATCCGCGATTCGGATTGTTCCATGCACGCGAGAATCGCTCACCCACCGAGGATGGTTGCGCTGGCTGTTTAGGCAGTCCATTTTCCGGATTCAATCCGCCCCATAGATCCCCTACAGATGATGTCGGTGGTGCCGGATGTTCTTGCGTAGATGCGGACCACAGATTTCCAATTTCAGGCTGGTCAGTGGGAGCCGTGGTTTGCTGCCCCTCCCAAAGATGTCCAATGTCTGTGCTCATACGTGCTGGAGTAGAAGAGCCCCACAAGTCGCCGATGTTAGATGTTGTTGCCATTAAAGTGCCGGAGCCTCAACGCCATCGCTGGTGAGCATCTGGTTATCGGGGGATTTCCTTGCAGGCGCATCCGGCAGGCCAAGTGCTTTGCGTATTGCAGACTTTGCTGAATCAGGTATGCGCGGATCAGACAAAGCCGCGTCAATTTCTTCAGGCGATTTGCCTCTCAACGATTCCACGGCGGCGTTGATTCGCGAATCATCCGTATTTGTCTCGTTCTTCGCCGCCGTCATAGCCGATGTCGTCAGGGAACTGATGGACTGCATCTGGCTCAGAAGGGAATGAGCCGTTTCTGTATCCCCATTCTGGACAGCGGTGCGGTAAGCGTCGGTCAGGTTGCCCAGAATCTTGTTGCCCGATTCACCGATAAGTATGCGGTCGGATGGGTCTAGTTTCATCACATCCCCGCCTGCTTGGTTCAGCCTTTCGAGAGCCTTGTTGAATGCCTGTTGCTGCGTCTTTCCGAGATTGATTTGTCCTGTCTCTGCTTGTGAACGAGCGGCAGAGGCATAAGAGGCAGCAGCCGATGCCTTTTCTGCGGCGATTCGGGCTTTGACACCTTCAGATTCGAGGTCGTTCTTGTCTCTAGTCACCTTATCTGCATAAACGAGGTCGTCCGCCCGCTTCACAGCGATATAAGCAGAGACATCCAGTTTCTTGCCCGGTTTGAGTACGTCTTCATATTCAGGGTGGCGGACAAATAGCCCGTCTTTCTTGAACTGCGAGATCAACTCAGGAGTGACCGTTACACCCTCTGTGGGGTTGTACGCGGATAGTGTGGCTTCATAGGTCGGCTTCCCGTCCGCGTCATGGCCGACTTTCACGCCAGTGTGTGCCCAGTCCCAACTTGTTGCTCCGGGGTGGTCCTTTACAAACTGCGTCCATTCGGATTCGGGGATATCTCTGGCAGCGGGTTTCAGGCCGGCGTCTTCATAAGGCTTCAACTGGACACGACCGCGATCGGCTTCCTTCACATGCTGGTCGAAATTCTCACCCTGCATGAGTTGATTGATGCGTAAGGTCTGCTGGTTCGCCTCGGCTATCTGTGCCTTGCGTAACTGCTCTTCCGTTCCAAAACCCTGTTGTCTGCGCTGCTCTTCGTTCGCTTGATTGTGCTGTTCGAACTCGGCACGTGCCTGCTTCTGTTTCATCAGGTCCTGGGCGCGCTGGTCACCGACTTCTGCGCCGGCACCGCGAACAAGGCCAGACATAAATCCAGCTTGAGGATTTTTGGTATGCGCGTCATCCGCCGCCGCCCCGCCGAGGATGGCAGCGGCGATTACATTCTTGAAGAAAGAACCCGGCTTCTGAGGTGCTTCTGTGGCTACCGTATTGCCGTTTGCGTCTACAGAGTAAGAAGTGGTGTGCCCCAACAGCGCGCGCGCTACCTGACCCATCATCGTGGTGTGGGGAACTACATTCGGTGGAGACGCTGTACCAACATTGGGCATCTGCGGTTGGCCACCACTCATATCAGGAGGAGTAACTGGGGGAGGTGGAGCAGCATTTACGTTCTGCTGCACCTGCGCGTTCTGTTGTTCGATTGTTGGGTCCATTTTCTAGATTCTGCTTCCTAAATTTCTAATTTGTGGTGTGTAACTCTCGGGGTTGTGCCAACCCTTCAAGGCAGCAATTCCATCGAGTAGAGCTTCGATCTTGTCTGTCATAATTTTCCTAAACTATCCCGGCAAAAGGTCCGGTATCTTCTTCCCCGCTCGTAGCTCCGCTCGCTGAACCGCCAATAAACGACCCTATTTTGCTTCCAACAGAAGTGCCGATTGGTCCGAGGAAAGAACCAGCCACGCCACCAAGAAGTCCACCAACAGAAGTCCACGGATTCGCAGCATCATTGAGTTGCTTATTCTTAGATTCCATATCGTAGGCCGAACTTATTCCGTTCTGCGCTCCGCTGATGAAACTCTGAGGATTGTAGGTATTGGCTACGCCTTGCTCGGCATTGACGGCGTTCATGAAGTTTTGGCGACCCTGTTTGTAGCCTTTCGAGGTAATTCCTAGTTGCTGACCAGATTCCTGCTGTGCTGCACCGCGCGCCAAGGTCGCATTTACCTGTGCGTTGGAACCGGTGGGCAGGAATTCATTTCCGCCGCCTTGTGCAGCCTGCGCTTGGCCTATAGCCCGACGAGCGTTCTGATACTGTTGCGCGGTACCAGACGAAGCCTGTGTACGCATTGCCGCATCTTCCGCATTCGTGAACCCGTACTGGCCTACACCGGCCTCTACGATTGGCTGGAGAGTTTTATTGAGGGAGCCGAGGACGTTCTGCTGATTTGCAAAAGTCGATCCGTAGTCATTCTGAAGAGTCTGGCCGAATTCTTTCTGACGTTCCGCCAGTTCTTCTTGCACGGGAGAAGCACCTTTGCACTCAGCGATCCGTCCGTTGTAGTCGTATCCTTCTTCGTGGACAAGGGCGTAACTCTGAGTATCCTCAACCCATTCGTATTCTAGTTTTGTGTGGATTCTCAACATGAAGCCTACTTGCGCCTAGACTGTTCACGGAGTGTGAGGGCGCGCAATCGACCCAGCTCTTCGATGGGCAAATTATCGAAGTCGAAACTCTCGTCTTGTTTGTTCTCCTCTTCTGTTGGCGTGACTACAGATGCAGGACGGGCAGCGCGTTCTTCACAGAACCTATCCCAGGCCGATTCAAGGACGGGCAAAGTCAACATAGGAATGCGCGCTATGCGATGGCGGAACTCGGCCCAGCGGGAAGGTGCTACATCCGTGCGCGTGTGGGAGAAGACAAAGACCGAGGCTTTCCCGACCAACTCACTATTCTGAGCGAGAAACTCGCGTTGTGAAGAATACTTAGGAAGTTTTCCGCCGTATGCGTAGGTGACGTAATCAATGACCGCACCCTCGATGTCCCCCGCACGTACCGCACTCAAGACGGCTGTTTTCTCCTTCGACGTAAGTTCTCTGACAGCACCCTTGGGAACTTCAAGATGGCCTAACTTAAGGAGCGACTGATACGCGGAAGTTAGATTCTCCACCGTCCAGTGTCCTGCGCGGTATAGCGCGAGTTCGGTATCAGCGGCGTCCTCATTGCTGTTGCCAAGATATTGCTCCCCTAAAAAGCTCACGATCGCATCGAAGTTGGGATTCGACGCGTAATAACGAGGATTTTTGGCTAGGAATTCTTTGGCGACTTCCGCAGCTTCGGCGTCGTCCAGTTCTCTCCGGAGTTTTGGGTCGCGTTCCGCCGCCATTTTCAGGAATTCAGGGTCAGGGTTTTTCAGCATTTCAGCGAAGCCATTGCCTGGGCGATCAATTTTGCCAAAACGCGAGTCGTAGAAGTCATCCCGGGTGGGCTCTTGGGTTGTTGTGGGGAGAAAGGACGCGCGAACAAGGTTTTCGCCGAAATGCTCGCGCCAGAGATCGTTGTTTGCCATGTAGGCTCCTGAAAATTTCTAGAAATAATTTTTGAAAGAGGGGTGGGCTCGCTTTTTAAAGTCGTGCCCATTGCGTAGAGGGGAATTCAAATAGTGAAAAGAGAAGGGGTGGTTTGCGTGGCGATAGGTGCGGACGCGCGCAGGCCAAGGGGGACAGCCCCGGGGTGGGCCCTCGCCGCGTATAGGGTCCCCTATCCACAAATCGCGCGCGCGGAATTCACAAACTCATAGGGAGTGTCGAGACACGGTCGCGATGAAACTCATATTGAGTATTTACGCGGAGCGATTCGTGACCTAGTAACTAATGCGAATGAAAATTATTTAGCGCATAGGGTTGACAGTGAGAAAAGAAACTGTCATTGTCGCATACGTTGTGAAAATCATTCACGGCACAGGGATGTAGCGCAAACTACATCCCCGGCCTAACCGAACCAAGTCATAGGAGGACTTGAAAATGGCTAATCACAGTGTAACTTCGTTCGAACTTTCCGACTTCAATAAAACTGAGCTCCGCGAGATTGAGCGTGACGCACGTCAAACCGCAGAAGAGATGCAGAGCGGATGCTTGATGCTCTCCCATGCCGGCCAGCAAAATACCGCTGACTATTTGACCTGCGCTGCAATGGCTTTAGGAAACGTTCAAACAGCGGATGAAGTTCGTGACGAGATGCAGCGGCGCGAGATGAAAGTTTCTAAATGGACCCACCGCGCCGAGATACTGAAACTTGAGAAGGAACTGCGAACACAGACTGCAGAGATGGAAAAATCTGCTCAAGTTGCGGTGACTCGAGCTGAATTCAATTCCGCCGATACGATCCGCGCGCGGGGTTTCGGTCTCGTGCTCTAAGTCCCTAGCTAGGCCCCGCTTTCACGCGGGGCTTTTCACCGTTTGGATGTGTCAATTCAGGCTATACCTTGGCTAAACAGCGCAACACCCGCTGAAATCTGTCTGAACGAAATTATCTTTCGGCCCGTTTGACAAATCTGTTCGAACGTCTAAGAACCTGATTGGACAGGAGTGGAGGATTCTATGGTTGGGAAACGTGTTGGCTATATCCGCGTTAGCAGTGCCGAGCAGAACACGAGCCGTCAGCTTGATGGAGTTACGGTCGATAAGACCTTTACGGAACACGCGAGTGGCAAAGATGCGAACCGTCCACAACTCCAGGCGGCTCTGGACTATCTCCGCGAGGGAGACGTATTTGTCGTACATTCGATGGATCGGTTAGGTCGCAATCTGAGTGACCTGCGCAAGCTCGTGCAATCGCTTACCGATAAGGGCGTCAAAGTCCAATTCCTCAAAGAGAATCTAATCTTCACTGGAGAAGACTCGCCTGTGTCCAATCTGTTGCTGAGTCTGCTAGGTGCGGTTGCTGAATTTGAACGTGCCTTGATTCTTGAACGGCAGCGCGAGGGAATTTCAATCGCAAAGCGCAAAGGCAAGTACAGAGGTGGAAAGCCCAAGCTCTCTGAGCAACAGCGTATTGCGATCCGTGAGCGTGTCGGGCATGGTGTGCCAAAGGCTCTTGTCGCGCGAGAGTTCAGTATTTCCCGACAAACGCTCTATACGGCTCTATCGGCCTAACTTCCGAGAAGCCCGCGCGCATTCCGCGTAGTTTGCTCGCACGGAGTTGGAAATAGGAAATCGAGCAGTAGTCTACTTGCCTCCAGGCGTGTGCTTGGAGGCAATTTTTCGTCCTCCACCATCCCGATTAGGGTGCGTTTGATCTTATTTGTGAGTGTGTCGGCCATAACGTGATGACGCCTTTCTGCGAAGCGCCCGAAATAGGGCGGGAAATCGAAAAGTCAGTTTGTCGGGTAATACTTGGCGCGAACCCATGAAAACACTGGTGCTTGATGGGATCACTTGATTAGCCGTCATAGGAATAAGAGCTCTTTTAGTTGTCCGTCAGTTCGTAGTACCGTCCTGGGCAGCTTGCCTTCTGAGCCTTTCGGGATTATCGGAGGATGGCATAGCAGTATCGAGGGAGTACGGAGTGCGTGTGGGATGCCATAGAGGCTGGGCGAGCGCAACCTGATGACGGTGTTATAGGATTTTGCGGTGCCGACTGCGATTTGCTTTGACGTGTGCGGTGCTGGGGTGTACACCGGGAGCGTGGTTCTGGAATTCATTTTCTCGACATAGGCGGACAGTTTTGAACATAAACGATATCAACCGTTTCAAGTCTCCAGAAGAGGCGCGGAAAGAACGTGAGGACGAGAAGAGTTTTCCGGTACGCTTCTTTGGGCTATTGGCTATCGCGGCAGTGCTGGCCTTCGTGGTGTGCGGTGCCTATCGGATTGAGTCGTTCTGGGGAGTGTGGGGCTGCATCTCACTCCTGCTCATGTTTGCTTTCTTGAAGGAGGCGTGAGAGTAGCGCTGACACCGACCAGACCCTATTCTCCGAGCGTGTCTTCTACCAGTTCTTCCTCTTGGTCTGCCGCAGCGAGGGTGGCCTCCCTCTCTTTGGCTGCTTGCTCTTCGAGTCGGACACGGGCTTCGTCCATTTTCTGGACTTCCTCTGCGGACTCCGCTTTGTCTTCGCGATAAGCCTGCACGAGAACCGCTAACACTTCTGGAAAGTTGCGGTTAACATGTTTAAGCTCGAACGCATCTTTCCCTGCCAAATGCGCGCGGTACGCACCAACAAATTCGTCGTCTGTGTATTGCTCTAATAAGGCCACGATGGGTTTACGTTCATTTTTCGTAAAAACAGAAACGGACAATCCATCATCAAGTACCTTATTGCCTGTTCTCCATAGTTTAAGAAAGAGATTAGTTTCTCTCTCTATAGGTATTAAGGACGGTTTATGGATGGTTATCTGACTTTTAAGAGCGTCAGGTTTAGGTTCGCAAAGTTCAGGTTTAGGTTCGCAAAGTTCAGGTGTTGAGCCCAAATTAATCTGACATTTAGAGGGCTTTGCCTCCGCATTAACCTGACATTTAGAGGGGCTTGGCATAACAAGAACGCGATACCTATTTGTCTTTCCGTGAGCGCAGATACGACCCTGTTTTGACTGGATTTCAAGCAGACCTAGCTTTTCAAGCTCGTCCAAAACACGATGGATACTCCGATCGGTAACATTTACGTATTCGGCTAGGCGCGCGATGGCAGGGAAGGAATTTGAACCGTCAGCATCCGCGAATTCTGCGATCGCCACCAGTGTCGACTTGCGTAGGCGGAGTGTGGGCTTCTTCGCAGTGCCGAATGTTGTAAGAGGCAGTTCATGTACTGCGCGCCGCAAGGCGCGTCCGCCGTCTTTGTTGACGTTCATTTGCTTCTCCAGGTGTATCTCCAGGATGTTTTTTAGGACCGCGCGTCCCTGGAGAAACACGCGGCCCGGCACATCCGCGGCTTTGGCCGAGCCATCGGAGTGATCTTGTGATGAATCTAGAAAATGGAAAATTGGCGTGGACGACCTAGATAAAGATCGTCCACCGCCACGACTGGCCGAATAGCAAAGCACCAGCCGCTATCTGCGCGTCGGATTCCGCCAGATAATTAAGAGAAAGTCATGCCCAGACGGCAGCGCGCGCTGCGGCGCGATCTGTGAACTCCCGATCACCGGCAGCCGACAACCTATTACCGCTCTTTTTGTTCCGCCATAGTTGGTAGTCGGGATCCGCCGACTTGAATACACGGGTGCAGTAGGTGCAGATACCAATGACTTCGCCACTGTCCAGCTTGTGCCAGGCAATCGACGTGAGACCGGATGGGTCGGACATCTCTGAGAGCGGGTTACACCCACGGATGTGTGGACAGTTGTCCTGCATCCGCTTGATGCCTTCCTTTTCGCGCTTGTACTGCTCACGAGCCTGAGCGCGCATAATTTCTGCATTCTCGACATCTTTGGGATCGATGTAGGGCTTCTTCGCTTCGATGAGCGCATTCGCGAGGCGGTCGGTCTGCGCGTCCGACATCTTGCCGAGGATGGCAAGCAGGTCGTTCATGCTGAGAACAGGTTCAGCGGACTTGGATTCCATTTTCTGGACAGCCTCTACCTTCTGCTCGACTTCTTTTGGTGCTTGGGTCTGTGCCATATCTTTTTCTGTACTTATTTTTGAAGGGAAGATGCGAGCAGCCGGCGCACAATCTCGGACTTACTTGCGCCGGTGACTTCGCTGAGTTCAATGATGCGCTGGAGTTGGGTTTCCGGCAGATAGACCGTGAGGCGGTTGTGGACGGTTATGGCAATGTTACGCATCGAGGGGACACTTTCAGAGGAATTGAAGATTGGAGGTCTACTTGATATAACCGTAAATCTGCGGATTTTGCCGCAGAACACAAGGATTTTTGTGAGAAATGTGTCAGGGCGACATCTAACCGCCCGTCCTACCTGTATATATCCCTCAATTTCGGCTTTTTGCCAATCCGTTGTGGAAAATAAATCGGCATTCTGGAGAGGGGCAGACCGCACAGAGGGGTCGCGGAAGAGGCGAGGGAGTGAAGCTGTGAAGGAGGTGCCTCCATATAAACAAATGCTTACTTTTCTTGCTGAAACCATAAAATCCTAGGCCCAATTCGTGAAGAATGGAAAGATGGCACGAACTAAACGAGCACGCCAGAACGGAATCAAACCGAAGACGCTTTCGGCACAAGGACTTGTCGGTCAACGTGGGATTAATCTGATCGAGAGAATTTTGTTGGAAATGGGTTCCCGGTGGGATCCTAGTGGAGCGAATGAAGTCGGGATCGACGGGCACATTGAATTGTTCGATCCGGCTACTCGAGTCGCCCTCGGGCTAAAACTCGCGGTACAGAGTAAAGTCGTTTCTTCGATCCGGCACGAAGCCGAAGAGTTCAGCTATTCGTGCTCGTCGAGCGATCTCGAATATTGGTTAAAAGGCAATATTCCGGTCATACTGATTGTCTCCGACCCGGAAACATCCCAGGCGTACTGGGTATGGATTCAACAAGTCTTCAAGGACTGGAAACCGAACCATTCTGCTACGGTCAAGTTCAGAAAGAGCCGCGACCAATTCGATATGAATGCGTTACCTGCCTTGATTCAGGCCAGTGCTCCCGCACAGGGACTCTACCTCGCCCCGAAACCAAAACGAGAAACCCTCTGGACGAACCTGCTTCATGTCGATGAGTTGCCCCCGATCATTTTTATCGGAGGCACAGCACTCAAATCGGCTGGCGAGGTATGGAATGTGCTCAACGCAAGAAGTATTCGACCAAAATCGGGGTGGATTCTATGGGAAAAGAAGATCATCAGTTTTGAAGATCTGTCGGGGGACGGGTGGAACGAGGTTTGCGACCCTGGCACTGTTGAAGGCTTTGAAACAGCAGAGTATTCCGAATCGCAAGATTCGGAGAAGAGAAAACTCTTCGTTCAGCTTTTGAACCGGACGCTCCGGACCCAGTTGTATTCCCGGCTTCACTATTGGTCAGACGATGACTGCTTCGCGATGATGGGCGACGAAAGAAAGCAAAGCTATCAGTCGGTAAAGCGCGCCAGTGAACTGACCGTCGTTTCCAACTTCGAAACCACCAGCAAGGATGGAAGAGTGTTTCCATGGCGGCGTCATCTCGCGTTTCGCGGGCAGTTCCGATCCATGGAAGATGCTTGGTATTTGGAAATTACGCCGACTTACCGTTTCACAACCGATGGAGAGAAGCGCGATCGTTTTCACGAAGAAAGACTAAAGAAAATCAAAGAAATCGAGGGCAATCGCGCGGTGTTGAGTTGCGTATTGTTCTGGGCAAACTTCCTTCAGCCAGAGAAAGGGTTGTTTGCAGAAGAGCCGCCGCCGATTCAATTCGGCTCGCTCCAGAAATTCGAACTTGAAGTTGGAATCGAAGATAGTAAATGGAAGCGTAATGACCCGCAGACCGCAGCACGTGAAGAAGAAAGCGATGCACAAGGGCTTCTTCCAATGGAACTTCCTGAGGAAAATCAGATATGAAAATGGACTTCTTCGATGAGCCTGAGCTTGAATTTGGTGAAGGCGGCACTCATGTAGATATTCGCCACGGACTAATGCATTTTGGTCCTTTGGATATTGGAGAGACTACCGCTCCAAACCAGATACGCGTCGGAATTGTTGGGACTACCGAGACGATCGAAGGTGTTCGCTCATGGTTTGGGCGCTGTGAAGTGGGCATCGAGGCCAAGAAGAGTCGGCTCGTTAACCTCTTTCCCCAGTTTCCTGGCTTCCGAAGCGAGGTTACTTTCCGCTCCCAACTAGTTTTCCATGATCGCTGGTCCTCGGCTATTCGCCAGAGAGACATCGACGAAGTTCTAAAGAAGCCTGGGAGCAAGACACTCGTCGCCGATTTCGTTCGTCTTTTCACAGAGCACATATCGAGCGTCGTCGAAAGTGGTGGACCGATGGTAATTGTGTGCGCACCTCCCAAGGATGTGATGGAAGCTGTCGATGTTAGCGTGGCACGCAGGAAAAGTTACCAGGAAGAAGAACTTGACGAAAGCTCCGAGCCAATGAAAAGCACGCCTTTAGGAACGCCAGCATTTCACGATTTGCTCAAGGCCGAAGTGATGCGCGTGGGAATACCTATACAGATGGTGCGCCCGTCCACGTATGGTGGACAGAGCAAGCGAAAGGCGAAATCCCGAAGTGCCTCTACACCGATGCAAGACGAAGCCACTCGCGCATGGAACATCCACACAGCGCTCTACTACAAAGCAGGGGGAGCACCGTGGAGATTGCTCCGCAGCCCCAGCGATCTGACTACATGCTTTGTCGGAATCAGCTTCTATCGCACTCTACTGGGTGATCGCATTTTGACGAGCGTGGCTCAAGTATTTAACGAGCGTGGAGAGGGTGTCATCGTGAAGGGAGCACAAGCAGAACTCGACAAGAATGACAGACAACCCCACTTGAAACCTGAGGACGCGCGCGCGATGCTCAAGAATGCCATTCGCATTTATCGAAAGGAACATCGAACAAGCCCAGCCCGGTTGGTTGTGCATAAGACATCGCGCCTAACCACTGGAGAGATCGAGGGGTTCGAGAGTGCTGCCAGCGATCACGACATCGAAACGACAGAACTGATCAGCGTGAAGCGCTCTTTTACCCGTTTCTTTCGCGAGAAGACTTATCCGCCGCTTCGCGGCACATTCTGTAGGTTGCAACCCGACACTGGACTGCTTTACCTACGTGGCAGCGTTCAGTTTTTCGAGACGTATCCGGGAATGTATGTCCCCCGCCCCCTTGAACTGGCGGTTGCGCGCGCCGAAACCTCGCTCGAACAGATAGGGCGAGAAATGCACTCACTATCAAAACTAAATTGGAACAACACGCAGTTCGACGGCGGTGAGCCGATCACACTTCGCGCGGCACGTCGCGTCGGAGACATTCTCAAATGCATACCAGAAGGGGGAACTGTATTGCCGAGCTTTCGCTTCTTCATCTAAGCCGGCCGGCCGCGCTGCAAATACGAAATTCTCGGCTCAATTTCAATCAGAAAAGCCGTTTGGGTTCGCTAGGGGGCAAACCTGACACAAATTCTAAGAAATAGCAGAAAGAACTCGTTAGAGCACGCTGTTGCCGTTCGTGCCGAGTGGGGACGAATACCAGCGTGGGTCAGATAAGGGTCACGAATGGGTCAGATAAGCATTTCAACCGATTGTTATCCGCTCAAAAGTGCTTTCTTTTGTTCAGCTAAGTTGTTGACAATACATGATTCAGCATTTTCGCAACGAGGAGGTCAGCGGTTCGATCCCGCTCAGCTCCACCAAGAAAATCTCTGGTGACCGCTGCATTCAGCGGGATTTTTATCGACTCAAAGCTCACCACATCCGTAACGGCAACTTAATCAAGCCAGATATTTTTCTGATAACGCGAAACTCTCTTTCGTGAACGACGTCTACTGTGACAAGACGGAAATCTGAGGGGCCGCGCTTAGGCGCAAGCAGCCTGGAAAACATGGACTGGTCGCGGGAGTGTGCATGAAACGTTCTTTTCTCGTGACGTTTGCCGCCGTGTACCCATTCCTGTTGATTGGTTGCGGCACTGCTCCGAGTTCGCAAAGCGGATGCACGGTCAGCAGCGCACTTGTCTCTGTTACTTCTGACGGGTCTCCTTTTCAGGCTGTCTTCGTGCGCAGCAGCTTACGAATTTTCCCGGGCCAGACTGTCCCGGTGGATGTCCGTCTGAACCCTCTCTCCGACACGCACGATCCCGTCACGGTTTCTCTCATCAACCTTCCAGATGGTTTCACCGTATCTCCGGTTACTGCACCCATTGGCACCACTGCACATCTGCGCCTACACGCCTCACCATCTGCGGCCTACACTTGTTTCACTGCCGTACAGGGCATTCTCCAAGCGGAGCTTGTATTGACGGCGGATGCTGTAAACGTCGCCGGCCGGAGCACCGATCAGGCGGAGATCAGCGTCCAGCTTGATGATCCACGCTATAAACCAACAAAAACAGATTTGCCTGTCGTTAGCATCAACACCGCAGGCAGCGCACCTGTCGACCAGGAAGACGATTACGTCTCCGGTTCGATGTCCATTACCGACGCAAGCAATCCTTCGAATAACTACACAGGAACACTCGGCATTAAGGGACATGGCAACTCTACATGGGCCATGCCTAAGAAGCCTTATCGCCTTAAGCTCGACAATAAAAGCAAACTGCTCGGTATGAAATCCTCCAAAAACTGGATTCTTTTAGCTAACTATTCTGATAAGTCACTTCTCCGAACAGACATTGCCTTTCACGTAGCCAATATCTTCGGCATGGCATGGACACCGGCCACCGCCTTCGCCGAGGTCTATCTCAACGGAGAATATGAAGGCGTATATCAAATTTCAGAGAAAGTGGAAGTCGCCGACAATCGTCTGAACATCGGGGAGATGAGTGAGGATGACAACTCTGGCGACAATCTTACGGGTGGCTATTTAGGCGAGATCGACAACTACTTTGGCGCGACCTACACCTTCCGCACCCCGTCTGGTCTTCCCATCAGTCTCGATGACCCCGATCCACCCACTACTCCCCAAGCTACCTATTTTGTCAGTACCGTTAAGAGCGCCGAAAATTCACTCTATAGTGCGAACTTCACTAGCACCATGGCTGGCTGGCGCGCGCACTTCGATGAAGCCTCGCTCGTTAATTGGTTTCTTACAGAAGAGTTCATGGGCAATGAGGACGCCGACTTCTGGAGTAGCGATTATTTCTATAAACCGCGTGGCAACTCACTTCTTTACATGGGACCCGTCTGGGACTTCGACGTCAGCAGCGGGAATGTGAATTACACCACCATCAAAGATCCCGATGTGCCCTGGGTTAGCACACGCGCCTCATGGTATGTGCGCCTTATGCATGACACCGAGTTTGTGGCAGCGGTCAAAAAACAATGGGCTGCCAAGCGCACTGATATAGGCGATATCAACACCTATATAGACTCTCGCTCCACTGCGCTGACGCAAGGGGCCCATAACAATTACCTGCGCTGGAGAACGCTCGGCGTAAAAGTCTGGCCCAACGTAGTAGCGCTCGGCAGCTATGAGGCCGAAGTTGATTATCTGAAAGATTGGCTTGCGAAACGCACTGCTTACATGGATGCCACTTATGGAAAATAAAAAGAAGCGATGAGCAAGCAGAAAAGTCCAGAATTAGGTTACTTCAACGTGCTTTCCCGAGGCACCAACCTGCAATGCATGACTACTGTTCGCGCGCGGCCTGCTGTTCCCGCCAGTCTATCTAACAATAACCGCGCAGCCTGCGCGCCCTGTTCGTGGATAGGCTGTTCCACCGTGGTCAGCGGAGGAGTGGTGAACGCGGCCAGCGGAATATTGTCGAAGCCGGCAATCGCAATCTCCTGAGGCACGCGGCAGCCACGCGTATGCGCTGCTCGCAGAGCGCCGATCGCGGCAAAATCATTACGCGCAAAGATTGCAGTCGGCGGCTTCGGCAGATCGAGCAATTGCATCATCGCCTGAAAACCATCTTCCTGTGTTGCGAACGCAGGAGCATCTGGTGGCCCGGCGATGTACTCCTTCTTTTCTGCAATGCCCGCCTGCTTTAGCGCTGCCGCATATCCCGCATAGCGGCGCAGGGAAGTGCGGTCCTCATGCGCGATACCGATAAAGCCAATGCGCCGGTGTCCGATTGAGATAAGGTGTGTCACCGCATCAAACGCACCCTGATAGTGATCGGCCATCACGGAATCAATCCGCGCCACGCCTGAATCGCGCCCAACCACTACCGTTGGGATGTTTTGTTTCGCCAGCGATTGGAGGGACTCCGTGCCGAACCGCGTTCCGCGCGTGGCCACAATTACACCGTCAATGCGATGGTCCACAAACGACTGCAACGCCGCGCGCTCTTCTTCGCTGCTGCGGTCGGTTGTCGCAATAAACGTGGTGTATCCATGCGGCACCAGCACCTCGCGAATCCCGCTGACCAGCTCCGTCGAAAACGGATTGGCAATATCAGGCAGTAGAATGCCGATGGCCTTCAGGCTGTGTCCCTTGAGCTGTCGCGCCAGCATGTTGGGCCTGTACTGTAACGCACGCGCTGCAGCCATCACGCGCTTGCGTACCTCCGGGCTCACATAGCCGGAGTTGTTGATCGCACGCGACACGGTCATTGCAGCCACGCCCGATTTGCGGGCCACGTCTGCAAGTGTTGCGGGCTTCTTGTTTGTTCTATTCGTTGACATGAAATACAGAAACAGCCTAGCGTGAGAACGCTAACATATTTCCAGTGTGACACGAGGTGAGTGCATGATGCGATGCTCGGCAGCGGTGTGTGCGATGGTGTTGAGTGTAGCGGCAACGGCGCAGTTGCCCAACGGGGCACCCGCAGCGGGCTACATCTCTCCCACGGGAGTCAGCGAGATTGATCGTATCGCCGACGCGTATACCAATCCACCTGACGACGTGAAGCACCTGCAAACGCTGCTGCGCGACTGGGCAGGTCTCTCGTACTACACCGAAGCCAATGCAAAACTGGCAGGCACCAAAGTGGATGTGGTATTCCTCGGCGATTCCATCACGCATAACTGGGCCAATCCCCGGTTCAGCACGTTTATGCAGGGCCATGGCTATGTGGGCCGTGGCATCGGTGGTCAGGTCACTTCGCAGATGGTGCTGCGTATGCCACAGGATGTGCTCGCGCTCAAGCCGAAAGTCGTTGTACTGCTCGGCGGCACTAACGATCTGGCGCTCATGACCCCACCCGACATACTGCGCATGATTGAAGACAACATCGCCATGATGGCCGACCTCGCCACCGCGCATGGAGAACGTATCATCCTCACATCCGTGATGCCGGTGAATGACGATCATAAGAAATTGACCGCCATTCGTCCGCCCGACAAAATATTGGCGCTCAATGCGTGGATGAAGCAGTATGCCGCCGATCATAAACTGCAATACGTGGATTATTACTCAGCCCTGAGCGATGGCAAAGACCGCATGAAGAGCGATCTCAGCGGTGATGGTCTGCATCCCAACGTCGCAGGCTACAAGGTCATCGAACCGCTGATACAAAAGGCCATTAAAAAAGAATTAAAGCGCCAATAATGGCCGGGACAACCCGGTTAGCGGCCAAAGAGTCGTGTATCCCAAAGCACTGCTTCGGGCCTGTCTGCTGTGATCAAACGAAATTGCTTATGCTCTGTGTTGATCACCAGGTTCTTTTCGCGACCTTGAGTGGCGACGCTGGGAACCCGCAGAATGGCTGATCGTTTTGACTCATACCATGCGTCACCGAACTGCTGAGATACAGACGCGTCCTCTTTATCCCAGCCATGAACTTGGTCAAGCACTACATCTTCTATGACAATCGCGTCTGGTATAAAGATGCGCACTGATTGCTGGTGCTTTGGGGGGCGATTCAGATTTGCGTGGACCAGAATTTCCAGCAGAGCACCCGCATATGTCTCCGCAGCGTAAATGACTCTTTTTCCTGCCGAGTTCCAGCGTCCACCGTGGAGCATGGCTCCAGTCGGATCAAAGATTGGGTGGCGAGCATCTGCGATACGGTACGCGTACATGTCTAAACAGGAAGACCGAAGTACAGCTTTTCCAGCAAAGCTTCTACGCGTCGCGCGCCCAGCTCCGTGCGCGCGGCTTCCACGGGCGCCTGGCCGTCTAATTCCCGGTGGGGCTTATTCATCCACTCACGCGCCTGCTCGCGGTCCTCCCATACGTGTTCGGCTGCCGCCAGAACGCGTGCGAGCCGCTCCGTCCGTTCGCTTTCATCCACAGAAAGTCGCTTGGTCCGCCGCTTCCATGTTGCTTGAGGTACCACCTTGAATTTGTACGCACTCGCAGTCCGGCGGTCTTGATAGAGGCGGGACGAGAGCCTTTCCAAGGCGCGTTTCGGTAGGCCTGCCGATACAGCCGACTCGAGTTCGTGCACCGTCCGGACCGAATGGCTAAGTCCGAGGATTTCAGCAATCGATGCGGGAGCGATCATAAGGTTCCCTCCAAGTTCATTATAGCTGCAAAATAAGCTCACATGAGCCCTATAAATTAGATGCAGATTCTATGGAAGGCATTACCGCGAAACCAAGCGTGGAAGGCGTTTTTGGTGCGGCTATGGAGTCGAATAAAAATGTTTATCGATCGCGATCGATCACAAATCCCGGAACCCACATCAGCGCGCGTTTTGTGTCTGAATCGGGCAATTCACGAACCGACTGCCGTGCCGCCTCCGCATAGGCACGCGCCATGTCCATCGCGTACTCCAGCGAACCATACCGCCGCAGAATGGTGAGAATATCTTTGTGTGGCACACGCACAAAGCTGCGGTCCGCCAGCACCGTGCGGATGGCCTCGCGCTCTTCGCCCGTGCCACGCTCCAGCGCATGAATCACCGCCAGCGTTGCCTTACCTTCCCGCAGATCGCTCGCCGCGGGCTTGCCCAGCACCGACTCCTCGGCAGTCAGATCAAGCACATCGTCAATCACCTGGAAAGCCATGCCGAGGTTGTGGCCGTACTCGCCAAACAACCGCTCCACGTTCTCGTCCGATCCCGCCAGCGCTGCGCCCAACTGCATCGACACGCGAAACAAACTCGCCGTTTTGCGGTCGATCAGGTCAAGATACTCTTGCTCGTTGATCAGATGGCCCAGCTTCTGGATCTGCAGCAACTCGCCTTCTACCATCTGCTGCGTGAGCGAGATCAGCAGGTCAAGCAGATGGAAGTTGCGCTCATCCAGCGCAATCTGGAAGCTCTGCATGTAGAGCCAATCGCCCGCGAGCACGCACTTGGAGTTGCCCCAGGTGGTGTTCGCAGAAGGCCGTCCGCGCCGCGTGTCCGCCGTGTCGATAATGTCGTCGTGCACCAGCGTGGCGGTGTGCAGCATCTCCACCACGGCGCCCATGCGGATGCGCGATTCTCCTTGGAAATTCAGCGCGCGCGCAGCCAACAGAAGAAGCAGCGGACGAATCCGCTTGCCGCCGCCCGCCAGCAGATACTCGGCAATCTCCGTCACCACGCGAATATCGGAATCCGACTGCCGCGCGAACTCACGCTCCACGGCGGCAAGATCGTCACGGACCAGGTCAAAGACCTGTTTCGCGTTCGTGATGGTGGACAGCTTCACGCCTTTAGACTAACAGCTTGCCGCGTTGACATCGCTTTCATCCCTTGCATACCTTTGAGTTCTCCAATTTCTCATCTTCAAAGAGGTACGCCATGCCGTTGCGCGAGATCGTTGTTCCACGTCGAGAGTTTTTAAAGAACGGCGCACTCGCCGGACTCGCTGCTTCCTCGCCGCATCTCTTTGCCGCGGCCAAGGGGCAGAAGAAACCCAACATCCTGCTCATCATGAGCGACGAACACAACCAGCGCGTGACTGGATGCTACGGTAACCGCATTGTCAAAACACCTAACATGGATGCCCTCGCGGCAAACGGCGTCACCTTCGAGACACACTACTGCAACTCGCCACTCTGCGTGCCCTCGCGCTCGTCATTCACGGCAGGCAAGTACTGCTCGCGCGTCGATACCTGGGGACTCTCCTCGGAGCTGCCCGACGCCAACATGCCGACCATCGCGCGCGTGGTGACCGATGCCGGTTACGAACCTTACCTCTGCGGCAAAATGCACTACGATGCCACGCGCCGCTACGGCTTCCGCGAGATTGGAGGCAACTTTAACAACACCTTCAAGACAGGCAAAGGCCGCCGCTACAAACCGGACGAAGTAAAAGAACACACGCCGCTCTCGCCACGCTTCAACGACTTCCACACCGGCGAGAACGGCCGCACCGTGCTGCACGACATCAAGGTCACCGCAGGCGCGGTCGACTTCCTCAACAAGCGCGAAGCAGGCACGCCATTCTTTCTGCTCGTCGGCTACCTCGCGCCTCACTTTCCGCTCATCGTGCCCGAACCGTTCTTCTCACCGTACAAAGACAAGGTGCCGATGCCGAACGTGCCCGAAGGCCTCGTCGCATCCATGCCCATCAACTACAAGCTGCAACGCACGGCCTACAAGGTGACCGACGTTCCCGCAGAGAAGGTAAAGATTGGCCGCGAACTCTACTACGGCCTCACCACATGGGTCGACAACGAGATGGGCAAAGTCCTCGCCGCGCTGCGCGCCAATAAGGAGATCGCCGACAACACCGTCATCATCTACACCAGCGACCATGGCGAAAACATGGGCGAGCATAGCATGTGGTGGAAGAGCTGCATGTACGACCAGGCCGCGCGCGTGCCGCTCATCATCAGTTATCCGCAGCGCTGGAAAGGCGGCCAGCGCCGCAAGCTCGCCTCCGCGCATGTGGACGTGGTGAAGACTATCGTCGATATCGCCGGCGGACACACCCCCGACGATTGGGATGGCGATTCGCTCGTTCCGTGGATGGACGACGAGCACTACAACTGGAAAGACTTTGCCGTAACCGAGTACTACGCGCACTCCATCGCGCATGGCATGGTGATGGCCCGCGCAGGCAAGTGGAAGTACACCTACCACGGCGTCCCGGCAGAAGGCATGAAGGTAGAGCGCCAACTCTTCGACATGGAGAAAGATCCCGAAGAGTTCCACAATCTCGCTGACGATCCGCAGTACGCCGGCCTCATCGCCAAGCTGCACAAACGCATGATGTATGAAGTGCGCCAGGACCCCGACGAGACTGAGCAGCGCGCTCGATTTCAGTTGGAGCAGGGATACAAGAGACCCAAACCGGCTGTGGCGAAAGAGTCAGCAGAGTAATCAGGAATAATCGAAAATGAGAAGGCCGCTCGATAGGAGCGGCCTTTACTTGCATTTACCTTTACGAATTGTCCGACGGTGTTCTTATCCAGTTGAATGCGATTAATCCGCTAATCGCAAATAGTAAGAAGAAGGCTCCTGCTTTCACGAAGACCCATGCGGTCGTGGCGGACATGCAAAGGTTTATCCCCATAAACAGCATTGCGAACGCAAGTAGAATCATCAGCGAGATTTTTCTGGGTCTAGTTTTCATCTCGGTTCTGACTTGAGCCCTTATCTATAGTTCGTAAACTGCAACTCCACACCGAAATCCTGCTTACGCAATAACGCAATTACTTCCTGCAACGTATCGCGATCCTTTGAAGAAACACGCACCGTATCGCCGTTGATGCTGGCCTGCGCCTTCACCTTCGCATCCTTGATCGCCGCAACAATCTTCTTCGCCTTATCTCCCGGAATACCCTGCACCAGCTTGATCTTCTGGCGGACGGACTGCCCCGCAGCAGGCTCGATCTTCTGATAGTCCAGGTTCTTTAGTGAAATGCCGCGCTTGATCAGCTTCTGGTTCAGAATGTCTGTAATCGCTTTGATGGTGTACTCGTCCTGCGACGCCAGCGCGATTGTATCCTCACCCTCCAGCGCAATCGTTGACTTGGAGTTCTTCAGATCGAAACGCGAGGCAACCTCTTTCGAAGCCTGGTCGATCGCGTTCTTCACTTCCTGCAACTCCACTTTGCTCACAACGTCGAAACTGCTATCTGCTGCCATAATTCAAAAAACTCCTCGCGAGGGTAAGTCTGCCTCAAGCTGTGGTGTGGTGTCCACGCCAATGCGTGGAAGGGAACAGCCGCTCAAAATTTTCCGTGGTTTTCATGCGCAGCGTCTCTTCACTCACGCCACGCAACTCCGCAACAAACTTCGCCGTAATCGCCGTATGCGCAGGCTCATTCCGCTGCCCGCGCAACGGTATCGGCGCCAGAAACGGCGAATCCGTCTCCACCAGGATGCGGTCTTCAGGAATCGTCACGCACGCATCCCGAATCCCCTGCGCCGCCGGATACGTCACATTCCCCGCAAATGAAATGTAGAACCCAATCGCCAACGCGCGCCGCGCATGCTCCACCGTGCCGGAAAAGCAATGCAGAATCCCCGGCAGCCCCGTCGGCGCCCACTCCGTCTCCAGCATCGTCAGAAGATCGTCGGCAGCATCCGCCGGACCAAACTTCTCCTTCGCCGCAGGAATGGCAAGCTCGCTCGTGCGGCAGTGGATGATGATCGGTCTCTTCGCCGCCGCAGCGATCTTCATCTGCGCGCGAAACGCCCGCTTCTGCACCTCAATCGGCGGATTCTCAACGTGATAATAGTCGAGCCCAATCTCGCCCACCGCAATCACCAGAGGGTCATCCAGCAGCGCACGCAGCTTATCCAAAGTAGCATCATCGGCATTGGCCGCTTCATCCGGATGAATCCCCGCCGAAGCAAAAAGATTCAACTCCGGCGTGTTGTGTTCCTTCGCCAAGTAGAGCGCCTTGTGCATCTCCGCCGGCCCATGCCCAATACCAATGGAGAGGATCGCATTCATCCCCGCCGCGCGCGCATTCGCCAGCACGTCGGGCAGTTCTTCGGCGCTGTACATATCCAGATGTGCGTGTGAATCGACCAGCATCTCAGCCTTTCTCCGCCGCAGCGGGTATCTTGGTAAGCAAGGGCGGCGTCTTATGTCGTACGTTCGCCCGAGGGACCCCTCGTTTGAGTATCGTTCACTTCATCGCATCGCTCATCCACGCTCTGCTGCGCGCCGCGGCCTCATCGCTGGTGGCCTTCGTCGGCGGCCTCGCGATCGTGCTCGCCGTTGTCGGCGTGGTTATCGCTACTGGATGCGGACTTTGCGGCATCGGCGGACTCGGCCTCTTTGTCCGCAAACGCCGCAAAGATTCGTAGCGATTATTTCAATCGCGTTCCGGGAGTCACATCCTCAGCAAACGTCGCGAGCATCGGTTTGCCGTTCTCGCCCTCACTCGCCGCCAGCAACATCCCATGCGACTCCAGCCCACGCATCTTGCGCGGAGCAAGGTTCGCCACAATGATGATGCGCCGCCCGATCAACTCCTCCGGCGTGTACCACTCCGCAATGCCGGAAAGGATCTGCCGCTGCTCATCGCCAAGATCCACTTCCAAACGCAACAACTTGTCCGCCTTCGGAATCCGCTCAGCCACCTTCACCACAGCCGCGCGCAACTCCACCTTGATAAAGTCGTCGATGCTGATGTGCTGCTTCGCCTCTTCCGCAACCACCGTGTCTGCAGGAGGAGCAATCGCCTGCGACTTGTCATCGGTCGTCGGCACTACGCCTTCGGCCTTCGCCTCAGCGGGTACGGCTGCGGGCCTGTTCTGCTGTTCTGCTTCATTCATACGAGTAATTAATTCCTTATCCGCGCGCGGAAAAATCGGCGCAAGAGTTCCAAGTTTTGTGCCGGGCTTCAAACCACCCCATACAAGATTGTTAAGTTCACCGCTCTTCGCAGCGGCCCCAATATCACCCAGCCCAAGCTGCTCCCAAACCCGCGCCGTCGCATACGGCAGAAACGGATACAGCAAAGCAGTGATGATGCGAATCGCCTCAGCCGCGTTGTAGAGGACTGATGCCAACTCCTCGCGCTGGGTGTCCACCTTCGCCAGCTTCCAAGGCTCCGACTCACTGAAGTAGCGGTCCACACTCGTAATCGCCGACGCAATCGAAGTCACCGCGCGCGTAAATACAAGCTCGTTCAGATCGCTTGCAACAGATGCAGATGTCGCATCCAGCGTCTCCGCAAAGAAAGGCTTTGTCAGCGGGGCTGGAACCTCACCGTCAAAGTTCTTCGCAATCATCGAAAGGGTGCGGCTAACAAGATTGCCATACCCATTCGCCAGATCAGCGTTATATCGCGTCACCAGCGCATCGAACGAGAACGATCCATCCTGCCCAAACGGAATCTCGCGCAGCAGAAAGTACCGCAGCACATCCGTAGCAAATAAATCCTGCTCAGCCTTGCCCAACTCCGGCTTCAGCGATCCAAAGGCATCCAGAATCGTCTCACTCCGCACAATGTTGCCGCGCGACTTCGACATCTTGCTCTCTTCAAACAACAGCCATCCATGCGCCTGCACCTTCTTCGGCAGCGGCAACTCAGCAGCCAGCAAAAACGCAGGCCAGTACACGCAATGGAAGCGAATAATTTCTTTGCCCACAAGATGCAGATCGGCAGGCCAATACTTCTGCCACAGCGAATCGCCCGCGCTTCCATACCCAAGCGCCGTCATGTAATTTGCCAGCGCATCCAACCACACGTAGATCACATGCTTTTCATCACCCGGAACAGGAATGCCCCACTTGAAGCTCGTGCGTGAGATAGATAGGTCCTTCAGAGAACCCGGAATGAAGGGATTACCTTGCTTGCTGAATTTGAATATTCCTGAATAGAGTGAAGCAGGGTATACCCCATCGAGACCAGACTCTCGTCCTACAGCTTGTTCTTCTCGCAGAATTTTGCTGACATCGCCGCGAAGAAAACTGAGGACTTCGTTTTTTCGAGCAGCAGGTTCAATCTCAAACCTGTAGTCGGGATCATCCGATTCAATTCGGTTAATTAGTTCTTCTTGAAATGCCGACAACCTGAAGTAGTAATTCTCCTCAGTGATCGTCTCCGTGATGCGTCCGCAATCAGGACAAGGCTCACCCGGCCCCACCTCAACAAATGCTTCGTCGCTCACGCAGTACTGCCCTGTGTAGCTGTCGAGATAGATATAGCCCTTCTCCTTCAACGTGGAGAAAAGCTTTTGCACACCCTGCTTGTGCCGAGGCTCCGTCGTACGAATGTAGTCGTCGTACGTAATCCCCATCCGCTCCCACAGCGAACGGAACGAAGCGGACACCTCATCGGCAAACTGTTGCGGCGCAATGCCGGCAGCATCGGCAGACCGCTGGATCTTCTGCCCATGCTCATCCGTGCCCGTCAAAAACCGGACATCGTATCCCTCAAGCCGTTTCCGCCGCGCAATCGTATCGGCCGTAAGCGTGGTGTACGCGTGCCCAATGTGCGGACGAGCGTTGACGTAGTAAATCGGAGTCGTGAGATAAAACTTCTTCTGTTCAGGCATCGGCACTCGCTCAAGTTTATCAAGCGAGTGCCAATGCCCTGAACATTACGGATTTGTCGGTTCCACCAGCGGCGGATGCAGGTTCTCACCCAGCCTCGGCACGATCAGGTGGAAGATCAGCAGCGACGCCACATACGCCGTAGCTGCAATCCCAAAGATCAGAATCGGATGCGAAACCCACACAATGCCGGTGAACTTGGTAAACAGCGCGCCGCCAATCGCGCCCGCCGTTCCGCCAATACCCACCACAGTGGACACAGCCGTGCCCGGAAACATGTCCGTCGCCGTCGAAAACACATTGGCAGAAAAACCCTGGTGCGCAGCCGTAGCCAGCGCCAGCAGCGCCACATCCACCCAGATGTTGTGCGAGAACGGCACATAGATCACGGGCAGCGAACACACCGCGCACGCGAGCAGAGCAAACTTGCGCCCGGCATTCACGGTCGCTCCACGCTTCATGCGATAGCCGGAAAGATAGCCGCCCAGAATAGATCCAATCGACGATCCGCCATAGATGATCAACAGCGGCAGCGCATTCTGTTTCATGCTGAAACCGAAACGCTCATTGAAGTACTTCGGCAACCAGAACAGGTAGAACCACCAGATCGGGTCCGTCATAAACTTCAGCGTGCAGAAGCCGTAAAGCCCGCGCGCCTTCAACAAAAATCCAAGTCGCGGCTTTGCTTCGTCTCCACCCACAGCTACCTGCAGGTTCTCCTGCGTCATCGTCAGATCGCGGCGCCGGCGGTTATATGGAAACGGAATCCACAGCACCAGCCACAGCAGGCCCGCAAGTCCAGTGGTGATGAAGGCAGACTTCCATCCGTACGCCCCTACGATCCACGCCACAATGTACGGCCCAAGGAACGACGCCACGTTTGCGCCGGAGTTGAAGATGCCCGTAGCCAGCGCGCGCTCTTCTGTCGGAAACCACTCAGTGGTGGCCTTGATAGCAGCAGGGAAGTTGCCCGCCTCGCCAAATCCCAGCGCCACGCGCGCAATGATGAACCCAAACACCGAACCCACAAACGAGTGCGAAGCCGCGGCAATCGACCAGATCAGGATCGAAACCGCATACCCAATCTTCGTGCCCACGCGGTCGATAAACCGTCCCACCACCAGGAACGCCACCGCATACGCCACCTGGAACCACGCCAGAATCGTGCTGTAGTGCGCGTTGAAGATCTCAGGATGTGCATCGTCCCACTGCATGAATGGAATGTTGTGCAGCGCGGGCTCCAGCAGCGAGAAGACATTGCGGTCGAGATAGTTGATCGTGGTCGCCAGAAACAGCAGCCCGCAGATATACCAGCGCCACGGCGATCCGCCTTCCTTCTGATACGTGGTTTTCAAAGCAGCCAACTCATCCTCCTGCGGGGTGAAAGCCATGCTACCGTGATTTTCTTCGAGACGCCAACTATTCGGCTCCCCGTAAAATCAAAATCGACTACGAAATTCATGGAGCCAACCCTGCATGTCTGACCTTCTCCTCTCCCGCAACATCGCCGCCGCGCACGAAACGCTTAAGCAGATGGAAGCCCTTGCGCCCACCGCAGAAGCCGCCGCGCAGGCGCTCGCACAGGCTCTCCTCGCAGGCAACAAACTGCTTGCCTGCGGCAACGGAGGCAGCGCGGCAGACGCTTCGCACATGACCACGGAGTTCGTCGTCCGCTTCAATCGCGACCGCCGCCCCTACCCGGCCATCTCCTTCGCGACCAACGGCGGCGACATCACCGCCATCGGCAACGACTACGAGTTCAACGATCTCTTCTCGCGTCAGGTGCACGCCTTCGGCAAGAAGGGCGATGTGCTCATCGCGCTCACCACCAGCGGCAAGAGTGGGAACGTGCGCCGCGCACTCGTGGAAGCGAAACAACTCGGCGTTATCACCATCAGCTTGCTGGGCCGCGATGGTGGCCTCTGCGCCGGGCTCGCCGACTTCGAACTCATCGTGCGCGACAACGTGACCGCGCGCATTCAGGAAGGCCACAAGCTGCTCATCCACACCATCTGCGAGCGTGTGGAAGAACTCTTTCTCGCAGCAGAAAAAGGAGCGGAGAAGTAAGCGTGGCTAAAAAGATTCGCATCGGCATCGACCTCGGCGGAACAAAGATCGAAGGCCGCGCCTTCGACGCAGACGGACACGAACTCGACCGCCTCCGCGTCCCCACACCACGCGGCGACTACGAAGGCACGCTTAGCGCCATCGGTGATGTAGCTACGTCGCTCGAAACACGCACCGGCTTCAAAGGCGTCGTCGGCATGGGCATTCCCGGCACCATCGTGCGCGCCACTGGCCTAGTGAAGAATGCAAACTCAACGTGGCTCAACGGCATGCCGCTCGAACGCGATCTGCTCAAGCATACAGGTCGCGAAATTCTCTGCGCGAACGACGCCAACTGCCTCGCCGTCTCTGAAGCGACCGACGGCGCAGCCGCAGGCTATCCCGTGGTCTTCGGCGTCATCCTCGGCACTGGATGCGGCGGCGGTGTGGCCCTCAACGGACACGTCCACGCAGGCCCCAACGGGCTCGGCGGCGAGTGGGGACACAACCCGCTCCCACGTCCAACCGAAGATGAATACCCCGGCCCGCTCTGCTACTGCGGACACACGAACTGCATGGAACTCTGGCTCTCCGGTTCAGGCGTGGAACGCGATCACCTGCACGTTACCGGAAAAGATCTGCGCGGCCCTGACATCGTAGCCGCCGCCGAAGCGGGCGATGCAGAAGCCGAAGCCACCATGCAGCGCTGGGAAAACCGCGTCGCCCGCGGCTTCGCCAGCATCCTCAACCTGCTCGACCCCGACGCCATCGTCGTAGGCGGCGGCCTCTCCAACCTCGACCGCCTCTACAAAAACGTCCCACCCATGCTGCCCGATCTTGTCTTTGGTGGAGGCGCAGTCGACACTCCCATCCTCAAAGCAGTTCACGGCGACGCCAGCGGAGTGCGCGGCGCAGCCTGGCTCTGGCCAAAGGAAGCGCTGGAGTAGGTACAACCGCGGCTTCTATATTTGGTCGTACCACATCGTCATCTCGACCCGCCACATCGTCATCTCGACCGGAGGCATCGCAGCTTTATCGCGATGCCGTAGTGGAGAGATCTGCTTTTCCGCGATGCGAAGCATCGCCAATCGCGCATAAGCGCGATACCATTCCACTCATGCAAGAACGCCGTCCATGCGTCTATATCGTCTCCAGCCGCTCACGCAATCTATACATCGGCGTCACAAGCGACCTGCAAAGACGCATCTGGCAACACAGAAATAAAATCTTCGAAGGCTTCACCTCAGACTACGAATGTCATCGCCTGGTCTGGAGGCAGTACTTCGAAACGATGGACGAGGCCATCGCGCGCGAGAAGCAACTGAAGCGTTGGAGCCGTCCCAAGAAGATCGTTCTCATCGAACGCAACAATCCAACTTGGGAAGACCTCTCAGCCGAATGGGGCAAGCCCGTTGAGTTCTATCAATGGCCTGAAGAAGCATAAACCTGCAAGGATTTGCGAGCGCAGACAGAAAGCAGATCTCTCCGCTACGGGCGCAAAGAACGCGCCCTCCGGTCGAGATGACGTGTCGTAGGGGTGAAAGGTTTTGGATTTATTACACCGTCATCTCGACCGGAGTCATCGCAGGCTTTATTGCGAGGACGTAGCGGAGAGATCTGCTGTTCCGCGATGCGAAGCATCGCCAATCGCGATCTAAAGCAAAAGCGGAGCCAACTGGCTCCGCTCACTAAAACTTAGACTGACAACTAAGACTCACTTCAAACTCTCCAAATCCACATTCATCCAATCCCCACGCTCCACCGCCGCACGAATCTGCGCGGGCGTCCTGCCCTTCTTAGTCTGCTGATACGCAAACACCGCTTCCTTCATGCACGTGGAACATGCGGCACCGTGCGTGCCTTCAAAGCAGCTATGCAGCGAATTGTGTCCTAAAGAGCGGTCACAGTGACAATAGCAGGGGAGTTGGTGCAACACGGGCGAAATCTGCTTTGCCATCTTGTACGAACACACCTGGTAAGGCTTCGTGAAATACGGTCCGCTCAACTGTGCACCCTGCATAACCGGAGGCAGCGGCTTCGATGGAGGCAGCGCGTTGTATGCGGGAATGTCGTTGGCGGGATTGCCGAACTGCGCATACCCGGCAAGGGTAATCAGCGCAACGGCACACAACATCAGTGCTCGCTTCATGCCTGTGATTCTAAACTGGACTATAGATGGAACAACCGGAAAAGCATTGGCGATGGCTGGACAGCCTGACGCCGTTCGTCGCGCTCGCAGGACTTGCAGCATCGCTGGCGCCGGACTACCTTCGCGTTCGTACCTGGGAAGTGCCGGGAACGGATTTCAAAACACTCTTCGCTGCCGTTCGCCTCTTCTCGCAGGATAACGATCCCTACTCACCGCATCTGCTGCGAAATGTCTTTCACTCTGATGGAGTCATTGAGCCGGCAACATGGTTCAGTCACATGCCGGTCTATCCGCCGTTCACGCTTGCGGTCCTGCGGCCACTCGCAGTGTTCAACATGGCCACGGCTTCCTGGATATGGTTCCTCCTCTCAGCGGTACTTATGGCATTTGCACTGGGAGCAATGCTGCGCTGGTCGCGCGAAGAACTTGGCATGCCGCTGGGGTGGCGCATGCTGCTGCTTGCAATCTGTGTCGCTTGCCCCCTGGTTGGATACGCATTGGAAGTGGGCAACGTATCTACCGCCGTCTCCGCTTTAGCCATGCTGGCATATTTTCTAAATGGAAAAAGCATATTGCGCGGTGTCTTGCTGGCACTTGCGCTTTTGCTCAAGCCGCATCTGGCCGTATGGCTTGTGATTGCGATGCTTGCAACACCTGTGCGGCAAGTACGCGCATCCGCTCTGTGGGCCGCATGCATCAGCGCTCTTTTCGCTGCACTCTCCTCAGCATGGCTCTTTATGCAAGGGAACCTGGCATCCATATGGCAGAGCTATCGCGCCATGCTTCAAGCTGAATCCGCCGCATCCATGAGCGCTCACAGTCGCGAGTTGTTGCCGATCACCGCGCAGATCACGTCCATCTGGTCGCTGGCCGGGTACGTATCGGCATCGCCGCTTGCGAAGCTCTTTGCTGCACTGCTGATTGTGATTTGTGCCGCTGCTCTGATGTGGTCCGTGTGGCGTGCTCGATATCGTGAGAACTCTGTTTTCCATCTCATGATCGCTGCAACATGGGTCTCTTTCGGAATGATTGCCACTTATCATCGCGCGCACGATGCCCAATTGCTCCTTATCGTTCTGCCGGTCCTTTTCACTCTTCTAGGGAAGGGCAGGCTGACGTTTGCAGCTTGTGACAAGCTGACTGAGAGCGGGACTGACCTGTCGGATCAGGGCATCTCGATGAGGGGCTTGCAGGTATGCTCGATTGCCCTGCTTCTTCTGCTTGGAGGTACGTGGTTCGATCTGGGCGGGCGAGACTCGCTTCTGGCATTCCGGCAAACCAGTCTCTTTTCCGTCGTATTCACGGTTCTTTGCAGCATTTTCACAGTCTTTATGCTGAAAAATGCAAAAAAAAGCCGGTACAGACGTTGATTTGTCCGTACCGGGGAGGCCAGTGACGCAACTTGTGTGCAGTGGCGCTGTGCGCTCTATCTGCAGAATTCTGTAATGGCGGTTAGCCACTTTCTACACAATACCATAGATTCGTACCGTGCATATACTAAGACGCGGATTTTTTAGAGAAGTTGTGCCTGATTTTTGCAGAAAGTATAAGTTCATGAATTTGCTCGCCTTAGCTTCTCTCTCTTTGTAGCAGCCCAGCCTTCTTTGGTCATCTGGCGAGATCGGGCAACTGCAAGGGCGTCTGCTGGCACATCTTCTGTGACACAAGAACCAGCGGCTACGTATCCGCCGTCGCCAATGGCAACCGGAGCGACGAGTGTGGAGTCCGAACCCACAAAAACGCCATCGCCAATTCGCGTAAGGTGCTTGTTTACACCATCGTAGTTGCAGGTGATGACGCCAGCGCCAATGTTAACGCCGTTGCCGACCTCCGCATCTCCTAAATAAGTAAGATGATTTGCCTTGGACTTTTTGCCGAGCTTAACCTTCTTTGTTTCCACAAAGTTGCCGACGTGTGCCTCTTCGCCGATCTCACTTCCGGGCCTCAGATGCGCGTAAGGTCCTACGAATGCGCCATTTTCCACGGTTGCGGAGTCGAGAATGCATCCGTTGCGGACAAGAACGTTGTCTCCTAAAGTGGAGTTCTGAATGACGGAGAAGGATCGGATGCGGCAATTGGATCCGATACTAGTCTCCCCAAGTACCTGAGTAAACGGTTCAAGAACAGTATCAGGGCCTATTTCCACGGCCTCATCAATGACGCAGGTATCAGGGCGGAAAATGGTAACTCCGGCTGCCATCAGACGTTTGGTGGTGCTTAATCGAAGTGCAGCATCCAGGTGCATCATCTCAGCGATAGTGTTCGCGCCAAGCACTTCGTCCACATTCTCAGCAGCCAGAGCCACAACGCGCTCTCCAGCGGCCACCATAAGCCCTGCGACATCGGTCAGATAAAACTCACCAGCGGAGTTGTTGGCATTGAGTTCATCCAGATGGGAAAACAGGGCCGCGGTTCGGAAGACATAGATGCCAGAGTTGATCTCCTGAATGCTAAGTTGTTCAGCAGAAAGAGATTTTTGCTCCACAATGGCAAAAACCTCAGAGCCATCCTGTTTGCGGACAATGCGGCCGTAACCCGTAGCATCGGTTGGAAAAGCCGTCAAAATCGTCATATCAGCGTGTTTTTCAAGGTGAAAAGCACGCATTTGAGCAATGGTTTCAGGACGAATCAGGGGAACGTCTCCGGAGAGAACCAGGAGATGCTCGGGAGGTGTGGTCCCGGCAAACGCGGTCTTTACCTGCTGGAGAGCATGGCCGGTTCCGCGTTGTTCTGTCTGTTCAACAAAACGAATGCCGGCGTTGTGAGGGATAGCTTCGACGGCAGCGCGGACCATTTCGGACTGATGACCGATGACGACGGTGATGGCGGAAGCTGGAACCGCCGTGAGAGCTGCATCTATTACGTGAAGCAGAAGGGCCTTACCGCCGACCTGATGCAGCACTTTTGGGCGAGCGCTTTTGAGGCGTGTCCCTTTTCCCGCCGCCATAATCACGATGCCGAACTGCGCTTTTTCAGCCTGGGTGTCCAAACATATCCTCCGAATGTTTTCGCGAGTCCTTTCCATGGTAACTTCCTGCGTGAATTCGAAGTATAGATAGCACAAAAGGATTGTTGCGCTTGGTTGTTCCGGGTGAGACGCTTAAGGCATTCCCCAGAGGTTTTTAATGACGCATGATGTTTTGAGAGAACGTGTGTGTGTGCGGTTGCGTGTGTTTGCTGCGGCTGCGCTGTTGAGTATCGGTCTGCATGCGTCTGGCCAGAGAATGCAGGTAGCGCCTGCGAGTACGCCCATTGCGACAGCTTTGGACTTGGGAATAGCGCCTGTTTCCGCCCCTATGGAGCAGGTAATCGTTACGCTGCAGGGGAGTGCGACGCAGCAGAGTGCGTTATCGCAGTTACTTGCCGATCAAGTTACGCCGGGAAGTTCGTCGTTTCATCAGTGGCTTACGCCGCAGCAATTCGCAGATCGGTTTCAACCAACAGAACAAGATGCAGCGCGGGTAGCACAATGGTTTGCAGCGCAGGGTATGGATGTGGATGCGGTGAATGCATCGCGCACATCGTTCCGTGTACACGGTACTGTGGCGCAGATGCAGCGTGCATTCGGTACCACGATTGCGCGTGTAATGGTTGATGGCATTGCATTGCGCACTACTCCGCAGGCGTTAACGTTGCCTATGGGCATCGCTCCTCTGGTGAGCAATGTTGAGGGTGTCAGCGAGACCGACCTGCGGCCGGAAGCATTGGCCGCGTTACAGCAGTTTGCTGCGGCAGTAGATGCAAACGCAGATGCGGTGCTCACACTGCAATCTTCTGAGATATGCTCGGCGAGCGAGGCGGCTGCCTTGCGGAGCGCATTTACTCCTGTTTTGCAACAAGCCGCTGCACAGGGTATCACTGTATTCGTTGCAGGAAATTGCGTAACGAAGGCGCTCGCGCCGGCGACAGGGCTTGCGACTGCTGTTCATTTACAAAGCGATCCAATCGATGGTGCAGTGTCGCTTGCCGCAGATGAAAGTGAGCGGCCATCGTGGCAGGTTGCCGGTGGTCTACCGGAATCGGCATTACGTGCGGTGCCGGACATTTCGCTGGATGGTGACCTTGCATCCCTGGAGCAGGCGTTCAAAACGATTGTTGCGCGAGCAGGTGTACGGCAGGGCAGTGCGAATGCGGAGTTATATGCGCTGGCTGCACAACCTGGCATTTATATCCAACCGCTGGCCGGAGCGGTGTGGCAGAGCGGAACGGGACTTGGGGTGGTGGACCTTGACCGGCTGATTGAGGCATGGCCGCATGGGTCGGGAGTATCGCAAGTCTCGATCTCTTCAGACGACTACAACCCGATCCATGGCATTCCTTTTGAACTGACGGCGATTGTGGATGCTCCCGGAGCAACCTGTGTACCGACTGGCACAGTGACCTTTACGAATTCAAAGACCGGTACGTTGAGCACGGTTTTACTTACCCCGCTCAGCGAAACAAGCGCAAAGGCGACGTACACCGCAGCGGGTCTTCCAAGCGGTACCTACATATTCAATGCAGCCTATGCAGGCGATAAAACGTATGCAGGAGCCACGAGCAGCGGGAACCCCGCGATAGTTGTGGTGCAGCGAGAGCCTTCAAATATTTTCGCCACTGCGGACGCTGAGCCAGTGGATGGAAATATTCCTGTAACAATTACTGTGAGATCGACGAACGGAAAAGATGCGCCGACGGGTACCGTTTCGATTGCAACCCAAGGATCGAGCAGCACCCCCTATACCGGCAAACTTGTGGCGATATCAAAGAATATGGCGCGAGCTACTGTAAACGTACCTGCCGCACAATGGATTGTTCCCATAACGGCCACGAACTCAACTGTGCCAAGCAGCTCGCGGCTAAAGGATGGCATTGAGGGACTTAGATCAGGGACTCCGCTGAGTGATTTCGCTGCAACACGCACGAATGGTGTGGCAACAACGCGCTCGCTTACGGCTGTATATGCGGGAGATTCAAACTATGCACCCGCGACTTCGAACCCAATAAAAATGTCGGGACCACTGGCAAGTACAACGACAAGCTTGACTGCTTCGAATTATGCGGCGAGTTACGGCACGTCCATCAGTCTGAATTCGGCGGTGTCACCTTCATCGCTGGTAAATGGGACTGCCCCGACGGGGACGATTACATTCCTATCTTCTTTGCAAGGTGTACTAGGAACTGTGCCCTATACCGGAGCATCTGTATCGTTTCCGATTTCGACTCTGCAAACGGGAACGCACATGCTTACGGCAATGTATAGCGGCGATTCGCTTTATGCGCCGAGTACGAATACAAGCAATGTGCAAGTGACTGTGAGCAGCGTTATAGGCATGCTGACGGCGACGATTTCACCCACAACCGCAGTGGGTTACGGAACGACCGCAACTGTAAATGCCACGGTGAATACGGCTAGTGGAAGTGCACCTTCGGGTACTGTAACGGCCACAGTGAATGGTGTTTCAGGAGGGGTATACTCGGCTGCGCTCGTGCCCGATACCTCTTCGTCCTCAGCAGGAATTGCGATTGCATCGCCACCGCCTGGAACTTATACGGTAACCATTGCATGCACCACTACAGCAAACCTGAGTTGCAGCAACACCGTGACGCTTGCGATGAAGGTGGCAAAGGGCACGACATCGACTGCGCTTTCACTTACACCGTCTGCTCCACAAGCAGGCATGAAGGTAGCGCTTACAGCAAATGTCACTGCAGTCATGGCAGGCAGAGGTTTATTTACCGATGTCACGGGCTCAGTGACCTTTTTCGATAATGGCAAATCGCTGGGAGCTGCGCCGCTGGGTGCGGGCATAGCCACTGTGAGTGTTGCGCTCACAGGCAAGGCACATGCATTGACCGCAACATATTCCGGCGATATGAACTGGTCTTCCAGCACATCGCCCTCTCAGATAGTGATCCCTACTGCTGTGGATGGTGTGCTGACGGTGAATGCGAACAACCTTGCGCCTCTTGCTGGAGCGAATGTGGTCCTGACAGCGGCACTCACAGCCCCTTCGGGAGCGACGTTGACTCCGACGGGCGTGATTCAGTTCTTCGATGTGGTGAATGGCGCGTCAAAGCTGCTGGGATCGGCCACTCTGCTGTCAAATGGGGTAGATGGCGGCAGTGCGTCGATCTCTACAACCGGTTTTGTAGGCGGCATCCATAACGTGTACGCCGCCTATGCAGGCGATGGCAGCTTCATTCAGACGCGATCGTCGAACCTCGCGATTGCAGTGGGCGATTTTTCCCTGAGCATGAATCCGGCTACGCTTGCACTGACGCGTGGCACTGCGGCCGTTGCTTCCGGAACTGTGACTTTACTGAGCGGGTTCAATGGTACGGTGACACTGGGTTGTACCCCGCCTGCAAGTACACGGACAACGTGCCAGTTCGGGCCTGCCGAAGTGACGAGCGGCGGATCGACAACCCTAAGCATTCTGACGACAGCAAATACGAGCATGGCGCGTCCAGCGTATCTGCGAAACAAAAACTGGCCTGTGGGAGCAGCTTTGGCTACGTTGTGCTGCTGCGGTATTTTTGCGCGCAAACGTCGTAACGTGCCAAAGCTATTGGTCATTGCACTGCTGACAGCATTTGCTGCCACTACGATTGGATGCGCAGACGGCGCGCTGTCAGGGAATAACGGAACCATCGGTGGAGGTTCGGTTCCCAATGTTGGAAATGGAACTCCGCTGGGAACGATGGTGTTCACTCTTACCGCGGCGGCCACGGACGGGTCCACGACAGTACGGCACCAGTATTTTTACCAAGTCACTGTGCAATAAAGATTGCTTTCATCAAGTGTGAGATCTCTTTTTCGCTGCCGTGATGGCAGATCGCTTTGATGAAGCAGATCTGATTTCTGCACTGGCTCGGTGTGCGGCTTTGGGCCGGGTAGGTCGCTTTAGTGCACTGTTGGAGACCTTTGCAGTGCGAGACCCTTTGCGTCCCGTGCTTCTTGTCGTGGCTTGGTTCTTTGTTCTTTCTGGACCAGATGTTGATTTCTCCTGCATTAAAAACTGCTGTGCGGAGAAGACAGGTTTGGTGCGTTCGGCGCGAGTGTATTCGCCGTCTGGTTGAAGCAGCCGGGCTTTTACGTTGTCACGCAGATAGGCGCCAAGTAACTCGTCCTTCAGGTAATGGAAGGCTTCTTTATCGATGACGGAGAAGACGACTTCGCAGCGGCTGTGCAGATTTCGCGGCATCCAGTCGGCGCTGCCTGCATACATTTCTCCTGCGCCGCCGCCATTGGCGAACCAAAAAATGCGAGAGTGTTCCAGGAAGCGACCGACGATGGATCGTACGCGAATGTTATCGCTCAGGCCAGCAATACCGGGACGTAGCGCGCACATGCCACGCACAATAAGATCAATCTGCACCCCTGCCTGCGATGCACGATAGAGCGCTTTGATAGTTTCTGCATCAAGAAGTGCGTTCATTTTGGCAATGATGCGGGCGGGTTTGCCAGCGATAGAATTGCGTGCCTCGCGATCGATGAGTTCTATAATCTGCGCAGCCATGTTAATAGGTGCGACGAGGAGGGGATCGAAGGTCTCTTCCTCCGATTCAGCGGTGAGATAGTTGAAGACGTGTTGTACTGCCCCAGTGATCTCCGGGTTTGCGGTCAGCAGGCTCACGTCGGTATAGAAGCAGGCTGTGATGTGGTTGTAATTGCCGGTCCCGAGATGCGCATAACGGCGAATGGCGCCATCTTCATCGCGTCGTACGATGAGCGCGAGTTTGCAATGCGTTTTGCGCCCCACGATGCCGTGAAAGACCTGCACGCCGGCTTCTTCAAGATGCCGTGCCCAGCGAATGTTTGAATCTTCATCGAAACGCGCCATGAGTTCGATCACCACGGTGATGTCCTTATTGGGAGCAGCTTCAGCGAACGATTCGAATGCAGGAGAATCGGAGGCTGTGCGATAGAGCGTCTGCTTGACCGAGATGACGCGATCGTCGGTGTTGATCGTTTGTACGAAGCTTTCAACCGTGTCGTAGTGATCGAACGGGTGATGCAGCAGGATATCGTGCTCACGCAGTTCGGCAAAGATATCTTTTGCGTTTGGTGGAAGGATATGGGGGCGCCCTTCGTAATGTGGAAACTTTAGAGTGGGCTTATTGATGGCGTTATATAGCTCGAAGATGCGGGACAGATTGATCGGTGCTGCGGTGCGAAAGACCTGCCAGCGCTCTAATTCAAAGTTAGTGCGCAATTGTTCAATGATCTGCTCATCCGATCCTGCTTCTACTTCCAGGCGTACCACTGCGCCTTTGCGCCGGTTGTGCAGCTCTTCACGCACAGTTTCTAAAAGCGATTGCGATTCCTCTTCCTGCAGGTAAAGGTTGCTATTGCGCGTGATGCGGAAGGGGGCTTTCGCAAGAATCTGATAACCGGGATACATCAGTTCCGTACGCGCGGCAATCAGTTCATGCAATGGAAGAAAATAAAATTCGCCATCGCTTCCGGGAAGCTTGATAAAGCGGGGAAGCGAACGAGGCACGGTGACGATGCCGAGAATGGATTTCTTTGCCGCGTCGCGTTTTCGCTTGAGCAGCAACGCCATGCAGAGTGCCTTGTTGAGCACACGCGGAAATGGATGCGATGGATCGATGGTGATAGGTGTGAGCAAAGGATCGACTTCGCGCTCGTAAAAATCGAGAGCAAACTCGCGCTCTGCGTTTGAGAGCTCGTCCCATGGACGGATGCAGATCTTTTCCTGCTCAAGTGCAGGCTGGATCTGGCGAGTCCAGCAACTGTACTGCTGATGCACGAAGGCGTGCGTCTGGTCGATCAGGCGATCGAGCCGCTCCTGTTCTGTAAGGCCGTCATCTACGTCTTCATTTTTTTCGACAAACCCATCTTCAATTCGCTGCAAGACCCCTGCAACTCGAATCTCCACGAATTCATCGAGATTACTGGCGGTAATGGCAAGAAATTTAAGCCGCTCCAGCAGTGGGTTGGATTCGTCCTGCGCCTCTTCCAGAACGCGAACGTTGAAACGGAGCCATGACTCGTCGCGATTAAAAAAGAGGTGCTTCGCCCTATGGTGTTTTTGCTTTGCCATAATCTGCTTGCTTGTAATTTCTATCTATATGGATGCAAAAGAGATGCGATTCTCTGCATCCCAGTATCCACGCTGATAAGTTTGTCTGCTGATTAATAAAAAATGCAGACGAAAGAAGGGACAATTTCATGAGAATCGCAACATTTGCGGGTGCAGCGCTGGCTATGGCTTTGGCCGTTCCGATGGTGGCGCAGGACAGCGCGAAGCAGGACATGAAGGATGCTGGCCACGCCACAAAGACTGCCGCTAAGGACACTGGACGCGCGACCAAAAAAGTAGCCAAGAAAACCGGAAGCGCCACAAAGGACGTGGCGGAGGACACCGGAGAAACTGTAAAGAAGGGCGCAAAGAAGGCGCGGCATGGTACTGCCGTGGCCGCAACGAAGACCGCTCGCAATACAAAGAAAGTAGCGAAGAAGGCCACGGGTGACGATTCACCAACGACCACTCCGCACGATCCGGCCAAGCCGTAAAGACTATGCGAGGAGTTCCTCTCACCTTCAGCGCAATCACACTGCGCTGAAGGTGAGGTGTCCAATCCTTCTTTACTCCATGCCGTAGAACGCACCGAAGAAGCGGTAGATACTCCAGTGGTCTACTTTGCTGCTCATCTCGTAAGTCGAGTGCATGGAGAGCAGAGGTATGCCCACGTCGAGCACTTCCATGTTGCGCTGGCTGAGAAAACCACCGATAGTGCCGCCGCCTCCGACCTCAACTTTTGGTGTTTGCGTTTGCCAGGCAATGCCATCCCTATCGAGTAAGTGGAGGATGCGCGCGGTGAACTCCGAGTTGGGATCGAAACCTGCACCGTAGCGCTTGATGGTAACACCGTATCCGAGCACGGCGGCGTTGGATGCCTCCGATAGCGATGGAAAGATGGGATTCACACCATCGTTGCAGTCGGCAGAGAGGACGGCTGCGTTCTTCATAGCGGTGCGGACCTGCAATACGTTCGCGCCTTTTGTCTGTGCATCCAGTAGCGCAGTGAAGAGAGTATCGATGAACTCTGATTTTGCGCCTGTGTTGTTGGGTGAGCCGATCTCCTCAAAGTTAGTGATATAGGCGATTGCTGTCTTCTTTGGCGTGCCCTTGATTTCAAAAAGAGCGCGAGAGGCCGCATAGCTGAGCGCTTTGTCGTCCTGCCCCCAGCTTCCGGTGAGGCCGGCATCAATGCCTACATCCGCAGGCATGGTTGCAGGTATGAGTTCCAGTTCGGCTGCGACAAGATCTTCATCGCGGATTCCGAACTTCGCATGCAATGCAGCCATCACCTGTTTTGAAACGGAGCCACGTTCATCGGGAATAGAACCCGCAACAGGGTTCATCTCTTCGCCTGAGAACACGTCCGTGTACGTGCGGGAGCGCAGCGGTCGGTCGGAGTGTGGCGCAGCATCAGGGATAACGAAGACAGGATCGCCCGGAGCAAAACCGATGTTGACCTGGAGGTGACGCCCATCGACGGTATCGATGCGTCCCACCAGAGCTAGCGGCAGGTTGGCCCACTGGTATTTTTTCAACCCACCATACAGCGTGGTTTTGAAGAGCGCCATTGATCCCGGTGCAGCGACCACTGGACGCGCCTTGAGATTGATGTGTGGTGAGTCCTGATGCGTTGCGATCATGCGCACGCCTGTATCCACTGGATCGCTTCCGACGACGATGAAGGCGACAGCGCGATCACGATTGTTCACAATGAGCTTTGCACCAGGTTTGACCTGTGTTGGAGACGTCATCTCGCTGAAGCCTGCGTTCTTTGCGAGTTTGATCAGTTCGGCCGTTGAAAGAGCAGCGCTTTTGGCATGACGCAGGTAATCCTTATACGGATCGGCGAAGCGGAAGACCTCGCTCCGTTGTTGCGCATTTAACCGCAACCATGCCGATTGTGCGGCGACTTTGCCATCGGTGTTTGCGCTTTGTGCGTAGAGAGGAAGAGTAAGAAAAAGCAGAGAAACGGCGCCGAAGGTGCGGAAGCTGAGCATAGGCGGAAGCATAAACCACTATGCCATTTCAGAATAATGACGCACGCGCATGGTTGTGCGCGCTCTAGTGTTACGTAGCAGGTGATTAATAACGTCTATGGACGTTGGTACACGGCCACGCACTTGTTACAGACTTCTGTAGCAGGTGCGTGCCGTGTATGCCTGGGTTATTGCGGGTTCGTAGTACTTCCGCTGGAATTTCCGTCATTGGTGCTGCTGCCACTGGTTTGTGTGCCGGTATTGTTGTTTTTATGGTGTGAACGTTTCCTGCGTGTATGAGTGGAGTTGGATGTAGTGCTGCTGCCGCTCATGCCGGTGTCAGTTCCATTCATGCCGGTCCCGTTCGTCGTTCCCATTCCAGTGTCATTTGTGGTGGTGCTGTTGGTGGAGGTGCCGTTTCGGTGAGAACGTTTTGTGGTGTGGCCTTTAGTCGTGGTGCTTGTCTGGCCGGAGGTTGTGGTTTGTGCTCCCTCGTTCATGCTTCCACTACTTGTGGTGCCTGAGCCAGTGCCGCTGGTCTGTGCGCAGACGAAGCCGCCGCCGGTAAGGGCAACGGCGAGGATTAGAGCTCCTGTGGTCGATTTCATATTGCCATCCTGGTGTGCTGGTTGAGATTCGGCGGCAAAGCCGCATCTGTGTGTAGACGCCAGCTTGGGCAGGCATGAGATACGGCAATTACAGCCAATGTCTTCTGGCGGACAATCATTTATCTCTGCTGATGCCTGTGACAGACCCATTTGTATGCTGAGTGCCATGCGCCGGGCTTGTTGCCATGCCACTCCAGCCCGATGCAGGTGAATGGGCTTCTGCCGTTCTGAGGAATGTTGCGGCGCGGCATGGCGGGGTGTAGACTGAATCCATTCAAGTTCTGCCGCAGGGCAGAGCGCGAATTTCATGAAGAGTGGCTGAGGGACGAGCCCTTTGACGCCACGACAACCGGCCCTCGGGACCGGTGTCACCTCTCTCCCGGAAACGGGGAACATGAGATTCGGAGTATAGAACGCAAACTATACGCCCGGATAAGTCTCGAGTTCTCAAAGCGCCGCAGCCGTGGCGCAGCTTCCTAAACAGAGAGTCCAAAGTCAAAGGCACGCATCCCATCTCCACAGGGAAGGGAATTGCATGTCCGCGATTACGCCGTATGAGCTTCGCAACGCCGAGGGAAAGAGCTTCGGCAATCAGCCGCTCTCCATCTGCGATGAGACCTTCACGCCACTTGAGGTGCAGTACGATCTCGAATCTGCGCGCCCGCTCTTTACGAAGAAGAACATTGAGGCAGGCCCGGCGAACATCTGGCGCTATCGCTCGCTGCTGCCCATCCCTGAAGGATTTGAGCCGGATCTTCCGGTCGGATTTACGCCGCTCGTCCGCGCGAAAAACCTCGGCAAGCGCATAGGCGCTACTAATCTTTACGTTAAGAACGATGCGGTGTGTTTCCCGACGCTTTCGTTCAAGGACCGTGTGGTGTCGGTCGCGTTGGCGAACGCGCAGTACTTCGGATTCACCACGGTCGGATGTTCGTCCACCGGCAATCTCGCGAACTCGGTTGCCGCGCAGGCCGCGCGTCTCGGCATCAAGGCCACTATTCTGGTGCCGGCCGACCTGGAGCCCGCAAAGATTCTGAACACGCTCGTCTACGGCGCGCAGCTTGTGCGCATCGACGGCAACTACGATCAGGTGAACCGTCTGTGTTCGCTGATTGCCGACCAGTACAACTGGGGCTTTGTGAATGTGAATCTGCGCCCTTATTACGCAGAGGGATCGAAGACTGTCGGTTACGAGATTGCCGAGCAGCTTGGATGGCGTCTGCCTGACAATGTGGTTTGCCCGATGGCAGGCGGCTCGCTGATTCGCAAGATTCGCAAGGCGTTCAACGAACTGATCTATCTCGGCCTGGTGGAAGACAAGCCGGTGCGCTTCTTCGGTGCGCAGGCCACGGGGTGTTCACCGATCGTGCATGCTGTACGCGAGAACCTTGACCGCATCGAGCCGCAGCGTCCCAACACGATTGCGCGTTCGCTCGCGATTGGCAATCCGGCGGACGGCCCGCAAGCTGCGAAGATGATTCGTGATTCAGGCGGATGGGCGGAGGATGTGTCGGATGTGGAGATCGTCTCCGGTATCCAGGAGCTTGCCGAAACGGAAGGCATCTTTACCGAGACCGCTGGCGGTGTGACCACCGCTGTCACTGCTCGCCTGCTCGCGCAGGGCCGCATCGGCGCGGATGAGCTGACCGTTTCGGTCATCACCGGCAACGGCCTGAAGACGACGGATGCGATCACCGACCAGTACACGCTGGGACGCCCGGTGCGCTCGCGCTTGTCTGACTTTGATGAATATCTGAACGAGATCAACGGCATTTCTGCTGACGAAGAAGGCGAGCTCGCGCTCGCAGGAGGAAAGTAAGTTGTCGATTCGAGTTATGTTGCCCACCGCGTTTCAGCGGCACACCGATGGAGTGAAGCAGGTTGAGTCTGACGCAACCACGCTGCCTGCGCTGGTGGAAGACCTGAAGGCAAAGTTTCCGGCGCTTGGTGAAAACATCAAGGACGAAGACGGAAAGCTGCGCAAGTTCATCAACGTGTATGTGAACGATGAAGATATCCGCTTCCTTGGCGGCGACAGCTATACCTTTCAGGACAAGGATGAAGTCATGTTCATCCCGTCGATTGCTGGCGGCTGCTAATTCAAGCAGGTTTAGTCTTAGTTGTCAGTTTTAGTTGAAGAAAAGCGGCCCATATGGCCGCCTTTTCATTTGTGCTTAGTCTCTTTGGCCAGACGCTTCGCTACTCTTTCTTCCAGCAGGCGCAACATCTTCTGCATGTCAGCAAATGAGGTGGCGGGATCGTTATTGAATCCCATTAACCGATGTGGATAGCGATTGCGAGGAACCATGTCGTCAATGACGAAGCGCGCTTCCTGCATGGCCGCGCCGCGGTGCTGAAAGCCGCCTGTCTCTTCAACCGTCGCTTTCTCCAACGCGCAATAGATACTGAACGTAGTATCAGAGCGCCGGCAATGACGATTATCGTTGCGGTTCCATGTTTCCGGTGTGTTCAGTATCTCGCGTGCACGCTGCACAATACGAACGTCGGCCTCGGTAACAGGAGGTTTGGCGTTTGAGTCGTTATAGTGCTGGGCGTGCAGTTGCAGCAACAGTGCGGTGATGCACAGAATGAATGCGCACAAAACAGGTCTGAACAACGATGGGTTCCGCATGCACGCATAGTAGAACATTTGCGTAGGGTATTGCTGGATCTTAGAGCGTGTCTTTAGCGCTTTGCTTTATGGCTAGCGAATACTTTCTTTTTCACGCAAAGCCTCACGTATAGCGGCGGCAATTTCAGGTGAATGAGTTGCATCCGCCTGCAATACGTCCTCTCCTCTTTCATTGCGAACGCTCACGTCTGCACCGTGCATCACGAGTATGCGCGCGATCTGTGGGTTCGCAGCCATCATAAGTGGCGTTCTGCCCTTGTCGTCCTGTGCGTTTACGTCTGCTCCACGGGCTAGCAGTATCTCTGTCACTTTGGCATCTTTGGCAGTGTGGAGGGCTGTAAGTCCGTCAAACCCTCTGGCCTTGGGATCAGCACCTGAATCCAGAAGCATGGTGACACAGGCGAGCCGGGTCTTTGCATTGACCTGTCCTATAAACGATTCCGCCGCGAAAACGAGCGCCTTCCCGCGCTCCTGGGGCGAGGGGTTATAGCGCAGCACTTCGCGCATGATCTCCGGGTTTTCGCAGGACGCGGCAGAGACGACGATCGACGGTCCAAGATGTTCGGAATATCTGCTCAACTCCGCATTGACGTTGGCTCCATAGTCCAGCAACATGCGCACGATCGACAGACCTGTTTCTCGTACTGCCCAATACAACGCAATGTCCTTGTCTTGTTGATTGTGCTCGCTTGCTTTGCGGTCAATCAGCAGACGAAGTATCTGCTCTTGCCGGTTTGCGCTTTCGAGCCATCCCGGCGCAGGATGCTGCGGATCGATGGAATCCAAAGGTGTGCCCCTGCGCAGCATCTGTTGAACAGTTGGCATGGAACCGCGAGCGATGCTTATGCTTAGGATGTGTTGTGCTTCAGGGGAACGGAACGAAAAATCTTCCGCCGCGAGAGCGTCAGCCAGTCCGTCGCCTCCGTTTACCCACCGGTTGCTGCCGGCTGTTTCGTCAACACGCTTTTCTAATTCTGCAATCACAGCCGGCATACCCACAGCTGCTCCTGCGTAATCGACCACTCGTTTTTCTTTCCCATCAATATTGATGGAAAGCGTATAGGTGGACAGATCTGTGATGCCCGCCTCGTATTTATCATCCATCGAATAGAAGTCAGCATCCAGAAATGCCTGCGCAAGTTCACGAAGCTTGTGCGGAGCCAGGGGCGCACGATGTTGTCCTTGCACTGCGGTATACATCTCGCCGTGAAAGAGAACTTCTCGCCCTTGAAGGTCTACGCTATAAACCGCACAACCGCCATAGCATCGGCTACGGTCGAGATGAATGTGAATGATTGAATCCGGCCGGAGCGGAGGCGGCTCAATATGAGTCGCAGGCAAACGTTGCTCCACCTGTATGAATAAGGCAGCTTGCACTTGCACCGATGTGGGCTTGCCATTAACAAGAAATGGCTTGTACATCCAATGTGCTGTTGCCTGTTGAATACGTGAAGCAAGAGCGGGCGTTACAAAAATCTTAGGAAAGATTGCGTTTACCACTGTGCCGTGCTGATCCACAGTGAGCGTTAGGGGTACGGGATGGATCGGCGCGAACTTTACCTCTTCAAGCGGCACGACCAGCTTGTTACCGTTACTGTCGACACGATGAGGTTCACCGTCACTCGCAGAAATGGTTGGGAGATTGTTTGACTGCGAATTGATTAAGAGAGGCGCGCATGCTGCGAGAAATATCGCCGTTGCGCGGAGACGATTCAGCATGTGGTGCATATTACGTTAGCCGCTGTTCGCTTGAGAACAGAATTAAATATGTTCACTTGAGAACAGAATTAAATAACAGAGGCGGCCTATAACGCAGGCCACCTCTCGTTATGGGTTTTCTCTTAGAACCGCAGGCCGCCGCCCATCAATAAGACGATAAGAATAATGACGGCGATCAGGCCAAGACCGCCGGTTGGATAGTAGCCCCAGCCGCGGCTGTACGGGAAAATCGGCGCGGCACCGAACATCAAAACCACAAGAATAATCAGCAGAATCAGCATGACTTATGTCCCTCCTAAACACCCTCGTGTTCTGGAGCGGATAGATGCGTACCGCAGAGTGGTGTTTGCCTGCGCATCTGGATTTAAAAATTCGCAGATGGGAGCAACGCTGCAAGGATGTATTTCCTCTTACATACCCGTGCGGCGCTGCCTCACATGGAGGAAATATGTTTCTTGTTATCGGTCTGATCCTGGTGGTTTTGTGGATATTGGGTGTTGTACTCAAGTGGACCGCAGGTTTCGCGATCCATCTGCTGCTGCTCTTTGCCATCATCTCGATCATTGCGCATTTTTTAACGGGCAAGCGTAGCTAGTTCAAGATTCATCGCAATGTACTAAAGGGCCGCGTGATGCACGCGGCCCTTGTTTCAGCAATAGATTTGAAGGGGATATTTTTAGAAGATGGTTGCGCCCTGATCGGACGGCGAAACTCTTTCCCGAAACATGCTGAAGAGTTCGCGGCCGACGCCAAAGCTGCTTAGCTCCTTGTCTTTCGTAGCGAGGCTACGTTGCGCCCACTCTTCTGAGTCGACAAGCACTTCGAGTTTTCCGGCTTCCGCATCGATCAAGAGAAGATCGCCGTCTTGCAAACGGGCGATGGGGCCTCCGTCCGCAGCTTCCGGTGTGAGATGGATCGCGGAGAGCACGTCACCCGACGCTCCCGAGAGTCGGCCATCGGTGATGAGCGCGACCTTGTATCCGTGGTTCTGCACGGCCTGGAGCGGTGGCAACAACTTATGCAGCTCCGGCATGCCGTTTGCCTTTGGGCCTTGGAAGCGCGCGACGACAACGACATCGCGATGAAGTTCGCCAGCGCGGAAGGCCTGCTGCATCTCGTCCTGGCTATGAAAGATGCGTGCAGTGGCCTGCACTCTGCGGCGTCCCGGCGCTACGGCGGAAGTCTTCACGATGGCCTTGCCAAGATTGCCGTTGAGCACGCTAAGGCCGCCGTGGCTCTCAAACGGAGCTGAAGCCGGGCGGAGAATGCGGTCGTCTCGGCTGACGGTTGCGCCCTCTCGCCAGACGACGGCTCCGTCTGCATTGAGGAACGGCTCCTCCGTATAGCGCTGCAGGCCTTCGCCGACGACGGTGTGCACATCCTGATGCAGCAGGCCCGCGCCGAGGAGTTCGCGGAAGAGGAAGCCCATGCCACCTGCGGCGTGAAAGTGGTTCACGTCTGCCTTGCCGTTGGGATAGACGCGGACGAGCAGCGGCGTGATCTCTGCGAGATCTTCGAAGTCTGACCATGTGAGCTTGATGCCTGCGGCGGCTGCCATGGCAATCATATGCATGGTGTGGTTGGTGGATCCGCCGGTGGCCAGAATGCCGACCAGACCGTTCACGAAGACACGCTCATCCAGCATCTTGCCGACCGGCATGTAGCTTTTGCCGAGTGCGGTGAGCGCAAAGGCCCGGCGCACGCCTTCGCGCGTGAGTGCATCGCGCAGGGGAGTGTTGGCGTTCACGAACGAAGAGCCGGGCAGGTGCAGGCCCATGATCTCCATCATCATCTGGTTGGTGTTCGCCGTGCCGTAGAAGGTGCAGGTGCCGGGCGAGTGGTAGGAGCTGGATTCTGCTTCCAGCAACTCATCTCGAGTGACCTGGCCTTCTGCAAAACGCTGGCGCAGGAGTTTACGGTCTTCGTTGGAGTAGCCCGAAGTCATGGGACCTCCTGGCAAAAAGACGGCAGGGAGATGGCCGAAGGAGAGCGCGCCGATAAGCAGGCCGGGAACGATCTTGTCGCAGATGCCGAGGTAGACGGCTGTGTCGAACGTCTGGTGCGAGAGCGCGATGGCGGTGGAGAGGGCGATCACGTCGCGCGAGAACAAGGAAAGCTCCATGCCTGTTTCGCCCTGCGTCATGCCGTCGCACATCGCTGGAACGCCGCCAGCCACCTGCGCTGTGCCTCCTGCCTTGCGGGCCGCATCGCGAATCAGTTCGGGATAGCGCTCATACGGCTGGTGGGCCGAGAGCATATCGTTGTACGACGTAACAATGGCCAGATTGCCCGCGTTGCCAAAGCGCAGCAGGGACTTGTCTTCGGCGCAGCAGGCTGCAAATCCGTGCGCCTGATTAGCGCATCCGCGCGCATAGCGGCTGGGAGTGTTCTGCACCGCGGCTGCGATGCGTTCCAGATATGTGCTTCGAGTGGGTTTACTGCGTTCAATAATGCGGCTGGTAACGTCTGCAACGCGGCGAATTACTTCCATCAGTTCGCCGCTCCACGAGAAAGAAAGGTTCCGGTGAAGAAGGTCTGCATGAGCCGATTCTATCCGGTAATCGAACAGAACTCAGGCACTATAAGTATTTCTATTGGAATAGAACGCCTGCGCTTATCCGTTTGGAAAAGGTGCAGGCGTGCAGATTATTACTGATGAGGCTGGGCCGTAGGTTGGTTGATGGGAAGCGGCACGGCGGCGAGCGCATCCGGTGTTTCTTCCTTTAGCTCGGGCAGCTTGGCCTCGAGAGCGATCTTCAGAACTTCGTCCACCGTTTCCACGAAGTGCAGTTTCATCTCGTCCTTGATGAGCTGTGGAAGCTCGTCGTAGTCCTTGCGGTTGTCCGCAGGGAGAACAGCTTCGCGGATGCCGTGGCGGTGCGCTGCCAGCAGCTTCTCTTTGAGGCCGCCGATAGGGAGCACCTTGCCGCGTAGCGTGACTTCGCCGGTCATGGCGATGTCGCGGCGGACGGCGATCTTGGTGAGCGCGCTGGTGAGCGCCGTGGCTAAGGTGATGCCGGCGGAAGGGCCGTCCTTTGGGATGGCTCCTTCGGGCACATGCACATGGATGTCGATGTTGCGGTAGAAGTCCTTCGGCAGGCCAAGCTGGTGCGCGCGTGAGCGGACGTAGCTGAGCGCAGCGTGCGCGCTCTCCTGCATCACGTCGCCAAGCTGGCCAGTGGTGGTCAGCTTGCCTTTGCCGTCCAGTACCTGCACTTCGGTCTGCAGAATGGAGCCGCCGACTTCTGTCCACGCAAGACCAGTCACGAGGCCAATCTCGCTCTTCTCTTCAAGACGCGAATCGCGATACTTTGCCGCGCCGAGAAACTCGCTGATGTTCTCCGCAGTGACGGTTTCTTTCTTGTGTTTGGGTCCGCTCTTCACCACGCGGCGCACGATCTTGCGGCAGATGTTGCCGATCTCGCGCTCCAAATTGCGGACGCCAGCCTCGCGCGTATAGCTGCGGATAACTTCCTTCAACGCATCTTCGTTGAATACAGCGTTCTTCTCGGTAAGGCCGGTGCCCTCAAGCTGCTTTTTCAGCAGATATTGCTTGGCAATTTCGAGCTTCTCCACTTCTGTGTAGCCGTGGAGCTGCAGGATCTCCATGCGATCGCGCAGCGGGCCGGGGATGGTGTGCAGCACGTTGGCCGTCGCGACGAAGAGCACCTGCGAGAGATCGTACTCCACGTCGAGATAGTGGTCTTGGAACGTAGCGTTCTGCTCGGGATCGAGCACTTCGAGCATCGCGCTGGCCGGATCGCCGCGGAAGTCGCTCGCCATCTTGTCGATCTCATCGAGCATGATGACGGGGTTCTTCGTGCCCGCCTTCTTCATGCTCTGGATGATCTGTCCGGGCATCGAGCCGATGTAGGTGCGGCGATGTCCGCGAATCTCGGCTTCATCCCGCACACCGCCAAGCGACATGCGCACAAACTTGCGTCCGGTGGCTTTCGCGATGGACATGCCAAGCGAAGTTTTGCCAACGCCCGGAGGTCCAACGAAGCAGAGGATCGAACCCTTCGGATTCTTCACCAACTGGCGCACAGCGAGGAATTCGAGGATACGGTCTTTGATCTTCTCAAGACCGTAGTGGTCTTCGTTGAGAATTTTTTCTGCGTGGTCGATGGAGCGGATTTCCTTGCTCTTCTTCTTCCACGGCACAGCGAGCAGCCAGTCGAGATAGTTGCGCGAGACGGTGGACTCAGCCGACATCGGCGGCATCGCTTCGAGCTTTTTCAGCTCGGTGATGGCCTTATCGAAGACGTCCTTCGGCATGCCTGCTGTTTCAATCTTCTTTTTGAGATCGTCCCACTCACTCTTCTCGCCGCGGCCAAGTTCCTTCTGGATGGCCTTGATCTTCTCGTTGAGGTAGTACTCTTTCTGGGCCTTCTCCATCTGGCGCTTCACGCGCGATTGTACGGTGCGATCGACATTCAGCTTTTCAATGGCAATGTCGAGCGCGTCAGCGATGTGCGCAAGCCGCTGCGCCGGATCGAAGATGTTGAGGATCTCCTGCTTCTCTTCTATGGTGAGCTGCATGTTGGCGGCAATGGTGTCAGCCAGCTTGCTCGGCTCTTCACCGCGCACACTCGCAACCATCGTTTCGTAATTCAACGACTGCTGCAGCTTTACATATTGCTCAAACTGCGACTGCACGCGGTTCATCAACTCTTCCAGAACCTCGGCGTCATACTCCATCTCGCCTGCTGTGCGAACAGTCGCGACGAAGAATCCGTCATCGTCGTTCAACTCCAGCGTGCGTGCACGCTCCACACCTTCTACCAGGACCTTGATGTTGCCGTCAGGTCCCTTCACGCTCTGCACAATGGTGCCGATGGTGCCAGTTGTGTAGATGTCGTCCGCACCCGGTTCATCTACCGAGGCATCATGCTGTGTAGCCAGAAAAATCTTCCGGTCGCCGTTCAGCGCCTCTTCCAAGGCGCGTACGCTCGACTCTCGTCCAACTACGAACGGAGTCATCATATGCGGGAAGATCACCATGTCCCGGATGGGCATCATGGGCAGCTTGCGGGTCTCGCCTCTCAGCGTCTCTTTGGATTGTGATGACATAGGCTTCCTCCATTAGACGTGCCAGACCATGCGCGGATTCCAAAGCGCCAACACGCGGGTTCTTAGCGATTGTAAAGCGTATTACGCGAGGATAAGCAGGCAGAAGGCAAGAAGTGTTCACTTACAGTACTGGTACAAAAGGGCAGACGGAAAAAGGCGCTCTTGAGAGCGCCTTTTTCTAATGAAAGGGCACAGGGATCAGCCAGCTTTCTCCAAAGGAACTGGCATGGAGATGGAGCGGTTCTGTACCATCTCCGCAGTGATCTCCAATTCCTTTGTCTGCTGATTACCAGGGACGGTATACATAAGGTCGAGCATCAACTCTTCCAGGATCATGCGCAGACCGCGAGCACCCACTTTGCGCGTAAGCGCCTCATGTGCAATGGCCTGTGCTGCGTCGGCCGTAAAGGTGACCTTCACACCTTCGAACTCAAAAAGTTTTGCGTACTGCTTCAGGATGGCATTGCGTGGACGAGTGAGGATATCGATCAACGCTGCTTCGTCCAATTCATCCAGAATGCCGAGCACGGGGAGGCGTCCAACAAACTCGGGTATAAGGCCATATTTCAGCAGGTCCTGCGGCTCCGCCTGCCGGAGCAATTCAGTATCGCGCTGCGGGCGGATGGGTGTTGCTGCCTCTGCAGTTTCAGGGTCAGTGATGGTTTTGAAACCGAGCGCTTTTTTGCCGACACGCCGCGTGATTACTTTTTCCAGCCCGACGAACGCGCCGCCGCAGATAAAGAGGATGTTTGTCGTATCCACAACGGTAAATTCCTGATGCGGATGTTTGCGTCCACCCTGCGGAGGAACATTGGCGATGGTGCCTTCCAGAATCTTGAGCAATGCCTGCTGCACGCCTTCGCCGCTCACATCGCGTGTAATGGACGGATTTTCGTCCTTGCGTCCAATCTTATCGATCTCGTCGATGTAAATGATGCCGCTCTGCGTACGCGCTACATCGCCTTCCGCTGCCTGCAGCAGCTTGAGGATAATGTTCTCGACATCTTCGCCAACATAACCGGCTTCTGTCAGTGTGGTCGCGTCAACGATGGCAAAGGGAACGTCCAGCATCTTAGCCAGTGTCTGCGCCAGCAGGGTCTTACCACTGCCAGTAGGACCAACCAGGAGGATATTCGACTTCTGCAGCTCTACATCATTACCGCGCGTCTTATTCATCTGGATGCGCTTGTAATGGTTGTAGACGGCAACGGCGAGCTTCTTCTTGGTGAGGTCCTGTCCAATGACGTACTCGTCAAGAAACGCCTTTACCTCGTACGGCTTTGGCAGATGCTGCGGAGCGCCACCAGATTGCGACTCGGTTCCGCGGTCGTCCTCCAGGATCGAATTGCAGACCGCCACGCATTCATCGCAGATATAGGCACGTGGGTAGTCTGAAGGTGACGAGATAAGCTTCGCAACGGATTCCTGCGATTTATGGCAGAACGAGCAGCGAAGCGCTTCGTCGGGACCCTTGGTTGTTTTCATGGAATCGGCAACTCCTGGATGCGACAGCCGTAACCATTGCGGCCATCCGTTCTTCCCATAAAGTCTACACCCGTAAGCGCAACTCTCAATTGCGCCACCCTGCACCACGGTAACGTCACTTCTGCAAAGACGTGAAAAAGCCCGGCCATGGTTGCCGGGCTTTTTCTAATGTTCGTTGTAGGAAACGTTACTTCGATCGCGCAATGATGTCGTCGATCAAACCGTATTCTTTGGCTTGTTCGGCGCTCATGGTGAAATCACGATCCGTATCGCGTTCGATCTGGTCGAAGCTCTGGCCGGTGTGGTCAGCCATGATCTTGTTCATCCGCTCCCGCAGACGCAGAATTTCGCGCGCGTGAATGTCGATTTCGGTCGCCTGTCCCTGAATGCCGTGACCCATAATGAGCGGCTGGTGAATCAGAATACGGGCATTCGGCAGGGCAAAGCGCTTGCCCTTTTTGCCTGCCATCAGAAGAAACGCGCCCATGGACGCGGCCATGCCGATGCAGAGCGTGGAGACATCGTTCTTGATGTACTGCATCGTGTCGTAGATGGCCATGCCAGCGCTTACGCTGCCACCCGGCGAGTTGATGTAAAGCTGGATGTCCTTCTCCGGGTCTTCTCCCGAGAGGAAGAGCAACTGAGCGATGATGACGTTGGCAATCTGGTCATCGATCGGCGTGCCCAGGAAGATGATGTTGTCGCGCAGCAGACGGCTGTAGATGTCGTAGGCACGCTCGCCACGACTCGTCTGCTCGATCACCATTGGAACTAAACCCATCGTCTCCCTCTTCTTTCTCTAACAACTAAGAACTAACAAATAAAGCTAAACTACGCCGCGAACTTTTCGTACAACGCAGTCGTGACTTTCTCACGGCGCATCTGCTCGCGGATACGATTGATCGTGCCGTCCTTCTGCAGACGCTCACGCAATTGATCGATCGGCTCGCGTTGCTGCAGAGACAGCATAAATAGTTCGCGGTCCAGTTCGCTGTCGGCCACATCGACATTCTCCGCCTCGGCAATCTTGTCGAGGATGAGCGATGCCTTTACTTCTTTCACAGCTTCGTCACGCTGCGCCGCACGCAGACGGTTGAAGTCCATCTGGCGCATCTGCTCGGGCGACATGCCCTGCTGTGCCAGCGCACGCAAACCGCGGTCAAGGCGCATGTCGATCTGCTGCTGCACAAAGGTTTCTGGAACAGGGAAGTCGAATTTCTTCACAAGCTCATCCACGAGCTGTTCCTTCGCGCGGCCTTCCAACGCACTCTTTTTGCGGCCAGCCAGGTTCTCGCGCATCTTGGTTTCGAAGTCACTCCACGATTCATAGTTGCCCAGCGTCTTGGCAAACTCGTCGTTCTTCTCCGGGTAGGTCTTCTTCTTGATCGACTTCACGGTGATGTCGTACTCCACCGTCTTACCGGCGAGACGCGGCTCGCCAAAATCAGCAGGATATACCACTTCGGCTGTAAGCTCCTGACCAACCTTTGCGCCGGTGAGTGCCTGCGTGAAAGCGGGCAGCGTGTTACGTCCACCCAGATCGACGATTACGTCGTCGCCCGTGATCGGCTCTTCCTGCGATTGCGACTCGAGACCTTCTTCACCAACGGTCTGTGCGAGCTCCTGAATCTTGCCCTTGAAGCTGATCTCGGCCGAGTCGCCTTCCTGCAGCGTACGGTCTTCTTCCACGGTTTCGACCGTCGCATGCTGGTTCATCATGTAGTCGATCTCGCCCTGGAACTCTTCATCAGTCACATCCGTGGTCGGTTTCTGCACGCTCACCGTGTTATAGCCTTCCACGTTCACATCGGGTAGAACCTCAAATGCAGCGCGGAAGCGCAGCGGCTGGCCATCGACAAGATTCAACTCCTGAATCTGCGGCTGCGAAACAGGGCGCAGGTTCTGCGACTCCAGTTCAGCGCGGAAGCGCTCATTCACGAGCGAGTCCATCACATCCTGGCGTAGTTCATTGGCAAACTTCGTTTTGATTACGCTCGCCGGAACCTTGCCGGGACGGAAGCCGGGGATGCGCGCCAGTTTCTGGTAGCGCTTGGTGGTCTTATCGAAGGCCTTGGATACGTCCTCGGCGGGAACTTCGACGGAGATCTCGCGCGTTAGGTCCGCATTGAGCGTGGGGCCATGATGATGGTGCTCGTGGTCATGATCATGGTCGTGCGCGTGATCTTGCGTGTGCTGTTCTTCGTTCTCCGCAACAGCGGGAGTCGCTACTTCATTCTCATTCGGAATCAAAACAGTGTGCCTTCCAGGTAGGTTCTAGGGTCGCGTGCAAGAGATTGCAACACGAGAAACTTCGCTCAATACTCATGGTACGGACAGCGGGTAAAGGGGTCAAACGATCGGTGGACATGGCCGTATTCAGCGAAAGCAGAACACGTTATTCTTCCACTTCATTGCCAGACTGCTTCATCAACTCCATCAATTCAAGCCGGACCTTCCATTGCATAGTTGCGCCAGGCGCAAGCCCCTTGGCCGGTTGTTCGCCACGCGCAGAGGCAACACGGGTCGCCAGGGTATCCGTGGCATCGGCAATCGGCACAATTGCCAGCCATGTCTGCCCAGCAGGAGCCAACACGCGTACGGTGCGTATGTTTGGGTTGAGCGCGGTGATACGGATGCCGTAGCCGCTCTTGGGGTCCAATAGGTCCATCTCTGCGCCAGCACTCAGAAAGTCCCGGCTAAGGTGTGTTAACGTCACGTCCATACTGCTACCGATCGATTTTCCTCGACGGCTGGTAAAGCCCGCGGCCGGGGACACACTGCCATGTTCCAGACGCTCAGTGCTTGGAATCACTACACGTAACTGGGAACGATCGCTCCCCGGCAATTCAAAATGAGGTAACCATCCCAAACGTATTGGAAGCGTGTCATTGCTGTTATTCCTGGCTGTGATCGTAAGCTCGAAAGCTCGTCCGCTCATTAAAACGGATGAGCGCACCTCCACTCCTGCGGGTAGAGCTCCCGGCTGTGATTTCTGAGTGGCGGGAAAGAGAGCGCTGGCATCGCCGCCATCGGGCATACCGTGATTTTCAGATGTTTCTGCTTGCTGCAGGTTGATCGCACTTGCGAGCAGGTCATCCTGATCCACTGCCTTCCGTGAGGACCAGACGAGAAGAGGCGAACTCTCCATAGCCAGAGCACGGGAAACGTCCGCAGCGGAAATGGAATGGTCTGCCGTTCTTTTTGCTGCATCTTCAGTAATCTCTTGCAGCCCAACAGATTGCAGCAGAGAAACCTCTCCCCGCAGCGGTAAAGAGGCCTTAAGATCGAGCACACTCATGCCTAAACCGGGCATGAGGGTGGTGGAGAGAAACTCTGGTCCTGAGCCGTTCACCATGGAGAGACGCGCAATATTGATTGCATCTTTACCGCCGGGTTGCGGTGGTGGAGCAACATGCGGCAGCGGGGCAGGGGTTGTGAGCTTGTGCAAATGTCCGCGGCCACGTTCTTTGAAAAGAAAGGTAAGTCCAAGAAACAAAACCGTAAGCAAAAGTGCAGTCACTAATCCCGAGCGGGCGAAATCAATCTTACGAAATGGTGATCGGTTAGGAGAATTCAAAAGATTCGCTCACCATGCTTTCAAAAAAACTGAAGTGTAACCGCTCAGCCATACTGTGCCCGGTGCGCTCCGGGCTATGGTTTTGCTTCTATCTTAGACGCTCTATCATCAAGGTATGGCTACCTCCCGCCAGGCACTCGTGCAGCTTCAGCTTGCCCAGGCACGCGAAAAGATCATCACTTGCGAGTTATGTCCCCGACTTCGCACTTATTGCACCGGAATTGGAGAAAAGAAACGTCGCGCTTATATGGATTGGGAGTATTGGGCTAAACCTGTACCAGGTTTTGGCGATCCGAATGCTCGTGTCCTCATTACTGGGCTCGCGCCGGGCGCGCACGGCGCGAATCGTACTGGCCGTCCTTTCACCGGAGATGGCGCCGGATATTTCATGTATCCGGTTCTTTACAACACTGGATTTGCCACTCAGGAGCTTGCTACTTCGCGCGATGATGGCTTGAAACTGCGTCACGCATGGATCGCTTCGGCTTTGCGCTGCGCTCCTCCAGGAGACAAACCCACACCTCAGGAGATTCGCAACTGCAGCGTTCACTTCAAAGCGGAAGTAGCTGCATTGAAGAAGCTTAGAGTGGTGGTGTGTCTCGGTAAAATTGCCTGGGATGCTTATCTGGCTTTTCTTAAAAATGAGGGTGTTATCGAGCGTAGGAGTGCTTATACGTTCACGCATGGGGCTGACTATCTGCTGCCTAATAGCCTGCGTCTCCTCGGCAGCTATCATCCTTCCTTGCGGAATACGAATACTGGCCGGCTGAACAAAGCACAGTTCACCAGAGTGTTTATGAAAGCGCGCGAATATGCGGGACTCGAATAGAGAAGAAGTTGTCCCTGGCTATTAAGTCCCAAATACAACCCACCCTGCCGCACCTCCATCCGAAAAAGACAGAGGAGACGATATATGACCGCCAAAGGATACTGGATCGCATTTGGAGTAGGCGTAGCCGCCGGAGCCGCTGTCGCTCTGCTCTACGCACCCCAGCGCGGCATGCGTACCCGCCGTCAGCTGATGAAGGGGATCGGTGGGGCAGGCGATTACTTAACGCACGCCGGCGATTACCTCAAAGATCAGGCTGAGCGCCTCGCCCGGGAAGCGCAGTCTGCCTATCGTAAGGGCATCGATCAGGCCAGCGAGTATCTCGGCAGCGCCCGGAAATATGCCAGCGAGACGGCTGAGTTTGCCGAGGTGGTATCGAAGATCCCGAGCAAGATCATGTGAGTGAGATTTCCTGTAAGGTGCAGCAACTTAACCCCGATAAAAAGCCTCCCATAAAACGGGAGGCTTTTCTATGCGCGGTGCTTGCACATTGGCAAGCTACTCAAACCAGCCCAGCCCTTTTAGAAACTTTTCCATCTCTTCAGTAGTTTGGGTTCTGTAGGGTTCCTTGTTGTAGAAAGCATGTACCTGCCCAGGGTAGATGCGGAGTTCGAGCTTCATGCCAGCCGTAGTCATCTTGTCGGCGAAGGCGCGGAGCACGTCGGCATGGATGAGCTTGTCTTCACTGCCGGACTGAATGAGTGTCGGCGGCCAGTTTTTGAGCGTTGCGTTGAGGGGCGAGCGGATAGCGGCCACATCTCCGAAACGGTTGTTGGCGTAGCCGGTGGGGCCGGTGTCGATGACTGGGTTGAAGAGCACCAGAGCGTTGGGCTTTGGCGACACCTTCAGGTCGTCCTGTGGATCGTCCCAGCCTGTTAGGACGGCAGTGTAAGCAGCCATATATCCGCCGGCGGAGCCGCCGCCTGCGGCAATGCGGTTGGGATCGATGTGCAGTTCCTTTGCATGCGAGCGTACCCAACGCATGGCGCTTTTAGCGTCTTCCACGCAGATCTGTGGAGGTACTTTTGCGCCTTTCTCCAATAGCCGATATTGCACGGTAATGGCGAGTGCGCCGTCTGCGGCGATGCGACCAGCCTGTGTGTTGAAGCTGGCAGGGGAGCCGTTGATCCATCCGCCGCCGTGGAAAAGCACGACCGCGGCTTTGGGTTTGCCGGTATTCCAGTTGGCGGGTTTGTGGAGGTAGAGCCTGAGGTCGCGTCCGTCTATGTGTTTATAGGTGACGGGTTCGCCGGTCGGAGGGTTCTTTGGTGTTGGTTCCTGTGCGAAGGCTACGGTTAAAAGAGATAACAGGCCCGCTATGACAATTTTCAGAACGTGCAATGTACGCCTCCGTTGATCCATCGCAGCATATCGCATTCGCCGAAACCTATAGAGCGGGCCTTCAGTCCTTTATTGAGTTAAAGAATACGGAGACCCTTCACTTCGTTCAGAATGACGGTCGTGGGAGAGTAAAGGCTCGGGATGACAGGACTGCATTATCAACTTTGTCTTGCAAAGTAGATGGCTTTGCGATACAAAGTGAACAGCTATGACCGATCTTGATCGTGCGCTTGCTGAAATTCGCGATATCCGGCGGCAGGTGGCCCAGACTACGGAGTTTCGTGGCTATGGGCCGTTGACGCTCTGTGCGACGGCGGTGATTGCGGTGTTGGTTGGTATTGCGCAGAGGTTTTGGGTGCCGCAGCCTGCGCAGCGTCCGGAGCAGTATGTTGGGCTTTGGCTTGCGACGGGGCTGGTGTGCGCAGGGTTGATTGTGACGCAGATGCTGACGCGCGCGAACCGTCTGCACTCCGGCATGGCGCAGGAGATGATCTGGATGGCGTCGGCCCAGTTTCTTCCGGCGGCTGTGGCGGGCGCTGTTCTTCCGCTGATCCTGATTCGTCAGGCGCCGGGTGTGGTGTGGATGCTGCCGGGGCTTTGGCAGATTATCTTTAGCCTCGGTGTATTCGCTTCGCGCCGCTGCTTGCCGAAGCCCATGGTGCTCGTGGGCGCGTGGTTTCTGCTGACTGGATTGGTCTGCGTTTGGCTTGGCGATGCGAGAGCGCTGTCGCCGCTGGGAATGGCTGGGCCTTATGCGGTGGGCATGGTGGCGGTAGCCGCTATTCATTTTTTCTTTTCGCATAAAGGTGCGCACGATGAGTAAGAACGTGAAGCCTGCCGCGCAGTTCGCCTATGAGGGGCTTGACCGCGTGATCCATGAGCGCGCGCGGTTGAGCGTGTTGACGTCGCTGATGACGCATCCCGCCGGATGCAGCTTTGTAGAACTGAAACAGATGTGCGCGCTTACCGACGGCAACCTTGCACGGCATCTGCAGGTGCTGGAAGAAGAGGGCATGGTCCGCGTCACCAAGGAAGGAGAGAGCGGAAGGGCCCAGACGACCGTGCGCATGACCGCCTCTGGAAGAAAGCGCTACTTCGAATATCTGGAAGCACTGGAGCAGGTAGTTCGCGATGCTGCCGCCGTGAAGGAGCATGCAGGCGGCGCAATGCAGCGCACTCTCAACCCCGCAAAAGCCTGATGGTTTTATTGCTCGCTATCAGGCACAACTACGTTCTTGAACTTTGTAATGCAAAGTAAATCAATCAGGAGATTCCATCATGGCTAGTGAACCGTCCTTCCCGCAGGCAGACCAGATCGCACCCCTCATCAAACGTTCGCTGGGCGCAAAGTTTTCGCTTGGGTCGAAATTTTTCGTCATTCTTTTTCTGGCGTTGTTTATGAGCATCTCCGGCTTTTTTGTGGAGGCGCTTACGAGCGAGCGCGCCAACAATCATGGGCTTACCGCTGCTGTGGCGGGGCAGGCACCTGCGCCCGTAAACACCGTCTTTGGCTTGAAGCTGGTGGACTCGTACCGCTCCATGCATCGCGCGCTGCACTACATCACGCTTTTCCTCGGACTTGTTTTTCTTACATATTTTTTGTTCGAGATTCATACGGGCAAACGTGTTCACCTCGCGCAGTATGCTCTGGTGGGCGTGGCGCAGACCATCTTCTATCTGCTGCTGCTTTCGCTGGCTGAACATCTGGGGTTCGATCTTAGTTTTCTGATTGCTGGCGGGGCTACGGTTGCGCTCTTTGCGGTGAATACGGAGTGGATCTTTCAGAGCCGTGCGCTCGCTTTGCGCGCGCTGTTTGTCTTTACCGCGCTCTATACGTTTATTTATGTGTTGCTGCGCGTGGAGGCGTACGCCTTGCTGGTGGGTGCGATCACGAGTTTTGTTGGGGTGGCGGCGGCGATGTATTTCACGCGCAAGGTGGATTGGTATGGGACGGCTTCGCCTGTGCCGGTATCTCCTTCAGGCGCGTCGGCTCGTCATTCGTGGCTGGAATAGAGGGCGGCCGGCCAACGGCAGAACGGGTCCGATGTTGCCATCTATGGGACAGTCACAGCTCCGAATAGTGAGGCAGACAAGTTGTGAAGAAACTATTTCTGATTGGGCTTCTATTCATTGCAATTCTTGCGGTTGAATTTGCCGCTTATATTTACTGGGCAACTGCGACCTTCACTTTTCGCGAAGTGAAGAAACTGACCGGGGCGAGTGAGGTTCGCGTACTAGACGAGACCCACACTAATTGGGACTGGTACGGGAAAGCTGAGATTGACGAGAAAGCTGGAAGAGCATTTCTTCAGCGAAGCCAGTGGCCGCGCGGCTTTCAACGGAAAGTGGCACTCACAGGATTCGATATTCCTGATCGACCACTCGACTGTTCACGTTGCTTCTATCGAATCGAAATTGATCCTCACGATCGTAAATACCACCCTTGGAGATTCACGCTCTATGTATTGAGTCCTGACTTTAGAGTGCTGGAGGTTTACGAGCAGTTTGGAAGGTAGAGTTGCTCGCTCAAGGGTGGGGCTGTACGGTCGCGCTTTGCGCGATGGATGTTCGCGTTCCTCGAACATCGGCAACAGCAGGTCTCTCCGCTCAGCGCTGCGCGCTTCGGTCGAGATGACGAATCAGTGAAGGGATTTGTTAAAGCAAAACGGGAGACCACGATTGCCGTGGCCTCCCGTTTGCGTATCGTGTTCTGACAACTGACAACTTACAAAACGCTCAGTGCCTCGCCTTCCTTCTGCTCATCACCCTCCGTACCAACTGGACGATAGAAGAGCTTGTCCACGTCGAGGTAGACCTCGAGGAACGCTGGGCGTTCCTTGATGCCTCCGCCAATGAGGGCTTCGGAGAGCGGGTCTTCGATGTAGCGCTGGATGGCGCGGCGGAGCGGACGTGCTCCATAGGTGCGGTCGACCAGCGTTTTGTCGATGATCCACTTCTTGGCCTCGTCGGTCACCGAGATGGTGATCGATTTGTGCACAAGGTTCGTGTTCAACTGCTGCACCAGGAGCTCCACGATCTGCATGAGATCGGTGTCACTCAGGGCGCTAAAGATGATGGTCTCGTCGATGCGGTTGAGGAACTCCGGCGAGAAGGTGCGTTTGACGTCGCCCTTCACCAGCTCTTCCATCTTCTCCTGCACCATCTCTTCTTTGCCGCTCTGGAAGCCGAGCCCTTCGCGCTTCTGGAGATGCTTGGCGCCGATGTTCGACGTCATGATGATGATGGTGTTCTTGAAGTCGACCTGCGTGCCTTGACCGTCGGTGAGCTGGCCATCTTCAAAGACCTGCAGCAGCAGGTTGAAGATGTCCGGATGCGCCTTCTCGATCTCATCCAGAAGGATGATGGAGTAGGGCGCGCGCTTGACGCGGTCGGTCAACTGGCCACCTTCTTCGTGGCCGACGTATCCCGGAGGCGAACCGATGAACTTGCTCACCGAGTGCGATTCCATGAACTCCGACATATCGAAGCGGATGAGCGACTTCTCATTGCCGAAGAGGAACTGCGCGAGGGTGCGCGCGATCTCGGTTTTGCCGACGCCGGTTGGTCCGAGGAAGAGGAACGAGCCGATGGGACGCGACGGGTTCTTGAGGCCCGCACGCGAACGGCGGATCGCACGCGACAGGGCACTAATCGCCTTGTCCTGCGAGATGACGCGCTTGTGGAGCTCTTCTTCCATGCGCATCAGCTTCTGCGTCTCTTCTTCCTTGAGACTCATCACGGGGACGCCGGTCCAGCGCGCGACCACTTCTTCGATATCGTCGCGGGTGACGATGCCTGCGGTGGAGTCGTCCAGATGATACTTTTCACGCAGGGCGCGCAGGTTCTCGCGCTCCTTGCGTTCTTCGTCGGAGTAGAAGCGTGCCTTCTCAAACTCGTGGTTTGCGATGGCGTTCTCCATGCGATGCACGATGAACTTGATGCGCTTCTGCACCTCGGTCAACTCGTCGGGCAGGGAAGACTGGCGCAGCTTTACGCGCGCGCCGGCTTCGTCGATCAGATCGATGGCCTTGTCCGGCAGGAAGCGGTCGGGGATATAGCGGTTGGAGTGCGTGACGGAGAAGTTGATCGCGTCGTCGGTATAGCTGACGGCGTGGAACTTCTCATACTTCTCCTTAATGCCCATAATGATCTTGACGGCATCGCTCTCGTTCGGCGGCGGGACCTTTACAGCCTGAAAGCGGCGCTCAAGCGAGCGGTCCTTTTCGATGGATTTGCGGTACTCCGCTGGCGTGGTAGCGCCGATGCACTGGATCTCTCCGCGGGAGAGAGCGGGCTTGAGGATGTTGGCCGCGTCGAGCGAACCCTCGGCTGAACCGGCGCCGACCAGCGTATGCAACTCGTCGATGAAGACGATGCAGTTCTGGTTTTCCATCAGCTCTTTCATGATGGTCTTGAGGCGCTCTTCAAACTGGCCGCGATACTTGGTGCCCGCGACGATGAGCGAGAGGTCGAGCGAGAGCACGCGCTTGTCCGCAAGGAAAGCGGGCACTTCGCCATCGGCGATCTTCTGCGCGAGGCCTTCCACGATGGCCGTTTTGCCCACGCCCGGTTCGCCGATGAGGACAGGGTTGTTCTTGGTGCGGCGGCACAGGATCTGGATGACGCGGTCCACTTCGTGATCGCGGCCGACGAGCGGGTCGAGCGACTGGTCGGCTGCGGCCTGCGTGAGGTCGCGGCTGAACTCAGCCAGCATGCTCTGTTCGCCACCGCTGTTGCGCTGCTGCGCAGATTTCTGCGCGGCAGCGGGCTTGTCCTGCGTGGTGCGCTGCAGTTCTTCTCGGATGGCGGGCAGACGCAGGCCGCGCTCGGTGAGGATTTCAGCAGCGAAGCACTTTTCCTCGCGCAGCAGGCCGAGCAGAAGGTGTTCTGTGCCGATGTGCTTGTGCGAGAGGCGCTCGGCCTCTTCTGCCGCGTAGGCGAGCACGCGCTTGCACTCGTTGGAGAGCGGCAGGTCGACGGAGGTCGATACCTTCTCGCGAATGGTGGTATGTCCTTCAATCTGTTTGCGGATGGACTCCACAGAGGCGTGCGACCGCAGGAAGCGGTTCGTCAGCGCCTTGTCTTCTCGCAGCAGCCCCAGCAGAAGATGTTCTGTTTCGATGTACGGTGACCCAAACTGGCTGGCCTCGTAGCGCGCAAAGAAGATAACGCGCCGCGCTTTTTCGGTATAGCGTTCGAACATGCTCCCCCTTAGTCTGTCGCCGGATTATCGCCCCAGTCGCCAGGCATAGGTAACTTGCTCGTCCCTGCACCACATGCTGCACAACAGCCGATGCAGGAACCTTTAGGCCGAATGCCGATCGTGCAAAGCACTCGTTCCCACATCTCTCCGGTCTTTTTGCCGCCAGCCGGATACGTTCATTCTACCGTTGGACGTCAAAAGCTGCCCAACCGTCACCTTATATATAGGTTGGCGATACAGTACCAGTCCAGTAGATGAGTGAGAAACCTGAATCGATGCGGGTCTGTTGAAAAGTGGGTGCAAATGGCGCAACAGCCAAAAGTTCAGAGAGGGTGCCCCATCCATTCGCGTTTTTGGCGAATGGGTGGGTTATCGCGCAAAGCGCGACCAGGTGACACGAAGAAGCGCAGATCGAAGTCATCCAAAGAAAAATAGCTACTCCAGTCGGTCACCTTGCAAGCGCAACATCCGATCGCAACGCTCGGCGAACCCTACATTGTGGGTGACGAGAATGCTGGTGAGGCCGTGCGTTTTATGCAGACGCGCAATCAGCCCAAACACCACTTCACCCGTCCGGTTATCGAGGTCGCCGGTGGGTTCGTCAGCCAGCAGCACTTTAGGCGAGGTGA
>JAFDVR010000018.1 GCA_018268855.1 Acidobacteriota bacterium | reverse complement strand
CGTCCCCACCGCAAACATCTCCACCTGAACCTGATCTCTGCCTCGCATACTTACTCTCTTAGCAAAGAAATCTGTTTAAATCTCAACCCTTTTTCAGCAACCTCTAAAGGCCCCTGCTCCCTCCGCTCCACAAGGAGCGATGACGATTCGCAACAATGGGCGAAACGATTCGCAAGGATGTTGGCTATGGCCATCGCCTCCTGTCGGAGGCTTGCATGCTTATTCTTATGTAAGCGTAGGGCAGTTTACTTAATTAAGCCTCCGCCTTAGTAAAGCAGTCTTAACTAGAAGAGCCTTTGCCGAAGCAAAGGCTCTTCTGCTAACTGCAAAATGACTATCCGCGCTTGGCAGGAAGTGTCGCACCTTTGCCGCGCTTGGCGCGCCAGTCCTGATAGGCCACCAGCATAGGCGCTGCCACCGCGATCGACGAATACGTTCCGATCAGAATGCCGACCACCAGCGCGAACGAGAAGCCGTGGAGTACTTCGCCGCCAAACAGATACAGCGAGAGCACGGTGAGAAACGTGAGGCCCGAGGTGAGCACCGTCCGGCTCAGCGTCTGGTTGATGCTGCGGTTCACCACGTCGGCCAGATTGGCGCGGCGGTTGATCTGCAGGTTCTCGCGAATACGGTCGAAGACCACGATGGTGTCGTTCATCGAGTAACCCACCAGCGTGAGCAGAGCGGCGATGACGGTGAGCGTGATCTCCTTGTTGAAGAGCGAGAAGAAGCCGACCGTGATCAGCGTGTCGTGGAAGACTGCGATCACAGCGGCTGCGCCGTAGATAAATTCAAAGCGCACCCACAGGAAGACAAGCATGCCAACGAGCGACCAGAAGACAGCCCATCCAGCCTGGCTGCGGAGCTGCTTTCCTGCGGTCGGGCCTACGGTGTAAGCATCTTCAATCGTGGCAGCGGAATCGGTGTAGTGCGTGGCCAGAGCGTTCTTTACCACCTCACGCGGATTGCTGTGGCCCGTCTCCGAGTTGATGGGAAGCGTAATGACGGCTTCGTTCTTCTTCTCGTCCGTGATGCGCTGGATGCGTGTATCACGAATGCCGGCCGAGTCCATCGCGGCGCGGATGTGATCTTCATTCAGCGGCCCGGCAAACGAGACGCGCACCTGCGTGCCGCCCTTGAAGTCCACGCCCTCAGGAATGCCGTGCCAGAACAGCATCGAGCAGATACCTGCGATGGAGAAGACGAGAGAAAAGCCAAGCGCAATCCATTTTTTGCTTAGCCAGTCGATATTTACGTCGCGGAATAATTCCAAGGTATAACTCCTACCGTTTGTTCTCCGCTCATCGGAGCGGCACGGCTTTGAAAACTGCAAGGGCCAAAGCCCCTAATCTTTCGCCGTCAGGGCAGCGGGCTAAAGCCCACTTCTAATCCCTAATGGCTAATCCCTGATCCCTGCTCTTAGATCGACAGCGTCATCGCGTTGCGTTCCTTGCGGTTCAGGATCGCGTCAAAGATCACGCGCGAAACAAAGACCGCCGTGAACAGATTGGCGAGCAGACCGAAGATCAGCGTAATGGCGAACCCACGTACCGGGCCGGTGCCTACAAAGAACAGAATCGCAGCCGACACGATCGTCGTTACGTGCGTGTCGAGAATCGTGATCCACGCATGCGCAAATCCGTTCTGCACGGCGGCGGAAGCGTTCTTGCCCGCATGCAGTTCTTCGCGGATGCGCTCGAAGATGAGCACGTTGGAGTCAACGCCCATACCGATGGTCAGGATCACGCCCGCGATACCGGGCAGCGTCAGTGTCGATCCGGTGAAGCCCATAAATCCAAGCAGAATCACGAGGTTCAGAATCAGCGCGAGGTCCGCGTTGATACCCGCTCCCTTGTAGTAGATGAGCATGAAGATCATCACGGCGAGCATGCCCACGATAGAAGCCGTCACGCCCTTGCGAATCGAATCCGCACCGAGCGACGCGCCAACCGTATGCGTCTCCAGATAGGTAATGGAGGCAGGCAACGATCCGGTGCGCAGCATCAGCGAAAGCTCGCCAGCCGACTCCTTCGTGAACCCGCCGGCGATCTGTCCGTTATCGCGAATCGCGCCCTGAATGTTCGCCACTTCCTTCACCTTGTTATCGAGCACGATGGCCATGGGCTTGCCGATGTTCGCGCTGGTGTAGGAGTAGAAGCGGTCACCCGCATGCGTCGTCAGGTTGAACGAAACGATATCGCGGCCAGCCTCGTCCTTGCTGGGGCGAGCGTCGCGGAAGTCAGGTCCCTGCACAATGGAGACGCGCTTGAGTGCCCAGAACTGGTTCTCGCCGTTGTTTCCGCCCTGCACGATCTCAACGTCAGGAGTAGCCGCCGCGCTGGCTTCCTGCTGCGTGGCATACGGACCACCAACAACCTCATGAATCTCAAGACGAGCGGTGGACTGGATGATGCGGCGCACCTGCTCCAGGTCGTCGACACCCGGCAACTCCACGAGAATCTGGTCTTCGCCAAAGCCGTACTTCTGGATCACAGGCTCAGCCACACCCAGCACGTCGATACGCGAGCGGATCGTCTCAATCGTCACATCGAGCGCATGCTCGCGCGCGGCCTTGATCTCGCCGGGCTTCATCACCAGCCGATAGCCGTTGGGCGTGGATTGCAGATCGTACGCGCCATATTTATTGTTCGACAGCGCATCGTGTACATCGCCCATCTTGTTTGGGTCGACGCCGGAGATCTCCACCACACCGGGCTCGTTCGCATTCTGCGAGCGTGTAACCGTGGCATTGGGAGCGGCCGTCTGAAGGTCTTGCTGCACCTCGGCCACCATGGAGTCGCTCGAAGCCGCAATCGCTTCATTGGTATGCACCTGCAGAACGACGTGCGTTCCGCCCTTGAGGTCAAGCCCAAGGTGGATGCGGCGCGTGATGGATTCCTTGATGCCCCCCCTGGGGATACCGAAGATGCCATAAGTAAAGATGACGAGGATTGCGATGATCGCAGCGATCTTGCCGTTCAGGTTCTTGTGCATGATGGTGGGTTACTTCTTCTCTTCTTCGTTGGTGGTGACCGACGCGATGGCGCTCTTCAGAAACTCGAGCTTAATGTTGTCCGGTGCGATACGGATGACGAGCACATCTTCGCGCACGCTAAGGATAGTCCCACGCAGGCCACCCGTGGTGGTCACCACGTCGCCGGACTTCAACTCCGACAGCATCTTCTGCCACTTCTTCTGCTTGTTGCGTTGCGGAAGGATGGTCATGACGACAAACACAATCATGAAAAGAGGCAGCAACAGCGTCATGGAGCCGAAACCGCCGGAACCAGCGTTTTGAAACAGCAGGAGTGCAAACAAGGTGGGAGACTTCCTTCATGCTCCAGCGCCTCGGCTGCGGTCGAACGGCAGCATCGGTGCGGAGAGAAATTTCATTAAACACACCACAAACTTCGCAAAGACGCAGAAATTCACAGCGTTTTTAGACGGATGGGTGCTTGGCCTTAAGCATCACGGATGCAGGGCGGGAGTGTCAAGGACACGCGCCGCCTGGGATCCAGCGTTTTAGCAAAAGGGCCGCACCTGGATGGTGCGGCCCTCTATGATTGGACAGCTTAGTTAATCGCGTACTGATCGATCATGATCAGCACACGGCCGCCATCTTTCGGATCGGTGTGCAGCGAATTGTCTGCATTCCGGGTTCCTTCGTTGACATACCAGACGTGTTGCGTGGTTGCCGTTGCATGGATACCCTCAGGATGCTGCAGCACGTTGGTGGTGTAGTGCGCCGTGGCCACCGGAGACACTTTAAATATGGACTGGTTATGACGCGAAGACGTAAGGAAGTACGAATCTGTGGGTTCACCGCTCAGGTAATCCGGCGCGGCGCCCTGCACGTTTCGCTCATTCATGTAGTAGACCTTCGTTGGAGTGGCTTTTCCTCCTGATGTAATCAGCTTGTCATCACTGCCCATCTGCCACTGGTACATACGTCCGTTCAGACCGGTGCTGTCGCCGCGGCAGGTATCGCTGCCGTTGTTGCAGTACTCGCCCGTAATTAGCAGGTTTGTGGAAGGGCGCAGGTCCTGGTTCAGCCAATCTACCTTCGGAGCGCAGGAACCGGACAATGAATACATTGCCACCTCAGGCAGCATGTATCCGTAACCGTCCGCGCACCAGTTGCCGCCCTTGTTGCCAAAAATGCCGGTAAAGTGGTCCGACTCCTGGCAGTAAGAGGTGTTGCCATAAATCTGTTTGAAATTATTCAGATCGAAGACGTGAATGCCCACTGTGGTCTGGGTCACGTAGAGATAGTGTCCCCAGATAGCGACGCCGCCTGCGTGATATAGCGCGGCCTTGTAGGTCTGGTTGCCTGTCGGTACCACGAGAATCACGTTTCGATAAGTCACGTTGCTCGTCGATGTGGTGTTCATGACGGAAATGCGCGATCCATTTGGCCACTCCTGCGTGTGACTGCCACTGTTCGCGTTCGTCATGCCCCAACCCACAATGTGGTAGTTGATGCTGCCTGACTTGTCTTCAGCAAGTCCCTGAGGCGCCCAGATTTCAGTGGAAACATCGCCGGAAGAATATTGCACGCCGTCAATATATCCATCCACAGTAGGATGATTGGCGCTGGTGAGTTGCGGCGCGGTCTGGTTCAGATCGGTCAATACCTGGGCCAGTGTTTTCGTTGTGCCCACGCCATTCATATAGTTGGCAAAGGTGGTCCATGTGCCTGAATCGACAAGGTTGGCGCAGGTGCGCTCTGTCGAATCCACCTGCATGGCATAGTCTTCCACGCGCTGCGCGAAGAGAGTAGTAGAGGCGACGAGTAATGCGGCAATCACTTTGCCGGACGTTCTTAATACATTGCGGTTCGATTGCATGTGGTGAGACTCCAATCGGGGTTAAAGTCGGAGCAAAAAGACAAAGGGCCACCCGTGCGCCTGTTCCTAGCTATAAGGACAGGCATACGGGTGGCCCTCTGGTTCTCTGCCACGCAATGCGGAACCCTAGTCCGCGTCCGATAGTTCCGTCAACAAAGAAATGCGTGGGCAAGCAAATTGTTTGCAGGAACATGGTGTCTGAAAGTCGTCCGGCGAGGTTAACGCTGACTCAATCGAACGGCTCACATTACAGAAGCGTCTCAGCTTAGGCATTTAGAAGAGATGTAGCAATACGTTAGCTATTACGAGAGATTCGTTGGGCTTCCAATGCCAGCCCCTCACGCACCCGCATCATCGTGTCCCCATAAAACGCCAGATTATGCATGCTGCAAAGCGTCTGTCCCAGAATCTCCCCCGCCGCAAATAAATGCCGGATATACCGCCGCGAGTACCGCGCGCACACCGGGCAGGTGCACGTCGGGTCGATGGGGTTTTCGTCCTCGGCGAACTGCTTGTTCTTCATGTTCATGCGGCCTGCGGCGGTAAAGCAGAGGCCGTGGCGCCCGGCGCGCGTCGGCAGAACGCAGTCCATCATGTCCACGCCCATGCGCGCGTACTCGGCAATCTCATCCGGGTAGCCAACGCCCATCACATAGCGGGGCTTGTCCTTCGGCAGATATTCCAGCGTGTGCGCGATCATCTCGCGCGTGACCTCGCGCTCCTCGCCCACGGCAAGACCGCCAATGGCGTAACCGTCGAAATCCATCTCCACAATCGTCTCCGCAGACTGCGTGCGGAGGTCCTTATGCATCCCGCCCTGCACAATGCCGAAGAGGTTCTGCGTCTGCCCATTGCGCTCCGCATGCCACGGCACAGTGTGCGCGTTCGCGCGGAAGTGGTCGAGCGACCGGCGCGCCCACGCGTGCGTCAACTCCATGCTCTGCCGCGCGCGCTCATGCGTCGCCGGGTGCTCGGTGCACTCATCAAAGGCCATCATGATGTCCGCCCCGAGCGCAATCTGGATATCCATCGAATGTTCTGGCGAAAAGAAATGCTTCGACCCATCCAGATGCGAGCGAAACTCCACCCCATCCGGCTTGATCTTGCGTAGTTTTGCCAGCGAAAAGACCTGAAATCCGCCCGAATCCGTCAGCATGGGCCGATCCCAACTCATAAATCTGTGCACTCCACCCGCGTGCCGAATCAGCTCATGCCCAGGCCGCAGATACAGGTGATACGTGTTGGCAAGAATGATCTCCGCGCCACGGCCACTGTTGCCAATCGTCTCCACCACATCCTGCGGAACGGCTTTCACCGTCGCCGCTGTACCCACAGGCATAAAGACAGGCGTCTGCACCGTGCCGTGCGGAAGCGTAAGTGCAGCACGGCGGGCCGGGCCAACGGTGTTCAGAATGGTGAAGGAGAGCGACATGTTCTGTCTTTCAGGATATCTCTCAGCCACGACCACCGGCTCCATGCGAACGCTCCGGCAGCTCGCGAGCCTTGTCAACCCACGAAAACTGCTAAATAGAAGCAACGGCAGACGATACGCCCTGCGGAATTATGTATCCAAATTTGAAACAATAAAAGATATGCCAGAAACTTCGGAGGAAACCCGCACGAGACCGCTAAGTCCTTTTGCAGGAAGATTTTGCGTGTAAGTCCAATAAAGACGGTATTTTACAGATACTGAAAATCGTAAGTGTTAGGAATGAACAACTTAACAAGGGGTACCCCCGGGGGGAGGGGTCTGGCCTACATCTGATGGCGATCCGATCTGATGCGCATGGATGCGATCATGCAATGTGTTGCGCTCAACGATCTGTCCATGATCCGGCAAGAGGAGCGTAGGCTTACCCCATGCGTTTTCTGTGCGGCGCGGTGCTGCTGGTCCTGTGTTGCATGACTGCAGCGGCGCAGGTACCTCTCGATTCCGACCACGACGGTCTGGACGACACGCTGGAGCAGGCGCTGCTGGAGCGGTTCGTACCGATCTTTATGGTCAGCAAAGAAGACTGCTCCGTCGCGCCCGCCCGATTCCGTGAAGACATCGCTCTCCCCACCGTCGCAGCCGACGACGGCACTATTTACGGACAAGCCTTTCGCACCGGCGCAGGAATCGAATTGCACTTCTACCATCTGTGGCGCGCCGACTGCGGACGCATGGGCCACCCCCTCGACACTGAACATGTCTCCACGCTGCTCACCGGCACCGGCGACGACGACGCCACCTACACCGCGCGTTACTGGTACGCCGCCGCGCACGAAGACACCGTCTGCGACGCCAGCCAGATCACCCGCGCCGCCACCATCAACGCGCAAACACACGGCGCAAAAGTATGGATCTCCACCGGAAAACACGCCTCATTCCTCGATGAAGAACTCTGCAAACGCGGATGCGGCGGCGACCGCTGCGAGGAGATGACGGAACTGCACAACGTGCACGTCATCAATCTCGGCGAAGCCGATGCTCCCATGAACGGCGCCGTCTGGGCGCAGTCCGCCGCGTGGCCCGGCCTGCTCTCCACCAAGATGACACGCAGCGACATGCGTGCGCCACTGCTCACGCGCCTCGAAACCCTGCCCGACACAGATGTCGCATGGGCCAACCCTGAGAAGCGTCCGGCGCAAGCCACCATTGCCGCAGGCAGCACCACCATCGACGCGCTCGCCATGAGCGACCGCAAAACCAACACCGCCCTCGTCATCGCCACGGACCACACCAGCAACGCATTGGATAAAAGCTACGGCGCAGTGAAGGGTGCGATTGGAACATCGCTCAAGAACACGGGAAGATTCCTGCGCGGCGGCAAACGTGAATCGGAAGAGAACCGTCCGAAATCAACGCGCTAAGAGGCCGCCTCAATATTCGCCGTTAACTTCTCCAGTAACTGGCGCACAGTCGATCCGCTCTTCGGCTCTACCCAGTCGCCGGCCACCTGCGCCAGCGGCTCCAACACAAACGCGCGGTTCGCCAGCTCCGGGTGCGGAATAGTGAGGTCATGTTTCTGAACAATCTCACCATCGTAAAGAAGAATGTCCATATCGATCAGGCGTGGCCCTTTGGGAATGCCGCCGGAACGGTCGCGGCCCATCAGGTGCTCGATATTGAGCAGCGCCTGCATCAGGTCCCACGGCTTGAGCTCCGTCTCAAGAATCGCGACGCCATTCAGGAACTTCGGCTGGTCGGTATATCCCACCGGGTCCGTCTCGATCCAAGACGATATGTTCGTCACCTCGCCAACGGTCTGCAACAAGCGCGCAGCCTCGTCGAGGTTTTTCTTGCGATCATCCAGGTTCGATCCTAGTGCTATGGCGGCTCGGGGCATGGTGTTAGTTGGATGCTTTCAGAATGCGCTGGTTGCGCGGCTTCTCCCATTCTATTCAGAAGACCGGTTCACAACACGGACGCGGAAAGGCGGCTGCGCTCGCTCCGTCTCTTCCTGCTCAAAGGTCTGTGCTGTCTTTGCCAGATCGTAATCGCGCCACAACCATGTGAGCGATTGTGACAGCGTGGCACGGCCTTGCGCAGCGTTGTGCGTTCCGTCTCCAAACAGCAGATGGAAGTCGTAACCCTGCGCCTTCAGGGCATTCGCCATGCGCAGATTTGCCAGCGGCCAGCTTCCGTAACGCGGGTTCTCCTGGTCGTTGCTTCCATCCTGCAACCATACGCGGATGTTCCGCTTCGGCCCGCGCAGCACTTTCTCTGGATAATCATGCCCGCCATCGGGATTTGTTGGATCTTCGCGCCACTGGATGCTGGTATATGTGCCAATCCATGAGAGCACGCGGCTGAACTGGTCCGGCATCTGCCACGCCGCATTGAACGCAGCAATCGCGCCCGAAGATGAGCCCTGAATCGCGCGGCTGTACGCATCGTGGCGGATGTTGTACTTCTTCTCCACCTCGGGCAATAACTCGTCGCGTAGAAAGCGCGCGAAGCGATCGCTCACAGTGTCATACTCCGTCGATCGCATCGAATCCTTCAGCGTGCGATTCCACTTCTTCGCATACGCCTCTACAAAGCGGTACGTTGGCGTGTCGGGCGAACCGGAGATATCGCCTGGACTGGTGAAGACACAAATCGCAATAGGCATCTTGCCCGCGGCGATGAGATGGTCGATCACGTTGAGTTCCGCCGGCTGATTGGCTACGCGCTTGATGTGGCTCTGTCCATCAGTGAAGACCATCAGCGCCGCAGGCTTGTCCACTCGATACTGCGCAGGCACGTAGATCCAATAATCGCTGCGCATGCCGTCGTAGATTTTGCTCACGATCTCGTACTTTGGTGAGAGCGTGCCCTGCGGCGTCTTCGCATCCGCATAATGCATCGGGCCAAATGCCGGGACATCGTGGCTACCGCCGAAGTGTTCGCCATTCACTACGTAGTAGAAGCCATGCAGCGCATCCAGACGTTCCATCGATGGGGCCGCAAACCATAGATCGCTGTCTGCCACCCGCTGCATCGCAACCGGCGGCTGCTCATCTATGACCAATTGCGGCGCACTCTGCGATTGCAGAGCAAAGAAAAACGCATGTTCATGCGACAGCCACGCCGTTCCATCGCGCAACGCCTTCGGCGCGAAGCTCGCCTCAATCGCAGACTTCAGCGATGCATCGTGATTGCGCGCAAGTTGAGTCAGTTCGTCCGCAGAACGTCTCTGCGCCTGTGCGGTTAGGGTAAACACAAGAGCAGCGACAGCAAATTGAAAACGTATCTTCATGCAATGTTGTCCCGGTGGGAATCGTACACTTCGTGAAATTTCTCGCGAAGGTAGAACGCAACAAGCAATAAAAACTTCCTGATGCACAAACTACGCGACCGCCGTCACAGGCTCCTGCATTTCTTCCATCACCGGCGCCAGCTCCCACGCGCCCCGGTCGCGCATCAGCCGGCTCACCAGCGCGGTATGCATGGCGTGTCCGGCTCGCTCGGCAACCACGCGTCCTTCCATGCGGCGGCCGGCAAGCGCCAGATCGCCAATCAGATCGAGCACCTTGTGGCGCACAAACTCGTCCGCAAACCGGAGATCGCCATTCTGCACTTCTCCGCCACCGATAATGATGGCGCACGCATCGCTCACGCCGCGAATGAGGCCCATGTTGCGCAGCATGGGCTCGTCTTCTTTGAAACCGAAGGTCCGCGCAGGCGCAATCAGGTGGGCATACGCTCCTGTGGCCAGATCGCCAAGAAAGCGCGAACGGCCAATCGGCGGAGCAAAATCGATGGAGTAATCAATGCCGTATCCTTCGCCCGGATAGACGCCGATGAACTTGCCGCCTTCCTCCACCTCCACCGGCTTCAGCACCTTGATTACCTCGCGCCGCCGCCGCTGGCGCTTCAAACCTGTCCGCTGAAACTCCGACACATACGGCAACGCGGAACCGTCCAGAATCGGCACTTCGAGATTGTCGATCTCAACGATTACGTTATCCACGCCGTACCCGATGAACGCGCTCAACAGATGTTCGGTCGTGGAGATCAGAACGCCCTGCCGCATCAGGCTGGTCGCATAGCTCACCTTGGCCACGTTGCGGCCATTGGCTGGAATCTCAAAGTTGTCGAGGTCGGTCCGGCGGAAGACGATGCCTGAACCCGCCGGCGCGGGCAGCAGCCGCATATGCACCGGCGCGCCGCTGTGCAAACCAACGCCCTCAAAGCTCAGCGCTTCATTCAGCGTCTGTTCCGTCTGCGGTCGAAGCTGGGTGATTTCCTGGGCCAAAAGCGTTCCGGTCGTTCCTGCTCGCCGGTGAGGCGGCGCAAGCAGAATACGCCTGTTTCGAAAAGATGCGGGTGTGGCTAATTTGCCACACCTGCCTCGAATTTGTATGGCAACTGGAAGGATCCCGGTTCTATACTGCCATCCTCATGCACAATCTGCCCCGACGTGTTCTTGTCCTTGCGCTCGCATGTACTGCACCTGTCTTGTGCGCTCAGAAATCCAGCAAGTCCGACGATGCTCTCGATGCCATCGGTGAGAAGGTAACCGTCAGCAATGCGTATGTCACCGGTTCGGTAGTCTGCGCGGACACTGGAGCGCCCGCGCGATTTGCCAAGGTCATGCTGAAGCCGGTTGACGCCGATGCCGGAGCAAACGATGCCATGCTCGCCAATCTGGAAAAGCTGAACCAGAAGAACAGCAAAGGCGCAGCCCAACCTGACGCAGAAGAGAAGAAAAAGCAGTTGGCACAAGCCGTAAAAATGCTCTCTGCAATGTCGGACATGATGACCTCGGCCACGGTAGGGGCCGACGGCATGTATTTCTTTGCCAACGTGAAGCCCGGCACCTACTACGTACACGCGGCTATGCCAGGATACGTGGATCCCCTGAGTCAATTCTCCGCAGCAGACTTTGCCAGCAAAGATCCCTCTGTCCGTGCAAAGATTGCAGCCGTAGCGCCGGTAGTCACGGTCAGCGGATCAAGCGGCGACCACGCCGATCTCCGACTGGAACGCGGTGCCGCGATTGAAGGACGCGTGGTGTACGACGATGGATCGCCTGCCGTGGGATGGACAGTACGCACTGTTTATCCAGACTCCGGACAAGGCACCGGTTTCGGCGGCCTCGCGGCGGAAGATGTGGACCTTGCCCACATTGCTGAAACCAGCAAGACCGATGACAGGGGTCGCTTCCGCATTGCGGGACTCAGCCCCGGCGCCTACATGCTGCACGCCACCATGATGGGCCGGTCGCTCAGTTCAAGCGGATTCAGCCCAGTCCGCACCGGAGCAGGCGGGTCGGCTCTGGGCGATCTGTTCGGGCTGCGGCTCAATGTCTACTCCGGCAATGTGTACCGCAAAAGCGATGCCAAAACCATCACGGTAACCGCAGGCGAAGAACGCTCCAACGAGGAGATCGTCGTCCCACTACGTGCTCTGCACCCAGTGAGCGGCCACGTGCTGGCTAAGGCAGATTCGCACCCGGTCAATAGCGGGACCGTGGAAGCATCCGCGCTGGACGCCAACGGCAAACCCGATCCTTCACTGCACTTCACCGCCACAGTGCATAGCGACGGCGGCTTCCGCTTCGACTATCTTCCCGGACCGGCAACGTACCTGCTCACGGCAAAAGGGGCCGAAGATTCTGTTACCACGGATACGAGGCGTGTCCTCTTCTCCACCATTGAGACACGCAAGAGCCTGCACAAATATGGCAGCGCCACAACGACTATCACTTTAGGCGACACCGATCCAGCAGATGTGGTTTTGCTGGTGCCCGAGGCTCCTGCGGAAACGAAATAACTTCCACGTCGGCAAAACGGCTAATCATCCCCTCCGCTGTGGCCGCAATGCGTATCCACCTGCGCCCAGCAGCAGAATCGCAATGAGCCCAAGCAGCATGGACACATCCGTGCGCGCCTCATGCAGCGTGGCCCACACGCCCTGTTTCGCCAGCATCGGCACCTTGGTGGTAATGATGGCTGTGAGAATCACGGCGAGCAGACCAACACACGCGACAGAGACAAACGCTCCTACGATCAGCAGCAGACCACAGATAATCTCTACTCCACCTACAAACGGTGCCGTGTACTGCGGATAGGGAATACCGATTTTGGCAAAGCGCCCCACTCCGAGCGCTGCGGGGAAGAGAAACTTCTGAATGCCCTCCGACAGAAAGACCCAGCCAACCAGAATGCGCAGCACAAGCCGCGCAAGGTCATAACGTGTTTGCGAGGACATCATGTTCCTCCTATCGATCTACTTCATGGCATCCACAATTGGCGGAAAGGTAAGCGCAATGCCCGCCACCAGCAACACCATGGAAACCACATTGATCGTGCCCAGCTTGACCGTCTTCAACCTCCACACACGGTTGAGCACAAACCAAAGCGCCAGCCACAGCACAATGGCAATCGTGGTCTCGCCGGAGAGCGCGCCGCTGCCCTTATAGAAGACCAGCGCTTTATTCACCGCTGGCGAAATATCCGCCGCAAGTTGCAAAAGTCCGATGGTAAAACAGCCCACAGCAGCAGAAAGAATTGCAGCAGCGGCAGGGCCATTCGAGAGCCGGGGCCTGGCAGCATCTATCGGCGTGATCATTTCGCGCTCCGGAAGAAGGTGATGTTACGCCCGCCCTGCATAGGCGCGGCCTTGTCGAGCATCGCGCCAAAGAAACCCGCGACCAGTGTTGCAAACAGCGCCACCGTGGCAAACACAGTAGCCGCGCGCCGCACCTGCGGAAAGTGCCGCAGATCGCCGCGATACCGCCACACCAGATACGCCACCAGCGTAATGGCAATCGGGGCAAAAAAGGCGACGTGTTCCTTCCACTCCATGCCGATGGTGTGCCAATACACGGTACGCGGATCGCTCAACAACTTCGCCTTCGCAAACGTCGTCAGGTCGGTCGTCCCTGCGGGCGGAGTCGCGCGATACCACGGATACACCATATACGCTCCGCTCAACACCGCAGCCCATCCAAGGGCGGCAGCGGTGGTCCAGTAACCATGCTCCCAGCGATATCCGCCTGGCGTCAGCCGCGATGGCACCTCTTCATACGACGAGCGCACAAGGGCCATCAGCCCTCCCCATGCCACCATGAGAAAGAACCCGCCGAAGAGCAGGCCGTGCATCACATTCATCAATGCATGCAGTGAGATTTCCATTTCAGCGACCCCTCAATCGCGAAACCTGTACCAAACCGGAACCGTTTGATCATACGACTATTTCTCCGCCTGCGTTTTCATCTTCTGCAGGCCCTTCTCAAAGTCCTTGCCAATCATCTTGTCCATCGACGAGAAAACACACATCACCTTGGAGACGTAATTCATATCTCCGCTCATCACCCAGGTCACGCGCGTGCCGTTTCCTTCCGGCGTGAGCTGGAAGTCCGTCATGCTGGTGCCTTGCATCGGTTTAAAAAAATCGAGCTTGATATTCACATGCGAGGACGGCGCATCGTCCAGGATCTCCATGCGCCCAGCGCCCACCTTGCTGTTGCCCTCCCACGCATACACCGCGCCCTTGCCGCTCGACGGTCCACTGTATGTCACCTTGACGTTCGGATCGAGGTGCGCCCACGGCGACCAAAGGTCCCAGTGGTGAAAATCATCAATCAGCGCAAACGGCTTCTCTGGCGGCGCGCTGATGCTGATGGAGCGCTCCACACGGTATGTGTCCGGCTTCGTCGCCGCAAAAATCAGGATGGCAACGATCACAATCACCAGCGTGAGCAAAATCTTTTTGAGCATGCAGGCTCCTTTACAAACAAATCTTCGGGGGTGCTCACTATCGTACGTCGGCGAGAAGCGTCCGTCATGCCAAAAACATCTCGACCGAATCGCTCCATACAGTTCGTCATCTCGACCGAGTGCGCAGCGCGAGCGCAAAGCGCGCCCGGGAGCAGTGGGCTTCAGCCCTTTGCATATCAGCCATGCAAGCAAGGAACTTCGCCATACCCATTACAACTCTTCATCCCGACCAACAGGAGCACCCCGCGAAGCGATCCGCCCTCCGCGCAGCAGAATGCTCTATAACTCCAACATGCTCTCTGTGAACCATGACCGCCTGCAAGGCCGCCTGCACGAACTGGTAGAAATCGAATCGCCAAGCGAAGACTCCGCGGCCGTAAATCGCGCGAACGATTGCGTGCAGCGATGGGCCGAAGCGATGGGCGCTCTCGTCACGCGCCACGCCAACAACACGCACGGCGATGTGATGGAGGTCCGCTTCGCAGGAGATAAAGCACTCAAGCCCATCCTGCTGCTTGGCCATCTGGACACCGTATGGCCCATGGGCACACTGCGCAGGATGCCCTATCGCATCGAACGTGATGCACAAGGCCGCATGCGCATCTGGGGGCCTGGCACACTGGATATGAAGTGTGGCGTGGTAATGGCGTTTGAAGCGATCGATATGTTGCGCGAAGCCGGACGCAACACTCCGCCCATCATTCTTCTCCTCAATCCCGATGAAGAAGTGGGCAGCACCGTCTCGCGTCCGTACACCAAAAAATGCGCGCGCGAAGCAAGCGCCGTCTTTGTTCTGGAACCGGCGCAGGGCATCGACACTGCCTCCTACAAAACAGCGCGCAAAGGTGTGGGCAGCTACAAACTGCACGTCACCGGCGTAGCGTCCCATGCAGGCGTGGACTTCCATAGCGGTCACTCCGCCATCCTCGAACTCGCGCGCTTGTTGCTCAAGGTAGAAAAGTTCACTGACCTCTCCACCGGCCTTACGGTGAATCCCGGCGTCATTAGTGGAGGCACGCGCAGCAACGTAGTGGCTGCGGAAGCATGGGCCGAGGTAGACGTCCGCATCGCGCGCATGGAAGACGCATCGCGCATCGATGGGCTATTTCAGAATCTTCGTTGCGAAGATCCAGCCTGCACGCTCACGATCACCGGCGGCATCAACCGCCCTCCCATGGAGCGAACTGACAAAACCATAAAACTCTTCGAACAGGCGCGCGCCATCGCATCCGGACTCGGTTTCCATCTCACCGAAGCCTCTACCGGCGGCGGCTCCGACGGAAACTTCACCGCGGGCATCGGCGTACCGACACTCGACGGCATGGGAGCAGTAGGAGAAGGCGCGCACGCCACACACGAATCGTTGCTGATCGAGCACCTCGCACCGCGCACCCTTCTTCTCGCCGAGATGATCGCGCGCGCAGAGTAACTTACCACTCCACGCGCACGCCGAACTGAAACTCGCGCTGTCGCGCCAGCAGCGTGCCCGATCCATTGCGCGTGCCGAACGGCTGCGTCGTCAAGCCCTCGGCGGCAACAGCAGCCGCATCCTGATAGATCAGCGGCGTGACCCCGGCAGACTTATCGCCTACAAGAAACGCCCGCTGCTGCACGCGCGTGGCATTGCTCCCATTCAACACGTTAAAGGCATCCGCATACACCCGCGTGCGCAGCTTGTCTGTAAATCGCACCCGCTTGGCGAGCCGCAAATTCAGGTTCTCCGTCCACGGCAGCCGCAACGTATTCCGCCCCACGCTGGGCAGATATCGCAATCCACCAGAGCCGTTGATGCTCTCCGTGCCTCCACTAAGAGACGTGCCGCCGGAGATCAGATAACTGTACGGGCGTCCCGAAGATGCAGAGAACACCGGTGCCACACTCCATCCATTGGCAAACGCGCGCTTCTTCTCTCCTCCATGAAACTCCGGCTCCGCAAATGCGCTCATCACCACACGATGCCGGCGGTCCAGATCAGACACCGCGCGATCATAACGGACATTGAACGGATCGAACTGGCCGTTATCGAGCGGCAGCGCGGAATGGTCCTGTCCATAATCGAGTGTTTTGCCATACGTCCATGAAGCACGCATGGAGAATCCGTTGCGCAGCCGCCTGCGCGCAGCCAGCGTAACGCTGTGATGGCTCGCGCTCGCATTCGAGATCACACCCGTAACCGGTCCAAAGCTGTAATTCACGCGCGCCGTATAGAGAGGCACGACAAACATATCGCCATCCCGCACACCCGCCTCGCCGCGACGGTCGCCACGCACCACGCGGAAAACCGCGCTCCCCGTACTCGGCGCAATATTCAAGTCCGTGGAGTTTGGAAGCTGTCGCGCGGAGAAGTTCAGATACGCCGCGCTCAAAACGTAGCCGCCAAACTGGTGCTCCACCGAGAACTGCGCCTGCGACACAGCCGGCAGTTGAAAGTCATTCCCAAAAAGCACAGCGCCCGTAGTACGCAACATCACGCTCGATGGCGTGCAGATATATGTTGATGGATACCCAAAGTTGTTGCCCGCCGACGCGCATGCGGAACTAATCACCGTCTGCGGCGTGAGCCGCACGTTCGCAACGCTCTGCGGCAATGCTGTGCGCGATAGCGCAGACCATACCGTAGCGGATGGCACCCGGCCAAAGTACAAGCCATAGCTCACGCGCGCCACCGTCTTGCGCGAAGGCGAAGACCACGCCACCGCAGCGCGCGGCGCTACATTGTTCGCATCGCGCGGCAGGTACGATGTGCTGGCAAAATTGCCAAACAGCGCATCCAGCGCGGCATTTGGATGCTGCGCGTCAGGGAAACGGAAGAACTCATAACGGACACCCGCCTCCACCAGCAGCGATGCTGTCGGCCTCCACTCCTCCTGAAGAAATGCAGCCATCTCCGCCGTCTTGAAGGCGATCGACGACACACCAAAACTCTGCGTATACGACTGGAAACAGAAGTAGTGGTTCGGCGCGTAGATGCTTGGGCATGCGCCGTTCGGATATGCATTCGACGAAAATGTATAGTCCGTAATCCAGTCCACCAGCGCGCCAGCGCGCCCGGCAGCCGTGCTGTTGCTGTACGCATAGCTGCCCTCTTCGTTCTGCAGCGATGCAATTCGCTCATCTACCACCGAAGCGGAAACACCCATCTGCAACAACGATGCATGGTGCGACCAGCTAAACGTATCGAACACCTGCAAGCGCCGCTCATCGGGGTAGCGTTTCCTTCCGAGTGTTGCAGGCTTGCCGAAAGTAAATTCACTGCCGATGCGCACCTGCGGAGAAAATCCATTCGGCCCGGTGTGCGGCTCCTGCGGCAATGCGCTTTGCGCCTGCTGCCTCTCCAGATCGCGTGAAACACCAATACCAAGTTGATTCACCGTAGCCGCGCTGAAGCTATGCGACCAGCGTGCATCCGCGGCGTCCGTCACAATGCGATCATCGCCAAAACTCGCCGCGCCACGCGCTACCACCGTCTGCGAACGCAATCCGGCAGGAGCGCTTCGCTGCATGTGGTTCCACGAAAACATGAACTGGTCTGCATCGCCATGCTCCCAATCCACGCGCGGCACAAACGCAATCTCGTCCGCGCGGCGATGCACCACGCCCGTAAGACTATCCAGATAGTCCAATGCAGATCTGATCTTTGCTATCGTCACGCCGCGCGTCTGCAACAACGCAGTCTGCGTTGGCGTGAGCTGATAGAAGTTTGGCGATGCAGGCGACGAGACCGCCGGAAATCCGCGCCGCTGCTGCTCATAACTCAGGTGATAAAAGATGCGGTGCAGCCGCGAAACCGGTCCGCCCGAAGTCGCGCCCCACTGCGCACGCAGGTCCTGCGGACGCGCATACCCCTGCGTGGGCGCACCGTTGTTGTAACGCGTGTACATAGCGGAAGGGTCCGTCGCCGCAAAAAGATTACTGCGTACTTGCACGAAAGCCGATCCGCTCCTTCGCAGTGATCCCGCACGCGTCACCGCAGTAATTGTGCCTCCCGCAGCAAAGCCCATCGACACTGGCGCATCCGCGCCCTGCACACGAAACTCACGCACAGCCGATTGCGGAACACGCAACGCAGCGCGCGTTCCTCCGCGTGGCCCACCGCTAAAACTCCGTGTATCGCTGAAGCCATCCAGCGCATAACTGCTCTGCGTCGTGGCCACGGCATGAAAGCTGATGCGCGCCTCCAATGTATCCGCAGAGATCACACCCGGAACCAGCAGCGCAAAGTCCTGCCACCGCCGTCCATTGAGTGGGAGGTCCTCCAGCTCCTGCGGAGCAATCGTCTGGTTCAAAGCAGACGACGCGCTCTCCGGCATCTGCGCAAGATCATCCGCATGCACATCAACGGTTGTCCTTACGGAAAGGGGCTGCAACTCCGCACGCACTTCTGTCACGGCACCCAACACAACCACAACATCTCTGATTTCAAGCGTGGCCAGCGCAGGCGCTGTGATGCGCACGCGATACTCGCCGGGAGGGAGCTGCGCTACCAGAAAGCCGCCATCTTCTCCCACGTTCATCGCGCGGGAAACGCGACCCTCCACCACAACTGACGCGCTCAGCACCACGGCGCCACTCCGGTCCACCACTGTTCCGCGCAAAGCGCCCGTAACCATGTCCTGCGCACGCATCGTCATGGCAATCAGCAACAGCAAACACGAACAGCGGACGAGCTTCAGCAAAAGGACCTCTCTCACAGCAGAGCCAAGTATCTTGAGGATGGGTAGAAATCAGATTCTAAAGGACGCCACCGCTCTTAGCTGCATCTTCTAAACTGGAGATTGGGACGGGAAAGCATGTTTATTGATGAGGCACGAATCCGCGTAAAGGCCGGCGATGGCGGCAATGGCTGCGTTGCATTCCGGCGCGAAAAGTTTGTCCCGCGCGGGGGCCCCTCGGGCGGCGACGGCGGGCACGGCGGCGACGTGCTGATGACTGCATCCAAGATGCACAACACGCTCGTCCACTTCCGCTACAACCCGGAGTACAAAGGAGAGCGCGGCGGACACGGCGAAGGCTCCAACTGCAGCGGCACCACCGGCAAGCCCACCGAGCTGAAAGTCCCCGTCGGCACCATGCTCTTCGACGATGACACCGGCACCCTCATCCACGACTTTCTGCACGAAGGCGAAACCATCGTTATCGCCAAGGGTGGACGCGGCGGACGCGGCAACCAGCACTTTGCCAGCTCCACCCATCAGGCTCCGCGCGAACACGAGCTCGGCCGCCCAGGCGAGCAGCACAACTACCGCCTCGAACTCAAACTGCTTGCAGACGCCGGCCTCGTCGGTTTCCCCAACGTCGGTAAATCCACGCTCATCTCGCGCCTCAGCGCTGCCCGGCCCAAGATCGCAAACTACGCCTTCACCACACTGGAGCCCAACCTCGGCGTCGTGCAGGTCGGCGAGTTCCCCCACGCACTGTCGTTCGTCATCGCAGACATGCCCGGCCTCATCGAAGGCGCATCGCAAGGCGCCGGTCTCGGCGTACAGTTCCTGCGGCATATCGAACGTACCGGCGTACTCGTTCACCTTGTCGATGTCTCCGACGCATCAGGTCGCGACAATCCTGTGGACGACTTCAAAATCATCTCGCAGGAACTCTCGCAGTTCGGTCACGGCCTCGATGACAAACCTGTCCTGGTCGTTGCCGCAAAGATCGATGCCGCCAACCCTGACAAGCTGAAAAAACTACAGGCCATGGCAAAGCGAAAGAAGCTGCCCTTCTTCGCCATCTCCGCCGTCACCGGCGAAGGCGTGGAAGAGCTAAAGTACGCCATCGCAAAAGCAGTCGAGCAGTTCCGCAAGGACAATCCCCTGCCCGAACCGCCGCCCATCGTAAAGCTCAAACCTAGCTACCCGCCTCCGCCGCCTTCAAAGCGTTCCCGCTAGATGCGTTGCGCAGGAGGTTGTCCCATAGACGTTGCGTCTTGGCATGCAGGTAATCGCAACGGTAAACAACCATCACCGCCCCTCCATGTCTAATCGACATAGGAGAATTTGTATTTGATGACCACCGCAAAACTGCGCTTCGCCCTTGTTCTGTTCGTATTTACCATCGCCGCATCCACGGCGCGCGCGCAGATAGGTGCGTACCTCAATTTCACCGCGCAACATATCGACTCCAGCGCCCGTAACATCGGCGACACCGCGGGTGACCTCTCCGACGGCACCTGGGTCTTCGGCCCGCAACTCGGTTTCTATAACGACTTCATGCATCTCGGTCCGCTCCACCTCGGCACCGACTTCCGCGGCTCCATCCTGTCGCACGGCGATGCAAAATTCAACAATGGCATGGGCGGTCTCCGCGCCTCCATCCACAGCTTCGCTCTGCCCATCTCGCCTTATGTACAGGCTTCGGCAGGCATCGCCGGATTCAATTACGGTCGTCCCCAAGGCATGACCAAGATCCTGCAATATGAGTTGAGCGGCGGTGTAGACCTCACCGTCTTTCCGCGCATCGATTGGAAACTCGTCGAAATCGGCGGAGGCGCACTCACCACCTTCGGCAAAGGGGAAGACGGCGCCAACGGGACCTTCCACATATCTACCGGTCTCGCGGTCCGCTTCTAAGTACACACAAGGAACGCCATGTCGAAATCCAAAAAGAACGACAGCGTCACCGTCATCATCGAAACGCCGAAGGGCAGCCGCAACAAGTATGCCTTCGAGGAAGAGCAGCGCGCCTTCGTACTCAAGAAGGTCCTGCCCGCAGGTATGGTCTTCCCATACGACTTCGGCTTCGTTCCAGGCACAAAGGGTGGTGACGGAGATCCGCTCGACGTCCTTGTGCTGATGGACGAACCGGCATTCCCCGGCTGTCATCTGCCCGTGCGTATCGTTGGCGTTATCGAAGCCGAACAGATCGAAGGACGCAAACGCCAGCGCAACGACCGCGTCCTCGCCATCGCAGAAGTGAACCACGCCTACGCCGGTGTTACCGACATACGCGAGCTTCCTGAACAACTGCTCGCAGAACTGGAAGGCTTCTTCGTGAACTACTCAGAACTCGAAGGCCGGCGCTTCCGCGTTCTCGCGCGCCACGGCGCTGCCAGGGCACAGGCGCTCCTGGAAAAAGCGCGCTCCGCAGTCTGAAGCGTTACTCTTAACACCGCATGCGCATCGGCTACTATGGCGGCACATTTGACCCGCCGCACCGCGGACATCTTGCCGTGGCGCAGGCCGCTGCCGCTGCTTTCGCGCTCGACCGCGTGGAACTCGCACCTACGGGCCGCCAGCCGCTCAAGGATGCCGCGCCTCACGCGACCTTCACGCAACGGCTCGACATGGTGCGCCTCCTCTGTGGAGAATCCGCTCTGCTACACGCATCGGATATTGAAGCGCCCCGCGCCAACGGATCGCCCAATTACACCGTCGATACGCTGCGAACGCTTGCCCGCAATTGCGATGAACTCTTCGCGATCGTCGGTGCGGACAGCTTCCTCGACCTCCGCCGCTGGCGTGAGCCGGACGAGCTTCTGCGCATCGCGCAATGGATCGTCGTCTCACGCCCCGGCTGGGCCCTCGACAATCTCACTCCACTCGCGCTTACAGCGGAACAGCGCGCACGCGTCCACCTGCTCACTACCGTCCACGTGGACATCTCCGCAACCGGCATTCGGGCAAAACTTGCGCAGGGCGGAGCATCCCAGAAGAAGCTTGCGGATGCGGTCGCGGAGACATTGACAAACGAACTCACGCCCGAAGTACTGCGTTACATCCGCGAACATCATCTCTACATAAGCGAGGAGAACCAATCATGAGTGAGATGACTAACGAAACTCCTGAAAAGTACGTGGACACCGAACCGCGCATGGACTACTACAACGCCTTTCCCGCTGGCATCAAAGCGCTGGTCGCCTGGGGACGCGAGATCAATCAAAGCGGTATCGAATCGTCGCTTCTCGAACTTGTCAAAATGCGTGCCTCGCAGATGAACGGCTGCGCCTTCTGCCTCGACATGCACATGCGCGAAGCCATGGAAGCTGGCGAAACCGCGCAGCGTCTCGCTGTCTTACCCGCCTGGCGCGAAGCTCCGCTCTTCACCGCACGCGAACGCGCCGCGCTGCAATGGGTCGAAGCCATCACCAACATCCAGCAGGGCCATGCTCCCACCGCCGCCTACAACGAGATGCGCGCCCACTTCAACGAAACCGAAGCCGTGCAACTCACCATGGCCATCACCAACATCAATACTTGGAACCGCCTTGCCATCGCTTTCCGTCCGCACCTCGGCAAGCGCCCCGCAAAATGAATCACATTGTCCCTCTAACTTGTAGCCGACTCGCCCGACGCAGCGAGGGCGGACAGACCTGCTTCTATCGATGCTCACAACCTGCTCCCAACGAACAGTTTTTATCGCAAGGAAGTACGAAATTTCTTCGCGCAACGAGCAGCAGGGCTGTGCTTCAACAGGACAGGTGTGTGCCAATAGCTCCAATCGGAACAACGATGCCCTATCCTTAACAAATGGCCGTTGCTTCTCCAGACATCGCTCTCGCCATCGAAGTCATCTGCGCTCTCCTTACGCTGGCAGGCCTCGTGTATCTCACGATGGCCCTGTTAGGTGCTCGCAGCTTCGTACGGCACTGGCGCGGACGCACACAAGCCGCAGTGGACACGCCGACCATCTCCATTCTGAAGCCGATGAAGGGCATGGATGCCGGCATGGTGGCAGCGCTGGAATCGCAATGCGCGCAGCAGTATGCCGGACGGTTCGAAATTATTTTTGGTGTCTCGTCCATGGACGATCCCGCCGTAGCGGAGATCGAAAGCCTACGCGCAAAGTTCCCTGCCGTTCCTATGCGCACCATCCACTGCACGGAACGGCTGGGTGCAAGCGGCAAGGTAAGCAATCTCGTGCAGATGCTTCCGCACGCGCTCGGCGAAGTGATCGTGGTGAACGACTCCGACATCCGCGTCTCGCCATACTACCTCGCGCATATCGCGGCAGGTCTCTCCGGCGGCGCAGGCATGGTCACCATGCCATACATCGGTCACTGCGCGGAACCGCCAACCCTCTGGGCGAAGCTGGAGGCATTGGGCATTGCAACAGAGTTTTTCCCGTCTGTGCTGACAGCACGCATGCTGGAGCGCGGCATTCACTTCGCCTTGGGATCGACGCTCGCCATGCGGCGTGAGGCGCTGGAGAAGATTGGCGGGTTCGTTTCGATCGTTGATTATTTAGCGGACGATTACGAACTCGGCGCCCGCATCGCAACGGCCGGTTATCGCGTAGAGCTTTATCCCGAAGTCGTGGAGACATCCATCCCGCGCTACCGCTTCCTCGCCTTCTGGGCTCATCAGATGCGGTGGTTTCGTGCCGTGCGTGTCTCGCGTCCAGGCGGTTTCTTAGGACTGATTACAACATTGGCCGTGCCATGGGCGCTTGCAACCTGCATCGCAAGCGGTGCGGCGTTGTGGAGCTTCACGCTGTTGTCGCTGGCACTGCTGGCGCGCGTTGCCGTGGCTCTTACTGTTGGCGTCGGCATTCTGCGCGACGGACAGGTACTGCGCGACATTTGGCTATTGCCACTGCGCGACTTTGCCTCATTAACACTTTGGTTAGGTAGCTATGCCAGTGATGTGATCGAATGGCGCGGCGAACGGTTCAAACTGCGCAAAGGCAAAATGGTGCGCGTGGACTAATACGCACTGCGCAGGTTGCTGACAATCTCCTTGCCGCCACCTTCGGCAATCACATACGCAGGATTGCAATATGCCGGCAGCTTTTCCGGCGTCGTCCACAGAAAGATGCGCTCAGGCCCGCGCCACTTCTGCTTCATCGATTCGTCCGTCTCAAAAATCTTCGGCGCATCGGTGAAGAACGAGCCATACCAGAGGTTCGCTGAGTGCCCGTGCAGGATATGGATCTGGTCCTTCATGCCTTCATGCGGTCGCTGCAGGTAAAAACCGAGCGTCGAGCCACCCTCATACTCGTCGTTGAGCACAACGAGGTTGCTGGGATGAATCTCGCGCTCGATGATTTTGGCAAGTTTGTAGCTGCTGAGAACGGGAGCAAACCGCTGCAACCCAACATGTGCTGCAAGCAGAAAACAAAAGCTCATCACAAAGAGGGCCTTATTGCCGGCGTGCGGACGATAGTCGCGGCGGAGCAGCCAGTTCGCCAACGTTCCAAAGAAGAACGCAAAGGCCGTAGTGAGTAGCGGCCCGCGAAACGCTCCCATCGCCTGCGCGTTCAGATCGAGGAAGTGTCCGAACGACAACGCATACTCGCCGGGGTTTTGCTTCAGCAGACTGGCGAGATCAAGATTGGGGAGAGCGGGCCTTGAGGTAAATACAAAGAACAAACACGCAAGCGCGATCACACTGCCAAGTACAAGCAGTACCGTAGCAATGCGCTGCCCTGCTTGCACCAGCGCGCCAGGCACCTCAAACGCTTCGGCCTGTTGTGCTTCCTCATCAAGCCACTTCGCAATCAGGATCGCAAGCGCAGGCAACGACGGCAGAACGTAATACTCCTGCCTCGTGGAGAACGAAAAGAACACAAGCGGCAGCAACGCCGAAATGCCAAGCAGCAGACGCGTGCGCCCGTCGGCGTTCATCCCCTTGCGCCGCCACGCATTGCGCCACGGCACGCTGAACATGCCTTTGATGGCGAACGCGCTCCAAGGCATCAGCCAGATAAAACACAGCCCCCAGAAGAGCAGCAGCGGAACGGTATCGTAATCACGCGGCACGCGCAGGTTCAGATAACGCAACACGTGCTCGTTCATGAAGTAGAACCACGTCCAGCCATGCACATTGCCAAGTGTGGGATTAGGCACATGCCAGAACCCACCCGCATGCGTGAGACCGACCGGGTGCCCTTCATCCGGGTTTGCAACCCCCGCAAGGATGTGCCACGGCGCAGCAATCGCAAGAAAGACTAGCAGCGTTGGAACGAGATGCAGTTGCGCAAGCCGCTTGGATCCAGCGCGCAGACCGCGCGCGAGCGCCAGATAAATCAGAACAATGCCAAGCGGAAAGACAAGGCCGATCAGCCCTTTGGTGAGGATGTTCAGCGCGCACGCTGCTCCAAATCCAAGGCATGGAAGCAGCGCAGGCCGCTCCTGTTGCTCCGCTATCCAGAAGAAAAACAGCGCAAGCGCAAGCCAAAGACACACGATCACATCAGGGATAAGAATCCGCGTGAAAATAAAAACACCAAAGCTGCTGAGCACAATCACGCCCGCATACAGCCCCGCACGCGCAGACCGGAACGCGCGCCGCGCAAACATCTCCACCACAAGCGCCAGCGCCAACGCATAGAGCGCCAGCGGAAACCGCGCCGCCGCCTCGCTCACGCCAAACACTTTGAAGCTCGCAGCCATGCTCCAGTAAAGAAGCGGCGCCTTCTCCAGATAACGAATTCCATTTGCGTAAAGCGTCACCCAGTCGTGCCGCTGGATCATCTCGCGCGCCACTTCGGCGTGGACGGAATCGGCATCATCCAGCAGCGGCGGAGCAAGCAGCGCAAACGTGGAGTAAAGCGAAAACCACAGGGCAGCGAGAATAAGCAGCGTGCGTCGCGTAAGTGGCGGGTTCTTCATCTGCTTGTATCGTACAAATGCGGGTTGACTTCGATGCCGGAAAAGCATCGAATAGAAGCAGGTAATAAACCCGAACGGCATGGCCGCCGTCCGGGGCTTGAAGTTTTACAACTTCAGGTAATGCTTGAGCAGCAGTACCAACAGCCCGACCAGTGCGAGAGCAAGACGCTCAGACACTGAGAGGGCAAGCCGGAAACCTGTGCGTTTCGGCATAACCACCTCCTGCAGTTAGATCGCCTTCGGGGTCGTCACCCCCGAAGGCGTTTCGCTTCTTAGGGCGAAACTTGTTCTCCGCGAGTGCCCGAAGCGTTGCCGCTCCTGCAGGTGGTTCAGCCAGTATCGCAGACCTCTATACTGGCCACGATGAAGTTGCGCGATGACAATCTGCCCGGAGCCACGCAGCCTGCGACGGAACTGATCTTTGGCGAGTGGTATCCGGCCATGCGCGGCGACGCCGTCCGCGCAGGCGAGACGGCCACCGCGCTGCTGCTCGGTGTTCCGCTGCTGATGGGCCGCAGGCGCGATGGAGCAGTGTTCGCGATGCGCGATCTCTGCCCGCACCGCGGCATTCCGCTCAGCGCAGGCTGGTTCGACGGCAACGAGGTGCAGTGCAAATACCACGGCTGGAGGTTTGAGCCTTGCGGCGGACAGTGCACCGAAATCCCATCCCTCACGCAGTTCGATGTGTTGCAGCCGAACAAGATCTACGCCGGCGCGTATCCGTGCGTAGAGCGCGACGGACATCTCTGGGTCTACCTGCCCGAAGCAGGCGCAGGCCGCATCACCGACCTCAACAAACTGCCGCCGGTGCCTGAGGTGCCGAAGTTCTCTGCAAAATTCCGTTCAGCGCATCTCAGCGCCGAACTCCCCTGCAACGTAGACCACGGCATCATCGGCCTGATGGACCCCGCGCACGGACCGTTTGTGCATCAGGCATGGTGGTGGCGTTCGCGCGCCTCCATCCACGAAAAGACGAAGAAGTTCGAACCCGTCACAGGCGAGCGCGCGGATGGTGGCGATGCAGGTTTCCGCATGGCCTCGCACGCACCCAGCGCAAACTCCGCACCCTATCGGCTGCTCGGCGTCTACGGCAGCGAGATCACCACCACCATCGATTTTGTGCTGCCAAACCGCCGTTTCGAAACAATCCGAGCGGGCGCCCGCGGCGGAGGTGAAGACAAATGGTTCGCCTCCCTTACAACAGTCACGCCCATCACACCTTCCACCTGCCGTATCGATGTAGTCGCCGCATGGAACGTCTTCTACAACGTGCCTTTTGTAAAGCCGATCGCAAAATTCTTCGGCGCGCGCTTTGTCCGGCAGGACCAGGAGACGATGGTGGAACAGGCCGAGGGTCTGCGCTTCCGCCCGGCCATGATGCTGATCGACGACGCCGACCTGCCCGCCAAGTGGTACTTCGCCCTGAAACAACGCCGCCTGACCGGCCAGGGCGACCACCCGCTCAAAGAACCAGTAGAACTCCACTGGCGCAGTTGAACGTTTGGTCACACTTCACCCCTAATCCCTAATCCCTAATCCCTAATCCCTAATCCCTAATCCCTAAGAGGCTCACCTCCCTCACCGCACTCCGTCTCTGAGATAATGAAGTTTGTGCAAAAGCAGCCCTCCCATCCCTCTTTTCTGCGACTGAACGCGTTTCGCGGAGCCATGTCTGTTGCCGCGATCACTGCCGCGCTCTTTGCCGCGCAGGGATGCCGGGCACAGACTGCATCCACGCCGCTCACGCCGGAACTCGCGCGCAAGATCGCCATCACCATCCGCAACAAGGCGCAGGTCCCCTATTACGTGGACGTGAAGGTCACTGATCGCAAGCCCAGCACCTTTGCCGGATACGACGAGGTCAAAGCCGAGTTCATCGTTCCGAACGGCCCCTCGCAGCACCTGATGTTCCTGCTCTCCAAGGACAATAAGACGCTGGGCCAGTTCAACATTTTTCCGCTGGGTGACAATCCGCGCGACACCGTGAGCGAAGGCAATCGGCCCGCACGCGGTGGTGGTGAAAAGGCGCCCGTGCGCATTGTGGTCTTCGACGATCTGCAATGCCCCTACTGCGCAAAGATGCACCAGGCGCTCTTTCCCGCACTGCTGAACCGCTACGGTGACAAGGTTCGCATCGTCTACAAGGATTTTCCGCTCTCACAGCATCCGTGGGCGATTCACGCTGCGGTGGACGCGAACTGCCTCGCCGCGCAGAGTACTCCCGGCTATTGGGAGATGGTGGACAATATCCACGGTCGCTTGCATGAGATCGGGCATGATCCGCTGGCCAACACCGCGCAGAGCAAGCCCGACACGCCCGAGGCCGCACTGGCCCGCGCCAAGACTGAACTCGACCGCATGACGCTGGACGAAGGCAAAAAGCATAAAGCCGACACCAAAAAGCTGCAGGCTTGCATCACGGCGCAGGACGACTCCGCCATCAAGGAGTCGCTGAAAGAAGCCCAGGAGTTGAACATTGATGCCGCTCCGCTGCTTATCATCAACGGCGAGCGCATTGCCGGAGCGGTCCCAGTGGAGTATGTATACAAGGCGGTGGATGATGCTCTCATCGCCGCAGGTGTAACGCCTCCTCCCGCGGTGCCGCTGCCCAGGCCCGGCGAGGGCCAGTAAGTTATAAAGGACGAAGCTATGACTCGTACCAAAAAGATCTTCTCGCAGCGTATGCTCGCGGCCGGATGCGCCGCGGCCATGCTGCTCTCCCTTGCCGGCTGCAAAAAAGAACACTCCGCCGACGTGGTGGCCAGCGTAAACGGCAAGGCCATCCAGCGCGCGGAACTGGACAAGCTCTATCAGGACCAGTTGCGCCAGAACCCGCAGCAGGACGTGAGCGAAGACCAGGCCGACGCGGCCCGTCTCTCCATCCTTCGCCAGATGATCGATGAAGAAATCATCCAGCAGCGCGCCGCCAAGATGAATCTCACCGCTTCCAATGAAGATGTGGACGCGAAGATCGCAGAGATGAAGGCGCCCTACACGCAGGAGCAATTCGACGCGCGGCTCAAGGCCAGCAATCACTCGCTCGAGGATCTGAAGCGCGAAGTCCGCCGTTCGCTCACCTTCGACAAGCTGCTCAACAAGGAGATCAACTCCAAGATCGCCATCACCGACGCAGACGTGTCCAACTACTACGCCAAGCACAAAGGCGAGTACAACCTGATCGAGGCGCACTACCACCTCGCGCAGGTGCTCGTTACAGGAATGCCCGCGGCACAGGCAGGCAATCTGCAAGGCAGCAAGGCCGCCAACGACGCCGAAGCGAAGAAGAAGATCCAGATGCTGAAGAACCGCCTCGACAGCGGCGAAGACTTCAGCGCCATCGCGATGAACTTCTCCGAGAATCCGCAGACCGCGCAGAACGGTGGCGACATGGGCTTTATCCCCGAGTCGCAGCTACGCACCGATCCGATGGTGTTCGCCGCAGTCAGCAAGCTGAAGGCCGGCCAGATCACAGACATCGTTCCCGTCTACGACAACCCCGGCGCATCCAATCGCCGCGTCGTAGGCTATGCCATCCTCAAACTCATCTCGCGCGAACCTCCAGGACAGCGCAGCCTACAGGATCCCGCCGTGCAGCAGAACATCCGCCAGCAACTGCAGGACGCCCGCAGCACGCTGCTGAAGAATGCGTACTTCGAAATGCTCCGCAATCAGGCCAAGGTAGAAAACTATCTGGCCGAAGACATTTTCAAGCGCGGCGCCAAGTAACTTCCCCTTCAATCACACGAAAGCCTCCGCAGTGCGGAGGCTTTTTATTTGCCTTTATATTTTATGAACCGTCATTCTGAGCCGAAGGCGAAGAATCTCTGTATTCCTTCGCCTAGGCAATACCATCCGCCAGAAATCAAAAGACCACCTACTCCCCGCCATCCCAAACAAACCGATACGTCCCATCCGGCTGCCGCTTCCACACCGTAATGTAGTGCCCGGTCGAAACATGCGTCTTCCCCTGCTTATCGACCATCGTGCGCCGCGACTCACCCGTCGTCACCACAAACGAGCCATGCTGCTCCGCCGTAAGTGGCCACCACTCCAACTTGAACCCTGGCTCTGCGTAAATCCGCGCCCAGAAAGCACGGAGCTCATCGCGGCCCTTCGCATAGCTGGTGGCAACATGCTCGTCCGCATTGCCAGCCCACGTATCCGCAGCTCCCAACTGGCTATCGAAGGCAAACGTGCAATCCGTCTCAGCAGCCTTGCGGGCTTCACCGGAGACGCTCGGCGGCAGGTGACTCATGCACGCGGTGATCCTGGAAGGTGTGCTGACCTGCGCACGCGCAAACGGCATTCCCATCGCAAAAACCATCATGAGCGGCAGAAAGTGGAACAGCTTTCGGTGCACTTGCATCTTCGGCATCTCGACTCCAGCGGTACAGACCAATATCCTGTTAGATGTGAGCAACGAAAACATCAAAATTCATCTGCCGGACGGAAGTGTACGCGAGGTCGCCTCCGGCACCACACCCTGGGATATCGCCAACAGCATCTCGCCCCGGCTCGCGGCCGCCGTCGTAGTGGCGCGCATCAAGCCGGTGGCTGCACCTGTGATGGCGGGAGCGCCAGAAGAGGATGCCGGCACCAGCGAAGATGCCATGTACTCCGCCCACGCTACCGCGGGCGAGCGCATCGTCGACCTGCGCGAGCCGCTGCGCGAAGACGTGCATCTCGAACTCCTCAAGGAGAACGACCCCGACGCGCTCAAAGTGCTGCGCCACTCCGCCGCGCATGTCATGGCGACGGCCATCACCGAGCTGTATCCCGAGGTAAAACTCGGCCACGGCCCCGCGACAGACAACGGCTTCTTCTACGACATCTATCATGAAACGCCCTTCACGCCTGACGATCTCGCAGCCATCGAACAGAAAATGGCAGAAGTAGTTGCGCGCGACGAGAAGTTTCAGCGCGTCTACGAGCCGCGCGAAAAGGCGCTGGCCGACTACTCCGCGCACGGCGAGTTCATGAAGCAGCACTTCATCGAGCGCTTCACGCAGCCCGGCGAAGAAGTTTCGCTCTACAAGAATGGCGAATTCACCGACTTCTGCCGCGGCCCGCACGTTCCCTCTACCGGGCGCGTGAAGGCATACAAGGTCACCAATCTCGCAGGCGCGTACTGGCTGGGCGACGAGAACAATCCGCAACTTCAGCGCGTCTACGGCACTGCCTTCTACAACCAGAAAGACCTCGACGCGCACTTCAAGCATCTTGAAGAGATCAAGGCGCGCGATCACCGCGTGCTCGGCAAGCAGCTCGACCTCTTCTCCATTCAGGAAGTCGCTGGGCCGGGCCTCATCTTCTGGCATCCCAAGGGCGCGCTCATCCGCAAACAGATGGAAGACTGGATGCGCCAGGAGTGCCTCAATCGCGGATACGAACTCGTCGTCACGCCGCACATCATGAAGCGCGATCTCTGGAAGATCAGCGGCCACGACGGCGTCTATTCCAAAGACATGTTCCCGTCGATGGAGCTAGATGACGCAGAGTATCGCGTGAAGCCGATGAACTGCCCGGGCCACATCCTCATCTACCAGAACACGCCCAAGAGCTACCGCGACCTGCCCGTGCGCTACGCCGAGTTCGGCAACGTCTACCGCTACGAGCGCAGCGGAACCATGCACGGCCTTCTGCGCGTGCGCGGTTTCACGCAGGACGACGCGCACATCTTCTGCACGCACGACCAGATTCGCGGCGAAGTGGAAGCCTGCCTCGACTTTGCCGAAGCAGTACTTAAGACCTTCGGCTTCGCGGAGTACCGCGTCGAACTCTCCACACGCGATCCGAAAAAAGAAGGTGACTTCTTCGGCACAGCAGAAGACTGGACGCAGGCCGAAGGCGCTCTGCACGACGTGCTCACAGGTCGCGGCCTCACCTTCAAAACCTTCCCTGGCGAAGCCGCCTTCTACGGCCCCAAGATCGACGTAAAACTCATCGACGTTCTGGGTCGCGCATGGCAGCTCTCCACCGTGCAGTTCGACTTCAACCTGCCAAAGCGCTTCCAACTCGTCTACACCGGCGAAGACGGCGAAAAGCACCAGCCCGTGATGGTCCACCGCGCACTCTTCGGCTCCGTAGAACGCTTCTTCGGCGTGCTGATCGAGCACTACGCCGGCGCCTTCCCCATGTGGCTCGCGCCGGTACAGGTCGGCATCGTGCCCATCAGCGAAAAGCACACCGCCTACGCTGAAAAAGTAAAAGCCGAGCTCGAAGCCGCAGGCCTGCGCGTAACGCTCGACAGCCGCAACGAAAAGATGAACGCAAAAGTCCGCGAATTGTCGCTGGAAAAAATCCCGTTCATCGCCATCGTGGGCGACAAAGAAGCCGAAGCCAACGCCGTCAGCATCCGCACCCGCGGCAAAGGCGACGAAGGCTCCGTCCCACTCGCCGACTTCATCACGCGGGCAAAGGGACTGGTGGAGACCAAGGCAGCAACACTGTAATGAAGACTCTTCAACAAGAGATCGAACAAAACGGGTTCGCTATCCGCGAATCCGTTTTTTCTATGCAGGAAATTGAAGAACTTATCGTTGAGTCCAATCGCATTCAACAACAGGAAGATCAGAAGCGTGGAGGCGTACGCGATCTCCTCCGCAAATCCGCAAAGTTCAAGGCTCTTGCGATTTCTTCGCGCATTCATGAATTAGTGAAACCCGTCCTCGGCGCACACGCGCATGTTGTGCGAGCGATTCTGTTTGACAAGACAGAAGCGGCAAACTGGAAAGTGCCGTGGCATCAGGATGTAACCATCGCCGTACGTAAACGTTACGACATTGATAGCTTTGGTCCTTGGTCCGTAAAGGACGGCGTGCTCCACGTCCAACCTCCAACTCACGTAATGGAAAACATGCTCACCGTGCGGGTGCATCTGGATGATTGTCCCGAAGAAAACGGGGCACTCAAAGTCATTCCTTCTTCTCACAAGGAAGGCAAAATCTCCGCGGTAGAAGTAGAAGAGCGTGCGGCACTTGCCACTGCCACGATTTGCGAAGTGAACGCTGGCGGCGCCTTGCTTATGCGGCCGCTGCTCTTCCACGCATCATCCTCTTCGAATCGCCCAGGTCACCGCCGTGTCTTGCACTTTGACTACTCAGCAGCCAAGCTGCCTCAAGGACTTGCGTGGCTTGAGGCTGCACCTTTTGCGGTGAACGGGTAACAGATGCAGATCATCGAACTGGAAACGCGCATCGCAGCACCTGCAATGCGCGTTTTCTTTTGTCGCTCAGTGTCGGTCTGCACATAGAAAGCACACATTAGACGAACGAGCGCGCCATCGAAGATGTCACCAGTGGCATTCTCCAACAGGGTGATGAAGTGACATGGCAGGCTCGTCATTTCGGCCTCACCTTGAAGCACGCAACAAAGATAACCGCCTCCCATCCCCCGCATTATTTCCAGGACACCATGATTCGAGGTCTATTCAAATCCTTTGAGCACGATCACTTCTTCACCGAAGAAAGTGGCATAACCACGATGCGAGACATTCTTCGTTTCAGCGCTCCGCTCGGTCCACTTGGCTGGATGGCCGAGCGGATCGCCCTCTCCTCGCATCTTCGCGCACTTCTTCTCCGCCGTAATGTCCTTATCCGCGAGATTGCAGAATCAGACGCATGGCAAACGTTTTTATACAGAACTAATTGAATATTGGCATCTTATCCTTCATGGTCATAAAATATGGTCATGAAGTCCGCACCCGCCAAAACGAGGACTATTCCTGCTGGTGAGTTCAAGGCCAAGTGCCTTCAACTCATGGATGACATCCAGCACAAAGACCTGCGTCTCGTTATCACAAAGCGGGGCAAGCCTGTTGCGGATCTGGTGAAGCACAGGAATTCCACACCGCGTTTCAGGTCAGTGATTGGCCGCACTCCGAATGTAGACATCAAAGGCGACATTGTTTCGCCTGTATGGCCGGAGTGGACCTCGACCGAGTGGGATTGGGATTGATGGAACGCTACCTGTTGGATACCCTTTATTGGCTCTGGCTGCAAAAAGGCGACGAGCACCATGTCGATAGCAAGAAGTTCAAAGAGGTGGAAGAGTGGCAAAAACGTGGTTCTGTGTATGTTTCTGCTATTTCCGTTTGGGAGATTTCTTACCTTGTAGCAGCCGGCACCATTCATCTGGACCGGTCGGTGGAGCACTGGGTTGAAAGCGGCACAGAAGACGGCGGCTTTCAACTTCTTCCACTATCTACCAGAGTCCTCATCGAATCATCGAGACTTCCCGATAATCCACACGGTGATCCCGGTGATCGTTTGTTGATGGCCACAGCTCGCGAGTACGACCTCACCATCATCACTCGCGACAAGAAAATTTTGACCTACGCGACCAAAGGACACGTAAAGGCACGGAAGTTGTGAATCCTAATTTCACCATCCGCGACAGCATCCTCGTCCACGCCCCCATCGAACGCTGCTTCGCGCTCTCCACGCGCCTCGAAATCGTGCATCGCGAACTACACTTCCACGGCACGCCCTCCAAAGGCTACGTCTCTCTCCACAGCCACGTCCTCTGGAGCGGATGGATGTTCGGTCTGCATCACGAGCACCTTAGCTTCATCCCGCAATTCGAGCCACCTTTCTTCTTTCGTGATCAAATGGAGCGCGGACGTTTCCAACACTTCCATCACGACCACCATCTGCGCGAAGTACCCGAAGGCACAGAACTCAGCGATGAAGTCGTCTTCTCGCTGCCTCTCTGGTGGGGCGGCTCCTTCGTCGCAAAATACATCCTCAAACCAAAGATCGCCGGTCTCCTGCGCAAACGCCTGCAACTGATCAAGTGCATCGCCGAAAGCGAGGACGAATGGCAACAATATGTCAGCGCCGCCCTGGGCGGACACAGCATCTGAATCTCTATCCGAGGTGATTGCGATGAAAGCAATGCTACTGCGCGAATACGGCGGGCCTGAAAAGCTGGACTACGTTACAGACATACCCGATCCACAGATCGGCGATGACGAAATGCTCGTAGTAGTTACTGCGGCAAGCATCAATCCCATCGACTACAAAATCCGCAACGGCAGCGCTGCCGCACGCTTTCCGCAGACTTTCCCCACCATCCTCGGTCGCGATCTCAGCGGAATTGTCCGCGCCATCGGTAAAAATGTCCGCACCTTCAAACCCGGCGACAGAGTACTCGCATTCACCAATCACACCTTCGCCGAACTCGTCGCCGTAAAAGAGAACGAGGTCGCGCATCTCCCTGACGGTGTGGACATCGTAAAAGCAGCCGCGCTTCCACTCGCCGTCCTCACCGGCGACCAGCTCGTGCGCCGCGCCGCCAAAGTGCAGCCCGGACAAACCGTACTCGTCACCGGCGCCCTCGGTTCCGTAGGCCGCGCCGCCGTGCATTCTGCAAAGAAGCTCGGCGCCTATGTCATCGCGGGTGTACGCAAACATTCACTCGATGCCGTGAAGGACATTGAAGCCGACGCCGCAGTTGCGATGGACGATGATGAAGCCATCGCCGCGCTCGGCTTTGTAGACGCCATCGCAGACACCGTAGGCGGCGCAGCCACAACCAAACTTCTCTCCAAGGTAAAAGAGGGCGGCATCGTGGGCACGGTCGTTACTCCTCCACCCGATGGCTCACTGCACACCAGCCTTGAGATGAACCTCATCCGCACCCAACCCGACGCCTCCAAGCTGCGCGAGTTCGCCGACGATGTACGCGATGGAAAATTCGACCTCCCCATCGACCGCATGATTCCACTGGAAGATGTAGCCGCAGGCCTGACCGCAGTAGAAAAAGGCGGCATCGGCAAAGTAGTCGTGCTGGTGCTGTAACCAAACAGCCTCAGCATCGGTCTTTACGGAGCCGTCATTCTAAACCTTACACAACCGTCATTCTGAGCCGAAGGCGAAGAGTCTCCGTATTTCTTCGAGCTATCATTGCCTTTCACGGAAGCAAAAACGTATCACGACCTATCGATTGATACTCTGCATGCCTTGCGGCGTATACCGCTGTCCCGCAATCGCACTCTCCGGCATCGCCGCTTCCAACTCCGCCACATCATCCGCCGAAAGCTGAATCTCAGCAGCCGCAGCGTTCTCCTCCAGATACTTCCGCCGCTTCGTCCCCGGAATCGGCCAGCCGTTAACATCGCAAAAAGTCTGGGGCTTTAGCCTCTGAGGGATTCGATATTCCCTGTAAGCAAGGCTCTCCACCCACCAACACTGTTAACGCGACCGGATTAGAAGCGGGCTTCAGAGGCTGCTGAAAAAGTGGAGTTGTTTGTGTTTGGGTAGAAGCAGTCGTGCGTATTTGCTGTCAGGCGGGAGTGGTGGCGGAGTTTCTGTTGTGCTCGAGGCTGCCTCTGGGTAGTT
>JAFDVR010000017.1 GCA_018268855.1 Acidobacteriota bacterium | reverse complement strand
TGGCATCCCGGCCTGTACCTCAAGATCGACAACCCACCGTACATGGAGCTTGTCATCGAGGCGATGGACGAGTCCGGCCCTTGCGGACTTCCGGCTATCTCCGTTGCTCACTATGGCGAACAGAACGGCGATGCCATGCGCGACCCGGAGATGTGCTTCGAACTTGGCTTCGCCGGAGGCCCGCACCTAACGGCCTTCTACTACCGCAACGATTATGCCGGAATCGAGCAGTGGAGCCGCTTCATTCACGAAGGCATGTACGCCTTCCACACGCAGCTTCACCGCGAACACGAACGCTTCGCGGCACTGTGGGACAAGAACCTGAAAGCGCAGCGATTCGCGGAAGCTTTCACGGACAAGTGCATTCGTGGCTAGTCCGCTCCCTTCGGAGCGGAACAGCCCAACGTGTCTCCGCTCCGTTTCCATTCACCATGCAACCGCTCGAAAGGAGCTTTATCATGCAAACCCAAATCAGCAATGCCACCGAATACCGCAACGTCTCTCTTGCTCTCCTGCATGAGTCCAAGACCAACCCGCGCCGCATCTTCGAGGATGCCAACTTGAAGGAACTGGCATCGACCATACGGACGCAGGGCGTTCTCTCGCCCTTGCTGGTGCGGCCTGTCACCGAGAACAGTTTTGAGATTGTCTTCGGTGCACGGCGCTATCGCGCCGCGCAGTTGGCCGAAGTCGATACCGTCCCCGTCCGCATCAAGCAGATGACGGACGCCGAAGTGATCGAAGCGCAGCTAATTGAAAATCTCCAGAGGCGCGACGTTCACCCGATGGAGGAAGCGCAGGGATTCCGCGCCTTGCTCGACTTGGAGGAACCCAAGTACAGCATCGAGCAAATCGGCGCGAAGACGGGCAAATCTGCTGCATACATCGCTGGCCGTTTGAAGTTGACCGAGCTTGTTCCCGCCGTGGTCGATGCGTTCTACAAAGATGAAATCGGCGTAGGCCACGCGCTGTTATTGGCGAAGTTGCAGCCCGTGCAGCAAGAAGCCGCCTTGCCGCATTGTTTCCGCGAGGATTGGAGCGGAGCCGCGAAACACCGCCGCATCCTTCTCCCCGTCCGCAATCTCCAATTCTGGATTGAGCAGAACATCATGCTCATTCTGAAAGATGCGCCGTTCAACAAGAGAGACGCGCAGCTTGTTCCCCCGGCTGGCAGTTGTGCCGACTGCCCCAAGCGCACCGGGCATAACAAGCTGCTATTCTCCGACCTCGGCAAGACAGACGCTTGCACCGATCCGGCTTGCTATCAGACGAAGGTTGCGGCGCATGTCGCCCAGGCCATCGCTGCCAAGCCGCAGTTAGTGCAGATCAGCACCGCGTATGGGAAGCAGAAGGAAGAGAGTCCTGTGCTTCCGCGCAACAAGTACATCGAGATTCATAAGCCGACCAGCAAGGAAGATGCGAAGCGGCCACAATCCAAAGTGTGCAAGTTCACCGCCGACGCCATCATCACCGAAGGCGAAGGAGTCGGCACCCTGCAGAAGGTATGCGCGAATCCTGCTTGCCCCGTCCATCATCCCAAGCAGAAAGCCAGCCGCGAGGATGAGAAGTGGAAAGGCGAGCAGGAGAAACAACGGAAGGAACAGGCCATCGCCAATGCAACCGGCCTTCGTGTCCTCGCCGCCGTGAGCGCCGTCGTCCCTGTCCGTCTGATGAAGCGTGACCTGCTATTCATCCTTGAGAAGCTGGTAGTTCTCATGGATGAGCGCCGCATCGAGACACTGGCGCGGCAGCATGGCATCCGGCAAAAGCGCGATGAGGGAGGACTCGCAAAGACCTTCGGTGCGTATCTTCGCCGCGCCGATGAAGGTACGCTCTCGCGGCTGTTGGTGGAAGCTGCCATCTTGCTTGCGGCATCGAGAACGAATCCGGCCACCGTTCTCCGCGATGCCGCCTGCACGTACAAGGTGAACACCGACGTTATCGTGCTCAAGGTGAAGCAGGAGTTTGCCGCAAAAGAGAAGGCGAGAAAATCCCCACAAACGACAGTCAAAGCCGCAAAGAAAGCGGCCTGACAATTTCATTCATCGAGGGGCGGCGCTGGCACTGTCCCTCTTTTCATTCCAGAACCGCCAGGAAGAACCCCCTTCAGTTTCTCCCTGGACCCACATCCCCGCTACCGGCCCTCGCTCGCCGGCTGCGCGGCAGGAGTCAAGTTCCTCCTCCTGCACCTTCCCCTTTTGGTTGTTTGGAAGCGACTGCGATCACAAACGTCATTGCGAAGCAGGCACCGAAGACAATCAGCGCATTCCGAAGATGGCATTTGTCGCGTGGCTGCTGTGGTGGAGCTTGCGGCTAACAGCCGAGACTTGGCCATAATAAAGTTTAGTCCCTATCGCTCTGTTGATTGGGACAAGAGTAGAGAATCCAAACGTTACTCATGAAGCTTTCCATCTTTCGTGCAGTGTTCTCCCAGTCGCTCGACCTGAATGGTCGCGTGTTCAATATCAAACTGTTCTAAGAGGGACGTAACGGCGGCCCTCGCGTTCGTACCATCAACTCCCGGAGCAACTGTGATGTGCGCGGTACATGAAACCTCTTCATTGCTCATAGACCAGACATGAAGATCATGGATCGCCGTCACATCGGGGATAGATGCTATTGCAGAACGCACAGCATTCAGATCCAGCCCTTTTGGAACACCCTCCAATAACACGTTCGTCGTGTCTCTGAGCAAAATCCACGTTCGAGGCAGCACCCAGAATCCAATGCCAATGGCAACAACCGGATCGACCCACTGCCAGCCGGTGAATCGGATGACAAGAGCGCCCGCGATAACACCCAGCGAGCCGATCATGTCTGCCCATACTTCAAGATAGGCACCTTTGACATTGAAGCTTTGATCTTTGCCCGCCATGAGCAGTCGCATGGAAAGAAGGTTTACGACAAGGCCGATTATGGCAATCAACATCATCCCACCCGTTCCTATGGGTTCGGGCTTTTTGAATCGTTGAATCGCTTCGATAAAAACATAGACCGCGACCGCAAAAAGCAGAACAGCATTAAATGCGGCTGCCAGGATTTCAAAGCGGCGATACCCAAAGGTACGTTTTTCGTCGGCACCTTTTTGACCTAGTTTGATCGCCAGTAATGCAATAACCAGAGCGGCAACGTCAGTGAGCATGTGCGCTGCGTCGGAGAGAAGAGCAAGGCTATGAAAAACAAGACCACCTGCCACTTCTGCGAGGAGGTACAAAGAGGTCAATACCAGCGACCACTTAAGCATCGTCGCATTCGCGCCAGCCGTATGATCGTGGCCGTGATGTTCGTCGTCGTGAGACATTGGACCTCCGAATACTGACTCTATCTGATGAAGAATGAACCTCTTGATTTGCTCTCGACGGTAGTCCTTGGATGCACTTCAGCAATATCAAATGGAAGGGCGAAAAGCCTGTCCTCCCCGAAGAGGTATAATATTGCCGGTATGCTGCGTCGAGCCTCATGGTCGCGTTTTGTGGCACTGCTTCTGCTTGTCTGGGGGCTGTGCGACTTAACCGTTCCTGGGCTCTGCAAGACGGACTTTGCAGACATTCAGGCCGTCATGACGCAGATGCACTCGCAGTCCAACCCAGCAAGCACCCATCGACAGGTCCCCTCCGCGACACAGAAGAAGAGTCATGCACCAGCTCCCGCTGTACCTTCATCTGATTCCGATGACTGCTGGTGCTGCTGTAGCCATATCGTGACGTCGCCTATCGCTGTTTCATTGTTGGCGGCTAGGCATGTTTCCGAATATGCGCAGGTTTCTCGGATCGAGAATCCTATGTGGCGCACGTCGGAGTTCTTTCAACCTCCCAAAATTTAACCTCATCGCTCATTGCTGGCCGCGACCGCAAGGTTGCTGGCTCAGACTGTTAGCTTTCTAGCCGATTGAGGTTCTTCCATGCGATTCATTTTACGAATCGCAGCCGCTTGTGCGTTTTGGTACGCTGCCACTGTCTTCGGACAGCAGTCCGCGACAACGCCTGCGTCTGCTATTCCGAGTACGCTCACTCTGAGCGACGCACTCCAGCTTTTGTCCCAGCGCAGTCCGGCGATTCTCGCTGAGGCGCAATCCATTCCGGTCGCCAAAGCCCAAGTGGAGGCGGCCGCTAAACTAGCGAATCCTATCCTGCTGGCTAATTCTGAGAGCTATCCTGCGTTCTCGTCACAGCCAGGTTCTGTACTCAACAATCAGGAATTAGCCGGCACAGTTTCCCAAACAATCCAAACGGCTGGTAAGCGCAGGAAGCGAACAGATGTTGCTCGTCAGGCACTTCTCGTCGCTGGCTCCAACCTTCAGAACTTCCAGAGACGGCTTGCCGTCGAACTGCGGCAGAGATACTGGGCCGCAGCCTTGGCGTCTGCTCAGGCCAAACTTGCTCGCCTCATGCTGACCCAGTTTGATGACACTCTGCGGCTGAACGAGACTCGCTACCAACAGGGTGAAGTCTCCGGACTCGAACGTACACGTCTCCAGACAGAGCGCCTGCGTTTCTGGAACGATGTGCAACAGTCTGATCTTGATCTCAGCAACGCTAAGTCCGCATTGCTGGAACTGCTGGCAGCCCCCCAGGACACGCAGTTAGATATCGCCGATCCGCTTGTCACTTCCGTGCCGCTCCTTCCGGTTCAGGAACTGACAGAAGAAGCGCTTGCCAACCGTCCCGATCTTGTTGCGCAACAGCAGACGGTTGAGGAACAACGGCGCGAAATTAGCTATCAAAAATCGCTCGCGATTCCAGATGTAACAGTAGCAGCCGGGTACAAGCGGAACTTTGGCGTGGACAGCCCGGTTCTCAATATTCAGGTGCCATTGCCGATATTCAACCGCAATCAAGGTGGCATACATGCTGCGGAAGCGCAACGCGAACGTGAGCGGCGGCTTCTCGACAAGCAGCGGTTGCAGGTGGAACGCGAAGTCAAACAGGCAGCTGACACTCTGAAGACACAGCAGATCCGCGCGCAGGAGATTAGCAAAATCTACGTGCCGGAATCTCAGAAGGCGCTAGATATCGCCGTGCAGTCATATCGACTCGGTTCGCTAGATCTTCTTCAGTTGCTAGATGCTGAGCGGGTATACCGCGACACGCAGCGGACAGCTAACCAAGCCTATTTCGACCTGCGTATCGCAGAGTCTTCTCTTGAAGCCGCCATCGGTAAGGAGTCCATTCAGTGAACCTACGTCGTATTCTCATCCTCATTCTTGTTGGAATCGTAATCATCGGCGCTGCGTTCTACCTGGGCAGGCGCTCCGGAAGTGGTAATGGTCCGAAGGATGAACCCAAGAACGAAGCCGAAACAGTAAAGCCGCGCCTTGCGGCCAACCACTATTCCATGACGCAAGACGCGCAGCGGAACATTCACTTAACCACAGCGGTCGCACAGCAAGAAGAGATCACGAAGACGCTCCGAGTCACCGGAACAGTCGGTCCGGAAGAAGGCCGCGTGGCGCATGTTTTTCCATTGGCGCAGGGTGTTGTGCGAAACATCTTTGTCCAGCTCGGCAGTCAAGTTCGAACAGGACAGAGCCTCCTGCGTTTCGACAATGTAGAGTTGGGGACGCTCACGGGAGAGCACCGCAGTCTGCTCGGAAGTTTGGAAAGAGCACAAGCGCAACAGGATGTCTCTGCAAAGAATTTGGCTCGCGCGGAAAATCTGCTTAAGGTCGAAGCCATTTCACAGCGGGAATACGAAGTCCGGCGCGCAGAAAAAGAACAGGCTGATGCGGGCGTGAATAGCGCACGTTCGGAGCTGGCTGCATCGGAAGAAAAACTGCATCGCTTTGGACTCACTGAAGACCAAATTCATTCCATTTCAACTGGTTCGACCCACCGTACCTCTTCGCTCAATGATGTGCGCGCGCCCATTACCGGCGTCATTTCCAAATACGAAGTAGCTCAAGGTGAACTCATTGGACCCGACAAGGAGATTTTTACCGTCGTCGATCCATCCATAGTTTGGGTGCTTGCGGATATCTATGAAAAAGACCTTGGTACCGTTCCCCAGCGAGGCATGTGCTCGGTAAGGCTGGCGGCATTTCCGAAAGAAACATTCCGGGGCAAGGTTGAGTACATCAGCGAGTCTCTTGACCCGCAAAGCCGCACTGCCAAACTTCGCTGTGTGTTACCCAATCAGGACAACCGCATTCGTCTGGATATGTTTGCCGAATTGGAAATTCCTACGACGCGTAGAGAAATGACACTAACGGTGCCCAATACAGCAGTTCAGGAAATTGACAATGAGCCCGTTGTCTTTGTACAGAGTGGGCCAGAGGATTTCGAGAAGCGAAACGTCAAGATTGGTTCTAAAGGCGACCAGAACACCGAAATCCTGGCTGGCGTGAAGCCGGGAGAGCGTGTCGTCACCAACGGCACATTGCAGCTCAAATTTGAAGCAATGCGCGGAACCTTGGGGGATGACTAATGAATTCGCTTGTCAGCTTCTGCCTCAGAAATCGTTTCCTTGTATTGATCGGTGTTGTCCTCGCCATCGTGATTGGAGCATGGTCCGCCTCAGTTCTACCGATCGACGCAGTGCCCGACATTACGCCCAATCAGGTCATCATCTACACAACATCGCCGAGCCTGTCGCCGCTCGAAATAGAACAGCTTGTCACGTTTCCGGTCGAGACTTCGATGAGCGGTCTGCCGGGTGTCAAGGAAATCCGTTCGCTTTCTCGATTTGGCCTTTCTTACGTCACCGTCTTCTTCGATGAAGGCATGAACATCTATTTCTGCCGCCAGCTTGTACAGGAACGGCTTGCGCAGGCTCGTGAGGAAATTCCATCTGAATATGGCTCCCCTCAGATGGGACCGATTTCGACCGGACTTGGAGAGATATTGCAGTTCCAAGTCAAAGGCGACGGGTATTCGTTGATGCAGTTGCGATCCATTCTTGACTGGGACATCGCCTATCAGCTTCGTTCTGTCCCAGGCGTTGTAGAAGTAAATACGCAAGGTGGTGAATTGAAGACATACGAAGTGGATGTGGATGCTGACCGCCTCAAGGCATTCAACATTCCGCTACAGACCGTCTTTCATGCTTTGCAACAGAATAATTACAACGCGGGTGGCGGCTATATCGAACATAACCAGCAGCAATACATCGTTCGAGGCGAAGGCTTGCTCTCGACTCTGGATGATATTGGCAACATCGTGCTGGGTGCCACGCCTACGGGAACACCGATCTATGTAAAAAACGTCGCTGATGTTCGATTTGCGCCTATGCTGCGGCAGGGTGCCTCGACACGCGATGGCAAAGGTGAGGCCGTGGTGGGCATTGCCATGATGCTGATCGGCGAAAACTCCCGCGTTGTTTCGCAATCGGTCCAACAGAAACTGGATGAGATCCAAAAAACATTGCCTAAGGGCGTCACTATCGAGACCTACTACAACCGGACTGATTTGGTAAATCGCACCATTGAAACGGTTCGCAAAAATCTCTTTGAGGGCGCTGTTTTAGTGATCGTCTTCCTGCTCTTGATGCTGGGCAATTGGAGAGCAGCGCTCATCGTTGCATCGGTCATCCCACTCTCGATGCTCCTCGCCTTCACAGGAATGGTGGCTACAAAGACTAGCGGCAATCTGATGAGCCTGGGAGCGATAGATTTCGGCCTCATCGTGGATGGCTCGGTAGTGATGATCGAAAACATCGTGCGGCACTTAGCCGAAAACAAACATCGAGAAGACTATGGCACTCTTCACGCCGTGCGAGATTCAGCGCAAGAAGTGGCGCGTCCTGTGTTTTTCGCGGTTCTTATCATCATGGTTGTTTACATCCCGATTCTCACGCTACAGGGAGTGGAAGGCAAAACGTTTCGCCCTATGGCGATTACTGTCATCTTTGCTCTGGTCGCGTCTCTTCTGTTCGCACTGACATACGTGCCGGTCATGGCATCGCTCCTCTTCGGAAAAAGTATTTCGGAGCATGAACCACGGATCGTCACATGGATCAAACGAAAGTACCAGCCCTGGCTAGAAAGAGCTTTAGCATACCCCGGAAGAATTGCGATAGGAGCCACCTCGCTACTTCTCGTGAGCGTGGTGATTTTTATGAGTCTAGGGAGTGAATTCATTCCCAGACTGGACGAAGGGGCACTCGTTATTTCGGCGCAGCGTCTTCCAAGCGGTTCTCTACGCGAGTCGATTGCCAGCACCACTTTGATAGAGAAGGTGCTAAAGCGCTTTCCAGAAGTGGTCACAGTTGTTTCCCGTACCGGCAGGCCGGAAGTTGCGACCGATCCAATGGGCATTGAGAGCAGTGATATCTATGTCATTCTCAAGCCTCACAAAGAATGGACAACCGCAAAGTCTCGAGATCAGTTGATTGCGAAGATGGACGCGGCATTAGAGAAGGAGGTTCCCGGCAATCTCTTCAGCTATTCACAGCCTATCGAAATGAGAACCCGTGAACTCGCTTCCGGCGTTCGCTCCGATCTCGCCATTACCCTCTATGGCGACGACCTCAACATGCTCAAGGAAAAGGCCGACGATATTGTGAGTGTTGTCAATAAAGTGCCCGGAGCAGCCGATGTCCGAGCAGAACAGACAAGCGGCCTTCCGTATCTTCGCGTAACCGTTCGTCGCGACCAAATTGCGCGCTATGGAATCAACGCTCGTGATGTGCTCGATGCAGTTGAAGCGATTGGAGGAAAGCAGATAGGCCAGGTTCTTGAAAACCAGCGCCGCTTTCCATTGCAAGTTCGCTTTTCTGCGGAAGACCGTGACGACCTTAATAAGATCGGCAATCTTAAGGTCGCAAGCTCCTCGGGTGCGCTGATTCCGCTAAGTCAACTTACGGACATCAAAACCGAGGACGGTCCTTCACAGATCAATCGTTCCAACATCCGCAGGCGCATCCAGATTGCAGCTAATGTGCGTGGTCGGGATCTCGGTGGTTTTGTTAAGGACGTGCAGGAAGCTGTATCCAAAAACGTGCCATTGTCGAATGGCTATTACTTGGAGTGGGGCGGCGAATTCCAAAACCTACAAGATGCAACCAAGCGTCTTGCCATCGCCGTTCCCATCTCGCTTCTCCTGATCTTCGTTCTGCTTTATACGACGTTCAGTGAAGTACGGGCTACGTTGCTTATCTTCATCAACGTGCCGATTGCTGCTTCGGGCGGGATTATCGCGTTGGCACTTCGCGGAATGCCGTTCTCCATCTCGGCAGGCATTGGCTTTATCGCCGTCTCAGGTATTGCCGTGCTAAATGGAGTCGTACTTGTTTCCTATCTCCAGCGTCTGAGGCAGGAGGGCGAAAGTGCCGAGGAGGCAGTGCGTGATGCGGCCTTGACTCGTCTTCGGCCCGTTCTGACGACGGCGTTGGTTGCCAGCTTTGGATTCATCCCCATGGCACTCGCTACGAGCGCAGGAGCCGAAGTACAACGGCCTCTGGCAACCGTCGTAATCGGTGGCTTGGTAACCTCAACCGCCCTCACTCTGTTTGTGTTGCCATCCTTTTACCGCTGGGATGAACGGCGCAGACAGAAGGCGCAGATTCCGGAGAGTTCTGCGTCATGAGTCAAGCAATGCTTTTTGCTTCTGTGCCGATGGCCGCCGCGATTTTCGCGGCGGCCATTGCCTCCCTACGTCCGCCTTCAGGCCGTCTACGGTCAGCGATGCAACACCTTGCCGGTGGAGTGGTCTTCGCCGCAGTGGCTCTTGAGATGGGGCCGGATTTGCTTAAGCGCCATGAATCCATATCGACCGCTATTGGTTTTTGTATCGGAGTCGGATTACTCGTATGTTTTCGCTACTTCACAGAGCAGGACAGGACGAATACAGCAGGGACAAAGAAAGAGCGGCCGAACGTGTCTTTGTCTTATATCGCTACAACAGGAAGCGATTTGCTCGTGGACGGTTTGATGATCGGCATTGGTTTCGTGGCTGGAGCTAAGGCAGGCGTCCTTCTCTCGGCGGCGCTAACTCTTGAGCTGATTTCACTCGGTTTGGCGCTTGTTGGATACTTACGCGGAAAAGGCACAACAGCGTTTGCAGCAATGAGTATCACCGCCGCGCTCACAGCGCTTGTTCCACTCGGCAGCTTTATCGGCATATCCGCGCTTTCTCACATGCCTGATGCGGTCATCAACGGCACGATTGCCGCTGGCACCGCGGCGTTGCTTTATCTCGTCACGGAGGAGCTGCTGCGGGACGCACATGAACAGCCAGAAGGGCCGCTCACAACGGCGATCTTCTTTGTAGGGTTTCTCGCCGTTGTGTTGCTCGATATGCAGATGAGTTAGGAGAACAGATATCATGAGCGATCTCGACATCAATACGTCGTGTTACTCCCAGATTCACGCGGGCTCTGTCGAAGTGTTTCTCGATCTGGTCAATGATTACAAAATCCCAGTTTTTCAATTCTTTTACCGTCTGTTTTCAGATGCTGGAGCGGCAGAGGGCTCGGCAGAAAAGGTGTTTCTGCGCGCCTTTAAGATGCGGAAGCTACTCCGCTCCGGTACTGACCTTAAAGGTTGGATGTTTCGTATTGCTTGTGACCTTTTGCGTACGGGTGATTGTTTTCCCGCAACTAAACGAACGTCTGCGAATGCATCACGAATCGAGCAAGTGGTCCTAGCTTTACCGCTTTGGGAGAAAAGCGCACTCCTGCTGCATCGCTATGCGGGTCTCACCACGTCGCAAATAGCTTTGGCCCTTCGGACAACGGAGTTCGCAGCCCAGGATTTGCTCAGAAGAGCCTATTTCACGTTGACGAATGGACCGTAGCTTTGCCCACATTCAGAGTCAGTACCAACGCTTTGTTGTATAAGTCCCGCTCAAGGTAGGACGAACATCCCGGACATTGAGCCAATCTCCAATATGCAGAGCAAGAGAGAGGTAGTGAGCTGTGGAACACAAATCGGTCAGGCAGGCGCAGGCATTCATCCACGTACACGTATGCGTTCATTGTGGAGGCGCATTTAGAAGAGAGCAGTTTGAAGATCGTGCTCAAACTACGGGAATATATCTCTGTCCGAAGTGCGGCGTGGAGAGCGCGCTGAATTTAGAGATACGTGCAAACGACACCTTAGACGAAGATGTCGCACAAACGAACGGATCATCCGGTCAAAGCTAAACTAGGCTGCCTGCGCTGACCGATTTCACCGAACTTCCGGCCAGCGGCTTTCACAAATTCGTTCACTATGCGCGATTTGCTATCAGCACGGACGGCAAGGCTCGTGATAAGGCGCAACCGATCTTCCGCGAGGGGACGAATCGTGATCCCATCTCGTGCAATTCGCCATGCTGCGTTTCTTGGAAGAAGGGCCAAGCCATCGTGCTCACGTACCAATGCAGACGCCTCTTCAGGGCTCGTAAAGTGGTAGATGTCAGAAGGATGTATCTCTTTATCAGAGGCGACCGCCTGAATTCGGTCATGAAGATACGCGTTGATATGAGGGCCAAGAAGTACCCAGAGACGACGTTCCATCTGTTGCAGCCGGATCTCTTTGTAAGCCGCAAGTTCATCTTCCATCCGCATCGCTACGTAGTAGGGATTCGTTGCAATCTCCATGGTGCTTATTTTGTTTTTTGTAGGCACACCAGTAACAACCGCAACGTCCAAAGTCCCCACAATAAGCTGTTGGACAAGAAAGTTGGAATAGTTGCTCCAGAGTTTGATCTTCATCGCTGGAAACAGCGGAAGTTGTATCGACATTAGCATTGATACGAAAAACGGGTCAGTATAGGAGGACTTGCCGATATTTATGATATCCGTCGAACCGTCTATCACTGCTCTAGCTGAAACGATGGCACGTTCCGCATGAAAAACAACTTCGCGAGCTTCTGCGATGAAGACTTGCCCAGGAGGAGTGAGTTCGGCGGCTTGATGATTGTGCTCGAAGATACGAAATCCAATAGATCGTTCAAGGCGAAATATCTGCTTGCTAAGCGTCGGTTGACTCATATTCAACCTCTCTGCCGCTCGTGAGAAGTGCAGCTCTTCCGCAAGTACAATCGCCGCCCGAAGCAGCCCGATATCAGGTAAGACCATGCGTATCCTCCAGAGACCGGGGAGATTCTTGGACGGACAGCAATTCGTTCACGACCGGGCGATCAAATCCCCCGATTCTCGTAAGCATTCTACCCCCAAAATCTTCTCCTCACATAATGTCTATGGTGACTTCCGGCGAGCCATCATGCCTCACAGGCATGATGTTGGTTCGAAATTTCATTGGACGAATCGGGCTGGGGGCGTGAACCTCGCTTGTGAATAGGAAAGAAGGTTCGCTCGCAAAAGGAGTCCCCATGTCCGACGAGAAGAAACCACCAGCAAGCGTGAATATGCCAAATGGCCGGGTCGAACGTGAGCCATTGCTGGACAGCCATCAAGCGGCAGCGATTCTCAAAGTCCATCCCCGAACGCTTCAGCGGCTCGTCCATCGTGGCGAAATCGCTGCCGTGCATGTAGGCAAACTATGGCGTTTCAAGCCATCCGCTTTGACTGCGTGGATCGACAGGGACCTGGCAAGCTGACGAGATTCCTGAACCGAAACAAACTGATGGATTCTGGGTGATTTTCCTGCATGACGGCGTTACGCTTTTAACAGCTATCCGTGCCGGGAAATCAAGGAAAGGTTCTTGATGGAACGAGCATGTTACCAATTCGGAAGTTTAACCAGAAAGAAGCGGGCGAAGGGTCCAGACACCTGGGAGTTTCGGTTTTACGAAGCGACGGAGCAGGGACAACGGAGACGGAAGTCTTGCATTGTCGGCAACGCCGCACAGTACCCAACCAAAGCTCAGGCACAAAAGGCCGTCGAAGCTCTTCTCCTAAAACTCAACTCTGAAACCCCACAGCAGCGATTGGCCGTGGTCACGTTCGGCGCGATATGCGACCGCTACCTCAAGGAGGAGATGCCGGAACGGTACTCCACCTCGAAGTCGTATCGGTCGAATATCAAGAACCACCTGAAGCCGCGTTGGGGTGACTACCTGCTCGACAAGATTCGACCGATGGCGGTCGAGGATTGGTTGAAGAAACTCCCTATGGCTCCGAAGTCGAAGACCCATATCCGAAGCGTGATGCACCTGATGTTCGAGTGCGCCACGCGGTGGGAGTTGTTCACCGAGAAGAGGAACCCTATTGCGCTGGTTCGTATCAAGGACGGTTCGAAGCGTCGTCAGCGTCCATCCATTCTCACTGTGGACCAGTTTGAAACCATCATTGCGCTACTGAAAGAGCCGTATCGCACGATGGCCTATATCGCCCAATGCCTCGGTCTTCGCGTAAGCGAGATCGCGGCGCTTCAATGGGACGACTTCGATTTTGAAAAGAATCAGCTTCTCGTTCAACGGAGCATCGTGAACGGGAATGTGGATGATGTCAAAACCGAATACTCCCAGGACTATGTTCCGTTGCACCCGTCGTTAACTGAGGTGGTTTCGGAATGGAGCAAGGACGCCGTGCCGACAAAGGAAGGCTGGGTCTTTGCCAATCCCATTACCGAGAAGCCTTACTTTCCGACGGAGATTCAAAGGCGTCACATCCGGCCTGCCGGATGGTGTCTGGTGGAGTGCCCGAAGTGCGGAGCCGGTGTAGGAGTCTGGTGCAACCAGACAAAGCCGACACCGAACGGAGCGCGGCTTCCCATTCACAAAGAGCGCCGGGCCGCAGCCGGGAAGTACAGTTCCATCGGCTGGCACACGTTCCGCCACACGTATTGTTCGTGGCTGGACGAGACTGGAGCGCCCATGAAGGTGCAACAGGAACTGATGCGTCATGCCTCGATCCAGACGACGATGAACGTCTACGGACAGGCCATGTCGTCATCGAAGAGAGAAGCGAATGGGAAGGTCGTGGAGATGGTACTCAAGCCTATGAAAGCGAGCGCCTAAAACCATGAATTTTCTTATTGGGAGATATTGGGAGTCGGTCGGTAGCGCCTGATTCCCGTAAGTTGTTGATTCTTTGGTTGCGGGGGCAGGATTTGAACCTGCGACCTTTGGGTTATGAGCCCAACGAGCTACCGGGCTGCTCCACCCCGCATTTCCTATTCTAGGGTGGTTGTTATGGATGGTCAAGGTGCACGCCTTCCACAAGGACAGAGGCGAAAGGCATGCACGGATAGCTCAGTTTGCGGCGTGTTGGCTTCTCAAAAGCCTGCAATGTACAACACTATTGAATCCATGATGTTTGCAATTCCAATTGGTGCAATTCTTTCTTCGGTTCTCCACTAAGAATGAATTTCTTTTCCTCAAGCGCCTTTTGCATTTGTTCTGCAGAAGTGGGTTTCGCAAAAAAGTATCCCTGTGCGGATTCGCAGCCCAGGCTCTTCAACCACGCCACCTGGGTATCGTCTTCTACACCTTCCGCTACCACATCCATGCGAAGCTTATGGCCCAGGGTGACAATGGCTTCCACAATACCTTTCGCCTCCGGCAGGGTAGTGGATTGCGACACGAACGACCGGTCGATCTTCAGCGTATTCAGTGGCAGACGATGCAGGTAGCTAAGCGAAGAAAAGCCTGTGCCAAAGTCGTCGCAGCTCAAACGAACATTGTTTGCTCGCAACGCATTCAGGACCGGCATAATGCGATCGGCGTTCACCATCGTCAAGCTCTCCGTCAGTTCCAGTGCCAGCCTATCGTTCATAAGGCCGGAATCGTCGAGTGCCTGCAACACCATATTCAGAAAACCGGCTTTGGCAAATTGTTTGGCACTCACGTTAACAGCGATCTTCAAGCGAGTGTTGAACGATTCGTTCCATTGTTGCGTCTGCCGGCAGGCTTCGCGTAACACCCATTCGCCAAGAGGAACAATCAGGCCCGTATCTTCAGCCATGGGGATAAATTTGTCCGGCGTAACGATGCCAAAGCCAGGACGGTCCCAGCGCACCAGTGCCTCAAATCCCTCCAGGTGTTCATCCACAAGAGAAACAATAGGCTGGTAGAAGACCTGGAACTGTTTCATCTCCACTGCGCGGCGCAGGTCGCTTTCGAAGGTAAGCCTGTCCACGGCAGCATGATGCATCCGGGAATCGCACACTCGGTATCGTCCGTGTCCTGCTGCCTTTGCTTTGTACATGGCCGTGTCCGCATCAAGCAGAAGGTCCTTGGGTTCTTTCGAATCATCGGTATTTACCGAGATACCGATGCTCGCGGTAATCACCAGGGATTCGCCCGCAATTTTGAAAGGCTGCTTCAACGCTTCATGGATGCGCTCGGCCACTCGCGTAGCATCTCCCACGCTTGACACTGGATCAAGCAGGATCACAAACTCGTCGCCGCCGACACGCGCAACCATATCGTTGCCCGCTCTGCCGCCTCCCTCCTGGCTTCCCGATGCCGAACGAATGCAGGATGTCAGCCGCTCTGCCAGACCGCAAATCAATTCGTCGCCCGCAAGATGGCCGATGCTATCGTTGATTGCTTTAAAGCGATCGATATCCACAAACAGAACTGCAAAACGTCCGTCCTGTTGCCGGCTGCGTCTGGAAGTCCGTTCAAGCTGCTCGATAAAGTGCTTGCGGTTAGCAAGCTTGGTCAAAGGGTCATGCCGCGCTTCATGCATCAAGGTGTGTTGCAGCAGCAGAATTCGTTCGCCTGCGCGTACGCGCGCCTTCAGCTCTTCCGGATGAGTGGGCTTTATTAGATAATCGTCCGCTCCGGAGCTAAAGCCCTTCACCAGGTCTTGCATGGATTCGCGAGACGTAAGCAGAATCACATAGACGTTCGGATGCCCGCTCTCTGTTTTGATCGTCCGGCATACGCCTGGTCCGTCAATCTCGGGCATGTTCCAATCCAGAATGGCAAGGCTCGGTCCTTGTTCACTGCGCAAAAGTTCTAGCGCGTGCCGACCGTCCTTTGTGCAGTGGACGTTGTAACCCGCCGTCTCCAGCACGCGTTGTACAAGCCGTCTTGAGACGGGATCGTCATCGGCCAAAATAATCTTCATTACACTGCTCCTTCAAGAAACGCATTCAACCTGCCGCTCGATACAGCGATGTGGCGGTCCAGCTTTTCCAGTTCGGCCTTCATCGGCTCGTTGATATTTTTCTGTGCCATCTCTTCCAGCGCTCGTGCAACGTGGGCGGCACTCGTCCAGGCAAGATTTCCTAGCATGCCCTTCAGCGTGTGGCTTATCGTCCGCACTTGCGACATGTCAGCGCTCTTCACCGCGCCTTGCAGGGCAGAGCGCAATGGCGGATACTCTTCGTGAAAAATAAGTGAGAGCTCCTGCAGAAAACTGCGATCGTTCTCCACACGCGCCAGCAGGTCCTCTACTTCAAACACCACATCGTTTTCCATGCTGCTGGCAAAGAGATCTTTCTGAAGCTCCGCCTCTTTTTGCGGTACATGCGGCCGCGCGACGGCCACTGCATCGGCATAGAACTTCAACACCGCATCAAGCTCGTGCGTGCGGATGGGCTTGGCAAGATAGCCATCCATGCCTGCGTTCAGATAAATCTCTTTATCGCCTTTCATGACATTCGCCGTAAGAGCGACGATGGGTGTGCGGTGCGGGAGGTTCTTTTCCATCTTGCGAATCTCCTGCGCAGCTTCAATGCCGCCCATGTTCGGCATCTGGATGTCCATCAACACCAGATCGAATGCCTGCGTTTGCATAGCTTTCAACGTCTCCAGGCCGTCATTGGCGACGGTGACTCTGTGCCCGCGTTTTTCCAGAAGCCGGATCGCGAGCTTCTGATTTACCGCATTGTCCTCAGCCAGCAGAATGCTGAGTGAAGCAGAACTCTCTATGGAATTCGCTTTCTCTACGCGTTGCGTTGCACTTGCCTCCTGCATCGGCCTCGCTCCTAACGCCTGGACTATGGCTGCTTTCAGCTCTTCGCCACGAATTGGTTTTGTGAGATACACCGAGATACCGAGTTCACGGCAGCGGTCCACGTCACCGCGATGTCCTCCGGAGGTCAGCATCATGATGGTTGGCGCAGCCAACGCGCTGTTCTGTCGTACCCGCTGCACAAACTGGAAGCCATCCACCTCAGGCATGTGCATATCCGTGATGATGAGCGCGAACGATGATCTGCTGTTGCGCTCCGCTAGAAGCATCTCTAATGCTTCGTCCGCGCTGGAGGCGCAGCTCGGTTGCATGCCCCAGCGTTGGAGTGTGCGCTCAAGTATCCTGCGGTTCGTCGCGTTATCGTCCAGCACAAGTACCCGTCTGCCTGCGATAACCTCCATGCCCTCACTGTGTTCTTCTGCCTGGGCCACCACTGGTTCAAGCCGCAATACGATGTGGAACTTGCTGCCTTTACCAAGCGTGCTCTCTACCCACATCCGTCCACCCATCGCTTCAATCATGCGCGAACAGATGGTGAGTCCCAGGCCCGTTCCGCCAAACTTACGAGTAGTGGAAGCATCGACCTGGGAGAAGGGGTCGAAGATGGCCTCTAATCTGTCTTCCGGAATACCGATGCCTGTATCGCTCACAGTAAAGTGCATCAGCGAAGGATCGGGCTGGCCCAGTTCTGGGAAAATAGCCAGGCAGACTTCGCCGGCTGCGGTGAACTTGATGGCATTTCCAATCAGGTTCACGATTACCTGTCGCAACTTCGCACTGTCGCCCTTCACCAGGTCAGGCACTTCTGGAGAAATGTCTGCAAGCAGCTCCAGGTTCTTTTCGCCCGCGCGCAGCCCCAGTGTCTTGAGCGTGACCTCCATGGATTCGCGTAGGTCGAACTCTGCGCAATCCATCTCCATCTTTCCGGCTTCAATCTTCGAGAAGTCCAGAATGTCGTTGATCACATCCAGCAGGGAATCGGCTGAAACCCGCACGGTTTCCAGATATTCGCGTTGTTCAAAGGTAAGCTCTGTCTCCAGTGCCAGGCCCGTCATGCCAATCACGCCATTAATGGGTGTGCGAATCTCGTGGCTCATATTGGCGAGGAACTCGCTTTTTGCCTTATTGGCAATCTCGGCCGTTTCCTTCGCCAGCCGCATCTCTGCCTCAGCCTGCTTGCGCTCTGCTACTTCATTCACCAGGTCTGCGGTTCGTTCAGCCACACGCGCTTCCAGGGCTACATTGGCCTCATGCAACGCATGCTCTCTCTCCTCAATCGTGCCGAGCATCTGGTTGAAACGTTCCACCAGCTTTCCGATCTCGTCGGAGCTCTCCACCGGCGCGCGCAGAGTGTAGTTCTTACTATGTGCAATCTCGTCCGCCAGTCTGGAGAGCTGCACCACTGGATCGCTGATGATGCTCAAGAAACGGATAGCAACGATATAGGTGCCCAGCAACGAAACCAGTAGCACCAGCACGGCAATCTTCAGGTACTGCCGCAGCTTGGTACGGAAGCCGCTCAGGGAAGCGACAATCTCGATCGTGCCTGTCCGGTCGCCATTCAGTGAAACAGCGCGTGTCAGCGTGATGGCGTCATGTCCGCGCAGTCCGTTGCGCTTTGCCTCTTCATACGTGCGCTCTGTTGCGGAAGCTGCACGATATTGTGTGAATAGCTTTCCCTGTGTGTCATACAGATTTGCGCCGACAATATCGCGTTCGAGAGCCAGGCCGCCGAGCATCTGCTGTGCTGTGTCCGGATCGTGAAACGCCAGCGAAGCTGCTGAGTTAGAAGCCAGTGTCTCTGCAAGGCTCGCAAGTTGTGTCTCTGAGGATGATCGGAACTGTGCCCGCTCATAAACTGCGAACCCAGTCACCGCCAGCGCGAGTGCTAGAAAGCTGGCGCACAGAATCAGAAGGGTCAGCTTTTTTCGAATTGGAAAATCGCGAAATCGCATGGCTGTTTTATCTTTCGGAAAAATTGGTTTTCTCTTCAGCGTTGAAACACGTCATCGGCCCTGAGCTACAGAACGCGCAAGCGAAAGCAGGGTGGAACTGAATCCGAGATTGCTGGACTGCGCCGCACTCAAGTTCACATCGAACCGCAGCCGCTCTTTCTCAGAACGAAAATCGATCATGCCGCCTTGTTTCAGAAAGCCTTCGCTCTCGCCTACTGTCAGCACAGGTAATCCACGGAGCGCAGTGCTTAAGGCAGGCATTCGAGACATCTCCTGCTCTCCGGTAAACAGCAGATGGCATCCCTGCAGACCACCTACCTGCTTCAGGTGCAGCACCTTCACGGGATGGCCCTGGATTTTTTTGCCGACCACGGCATTATCCAGAGATCCATCAAACGGGTCCTTGCCGATGGTGCAGAAAACCACTGGACTGTCCGGATGAGCGAAGGCCTGTGCCGGCCATATCGTCAATTGGGCAAAGTGGAACAGAAACGCGGCTTTCACGGCATATTCGTTATTGATTTCGGACGCGCCATACGCAGCCGGTCCAATTGCGAGTAGAAGCATCGTCGCAGCCAGGCTGCGTTGGGCCCGGTGAAGCAACAACCGGCATCCCGAAGGAACAGGTCGTCTCATCACTTTCCTCCGAATGTCCACACAAGCTTTCCGCGTAGATTGCGGCCATCCTGCTGGATTGCGTTTTGCAGATGTTGTTGTGCGGCAGGATCGGAGTAACGCTTGTTCAGCAGGTTGTCCACGCTGAACGAGAGATCGAGGCCCTTTGCAAGATGTTTTCCAAGCAGAGTCAGATTTACGATGGCGTACGAACTCACCCGTTCGTCATGGATGGTCATGCGGTGCCCGATATACTGTGTGTCTGCTGTTGCAAATAATTTGCGGGAGATCAGTGGCACGCTGAGATATAGCTTGGCAATGTGTTTGGGAGAGTTTTCCGGCGTGGCGCCATCTACGTCCTTCTGTTCGAAGGTGTTGCTGTAACTCAACGTGCCGGCCATACCGTTGGTCCAGCGGCCACGTACTTCAGCTTCCACACCGGCCAGCGACTGTTTTCCTTCATTCACAAATGTGGAATCGGCATAGTCGTCGGCATCCATTGCGATGAAGTCACGCGCATGGTTCCTGAACAGGGATACGGAAACACCTATATGGCTGTTCAGCTCGTGGTCCACATCTGCTTCCCAGGTTGCGATCCTCTCGGAACGCAGTGGCTTCTGGCCTTCCAGGTAATACAGTTCGTACGCATTGGGGGAACGAAACGATTCACCGTAGATCAACTTGGCACGCGATCTCTCAGTGAAGCTGTAATTGAGAGAGGCTCGCGGACTGCACATCCATCCCACACGAGGGTTGTAGTCGGCACGTAAACTCGGCGCCAGTGAAAGCCGCGAAGTCAATGGAATTTCCGCTTCGACGTACGGTGCGGCCACAAATGAAGAATGATCGGATTTCGTGTAATAGCTCAGCACAGGTGCAGTGTCGTAGTTGATCAACTCCTGCCGGAAGTCATTGCGATATTCAAATCCGCTCACCACCTTATAACGTTGCAAAAACGTGGAGATAGCCTGAAACTCAGCGCCCCAGTTTTCGCCGCGCCCAAAATCCCGGTTTAAGTTGTCAGTGCCTGGGGCAAGTTCCACGAGAAACTTTCCGTCGTTGCTGTAACGGTCGTAATAGGTCCGCGTCACCAACGTGGTTTCGCCCACAGTATGCTCGTATCGAAGGTCAAGATATCCGTGGGCGTCCCGCTCCCGATTCATCGGACTGTTGAACTTGTCTCCGAAAGAACCTGTGGGATCTCCCTTTTCGCGATCGACGTAGGCAGCCTGAAATTGGAATCCATGCGTAGACAGGGTGGCGAGCAGGTTCAGTGCCTGATCATCATCTACATGGCTGGCAATGCCGTTATTTGTCTGCGGCGAATCGTATTCGGGATAGTAAAGACGTTTATTGCCCAGGCTCCCATAGAACGAGCCAGACAGAACAGCCTGGATTCCCGCGAACGTACCGCCATAAGTGACGCGTCCACGATAGCTGTTCAGGGTACCTGCACCCCCGGCCATCTCTACTCCGCCTATATCACTGGATTTACGCGTGATTACATTCACTACGGCAAAAACAGCGTTGGTTCCGTACAGAGACGACGAGGGTCCACGCGTAATCTCAACGCGCTCGATCGTATCTACATCCAAAACAAAGTCGGTGCCGATCATCGCCTGTTCGTAAATGGCGTCGTTCATGCGATGGCCGTCGACCATAAGCAGCACGCGGGTGTTGTAGTCGCCGGAGTCGGAAAATCCACGTACGCCCAGATAGCTGTACTGCCGGTCATAGGACACATAAAAGCCGCGCACGCTGCGCAGAATGTCGGCCAATGTGCGATAGCCGCCGCGCTCAATCTGGTCCCGTGAGATCACTGTGACGGAAGCAGGAGCTTCGGAGATGAGTTGGCTGTACCGCGAGGCGCTGTACACCCGCACGTTCATCAGATCTTCAAGACTGCGTCCAGTCAGGTCTGCCGGATCCTGCGCGAAAGCAAGCCCTGGAACCAGCATGAGGAATGCAGCGAGATACCCACTGGCCTTCTTCCCCATGGACGGACATATGGAAGAAGCGCGCGCACTTATTTTGCCGGGCGGAAGATTCCTATGGCTGCTAAAAATGTCTTTATCGCCGCTAATACGCTCTAAATGTGGCGAATTAGCGTACGGGGGGAAGAATCGCATGAAGCATATATCGGCTCTTTACGCTTCTTCTTGAGGCAAACGTTTGCTTGCTGAAGAAACGGATTTTATTCAGGAGATGAAATTCGTCTAATGCGCCTGAATCACAGTACGCGCGAGAGATAGCAGTGTCGAACTAAATCCAAGACTGCTGGATTGCGCCGGCCCTAGGTTGACATCAAAACGCAATCTGTCTTTCTCAGAACGGAAATCGATCATCCCACCCTGTTTCAGAAAGCTCTCGCTCTCGCCTACCGTCAGCACAGGCAGTCCACGGAGCGCAGTGTTCAAGGCAGACATGCGAGACATCTCCTGCTCTCCGGTAAACAGCAGGTGACACCCCTGCAGACCGGCCATCTGCTTCAGGTGCAGTACCTTCACTGGATGGCCCTGAATTTTTTTTCCAGCCACGGCGTTATCCAGAGACCCATCAAACGGATCCCTGCCGATGGTGCAGAAAACCACTGGGCTGTCGGGGTGCGGGAACATCTGTGCTGGCCATGTGGTTAATTGCGCAAAATGAAAGAGAAATGCAGCTTTTACGGCGTATTCGTTGTTGGTTTCGGATGCAGCGTGCGCCCATTGACCTGCGTTTAGGAGCAGTATTGCGGCCATCATGCTACGTTTCCATGTACGAAAGGACCGGTAATGAAGCCACCGGTGGCCACTAGGAACCGGTTTCGTCACTATCTTCCTCCGAACGTCCATGTAAGTTTGGCGCGAAGGTTGCGTCCGTCCTGCGGGATTGCGTTTTGCAGATGCTGCTGGGCCCCTGGATCACTGTAGTGTTTGTCCAGAAGGTTATCCACGCTGAATGAGAGGTCGAGATTACGGGCAAGCTGTTTACCGAGAAGCGTCAGGTTCACGATGCCGTACGAATCTACACGTTGACCACGTAATGTCATGCGATGGCTAAGATACTGCGTGTCTGCCGTCGCAAATAGTTTGCGCGGGACCAGTGGCACGCTGAGATACAGCTTGGCGAGGTGTTTTGGAGAGTTCTCGGGTGTGCCGCCATCTATATCTTCCTGCTCAAAATGATTGCTATAACTTGCCGTTGCCGTAGTTCCATTGCTCCAGCGGGTGCGGATTTCTGCTTCCACACCAGCCAGGGACTGGCGGCCTTCATTCACAAATGTTGCGCCCCAGGTGTCCGCACTTACAGCGATGAAGTGGTCTGTCCTGTTATGAAATATCGAGAGGGAGGCGCTCACATGATTGTTCAGTTCCTGCTCCAGGTCTGCTTCCCAGGTAGCAATTTTTTCAGATTGCAATGGCTGCTGGCCGGGCCAGAAGTACATTTCATAGGAGTTGGGTGAGCGGAACGATTCGCCATAAATCAACTTCACTCGCGATCTGTCCCAAGGGTTGTAATTGATGGCTGCCCGGGGGCTGCACATCCATCCGACACGTGGGTTGTAATCGGCGCGCAGACTTGGATCGAATGAAAGCCGGGATGTAATAGGGATTTCCGCTTCGACGTAAGGTGCGGCTACGAATGAAGGCTGGTCGGACTTAGCGTAGTAAACGACGGGGTCTACCGTATAGGTGAGCATCTCCTGCCGGAAATCATTACGATATTCCAATCCGCCTACCACTTTGTAACGATTGCGCAAGGTAGAGACAGCCTGAAACTCAGCGCCCCAGTTTTCGCCGCGCCCAATATTGAGGCTCAGGCTGTCGGGGTCGGCTCCTCCTTCAGAGAGAAAGCCGCCTTTATTCATTTCGCGGTCGTAGTAGGTCCGCGCCATCAACGTGGTGTTACGTACAGTTTTTTCGTAACGTAAATCGAGAAATCCGCGTATGTTGTGCTCGCGATTGAGTGGGCTGCCAAATACATCGCCGTACGATCCGGTTGGATCGCCCTTCTCGCGGTCGCTGTAAGCTGCCTGAAAACGCAATCCATGCGTAGACAGGGTGGCGAGCAGGTTCAGTGCCTGATCATCATCTACATGGCTGGCGATGCCATTATTCGTCTGTGGCGAATCGTATTCAGGATAGTAAAGATGCTTATTGCCTTTGCTGCCATAAAACGATCCGGAGAGGATTGCGTCTACTCCCGCGATCGTGCCGCCATAGGTGATGCGTCCGCGATAGCTGTTGAAGGTGCCTGCGCCTCCCGCCAGTTCCACTCCGCCTATATCGCTGGATTTGCGCGTAATTACATTCACCACGGCAAAGACCGCGTTGGTTCCGTACAGAGACGACGAGGGTCCACGCGTAATTTCAACACGCTCGATCGTATCTACATCCAAAATGAAATCCGTACCGATTGCGGCCTGTTCATAAATGGTGTCGTTCATGCGATGGCCATCCACCATAAGCAGCACGCGGGTGTTGTAGTCGCCAGAGTCGGAGAACCCACGTACGCCCAGGTAGCTGTACTGCCGGTCATAGGACACATAGAAGCCGCGCACGCTGCGCAGAATATCGGCCAGCGTTCGATAGCCGCCGCGCTCAATCATCTCGCGCGAGATAACCGTGACGGAGGCAGGAGCTTCGGAAACGAGCTGACTGTACCGCGAGGCGCTGTACACTCGCACATTCATCAGATCTTCCAGACTGCGGCCTGTCAGGTCTGCCGAGTCCTGTGCGCAAGCGAGGCCTGGAACCAGCATGAGGAATACAGCGAGATATCCACTCGCGCATTTCCACTTATTCCTGCGAGAGTTGCCGGTGTGTTCCGTCATCTTGTTGGGACCGGAGAATTCAGGCAAACAGGGGGCCGGCCCGTGCTTCCGCAGGCAGGTGGAGAAGAAGATGTGTCGCATGGAGCCTTTATCGGCTCCGCAGATCTTTTCTTGAGCAGCAAACGATTGACTGCTGCGTCTATGCCTCGATGACTACTCTGTTTCTGCCTTCGTGCTTTGCGCGGTAGAGTGCTGCGTCCGCGCACTTCAGCAATTCCTCTGAGGTTTGCCCATCGCGGGGAAAGAGAGCCCCTCCGATGGAGATAGTGATATCGCCGCGGACGTGATTGCCAATCTGTGTACGCAAATCTTCTATTGCCTGACGCACCTTCTCTGCCCGCTCTTTGATCGCATCCAGCCCAATATCGGGCAGGATAATGGTGAACTCTTCACCCCCGTAGCGGCACACCAGATCTTCGGCGCGGACGCTTGATCCGATTACTCGGGCCACTTCTTTCAAAACAGTATCTCCAGCCGCATGTCCAAACTGATCATTGAACTGCTTGAAATGATCTACATCGAGCATCAATACAGCCAGCGTCGATTTTCTCCGTGTCGAGCGCGCCAGTTCACGATCAAAGGCGATCTGCATAAAGTGTCTATTGAAGAGACCAGTCAAACCATCGCGGATGGATTGGCGTTCCAGCTTTTTGCGCAGTTCAATAGAGGCAAGCGTCATGGCTGTAAGCTGCACCAACTGGCGGACGCCTTCATCGCGGCGTTCCACATTCTGCCGTGCTTCTTCCGTTGGGCACTCTACAAATAGAACGCCGGTGGTTTCGCCCTGCGCCACCAGGGGCACGCAGAAGTAAGCGCCTGGAGCCTCGCCGGAGAAATGCTCACAATCGATAGCGGAAGCTCCCGTACCTTTCCAGCGAAGTTGGCCGGATCGTAAACCGCAGCAATTTTCCGGAGCGAAGATCTCCGAGACCACAGACTGTTCGGGATCGGGCCAGCTTGCCACCCGCTCTACAAGATTGCGTGAACTATTGATGATGCACAGAGCGCCGCTCGTTTCCGGAAGGAGCTGAGAGAAGCGGTCTGCCGCGGCGCGATACACCTGCTGTACTTCCGTGCAGAGTTGAAGCTCGTCGCGCGACAAGGCCAGCAACTTAGCCACGTGTGCGTTTTCATGCAATGTTTTTACATTTGTTGCCAGTTTGGCGTTTGTACGCCGGGAAGCCTTTGCTATCCGATTGCGCATGAGCGCATCCCGCAATAAAAGAGAGAACAAGGCGATCAGAACAAGCAGACAAGGAATGGCCAGTCCACTTTCTGTAAAGAGTGAGAACTGCGACTGTTGCTGAGAGGCGTCGGTCCTTTCCTTCAAAAGTTTGCGTTCCTGCTCGGTCATGGAGGCCAATACCTGTTGGCATGTCAAAAGCTGATTGTTGGCAACCGTTTCATCCCAATCCTGCTTTGCCAGCTCGACGATGACGCCATTCGAGCATTGCTCCAATTGCCGGATGTTCTCCGCTTCCGCAGGATTGTCTGCAACCGCACTTTGCAGGTGGACGACCGCGCTTTGCAAAAGCAAGGCGCTCCGCTGGCTTGCCTGACGATCGCTATCATGGCGGGTCAGCATGAAGATGCGCGTGCTGTATTGCACCTGGTCTGCACGGCGGGACGCATTTTGTATCCCCAGAAGCACGTCCTGGGTGTGTTCCACCCAGTTGCGGGCATCGACGAGGTTCCGGGTATTGCGGAAGAGAAAGTAACCGCCGCCCAACGTAAACAGCAGCGAACCTACAGCCGCGATCACAATGAGCGTGATGGGAACCCTGGAATCTGTAGACCGGTCTTTCACTTGTTCCATTCTCTCTGCTTGATTCCCAAATAAGGAATGAATTTTTGAGAAAAATGTTTACGAAAGAGGTGATCGGACAGCATACCTTTCGCATAGATTGTCTTGTCGGCATGCAAAAAAGTGGTGCCGTAGCACCATTGCAAAACAGATATTCCAATCCATTGACCCGGTTTCTGGCGCTCAATAGCATCCTCTCCGCAGTTATTTCACTCACCGGAATGGACTGAACCATGAAAAGCAGGCTGCTGTATGTATTAACCCTCCTCCTCGCCGCCGCTCCGTTCGCGCTGCCAGGGCGCGCCGCAACTTACCAAAACCCTCTCTCTACGCTGACTGATCCCAATGCGGATGCTGACCCGCGTTTGCTCACCGGTCTGGATGGCAAATTCTATCTGTACTATCCGCAAGGCAGCTATATCGCTGTCTTCAAATCGAGCGATCTGATTAACTGGACGGCCCCGCTCGGAACTGGAAGCGCAAACCATGTGCTGCGGTCGTCTGACATTACAACGCCGAACACCGGCTTCTGGGCTGAAGGGGCGTTCGCCATCAACAATACCTATTACCTCTACTACACCCTGGTGCAGAGCGGAACGAAGTCCATCGGCGTAGCCACTTCTTCTTCTCCGCTGGGCCCGTTCGTGGACAAGGGGCTGGTTCTGACTGGGAGCTCGAGCCATGCCTGGCGTGATCCGTTCGTCTTCAAGAACCCGGATACGGACAAGATATTTATCTATTTCAGCGATGGTGGTAATGGCTTGATGGGGCAGGAACTGTGCTCGACCGTCTCTCCCTGCGGCTCCAACACCAAGCCGACCCGTGTGCTCACCGGAAGCAGCGCATTTACGATGATCACGCTTAGCGACCCTGATTACCAAGCGTGGGAGTACATCGACCTGGAGCATCCGACGATGTTTTATGCGCCCAATGCAGATTCCTCGCACCGGTTCTACCTGATGTACAACGGGGCGGGCGGAGCATTAGCACGCTATGCGATCGGATATGCGTACTCGGCTTCGCCTCGCGGCCCGTTTCATCGTGCAACTGCCGCTCCTTCAGGTACTTGCGGGGGTGGAATGAATCCAATGGTTTGCCAATATCAAACTGCGGGCGTGTATGGACCGGGCTCGCCAAATACGGTAGTGGATGATGCAGGCACCCGATGGATTCTCTACCGGTTCAAAACGACGAACCAGGAAAGCTGGAGCGACCGCCGGACTGCTGTGGATGTTCTTTTCCGCAATGGTCTGGACCAGTTGGTGGTAACGCCGACCATCCATACCAACCAGACAGCTCCTGTTTTTTAGCTGAAGAACAAGACGTGCTTCCGTATATCGAGAACCTGTAGGTAAGGTAGCTGAAAGCGGAAAGAGGCGCTTCTTTGTGGAGCGCCTTTCCGCGTTGTGGCGCAAACCGGTAAGCGGAACTTTTTCCGTGAATTGGCGTCTGAAATGATTGGGCCGACCGCTCAGAATCCGGCGGCCACGATGAGGGACCACGATGATCTCCAGAGTATTTACGACGACGGTTTCTGCCTTCGTTCTGAGTGCTGCGCTGATGGGCGCGGATGCTTCCGCACAGAAGACCAAGCTGCCTGATGCGCAGGTGCAGGCCAATGTATTGCGCGATATGGCGAAAGAGCCGCGCTTGGCGAACCAGCAGATTGCAGCTTCCACCGCGTTTGGCGTAGTGACGCTGACCGGCAATGTGACGGATGAAGCCTCGCGCGATCTTGCTGACAAAGTAGCTTCGCATGCCCAGGGAGTGGCAAAGGTTGTCGACCAGCTTAGCGTTGGGGCAGCAACTGCCAGCAATACCAATGAGGATGAGCAGCGCGCGGCTTCTTTAACGCCACCGCCTGTCGATCCGAATGCCGAGCAGGGGCCGCCTGCTCCGCAGCAGAATCCTGAGCAGCAGGGCATGGCGGATGACAACGGACCTCAGCAGGGCCAGCAGCCTTATGCCAATCAGCAGGAGCCCTATAACGATGCTCAGTCGCAGCCTTATGGCGATGCACAGGCGACACCTCCGCCTCCGCAGCAGGGACGCCGGCGGATCTATCGCCGTGATTATGAGCGGCAGCAACAGGGCATGGCTGGCCGGGCCCCTTACGGACAACAGCAGGCATACGGTCGGCAGCAGTATGGGAATCAGGATTCGGGCAATCCCGGCGGTATGAGTGTCACGATTCCTGCAGGAACGCAGGTCCCGGTGCGCGTGGCTCGGTGGATGTCGAGCGGTCGCGTGCAGCCGGGCACCAACTTTGAAGGGTTTGTCGCGGCGGACGTGGTTGCCGATGGGCAGATCGCTCTTCCGCGCGGAACGCAGGTACAGGGAACTGTGCTGGATGCAACCGAGCCGGGCGCTTTGTCGGGCAAAGGTTCCATTACGTTGCAGCTTGTGTCGGCTACGCTGGCCGGACATACCTATCCGCTGCAGAGTGAGCCGTGGACGGTGAACGGCCATAGCAAGACAGGGCAGACGGTGGGCACGACGACAGCACTCGGCGTCTTCGGCGCTCTGATTGGTGGCGCTCTAGGCGGCGGAGGCGGTGCCCTGGCGGGTGCGGGCATCGGCGCTGCCGGCGGCTTGGGTGTATCGGCGGCATCGGGCGGCGGACAGGCTGTGCTTCCGGGCGAGGCGCGCGTGAACTTCCACCTTGCGCAGCCAGCCAGCGTGGTTACAGTCTCGCAGAGTGAGATGGCCCGTCTGGCCGAGAACATGGGCCCTGAGTCGAACTATCGCGGCGTGGAGCGGCGGCCTGGGTATCCGGTGTATGGGTATGCGTATCCATATCCCTATGCTTATGGCTATCCGTATTATCCCGGCGTGGGTGTGGGGATTGGGTTCGGATATCATCCGCGGTACTATCACTATCCCCGGTATTACTATGGCCGGCCTTACCGGCGGTGGTAAGTTTTTGTGATTGGTTAGAGCGTGGGGTTTTGACCCCACGCTTTTTGTTTTAAGGCCCGGGGTTGAAGTCTTCCTCTTCGTCTATCTGTATTTTGCTGATTTATACTGGTGGCTCGCCCTGCCATACGGCCAGATGTCCGCTCCCGGTGTGAGGAGAGGTCTGGCGCGAAGCAAAATCCAAGGGCAGGTCAGAAGGTCTCCGAGCATCCACTTATGATCCGTTTGCTGCAAAAGGACAACCGCGTCGTCAAGACAATGTTTGCCATCATCATTGGCGCCGCCTGTTTGTCCATGGTGGTTTATCTGGTTCCCGGTCTGTATGACGGTCTGTATGGTTCCAACTCCGAAGTGTTTGCCACGGTGCGCCAGCCGGGATGGAAGGGCCGTCTCTTTGGCGATTCCATTGAAGTGACCAATAAAGACATTTCCCGTCTTACGCAGCGGCTGATGCAGACGCAGGGTTATCCCGCGTTTTACCAGCCGTATGTGGAGCGGCAGGCGCAGCAGTTGGAGATAGCCTGGGCTGCGGAGCGGCAGGAGGCGGAGCGCCTTGGATTGACAGTGACCGATGCCGACGTGCGCGCGTATCTGCATGAAGGACAGCTTGGGCAAATCCTGTTTCCGAATGGACAGTTCATTGGGCAGGACAAGTACCGTGAGTTTGTTCAGAACCAGCCCCAGCTTCAATATCCGACGACCGCGGAGTTCGAACGCCAGATCAAGGAAGATGTGGAGCGGCAGCGTCTGCGTGAGTTTGTGACAGCGGGCGTTACGGTTTCTGATAACCAGGTGCGCGAGGAGTATCGCCAGCAGGGAACCAAGGTGAAGATCGATTATGTGACGATCTCACCTGACTCCGTTGCGAAGGACATTGCGCCGACTGACAGCGAGTTGCGCAGCTTCTTCGATCGAAACAAGGCGCGTTATGAGCATGCCGTGCCGGAGACGCGCAAGATTAGCTACGTTGTGGTGTCGCAGGATGCCTATCCGGGTGGGCGTCCGCAGGTGACGGATGCCGATCTGCAGGCGTATTACAACGCGCATAAAAATGAGTTCAAGGTTGAGGATCAGGTTAAGGTTCGCCACATTCTGATCAGCGTTCCGCAGGGCGCGGATGCAAAGACGGATGCCGCGGCCCGCGCGAAGGCGGAAGACCTGTTGAAGAAGATCAAGGCCGGTGGTGATTTTGCTGCGCTGGCGAAGGCGAACTCCGACGATCCGGGATCGAAGGCGAGTGGTGGTGAACTTGGCTGGGTGAAGAAGAACGGCCAGATGGTGCCTGAGTTTGAGAATGCCGCGATGGCCCTTGCGAAGGGGCAGGTGAGCGGTCTGGTGAAGACGCAGTTTGGCTATCACATCATTCAGGCCACGGACCGTCAGACGGCGCATACGAAGAGCTTCGATGAGGTGAAGGACGAGATTCGTCCGCGCGTGGTGCAGGAGAAGGCGGGCAAAGTGCAGGCGCAGTTTGCGCAGACGTTGCAGGCTGAGGCGCAGAAGTCCGGGATGGAGAAGACGGCGGCGGCGCACCATCTGCAGGTGCAGACCACGGACTATCTGCCGGAGAGCGGAACGATCAATGGTGTGACTGATAGTTCCGCGATCACGGCGGCGGCGTTCCAGGCCAAGAAGGGCGAGATAAAGACGGTGACCAATCCAGAGGGACTGGCACTGGTGCAGGTGGTGGACATCAAGCCTGCGCACGCTCCGACTTTTGAGGAGTGGAAGAACAACATCGCCAACGACTACAAGCAGGAGCAGATTCCTCAGATGCTGATGCAGCGTTTGAATAAGGTAACTGAGCTTGCGAAGCAGACGGGTAGCCTAAAGACGGCGGCGGCGCAGTTGAAGCTGGACGTGAAGACGTCTGACATGGTGGGCAAGGACGGCAATGTGCCTGAGCTTGGCCTGATGAGCGGACCGGGCGCTGTGGCGTTCACGCTGCCGAAGGGCGGAGTCTCCGATCCGATTACGGCCGGCCGCAATGGCGCTGTGTTGCAGGTCATCGACAAGCAGGAGCCAAGCGCGGAAGAGATTGCCCAGAACTTTGAGAAGACGCGCGAAGCGTTGCTTGGGAAGAAGAAGGACGAGGTCTTCGGCGCGTACATGGGCACCGTGCTGGACAACTACAACAAGGGCGGCGGTATTCGTTATACCAAGCCGCAAAAGAAGGGCAATCCGTTAGGTATGTAATTGCCGCGGGAGGCGAAGGGGCCGGGAGATCCCCGGCCCTTTCTCTTTGCGTGATGTTACGCGATTGCGGTTTTGCGATTTCTTGCATCAGATAGAAAGAAATGGATCAGGACAGACGATCGGGTATTTTGTTGCATGTCACTTCGCTGCCTTCGTATGGCGGAGTGGGCGATATGGGGCCGGCTGCTTATGGATTTGTGGACTTCCTTGTGTCCGCGAAACAGCGTATGTGGCAGGTGCTTCCGCTAAACCCAACCGGATATGGCAATTCTCCGTATGCCGCGTTGAGCGCGTTTGCGGGCAATCCACTGCTTATCTCGCTGGAGTTTCTGGTACGGGATGGGTGGCTATACCAGGGAGAGATCGAGGGACTTGCCGGGCATTATGGGCAAGCGGACTTTGATCGCGCGTGGAACGAGAAGCTGCCGCTAATCCAGCGCGCAGCACAGCGGATGCTGGATGGCGGACAACATCCTGTTCGGGAACATTTTGAGCAGTTCTGCAAAAACAATGCGTACTGGCTCAATGATTATGTGCGTTATGTTGTGCTGCGCCGCGAGCACGACTATGCCTGCTGGTGTGACTGGCCGGACCCATTAGCTGCACGTGAGCCGGGCGCGATGAACGCGTTCGATGCGGAACATGCGGACGCGTTGTGGTGTGAACGCGCAGTGCAGTTTCTGTTTCAACAGCAGTGGTCCGCGTTGAAGAGCTACTGTAATCAGCATGACATCCAAGTCATGGGCGACATGGCTATCTTTGTGAACTATGACTCCGCAGATGTGTGGGCAAACCGGGAGATTTTCGATCTAAAGAAAGATTTTAAGCCGCGTGTGGTGAGCGGCGTTCCACCGGATTATTTTTCTGCGACAGGACAGCGGTGGGGCAATCCGCTTTATCTCTGGAAACAGATTGAGAAAACAGGCTTTGACTGGTGGGTGAAGCGTGTGCAGCGGCAGATGGAGTTGTATGACGTGCTGCGGCTCGACCACTTCCGCGGATTTGAAGCCTATTGGGAGATCGATGCTGCCGAAGAGACAGCAGTAAACGGCAAGTGGGTGAAGGCGCCGGGCGCGAAGCTGTTCAAGAAACTCCAAGCGGTTATGGGCAAGCCGTTGCCGCTGGTTGCGGAAGATCTTGGATTGATCACAGCGAAGGTGGATAAGCTGCGCGAAGACTTTGCCATGCCCGGGATGCGGGTCATGCAGTTTGGGTTCAGCGATCGTGGGGCGCATCTGCACTTGCCACACAAGTGGGTGCAGAACATGGTGGCGTACACGGGCACGCACGATAACAACACCACGCTCGGCTGGTATCGCGATGACGTGGACGATGAGACGCGGCGCAATGTGCAGGCGTATGTAGGGCCGCTGCATCATCAAAACGATGTGGTGTGGGCGCTGATTCGTGCCGCAGAGCGGAGCGTGGCAAATACGTGCATCATCCCACTGCAGGACCTGCTGCATTTGGGCAGCGATGGGCGCATGAATACCCCAGCGGGAACGGACGGGAATTGGGCGTGGAGGTTCCATCCGGAGGCGCTGCATCCAGATATTGCAGCGCAGATGGCGGCAATTACAGAGATGACGGACCGCGATGGCTATGTGGCTCCGGATGAGGCGAGCGGGGCTACTGTTTGATAGAAATCCTCACCGGCTAAAGCTCTTTCTTTTGTCAACCTTGAACAACAGGCTGAAGCCCGGTTCTATTCGAAAAGGTCCATTTCAGTAGCATCAAGTTTGCAGATCTGAAGTCCTACGCTACTGCTTAAAACTTTGTGGGGCGGTAACTAGTACACTGAAGATCGAAACTTGCTACAGGAGAACCTGCACGATGCCGCTGTCCGGTGAAGCGATCCGCACGATGAACTATGTTGATGATATCTCCGGCACGCTGCGGCGCATTCTTGCGATGTTGCCGACGCTGACGGACGAGGAGAGGAAGCGGGTAGCGGAGTATATTCGCGCCTCTGATCCGAGCTACTCCTCAGTTGTGTCCACGCTGGAAGGCAAGTAATCCAACCGCAGAAGACCATCGCCGTGATCGGCGCGGGCGTGCAGGGACGCACGTTTGCGATCGCATGCGCGCAGGCCGGATACCGCGTGGTGCTGGAAGACGTAATGCCTTCGAAGCTGCGCGAGGTGGAGAGCTCGTTGCCGAACGATGTGCGGCTTGAGTTTGCCTCGACGGTGGAAGATGCTGTGCGCGAGGCGGACTACGCGATCGACTTTGTGCCGGATGAGCTGGAGTCGAAGCTGGAGATGGTGTGCATGATCGACCGCATGGCCCCTCCGCGGACGGTGCTAATGATTAATACCACTGCTCTCGATGTGAACGATTTGGCTAGCTGCACCTATCGTGCGGAACGCTGCGTGGGGGTGAGCGGTGGAGAAGTGGTTGTAGGGAGCAGGACTCTGCCTGAGGTTGCGGCGGACGTGAATGCTTTGTTTGCGCGGCTGCAAGCATCTTTGTAGAAAGCTCTTTCTTTTGAGCTTCCAAGTCTGCCATTTTGCGCATCACACCACTCGTGCGTTGGGTAATATCCATTTCGAATGTGGTACTTGCGCTGGCTTTGTGCGGGTGCGCAAAGCCGGAGCCGATGGACCATAAAGAGCTTCAATCACAGCTGAAGGCGACGATTTCCTTAGCTTCAGAGGCTGAAAGTTTTCTGAAACATGTTGCGGAACACCGGCCTTTGGATGCGTTTTTTCGCGGCCATCTTGAATATCTCGCGCAGCAGGGTCGCAGGAACCTGGAGGAACTGGAGAAGGCAACTGCTTCGGGTCAGGACCGTGAGTTGCTGAATGTGGAACGCATGCATGCTGCGAGAGTGGTGACCATTCTGGAGCAGATGCAGACTGTTTCACCGGATGATCCGGGATTGCGCAAGAAGCAACAGGATTTGGCGGCGGTACAAAGCGAATTGCAGAGGGTGACGCCATGAAGAAGCTGCTTGGCATCACTCTGGGAATTATGACTGCGCTAGGTGGATTTGTGGACCTGGGGCAGATCGTTTTTACCACGCAGGCTGGGGCGCTGTTTGGGTATCAGTTGCTTTGGGCGATTGTGCTGGGCACGCTGGCAATTATCGTCTACATGGAGATGTGTGGCCGGGTTGCGGTGGTGACGCGCGAGCCGGTGTTCTGTATTGTGCGCGATCGATTTCCGAAGCCGCTGGGGTGGGCGACGCTGATCGCAAGCAATCTGCTGAATCTTATTACGTGCGCTGCGGAGCTTGGTGGATTGGGTATCGTCATCCATCTGCTGACTGGATGGCCAGAGAAGCTGGTAATGGTGGGCATTACGGGGCTGCTGGTGGGGATAGTGTATCTGTGCAAGTTCGAGTGGATTGAGCGCATCTTCGGGCTATCAGGTCTGTTCATGATTGTGTTTGCCGCTTCGGCAGTCATGGTGCATCCCAACTGGAGCGAAGTGGCGCGCGGGCTCGTTCCGGTGATTCACCCCGCAGGACGGGGAGGTAGTGCGCTGTATGCGTATTTTGCGGTGGGTATCTTTAGCGCGATGCTGATGGAGTATGAGGTGCACTTCTATTCTTCGGGCGCGATTGAAGAGAAATGGAAGGTGAAAGACCTGAGCGAGAATTTTATGGTTTCGTCGTTTGGATCACTGCTTGGTTCGCTGTTGACGGTGGCTTTGCTTGTGCTGGGCGCGATGATCTTTATGCCGGGAAAGATTTTTCCGGAGCTACTTAGCTCGGCGGTAATGACGGGCGCTTATCCCTTTGCAGAGAAGTCGCTTGTTCTTGCGCTTGCGGGAACGTTTGCGTGCATTGCAGGTGCTGCGGTGGAGACGGGCCTTTCTGGCGCCTACAATCTTTGCCAGTTCTTTGACTTCAAATGGGGCAAGGACAAGAAGGCGAAGGAGGCGCCTGTGTATACCGCTGTATGGATAGGTATGTTTGCGGTGTCACTGGTGGTGGCGTTGTCAGGTATTGATCCGCTGCAACTGGTGAATGTGTCAATCGTGTTCGGCATGGTGATTATGCCGTTTACGTATTATCCAATTCTTCGTGTAGCGGGGGACAAGAAGATTATGGGCAAACATGTGAACACGAAGTTCGACACGGTTGTGGGCATGATCTTTCTTGTATTGATTGTTGTTGCTGCGGCAGCTTCTTTTCCGTTGATGGTAATGACCCATTCAGGGCAGCCGTGATCCTTCCTTTGTCTGCAAGCGGATAGTTACTACTTCGAATGGTTTGAGATTTACAGAGACCATGTCGTTTTGAACAGCAAGTGATTGCTGATTGTCTTCTACTGCGTTGCAGAGTGTGGCGGCTTGCAGATGCAGGCGCGGGATGTGCACCGTTGCCTGCGTGGATTTTCCTGCTGTTTCCTGCAGACGCAGGATGGTGCCTTTGCCGTCTTCTGCGATCTTCCAGTCTGTGAGGATTACGTTGTCGCCTGCGACTTCAAGAAAGCTGGCGCCGCTGGCGGGTAGAGGACGATCGGGGTCGCCGATCTTGTCGGGTGGGATGAGGCGATTGAGTTCGACGGGTTCCATATTTTCCCAACCGAGTTTTGAGAATGCTGAAGGCGAGAACTGGCTGGTTGAGGTCATGATGTAGCGGAAGTTGAATGTGCCGCCCTGGCCTGCCTGATAGTTCGTGTGCCAGTAGTTGTTCATGGCGTAAGAGAAGAGCGTGGATGAAGCGGCGTGAAATTCGCCGGGCCACCGGCCGCGAACGACATCTCCGAAGCTGGCCATGGGTGCGTCGACCGGCACAATGGCTACGGCGAGATCGGAATTATGCACGGCCATCCAATGCTGAATGCTGAACCACTCGGCGCTTCCGCCGCTCATGAGATCTGTGGCTGGGTTGATCCAGCCCTGCTGGATTTCATAGGAGAATTGCGGCTTGTTGGCTGCGATTGGGAATGCGAAGTAGACACCTTCTTTCGCAAGCATGCATTGCTTGTCGACTTTGAAGTTGAAGGCGATCTTCTTTTCGTTGTCAAAGAGCAACACTTCGAGATCTACGAGCGGCGTGTTGGTGGTGGAGCTTTGGAGGTGGATGGCTTGTCCCCAGGGAGTTTTGCTGGTGCCGAGGTATTTCCCGCTTCGGGTGGTGTGTATCTGCAACTGCGGAACCGGGTATGCAGGATCGGAGCGGACGATGCGCGTGGCGCCGTCTCCGCCGATGACATAGAGATACTGCGCGAAGCGGTAAGAGCTGGCCTGATCTACAAGTTCGCGCTGGAGTTGTTTGTCGAAGATGCTGCGGAGCGAGCCGGACGATGGATCGACGGTGATGCGATAGAACTGGTTCTCGATGATGTTGTTTGAGGTGTTCTGTGCCGTGTCGGACACGTTGTCTTTCTCTACTTTGAAACGGAGACATTTGTAGCCGACCGGGGGTACATCCGGAACGATGAAGCGGGCACGGGTGAATCCTTCGCGGCGCCATAGAACTTCTACGGGGACTTCTTTGTTGGTGGTGAGATCGATGAGGTGTTCGTGCCAGCGCAGGTCAGTTTCTACAAGGACGTCGCGCTTCCAATTGAGCGCGTTGAAGACGACGAGGGTGGAAGCGGAGACGTGGATCTGGTCGGTGAGTTGTGCGATGGAGCGATTGGCGACGTCTTCTAGCTGGAACTTTGCCTGGGTGGCCCGGTTATCTTTTACGGCGAGTTCGCCAACGACTCGTTCCATGTGCGGCTGCGTGACGGACATGCCTCCGGTCCAGGTGTGCTCGGCGTAGAGCTGAATGTTCTTCCATGCACTGTCGAGTTCTGTTTTAGGTGGATGGAAGCCCTGGCCGAGCAGGTGCGCTGCTGTTCCGAGGATGTCTACCGAGAGAGCGCGATTTTGATTGAGTCGGTCTTGCGTGGTGTTGGCGACGTCGGAGAGGATGCCGTCTTCCCAGTACGGGCCCATGTCGCCCTTGTAGGTGGCGAGTGTGGTGCCGTAGTTGTGCTCGATGTACTGGAAGAAGTCGATGAACGTGGAGTACTGCAGTTTGGGATACGCGTATGCGCTGTTCCACTCTGTGGCGAAGCCGGCGAGTGCGGGTTCGATCTGTGTGTTCTCGCTCTGCGCGCCATAGATGAGGACGGCGTCAGGATGGTAATTGGGTTGAGTGTAGGTGCTTAGAAAGAGGGGAAGCGTGTCGCGGCCTTGTGGCATTTCGGGTGGAAGGCCAAAGATGGCTTCTATCTGTCCGTATCCGTGTGCGTACCAGAAAAGGACTTTGCTGCCGTCTGTGCCTTGCCACCAGAAGGGTGATTTTGCATTCCATGGTTCGTGTTGCAGCATGGGCCCACGGTCACTGTTGCCGCCAGCTGCGAGATAGCGGATGCCGGCCTTAGCAAGTATGGATGGGTATGCGCCTGTGTAGCTGGGGACGTCTGTGATGGCGGCGTAGTTGAAGGGGATTCCGTATTCTCTGGCCAGCGATTTTGAGTAATAGAGCGAGCGGTAGAGGGTTTCGAGTGAGGCATAGCCGGTGAGCAGGTTGGCGTAGGTTGCGGGGACGCCGATCTTGCCGCTCTTTACTGTGTCCATGAGTTCGCGTTGCAGCTCGGGTGAACGTGATTCGAGGAACTGCTCGACGTTCCATGAGCCGTCGGTGCTAAAGCGGAAGTCGGGATGTTGGCGGATGAGATGAATGGAGTCTTGCAGCGCACGCGCCTGTACCTCGGCGACTTTGCCTTGATAGTCGGTGTAGCCGATGTCGAGGTGCGTGTGAGGCACGACAAAGAGCTTCCACTTGCGTGCCGGTTGGAGGGTGAGGATGAAGTCTTTGTGGTTATCGGTTTTGATGAGGAGATGCGCTTTTGCGGGGCCGCTCCACTCCGGCACTTCAAACTGGATGTGTTGTTCGCCGAAATCTTTCTGTTCGGATAGAGGAGCGGTGAAGAGATGGCCGTTCAGCGTGAGTTCTGCTTCGCCTGCGGATGTAGGCTGGCTGTAGCGGATGGTTGCGTCGATGACTTCTGTAAGCTGGCTGCCGCGTTCGCGATAGAAGATGGTTGGCGCAAGGGTTGCGCTAATGGGATCTGCTTGCGGTGCCTTGTCGTGCGTGAACGATAGGTAGTCGTACTTGATGCGGGCGGTGGTTGCATCTGCCGGGTTGGCGGGCACGCAGGTGAGCGTGATGTTGTTTGCGCCAGGGTGTAGATACTGCGCTGGGATATCGATGTTCAGGTCGGCGAGCGGGAGAAGGTCGTAATCGAGTGCGGATTTCGTTAGTTGAGGGTGGAGATAGAAGTTACCTCTGTGGCCATTGATCTGAATGTGAAGTGCAGGAAGGAGGGAAGTCGCTGCCTGAATGGCGGTGTGGAGCGTGTATCTGCCGGACGAGATGCTTTGTAGGGTGAAGGTGATTTTGTAAGGTGCACCTTCAGCCTGCGTGGCGGCCCAGTCGTGCTCCCAATGGTTCTTTTCTATTTCGTATGAGATGTGATCGACAGGACCGATGGGGAACTCCTTTGCGGATTGGTCGGATTTGCCGATCTGCCATAGGAGGGTGGATTGTGCGGCGCAGGTGGAAGCGATGGCAAGAAAGAGGTACAGAGCGAGGTGTCGCATTCTTTGAATTTGTTTACGAAGACAAGTGATGGAAGCCATGCGAACGTACCTCCTGCAATCCAATCCGTTTTAGCGTATGCGTAAACACGATTTGGAATCGATTCCAAATCATAGACGTTACGTATCTTGTTTTGCATCCGGGAAGTTAATAGGAGTATGAACGGCATCTAAATTCTGCATGGCAACGGACGACGATCTCCGATTTATGCAGTTGGCGATGGACGAGGCACTGAAGGGGAAGCGAACTTCTGGCGGCGCAGAGGTGGGCGCTGTGCTGGTGCGGGATGGTGTGGTGATGTGCGCGGGATTCAATGAAGGCGATTTGCGGCACGATCCTACAGCGCATAGTGAGATGGTGGTAATGCGGAGGGCGTGTGCAGAACTGCAGACGACGAACCTCGAAGGGCATACGCTGTATTGCACGCTACAGCCGTGCGGCATGTGCACGATGGCTTGTTTATGGGCGGGGATCAGCCGCATTGTGTATGGTGCGGGACGCGGCGATGTGAACGCAGTGTATTTTGAGTCGCGGCATAATGACACGGTGGATTTTATTCACGATGCGTTTCGGAATGATTTGGAGATTGAAGGCGGCGTACTTGCGGAGGAGTGTTCACGGCTGTATGCGAAGCCGGAGGAGCATGTGGAGAAGAAGGATCCCGCGCACCGTCCGACAAAGCCTGCCTGGTGAGAGATTGAGTTGGTGCCGGGAGGGGGGGTCGAACCCCCACGACCGCAAGGGTCGGCGGATTTTGAGTCCGCTGCGTCTGCCAGTTCCGCCATCCCGGCTTTTAGGAGGGGTAAGTCAAGTCTCGCATAGGCGGAGAGGTGTATCAAGTTTGCGTTTGTAGATGTGAGTAGCGGACTTAGCACCAAGGCAAGGCTATTTGCGAGATTGCACAGGACAGCGGCCTCAAGTCCGCTTCTAATCCATTTCAGTAACGTTCGCTTCACATTTATTTCATTCATCGGTCTCGAACGTTAGGTGTGCTCACCGTTGCATTTCTCTTACAGCATTTTGCGGGTGTGGAGATAGACGTAGGAGGCGATGGCGGTGAGGAGCATGGCAGCGATGGCCATGGGGTAGCCGTGGATCCAGGCGAGTTCGGGCATGTGCTGGAAGTTCATGCCGTATATGCCTGCAATGAGTGTGGGCGGGAGGAAGAAGATGGTTGCAACGGAGAGCGCCTTCATAATGGCGTTCTGCTGAATGCTGATGAGGCCCAGGTTGGAGTCGAGCAGGAACTGGATCTGAGCGGTGAGAAAGCCGGCGTGGTCCATGAGTGATTGCACGTCACGCTGGAGAGTTTTCATGCGCGCGGTGGTTTTAGGATCTCGCTTTTCAAGCTGGAGGAAGGGAAGTGTTCGCGCGACGGAGTAAAGACTTTCACGAACACGGGCGGCGATGTCGCCGCTTCTGCCGATCTGTTTAAGGAGGGAACCGAGATCGTCCGCGGCGATCTTTTCCATGGCTTTTGTGTTTTGCGCGAAGATTTGCGCGGAAACTTTGTCCAGATTATCGCCGGTTTCTTCGAGCAGATCGGCGTTGCGATCTACTAGAGTTTCCGCAAAGCAGAGCAGGGCTGAGAAGCCGGAGAGGTCGCCAGCGCCTGCTTTGATGGCGCGGGAAATGAAGTTGCGGAAGGATGTTGGGTCGGCGTAGCGGATCGTGATCAGTTTATTGGCGGCCAAAACGAGTGTGATGGCGGCGAGCCGCGGAGTTTCACCAGGAGCCCGGCTCAGTGCGCGAAGCGTGACAAAAGTCGCATCACCTTCGTGATACATGGCGCTGCTACTTTCCACCTCGCGCATCTCATCGCGTGTGGGGACATTGATGCGCAAAAGGGTTTCGACGCGGCGCTCTTCTTCCTCAGTGGGTTGCAGCAGGTCGATCCATGCAGCGTTTTGAAGGCCCTTATCGTCAGGCGCGGCGTTGGGGACGAGGCAGTTGGTGGATGGAAGATACGCAGTCAGCATTCTGGGTTGTAAGGATACTTGACACGCTAGAACTCTGCTCCGGTTTCCCAGTCGGTGAAGACGAATTCGTCGAGATTTTTGCGCGTGCGTGGGGCGAGTTCCTGTTCCTTCAAGTGTTCGGGAAGCGTGTCGGGATTCCCGAGATATCCCATGGCCCAGCATGCCATCGGTTCAAAGTTGGAAGGGATGCCGAAGGAGGCACGCAGGGCCTCCGGATCGAAGCCGGCCATTCCATGCGTGTGGATGCCGAGAGCGATGGCCTGCAGGCACATGGTGGCACTGGCCGCTCCCACATCGTGCTGCGCCACGCGATTGGGTGTGCCGTTATGCGAGAAGGTCTTTTTGGCGATGGTAGCAATGAGAACAGGCGCGGATTTGGCCCATTGCTGATTGCTCTCGACCAGAGCATCAAAGATCTTGTTGTAGGCTTCTCCGTGTTGTTCGTCGTCGCGTATGCCCAAAATGAAGCGCCAGGGCTGTTCGTTGAAGCTCGATGCGGCCCATTCGGCGGCAGTGAAGATGGTGCGGAGGTCTTCTTTGGAGACCTGCTGCGATGTGAATGCGCGCGGGCTCCAGCGCTTTGCGATGACGTCGAGAATGCCGGTGGATGCGGGCGCGTGCTTCAACTGTTCCAGATCTGCCATGTCTTCCTCGTTTCGAAATGTCTTTATAGAGCATCGGATGCTGTAAGAAGGGAGGACGGTTCTTGCTCCTTCGAGCTTTGAAAGGCCATTCTGAGTGGTTCAATAGAAAGATGGAAGTGGAAACGACGTTTGACGTTCTGGTGATTGGAGCCGGCCCGACCGGAATGGCGTGCGCCATTGAGGCGCAGAGGGCCGGATTGCGGCCAGTGATGGTAGACAAAGGGTGCCTGTGTAACTCGATCTTTCATTATCCGGCACACATGACGTTTTTTACGACACCTGAATTGCTTGAGATTGGCAATATGCCATTTTCAAGTCCGAATCAAAAGCCGACACGCGCCGAAGCATTGGAGTATTACCGCAAGGTGGCTGAGCATTACCATCTGGGTGTACGGCAATATCATCGCGTGGACCACGTGGGCGGAAGCGATGGTGATTTTGTTGTGCATACGGTAGACCGCTTTGGCCGTGCGAAGGAACTGCGTGCGAAGAAGCTGGTGGTGGCGACGGGCTACTACGATCTACCGAACTATATGGGTATTGCCGGTGAGGACCTGCCGAAGGTGCGGCACTATTATGACGAACCGCATCCATTTTTCGATACGGACGTGTTGGTGATTGGCGGAAAGAACTCTGCGGCGATTGCAGCGCTGGAGCTTTGGAGGCATGGTGCGCGGGTCACGCTGGTGCACCGTGGAGCGGAGATGCATCGCCATGTGAAGTACTGGATTCTGCCGGATATCAACAATCGCATCAAAAACGGAGAGATTACAGCCTATTTCTCAACGAGAATAGAGCGAATTGAAGAGGACTGTGTGGTCCTGGCGACACCAGATGGACCCCAGAAAATCGCCAATCAATTTGTTTTTGCCCTGACTGGATACCATCCTGACTTTAGTTTCATCGAAGGATTAGGCGTAAAGCTGGACGAAGCGAACGCGCGCTGTCCGGTGTGCAATCCGGAGTCGCTGGAGAGCAACGTAGCAGGGATTTACCTGGCAGGAGTGATTGTGGCAGGCGAACGTACGAACGAGATTTTTATTGAGAACGGCCGGTTCCACGGAGCGCTGATCGCACGGGACCTGGCGCGAAAGCTAAGGCATGTTCACTGATGGACAGGGACGCATGAAGACAGGCCGCAAACCAGAAATAGGGATGCTGCGGTTTTTGCCGCGCACTGTCATAGGACAACTTGTTCTATGCACGGTCGTGCTGCAGGTCATTGTGCTGGCTGTGTTTCTTGGTATGGAGATCCGCACGCAGATCAAAGCGCAAAAGCAGCGTGATATTGCGCGGATGGAGATGCAGGCAAAACTGCTGGGGGACCTGGCTTCGAATGCCGTCGCAGAAAACGACCGCGGAGAATTGGCGCGCCTGTCCGAAGCCATGCGTTCCTCCATAGCGGTAACGACAGCACGCATCACCGATCTGGACGGCAATACGCTGGCGGTGAACCGGATTGGCCAAGGACAGCTGAACGACGCAGAGAAACAGGCGTTACGCGAAGCTGTGAGGACGGGCCAATTCCACACTATTCCGGCGCAGGACGGACGCAGCCCAGTTGCGATGGCCCCAGTGATCGTGGGTGGACGGACTGCGGCGGTCGTCACGATCGTTCCAGATACGAAGATCGGTGTGCATAATCTTTCCGAGGTGGTGTGGAACGCGCTTGCTTATGCCATTTGTGCGCTTGTTGCGAATGTATTTTTGGCGATGCTGCTGGGCCGGACCGTGGCGCGCCCGCTGAGCCTGCTGGGCAAGGCTACGCAACAGGTGATTCGCGATCCAGAGAGCACGAGCGGATTTCCTTTGCCTATTACGACCCGTAACGAGGCCGGGCAGTTGACCCATAGCTTCAATGTGATGGTGCGCGAACTGCAACAGCAGCGGCATGGGTTGAACGAGACACTGGCGATGTTGGATTCCATGCTGGAGAATGCGCCGGTTGGATTTGCGTTTTTCGATCGACGGCACCGTTATGTACGGGCAAACCAGTTTCTTGAACGTATGTATGGGCGCAGCATGGAACAGCATTTCGGCCAGACGATGCAGGAGATATTTCCTGGCAATCTCGCCGATGAACTGGAACAGATTGTTGAACATGTGTTCGTGACCGGCGAGGATGTGCATGATCGTGAACTAACGGGTTTTCTGGGCGATCATGGAGACGCGCGCACGTGGATATGCAATTTTTATCCCGTGAAGCCAAGCGGGCTCCACGTGCGCTGGGTAGGTATGGTAATGACCGAGGTGACCAGCCGCGTTCGCGCCGAGGAAGCCATGCGCCGTTCGGAGAAACTAGCGGCGGCGGGGCGGCTTGCGGCTTCCATTGCGCACGAGATCAACAATCCACTGGAGAGCGTGACGAACCTGCTGTATCTGATTCGCCATCATCCGTCGCTGGATGAAGAGGCGCAGGAGTTTGCCTCGCTTGCGCAGCGTGAGTTACTGCGGGTCTCGGAGATTACACAGCAAACCCTGCGGTTCTACCGGTCATCCACTCGGCCGGAGATGGTGCGGCTGGCGGACATTGTGAACTCAGTGCTGACCTTGCATGCAGCCCGCATTCAAAGCGCAAATATACGTGTACAGACGGTGATGGACACATCTGCCGAGTTGTTTGGGTTCGCCGGAGAGCTTCGGCAGGTGCTGGCAAATCTGGTTGGCAATGCAGCGGATGCCATGCCGCATGGCGGGACCTTGCATGTGCGCGTGGCGCGGCGATGTGCTGCACGTGGAGAGAGTATTTCTGTTCTGATTGCGGACACCGGTACGGGGATTCCTGCTGAGATTTTGCGGCGTATATTTGAGCCGTTCTACACAACGAAGGAGACGACGGGAACAGGCCTAGGACTCTGGGTGAGCGAAGAGATCGTCACCAAGCATGGCGGAAGAATGAAGGTGCGCAGCCGTCAGGCTGGACCTAAAAATGGACCGTCAGGAACAGTATTTCGAATTGTGATTCCGGTTGAGGGAATCAAACTCACGAAGCGTGCGTGATTGTCTTAGCCGATGACACGGCGCAGGAAGCCTTTTACGCCGAGCCAGGTGAGCAGTGAAAGAAAGACAAGCAGCATCAGCAGCACGAGCGCGGCATTCATGTGTGGCAGCGCGGGTGTGAGCGCGCCGCGCAGACCTTCGGACATGTAGACGATTGGATTGAGGAGCACGCCGTGTTGCAGGATGGGCATCTTGTCCAGCAGCGCCCATGGGTAGTAAACGCAGCCGAGGAAGGTGATCGGCATGACGACGACGCCGAAGATGAGGCCGATCTGCTGTGGTTTGACGGTGGTTCCGATAGTGAGCCCGAGTGCGCCTGAGGTGAGTGAAGCGAGTATCACTACAGCGATCAGAAACGGCCAGCTTGTGACGTGCGTGATAGGTTTTGTGGATGGGATGTAGTAGGCCAGCGGATAGACGATGGCTGCGGCAATCGCGCTCTGCACGGCAGAGAAGCAGATCTTCTCAATCGCAACAGCGCCGGTGGGCAGCGGACACATCACGCGGTCGTCGATCTCGCGGGTGATGCCGAACTCCTGCGCGAGTGGAAGAGCTACGGCGGCGATGCCGGAGAACATGATGCCGACGGCCATGAGGCCTGGGAGAAGAATGGTGGAGAAGCTCGGGCCTGCTCCTGAACCTGCTGTGGGCGAGAGTGTAGCGCCTCCACTCATGTGCGGCATGATGTAGGTGAAGACGAAGAGAAACAGGATCGGATTCATCGCGACGCGGATGAGGAAGGGAAACATTTCGCGGCGCAGAACGTAGAGATCGCGCATGAAGAGTCCGGCGAAGGCGCGTGCGTATGAGACGATGCGTGCGTTGGTTGCCATGGCTACTCCCGCAGGTCCCGCCCGGTGAGGCGGATAAAGACAGTTTCAAGGGTGGGCTCGGTCACGCGCATATCGCGCAGGCCGCTGCTCTGCGCGGTGCTGACAATGTCGCCGATGAGTCCGTCGCAGGTACGCGCAAGTACGCGAATGCCGCGCGGAGTATCTTCTACCGCGGTTACTCCCGACAACATACCTAGCTTTTGTTGCAGGTCGGGTACGGGTTCATGGAGGTCGAGTTCGTAGATGGTCTGCGCGCCGACGGAGTTCTTGAGTGCGGCTGGTGTATCTTCCACGAGGATGCGTCCGTGATCGACAATGGCGAGACGGTTGCAGAGTTCATCGGCCTCTTCCATGTAGTGCGTGGTGAGCACGACGGTGATGCCTTCGCGATGCAGGCCCTGCACGATCTCCCACATGGCAATGCGGCTCTGTGGGTCCAGGCCGGCTGAGGGCTCATCGAGGAAGAGAACTTTGGGGCGGTGCGCGATGGCGCGCGCGATTTGCACGCGCTGAGCGAGTCCGCCGGAGAGTTGTGCTGGGTAGGAGTTTGCTTTCTCGGCGAGATGAAACTGATCGAGGAGCTGTTGGGTACGTGCGCGTGCTTCAGCGCGCGAGAACCCGAAGAACAAGCAGTGGAAGTGGATGTTCTCCCAGATGGTGCAGGAGCGGTCGAGCGTGTTGTATTGCGGCACGACACCGATAGAGCGGCGCGCGGCGGATGGATGTTTGACCACGTCGATGTTGTCGATGACGACAGAGCCTGCGGTGGGCAGGGCGCGCGTAGTGCAGATGGAGATGGTGGTTGTCTTGCCTGCGCCGTTTGGGCCGAGCAGGCCGTAGATCTCGCCCGGATGCACGTCGAGGTCGATGCCATCGACGGCGCGCACTGGTGGTTTGCCGTCGTAAGTTTTGCGAAGTCCGCGAATACTTACGATCGCGTTATGACCATTTTCAGTGCCCATCTCCTCTATGATATCGCTGCTGGTTCTATGGTTGGAGTTGCGGCTCAACTTTGCGGCCTTCCACCACCTCGTCGCCGGGATTGATCACAACCTGATCTCCAGCTTTGAGGCCGCTGAGGACTTCTACGCTGGTGCCGAGATCGCGGCCCAGTGTGAGGCGGCGGAAGTGTGCGATGTGATCTTTGCCAACAAGAACAGCTTGCGGACCTGCGGAGCGCATGACGAGGGCATTCTGGGGAAGCAGGACCGGCTGCACGGTGGATGGCGTTTCGAAGGAGACAGTGGCGAACATGCCGGGAAGGATCTTTCCGCCGGGATTGTCGAGGTCCACTTCGGTGAGCATGGTCCGCGAAGCAGGATCGAGTGCGTTAGAGGTGCGTGCGACGGTGCCAGAGAAGATTTGTCCGGGAAGTTCGCGGAAGGTGATCTTGACCGCGCGCGCGTGTTGGATGGCCGGTGCCATGGACTGCGGAACGCTGGTGAAAACACGCACGCGGCCTGATTGACCGATGGTGAACATCTGCGTAACGGAGTTCTGCGAGCCGGAGGAGATGAGCGATCCGGTATCGATGGAGCGGGAGAGAATGATGCCGCTGAAGGGCGCAGTCACGCGGGAGAAGCCGCGCTGTTCCTGGAGAGAAAGGACGTTTGCTTCGGCGGCAGCGATGTTGGCTCGTGCGGCTTCTACAGCGGCGTCGTTGGCACCGGCAGAGGCCGCGCGTTCATCTGCGTCCACTTGCGAGACCACGCCTGCTCTCTGAAGCTGCTGCCAGCGCTGATTGTTGACAGAAGAAAGTTTGGCATTCGCCTGCTGCAATGCGAGTTGCGCCTTCATCTGCACGACAGTAGCTTGTGCCTGGCGAAGTGCCTGTTCCGTGATGGGGTCTTGAATGACGGCGAGCAGTTGGCCTTTGGAGACATGATCGCCAATGTCGACGAGGCGTTTCAAAACGTAGCCGGAGGTGCGCGCATAGATGGGCGTCTGCTCAAAAGCCTGCACGGTTCCGGGAAGTTCGATGGTGGTGTGCGCGGGACCGAGCTTCAACTGGACGGTGCGCACAGGCAACTGGTCGGCGGCTGTTTCTGCTTCTTCGCTTAGTTCGCGGCGGTGATGCAGCTTGGGAACGAGGAAGGCGACCGCGAGCAGAATCAGCAGCAAAAATGCCGCAATGGCGATCAATACAGGGCGTTTGGTCGGCGAGGCAGTGTGTTCCGTCATCGATCTCTCCTATGCGCCTGCTTCGGTGCGGGCCAGCAGTTCATCGGTGTTGACTGGGCTTTCCATCGCGTCGATGGGCATCTTTTTGCGGAGCAGGCTGTAGAAAATGGGCACGATAAAGAGCGTGGTCACGGTGGCGATGAGCAGGCCACCGATTACGGCGCGGCCGAGCGGCGCGTTCTGTTCGCCGCCTTCGCCCATGCCAAGCGACATGGGCAGCATGCCGAGAATCATGGCGAGCGCGGTCATCAGCACAGGGCGTAGTCGCGTAAAGCCCGCGGCGGACGCGGCTGCAACGGAATCCATGCCGAGCACGCGCTGATCGTTAGCGAACGTCACCATCAGGATGGAATTGGCTGTGGCAACACCGACCGTCATGATGGCGCCCATGAGCGATGGCACGGAGAACGTAGTCCCTGTAAGGAAGAGTATCCACAAGATTCCGCAGGCAGCGCCGGGCAGCGCCATCAGGATGATGAACGGATCGAGCCAGCTCTGGAAGTTGATCACCATGAGCAGATAGACGAGCAGGACGGCGAAGATCATTCCAAGTCCGAGTCCGGTGAAAGAGTCGTTCATGCTCTTAACCTGTCCGCGCACAGTGAGCGTTGCTCCCTTGGAGAGCTTTGGCAAATCGTCCCGAATTGGTTGTAGCTTCTTATTAATGTCGGCTGCCACGGCGCCAAGATCGCGGCCCTGCACGTTAACGAAGACATCGTAGACGGGCTGCACGTTGTAGTGGTTGGTAACGGCTGCGGTGGAGGAGTGCTGCACTTCGGCAAGATTTGCAAGCATCTGCGTGTCTGGTGACGCAGGAGTGCCGGAGCTGCCGACGGGCATGCCTGAAGGGGACTGCGCCGATTTAGAGTTCGTAATCGGCAGACTTTGCAGAGCGGCGACGGAGTTGATATCGCGCTGCGGCACCTGCACCACTACGTTGTAATTGACGCCGTTCTGCGGATCGAGCCAGTAGTTTGGTGTGGCCGTGCCACTGCCCGCGAGTGCGTACAACATACTGTTGGCAACGCTGTTCTCCGTCATGCCAACTTCCTGCGCACGCGTACGGTCTACGTTCACGCGCAGCTCTGGCGAATACATGACCTGATGCACATGCACATCTGCAGCACCGGGTACCTTGGCCACTATGTCGCGAATCTTCTGCGCGAGCGCATAGTTGGTCTTCGCCTGCCGTCCGCTGATCTGGATATCGATCGGTGCGGGCAGACCGAAGTTGAGGATCTGATTCACAATATCCGATGCTTGGAAGTAGAAGACGACGTCAGGGAACTGTTTGCGCAGAACTTTGCGCAACTCTTCGCGATACTCGGCTGTTGGACGATGGCCTTCGTTGAGTGAAACGAGGATTTCGCCGTCCTGCTCGTCTGTAAGCGAACCGTCACCGAAGGCGAGATTGTAAGAGCCGTTGGGAACGCCAATGTCATCGATCATGCTGTTGAGATCGCGTTTCGGAATGACGTTGCGGATAGCTGCTTCGACCTGGGCAAAGGTGACTTCAGTTTGTTCGAGGCGTGTGCCGGGTGGAACGCGGACGTGCAGACGGAAGTTGCCGGCATCCACATTGGGGAAAAAGTCGCGGCCGATGAAGGGCAGCAGGCAGACGGAGAGAAGAACGAATCCCGCAAAGCACGTAAGCGTGAAGCGTGTGTGCGCGAGCGTCCAGTTCAGCAGGGCGTGGTATTTGTTACGAAACTTTTCAAAGTAACGATTGAAGGCAAAGTGCGTGCGCCAGATGATGCCTGCGTTTGCGGGAGCTTCATGTGCTTCGTCTTCCATCGCGGCGTACATCTCCACCTCGTTGGCGAGGAGAAACTTGACCATGGTGGGCACGAGCGTGCGCGAGAGGAAGTAGCTGGCCATCATGGCGAAGACCACGGCCATACCGAGCGGCGTGAACAGGCTCTTGGCCGCGCCGGAAAGGAAGACGACCGGCACAAAGACGATGCAGATAGAAAGCGTGGAGACGAATGCCGGAACGGCAATCTGCGCGGCACCGTCCAGAATCGCCGGTTCGATCTCTTTACCCATGCCGAGATTGCGATGGATGTTTTCTATTTCTACAGTGGCGTCGTCCACCAGGATACCGACGGCGAGTCCGAGACCGCCAAGCGTCATGGTATTGAGCGTCTCGCCGAACAGCTTGAGAATGATGAGCGAAACCAGGATGGACAGCGGAATGGAGATGGCGATGATGACCGTCGATCGCCAGGAGCCGAGGAAGAGGAGGATCATCACCGCGGTAAGCCCGGCGGCGATGGCTGCTTCTTTCACCACACCCTGCAAGGCGGCGCGCACAAAGAGCGATTGATCGAAGAGCAGGCGTGTTTCCGGAAGTGGCGGTGGCAGATTCTCGATCGCGTGTGGAAGCAATTTCTTCACGCGGCTGACAATATCAAGCGTGGACGCGCTGCCTGCCTTCAGAATAGTGAGCAGGATGGCGCGGCGTCCGTTGACGCGGACGATGTTGCGTTGAATCGCCGCACCGGAGTGGACGTACGCGACGTCCCGCATAAAAACGGTGGCGCCGTTCGTGGAGCGGATGGGGATGTTATTGAGCGCGGAGACAGCATCGGGGCTGGCATTGGTGCGTACTACGTAGTCTCGATTGCCGATCTTCGCATTGCCAGCGGGAAGGATGAGGTTCTGAGCGCTCAGAGCGTTGACCACATCGGTAGCGGAGATGCCCTTGGCGTACATCGCCTGCGTGTCGAGATCGACCTGAATCTGACGCGGGCTGCCGCCGTAGGGCGAAGGAATCTGCGCTCCCTGAATGGTGGCAAGCTGTGTGCGGACGAAGTTCATGGCGCCGTCGTAAAGCTGCGTTTCCGAGAGCTTGTCGCTGGAGAGCGCCACCTGCAGAATGGGAACGTTGGACGCCGAGAACTGCAGGATGAAGGGCGACGTGGTGCCGGGCGGAAAAATCTTGAGGATGGTCTGGCTGACGGAGGAGACCTGTGCGACGGCGGAGGCGACATCTACTTCCGGCTGGAAGAAGACCTTGATGACGGAGATGCCGGCGACCGATTGCGACTCGATATGTTCTACGTTGTTGACCGTGGTGGTAATGGCGCGCTCGGAAACGGTGGTGAAGCGCTTCTCCATCTCATCGGGACTGGTGCCACTGTAGCTCCAGATAACGGTGACAACGGGAATGTCGATGTTAGGGAAAATGTCTGTGCTCATGGTGAGCACAGAGACCACGCCAAGCACAAAAATCAGGACCGCCATAACGACGAAGGTGTACGGTCTTCTTAGCGCAAGGCGAACAATCCACACAGGTTCATCTCTCCGGGTTGGGGCCGCAGCGGGGCAGCATTTCTATAGTCTCATTAGGGCCCATGCGTAAAATGGAAGTATGGCCCGAGGATTCGAGAGTAAAAACGTGGAAGAACAGCAAAGCGAAGCTGCTCGTACCGCAGGTGACAAAAAATCGCAGATGTCCGCCGATGCCCATAAAAAGCGGCGCATTCAGGAGTTGTCCCTTCAACGGGAACGCATCCTTTCCGAACGGACCGCCAGTCCTCATCGCCGCAGTGCCCTGGAAGCCGCGCTGCTGGAGATTGAAGAAAAACTGGCTGAGTTAGGTTGGACGATTCACCTGTAGTAGATGTTTCAACAATCGATTGCGATGCGGGTAAACTGCGTTGCGCTGAAGGAAACGTATGTCCCTTTACCTGGCCATCGATGCAGGTGGCACGAACACGACCTGTCTGCTGGCCGATGATCGCACGGAACTGGCACGTACTCAGACTGGATCGATCAAGCGGATGCGCGTCTCTGCCGAAGACGCCAGTAAGAACCTGCGGGATGCCTTTGCAGAGATGGAACTGGCTGCTGGAGTGCCTCTTCGACAGGTGGACGCAGTTTGTATTGGAACAGCGGGTGAGACGGTTCCGCTTGTGGTGGAGTGGATACGGTCAGAGATTGCGCAGGCGATTCCGGATGCGAAGCTGCTGATTCTGGGGGACGTGGAGATTGCGCTGGACGCGGCTTTCCCCGGCAGTCGAGGAGTGCTGGTGCTGGCCGGGACTGGATCGAACGTATGCGGGCGCAGTTCATCAGGACGCATGGTGCGTGCAGGTGGCCACGGCCCAGCGATTGCCGATCAGGGATCGGGCTATTGGATTGGCCGTGAGGGATTGCGAGCGGCATTTCTGGCCAAGGACCGCGACGAAGAGACGATGCTGATGCCGGCTATCGCTGCTGCGTGGCAGGTAAATACTCCGGAAGAAATTGTGGCGCAGGCGCATACGGTGCCCCCGCCGGATCTTTCGCGGCTTTCTCGCATTGTGACCGCATGTGCGGAAGTGGGCGACCGCGTGGCGCAGAGCGTTTTGCGCCAGGCAGGGGAAGACCTTGCCGCGCTTGCTGTCATCGTGATGCAGAAGATCGCACGGATCGAAGAGGAAGAGAACACCTGCGTCTCCGGAGCACTTGGTGTGGCTGTTGCAGGATCGATCCTGCAACACGTTGTGCCTGTGCGAGAAGCCATGGCTGCCGCGCTAAAGCAATTCGATGCCGACATTCAGGTTTGTGAACAGGCTGTAGACCCGGTGCAGGGGGCATTATGGCGTGCAAGGCAGATAGGCCGCTCTTAATAGACTTCTTGCGTTGACACCTTTCCCATAAAGCTCTACACCGGATACGAGGTGCTCACCGCCATGCGTCTGGTCCGCCTGTTGTTCCTCGTCTCTTTTCTGTGTGCAGCCGCACACGCGCAGACAAACATCTCGCTTGATGGAACATGGCAGTTCCGCGCGATAGCTGCGCCGGAACATGCGTCTGCGGAGCAATGGCACAAAGCGAATGTGCCCGGTGCTGTACAGACAGATCTGATGGCGAATAGTCTGCTTGCCGATCCGTTTACCGATACAAACGAAAGTAAAGCGCAGTGGGTAGGTGATACCGACTGGAGATATGCGCGCGACTTCAATGTGACGGCGGATGTCTTGCGCAACACACATGTGGAGTTGGTCTTCAACGGCTTGGATACGCTGGCCGATGTAACTGTGAATGGCACGGCAGTGCTGAAGGCAGACAACATGTTCCGCACTTGGCGCGTGGACGTGAAGAAGCTGTTGCACTCCGGCACAAACCATATTGAGGTGAACTTCCATTCGCCTGCGAAGACGCTTACTCCCATGATTGCCAAGCTGCCGTACGTTCTGCCCGGCAGCGGATACGAGCCGCTGGACCGCGAGAAGGGGCTGTATCCCATTACGCCGTATCTGCGCAAAGCGGGCTATGGCTTTGGCTGGGACTGGGGGCCGAAGCTGGTCACGATGGGCATTTGGAAGAGTGCGCGTCTGGAGGCGTGGAGCGGCGCGCGGATTGAGTCCGTTCATCTGCAACAGCGCAGCGTAAATGCCAACCGTGCGCTGGTGACAGTGACCGTCAAGGTGCTGGCCGACCGCTCGGGAGATTTTAGCGGCCGTGTCTCGCTTTCCAATACAGAGCTTCGTCAATCTACATACACAAACGAACCGGACTGGAGAATCGATGCAGGTAGCGGCGAGTTGCAGTTCGATATGCGCATTGAACATCCAAAGCTGTGGTGGCCTAACGGCTATGGCGCGCAGAACTTATATGAACTAGACGTCAACCTACAGGACGCTCATGGCCTGAAACTTCATGCAAGTAAGAAGACGGGCCTGCGCTCTATTGAACTCCTCCGGGAAAAAGATGCCATCGGACATAGCTTCACCTTTGTGGTGAATGGCACTCCTGTTTTCGCGCGTGGAGCAAACGTGATTCCGCTGGACAGCTTTCCGGCACGCGTTACAAAAGAGAAAGAGCGCAATCTATTGCAGCAGGCGCACGACGCCAACATGAACATGGTGCGCGTGTGGGGCGGCGGCTACTACATGCCCGATAGTTTTTACGACGACTGCGATGAACTGGGCATCATGGTCTTTCATGACTTTATGTTCGGTGGCGGACTCTCGCCGGGAGACGAGGAGTTTCAGCAGAACCTGCGCATTGAAGCCACGCAACAGGTAGAGCGGCTCAGCGATCATCCCTCGATGGCGTTGTGGAGTGGCAATAATGAAGTGGAGACTGGCTGGAACCACTGGAAAAAGTGGATCGACTTTAAAAACAGCCTTACGCCTGAGCAGCGCGAGCAAGTGTGGCAAAACTATCTGCTGCAATATCGCGACCTGCTGAAGAGCGTCGTTGCGGAGTACGGCAATGGTGTGCCGTATAGTTCCAGTTCGCCTACGGCCGAGTTCTGGAGTGAGTCGAGTGGCGATACAGGTGGCGATAAACATTCATGGAAGGTTTGGAGCGGCGGTGTTCCGATTGAGCGTTATCTCACGGAACATCCGCGCTTCATGTCGGAGTTCGGTTTTCAATCGCTACCCTCCGCGCAATTGTGGCTCAAAGCTGTTGGTACGGAGGACATGAACTCCGATGCGGCGAAGGAGCATGAGAAGTTTCACAACGGCCTGCAGCGCATGTCGGAGTATCTCGACCAGTACCAGGGCAAGCCTAAAGATTTCATTTCGCGTGTCTACCTGAGCCAGGTCATGCAAGCCGAAGCGATGAAGCTTGGAACTGAGCACCACCGGTTCGACATGCCGCGTACCATGGGCTCGCTCATCTGGCAGTTGAATGACTGCTGGCCCGTCGCATCGTGGGCCATGATCGATTACAGCGGCCAACCAAAGGCCGTGATGTACTACGCGCGTCGATTCAACGCTCCGGTGCTGGTTGCGTCTGAGATGGATGGCTCGATTGTGCGCACGCACATCGTCAGCGATCGCGATGAGGCATTTGAGGCGGAGATTGAGCGCAAGCTGATCGATCTGGATGGCAAGGTGCTCGCCGACGAACGTAAGCCGGTGCACGTTGAGAAGAACACCAGCACCGATGCGGGCACGATGGATGCTGCGGCAGTGGCCGGCTACGATCCTGCGCGGACGGTGCTTTTGCTCACGTTGCGCGAAGCAGGGAAGCCAATCGCACAAAATGCGTTCTTCTTCGTCAAACCGAAAGACATGGCGCTGAGGACGGCGGAAATTAAGAAGGACATGCAGCGGGTTGGTGCGGGTGTATATCGCATTCGGCTGAGTGCATCGACTTATATGCGGGATGTTTCGCTGGATTTTGGCGAAGTTCCAGCACGAATTTCCGACAATTTCTTCGATATTGCCCCCGGTCAAACGGTAGAGATTACCGTCCGTTCCGCTGCCACTCTGGAGCAGTTACAGCGTTCTTTGCACCTGCTCTCCATGGCGGATGCGCGGGAGTAGAGAAGCGTATCTCCGATGTGGTAACGTGTCCACGTTACCGATAACTCAGCGCAGTTCCCCCGATCTTGCGCCCCAACCCTTGGAGCAGAAGCGTGTTCAATCGTCGTGACTTTTTAGGAATGCTTTCCTTGGCCGCCGGCAGCGCCGCCGTGGCCCAAACTCCTGCGAAAAAGGCCGTCCGCCAGAGCGGCGCGGCGGCAACGCTGGACCTGACGAAGTGGGTCGACGTGACCATTGGCACCGGCGGTCACGGCCATACGTATCCGGGCGCGACCGTGCCGTTTGGCGCGGTGCAGCTCAGCCCTGACACCTACAACAAGGACTGGGACTGGTGCAGCGGATATCACACGCAGGACAGCTCCATCATGGGTTTCAGCCACACACATCTCAGCGGAACCGGCTGCGGCGATCTGCTGGACGTTCTGGTGGTGCCGCGCGTAGGTGAGGTGGTTCTCGATCCGGGTACGCACGATGCGCCGGAGAGCGGCTATCGCTCGAAGTTTTCGCATAACACTGAGCATGGTGAACCGGGCTACTACACAGTGATGCTGGAGACGCCGGGCATCAAGGCCGAACTGACTGCGACCGAGCGCACGGGCTTCCATCGCTACACCTTCCCGAAGAGCGATCAATCACACTTTGTCATCGATCTGATTCACGCGTATCTCGATCCCAAACTGCAGGTGACGGACGGTGACATTCAACTCATCGGCAAGGACACGATCATGGGTGGCCGCAAGGTCGTCTGCTGGGCCAAGACGCCGCGCCAGATCTATTTTGCGATGCAGTTCTCCAAGCCGTGGGAGAGCGCTGATCTCTACTACGACCGTAAGAACAAAGCAGGCAGCGTGCAGTATGTGCGCAAGCCCGACCATGTGCAGGCGGTAGTGCACTTCAATACGCACGCCGACGAAAAGATTCTGGTGAAGGTCGGCATCAGCATGGTGTCCGCCGAGAACGCCATGCAGAACCTCAAGCGCGAACAGCCGGCGTGGGACTTTGAGGGAACGCGTACCCGCGCCAAGCGCGCGTGGAATCGCGAGTTGAACCGCATCGCTGTGAATTCAGACAATGAACGCGATATGAAGGTCTTCTACACGGGCCTGTATCACATGATGTGCGCACCGACGCTGGCTGATGACGTGAACGGCGAGTATCGCGGCATGGACCAGAAGGTACATAAGCTGGCCGCGGGTGAGCACAATTACTCCACGTTTTCGCTATGGGACACGTATCGCGCGCTGCATCCGTCGTACACACTGTGGCAGCAGGAGCGCGTGCCGCATCTGGTGAATGCGCTTATCCGCATGGCGGAAGAGAGCCCGGATGGCGTGCCAATCTGGCCGATTCAAGGGCAGGAGACCTTCTGCATGACCGGCTATCACTCCGTTACGGTGATGGCCGAGGCGTGCGTGAAGAAGTTCCCCGGCATCGACTGGAAGCGCGCCTATGCCGTGATGCGCAAGCGCAACATGGACGACGACTACATGGGCTTGGGCGACTATCGCAAGCTCGGCTACATTCGTGCGGACAAGGAGCGTGAGTCAGTCTCCAAACTCATCGAGTATCTCTACAACGATTGGGCCGTCTCGCATGTGGCCGATGCAACGGGACATGCGGACGATGCGAAGATCCAGCGCGAGCGTTCGCGGAACTATCGCAACATCTTCGATCCAAAGACGCAGTTCATCCGCGCCAAGATGTCGGACGGAAGCTGGGCTCCGAACTTCGATCCGCGCGGAACGGGCCACAAGAAGCACTGGCGTGATTACACGGAGTCGAACGCATGGCAGAGCACCTTTGGCATTGCGCACGACAACAAGGGCTACATGGACCTCTTCGGTGGACGTGAAGCGTTTGCAAAGAAGCTGGATGCGTTGTTTACCGCAGAGCCGGGTGTGTCGAATGAGCAGGTGCTGGATATGAGCGGCTTTATCGGCCAGTACGTGCATGGCAATGAGCCAAGCCATCACATCCTGTATCTCTACACTTACGCAGGGCAGCCGTGGAAGACGCAAATGCGCGTGAAGGAAGTGCTCGATACGCTCTATCACAACGACAAGGACGGTCTTGCGGGTAATGAAGACTGCGGCCAGATGTCAGCTTGGTATGTCATGTCCTCGCTGGGTCTGTACGCTGTCGATCCCATCAGCGCGAATTACGTGCTCACCACGCCTCGCTTCTCGCATGCGGAAGTACGTGTTGGTGGCGGGCGAAAGCTGATCGTCGATGCGAAGCGCACATCACCTTCGGACAGCTACATTCAATCTGTAACACTCAATGGCAAGCCGCTCGATCGTCTGTGGGTGAAGCATACGGAAGTCGCGAATGGCGGACATCTCGTCTTCACACTGGGAGCGCAGCCGAACATGGAGTTTGCAACGGCCCCGGAATTGGCACCACCGTCGATGACCGCATAACTTTCCTCATCTCTAAAGCAAAGGGCGCAGCGCATTTGCGCTGCCCCCTTGCATCAATTGGCATTGATTTAGAGCTTCTTCTGCAGGTCCCAAGCCATGTTCTTGTGCGCGGCGACTACGGTCTTGCCCTTGAGGACAGCGGTCTTGAACTTAGCATCCTTGGTGTCCTGCGCTTCATCGGTGAAGGCATCCAGACACTTTGCGTGATCTGAAACCATGTGGTCGATGTACTCCTTGTCAAAGTCATGACCGGAAAGCTTGTTCAGCTTGTCCCACTCCTGCTTGGTGTCGGAGTCGGGGCCGACAGGCGGATTTAGTCCCCACGATTTTGCGAACGGCTTCATGCTGTTGGTCAGCATGGTGTGCTCGCTGATCATCTTTTTGGCGAAGGCCTTCACTGCGGGGTTCGTAGCCTTCTGCTCGGCCAGCTTGCTCAGGGCAATCTCATTCACGTCAGACTGTGCTGCCATCGCCAGAAACTTCTTGTCATTGTCCGTCGCTGCATTTGCATGCACAGGGATCATAACTGCCATCGCTGCCAGCGCAGCACAACACGCCATCTTGTTCAGAATGTTCATCGATGCATCTCCATCTGCGGGGTGGCCGCAGGATTTTGGAGAACGAATCGGGCTTCTGAGTTGTCTCTGTCGCGCAGAAGCGATGCCGAATTTCCTATGCCGGTTTGCTGTGACCATTGCACTGGAGAACACCAAGAAACGCGCTCCATGGACCGACAGCATCGCGATAAGCGTAGGCGAGTACACGCGTGAGCTGGTGCAGGTGTGTGAGGTCATGTGCTGCCCAGGTTGCGAGCAGTTGACCAAGCGTGACACTCCCAAGAGCAGGGTGTATCCCACGCTTTGCCAGGACTACGTCTGAAAGATCCATCTTTTGCAGCTTTTCGAGGTTATTCGTCCGAACCTGCGTAAATTCATCCAGTACATCAGCCAGAGACTTGGCATGTACTGCTGTCTGAAAACTGGTGCGGTCGAACTTAGGGAATGGTTTGCTGTCGCCTTCTTTGAGAATCCACTCCAAGCGCATGGAATTGTTATGGTCGTACTGGATCAGGTGTCCAACAATTTCGATGGCGTTCCATGAATCACTACCTTCATTGCTCTGTGTCCATACTTCTGGAAGATTACGTAGCAGGGCGTTGAGCGTGGCTGGTGTTGCGGACAAGAGTGCGAATGTTTGCGACAGTTCCATCCTTACCTCGAATGAACTTTAGACAGGTTGCAAGCTGCAAGGATGCAGAAATCTGCCAGATTTTCGTGAATATCTAAACAAATCTGCCGTTCGATATCATAAGAAATAAGATGTCCTACACCGTTGCTGCTTTTTATCGCTTTGTTCCTGTTGCCGAACCTGCCGCTCTGCGCGAGCAGATGGTTGCGGCGTTTCATGGAAGCGATCTGTGCGGCACGATGCTGATTGCTCCCGAAGGCATCAATGGAACGATGGCTGCTTCACACGAAACGGTTGAGCGTTTGCTCGATGCGCTTCGCGAGAAGGCAGGGCTGCAACGTGATGAGGTGAAGTTTTCGTCTGCGGAAGAGAAGCCTTTCAAACGGCAGAAATTCCGCTTGAAGAAAGAGATCATCACGTTCCGCAACGCTGCTGTCGATCCTTCGCAGCCTGGACATTATGTAGCTCCGCAGGAGTGGAACGAACTGCTTGCCGATCCTGAGGTGTTGCTGCTGGATACGCGCAATCGCTACGAGACCGAAGTAGGAACGTTTGAGCGTGCGGTCGATCCGGAGATCGATACATTTTCAGATTTTGTGACTTACGTACGTGAGCATCTCGATCCGGCGAAACACCGCAAGGTGGCGATGTTCTGCACCGGCGGAATCCGTTGCGAGAAGGCCTCGGCTTTTATGCTGCAGGAAGGCTTTGCCGAGGTACATCACCTTAAGGGCGGAATCCTGAAGTATCTCGAAGAGGTGCCGAAGGAGAAGAGCCTTTGGCGCGGCGAATGCTTTGTGTTTGACGAGCGCACGTCACTTGGGCACGAGGATTTCAGCTAGTTCCGCTGCACTAATCAACCCTGGTGTTTTGCCACCATTGACCATCTTTTTAGCCCCCGATAGCATCGTTGCGTTCCAACTTTCGAGGGAATAGGGGCGGAAATCCAATGAATCGCCGTGAATTTGTGGCGGGAACGGCAGCATTTGCCGGTTCTCTTGCAGCACAGCCGCGTACCAAAATAAAACCGCATAACAACCGGCCGAACCTGGTCTATGTCTTTGCCGATCAGCTTCGTTACGGTTCCTGCGGCTATGCGGGCGACGAGTATGCGCGCACGCCGAACATCGATCGTCTTGCGTCGGAGGGTTGCAATCTGCACCAGGCAATCTCGTCTACTCCAGTGTGTTCGCCGTATCGCGCTTGCCTGATGACGGGCAAGTATCAGTCGAGCCATGGGCTGGTGATCAATGAAACGCGTTTGAGTCCTGAGCATGAGTGCTTTGGTCATGCGCTAACGAAGGCTGGATACCAGACCGCGTACATTGGCAAGTGGCATATGTGGGCGAACCAGCTCGGACATCACAACCTGGTGAAGAACGGGTTCGTGCCGCCGGGACCTTACCGGCTGGGCTTTGATGGCGTGTGGGAGGGTTATAACTACAACCATTTCTATTACCATTCGCCTTACTTTGAGAACGATGCGACGCCGCATCTGCGCAAGCAGTATGAGCCGGATGAGCAGACGTCTGTCGCGATCAACTATCTGAAACAACCGGCGCGGAAGACGGAACCGTTTGCGATGTTTCTTTCGTGGGGGCCGCCGCATTCCCCGTGGGGACAGGGGAACGTGGAGCCGAAGTATGCGGAGATGTTCCGCGACGTAAATGTGCCGACTTCTCCGAACTACACGACGGTGCAGGACCCTCACTGCGATGCGTGGCAGAGGCTGCCGAAGAACTTCGACAACATCGTTCACGACCAGTTGAAGGCTTACTACGCCCAGACTGCGAACCTCGACTGGAACATTGGCCGGTTGATGCGTGCTTTGGAAGAGCAGGGGCTGGCTGAGAACACGATCTTTATTTTCACTTCCGATCATGGCGAGATGTTTGGGTCGCATGGGCGGCATGGAAAGCTGATCTTTTATGAAGAGGCAGCGCATATTCCATTCCTGGTGCGTTGGCCGAAGAAGATCAAGGCGAAGTCAGTCAGTGATGTGCTGCTGGGTACTCCGGACATCATGCCGACGCTGCTCTCGATGATGGACATTCCTGCTCCTGCGACTGCCGAAGGCAGGGACTTGAGCAAGGCGATTATCTCCAACGCCGGCGAAATGCCGGAGGTGGCACACATGCAGGGCATGGGTGCTACGGCTGCATGGACCGACGGATCGGAGTGGCGCGGGGTCCGCGATCACGAGTTTACGTATGCGGTCTATCACAGCGACGGTCAGGAGTTGTTGTTCAACCATCGCAGGGATCGCTACCAGATGACGAATCTCGCTGAGGACCGCGCGTATGCTGCTACGCTGGCGCACTATCGCGATGTGTCCGCTAAGTGGCGCAAGGAGATGAACGATGATTTTGGGCCTTGCACTTCTTATCAGAAGTGGACAGACCATGACCGGAACATCATCAATACCGCGAAGGGCGTGAAGCAGGATGTGGCTGCGTTGAAGAAAATTACGGACAAGTGGTTCCCGGATGGTGTTGGGGAGAAATCGGTGAGTCCCTATCCTGTGGGTGGTTCTTAAAGGCGCTTAGGGGGGTACCCTCCCCCGGGGGATGGTGTCCTTAAGTCTTTTGTTCGGTGCAGATGCGATTTCCACAGGCTGTAAGATCTTATTTCTATTGGGGTTATAGGCAAAATCCTGGTTCTAAAGGAGTTAAGCGGCCAATAAGCAAGTAACAAGTGAGCGAGTCAGCTATATCTATTGTTTCAGATGAAGCGTGGTCATCCGGCAACTTGGATGTGCCTTGGATTGAGTGGTTTGGCGGGTTTTCGGACTTGACAGAAGTAGCGCATGGAAGTGGACTTGCTCCCGTCGCGCTTCGCGCGATAACCCACCATTCGTAAAAAACGCGAATGGATGGGGTACCCAATTTTGAGATTGCGCTTAGTGTTTGCGCTCTACGAGGTAGTGGGCTACTGATTTGAGCGGGTCGGCGGCAGGGCCGAATTCTTCGAGTTCGGCGAAGGCGTCGCGGATGAGTTCGTCGGCTTGGGCGATGGAGTTCTCGATGCCGAAGACGGCGGGCCAGGTGGCCTTGTCGGTGGCGGTGTCTTTACCTGCGGTTTTGCCTAGTTGTTCGCTGGACTGGGTGACGTCGAGCACGTCATCGACGATCTGGAAGGCGAGACCTGCGCGCTGGCCAAAACGGCGGAGTTTTTCTACGGTGTCTGCACCTGCCCCGGCGTAGATGCCTCCGGTGACGATGGAGACGGTGATGAGCGCACCGGTCTTGGCGCGGTGAATGGCGTCGACCTGTTGCGCGGTGGGCCTGGTACCTTCCCCTTCGATGTCCATGACTTGTCCGCCGATCATGCCGGGGGGGAGGGTGCCGCCTACTCCGGTGCCGGTGGCGATGGCGATCTCGCGGACGATGTCGATGGCGAGTTCGGCCTTGATGGGGAGCTTGGAAAGGGTCTCGTAGGCGAGCGTCTGCAGGGCGTCGCCGGCGAGGATGGCGATGGCTTCTCCGAAGACGACGTGGCAGGTGGGCTTACCGCGACGGAGGTCGTCGTTGTCGAGTGCGGGCAGATCGTCATGGATGAGCGAGTAGGTGTGCAGCATCTCGATGGCGGAGCCGAGGTCTGCAATGCCTTCGGGGACGTGTCCGCAGATCATGCGCGCGGCCTCATAGCAGAGCACGGGGCGCAGGCGTTTGCCGCCGGCGAAGGTGCTATGGCGCATGGCGCGGTGAATGGAGTGCGGCGCGGTGTCGGGGCCTGGGAGAAGAACTTCGAGGGCTGCATCGGTGATGGAGGCGCCGGACTTGAGAATTTCTTTGACGTCAGTGGACATGGGATCGTTTTTGATTTTACGCTGGCCGCTTTGCACTGGATTTTGTTATTGCGCGGACTTGCAGCCTATATCCCACGGTTTTACTTTTTTAGACTCCATATTGCTGTTGCAGGTGTTCACGGTAGCGATGGATTGCGGCATTGTAGGGAGAGTGTTTCGCAGGGTCTGGTGAGGCGGTTTTGGTGTTGTCGAGTTTTACGCAGCGACGGGTCAGGGTGGTGATGGTTTCTGGGGTGCCGTTGTGTTTGCTCCAGGCCCACATGGCTTGAATGGCGGCGCCGAGGCAGCCTGCTTCTGTGGTTTGCGGAATGCGGATGGTGGCCCCGGTGGCGTCTGCGATGAGTTGGCGCCACTGGTCGCTCTTGGCGCCTCCGCCGATGAGTACGATCTCTTCTGGCTTACGTGACTGCGTGATGAGATCGAGGCCGGCGAGGATGCCGAAGGTGACGCCTTCGACTGCGGCGCGCATGAAGTTTTCTGGCGTGAGATTGCTGGAGGAGACGCCGAAGAGGCTTCCGCGGGCGGTGGGCAGGTCGGGCGTGCGTTCGCCGTTGAGGAAGGGGATGAAGGTGATGCCGTCTGCGCCGGGGTGTGTGGCGGCGATAGCCTGCGAGAGGAAGGGAACGTCCCGGCCAAGGAGGCGGAGCACGTCTGTGGTGACGTTGGTGGAGTTCATGGTGCAGACGAGTGGGAGCCAGCCTCCGGTGGAGGAGCAGAAGGCGGCGATCTGGCCTTTGGGGTCGCCTACCGGGGTGCTGCTGTAGGAGTAGACGGTGGAGGATGTGCCGAGGCTGATGGTGGCGATGCCTTCGGTGACGTTGCCGGTGCCGATGGCGCCCATCATGTTATCTCCGCCGCCTGCGGAGACGACGCACGCGGTGGTGAGGCCGAGCGCGGTGGCGGCTTCAGGGCGGAGGTGGCCTGCGAGTTCGTCGGGCTGAATGAGGCGAGGGAGCGCGTTGCGAAGCTGGCCGGTGCCACCGTCGATGGCAGCGAGTGGGGCTTCGGCCCAGTTGCGTGTGCGCGTATCGAAGAAGGCTGTGCCGGAGGCGTCGCCGAACTCGGCTGTGAGCTGACCGGTGAGCCAGAAGTTGAGGTAGTCGTGCGGCAGAAGGATGTGGCGGATGCGCGCGAAGTTTTGCGGCTCGTTCTGTTTGAGCCAGAGAAGTTTTGAGAGGGTGTAGCCGGTGAGCGGGATGATGCCTGTTTGGTCGAACCATGCCTGCGGTCCGCCGAGCTGGTTGAGGAGAGCTTCGTTTTGCGGCGCGGTTTCGGTGTCGTTCCAAAGCTTGGCGGGACGGATGACCTGCATGTTTTCATCGAGCACAACGAGGCCATGCTGCTGGCCGGAGACGCCGATGGCCTGGACGGCTTCGGGCGGTGTGGCTTCTTCTGCAAGCGCGCTGCGGACCGCGGCGATCATGGCGTCGATCCACCATGAGGCTTGTTGCTCGCGTGCGCCGTTTTCTTTTTCTACTAATTCATGGGCGGCGTGGCCGGTGCCGTGCGCGTTGCCGTTTTCGTCGAAGAGGACGGCCTTGGTGCTTTGGGTTCCGCAGTCGATTCCTAAGAACATGTGTTGTTGATATCTGGTTTGGGGTGCGGAGGCAATAGGTGAGGTTGGATTATGGTTTTTAGGGATTAAGGATTAAGGATTAGGGTCGCGCTTCGCGCGATGGCGATGTTTCACATTGAGGAAAGCAGATTCCTCTCTGTGCTCGGAATGACAATTATGTTTTAGGGCTTGAATATACCGGCTCGCGAGCAGAACCCACCCATTCGCAAAAAGCGCGAATGGATGGGGCACCCGCTGTGCGGACATCCGTTCACGATTTCGAATCTAAGAGTGCGTGTTTAGCTTGCTTGGCAGCCGTGGTTGAAGACGATGGGTTTGCGCCATTCGTCTTCGGTGGCGAAGAGGATGCAGGATTCGCCTGTTTCTGTGTTTACGCGCCAGGTGATGTTGCCCTGGCGGTAGACCTGGAATTTGCCTGTGCCGACGAAGGCTGCGCCGTTGGGGGCGTTTACGGGAAGGCTGTCTGTGACGGGAACGGTGAGATCGTTTGTGGACGAGCTGGCGCTTGCTGTTGGTTTTGCTGTCGCGTGCGAAGTTTCAGCACGCGACCCAATGCTGGAAGGAGAGTCATTGAAGTAAATCTCGCCGTTAGCGGCGTCCTGCGTAGCTTTGTGGACCTTGTACCAGGAATAGAAGGCTATAACGGCGATGACTACGACCACGATTCCGATAATTCGTTTCACCATGGTTGACCCTTTGTACCATACGGGCGCGGAAGCGTCCCTCTCCTCTATGACAGGCTCTGCGTCTGAGTCGGATAAGGTTTGCACCTCATCGGTCTCATCGAGATACTTTGCATTTGGATGCACGCCTGTGGTGCGCTGGCTGGCCGGGGCTGTTAGCTCATGTATGTCGCTGACGGGCGCACCGGGAACCGGATCATCGGTGGCCGGATGGTACGGAACCTCGGTATATGGCTGCCTGCGTTCCATCACTTCATATCATCACCGTGAATGCGGATTGCGGAGCAGCTTCTGCCCGGTGGCGAACCAACTTTGGCACGGCCAAAGGGGTACGATAGAGGTGTGCCGAAGTATTCGATTGTTGTTCCGTTTCATAACGAAGAAGAGAACGTGACCGCTCTCTATGACCGGCTGAAGGCCGTGATGGAGCATGTGGGCGACACGTTTGAGATTGTGTTTGTCGACGACGGTTCGCGAGACCGCACGTATCGCATGCTGGAAGAGATTGCGGCGGTGGATAGCCGCGTGTTGCTTATCCGGCTGCGGCGCAATTTTGGACAGACGAGCGCGCTGGCTGCTGGCTTCGATCATTCGCAGGGCGAGTTTGTGCTGGCAATGGATGGTGACCTACAGCATGCGCCGGAAGAGATTCCGCAGTTTCTGGCGAAGCTGGAAGAGGGCTACGACGTTGTGAGTGGATGGCGTGCGCAGCGCGGCGACAACTTTGTGATGCGGCGGATTCCTTCTCGCATTGCGAACTGGCTGATGGCGAAGCTGAGCGGTGTGGACATTCACGATTTTGGAACGACGTTCAAGGCGTACCGGCGTGAGGTGATCCAGAACATTCCGCTATATGGGCAGATGCACCGGTTCATTCCGGCGCTGGCGAGCTGGTATGGCGCGTCGATCTGTGAGGTGCCGATTTCGAACCCGCCGCGTCTGCATGGCGCCAGCCATTATGGGATTTCGCGGACGTTCCGCGTGTTCTTCGATCTGCTGACGATACGGTTTTTGTTGAAGTACATGACGCGTCCGCTGCATTTTTTTGGCAGTTTTGGGTTAGTGGGCGTGTTGGCGGGGTTTGCGATTGCGGCGTGGTTGTTTTTGCTGAAGCTGTTTACGCATGGGCATGTGATGAGCGCGCATGGGCCGTGGTTTGTGGTGGCGAGTGTGGCGATTCTGGCGGGTGTACAGATGATTGGCGTGGGCCTGCTGGGTGAGTTGCAGGTGCGGCATTTCCATGCTCCGCAGAACAGGGCGCCGTATGCGGTGGAACGGATTGTGCGGCTGCGATCGCCGGAAGAGTCGATGCAGGGGTAAGCAGAAAAGGCCCGGAGATGATCTCCGGGCCTTGTTGTTTGTGCTGCTGTTAGAAGTTGAAGCTTACCTTTCCTGAGACCATGCGCGGCGCGACGAAGTGCGTTCCGCTGAAGGTAGAGAGGAAGTTGTAGAGCGCGTACTTGTTGGTCAGGTTAGTGGCCGTGAGGCTGATGTTGGTTTTGTAGCGGCCTTGCGCGTGGAAGATGTTGTCCCAGCCGAGTGCCGTGTCGAACATGGTGCGCGGCGCGATGCGGTCGGGATTGCGGTCGTCGTTGTGCGTGGCGATCGATGTGAGGTTGACGACAGGCGAGTGTGCGTCGTCGAGGTTGCAGGTGGTGAAGTCGATGGGCGTGGTGCGCGTGGCGACCTGGCCGTTGCAGGTGAGTTTGAGCGCGGCTTGTTGCGTGGCGCTGAGGGTGGGGAGATCGCTGCGGCCTACGCCGGCGACCATGCCACTTTCATAATGCCAGGTGAAGCTGGCCCAGGGGCCGTGGTGGAACTGGTAAGCGACGTTGGTGGATTGCTGGAAGGCCTGGTCGTGGTCGATGCGGAAGACGCTTGATGTGTTGATGGAGGGATCGTTGGAGAGGACGCCGCCAACCTCCGGACCGAAGAAGCGCGAGCGCGTGTGGCCGATGGTGGAGAAGGCGGAGAAGCCTTTGTAGTTGGGCACGGTGACGCGGATGCCGAAGCCGTCGATCTTGGACTTCTGCCATTGGATGGGGAAGGCGAGCGGCGTGTTGAGTACGACGTCGAAGTCGAAGTCGCGGTCGGTGTACTTCCAGAAATATTCGCCGTTGATGACGAGATAGCGGCCGAGTCCTTGTTCGAATCCTGCATTGTATTGATGGCGCGATGCGGGTTTGAGTGGCACGGCGGCGAGTGGTGTGGCTGAGGTGCTTTGCAGGCCGCCGAGACCGGTGCTGCTGGAGACGATCAGGTTTTCATTATACGGCGTGAGGAAGAATTTGCCGTAGCCGAGGCGAAGGACGGTGTGCGACTTGGGCACGGTATAGCTGAGGCCGAGGCGGGGTTGCGCCATGGCGCGGTTGCTGAGGCCGCTGTAGTTGTCGAAGCGTCCGCCGATGAGCGCGGTCCAGTTTTTCCAGGTGATGTTGTCGGAGGCGTAGAGCGCTTGCTGGCCGATGGCGGCTGCGCCCTGGAAGCGATAGAGTGAGCCGTTGCGCGAGAGGTCGTAGGATGCGAGGCCGGGCAGGTAGGCGTCGTTTGCGGTGTAGCCTATGCCTGCGCATTGCGCGGTGGAGGTGATGGCCGGGTCAGTGACGGGTTGTCCGTTGGTGCCGACGCAGGGCGCGTTGAAGGTGGCGTCAGTGACGCCGAGTCCGAAGCCTTCGTTCAGCGCTGTGCGACTTCCGCTGAGGCCCAGCTTGATGGTTTGGATGCCGTGGCTGATGAGCAGGTCGGTGTGTCCGCCGATCTGTTGCAGGCGGCGCGACTGCGAGAGCGTGACGGGCGTGTCGTTGAAGACGTTGTGGCTGGGGTAGTAGTGGAAGTTGTCCTGCCGGATGAAGGTGCCGAGCGTGAGCAGGCTGGTGGCGTTGAAGGTGTGCGTCCATGTGGGCGCGAGGTTGAAGCTGCGAATCTGCGCGCGCTGGTCTTGCGTGAGCTGGTCGTACTGGTTCGGTTGCTGGAACCATGAGCGCGATAGTGAGAGGTTCAACTGCACGGCGTCTGCGCTGGTTGGTTTGAAGTCGGAGCGGCTGAAGAAGTTGATGTTGTTGCCGTGGTCGTGAATGGGGCGGAACTCGGGCGTGTCGAGATAGCGTCCGCTGTTTGCGCCGTCGAGGCTGAGGAATTCGCCGAAGTGCTTGGAGCCGAAGCCGACTGCGGCGGAGAGGTTGGTGGTGCCGAAGCTGCCGTACTCGGCGGAGAGGGTGCCGGTGGGTTTGTCGAGGCCGAGGCCGGAGCGCGTGGTGGTTTCGACTACGAGCGAGGATTTATCGCCGTATTCGGGCGGCGCGATGCCGTTGATGACGTTGATGGATTGAATGATGTTGGTGGAGGGCTGGTTGCCGAAGACGCGGCTCTGCTGATCGGAGATGGACTGGCCGTCGATGGCGAAGGTGGTGTCGGCGTGTTCGCCCATGGGGTGGAAGAGGCCGTTGGAGTCGGACGCGATGCCGGGCGTGGCTTGCGTGACGAGCGAGGAGAGCGGCGCGGCGGTGCTTTCGCTGGGAACGCGATCGAAGAGGGCGCTGTCGACCGAGTTGGAGGAGACGGCGTTCTGGCTGACGAGGTCTTCCGCTTCGACGGTAATCTCGGTCGCGCTGGCGCCTACGGCGAGCGTGAAATTGAGTGTAGCTGCGCGCGAATTGCGCACGGTTGCATCCTGCGATGCGGATTGGAAACCCGCCGCTACGGCTGTGATGTGGTAGCGGTTCGCCGGAATGTTGGAGAAGCTGAACTGACCTGCGACGTCGCTCACTGTGGAGCGAGAGAGGCCGCTGACGGCGTTAAGGACGGTGACGGTGGCGCCGGGGATGACTGCTCCTGTGGTGTCTTTCACTGTGCCCGTGATGGAACCTGAGGTGACCTGGGCCTGCGTGATGACGCCCGCCGCAAGTAAGAGCGCAGCAAGTATGCGGAAAACAAATTTCATGGAAAAACTCCTGTCATGGAAAGGGACAGTGACAGGTGCGCTCTGTTTTCTTAAGACGCCATGTGCGCGTTAAACAGCAGCGGCAACCTGCGACGAGAGGTCCAGGCCGGCTGCCGGTGGAGGTCGTGAGGCGAGTTGGAAGCGCCAGAGGAAGCTGCGCGCGATTTCGGAAGTGTGGACCGCGAAGCAGCGCGTGAAGGCGACAGGTAATGGCGCAATGTGTGTCTTTGCGATGAGGAGGGCGTGCATGGCTGTGCAAAGCTGACAGTCATTCTGCGTGGAATGATGTTGCTTGCTTGAGCTGTGCAGAAGCAGGTCGTCGTGGACGTGGGTGGCCTGCGCAATGGCGCCTACGGTGAAGAGAAGCAGGCACGCGCACACGCAGATGCGCAGCCATAGGGGCAGCGCGGCGGTGTGGCGGGATTGCTTGTTTTTCTTCATCTCTTAAAGCGTACCTGATATTAAGCGTACCTGATATTGGATGCAGGTGTTTGGCACGACTCCAGGGCTAAAGCCCTTTGTTTTTGGCTGTTTTACAGCGGGCTGAAGCCCGCTTCTAATCCCGTTGCGCTTTGCGCAACGAAAAGCAGATTCCTCGCTGCGCTCGGAATGACAACGTTTTGTTGGGAAGGGCTTGTTGGAATCCACACATCGATTCTTAACTGACGTGGACGATCGGGCGTTTGTTTACGGCGGGTTCGGCGCGGCGTAGGACTTCTTGCGTCAGTGGTGCGGTGTCGCCTTCGCCTAGTAAGAGGAAGCGGAAGATGTTGAGGATGGGGTGGACTTCGGCCCAGCGGAAGTAGGCATGGGGCACGTTGCCGGTATAGTCGCGGAGCTTTAGAAGCAGAGCCGCGATGGCGTTGGGGACGGACGGGCTACAGGCGCAGAGAACGCGATGCGTGCCGACGCGGCGTCCGCGCACGCGGAGTTTGTTGGAGAAGTCGGAGGCGTCCTGCCGCTCCACTTCAAAGAAGAAGACACACTCGCATGGATCGAGATTGTGGAACTGGCGCAGGTTGGCATCGGCGGCGTCGAAGTCTTCTACGCACTCGCCTTCTTCCGGCGCGCGCGCTACGACGCGGATGACTTGATCGTCATCGTCTTTCAGGAGTTCGAGCGCGGAGGGATCGAAATCTACTGCAGAGATGCGCAACTCTGTGGAACGCCATGCGCGCGAGAGCAGCGACGTGACGATAATGCAGACGATGAAGACGGAGGCGATCTTGAGACCTTCGGGCCGCTCCACGATGTTAGCGCAGGTAGTGTAGGCGAAGATCGCGGTGGTGATGGTGAAGATCCATCGCATGCGTTTTGTTTTTGCGGCGAGCATCACGGCGATGGAGGCCGATGTGATGAGCACGAGGACGCCGGTAGCGTATGCGCCGCCCTGAGCGTCTACGTCTGCACGAAACTCGACGGTGACGAAGAGTGCGATGGCAGTGAAGACCAGTACCAGCGGGCGCGAGGCCCGCGCCCATTCCGGCGCCATCCCAAAGCCGGGAAGATAGCGCGGGATGAGGTTCAGCAATCCTGCCATGGCGGATGCACCGGCGAAGGCGAGGATGGTAATGGTGCTGATGTCGTAAAGCGATCCGATGCCTTCGCCGAGATAGTGGTGCGCGAGCCATGCCATGGCGCGTCCGTTAGCTTCGCCACCTTCGCGGAAGGCTTCCGGTGGAATGAGCGTGGTGGTGGCTACGCTGGTGGCGATGAGAAAGATGCTCATGATGGCGGCTGCGGTGAGCAGCAGGCGGCGCGCGTTGCGGATGCGTTCTGCTTCGTCCTTCGCCCTAATGAGCGGCATCACGGCTACGCCGGTTTCAAAGCCGGAGAGTCCAAGAGCGAGGCGCGGAAAGAGCAGCAGTGAGACGCCAAGGATGCCCCATTTGCTATGTCCGCTCTCGGCAATGCCAATTTTCCAGTGATGGAGGACGTAGGGATTTTGCGCAATGTGAGCAATTGCAGCGATGGTGACGAATGCGTTGAGTACAAGATAGATGGCTACGAGCCAGACGGCGATGCCGATGGCTTCTTTGAATCCGCGCAGAAAGACGGCGCTGAGGATAAGCAGGATGAAGATGGTGGCGCCCATCTGGCTGTGCATCCACGCAGGAACGACGGGGTTGTGCACGATGTGCGATGCGGCGTCTGCCGCGGAGAGGGTGATGGTGATGATGAAGTCTGTGGTGGCGAAGCCGAGTAGTGCGAGTACGAAGAGTTTGCCAAACCAGTCTGGAAAGATGTGTTGCAGCATGGCGATGCTACCCTGGCCGTGCGGGCTTGCTGCGGCGACTTTGCGATAGATAGGCAGGGCCGCGAGGAGGGTGACGAGAACGAGTACGAGTGTGGCGAAGGGAGAGAGGAAGCCTGCGGCGAGGAACGCGATGCCGGGCTGATATCCCAGCGTTGAAAAATAATCGACGCCGGTGAGGCACATGACGCTCCACCATGGTGCGGATGAAGCATGTGTGGTCTCGTTCGTCGTTGGCACGCGCAGGTCTGCGAGAAGCCAGTCTTTGAAACTCATCGGCACTCCCAATGAAGGAGAGAGTCTGGTTGCGCGTGTAAGGTTGCCGAACGGGACATTATCTTCGCAAGTGATTTTCGTGTTTACAACTCCGCTTCCCAACAGATGAAGTGGTCCATCAGCGGATAGTAGAGTCCCAGCATGACCGGGCGCGCATCGTTCATGCTGGAGCGTGCTGTTTTTGCGTATTCCAGCATTTTGGGTGCGTAGATTTGTTTTTCTGCGGCAAGAAAATCGTCTATGCCGGTTGCGCGTTCGGCTGTTTTGAAGTCCACGATCCAGCGATGCGTTGTGCCGGTGGAGAGAGACGAAGCGCCGGCGAGGAAGATGCGGTCTACACGCGAGAAGGCGGGCTGATTTTCTGTTGCGGGAGCGATCATGGCGCGTTCGCTTTCCGCTTCAGGGTGTGTGGTGAGAATCCAGCGGCCGGTTTCGCTGGCGAGCGTAGAGCGCAATGCGCGCAGGGTTTCATCGGCTACGTGGCGCGACTGGCGCTGGTCGAGGCCGCGTGCTCGTGCATAGGTGGCCATTCTTGTGTGCCATTCTTGGATGGATTTTTGTAGTGCGGTTAAGTCGTCAGTGTGGCGTGCGAGCTCTTCAAGGAACGCGTGTACCGTTTCGCCGAGTGCGCGGGCGAGGAGCGAGCCTTGCGGGCGTTCGAAGATGGTCTCGCGCATGGGCGTGTCGGAACGCTTGCTGAGTGGAGAGGTGAAGCGGGTGAGCGGATCGAAATCTTCCGGCACTCGTTGCAGGATGGTGTGCGCCGTGGAGCCTTCGGCTGCAAGCTGATCGATGATGCCGGGTTGTGCGGAAGTGCGCACGGGCATGACGAAGACGTTTGTTGCTGCTGGCCGGTTGGTTGTGTTGTCGTCGATGGAGATGCGGGTGACGTCTGACGCATTGAAGAGATCGCTGATCTGCTCCCATGCGGTGTTGAGCAGGGTTCCGTTTACCTTGCGCAGGTCGCCTTCTTTTAATTCGGTTGCGGTGGCGAACAGGCAGAGGGAGTGGCGCGCGCGTGTGGCTGCGACATAGAAGAGTCGATCGATCTCTGCATCGCTGCGGCGCTTTTTCAATGCGGTGATGAATGCGTTGAGCCGCGTTGCGTCGTCGCCTTTGCTTTGGATGGGGGCAAGGAGCAGACCTACTGGAGCGCCGGTGCTGTTTGTGATTTCTGTCCAATTCAAGAGCGGTGATGTGTCTCTGCGCGTGGTTCGTTCGAGCGCAGGGACGAAGACGATGTCCCACTCGAGGCCTTTTGCTTTGTGGATGGTGAGCACTTCGACTGCGTCTTCTGCATCGCTTTGCGCGTAGAGCTTGCCGAGCGCATCTTCGAGGTCGCCTTGCGAGGGCATCGTGCCGTCTGCGGTGATCTCCTGCAACATGGTGAAGTAGCGCAGGCAGTTGGCATACTCGGTTGCGTCGAGATAGGCGTCGCCACCGAGCGAGCGCCAAGTGCGCTCTACCAGTTGCGCGAAGGGGAGACGGCCCTGCTGCGCGAGCGCGGCTTTCATGGTATCGAGTGTGCGGCGTGCGCGCTTTTGTGCGGCGGGTTCTAGAAGGCCGATGCGGTCTTCGGCGATGGTGAGGATGGAACGATGGCGGCGTGTTGCATCGTCGCCCGCTGCGATGCGATGAAGGTCGGCGTTGCCAAGGCCGCACCATGGCGCATGCAGCACGGCGAGCCATGCTGCGCGGTCGGCGAGATGTTGCAGAGCGCGTGTGAGCGCGACGAGGTCCAGCACTTCGGGGCGTTCTGTGAGCGCGTCGATATCGACCGAGCGCACGGTGATGCCTTCATCATGCAGACGCGCGATGATGTGCGCGGCGTGGGTGCGTGTGCGGACCAGCACGGCGATCTTTGATTTGGGATTGGTTGCGCGCGCGTCCTGAATGGCTTGCAGGATGGAACCACTTTCCCATGCTTGCTGCATTGCTGTGAGTGTTTGCGATGCGGATGTGGGCGCGTTCCTGTCGAGATATTGCCTGCGCGCGAGCTTCCATGTGAGATCGCCTTCGGTAGGAGCGGCGGAGGCAACAGCGTCGATGTATTCGATGCCGTCTTTCTTATCGGCAACAAAGACTGTGCGGAAGAGTTCGTTGAATCGGTCGACGAGTTTGCCTTGCGAGCGGAAGTTGGTGAGCAGAGCGAGGCGCTTGAGCGGGATGTTGCCGAAGCGCTGTGTGTGCAGCGCGTGGAGGAAGAGTTCGACGCGCGCCTCGCGAAAGATGTAGATGGATTGTTTCGGGTCGCCAACGAGGAAGACGGTCTGGCTGGAGCCGTCCCAGCCTTCGGTGATGCGCGTGAGCAGTTCGTACTGCGCTGCGGAGGTGTCCTGCATCTCGTCCATAAGCAGGTGCTGCAACTGTGTGCCGAGTGCGGCAGCGAGATCGCGCGCGCCGCCGCTCTGCGCGAGTGCGTGGCGGGCAGCGAGAGCTACTTCGGTGAAGTCGCAGAAGCCAGTTTCGGCGAAGGCGAGTTGTAGCTCGGCGAGAGCGTGGCGCAGGAGACGGAAAAGCGCTTTGGCGACGATCCACTGATCGGCGGGATATGGATATGGCGGAGCGGAGCGGAGGTCGTTCAGCGCTTCGAAGAGAGCATCGCTACGCAACGTTTCGATCAGGTGCTCCAGTCGTTCCTGCGTGTATTCGGGGAGTTCCAGCTTGATGTGGTGTTTGGCAAAGCTCTTGCGCCACTCTTTTTCTGTAAGCAGAAGGCGCACAATTGCGAGCCACGCTGGAAGATGTTCGCAGCCTGTGCCGGGAAGGCCGGCCAAGTCACGGCAATGGAGCGCGAGGTAGTTTCCTTCGCCTTTGTAGCCGGGCTCTTCGCATAACTCGGCGGTGACATCGGTGAGCAGTTGTTTCGCGTTTGCGGGGATGAGGGATTCGACGCGCTTGAGTCGCATGCAGATTTCGTGCTCGAGGGCCTGGTCCATCGCGGTGCGAACGCTTTTTTCGAGATAGGTGTCGGTCAGGTCTTCTTCAGCAACGGGGACGAAGGCAGCCCACTGTTCGCGCACGGCGAGCATATGGCTCAGCAGGCGTTCTACATCGGCAAGGTTGGCGTCGCGGTGGAGAAGCACGGTGCGCAGGGCGTCGTTAAGCGCTGCGTCGTTGCTGCCGAGGTGAGACAGCACGCCGCGGGCTGCTCTGCGATAGAGGAACTCTGCGCTTTGCGCGGGCTGCAGCGTTCCTAATCCGCCGGAGAGGAGAGGCAATGTGCGTGCGATCTGGCTGGCGAGCGCGTCGATGGTGCGGATGTTCATGCGCGCGGGCTGCTCGATGAGACGCCAGCCCATCTGCTTGTCGCGCTTGAGCACCTGCGTTGCGAGTGAGAGGAGCAAGGCGTCGAATGGATTTTTGGGCGCGGTGTTTTTCTGTGCGCGTTGCAGGGCGTCGAGCACGCGCGCGCGTATCTCTTCGGTCGCCTTGATGGTGAAGGTGATGGCGAGGACCTGTGCGGGGTCTTTCACCTCGGGATCGAGCAGCAGCTTGATGTAACGCTGGATGAGCAGGCCGGTTTTGCCGGAGCCGGCGGGCGCTTCCACGATGAAGGACTTCGTCGTATCCAGCGCCTCGTTGCGAATGAGATCGTCTGGATTATTCAACGCCGTCCTCCTCATCTGCGGTTTCGTTCTTTAGCGTGTGCACGCGGCAGAGTATGTGCTGGCGACAGTAGGTGCAGGTAGTGGGGAAGCGCTTGGGGCTTACCTCGGCTGTGCCTGCGGCGAACTGCTCTGCGAGCGTGGTCAGCACGTGCTGCCATTCGTAGACCTGCTCTTCGAAATCAATGGGCTTGTCTTTAGGACCGAAGACGCCGGGCAGACCGCTCACGCCGCGCAGCGCGATTCCTTTTTCTCCTGCGCGCAGACTGGCGAAGGCGATGCCTGCGAGACCTTCGATTTTTGCTGCGGCGGCGTAGAGAGGAAGTTGCGGACGCTCAGGACGGTCGCCGTTCCAATCGGCTGGACTGGCGGGTCCAGTCTTGTAATCGATGAGGAGGAGAGCATCGCCTTCTGTTGTATGTACGCGGTCGATGCGGTCCACGCGGAGATCGATTTTCACCGGGCCGATCTCTGCTCCGGGGATTTTCTGTTCTGTGCTGTGGATGCTGAAGTCGGGACGGTCCAATTCGAAATCGAGCCAGCGGCTGAGGAGGTGGAAGAGCCGTTCTGCTTCAAGATCGAGATAGCTCTGTTCCCATGCGGAGGCACTGGCGCGCGAGAGCTTGTTATGAATCATCGCGCGCAGCCTGGCGTCTCGTTGCGTGGGAGAGCCGTCGGTGGTTGGTGTGCTGAGTTTTTCTAGCTGCCTGCGCGAACCGACTGCGAGCCAGAACTCTTCCAGCAGTTCGTGCAGCATCGTACCGCGCTCCAGGGCGTCCATACCGTCTTCTGAAGCGCCAGGTTCGGCGGAGAAGAGGCGGCGTTCGGCAAAAGCGCGGAAGGAGCAAGCTGCCTGCGCTTCGAGAAGACCTGCGCCTCCGCGCAATGCACTGGGCGGTGCTGGGACTGTATCTGTATCGATTTGGGTGTTTAGTTGGATGGATGGACGTACTTCTGCATTTTCGTTACGCGGAAAAGGCTGCATTTGAGACGCAGGCAGAAGCCGCGAGATGCGCGCGTGCTCTCCGGCTGCCGTGCGAGCGGCGTAGCTTACAACCACTTCATCGGCACTTCGCAAGAGGCGCGTTGTGATCTCGCTGGAACGTGCAAGGTCGTCTTCCGGATGCGTGCCGGGCATCGCTGTGCGGTGTTGCAGCGGGAAGGGAAGCAGTGGATGCGGTGTGCTGGAGGTGGGCCACTGCAGGTCGTCCGCGCCAAGAAACCAGAGCGCGTCGAACTCGCTGCCTGCGGCCTCCATCGGACTCATCACCTGTACGGGTGCGTTGTGCGACTGCGGCGCGAAGAGGGTTTGCGCGGTGAGCGCTTCCAGCGTGGAGAGCGCTGTTGTCCACGAGACGCGCTCGTTCAGCGCCTGCATGCGCGCGAGTTCGTCCAGCGTTTCCTGCCAGCGCTGGCGCAATTGGTATTCATAGGAGCCTTCGGTGCGGCCGCTGTTCCATCCAGCCGTTGTCAACAGGAAAGCGGCGTGCTCAGCCCAATCCATCCATCCTGCGTTGGCGGTGAAGCTGGCGGTCTTTGCGGCGCTTGCCAGTTGGTGCGCAAAACTTTCGAGAGAGGGCCACCGCTGTGCGCCGTGCCGCATCTCTCGCATGAGTGCAATCACTTCGAAGATGCTTCTTTGTGCGCGCAGGCTGGACGCTTCGCGCAGACCGAAGGCATCGAACTCCGCGCGTGTGGCGAGTGTGTCTGCGGTGGCGAAGTACGGGCTGCGGATGATCTCGCTGACCAGTTCTATGTCCATGGGCGCTGTGAGCCATTGCAGCAACAGAAGGGCATGGCGCACCATCAGCGTCGAACGCAGCGGCACGCCTAACGAAAACTCATACGGCGCACGCACTGTTGTTTGTGAGACGTCGTTCTTCTGCGGCGCGAGGTGCTGACAGAACGCGCGTTCGAGCGCTGGACGGACTGCCGCCGGATCGGCATGAATGATGGCGACGCTGCGGTTCTCCCCCAGCTTTTTTGCGGCCCACAGGGCGCATTGGGAAAACTCGTCTGCGCTGTCCACACACTCTGCCAGGTAGAGGCCGGTTGCATTGGGAGAAGCTTCCGCAAACTGCACGCGCGCGCCTTTGTGCGCGTAGGCGTCCATCAATAGCTGTTGCGCAGGCGTGAGTCGTTCCACGCCGATCAGAAACAGTTCAGCAGGCGCTTGCTCATTTGCGTCGTTCGCGGTGGCCTCTGCAAGGGCGCGCGTGATGGCAGAACGCGGAATCCAGCCGTCGAGTTTGCACTTGCGCTCAAAGGCGGTGAGCCATCGCAGAAAGATAGCGGGATCGCCTTCTACCGTAGCGGAGCGGAAGAGAGCGCGTGCGTTCCACTCATAGAGCAGCCTGGCTGCGCTGCCGGCCATCTCCGCGAGCCGCGCGGGAGGCAGGAGGCTGTGCAACTCTTCTTCTGCGGCGATCACCTCTTCCCAAAGGCGTTGTTCCTGTGTGCCGGTGAGAGGCACGCGAGTTTCAGCGCCGGAGATGAGGCGGTGTTGCCATTGGGAGGATATCCATGCGGAGAGCGGAAGGACTTCGTCGCCGCGATTCAGATCGGCCGCTAACTCACGGCGCAATGTGCGCGCGGCGCGATCGTTGGAGGTCAACACCGTCGCTCCGCGAGCGAGCGCTTCGGATGCTTGCTGGAGTATGAATCGGCGGGAGGTCACTTCTCCTTTTATACGCCTGTGCGCAGGGGTGTTTGGGCGACTATCATCAAAGCAGGATGAAGCCACTCAGCAAGGTTGTTCTGCTCGCCGCTCTCTCGTTTGTGCCCGTACTGGGTGGATGTAAACACAAGGCGGCCAGTACCGCTCCCGCAGGCCCGACCGAGAGCTACACGGTGCGCGGCGAGGTGATCAGCACCGACGCCAAGACGGGTGAAGTGACGCTCGATCACGAGGCGATTCCTGGCTTTATGGAAGCGATGACGATGCCGTACAAGCTGGCTGACCGGAATGTGATTTCGGAGCTGCATCCGGGCGATCGCATCTCCGCGCGGTTGCAGGTGGAGAAGGACAGCGAAGGCGAGTATCACCATGCGCGGCTGGACCAGATCGTGATCCTTGCGCAGGCGCGGCCGGACTACAAACCGACGACACAGTACAACGTGCCGACGGCGGGCCAGCCCGTGCCGGAATTTGCGCTCGTCAATCAGAACGGCAAGACCATCCATCTGAAGGACTATCGCGGCAAGGCGCTGCTCATTACGTTTATCTACACACGCTGCCCGCTGGCGGACTTCTGCCCGAAGATGAGCCGCAACTTTGCGGAGATCAATGCGGCTCTGGAGAAGGATCCGAAGGCGTATGCGGCGACGCACCTGCTCAGTATCTCGTTCGATCCGGCGTACGATACGCCCGCGGTGCTGAAGTCGTATGGCGGCGCGTATACGGGCAAGTACACCAAGGAGAAGTTTGAGCACTGGGAGTTTGCCGCGCCGAAGAAGGATGCGCTTGAGGAGATGGAGCACTTCTTCAACGTGGGCGTTACGCCGGGCGATTCTTCCACGTTGAACCACTCGCTTTCCACGTTGCTGATCGACAAAGATGGCCGCATTGCTGCGTGGTATCCGGGCGCGGATTGGAAGCCTTCTGAGGTGCTGGATGCGATGCGGCGGGCAGGCTGACGTATTCTGAATCCGGTCTTCCATTTGAAAGCGAGGAAGTTGATTTTATGGCCAACCTTACGATTCGTTTCGGAGTGATCCTTGTGCTCCTTGGTGTAATTACGTACTTCGCCGTGGCATCGCATGCGCCTACGTCACTGATTCCGGCTTATTTTGGGCTGGTGCTGATTGGGCTGGGAGCGCTGGCGCGGACTGAAGATGCCAAGAAACGCATGCTGTGGATGCACATTGCGGTGACGGTCGGCCTGGTGGGTGCGATCATTCCGCTGGTGCGCGCTACGGGAAAAGCCATCCAGATGGTGCAGGGTGTAGTGGTGGAGCATCGCATGGCTGTAATCGAGCAGATGCTGATGGCGCTGATCTGCATTATTTTTGTCGCGTTGTGCGTAAGAAGTTTCGTCGCTGCCCGTCGTGCGCGCATCTAGTACCAGAGCGAGGATGTAACTGATGGGCGGAATGGGACATGGCTTGGGCAAGTTGCACGGTGGAGACCGTGGCGGTCGTGGCACAGGACGGGCCATCGCGGCGGATTTGACTGCATCACGTCCAAAGCCCAAGCTGAAGACCGTTCTGCCGCAGGTATGGGCGCTGATCAAGCCGCGCCGCGCGCTGCTGACCGGCAGCTTCCTCATCATGGTCGTCAATCGCTCCGCCGGGCTGGTGTTACCGGCATCAACGCGCTATCTGATTGACGATGTGATGAAGCAGCGCCAAATGAGTCTGCTGCCATGGATTGTGGGCGTTGTTCTGGTCGCCACTATCATCCAGGGCATTACGTCCTATGCGCTTACGCAGCTGCTCTCCAAAGAAGGACAGCGACTGATTGCCGAACTGCGCATGAAGGTGCAGCACCACATCGCGCATCTGCCGGTTGCTTTCTATGACGAGAACCGCACTGGCACGCTGGTTGCGCGCATCATGACCGATGTGGAAGGTGTGCGTAACCTGATCGGCACGGGCGTGATCGATTTTTTTGGCGGCATGCTGACCGCTGTGTTCTCGCTGGTGTATCTCAGCTATATCAGTTTTCAAATGACGGCGTTGAGTTTTGTCGTCCTGGTTGTCTTTGCGTTAGTGCTTCGCGTTGCGTTCAAAAAAATCCGTCCGATCTTTCGCGAACGAGCACGTATCAATGCGGAGGTCACTGGCCGTTTGACGGAGTCTCTCGGCGGCGTGCGCGTGGTGAAGGGATATCGGGCTGAGGAGAGCGAGTCGCGTGTGTTCGCGGGCGGTGTCACACGGCTGTTGGATAACGTGATTAGTTCGCTCACGGCGCAGTCACTGATGGCTCTGGCGTCCACTGCGGTGCTTGGCATTGTGGGCGCGGGCATTATGTATCTTGGCGCGCACCAAGTGGCGGATGGCAGACTGACGACCGGCGGCTATGTCATGTACGTGATGTTTCTCGCATTCCTGATCGCGCCAATCGCGCAGCTTGTATCGATTGGCACGCAGCTTACCGAGGCGCTCGCGGGACTTGATCGCACGAACGACATTCTTGGCGAGCAGCAGGAAGATAAGAGCCCTGAACGGACCATCGATCTGCCGACACTGCGTGGCGATGTCTGCTTTGAGCATGTGAATTTTGAGTACGAAGCAGGCAAGCCGGTGCTGCACGATATTTCGTTTGATTCAAAACCGGGAACGGTTACGGCGTTGGTGGGGTCGTCGGGTTCCGGCAAGTCCACCATCATCTCACTTGTGTGTGCGTTTCATACCGCGACTACCGGGCGCGTTGTGGTGGACGGGATCGATCTTGCAAAGGCGCATCTATCGAGCTATCGCTCACAGCTTGGCGTGGTGCTGCAAGAGACGTTTCTCTTCGATGGCACCATTCGCGAGAACATTCTCTTCTCGCGTCCTCAGTCAAGCGAAGAAGAGTTTGAACGCGCCTGCCGCATTGCGCGTGTGGATGAGTTTGCCGAGCGGTTCGCCGAAGGTTACAACACAATTGTCGGCGAGCGCGGCGTGAAGCTCTCCGGCGGACAGCGCCAGCGTCTCTCCATTGCGCGTGCGCTGCTGGCGAATCCACGCATCCTGATTCTCGATGAAGCCACAAGCTCTCTCGACTCGGAGAGCGAGGCGATGATTCAGGAAGGTCTTAAGGTGCTGATGCAGGGGCGCACGACGTTTGTCATTGCGCACCGGCTTTCCACGATTCGCAACGCCGATCAGATTCTCGTAGTGGAGCAGGGAAGGATTGTGGAGCGCGGAACGCACACGCAGCTTTACGCGATGCATGGGCGCTACGCCGAGCTTTACGACCGGCAGCATGGGTTGGAGGCTAACCTCTTCCTCGCGCCGGGTGAGGGCGACAAGGTGGAAGAGGTCGAAAAGGTCTAGTGCGCAGGCGGAGCTACTTCAATCGACAGACTATTTGCTTCGCGAGACTGCTCCTTTGGCGTCGGAATCGGATTGATAAGCAACATCGCCGATCCCATCATGGTGAGAAGCAGTAGCAGTGCCGCAAGTACGAAAAACGGATACTTGGTTATTTTCCAGATCTTAACTGGAAGTCCGTTCGCTACTACATCGCCGAACGATTCTGTAGAGCGCTCGGGCAGTTCTGTATCTTCGCCACTCATCCAGTTGCGCGATTGAAATGTAGCGCGCACGTTAGCTGCGAGCAGCATAAGGATGACGAGCCCGAGAATGGGATTACTGAAGCCGCCGGCTCGTAAGGTCACAAATTGCGTGATAGCGAAGTTGAAAAAGTAAAGGATGAAGATCAGAGTAGAGGCGGCAATGCTGCGTTCGCGGATGCCGCAGGCACCTGCCAGATAAACCAATGCAGTAGCCATCCCTACGATGACATGTCCACCGATGGTCAGAATTACAAACGAAAGAATACCGACCGCAGCGGCAATCCAGAATCCCTGGCGTCCCAAAAGATCAACATCGTATTGATTGTGGACGGTCGGCCAGAACAGCCGTTTGAACATATTGTCTTCAGGTTTTGAGGCAGAGGCAAGACCAAGTGTTTCCATGCGCAGCATTACAACCCAAAGACATACCCTTGTCCACGTAAATTTATCATCCTATCCCTAACTCCGTCAGTACAAATGCATAATCCATCGCGATCTCTTTCAGATAGTCGTAACGGCCCGATGCGCCGCCGTGGCCTGCATCCATGTTGATGTGCAGCAGCAGCGGCCATTCGGGATTCGTTTTGAGTGTGCGGAGTTTTGCGACGTACTTTGCGGGTTCCCAGTACATCACCTGCGAATCGTTCAGGCTCGTCTTCACCAGCATGGCGGGATAAGCGCCGGGCTTCAGGTTGTCATACGGCGAATAGCTGCGCATATAGGTGAAGGCTTCCGCCTCGTTGGGATTGCCCCACTCCTCGTACTCGCCGACGGTGAGCGGCAGCGTTTCGTCCAGCATGGTGTTCATCACATCCACAAACGGAACGTGCGACAACACGATGCGGAAGAGATCGGGCCGCAGGTTCACGACCGCGCCCATCAGGAGGCCGCCCGCGCTTCCACCTTCGATGACGACCTTGTTGCGTGCGCCGTAATTTTCGGCGAGCAGGTGTTCTGTAGCGTCGACGAAGTCGGTGAAGGTGTTCTGCTTCACCATCATCTTGCCGGCATCGTGCCATGCGTCGCCTAGATCGCCGCCGCCGCGAATATGCGCATAGGCCATCACAAATCCGCGATCGAGCAGAGAGAGGCGATTGGAGCCGAAGGTGACAGGCAGCGGATATCCATACGAGCCGTAGCCGTAGACGTAGAGCGGATTGGTACCGTCTTTTTTGAAGCGGTCACGGCGATATACCAGCGATACGGGCACGCGCACGCCATCTCGCGCGGTGGCCCAAACGCGCTCAGCAGCATACTGCGTGCGGTCGAAGCCTCCGGTGACTTCCTGTTGTTTGAGCAGCGTGGATTTGCCTGTCTCCACGTCATATTCAAAAACGGACGCGGGTGAGACGTGCGACTGGTAGCTGTACCGGAAGCTTGTGGCGTCGAACATGCGGTTTGCGTGAAGCGCTGCCGTGTACGCGGGTTCGGGAAAGGAGACGTCGCGTCCTTCTTTCGCCAGCGAGTTGCCGGAGAACGGAAGCACTACCAGACGCTCCAGTCCTTCAACTTTCTCGCTGGAGACGGCGAAGTGCTGGAAGACATCGAAATCGTCGAGCACCACGTCTGCGCGCAGCGGAATCAACTCCGTCCAATGCTCGCGTGTGGGAGTAGCGACTGGTGCTGTGACGACGCGGAAGTTTTTGCCTGCGTCGTTCGTGCGGATGTAGAAGAGGCCGTCGCGATGATCGACGTAATACTCTTCTTCCGCGCGGCGTTCTGCGATGAGTTTAAACTCTTCTTCAGGAGCATCGCTGCGGAGATAGCGATATTCGCTGGTGGTATGCGAACCGATCTCCAGCAGCAGGTATTTGCGGTCACGGGTGCGGCCAACGCCGATGTTGAAGCGCTCGTCCGGCTCTTCGAAGATGAGTACATCTTCACTCTGTGGACGACCTACGCGACGGCGGTAAAGGCGATGCTGCCGCTTCGTCTGTTCGTCTTCCACGGTGTAGAAGAGGAAGCGGCTGTCGTCGGACCATGCCACGGAACCAACGCGCTCGGCGGTGTCGGCGAGGGTTTCGCAGGTGCTCAGGTTGCGCAGATGCAGCGTGTACTGGCGGAAGCCGGTGTTGTCGGTCGAGTAGGCGAGCATGCCGCCGTCGGGGCTGATGGCAAACGCGCCGAGCGACATAAACGGCTGGCCTTCCGCGAGGGCATTCACGTCCAGCAGAACTTCTTCGTGCGCGGCCTCGACCATGCGATTGCCGGCAGCGGGCTTGCGGCAGTGGATCGCGTACTGCAAGCCCTCGCGCGTGTGCGTGTAGTAGAACCACTCGCCGTCGCGCACGGGAACGCTGATGTCCGTCTCCTTGATGTGGCTCTTCATCTCGTGGAAGAGCGCATCCTGCAATGGCTTTGCCGGTGCCAGACAAGCTTCGGTGAATGCATTCTCAGCTTTCAGATAGGCGATGACTTCCGGCGACTCTTTTTCACGTAGCCAGAAATAGTCGTCTTCGAGTGTCTGCCCATGGTGGCTGGTGGGATGCGGGATACGTTTTGCGACAGGTGCCTGGTGCTGAGTCATGCGCTTTCAAAAACCTCGTTTTGTCAGAATACAAGCCGCGCCATGTCGTGACTCGGCATGGCAACCTGCATCGTCAAATTTCCTCCTAACTAAATGCAGACATTCCCATATTGCTCCTCGAAAGATGAATTTCATGAAAGCTCTCACACTCTGTTCTGCTCTTTTACTTACGACAACGTTTATGTATGCACAGCAATCCACTCCGTCCGATCAGGATTCTTCGGCGACTATGCAATCGGACCATCACGCCCATGGCGGCATGACGGAAGGTAAAGGCAACAACGCGCGAGACAAATCCTTTTTGAAGAAGGCATCGGAGGGCAACAACGCCGAAATCGAGGCGGGCCGTCTCGCTGCGTCGAAAGGAAACTCGGCGGAGGTGAAAAACTTCGGTCAGAAGATGGTGGACGACCACACCACGCTTGGCGAAAAGATGAAGCCTTTCCTCGACAAGTACAAGGTGGAAACTACTGGAAAGATGAACGACGACCAGCAGAAGATGATGGCGGAGTTACAGGCGGCTTCGGGTGACGACTTCGATAAGAAGTTCATTGCCGCTATGGTGAAGGACCACCACAAGGATTACCGCATGTTCATGATGGAGTTCCGCACCACCGGCGATGCCGATCTGCGCACTGCGGCAAAAGAAGCTTCGGACGTCATCAAGGAGCATCGCGATACGATCGATGGCATTGCGAAATCGCGCGGCATGGAAGTTCCGAAAAACAAGAAGATCATGTAGTTATCTCGTTGCAACGGCGAGGAGCAGAGTTGCTCCTCGCTTTTGTTTTTTGTATGGAACTTTTTCTGCGCAGCCAGCGTAGAATAACTGCGATGTGCCGTAAGCCAATTCTGGCGTTCGTCTTCCTCTTCTTCTGCAGCCTTGCAGGCGCTCCCCAGGCATTTTCAGAAACCGTCGCGTCCATGCCGGCGCAGCCCTCCAATTATGTGACGGACAATGCGCATGTGCTCTCCGCCACAACCGAGTCGCAGTTGAATGCGTATCTCAAGCAGGTGGATGAGAAGGCGCACGCGCAGATTTTTGTTGCCATCATTACCAAGATCGATGGCGACCAGTCCGCGCAGGACTTTGCGCACGACCTATTTCAGAAGTGGGGACCGGGTAGTAAAGGGCATACGACGCAATCCAATCGTGGCGTGCTGATGCTACTTTCCATTCAGGACCGCAAGCGATGGATTGAAACAGGCTATGGCGTGGAAGGCATTCTGCCGGATGCGAAGGTTGGCGACATTGGCCGCGAGATGGTGCCGTACTTGCAGCAGGCCGATTACGACAGTGCCGTCAGCACGGGCGTGCATGCGCTCGGCTCGGTGATCGCCCAGGATGCAGGCGTCACGATTGATGAGCAGGCGCCGCAGCATCGTTATCATCGTCAAACGGAAGATGTGGGTACAGTCCCGTGGCCGGTGCGTATCGGTGGACTCATTGTTCTGTTTCTCATTATTTTTTCCATCTTTGGGCGACGAGGAGGAGGACCACGCGGCGGCGGTGGTGGTGGACTCGGCGGCTTCCTGTGGGGCATGTTGCTCGGCAACATGCTGGGCGGCGGACGCAGCCGTGGCGGCTGGAGTGATGGTGACTTTGGCGGCGGTGGAGGAGGCTGGGGTGGTGGAGATGGTGGCGGCGGCTTTGGCGGCGGAGGTGGTGGACAGTCCGGCGGCGGCGGCGCAGGTGGTGGCTGGTAATCCCAAAGGTTTATAAGGAGAATCACAAACGTGGCACAAAGAGTGATTGAAGGCAGTAACGAAAGGCGGAAGAGTATGAAGGGAACCTGGATCGCACTCGGTTTGATTGCGGTGATTCTGCTGGGCGCACTCGCAGTGGGTGGCAGTTACGTCTCGGCAAAGAACCAGATGGTGGCCAAAGAACAGCAGGTGCAGTCATCGTTCTCAGAGATCGATGTCAACCTGCAACGGCGCGCGGATCTGATTCCAAACCTAGTGGCAACGGTAAAGGGCTATGCCAAGCAGGAACTGGCTGTCTTTACCGCTATCGCCAACGCACGCGCCGGATTGATGACGGCGCAGACGCCGAACGAAAAGCTGGCGGCAAACGATCGTCTCTCGGTCGCGCTGCTTCCTCTGCTGCGCATGCAGGAGAACTATCCTGACCTGAAGAGCAACCAGCAGTTCCTCCGGCTGGAAGATGAACTCTCCGGCACGGAGAACCGCATCGCTGTGGCGCGCCGCAACTACAACGCGTCCATTCAGGACTACAACACCTTCATCGGTCAGTTCCCAAACAGTCTCTGGGCCAACATGGCAGGCTTCCATCCGAAGACCGGCTACTATCAGGCCGATCCTGCTGCGAAGACTGCGCCGACGGTGGATTTCAACAAGTAGAAATCGAAGTCTTAGTGGGATCTATAGGTGAAGACTAAGACTTTCCACTAAGGCTTCTGCAAACAGAAAAGGCCGCGAGCAATCGCGGCCTTTTCATATGGTTGAAGAAAGCTTAGTTGGAGAACGACGATACTGCGCTCGTCTCATCGTCTTTCACATCAAAGACGGTGTAGAGTTTGGTGATCTGGAGCAGGTCCTGCACCTTCTTGGTCAGGTTCAGCAGCTTCATCTCGCCACCGGCGTTCTTGGTGGTGGTGTAAGCCGTTACCAGTTCGCCCAGGCCCGAACTGTCCAGGTACGAAATCTCCGCCAGGTTCAGCAAAATCTTTTTCTGGCCTTTGCTGATGAGGTCGCGGATCGTGTCGCGCAGTGTGACGCTGCCTTCACCGAGCGTGATACGGCCGCTCAGGTCCAGAATCGTGACGCCATCTACCTGCCGCGTATTGACCTTCATGCTCACTTGGGTGTCCTCCTCAAGTTACTTGGTTTGAGTGTATGCGATACGAATCAGAGAAGTCTAAATCTGATGCAAATTGCTCAGGAAATCGGTCCGGAAGTTTCAGAAAGCCGTTTTATGAGCGTGATTTCCGTCCCAGGATCCAGTCTGCGGAAGTGTACTTCATCCATGAAGGCGCGTGTAAGAAAGATGCCGCGACCGCTCCCGCGCATAATGTTTTCCGGCGCCAGCGGATCGGGCAGACTGTCGGGATCAAATCCTGCGCCCTGGTCCGCAATGGCGACCCGCATCTCCGACCCGGCCATCTCCAGGGAGAACTGCACCTGCTTGTCAGGACTGTACGCGTTGCCGTGCAATACGGCATTTACCGTGCATTCGCGCACTGCCATCGCGATATTGCCGATCTCATCTTCACTAAAACCCGCGCGTTGAGCAAACATCTCGGCCTCCTGCTCAGCGCGGCTGACACTCTCCAACGTAGAGGGCAGCGTGAGCGTTACGCGGCTTTTGGTGGAATCCGGCAAACCTGTAAACCTTTCCAGAAGTGGGATGCGGCGAAATCGATGGTGGTTATTCGCAGTCTCTCCAACCAGCGTGTCCAAAGTCAAGAAAGCCGTCTCCGCTTCGCCATTACCGCAGAGCAACGATAGACTCGGAAGTAAGGGAGGCGATGACAACTGGTGAACCATCTTCTCCCATTGCATACCTCTCTTTCCGCACTGATGAACCGTATGGTCGCCGATGCTCGTGGAGCTACGGTAGGCCGGGTAAAGGAACTCATCATTCATCCGGCGGAAACAGGCTCTTTTGTTTCTCATATTGCGCTGGAATCACCGAATTCTGTGCATGTTAAGCACCTTTTGGTGGTCCCCGTCAAAGAATTTGCCCGTGTGAGCGAGCAGGAGCTGTGTCTGCGAGAAGGCGTCTCGCCGCTGAAGATTGAACTCCCGCCAGACGTAGTTTTTTTGGAGAAGGACCTTCTCGATCAGCAGATTATCGATGTGCACGGGCACAAAGTCGTCCGCGTCAATGATGTCGATCTGGTTTGGGAATGCACCGCCGAAGGCGAATCCACGCTGCGTATCGCAGAGGTGGAAGTCGGCCTGCGCGGAGCCATGCGCCGGCTCCTGAAAGGACTTCCGCGGCCGGTGGTAAGCGCTGTCGCCCATCAGGCACAGCCACGTGTCATTCCGTGGGAATTTGTGGACCTGATCGATCGCGATCCGTCACGGCGTGTCCGCCTCAAGATAGAGCAGAACCGTCTCGCGCACATGCACCCGTCCGATATTGCGGACATTCTTGAAGATCTGGCACCTGCCGAACGCGATGCTGTCTTTACCTCGCTCGATGAAGAGCTGGCTGCAGAGGCACTCGAAGAGGTGGAGCCAAAGTTGCAAAAGCAGCTTATCGAAAGCCTCGACTCTGGCCGCGCAGCCGACATTGTGGAAGAGATGGATCCGGGCGCTGCTGCCGATCTCCTCTCCGAACTTTCTGAGGAGCGCAGCGAAGCCATCCTGGAAGAGATGGAGCCCGAGGAACGCCAGGAGGTAGAAGAACTCCTCGAATTTCCAGGCGATTGGGCTGCTGGCCGCATGACGACGGATTACGTACACGCGCCTGCTCATGGCGTTGTGCGCGATGCTATTGTTGCTCTGCGCGATTTTGAAGGCGATACGGAGACCATCTCCGAGATTTACCTCGTCGATGCGGAGGAGCATCTCAAAGGCATTGTTCCAGTAGCGAGGCTGTTGCTGGCTTTCAAAGACACACCACTCATCGAGATCGCAGACACGCGCAACGTCGCTTGTCCGCTCAACGCCAGCGGCAAACAAGTTGCCGAACTCTTTGATAAGTACAACCTACGTTCTCTGCCCGTTCTTGAAGAGGAACAGAAACTCGCGGGCGTTATCTACGCGGAGCAGGTCATCGCGCTTTTGCGGGCGGAGAAGTAGGCGCTGATGAAGATTCTCTACGTCGCACCGTTATCGCCGAACAATTCTTCGGAATACCGTTTGCGTGCATTGCGGCGCATCGGCGCAGACGTGGTCACGCTGGATGCGGACAACTACATCACCAAACATCCGTTCCTGCGTAAGATCGAGTTCCGCGCCAGCATTGGGCCAAATGTTTCGCGCTATAACCGCGATGTGCTGCGTATGGCTGAAGAGTGCAAACCCGATGTGATGTGGGCCGACAAGCAGTTGTGGATGCGTCCATCGACACTCGATGCGTTGCGCGAGCGCGGCATTCTCACGGCCAGCTATATGATCGACAACTTTTTCGGTCCGCGACGCGATCCTGGCTGGCGTCTTTATGCAAAGGACATTCCACTTTACGATCTGCACATCACGCAACGCGATGCAAACGTACGCGACTACCTTGATGCGGGTGCGCGACATGCGCTGAAAATCCAGACGGCGTATGAGCCGACCATCCATTTTGCTCCACCGGAAGGCTGGAGCGACAAGGACCGTAACCGGGGCGTGTCGTTTCTCGGCACACCGTATGACAATCGCGCAGAAATTCTTACTTGGCTTGCCAAAGAGGAAGGGTTCCCAGTGATTATTTCCGGGAACCCGAACCAATGGAGACGCGCTCTGAACTTAGAGGCATTCACCTCGCTTTATCGCGAGGGCGAACTCTATCAACAGCAGTATCGCGAAGCTATCTGGCGCTCAAAGATCAACGTCAGTTTTCTTACCCACTCCAATCGCGACGAGTTTGTTCATAAGAGTTTTGAGATCGCCGCCTGTGGGGGCTTTCTTCTCGCCGAACGGACGCAAGGCCACATGGACCGCTTCGTAGAAGACGAAGAGGCTGTTTTCTTTACCGGTTACGATGAGCTTCGCGACAAGATCGCACGCTATCTCCACGATGAACCTGCGCGCGCGCGCATTGCTGCCGCAGGTCATCGCCGCGCTGTCACCTCCGGCTACGATAACGACACCCAGGTGCGCCGCATTCTCGAAAAACTGCAACAGATTCGTAATGAGGGGAGCGCCGCGTGAACCGCAATCTCAAGCGCTGGCGAACCAGCCTTATGCTCATCCTGGCGGCACTTGGTCCGGGCTTCATCACGGCCAATGTCGACAACGATGCGGGCGGTATCCTTACCTACTCGCAGGCAGGCGCGCAGTTCGGCTATACGCTCCTGTGGACGATGGTCCCCATCACTATTGCGCTCATTGTGGTGCAGGAGATGTGTGCACGTATGGGAGCAGTGACGGGTAAGGGGCTGTCGGACCTTATCCGGGAAGAGTTTGGACTGCGCCTCACGTTTGTTGTGATGGCGTTATTGGTTATCGTCAACTTCGGCAATGTTGTTACGGAGTTCGCAGGTATTGCCGGGTCGATGCAGCTCTTCCATATCAGCAAATATTTCAGTGTTCCGATCTGCGCTGCGCTTGTATGGCTCATCATCGTAAAAGGCGATTACAAGAGTGTCGAAAAAATTTTTCTCTTCGCGTCGGTGATTTATCTGACGTATATCGTCGCCGGCGTGCTGGGCCGTCCTGACTGGCACACCGCAATGGTTGAGACGCTGAAACTCCCGCCACGTTCGGCATGGCGCAATCGCGATTATCTCTACATGACTGTTGGCATCATCGGCACGACGATCACACCCTGGATGCAGTTTTACCTGCAGTCCTCCATCGTGGAAAAGGGGGTGACGGTGCGGCAGTTCAAGGCTTCGCGTCTTGATGTGATCATCGGCTCCTTCTTCACGGATATCGTTGCGTGGTTCATCGTAGTGGTGTGCGCAGCCACGCTTTATACGCACGGCATGCGCGAGATCAACATTCCCGCTGATGCCGCTGAAGCCATGCGGCCAATCGCTGGCGATTACGCGTTTATTCTCTTTGCAGCTGGACTATTCAATGCATCTCTTTTCGCCGCCAGTATTCTTCCGCTCTCTACGGCATATACCGTTTGCGAAGGTCTCGGTTTTGAGAGTGGCCTCGATAAGCACTGGAATCATGCGCCATTCTTTTACTGGTTCTATACGCTGCTGCTGGTTGCTGGCGCTGCCGTTGTCCTTATTCCGAACTTTCCCATGGTGCCTGTGGCAATTCTTTCCCAGGTACTTAATGGTCTTCTGCTGCCCATCGTGATGTACTTCATGCTGAAACTCGTCAACCGCAAAGAACTGATGGGCAAATACACCAATAATGTATGGTTCAACATTATCGCGTGGGCGACAGCCATTATCGTGACGGGTTTGTCCTTTGTGCTGGTGTGGCAGGCGATTGCGTCGTGGATTAAGTAACTAGGAAACTGAAATCTTTCCCGCGGCCAAATCTCGTATTAACCCAAGATCGGCTGCCAGAAAATCAAACTGCGGGAGGTCCTCAAATCCACTCCATCGCATCTCTTTGAAGATCCGGTTCTCCAATTCGCCGCCAAACTCCCGCACAGTGAAGAACTGCAAATCAACAGCGCCGCCGTTACGGTAGTTATGCCGTATTCGTACCAGTGGTTTTTCAATCGTCGCGTGGATACCGAGTTCCTCGTTCAACTCGCGTTTCAGAGCTTCTTCCGCAGTCTCGCCGGCCTCTATCTTTCCACCGGGAAACTCCCACTTGAGTGCCATGGCCTGGTCGGCCCTGCGCTGGCAGACAAGCACTTCCTCACTTCCCTCCGGATTGTGCCGCAGAATCAGCGCCGCAGCCACCAGGCGAACGTCTCCGCGCTTGCGTTGGGGCTGGTCCAGCTTTGGGATTGAGTTCTTCACACTATGCTTAAGTTTAGACGCCATAACGGCATCAAAAGCCTCAAGCAGGCCGGATGGCAGCCGGATAGTAAACTGGCCAGCCTTTTTCGACTGCCAGCTTCTGCAATCCTTCTGATGGGTTTATTGGAAACGCTCGTTTTGCCATCTCCATCATCGCCAAATCATGCACAGAGTTGCCGAAAACCACATCGGGCCGGTCAATGCCAACGCGTCGCAGCGATACGGCCTTGGCCGGACCAGTAGGCACGTCTCGCAACGTTGCGGTTGCTTTGCCCCGCAGGACTTCCACACAGGCAGCCAGAATCTTCTCCCGCCCAACTCCCAGGCCCTTCAATGCCTCTTCAATCATCCAGTCGTTAGTGGAGGATACTGCCCATATCTCCACGCCGGCAGCCTGCATCTCCTGCATTACAGAGACAAGTTCCGGAAACAGATGCGGCTCAATGTGCTCATTGAAATATGCCCGTGCGCTGGCCCGCAGGTCTTCTTCGGAGATGCCCTCGTAGATCGTTACCATCTCGCCGCAGATCGTCTCTTCGTCTACCTTGCCCTGGTGGTATTCGAGATGCCGCGCGGTGAGGCGTCCGGCTGCCTCTTTTGAGAGCAGGCCGGTATCGATCGTCCATTTCATAAATCCTGAGCCGGCATCGGGCGACCATAGCGTTCCGTCACAGTCGAAGACCGCGACCTTCGGTTCCTGTTCCCATATGGCCTGATAAAACTCCTGCGTGGAGAGGACCACCTCGTCCGGAATGCTGCCTTTTGCCGAGGTATGGATCGAAGAGGTGGAAATCGAAGAACTGCTGGCCAAAATGCTTTCTCCTTGGGAACGTATTCTCCCCATTCTTGCAGTTTTCCGGCAGGTGAGGGAAGCAGAAGGCCACAGCGGCGCACTTTGGAATCCTTAGGCTTTGAACCTTTTCCGGCACCTAACGCATCTATTCTTTTGACCCGCATTCCGCCGCGCAGATACAGTAACTCTTGCGCACGGCCATGCCGAGCAGATGTTTTGGATATCGAGAGGAGAATCACCATGGCAGGACAGTTCGTCACCGAGGTGAATGACGCGAACTTTGAGCAGGACGTTTTGAAGAGTGACCAGCCGGTGCTCGTAGACTTCTGGGCGAGCTGGTGCGGTCCCTGCCGGGCGCTTGCTCCCATCGTCGACCAGGTCGCCGAGAGCTATAACGGTCGGGTCAAAGTCATGAAAATGGATGTGGACCGCAACAATGCGACGCCGGGCAAGTACGGCATCCGTGGCATTCCCGCGCTGCTCATTTTCAAAGATGGCAAGGTTGCCGATCAGATCGTCGGCTATGTTCCTAAGACGACCATCGACGAGACCATTAACAAGATCCTCGGGTAAGCCGAAGTTTGCATAAGATGCAGATGGCCTGGCTAATTGCCGGGCCATCTGTTTAGAGAAAACACCGGTTTCGCATACGGCATCTTTCTACGTGGAGGAACGGATCATGGATACGACGAACAGCAACTACACGCCGGAAACTACGGTTGGCGAGCTTCGCCAGAGATATGGCCGCCATTTTGCGGAAGGTCATGAAGATCAGGAGACGTTAGGTAAAGTGCTCGGGCTAGCCGGTGCGAACTCGCTTGAGGAGTACCTCCAGCGGCTGCCGAAAACAGCATAGGTGAGATATCACTTTACGGATGGTTTATAAATGGCGCGATCATTGATCGCGCCATTTAATGTTGCATCCCAGAGCCGGATTTTGCTGCGCCAACGGAGGCTGTTTAGCGAAAAGATTCGCAATAGCAGCGCGCAGGTCCGCTCCAGTTGCTGGAACCAGCTTGCCATCCTCACTGTACTTCTGCGGACGCGTGCTGTCGATCTGGCCGTGATAGACCAATTTCAAATCGCGATCAAATAAATAGACATCCGGCGTACAGGCAGCGCGATATGCTTTTGCTATTTCTTGTGTCTCGTCGTACAGGTAAGGGAACGTCCACCCGCAGCGGTCTGCCTGAATGCGCATGAACTCGGGTGCATCCTGCGGGTAGGTGGCGACATCGTTGGAAGAGATAGCAGCCATAGCAAGCGGGCCTTCTCCCGCACGACCGAAGAAATCCTGGCCGATACGCCCTAACTCTTCTTCTACGTGAATGACGAATGGGCAATGCACGCACACGAACATCACTAATAAGCCGAGGCGCGGACATCCCTGCGGATGCGAGGCGAAGATCTGGTCGCGAGTGAGTGCCCGATTCGATCGCACATCGATGAGTGCGAAATCGGGGGCGGTGGTTCCTAATTCAATAGCATTCGATTCAGTACGGGCCATGGGCCGATTGTACTGCGCGGAGAGTATTTCTTATTTAGCTCCGCCCCTTGAGCATTCCTTTGCAAGATAAAACGCCAAGGCTTTCACTATGGATGCAGAAGCCCTGGCGTTTATTATTTCGAAATTAATCAGAGGACTTAGATGGACTTGATGCTTCCATTCATACCCTTGGGGAAGAAGCCTCCTGAGGAAGCGCCCGTGGTTGTGGTGCCGTACACGATAGAGAGCACCTGCGATGTAGTACGACGGTAGGCCATACCAGGGTATGTATTCGATTGGTTTGTCGTCGCTGTGCCTGTGCCGGCAGTGGCAAAAAAACCGCCGCTTGCGCTTGTTGGCCCGTTAGGTGCCTGTGTGCTGCCAGGATCTGCTGGTTTAATGTCATACATATCTGCCGGGATCTGATTGCCAGTGAGATAGTAAGATGCGCCTGTCTGGATAGCAAGCAGACGAAGTGCGCCTGCATGGAACCCTTCTACAGCCATAATCTGCGCTGCGGCCTGAAGATTAGCTGCGGTGCCGAGCAGTGTAACTGCACCTGCGTAAGCAGTCACGCCAACATCTTCTGCAAGACGCGCAATCGGCAGGAAATTTGCAGCGGTAACCGTGCCTAGCGCCGCCAGATTCAAATCCGGACGGGGCACGGCTGCTCCGCCAAGAGCTGAGCGCAGATCATTGACATGGTTGAGCTCGTCGAAATAAATCTCAGCAAGCATATCGGCCACCTGGGGCGGAAGTCCTGTGAGCTTTGCAGGCGCGCCGGTAACAGAACCCGAACTGCCTGTAGATGCTGCCGGGATATCTCCTCCCGTAACAAGGTAAGAGTATAGGGTTGCTTCGAAGTATTCCAGATTGAGCGCAAAATTCAGCACGCCGGTATCGTCCCCGGCCGCTTGTATCGATCCTTCACTGCCGCAGCCTGCAAGAAGGCCAGTACCTGCTGCAGCGACTCCTGCGAGGCCCACCCCTGAAAGAAAGCGACGACGGTTAATGCCGCGAAGAAGTTGAATGTGCTCTTTGACCGAGTCCGTTTGGGGGCCCGAGGGGGTGAGTTCTTTCGTTGCCATAATGCTGGTCTCCTGTGTGCTCTCTAGAACGAATGGGTGTATCTGCCAGCTAGGACGAAATAAAAACATCATCGGATTTCTCATAAAGAAAGTATTTCGTCTATTGGCGCGAACTAATTATTTACGAGGGATATGAGGTGCTACATACAACTATTCACAGGTACTGTAAATTTATTTAGCTCGACGTATATCGTCACTAATTGACGCCGCCAGGCAAATTTATAAGTAAGTAAGTCTGCATCTACTCGTTCATAACTAATCAAGACATGCCATACACAAATCACTGATTGTTTGCATGTCTTCTCAACTTGGATGAGGACTGAGATGAAATTCGCAGCAGGCACTTTTTGGGGAGCAGTGGCGGTGTTGGCAAGTACCTTAACCGCCGGGGCGCAGTTTTATAAGATTCATGGTCTTGAAGCTGGGGTGAATGCGACAGGGAGATATGTCACACCGATAGGGAATGAGAATGCAAGGACGCCGCAGCCAACAGAAGGAGTAGGTTTCCTCCTGAATCTTCGAGAGCAACCTTTCTCATGGGCAGGCATTGAGCTGAACTACGGTTACAACCAGTTCAATGAGCGGTACGACACTCCCAATGGCGTGGGAAGTCAGCGCATTAACGTGCCTACGGTGCAGCATGAAGCGACGATCGGCTACGTTGCTCATGTAAAGACAATGTGGGGCGTACAGCCATTTCTCGTTGTCGGGGGAGGTGCTACGGATTTTGTGCCGCGGCAACCAGCTCCGAATCAATGGCGCGGGGCGGGTATGTATGAAGTCGGTTTTGACGTGATTCCCAAGTGGACGCCGCGCGTTGGATTCCGTTTTCAGCAGCACGCTTTAATTTATAAAGCGCCTGATTTTTATCAGGACAGCCTGCGCTCGAATACGTGGGTGCATCAGTCCTCCCCGGCAGCGGGCGTATTTATGCGCTTTTAGGCAGCATTGCAGAATTGCCTCTCTAGCCGCTCCATCCAGGAGCGGCTTTTTTATGCCAATGCACCTGCCGTGACAGTCGAATTAACGAAAGTACGCACGCATAGCTTATCTTGGAAGAAGAGAGGAGCGTGCAGATGCAGGATGTGCTGGAACGACTGAAGGAAGGTGTGCGGAAGTTCAGGAGCGAGGTGTACGAAGGTCGCGAGGAGCAGTATCGAACTGCCGCTACAACACCGCAGCAGCCACACACGTTGATTATTACGTGCGCGGATTCGCGCATTGATGTGGAGACGGTAACGAGCTGCGGGCCTGGCGAGCTGTTTATCGCGCGCAATATCGGCAATATGGTCCCACCGTATGGCGAGATGCTGGGCGGTGTGTCTGCTGTGATTGAGTATGCCGTGGATGTAGTGAAGGTAAAGCACGCCGCAATTATGGGCCACACGGACTGTGGGGCGATGAAGGGCCTGCTCAATCCCGAGAGCACAAAGACGCTGCCGACAGTGGTGCATTGGCTGCAGAATGGCACTACCGCACTGCGTGTGGCGGAAACTATTGACGAGAAGCGTGGTATCGATCTATTGCCGACGGTAACAGAACAGAACGTGTTGCTGCAGATGCAGCATTTGAAGACGCATCCTTCGGTCGCGGCCGCGATGGCGCGTGGCGAGTTGACGGTGTCTGGATGGATCTATGACATCGGACATGGCGATGTGCGCATATTCGACGATGCGCAGAACAGATTTGTTCCGGTAAACGCTGAGTGATCGTTCCAAGCGCGCCGCAACTGAGCAAACTGCTGATGTATGTGGGAAAGCCGCTTGCTTACCTGCTGGTGTACGACATTCTGGTTGTGCTTGCGTACAACGTGATGGGATGGACGTGGATCGGGCTGGAGCATATGCCGCTTACGCTGTTTGGTTCGGCGATTGGCATTGTGCTGTCGTTCCGTAATGCGCAGGCGTATGACCGCTGGTGGGAAGCCCGCAAGCTATGGGGCTCCATCGTGAACAATACGCGCAGTTGGGCGCGGCAAGTGATGTGCATCTCTGTGCCCGGCAACGAGCCGCTTGTGCGTCTGATGCAGAACGAGCTTCTCTACGAGCAGATGGCGTGGACGCATGCACTGCGCCAGCACCTGCGTGGATTGGAACCGTGGGACGCGATTGCTCCCTTTCTCCCCGCTGAACGCGTGGAAGAATTGAAGCGGGAGAAGAATGTTCCGCTGGCGCTGCATGTAGCCATGGGACAGCGCATTGCGGAGCGCTGCCGTGCAGGATGGTATGACACCCTGACCTGGTCGCAGATGGACGACACGCTGAACGATCTTGCCGATGCGCAGGGAGGATGCGAACGCATCAAGAACACGCCCTTTCCGAAGCAGTACGATTATTTTCCGCGGCTGTTTGTGCATATGTTTTGTCTGCTGCTCCCCCTGGCCATGGCGCCGACGATGGGATGGCGCAGCCCGCTGGGATCGACGCTGGTTGGGTTCATCTTTCTCGCGCTGGACAAAATTGGGCGCGACTTGGAGACTCCATTCGACAACAAGATCTATGACGTACCGATGACGGCGATCTCCACGATGATCGAGATCAACCTGCGGCAGACGCTGGGCGAGACGGAGCTGCCGCAACCAGTAAAGCCAATCCACGGTGTGCTCTGGTAGGTGCTGCGCGGTTGACGAATCACTCGCGTGGCGCTCCCGCCGGTCGCGGTGGAGTTATTGGGGCTTTGAGAACGGCCCGGGGCTGAAGCCCCATTTTGTTTGACTGTACAGGCCCTGAAGACCCTGCTCCCTCCGGAGTCGCGCTTTTTAGCACGAAAACGATGCTACGCATCGCGAAAACAGCAGATTCCTCGCTGCGCTCGCAATGACAGTGTGGTGAATGATGAAAACCCATCGGAATGACAACGTGCGTGCAATAAGTGTGTGCGCGATGACTTTGTGTCGGAAGAGGGCGCGTCGGCAGGATGTGTGTGCGAAATAATTGAATGTTTGCAGGGTTTGTTTGTGGTGTGTGCGAACGGCTAAGATAGGTGCCATGCTGAGAGTTTTAGTGACGGGTTTGTTGGCGGCGGTGTCGCTTGGGGCGCAGGACAATGTGCAACATTTGCGGTTGGCACAGACGAAGGTCTCGCAATTGGTCTTGCACAGAGAGGACGCACAAATTACACAGGACATTGCGGGCGACGATCCGCTGCCCATTTTCTTTCAGGTAGTGATCGGCACCAATGGCGAAGTTGTGAGCGCCGTGCCGTTGCGTGGCCAGCCTGCGGCTGCCATCAAGCCTGCGGAAGAGACGTTGAAGTCATGGCGGTGGAAACCTATTCAATACCAAGGCAAACCGGCAGCGATCGATACTATTGTGGCTGTGCATTTTGGGATGGGAGACCACAAGGCAAAGCCTCGAAATGGATGGTTCCCCGAAGGCCTGATGTATGTGGAATGGAACGACGCTCAGAACCTGAAGGCGGATACGAAAATGCCCGCTCTGCCCGCGGGCGGAACACCTGGTGGCAAGGTACTCATTTACGCCACACTGACAGAGAAGGGCGAGTTGCAGAACCTTGCTGTCGCAGATGCTCCTGATCCGGTGCTAGGCAAGGCTGCGCTGACAGAGGTCAAGAAATGGAAGTTTCATGCGCTGGTCCTGGACGATAAGGCTATCGCTATCGATACCAGGCTTGAAGTGAAATTTCCGAAGAAATAATTCGAAGCGATAGGTCGTCGTTATGAGAATTCAGGTCAGATTTCTTCAGAAAGGAAATAGCGAACCCATGCGGGAGATCGTGCTCGATTGTTCTGCCGCTGCGCTGGTTCCTGGGGTGGGCGACTGTGTGCTGGACGATGAAGGCGGCAGCCATCAGGTGACAGGGCGCTCGTTTTATTTTGGCGAACGTGAAGGACATCGCGTGGACGTGCTCTGCGACTAGCCGAGTAGATTAGTAAACCGTGTGGTCGATGCGATCGGTGGCGCGGCCGGGAGCGATCTTCTGGATCTGTCCGTCGCGCATGGTCATGACGCGGTCGGCGATCTGCGCGGCTTCGGGATTGTGCGTGATCATGAGTACCGTCTGGCCAAGTTCGCGGCTGGCGTGACGCAGCATGGCAAGTACGGCATCGGAGTTTTCCGTATCGAGGTTGCCGGTGGGTTCGTCCGCGAGGATGATGGCCGGGCGCGTGATGAGGGCGCGTGCGATGGCGACGCGCTGCTGCTCTCCGCCTGACATTTCGCTGGGGCGGTGATCGAGGCGTCCTTCAATGCGCAACAGTTTGCTGAGGTGCGTGAGCAGGTCGCGGTCGAGCGGCTTGCCGGTGGCAGCGATATTGTGTGCGAGTTCTATGTTGCCCATCGCCGTGAGTGTGGGCAGCAGGTTGAAGCGCTGAAAGACGAAACCGATCTTCTGGCCGCGCGCACGGGTGCGTTCCGCGTCAGAGAGTGAGGCGAAGTCGATGCCGTCGATGATGACGTGTCCGCTGGTGGGCGGGGTGAGACCGCCGAGCAGATAGAAGAGTGTCGATTTGCCGGAGCCGGATGGGCCGACGATGGCGACGAACTCGCCTGCCTCTACGGTGAAGGAGACTTCGCGGAGGGCGGTGGTTTCTACCTTGCCGGAGCGATAGGTTTTGCGGAGGTTTGTGGCGGCGATGATCGGCATGTTTGCTTAGCCAGTTTACCTTGTTGAGCGATGCGCGGTTATTCAGCTGCGCTGGGATGCCTATTCGGCTGCGCTGAGGTGTTTATTCGGCTGCGCCGGGCCGACCCATAAGCGCGCGCATGGCGTCGCGTGGAGAGAGGCCGTGGTGCAGGATGGCGTCGATCTGCGCGGTGATGGGCATCTCGATGTTGTTGTCTGCTGCTAGGGCGAGCGCGGCGGCGGTGCAGCGGACGCCTTCCGCGACTTTGCCGTTCATGGCGCTAAGAATCTCTGGCAGCTTGCGGCCTTTGCCGAGTTCGAGGCCGACGCTGCGGTTGCGCGAGAGAGGGCCGGTGCAGGTGAGGATGAGGTCGCCCATGCCGGCGAGGCCGCTGAGCGTTTGCGGCTCTGCTCCACAGGCGACGGCGAGGCGCGTGATCTCTGCCATACCGCGCGTGATGAGTGCGGCGAGTGCGTTGGAACCGAGTTCGAGGCCGACAACCATGCCCGCTGCGATGGCAATGATGTTTTTGAGCGCGCCACCGAGTTCTACTCCAGTGACGTCGGTGCTGCGGTAGATGCGGAGTTCGCTGGAAGATAGCGTTTGTTGCAGATGCCGTGTGAGTGCGGCGTCTTCACTCGCGATGACGCATGCGGTGGGCATGCCGGCGGCAAGTTCCTGCGCAAAGGTGGGGCCGCTTAGAACGGCAATGGGTGCGGTGGTGTGGTGTTGGATGACTTGCGACATGCGCAGGTGGGTTTCTGCCTGCAGGCCTTTGGTTGCGGAGATGATGGTTTGGTTTGCGGTGAGGAATGGAGCGAGCTTCTGCACGGTGGCTGGCAGATGTTCGGAGGGCGTGACGAGGAAGACGATGTCTGTTTGCGTGATCGCGTCTTGGAGCGATGCGGTAATGCTTATCTCAGGGGGAAGCGGAACTCCGGGCAGGTAGCGTGTGTTCTCGCGAGCGGAGAGCATGGCGCTGGCGTGTTCTTCGCGATGCACCCAGAGTGCGACTCCGTGTTTTTGGGAACGCGCAAAGGTGAGTGCAAGTGCGGTGCCCCAGGCACCTGCGCCGATGAGAGCAATGCGGCTCATGCAGATTTTTTCGTAGAGAAACGATTTTCAGTGCCACTGGCGAGGCGGCGAATATTCTGATGATGTTTTGCAATGACGAGCAGAACGATAATGAGATAACAGAGATCGATGAAGAGAGAGTGCTTATTGTTCCAGCCAATCGCGACGGCAGCAAGCACGAGTGATCCAATGATGGAACCAAGCGATACATATTGCGTGAGCGCAAGAGTCACAATGAAGACAAGGAGCCCGCAGAGCGCGGCAAAAGGCGCAAGCGCGAGAAAGACGCCCAATGCGGTGGCGACGCCTTTGCCCCCTTCAAAACGCAGCCAGAGGGGGAATACATGTCCAAGAACGGCAAAGAGACCCGCTGCGGCAGCCAGCTTGTACCCGGCAGGATAACCGAGATGGGGCGCAAAGAGATGTTGCGCGATGGCAACTGCAACAAAACCTTTGAATGCATCCAGCAGAAGCGTAAGCGCGCCTAGTCCTTTGGCCCCGGATCTTGCGACGTTGGTTGCGCCGATATTGCCTGAGCCGGTATTGCGGATGTCTTCTTTACGGAAATAACGTACGAGCAGATAGCCGAACGGGATAGAGCCGAGAAGATAGGCGATGCCAAGCGCGAGTATCCAGATGATCATGTGTGGTCTTTCTGAACTTCGAAATGAGTGTAGCGCAATGACTTTTACATCAGATGACGGCGCAGCATATCGAGCGCGTGTTGCGAGGAAAACCAGCGGACGCGCTCGCGCTCTCCGGTGAGATTTAATTCCTGCACTTCGGAGCCTTCTGCGCTGGCGAGGGCGACGTAGACGCGGCCTACGGGCTTGTTGAGCGTTGCGCCGCCGGGGCCTGCGATGCCGGTGATGCCGATGCCGATGTCGGTGCCGGTGGTGGAGCGGATGCCTTCGGCGAGCGAGACGGCGACTTCACGGCTGACGGCGCCGTGTGTCCGGATGAGGTTCTTGGGGACGTTGGCGAACCTGGTTTTGAGTTCGTCGGAGTAGACGACTGCGCCGCCGAGGAAGGCGCGCGAGGAGCCGGGGATGCGCGTGAGGCGTTCCGCGACGAGGCCGCCTGTGCAGCTTTCTGCCGTGGAGAGGGTGAGGTGGCGCATGCCGAGCATCAGCAGGACGACCTCTTCCAGCGATTCACCTTCGTGCGCGAAGACGAGATCGTCGAGTTCCTGCGCGCATTTTCCGGCAAGTTCTTCTACGCGGTCTTCGGCTTCTTCCTGCGTGGGTTTGGAGCAGGCGAAGTGCAACTGGATCTCGCCCTGCTGGTTGAAGAGGATGGTGGTGTCGACGTCGGGGTATTGCTTGTAGATAGGCGAGACGCGCGCGTCGATCTGCGATTCGGGCGCGAGCGCGATGCGGAGTGAGCGCGTAGCGATGTGGCGTTGCGGGAGCAGGGCGCGCAGTTTGGGCACGCACTGCTCTTTGAACATGGGCGCCTGCTCGCGCGGCGGCCCGGGTAGAAGGATGAGGAGTTTGCGATAGCCGTTGTGGACGGTGTCGAGGAACTGTCCGGGGGCGGAGCCGTTGGCGTTGGGCAGGGATTCGGCGCCTTCGATGACGTCGGCCTGGCGGAGATTGATCTCGGGCATCTCCTGCTTGCGCGCGGCGAAGCGTTGCTTGAGCGCGAGGACGAGTTTGGGGTCGCGCTCGAGTTTCTTTTCGAGCGCGGCGGCGACGGCGTTGCGGGTGAGGTCGTCTTCTGTGGGGCCGAGGCCGCCGGAGAAGACGACGATGTCCGCACGGTGCAGCGCCATGAGCGTGGCTCCGGTGAGGTGCTTCTGCGAGTCGCCGATGATGGTCTTGAAGGCGACCTGCACGCCGAGTTGGTTGAGTTCGGCGGTGAGCGCGAGCGAGTTGGTGTCCTGCCGGTGCGGCGTGAGCATCTCCGAGCCGACGGCTATGATTTCAGCGATCAAATGAGTCCGCGTCCTTCTGTCTGCATATCGATTTGATACAGCGCATCGCGTGTTGCCAGTGCGGCGATGCCGTCGCCGGTGAAAGCGATGCCGAGGACGTTTTGTCCGCTGACTACGAGGGATGCTTCGCGTTGTGCGGTGATGCGGATGATGCCTCGGCGGCCCATGTAGGAGGCGGCGATGTAGACGTCGCCGGTGGCGGAGATGGCCATGCCTTGCGGGCGTCCGAGGCCGCGGAACCAGGTGCTGACTTCTCCGTCGGGCGTGATGCTGTAGATGGCATCGTGCGAGGCGGTGTTGGGGGCGGAGACGATGAGGGTGCCTGCGTCATCCAGTACGGCGAGATGGTAGGCGGCCACGGAGGGTTCCAGAGTGGCGTGGACGTAGATCTCGCGCGAGGTGGAGACCTTGAAGATGGTGCCGCTGCGATCGCCGACGAAGAGGTTGCCGGCCTTGTCGAAGGCGAGTCCGGTGGCGATGCCCATGCCTTCTACAAAGGTGGTGACGGCTCCTGCGGGCGAGATGCGGTAGACGGTGCCTTCTGCGCGCGAGGAGCAGTAGAGGTAGCCTTCGGCGTCGAAGGCGAGGCCGGTGGGGTTGAGGATGTCGCGCGCGAAGGGGCGCATCTGTAGCGAACGGTCGATGCGGAAGATGGAGACGGGCGTCTGCTGTCCGCGCGGGCCGGAGAGGGTGGTGTAGATGTTGCCGTCTGTATCGACTGCGGGGTTGGCGACGGGGTGAACGTTCTCCGCGAGCGGCGTGGCGATGCGTACCGGGAGGCGGTTGCTCATACCGTGCGCGGAGGCGATGACGAGGTCGCTGGAGATGACGCCTTCGGGGATGCGCACGATGGCGCGCGCGAAGCTGGAGAGGGCGAGCGGCGCGAGTGTGTCGCCAAAGCTGGGGAGCGGGAGTACGCCGTCCACTGCGGCGAGGTGCGTGCCTGTGATCTCGATCTCGCCGCCGGGCATGGCCGCTTCAGGTGAGAGGGAAGCGAGGCGCGGCGCGTTCGGCAGGTTGGAATGCAGCAGCGTATCGAGCAGGCTCATAGCGTTAGGGTATGCTCGCGCCTGCACGGGCGCAATCCGCCAGATTACGCGCCTGTGAAATGCAGGAGGATGGCAGCGACGAGGAGTGCGTAGAGGCCGGCGGCCAGATCGTCCACTATTATGCCGGTGCCTTGCGGAAGGCGTTCGAGCATGCGGACGGGCGGCGGCTTGAGGATGTCGAAGACGCGGAAGAGCACGAGGCCGATGAGCGCGTAGGCGAGTGTGGGCGGCATGAGCGCAAGCGCGAGCCACTGGCCTGCGACTTCGTCGATCACCACGATTTGGGGGTCTTTGCGTCCGCTCTCGATGGCGACGCGTGTTGCTGCGGGGATGCCGATGAGGGTTGCGGCCGCGGCCATGGCGAGCGAAAGCGTGATGATGTGCGGTTCGCCGAACCTATGCGCGACGAGTCTTGCGAGAGGGAACCAGACGATGGTGGCTGCGATGGAGCCGAAGGTGCCGGGGCCGGGCTTCAGCAGGCCTGCGCCGAAGAAGGTGGCGGTGATCCACGCCCAGCGTGTTTTGTGAACGCCACCGAGGCCGACGCTTGCGTGGCTGACGTCGCTACTCATCGTCTTCGTCCTGCTTGCGTGGCATGTTTTCTGCGAGGCCCTCCAGCACGTCGGGGTCGAGGATGGGCGAGGAGATTTTGTAATCGCCTGAGGCCCACTTGCCGAGGTCGATGAGGCGGCAGCGGTCGGAGCAGAAGGGAACGTCGGGGCTGTCCATCGGGACGATGGTGCGGCAGGTCGGGCAGCGTAGGATTTTTTGTTCGGGCATGTGCTTATTCGATGATGCGTGCAACCACATCATAGTCGTGCGCTTCGGTGATTTCGCACTTGTAAAAAGTACCGGGCACGAGGGTTTCGTGATCGCCGAAGTCGTTGATGAGGACTTTGCCGTCGATCTCGGGGGCGTGCAGCATGGTGCGGCCTTCCCAGAGCAGGTCGGTCTCTTCGCTGACGCCTTCGACGAGCACTTCCATCGTTTTGCCGATCCACTGTTCGCGTGCTTTTGCGCTGATCTTCTGCTGCACGCGCATGAGCCGGCGGCGGCGCGCTTCGATGGTCCGCTTAGGGACCTTTTCGCCGAGGTTGAATGCGGCTGCTCCTTCCTCGTCAGAGTAGGTGAAGACGCCGAGCCAGTCGATCTTTGCTGCTTTGATGAAGGATTCGAGTTCTTCGAACTCCGCATCGGTTTCGCCGGGGAAACCGACGATGAAGCTGGTGCGGATGACGATGCCGGGCACAATGCTGCGGACCTTCTCGATCATCTTGAGGAAGATGTCGCCGTGGCCGCCGCGCTTCATACGCTTGAGCGTGGTGGCGGAGGCGTGTTGCAGCGGCACGTCGAGGTACTTGCTGATGTTGTCGTGCGCCGCGATGGTTTCAAGCAGCTTCGTTGTGACCTTGTTCGGATAGGCGTAGAGGAAGCGCAGCCACTTGATCTTGCCAACGCCGGGGACTTCCATGGTGGCGAGCGCTTCCAGCAGTTGCGCGAGACCGTCTTTCATGCCGAGGTCTTCGCCGAAACAGGTGGTGTCCTGCCCGATGAGCGTGATCTCGCGGACGCCTTGTTTCAGCAGCGATTCTGCTTCTGCGAGCACGGAGCCGATGCGGCGCGAGCGGAACTTGCCGCGCAGTTGCGGGATGATGCAGAAGCCGCAGGGGTGGTCGCAACCTTCCGCGATCTTGATATACGCGGAGGCGCGCGGGGTGGAGAGGATGCGCGGCGTGTTCTCGTCGTAGAGATAGTCGGGCAGAGCGGCGGTTGCGCCGTCCCATTCGGTGCGGGAGAAGCGGCCTTGCTGTTCGCGGAGATCGCCTTCGGGGCGCGAGGTGACTTCTTTGACTTCGAGCGCAGAGTGTTTCTTGACTGCACTTGGTGCGCGGTCGATGAGAGTGGATTCACTCTCGCTCAGGATTTTGAAGGGCGAGTTGGTGTCTGGTTTTGGTGCGAGTCCGGCGGCGCTGAGGATGGCATTGAGTTCGCCTGTGCCGACGACCGCATCCACTTCGGGGATGTTCTTGATAATCTCGTCGCGGTAGCGCTCGACGAGGCATCCTGCGACGACGACGCGCTTGGCTTGTCCGCCGTTGGCTACTTTGTGCTGCACCATTTCGAGGATGGTGTTCACGCTCTCCTGCTTGGCGCTGTCGATGAAGGAGCAGGTGTTGATAACGATGACGTCGGCGGTATCGGCCTGCGGGGTGAGTTCCGCGCCTGCGTTGTGCAGCATGCCCATCATCACCTCGCTGTCGACGAGGTTTTTGGGGCAACCGAGCGAGACGAATCCTATGCGTGTTTTTTCGGAGGACGCGGATTCGAGAACGGCTGTGGATGCTGGTTTTGTCTGGGTAGGCACTATCTATCAGTTTACCGCGTCTGTGACTTCACCGTTGTGGGTTCAAGCGCGTCGCAGCCACGCCAAGAGGCGGCTGATGAAAGTTGGTTGTTCGGTCAAGTGAAAGGTCGGATCCGGTACAGGTGCTGGCTTTGACGGCAGATAGTCACAGAACTCTGGCACAGAGCTCAGAATGCGCGGATCGTTACCGCAATACCTATGACAGTCTGACTCCTGACTCTGCAGTACCCGGATCGCGAGTGCGATCTCCTCGTCTGTCTCAGGCTGGCGTTTCCAGTAGCACTTCTTCTCCTCAATCCATCCGAACAATGAAGGAGCTATGTGTGGAGGAATACCGCATGCCAAGCATTCGTCAGCGCGGGCATAGAAATCGCCGGGAACAGAGTCGAGATCGGGCGTGAACTTTGGTGGATTGCTCATCACTGCGTCACCACTGCTGTGAGTCGATAGACAGGAGTCTACTCTAGTGGAGTGGTCACCGCCTCATGTGGAATAAAGCCTGCTAAGATAGAGCAGTGCCGGGTCCTACGCGACGTAATCCCGCCAACCCCGCCAGGTCCGGAAGGAAGCAACGGTAACGGGCTCGTACGTGCGCAGTAGATCAACCCGGTACTTTTCATTTAACCGAGCGGCCTGACGGCCGCTTTTCCTTTTAGCGATCCTGAGTGGTGTAACCGATGTTTTTGAGCGCCTGCGGGCCTAGTCGTTCATACAGCTGTTCGAGATATAGGCTCTGCGGCTTTACCGGTTTTCCTTGCGATTCGATGATGCCTTGCGGCAGGGGCTTGCCTCGGAACCAACCCCGGTCTGCGGTGGGGATGGGGAGCATCTGCTGTTCGCCTCGATTACCGATGGACCATGAGAGGGTGCCCGGAGGTTGCTGAATCGTGAGATAGGCTGCGGAGCTGTTCCAAACCACTGGCCAGCCGATGGTCCATCCATGGCCGGAGCCCATGATGCCGCGATTCACCATGTTAATGCCGCCGTGTGGCACCTCGCAGTTATCGATCAGCAGACCAGTGGCCCAGCGCTGGTGTGGTTCTATGCGGCCGTCTCCTTCAAAGTGACAGTGAAGAACCACGACAGGTCCTTGCTCACGCGCCTGCGTTGCCATGTAGAAGACGCTCTTGCCGGAGCCGGTGATGCGGTCGAAGAGGAGTTGCGATCCATTTGCGGTGAACTGAAAGTTCTTTGCTGATGATGTGATTGGTTTGTGTTGCGTCACATCCACTCGTGCCACGGTGATGCGCTGAGTCCCAAGTTCGAGGCGCAGGCCGTCCGTCACATCTTCCAATTCGAGATGTTGCAGCCACGAATCCACCGCATCGCGGACGAATATGCCGTCATAGTGTGGATCTTCCAGAGCGATAGAGCGTGCCGGTGCTTTGATATAAAGTCCTTCCACTCCGACATGGTCGATCTGACCGACAACGTCCACGCGTTCCACGGGAACGGGACCAGTGAACTTTGCGTCGTAGCTGTCCATCAGAGCTACGTCGAAAGTCATGGCGTTGTCATCCATCGCAATGATGCGACGGCGAATCCGCAGGGCCGCATCTCCGATCCAGTGCTCACTTCGTCCTGGCCGTGTGAGCTTATCCATGCCCATGAAGGCGATCCACTCTGGAGTAACTGGTTTTGTGATGCGAACCGTATCTCCGACATGAAAGCCTTCCGTACTGCTGACGTGGACGGTGCGCGTGCCGAAGGGAACGTAAGCATCGGCGAAATTGGTTTTTGCACCTGGCAACGCTTCGACGCGTTTGCCTGTGACTTCCATGGCGCGGTGGGGTGCGCCTGTCATTTCGATGATGGTGCCGTTTTTTCCTTCTCCGGCACCGCGCAGAACTACTCCCGAAGATGTGATGTGCAGTGTGCCTGAGCAGTGGAATGTGCCGGCGGAGAGTTGGACTGCGTCTCGAAAGTGGCCTTTCAGCGGCATAGCCGAGACCTTGTCGATGGCAGACTGAATCGCTGCGGTATCATCGCCTGTGCCTGGAGAGAGATGGATGGTGGCAGGCACTTGCGGCAATGCAACTCCGCCACCCTCGTAGCCGGAGATGGAGTAATCGGGAATGTGATCGCCACGCGAGGTTTCGGAATAATGCAGATGACCATCGGGGCCGATGCTGGCCCATTTGCTTTGGGCAATGAGAGGAGCAGTAGCAAGGAACAGAATTGCAGACAGGATCTTCACGGGGACCATCGTAGTTCCAACTAGACGTGCGGGCGAGAGAATTGTTGCCGGACAGGTGGCCGGAGCTGGTGAATGAGGTGCATCGCGGCGTTGCGGGAGACTTGGACGTGGTTCTGATCGTCTTCATGCAGGTGCTATGGAAGTGCCGCTCTCGCGGTAAGCGAGTATCCTGAAGAGGTGTCTTTTCTAGATGATTGACGGACACAGGAGTTGGAATTGAGTTTGTCGCTGAAGCCCCGAGTTGCAGTGCGCGCCAAAATTTCTGCCGTTGGAACGTATGTCCCGCCGAAACTACTGACAAATGCCGATTTGGAAAAGATGGTGGAGACCACCGACCAGTGGATACTGGAGCGGACCGGCATCCGCGAGCGCCACATTGTGGAGAAGGGCACGGCGACGAGCGACATTGCTACGCTTGCCGCGAAGGATTGCCTGGCGAAGCGTGGCATCGATGCAAGCGAGATTGATGCGATCATCGTGGCGACCGTCACTCCGGACATGCTCTTTCCGGCGACGGCTTGCCTGGTACAGAACAAGCTTGACTGTCCGCATGCGTGGGGATTTGATCTGTCGGCGGCGTGCTCGGGATTTGTGTATGCGCTGCAGGTGGGCGCGAAGCTGGTGGAGAGCGGCGCGCACAAGAAGGTGCTGGTGATCGGCGCGGATGTGATGAGTTCGATCATTGACTACACCGATCGCTCAACGTGCATTTTGTTTGGCGATGGTGCTGGCTGCGTGCTGGTGGAACCATGCGAAGGCGATGAGGTTGGGCTGGTCGACTTCTGGCATGAGGTGGATGGTTCGGGCGCGGACGCGCTGAACATGCCTGCGGGGGGAAGTCTTCTTCCGCCGAGCCACGATACGGTGGACAAGAAGTTGCACAACATCCGGCAGGACGGCCAGACGGTGTACAAATTTGCCGTGCGCAAAATGGCCGAAGCTTCGGAGCTTGTGTTGAAGCGCAATGGCATTGAAGGGGCCGACTTGGCTGCGTTCATTCCCCATCAGGCGAACAAGCGCATCATCATGTCCACGGCGGAGAGGCTCGGGATGCCAGAGAAGTCGGTGGTGATCAACATTGATCGCTACGGCAATACGACGGCTGCGACGATTCCGCTGGCCATGGGAACTGCGCTGGAAGAGAAGCGCATGAAGAAGGGCGATCTGGTGCTGCTGGCGAGCGTGGGTGCCGGGTTTACGGTGGGCGCTACGCTGTTGCGGTGGGAGTTCTGAAGCAGTTGTTAGTTGTTGATTTTAGTTGTTAGAGGGGCCGCTTGCGCGGCCCTTTCGTTTTGGTCTATGCGGCTGCTGTGGAGGTACGGCTGATGCGGCGCTGTTGTTTGACCGTGCGTACCAGACGGACGATCCCGAATGTGACCAATGCGATAACGACGATCCAGAAGATGACGAGTGCCCAGACGGCTCCCGGACTTTCTAGCCATCGATAAACGAAGACCAGATGCCGGCTGTAATGCATGCCGAGTAGGGCGAATGCGGCGTGGCGGATGAAGCGCGAGATCGTGAAAGATACAAAGAATTTTTTGCGCGGCATTTTGAGTGCACCTGCCGCCAGCACAAATGGAATCAGCGGGAACGGCGGTGGCAGGATGGCAGGAATGGCAACGGACGAGTGCGCGTGGTTCTCCACCCACCCGGTCATACGTTTGAAGTATTTTGCAGGTACGCGCTTCTCAACGATGGATATTCCGCTCAGTTCGCCCACCCAAAAGCACGCTGCCCCGCCCACAATGGAGCCGATGGTAGACACGCACGTAAGCAGGAGCCAGGTATGGGACCGTGCAGCCATGATGGCAATGAGCAAGTCGGCCGCGCCAGGAACAGGAAGCGGAACAAAGGATGCATCAATGGTAGAAAGCAGCGCGAGTCCGGCCAGGCCAAGGCTGGCCAGTGTGGAGACGAGTTTTGATCGTGCAGCTATAACCAGGATGAGGGCGAGAAGGTGCATGCTTCTGGTAGGACGCGAATTAAGTGACCTGGGATGGAGCAGATAAACCACAGGCAATTGCGTCAGAATAAGGAGTCGCGTCCTTTTTCGCGAGCCTGTGTTTAATCTGGCGTGGTTGGATGACGCCAGGGTTGTAGAATTCGGAGCCCGGCGTACTGAAGGGTGGTTGGTATGAGAAAAATCTCGCAGTGGTTGGCGATGATGCTGCTAGCGGTGAGCGCCGGCATGTTTGCACAGCAGCCGAATGATAATGTGCGTGCAGCCCGGCTGAGCTTTGTGCAGGGCTCGGTTACTGTGGAGAGTGGTGGCGACAGCCTGCCCGGCACATTGAATATGCCGATTACCGAAGGCCAGCGGATTTCTACGGGAGAAGACGGCCAGGCCGAAGTGGAATTTGAGGACGGCAGTGTGCTGCGTCTCACTCCTGTAAGCAGCGCCGTGCTGAATCTGATGTCCTACACCGGCAGCATCATGCAGACAGACATCGGCCTTCAGAGCGGATTGTTTTATCTCGATCTGCGCGTGGCCGATTCAGTGCGTTTCAGCGTGGATGCCGGGGGTGAGCGGATCATCCCCCAGGAAAACTCCATTATTCGAGTGCGGATGGATGAGCCTCCAGCCGAGATCGGTGTGATGGAAGGCCAGGTGCGCGTGATGCGCGATGGCGGCTTTAACGCCAGTGTGCGGAGCGGAGAGAGCATTCGTGGAGATGCCGAGGATGCGAACCGCTATTTTCTGCAAAACGGCGTTACGGAAGATACCTGGGACGAATGGAACGAACAACGCGAGCAGCAAGCTGCTAATGATGCCAACATGCGCACCGATGCGCAGGCTGCGGCTGGTGATGAGGCCGGCTATGGATGGTCAGATCTGGATGCGTACGGCAACTGGTACGACGTTCCCGGAGAGGGCCAGGTATGGCAACCGGAACAGGCCAGCGATCCGAATTTTGACCCGTATGGATATGGAAACTGGGTCTACTATCCGTCGTCCGGATACGTGTGGGTGTCGAGCTATCCGTGGGGATGGACACCGTTCCGCTGTGGATATTGGAATTATTACAACAGCTTTGGATGGGGATGGCAGCCAACAGGCTGCGGTATTGGCGGCGGCTGGGGCGGCTGGGGTGGAGTGTACGTTCGTGTGCGCCGGCCTCCGCAGGGATATCGTTTTCCAATCCGGCCCACACCTGGGCACGGCAAAGGATGGGAAGGTGGACGTCCTCCGCGGCGCGTGATTCCGATTGGAACACGGCCACCCATCTCACCTCGTGTGCCTAATCGCGAAGGGCATCCGGTGCATGTAGGTGGACAGACGTTGACACCTCTACCGCGGCGCGGTGGATATACGCAGCGCGGCGGCAGTGCACTGGGCAGTGGTCTGCGGCGAGACTTTCCGGTGGACAAACGCACAAAGCGGCCGGAGATGGGCGTTACGCCCTCACAGCCTGGCGTTCCGACGCAACCAGGCTCAGCGATCGTTCCCGGTGCGGGATGGCGGCAAGTGGACGGCCATCGCGGTGGAGCAAATCCTTCTCATCAGGGAAATGACCGGACCGGTACTCCTGCTGCCCCTTCTACGCAGCAACAACAGCAGCAGGGCGGTGCTGTCGTGAATGGCCACATTCCGGTGGCTCGTCCTCCCATGCGGAGAACAGGAGACCAGCCAATGCAGGTGCGCACGCCGGATGGCCGAGTGATCCAGCCAGGAGAGGGTCAGCAGCGGGACGAAAATCGGCAACGCCACGATGAGAACCGGCCATCTCGTCCAGGATTTAACGGACGTCCCGCGACTCCGCAGCAACAGATTCCGGTCGCTCGTCCATCTGTGCCGAATCATCCCTCTCGTCCTGCGGCTCCGCCGCAAAACGATCAGCAAGTGCAGCAGCGTCAGCAGATCGAACAGATGCGGCAACAACGCATGCAGGAGATGCAGCAGCACCAGCAACAAAGGCAGGTGCAGCAGGACCAGCAACGTCAGATACAAGACCAGCAGCGCCAACTGCAGGAGCAGCAACACCAGATGCGTGAGCAACAGCAGAGGCAGATGCAGGACACACAGCGTCAACAGCAGATGCAGCAACGCCAACAGCAAATGGAGCAACGGCGCCAGCAGATGGAGCAGATGCGGCAGCAGCAGATAGAACAGCGTCCTGTACCGCAACCGCACATGTCACGACCGGCGCCTCCACCTCCACCGCCGCCAGCGCAAAATAATAATGCGCCTCAACAGCACCTCCGCTGAAGCACTAAGGCCCGTCAGAAGATAACTCTGTCGGGCCGCACTCTTGCGAAGAGCTGGCCGCGCACATCTTCTACCGTTCTCTCCGCATCCGAATGCTGCATCAGGATACGGACATGAGCGAGAAGAACTATACCGGACGTGAAGGCCTCGAAAAACTGGCTGAGCTTATCAAAGGGATCGATTTCACCATGTTCACCACGGTGGACGAAGATGGCACGCTTCACTCGCGGCCCATGTCCACGCAAAAGGTGGACAAGCTCGGACCCTTCGACGGCACGTTGTACTTTCTCACCCGCATCGACTCGCGCAAAGTAGACGAGATCCGCGACGATCAATACGTCCTCCTCAACTACGCCGACACCAGTAATGCCAAGTACATCGCCGTGCAGGGCCGCGCAACCGTCTCACGCGACAAGGCAAAGATCCACGAGTTCTGGCACGATGCCTTCAAAGCATTCTTCTCCGAAGGCGAAGATGATCCCAGCATCGCACTCCTCTCCGTCAAAGTAGAAGGCGCGGAATACTGGGAGGCAAACGCCAGCCGCATCGTCCGCATGGCTAAGTGGGCCGTCGCTGCTGTCACACACGGAGCAATGGACATGGGCGACACTGGAAAAATTATTACGTGACTACGGCACAAACAATTTATAAAGCGTCACAAAGATGACAGTGCCAATAGCCGCGACAATGATCCCGGCTGTGCGTTTTTTGTAAAGAAAGAAGATCAACGCCAGCCCGGTGAGCGAAACCAAAACTAGCAGCACAGCCGAAGCATCAATCACCCAACCCCATGCCTTGCCGGTATCGCGCCCCTTGTGAAGATCGTTCATCACGGCCCAGAAGCCGTTGCGCGTCTCGATGATCTGATACGTGCCCGTCGCGCGATCAATCGCCGCATCGGCAGAATAGCCCGGCCCCTTGAACGTGACCTCGTACTGCTGATCGTCCGTGCGCGTATCGCCGACTGCTCCGCGAATATGATGTACGTTGCGGATAAACTCCACCACGCGAAGTTCATCGGGCTTTTGCAATAGCGTAACCGGCATACTTCCGCTCAGTTCAATCGTCTTCTGTGCGCCATCGAACCACTCCACATGATTGAGCGTCAGTCCCGTCACCGAAAAGAAGAGCACCAGCGCAAACGTCGCCATCGAGAGATAGATGTGCAGCCATCGCGCAACCATCGCGATGCGCCGCCGCACGCGCGCCGAGAGCGTATGCGTGTGCTTCTTAGCGCTTTCTGTAGTCAAGCGTCGCCGAACCTTCTTCGTTGCCAGCCAGTTTCTGCTGCTGCGGTTTGCCGTTGAAATCCATTTGATGTCTCAATAATTCGGTGCCGCCATGCTCACGCGCAATTTCAATGTTCACGGTGTATGTGCCGGCCTTCACCAGCTTGCCTTCATTGTCCTTGCCGTCCCATTTCAGCGTGTACGTGCCAGGCATGCGCGTTGCGCTGGAGACGGTGCGTGTAATGTCTGTGCCTTCCGCCATGGTGCGAATCTGGTTCTCGCGATACCAGTTCTTCAACTCCGGCAGCCAGCGCTGCTTGTTGTCATACCACAGCGCAAGCGTGCGGACAGGGAAGTGGTCCTTGTCCTCGATCCACACCGCAACATAAGGCCGCCGGTAGCGCGGACTGCTGATGCGCGCCAACTCCACGCCAATCACCAGCTCAAAATTCTGGTTCCACACGCCCGCACTCGAAGCAGGCTTAGGCGAAGCAGCAGGTACGACATACGCTGCAGGAGCCACATTGCCGTTGCTGTACGTGTTCCAGTGCGGACTCGCAATGCGTCGCCCGCCGCGCGTAATCAGCAGATACTCTACGCCCGGATGCCGCGCAGCAAGGTTCGCCGTCTCACTCTCTGACAAAACAGAGAACGCCGTAGCCAGCGCGCCTGCCGTCGTCGCGTCCTGCGCAATCACCGTGGCAGAAGCAATATGCCCCACCGGTTGCGCCGTACGCGGATCGAAAATGTGCGAATACTCAAATCCCGCAAACGGCGGATACTCCGTGCCTTGATGCTGATACTCCGGGATGCCCGGCAGATGCAGCGGAACGCTCCGCGTAAATCCACGGCGATACGATCCGCTGGTTGCAACGCAGCGGTCGCGGACGACAACCTCGTCCAGCGTCTTCTCGTTCTCCGCATGAGCATGCGGATCGACGATCTCCACCACCTGCGTCGCATCGCCGCGAACCACCACGTCGCCACCGACATTCAGCGTCACGCCCGTGGCACCCGCGGCGAGGGCAGCTTCAGCCGCGCGCTGCGTGATGTAGCTCTTCGTAAACGAAGCCAGCGCCAGCGGAGTATCGGTCAGATGCGTCGCCGTTCCATGCTCACGATCCAGCACCCAATGCTCCTGCTGCATCGAGAGCTTCGCATGCGTCACCTCGCCGTCGGTGGGAACGCGCCCTTCAGCCGTGGAGTTCTTCCACAGTCGCACCGCCGTCTCAGCGGAAGCGTCCAACGCGCCGTTTGTCTCCGCGCGCCAGCGCTCATACATTGCCAGCACATCCATCAACTGCGGAGACACAGACACGGCCTCGCCGCGCGTCCGCATCCACCGGCTCAACTCGCTCTTCGCATCCCACGCGCTCAGAATCTTGTTGTCCGCATCGATCGCACGCAACACCGCAGCCTCGGCATGTTCGGCCACTTCATGCGAAGCAGCGCGGACGGTCAACTCCATCGACGTGCCCAGCACATTCTCGTGATGCACCGTCCACGCATGCGATCCAACCTGCTGCTCCGCAGCAAATGCAGGATGTACGGCGGTTGCGGCGGCAGACAAAAGAGCAATCGACTTCAGCACTCGCGCCATGGCTATTTCTTCTCCTTGGAGTTTGGACCGGCCTGCGTGTTTGGACGCGGCTGCATGTTCTCCGGGTTAGAGAAAAATGCGATCAATTCATCATTTGTGAGATAGCCGTCGTGGTTCAGGTCCAGCGTGTCGAAGCGCTCCTGCATCCGATCGGGCGCCTCCGCCTTGGCAATCTTGCCGTCCTTGTCCGTGTCCCACTCGCCCAGCATATGGTCCACGCGCTCCTGCGCCGTCTGCGGACGCACCCGAATCTCCTCCGCCGACAGTGTGCCATCGTGATTCACATCCAGTGCGCGCAGGGAGACGGAAGCATGCGCTACCTCATCTGCTTCGATCACACCATCGTGGTTCGTATCCAGCGCGTTGATGATGAAGTCAGCGCGCAGAAAACCGCTGGCCGAGCCGGGTTTCGCATCGCGTCCAGCAGGCAGGCTCTGCCGCTGCGCCATCGCGCGAATCTCTTCTGCCGTCAGCTTGCCATCATGATTACGGTCCCCCCGCCGCAGCATTCCGCGCATCCGCTCCGGCAATTCGTCCGAGGTCAGCATTCCATCGCCATCGCGGTCAAAGCTCATCAGCAGCTTCACCTGCTCGTCCGGCGAAGCTCCAAGCCCCGGCGTGCGGGTCAGAAACTCATCCTGCGTAAGCTGCCCGTCACCGTTCAAATCAAGCATCAGGATAGACTTCGCGGCAGCATCCACCTCGGCAGCAGAAAGCAAACCATTCTTGTCCACATCCAGCGCCACCAGCAGCGGGCGCACCTGCGGCCCGCGCTGCCCTTGGACTACAGCGGCGACAGAGAGGGAAAGTGTGATGAAAAGAAGCGAGTTGCGCATGAAATCCGAACCTTACAAGAACTAGGACTGAAGTTATCCTAGTTCTGTATAGGGCATATCCCCTGAGGATTGCAAGTGCTCAGCGCAAATCTTTAGAGGCTCTGGTCAGTTTCGGGTAGATGTCCTCTGATCGCGCCTTCATCCTGAACGTAGTGAAGGATCTCTGTATTTTGCCCAAATAGCAACTAGACCCAGAGGAAACCTTTGAAGGTAGGTCATGGCTTCAGCCGTGACAATAAATATCGCAAATCAACGCGGCTTTAGCCGCTGAGGGAATGGACGTTCGCCTAATCAAATCGCTCTAGGTAGGCGGCAAGCCAGACACAATCATCACACCTGCGGGAGCGGTGAACTCGAAATCACTATCCTTCACCGGCACGTTCTCTTTCAGATTGGAGAAATGAAACTCCGTAATCGAGCCGTCAATCTCCTCCAGCTTCAGGCCCGTAATGATCCCATTCTGCGGATTGCAGGTGATCGTAAGCCGTTTCACGCGCTGCTCCATGCCTTTGGGAACGCCGGAAATCTGCGCATATCCGCCGTTCGTCACCATGGTGATGTTGTTCAGCTCTTTCTCTATCTGTGTATGGCCCAGCAGAAACCGCAACGGCGACCGGAGATCGTCAAGCTGTTTGGCTGGAATCTTCTGCGCCTGCGCATCACCCGGTGTGTAGAAGTACGCATTCCTGCCATCCAGCACAAATACTTTGCCTACTGGAGCGGCATAGTTCCACCGCATCCTGCCGGGCTTCTTCAGCAGCAGCGTGCCGTTTTCGGTGCGGTCCATGCCCAGGCCGCGATAGTGCTCGGTGTAATCCAGCCGCAGTGAGCGTAGATGGTTGTAGTGGTCATCCATGCGCTTGGCTACATCATGCACCGATGGCTGCTGGGCACCCGCCACAGCAGCCATCGATAAAACAACAGAAAGAAAGATCGGACGCACGTTCATGCGTTATTGGATGGGGTTCACGCAGTTCGTGCCGCCCTTGGGGTCCGACTTGATCTGCTGCGCATCGTCGGAGCAGAAGCCGCGATCACCTGTCTTGCCTACCGCTTCAGGCACGGCCGTCACTTCATACGACGTGATCTGGTCCTGGTTATTGATCGTCACCTTGGTGCAGTTGGTGATGTTGAACACATATCCGGCCTTGTGGCCGCTCGCCAAGTCATCCGGAATCAGACCGGCAGCCTGCGGTCCCGGGGTGGCACCCTTTCCTCCGCTACCGAGTGCCGACATGGAGCAGGCGAACCCATTCTGCGGATAGGTGGACGAATACTGCAACTGAGCCTTCACAATCGTCTGCAAGGAATTGATCGCAGAAGTTTCGTGGCTCTGCCGCATGATCTTGGTAATGTTCGGGATCGCAAACGTGGCGATGATGATGATGATCGACATCACGATCAGCAGTTCTATCAATGTGAATCCACGTTCATCGCGACGGTTCGTGCTGGACATGCTCAAAATGGACCTCTCCCAGTAAGACGTTCACCGGCTTACTTCGACACCACAAACTCTAGCAGAGCAGGCCACTATCGCGCGACGGCAAGTTTCTTCAGCGATAACGCGTTCAGATAGGCATGCGCCAGCGTGGTGTTATCAAAGATCACCCACGCATCGCACCGGGCGATCTTCCGCGCAAGATCTTCAAGAAATTCCGGCCCATAGCTGGAGTAATAAACTCGCGGCGATCCATGCAGGCGATAATACGCGAACGAAAGGTCACCACCGGGTTCAGCCGCAGCAGGCGAACCCTTCGGCGGGTCGGCAGCCACACGCGCTACTCCATGCTGCTTCAGCAGGGAATCGACCTCAGCCGTAAACCAGCTCGCATGCCTCGGCTCCAGCACAACTTCGCCAGCAAAATACGCACGCACATCCGCGAAAAATGCGTTCGCACCTTCGCGATCAAACACGAGTTTCGGAGGAAGCTGAAACAGCACCGGTCCAAGCTTCTCACCCAGCACGCTTACCTGGTCGCGAAAAGCTTCCAAGAGGATACGCGTATCGTGCAACTGAGCGTCATGTGTGATCGTTTGCGGAGCCTTTACGGCGAAGCGGAATTCGTCTGGCACGCTCGCAGCCCATTTGCGCCAGGTCGCTTCGCGATGCGGCCGGTAAAACGTGGAGTTGATCTCCACTGCGTCGAAGACGCGCGCGTATTGCTCCAGGTGGGAGCCTTCTTCGACGCGATGTTCCTTGTGAACTGACCAGCCTGCTGTGCCAATGCGTATCACACGGTGTGTGATGCAAAAGAACGCTGTTTAGCAGGCCAGATCGTCACGCGTGATCTTGAACTTGCCTAGATTGCCGAGCAGCGTTAGTGCAATCTTCTCCTGTTGAAATAAATCGTTGGCAATGCGTTGAAGATCTGCTGCGGCAACACCGTCAATCTGGGTGGTGATCTCGTCAATCGTGGCAAAGCGGCCAAAGTTGATCTGCTGGCGCGCAAGGTTCGACATGCGCGAGGACGAACTCTCCAGTCCCAGCACAATGTTGCCTTTCAACTGCTCCTTCGCGCGCGAGAGTTCGTCATCATTGACGACGACGTTCTTAATCAAACGAATCTCAGCGAGAATGCGACGAATCATCTCCGGCAGCTTTTCAATCGAAGTGCCTGCGTAAATTGCCAGAGAACCTGTATCGCGAAACGGATTCATCTCCGAGAAGATGGAGTAGGCCAGTCCAGCCTCTTCTCGAACACTCTGGAACAAACGACTGCTCATGCCGCCGCCAAGAATGTTGCTCATCAGGTACAGCGGATAACGGTCCGGCGAGTTCACCGGAGGCGCAGGGACTGCAAGACAGATCTGCACCTGCTCCAGCGACGGTTTATTGCGGAGCGTGATGTGAGGCGTTGTCGGCGGAGCATGGCGATGCAGCAGGTCTTCACCAGCTCCCGGCGCAAGCGATCCAAAGCGCTCCTGAATCTTCTCCAGCAGGTGGTCGTGAGAGAAGTTTCCCGCTGCCGAAAACACCATATTTAGGGGTGAAAATCGCTCTTTATGAAACGCTTTCACAGCTTTTTGCGTGAACGAGGAGACAGTTTGCCCGGTACCCAGAATCGGACGTCCCAGCGAATCATCCGGCCAGAAGTTCTGCATGAACGTCTCATGGACGAGATAGTCAGGGTTGTCCTCATCCATCTTGATCTCTTCCAGAATCACGCCCTGCTCACGCTCCACTTCCTGCGCATCGAAGACAGGATTGAGTACAAGATCGGACAGGAGTTCCAGCGCCTTGTGGATGTTGGTGTCGAGCACCTTCACGTTGAAGCAGACCGTCTCTTTCCCCGTAAAAGCGTCCAGATTGCCGCCGATCGCATCCACTTCACTCGCAAACTGCTGCTGCGTGCGTGTGGTGGTGCCTTTGAAGACCATGTGCTCCACAAAGTGCGAGATGCCGTTCAGCTCCGCCGGCTCGTCGCGCGATCCGGAGCGCAGCCACACTCCCATCGAAACCGACCGCAGATGGGGCATCTCCTCGGTCAGAACGAGCAGGCCGTTGGACAGGGTAGTGGTTCGAATATTGCGCGCAGGGGCGTTGGGCAGAATCGCATTTTCAGCGAGAGGAACAGAAACGGGCATCTCTCTATTTTAGTGGCTGCTCCGCGCGGGTGCCCCATCCTTTCGCGTTCTTTGCGAAAGGGTGGGTTATCGCGCAAAGCGCGACCACGCGAATCCAAAAACGATATCCTAGAGGAGTGAACCACGCAGCAAAAACCGCGCTCTTTGGCATGGAGCTTCCTGAACTCACCGAGCGCATGGCCGCGCTGGGCCAGAAGCCTTACCGCGCTAAGCAGCTTTGGGAAGCGCTCTACAAACAGCGCGTCACCAACCTCGACGACATCTCCACCTTTTCCACCGAACTGCGCGCACGGCTTGCGGAAGAGTATGTTATCGGTTTGCCTCAGATCGTCCAGGCCGCTGTCAGTGTGGACGGCACTGAGCGCTACCTCATGCGCATGGCCGACGGAGAAACCGTGGAGACCGTCTGGATGCCCGACGGCGACGGTGGCGAACGCGGCGACGGCAGCGAAGCCGCTGAGGAAGAATCCAACGACATCGTCACCGCAAAGGAAGCCGTCGAACTCGAAATCCCCAACACAGAAAATGAGTTTGCGCGTAAAGCAGCCAAGCGCGAAGACAAGCGCAACTGGGGCGCGCTCGCCGAAGCGGGCTATCGACGCGCGACGATCTGCATTTCGTCGCAGGTAGGCTGCGCGGTGAACTGCCAGTTTTGTCTCACTGCGAAGCTCGGCGTGAAGCGTAATCTCACTGCGGGCGAAATCGCTGGACAGGTTGCGGCGGTACTGAATCGCCATGGTGTGAAGATGGGAAAGGACCGCATCAATCTCGTCTTCATGGGCATGGGCGAACCGTTTCTCAACTATGACAACTTCATGCAATCCGTCCGCGTGCTGCTGGAAGGTATTGGCATCCCAACCTCACGCATGACCGTTTCCACGAGCGGCATTGAACCCTCCATCCGCCGCTTCGCACAGGAGACGGTGCGCCCGAAGCTTGCGCTCAGCCTCAACGCCTCCAACAACGGCGTGCGCGAAGAAGTGATGCCGATCACGCGCAAGTGGAAGATCGAAGATCTGCTTGCAGCCGTGCAACAAATTCCGCTCGGCAAGCGCGAGTGGATCACCTTCGAATATGTCCTGCTAGGCGGCGTGAACGACCGCCCCGAACACGCGCAGGAGGTGCTCGATCTGCTCCGCGGCATCCGCAGCAAGGTAAACCTCATCGTCTGGAACCCAGGCCCCGGCATCGCCTACACGCAGCCAAGGCCGGAGGACGTAGACCGCTTCCAGAAGCTGCTCATCGAAGGCGGCATGCCGACCTACATCCGACGTCCTCGCGGGCGCGACATCTACGCGGCGTGCGGACAACTCAAGCGCACTGTTGACGCAGAACCGGAATTGGTCAGCATAGGGTAGGTACCCCCCTCCCCCGTATATATCAACCAACTGCTTTGTTTCCAGCGCTATACGATTTACACAGACTGCAAAATACTGAATCGAGGAGGTTTGAAGGCAAAATCCTCATTCCAAGCAGGTTAGGGATAAGCTGTATCTCTGCAAAATTTAGATGGTTTACTCCTCACTTCAATTGTTGCAGATAGCAAGGGGTAAACCGGCAACGTATATCTCTCCTGGATGGAAGAGGTTACACCGTATCCGGAGTTGACAAGCGCTTGAGCAGGTTTGCTTTTACTCTGGGCCAGTCGATGTCGGTGATAGAGAACCAAACAGTATGCCGGGTGCTGCCGTCCGGCATAATCCAGTGATTGCGAAACGTGCCTTCGTACTGCGCGCCCAACTTTCTGATTGCGGCCTGCGATTGCAGATTGAGATGGTGTGTCTTGAGCGCAACGCGGCGCAGGTTTAAATCTTCAAACGCGTGGGTGAGTTGCAGGAACTTCGCTTCTGGATTTGCCTTTGTTCCGCGATGAGAAGCGGCGATCCATGTGCTTCCAATTTCGACGCTCCGGTGATGCGCGTCGAAATCAATGAAGCGTGTGCTGCCTATGATCTCTCCAGAGGTTCGGAGTCTGGTGACCCATGTCTGAAATCGCGGTGCCTGCGCAGCCTCAAACCATCGATCAAGATGGGACGCGTTCTCGACGCGATCAAGCATGTACGCCCAGATGCCCGGTTCCGTGGCGATCTTCAACAAGCCCTCGCGATGGCTTTCCGCGAGCGGTTCGAGGATGACATATTGGCCCGCGAGTATCGGTACCATGCGTTGAGTATCGCTGGGTTGAGCTTTCGTTGTCAGTTCCCCGGGCCCTACAACAACCGCTACATGTGGAGTATTTTTCTCGCAAACCGGCAACTTCAACTAAGACTAATCTGTGCGTTTCAGATCGAGCAGGGTAGCGGCTACTGTGTCGTAATCGTGACGCAGCACATCGCCTTCAAAGGCAAAATTTCCGGTAACAGGCACCACGCCGAGTTGGCGGATGCGATCCAAGTCGGCCTCAATAGGCTTTTGGCCCTCACGCGCATATTGTTCCAACACTTTGCTGGAGATAGGTGCGGAATTGATCAGCGCGAAATCGAAGATGCGCTCGCCATGTGCATGGTCGAAGATTTTTTCAAGATGCTGCGAAGCCGTAAGTCCGAGCGATTCATTCGCCTGCGTCATCAGATTGCAGACAAACACACGCGTCGCCCTGGTCTGGGCCAAAGCTTCGGGGATTCCGCAGACGAGCAGGTTTGTGACCAGCGATGTGTACAACGATCCGGGACCGAGGGTGACAAGGTCTGCGGTGGCGATGGCTTCCAATGTTTGTGGCAGCGGGGCGGCGTCTGCGGGATGCAGGCGCAGTTCGCGGATGGACCGTTTCGAGCCCGTAATGTTGGTTTCACCATGCACAATGGTGCCATCATCCATCTCCGCGGAGAGGCGCACGTCGGAGGTGGTGGCGGGGTAGATGTGTCCGCGCGCGGCGATAATCTGGGAAGCCATCTGCACGGCTTGCGCGAAGTCGCCGGTAAGATCTGTGAGCGCGGCGAGAAAGAGATTCCCGAACGAGTGTCCGGCAAGATCGTGCGAGTCTTTCGCGCCGGGAAAGCGGTACTGGAAGAGGCGAGCGAGCATGTGCTCGTCTTCAGAGAGCGCCGTCATGCAGTTGCGGATATCACCTGGCGGGAGCATGTTTAGATCGTCACGGAGGCGGCCTGATGAACCGCCATCGTCCGTTACTGTAACCACAGCAGAGAGGTGCGCAATGCGGCAGGGAGCAGGATCGCAGCCAGACGTATCTGTGGGCGAGGCTGCCGGATGCTGCACATAGCGCTTTAAGCCGCGCAGCAGCGTAGACAGACCTGTCCCTCCGCCGATGGCCACCACTCTTTTTGTTTCCATGCTTATAAGAGAGTGTACGCGGACAGGTAGTGGTTGTGCGGTCAGTCTTTCTTCCAATGCTGACGCAGCAGGAAAGGCCGGATGGCTATCCGGCCCTTCTCTCGTATGAAGGAGAATTATGCTTCGGGATACAGCAATTCTGTAAAGCGGGGATCATCCGCCATGTCTTGAAAATCTGAATCTGAGCGTGCCTGAATGCGGTTGAGGCCATTGAGGCGGATGGCTTCTGTCAGATTATCGAGACATTTGTGCGCATCGCCGGTCATGGAAGCCAGCACGGCCAGACCGTAAAAGGCGTAGTCAGCGCTGGAATTGGATTTGACAATCTCCGTCAGGTGCTCGCGCGCGTCTTCATAGTGTCCGTCGTTGAGCAGAGAGATCGCGTAGTCATAGCGCTCCTCCGGCGTGTCAAAGCTGGCGGACTTCTTTTTAGCCGCATGCTGCAGGCAGGTGTTCAGGTACATGCGGATGCGGTCGGCAAAGTCGGGCGGAGCGGCATGCAGCAACTTGTCGAAGGCGGTATGGGCCTTGTCGAACTTGCCTTCATGCAGCAGGCGCACGGCTGCTTCGTACTGCGTGAGTACTTCTTTGCGTCTGGCGTCAGGAGCGTTGCCGGGTTGTCCTGCAATCACTTTGGGTGAGCGTTTGATTGGGGTTGCTGCGGGTTTCGCGGTTGCCATAGATGCGTCCTTCGGGCCCGGTTGTCCTTTGCGTGTGAGGAAGGGTCTATCGAGTCAGTTTTATACGGGGTCAATTGTGAACTGGTCAAGCGGCTGCATTTACTTCTCTCTCCCAGCGCGGTAAAGAAACGGATTAAGTGCAGGATCGTTATACATCTTCAACTGCCTGTAAAGTTTGAACCGGCGCTCGCCGGCCAGCACTGCATCCCATAATTGTTGCAAACATAGTGTAAGGTCTGCGCTCTGCTCCTGCAGCATGGCAAGCCGCCCGCGGTTGCGATTGCGGTGTTCTTCGGTTGCATCCTGGCGTGCAGCTTCCTCGGCGGTATGAAAGATTTTTAGAGCAAGAATGGAGAGACGATCGAGGATGAGCCCAGGCGTCTCGGAGTTCATTGGAGCGGCCTGATTCTGTCCGGAGAGGGAACTCAGAAGAAAGCCATCGATCTGTTCGACCGTATCATTGCGTGTTTGATTGATGCGGTCGATGGCGTGTTTGGTGGCGACGATCTCGGCATCCGCAGCAGAACGGTCGCGGGCCTTGTCTTCCTCATGCCATAGGTCGAAGTTGGCTCGATGCAGATGCAGCACCAGTGCATCGAGCGAAGCTGCTTGTGGCAGTGTTTCCTTTTCGCTGTGCCAGCGTGCAGTAGCCTGCTGCATGGCATCTCTAAGTGCCTGTGCGGAGAGTGCAGGCCCGTCAACGGTCGTGCTGGATACGGTGTGTAGCATAGGGACAGAGATGAGATTACCAGCAGCGCAGCAGCCCGGCACGGAAGCGAAGCGGGTGCTCATTTACAGGATTGGGAGCCTTGGGGACACGCTAGTCTCGCTCCCAGCTATGAGTGTGGTGGCGCGTGCCTTTCCCCATGCTGAGCGGCGGCTGCTGACCAATTTTCCCATTGCCCAGAAGGCGCCAGCTTCGGCTGCCGTATTTGAGAATACCGGGCTGATTCACAGTTATGAGCGATATGAGATCGGACTTCGCAATCCGCTGAGGCTGTTAGGGCTTGTGTGGCGCCTCCGGCGATGGAAGCCGGATTTGCTGGTTTATCTCTCGCCCGCGCGTGGTGTGGAGGTGGCGAAGCGGGATGCAATGTTTTTTCGTGTGGCGGGCCTGAGACGAATGATCGGCATCCCGTTAACGGAAGACATGCAGAAGGTGCGCCCGCTTAGAGGCGGCCTTTTGGAACGCGAAGGGGACCGCCTGACGCGAACGATTGCGGAGCTTGGACCGCCTGAGGCTGGAAGCTGGCGATTGCAGTTTAGCGAGGAGGAACGCGCGCGGGCGGGTAAGGTGTTACATGACCTAGGGGACATGCCCTTTTTTGCAATCAGTCTTGGCACCAAGGTGCAGACAAATGAATGGGGACTGGAGAACTGGAAGACACTGCTGGGCAAATTAGCTGCAGCGTTCCCATCGCATGCTCTTGTGATCACTGGGGCGAAGGACGATTTTGCGAACAGCGAATACGTTGCCGAAGGGTGGCGGGCTGCGTCGAGCGTCCCGACGCTGAATCTCTGCGGGACCATTTCACCGCGTGAGAGTGGTGCTGTATTCGCGCGGGCGCGGCTGTATCTTGGGCATGATAGTGGGCCGCTGCATTTGGCCGCTGCCAGTGGAGTGCAGTGCATTGGGATATTTTCGGCACGCAATCCTGCGGGCATGTGGTGGCCCTATGGTGAGGGACATCGCATTCTTTATCATCCTGTTTCGTGTTCGCCGTGCGGCCTGAACGTGTGCATCGCAGAGGGGAAGCGATGCATCCTGTCGATTAGTGTGGATGAAGTATTGGAAACCGTGCGCGCAGCCATGGCGGAGAGGGGCGATCGATGATGCAGCAGATGCATGATGTGCTGGAGTTGCTGGAAGGCGGCTTCGGCCGTCTGCGGATACTTGTGATTGGCGATTTGATGCTGGACCGCTACATTGTGGGCGATGTTGAGCGCATTTCACCTGAAGCGCCGGTGCCAGTGCTGCGGCATGTGAACCGCTATGCGAGACCCGGTGGCGCAGCCAACGTTGCCATGAACCTTGCTGGATTGGGAGTGCAGGCGCTGCTCGCAGGTGTGACCGGCGATGATGCTGATGGCGGCGAGTTACGGTCTTTGCTGGCGCAGACGAACGTGGACATGCGCGCTGTGCTGCACGGTACTCTACCGACGATTTCAAAGACGCGCATTCTTGGACGCAATCAGCAGATGTTGCGGCTGGATGTGGAGAGCCGCCTGGCCCACATGGCTGAGGACATCGAGCGATTAATCGAAGCTGTCGTTGCCGAGATGGATGGGCTCGATGCCATTATTTTGTCGGATTACGCAAAGGGCACACTGACGGGGAGCGTTTGCCGCAGTGTGATTGCCGAAGCGCGGAAGCGCGGAACCAAGGTGCTGGTCGATCCCAAGTCGCGCAATTTTGCACAGTACAGCGGAGCTACCACTATCTGTCCGAACCTGAACGAGCTTTCTGTTGCGACGGGAATTGCGGCACATAAGACAGACGAGTTGTTGCAGGCTGCGCGCGAATTAGCTTCAAACACAGAGATCGATTTTCTTACTGTCACGATGAGCGAGCAAGGCATTCGTCTGGTGGGAGGAGAGGAGTATCACTCGCCGGCACGCGCGCGCGAGGTGGCCGATGTTTCCGGCGCAGGCGATACGGTGATTGCCACTCTCGCCGCCGGCCTGGCTGCCGGGCTGCAACGCGACACGGCAGTGGAGTTGGCGAACCTTGCCGCAGGTATCGTTGTCGGCAAGATCGGAACGGTCCCGGTGCGCGCGGAAGAGATCGTGCAGCAGCTTACTGTGAGCCAGGGGACGTCCTCAGCGGAGAAGGTGCTGGAGCGTGAGCGCGCCGTGCAGCGTGTGAAGGAGTGGCGGGCGATGGGCGAGACGATAGTCTTTACCAACGGCTGTTTCGACCTGTTGCACGTCGGCCATGTCACGCTTCTGGAAAAATGCCGTGCCTTCGGATCGAAACTGGTGGTGGCGATGAATACGGACGCCTCTGTGCAGCGGTTGAAGGGCCCCACGCGGCCAGTGGTTGCGGAAGACGACCGGTCACGTGTAATGGCTGCTCTGGGTGCAGTGGACATGGTGGTGCTCTTCGATGAGGACACGCCGCTGGAGTTGATTCAGGCCATGAAGCCAGACGTACTGGTGAAGGGTGGCGATTATTCCATTGAGACGGTGGTGGGCCACAAAGACGTGATCGCCGCCGGCGGACGTGTGGAGATTGTGCCCATCGTGGAAGGCTTCTCGACCACGAACATCGTCAAAAAGTTGACGGAAGGACGCTCCTGCTGAGAGCAATGGAACCGTGTGCATATGCAGGATTCCATCTGTCTGTGACCGGTCTGTTCTGGTTGGAAAGGGAAGCGGGGTAAGTGGTGAGAGCTCTGGGGCTCGAACCCAGGACCAGCGCCTTAAAAGGGCGATGCTCTACCAACTGAGCTAAGCTCTCCAAACCCGCTAAAGCTAAGTTAGCACAAGCCGCCTCAAGATTGGTGCACAAGGACTTAGATCGATTCCGAGTGTGCTGCCCTTTTACCCTGAGGTATCTCATGAGGTATCTACAGTGCCACGAAAGTGGCACCGTAGATACATTGACTCTGCCGATAGTGAAACATAGTCTCAATTTTGAGCAGAAAACGTTTATTTCTGCGCATTGCCGACTACATTTCAGATGATGCCATGCACCGCTCATGGTGCAAGGGAAAACACCACCGTCAGGGCAGAACACCGGAAAAGGCAAATGGCCGAAAACGAAATCGAACCATCCATTGACGAGCAGGAGATACCGGACACGCCAGAAGATGTGGCGATTCTGTACTCGTGGGCGAATATGCATGGCGCCAAGTACCGGGATTTTTCGGCGTCGCGCAGGGAATATCGCGCGCAGATGCGGGCCCGTGCCATGGAAGCGCAGCGTGAAGCGGAGTTGAAGGCAGCGCAGGAGCGGGAGGAGGCTGCCCGCCGTGAAGAAGAAGCAGCACGCCGCGCAGCCGTGGAGAGTTCATCGTCGCGCCGTGCCGCATTGGAACTGGAAGAAGCCGGTATGCGGGCCGAGATGGAGCGTATGGAAGCGCAGAGGCATGCCCATGCCGCTGAGCTGGCCCGCCAAGCGGCAATTGAAGCTGAGCGCGAAGCCGAAGAAGCGAGACGCCGTGCCAAAGAACAGGCCCTGCGGTATGCGGAATCTGAGCAGCGCCGCGCATTTGCAGGTCCACAGACAGGAGAAGTTCCTGGAACTATGGAAGACCCGTATCACTATACGGGACATGTCGATCCCGCACGTCTAGCCAATTCAGGCATTCGGGCCTCCGGGTTTCGTTCCCCAATCGGACGCTCTTATTCCTCATCTTCATTGAAAAATGTTGCGGAGTACCGTCCGGATTTGCTGCCGGACTCGGATCACTTACTTCGCAATGAGGCGAGCCAAGGCACAGGCAGTGACAGAGTGCTGCCGTATGAAATGACTGCCGGAGATCGCCGCGAGCGGCGTACTGAAGAGGAGCGTCAAGGCAGCGGGTACCATGTAGCGCGTCGTGAGCCGCGTGCAGAGAGCAGGTTATTTCGGCCGCCGGCAAGCTCCCTTGTCCCAAGCAGCATATTCCATCCGCTATCTCAGAGCCGTGGAGCGCAGTCCGCGCATGAGAGACGTAAGGCCCCGGACGATCCAAATTTTGTATTTCCACCGCATAAAGATAGGCGCGAGCCAGCAAATCTCTACAACCGCACTGGACAGCACGGGCACGGAAATCTGGAAGACGACACGCGCCGCGCGGATGAGTTCCAGCCAGCTCATCGTGGTGAGCGTCCGCAGGGACCTTCTGCAGAAACAGAACCGCGTCGAGCGTATGAAGATCAGTCAGGCAAGCGCTCCCGGGAAGATGCAGAAGCGCGGCATTCTTTGCATGAGCGGGTAACACGCGAGCTGAACCAGGACCGTTATGAGGAGGAAATGGCCCGCGATACAGAAGCCAGGCTACGACATGAACGTAGACAGCGCGAAGTGGCGCGGTTGCGTGCTGAGCAGAACGCGCGCGAAGAGGCCCTCGCAGAAGAGCAGCGCCTCACAGCAGCGGAGAAAGGGCGCTCTCTTGCTGATATGGAAGAGAAGCACTATGCGCAGCAGGAGAGAGAGAGTGCACCAGGGAAGGCCGGCCTGCCGAGCTCTGAGGAGTGGAATGAAGGTCTGCATATGACCCAGCGCGAAGAGCAGCGCCGATCTGATGAGGAACGTATGCGCCGCGAACGAGAGGACCGCGATGAGGCAGCGCGGTCGCGGGAGCATCGCAAACGTGAAGAAGCGCGACGCGAGGCAGAGCGGCGGGAACGTGCACGGATCGATTTACGGGAATCGATGATGTCCTCTGGCTACCGGTCCGCCGCCAACGTGTCCGGGATTACCCCTACAGCTAATGTTTATGCGGCGGAGGGTGCATCTTCCCGTCCGGCGTGGCTGCATGGTGAAGCTCCATTGCACCCGCAGCAGGCGGGCGCAATGCATGACACGCTGCAGCAGTCACGTGAACGAGTCGCGGCGCGGTGGTTTGCGCTGAAAGAGTTGATGGGCCAGAGTAGCGGCGAGCATGCGAAGGCCGAGGTGGCAACACAGAGCCAGCAAGAGGTCCGTACCCCCAGCCTTTGTGTCATCTCCATGGCCGGCGGCGTAGGCAAAACCAGCATGGTGGCCACCCTGGGCCGAACGTTGTCCGCTATGGGCGAGAAGGTCTTGCTGGCCGATACGGGATCACACGGTGGTCTCCTGCCGTATTATTTCGGCGCGCGTGATTTACGTCCGGGTGTGGTGCGCACATTTTCTCCGCCGGCAGGAAGCCCGGATGCTCCGGTCTACATGGTGAACTACGATACGGATGCGGCTAACTATGATGTGGGCGCACAGGACCATATCTACGACGAATTGAAGCATGCGAGCCGCGGTATCCACCGGGTGCTGCTGGACTTGAATATGCATTCGGCGTGGATGGTGCGGCGTCTGGCGAAATATTCGCCAGCCATCCTGGTACCGCTTGGACCGGACATGAATTCAGTGCTCGGTATCCAGAGCATCGAGCGCATTCTAAGCGGCCTGACTAATGCGGAAGGCCACATTTTGCAACCTTACTACGTCCTGAACCAATTCGATGCGACCCTGCCTTTGCACCTGGATGTGCGTGAGGTTTTGCGGCAGAAGCTGGGCGACCGGTTATTGCCGATTGTGGTTCGTCGTGCGCCGGCAGTAGCTGAAGCATTGGCTGAAGGCATGACAGTAATGGATTATGCACCGAATTCGTCGGTGACCGAGGACTACACCCAACTGGCTACCTGGGTCCGCAACCTGACCGCACCTGCTCCGGCAACATTCCGAGGCATGCGGTGGAGTGAGGGATGACACGATCGTTTATCTGGAGAGAGTTCGAGTCCGGCGACGGAATCCTGCTTGCACTCCTGCGTTACGGCATTATTGTTGGCGGCCTCGCCGTGATGATCTTTACCGGAATTCTGGATCTCACATGGCCGCAACAGGCTGTGCTGGGATTACTTTTCGTCTGCCTGGGCATCTGGATGGACAGATCGTCAAGTTCTTACCTGGTGACACTGACGCTCATGCTGACTTCCTGCTACTCCACCTTTCGTTATGGATGGTGGCGTGTCAGCACAGTAGCTAACTTTTTAAGCGATCCGTCATCGAAATGGGGATGGCTGGATGCGTTCTTTATCTTTACGTTGTGCTTCGCGGAAGCATATGCGTTTGCCATTCTGTTTCTAGGCTACGCGCAGACGATCTGGCCTTTGCGCCGTACACCGGTTCCTTTGCCGGATAATCCAGAGGACTGGCCCGAAGTCGATCTGCTGATTCCAACCTATAACGAGCCGTTAAGCGTGGTGCGTTATACCGCACTCGCCGCGATGAACATCGATTGGCCCGCCGACAAACTGAATATTTACATCCTCGACGATGGTAAGCGGGATGAGTTCCGCGCGTTTGCCGAAGAGGCGGGCGTGGGCTACATGACTCGCGACGACAATAAGCATGCAAAAGCCGGCAATATCAATCGAGCCTTGAAGCGTTTGAATGCTCCGCTAGTTGCCATCTTTGATTGCGACCATGTGCCGACCCGCTCCTTTCTTCAGGTGACAGTAGGATGGTTTCTGCGCGATAGCAAATTGGGCATGCTGCAGACGCCGCACCATTTCTATTCCCCTGATCCGTTTGAACGTAATCTCGGGCAGTTCCGCACCATTCCGAATGAGGGCGAACTTTTCTACGGCATCGTGCAGGACGGCAATGATTTCTGGAATGCAACGTTTTTCTGCGGTTCCTGCGCGGTGCTGCGCAAGGAAGCATTGAATGAGATTGGCGGCATTGCCGTAGAAACTGTCACGGAAGACGCTCATACCTCTCTACGGATGCAGATCAACGGCTGGAATACGGCATACATTAACATTCCGCAGGCTGCTGGTTTGGCGACGGAACGGTTAAGCGCGCACGTGAAGCAGCGTATCCGCTGGGCACGCGGCATGATCCAGGTCATGCGTACGGACAACCCACTGTTTGCCAAGGGACTGAAGTTTCCGCAGCGTATCTGCTATTTCAACGCGATGACGCATTTCATGTATGGTTTGCCGCGATTGATCTTTTTGACAGCTCCATTGATCTATCTTGTGCTGGGGCAAACGAACGTGCCTGGATACTGGGCAGCGATTCTGGCGTATGCATTCCCGCATCTTGTGCTGTCCAGCATTACCAACTCGCGCATCCAGGGGCAGCATCGTCACTCGTTTTGGAACGAGATTTACGAGACTGTGCTGGCACCTTATATTTTTCTGCCGACCGCACTGGCCATTGTGAATCCGAAGCTCGGATCGTTCAATGTGACTGCGAAGGGTGGCGTTGTGAACCGGCGCTTCTTCGACAATCGTATTGCTGCTCCGTTTGTGGTGATGATGGGGTTGAATATCCTCGGTCTGTTGTGCGCGATTCCGCGTTCTATTCAGATGCCCTATTGGCCGGTCCCATTTTTTGGCAGCATTCTGGGGGACATGTATGACGGAACGCATCCAGGCACGATTGTGATGAACGTAATCTGGACATGTTTCAACCTGATGATTCTGGGTGTAGCAACGGCTGTTGCCTGGGAGAGCCAGCAACGCCGTTCCACTGTTCGCGTCACCATGCAGGTGGCTGCCCATGTGGTCACTCAAAATGGCACTGTGCTCCCGGGCGTCACGGCGGATGTTTCCAACGGCGGTGTGTATATGGAAACAGAAGAGCCAACAGGGCTTCAAGAAGGTGAACCTGTACGCATTGTGTTTCCAGTGCTGGATGGCGAGGCATCTCTGCCAGCCACGGTGGTACGCACCAGCGGCACCGATCTGCGCGTGCAGTTCGATCCGCTGACGATCAGTGAAGAAGAAACACTGACGCAGGTGTTGTACTCGCGTGCGGACACGTGGTTGGGATGGGGCGAAGCCCGCGAACCTGACCGCCCGCTGCGCTCTTTGGGCCGCATCGTAACGCTTTCGGGAGTTGGATTTAGACAGATTGCAGGCGCGATCTTTAAGAAGCGTGGCGAAAAGCAGCGTAAACGTGGATTTCAGACGAGCCTCATTAATCCGGTGTTGTTGCTGGTACTGATGTTTGGTGCGGTGCAGAGCGCAATGGCGCAGGTGCGTCCAATCACTGCTCCGGTTGCGGTAGGGACGCCGGCTGTACCCGCACTTCCCACAACGCAGACCCAGCAGCAGGCCGAACTTGCCGCGCAGATGACAGGGCACGGACAAGCCAGGCAGATGCCTCCAGGGCAGTTCGATAACGTGTTTACGCTCGCCGATGTGGGTGTGCCAGACACGATCGTGCTGCGCGGTGTGGACGCGCAGCACTCGGTGTACTTCTCTATTCCGCAGACGCAGGTGGTGAAGACCGCCACTATGCGGCTGCGATATCACTTTTCGCCTGGCCTGCTGCCAAGCATCAGTCATCTGAAAGTTATGGTGAATGGCACGCTGTTTGCCACGTTGCCAGTAACCACTTCACCTAAATTCGGTGACGAACCTGCCGATCTTACGCCGACACAGAAGATAGCGGAATCGCAGACGTTACAGGTCAAACGTGAGAACGAATCCAGCGCTCTGCTGGAAGCGACGCTTACCATGCCGGCAGAGATGCTGGTGCATGACAATCAGATCACCTTTGAATTTATTGGCCATTACACCCTGCAGTGCGAAGACCCATCGCATTCCACGCTGTGGAGCCATGTGGATGCGAACAGCACGATCGAGCTGACAGGCAATTTGTTGCCATTGCAGGACGATTTAAAACTCCTGCCACTGCCGTTTTACGATGCTGCCGTCAACCTGCATCCGGTGGTGCCGATTGTTTTCATGAACAATAGTCCGTCGCCCAAGGCGATTCAGGCAGCAGGCATTGTGGCTTCTTACTTCGGTATTCTTACGGATTTCCGTCCGGTACGCTTCCCAGTGACCTATGGACAGATTCCGCAGGGCAACGTGATTGTTATCGCGGAGAATACGTCGGAGCTGCCTGCATCGCTAAATGTACAGGCGTCAGGCGGAGCAACCGTTGCCATGAAGACAAACCCGTCTGATCCATACAGCAAGGTGCTGGTTTTGACGGGCGACAATGCAGATCAATTGATCATGGCTGCACAGGCGCTCTCCCTGCAACGCAACATGTGGGAAGGAAGCCAGGTAAGCGTTACTCTAACGAAGCCAAAGAAGAGTAAGCCGGACGATGCTCCGCGCTGGATGCCAACCGACAAGATTACGACCGTCGGTGACATTATGAATACGGGCGACTTGCAGGGAGACGGTTCTGTTCCTGTGGGCGTGTACATGCGCATTCCGCCCGATCTTTACACCAAACCACTCGACAATCTCATGTTCCACATGGCGTACCGGTATAACCCGGTACCTCTGGCGAACGAAAGCACGTTACAGGTCTATATGAATGGTGCTTATGTGTCGTCCACGCCGATGCCGCATACAGATAAAGCATCGGCTGTACTGGAGACGCAAATCGCAGTTCCAGTTGTGAACATGCGTCCTTTTTCCAATTCGATGATGCTGAAGTTCGTCTTCCAGATCGCGAAGAAGAACAAGTGTCAGGACACAGCTCCGCTGAATCTGCAAGGCGCGATCCTGAAAACCTCCTATCTGGATATCCGGGGCATTCCGCATTGGGCAGTGCTTCCAGATTTGGAACTCTTCTCGAATGCAGGTTATCCGTTTACGCGTTTGAAAGATCTGTCTGAGACAGCAGTTGTACTGCCGGACAATCCGCAGGCAGATGAGATCGAGATGTTCCTCACGATGATGGGCCACTTCGGTGCGCAGACGGGTTATCCGGTTACCGATGTGACAGTGGTCCGGGCGGATGGTCTCAAGAAGGACGAGAAAAAAGATTACATCGTGATGGGCACGGTAGAAGACCAGCCTGCTCTGACCGAGTTGAACAAATCGTTGCCTGTGCAGATCAACGCCAGCGGCCTTCATGTGGAAGACACGCAAGGTTTCTTCGCTCCACTGCAACATGCATGGTGGAAGGTGCGCAGCTCCGACCATGTAAACACCGGACAGCTTGAAACGGCGGGCGGCCTGCCCGATGCTCTGATTGAAGGCATGGAATGGCCACGCGGGTCTTCTCGCAGTGTCGTGGTGATCGCGCTGCGGGACCACTCGGTAATTCCAACGTTCCTCACCACGTTTTTGCGTGTATCGCAGTCCTCAGACATTTCCCAGTCTGTAAGTGTGTTGCACGGAACGCAGTTTGTCTCTTATCGCATTGGCAATGATGCGTATCATGTAGGGTATCTGTCCCTGTGGATTCGCATGAAGATGCTGTTGTCGGAGTTTCCGGCGCTCATTGTGATTGCGATCGTGATCGTGTGCTTGTTATTGGCGGCCTTGCTCCGAGTATCTCTTCGCCGTCGAGCGCGCAGACGTCTGCAGGGAGACGACTAAGGACAGCCATTAACGGGCCGCATTGTGCAATCTGGTGAGGCCGTTAGTGATTGTCTGAATTGCAGCCGGTATGGTGGAGAGGGTTTCAAATGGGTCTGGCGGCAAGTTGGAAACGATGCGCAGTAGTGCTGGCGCTCACCGGTACGGTGATGCTGCAAGGCTGCCGCGCTCAGGAGAAATGGCCTCTCTGGACGAACTATTCGGATAAGTTCGTCGATGCCCAAAGTGGCCGCGTTATCGACCACATTGCTGACGATAAAACCACGAGTGAAGGCATGGCGTATGCGATGTTTTTTGCGCTCGTGGTGAACGACCAGAAGCGCTTCGATAAGCTGCTGCGCTGGACTGAAGACAATCTTGCAGGCGGCGATCTTACCGCACGCCTTCCAGCATGGAGCTGGGGCAAGAACCCCGATGGCTCATGGAAGGTGATCGACTCAAATTCAGCCTCTGATGCCGATCTCTGGCTTGCCTATGATCTGTTGGAAGCTGGCCGCCTATGGAAAATCCATAATTACGAGAATCTGGGCGCCGTGATTGCCGATCGCGTGGCAAAAACGGAAGTTAAGAACATCCCCAGTATCGGTACAGTTCTGGTGCCGGGGGCGGCGGGTTTTCATCTGAGCGAAAAAACTTATGTATTGAACCCGAGCTATACCCCACCACAGGTACTTGCGCGACTTGCGCAATACTCAAAGCAGCCCTGGGGATCCATCGCTTCAGATTATCCTCAACTGCTGGCGCGCGGCTCAGGTGGCGGCTTTGCTATGGACTGGATTAGTGCAGGCGATGTTGTTCGTCCATCTCCTCCGCCTAATGAGCTTGCCGCAGGGAAACGAGATGCCGTTGCAGTGGGATCTTACGATGCTATTCGCGTTTACCTATGGCTGGGGATGGCTAATAAGGACACTCTCGGAGTTGAGGAATCCCTCCCGGCTGTCAATGGCATGAGTGCATACCTGAAGGACCACATGATCCCACCTTTACAGGTGGACGCGACCGGCAAGGTGTTGAATGATGCGGGCACCGTGGGATTCTCAGCCGCCGTTATTCCATATCTGCTGGCCACAGGGCACAAGACAGAGGCAAACCAGCAGATGAAACGTCTGGCAGCAAGTCTGAATGAACAGACCGGACTCTATGGGAATTCACCGACGTATTATGACCAGAATCTGGCGATGTTTGCCACCGGCTGGATGGAAAAGCGATTCTGGTTTGATAAGAACGGTGAATTGCATACGAAATGGCATCCGAAATAGGCAACGTAGAGCGTACAAAGATGTTTTGTTTGTACAGGGAATTGCACAGGTGACGATGCAGTTAACTCTCTAAAAAAGAGGGACAGAGCCGGAAAAACACGGTAACATGCTGAGGAAACCGTCTGAGGTGCCGATTTTGATTCGGCTCAGGAAAAATCGCCGAAATCGAGCGATGCGGTGAGACAGGTGAGGCGGGATTTGACGCAGTTCTTAACGTCGAAGATGCACCGTGCGCTGGGCAAAACAATTGTTCTCGCAGTCGCACTCGTGTTTTCGACGCCGGTTTTTAGAGGCCAGGGAGCAGTACCGGCTTCCGCTGCGGCGACACGCGCATTGCTGGATAAGGCACGCGCAGCCGAGGCGCGCAGCCGGATGGATCTGGCAGCCCAAAGCTGGCAACAGGTCCTTCTCGCCGACCCAAACAACACGGAAGCTCTTGGTGGTCTCGCCCGTGCGGCTAAATTGCGGGGCGATGAAGCGGCTGCCGCGCAGTATCTTCAGAAGCTCCGTTCGATCAATCCAAATGATCCTGGCATCAACCGGGCGGAAAGCGTAATGGGCCAGTCCGCGCAGGCACAAAAACTGCAGGAAGCGGGCAAGCTGGCGCAGACAGGACAGTATGCGCAGGCGATGCAGATTTACCGGAGTGTCTTCGGTAATAATCCGCCAGATGGCGATTGGGCCCTCGCTTACTACGAAACAGAAGCAGCGACGGAAGGTGGCCGCGCGCATGCCATTGCTGGGCTGCGTTCGCTGGTCTCGCGTTATCCGCGAAACTCAACCTATCAGGTAACGCTTGGCCGGATTCTCACCTACGATCCGCAGACCCGTTCTGAAGGCCGCCATTTGTTGATGGCGCATCCCCATGATCCCATTGCCATGGAAGCGCTGCGGCAATCTTTGCGCTGGGATTCGCAAAATCCTGCGGCAATCCCCGATCTTCGCGCGTATTTGAAGACCCACAAAGATGCTGATCTTACGGCTACCTTGAAGACCCTGGAATCTAATGCTGCGCGTTCCCGCCGCGTTGGGGGACGTGCTGCGGAACCGTATGTCGAACCGGCGGAAATGGTTGCGCGTCGTGAGCATGATATTGCAGTATCCGCTGCCTATGCAGCGTTAAATGCAAAGCATTTGGAAGAGGCTGAAGCGCGCTTCAAGGCGATTCTGGCGAAGACGCCAGATGATGCGCAGGCACTCGCCGGTATGGGCTACGTCCGTATGAATCAATCGAACTTCGGCGGTGCTGTCTCCTTTCTGGAACAGGCCAAGCAGGAAGGTTCGCATGATGCGGGTGTCGATAAAGGCCTGGCGACCTCGCGGTTCTGGTACACGATGGGTGAAGGTGGCATTGCTTTAAACGAGAATGATTTAGCGGCTGCCGAGAAGAATTATCGAACGGCATTGCAGATGCGGCCTGGCAGTCCAGAGGCACTTGAAGGTCTGGGTGGCACGCTGATGAAGGCGCAGCAGTCGCAAGCTGCGATTCCGGTTTTTGAGCAATATGTGAAAGTAAAGCCAGCTTCCACCATCGGATGGCGCGGCTTATTCATGTCCCAATATCAGGCAGGGAACCCTTCGGGCGCACTTGCTCTTGAGAAGAAGATTCCTGCAGGCGTGCGTACGCAACTCATGCGCGATCCTGAGTTTCTTCGGACGCTGGCTTCTTCCTACTCCGCTGTGGGCCGGGATGCGGATGCGCAGCGCGTTCTTCGTTCAGCCTTGGACCTGCCCTTTCCCGAAGGATCTCAGGGACTAAAGACAGAGACACGTTTGCAGTACGCAGCTCTGCTACAGCAGGCAAACCGGCTCGATCAAGCCGCAGGAATGTTCCGGGAAGTGCTTGCTGAGAACGCAGGCAATGTTGGCGCATGGCAGGGACTCGTGCGGGTGCAGCATGCAATGAAGAACGATGCACTGGCACAACAGACGATCGAGAGCATGCCACCTTCGGTCTATGACCAGGCGATGCGTGATACGGGATTCATGACTACGGCGGCTGCGGTTTACCAGTCTCAGAACAAACTGGACGTGGCGCAGGCGCTGTTAGAAAAGTCAGTCGCACAGCAGCAGACAGCAGGACAAAAGCCACCAGTGGGCACGCTGATCCAACTCGCCTCACTGTATCTTGAGCGTGGCAATGCGCAGGCGGGATATAACATCTATCGCCAGGTGTTGCAGGAGGACCCTTCACGCACGGATGCGTGGAAGGGCCTTCTCAACGCACTGCATGCCAACGGACAGGATAAGGAAGCATTGGCGCAGATTCAGCAGATCCCAGCCGAGGCACGCCGCCATCTTGAACAAGATGCGGAGTATCTGCAGACCGTCGGCGGAATTTATAACGGCTTGGGGCAGCCTCGCGAAGCGATGATTTTCCTCAATCGTGTGCAACAGAAATACGCAGCCGCGCATTCCGCTCCGCCGGCGGACATTGATATTCAGAACGCCTGGCTGCTTTTCAACGGACAGAACGACACAGGCCTCTATCGTCAACTAATGGTGCTGGGCAGCCGGACCGATCTTACCGATGAGCAGCGCCGGACCGTGCAAACTATCTGGGCAAACTGGGCAGTACGCCGTGCCAACCAGATGCTTGCGCAGGGATATGTTAAGCGGCCAATCGCTGTACTAAATGCGGCCGCCAGAGCGTTCCCGGACAATCCCGGCGTATACAAGGCGCTCGCCAGCGGATATGCCCGCGCCGGCCTGCCCAAGCAGGCTGTTGATATTTTTAAAGCGCAGGACATGACGGCGGCTTCGGCATCGGATTACAAGGCTGCCATTGGCGCCGCGCTTGCCGCTAACGACACCAAAGATGCAGAGACGTGGCTGCGTTTTGGTTTGAGCCAATACCCGCATGATTCGCAGATATTGACACTTGCCGCCAAGTTTGAGCAGGCACGCGGCGATAGCAATCGTGCAGCTGAGTATTACCGCGCATCTTTAGCTGCCATGCCTCCACCCGATCCTGGAGCAGAGCTCGCGGATGAATTGAGTCGTCCGGTGCAGTCGTATCGTCCACCCACCGTTGCACAGCAGCAGGACCTCGCTTCATTGCTTTCGCCGGGCAATGATCCCGGTAATCCAACGAATGGCCCGATGGCCGTCGAGGCGCCCCCGGAGAAGCCGTACCTCCCGAGCTATAGCAATCTTTACGGGCAGGCCCCTGTTGTTCTTACGCCTGACGGTCAGCCGGCGGGCGGGGCGATTGTACCCTCGTACATGACCAATCCTGCGTATCAACAGGAGAGGATTCCGAGCACCGTACAGCGCGAATCCGCACCGCATACTAAAAACTCACCGCGTAAATTGGGCGATTATGTGCCACAGGCTTCCATCGATCCGGCGCTTTCTTCGGACGCAGGCAGGTTCGCTCAGGCAAATGCCGAACCAGAGTATCTCAAGTTTCAGCGCGAACAGATTCTTCGTGCTACCTCGCGTGCTGAAAATGCCGGGCCTGCCGCTCTGCTGTCTCCTGGGGCGGTGATTGCGGCGAACAATCGCGAAGTGTACGGTCGGTATGTTCCGTACACGCCTGAAGCCCCGAACTCCTCAATGAGCGTAGTGCCGCTGTACAACGCCATGGCGCAGCCGGTGGAGATTGAACCCAGTATGGACCCCGCACCTGCGGAATCGCAGATTGCAAATGCGTCCGATGTGCCTTCGACTGCACGCTACGTTCCCAACGCACGCACACAATATCCAGCTACTTCGATTCATCCGGACATCGCCGCAGCAGAAGCTGCGGAGGTGCGGCGTCACCAATCCGATCTCAATGCAGATACCCTTTCTCCAGTACCCCTAAGCGGCCCGATGGTAGGACAGAGCCGTCCTCCTTCTGAAATCGATATAGCTCCAGTGCAGTCGACGCAGTACATTCCTCCGGCGGGGCAGACGGCACGTCCTGCTACGCTGCCGTCTATGACGACCACGGATGGTTCGTACCCGCAGAACACCAACGGATCCAGCACGTCACAGCGTTACGGGAATGGCCGCAGTTCCGAATTACCTTATGCCCCTTCGGCGGCAGACCGGCAGTTGACCATCGGGCAGCAGTATCCACAACCGCGCAGCCAGCAGGCGACCACACGCAGAGGTGCAACCCCAATCCGGCGTAACTACCGTCGTGCTCCGGCTCCAGCCAGTACTGCACCCGGTCCGGCCTACGCACCGCTTTACTATCCTGCCGTTCCTACCGCCCTTAGCTCTCAGGGATATCCGGCAGTAGATCCTGTCATTTCTCCAGGCGTTCCGCCGACCGATGCCCAACTTGTGCAACGTAATCTTCCACCCCTGCGTGGCGGTTACTACCCTAAGGTGAATGAAGCGGGGCCGCCGCTCACAGAACGCGAGCAGGCAGAGTTCGATCTTGCAACCCTCGAAGCTTCCTACAGCGGGTGGGTGGGTGGTACTGCCAGTGTACGGTTCCGTACTGGCACTCCTGGCGTGAATCGCCTGTTCGATTACGAGGCACCGTTTGAAGCGAGCGTAGTTGCAGGCAAGGCGGTACGCTTCAGCGTAATTCCAAAGGCAGTATTTCTGAATTCGGGTCAGCTTGTGATGGACTCTGCCGCTGATCCGACGAGCGGGAATTCTTATATCGGCTCGCTGGGTATCTTTGCGGCCAACGCGCCTGCAGCGCAGTATGCCTCCGGTGTGGGAGGCGAGATACAGATGACCACCCAGAACTTTGGTGTTGCCGTGGGATATACGCCTCACGAGTTTCTGGTGCGCAACATCACAGGGCGTTTCCGGTGGCGGCCGGCAGGTGGTCCGTTTAGCATCTTCGCGGAGCGCGATTCTGTTCGCGATACGATGCTTTCGTATTCCGGTATGCGTGATCCCGGCACGGTAACGCCAGTCTTTTCGGGGAACATCTGGGGTGGGGTGGTTTCCACCGGTGGTGGCGTTCGCCTTGACGTTGGTGATGAAAAGGCCGGTTTTTACGCCAGTGCGGCTGGATACGCGCTCACTGGGTATCACGTTTTGGATAACAGACGATATGAAGGGACTGCCGGCGCTTATTTCCGTGTGAAGCAGTTTCCTGAGTACGGCACGCTTAATGTCGGCGGCACCTTCTTTGGCATGCACTACGACCACAATGAGCGCGGTATGACTTACGGTCAAGGTGGCTACTTCAGTCCTGAGGCTTACTTCCTTGCTGCCGTGCCGGTTACATTCAATGGCTTTGCGGGAGATAAGTGGCACTACGTTGTAGCCGGCGCAGCGGGCGTACAGACATTCCAGGAAGCCACTGCTCCGTTTTATCCTCTGGATACACCGTTACAGCAAGGAGCTTTACAGGGCTGCCAGCTGCCTCAGATTGGTTCCCATACCTGCGGATACTATCCGGTCAACGGTAATACCGGCCTGAATTTCGATATCAGCGGTCAGGCGTCCTATCGCTTCAACGATCACTGGTTCCTCGGCGGCTTCTTCAAGGCGAACAACACCAACAACTATGGCACCGCCACAGTAGGCTTCTCCGTGCATTACACCTTCAAAAAGCAGTATGCGACCGAAGACTATCCCACCGGTCTACTCCCAATGGAAGGCTTCCGCCCGCTCCGTGTTCCATAGTGGGAAATCGCCTAAGTTTTGCATTGCGTTCGCCGCCTGACTCTGAAAGACTGCTCCCACACGAAATACTTTTCAGAAAGATCACCGCTGAATTTAGAGCGGTTTTCTTTCGTTGCTGTGAGGGCCAGTTGATCTGCCGCAAGCGCTTTCCCCGCCTGCATCTGCGTGCGCGCCATGTCGTTGCCGGTTCTGTCTTTCTTTTACTGGCGAGCACTTCAGCTTGCATGTATGCCAAAACCAAGGTGCCCGATTGGGTGGTGCAGGCTGCAGCGGAATCGTTGCCCAATTACCCACCTAAAACATCTGCCGTCATTCTTTTGAACGACGAGCAATTCACCGTAAACGCGCAGGGCGAAACCATAAAGCATGTCCGCACTGTGTGGAAGCTTCTGCGTCCAAAAGCGCGCAAGGACATTAGCGAGGTTGCGGTTGGCTATCGCAGGACGCGGGACAAACTAGTCTCCATGCGTGCCTGGAGCATCGGACCTGACGGTAAGCAGTATTCCCTGGAAGACAAGGATATGCGGGAAGCCGATCCTGAAGGAGGTTACGAGCTCTACTCCGATTACCGCATTCGTTATGCAATGGCTCCTGCGGTGGATGTCGGATCGATAGTGGCACTGGAGTACGAGATTACCAGTCATCCATTTGTGAGCGATTTCATTTGGTATGCGCAGGACAACTATCCTATCCGCCAACAACGCTTGTTATTAACTTTGCCCGAGGGGAGCACTTATAAGTCCAGCTGGCGCGGCGAGGCGCCTGTAGAGGCCCGCAATCTGGAACATGGCAAGACAGTATGGGAGATGAGCGATGTACCCGCTGTCGACGTGGAAGATGTGCCTATGAGTCCATCTCCTCGTACGTTAATGAGCCGGCTCGATATTCATTACACCGGATTAAGCCCTGCATTTACTACCGAAGGTACCTGGAGCGGAATTGGTAAATGGTATGAGCAGCTTGCGGAAAATAGAAACAGCAGCAACGATCGTATTGCGGAGAAGGCCAGGGAACTAACCGCAGGCAAGACGGACTTTGCCGATCGCGCCCAGGCCATTGGTGAATTTGTTCAGCAGCGCATACGCTATGTCGCGGTGGAGATTGGTGTAGGCGGATTCCAGCCTCATGCAGCAAGCGAGATATTCTCACACGAATACGGTGACTGCAAAGATAAGGCAACGCTGTTCAGCGCAATGATGAAAGCAGCCGGCATGCGTTCCACCTGGCTGATGGTGGATTTCAGCCGTGGCACAATTGCGCCTGATTCTCCATCTATTGCAGCGAATCACATGATTGCAGCGATTGAATTGCCGGAGGGATACTCTTCTTCCCGACTGCACAGTATTGTCACTGCGAAGAGCGGCAAACGGTATCTTATCTTCGACCCCACCTCTGAGAAAACTCCATTCGGCCAGCTTGAGAGCGAACTGCAAGGTGGTTACGGTCTGCTCATGGAAGGCGCTGCGAGTGAGATTATTCAACTGCCCGTTCTTAGTCCGGAAAATAATCTCGTACGTCGTACAGCTTCGTTTCACCTGGACAACGCGGGTGTACTTTCGGGAACTGTCATGGAGACGCGCTCCGGTGACATTGCAAAAGATTGGCGTTATGTCTACACCTATGGGACGCTCAAGCAGCAGGAGGCCATTCGCGACTCGGTCTTAGGTCGTGACCTGACCAGCTTTCAATTGACCGATGTCAAAGTAGAAAATGCGGCTTCATTGCTAAAGGACCTTACCGTTTCGTATCGCATTGAAGCAGACCACTTTGTTCAGCACGCAGGCAATCTCCTCATGGTCAGACCACGCGTAATCGGTTCTACAGGCTACACGCTCAATCATAAAAAGCGCGAAATTCCCATCGATCTTGGTGAATCCAAGCTTGTGCAGGATGAGTATGAGATCGAACTGCCTGCAGGCTACGCGGTAGACGAGCTTCCCGCGCCAGTGAAGGTTGACATGGGATTTGCGGAATATGAGAGCCAAAGCGAAGTGAAGGACGGCAAGCTGCACTATAAGCGGACCTACACCGTACGCGACGTGATGCTGCCCGCTTCCAAATACAAGGACCTGCAGCAGCTTGCGGGCGTGATCGAAAACGACGAACAGAGCATGGCCATTTTGAAGAAGGTGAATTGACGATGAAACAGATGATCAGGCGCGCAATGTTGAGCGGCATGCTCTCGGCAATGGTATGCATTCCCGCGTTCGCAGGCGACCAGTGGACGACGCCTACCAAAGAAGAATTGACGATGACCTCACAGCCGGAAGTCCCTGGCGCGCCCGCCGTCTATCTGTACCGTGAAGAGACGCAGGAAGACGCGCTCAATATGTGGAGCGTCTACATCCGTCTGAAGGTGCTGACCGAACGGGGCAAGGAGTACGCAGACGTTAAGCTGGAGTCTTTCAAGGGCTCCGATGGATTCGAATTTCAGGTCAGCGACATCGCGGGACGCACCATTCAGCCTGACGGAACCGTGGTTCCATTCACAGGCAAGCCATATGAGAAGCTGGTGGAAAAATCCGGCGAAGGCAAGGTGATGGCAAAGGTCTTCAGTCTGCCTGCCGTGCAGGTGGGAAGCATCCTTGAATATCGTTACAAACTGCGCTTTCCAGATCACTGGTTTAGCCGGCCTACATGGTATCCGCAGCGGGACCTTTACGTGCGCAAAGCGCATTTCATGTGGAAGCCAACGTCGCATGAATTGGTGAGCAATGAAAATGGTCACGAAGCGATAAGCAATGGCATTGCGTGGGCTCCTATCCTGCCCCCTGGACCAACCGTTAAGGCCACCGCGTTGCCAACCGGACAAAGCGTATATGAGCTAAACATCAATGACATAAAGCCGATGCCGGAAGAAAACGACATGCCTCCCGTCGAGAACTTCTCCTATCGTGTCTATTTCTATTACACGTCGTACCATACAGCCGACGAATATTGGAAAAATGAAGGGAAGTTCTGGTCAAAACACGTCAACAGCTTCATCGGTCCAAATTCTGCCGTTCAGGATTTCACACAAAAAACCATCGCGGGCGCCACGTCCAGTGAAGACAAACTGAAGAAGATCTATGCAGCCGTCATGGGCATGGAAAACACGGTCTACACACGCGAGCGCGTTCATGCCGAACAGAAGAAAGAATTTAAATCGACCGATGACGTTGTGGAGGCTGGCCGCGGTAATGATGATCAGTTGGCTATGCTTTTTATCGCTATGGCACGGGCGGCGGGATTCAAAGCTTATGCCATGCAAGTTGCCAACCGCGAACGAACCGTCTTTCTGCCAGCCTATCTTTCGTTTAGTCAATTGAGCGACGTCATCGCCATTGTTAACGTAGATGGCCAGGAACGTTTCTTCGATCCGGGCCGCCGTTACACACCATTCGGTCATCTCGATTGGCGGCATACCTTCACTCAGGGAATTCGTCAGAGCGATAATGGGACTTCCATAGCTGAAACGAACCTTGAACTATATAAGTTCTCGCACACCACGCGTATTGCCGATCTGCAACTTGCTCCAGACGGCAAAGCCAGTGGCACCATAACGATTACCTACAATGGCCAGCCTGCTATCAACTGGCGGCAGACTGCGCTGCGCGGCGATGAAACCAGCCTGCATGAAAATTTGCGAAAACAAATGGAACGTCATCTTCCCGCCGGCATGGACGTGAAGGTCAGTAAAGTGGAGAACCTTACTGATTATGAGACTCCTCTGAAGGTGGTGTACGACGTGAGCGGACCGATTGGTAAAGGAACAGCAACACGTCTGATTCTGCCTGCAGACATTCTGTTTGCAAATGCCAAACCACGCTTTGTAAGCGACAAGCGGGAAACCACAGTGTATTTCCCCTATACCGAGTTCACGCAAGATGCGGTGCGTCTCAAGATGCCGACGAACTTTACTATCGAGAGCGCGCCCGCTTCTGTGAATGAAATGTATGAGAAGCGTATCGCTTACTCACGCAAATCCAAGACGACACCAAATTCAGTAACCGTATGGCGCGATATGGTGCGCGGCGACATGCTCTTTGAAACGAAGGAATATCCCGCGTTGCGCTCGTTCTATACCAAAGTGGATACGGACGATCAGGACAGCATCGTGGTCAAGGCCGCAGCAGCAGCACCTGCGACTTCTACTGTCACCGTAACAAAGCAGACCACAACAACGGCGGCAAACTAGCTGCTGCTTCAATCCCCCAGGCTGCTCATCAATATGAAACGGGCAGCCTGCATACTTTAACCGCATTGTTCTGGTAGAGGCATGCGAACGCCGTCTGTGAGGCTGCAGGCAAAAGGATCCATGATGCCTTTGTACCGTGGAGCTGCTTCAGGCGTTCCACATCGTTTAATTGGTTTAGGTCTTGCTGCGCGTGTTCGCCACGTTGCCACTTAGGCGCAAGCACCCGATACACAGATGCAACGCCACCATCTTTGGAATAGTCGGGCAGACAACTACGTTGCGCCAAGGCACGGAACGATTGCGCATCTTCACCCGGGGTCGAGATGTAATGTGCATCCATTGCCACGATTGCATCCACCGGAGTGTGTTCGCGTATCCAAATAAAAGCCTGTTCCCATGGATTGCGCAGCGGACTATTTGGAAGCTCAATATGATTGGACGAAGCATACAGAGATCGTTGCATCAGAAAAAGGGCGCATCCTGCGATAACAAATCCCGCGACTATCGGTAATATACGTAGCGATCGTACGTTCTCAACAAATGAGCCGACTTTTGCGCCTAGCAGAAACAAGAACACCAGATATGCAAAGTGCATCATGCGGAGCGGCTGCATTCTCGCCAGCAGAAGATGTGTGGATGTGGGGTGTACCAGCAGGAGCGAAGCCGCTCCGCTGAGCATGAAGATCGCAACAGCGGCACGTGTCAGAGATGCCTGAGTGCTGGTCCATGGTGATCGAAAATGCAATGCCATTAATAAAGCAGGCGGAGCAAGCATGCCAATCCACTCATACCACTCCCAGTTTGCGAGATACCAATAACTCCGGCTGTGTGCCAAAGTTTGTGCGAGCAGATTCTCTTCCGGTGAGAAGAGCCGAACCAGTGCAAGCGCCACCAGCGCGGCAATCACGAACCCTAAAAGAGGCCGTATTCGAGAGTGCGCTTGCGCAATCGCAGTGGCAGCTAGAAAAAATGCTCCCCACAGAGCCATCAAGGGATGGAGCAAGAGCGTAATTACCACCAGGATTGCAACTCGCAGCCATTTTTTATCCAGCACCGCGATAAGCGCTGCAAGCAGCAGAGGCGTTGAGAGGGAACGTGCTGTGACGTACGGATCTGCGATGTAGAGCGCTGTTCCGGCAACCGGCAGTGACATTCCTATGGCTACAGCCGTTATCGCACAGATGTTTTCAGCGCTTTTAGCGAAGCACCGGACAGCGATCTCAGAAGTGGCATACAGGGATGCAAAGATGCTGACGATATGGACATCCAAGAACAGCCATTCCAGCGATGCGGGCACAGCTTTTGCAATTAAGGAGAGCAGCCAGATATAGCCCGAATGGTGGAGATGTGCGGCAGCAAAGTCATGGGAATAGGGATACCACTCCGGATGCAGCTTTTGCAGCAACGCTGTCAGATATATGCCCCCGTCTTCTGCGTATGGGTGATAGCCCAGAATCAGAAAAGCGATACAGCTTAAGGCCCCACTCAGGAGCAAGCGTGCGCGCCGCGATAGAACTGAAGGGAAAAGAGGCATCCGTCAGAGTTCAATGTACATGGCAGGAAGGCAATAGCTGCGACGGTATAATCGGCGATGGCATGGCCTTTTTTTGTAGACACTTTCAGATTGTGCAAACGCGTCGGGCGATTACATCCGGAGCGGCCCTGTGAGTGCGCAGAAGAAGGGCCGCAGCGTATGGAACGTCGTCCCTGGACTACTCATCAGCGCGTTCTTCCTCTGGTGGACATTTCGCGATCTACACTATTCCACCTTTCGTGAAATGCATTTTGTCTATCCCAGGTGGATACTTGTGGGTGCTGCATTTCTCTGCGGTGGATATACGCTGCGTGTCTATCGCTGGTGGGTCATGCTACAGTCCAGTGGCCGCGCGAGCTTTGGCCAAAGTGGGCGTGTGCTGCTCACCAGTTTTGCCGCGAATAATGTAATGCCGTTTCGTATTGGAGATTTCCTTCGCATCTTTGCCTATGCGGGGGACCTAAACACTTCATCGTCATCGATCCTCAGCACGGTTATTCTCGAGCGCCTGCTCGATGTAGCAACGCTCCTCTCGTTTCTTGCGATTACGCTGCTCACTGCACCGCCAGGCGGATCATCCATCATTGTTTTCAATCGCACTGTGGATGTGCACTTTATAGCTCCGCCGCTCACTATTGTTACGCTGCTCACCCTGCTCGTTCTCTTTGCCGGAGGTTTTGTGCAACGTGCCGTGCGCGGAGGCATGCGCCGCCTACCGAGCCATAAACTCATTGACCGGCTCGACAACGCGATGAACATGGCTTTTGAAGCTGTCACCATGATGCCGCTGCGCGCCAAGCTGCTCGTGCTCGCGTCCTCTGTTGCTGCATGGCTCTGCGAAGGCATGATCTTCGTCTCCGCTGCAAAACTGCTGGACCTCTCTTCGGGCCCGCGCGGTCCCTGGTTAGCGCTCTCACTCAGCAACCTTTCGTATCTTTTCCCGTCCTCACCAGGGGGGCTGGGCACCTTTGAGCTTTGCAGCAAAGTCGGCATGACCAGCCAGGGTGCGCGTCCTGACGTCGCTGCGCTCTTCGGCCTCCTCGTACATATGGTGGTGTTGATCACGATTACGGCTGCTGGCGGTATTGCTTTTATAGCGCATCGCGCACGCACGGGATCGCACAAACCGCTTCTGCAGGAAATTGAAGATTTGCCGGCTGAGTTGCCGCAGAACTAATTAGAAAGAGCATTTATGTATCGCATTCTCCAGCAGCGCGTGCACACGCACCTGCAAAACACGCTCAAGACAAAATACGATCTCGATCTCGCGCAGATTCCCATGGAGCAGCCGCCGCGCATCGAACTCGGCGAGATCGCTCTGCCCATCGCCTTCGAACTCGCCAAGCGCCTCAAGAAAGCCCCGCGCGCCATTGCCACCGAACTCGCCGACGAAATCCGCGGCATCGAAGGTGTGCGTGATGTAGAGATCGCAGGCGCTGGCTATTTGAACATCCGCTTCGATCGCGCCGCTGCCATGCAGCAGATCGCACGCGGGGAACACGCCGGGATCGGCGGCGACGGCTTCCGCCTCGTCGAACACACCAGCATCAATCCCAACAAGGCCGCGCACGTCGGCCATCTCCGCAACGCCATCCTCGGCGATACCTTCCAGCGCCTCCTCCGCTCCGACAACTTCAAGCGCGGCTACGATGTCGGCGTGCAGAACTACATCGACAACACCGGCGTCCAGGTAGCCGACGTCGTCGTAGGCTTCCTCCATATGGAGGGGAAGTCCGTCGCGGACGTAAAAACTTTGCTCAGCGAACTCCGCGCCAGCGGCACCCGCATCGACTACTACCTCTGGGACCTCTACGCCCGCGTCTCGCAGTGGTACACCGCAGACGAAGCGCAAACCGCCGCGCGCAAAGAGATGCGCCTCGCAACGCTCCATCTCGTGGAAGAGGGCAACAACCCAACCGCCGAACTCGCCGACATTCTCGCCACAGCCGTCCTCGAGCGACATCTAGAAACCATGCAGCGCCTCGGCATCGAGTACGACTTCCTCCCACGCGAGAGCGAAATTCTCCACCTGCATTTCTGGGACGCAGCCCGCCGCGAAATGATCGAACGTGGCGTTCTCTACGAAGTCACCGAAGGCAAGAACAAAGGCTGCTGGGTCATGCGCCGCCCCGGTTCCACCGTGAGCGCAGAAGAAGTAGACGAAGACGCAAAGGTCATCATCCGCTCCAACGGCACCGTCACCTACGTCGGCAAGGACATCGCTTACCATCTCTGGAAGTTCGGCCTGCTCCCCGGCAAAGACTTTGGCTACAAAAAATTCCACGAGTATCCAACACACACCTGCTGGATATCCACCATGCACGGCGAAGAGCCGCACCCCACCTTCGGCAAGGCAAGCTGGATCTACAATGTCATCGACTCCCGCCAGAACGATCCGCAGGCCAACGTTGTAGAAGCCCTGCGCGGCATGGGCTACGACTCCGCCGCCGACCACTACGTCCACCTGAACTACGCCATGGTCGCGCTCACCCCGCGTTGCGCCATTGACCTCGGCTACGAAGTCAGCGAAGAAGACCGCACCCGCGCTTACATCGAAGTCAGCGGACGCAAAGGCTTCGGCGTAAAAGCCGACGACCTCATCGACCGGCTTATCGCCGCGGCCAAAGTCGAAGTGGACAAGCGCCATCCCGAACTCACCGAAGACGAGCGCCTCAAGATCGCCACGCAGATCGCCGTCGGCGCTCTGCGCTACTTCATGCTCAAGTTCACGCGGAACACCGTGATCGCCTTCGACCTCCGCGACGCCCTCAGCTTCGAAGGCGAAACCGGCCCCTACGTGCAATACGCCATCGTGCGCGCCACCAACATCCTGCGCAAAGCCAGCGTCGAGCAGGACGAAGTCCTCACGCAAATCCAAACCACCAGCGCCGCCGCACACCTCGAAGGCGAAGAGAACAACAGCATCTGGGAGATCTGGCTGATGACCTCGCGCCTCACCACCGTGCTCGCGCAAGCCATCGAAACTGCCGAACCCGCACACCTCGCGCGCTACGCCTTCCAACTCGCGCAGGCGTTCAACAACTTCTACCACCGCCACCCGGTGCTCACAGAAGAAGACCCTACACGCCGCCAACTCCTGCTCGCCACGGCAGCCATCGCGCGTCGCGAACTCATCCAAACCCTCCATCTACTAGGCATGGAAGCCCCACCCGTCATGTAACTCCACAAACAAAAAGCCCCGCAATCAAGCGGGGCTTTCAACGCACGATCACAAACTAAGCGCGTGCCAACTCATTCACCCATTCCACGATCGTCCTCACCGCCACACCCGAAGGCCCTTTGCCGATATAGCTGCGGTTATCCTCCACCCACGCCTGTCCTGCAATATCGAGATGCACCCACGGTGTGTCCCCGACAAACTCCTTCAGAAACATCGCCGCAGTAATTGCGCCACCCCAGCGGTTCACACCCGTGTTGCGAATGTCGGCAATCTGCGACTGAATAAATTCTTTGTAATCATCCGTGCAGGGCAGTCTCCAGAAGTTCTCGCCTGTTCGTTCCATCGCACGTAGAAACGCCTCACACGTTGCATCGTCATTCGAAAACAGACCCGAGTTCGAAGTTCCCAACGCAACCACGCAAGCACCCGTCAGCGTGGCCGCGTTGATCAATTGCGTTGCGCCGAGCTGCTTTGCGTAATGCAAGCCATCGGCCAGCACGAGTCGTCCTTCTGCATCCGTGTTGATAATCTCAATGGTCTTCCCACTCATAGATTTCAGTACGTCACCGGGCTTGTACGCGTTGCCGCCCGGCATATTCTCTGCCGAACACACCACAGAAATCACGCGGCAAGCAGGCTTCCGTTGCGCAATGGCACGCATCGCGCCAATCATCGCAGCAGCGCCTGCCATGTCGTACTTCATCTTCTCCATGCCGTCCGCAGGCTTAATCGAGATGCCGCCCGTATCGAACGTAATGCCTTTGCCCACCAGCCCAAACACCGGCATCTCCGCCGGCGGAGGAGTTTTCGGCTCATACCGCATCACAATCAGCGCAGGTGGCTGCGCGGAACCCTGCGCCACGCCCAGAAACGCACCCATGCCAAGCTCTTTCAGCTTGTCGGTGCTATGCACCTCGCACTGCAAACCAAACTCATCGCACATCGCTTTCGCGCGCCGTCCAAGCTCCGTTGGTGTCAACATATTGCCTGGCTCATTCACGAGAGACTGCGTAAATCCTACTGAGGAGCCTAGAATTACGCCCTCCTGGAAACCTGTGCGGATGTCTGTCTCACGCTGTGATTCGCCCGCAGTGGCCAACACAGAGAGTGTTTCCAGGCTCTTGTCCTTCCGGTCACTGCGATAGGTATCCGTATCAAAATCGGCGATTAGCGCACCTTCCACCAGTGCACGCGTGGTCAACGAGCAGGGCATCGCCTCGAGCGCTTCATCCGATAACGCGCGGTCCTCGGGAAAGGCAATCGCTATTTGGCGGATCGCTTTCGTTTTTGCGAAACGCACCGCAGCACCTGCCCCCATACGCACCTGCTTTGGGGCGAGCGTCTTCACCTTACCTAACCCCACAATCAGCAGCCGTTCCGCTTTTAATCCAGAAGGGCTGTGCAGCAACAGCGTTTCGCCCAGTGCAGCCTTAAACTCGCCACCTGTAAGAAAACGCCTGGCTGCATTGCCCAGGGCATCCGTCGTGATCAATAGAGTTGGCAGGGGGGTGCTGTCCTTTTCAATCGCCACATCCACCGCAAAAACGGTAAGGAGGGGGGTGACGAACGAAGCGGCGTCTTGAAACAAAAGGCGTGTTTCCATGGCAGGGTTCCTTAAAATGGATCAAAAAATACAAGGGGTCTTCCGTTCAGACGATCTTTTGGATCGAAAGGACGCAGAAACTAGTTTCTATAATTATGCTCGTTGGCTTCGTACGATGGCCGCGCGTGCCTCTTTATCAGCCTCGCGCTTGCGCTCGGTTTCGCGTTTGTCCCAATCCTGCTTGCCTTTAGCCACAGCCAGTTCGCACTTTACCTTACCGCGCCGAAAATAAAGTCGCGTGGGGATGAGAGTAAATCCCTTTTCCTTCGTCTTAATACCTAGTTTCCTCAACTCCTCTTTGTGCAGCAGCAGGCGGCGGGTGCGTGTGGAGTCGTGGTTCATCTGGTTTCCGTGGGAGAAAGGACCGATATGCGCATTGAGCAGGAACGCCTCGCCGTTATTGATCAATCCGTAAGCATCCTTCAAATTGGCCTTACCCTCGCGGATAGACTTTACCTCGGTGCCGCGCAACTCTACGCCACATTCGAAACGATCCGTCAGGAAATAGTTATGCCCAGCAGCCCGGTTTACCGCAGCATCGCGCTCGCCCATAGCAATGGGGTCTCGCGGACCGTTCTTCCGCGGTGGGGCAGATTGCGTCGGGATGGCATTTTGCCGGGGCATGCGACTTTTGATGCTAGCACGTGGCTGGAGATGTCAACGAGTTACTGAGTTGATTTGGAAGGAATAAGAGTTGGAGACTCCGTGGCAGCGCGGAGTGGGTAAATTTTCAGATGGTATACTTTGGCAGTTCGAGCACCGCAAACAGGGCAGGAATCAGGCACGATTTGACGGCTGCAAGTGCTGCGGCGAAACGAAAGATCGGTATCAGAGGCAGGATGGATCGGCGGCGTCACGTACTCATTGCAGCAGTTGTTTTCGCCGGCACCCTGGCTCTTTCCGCCGGCGCCTGGGCGCAGTCCGCTTCCACATGGGACAAGCGTGGAAGGGAAGCCGAACAGCGCGAAGATTACGATGCGGCTTTTGAAGCTTATCGACAGGCACGGCTCCTCAAACCCAACGATCTCCGTTACAAAACGCACTTTGAACGTGTCCGCTTTATGGCTGCGGCTGCCCATGTGGATCGTGGCCGTGTGCTTCGGCAGAACGGAGATCTCTACGGTGCTCTCGTAGAGTTTCAGCGCGCGCTCGCCATCGATGGAGGCAATCAAGCTGCGCAACAGGAGATTGAGCAGACACAGGCGCAGATGGCGGCTGCTGCCGCTGCCCAGTCCTCTGTGGGGCCTCCACCTGGTCCTACCACCATTGCTGCGGGCCCTATTGAGCTGGCTCCTATCGCTACCAATCCCATCACGCTGCACATGGTGGAGGACACAAAAGTCATCTACCAAGCCATTGGCAAGATGGCGGGTCTCAATGTCATCTTCGATCCCGACTACACCTCGCGTCGTATTCAGGTGGACCTTAACTCTGTCAGCTTGCAGGACGCATTCCGAATTCTCGGGACGCAGTCCGGCACCTTCTGGAAGCCCATCACTCCGAACACAATTTTTGTTGCGCAGAATACGCCGACCAAGAGGACTGAACTCGACCAATCTGCGGTGCAGACGTTTTATTTAACCAATGTTGCCGCCGCCAACGATGCTAACGAACTGTTAACTGCACTGCGCAACATCTTTCCGCCGCAGGTCAAGATATTTCTAGTGCCGAGCCAGAGCGCGATTGTGATGCGTGCCACGCCAGACCAGCTTGCACTCGCGAAGGAACTGCTCACCAATCTCGATCGTGCCAAGCCGGAAGTGGTTGTCGATGTTGCCGTACTCTCTGTGAGCCGCGACAAAGCCCGCAATCTTGGAATTACGCTTCCGCAAAGTTTTGGCATTACTCCGCAGATCAAAAATGCGGGTAGCTCCGGTTCCGATACAACAACGACAAATCCCACACTCACTGACCTTGCACACGCAACCGGTGCAAACTTTGCCGTCAGTATTGGAAGCGCAGCAGTCAATGCACTTCTGAGTGACTCAGACACTCGCATTCTGCAAAACCCAAAGGTCCGCGCGACAGATGGGCAGCGTGCTCAATTAAAAATCGGCTCCAAAATTCCGATTGCCACCGGTTCCTACAACGCTGGTGTTTCCACCGGTCTTGCGAGTATCGGCGTACAGACACAGTTCACCTATCAGGATGTTGGTGTCAACATCGACATGACGCCGACTGTTCATCAGGATCGTGAAGTCACGCTCAAGATGAAGATCGAAGTGTCCAGTCAGATTGGCTCGGTTACGATCTCCGGCGTGACGGAGCCGATTATTGGGCAGAACATTATCGATCAGGTCATCCAGCTTAAGGAGGGTGAGCCCAGTATCCTTGCGGGAATCCTTACGAAGCAGGAATCCAAAGCGCTAAGCGGCACTCCAGGTCTCTCCGATATTCCACTGATCAAATATCTCTTCAGCAGCACTGAACGTAAAGACGATCAGAATGAAGTGGTCTTCCTTCTCATCCCGCACATTGTGCGCGAATCCGTTCTTACACAGATGAACACCCGTCCAATCGATACCGGATCGGGTGATCGCATTGAATTGCGCCGCGAAGTGGTCCCTGCTGCGGCAACAGCGCCGATAGCCAGTAACGGACGTCCTGTACCTACAACTGCCATTCAAGCCGCCAACGCTGTTATAGGAGCAGCAGCAAGAAGTGCAGCAGCGGCTGTGGAAGCAGCGCAACGTGCTTCGGCAGGAGGTCCCATCGCTCAGCAGAATGCAGCCAGAGAAGCGTTGCAGGCTGCCAAGAGCGCTGTCGCGCCCGTGAATTTTATGCTCGCTCCACCAGATGGCAATCAGGCATCCGGCAGCACCTTCCAGATGGCCGTGATTGCATCGAATGCAAAAGACCTTTACTCCGTGCCATTACAGGTGCAGTTCAACCCTAAAGTGCTGCAACTCGTGAATGTCGATTCGGGAGAGCTCCTGGGCCGCGATGGTCAGGCAGTGGCTGTTGTCCATCGAGATGAAGGCAACGGTATGGTAACCATCTCAGAATCCCGTCCTCCGGGCGTCTCTGGCGTAACGGGAGAGGGCTCCGTTGCGGTGCTCACCTTCAAAGCTATTGGGTCAGGCGATAGCAAGGTTTCGCTTGCAAAGGTAGGTGCGAAGAACAGCACACAGGCAAATATGCCGGCCGTAGGTTCCCAAGCTGTTGTCCATGTGAAGTGATCGTTATGACGACTCACGCAAAAACCGGCGTTTCACATCCTGAAGCTGGAGTCACTTTCGTCGAGTTGATTATCGTCGTTACCATTCTTGGCATTCTCTCGGCCATGGCCGTGCCGGTCGCACGTTTCCAGATCAAGCGTCAAAAGGAGAAAGAACTCCGCGCCGCGCTTTGGGAGATTCGTGACGCGATCGATAAATATAAAGACGCAGCTGATCGTCAGGCCTTTCAGACTAAAGCCGATAGCTTCAACTACCCACCTGATCTCGAAACCCTGGTGGATGGTGTTGAAGTCCAAACCAAAAAAGTGCGGTTCCTGCGCAAAATTCCAGTCGATCCGATGACTGGCCAGACTGATTGGGTACTACGCGCCATGAAAGATGATGCTGATTCCGATAGCTGGAGCGGCGACAATGTTTGGGACATCCACAGCAAAAGTCAGGCGACGGCACTCGACGGGACGAAATATTCAACATGGTGAAGCGTACGCATAACTCGGAGAGGGAAACCGGCTTCACCCTGCTGGAGCTGATGGTCGTAATGATCATCATCGCTACGCTCGCCGCGCTTGCTGTACCCGCATACCGGGCCCAGGTCAGAAAGGCCCAGGAAGCCGTTCTGCGCGAAGACCTGCTCGTGATGCGTCAGGCTATTGACCAGTTTACGGTTGATAAACAGAAGGCTCCGCAGTCACTTGACGATCTGGTGCAGGCCGGATATCTCAAAGCCATTCCAAAAGACCCATTTACTCAGCGGAGCGATACGTGGGTCGTGCAACAGAGCAGCGACTATTCCAGTGTCGACCAGACCGACACCGGCACTATCGATGTCCATAGCGGTTCCCAGGAGATATCCTCGGACAACGTTCCCTATACCCAATGGTGAGTGACGGGAAAGCTGTACACGTCTGTTACACAAAGCGTAACGCGTCCAGTTCTGCAGAATTCTCTACGGGCAGCTAAAGTTTGGCTCCTTCCAGAAATTTCCAGAGGGCTTGCAAGTTCTGTCCGTCTTTTGCGGAACAAGGCAGGATATCCTGTACCCCATGTTCGCGTTTAAGCGAAGTAAGCGATTTTGCAAGGACATTGTTCGACAGCCGGTCCCTTTTGGTTCCTACGACGATGAACGGCCTCTCTATGTCTTGCAGATAATGGATTAATTGGGTGTCAATCGCCTGAGGTGGAATATTGGTATCCACCAGGCAGATGCATAACGCAAGCGTCTTTCTTTCAGAAAGATATGGATCAATAAAACCTGACCATTCTGCTGAAATCGATTTCGAAATTCGAGCGTATCCATATCCGGGCAGGTCAGCTAAAACAATCGAAGGATTGGGACTATTTGCGTCGTAAAGGCCAAAGAAATTGATGGACCGTGTTCGTCCAGGAGTGGAGGAGACCTTCGCTTGAGAACTTCCTACTAATGCATTCAAAAGAGAAGACTTGCCCACATTTGACCGACCAAGAAAAGCAATCTCGGGAGCACCTCCGGTTTTTGCTATAGAGGGAAAATGGGCCTCATCAAAAGCCGAGAGCAGAAATCGGGGGACAAGCTTCATAGGGGTTAGTGTATGTCCCAATCGAGTTGTCGTTCTCACTGAAAAGAGATTCTTTTGAATGCATATTCGAAAATTATTCGAAGTTTCAGACCAAAAGTTGGATTAAATACTTGACCTTGGTAACAATACGGTGCAATCTTGGCAGAGGTGACTGTGGTAACCATGTCACCGGTACGATCCTTCACGTGGCAGATGATTCCAACGCGAGTGTGGGCGACCAGCAGAAAGCGGCGGCCGACCCGGTACGGAGCGCAGTTCGCTTTCCGCTCCGCTTAGAGCTTCTGATTGATACGGATGCTGGGGAACTAGCAGCCGTAACGGAAGATGTCTCTGCGAGCGGAGTGCTCTTTGCGATGGATGCGCTTCCTGCGCTTGATTCCCGCGTGGAATTTACGATTACGATGCCCGCTGCCGCGATGGGAAGCGACACGGATGTAACCGTTCAATGTACCGGACGAATTGTTCGTCATGAGCAATCGGGCCAGGTCCGCCGCGCTGCGGCAGTGATTGATGAATATATCTTGAAGGCCTGAGTTCCTATGGCAACCGCTGAGCAGTTGAAAAAAATTAACAACAATCTTCCGGAAGATAGTGTTCCAGCCGCCGCTATCCGGGTGGTCCTGGCAGACTCGCAGGCAATTTATCGCGTCGGAATGCGTAAAGTGTTTGCTTTGGAAGATGATATCCGCGTGGTAGCTCAGGCAGAGACAATGCAGAACCTCATGGCAGCTCTCCAGCGATATCCCACCGACGTGGTGGTGTTGGAAGGGCAACTGATCTCTGGAATAGAGAACGGGATCCCTGAACTGGTGAAGCGCGCACCTCAGGCAAAGATTATTGTGCAGGTCGCAGAGTCCGACGAGACGAACACGGTGGAATTGTATCGCCGTGGTGTACGCGGGGTAGTTCCGCGCTCAATCTCTCCGGATTTGCTGGTGAAATGCATTCGCAAAATTGCCGCAGGTGAGACATGGATCGACAATCAATCTATTAGTTGGGTGATTGAGGCATATCGTGCACAAGCGACAAGCCTCATGAGCCCGCGCAATCAGCCCAAACTCTCTCCGAAAGAAGTTGCCATTATCAGTTGCATCACGCGCGGCATGCGCAATAAAGAGATTGCGTACCACATCGGCACAACCGAGCAGGTGATTAAGAATTACCTGCGTAAGATATATGACAAGCTGGGCGTGAGCGACCGGTTGGAGCTTGCGTTATATTGCATGCATCATCAGATTCTGAAGAACTATCAGGATGGCGCGGCCGCGGAGTAGAGGTTTTATTTAGTTTGAGAATCCGGGGCTGAAGGCCCTTTTTTTTTGTGTGCATTTATATTTTTGCTCTTGGCGCGCTTCGCGCGATACACACCTCTTTCGCAATTCGGGAGGAAACCAGCTCAATGTTAGAGAGATTTCCTTATTGAGGTTGCTTCCAGCGCCAGAAGATGCGCTTTGGTCTCCAGCCCGCCGGCAAAGCCGGTGAGTTTTCCGTTCGTGCCGATGACTCTGTGGCAAGGAACGATGATGGAGATAGGATTTCTTCCGTTTGCTGCGCCGACAGCGCGCATAGCGCCGGGCTTTCCTAATTCTTTGGCAAGTTGGCCGTAGCTTCTGGTTTCACCAAATGGAATGGCAAGCAAGGCTTCCCATACATTTTTTTGGAAGGTAGTTCCCCGCATATCGAGAACAACTGAAAACTCCTTACGCTTACCCTGAAAATACTCCACCAGCTGCTGTTCGGTCTGTTTGAGGACAGGGTGTTTGCCATCTTCCGTAAGATTGCCCAGACGTACACGGTCGGGTTTGTCGTTCTCCCAAAGGATGGCCATGAGTCCCTTTTCGCTGGCAATCAGCTTCAGTTTGCCGACGGGCGAGTTGATGACTTTATAGACGAGACTCATGACTTTCTCCTTTGTTCAACTTGAGAGTTGCGTTTTGATTGCTGATGTTGATTGCTATTGGAGGCCCAGAGGTGTTGCGCGGCGTATGCACGCCACGGACGCCATGCATCTGCCCGTTGCAGAAGTGTTGCGGACGAGACTTTTTCTCCGTAGAGAGAAGCTGCTCCCCGCAGAAGTCCCACGTCGGTTGCAGGAAAGGCGTCCATCTCACGCACGGCCCGCATGGCGATGTAGTGCGCGCTCCACTCGCCGATTCCGCGGATGGATGTAAGGCGCGTGATGGTTTCATCGATGTTGCCGGTGGGGCGGAAGAGATGCGGATCGGTAACGGCTGCTTCGGCTAGCGCGCGCAGGGTTGCGAGACGCGATGATGGCATTCCCAAATCGATAGAAGGTGCTGTTGCGAGCCGTTTTGTGGAAGGGAAGGCGTGCGTGAGCGATGGATGAAGACAGAACGATGCAGGCACCGTGCGACCGTGCTGCGCGATGAGCTTGCCCGCTAGCTGGCGTGCGGCGCCGACTGTAATCTGTTGGCTCAGCACTGCGCGAACCGCGATCTCGAACCCGTCCCATCCCCCGGGGGCGCGGAGACCTGGGCGCTGTTTAATCAGCGGTTTCAGAGCAGCATCTGCGGAGAGATGCCGGTCGATGGTTTCGATGTCTGCGTTGAGATCGAAGAGGCGCCGTACGCGCGCGACAATCGCAGGAAGAGTTTTTACATTGGGAAAGCGAATGAGGACGCGGAGACTTTGCCTCTGCGGTAGATGTGTGATCGCAATGCTCCCGACGGCTTTGTCTATCTCGACAGTGCGGAAATAGCAATCTTTCTCGATAACCTCTACTCCAGTAATGGTGCGTGCCTGCAGAAACTCGATTATGCTGTTCCAGTCGTATGGAGCGCGATAGCGGAGTCGAAGTTCTACATCTTTCTCATCAGTCTTTGCGCCGCTCTTTTTACGCAAAGCACGTGGTGGGCGATGGAACAGTTCGAGAAATGTTTCGTTGAAGCGACGCAGACTGCTGAAGCCTGATGCAAGTGCGATCTCTGCCATCGGCATCCGCGTGTCGTGGATAAGTTGCTTGGCGAAGAGGACGCGACGCGTCTGCGCAACGGCAATGGGAGAGGCGCCAAGGTGCTGAAGGAAGAGACGGCGGAGTTGGCGTTCTCCGATGCCGAGACGTTCAGCGAGCTTGTCCACGTTGTTTTCTGGCCCATCCAGAGCGCCTTCTGAGATCAATGCGAGTGCGCGGGAGACGGTGGTGGAGGTACCGCGCCATATAGGCAGGTCAGGGGCGATCTCCGGACGGCAACGCAAGCAGGGGCGATAGCCCGCCTCTTGCGCAGCGGCTGCGGAGGCATAGAAGTAGCAATTCTCCAGCCGAGGAGTGCGGGCTGGACAAATGGGTCGGCAGTACACACGGGTGGTGATAACGCCAGTGAAGAAAAGCCCGTCAAATCGCGGGTCGCGGCTTTGCAGCGCGCGATAGCATACGTCGTGTGCGGGCAGTTCCATGGATGTATTGTTCCATGGACGAGGAAGGGAAATAGCGGTTTTCGGACGCGGTCTTTCCGGCAAAAGAAACGCAGGCAGATATGCCCGCGCTTCTTTTGAGATCAGTATGGGGCTTATTACTGCTTGTCGATTTCGAGATCGATGGTGAACTTGATCTCATCGCCGAGCATGGGTGGTGCGAACTTCGGCCCGAAGTTGAATTCGCTGCGCTTGAGTGTTCCGTGGGCGGAAAAGCCACTAATCGTCTTGCCTTTCATCGTCTGAGGAGCAGAGGGGCCCTCCACATCAAACGTGACGGATTTAGTGACGCCCGCAAGTGTGAGATCGCCGACGAGCTGGAGCTTGCCGTTAACCTTCTTTACTGCGGTGGATTTGAAGGTGAGCGTCGGATACTTTGCTACGTCGAAAAAGTCGGGTGACTTGAGATGTTTGTCGCGTTGCTCCACAGTGGTGTTGACGGTGGTCGCATCGATAACGGCATCGACAGAGGACTTGTTTACATCCTTCTCGTTCCAATTAATTGTGCCAGTAACATTACCGAACGTACCATGCACATTGGAGACGCCCATGTGCCGGATGACGAACTGGACGCTGGAATGATTGGGATCAATCTTCCATGTTGAAGTCTGCGCGGCGGAAGACAACGTAAGCAGAAAGATGGCTGTTATAGCGGCAAAAATATGTCGAATTGCTTTCATAACGCTGTGAATCTCCTTGATGTGCACAACAGAGTGCCAAGCGCCTTAGTCTGGCGAACCAAACGCCGGCCACGTTTCTTTTAGATACACCAGAAGGCGGTTGGACGCAATAAATTTCATTATCGAAATACTTCTGCATTGCGTGTTCAGAGATATCTGGCCAGCATTTAAGACATACAACTTCAGAACTAATACTTTCGACGATTGCTCCCGTAAGGGCTTATGCCGTCTCCCAAACACATACAGCGTGGTGGATTAAGTATTTCGTTCTGTGCAAGGCGTTGTGGAGGGAAGAATTAAATATGCATGATGTCATGGTCGCACTCGCATTTGTTGGTATGCTCGCTCTCCCCATTGTTATCGCGTCCGCGAGCAGTGGAGGAGCCACAGCAGAGGATTAAGCTGTAGAGTTGCGGTCCATCACTGAGATGAGATGGTAGTATTTCGTCTCGATGGCGAACGCCGTGCTTTCCAACTTTAAAGAACTCACTCCACGTCAACGCAACGCGTTTACCGCCTGTTTCCTGGGCTGGTCACTGGATGCGTTCGACTTTTTCATTCTCACCTATTGCCTATCCGCCGTAGCAGCGGACTTCCACACTGGTGTTAAGCAGGTGGCGGAAGGCTTGTTTCTCACGCTGGCATTTCGTCCCCTGGGTGCGCTGCTGTTTGGCGCGATGGCGGAGAAGTGGGGCCGCCGGCCTACGCTAATGCTGAACATTGTCAGCTTTACCGTCTTTGAGCTGGCGAGTGCGTTTGCGCCGTCGCTCGGGTGGCTGCTGGTATTTCGTGCGCTATTTGGCATTGCCATGGGCGGCGAGTGGGGTGTGGGTGCCGCGCTGGCCTTTGAGACGCTGCCGGACAAAGGACGCGGCTTCTTTTCAGGACTTCTGCAAGAGGGATACGTCGTTGGCAATCTGCTGGCGGGGCTGGTGTACTGGCTGGTGTTTCCGCATCTGCATGGCTCCGGCATGCTGACGAACTGGCGTGTGATGTTCATGATCGGTGCGCTGCCTGCTGTCCTGGTGTTTTACATCCGAGCGCATGTGGACGAGTCGCCTGCGTGGAAGCATGGGCGTGGTTCAGCAGTCGCACCGAAGTTGCGCTGGAGCGAGATCGGCTCGTACCTGCCGACATTTTTATTCCTGGTGGTGCTGATGACCGCGTTCAATGCATTCAGCCACGGAACGCAGGACCTGTATCCGACATTCATTCAACAAGGCAAAGGATTTACGCCTGCGGATACGGGCAAGATTGCCGTGATCGCACAGATTGGCGCATTCTTCGGCGGGCTCTTCTTCGGCACGCTTTCGGAGCGGATTGGGCGGCGGAAGGGAATCATCATCTCCGCGTTGCTGTCGATTCCGGTGGTCCCGTTGTGGGCGTGGACGCACTCGCTTTGGTTGTTGGCTGCGGGCGGTTTCCTGATGCAGTTTATGGTGCAGGGCGCGTGGGGGATTGTGCCGGCGCATTTGAATGAGTTGTCGCCGGCGAGAGTGCGGGCGACGTTTCCGGGACTGGCGTACCAGTTGGGCAATCTGATCTCATCCCGGAACGGAGTCTTTCAGGCGGAGATTGCGCAGCGGTACTTTGGTGGGGCGTTGCAGCCGGTGATGGGATGGACGGTAGCGCTGGTGGCGGTGGTGGTCAGTGTCTGTGCATGGCTTGGCAAGGAACGGCGTGGCGAGTCGATGCACGAGATTTGACCCTGGGCCGATAAACGGCTATGCTTGGTGTATGCATTCCAACTCCAGCGAGATGATGCTGTCTGTTGCCCGTTGTTGTCGCATGGGCCGCGATCTCGCGTGCCGGTGCGACTGAATCCTGTCTGCTACCGCTGAGAGTTCGCATCTGCCCACGTATCGCTAAGATTCGTGGGCTTTCGTTTTCTGCATGACATTTTGAGGAGAACCATGGCTGACACCGCTGCGCCTGCTGCTGCACCTGTAAAAGAGAACAAGGCCCAAAAGGCCGAACGTCTGAAGCGCGAAAAGAACGCGTGGGAGTCGTGGGACGAGGTGCGTGAGTTTGCGCGCTTGGGCCGCCAGTCGGTGCCCGAAGAGTGGATGATGTACTTCCGCTGGTGGGGCATCTACACGCAGGGCGACGGCGCTGGCGCTATCGGCGGTGTGGGTGGCGAGGGCAAATCGACCGAATACTTCATGCTGCGCATCGGTATCCCGAATGGCATTTTGACGGCGCACCAGGCGAGCGTTATCTCTGATATTGTGCGGGATCACGCGCGCGGCATCGTAGACGTCACGACACGGCAGAACTTTCAGCTTCACTGGCTCACCATTCAGGACCTGCCAGTTGTGTCGGAGAAGCTGACGGCGATCGGCCTTTCGCCGAAAGGCGCTTGCGGCGATGTGGCCCGCAACGTGACCGGCTGCCCGATGGCCGGCTACCATCCGCATGAATTGGTGGACGCTTCTCCGCTGGCGCGCCGGGTGTCGAAGCGTCTGACCGGCAATCCTGACTTTGTAAACCTGCCGCGAAAATTCAAGTTCTCGATTACGGGATGCCCAGTGTGGTGCTCGTATCCGGAGATCAACGATGCTGCTCTGACTGCCGTTGAACGGATGAACCCCGATGGCGCGAAGGAGGTTGGATACACCGTTCGCGTTGGCGGTGGTCTGTCGCGCGAACCGCATCTCGGCGTTCGCCTCAATGCATTTGTGAAGCAGGACCAGGCAGAAGAAGTCTGCATCAAGATTGCGGAGATATTTCGCGATTCGCAGATTCTGCGCGAGAACCGTGCCGCGGCGCGCATTAAGTACCTGTTTATGAAGTTTGGCTGGACGGCCGAGAGCATGCTCGAAGAGATTGAGCGTCGTTTAGGGGTGAAGCTCGATCCGGGCGTGGAAGAGAAGATTCCGGACGAGGTGGTGCGTGATCACACGGGCGTTATCCCGCAGAAGCAGAAGGGGCTGAACACTGTCGGCGTCAGCATTCTGAATGGGCGTCTTACCGATGCGCAGTTGCGCGGCCTTGCTGAACTGGCGAAGACGAACGGCGATGGGAATCTACGTTGCACCATTCAGCAGAACATGCTGTTGATGGGCGTGCCGAGTGAGAAGGTGCAGGAGACGGTCGGCGAAGTGGGCGGCCTCGGCCTGCATGTGGAGGCGACCAACTTCTGGCGTGGCGCGATTGCCTGCACAGGAACCGAGTTCTGCAAGCTGGCCATCTCGGAGACGAAGGGCTTCAGCAAGTGGCTTGTGGGCGAGTTGGAAGACCGTCTCCCGGAGTTCGATCAGCAGATTCGCATTCACGTGACCGGCTGCCCCAACTCCTGCGGACAGCATTGGATTGCCGACTTCGGGCTGGAGGGCAAGAAGATCAAGCACGAAGGCAAGATGGTGGACGCTTTCTACTTCTACGTGGGCGGATCGGTGGGCGAGTATCAGCGATTCTCGCGCGCCATCGGCTACCGCGTGCCTGCATCGGAGACGCCGGATGCGATGGAGCGCTTTTTGAAGACGTATCTCAAGCAGCGGCAGCCGGGGGAGCATCTGCGCGCGTACTTCGGCCGCTATTCGGATGAAGAACTGCGTGCGCAGCTTGCAGGCGCGGTGCTGGAGCCGGCAGAGCGCGATCTGCCCACCGGACGCGCGCCGCACTTCGCGGAGTAACGATGAGCCTCTTTCCTCTTTTTCTGAAGCTGACGGCGCGGCCCTGCCTTGTGGTGGGTGCCGGCGCCATCGCCGAAGGGAAAATCGCGTCGCTGCTGGAAGCGGAGGCGACAGTGACCGTCGTTGCGCCCGAGGCAGATGCGCGCGTGGAGGAGTGGGCTGCAGGTGGAGAGATTACGCTCTATCGCCGCGAATTTGTAGCGAGCGATGTGAATGGCATGTTTCTGGTAGTTGCGGGAACGGACATTCCTGAGGTGAATCGCGCGGTGTTTGCAGCGGCGAAGGAGCGTTCGATTCTTTGCAATGCGGTGGACGATCCACCGTACTGCGACTTTTATTTTCCGTCGATCGTACGTCGCGGCGATCTGCAGATTGCGATCTCCACTGCGGGTGAGTCGCCAGCACTGGCGCAGCAGCTACGCAAGGAGATTAACGAACAGTTGCCGAAGGACCTCGGTCCATGGCTGCTGGAGCTTGGCCGTCTGCGCCGTGAGGTGTTGCAGATGGAGCCGCTCGGCGAGTCGCGCAAGATGTTGTTGCACCAGTTGGCAACGCGCGAGGTATGCGGAGCAGTGGACTGTCCTTCGCGCGCCATGGCGAGAGAGCATGCAGCAAAGCATTACCCGGAACGCAATCCGCAACTCACGGAGAACAAGGCATGAGCACGACAGCGAAGAAAGGCACGGTTTATCTGGTGGGCGCAGGCCCGGGCGATCCCGAGTTGTTGACGCTGCGCGCTCTGCGTCTGCTCGAAACGGCGGATGTCATTCTGCACGACGATCTGGTTCCCGGTGCCATCGTTGCGCTTGCCAATAAAAAAGCGACGGTGATGAGCGTGGGCAAGCGTTGCGGCATGGCCCGCATTACACAGGAAGGCATCTGCACGCTGATCGTAGACGAAGCGCAGGCAGGCAAGAGCGTTGTGCGTCTGAAGTCGGGCGATCCCATGGTCTTTGGCCGCGCGGCGGAAGAGTTGAACGCACTGCGCAAGGCGGGAGTTGAGGCCAAAGTGGTACCGGGCGTATCGGCTGCGTTCGCGGCTGCGGCTGCTATGCAGACGCCGATGACGGATCGCAAGACTGCGTCGAAGCTCATCCTGATCGCAGGCCAACATGCAGCGGATAAAGCCAGCGTTCCTCCGTTGTGGATCGGGCCGATTCCTGAAGATGCTACGCTCGCGATTTACATGCCTGGTCGTGACTTTGCGACAATGGCGCATGAGTTGCGGCGCGCTGGAGTGTCTCCGGATATGCCGGTTGCCGCAGTGAGCAAAGCCGCGACGCCGGAACAGCGCGTGGATGCATGCAGGCTGGATGGTCTTGAGCATCTAGTGGCTGGGCCTGCGCCGTTGTTGCTGGTTGTTGGCCGTGCAATGACGCCTCTACTTGAAGATGCAGAGAACCTTACGGCTGAAGTGAAGAACGTGTTGTCGCAGATTTAGATTCGTTCGCTGATCCAGATAATTGTTTTCTTAAGCGTCTCCGGATCGACCTCATTTTGCACCATACCAATCAAATCTGAAAGCCGTGTCTCGCGCAGGGAATCGCGCCATGCTTTATCCGCCTTCCACATTACGGCAGCGATGGAGCACGGCTTGATGGGACGCGTGTTCTTCGCGCGGCAGGGATTGTTCTTGCGAATCTCCGTACATTCGAAGGAAGAGGCTTTGCCTTCGACAGCCTCCACAATATCTAAAAACGTAATCGCATGCGGTGCACGGGCGAGGCGATAACCGCCTGTAGGCCCAAGCGTCGTCTCTACCAAGCCAGCTTGGGAGAGGGCCTGCAGCGCTTTCGCAAGGTACTCCCTGGGCACACCGTGCAGCTCGGCAAGATGCCTGGCTGCGAGGTAGTGCCCCTCAGGGAGTGCGGCAAGGACGGCCGCGCAGTGCAGGGCCCATTCGACATGATTGCGGAGCTGCATCAGTTCAGATTAGCGCGGTCGAGACCGTAGAACTTATCGGCAGAACCGGGCTCCGCTGCGAAGCCGATGCTCAGGCGGTTCCACGAGTTGATGGTGATGATAGCGAAGGTGAGATCGGAGAGTTCGGACTCGCTGAAGACTTTGCGGGCGGCCTGAAAATCTGCGTCGGAGACACCCTGCGGGGGCAGCTTGGTGAGCAGTTCGGCCCATTCCAGCGCAGCGCGTTCGCGGTCGTTAAAAAGAGGGGACTCGCGCCAGACGGCAACGTGGTGCAGGCGGAGTTCGCGCTCGCCATCGATACGTGCCTCTTTGACATGCATGTCCACGCAGAAAGCGCAGCCGTTGATCTGAGAAACGCGCAGATCGACAAGGTGCTTGATCTCTTTTTCGAGAGCACTTTTCTTGCTCGCTAGGCTGAGGTCGCGAAGCTTTTCGAAGATGGGAGCGGATTGCTGAGCGTAGTTAAGTCGCATGGTGTTCTCCTTTGCAACTACAGATATTAAATATCTGTAATATGATTCGAAAAATTTGCTGTGGATTTTTGCGAGCAGGCCAGGGCTAAGCCCTTTGATCAAAGAGCCGTGACAGCGGTCTGAAAGCCGCTTCTAATCTGTTTGTTTTGACTTGTACTCCGTACTTCTTCCCGGACACCATCATTCTGAGCGTAGCGAGAATCTCTGTATTTTTTAGTCAGGACAATGATCTTCAGGTCGCGAGTTCAAGCCACGGAGCAGAGCACACCGTTGCTCTGCGGGTGAGCGTATGCACTTCCTTGAGATGTCGTTCTACTGCGGGCGAAATACAGAGATCCTTCGCCTGCGGCTCAGGATGACGAAATATGGGCGGCACAGATGACGTCCGGGTTATCAAAATACCTACTGCCCGAGCTTCTCGCGGGTAAACGGCTTTTGCAGCAGAGCGCGAGCTTCGTTGATGGCACCCTGCGTGTTGTCGTTGGTCTGTACAGCAAGGCGGTATTCGTTCACCGCGCGATCGCGCTGGCCGGTGAGATCGAAGATCTTACCGAGGCCGATGTGGCTCCAGACCTCGGTCCACTTGGGATCATTATCCCCGCGTAAGGCATCGCGATAGCTGTTGGCAGCGGACTGATAGTTGCGTTGCGTAAAGTAGACCTCCGCGATGCGAAACGCAGCGAGCGAAGAGTTCTTGTTCGCGTCGAGCGCTTTCTGATATTCGCCGAGTGCACCGATCAGATCACCTTGCGCCACCAGTTGCTGTCCTTTGAGTACGGCGACTTTGACGGCGAGATCGGGTGTGCTCTTGAGCAGGTGGTTATCAGGGTCGATGATAATCCGGCGCGGCCTTCCAAAGGTATCGACCGTGTAATTTGAATCCGTGCCAGAAACTTCAATGCGACGGTTTTCGGTGCGGCCATCTGTCTCTATGCGGAGATCGACTGGCATGCGGAAGAGGTCGAGGTCTTGCGAGATGGAACCGATGGTGCGAAAACCCTTGCCGCCGCCGAGGCGGTAGACGGTGAATTTGCTCTGGAAGGCCGGCGCGCCAGTGCCGTTGATCCATTGCGCGAAGAAGGGAAGCAGGTTCAGCTTCGACTGGGCTTCGGCGACCTTTTCGATATCGTCTGTAGTTATTCCTTTACCTGCATACTGGGATAGAACGCCGCGCAGAAAGCGGGTGAAGGTGTCGTCGCCCATCTCATAGCGGAGCATGTGGAAGACCATCGCGCCCTTTTCCAGCGTCATGGACTGGAATTGGGGTGAGAAGGGGTCGACGCGTCCCATGGTGGAGAGCGGAGCGGTGTCGTAGGCGAGCGCACCGGCGGAGACGTCGCTGATGGCAGCCTGAAGCGACGTTTTGCCAGCGGAGTCTTCCAGCCACATCAATTCGCCGTAACGGCTCATGCCGTTGGTAATCCAGGCATCGTTCAGAGTGGCGGGCGAAACTTCGCTGCCCCACCACTGGCGCGCGATGGTGTTGGCCAGCAGGCGATAGCTGTTGGTCTGGCCGATGCGGTTCCCGGCGATGGCGGCGATCTCCGGCCCCCACGAGGCGGAGACGGAGTCCGATGGAATTTCCACGATGCGGAGCGTGGGGCTTTCGGGCTGGCCGAAGACGGAAGTGAAGTATTCAAACTGCCTGGCGGCGGTGGCGGCGTACTCGACGGCATGGGCCTTATGCTCCGCCGTGGTGTAGATGCTGACGTTGCGCGCACCCGCAGCATAGACCGGCGGCAGGAACTTGCCGACGATCACATTCCCAGGAAATCCGGGCTTATTCCAATAAAAATCGAACTGTTTTTTGCCTGATTCTGTCGAATTTGTGGCCGATTTGGTGGCATTTTCTGCAGGAGCCGCGGCAGCTTTCTTCGAGGCTTTAGAAGCTGTCCGCTTGCTGGCATGAGCTGTCGCGTGAATGGTTGGCGCGCGAAGTTCTGAAGATGTTTCAGCAGCAGGTGCGGGCGCACTCATATCTGCCGCTACTGCGGTTTCACCAGCAGGTACGCGGATGTGCATCTCCGACGTGAAGCGGTGCGTGTACAGGCCCGACATCGGAAACCAGCGGCCAGGGTAAAGCAGGATCGAGATGGGGTCGGCGATGGCGGCCAGTTTAATACCTTCCACAGGGGAGGTATCCGCGCCATTGAGGGATCCGGTGTAAGAGAAGGTAAAGGTGGTGGACGTGCCTTTCGCGATGGGGGAGGGCAGGCCGACGTTGACTGTGGAGGTGGAAGGATTGCGGTCGGACTGGAGCGCCGCGCCTGTGGCGTCGGTAATGCTGGTGATACGAAGGCCGTTATTTAACTCGAAAACGGCGACCTGAAGATCTTCCAATGCGGTGAAGGTGACCTGTGCGGTAGCGGTCAGACGGGCAGCGGAAGGCTCGATGTCGGCATCGATTTTGACATTCGTGATCTGAAGCTGCGGACGCGGAAGGGGCGCACTCATAGCAGCAATCGGCAGCAAAATCGCGACCAAAAAGAGAGAGATGCGGCGAATATGGTTGGACATTGGGGAGAAAGTCCTCTTCAGGATTATCATGCGTATCTTCTGTCCTTTAGACGCATTTACCAGTGAATCGGATGAAGCGCGTCTGGGTCTGTCCTGGACTCAGGCAGGTTGAGCGCTCGTAGAACGGCATGGCAGAGGGTTTGCACCGCCGAATCTCCTGAGGAGAGAAGCAGGCTTTCCCTGACTGACTTGAGATCTTTTATCTGCCGCATACGCAGATTCGACCCTTCTTCAAGTAGATCTTTCAGAATGGCTGCTACCGTCTTCGCTTTGAAATGCTTATTGATCAATTCTGGAATAATTCTTCGTCCAGCAATGAGGTTAGGCATGGCAATCGGCAAGTTGCCGTAGCCATCTTTGTGCGCTCCAATCTCGCTCGGATACTGAACAAGCATCTTAGCGATGCGGAAAGTGAGTTCGGAGACGCGGTAGACAACAAGGAAAGGTGTACCGATGAGCGCTGCCTGCACAGTGGCGGTACCTGAAGCGACCACCGCAGCACGGGAGTGGAAGAGCGCGGAACGGGCATCACGAACGAAGGTGATGCGTGGCGGATTGGCTTCTGTAAGGCGACTACCGGTTTCGTATTGCATCGCTTTGAGATGGTGTTCACTGACTGTTTCCGCGACGGGAATAATGAATTCGTACTCTGGCCCGAGGAGGCAGGCGGCTTGAATCATCTCGCCCAGATTGGCAGATATCTCACCACTACGACTGCCGGGGAGGAGAGCTACCCACGGTTTGACAGTATCAAGGCCATAACGAATACCCTCCTTTGTCTTGTGCGCCCACTCGGGTAGTGGATTGGATTGTAGGATTCCGTCCGCATAGTTCCACTGCTCCTGGTTCAGGGCTCGCGCAGCTTCGGCGTATTCCTCGCGCGTGACGGTGGGCAGGGGCATATCGGCGAGGGGATGACCGACAAAGGTAGCATCCACGCCGCGATTGCGGTAGAAATCGGCCTCGAAGGGAAAGATGACAAACATTTTGTCCACGCGTTGCTGCACCCAGCGAAGCCGTCGGCGCTTCCATGCCCAAAGCTGCGGAGATACGAACCATAGAACAGGCACACCGAGGTGGTGGAGGTGTTTGGCAAGGCGGAAGTTTACGTCGGGGAAATCGATGAGAATAGCTACGTTGGGACGGTGCTGTTTGATAGATCGTACGAGACGGCGATAGGAGCGATAGATCTTTGGAATGTGGAGAAGAATTTCTGTGATGCCCATGATTGCGACATCTTCGGCACGGACAATGCGCTGCTGGCCTGCGGCTTCCATCTCTTTTCCGCCGAGGCCCGTGAAAGTGGGGCTGTTTAGATGCGGTGCGAGTGCGGCGATAATCTGTGCGCCATAGTGGTCACCAGACGCTTCGCCAGCGGAGAGAAATATGCGTGGGGAATGAGTTGCCAAATCAGCACGTGGCGGAAAGCGCCTTCTCCCTATGATGCAAATCAGTTTAGAGCAATCCCATCGATAACCAACTGATGATCTAGTGCAATGTTGCGGCTGTACCGCCCATCCAGCGTTCCAGTGTGAAATGAAGAAAGATGTAGAAGATGGCGCCTACGATGGCCGCTCCGGGGAAGGTGAGCACCCAGCCATAAATGATGCGTCGCGCCCAGACCCAGCGAACAGCATGCACGCCACGCGTGGCGCCCACGCCGGAGATAGCGCCGCCAATGGCATGCGTCGTTGAGATGGGAATATGCGCAATGGTGGCGATGCCGATAGAGGTAGCCGCTGCGAGTTCAGAGGCAAATCCATCAATGGGCTTGAGGTGCGGCGTAATACGCGAGCCCATGGTGCGAACAATCTTCCAGCCGCCGAGCATGGTGCCAATAGAGATGGCTGTGTAACAGGAAAAGATGATCCAGGGAGCAATCTCATGGTTGTGTCCAAAGATACGGTGGTGGCCGGAGGCATACTGCCCGTATCCGGTGGACATGAGCACGGCGACGATGATGCCCATCGTCTTCTGTGCATCGTTGGAACCGTGCATCAGCGAGTATGAGCCAGCAGAGAAGAGCTGCAGGGTGCGGAACATCTTTGCCGCTTTGTAGCGGTGCATGCGGAAGGTGGCCCACGCTACGACGTGCATCAGAATATAGCCGAGCACCATGCCGATGAGCGGAGAGAGAACAAGGAAGGCAAGCACGGGAATCCAGCCCTCGTACTTGATGGCGTGCCAACTGTGCTTGTAGACGCCTGAGAAGGCTGCTCCCGCAACGGCTGCCCCCGCCAGAGACGAGATGATGGCATGCGAACTGGAGGTAGGCAGCGCTAAATACCAGGTGAGCAGGTTCCAGAGAATAGCCCCGAGCAGACCGGCAAGAACGACATAGAGCGTCATCGCCTCCGGACGGATAAGACTGGAGGAAATGGTATGCGCAACACCGGTGCCGAAGACAAAGGCGGCGACAAAGTTAAAGAGAGCGGCCCAAAGAACGGCCTGCGGTGGCGTAAGCACGCGTGTAGTGACGATAGTTGCAATGGAGTTGGCTGCGTCATGCACACCGTTCAAAAAATCGAACAGCAGTGCGATCACAATCGTGATGACGACTAGAGATAACGGAGTGGCGTGCATGCAGTATCCTGGCTCGCTCTAGTCGTTCTTCAGCAGAATGCGTTCTACGGTACGTCCCAGACGATCGCAACGGTCGATTCCGTCCATCATCAGGTCGTGGACTTCGCGTTTTTTCATGACAAGGATGGGATCGGGATGCCCTTTAAAGAGCTCTTTCAAAAACTCGTCCCGGTGTTGGCGGGCAGTTTCTTCCAGTCGACCGATTTCGTCCAGGTTGAGGCGAAGGTCACTGAGTTTGGGCACATTACGTAGCTGATTGACGGTAGCGGCAATCTCACGGGCCATACCGTCCAGCGCGGAGACATGCCAGCGCAGTGACGGGTTCATATCCTCGAGCTCGTAGAGTTCCAGGCGGCGTCCAGCAGTGGCTACAGCGGCAATTGTCTTGTAAAGTTCCGTGGCCAGGGCGAGGATGTCTTCGCGGTCAAATGGGGTGATGAAGGCAGTGTCCAACCGGAGAAGGCAGAGCCGTTGCACCTGGTGGGCGACGTGCCGGTTCTGTTCCATCTTAGCCACGCAACCTTCCGGACCTGGCAGGGTATCCATGCAGGCAGAGAGTGCGCCGGTAGCGGTGATGAGGCATTGGCCCAGTTGTTCGAAGTGGTCGAAGAAACTGAGGTCCTTCGGCATGCGGTTGAACACAGGTCGTCTCGCTTTCGTTCGTTCGCCAGTGGTAGTGATTCGATTGAGCTTGGCATCAGGATAGCGCACCGCGCGTATTGCGCCGATAAAAGAACACACTTATTGCAGCGAAGAAAAGGCGGCGGATTGCACCCCGGGTGGTGCAGAAGCGCCTTCCTGCTCCTGATATTGCAGTTGATACAGCTTCCAATAGAGCCCGCGCTCCGCCAGAAGCTGGTTATGCGTGCCAATTTCGCGCAGTTGGCCTTTGTGCATCACTAGGATGACATCGGCTTTTTGAATGGTAGAAAGCCGATGCGCGATTACGACCGAGGTTCGCCCGGTGATCATGCGGTCCAGCGCGAGGCGCACGCGGAGTTCAGTGTCGGTATCGACGGAGGAGGTGGCCTCGTCGAGAATGAGTACGGCGGGACGATGGGCGAGTGCCCGGGCAAATGAGATGAGCTGCTTCTGGCCGGTGGAGAGTGTCGCGCCACGCTCCTGGACGGGTTCTTCGAAGCCGAGCGGAAGTGTACGGATGAAGTCGCCGATGTTGACCTCGTCAGCCGCCTGCTCCACCTGTTCGTCTGTGATGTACGTGGAACCGAGGCGGATGTTGTCCGCAATCGTTCCGGTGAAGAGTGTCGAGTCCTGTAGAACAACACCGAAACGGCGGCGGAGTGCGTTGAGATCCTGATTGCGGACATTGATGCCGTCGACCAGCACCGTGCCGTGCTGAATATCGTAGAAGCGCATCATTAGCGCGGTGATGGTGGTTTTGCCTGCGCCGGTGTGACCTACGATGGCAGCGGTCTGGTCGGCCTCGATTCGGAATGAGACGCCGCGAAGAATCCACTCGATGTCGGGCTCTGCGGCAAGCTGGTCTGCGGATGCGTTTTTTAGACGGGCAAGCGTCTCGTCCGCCAGCTTGTCGTAGGTGAACCAGACATTGCGGAACTCGATGGTGCCCGCGTCGGGGCCGTGCAGGTCTGGAGCGACGGTTGTTGCAGGTGACGTGATGTGGGGTCGCGTGTCTACAAGGCGGAAGATACGCTCGGCGGCGGCCATGGCGGCCTGCAGGATGTTGTATTTTTCGCTGAGGTCCTGGATAGGACGGAAGAACCGCTGCGCGTATTGCATGAAAGCGATCAGAACGCCGAGCGTGACGGTGGTTCCGAGAAAATGCCCGCCACTAAAGATGGCGTGTCCGCCGCGCCAGAGTACAAGTGCGATGGCGATGGAAGAGAGCAGTTCAACAGATGGGTAATAAATCGAATAGGCCTGCACCTGGTCTTTGAAGGCGTCGCGGTGTGCGGCGTTGATGACTTTGAACTCCTCAAATGAGCGCTTCTCGCGATTGAAGAGCTGCACCACGGCCATACCGGAGACATGCTCCTGCGTGTAGGAGTTGATCTGCGCAATGGCGATGCGGATGCGGCGATAGCTCTCACGCACGGCAATGCGGAAGAGCCGCGTCGCGTAGGCAATCAGCGGCAGCACGCAGAGCGTAAGCAGCGCGAGCGGCCAGCTCATCTTCAGCATGATGACTACGATGAAGAGCAGGACGAACACATCCTCAAAGATGGCAAGCACGCCTGCGGTGAACATTTCGTTCAGCGCGTCCACATCGGAGGTGACGCGCGTAACAAGCCGTCCCACGGGATTGCGGTCGAAGAACGAGACATCCATCCGCTGCAGGTGCCGGAAGATCTGCGAGCGCAGGTCGAACATTACGCGCTGGCCTGTCCACTGCATCAGATAGGTTTGCAAAAACTCCAGTCCATAAGAGAGCAGCAGCGAACCCATGTAGAGCCCGGCGCACTGCGTTACGCCAATCATCGGAGTGGAAGAAAGATGGCGCACGAGCCATGAAGGGTTCTTCGGAGGCGTGGCGGACATGTAGTTGTCCACTGCGATCTTCACGAGAAAAGGCCCCAGCACGTCGCTGCCGGATTTGAGCAGGATGGAAATCGCAGACAGGATCGTCTCACCGCGATATGGCTTGAGATAGCTCAGCAGCCGCGCCATCAGGCGGCTGTCGTAGGCCTTGCCGATCACCTCTTCGTCGTGTGAGGTGGTTTTCTTGGGCATGCCTTTAGCTGCTTTGCTATCGTCCTTCTTTGCCATCACTGGTTAGATTGTAGATGCGCGACCAGCGGCGGCGATGCAGCCGTTTGCGTGGGAAAATGAAGAGGTGAGCGATCCGCTGGGCGTTTATATCTCCGTGCCGTTCTGTAAGGCAAAGTGCTCGTTCTGCAACTTTGCCTCAGATGCCTTTGCGACATCGCGCATCGATGGCTATCTGGCACGCGTGGCGAACGAAATGGCTGAGGCAGATAGGTTTGCGCATCAGCATGGACTACCCCTTCCGCAGGCGGTCGATACTGTCTATTTCGGCGGAGGAACGCCAAGCCTTCTTTCAGATGCGCAGCTCGCTCTGTTATTCAAATCACTGCATTCCCGGTGGCAGATTTTGCCCGATGCGGAGATCACGATGGAGTGCGCGCCGGGCCAGACTGCCGACGCTGCGCTGGACGCCATGTTACGTCTGGGTGTGAACCGCATCTCGATGGGCGTGCAGAGCTTTGTGGATACGGAGAGCGCCGCTGTCGGTCGTCTGCATACGCGCACTCAATGCTTGGATGATATTGCTCGTCTGCGCTCGCGTGGCGTGAAAAATCTTGGCATTGACCTGATCTGCGGATTGCCTCACCAGACGCGCGCAAGCTGGCGCGAGACTTTGGATATCGCTGTGCAGAGCGGCGTTGATCACATCAGCATTTACATGTTGGAGGTAGACGAAGATTCACGCCTGGGCAGGGAACTGATCGGCGGCGGCGCTCGATATCGTGCAGGCCTGGTGCCGCACGAGGATGTTGTTGCGGAGATGTATCTCAAAGCCTGTGAACTTCTGGAAATAGCCGGCATACATCAGTACGAGATATCCAATTTTGCGCGCAAGGGGTTCCAATCCGCGCACAATCGCAAGTACTGGACGCGCAAACCGTATTTCGGGTTTGGACTGGATGCACATTCCATGCTCCTCAATGAACGTGGACATGCGGCTCGGTTTGCGAATGTGGATAAACTGAATGCCTATCTTGCTGACGATCCTCTCCAGCGTGAAGTACTGCATGTTTTGCGAGAAGAAGCGTTCGAAGAGGCAGTCTTTCTCGGCTTGCGATTAGTGAAAGGTGTTTCTTTCGCGCAGATGCGAGAGCAATTTGGAAGAACGCTGGTGGACGCGCTGAAAGAAAAGATCGATGTGGTGGCCAGCGAAGGCCTGATGCAGGTAGAAAATGGACGTGCCATATTGACGGCGCGTGGCCGCGTGGTGTCATCCAGCGTGTTTGGAGAACTTCTGGCAGAGAATGCGGTGGCGAGATGAGATGGATCGATCTGCGTAGCGACACGGTGACCAAGCCAACTGCGGCCATGCGCAAAGTAATGGCTGAGGCAGAAGTGGGCGACGATGTTTATGGCGAAGACCCGACAGTAAATCGCCTGGAAAAACGCGCGGCGGAGATATTCGAGCGCGAAGCCGCCATCTTTGTGCCGACGGGAACGATGGGCAACCAGATTGCCATGCATCTGCACACCACGCCGGGCACAGAGGCTATCTGCGAAGCGCGCGCGCATGTGCTCGATTGGGAGATGGGCATGCCTGCCATGTTTTCCGGCGTGCAGTTGCGCACTGTCTTTGCCAAGCGCGGTGTGCTGCGGTGGAGCGATATCGAGTCCCGCATTTCTCCGAAGATGTATTACAAGGCACAGACCTCGCTCATCTGGCTGGAGAACACGCACAACATGGCAGGAGGTACGGTAACTCCCCTGAGCGTGATGGAAGAGGTATGGGCCGGCGCGAAGGCGCACGGGCTACCAGTACATCTCGACGGCGCGCGCATCTTCAACGCGGCTGTTGCATTGGGAACTGACGTTGCTACGCTCACGCGCGGATTCGATTCCGTAATGTTCTGCCTATCGAAGGGACTTGGTGCTCCCGTTGGCTCCATGCTGGTGGGATCGCGTGAGTTTATCGAACGCGCGCGCATCGTACGCAAGGCACTCGGTGGAGGCATGAGGCAGGCTGGCGTACTTGCGGCTGCCGGTTTGATTGCCTTGCAGGAGATGCCGCGCCGCTTGAGTGAAGATCATGCGCATGCGCATTTCATCGCAGAGAAGATCGCGCGTCATCCACACTGCAGCGTGGATTTAGACGATGTGGAGACAAACATCTTCTTCTTCCGTCTGAAACGCGGTAAGGCAGGTGAACTGGTGGCGCGCATGAAAGAACAAGGTGTGCTGGCCAGTGCGATCGGCGCGGATTCGGTTCGCGTGGTGACTCACTACGATGTAGCGCGGGCCGATTGCGAAGAGGCTGCAAGAGTCATTATCGAAGCGCTCGGCTAATTCCAGCAGCTACAATGGTTCTATTCCATGCATGATGGAGCCGTGGCAGCGCGTTGACACGCACTGTCCTAACTAAAAACGAAACGCAACAGAATGCTTTGGGAAGCGCGGTGAAATTCCGCCACTGCCCCGCAACTGTGAAGCGTGCGCACGTCGACTGTGTTTAGAAGGTGAATCTTCACTGCCAGCAGGTGGGAAGAAGAGGCACCAGCAGTTCAACACAGGCGAGCACGCAAGTCAGGAGACCGGTTCTGTTGTCTACATGAGCTACGCCCCGAGGGGGGCAAGGAGCCGATTTATGTTGTCCTTTGTACGCTGGCGATCTGCCAGCCATTGCGTTGTGCGCGCGTGCGCCGGTGCTGCCTTCCTGCTTACATCTCTGTCTTCCGTCGCAGCTACGGTTCACGGCACAGTGCGTGATGCACTTAATCATCCCGTTGGCAATGTTGCTGTCGATCTTGTGCGTGATGGCAAGGTGCTGGTGTCCAGCCACTCCAAAGAAGATGGCGCATTTGAACTCACCACACCGCAGGCCGGACGCTTCTCTGTGCACGCGAACCAGCGGGGATTTGCTGCATACATTTCGCATGATTTCTACAGCGGAGCGCAAGAAGTGATCGCACGCGATATTACGTTGTCCATAGCATCCGCACAGGAGAGCGTGTCCGTTACCGCAACCGGTCTGCCTACTCCCTTGGAGCAGGTCAGCGCCGCCGTCCATCTTATCCCGCATGAAGAGATGGAGACGCGCGCCTATGTCGTTCCGGAACTACGGTTGCAGCCCGGAGTGAATGTTGTGCAGGCAGGACAGAACGGAGCCGCATCCACGATCTTCGTGCGCGGCGCAAACTCCGATGCAAACAAAATCCTGATCGACGGCGTGCCCGCAAACGATGTTGGCGGAGTCTTCGATCTCGGTTTGCTTAGTCCGACTGGAATCGGAAAAGTAGAGATCCATCGCGGCCCTGACAGCGTTTTGTATGGCTCTGACGCGCTTGGCTCCGTCATCACCATTGAAACGCCACGCGGCCACACGGCGCATCCAGTGTTGAACTACAGCGGAGACGCAGGCAACTTCCACACCTGGCGCAACGAAGTGGAACTGAGCGGCGCGCATCTGACCGACGACTACTACGCAGCTTTCTCGCGCTTCGACAGTTCCAATGCGCTGCCTGAAGACCGGGTTCATCTCTCCACCGCAGCAGTAAACGTTGGCCACGCTCTAAGCAGTTCGGCCCAGATTCGCGGCACGGTGCGTCACTCCGTCTCTGCCTCGGGGGTACCAAATGCACATGATTTCTACGGCATCTCCGCGCATGAAAAACAAGGCGATCAGCAGACCGCCATCAGCGGAGTGGTCGAAGGCACGTATCGTAATAACTGGCACAATCTCGTCCGTTATTACGCCAATCGCAAGCGACAGCAGGACGTTCAGTTTGCCGCTGCCGGACTTGCTCATACAGTGCATACTCCTTTCTATGATTACCTCGCCTATTTCGGTAATACGGTGATGATTCGTGGAGCGAATGGATTCTCGGCTACAGGTCGCGCATCCATCAACTACGACCAGGACTATCCTGCATATCGCTTTACCGCGACGAATCGCGATGGCGTTCAGTTTCAGAGCGACTATCGTTTCACGCCGCACCTGTCAGCTCTTGCAGGATTCCGCTATGAGGATGAACGCGGATCGAATATTAACACCGCTGCCTTCCTGAATCAGAAGCTGGAACGCCGCAACTACGACTACAGCCTTCAACTTCAAGGCGATGTGAGCGGACGCCTGTTCTACAGCTTGGGCGGCGCCGTGCAGAAGAATTATCTCTTCGGCACGGAAGGAACGCCACGGCTAGGGATCGCATGGTATCCGGTTGCGCCATCTTCCTCAGGATTCCTGCAAGGAACCAAACTGCACTTCAACTTCTCCAAAGGTGTGCAAGAGCCGAATCTCGTCGCGCAACTCGGCCAACTCTCCACACTGTTAGAGCAGGTTGGCGCACCCACGCAAAACGTCCGCCCACTCGGAGCGCAGCGCATACGCACATACGAAGGCGGCATCGATCAGAACATCCTTGGCAAGTCGCTCGTCATTAGACTCAATTACTTCCATAACCAGTTCGGTCGGCAAGTAGAGTACGTCTATCGCCTCGACATTCAAGCCAACTTCAACGTAACCATTCCCCCCAGCATCTACGGTGCGTATCTCAATTCGCTCGACTTCAAAGCGCAAGGGCTTGAAGCGGAGGCCGAGTGGCGCGCAAACGGCCATCTCTCTGTTCGCGGAGGCTATACCTACCTCGACGCAATCGTGCAGCGCAGCTACTCCAGCGATGTCACAGCCGCAGCAGGCGGCTTCCCAACAACAAACCCCAACCTTCCCGGCATCGCCATCGGTGCAAGTTCGCCGTTGCGTGGAGCACGTCCATTCCGTCGGCCTCCACATACTGGCTACGTTGTGGCAACCTACGCACACGGTAAGTGGAGCGGAGCAGTGAAGTCGGTATTCGTTTCTCGCGCCGATGATTCCACTTTCCTCAGCTACTCAGATTTCAAAGGAGACAACACACTCCTGTTGCCAAACCATAATCTCGACTTCGCCTACCAGCGAATCGATGCAGACGTGCGATGGAACGTGACATCGCATGTATCGCTGTTTACGCAGTTGAACAATCTGCTAGGGCAACAGCACATGGGCCCGATCGGATTTTCGGCGCTCCCATTCAACTTCCGCAGCGGCGTGAAGATGAGCCTGGGCGGAGACTGATAGCGTTGCAGGAAACAACTTAAGCACCCGCCACCACGTCCTATCTGGACGAGGTGACGTGAAATGGCGCAAAAGCAAGCGGTCGATCAAGTAGAGGAGCGGCCGAAAGGGGATTGGTTCTCACGATTTGCTACATCCTGTTCCAATCTCCTGGGATCGCGCTGGTCGTTCGTGATTGCTATCGGAGTAGTGGTGGTGTGGGGCGTTACCGGCCCGCTCTTTCACTACTCCGATGCCTGGCAACTTGTAATCAATACAGGCACGACCATTGTGACTTTCCTGATGGTTTTTTTAATCCAAAACACACAAAACCGTGATTCCCGCGCTATTAATTTGAAACTGGACGAGTTGATTCACGCTATTGATGCAGCGCAAGATCAAATGGTGGATATTGAACATCTCTCCGATGAGGAATTGGATGTAATTGCCAAGGGATATGAACGTATGCGCGAAAATATCACACGTACGCAGGGAGAACGGAAATCCTCGCGTGTAAAGAAGCAAAATACCTGATCGAACATCTAACACACAGGAGGGTTCTCCATGGGTTTCAATCGGCGTTCGTTGATGGTGTTTGCAGCTACCGCGTGCGTAACTGTCTTACTTCCTTTTGCCCCGGCCCAGATCGAAGGCCCACAACGTTCCCATGTAGTTGTGCGCGTGCAAGGCGATCACCCCATTACGACCAACGATCTGCACCTGAACGTAGAAGGAAAGACTTTGCCCGTAACTTCCGTACGTCCTCTCGTCGAAGACCATGTTCCCGTGGAACTGGTCGTCGCTCTGGATGACGGCCTTCGCAATTTCGGCAACAATCTCGATTCCATCAAGCGCTTTGTCGCCTCGCTTCCGCCGAATGTCTCCATAGCTGTGGGCTACATGCGCAACGGACGAGTAATGCTGAATGGTGGATTCCACAGTAGTCGTGATGCGGCAGAACATGAGATTCGTCTGCCGATGGGCAGTGCAGGCGCTGCTGGAAGCCCGTACTTCTGCATCTCCGATATCTCAAAACACTGGCCATCGAACAAGCGTGCAGTGCGTTTTGTGCTGATGGTCACAAACGGTATCGATCCATACAACGGGCGCCCGACGCCGATGAATCAGGACAGCCCATACGTGGATACTGCAACGACCGATGCGCAGCGCGGCGGAGTCACGGTTTATTCCATCTTCTGGAGTTCTCGTGCAGGCGGCGGCTTTGGCTATGGCGGTTTCAGCGGCGAAAGCTACTTAAGCGATCTGTCGGAGTCTACCGGCGGCGAGTTGCTGTCTGCAGGAACAATGAACCCGCCCAGCATCGATTCGTATCTGGATCGGTTTAACAAAGCCTTGCAGCGGAGCTACTTCGTCACCTTCGATGCTCCAACCAGAGGCAAGAATCTTTCTAGTCTAAAGGTGACAACAAACGCGCGCGGAGTAAAACTGCATGCGCCCCGCGAGTTCCACGCCGGTAACTAGCGCCAGCATCTTGCAGATAATAGAAAGGCTCACTCATCAGGAGTGGCCCTTTCTATATCGCATTCTTTGCAGCATGGTGCATCTGGTCTTTCCGGTTCTCAGGCACGGCTAAATCCACAAATCGCGAGGCAAGGGCCTTCAACTCCTCCTGCACATGGAAACCCGAGATCGGCTTTCCATGCCCCGGCACCACGGTTCGCACGGACAGTTGTGCAAGACGCTGCACCGATGCACACGCCGCTTCCCAGTCGGAAGTAAAGTAAGCTGGAGGTCCATGAAGCTCAGGCTGTTGCGCGAGCGCAGCTTCAAAGAAAGATTCCGGCTTCGTCGTACAGAACGCATCGCCCACAATCAAAATTCCATCGCTCTCTCGAAAGAAGGAAACATGGCCAGGAGTATGTCCGGGAGTATGGATCACCGTCCATCCACGCATCACATCCAACTGGTCACTATCCGCAGGAATAGCGCGCAGATGTTCTGCAATGTTAACCGGACCCTTCGGATACAGCGGAGAAAGAAGGGACATCATGCCACCTGCGCCTACATTGGGCGCAGGGTACTCCTTCTCGCCAGTGAGATATGGAAACTCCTTCGGATGTGCGTAGATAGGTACGCCCCAGTGGATGGCAAGTTCCTCCGCAGCGCTGACGTGATCAAAATGACCATGGGTGAGGACGATCCCATTTGGTTTGCGGACAAAGTACCGTTCTGCCCAATTTCGAATATGTGATGCAGTAAACGGCAGGCCCGCATCGACCAACGTCCATGAACCGTCAGCATGTGTGATAGCGAAGACGTTGACAAATACAATGCGAAGCCCGAGCACGTCTGCAGCAATATCGTCCATTGCAACGATCTGTTCGGCAGGAACAGAAATTCCATCCATGGAGGCACCTCGTTTGAGTAGATGCCATCAGCTGTGGAACTGCGAGACCGTCGATTTGCGCCTCAGATCAGTGCGGTGACTATGTGGCTTTAGCGGACGACGGATGACTTTTCGTGGATTCAGCAAACCGGAATGGATTGAATGAGGTGTGCGTATCGAAGGTATCCACTCCTTCTCTCCTCTTAAGCCAGTGAATGACTGCATATGTGAACGGAGTGGCGACGGTCTCATAGCCAACCTTCATAAGATATGCTGTCGCACTCATTTTAAAAATGTCGTGCCAGGGCATCACGCCACCAAAGGTAAGTGTGGTCACTATGGCGGTATCCACGGCTTGCCCCACAACGGTGGAACCCACGGTACGCGTCCACAACCACCTGCCTTCTGTCAGTATTTTCATCTTGGCCAAGGTGTAAGAGTTGGCAAACTCGCCTGCCCAAAAGGCAATGAGGCTCGCCGCCAAAATACGAGGAATGAACGAGAAGACGGTATTGAATGCGTCCTGATTGTGCCAGTCAGGCGAAGCAGGCAGCGCGATCGTCACAGTCGCAGCCGCATACAGCAGCGCCGTTCCAAAGAACCCAAGCCATATCGCGCGCCGGGATGCACCGTACCCATACACCTCAGTAAACACGTTGCCGAATATATACGTGATAGGGAAGAGAAGGATCGCGCCGCTGACCGGAAACCGGCCAATCATGCAGACCTTCTGCGCTAACAGATTGGATACCAATAAAATGACGACAAACGCCGTAATCAGCGCGTCCAAATAGCGAAATCGCTGCATAAGATGAGCGTACACGCAGCAGAAAATTTTGACATCGCGCACCGACTCCGATAGGGTTGGAGATGGCCAGTGCGCCGCGTGCATCTGCCGCGTGAGCCGGCTCACACCAGCAGCGTCCCCGTCGTCCAGAGGCCTAGGACATCGCCCTTTCACGGCGGTAACACGGGTTCGAATCCCGTCGGGGACGCCAAATCCTTTTCATGTTGCTTCTTTGCGATTAAGGTATTGCAAAATCCAGATTGAAATGCAATCGACGGGCGAAATTATTGGCGATTCGAGTCTCTGGCGCTGTACGGCCTTGTATCTAGGCTTAGCAGAGGCGTAGACAATGTTGGGGAGCATAGTGCTTCACTACTGGATATACGAGGTAAGTACTTCAAAATCTGGAAAGGTACCGGTTCATGGAGCCTCTACCTGTAACGCTTCACGGAACTGCACGCGAAAATAAAGGAGCAGCATGAATCGTAGATTGTTCATTGGGCTTACAAGTGCCGGGGCTTTTGGTGCAGCAGTTCATGGTAATAAGGCTCAGGCAGAAGCTGAAACTGTTCCTGCTAACACTCCGAAGAGTTCGAAGCAAAGTAAGGGTTCCCACCCCAACATTGTCATTTTCATGCCTGATGAAATGAGGGCAGACAGTTTGGCCTGTTATGGAAATCCCATTACGAAGACGCCCAACTTCGATCGTTTGTCGCAGGAAGGAGCGCGCTTTGCAAATTGTCACGTTCAGTTTCCCGTGTGTGCAGCCTCGCGTTGCGCAATGCTCACAGGTTGGCCAACAAGCGTAAGAGGTCATCGTAGCCTTTTCTATCTACTGCGACCAGAAGAGCCCAATCTATTCCGATATCTCCGAAAAGCCGGATATGACGTGTTCTGGTTCGGCAAGAACGATGCCCTAGCAACGCAATCTTTTGCCGACAGTGTGACGCGCTGGGGAGAAAGTCGCGCAGCCTCGCGTGGAGAATCTCGTGACTTAACGCCTGGGAGCTATTCCATGCTGTACTCAGCGAGTGGTGAAAGGCGCGATACGAAAGACTACAAGCATCTGCAGATGGCGTTTGACATCTTTGAGCAAAAAGAGAGAGACCGCCCTTTCTGCGTATTTCTTCCCTTGAGCCAACCTCATCCTCCTTATACTGTTCCGAAGGATTTTTATGATCTTTATTCGGCAAAAGACATTCCGTCGTTGATTCCGGCAGGCTTGCCTAAGAAGCCCGAGTTCCACGATGCCATGCGGTCCACCTATGGGCTCAACAAACTGAGTGAAGAAACCTTCCGGCAGATAAGAGCTGTTTACTATGCACAAGTCAGCTATAGTGATTGGTTACTCGGAGAACTTCGTGAATCTTTAGAAAAGAACGGCATCGCCCACAATACTGCATTGTTTGTTACCTCAGATCATGGTGACTATGCCGGTGATTACGGTTTGGTTGAAAAGTGGCCAAGCGGACTGGAGGACTGCCTTACCCACGTTCCTATGATCGCGAACATCCCAGGAGGAAAAGGGCACGTGGTTGCGAATAACATGATCGAAATGTACGACTTGATGCAAACATGCGCTGACCTCGCTGGAGCCAGAATTGATCACACCCATTTTTCTCGCTCGCTGTTACCTCAAATTCATGGTGCGAGCGGTGATCCGCAGCGAGCGGCATTTAGTGAAGGTGGGTATAACGAATATGAACCGCAATGCTTCGAACCTGCTGGTGCGGGAGGGAGCATGTACCGTGGCAAAATACAACTTCAAAATAAGAACACGCTCACAGTTGCTCGCAGCTCGATGGTTAGGACAGAAACGCACAAACTTATTATTCGCTCTCAGGGAATGCAAGAACTCTATGATCTGACAGCAGATCCTAACGAAACACAAAATCTGATTGACCAGCCTTCATACTCCGAAATCCAAAGCAACCTGCAGACAAAACTTCTGCGTCGGTATCTCAACACAACTGGAATTGCACCGATGGATAAAGATCCGCGTGATCTTCCGCCTTTCTATCCAACAAGGCATGATCTACCGCAGTCCGGTTGGCATAGGACAATTCTTGACTCATAGTTCAAAGAGTTATAGCTGAAGTAAAATCGGGATATGCTTTCTTTATTTGCATGAATTGCGATCTAGCGAACATCTGTACCTTCCAGGGACCACACTAAAAGCTAATCCTAGCTCCAAGCTGGAAGCTGCGTGGATCGCCAACTGCTGTAGCTGCTCCGAAATTTTTAGTGGGTGATGCCGGATACGGCAACGTTCCCCATATTCCATTCGGAATCATGTCGTTGCGGTGGTTGAGAACATTGAAAGCTTCTGCAATTGCCTCTAGCCGAAGCCGGTGTATAACGACGAATGTTCTGCTGAGTCGAGTGTTCACGTTAAAGAAGTCGAACCCGATTCCTGCATTCCGACCAATCACTGTGCCTTGCACAGCTTCTGTGCAGGGATTTACGCCATTTTTTTGAGAAAGCGTATAGCCCGAAACACACGGACGTTGTGCTGTCTGCTGTTTGGTTTGTCCGCCGGTTGTGATGTTGAAAGGCAAACGAGAGTAGTACTGCATAAATCCGCTCAGCTTCCAGTTATGCGTAACGTGTTGCAGCACCGAGTGAGCCTGCGAGGTAGACGATGAGATACTTCCGTCGACTACAAGACGGTGCCGCTGGTCGTTATCAGACCGGCTCCGGTCCACCTTCAGATCAAAGTTGTTGATCGGAGAACTAAAGAAGAACTGCCCCACATTATCGATCGCCTTCGACCATGTATACGAAACGCGCGCTGAACTCCACGACGATGGTCGCTTTACCAGAGAAACCTCAAGCCCATCGAAATAGGAATCAAAAAGCGAGCTATAAAGCTTGATATTGCCCCGCGTATTGTCCGGCCGCGTTCCATCTGGATTGATATTTGTGTTGACTGATGTGAGCAGGTGCATTCCTTGCACATGCTGATAGCTGATGCCAAGCGTAGCGTTGCGCGAAAGCTGTTGTTCCACCCCAAAGCTGGCCTGCAAAGAAGAAGCGTTCTGTAAATGCCGGTCCATCAGCGCATAACTGATCTTTGATCCGGGATTCGGCGTACTGGAAACCTGCGGAAACACCGGAGCGCCTGTATCGCCAGAAACATACGTGTACTGCAACAAACGTCCCTGCGCGGGATCTGTCGTATTTCCAGCAGAGAGCAGCGCATTCGCGAGCGCACGCAGCGGAACGCGATCATAAAACAGTCCAAAGCTTCCGCGCATTACTGTACGCTTGTCCACAAAGGGCGACCACGCAAATCCTACACGCGGCGAAACATTGTTCGTGTCCGTATGGATTGTGCGCAGCCACTGCAGATCATAGCGAAAGCCAAGATTCAACGTAAAAGCCGCCGTGGCCTTCCATTCATCCTGAACATAAATACCCGTATTGGGATTGTTCTGCTGGATATAAGGTGAACCGAAGTTTTGGGTAAAAAGCGAATAGCCGGTCGTATTGCTTTGAAAGGCCGCAAGCGAGGAGAAGGTATACGCTCCCGCAATCGACATGGGAAAAGTAATGGTATCCCGGTTGAAGAGAAAATCGATACCTGTCTTTAACGTGTGTGCGCCATGTTGAAGAACAAGATTGTTGACCACCTCATACAGCGAATTGACGCGCGCCGTAGGCGATGAAGAGAAGCGCCCAAACGTCGCCACGCCGCTGATCGTGATCGCCGGGCTGTTCTGCGTATTTGAAGGCGCACTCAGATCGTCATACGTAAACTGCCCGCGCGTCTCGTTGAATAGATGCGATGTGAGCGAAGCAATATTGCTGATCGCGAAAGTATGGTTCGCATCGCGCACGGCAGTGCCAAAACTTACATCAGCAAGTCCACCCGCACCGCGCGCATTGGTGCTGTCCAGCCGGTAGTAGCTGTAACGCGCGTTCATCTGGTCTACATCGCTGAAGTGATGGTCCAGACGCGCGAACGCATTGTCCGTATGCACAGACGTTGGATAGAGTGTCGCCGGTCCGTTACTTGCCTGGATACGAAGGCCACCAAAACCCAGTTGATCCAGTCGCGTATTGATCGCAGTGGCGTTTTCGGAAGTAATCGTAGAGACGCCATCGGTCTGCAATCTTCGTGCCTCATAATTTGCGAAAAAGAACGTGCGATCTCTGCGGACCGGCCCAGAAAGACTGGCCCCATACTGCCCCTGCGTAAACGGCAGCTTATTCTGCGACAACGGATTGCGCGCATTCAAGCGCTGATTGCGCAGAAATCCATACATCGTTCCATGCAGATCATTGCTGCCGCTGCGAGTGACGATGTTGAAATATCCCCCAAGCGCACGTCCAAACTCCGCCTGACCGCCAGAAGTCACCACCTGAAACTCAGCAATCACATCCATCGGATAGAAGTTTCCCGCCAGCCCCGCAGCATCATCATTCGCCGAAAGCCCATCCACCACAAAGCTGTTCGAAAGGTTCCTCTGGCTGTTGATCGAATACCCCTGCCCAACCACCGGCGAGGTCTCAGCGAACATCTGCACGCTGTTCGTATTCGTCGGACTCACCCCCGGAGCGAGCAGCGCAAGATCCAAAAAGTTCCGCCCATTGAAGGGAAGCCCATTCACCTCCGCCTGCGAAATCGTTTCCGAAATCTGGCTGCGGTCTTCTTCCAGAACAGGGGCATGCGCGGCCACATTCACCGATGCTCGCTGCGCACCGACGCTGAGATGCAACGTCACATCAAACGCCGCTCCCACCGAGAGATGCATCTGCTGCGCCTCCGCCGTAAACCCCGCAGCCTGCGCCAGAAACGCGTACGTTCCCGCAGGCAGAAAGGGAAGTCGAAACCGCCCCCGCTTGTCCGTCACGACGGCATACACCTGGTGCGTCGCGGCAGATGTTGCTGTCACGCGTGCATGCGGAACCAATGCTCCACTGGGATCTACAACGCGGCCAGTCACGGAAGCGTTGATCACACTACCTTGCGCATACGCCGCACAAGGCGCTATCACCATCGCCAATGCGATGGGTGCAATTCTGAAAGGGCGAAACATCTTCTCTCCGTCGCAAGGTCAAAAGCCCATCACGACTGCTGCGCAAAATGTTCGACATTAACATGCCAAACGTCTCACGAATCCAACTAAAAACGGAAAATTAGAGAGAGAAGAACGGCGGAGGACCGCGCTTCGGATGCGCAAAACCTGTTGCATCATGGACACCGGAAGCAGCCTGCGCAACAACATGCCGTCCCTGTTGCAACGCGACAGAAATCCCTGAAGATGCAGGCAGAACAGACGTGTTCGAGAGAGGCGCAGTAAACGCCATCTGCGCGTAAGGACACTTCTCATGCGCCACAAATGCAGGAGCGTGATCGCCGCCCGCAGCCGCACCCATCGTGCAATGGTGCTTACCATTGCGGCGGCAGCACGCAGGCAGCTGCGACTCGCTCTTCGCACTCAATGCGAAGAGTGGTGAGACAAACGGCAGACCGAAGACCGCCAGCAGCGTGATGGCAAGAAGCTTACGCAACAGTTTTATTGAAACACGTTCACGCAATTATGGCTTGCGCCCGCACAAAAAATCATTATGCAGTCACAAGCCATAAAAAGAGATGCGCGATACAAACCGCAAGTTCTACTGCTTAGTCAGCCGCTGTTTCAGCAAATCAAGAAACGCGCTTTCCTGTGAAATCAAACAGACATTCACATTCGTTTTACCCTCCACCTCGTGCGTATACCCTTTGTCATCCACATCAATACGCATCGGCTTCGTCGGACAAACCGACGGCTCGATCATGTGCGACACAGCCACCGCATCATACAGCCGCGGCGAAGGTCGCCCACCCTCCTTCAGCAACTCGATCAGATCAACAGAAAATTGCCCCGGCGTCGCCAGGATCGCATCGCGCACCGCATCCGGCAGACGGATCTGCGTGCTGTCCAGCGGAAACAGATACACCGGCACACCCACCGCCAGCAGCTTACGCGTCTGCTCCACACTGTTGCGTGTATTCCATTCAGCGCTCGGACCAAGCACCTTCGCATCGCTGTAGCCGCGATGGATCGATCCGCCCATCACCACCACCTGCTTCAACTTCCTGAAACCCTCTGGATCGCGATCGATAGCCGCGCCCACATTGATCAACGGCCCAATCGCAATCAGCGTCACCTTGCCCGGCTGCTTACGCGCAGCCTTCAAAATCAGGTCCACAGCATCCACTTGCGCCAGATTGTGCGCGTCTCCCTTGGCATACGCACTCTGCGTAAACTTCGTCTTCGGAGGCGTTTCAATGCCAATGCCCACAGGCACGTTCTTCACACCGGCAGACGCCAGCATGCGCGCGATCATGTGCGCGCGCAGCGTCGTATCGCCAAAGTCCGAAGTCACACCAATCACCTTCATCTCCGAACTGCGCAACGCAAGCGCCAGGGCAAAGGCATCATCAATATCGTCGCCAATGTCCGTGTCGATGATGACAGGACGTGCCTGCGCGGCCACAACGCTTGTGCTCAACACAAGCAGAAGAAGGGCATTTAAAAATCTGAATCGGTTCATTCTTTCCTCGTGCAGGAAGAATAAAACAGCAGCGCCTTATAAGTCGCGTCTATTTTCCAGCGCACGCGCGACAGTAATCTCATCGGCATACTCAATGTCCGATCCCGCCGGCACGCCTGTAGCAATCCGCGTCACGCGAACATCCGGCGCAGCGCGATGCAACTCACCCGCAAGAAAATTCGCGGTGGACTCGCCCTCCGTCGTAGGCGAGAGCGCAAGAATCACTTCATCAACCTGCGACAACCGGCTCATCAAATTGCCAATGCGCAACTGCTCCGGCCCCACTCCATTCAGCGGAGAAAGCGTTCCATGCAGCACGTGATACGCACCGTTGTAACTCCGCGTGCGCTCCACCGCCGCAATGTTTGTCGGCTCTTCCAACACGCACACCGTTCGCTGCGACCGCGTCGGAGAAGAGCAGAACGTGCACGGGTCCACATCCGTAATGTTGTTGCACACCGAGCAGAGATGCAGCTTGGCTTTCAAATTCAGAATCGCACTCGCAAGCCCCTCCGCATCCTGCTGCGAAGCACGCAGAATATGAAACGCCAACCGCTGCGCCGACTTGGTGCCGACTCCAGGCAGCTTGCGAAGCTCATCAATGAGCCGCGTCATAGGTGGGGCAAAACGATCCATAAATGCAGTTGTTAGTTGTCAGCCTCAGTTGTTAGTGCGCTTTGCGCAGTCAATAAAAGATAACGAGTAATAGCTCTTACTAAAAACTAACAACTAAGAACTAACAACTCTCTACATGCCCGGCAGATTCAACCCGCCCAGCAAACCAGACATTGACGATTTCATCGCCTCATCTGCCTTGCGCCCGGCTTCATTCACCGCAGCGGTAATCAGGTCTTCCAGCATCTCAATGTCGTTCGGTGCAGACGCAGTCAGCGCAGCCGGATCGATCTTCAGACGCAGCAGTTCCTTGCGGCCGTTCATGCGCGCCGTCACCATGCCGCCGCCGGTGGAGGCTTCTACGACGGTGGCCGCAAGCTTGGCCTCCATCTCTTCCTGCATCTGGCGGGCCTGGCCCATCATGTCTTTCATCTTCGCGAGATCAGAGAGATTCATAACAGTCTTCTTTGTGTAATGAGATGCTTACTTGCGCAGATCGCGCACGGTCGTCACTTCAGCGCGAAACAGCTTCTGCGCTTCCTGCACAATCGGATGCTCCAGCGCCATCGCCTGCACGCTGCCTGTACGCGCCGGTTTGTTCGATTTCTTTTCAGCCGCGGGCTTGGTCTTGTCTACCGGTAGAAAAACAATCTTCAACCCGGCAGCGTCCTTGCTGCGTAGCGTGGACTTGATGATCGCATCCGTCTCAGGCCGAATCATCATCTTCAACATTGCCGGCGAAAGATCGGTCTGCACACGAAGCTCGCCACCCACAACCGTCCACTCCGCGTCATCAAGTTTTTCCGCGGCATTCGTCTGGTTCTTCGTGGCAAACAAGGCTTCCACGACGGCAGCGCGAAGTTGATCGGCTTCGCTTCCAACCTCAGCAGGTGGCAACGCCTCTTCATCCGGTGCAGAAATAACATCAGCAACAGGCGCAATCGACGCAGCCATGTCCTCAATAATGCCGACCTGCGGAGGCGCTGCGGGTGCTGGCGCTTCCGCCACTGCGAGCGATCCATTCGTGATCGTCGTAGCAATGGGCGCGGCAGACTGCGGAGCAACTCGCGGCGTATCCGCCACAGGCTCCTTCTGCGCAAACGGAGAAAACGGCGAAGCCACCGGCGTTTCTGTTTTGGCCGGTTGTGCTGGAGCAGAAACAGGTGTAGCAGGAGCACTTACGGGAGCACTCGCCACAGGCGCGGTGCGCGCAGCACCTGTCGAAGCAGGAGGCGCAGCACTCGCTGGGCGCGGTGTCGTACTCCTCGGAGCACCCGATCCACCGTTTCCACCCGTCGTTGGAAACGCGCTCAGCAACTCCTCCATCGGAATCAACCGCTGCAGATGCACCAGCTTCAACAACCCAAGCTCAAGATGCAGCCGCTGCTCCTGCCGGAACCCGAGATCGTCAAACGTTCGCAGCATCATCTGCAAAAACCGCGTCAGTTCTTCCTCGCTAAACAGCATCGCCGTGCGCGCAGCGCGGCGGCTCTCTTCCTGCGAAATCTGCAACAGGTCGGAGTGCGCATTGTCCGGAGTAAGGTTCGCAATCTTCGCGACCGTGCAGTTCCGCAGATACCGCACCATCTGCCGCGCAATCTGCGCAGGCGAGTTGCCGCTATCCAGCAGCCGCCCCGCAATCGTCAGCACGTCTGCAGCAGAGTTCGCTGAAACAGCCTCCATGATCTGTTCAAAGATCGTGTTCGGCATCGACCCCATCAGGTCGCGAATCTGGCTCGCATCCAGAACAGGCTTCTCATCCACAACTGGCGCAGACGCAATCGCCTGGTCCATGATGCTCAACGCATCGCGCATCGACCCGTCACCGGCCTCAGCCAGTAGCGCCAGCGCAGACTCATCCGCTGAAATATTCTCCGCCGTGGCAATCAGCCGCAATTGCGTCAGAATGTCTTCCAGCTTCACCGCATGGAACGAGTAATGCTGGCACCGCGAACGGATCGTCTGCGGAATGTTCTCCGGCTCCGTCGTCGCCATCATAAACACGATGTGCTCAGGCGGCTCCTCCAGCGTCTTCAGCAGGGCATTGAAGGCCGCATCGGTGATCTGGTGCGCCTCGTCCAGAATGATGATCTTGTACTTGTCACGCGCCGGCCGATACCGCGCCGCATCGCGCAACTCGCGAATCTCATCAATGCCGCGATTGGTGGCCGCGTCAATCTCCAGCACGTCCACCGCGTTGCCCTGGCGAATCTCGATGCAAGAGTCGCACTTCAGGCAAGGCTCGGTCGTAGGCCGCTCCGGCGATCCGATAGGGAAGTGGCAGTTCAGCGCCGAAGCCAGGATGCGCGCAATTGTCGTCTTACCAATGCCGCGGTGCCCGCTAAAGATGTAGCCATGCGCAATGCGCCCCTGCTCCAGCGCATTCTTCAGCGTGCGCGTCACGTGGTCCTGCCCAGCAACGTCAGAAAACTGGAGCGGACGATATTTGCGGGCGAGTACCTGGTATGCCATGCGTGTGGACTATTTTACGCGTCGCAGAAGAATAGCTTTGTTGAAACCTCGTTTCCGTAGATACTCGCCCCATGGGCCCAAATCAAAAACGGACACCCCTCTGGCTTTACGCCGCACTCGACATCCCGTACGGCGTCGTCACCACGGGCCTCTTCACCACGTCCATCGCTTTCCTGCTGCGCCGCGCCGGCATGAGCATCGGCGAAATCGGCAGCACCGTCGCGCTCATGCAGGTGCCCATTACCTTCTACTTCCTCTACGCGCCCATCGTGGACTTCTTCTTTCGCCGCAAGGTCTGGGCCGCACTCGTCGGCATCCTCTCCGGTGTGCTCGCAGGCGCAGGCCTCGTCATCCTCAACACCCACCTCCGCCTCGCCATCCTGCTCATCTTCTTCGGAAGCGCCATGGCCACACTGGTCAGCGCAGCCTCGGGCGGCATGATGGGCTCCCTCCTCACCAAAGAAGAAAAAGCCAAAGTAGGCGGCTGGATTCAAGGCGGAAACCTCGGCGCAGGCTCCATCGCCGGAGGCATCATCCTCCTGCTCGCGGCGCATCACGGCAACGCGCTGCTGGCGCTCGTCATCCTCGCCGGATGCGTACCCACTGCACTCACCGCGCTCGCCGTCCATGAACCGCACCGCGAAAAGCACGCAGAAAAACTCGGCGCCACCTTCAAAGACATGGGCAGGGAACTCACGCAGATGTTCTTCAACTGGAAGAACCTGCCTGGCATGCTCGTCCTCGCCTCGCCCATTGGCACCGGGGCCATGCAGTCCCTCATGGGTGGACTCACTCACGAGTACGGCGCCACCGGCACCCAACTCGCTTTCGCCAATGGATTCGGCGGCGGCATCGCCACAGCTATCGGCTCACTCTGCGCCATCCTCTGGCCCGCCAAGTGGAACCGCATGGTGCCCTATATGGGCTCAGCCGCGCTCTACATGCTCGTCACTGGAGGAGTAGCCCTCGGCCCGGTCGCACCCTGGGTCCTCATCACCGGCCTCATCTGTTCCAACTTCGCCACCGGACTCTGCTACGGCACCTACACCGGCCTCGTCCTCCAAACTATGGGAGAAGGCGGCCGCCGCCAGAGCACGCGTTACACCCTGCTCAACGCCATCGGCAATCTGCCCGTTGTCTACATGGTCTTCCTCTGCGGACGCGTAGGCGACCACTTCGGCCCAACATACGGCCCCCGCGTCATAGCCGGCTTCGACGCCCTCACGAACCTCGCCGCCATCGCCGTCTTCACCCTCTGGTGGCAAACCCGCGGCAAACGGCAGGACACCACCATCACCCTCGCCGCATAAATCTACTTCTTCGCCGCCAAACGCTTACGCCGTCGCACCTCGGCATCCGAGAACATCGTCTTCCTGCACTTCGGCGATCCGCAAAAACAAGGCTGCTCATCGTCATCATCCGAGTCATACAGGTTGTACATGTATGTCAGCTCTTCACCGGCCTTGATGTTCCTCACAGCGCGAATGAACACGCGCCCATCCTCTTCTTCCGACTCGCAATTCGGATCGCAGCAGTGATTGATAAACATCGCCGCCGAAAACCCATCGATCACCGTATCCGTCCCTTCCAGCCCAAACAGATACGTCACCGGACGCGCAGAGTACCGCTCGTCGGCAACCGACTTCGCCACACGCGGCCCGTCATACTCCACCACAATCGCGCCTTTCCTGATCGGGGAAAGCGTGTAACACCCAGCAGCATGAATCGCGGAAGAACGAATAATCAGATCGGCCATAAGCAGTAGTGAAACAGCAACGCCGCCAAGCAGCAAGTACCGTTAGACCGAAGCCATCCCTCCCGCGTCTAATGGAAATGATGAACCGTCTATGGATTGCCGCCGGCTTAAGCCTCGCGCTCGTGAGCGTGGCGCAGAACCCCGCACCCTCCATCGAGTGCGATAAGTCCAAGCCGCAGTGCATCAAGCCGCAAGCACCGCAAGAACATCCTCAATCCACTTCAGAACGCTTTCCATTTCCTGGTGAAGACAGCCAGCAACCACCCACGGTACAAACGCCACAAGCACCTTCCTCTTCCAGCGCGCCGCAATCCACCCGCGATCGCTTTCCGTTCCCCACCGAAGACTCGCAAAAAGCGCCACTCCCCGAAGGCGAAACTCCGCAGCCGAACGAGCAGCCGTCCACCTCTTCGCAACCCGATTTTTCCCAGCCACCTGCTGACCCCGGCATGAGTTCCAGCAGCTCCTCCATGCAGGATGAGCCCGCGCCCACCACCCAAAGCGACGACGCTCCTATCAAAGCCGCGCCCCTGCCCAACTACGGCACGCGCCGCTCCAAGGCAGAAGAAGAAACCCGTCTCCGCAACGAAGAGAACCGCGTGCCTGACGACCTCAAAGTCGCAAAGTTTTACACGAATGACGGTAATTACGCCGGCGCCTACCTCCGCTACAAAGACGCCGTCGAGCACGACCCCGAAGAAAGTGAAGCCCATTTTGGCTGGGCACAGACCGCTGAAAAATTAGGCAAGCTCGACGAAGCCCGCCAGCACTACGCCGAATACCTGCGGCTTGAGCCCGACGGTGACCACACCAAAGCCGCGCAGCGCGCGTTCGATCATCTCAACACGCAGTCTAAATCGGATAAGAAAGCAGGGAAGAAGTAGCGTGTCACGCCTCACGTGTTTCGTGTGGCGCTTCCTCTTCCAGCGCCTCTTCAATGTGCAAATATTTGCGCAGATATCGCAGCGGTTCTTCCGATGCAGCCATCTCACGCAAGTGATATTTCCATACATCAGGACGCGATGTTCGCCGTGTAAACGCCTTGCGCTTTACCGTCAGCACCTTGCCATTGGGCAACACCCGCTGAAACTCCTGCTGCGGGACCGCAAACGTGATCTGTTCGCCGCTCTTCCAGAAGCTCTGCGCAAACTCTGGAGAAAACAGCAGCATGTACGATCGGCGTCCAACACCCAGCCAGGTCACAGCGTCTTCCGCCGTCACCCACGGACGGCCGCTGTGCTGAACGAACCACGGCTTAAACTTGAATCCGTTCGTTCGAGCGTGCGCGATAAGAAGCTTAAGAAGATCTTGACGAGTCATGGCTGCAGAGAAAGCGAGATACCAATGAAGTATCCAACCTATGCGCGAAGCTCTTGTTCGGTCAAACAAATATTTTGCGCAGCGGTCATAATCCTCACTCTTGTGCTCACTCAAAAACAGGCATACGCCGATACCACCTACCCGCTTGCTAACGATGCCGCAGTCCGTCAGGCCATGGATCGTTTCTACAATCTCGATTACGATGGCGCGCAGCAGCGCTTCGAAACCATCCTCAAAGCGCACCCGAATGACCCCATGGTGCTCGGCCTTCTGCTCACCGTCGTCGAGTTCCGCGAACTCTACAATCAGGACCTGCTCGACACCACCTATTACGCGCGCGAAAACTTTCTCTCCAGCAATCGCAAAGTGCAGATCAACCCTGCCGTGCGCCAACGCATTGAAGCGTTGACGAATTCCGTCATTAACATCTGCGACAAACGCATCGACAACAACAAGCGCGATAAAGACTGCTACTTCGCCCGCTCCTACGCAAAGGGTATCCACGCCGCGTTCATGACGCTCGCCGACCACAGCTTCGCCGGCGCAGCCAAACAGGGCCTGCAATCGCGCTCCGACGCAGAAGACGCTCTCAAGATCGACCCCAACTACACCGACGCAAAGATGGCCGTAGGCATCCAGCAATTCGCCGTTGCCAGTCTTCCGCGTTGGCTGCGCTTCATCGTAGGCATCGTCGGCGTAGGCGGCAGCAAAGAAAAAGGTCTCGCTCTTCTGCGCGATTGCAGCGAACACTGCACGCTCACCAAGGTCGAGTCCATGACGGCAATGAGTCTTTTCCTTCGCCACGACGGCCGCTACAACGACGCCATCGTCGTCTCAAAACGCCTCGCCGCCATGTACCCGCACAACTATCTCTACCGTCTCGAAGTCGCCAACCTCACCAAGGACGCGGGGCACGGTCCGCAAGCCATCGCCGAATACCGCGCCGTCCTGGCCGACGCCAACAAGCACGGCTACTTCATCGACCCGCGTCTCGCCCTAGCGCACTTCGGCCTCGCAGAAACAGAGCGCGGTCAGAACGACATCCAGTCCGCACTCAACGACTACCTCGCCGCCGCCAAACAACCCAACTGCAGCGACTGGATGCGCAAACGCGCCCAACTCAACGCCGGCATGATGTTCGATCTCCTCCACAAACGCAACGAAGCCATTACCCAGTACCGCCTCGCCGCCGCCCCCGGAGGCGACCAATCTCAAGCCGACGACGCCCGCAAATACATCCGCAAATCCTACACCGGCCACTAACGTACGCACGCTTAGAACCGTCGTCACCGAGACATTGTCATCCTAACCGCGGCAAAGAGTCCTCGCGTTGGGTGCCATCCTTTCACGCTTTTTGCGAAAGGGTAGGTTCTGTTAGCGAGTCAAACATTCAATATCCCAAAGGATTGTCATTCCGAGCGAAGTGAGGAATCTGCTTTTCCGCGATGCGCAGCATCGCCTCGCGCCAACGGCGCGACTCGGAGAGAGCAGGGGCCTTCAGGCCTCTGATCCACAACAAAAGAGACTTCAGCCCCGGGCCTTTTCCACGCATTGAACCACCACCTCACCGCATACGTATGGAACAATAAGTTCGATCAGGAGGGCTGGTCATGTTTTGTGCAAAGTGTGGAACGCAGGTCCCCGCAGGCGCGCGTTATTGTCCCACCTGCGGCATGCTGCAAGAGATTCAGGAAACACCTTACGCAGGCCGCGTTAAACGCCTCGTCCGTCCACGCGAAGGTCGCATGATCGCAGGTGTCTGTCAGGGCATCGCACAGTATCAGAATTGGGACGTCACTCTCGTCCGCATTATTCTGGTAGTGCTTGTGCTGGGTGCAGGCACAGGCATCTTGGCGTATCTCATTGGATGGGTCGTTATTCCGGAAGCCGACTACAGCCTGCCCCCAGGCACAATGCCGCCTCCACCACCCGCCGCGTAAAAAGGAAGGAACCGAAGTTTTGACTGCAAGACCATTTGGCTATAGCGGCGGTGAGCTGGTGTGTGACGGCGTGCCGCTCGCTGCATTAGCAGCGCAGTTCGGCACGCCGCTCTACGTGTACTCCGCAAACCAGATCGCCGAACGCGCGCAGATGTTCCAGCGCGAATTCGCCGACCGCGGCCATCTCGTCTGCTATGCCGTCAAAGCCAACTCCGCCATCGGCATCCTCAAGCTGCTCGCCAAACAAGGCTGCGGTTTCGACATCGTAAGTGGCGGCGAACTCGAACGCGTCATCCGCGCAGCAGGGAAGAAGAAAGCGGAAGTTTGCGGCCGCGTCGTCTTCTCAGGAGTAGGCAAGCAGCCCGCCGAAATCGATCTCGCACTCCGCGAAGGCATTCTGCAATTCAACGTCGAAAGCGAAGAAGAACTCGACCTCCTCGCCGAGCGCGCCGCCAAACTCAAGATCAAGGCGCGCTTCGCCCTGCGCGTCAATCCAGACGTCTTCGCCGAAACGCACCCCTACATCTCCACCGGGCTCAGCGAACACAAGTTCGGCATCAACATCAAACTCGCGCGCAAGGTCTACGCTCGTGCAAAGGGCAACAAGTGGCTCGAAGCCAGCGGCGTCAGCGTCCACATCGGCTCGCAGATTCGCAGCGTGGAACCCTTCGAGTCTGCGCTGGCGCGCGTCATCGCACTCATCAAACAGCTCCGCAAAGACGGCCACCATATCCGCTACGCAGACGCAGGCGGCGGCCTCGGCATCGACTACGGCGTTGGCAACTTCGAACCCGCCAAACAAGTTGCCAAATACGCCGAAGCCCTCAAGCGCGCGCTCGGCCCGCTCGACATCACGCTTCTGCTCGAACCCGGCCGCTTCATCGTCGCGCAGGCCGGCGCTCTTGTCAGCGAAGTGCTCTTCACCAAAAAGAATGGCGCAAAAACCTTCGTTATTGCCGACGCCGCCATGAACGACCTCATCCGTCCCGCGCTCTACCACGCGCACCACGAGATCGTTCCCGTAAAGCAGACCAAGGCGAAGGGCAAAAAAGTAGACGTAGTAGGCCCGGTCTGCGAGAGCGGAGACTTCTTCGCTCGCGACCGCGAACTCGCCCCCGTAAAACGCGGCGATCTCATAGCCCTGCTCGACGCCGGAGCCTACGGCATGTCGCTCGCGTCGAACTACAACACCCGCACCCGCCCCGCAGAAGTCCTCATAGAAAACGGCAAGTCCCGCCTCATCCGCCGCCGCGAAACCATGAAAGACCTCTTCGCCCCCGAACTCGGCTAATCAACCAAAACGTCGGATGCCCATAGTGCCAACTAACGGGTGCCCCAACTACGCGCCGGGTGCCCCATCCTTTCGCGCTTTTTGCGAAAGGGTGGGTTATCGCGCGAAGCGAGACCTGTTCGTTATCCAATAAAGCCCGTCATCTCGACTGAGCGCAAAGCGCGAACTGAGAGACCTGCTGTTGCCGATGTTCGCGACAGCGAACATCCATCGCGCGTAAGCGCGACCCGGATTAGAAGCGAGCTTCAGCCCGCTGTCTCCGGCCAAAAACTAAAGGGCTTTAGCCCTGGCACCATGACGTCCCCCCACTCCGGTTGATAAAATCACACACGAAACAAATCCAAAAGAAATTGGCAGGAATCCAGCATGTCGGGCCATTCAAAATGGGCAACGATTAAGCATAAAAAAGGCGCGGCCGATGCCAAGCGTGGCAAGGTCTTTACGCGTGTCATCAAGGAAATCACCATCGCTGCCCGTCAGGGCGGAGGCGATCCGGACGGCAATCCGCGTCTGCGCACGGCGATTGCTTTGGCCAAGTCTGAGAACATGCCCGCCGACAATATCAAGCGCGCCATCCAGCGCGGCACCGGCGAGATCGAAGGCCTGACCTACGAAGAGATCACCTTCGAGGGCTACGGCCCCGGCGGCGTTGCCGTCATCGTGGAAGTTACCACCGACAACCGCAACCGCGCCGTCAGCGAAATCCGCCACGCCTTCTCCAAGAACAACGGAAACCTCGGCGAAACCGGTTCAGTGAACTACCTCTTCTCCAAGAAGGGTGTCATCGTGGTCGCCAAGGATGGCGTGGACGAAGAAAAGCTGACCGAAGTGGTTCTCGAAGCAGGCGCCGACGACCTGAACGACGAAGGCGATAACTGGGAGATCCTCACCTCGCCGAAAGAATTCGAAGCCGTGCGCGACGCCGTCACAGCCGCAGGATTCAAGCCCGAACACGCGGAAGTGACCATGGTCGCGTCCACTTATCAAAAGCTCGAAGGCGCACAGGCCAATGCCATGATGCGTCTGCTCGACACGCTCGAAGATCTGGACGACACACAAAACGTCTACTCCAACTTCGACATGGAAGGCGTAGGCGAACCAGCCTAATAGCAGGCAGGTCAGAGAAGTCAGCGGTCGCCGCCGGACATCGGCGGCGTTCGCATGTGAAGGGTTTGTACGAATGAAGAAGTTCCTCGCGTCACTAGTTCTCCTGGCTGCCACAGCATCCATCGCAGGCGCACAATCAAACACTCCAATGGCACAAGCCGCACACACCGGCGCATGGGAGTTCGGCCCCATCGTGCAGGGCGGCAAAGGCGTCACCGACCAGCGCGACGACTTCAAATCCATCAGTGCGGGCGTGCATGTAGGCAAAGTCCTCACACCGGAACTTCTCTCAAACCACGCATGGCGCGGCAACTTCGAATACGCTGGGGAGTTTTACCCGTTCTGGCAGTCCTACACGCCGAAGTTCGACCGCGTGAAGTGCCTGCCCGCACCAGCCCCCGTCGCATTCACCTGCAGCGGCCCGTATACGGTCGGTGGCACCTTTTCCGGCATGACGATTACGCCGATCATCCTGCGCTGGAACTTTACCCGCGGTCATCGCATCATGCCGTGGTTCCAGGGAGCTGGCGGCATCCTATGGACGAACCACAAGTATCCCGCCTATCCGGCGGCGAACGCTGATGTGAACCTTCGGAACTATGGGGCGGATGCAAACGCCAGCGTCTGGAACTTCACCCCGCAGGGCGGCATCGGTATCCACATTTTTGTAAAACCGAAGCGCTCCTTCGACCTCGGCGCGAACGCGGTGCACATCTCATCGGCCAGCCTCGGCGACCGCAACCCGGGAGTCAACGCCAGCGTGCAATTTACGGCTGGATACACATGGTGGAAATAGGCCGCATTTAATCACGGCATCTTGGGTACCCAATGTCGTTTTTCTTGCCACTACGTTGCGAAATTCATCGATTTTTATAGGTAATTGGACAGGCAGTTTGTATGTTGAGCAGTGAACCGATCGTCGAGTGCGTACCGAATTTTTCGGAGGGCACCGACGTTCACGTAGTCCGAGAAATCGTTCATTCCATGCAAGTTTTCGGCGTCAGCCTGCTCGACTGGTCCATGGACGCAGCCCACAACCGCAGCGTAGCCACCATTGCCGGCCCACCCGACGCGGTAGCCGAAGCCGCTGTCCGCGCAGTCTGCAAAGCTGCTGAAACCATTAATCTTACGAAGCAAACCGGCGTTCACCCGCGCATCGGTGCCGCCGACGTCATCCCCTTCGTCCCCGTCCGCAACTACACGCTGGCGCAATGTGCTGCCCTAGCTAGAGGTGCAGCGATGAGCGTATGGAGAAGATCAGGTGTTCCGGTGTATCTGTATGAAGCTGCGGCGACCAGGCCCGACCGAGTTAAGTTGGAGGATGTGCGCCGGGGCCAGTTTGAGGGACTTCGTGAAGAGGTCAAGCGGGATAGCGCGCGCTGGCCAGACGTGGGTGGACCGGAGTTGCATGCCACGGCTGGAGCGAGCGCGATCGGGGCGCGGCAATTTCTAGTGGCTTATAACCTCTTTTTCGATAAAGGGGATATTGGAACTGGGCGGGCGATTGCGAAGAAGATTCGCGCTGCGGATGGCGGTTTGGCGGGTGTGAAGGCTCTCGGTGTGATCGCCGATGGGCGGCTGCAGTTGAGCATGAATATCACCGATATCCAAGCCATGCCCATGACGCGGGTGTATGCGCGGGCGGAGGAGTTAGCCGCTCAACATAGCGTGAAAATCGTGGAAGCGGAGCTGATTGGATTGATTCCTGAGGCTATTTACGCGCCGGATGCGAATTGGATACGTCCAATACAGCAGTTTGACCCTAACGAGAAGGTGCTGGAGCGAAGGCTAGAAGCGCCGCTTGCGTGGCCGATGTAAGTTTAAGGAAGTCGGATTTTTTCCGGAGGCATTTTTGAAGATGATGGAAGCAGGACGGGGATGGATTGCGGCAGCAGCGCTGGCATTTCTCTCCACAACAGCGTTTGGTGCACAGTTGAGCGGCGATGCGCGCTCCGCTATCCCTAAGGATATTCAGCAGATCATCGTGGTGGATTACCGCGCGATGCAGAACTCTCCTGCGGCGATGAGCCTGCGCGATAAGGTGGTACCGCCGGAGTTGAAGCGTCTGGAAACCGCGTTGAAGCAGAGCGGCTTTAAAGTGGAGTCAGTCACTGATGTGCTTGCTTTTGCGGCCTTTCGCACCAATAGCAAGAGCACAGCTACACGGACTATCGGTATCGCCCAGGGGCAGTTTCCGACGTCGACAATCATTGCGAATATGACCAAAGCAAAGGTCAAGCCGACCGCCGTGCGTAACAACAACATCTATCCCATGGGATCGTCGGGCATGAGCGTTGCATTCCTAAACCAGACCACAATGGTGTTCGGCGATGTACCAAGTGTGCGCGCGGCGTTGGATGCTCGCGATGGATTTGCGCCTAATTTCCTTGCCAACGGCGAGATGATGAATGAGATGATTGCCGTGGATAAGAGCGCCTTGTGGAGCCTTCTGGACCAGAAGGGAACACAGGTGATGATGCGCAATGTGCTTGGTGAAGCCGCGCAGCTTGCGGATTACGACACGGTGAAGAACCGAATGAAAGACTCGCGCTACACCATGGACTTCTCCAACGGCGTGAAGTTCGATATGGCCGTGGTGATGAGCGATACCGTGACTGCGGCTACGGCAGCCACGCTGATGAAGGGCATGGTTCTAATGCGGAAGTCTACAGATAGTTCGAGTAGCACTGAGAAGGATGCATTGGCACATACCTCGATTGATTCCAATGCAGGTACCTTGCTGGTGGATTATTCGGCTTCGGATTCAGAATTTTCTTCACTTTTATCTTCGCCACTCTTCCTGCAGGTTGTGCATTAGCGTCACAACTTGGCCAAAAACATAAACGCACAGACCCTCTTTTAGAGGGTCTGTGCGTTTAAGCAGTGGCTGCAAATTAAGTACAGCTTGATGGGGTAAGCGAATGCCGCAGATGAGCTACTGAGATTTTTTACAGCGGGCGAGTATCGAAGAGATAGTGCGCTCGCGGAGATCTTCGGGAAGCTCGTAGACCTGGTGATCGCGGTAGATGCGGATGGTGTGTTGGGTGGTGTTGACCACCACTTCGCAGTGGTGGCACTCGCAGAGGTGCTCTTTGATCTCAACGAGGAGTGTCTGCTCTACCGTACCGTCGAAGTAGTCGGTCATTTTGGAGAGAAACTCGGTGCAGGTCACGGCCGGGATACCTCAGTTTCCTTCTTCTTGAGATGGCGGCTGAGACGCTCTCGCAATTGGAGACGTGCGCGCAGGAGCCGTGACTTGACGGCCGGAACAGAGAGACCGAGAGCCTCGGCCGTTTCTTCGGTCGACAGATTTTGGATGTCGCGGAGTGTAAAAACGGTGCGAAAACCTGGAGGCAGACCTGCGATTGTCCGGTCGAGCAGGTCTTTCAACTCTGCCTGGGAGAAATTTTCTTCAGGATTGGGCGACCAATCGGCGAAATCACGCGGGATGGAGCCCTCTTCGGTCTCCATTTGTTGGTCCATGGAGACGGTGCGGCTGGTCTTGCGCTTGCGCAGACGCATGAGGCTCTCGTTCACCGCGATGCGGGTCAGCCAGGTGGAGAATTTGGAGTTGCCCTGGAATTGGTCGAGCTTGTTGTAGGCCTTTAGGAAGACGTCCTGCGTGATATCTTCGGCGTCTTCGCGGTTCTGCGTGATGTGCATGGCCGTACGGAAGATAGGGCGGTCGTATTGACGGACAAGCTGCTCGAACGCAGCCTGATCGCCGCCTTTGGCGCGCTCGACGAGTGCTACGTCGGGGTGGACCTCTTCCGTTCCTGGTGTCTCGATCACGGGCATAGGGACAGGCTTGATTCTATCTGCCGCAGCGAGACGCGACAAACGGGCAGAGGTATGCACTCGAAGCGGTATCGGCCGAGGTTCCTGAAAATGTGGGTTTCTTGCGATTTGAACGGCCATGCGTCTTAGATTCTTAACGTGAGCATGTGGATTCGGAATGCAGGTCGAGGATGCGCGACGGTGGTGCTGGCCGCGCTAATTTGTACTGGTGTGAACGCTGAGCTGTCGAAGAGTTCGAAGAAGAAGCCTTCGGATGCGAAACACTCCACAACGAAGACGAGTACGCGATCTTCATCGAAGAAATCTTCTTCGTCGAAAAAGACGGCTGCATCGACCAGGCGGACGAGTTCGACGGCGCATAAGAAGTCGCGCGCGCGGCGTGTGACTGTACATTCCGTACCGACGGAACAGAGCCGGAAGTTATCGAGCGCGTTTGTTGCTTCGGAGCGGTTGCGGCCAATGGCGCAGCAGTTGGCTGCGACACGGTCTGCGGCTGCGTATGCGGGTGTGCGCAATTGGGCTTCGACACGCACAGGAGAGGCAGCGAGCGCGGCATATCTGGCGCTGGGACATGCGTACATGCTGGACCATAAGTACAGCGATGCTCAGACGGCGTTTCGTACGGCTTCGCAGACCGGGAAGGCGCTGGACGATTATGCCGCTTATCTGGGAGCGCAGGCGGCGTTGCAGGCAGGGCATACGAACGATGCGCAGGCGTTGCTGACAGGGTTTGCGCAGCGGTTTCCTGAAAGCGTGTTTACAGCAAATGCGCCGGTGATGCTGGCCAATGCTTATCTGCAGCAGAACAATGCGCAGATGGCACTGGTAACGTTGAACAGCATGACGGCGAGTGCTGTAACGCAGCGCAATGACTTTCAGTATGCGAAAGCGCGTGCATTGCAGCTTGCTGGGCAGCCGCAGCAGGCTGCGACGATCTATCGCAGCTTGTATGCGAATGCTCCTTTGTCGTATGAAGCGGGACAATCTGCAACACAGTTGAATGCAATGAGCATGGGGCTGAGCGCGGCGGAACGTAAGATCCATGCGGACAAGCTGTTCAATGCGAAACGTTACGCTGAGGCCGGTGCGGAGTATCACGCGATTGGTAAGTCGGGTGCGTTGTCGCAGGCTGACCAGGATGCGCTGGAAGTATACGAGGCGGTCTGCGATATGAAGCAGAAGAAGTTATCACGTCATGAAGCAGACAAGCTGCCCGCGACAAGTGATGACAGCGCGGCGGCGAAGCTGTACATTCTGGCTGAAATTGCGCGTAGTGAGAAAGACCAGCAGCAGAACCGGAATTACATTCAGGAATTAATTGAGCGTTTTCCGCATAGTCGTTGGCTGGAGGAGGCGCTTTACTCCGGCGGAAATATGTATCTGCTGGTGCGCGATAACACAAACGCGATCTTTCATTATAAGCAGCTTTACACGCTGTTTCCTCATAGTTTGTATGCTCCGAGTGCGCACTGGCGTGTGGCTTGGATGAATTACCGGGTGCGCAACTATGCCGAGGCCGCGCGGCTGATGGAAGAGCAAATTACGAAGTATCCGCTGAGCAATGAAGCGGTGGCTGCGCTGTACTGGCGTGGACGTTTGTATGAAGACCCGGAGAAGAATTTTGCGCAGGCGGCAAATTTCTATCGCACGCTTTCGGAGACTTACTCGAATTACTATTACGCGATTCTTGCGCGCGAGCGATTGAAGGTGATTGGTAATCAGCCTGCGGTAGCGCCTTCATTTGTATTGAAGAGTGTGCAGAATCCCGCGCCTCCTACGCTGGTGGATGAATTGCCGGAGAACGATCCGCACCTAATTAAGGCGCGGTTGCTGGCGAATGCTGCGTTGAATGAGTACATCGGACCGGAGATCCAGGCGAGTCCTACGGCAGGCGAGTGGGGCACGCTGGCTGAGGCGGAGATCTATTCGTCGTATGGTGAGACGTGGCGATCGTTGCGTGCGATGAAGAAGAGTGGTGTGTCGTTTCTCTCGATGGATATTGATGATATTCCGCACAAGTATTGGGAGTTGTTGTTCCCACGGCCATTCTGGGACCAAATCAAGGCAAGCAGTGCGGCGCAGGGACTTGATCCTTACATGGTGGCTGCGCTGATCCGGCAGGAGACGGAGTTCAACCCTGGTGCTGTTTCGCGCGCGAATGCGATGGGATTGATGCAGTTGCTGCCATCCTCTGGCAAGGCAGAGGCGAAGCGCCTGGGTATCAAGGGATTCCATACACAGATGCTGTTGAATCCTTCGATTAATATTCAGCTTGGCACGTCGTATTTGAAACGCGCGATTGACAGGTTCAATGAGCAGCCGGTGTATGTGTATGCGGCGTATAACGCCGGCGACACTCCGGTGCGAGCGTGGATGGCTGCAAATGATTATCGCGATATTGCGGAGTTTGTAGATTCGATTCCATATAGCGAGACAAGAGAGTACGTACAGGCGCTGATACGGAACAGGGAGTTATACCGGCAGATTTATGCAGGGAAGTAGAAGGGGTAAGTAAGGGTTATTCGTGGCGGAGGGCTTCTACGGGGTTCAGTTTCGATGCACGGATAGCAGGGAGCAGACCTGAGATGAGGTCGACGACAGTAAGGATGACGAAGGAGACGCCGAGGATGGTGAACGATGGCGTGAGGAAGAGATCGCCTTCGTGGTTCGCGGTTTTGTAAATCTCCGAATAGATGGGCATGGGCGGGATGATGTGCGGCAGGAGTATGGCTACCAGGAATCCTGCGAAGCTTGCGAGGAAGGTCAGCGTGAGTGCCTCTATCAGGATTGTTTACACGGGCAGAAGATCAGAGGTTCCACACGGATTTCGTGTACACTGTAATCGTGAAGAACGTTACGCTTAGCGCCGATGAACACTTGATTGAAGATGTCCGTCTTCTTGCACAAAGGCGCCGAACGACGCTCAATGCGCTCTTTCGTGCGTGGCTGCAAGAAATGTCTGCTCAGAACAAGCGTGAAGATCTGAATACTGTGATGAAGCGACTGTCTTATGTGAAGCCCGGACGGAAGTTCACTCGAGACGAGATGAATGCGCGGTAGAACGTTTCTGGATACCAATATCTTCATCTACAGCCTTGAACATCAGGAGAAGCGAAAATCATCCATTGCCCGCCAGATAATTGAGGATGCGTTAAAGAAGAGCAGTGGTGTGATCAGTTATCAGGTGGTGCAGGAGTTTATCAATGTCTCTCTGCGCGGGTTCGAAGTTCCATTCAAACCAGCCGATCGCCGATATTTTCTGAACTCTGTGATGTTTCCGCTGACAGTTGTCCAGCCGTCATATGAGTTCTATATGCAAGGTTTGGACATTCACGAGAACTACCGCTTCTCGTGGTACGACTCACTCATTGTTGCCGCTGCACTTCAAGCAGAATGTGAAACCTTGTACACGGAAGATCTGCAGCATGGGCAGAAGATCGGTGCAATGCGCATCGTCAATCCGTTTGTCTAACGTTTAGTCGTATCTGGATTTTGTAGAAGGAGAGGGTCCGATTGCGATTCTGTCCCTCAGGCGCTAAAGCGCAATATCGTGCAGAGATCTCCACCGAAGGATACGGCAGCGAAAGAGCGGAGGTTCCGCTAGGATAGATTTTGCGCCCGGATGGTGAAATCGGCAGACACAGCGGACTTAAAATCCGCAGACCTTAAACGGTCGTGGGGGTTCAAGTCCCCCTCCGGGCACCACAAAATAAACAGTCTATGCCGATTCCACCTCGCGAACTCTGCGAGGCGAAATCGGCTTTGTTACTATTTGAGGCGATTCCAAAAGAGAGATTCATGGCCAATTCTGCAACGCAAAATCCTTCCGCGACGGAAGGTCTGGAGGCCAAACTTTGGGCTGCAGCCGATGCTCTCCGCAACAACATGGGCTATTCGTATTCGTGACGATGTGGGTTTCTTTCAGGCCGTAAAGGCGGTCCTTGCAAAGTCGCCCACGCAGCAGTTCGGCCGTGTTGACTCAGAACATGCGATTCGTCAGATCGTATCGAACGCTATCGTGTCGGAAGATGTGGGGGATATTTTTGCCGCCGCCGGTTTGAAGAAGCCCGATATTTCGATCCTTTCCGATGAGTTTTTGGATGAGATTCAGTCGATGCCGCAGCGAAATCTTGCTGTTGAATTGCTGCAAAAGCTGCTCAAAGGCGAGATCAAGATCCGGTCTCGACAGAACGTAGTCCAGGCCCGCAAGTTTTCTGAGCTGATCGAGGCGTCGCTGCGCCGGTATCAGAATAGAGCAGTCGAAACCGCTCAGGTGATCGAAGAACTGATCGCTCTGGCGAAGGATCTCCGGGAAGCGGCGCAGCGTGGTGAAAACCTGGGCTTGAATGACGATGAACTCGCTTTCTACGACGCTTTAGAAGTGAATGACAGCGCCGTTCAAGTGTTGGGGGATGAGTCTCTGCGCACCATTGCGCGGGAGCTTGTCGAAAGTGTGCGCAAAAATATCAGCCTTGATTGGACACATCGCGAAAATGTTCAGGCCAAGCTGCGGGTTATTGTGAAGCGCATTTTGAAGAAGTATGGCTATCCGCCGGACAAGCAGGATAAAGCGACCCAGACCGTGCTGGAGCAAGCAGAGGTACTCTCGGAAAATTGGGCCACTGCTTGATCGCTGCTTAATTGCTTAATTGAGTGTGATCTTAGCGGTAAAAAGCCCTGCAGGCTATTTGTAGGTAATTTTGCTGAGGTTGAGAGCTTGTAGTGTGAGGGTGTGCTGATGAGGCGTGATACTAGCCTGTAGGGCTTTTTACCGCTAGGGATGGCCGGGATTCACTGCTCAAGTACACTTGCCTTTTCGAGATACCGCTCTTCCTCGGTGCTAGGGATGGCCGGGATTCACTGCTCAAGTACACTACGCAGGGAGTGCCGGAACCTACAACACGCGCTAGGAATGGCCGGGATTCACTGCTCAAGTACACTTTTCAGCGGATCGACCCACTCCCAGCCGCGGCTAGGGATGGCCGGGATTCACTGCTCAAGTACACTATGCCTGTAAAAGGTGACTCCATGGTTCCAGCTAGGGATGGCCGGGATTCACTGCTCAAGTACACTTTTCGTAGAGGACAATGCATCCCTCGGTCAGCTAGGGATGGCCGGGATTCACTGCTCAAGTACACTACCCCATCGGTAATGGAACATGCGGCAGCGGCTAGGGATGGCCGGGATTCACTGCTCAAGTACACTTGAGTTCGTGCCGGCTGCATGCAGGATCATGCTAGGGATGGCCGGGATTCACTGCTCAAGTACACTGTACGCATTGGTTGGATACACGCACGAAGGGCTAGGGATGGCCGGGATTCACTGCTCAAGTACACTTGACGGCTTCTTGGCCATGGCTGACTTTGCGCTAGGGATGGCCGGGATTCACTGCTCAAGTACACTGGAGAAAGAAATGCTGTTTATGGCGCACTGGCTAGGGATGGCCGGGATTCACTGCTCAAGTACACTAGGCCGCGCCGAACTTGCTGAAAAGCAGCAGGTTGGCGCGGTTTCCTCTTTAGAAAAGAAGGATTTGGTCGGGGATGTCTTCGGGATCGCGCGGTTTTCTTCCATAGAACACCTCCATTTTTCCGAACTGGTGGTCTGTAACCGTCATCAGTCTCACTTGTCCTAATGGCGGTATGATCGCTCGGATCGTGTTTCGATGAGCGTCAGCAGCTTCTTCACTCGGCAGATACCGGGCGTAAATCGAATACTGAAGCATCATAAATCCGTCTTTGAGCAAGCCTTTGCGGAAGCGCGTGTAGTTGCGCCTGTTGTCCGGTGTTTCGACCGGAAGATCGAACATGGCAATTAGCCACAAGGATCGGTACGCAGAATTAGGCTTCCCTTTCATCGCAATCCAGACCACGAATCAAATACAAAAGACTAGCTTGCTGCTATGGCTCTTACCTCATCGGCTTCTACGCGCCGCACTTCCCGCCGCGTTGTGACATCCACTGCGCAAGCCTGGAGAAGACGGGGAATCTCAGGATCACGCGATTCTCCGGTCACACACTTTGCAATTGAGTTTGCTGTGCGCAGAAGGATATCGAACAAAGAACGCTCTTCGCGGTCGATCAGATAGCGCGAAGTTGTTGCCCCTATCATCCAGTTCTTGGCTTTAGAATCGAACGGCCCCTCCGCATCTTCATTTGCGATCCACTGATAGACGCGGCGGTCTACCAGCGGCCGGAACGGCTCCATTACATCGGCGGCGAGGCAGAAGGCATCGTAGCGATTCTTGTGTCTCAGCCCGATGGAAGGGTGCAGACCAGCGGCGCACAATGCTCTGGCCACAGCTGCCCTCAACACTGTATAGCCATAATCAAGATGACGATTCTGATCGGGATTTCCTGATTCCCGCCGGAAGGATTTGCTGCCAAATACAAGTCCCCAGTATTTACGAGCGGCTTGTGCTTCCAGATTGCCTTGGTCCCCGCTGCGGACGCGGGCCGCCATGGCAATCAAACCATGATCGCTTCCATGAAGCTCGCGGAGTAGCTCTCCCTGCGCCTTAATCTTGGCTCGCACGATCTGTTGCCAGAGCCGTTTTCTAGAAGGAAGAGATAATTCCATTTGATTTGCAAACCGCTCTGTCTGGATGAAGTGGCTCTGCACAGGAAGAAGCATAGAGACCGGCAGGAAATTTCCATCGATAGTAATGACGGAACCACCCGCTTCCGCAATACGCGAAAGAACGGCCTGCGAGAGCGTGACCTGTGGATGCGAAAGCAGCAGGACAGCGATTTCATTGACAGGCGTGGTGAAAGGTAGAGTCAGTTGCTCTTCCTTCGGCCGCTCAATCACAAGCTGTGCATCACGGACACTCAGCCGCACCGGATTAGCGATTTCGACGATGCGATCAATCATTGGCTGGATGCACCTTTCCGAGCAGATCGACGACTACTTTGCGTGGCTTAAGAGATTTGAGAGTGTTGGGATATTTCGACTTCACGATCGCCAACTTTGATTGATCGGCATCCAAGTGAGCATCGTTCACGGGAACATAAAAAATCTGCTTGTTTTCTCCTGACTTTTTAATACGAACGATCTTCCGGACATCACCATCGTTGATCTCCATCGTATCGTCGTTGGAGAGAGAAAAGAGGAATTCGGCTTCGGGATCATCTTCTAACGTGCGAGCTACAACAGGCAGGTGCTTTCTTTTTCGTTCGTAGGCTTCCGTCCGTTGCACTACCTTGCTGTCCCAAGCTTCTCTGCGAGTTCCATCGCGCGTGACAAAGAGTTCAACGTGATGAATGCCGCCAGAAGCGACATAGCGCTCCCGTACTCCTTCAGCAACCCGAAGTGGGTTTTTCGTCTCCCGGATGCGCACTTTTTTGATGGGAATGTTCCTGCCCGAAGCCGAGACAAGATACGGGAAATTGTCGGGCTTATCGAAAAGTTTCGGATTTCCGCCAATCTCCTCCAACTTTGAGCGCACAGCATCGCGCACTGCGGGATCTACGATCACATCATCCGATTCAATGTCTTTTGCCGACAGAGCAGAGAGAGCACAGCGGCTATGAATGGTTGACTTGCCATTCAACATGTACGGCTTTCCATAATTTGTGCCTTTATGCAACTCTCCGCTGATCTTGTGCGATGGGCGATGCGAGACAACCATCTCCTCTATTTGCCGCTGCATATCACGCTCAAAGTCAGGTGAGATCCAGGGCTTTGGCACATGGCGCCATGCGCGCGCGCCAGGCTGCCACGGTTCCAATTCCGCGGCATTTGCCATGGCTTGAATGACCGATTGGCGCGTGAGCGCGATGGTAATGGCGTCGATGGCGTGATGACGGTGGTCGGTGCGCGGCTTGCCGCGGTTACTGCCCGGTTCAGAAGGAACGATACCTTGCAGAATGCTTTCAAATCCCCACGAGCGGCGCAGTGTAGAAGTCACAGCGCCACTGGAAGCAAAGATGACGCGCCGGTTCCGCTCGCCATCGGAAACGCAGTCTCCGCCATAAAGGAGGCTGAGCAGTCGGCCTGCAAGCACGCTGGCGTAACGTGTGTCGTTGAGTTGGCGAGCGCTGAAGTCTCCCAACTCTTCAGTGCTTTGTATTTTGAATCGCCTGAGCTTGCTGGTATTGGACCACTTGCCAACACGCACCAGAATTTGCGCCCAGCGTTCTTCATCGTGCGCATACGCCTCATAGGGCGTGAGATTCCGCTTGTTCTGTCGGTTTTCAGGGATGTAGCACAACGTTTTGTTCTGGAAGGAGTCATCGGGATAGCGGCTGCGGGGAATGATGTGTTCGATGTCGAACTCCGATTCGCCGCTGAAGAGTTGTGAGAACAAAATGGAACGTCCGGTATATGGGCAGATGCCGCCACATTCGGTGAAAAGTTTTGCTTTCTCCAGATCGCCACGGCTCGGCTTATAGTTCGGGTCGCTGACGTTGTATGCAGCAGCGATCTTCGCGGCTGTATCCCTGTTTGCCCTTTCGCGCTTTCGATTGTTCTCGGTAGCATCTGCTCGTTCCTGCCGGGGCTTTTTGAGTTCACGCGCAAGTTCGATGCGAATCTCATAAGGCTTGCCATACTGTCGAACGATCGCATTGATAACTTTGCGCAATTCAGTCATGGCGCGCTCTACGGCGGGATTGCGCAAGGTGGGAAGAGCTTTTTTTACCGGCGGCAGCTTCTTAAGTCGAGGCAAGCCGCTGTTACGTGAGCCATAGACCTCTTTTTCGGCATCTTTGAAGGACTTGCCCTCCATCATGACAGGCATGAGCTTGGCGATAGCTTTGAGAGAAAGAGAGCAGTAGTCTTTTGCAGGCCTCTCGGCGAAGAGACGCTGGATGGCTTCTTCATCAAGCTTCCAATCATTGCGGGCTATATGGGCCATCGCTTCGTCTGACTCAGCATCGCTCCAATCGGCAACGATCTTGTCCTGCTCCTCCTGGGGGAACTGTTGCCAGCGATCGCCGAAGACATTGCGCATGGATTTGGCCGTCTGATTGCCAAGTAGTCCAGTACGCTTTCCTTTCTCATGGTTCAGTGTTTTATCTTCGAGCCACAGAGCTTTCTTGATTGTCTTGAACGTCTGATCGCCTCGCTCGTCGAGGAGGGTATACAGGATCTGCCGCTGCTCGGGCGTGAGCGGATCGTCTTTGGGCGCAGACGGGTTCAGCACCTTTGTATCGTTCACCTTCTGTAGAAGGCGAAACCGCTGTGCCAGCAGAGAAGGCCATGGGGCACGCTTCTGGCCCGGTTCCAGTTCGCAAGGTCCGATGAGGTCCTTCTGCAATGCGATGGGCCGCTGAAAGAAGAGCAGGTTGCTGATGCGGTTACGAAGTTCTGGCGTCAGAACAGAGGCGTGATGCGGCTGCTGCGCGTCCCATATTTTGGCAAATTCGTCTTCAAACATACGGCGCGCTGTCCAGCGCCCCCGTACTCTTTCGTTGTGCGGATCAAGACTGGCAAAATACTCCCCCAGCGTTCTCGCACCCGCTTCCTGCATTTTGATTTCGAGCGAATGAATGCCGGCTTTGACTTCGCCCTGATCCTCATTGTCCTTGGTTTTCTTTGTTTCTTTACGATTGGATTTGAAGCCGCGCCTCTGACTCAGATGAAAGAGAACACGGCCGAGTTCATACGGTTCCAGCGGATGATCGAGCGCCCGCTTGCGCAAAAAATAAAGGGGCCCATTGGCGAAGCCCTCGCTGCTGGAGGCGAGATACGTAGCTGTCAAGGATTGGTCCAGCTCATTGAGCAGATGATGCCGCTGTTCGGAACTGGCGCCTTTTCCGTCTGCATCGACGGGCAGGAGCCCGGCTTTTTGCAGATACTGAAATAGCTCGCGTTGTCGGGCGACACGGCGGCGAAGCTGGCGGCGTTGCAGACGAGCAGTACGCCGTTCCACTGCCTTGGACTGATCTTTGCCTTGTTCGATTTCAAGGGAAGTCCCATCGACACCGGGTTCAAAGATACGCACTCCGGATCGGATTAAAGAAGTGGGTTGATCGGCGCCGTTGAGTCCAACCAGCGCCCAGCCGAGGGATGCCGAACCAAGATCAAGTCCAAGCACATACTTCTGCGGTGTTTCCATGGCAGCAGACATTCAAAACCTCTAAGAGGAAATTTAGGGGAGGATGTAAGGCTAAACGAAAATTGTCCCGGGTTCACTGAAAATGTGGTGCGGGAGTTCTACAGACTGATGGCTTACTTTGACCATTGAGGTACATATTGTTAGTTGTCCCACAAACAAGCAGGGCAGCCACATTTTCAACTTGACGAATCCATCACAGTAGATTAAAAGGGTAAAAGTGTACTTGAGCGGCGATTGCCCGGCTATTCTTAGTAAGCTTTCGTCGTAAGGCTACCGCTCATTGAGCGCCCTTAGAACGCCCCGGAGACGGGGCGTTCTTGTGTTTACTGGAATTTCCACTTCCTATGTCAGTCGCACAGACGCGAATACTCAGGGATTCGATCAGATTAGTGATTTGAGGTGCTTGAGTTGCTTGCTCATACTATTCCCAAGACTCTGCGTTTGATGCGCCTAGATGAGTCCTGAGAAATATGGCCTTCGAAAATACCAAAGGCCTTCTTCGTAAATTATGGCTCATAATGCACTGGCGGCAACTTGGCCTTTTCAAGATGCACACCTAGCATTTGCGCGACTGTGGGTGCGATTTGGCGCATATCGATAATTCCAAGTTCGCGTCCTTTCGCAACGCTCGGCCCGCTGCAAAAAAAGGATGACCTCATTTCTGGTACCGTTGGCAAGTATCCATGGGAACCATGAGGAATATGTTCGACTATATCTCCATTTATAGCTTCTCCAACCCGATAACCAGTTTTGAAAGATACAACATAAGCTACCGCAGGATCAGGAAACCCACCTTCCTTAATAACTTCTTCATGCGTGAGAATCCGATCTATTCCATAAGTCGGATTTTTCGCTGCCTTCTCTAACAATTTTCTTACTTTTTTTCTAACGTCTTTATCTCTTGGATCTTTTAGCACGATTGCGGCAGTTGGACCAGCAACCCAGACGGATGCTTTCCATGAAAGCACCGGCGGATCGCCAGGATCTCGCGAAAGACGAGCCGGTGTTATCAATCCATTCTGGACAAATAAGATAGGCAAATTGACACGATAATCCGACGCGGCAAAACCGTGATCAGAGACAATAACAATGATTGCGTCAGGATAATTTTTTCGTTCCGCAGCAATTAACTGGCCGACCCATTCATCTATTTGTTTAATCGCCTTGAGAGAGGCATCACTGAAAGGGTAGGAAATATGTTGAGCATGATCCAGGTTTGTAAGATGTGCTGTCATAAAATCAGGTTTATATTGCTTCAATACCCAGAGAGCCCAATAGAACTTCCTATCGTCCAGCGTGGTGTTTTCCGGTAAAGTTTTATCGATCTGTTTTCGAAGGCCAGCAGGATATTCCACCACGGCGTCTTTTGCGATGGGGACAGTCTCCGATGCAGGATATGCTGCAATAAAATGATCAATATACCTAGGATTTACCGTAACAGGCCAGAATACCGAAGCAGTTGTTAGCCCCGCTTCATGCGCGGCTTGCCATAATGTTGGCACCTTGATTCGATTGAAGTATGAAGGCCAGTCATCGGGATGTTGACCCAGCGGATCGAAAGAATGATTGTTGGGAATGCCGTGTTCTGCGGGCCACACTCCCGTCACCATTGTTGTGTGACTGGGAAAGGTAACAGTAGGCAGCACGCCTATGACGCCCTCTGCATAGGTGCCGTCGCTCATCATCTTACGAAGATTAGGCACGTGCGTATGATACTCGTCAGACTTTGTGACATATTCAGGCTTCATGCCATCGATCGATATCATTAATACGTGTGGTTTGTTCTGGGCCTCCAAAGACAAGGACAATACAAGTAAGGCGAATAGCGTATTTAGTTTCGATAATCTTAGAGGGGATTTCCGATGCACTAATACCTCCTTTTTAAGAAAGATGCAGAGATCTCACTTAACAATAAGTGTCATAGGGCAGTACTTTATTCCTGCCCTATGACGATCAATATTCAGAAGCGAAGTTTTGCAGCAAGTTGGATTTGGCGTGGGTCAGCTGCATCTGTGATCTTGCCGAAGGTGGCTGTTGAGGACTGGCCATTGGTGCCCGGAACAAAGGTCATGCCTGGCAGTCCGAAATTTGGATGGTTGAATACGTTGAATGCTTCCACACGTAGCTCGAGCTTCAGGTTCTCGTAAATCGGAGTCACCTTGAAGACCGAGAGGTCCGAGTTGATTACGCCAGGACCGCGAACGTTAGGAAGCGTGCGGGGGACGTTGCCGAAGGTGTAGTCCTCCGGATTGACGAATGCATCGACGTTAAACCACCGCGCAAGCGTAGGATTGTCAGACTTTGCGCTTCTTCCAGGGAAGAAGTTGGGGCGGGTCGCGAGCTTATTGTTCGCACCCGAGATGGTGAGTGGCAAACCTGCTTTGAACTGTGTCACTGTGTTGAGTTGGAAGCCGCCAATGAAGCGGTTCAAGACTGGCCCGGCGTTGGAGAAGAACGTCTTGCCTTTTCCGAACGGCAGGTCATACACCGCGCTGATATTGAGGATCTGCGAGCGGTCCAATGGATCGATGGATCTTTCCGCCTCTCGGTCGTAGTTGTTCTGATAAGTAAACTTCGTCGCCTGAACGACACCGTTGAAGCTGACCGGGGTCGAAATGCTGTTGTCGATCAGCTTGGACTTGGTATAACCGACCACCGCCGTCAACCCTTTGGACATCTGTTTGCGCCAAGAGATCTGTAGCGAATGGCCAATGAAGTTGCCGTCATGCGGGAAACGATGGGAAACATCCACGTAGTAGGGGAATGGCAACAGCGATTGCTGCCGCGTGATGGTGGTTTTCTTCAAGTTGCTTGTGGAAGGAAGAACCGAATAGTACGGGTTCGGCACGGGGTCCTGCAGTGACTTGCCGAGAGAAAGGTAGGAAGGATTGATCTGATTCATGGAATACGTTCCGGCGACGAAGTGCGTTCCGTGGTTGCCGGCATACGCGATATCGAGGACGGAGCGGAAGGGAAGCGCCTGTTGAACAGACAGAACGAACTGCTGCGATTGCGGAGTGGTGCCTTCGTTCCGTGCGTCGTAGGTTACGCTTCCTCCAAGAAATCCGTCTGGACCAAGCGATGCGCCCAACGGCTGTGTCGGGGCATAGGGAAACCCATTGTGCAGATAGAAGGCGGACTGGTTCGTGTCGCCGCCTGGCGCCGAGTAGGTGGTGATAGTGCTGGCGAAGCCCGTCGTCGCTCCAAAGAAGTCGGTGGAGAAGATGGTCGGGTAGTAGACGGCATATCCGCCACGAACTGACGTTTTGCCGTTGCCAAAAACGTTCCATGCGAATCCGACGCGTGGCGCGAAATCGGTATTATCCGTATCGCGTGGAGCACGTGGAACACCGTTGACACCGGCATATTCCATTGCCCCCATCAGTCCGTTCGGATCCTTTATGAATGGGTTGAAGTTGCTCTCACCGTTGTTCTGTTCATACGGATAAATCTGACGGTCATAGCGAACACCTAGATTGAGGGTGAGACGGTCGGTAATCTTCCATGTGTCCTGAAAGAAGAACGAGTAGCTGTGGTTGATCTGCGAGGCTCCGAGAATGGTATCGACAGTTGCGCTCGTCACTGCTCCTGCCATGAACGAAGCGAACGGATAACCGGTGCCGCTCTGACTTTGTGGGTTGCCAGTGAGGCCAGTGGCGAAGTTGTACAGACCAGAAGGCTGCGCCGTTTGTGTGTTGTAGCCGCGGTCAATGCGGAAATCCACTCCGAAGCGCATGGAGTGCTTTCCCCGCACAAGAGTCACAATGTCAGAAAACTGAGGGTTCGTAGCGGCGCGCTTGCCCACGGCTGCCGTTGACACGGTTGCAAAGCCATTTGAGATGCGTGGGAAGGTGGTTGGAGGCACGCTGCTGGGGAGCCCAAGTTTCTGCGGCCATCCCTGGTTCGCACTTGCTGCCTGGAAGGTAAAGTTTGTGCGCAGCACGTTAAGGCGTGCTTCGTTGATCAGTGAAGGCGAGAAGATGTAGGTATCTTCCAGGATAGCGGCATAATTGGCGTAATGATCGTCACGATGACCAAGGAAAGGCTGAATTACGCTGTAAATGCCGCCACCCGTATCGGTGTAATGCAGGTAATACGCGTAACGTGCAAACATGGTGTGCTTTTCAGACCATGAACGATCTACGCGAGCGAGATATTGACGCATTGATCGGGCATTTGCCGTCGGACCCTGGTAGTTGTTTGTCTGCGTGTTCGCGTTGTCCGGTGTGCGATTAGGATCCGGATAAAACGCATTAATGGCCTTGGCCACCGCATCGATCTTGGCGTCTGGAATTTTGTTGCCGGGATACTGATCGCGGATAAAACCACTGCCGGAAGGATTGGGGCGGGTGGTCGTAGGGTCGTACACCTTGATGAGTGCGCCCGATGTGGACCGGAGGTCAGAGAAGTCACCGTTTTTCCATGCCACAGTTGGAACGGAAAAGAGTGAAGTGTCGAATGTCTTGTAGCGATATTCTTCATAGTTGCCGAAGAAGACCGTTTTGGTGCCAATGGGGCCGCCGAAAGTGCCGCCAAACTGGTTATAACGGAGGCGCGAAACGCCAGTGAAATAATTGTTTGCGTCGAAAGCATCGTTACGAAGGAACTCGTACGCCGTGCCGTGATACTTGTTGGTACCTGCACGGGATACCATGTTGATCACGCCACCGGCAAGAAAGCCATACTCGGGAGCGATGACCCCGCTCTCGACCTTGAATTCCTGAATGGCATCGGCCGCTGGATTGATACTGACCTCGTTGATGTAGGTCTGTACATCGTTCTGTCCATCAATCAGCACGGCATTAGCGGCATTAGGACCGTTATTGATGGTAACGGCGGAAAGTAGCGATCCGCGATCGCCGAAGCCTTTGTTGGTCGCGCCCGCGTTAGAAGTAACACCTGGTGTAAGCTGCGTAAGGGCAAGAACGGCGCGGCCGTTTACTGGAAGCTCTTCGATCGAGCGAGAGTTGAAGACTGTACCAAGCTCCGTAGATTCGACGTTTACGTGTACACCTTCGCTGGACACTGTAACGCTTTCGTCGGCACTGCCGAGCGTGAGGGTGAAGTTCACCTGGAGACGGGCGTCGACTTCCACGAGAACGTCATTGCGTTGTTCTGGGCGGAAACCTGACTGCTTGATGGTTACAGAGTAGGTCCCAAGCGAAAGACTGGGAGAGGTGTAGTTGCCATCGCCGTTTGTCTTCAGCACGATGGTCTGCTGCGACGCAGGGTTGGAGATGGTTACCTCTGCGCCCTTCACAGAAGCGCCACTTGGGTCCTGAACGTGTCCGCCGATGATGCCGCCGCCTTGCTGAGCGCGTGCCAACGGCGTCAGCAGAATGACCACTAACAACAGGTGCAGAGTCTTGCAGATGAAATTTCGCATAAGTAAGGTTCTCGCTGAATATTTTGAATACTGCGTTTGCGTCTGATGAACACCACGTACATCTCAGTGGAGGCGTTCGCGTGCTGGCCAAAATTTGAGCGCAGTCTTGCGCTTCCCCAGGCGAGTGCTGTCTGCCGAGGAATGAATAACAATCGTTTTCGAAATGGTGATGAGCTAAGTCAGAGCTCGGATTGGGTTCGGCAAATTGTGTGCTTCACCTCGTGGTTGAAATAAGTGTCCTGGCGCATATCGTTGCCGGACAAACAGGTTGAGGATTCGGATTATGCGTTTGTAACGCATGGCTCCTTCTCCTGAGAAAGTTCTTCAGCGCCGCGAAGATAAGCTCCGTGCGCGAGCAACTCTTTTTGCAGCGCTTTTACGTCCATGTCTTCAGGACGGATGTTCTTCTGCGCGCAGATAGCGGCAGCGCGCCCGGCAGCTTCACCCATCGCCATGCATGTAGCCATCACGCGGATTGCTGCCATCGCTTCGTGTGTGGTGGAGATGCAGCGGCCGGCAACGAGCAGGTTGTCCACTTCAAGCGGAACGAGCGAACGATAGGGGATGTCGTAGCAGTCGCCGGACCACTCGAGCGTGCATCCGTCGTCCGTGGGACGGTGGATGTCGATCGGATAGCTGGCGACGGCGATGGCGTCGTCGAAGCGCGCGCGGTTGAGCACGTCGTCGCGGTCCATGGTGTAGTGGCCGACGATGCGGCGCGTTTCACGAATACCGAGGAACGGAGCGGTCTTGGTGAAGTAGGAGTTCTCGAAGCCGGGAACATACTCCTTGAGATAACGCTGAATGTCTGGGATCTGGCGGCGGCCTTCGATCTCGCCTTCGGTGAGCGAACGCGGATCGGTGCCGTCCACGCCGGCCATGCGCGTCATGTTGATCCAGGCTTCGCCCGGACGCAGACCGGTGATGATGATAGTGCGCTCCGTTTTGATGTTGAATCCGGCTTCACGCGCTTCCTTGATGAGTTCTTTTAGACCGACGACGATGAACTGATTGTTCTGATCGAAATACTCGTTCGGAATGAAGTCGAGCATGTAGGTTTTGGGGTGCTGCGCGATGGAGTGGCGCAGCTTTTCGGTGTCCACGCCGGCGAGGCAGAACATCAGGGTCGGGGGCTGAAGACCGCCATCATCATTACCTTTTTCAGTGGGGACGCCTGCGGCGTAGGCCACGTCAGCATCGCCGGTGCAGTCGATGTAAGTCTTGGCGGTGACGACTTCGCGTCCGCCTTTGTTCTGGAGAATGACGCCTGCTATGTTGCGGCCGTCTTTGATAACGCCCGCAATCATCGAATGCAGCGTAACGTCCACGCCTGCTTCGAGCAGCATTTCCAGGCCAACGGTTTTTACTAATTCGGGTTCCACGATGGTGAGGCTCATGTGGAGCGGGCAGTAGCGATGGCCGCTGGAGCCGCCTGCTTTTTGCAGACGTTCGATGAATTTTTGCGGCATGCCTTGAATGATCTGGTTGCCTTTTTGGCCGAGGAAACCGAGGATGGGCAGGCCGATGGTCATGTTGCCGCCGACAAAGCTACGGTTTTCGACAAGGCCAACACGCAGCCCGCTTTCGGCTGCGGAGAGTGCGGCGATCAGGCCGCTGGGGCCTCCGCCTAAAACGAGTACATCGTATTCTGCGCGTACAGGTAGCTGGCGCGCGGGTTCTTCAAAAAAACGGGGGGAATTGGGACTTTGCTCCATGCGAGCCAAGGTAGGACTGCGGGGCAATCATCGTCAATGAGGTTTTGCACTAATTTTATTAGATTTTCAACGGAATCGTTTAGTCGAGCCGCAGGCCATATTCGCGGCGATAACTGGCAGGGGTCCAGCCTGTGCGCTGCTTCAAAATACTGCTCATGTATTCAGTGTGATGGAAGCCGCAGCGTTCGGCGACGGCATCGATGGAGAGCGTAGTTTCTGCTAAAAGTTCTTTCACGCGCGCGACACGCGTCTCAATCAAAACGTCGTGCACGGACTTTTTCACTGCAATGCGGAAGTGGTCCTGCAGAGAAGTGCGCGAGACGCCGAGATGCTGGAGAACGGTTTCGACATTGATGCCGTCGCAGGCATGCTCGCGAATAAAACGATAGGCTGCGGCGACGAGGGGATCAGCGATGGCGGTGACATCTGTCGACCGACGAGCAGAGACATCCAACGGAGGAATGCGAAGTTCGGTGCGCGGTGCGGCTTTGCCTTTCATCATGCGATCGAGAATGGCTGCAGCCTCGTAGCCCATACGCCATGCGTTGAGCGTGACGCTGGAGAGCGGCGGGTCGGCCAGTTCGCAGGCTACATCGTCTGCGCCCACGCCAATGACAGCAGCTTGCTCGGGGATGGCTATATCGGCAAGGCGGCAGGCGGAGAGAAGTTGCAGCGCACGGAAGTCGTGGCAGGCCATCATGCCCACGGGCTTAGGCAGATCGGCGGCCCATTGCGCAATGCGGTCCATCTCATTCTCCCACATACCTTCGCGCAAGGCGCTTACGTCGTCCACTTTGCCCTCGTATACAGTGCAGGGATAACCGGCAACTTTTACGGTTTGCGCAAAGGCTTGTCCGCGCTGATCGGACCAGTGATGACCGGGGTTGCCGATGTAGGCGAACTGCTGGAAGCCGCGGTCGAGCAGATGTTTAGCGGCCATTTTTCCGATTGCGTTGTGGTCGTTGGAGATGAGTGGAACGCCAAGTCCGCCGAGTTGCTCGTTGAGATCCACAGCGGGAACGCCGAGATCGGCAATGGCATCTCGGATTTCCGGCGATGCAATGCGGGTGATGATGCCGTCGCCCTGCCAGTTCGATATCCACGAGGGGGTGACGTCGTTCACGGCGCGATCGGTGAAGTAGACGCTCCATGGGCCATTCTCGCGCATGTACTGTGCCACACCGCTGAGCAAGCGACGACCGAAGAGCGTGGATGTTTCCACGATAAGAGCAACACGCGGCGGCTTATGTTTGCTGGGGCGAAAGCCGGAAGGTGGCTTTCTGGCGGAAAGTGAGCGCGTTTCCTTGCTCGTGTTGATTTTCTTAGTTGCGGACATATGCGCGTCTGGCTGTCGTCTATCTGTCTAACGAATCAGCAGTGAGAACGTATCACAATGCAGGATTATCCGTCCAAATTGGAGACGTTGAAAATCTCATAAATGGCAACGGAAACCTCATTGACGTTGGTTACCCGGCATCCCTACATTGAGGTAGCCATAGAGGAGGAGATAGCGGGACGTGAGAAAGCTGAAGAATCTGCGATGGTATATCGCCGCGTTGCTGTTCACGTCTACCGTGATCAACTACATCGACCGCCAGACGCTTTCTGTGGTGAAGCCGCACCTGATGCGGGACCTTCATCTTTCAGAATTGGATTACGCGCACATAGTACAGGGCTGGCTGCTGGCGTACACCATCATGTACGTGGTGTCGGGCTTTCTGGTAGATAGATGGGGCACCCGCAAAGCGCTTGCAGCTTTCGTTTCGTGGTGGTCGTTCGCTAACGTACTACATGTATTTGCGCGGACGGCAGGGTCGCTCAGCTTCTTTCAGGTCTTGCTTGGCATTGGTGAGCCGGGCAACTACAACGCTGCCTGCCGTGCAGCTTCGGAGTGGTATCCGCCCAAAGAGCGCGCGTTTATTAATGGGCTGGCGAATGCCGGATCGGCGCTTGGCGCTATCATTGCCATGCCTCTTGTTGCCTGGCTGCTGATCCACTACGGCTGGCGGTACGCGTTTGTGGCGACCGGTCTGCTCGGATTTATCTGGCTGATTCCGTGGCTGCTGTTGTACAGGCTTCCGCGCGAACACACATCCATCACAGATGCGGAGTTGGATTACATTCACTCGGGCCCGCCGGTTCTTTGTCCGGAGGGGAAGCCGACGGTCAAGCAATTACTTGCAAAACCGGATATCTGGGGACTGATGCTGGCGCGCTTCTTCTCCGATCCGGTGTGGTGGTTCTATCTCTTCTGGTTGCCGGGATATCTGCAGAAACAGCGCGGCTTCACGCTGACGCAGATAGCTATCTTCGGATGGCTACCGTACCTGGCTTCTGATATTGGTGGACTGTTCGGTGGATGGCTCTCGGACCGCATGATTACGTGGGCGGGCAGTCCTGTTCGGGCGCGGTTTATCCCCATGGCGGTGTGTGCTGCCATTATGCCGGTGAGTTTGCTGATTCCGGGGACGCATACGATGGCCGGACTGATCGTTGTACTTTGCATCGTCACCTTTGCGCACATGGCATGGAAGACGAACCTGATGACGATTACGAATGACGTGTATCCGATGGAGTGTATTGGTACAGTCTTTGGCATCCTGATGCTGGGCAGCGGTATCGGCGGATTTCTGTTTCAGGGAATCACTGCACATATCGTGGAGGGATTTTCATATAAAGGTGTATTTATCATCATGGGATTCATGCACCCGGTGGCGATGGTTGTTTGTTATTGGCTTATGCGACGCGCGAAGCTGACAGATCGTCTAAAAACTGTGATTGACGCAACGTAAAGTCTTGATTCGTAAGAAACAGTACGCGAAGAAGTGGGCGAACTAAGACTCGTCATCATACAACTCCGAAGCCGCCTAAGGCGTCTTGAAGGTGAGGAGTTTATACCCTTGAACGTGCTGAAAAAACTTTGCTTCCTTGCTGCATTCTGTGTGCTGACTTCGGCTTTTCTGGCCGTACATGCCGAAAACGGCGCAGCCCCAACAGAATTGCCGGATTCACCGGGTGCGAGCTACGTGGGTTTCGGGGGGCAAAACGAGGTTCCAGGCAATGCACTTCACGCATCACCCTATGCTCATGTCATCAAACCGACTCAGATTGCGCCGCCGCAGAGCGCGGCCGACAAGGTACTGATGTCATTGAAGAGTGTAGGTTCGATTGAGAATATTGGCTCGTCAGCTTTCACCGCTGGCTGGAGTCATGTGTGGGACAGCCGGCCGCATTATGGAACCGATAGCGCAGGATATGGGGAACGTTTTGGGGCGTCCTTACTAAAGGGCGCAACGCAGACAATCTCTCGTGACGCAATTTACGGCAATATCTTTCATGAAGACACGCGTTATTACATTCGAGGTCGCAAATACAGCATTGGCAACCGTGCGGTGTATGCGGCGTCTCGCGTTTTTGTGACGAAAAAAGATGCGGGCGGAAACGAAATCTATCTGGCCAACATTGCTGCGATTGCTACCTCAAATGGTTTGGCCAACCTGTATTACCCCACCCGCGATCAGGGTGCGAGCCAGACGATAAAAGCCTTTGGCATGGGCTTTGTGACGAATGCTTTAAGTAATGAATTGCGTGAATTCGTAGGCGATGCAATTAGTCTTGTAATTCATAAGAAAAAATAAGCACGGGATCGTATGGCCACATACAAGATAAGAGCAAAACGATTGACCGCAGAAGCCCCCCGGACCCTGACAATCCGGGGTCTTTTGTATCCACATAAAAAACAGTTGTGGTGGGGGTTGCTCGCTATTGGTGGCGAAGCGGCCGCAGATGTCCTGGCGCCGTGGCCTTTGAAGATTGTCCTCGATAACGTACTGCGGGGGAAGGGGACGAACAGCGCAGTCGATCATTTTCTGCGCAGTACACTCGGTTCGGATGCTCAGACCATTCTGGGTTTCGCCTGCATTGCTGTGCTGGTGATCGCGGTAATGGATGCTGTCTGTTCGTATGCTGATAAGTACATTACGACAAGCGTGGCGCAGTGGGTCACACACGATCTGCGTCGGACACTCTATACGCAGGTGCAGCGCCTTTCGATGGCGTATCACGATCAGCGGCAGACGGGCGATCTGATTAGCCGCGTGACCAGCGATATCGATTCTGTGCAGAGCTTTATCGTCTCTGGGTTGCTGGGCATCCTGGTAAACGTGCTGACGGTGGTGGGCATGATCGTGGTCATGTTCATCATGAATTGGCAGTTCACTTTTATTGCGTTGGCAGTTATGCCGGTGCTTGCGGTGATCGTCTTTGTCTATACAAAAAAGGCGAAGCTGGCAGGCCGCGATGTGCGCAAGCATGAAGGCAAGATGATCTCAGTGATTGAAGAGGTGCTGGGATCGATCCGCGTGGTGAAGGCATTCTCGCGCGAGGAGTACGAGATTGAGCGGCTGGAAGGCGAGAGCCTGGAGACGGTGGAAGCTGCTCTGAAGGCCCGTGCGCTCAAAGCCAAACTCGTTCCATTGGTGAATATCGTTACGGCATGCGGAACGGCGGCCGTCTTGTACTTTGGCGCGAACCTTGCGTTGCGTGGCGAACTCTCTGCAGGACGCATTGTGATCTTCATCTCGTATTTGGCGGCGATGTACAAGCCGATCAAAGAACTATCCAAGATCATGGATTCGTATACGAAAGCGCAGGTAGGATACGAACGCATTCAGGAGATTGTGGGGAATGAGAACGAGATGCGCGATGTGCCGGATGCTCGTACAGCCCCACCCCTGAAAGGCGACATCGATTTCGAGAAGGTGTACTTCGGCTATGAGCCCGGCAATCTAATTCTGGAAGACATCAATCTGCACATCGATGCAGGGACGACGGTAGCCATCGTAGGTCCTACTGGTTCCGGAAAATCGACGATTGTGAATCTTATCCCGCGTTTTTATGATCCTTCGCGCGGTTTTGTGAAGATTGATGGCATGGACGTGAGCAAGCTCAAGCAGAAGTCTTTGCGCGAGCAGATTAGCTTTGTGCTGCAGGACACGGTTCTCTTCAGCGGCACGATCTGGGACAACATCAGCTACGGCCGTCCTGAAGCGACGCGGCAGGAAATAGTGAAAGCGGCTCAGGATGCAAACGCGATGGAGTTCATTGAAAAACTGCCGAAGAAATTTGACACGGTAGTAGGCGAACGAGGAGCCACTTTGTCCGGCGGACAACGCCAGCGCATTGCGATTGCCCGCGCCATCATCCGGCAATCACCCATCCTGATCCTCGACGAACCAAGCTCTGGTCTGGACGCAGCTTCAGAACAGCTTGTGTTTGAAGCGCTCGACCGCCTGATGGAAGGCAAAACCGCCATTGTGATTGCGCACCGGTTGGCTACTGTGCGGAAGGCTAAGAACATCTTTGTGGTGAAGGATGGACGGATCGTGGAGACGGGGACGCACGACGAACTCATTCAGAATGAACACGGTGTGTACCGGCAGTTGCATGATATCCAGTTCAATACGGAGGAGACGGCGGCTTCTGCGGAGTAAAAATAGGTACAGAAAACGCACAAAGGGCGGCAAAATAGCCGCCCTTTTGTGCTGCAGCGTGCCGCTTATAGGTCCTTTAATTCATGGATGCGGTTTTCGATGAGCATGACGTACTGGACGGCCACATCCGGGGGGAAATTGCCGGCGCGGAAAGCGTCCATGAGCTGCTGATGGGTAAGTTGGCCGAGAAGGGAACCCATCCAGCGGGCGTCAGCGCGGGGGATGTTGTTACCGATCCAATCGAGGCCGTTGCGCATGGCGTAGCTCTTAGCCGTTGCTCCGAGCGTAAGGATGGTCATGCCAGTGGGAGCGTGTGGCGTGGCAAAGCTAACCTCAGTCTCGCTGAGTTTCTGGATGAACTTGGAGTCTTTAAAGCTTTCGAGATTTCCCTTGGAGCGTGATTTTGTCCATGAGACGCCGTTTGTGCCGAAGGTGGCGCCTATGTCGTTGACGAGAAAGATTTGTTTATTCGTGTCTTTGTCGTAATAGACGGAGTTATTCACGTCTTTCAGATCCCAGTTGTTTATGACGGCCATCATGACGCGGAGGCCGTTGAATTCGCGCGTTCCTTTGAAGGGGTTATCGCCCCACTCCCAAGTCGCTATCTTCTTCTGGTGTTCGGGCTTATGGGAGAAGCGTGCATTGATCAAATGACCACGTTTCACATCGCTGTTGCCGCGACTCATCTTCATACCGTTGACCTGGGCTTCAGCAATGCAGTAGTCGTCGTTGGCGTAGAAGCCTACGGCCCACAACAGCCGGGAAGCGACGACCTCGGGTTGCGATTCTTCGCTCACCTTGATGTGCCATTTCTTTCCATTGGCATCGCGGAGGTCGAGCTTGGGGCTGGTACCACCTTTGTCTTCATCCAGGAAGATGAAGGGTGGCTTGGGCAACGTGTCTGATCCGCCCTGACCGTAGTAAAGATCTTTTGAGGCGATGTCCCCGGGGTCGTGCCAGAGCACGGGATTGTGAATAGCACTCTTAGCAATCGGTTCGTCATTATTCTTCTTGGTGTCTGTAACGGAATGATCTTTGGGAACCTTGTTCTGGGCGTATCCGGTAGTGCAGGTAACGGAAAGAACAAGAGCGAAAGACGCGAAGCGTGCTGTGCGTAACATAGGACCTCTGGAGAGCGGCGCATAGTGGCTTGACTCTGCTGTATTGGAAGCCAAAGAGGGCACTTGCGATTGCTTACGGAGCGACAAAACATCCAAAAATAGCCAAATTGCATCCTCTTACACTGTGAGTTCACATGTGCGTAAGGTCCCATCCAAGGTGAAGGTATTCGTCCAGCCGGACGACGGCATTAAGCCGGTAGTCGAGGCTCTGAAATCTGCTAAGTACAGCATCCACATTTTGATCTTTAGATTTGATCGGAAAGAGATTGAAGAGGCTCTTGTGGAAGCGGCAGGCCGCGGAGTGATGGTGCATGCCTTGATTGCTTATACCAATACCGGTGGTGACAAGAACCTGCGCAAGTTCGAAATGCGGTTGCTGGAGAAGGGCATTACCGTGGCGCGCACGGCAGATGATCTTGTGCGCTATCACGGCAAGATGTTCATCATCGATGAGAAGGAACTCTACCTGCTGGCCTTCAATTTCACGCACATGGACATCGATCTGAGCCGGTCGTTTGGGTTGCGCATTACAGAAAAGAAGATCGTGGAAGAGGCGATGCGCCTGTTTGAGGCGGACACAAAACGTACTACGTTTGAAAGCCGTGAGAACGATCTTGTAGTGAGTCCGTCCAACGCTCGTGAGGCGTTGAGCGCGTTTATCACTGGAGCGAAGAAGCAGCTACTGATGTATGAGATGAAGGTGAGCGACCGCGAATTCATCCGCCTGTTGAAAGAGCGCGCCGCAGACGGAGTAGATGTCCGCATTCTGGGCCGCAGCGGTGTGAAAGGTGCGAAGATTCCGGCACGGAGTTTGCCGATCCGGCTGCATGCGCGTGCGATTTTCCGCGATGGCAAGGAAGCGTTTCTTGGCAGCCAGAGTTTGCGGAAGCTGGAACTAGAGGCCCGGCGAGAGATTGGCGTGATTGTGCATGACACTGTTGCGACCAAGAAGATGATTGAGGTGTTTGAGACGGATTGGAAAAGGTCCGAGCCAATCATCGAGACGGATGACGTGCAGGACGCATTAAGCGTACCTGCGAAGAAAGTTGCCAAAAAAGTTGCTAAGGAAATTGCCGTAAAACCGATTGTGGAGCAGGTGCTCTCTAAGATGTTGGACTCGAAGCAGGAGGAAAATATCGATGCTGGCGACGTGGCCGAATCCGTTCGGGAGGCATTGAAAGAGGAAATCCATGAGGCTGTTGTCGATGCTCTGAAACAAGCGGCTGTTGAAGAAAATGGCGATAAAGGCAAGAAGAGTGATAGTAAGAAATAAGGACGTGCGTCGAAGAGAGAAGCCGTTGCTCTAGTTCCTGAGGTGGATTGTGAAGAGGCAGTTAGCTTTTGCGCACTGGGTATTGAACGGCCTTCTGCTGATTGGCGCGGCTATTCCAACACTGGCGCAGGCCCCGGAAGTGAAGTTGCCGCTTCATGATGGGTCAGTACGTTTTGCCGTGATTGGAGACAATGGTACCGGTAAACCGCCCCAATACGACATTGGCAATCTGATGGAGAAGTACCGTGAGGTTGTGAAATTCGATTTCGCGGTGATGATGGGCGACAACATCTATAGTGGGCATAAGCCGAAGGATTTTGTTGAAAAGTTTGAAGCGCCCTACAAAGCACTGCTCGGCGCGGGCGTGAAGTTTTATGCGTGCCTGGGCAATCACGACGATCCCGACATCGAGCGCAATTATGCTCCGTACAACATGGGCGGTCAGCGCTTTTATACCTTTACAAAAGGCGATGTTCAATTCTTTGCCTTGGACAGTAACTATATGGAGCCGAGACAGGTGGCTTGGCTTGAAGGACAGCTTAAGAGTTCAAAGGCAAAGTGGAAGGTCGCTTATTTTCATCATCCGCTCTATACCGCTGCAAAGTATCACGGCCCGTCTGTGGACCTTCGTAATCAGTTGATGCCTTTGTTTACAAAGTATGGCGTAAACCTGGTGCTCTATGGACACGAGCATGTGTATGAACATCTGAAGCCGCAGCAAGGCATCTACTTCTTTCTTGAAGGCAGTTCGGGGCAGTTGCGCTACCACAACCTAAGTTCCAAAAGCGCGGAACTGGATGAAGTGGGCTTCGATAACGATCAGACATTCATGCTGATGGAAGTAGCTGGCGATCAACTCTTTTTTCAGACCATGCAACGGAATGGAAAGATTATCGACGCAGGCGTTTTGAATAGGCAGGGAGCGGCTAAAAAGTAGACATTCTGCTTGAGAAGAAGTTTCGATGCGGCGCGTTTCCGCTCTGTGTGATGGACTCATTTCGCCATCAGATCGGCATCTCAAGCTCATATGTCGTTCTGGGATAAGCTACTAGGTCGGCCTATTGCCACAAGTGAAGAGGCATCGGAACGCCTCGGTGTCCTGACCGGCATTCCTTCGTTTGGTTTGGACGCGCTTGGTTCGGCTGCGTATGGACCTGAAGCGGCGCTAACGATTTTGATTCCAATTGGTTTGGCGGGCGTGGAGCGTCTGTTCCCTTTGAGCATCGCTATCGCTGCGCTCCTGGTGCTCGTATCGCTTTCTTACAGACAGGTTATCGAAGCGTTTCCAGATGGTGGAGGTGCTTATACGGTTGCCTCACATATGTTGGGCCGTCGGATCAGTTTGCTGGCTGCGGCTGCTCTCGCGTTGGATTATCTGCTGAATGTCAGCGTAGGTATTTCGACAGGAGTTGGCGCGCTGGTTTCTGCTGTGCCGCAGCTTCAGCCATATACGCTCGCTTTGTGTCTGTCGATTCTCTTATTGCTCACCGTTGTAAATTTGCGCGGAGCGCGAGAGACGGGTTTTGTATTAACCTTGCCAACCTATTTGTTTTTATTCTGTATGTTCACCGTAGTTATCGTTGGACTTGTGCATGCTGTAGCAAATGGAGGGCATCCTGTTGCGAATGGACCGTATCGCCATGCTGCTCCTTATACCGGTGCTGTTACGGTGTGGCTGTTGCTGCGCGCATTTGCGAGTGGATGCACTGCCCTTACGGGGGTGGAAGCGGTAAGTAATGGAGTGACTGCATTCCGTGAACCGCGAGCGCGCACTGCGCAGCGCACGCTGATGTGCATTGTAAGTATGTTGGCGGTCTTGCTTCTGGGGGCAGCGTACCTGGTGCGAGCATATGGGATCGCCGCCACAGATCCGGGCAGGCCAGGCTATCAGAGTCTTCTTTCTTCAATAACCAGCGCAGTGATGGGACGAGGCTTTTTCTATGGTGTGACGATCATCAGTATCCTTGCGCTCCTGTCGTGTTCGGCGAATACGTCCTTTGCAGGCTTTCCGCAGTTGTGCAGAACGCTATCTGAAGACGATCTGCTACCACGCTTCTTCGGCGCTCGTGGACGGAGGCTCGTCTATACGGACGGCATCGTGACGTTGTCTGTTTTAGCTGCGATCTTATTGATCGTGTTTGGCGGCGTTACAGATAGACTGATTCCGTTATTTGCGATTGGCGCATTTATTGCATTTACTCTTTCACAAGCTGGAATGGTGAGATTCTGGCAAAAAGAAAGAGCGCGATGGAAGTTGACACTCAACCTGATTGGCTGCATTGCTACCGGCATGACTGCCTGCGTGATGCTGGTGGCAAAGTTTATTGAGGGCGCATGGATGTCCGTACTGATCATCGGCGCCTTGATGATGTTGATGCATGCTATCCGTAAACACTACGCGAAAGTAGCGAAGAGCGCCGAATTGGACCATATCGTTTTACAACCGAACTCGTTGCCGATGCTGGCAGTAGTTCCTGTTTCGCATTGGGACCGTGCTTCGATGGCTGCTCTTCAGTTTGCATACTCAATCACGAAGGATGTGGAGGTGCTGCATATTGATTGCCCTGGAGAAGATACCGAGGTGGGTTCTGATGAAATTGAAACAATGTTGCACCACGCAGAAATCCCACCAGGGATGGTTGCACCGAAGGTGGTGACGGTGTGCTCGCCTTACAGGTTTGTGATTGAGCCAATTGTGGAATATGTATTGAAGGCGGAGCGGGAAAATCCCGGCAGGCGTGTGGCGGTAGTGGTGCCAGAACTGGTGTCGCATGGCTGGTATCACTACCTGTTGCACAATTACCGCACGACGGCGCTGAAGGCGCGATTGCTGCTGGAAGGGAACCGCCGGATCGTGGTGATCAATACACCGTGGTATTTTTCAGAGTCTAAGGCAGCTTAGCTGCTGCGAATGCTCATCTTAGAGAGCAGTCTGCAACAGCAGCGGAGTGCCGATGCACTTTCTCATCTTCGGTTTATCCATCTCCTCTTCGTGGGGCAACGGCCACGCAACGCTTTGGCGCGGTCTGCTGAAAGCGATGGCGCGTCGTGGACATACCGTCACGTTTTACGAGCGAGATGTGCCGTACTATGCGAGCACGCGTGATGGATGGGACCCTCCAAAGGGCGTTCGCCTGCGGTTGTATGAGTCACTTGAAGGTGTTCGCCGCGACGTTGAAGATGAGTTGCGCGTTGTTGATGTTGCCATGTGTACAAGCTATTGCTCAGATGGTGCGGCTGCGTCGCGTTTGGTGCTGAATGCGCCGAGTGCCGTGCGCGCTTTTTACGATCTAGACACACCGGTGACGCTGGATACTCTGCATGCAAATAAGGCGGTGGATTATCTGCCAGAAGATGGACTGCAGGATTTTGATCTTGTATTGAGCTATACCGGCGGTCGTGCGCTGGAGGAGTTGCAAAGCAAATTAGGTGCGCGGTTTGTAGCTCCGTTGTATGGTTCCGTTGATCCTGAGACACATATGCCTGCGGCTGCGATGGATGAGTTTCGCTCGTCGTTGTGCTACTTGGGAACGTATGCGGCGGATCGTCAGCCTGCCTTGGCGGAGTTGTTTATCAAGCCTGCAGAGAAGATGCCGGATTTGCGTTTTGCGCTGGGAGGCGCGCAGTATCCTGCGGATTTTCCGTGGACGGAGAACATCTTCTTTGTGCGCCACCTGCCGCCATCCTTGCATCCGGCGTTCTTCTGCTCATCGCGCGCAACGCTGAACATCACGCGGAGAGCGATGGCTGAGTACGGCTATTGTCCTTCGGGCCGTTTGTTTGAGGCAGCGGCGTGTGGCACCCCAATTCTGACCGATTGGTGGGAGGGGCTGGAGGCGTTCTTTACGCCGGGAGAGCAAATTTTGCGCGTGGATTCAACCCAGGATGTTATTGATGCATTGGAGTTGAGCGATATCGAACTGTTGCGCGTGCGCGATGCTGCCCGGGAGAGAGCGTTGCAAGAGCATACGGCAGAACATCGCGTGATGGAATTGGAGCGCATCTGCGAGCAGGCGAAGCATGGTGGCGCATCGTTGGCGATGACAGCCTGAGGAGAGAGCGATGTGGGGAATTATTCCAGCGGCAGGAGCGGGGAGCAGGATTCAGCCGCTTGCTTTCTCTAAAGAGTTGTTGCCTGTAGGCAATCGCGTGGAGAACGGAACGGAACGTCCGCGCGCAGTGAGTGAGTATCTTGTGGAGCGCATGATTGCGGGCGGCGCAGACAAGCTGTGTTTTGTGATCTCTCCAAATAAAACGGATATTCTCTCCTATTACGGATCGCGTTTGTGGGGCGCAGATATTGCGTATGTGGTGCAGCCAAGTCCGGGTGGGCTTTGCGACGCAGTATTTCGTGCAGCTTCGTTGGTCCCGAAGGATGAGCCGGTGTTGATTGGTTTGCCCGATACTGTGTGGCTTCCTGAAGACGCGATGGCGAAGATGCCGGAGGATGTTCTCTCGTTTTTGCTGTTTCCAGTAGAAAATCCGGAGCTGTTTGATGCGGTAATTACGGATGATGCGGGATGGGTGAAGCGCATTGACGTGAAGGAAAAGGGCACATCGAGTCAATGGATTTGGGGCGCAATCAAAATGCCGGGAAAGATATTTCACGAGCTATATGCGTTGTGGTGCAGGCCTGAACGTCACGATGAATACTTTGGAACGCTGGTGAATGCGTGGCTGGTGGAAGGTGGTCGCGCGAAAGGTGTCGCGTCCGGTGCGAGGTATGTGGATACGGGCACGCTGGGTGGTTATCGCGAGGCTATTCATCTGTTGGAAGGTGAGATTGGGCCCTGTGAAGAAGTGAGATCGAATGAGGAGAGTGTGGCGAACCATGAGCTTGCAACAGCAAAGCATCAGTAGTGACGAGATAATTCAGGAGCGGATTCAGAAGCTAGGTCCTTGGTTTCATAATCTGCGGCTGCGTGGCGTGCAAACTGCGCCTGAGCATTTTCTTGGGGATTATCCGCAGATTAAATTTGCGAATTTTCGGGATGCGATTCCTGGTGATCTCACCGGCAAAACGGTGTTGGATATCGGATGTAATGCTGGGTTCTATTCCCTGGAGATGAAGCGCCGTGGAGCTGAACGCGTGCTCGGTATTGATACAGATGAACGCTATTTGCGGCAGGCGCGATTTGCGGCTGAAGTAGAAGATGCCGAGGTCGAGTTTCTGCAGATGCCGGTGTGGGACATTGCTTCGCTCGGTGAGAAGTTTGATCTCGTGATCTTTATGGGAGTGCTTTATCACCTGCGGCATCCGTTGCTTGCGCTGGATCTGATTCACGAGCATGTGGCGCGAGACATGTTTTTGTTTCAAAGCATGCAGCGTGGCAGTCGAGAAATTGTCGAGGCGGAAGAAGATTACGACTTTAATGTGAAAGCTCCATTTGATGAACCGGGATATCCGAAGATGCATTTTGTGGAGCATCGCTACTCGCATGATCAGACCAACTGGTGGATCCCGAATCGTGCGTGCGTTGAAGCGATGCTGCGATCGTCAGGGTTTACGATCGAATCGCAGCCTGAAGATGAGGTATACATGTGTCGCTGGAAGCCGGTGGCTGTACCTGCAGACGGTCCGCACTGTGTCTATCCTCCGAAAGGCGCTGCTCAATGAGCGTGGAAGCTGCTGAGCTGCTGGCGCATGCCGAAGTTCTGTTAGAGGATCGTCAGATTGTTGAAGCGGAGGTTGCGTTTTATCGTGCAGAAGAGAGTGGGGCCGATCCCGATCGTTGCGCTGGCGGTCGATGGATGACAGCCATGCTGCGCGGCGACTTTTCAGCGGCGTGGTATGAGAGTGATCAGATTCGGAAGCGGGGAACTCCGGATGAACATCGTTTCTGGCAAGGAGAAGATATTGTTGGCAAACGTGTAATCGTCCGGTGCCTGCATGGATTTGGTGATGCGGTGCAGTTTCTTCGCTATGCGCCGCGATTGCAAGCTGTTGCTAGTAGCCTCATTGTGGAAGTAAATCCACGCATGATGGAACTGGCACGGTGTATTTATGGTGTAAATGAAGTGATTACCTGGGATGATGCGGCACCCTCGTCCCCGCCGGAGTGGGACGTGCAAGTGGAAGTGATGGAGTTACCTTATCTTTTTCGAACGAAGATAGAGCAGCTTCCACTAGAGACAAATTACATCAGAATTCCAAATGCGATTGCGAAGCGAGTGACCGGAATTCTAGGCAAAAGAAAGAAACCGCGTGTTGGTATGGTTTGGTCATGCGGGGAATGGAATTTGTCGCGCTCTGTGCCTTTTGAATATCTGCGAGCCATTCTGGAAGAGAGTGGATGTGAGTTCTGGAATTTGCAGGGTGGTGAGGTGCGCAGCCAGGCATACGGAGCGTTGTGCGATGCTCCGGACATATGTGATGGTGATTTATTGTGCCTGGCCGGTGTTGTTTCTCAACTGGATCTATTAATTACAGTGGATACGCTTGCGCCGCATCTTGCGGGAGCTATGGATATTCCTGCATGGGTCATGGTGCAGCATGCTGCGGACTGGCGATGGATGATGAGCCGCAACGATTCACCCTGGTATCCTTCGCTCCGTTTGTTTCGTCAGCCGAAACAGGGTGACTGGGAGCCGGTCATCACCGATGTTCAGCGTGCTTTACGGCAGTGGATCTCAAGGCAGCACTATGGAGCGAAGGCAGCTTGATGCACGAGAATCTTGCGCGTCCTTGGGACGAATTCGATGCATACCTTTTTGATATTGATGGAACGCTGATTCATTGCACGGATGCAGTTCACTATTTCGCTTTTTGCGATGTGTTGAGTTCTACTGCAGGACATGCTTTGAATCTGGATGGCGTGACAGCGCATGGCAACACGGATATTGGTATCCTGCGAGATGCTTTTGCTCACGCGGGAGTAGCTGAAGATATCTGGCGTCCGCAACTGCCGCAATTGTTAGAGAGAATGTGTGGATTTGTAGATGAGAAGCGAGATGAACTCTGTACGACTGTTCTGCCGCAGGTAAAGGAAGTGTTGCTTCATCTAAGGGAAAGAGGCGCCAAACTCGGGGTAGCTACTGGAAATTTAGAGCGCATTGGAAAACGCAAATTGCAGACCGCAGGTCTGATACAGATGTTCGATTTTGGTGGTTGGAGTGATTCGTTCGAATCGCGTGAAGACGTATTTCGTGCAGCTTTAAATCGCGCGCATAGTCTCACCTCGCCAGAGGCTGCGATTCTGGTCATTGGTGACACGCCTGCAGATGTGAAAGCGGCAAAAAGGAATCAGCTTCCGATAATGGCAGTTGCAACTGGTATTTACAGTTTTGAAGAACTTTCTGGATGTGATCCGAATGTATGCGTCAGGTCATTCCAAGATCTATTGCCGGTTGTTTAACTAAACTCTTGCGCAGCATCGATCTACGATATCTTCGAATTCTTCTGCACGATGTTCTGAGGTGTGCTCAGCGAGAATGCGTTCCCGGGCGCGTTGGCCGAGGCGTATACGTTCCGCGTCTGGCATGTTCGTAAGTATGTCTGCAACCTCGTACGCATCATGCGGAAGGAGAATTTCTTCTCCAGGGGTTAGAAACGCGGAAAGTCCCGGCCACGGGTCGGAGACAATGGCGGCCCCACAGGCAGAGGCTTCAAACAAGCGCACAGAAGGAGAGTAGCCGGCGGAAATCATGTCGTCTCGTGTGAGATTGAGCGTGAAGCGTGAAGAAGAATAGAACGCGGGATGTTCCGGCGGTGAAAGATGGACGATGCGCTGCACGTTGTGAGGCCATGAGATGTCTGCGGGATATTGCGGGCCCGCGACGATGAAGGCCCGATCGTGCAGAAGTTCGGCTGTGCGATTCAACATGTCTTCGAGTTTCGGTTGGCGATCTAATGCGTAGGTTCCTAGATAACTCAGATCGCAATGAAATTCTTTGCGGACAGAAGTTGGTTTGTATAGATCGGAATCGACGGAGCAGTAGAAGGCCACGGCTTCCGGTGAGCCGAAGTGGTTTTCCAGCTCTTTGAGTGTAGGGCCGCCTGTAAAGCTGAGATATGCGGCGTAGTGTGGGATTAGGCTTGCATCCAGATATTCCGTGCGGCCATGTGCACGGAGCTGTGCCATGGTGATGGGTGTATCGATGTCGTAGAAGAGGATTGGCCCACAGCCTGCATGAAGCAGTGCACGTGTTGCAACAATCGCATCGGGAAAATAGGAACCCACAACGATTACATCGGCATCGGCACTTACCTTAAGAAGTTCTTGTTCACTTCCATTCCAGTCCTCGTAAAGCTGCACGGTGCAGAAAGGAGGATTCGGCAGGTCGCGATTGCTGCGATACCATTCCACATCCTTTTCGATGAAGTGAATGCGATGGCCCTTTGCCGCAAGCGCCTTTACGAGAGAGCGGTAGGTTGTGGCATGTCCGTTGCCCCAGGAGGAGGTGATCGTGAGACCGAAGATGACGATCTTCATGCGACGCTCGCCTCGGATGAGATAGCAATACGCCGCGATGCACATTCCATAAATGCTGCTTCTGCCTGTGCCGCGCGTTGTGCGTAGGTGTGATCGCGCAGTGCGCGCTGGTGAAACGCAGAGCCGATTTTCATGCGATCTTCATCATCGTATTTGCGCAGAGTGTCGACCACGTCTTGCGCTGTGCGGATGACTAAGATTTCTTTCTCGGGTTCGAAACAGTTATTGATGCCGGGCCAGTCGTCACAGAGCATGCATGCTCCTGCGCCGGCTACTTCAAAAACGCGCGTTGGAGGAGAGAAGCCGAAGTTGGCCATGGAGGTGCGATTGATGTTCATCACCATACCAGCAGAGCAATTAACGCGGTTGTGATCGCCGGTGGGTACGTGGCCTATCCAGCGCACGTTGGATGGCATTTGCTTGTCGCCCCAACCTTCGCCACCGAGAATAAATGTTTTTTCGGGAGCTAATCTTGCTGCTTCAAAGAAAAGTTGTTCGACTCGTTCTTCGCGATCAGGGAGACGGTTACCAAGAAAGACGACATCGCAGGTGAATGCCGAATCAGGTAAAACAGGGTGATGTGTTTCTGGATCAAGACCGTTATAGATGTTGTAGTAAGCGCGTGCTCCAAAGTTGAGATATCCGTCCCGGCTGGAAGGTCCGCCACCGTAGCTGAAGATAGCATCGTAAAGCGGAACACAATGGCGGAATGGATCTTGAGTATCTCTACGCATACGGGCGATGGTTGCCGGAGAATCAACATCCCAGAAAAACGTGGGCCGTTCCGATGAGAGTTCACCTACGCGTCGCTCGAGCACTTCGTCATCGACTCCAATGCCTCCATGCTTGATAACAATATCCGCTTCAGCAGTGAGTTGCAGCATACGGTCGACATCCACGGTAGGTTGATAGACCAGAGAAGTGACGTAGGAGAAGTCTCCGCTGTCGCGATGTTCCTGCCGGCCATAGGCATTGGGCTCGGCGAAGGTGATGTCGTGGCCGCGTTGCGCAAGATATTTGTAGATGCCGCGGTAGTAGGTGGCGGCACCGTTCCAGTAGGAGGAGACGATGCTGGAGCCGAAGGCGAAGATTCTCAACGAAGGACCTCCTCACAAATGCTGGAGAGTTGTTCTGCGCGATGCAGGCAGGTGTGGCGCGCCAAGATAGTTTCTAAACCGCGCAGAGCTTGCGCTTCTGCTTCTTCTGGATGCGAAAGAAGCCGTCGTATGGCATTTTTCATCTCTTTGGAATCATGCACCGTGAGGAAGTCGCCTGGACGGAAGAGATGCTCTGTATCTTTCCACGGCGCGGAGATGAGAGGAATGCCACAGGCGAGCGCTTCGAAGACGCGGATCGTGGGAATACCGATCATCTGTGTGGCGTACTGTCGGCGTGGAATGTGAACGGTCAGGCGCGAGGATGCATAGGTTGAAGGCGCATCAAGATTCGGCAGATATCCACCGTAAACTACATCTGCACTCTTCAAGGCACCTAAACCTTGTTCCGGATAGCGCACCCCGTAGATAGTGAACCGGCAGTCGCGCAATTGCGAGGCAGGTGTCAGCAGGAACTCGCGAATCTCTTCACTGCGCTCATCGTCACCCCAGTTGCCGATCCAGACAACGTCTTGCTTTTTAGGCGTATTAGGAAGGGGCTTAAAGACGGTTGTATCCGCAGCTTCGTGGAGAATCCATACGCGCATGATGCCAAAGTGCTCGCGATAGATAGTGCGTAAAACTTCGCCGAAGGCAAGCACTCCATCGAAGCGATCGGTTCCGAACAGTTGAATCTGATCTGGCGAGGATGAAGCGCGGTGATGCGTGTCGTGGAAAAGGAGCTTGTAATGCAGCGTGTTGCGCACTTGAAGGAGAGTGTGGGCCAGGGCAGGTGGATTCCACTCGTGCAGGACAACGATATCTACACCACGAAGATTATTTTCCCAATAATTCTGATCCGGAATAGAAGAGGTTTCATATAGATCGATTTTCAAATCGGGATAAACTTCTGAGAAATGCTGGAGCGCGGATGGACCTGACTCTTCGTTCTGAAGATTTTCAATGGACCAGTCTTTGCGTGGTTCATAGACAACAACATCGTGTCCGAGGTAGATAAGACCACGCATCAGCCCGCGCAGAAAGTGCGCGTTGCCGTTGTTCCAATCGGAGCGGAGAGAGTGAGCGAAATATGCGATGCGCAACTTACGCGACACAGGCTTTCTCCTCGTGGCGCTGAATGGATGCGGAGAACAGCGCGATGTAGGCACTCACCATCCGATCCCGGGTGTACATTCGTGCGCGTTGGTAGGACCGGTGCTGCATCTCCTCTAGAAGTGAGGTGCTTGTGTACAGATGCTGAAGACGGTCGGTGAGTGAAGTAGCTTCTGTAAAGTAGAGCACTTCTTCACCCCATATTTCACGCAGCGTGGGAATATCGCGGAGAACGAGCGCGCATCCGTAGAGCGCAGCTTCCAGCAGCGCAAGGCCGAAAGGTTCATAGATGGAGGTACAGAGATAGATGGCGCTTTGCTGAAAGAGAGCGTGGAGTTCGTTCTCAGCAAGATGACCGATCTGAATTGCACTGCCAACTGTTTCGATGACACACGCAGATTCGTATTCTGTCTCTCCCGCGATAAAGATGGGCATTGACGAAGACACGTCACGCAGAATGCCGATGCCTTTTGCTTCATCCCATAGACGCCCCGCTGTTATGGCTTGCAGTTTTCGTGGATTCGATTGTGGCGCGAAAGTAAGTGTGTATCCATTCGGGATAACGTGATATTCCGATGGGAGATCGAAGTTTTCTTCCAGTGCGTGCAGCATCCATGCGGTGGGACCAACAACAGCATCGGCTCCTGACAATCCACGCTGCACAAGAGTGGTGTATTGCTGTAACCATTCGGACGGGGTAAGCCCGGTTCCGCGGCATGCTTGCGACCAACTTAATACATCGCTATGCGCGGTAATAATCTTTGGAATAGAGACGTCGAGCGCTCCGAAGCAGAACTGATTACTGTGCAGAACGTCGGCTTCAAACTGCTTAATGATGTCGAGCAGGAGTGGAGCGGCATCGGTACAGGCACGGCTGTTATTCTCCATCCACTCGAGAGGTACATCGGAGGCAGTGTATTGGAAGTGGTCTCCCCATGTGTGCGCAAGTGTCTCGCAGGTGCACTGTTGAGTGGGAGAAGGCAATCTGCCAAAGCTTACAAGGGCCACACTATGGCCATGCTCCAGCAAACCGCGCGTGAGCTCCTGCGTAAACGTCCAGACTCCGCCTACTGTATCGGTCGTGACTACGAGGCGCATTCCAACTCCGCCAGCGATAGCGGATTCTGGTCCTGAATATCGCTGTAGCCTTTATCCGCAAAGAGCTGCAGATAGAACGAGTGTGCGCGCTCCCACGCCTGTTCGTCCGGCTGTGCGCCAAAGGTGTGAACATATTCGGGGCTGCCGGGGAAGGGAAACATGGGCACAGGCTCACTTACCCATACGCCATTTGCCTTGAGATTGGATTGGAAACGCGCGACTTCTGCGGGATCATCCTTTGGCGTTTTGATGAGGTTGGCCTGCACCCAGGGAATGTATTTGCGCGCATGAATAAGCAGGGCTTCAATGCGATCTGTAGTGAAGCGGCAATTTTTGTTCATCTCCTCACGGCCTTCTTCCGTGATGGATTCGATACCGCATTCGAAGGAAACGCAATGCGCACGTCCAAGAAGTTTGATCGACTCTTCATTCCATAAATCGATTCTGCTTTGAAAACCGATGGAGAGAGGACGCTTCGCGATCTCTTCGAGCAGCGTTCGTACCTGTTTGCCTACACCGAAAATCTCATCGATGAAGTAGATATAGTCGACACCATGTGCAATGAGTTGATCGATCTCAGCGATTACGGCGGAAAGCTCGCGCTCACGGAATTTATTGCGAAAAAGCGTTTTGTTGCAGAAGGTGCAGGAGTAGGGGCAACCGCGAGCGAACTCTACTTCAGCTCCGAGTTTGAGGTGATCCGCCCCATTGCCGGGAAAGACGTGATGCAGATGATGATGGCGTTCAACTGGGTAGTCGGAGTAATCAAGCGTCGGAACGAGCTTCATGTCCGTGGCGCCTAGGCCTTCCGTCATGCGAAAGCGTCCCTGCTCATCACGCCAGCAGCAGCCGGCGATCATCTCCCACGGCATGGTGGCGAGTTGTGGTAGGGTTTGATCGGGTTCCCCACGCATTACGATGTCGGCTCCAGTCTTATGCATTGTGGCACGTGGTGTAACAGAGCCATGCGGGCCGATAACCACCTTTTTTGATGAGCGATTCAGTGAATGAATCCAGTGGTGTGGAATGCGAAGCTCAGGTTGCGGACAGCGCCAGAAGAGATAGGACGGAGCTGTTGGAATGACGAGAAAATCTTCGTCGAATGCGTCGAGCTTGGGAATGACCTTTTCGGGAGTGAGGTCCTCCATATTAGCGTCGATGAGAAGGACATCCTGGCCTGCCGCACGAAGCATCTCGCGCGTAGAGAGCAGCTCAATCGGGAAGTGTGGATCAGGGCAGCCGAAATAGGTGGAACCTTCGAAGCTCCATTTCGGATTGACGAGAGCGTATCTCATGCGACCTCCTGCTCCAGCAAATCATTGGGAACTTCAGTGAAGATTTTGTCGGAGTTATTCCGCCAGAAGGCATGAATGTTATCGAGTATTTGGGAGATTGATCGCGTTGGATTCCAGCCTGTGTGTTGCTGCAGCTTGGAGGTGTCGGAGATATACAGCGGCTGATCGCCAGGACGAACTTCGCTGTACTTCAGGTGCAGTGCGTGACCCGTTTTCTTCTCGATCAGCTTTAGCATTTCGAGAACGGAGATAGAGCGCTTCATGCCGCCACCCAGATTGTAAATCTCTCCCTTGGTGCGTTTTTGATTTAGGCGAGCTGCCATAATGGCATCGACCAAATCGTGAACATGCAGTACATCACGCACCTGATAGCCATCTCCATAGATTGTGATCGGCGCACCAGAGAGAACGGAGTAGAGAAAGTGGGCAACCCACCCTTGATCTTCATTGCCAAACTGTCGAGGTCCAGCAATGCAGGACATACGAAAGACGACAGTGGGGAGATCATAAATACGCGCATAATCACGGACGTATTGATCGGCAGTTCCTTTCGAACATCCATAAGGTGAGTGGAAGTCGAGGTTCTCTTTCTCAGTTACTCCACGAAAATCTTTCTCCACCGCACGATAATGCGTGCCTTCAATCTCCACGGCAACGCGCTCCAGCGAGCCATACACTTTGTTGGTTGATGTGAAGAAGACGAACGGGTTCATGTTGGAGAGGCGCGCCGCTTCCAGAACGTTGAAGGTGCCATGTGCGTTGACTTCGAAATCGATTGCAGGATCTTCGACTGAGGTGGTGACCGCAACCTGTGCAGCCAGATGATATATCTCAGAAGCATTGCGAGCAGCACGCCGCACAGCCCGAGCATCGCGTACGTCGCCTTCAATGATTTCCAAACGCTCACTGCCTGCACGAGAGCGCAGCCATTCAATATTGTGCACCACTCCTCGTCTCGACAGATTATCGAAGATACGAATGCGTGTTCCATTCTCTGCAAGGAGACGCTCTACGAGATTCGATCCAATGAATCCTGCGCCTCCTGTAACTAGAACTGTGCGATCTACTCCGCGGTGCATGAATCCTCTTTCTCCGTCATGTAAGTGGCGGGCCATGCCATTGTTATGCCGTTAGACCGTATGCGGTTAGTTCTTTCAACATGGTTTCGGCCTTATCCTCTGCCTCTTGCCCGCGCAGCCATTCTGCCAATTCGCGAAAACCTTCTTCATGCGTGACATGCGGTTGATAGCCGAGCAGCCTCTTGGCTTTCGTCAGATCGGCATAACAATGGCGGATATCCCCTGCACGGTATTTGTTAGTAATGACTGGGGGGATGGAGACACCGAGCGATTGTGCCAATAATTCTGCGACTCTCCGGATCGTAATTGGATTCCCACAGCCAACATTAATGACTTCGCCATTTGATTCAGGCCTCTCCATCGCAAGCATGTTGGCGCGAACAATGTCATGCACGCTGACAAAATCTCGCATTTGTTCACCATCTTCAAAGATGAGAGGCGCTTTGCCATTCAGCATGCGCGAAGCAAAAACAGCAGCCACGCCGGTGTATGGATTAGATAGGGCTTGCCGCGTTCCATAGATATTGAAGAATCGAAGCGCCGTAACAGGAAGACCGTAGGTGCGGCCATAGATAAGGCAGATCTCTTCCTGGTCGCGTTTGGAGAGCGCATAGACAGAGTTGATCTCCGATGGCTTGTCCTCGCTTGTGGGCATTGGCTTCAGTACACCGTTACAGGCATCGCAGCGAAGATTCCAACGGCCAGCTTTAAGTTGATCCGTAGAGCGTACAGGTGGAGCGGCGAGTTTGCCGCAATCACCGCAAACATACCGGCCTTCCCCGTATATAGACATGGAAGACGCAACGACAATCTTTTCCGGCTGACGTTTGGAGTCGAGAATGGCCTGCAGCAACTCTGCCGTTCCTTGTGTATTCACGCTCATGTAGCGGCTGATCTCGTACATCGATTGGCCGACACCAACAGTTGCCGCAAAATGATAGACCATATCCACATTTGCCAGGGCGTTCTTCAGGAGGTTTGGATCGCGCACATCGCCAACAAGTAGTTCAACATCTTCGGAAAGATACTCTGGACGGCCTGCCGGATGCACCTGCGGTGTGAGATCGTCCAGAATGCGAACACTATGACCAGCTGCGAGCAATCCGTCTGCAAGATGAGAGCCTACAAAACCTGCTCCGCCGGTAATCAGAATCTGTTTGCTCATACGGTAGCCACTCTCTCCTGTTCCATTTGTGGATTGGTTATGGTTGCGGGTGCATAGCGGTCAATCGCCCACGCAGCAAAATCGGCAAACTGCTGGTTATCTTTTGGAGGAGACGTGTGGTGTTCCTCCAATCCGAGATGCGCTGGCGTGAAGCACAGCGTTAGCGAAACATCGAAAGGCTCCATCGCTTCCATCATGCGGTCAAACCATGCGGTTGCATTTGGACGGAAGGAGTCGGCCCAACTCAGCCCAGTGCGGAGATAACGCACGCCGTGATCCTGCATCCAGCGCACAGCGTCGTCCAGACGAGGATCTTCAAAGTGGAACCACTGGCAGAATCCGACAGAACCGTCAGAAGGGAAGCGCTCTGCCGCAATCTTAGGAGTGCCATCACTCTTCACTAGGCCAAGATAATAGTGACGATAGTACGAAGAACCTTCTGCTTCTTTGTGCCGTGTCTCGGCTGGCCAGGTAGGTGGCAGATCGAAGAGGCTGTACCAGTGAATGCGGTCTACGCGATTCCGCAGGAGATCGATGGTGCGTTCGAGGCCGAAGGCCTGCACCTCTTCTGCACCGAAAGAAGAAGCGCCGACCTCAAGTACCCAAACTGGTTTTCCGGAGACTTCTTTTGCTTCTGCAATGCGATCTGGCCACTCGTCAATCGTCCAGTGGTTCCAATCGAGAGGGAAGCCATGGACACCAACGATATCCACGTGATCCATCACGCCATAGTTGGCCATTGTTCGAAGAAAGTCGCAGTCACAGGAAGAAACGCCACCCAGCACAATGGGGAGATCAGTATTGACATTCCGAATAGCAGTTGAGCCCAGCTTCACCATGTCAGCGAACCGGCTCCAGCCTGGATCTAATTGAAAGTTCCAGTGAGAGAGATTGTTCGGTTCATTCCAAAGCACGACGGCTTCAACCACGGTAACTCCCTTCAAGGGATGGAGATGGGAGCTATGCTTTCGTGAAGCACGGCTATTAAGGTAGAAGTACAAAGAAGATTTGAGGTTGCCTCAATTTAGAGAGCCCAATAGACGCCGATTAGTTATGTGTCTTCTTTTTCGAAGGTTGCTGAGTACCTTGCAATGAAAGAGGTGCATGCGTGGTTATGATTCACATGCACCCATTTATTTATTTATCTTCTATTTTGCACTCCAGGGCTGAAGTGCCTTACACCGCAATAGGCAAATCTTCTATATATTCCGGGTAAATAGCAGGGCGGCCAATGCTGATATAAGCAAAGCTATGTTCACGCATGACATCTGGATCGTAGATGTTCCGGCCGTCTACGATCATGCGATAGCGCATCGATTTACCAAGGCGATCAAGGTCAAGATGCGCGAACTCTTTCCAGTCGGTGAGTAGCAAAATGGCGTCTGCATTTTGGGCCGTTGCATAGGCGTCATTCGCATATCGCATAGTTGCCGAAACCGGTAGTACCTCCTCTGCCCGCTTCATTGCTGCTGGATCGTAAGCCGTTATGCAGCAGCCTTCATCCAGAAGCATCTTCACGAGATCGATTGCCGGTGATTCGCGAATGTCATTGGTCTCACCCTTGAAGGCCAGGCCAAGTATACCTATGGTTTTGCCGCGCATCGTCCAGAGGGCAGATCGTACCTTCGCCATGAATCGCCGCTTCTGATCGGCATTAACGCGCTCCACTTCGCGCAGCAGACCGAACTCAAGCCCACGATGGTGCGCGACGGAACGGAAGGCAGCGACATCCTTCGGAAAACAGGAACCACCATAGCCGATTCCAGGACGAAGGAACCGCGGCCCAATGCGCATGTCCATACCAATGCCGCGTGCTACCTGTTCTACGTCGGCGTCGGTGGCTTCGCAGAGATTCGCAACCGAGTTGAGAAAGATATCTTGAGCGCGAGGAATGCATTGGACGCATGCTTGATGATCTCTGCGCTCTTGGTAGATGTATCGAGCAGTGGAGGAGGCGCTGCGGTGTTGCGGTGGCCGGGAATGGCGTCAACACGGCGATAGTATTCGCCTGAAGTGAGTGGATGGTAGATCTCGTGCAGAAGCTGCGTAGCGCGCGTACTGTTGGAGCCCACCACAATGCGATCAGGATGAAGGAAATCGGAGATTGCTGTGCCTTCGCGCAGAAACTCTGGGTTGGAGACAACATCGAAGAGACTCCGCGAAACGCCGTTGCGCTCCATTGTTTTGCGTATCCACTCATTGGTGTAGACGGGTACAGTACTCTTTTCTACGATGACGGGATAGCCCCGTATAGAGCGTGCGATTTCCGCCGTGACTGCTTCCACATACGAAAGGTCAGCATCGCCAGTTTCATTTTGTGGGGTTCCTACAGCGATGAAGATGGCATCACAATGGCGGGTAGCTTGGGCAAGATCTTTTGTGAAGCGAACCTCTTTATTGCGATAGCGATCCAGCAGTTCAGGAAGATGCTCTTCATGAATAAGTGTGTCGCCTTCTTGCAGCGCTTTGACCTTTTGTTCGTCATTATCGACGCAGATCACCTGATGACCGATTTCGGCAAAACTCACAGCGGCAACAAGGCCAACATATCCTGAACCCACCACGGCGATGGTGATTGGCTTTTTCATGCATCCTCACTGATAGCAGTCGGTGATCAAAAATGGAGATGAATCACCATTAGCTACTTAGCTACATAGATGCTTGTTTAGAAGTGAGGAGGAAACGCTCCTAACCCATAGACGCCAATTGACGTCGGTTGCGAATATCGACGGGACCTGCCTTACTTTAAAGAGCCGAGAAATTTAGCAATTTCGTCAGCGTCGGATTTGGTGACGCCCATCTCCGGCATAGCTGTTCCCGGATGTATGGATTGAGGATGCTGAATCCAACGGGACAAGTTCTCAGGGCTGTTTGGAAGAACACCGGCGATGTACGTCCGGCTGCCAAGCCGGTCCAGTGGAGGACCGACAGTTGCTTCCGCTCCGCTGATGCGCGGGATGGTATGGCAAGAGACGCAACCGTATGCCCGCATACGTTCAGCTACATGCATTTCGTTCACGCTGCCGCGCCGGGCGCATCCGGTCAGAAAGAAGAACGATATTAAGAGAAAGGACAGGCTCTTCATGCTTCTTCTCCGGCTGGGAGATCATGTACAGACGAATGGACCACGCGATGTTCAGAGTGTTGGAGCCATTGCACAAACAGCCAGATACCGGCTGCGATGAATACAAGGCTGGAAGGGACCCACATCAGAAGTCCGCCGAGTTGCTGGTCTTGTAGCGGCGTGAGACTCCAAATGTGCGTACGCGATTCGTAAATCGGGTACCAGATGACCGATGAAAAGGTGAGCAACGCACCCAATGCTCCACAATGAACAGCGGTGCCAAAGACATATACAACCCCTGCACCGTAACCCATCTTTGAACGCCCCGCTCCATAAAGCGCTGCCCAGAAGATCAATCCGGAAACAAAGAAGCTGATGTGTTGGAAGGCATGCACCAGGTCGGACCGGACACTTGCTTCGTAGAGATAAGGAATATGCCATCCCCAGAGAACGAATGCATGAATGAGAAATGCTGCTAATGGTGCTGTAAGCAGAGCGATAATGCCATTGTGCTGCAAGTCGGAGAAGATTCCCCCAAGTGTTTTTCGCCATGCAAGTGGAAATGCATAGAGCAGAGTGACAGAGCATTGCGCTGCTGCAAGCAAAGGTGCGGCAAGGAGCACTAAAATCTCGTGTTGCAACATATGCGCGCTAAAGAGAGCGTCTCCGAGCCGGTGCAGGGGAGTAATCAATGCGAATGCGAGCGAAAGCCATCCTGTTGCCGCTGCAGTATGCCGCCATGCAAGCCCGCGGATATTCCCGCGGCGCACCGCACCAACGACATACAAGACAAAAAATACGACCAGCGGAAATACAATGGAAAACTCCCATGTCCAGTTATGCGCTGCCCAAAGGCTCCCTGGCTGCGGGAGATGTTCGAGCGTTTCATCCACTCCGAGCGGATGGTGCAGCAACAACGCGGCGATAGGGAGAAGAGGGCTCATAGGTCACATGGATGCAGAATGAGCACAGAGACGAAGCCGGCGATAATCATCACCGCAAAGCCGGCAGAGATCGCCAGCCCAAGCCGGAACATGAATCTGCGGGTATGAAAAAGAGACAAGGAGTTGTCATCCTTTCTCTGATCAATCTTTTGGCGTGTGGAGAAAGCGGTGAATGCCGCGATACCGCATAATACAAAACAAACAAAATTAACAAGTGTTGCGAAGTGCCGGTTATGGACGTTGCAATCATAGTTGCTAACTGCGTAACCAACCATCGTGTTGATGCCGCCTGCAATAGGAGGCAACAGGATTCCCACCCATAGCCTGAAGTTCAGGCCTTCATCTTCTGTACTGGGAAATAATTGAGTTGGATTCGGCATGCGTTCAACTCCTCAACCATCGGGGTGCCCAGTAGAGCACGAGGTAAATCGGAATCCAGGTAAGGACGACGAAGTACCAATAACTTGCATTCTCCTCCGCATCCACAAAACGTTTGCCTTCAATATGCGGAGAGAAAAAGAGTTTTGTAAGCACCAGTGTCTCTACCCAATCGGTAAGCAGATGGGTAACATGCAATCCCATCAGGAGCCAGACAACGGAACCGTAAGCCGATTGACTCCACTCGCAATTGAGATGACGCAGTTCGAAATAGCGGACCACGAGATTCGCCAGCCCGATTAGCGAGGCGAGGATAAGGCCGATGCGAACTGCTGCCAGATCGCCATGGTGCGCTCTGCGTCGATACCACTCCGTGGGAATTACGCTGAGCACGAAGATAATTGTGTTTATCGTGCCCCAAAACAGGTCGGGAGGAAGGAAACCCGGTGGCCAGTGTTCTGTTCGTGAATGTAGATAGAAATATGCTGCCACGACGAGGGCGAAGACGCCACCCTCGATAAACATCATGCCCACAGTTCCCAACCACGTTGTGCTGCGAACAGAAAATACCACGTTCGGCAGGGCCGAGACATCGAGCGCGCGGCGGCGTTGGACCTCTATTCCGTCTGCCATATGTCCTGCTTTCTGCGTCTCTCTGATTCTTCGCGCGTGGGCCAGAACCATGCGATGAGAGTGATGCCGAGAGGTATGGCGCCAATGGAGACGGCAATTGGCCGGAAGATGCTGCCGATGAACAATGCAGTCGTTGCCACTGCCGCAAGAAATGGCCAGATCGACGGTGCCGGCATTTCATCGCGGCCCTCCGGCTCAGCGTCGAGAATGCGTGTGGTCAGTACCTCGCGCACATCTTCCTTTAGGCCAGTGACTATTGGCTGATCGGGAGCTGCATCCCAAAGCGGCTCACTGCCATTTACGGTTGGCAGATTAAGAAAGTTGTATGCAGGAGGCGGTGATGGAACAGCCCATTCCAGTCCACCTGCTTGCCAGGGGTTCGGTCCGGCCAGTTCCCCCCGCTTGAGTGAGCGCCATACATTCACCAGAAACATCGCTACACCTGCAAACAGAAAGAGGTAACCGAGAGACTCAATCTGATTGAGAACGGTCCAACCTGCACCAGCAGGGTAGGTGTAGACCCGCCGTGGCATGCCGCGCAGTCCCACGATATGCATCGGGAAGAAGGTGACATTGAACCCGATAGTAAATAGCCAGAAACTCCATAGGCCAAGCTTCTCGCTCATCATGCGCCCTGTCATTTTTGGGAACCAGTATGCAAAGGCCGCGAAGAGCGGAAAAACCGCACCTCCAATAAGAACGTAGTGGAAGTGCGCAACGATGAAATACGTGTCATGCACCTGCAGGTCCACAGGAACAGAGGCGACATAGATGCCCGTCATCCCACCGATGATGAAGACGAAGAAAAACCCGAGCACCCACCACATTGGCGTCTTTAATACAACTTTGCCTGTGGTGATGGTGGCGATCCAGCAAAAAATCTGTGTGCCTGTGGGGATGGCGATCATCATGCTGGCAGCGGTGAAAAAGCTTTCACTCATCTGCGGGATGCCCGTCGCGAACATGTGATGCACCCAGAGACCGAATGCAATGAATCCAGTTGCGATCAAGGAGAGGATCACCGCCAGATATCCGAACATGTGGCGTCTGCAAAACGTACTCAACACGGTGGAGACGATGACAGTGCCAGGGATGAAGATGATATAGACCTCAGGATGTCCGAACCACCAGAAGAGGTGCTGGAAGAGCAGAACATCTCCGCCGACTGCTGGATTGAAAAACTGTGTGCCGCAGGTGCGGTCCAGCAGCAACATGGTGCTGGCAACCACTACGCCTGGCATGGCGAAGATGACCATAAACGCGGTGACAACCTGTCCCCAGACGAAGATTGGAATCCTGTTGAGTGACATGCCTGGCGCACGTAGCTTGAAGGTGGTCACCACCACTTCCACCGCCACGCAGAGGGCGGATACTTCAGTAAACGTGATGAGTTGCGCCCATATGTCCGCACGTTTTCCGGGTCCATAGTCAGGGCCGGAGAGAGGAACATAAGCAAACCATCCACGGTCTGGTCCGGAGTTTACAAAGAAGAACGCGAACAGCATTAGGCCGCCAAAGAGATACAGATAATAGCTGTATGCATTTAGGCGTGGAAAGGCGATCTGCCGGGTGCCAAGCATCAACGGCACCAGGTACACGCTTAGCGCTTCAAACATCATGGGCACGGCGAAAAGAAACATCATCGTCGAGCCGTGCATGGTGAAGATCTGGTTATACAAATCGGGGCTCATCAGATGCGATTCAGGAAATGCAAGCTGCAGACGCATGGCTCCGGCAAGAAGGCCTGCGGCAAGAAAGAAAGCGAATGCCGTAAGGATGAACCGTTTACCGATCGTGGTGTGATGGATAGCCTTGAACCAGCCAATAAAGCCTGGCGGTTCTTTCCACACTTCTGCCAGTTGCGCAGCGCGAGCTTGCTCCTTCTCGGGCAGAACAGGTTCGAGTCGCATGACGGCGCGCTGCTCACTCATTTCAACGACTCCAGATAGGTGATCAGATCATTCAGGTCCGATGCCGGCATGGGGTTGGGAGGCATGCGGCAGCCCGGTTTAATACTCTGTGCATTGGCAACCCATCCGGTCAGATTGCCGCGATTGTTCTTCAGTGTTCCTGCGGCAATCATGGAGCGGCTTGCCACATGGGTGAGGTCTGGCCCCACGTGCGAATTTGCTGATGTGCCACGCACGGTATGGCACATCACGCAGGTGTGCGTGAGGAAAACTTCGCGTCCATGTGCTGCTTCCGACGTGGTTGGCTCTGCCGAAGCAGTAAGCTGCTGGACATACCATTTATCAAAGTCTTTACGAGACTGCGCCACGATGTCGAAGGCCATATGCGCATGCTGCAACCCACAAAACTCCGCGCATTGTCCGCGCCAGGTGCCGGGCTCGTCCACGCGGAGAGTGAGGTCATTCTGATAGCCGGGCAACAGGTCTTTCTTTCCATGGATGTTCGGCGCCCAGAAGCTATGGATTACGTCACGAGACGTGCCGTGAATGTCCACGACGGCTCCTACTGGAATGTGGATTTCGTTGGCCGTGCGAACCATGCGGTAGGGTTCCTCATCCATCGGATATTCAACTTCCCACCACCACATATGTCCATAGACATTGATCTTCATCGCAGGCTGTGCGGCAAGCACGGCTGTCTGATGGCTGGTGCGAAAACTGTCAATCAGCATGATAAAGAGCAGAAGTGTTGTAATGCCGAGCGCAATACCTACCGCCCAGCTCGCGCGGCGTTCGGTCGAAGGATCGGGCGTAAGAGGTACTGGAAGCGGTTCTTTCGTGCGGGCGCGCACCACACCTACGGTCAATACAGCCATTACGATCAGGTAGACGATGGTCGTAATCGCAAATACCAGGACAAGGGTGTGCTCGATGTGCAGCGCCTGCGGTCCAACGGGCCGCAGAGGAGTCTGTCTACCGGGAAACAGACCCGCGAAGTTGGCCAGGCATGTCATTTGGACCGACCTGGGACCAGCGGCTGCTGATTTTCATCCGCCGGATGTTCTTTAGGACGCGATGATTCCGACCTCACAGTAGGCATGTGATCGGAACGTGAAGGAGCAACATCGGAAGGCAATTGTCCGCTCATGGAGCGCACATAAGCAGCGATCTCCCACACCTGATAGTCAGGGATTTTATTCGCGAAACTCGGCATGCCGTTAGGCCGCCCCTGCACAATCACGGAGTGGATCTGCTCCAGCTTACTGCCGTAAATCCATTCAGAATCCATCAACGCGGGACCGATGGCTCCGCCGCCATTCGCATGACAACCGACACAGTTGTAGGCCTGATAAAACCGCTTACCTTCGGCAACTGCGTATGCACTCTCTTCAAACTGAATGGGTACCGCCGCAGAAGGCTGCGTTGCGCCGGCCATTACGTCATTCATCACGGTTCCATTGGCGGGCTGTGCTGCGGTGGCGCCGGGGTCGAAAACGCGATGCTCGCGTTTACACGCGCAAAGCGCAAGAAGGAACAGGCAGAAGAGCAGAGTTTTGCGCTTCACAGGCCCTCCTGGTGCGGTTGTTTAAATACAACATGATAAGAACGAAGAATCGCTGCGATCTTCGCCTGGTTTCTTTCAATGGCGGCATTCAATTCCTTCGCAAGCGCCTCATTATGTGGATGCGTTGCGATGGTCATGTTGTAGGCAAAGGGAATGCCTGCCTCCACTTGCGGCGATACCGGTTCAAGTACTAGCTGCTCGTGCAACGGCGCGGCATAATAACCTGCGAGTGGTCCCCATACCACCGCCATCCCAATGCGTTTGTCGGCAACTGCCTTTACGATGTCGCCTGCACGGCTGCCGAACGATTCAAAACCCACCAGTTGAGCGGCGTGTCCATAGCGGATCAGAGGAAGAGAAGGCGGCGAAAAATCTTCTTCCAGTATCTGCAAACCGATGCGCTGCCGTCCAATAGCAGGATCGGAAAAGCTGGTAATCCGCAGATGTTCCTGCCGCCGTGTCACAAAGACATAGGAAGAGCGGTAATACGGCTTCGTCTCACGAAGGCGCCGCATGCCCTCAGGCACACCCATCAGCACATCGCATTCACCTTTGTTGAACCGCTCTCGTAAAAAGCCGCGCCTCGCTCGTGCCCAGACAAATACCGGCTTTGCATGCAGATCGTGAATAAGTAACTCAGCGATACGATTGTCGAAGCCGGACCGTTGCTGGCTGGAAAAGGGAAAATTGTCCGGGTCAGCGCAGACGCGGACGGTCCTCTCAGCATGGGCTGACAGGATGGTGCATGCCGCGCAGAGAAGAAGCACGGAACGGATGAGTGCACTACGGAAGAGCAAAGACATACAGCGTCCCTCCCGGCGTCACTTCGTTGCGAATATTGGGCAGCGCCTTGCCCCAGCCGTTGCCTGCGGTGCCATCACGCGTGTCCAGTTTCCCCGCAACGATGGAACCTGGCCAGCCGCCAATTCCGGAAAGGATTGCGATGTATTGTTTGCCGTCTGGACCGCGATAGGTAACAGGTTGGCCGATGATACCGGATGCTGTTTTGAACTGCCATAAAACATTGCCCGTCCTGGCATCGGCTGCTTTGAACCAGCCATCCATCGTGCCGAAAAAGACTAGTCCGCCAGCCGTGCTGACTGTGCCGCTCCAGATGGGATACTTGTCCTTAATGACCCAGACAGGTTTTCCTGCGATAGGGTCCCACGCCGTCAACTCGCCCATGTGCCCGCCGGGGCCGGGATAATACTGCACCGAGGCGCCGATGTAAGGAGTACCGGCAATATAGTTGGCCTCGGTGCCTTCCTCATCCATGCACATATTCTGATGTGGAATATAAACAAGCCCAGTCTGCGCTGAGAACGAAGAGGGTTGCCAGTCCTTTGCGCCTGGAGCCATGGGGCAGATATCTTTCACCACCTGGCCGGTGCGCGGCGTCTTTTCCGGGACATGCTGCAAGCGTCCTGTCTGAAGATCGACGCCTGTTGTGGTCGTGATGTGGACATACGGCGTGGCAGACAACACCTGTCCATTTGAACGATCGATGACGTAGACATATCCATTGCGGTCTGGCCGTACCAGCACCTGTCGGTTCTGCCCCTGCATGGGAAGGTCCAGCAGAATGTCTTCATTGATGCCGTCCCAGTCGAAGAGATCATGCGGCGACATCTGATAGAACCACACGGCTTCGCCGGTATCCGGATCGCGCGCGAACATGCCGGAGGTCCATTTATTATCGCCAGGACGCACCTCTGCATTCCATGGACCAGGATTCGCCGTGCCGTAGTAGATAAGATTCAGCTTGGGATCGTACGCGAGAAATCCCCAGACGGTACCGCCGCCGACGCGCCAGGCATCCGGAGGCCATGTCTTCACGCCAAGATCAGTGCCTTGATCGGTCTTATAGAAAGGCTTAAATCGCTGTCCGATAAGCACTTCTTTGTCCGGCCCGGTGTTATATGCCTTCCATGCCAGTTTGCCGCTATTGGTGTCCAGTGCGGCAAGCCATCCACGCACGCCGAACTCGCCACCGGAGTTGCCGACGAATACATGGTTGTGGACCACCATGGGCGCCATTGTGATTGTTTCGCCATGGCTGATGTCGGCAAGATGTGTCTTCCAAAGCTCTGCGCCGGTATCTGCGTTGAGAGCGATGGTGTAGCCGTCCAGTGTATTGAAAAAGATTTTGCCGTTGTCGTAGACCGCCCCGCGGCTCACCCAATCGCAGCAGGCTTCACCTTTAGAAGCCGGTGAGGGATGCGGCTCGTACTTCCATTTCAAAGGCGCGCCCTGCTTCGTCAGATCGAGAGCATACAGTACATTTGGCCACGGGGTGGCGATGTACATCGTGTTATTGGCAACAATAGGAGCCGCTTCCTGTCCATGGGGCACACCCGTGGAGAAGGTCCACGCCACGTGGAGCTGACTCACATTTCCGGTATTGATCTGGTTCAGAGAGCTGTAGCGGGTGTTCGCATAATCCTTGGTCGCGCGCAGCCAGTGTCCGTCATCAGATTCCATTTGGCCGGTGTACGCCCGAATTTGACCGCCGGCAGATGCAGGTTCCTGTGTGCGATGACCGCGTTTGCAGCCTACTGTAAAGCTAAGCGAGAGCAGTACGATTACTGCCGCGGTGGAAGAACATCCAGAAGATCTCATCTCGCCGATCCAAAGTTCGTATGCATGACGGGTTTCGGCGCAAAATGCCGATTGGTTATGCATGAAGGATGTTGAACTCAGGAACTTAGGTTGCCTAATAAAAAAGGCAATGAAGCCATTCAAGAGCCGGGACTTGTTACAGCCGCCAGTCGGCACCCTCACAAAGACATTCAAGCAATCCTCTCGCGTCTTTATCTGCCTTATCTCTCACATATGCTGTTTACAGTAAACGGCAGTACATAATTCATCCTCCTACCCCCGAGAGGAATGGCCGCGGGATGTACGGCAATTCAAAAGGCAGCAGGAGGAGATGTTTTATGACGGCTATAGAAAATCGCATCAATACATATCTTGAGGACACAATCTCGGCAGAGCGAAATTTCGAACATGCTCTCGCCAGTTTTGGCGAAGCAGGCGAGCAAGGAAAAGTGCAATCCATGCTGAGTTCCTTTTCTGCAAAGGCGAAGACACAGCATGAACGACTGACACAGCTTCTGGAACGCCGTGGAGGTTCTCCGTCTACTGCAAAAACAATTTTGGCACAGACACTGGCGTTCACACCTCTCAGTGCTCAGATCGGACAAGGCTCATCAGAAAAGAATACCCAGCACCTGATGGTGACCTTTGCTGCAGCTGCTGCGGAGATGGCCATGTACGAATCTCTCGCTGTTGCTGCCATGACCGCGGGTGACACAGAAGTAGCATCGCTGGCGCGCACTCTTCAATCGGAAGAGCAGGATGACTATAACCAGGTATGGTCAATTCTGCACGAAAGTGTGCGTGAATCGTTTGAAGCGGCTACAGCGTCGGGAAGCTCTCCTGCTGAACTTATTCGTACATATGTGCAGGATGCGATCGCTGCAGAAAACAGCTTCGAAACCCAGCTTAATGGATTTTCTAAAGAAGGCAATGACCCCGCCATACAATCGCTCTTTGCGGAGCACGCTGTAGAAACAAAGGGCCAGTATGAAGCATTGACTACGTGTCTGGAGGCGTTAGGCGGTTCAACATCAACATTTAAGAGTCTTCTGGCGCATGTATTTAACTTCGCTCCCAAAATCGCGCAGGTTGGATACGATGCAGAAGAGCGCATGACTCAAAACCTAATGATGGCATTTGCCGTGGAAAATGCCGAAGTAGCGATGTATGAATGTCTCGCAGAAAGTTGCCGCCTTGCTGGTGATGCAGAAACGGAAAGCCTCGTGCTGAGAATTCAGCAACAGGAGAAGGCAACGGCTGAAAAAGTCTGGAGCCGGATTGCGCCGAAAGCAGAACAGTCGATCCTCGAACTGCGCTCTGCAGCCTAAAAGCGCACTTTGGGAGAGCAAACGCCGTTGCACATAGTTCATATTCTTTGTGCAACGGCGTTTTTGCTTCTATCTATATGATAGGGCAGCTTTGCAATGATAAAAATGATCTTCTACAAAAATGAAGTATGGTGGAGGCGGTGGGAGTTGAACCCACGTCCGAAACTACGGATAGCAGAGAGCATTCATGCTTTTCCTCGTTCATCTTTGTCTCGTAGCCTGCCCTGAGAACGGGCGAAGATGAGCAAGCCACCAGTCTGATCGATCTCATCCTTGGCGCACAGACGGAGCACCTTGGACCAGCCTACTGTGCGACGATCGGTATCCGCCCATAGGCGAAGCGGAAGCGATCGGCTACTTAGTTAATTAAGCAGCGAGTGCGAATTGAGGTTCGGCACTTATAGTTTTGGGCGCGATTACGGGTGTACCCACCCCGGCATGCCTCCCTGCCACAAGCAATCCCGTCGAAGCCGTGACGCCCCCACATTCGGTGGAGATAACTTCGAGCGTTGCATTTGCAGCGATGTCAAAGACCTGCCCTCAATTATAGATGCTCTAAGTTATTGCACGATTCAACTTCGTCGCGCCACTGAGTCCCGCACTGTTGACGCTCACAGCAAAGCCGGAGATGTTGTCCACATCCGCAAGGTGAACCACTGCACGACCGTTTGCCGCTTCCACTACACGCGATCCCCAGGGCGTGCCGAGATTGTCGACCAAACGTGCCGCGCCGCTTACAGAGAAGGTGAGGCGATTGCGAGCATCATGGCAAATCTTACCTGCGGCATCGAGAACTTCAGCAATTGCAAAATGTTGTGGCACGTTGCCCGAGAAAGATATGGCAGGGATAATGCGCAGGTGATGAGGCGCTCCCCATGACTCCGTTTCATAGTTGAATGAGATCTGATCTTCCACCTGTCCTGTCGATCCCACTGCGCGCACCTCATTCTTCCCAGGCTTTAGTGCCACCTGCCAACGAAGGCCAGCAGCAGGAAAGTCCTGGCTGTTTCGTTTCTTCTTCCCGGCACTTCGTCCATTCACAAACAGTTCCACCTCGACGCAGTTCGAGTAAACCTTGATGGTCTTCTCCTCGTCCGGCTTGCCCCAGCGGACGGCCCAGGTGTGTCCATAGATGTGCACCATCGGCTTCCTTGCCCAATATGATTGAAAGACGTAATAGCTCTCTTTGAGAGTGAGATCGCGCGCGGCGACGCCTTTCTGATTGATACGAGGCACAGGGTTCTCTGGACGCAGCGGCGTAGTAAAGTCTTTAAATATCCACTGGGCAGAGCCCGCGAACCACGGCAATATTTCCTGCACTTTCAAATGCCAGTCAAATAAGTCACATGCGTAAGTTTCGCTCCAGTCGCCATCCTTGCTCATGCGTGGAGAGCCGCCGGTCATCTTGAAGGCCATGCCTGTCTCGGCAGTAGTTTCGTCTTTCGGGATTTCGACGAGCGGCACTTTCTCTGCGTGACGGCCAGCATGGGAGTCGGCGCCCCACTCAATGTGGAGCATGTGCTTCTGCTTTTTGTTTTGCGTTTCTAAGGATTTCTGGTAGTCCGTATAGGAACCGCCGTACCAGCCTGCCCAGATCGACGGCGAATATACGTCAGGAATGTCGCGCGCGAAATCACAGCGGCGATAGCTGGTGAGACGTGTCGGATCGAGCTTATGGGCAAGCTCATGCGCCCGCTGCATCAATACACGAATTTCTTCCTTGTTGATTGAGGGATACTCACCTGGCCAATCATCTTCATTGCCAAGTCCCCAGAAGACGATGCTCGGGTGGTTGCCGTGCTGCTCGATCATGATGCGCAGTTTGTCGAGCACCATTTGCTGCATCTTCTCGCTGCCTGCTCCGGCACGGCACCATGGCACCTCTTCCCACACAATCAGACCAAGCTCATCGCAAAGATCGAGTACAAGCTTCGACTGCTGATAATGCGCAAGCCGGATGAAGTTCGCTCCCATTTCTTTGATAAGCTGCATCTCCTTGCGGATGATCGCTGCCGGAGTGGCAGCACCATAGCCTGCATGATCTTCGTGCCGGTGTGTTCCGCGAAGGAAGCATTTTTTGCCATTGAGAAAGAAGGCGCCGTGCTCTTCAAAGTGGAACGAGCGGCAACCGAAACGTTCTTCTACAACCTGTGTTCCAGCTCCCAACTGAAGCGTAACGCGGCATCGGTAAAGGTTAGGGGAATCAGGCGACCAGAGCTTAACGTTGTGGACTATCAGTGGATTGCCAAGCTGTTTTGCGTCTTCTTTCGTCAGAGCAAGAGAATCACTCCTATGGAGGAGTTCATTGTCGGGCCCAAATATCTCAATTTTGCCGCTATATTTCGGAACAGTATCCGCAGGGAAGTAGCCGTTCGGCACAATATTTACGCTGCAGCTTCTGCCACCTTCCTTGATATCGGTTTCCACTTTGACGTGTGCGATTGAGGCCTCCGGCACATACACCACATGCACATTGCGATAGAGCCCACCATAGAGAGTGAAGTCGCTCATTTGCGATGGAATGCGATCGAGATTATGTGCATTCGTACACATAACGGCCAGCGGAACACCGCGTTTATAGTCTGTATGTTTCGCCGCAAGTTCCGTAATGTCTAAGACAAATTCGTCGTATCCGCCGATATGCTCGCCAGCGAGTTCTAGTCCCACATAGACTTTCGACTCCTGACCGGCGCCTTCAAAGTGCAGCAGTGTGCGTCCGTTAGGAAACGGATTATTTATTTGCACATGCGTGCGGTACCAACCCGGCCCCTGATAGTAAGGAACATCGGGGTCGCATGCATCCATCGCATTGAAACAGTGAGGAAGAGAAACCTTTGTCAAGGGATTCGTCTGGTCGGTGAGCCACGCCTCCCATGGATTAGCAAGCGAGTCTTTCAGAAACTCCCATCCATCCGTGAGTGTGATGCGGTCCACAATATGGGGCGAAGTGCCATCCTGCGCGAAAGCGAAGATGGATTTGGAGAGCATTGCGCCCGTCCATGCGAAGGTAGAACCACGCAGAAAAGAGCGGCGACTGATATCTGAAACAAACGGTTGTCTAGTAGATAGCTCGGTCATGCCCGACAGATTACTTCAGGAGGGCAATAAAAGGGAATCAGGCCACGTATTTTGCCTGGGATCCTTCCTCCACCGCAGGCAATTTCTGTTTAAGAGAATCGATACCTTTCCAAGGATCTTTTTTTAGTCGCTCTTTCCATTCGGAGAAGTTGCTGATGGAGAACGACGGACGTTCGGATGCTGAAAGTTCTTTCCATGTAAGCGGCATCGATACAGGAGCGCCCGCGCGTGCACGTGGAGAGAATGGAGCCACAGCCGTTGCGCCACGTTCGTTCCGCAGGTAGTCGACAAAGATTTTATTGGTGCGCGCCGACTTCGTCATTTTGGTGAGATAGAGTTCCGGCTGCGCCTCTTCCATCGCAGAGGCAAACGCCTTCGCCCATACTTTCACTATCGGCCATTCATATCGAGCTGCGATGGGGATGACTATATGCAAGCCTTTACCGCCAGTTGTCTTTAGAAAGCTTTCGAGCCCAATGCTCTTCAGCATCGAACGCACCTGCTTTGCGCTGTCTCCAAGCTGTTTCCATGAGATAGCTGCATCGGGATCGAGATCGATAATAATGCGATCAGGCCTCTCTAAAGAATCATTTTTCGAACCCCACGGATGCACCTCCAGCACGCCCATCTGTGCCAGGCCGGCAAGTGCTTCGGCTGTATTGAGAGTGATATACGGTTCCGCTTTGCCGCGTTTGTCCTTAATGGTCACGCTGCCAATGCCCGGCGGAAGCATGTGGTTTACATGCTTCTGAAAAAAACATGGTTGAGTGCTTCCTTCCGGACAGCGCACAAGGCTCAATGGTCTATCTGCAATATGCGGGAGCATATGCTCCGCGACTGCCCAGTAGTAATTGGCGAGCTCCTGCTTCGTGAGCTTTGTGTTTTCGTCGAGGACCTTTTCAGGATGCGTGAGCCGTACAGGCGCGACTTGTGCAGCGCTATCACTGGAAGATTTCTTCATTGGCGTCACCTTTTCAGAAGCGTTGACGTGGACGAACTCGCGTCCGCGATGGCGCGGTGTACGCGGCTTCGGGGCAGTCGTGGGCGCTTCACGGAATACTTCTGTCGCTGCTTTATCTTCGCGGAGTCCCAAAAACGCAGCCTGCCGCACGCGTCCGTCTGCTGTCCACGTGGCGAACCGCACCTGCGCTACTTTGGTGGGCTTCACCCAGGTCACATCCCGGCGGTCGGGAGCAGGGACAGCCGCGAAGGGCATCGTCTTCTGCGCAAGATTCTCCAGCACATCACGTATCGAACGATGCGTCCGCTGATTGAATCCGGTGCCGGTTCGGCCTGCATAGATCAACTTGCCAGCGTCATCGTAGTAGCCAAGCAGAAGCGATCCGATGCCATAGGTGCCGTTCGTTGGCAGAGTAAACCCGCCGATTACGAACTCCTGTTCGCGTACGCACTTAAGCTTGAGCCATGAAACCGTTCGTCCGCTGACGTACTTCGCATCGGCCCGCTTTGCGATTACGCCTTCAGCGTGCAGCTCGCAGGCACGGTGAAACACTTCTTCGCCATTTCCCGCAATATCCTCACTCATCCGAAGAATCTCACCGGATTCAGGAACGATTTGCGAGAGTAACTGCTTGCGTTCACGCAGCGGTAGACCTCGTAAATTCCCACCATCCAAATGCAGCAGATCAAAGACAAAGTAAGTGAAAGTGTTCTTTTCTCCGTGCTCGAACGATGCTTGAAGTTTCGCAAAGATGGAGTTGCCACTCTCATCCAGGACTACGACCTCGCCGTCCAGAATGGCGTTTTCAGCCGAGATGTAACGCACCGCGTCCGCAACATCGCGCATGCGATGTGTCCAATCCAGCCCGGAACGCGTACGCAGTTCCACTTTATCGCCATGTTTGCGCGCTTGAATACGATATCCGTCCAGCTTCAATTCATGAAGCCATCCTTCTTCATTGGGAGGCGTTGCCGCGTGTGTGGCGAGTTGCGGTGCGATGAACTCCGGCAGTCTTTCCTGAGGGAGAGTATTTAGTTTTTTTTTGAGAGACGCTGAAGCAGGCTTGTTCGAAGCCTTCTTCGGCGCTGGTGTTTCCTCGGCAGCCGTTTTCTTCTTTGTGCCGTGATGCCATGGCTTAGTTACGCCGTTTGTCCGGTTCGATTGCCAGACATGTGTCTCGGCTTCAGCAATTTCTTCGATGGAGCGGCCTGTCACTGCGGAGTTTGGCTCTTCCACCGTGACGCATGGATCGTCCTTGCCGCGCTCGTATTTATCATGCTCCTTGATGAGCAGCCAATTCGGCTTATCGCTTGAACCCCAGCGGCGGCTTCCACTCGCACTTTTATTCATGCGCACCAGCGTCCAATTGCCATGCATCTTGGTGCCGCTCATTCCAAACTTCAGCGAGCCTTTTTGCAAACCTTCATCAACATCTCCGTGTGGTTCCCAAGCTCCTTGGTCCCATATCATCACCGTTCCACCACCGTACTGGCCTTTAGGGATGATGCCTTCAAAGCCGCCGTACTCCATCGGATGATCTTCTACCTGCACTGCGAGACGACGATCGCCGGGAAAATAGCTGGGTCCCTTGGCAACAGCCCAGCTCTTCAGAACACCGTTCCAGCCAAGCCGAAAGTCATAATGCAGATGCGAAGCTGCATGCTTCTGAATAACGAAAGGTAGTCCCCGCAATGCAGACTTTGCTTTTGATGATCCGCTAGGTTCTTCAGTAATAGAGAAGTCACGCATGGAGCGATAACGCGCGAGTTGCTCATCGATAAGCGAAGAGGGAGTGGCTTGTGCAGCATTCTTTTTTGCAGACTTCTTCGTAGGCGACTTCGCAGCCGCCCTAGCGGAAGATTTCCTGGCTATTTTTCTTGTAGTGGCCATAATTCTTATGCGGACTTACGGCGCCCCGTATCATGTGTACGGGAGGAAGATTTCTTCTCGACCAGACGCGGCCCGGCTTTTGCTGCTTTCTTTGGTTTATGGGAAGCAGCAGGCTTCTTCGCCGGCACATCCTCTTCATCCTCGCTCGTTGCATGTCCTCCAGCCTTGAGGGAACTGCGCAACGCATCCATAAGATTAATGACTTTGCCACGCGACTTCGCTGGCCCTTCATCCTGCGGAATTGGTTTATGCTCCAGTTTTGCCTCTACCAGTTCGCGTAGCGCAGCTTCATACTCGTCTTTGAACTTCTCAGGATTGAACTTTGCTGTCTTGCGTTTGATTAATTCTTCGGCCAATTCAAGCTGGTCTTTTTCCACCTTGGCTTCCTTGATGTCACCCAGAAACTTCGCCGGATTGCGCAACTCTTCCGCATAGCGCATCGTGTAAGCCATCATTCCTGGAAAATCATCATTCTGGGGAGCCATGATCGCGAGTACATGCTCGCGCCCGCCGAAGGCGATTTTGCCAAGACCAACTTTGCCTGTCTTCTTGAGTGCCTCACGAACAACGGCGAAAGCTTCAGCTTGTCCCTCACCATTCGGCGCAACAAAATATGGTTTCTCGAAAAATTCAGGATCAATCTCGTCCACGCCAACAAACTGCTGCACATCAATGGTGTGTTTGGAGGGAATGCGAAGGTGCGCGATTTCAGAAGGCTCGATCTGGATGTACTTGCCTTTGGCGTATTCGTAGCCTTTTACGATGTCTTCCTTCTCCACTGGTGCTTCGTCAATGGCCGAAACCTTTTGGTGCCGCACGCGCTCGCCACTTCCACGATGCACCTGGTGAAAGCGAATTTCACTTTTCGACTCGGTAGCCACATACAGACTTACAGAGAACGACACCAGGGAAATCTGAATCTGCCCAGACCAATAAGGACGAGCCACAAAACACCTCCGGCGCAAAACTGCGCCAGTAGGTGAGAGTGTGGCTCGTATCAGTAGGATGCCTACTATAAAACAGGCGAAAGTTATGCGAAACGAATGCTCGTTGGCTGACTATGCGTGAAGCGCACTTCAGCCGTCTGCCCGGCATGCAGCCATGTTGCCCCTGTCCAACTGCCAGTCGTAATCCACTGGCCTTTCTTCAGACCTCCTGTGCGTGCCGCGCCTTCATTTGCGAGATACGTAAGCAGACGCAAAAGATCTGTGCCGCCGGGGTTGGAGCCAGTGCGTGTCATCTCCAACTTGCCATCAACTACCAAGTCAACAGTTTCAGCAGCCCAGTCGATCGTCTGCCAGTTCTCAATCGGCTTGCCGGCAACAAACCCGCCATGCATCTGGAGATCGGCAAACATGGTGAGACGAGGAACGGCGCGCGGATCAATATACGCAGACTCAAGTAGTTCAATCGCAGGTACGCACGCCTCCATTGCATTCGCAACTTCCTCGCGCGAGTAAGCTTGCTCACGGGCTGGAATATCTTTGCCAACTAGAAAGGCAATCTCCGCCTCCACGCCGCGCAGGCGGTACCGCTCGCCGCTGAGGGCGGTACCCTCTTTCACCATCCACGCCAAAGGCATCGGTGCAAAGAAAGGCTCATCCGTTGCTGAAGGTGCGCCAATCTTCCATCCGCCAACATGCCCAAAATCGCGCGCGATTGCATCCTGAACCGCATATACCTCGTGTAGGTCCGCAGGTGCTTCCTTATCTTTTAATGTTTCCAGCGGCGCCACCTTGCGTCCACGCAGAAGGATTTCAGCCGTCTCTTTCATAATGTCGTTGCGTTCCATCATTTACCCTCAACCTAATGTGCCTCTCTAGTTTCGCAGAAGCTGAGCGAACCGCTGAAATATAGCTGTTGGCCTATTCAAAACCGAATTCCTTGCCATAACGTCATATCATTGCAGGGCAGAAGGAGTTAGTCATGCTGATCCGCGAAGCGCCGGAGTTTAAGTTCTCTGAAGTTACGCCAAAGGAGAAGTTCCTCAACCGTCGTACGCTTTTAGCTGGCGGACTGGCTGCAGGTGCGACAGCATGGCGTTTTCGTCGGGGTATTCCTCCGTTTTTCAATGAAGACGTAGCGTATGCGGCTACGCGTCTTACAACGGTGCCCAGCAAATACGATGTGCCCGGTGAACGCCACACACTCAAGCAGAAAGCAATCACCTATAACAACTTTTACGAATTCGGCACAGCTAAGGACGATCCCTCTAAAAACGCGCATACGCTCAAAACACACCCTTGGACAGTGAGTGTCGAAGGATTGGTAGAGAAGCCGCTCTCTTTCAGCATCGAGCAGATTATGAGCTATCGACCGCTCGAAGAGCGCGTGTATCGCTTCCGCTGTGTGGAAGCTTGGAGCATGGTTATCCCGTGGGTCGGCTACTCGCTCTCAGAGTTCATCAAGGCTTGCAATCCGTCACCCAAAGCGAAATACGTGCAGTTCATTTCGCTTGCAGATCGTAAGCAGGAAGTGCTTCCATTCGATGCGGGTATCAGTTGGCCGTACTCCGAAGGTTTGCGCATGGACGAAGCCATGCATCCGCTTACGTTGCTGACTTTTGGCTCTTATGGGGAGACGCTGGAGAACCAGCAGGGAGCACCCATCCGCGTGATCATTCCGTGGAAGTACGGTTTCAAATCCGCGAAATCTATTGTGAAGATCAGGTTCACAGACAAGCAGCCTCGCACTACATGGAACGACATGAACTCAGAGGAATACGGCTTCTATTCCAATGTGAATCCCAACCACAGCCACCCACGCTGGAGCCAGGCACACGAGCGCCGTATCGATGCTTCGTTTATCCCACGTACGATTCCCACGCAGCCGTTCAATGGATATGGCAACGAAGTCGCCGCTCTCTATAAAGGTATGGACCTGAACAGGTACTACTAGACCGCATGAGCAATCGAACAATCCGAGTTCTCAAACCCGTTGTGTTTCTGTTGTGTCTGCTGCCGTTTTTTTATCTCGTTCAGCACTTCCGTACAGAAGACCTCGGCGCTGACCCAGTCGCAACCATCACACACTTCACAGGGAACTGGGCGCTCTATATGTTGCTCGGTTCGCTGGCGATCACGCCCATCCGACGGCTGTCCACTTCGCTTGGCTGGCTCGTGCGCTTCCGACGCATGCTCGGTCTCTTCGCGTTCTTCTACGCAACACTCCATCTCGCAACGTATGTCTTTCTTTTTTCAGGATTCGATATCGTCACAGCCTTCTCTGCACTGCGCCAGCATGACGTGAACACCATCGCACAACAGTGGCACGAAGTATGGCCACGCATGATCGATGATGCCAAAAAACGGCCATTCATTCAGATTGGTCTGCTTGCCTGGTGCATTCTGCTGGCACTTGCACTTACTTCTCCGCAGCGAGTGATGCGGTGGATGGGCGGCAAACGCTGGAAGACGCTCCATCGTACGGTCTACGGTGCTGCTGCGCTGGCAGTCATTCACTACTGGATGGTGGTGAAGACGGGCGTTCTGGAGCCGTGGAAGGTAACCGCCGTGCTTGCGGTTCTTCTGCTTGCGCGCATCGTCTGGCAGCTCCGCCACTCCAGGCCGCAAACGCGCACACCCACCAGAATCTAGACACAACTTCACGCCATCGCCAGGGTTTTAGTAGATACACTACTCACAACCGAGGTGTGCCTTGAACCGCCGTCTGTCTTGCCTTGTATTACTTGCCGCCCTGTCTTGTACCTGCGCCTGGGGCGGAACTGCGTCTGCTCATACAAAAAAGAGGACGCATGCAGCCGAAGCTCCCCTCACGCCACGCGAACGCGCGCAACAGATGCTCAATCGCTTCAGCTTTGGCGCACGTCCCGGCGAAGTGGAAAGTATGATGACCAACGATTCCGATGGCGCAGACAAATGGTTCGAACGGCAGTTGAAGCCATCCGCGATCTCTGATCGTGAGTGCGAGCGCCGCATGCGAGATTACCCGACCATGGCAATGAACGCCGCCCAGATTCTGGAAACGTACCCTGATCGCGGTACGCTCGCACGCATTGTGGATGGCAAGCAGCCATATCCTACCGATCCCGATCTTGCTGCTGTATATGAAGTGCAGGTGCACAAATACAAGCTCGAACGCGATACAAAACAGAATGCGAGTCTATTCAACGTCACCGAGGAACAGAAGCAGAAGAACAAAGAAGCAGCCGCTCGCATTGCCGCCGATCTATATGCCATGCCAAAGCAGGACCGCATGCACGCTCTGCTGAAGATGCCGGTGGAGGACCGCATCATTTTTACGCGATACGTACAAGGGCCCATTCGGTATTCGCTGCTCACAGACTTCACGCCGCGCGAACACGAGTACTTCAATGCCATGTCCACCACGAACTCCGATGCGACCTATCGTGCGCTGGACGAGTTGGCACAGGCGACCATTCTCCGCGACATCCTGAGCGAGCGCCAGTTGCAGGCTGTGATGACGGACTTCTGGTTCAATCACTTCAACATCTACGCGCCTAAAGGCCAGGACCGCTGGTACACCACGCCTTATGTGCGTGATGCTATTCGCCGCAACGCACTTGGTAAGTTTCCCGACCTGCTGATGGCCACTGCCACCAATCCAGCCATGATGATCTATCTCGACAACTGGACATCCATTGGCCCGGATTCGCCAGCCAATATCCGCAAAGGCAAAAAGGGCAGCAGAGGGCTGAACGAGAACTACGCGCGTGAGGTCATGGAGTTGCATACGCTCTCCGTAAACGGGGGCTACTCACAAGCCGACGTGATCGGGCTTGCCGCGATGCTCACTGGTTGGTCGGTCGACCACCCTGAAACGGCAGGCCCATTCTTTTTTGATGAAAAGAGACACGAGCCCGGCACAAAGCAATGGCTCGGTCAAACCATCCAGCAAGGTGGGCAAGAAGAAGGCTTGGCTGCACTCAAGCAACTCGCAACCAGCCCTAAGACCGCACACTTTATTTCATGGAAGCTCGCGCAGCGTTTCCTCGCGGACGATCCACCCGCAAGTGTTGTCGATAAGATGGCCGCGACTTATCTCCAAACTGACGGCGACATCAAAGAAATACTGCGCACGCTCGTCCACTCGCCTGAGTTCAACTCGCGCCGCTACTTTCGCAATAAAGTGAAGACGCCGGTGGAGTTTGTTGCTTCTGTCTTTCGTTCCACCGCAACCGATCCTACTAACCCCGCAGCCATCGTGCAGACCATCAGCAACATGGGCCAGCCGCTCTACCGCGCACTTCCGCCGACGGGCTACTACATCACTGCGGACAAGTGGATGAATACCTCTGCGCTACTCGATCGGTTGAACTTTGCTCTCACGCTCACATCCAATCGTGTCGGCGGACAGAAGTTTGACTCCTCACGACTCCTCGCTCTCGGACTTATGTCGCAACCTGCCGGAGCATCTCCGCTGATACTAGCAACCGCGACCATGCGATCTTCGCAATCTTCCGCCCACGTTGTTCGCACATCGCAGATCACATCACGCAAACGAAATGAAACAGGCAATCAAGAAGAGCAGATGGCATCTGGCAGCACTACGCACGCAACCGGCGCTGGCGCCGAACTTGCACTATCTGTGTTGGAAACATCGTTGATCGGAGGCAGAGTTTCCGCCCAGACGAACGGCCTGATCCTGCAGCAGATTGAAAAACCAGTTGCCAATGGTGGGCCTGCCACAGCTCCGGCAAAGCTCGACATGCTGGCCGCATTCGTTATCGGCTCACCAGAGTTTCAGCAGCGATAGGTCCTTTCTCGCACAGTCATTCTGAGCGAAGAAGTACTTAACTTTTCAACCGCTCCAGCACCGCAAGCACTTCATCCGGCTCAGGCCGCACGCGAAAATCCGCATGTGCATCGGCAAAGGCAATCGTCCCATCCTGCGCCATCACAAACGTAGCCGGAAGTGGCAGCATCCACTCTCGCTCATCTCCACCGCCACGTTTCGCTGCCAAGGCATTCCGACCGGTGTGAATAAATGGAATATTCACTAGGATAGAAAAGTAATACCGCCGCATATCCTCAGACACCGGATATGCAATCCCAAACTGCTCCGCAACGAGACATCCCTCATCGCACAAAACAGGGAACGGAATCCCATGCTGTTGCACCGTGAAGTCGCTCTGCCGGACAGACTGTGGGGAAACAGCGACAAGTAGCCCACCTTTCTCCCGCACCATAGGATTCAGATCGCGCCACGTCTCAAGTTCCGTCACGCAATACGGATCCCAGCGTCCACGAAAGAAATCCACCACAAGCGGCCCCAGCGCCAACAGGTCCGACGAACGAATCATCTTCCCGCTAATCGCATCCGGCAACGCAAACTCTGGGGCTTTCGTTCCGACCGGCAGCATACGCTGCTCAATGTTGGAAGCAAGCAGCTCCGCGATCACACGCTCGCTAACGGCCAGCCTTTCCGGCTGCACCAATTTGCGTGTATTCGTTGTAATTTCGTCGAGTTTCGGTTGCAGAAGTGCCAAATTCTACCGCCCGAAGCGGTTCATGCCGCCCATCTGGCTCATCATCCGGCGCTGCATCTTACCGCCACCCGAACCGATGCCCTTGAACATCTTCCGCATCTGCGCATACTGCTTCAGCAGATTATTCACGTCTTGCACCTGCGTGCCCGAGCCGCGCGCAATCCGCTTACGTCGCGCGCCAGAGATGATCTCGTGATGCGCACGCTCTTGTGCCGTCATGGAATTAATGATCGCTTCAATGCGCGTGAACTGGCTTTCATCTACATGCTGCGCGGCCTGCTGCAATCCTTGGAATGGTCCCACCGAAGGAAGCATCTTCAAAATCGATTGCATCGATCCGAGCTTTTTAATCTGTCGCAACTGATCGCGGAAATCCTCCAGCGTAAATCCATCGCCGCTGAGCGCTTTCTTGGCAAACTCTTCACTCTTCTTGCGATCGAGTTTTTCCTCTGCGCGTTCGAGCAGAGTAGCCACATCGCCCATGCCCATAATTCGCGAAACGATGCGGTCTGGATGGAATGCCTCAAACTGGTCAGGCTTCTCGCCCGTGCCGAGAAACTTCACTGGAGCGCCCGTCACATTGCGGATCGACAGTGCCGCCCCACCGCGCGCATCGCCGTCCATCTTCGTCAGCACAACACCCGTAATGCCAAGCCGCTTATGGAAAGCATCGGCGGAGTTCACCGCGTCCTGCCCGGTCATTGCATCGGCAACAAACAAAATCTCACTCGGGCTGAGCAGCTTCTTCAGTTCACTCATCTCGTGCATCAACTGTTCGTCAATGCCGAGGCGTCCGGCGGTATCCACAATCAGAATGTCGTTGCCAAAGCTCGCAGCCTCACGCCGCGCTTCCTTCGCAAGCCGCAGAACAAGGTTCGTGTCGGCCGCATCATCGTTCGTCTTGCCAACAAAAAGCTGCGCGCCAATCGACTTCGCTACTACCGCAAGCTGCTCGCGCGCAGCGGGGCGATACACGTCCACGGACACAAGCATCGGCCGATGTCCGCCCTTCTTGAGCCATGCAGCCAGCTTGCCGCTCGTGGTCGTCTTACCCGAGCCCTGCAAACCTGCCATCAGGATCACCGTCGGTGGCTGCGACGCAAACTTGAAACGCGCCGTATCACGGCCGAGGATCTCCATCAGTTCATCGTTCACAATCTTGATGACCTGCTCCGTCGGAGACAGTGCCGTGGCAACCTGCTGACCGAGCGCGCGCTCACGCACATGGTCAATCAGCCGCTTGACCACTTCGAGGTTTACGTCCGATTCAAGCAGCGCCAGCCGAATCTCGCGCAACGCTTCGCTGATGTTCTCTTCGGTGATTGTGCCCTGGCCGCGAAGGTTCTTAAAGGCCCGTTGAAGTTTTTCCTGAAGGTTCTCAAACATATAGACCTTTAGTTTATCAGCGCCAAAGGGCCGGCAATCTGCGGGAAAATGCCATGCCGGAGAGCAGAAATATGCCAGCGTCCCAGCCTGAACCATGGCTCCGCAACAGCCACACAGAACTGCCAGTAGTGGTGCGTGCCGTCACGCATGCACTTGAACACGCAAAGGAAGATATTGACCATTGGTGCGGCCAACTTTCGCAGGAACAATTGGAGGCACAGCCGCACAATTTGCCCTCTGCTGCATTTCAGATGCGCCACATTGCGGGAAGTCTCGATCGCCTCCTCGCCTATGCAGAAGGTAATGTGCTTTCAACTGAACAGCTTAAACATCTCAAGGCAGAAGCCGACCCTGGGCGATCAAAAGAAGCATCCTTCATCGCTTTTCACGAAGCAATCGCTCATTCGCTGGCACGCGTGGCGAACTTCATCCACTCCAATCCCGAAGAAAAGCGGACCGTAGGCCGCGCCCAACTGCCGGTCACCCTCGGCGACCTGCTCGTGCACATTGCAGAACATACACAGCGCCATGTTGGGCAGGCCATCACCACAACAAAAGTATTACTGCATTCGGCACAGACAGATTGAACACATCGAAAGGGAACTGTCCAGAATCTATAGCGAACAGCTCGTATACGAACAAACAGGCTATACTTCACACATTCTCTTATTTAAGTTGCAGCCAAAAGATTGAGTAGCTCAGGCCTATGGCGAAGATTTCGGATGCGTGTGTATAGCGCAGCCATATTGTGTGCTGGTCCCTTCCATGCGCACTCGCAACTCATTATCACCCCTTCACCCGCCATTCACACTGTTGCCGGTACGGACAGTGCTGGATACGCAGGTGATAACGGTCCTGCACTCACAGCGAAGCTACGCTCACCACGGGCCATCGCGCGTGATGCCGCAGGAAACATTTATATTGCCGATGCAGGCAATCATGTTATTCGCCGCATCGATTCCGATGGAATCATTACCACCGTAGCAGGTAGCGGTAAACAAGGCTTCTATGGTGATGGCGCTGCAGCTACTTCGGCTGAGTTGAACACGCCCAGTAGCATCGTCGTTGCTCCAGACGGCACTTTGTACATTGCAGACACGATGAACCATCGTGTGCGTAAGGTCGATACGAAGGGCATTATCACCACCATTGCTGGCAGCGGAACGTTCAATACGCTTGGTGACAATGGGCCCGCCACTATCGCCTCTTTACGAAAGCCTGTTGCCCTGACACTGGATAAATCTGGCAACTTTTACATCGCCGATGCTGCAGACTTCCGTGTACGTAGCGTAGACATCAATGGCATTATTCATACCATCGCCGGTACAGGCGCGCAGGGAAGCAATGGAGATGGAGGCCCTGCTATCAATGCTGAACTTGATGCTCCTTCGGCTTTAGCATTCGATACCGCAGGCCAGCTATTTATTGGAGATCGCAGGAATGGCCGTGTCCGTGTCATCAGAGTGGATGGCACCATTGAAACTGTGGTATCGAGCAAAGGCGATACCGGTAATCCTGGCTTCGTGCGTCCGGACGGTATCGCGATCTCGACGGATGGCAGTCTTTACATTGCCGATGCAGTTCATCAGAAAGTTTTTCGGCAGATATCAAAAACATTTTGGGCCGAGATAGGCAATGGAGAACAGGCACTCTCGGCAGATGGCCATACTTTAACTACCGCAAGCCTCGACCGTCCTGCAGCAGTTATGGTTGACGCCTCCGATTCTGTTTTTCTTGTGGAACGCGGAGGTAAAGTTAGCACTCTTACTCCAGCTTTTCTGCGCTTTGGTTCAACCAGTGTGGGAAGTTCTATGCAGCAGGACCTTCAATTTGCAAATGCTGGGTCAATCGCGCTTACCATCACGAATGCCATATTGCCGCAGTCCTTCATGTTGCTTACCGGCAACTGTGGACCGCTTCCAATCCATCTTGCAGCTGGCCAGAGCTGCAAGACTCAAATTAAGTTCGCACCTACATCAATCGGTGTTTTCACAGGTACCGGCACATTCTCGGGCGGAGACTTTCTGCCCCAAAGTGTGCAGCTTTCCGCGCAATCGATAGCTTCTACAAAAACTGCGACCACCACCGCTTTGGAAACAGATCCAATAATGTATGCCGGACAGCCGCTCACCATAACTGCTACTGTCTATACATCCGGAGCGGGCATCCCCACAGGTGACATCACATTTATTGAAAACAATATCTCGCTTGGTTCATCTGCTCTTCGCAATAACAAAGCCCAGTGGATTATAGCTTCGCCTACGGTTGGCGCTCACGCTTTCCTCGCTTCTTATTCTGGCGACGCCTCTTTCGCGGCCAGCACATCCGCTCAAACCATCACTTCCATTAGTGCCGGGCCTCCAGATTTTGTACTTTCTACCGGCAATTCATCCACCACTTCGCTCACCGTAGCCGCCGGAGCACCGGCCCTCTTTCAGTTTCAGATCATCCCGACCAATGGCTCTTATGGTCAGACTGTCACTTTTTCTGCCCAAGGGGTGCCAGCTGGTGTGACCGTTGCTTTTGATCCACCCGCTGTCATTCCAGGTTCCAATCCACAAACAATCTTGATGACGATTAAGGTTGTTCAAACCGCGTCTCATACTTTAGCGGCTCTCAGTATGATTGGCTTCTGCTGCATCCTTCCATGGATGTTCAGGAGGAAAAGATACTCTCTATTATCAATAAGTTTTCTGATGTTTTTCGCAGGTTGCGCCTCACGGCCCCCGGCGCAAAGTACGCCATCAAAAGGGGGAATTACACAGAAAGCCACCATTGTAGCCACTGCCGTATCACCAAGCGGAACATCCGTTACGAAAACCATAGATCTTTTGATTACGGTTAAATAGGAATTCCGGGCTAATGAGATTACCTTTGGAAGGTATTCCTTTGGACATTGCACCTGGTCGGGGCCGCTTCTACTATAGGATTTGTATCAATAGACAACTTGAAGTGCGTAGAAGAACATCGCAATAAGAACATTGTTTTACTTTGCTTTGGTTTAGAGCCTTTCCCCCAGTATTTCTCAGTTCATGGCAAATTGAGTTTAGCGGCACATGCAGACCGCTCCATGAATGAAGTAGAAGTGCTTAATGCAAGAAGTCGAGTACGGAGTATGGGCCCGCAACGTTGAGCGAGGTCTGCGTGCAAAAGCGGAGGCAGCCGCTCGAGGACGTGGAGCGATCCCAAAGTTTTCGATGGCTTTTCAGCCTATTGTGAACGTGGAAACGCAAGAAGTCTTTGCATATGAATCCCTGGTACGCTCACCCAATGGTGAAGCCGCCGGCCGGGTGTTGAACCGGGTTCCTCTTAAGAGCTTTCATCTCTTCGATAAAGCCTGCCGTTCAAAGGGCATTGAGCTTGCCATGCGCCTCGGTTTGGTGGATACATCCGCATCACTTACCGTCAATGTCAATCCTGTTGCCGCTGTAGAAGCTAACTCGCACCTCAGTCTTACTTGTTGCGAGGCCGTTGATGTCGGTTTTCCGCTTGATCGTCTCATCCTTGAGTTTGTTGAAGACGCTCAGCTTTGTGATCCTGGCGCTATGCGCCAGCTAATGAGCGAGTACCAGAAAATGGGTGTCCGTATTGCTATCGATGACTTCGGCACCGGTTACTCTGGACTTAGTCTGCTCGCCAATTTACAGCCCGATATCGTTAAGCTCGACATGACCATGGTGTCCAAAATCGACACCGATCGCGCCACGGCTGTCGTTCTCAACGCTATGGTCGCCGCCTGTATGGAACTTGGTGTGGAAGTCATCGCGGAAGGTGTGGAACGCCCGTCGATCATGCACGCGCTCACCGATATCGGGGTCGTACTCCAGCAGGGGTACCTCTTCGCACGACCGGAATTCGAAGCATTACCAAAAGTTGAAAAAACATTCCGATACATTCAGCACGCAAAGACGAAGCATCATCTCGTCGCGCAAGCGAGCTAACTAAATAGAAACTCTTTTGTGCGCAGCTCCTTCACGGTGTCGCGGAGTTTTGCGGCCTTTTCAAACTCAAACTTCTTCGCCGCCTCGCGCATGTCGTTCTCCAGCCCGGCAATGTACTTGTCGAGTTCCTGCTGCGACATGAACTCCGGCATGCCCTCAGACTCTTCGGTCATGTCCGCATAATCTGCGTCGATGATCCCCGCCAGCGCATCGCCAATCGGCCGCACAACGGACTTCGGCGTAATTCCGTGCTCCTCGTTATATGCCTGCTGCTTTTCGCGCCTGCGAGAAGTCTCGTCCAGCGCGCGCTGCATCGAATCGGTCATCTTGTCGGCATATAAAATCGCGCGCCCCTCAAGATGCCGGGCCGCACGTCCAATCGTCTGGATAAGCGATCCCTGCGAACGCAAAAAGCCTTCCTTGTCCGCATCCAGAATGGCGACGAGAGAGACCTCCGGGAGATCTAATCCCTCACGGAGAAGGTTGATACCAATCAGCACATCGTACTCGCCCTTACGCAAATCCCGTAGCAGCTTCACACGCTCCAGCGTCTCAATCTCGGAGTGCATATACCGGCACCGCACGCCCACCTCTGTGTAGTAGCCGGCAAGGTCCTCGGCCATGCGCTTCGTCAGTGTCGTCACCAGCACGCGCTCATTGCGCTTTGCACGCTCGCGAATCTCCGCCAGCAAATCGTCCACTTGCCCCTTGATCGGACGAATCTCCACCGGAGGATCGATCAGCCCCGTCGGACGAATAATCTGCTCCACCACCACACCCGCAGACTTCGTCAACTCATACGGCCCCGGCGTAGCGGACACATAAATGATCTGCCCCGTCCGGTTCTCAAACTCATCAAACTTCAGCGGACGATTGTCCATCGCCGACGGCAAACGAAATCCATAATCGATCAAATTCTGCTTGCGCGACCGGTCACCATGCCACATGCCATGCAACTGCGGTACCGTCACGTGCGACTCGTCGATAAAGATCATGAAATCGCGCGGAAAATAATCTAGCAACGTCGGCGGAGGCTCACCCGGCAACCGCCCTGAAAAGTGCCGCGAATAATTCTCAATCCCGTGGCAGTATCCGACGGACTTGATCATCTCCAGATCGAACCGCGTGCGCTGATGGATGCGGTTCGCCTCCATCACACGGCCTTCCTTCTCAAGCTGCGCCTCCCACTCGCCCAGCTCGTGCAAGATCGAATCCATTGCGCCCGCCTTCCGCTCCGGCTGCACCACATAGTGCGACTTCGGATAGATCGGCAGCCGCGAATACTTCTGTTTCACCGTGCCAAACAGGGGATCAATCTGCGACAAGGAATCGATCTCGTCGCCGAACAGTTCAATGCGAAACGCATTCTCGTCATACGTCGGATAGACCTCGATCACATCGCCGCGCACGCGAAACGTTCCACGCCGAAAGTCATGATCGTTCCGTTCATACAAAATCTCGACAAGACGCCGCGTAATGTCCTCCCGCTTGATGCGCTGCCCCTTTTCCAGCAGCAGCAACATGCCGTAATACGCTTCTGGCGAACCGAGGCCGTAGATGCACGACACGGACGACACAATGATGCAGTCCCGCCGCTCAAATAGCGATCGAGTAGCAGACAACCGCAGCTTGTCGAGCTCTTCATTGATCGTCGCTTCTTTCTCGATATACAGATCGCCAGATGGGATATACGCTTCTGGCTGGTAGTAGTCGTAGTACGAGACGAAGTACTCCACCGCATTGTTTGGAAAGAACTGCTTGAACTCGTGATAAAGCTGCGCGGCCAGCGTCTTGTTATGCGCCAGCACCAGCGCCGGCCGGTTCACCTGCTGGATCACCTTCGCCATGGTGAACGTCTTGCCCGACCCGGTCACACCCAGCAATACCTGGTGCTTCTCACCATCATTCAATCCGGTCACAAGTTCACGAATGGCGCGGGGCTGATCGCCCTGCGGTGTGTAGTCCGTAGCAAGCTGAAAGTCCATCCTTACAGAATAATTCGTCTAGCTCACCCCACCAACAATCCGGTCCACTCTGATGCACTGGCCGCCATTACATCCGGTCCGGCAGCCAAAAGGGAATCAGGTGACAACCCGTAACTACATCCAACACATACCACGCCCGCATTCTGCGCCGTCGCTACATCTACTTTCGAATCACCCACCATCACTGTCTGCGACGCACTTACCCCGGCCTCGCGCATCAAGGTAAACAGTCCCTCAGGATTGGGCTTTTTCGTCACAAAGCTATCGCCACCATAGTTCTGAAAGAAAAATTCGCTCAACCCCAGAGCATCGCAAATCTGTCGCGAGGGACGCACCGGCTTGTTCGTCAACACGGCCATCTTCACCTGCGGTGCATGCTCATGGATCGCACGCAGCGACTCGACGACACCCTCATACACATGCGTGAAATCCAGTTTGTGCTCACGGTAATAGTCGAGAAAGAACTCCAGCGCGTACGTCTCTTGCTCTTCTAATGGAGGAATATCAGCCACATGCGCCAGCGCCCGCCGCACCAGCATCGAAGCGCCATCGCCGATATATGTCGCGATTACTTCGTCGGAGAGGTCCTTCCACCCAAGATGCCGCAACGTCGCATTCACACTGTTCGCCAGATCGCGGCGCGAATCAATCAGCGTCCCATCCAGATCAAACACTACCAACCGCAAATCACTGCATACCATGAGCAAAGTGTATCTACTTAGAAGAGCGTCATTCTGAGAGCAGCAGGTTCTCTCTATATTTCCCGATGTGCAGCATCGCCTTGCGCATAGTGCGACCGGCCAAAAGCAAAGAGCCGGAACAATGTCCGGCTCCCAACTAAACTAAGACTCCAATCAAGACTGTTTACCTGACTTCAATATCCCCCGAGCCAGTCTGCAGCTTCAGCGCCGGTCCGCCGCCATGCACACTCATCACTACATGATGTTTATTCAACTCCGCACCCGTCCCGGTGACCTGGGGAAGGCGAATCGACCCGCTCCCTGTTGAAGCATCCACACGAAAACCGGAGTTCGGCATCAGCTCCAAACGAATCGATCCTGAACCAGTGACAACCTTCCAATCACCCATCGCCTTACCCTGTGCTTCCACATCGCCCGAACCGGTCGCAGCGCGTACAGCCCCGTTCACATTCCGAATCCGAATTGAACCAGAACCAGTCTCTGCTTGCACGTCGCCTGGCGCAGACTGTTGGATTTCGATATCGCCGGAGCCGGTCTTCAGCAGGGAATTGCCGTACAGATCGTGCACGTGGATCGAACCCGAGCCCGTATCGAGACGCACAAAGGAATGCACATTGACTGCTTCCATATCACCGGAACCGGAACTGCCCGAAAATGCTCCCCCAAGATTCGCAGCGCGCACATCGCCTGATCCCGAGCGGCCTTCGACAGTCGCATTGCGTGGAACCAGAACGTCATAATCAATCACAATGTTTCGCTGCAACTCGCGATCATGGCCGCGGCCAATGTTTATGGAATCGCCATTTTGTTCGATCGGAGGATTTGAGACAATCTGCCGGATGCGTTCCTCTGCATTGCCCGCACCCCACCCCCAGTTATTAGTGCTTTTGCGGACGTGTCCAGTCACCTGCACTTCGTTCGCATCGGACGACATCACATGCACGTATCCCGCACCGGTGCTCACCGAAATATGCGGCGCATTGCCTGTCTTCAGTATGCGGTGAAAGTCTTCGGCATGCAGTGTCGCTGCTGTAGCAAATGCAAAAATCGCAACGCGGACTTGGAAATTCATGATGGAGCCCCTCAATATAAAACTTATTGCTGCAGCAATACTTTGTCGCCCTGCTTCAATCCACTCAAAATCTCCGTGCGCGCCCCATTAGAGATGCCTGTCTTTACCTCAATTTTTCTACGTCCGGTGTTCGATTTCGGATCAGGAATTTCCATGCTGGCATTCTTGTTCTTATCGAAGATCACAGCCTGCTCAGGAATCGACAGCACATCCTTATGCTCTTCCATCAGAATCTCAGCGTTCGCCGTCATGTTGGCTTTCAACTCGCCGGTCGGATTATCGATGGAGACGCGCACTTCGAATGTGGTGACGTTGTCCTTCTCCACACCCAGCGGCGCAATTTTGGTGACGTGGCCGGTAAAGGTCTTGTCTTTAAAACTTTCAACGCGGATGCGAGCCGTCTGACCTAGGTAGATATGTCCGATATCGCTTTCGTCCACCTTACCCTGTACGTACACTTGGCTTGTATCGCCCAGCGTCATAACCAGCGTTGCCGTAGATCCCATCACAAGAATCGAGCTCACCGCGTTGCCTACTTCCACATCGCGCGAAAGCACAACACCATCCATCGGCGAAGTGATCGTTGTGTACGAATACTCTTCTTCGAGCTGGCGTAGACTCGCGCGACTCTGCGCGACCTGAGCCTGCGCTTCCTTTAGCTTCGCCTGATCTACCTTGATCTGCGCTAGCGCCTTGTCACGCGTGTTCACCGCAAGCACGTATTTGGCATGCGTATCGTCCAGAACCTGCTGCGACACAACGCCGTCTTTCGACATCGCCACGGCACGCTCATATGTATGCTTCGTCATCGGCAGATCAGGAACTTCCGCATTCACGCGATCTAGTGCAATCGCCGCCTCTGCTGACCGCTCATTCGACTCCGCAGCCGCCAATTCAGCTCGCTTTGCTTGTACCTGTGCCTGGATTTCAACCTGATCAAGAACCGCGAGTACCTGTCCTTTTTGGACAGTTTCATTAATGTCAACAAGAAGTTTTTCGACACTGCCCGAAGCCTTCGACTTCACTTCGACCTTAGTAATCGGCTGGATTTTTCCTGTAGCAATCACCGCGCGAGCAACATCACCGCGTCCGCTCCAGTCATAGCGATGACTCTGGTACGCAGACGCGCGTAAATCGGTTCCATTTGTCAATTTTTATGCAAATTATGCAGATTTTCAGGCGTATTTGCGCAGCATTCCAAGCACTTTCCCTTGAATTTGCACGCGTTCTGCAGGCGCATAGATCGGTGCCATCTCTGCATTTGAAGGCTGCAATCGTATCTGCGCACCTTCTCGGTAAAACCGCTTCAAAGTAGCATCCGCACCATCCACAAGAGCAACAATGATCTCGCCTTCACGAGCAGTATTGGTGCGCTCCACTAGTACAAAGTCCCCATTCACAATGTGTTCGTCCCTCATGGAATCACCCCGTACTTCCAGAGCGAATACTTCCCGATTGCCGATAATCTCCGACAGAGAAATACTCTCTGCATTTTCCACCGCTTCGACGGGCTTACCCGCAGCAATACGCCCCAGCAGCGGCAAACGATCTGCCCTTCGCGGCAAGCGAGGAGAGAGTACATCTATAGAACGGCTGCGGTTGTGCGCTCGTTGCAGAAGACCCTTATTTTGCAGGTTTGTAATGTGCTTGTGCACAGTGGCCAATGAATTCAGCCCTAAACCTTGTGCAATCTCCTCATAGGAAGGCGAATAGCCGTTCTTTTGAGTAAATCCATTTAGAAAATCAAGAACATCTTTCTGACGCCGCGTAATAGCCATGATTGTATTGTTAGCGAATAAAAGGCGAATTGCAAGCTAAAATATGAATGAGGTGGCTAATTTGATTCCTTCTTAGTTCCAAATCGGAACAACATATTAGAAATAGATTACTATTGGGTCTTTCGGAAACTAGTAATGCTTCAAAATACAAAAGAAGCACCCATAGAGGTGTAGACAGTAACCATTTCAGGTCGTAACCCCTTGCTCAAGTTGAGAGGTATGAATGCGGGTTCTCGTAGTGGAAGATGATCAGGCGCTCGGTTTGTTTCTAAAGAAAGGTCTAAAACTCGAAGGCTATGAAGTGGACTGGGTTAGTGACGGAGAAGCAGCGCTGCAGCACGCAGATGAGTTCCAGCCGGATATTATGGTGCTCGATCTTGGCCTGCCACGTCGTGATGGATTAGAGGTCCTCAACAAGCTCCGTGCTGAGCATCGCGATATGTCAGTATTGGTGCTTACTGGACGTAGCGGGCTGGAAGATCGCTTAGCTTCGTTAAATAGTGGAGCAGACGATTGCCTCCTGAAGCCTTTTAGTTTTCATGAACTCACCGCTCGTTGCCGTGCCTTACGCCGTCGGCGTATGTCCGAAAACAACAATAACGTCCTATTAAATCATTACGATCTGGAGTTGAATCGCGTTCAGCGTAAGGCAATGCGTGGCGGCCGATCCCTGGATCTAACAGTGAAAGAATTCGCTCTCCTCGAATACCTTCTTCTCCATCGCGGCCGAGTCGTTAGCCGCCCCGAACTTCTGCGCGAGGTCTGGTCCATGTCACCAGATGCGGGAACGAATGTAGTTGATGTTTATATCAATTATCTTCGGCGCAAACTCGCTGAAGCCGTTACAGACGCTTCCAACCAGGCTTCCTTAATTGAGACAGTGCGAGGTGAGGGATATCGCCTTCGCGAAAAGAAACGCGTGGCTCGTCAGGAAGAAATACCGTCCCGATCGGAGATGCACTGTGCCTAACCAGAACAAAGGAGCCACGATTTACACGATGGAACCGTTGGGACGTGAGCGTGCCTATGAAGCTGTTCTGGAATCTGCGCGCGAACAGATCCATGACATTAGCCAACCCGTTACGGCCATTCTTTGCCAGCTTGAATTGGGCCGCATGCTTGGGACGGAAGAGGCATTACGTGATGCGGTGACCACGGGGGTCGCGGAAGCAACGCGTCTCGCCAGTCTTGTGCAGATACTGCGCGATACCGTTGCGCGGGGGCTTACGAATGTAAAAGAAGGTGGAGCAGCATTATGATGAGTTCTTCTCCACAATCCGCTACGCCGCGTTCCGTCGTTTTAGTTAGTCCGGATAATGGTATGCGTTCGCGCCTGCGCAATTTGCTCACAGGTATGCGTTGGCATGTGCAAGAGGCCAGTGGAGGCGCCGAAGCGATGGCGTTTATGGACGAACAGCTTCCTGAGGCTGTTATGGTCGATAGCTGGCTGCCCGATTTGGAAGTTTCTGCATTCAACGAGCATCTGCGCCAACTATATCCTCAGGTCGATCTTCTTAGCCTGGATGGCGCTCATGGTCAGAATGCCAATCGCAGCCCACGCCGCAATGAACTTCTACACGCGTTGCGTGAGATTCAGGAAACCGATGTGGCTGATGGTGCAGCATGGAATAGTGCCCCGGTGGCGCCGCCTTCGTTTGTCGCGATGGTCCGTGCTGCAGCTACAGTGACGGAGCCTACCGCTTCGACGGAGCCCGTCTCGTTGCTACCTGGCATCGTTGGCGAAAGTACTCCAATGCGACAGCTCGCGAGGATGGTCCGACTGGTTGCACCGCGCTCGGCTACTGTTCTCATAGAGGGAGAAACCGGCACAGGTAAAGAACTCGTCGCGCGCGCTGTTCATCTTTTGAGTGAGCGCTCCTCACGACCATTTGCCGTATTGAACTGCGCCGCTATACCGGAGTCTCTGCTGGAAGCGGAACTCTTCGGCCACACGCGGGGCGCTTTCACGGGTGCAGTGCAGTCTCGAACTGGACGCATTGAGGCAGCCAATGGTGGCACCCTGTTTCTTGATGAAATTGGAGAAATGCCCCTGCCTTTGCAGGCGAAGATGTTGCGCTTTTTAGAGAGTGGTGAGTTGCAGCGCGTTGGTGACAACGAAGTGATGCGTGTGGATGTGCGTGTCGTTGCGGCTACGCACCAGCCTCTGGAGCAACGTTCTACCGAAGGACGCTTCCGGACCGATCTCTATCATCGCCTGGCAGTGTTTCCGGTGGAAGTGCCTCCTTTACGGGAACGCATGGAGGATCTGCCCATGCTCGTCCAATATATGCTTGAAAAAATGGGCGAAACTGCACCGATCAAGCGCATCAGCAGTGCAGCCCTTGAAATATTACAGCGCCATCATTGGCCGGGTAACGTTCGCGAGCTAGGACATGTGGTGCACCGCGCCGCTATTCTGTGCGATGAGAGACCCGAGATCCATCCAGAGGACATTCGGATTCGTATGAGGCAATCCTGAGAAGACCTTAAGATTCACTTACAGATGGATAGTTAAGACCGCTCCAATAGAGCGGTCTTCTTTTTGGCATGTGAGATGCATTGTCTATCGGCAGAAGTTCAAACGCACTTTAGGGAAGAGACAAGCATGGATCTGAATATGCCAATGGCTGATGCGCTTGGCCGCTATCTCGACCTCGCCTCACAGCAGATGAAGGTGACTGCGCAAAACGCAGCCAATATCGATACGCCTGGCTACAAAACTGTCGGATTCGATTTTGGCAGCGAGTTCCAAACTGCGTTGCAACGTTCCGGTAACGTTGCCCCTGCAGCAGCAGATGTCCGTGAGGTAGACGGGCTGGTTTCGCGACCGGATGGTAACAACGTTTCGATGGATCGCGAAGCAATGAATCTGGCCAAAGCTCAACTTGAGTTCCGCACAGGCGTGGAGTTGTTGAAACATGAATATTCGCGCATGATGAGCGCTCTGCGATCGGATGGAAAATAGCGCATGAATCTCTTTTCAATGATGGATATCAGCAGCTCCGCGCTACGCGCTGAACGAGTGCGCGCGGAAGTCACTGCTACCAACATGGCCAATGCCGAAACAACACGTACGGCAGAGGGTGGTCCTTATCTGCGTAAATCGGTCCTTTTTTCTGGTGATCCAAGCCCAAGTGGCTTTAGCAACTCTCTGTTGCACGCGCGGCTTTCACCGATGTCGTCAATGGGTTCCACTTCTATGGATGTGCCCGGCGGAGTGAACATCGCCGGTGTTGTCAGCAATGAAGACGCTGTCGTGCGTCGTTATGATCCAGGCCATCCCGATGCGGATAAGGACGGCTACGTCACCTATCCCGACATTAATCCGCTCACCGAAATGGTTGACCTAATGGGTGCAACTCGCGCCTATGGCCTAAATGTGACAGCAGTACAGGCAGAGAAAGGAATGCTCACTGCCTCGCTCGACATTCTGAAGTAATGAGGAAACATGAACGGCATCTCCCCCATCTCCGGCATCGGTTCAGCAACTGCGGCAACTGCACCCACGTTTGCAGCCGCACGTACTCCCCATGCAGGCGGCACAAGTTTTTCTGAGATGCTGCACTCGGTTGCGCAGCAGAGCGCAACGCTGGACGCTAATGCAACGAGAGCCGTTACAGGGCTCCTGAGCGGTGACGGTACCGATGTGCATCAGGCCATGATCGCAACACAAAAAGCAGAGATCGCCTTTGAAATGGCATTGCAGGTGCGCAATCGCGCCGTCTCCGCTTATCAACAGATGATGCAAATGCAGTTTTAACTCCCGAGACAAATGGCAGATCAGACCACAACTTCACTCGAACGTGTGCCCAGCACACTTCTTCCTTTGCCGCCTAAAGCGCGAGCATTCGTTGACGTCGTTTCCCAGCGTTGGAACGCGTTGCAGCCGCGCAAGCGCACCATGCTTATAGGAACGTTGTTCATCATCGCCGGCATCAGCGCGCTGATGATGTGGTGGAGCAGCCGCACGGACTGGCGTGTGCTCTTCAATGGTCTGGGCTCGCGCGATCTACAGCAGGTAGAACAGCAGCTCGGCTCAGCTGGTATCAGCTATCAACTCACTGCAGACGGCGGTGGCTTGCAGGTGCCCGCTGAGCAACTTGATAAGGCGCGCATGGCTATTGCGACGAAAGGAATGCCATCGTCAGGACGGCTCGGATTTGAGCTCTTCGATAAACCCAATTGGGTAGGTTCAGAGTTCGATGAGCGCGTTAATTATCAACGTGCTTTGGAAGGCGAGCTAGAACATACCATTGAAACCATTGATGCTGTAGCCAGTGCGCGTGTGCATCTTGTACTTCCTAAAGAGAGTTACTTCACAGCGGAAGAGCATGCCGCGACTGCCAGTGTTGTCCTGAAGCTCCGCCGCGCATCCTTACCACGTGAGCAAGCTGCATCTATTCGCAGTCTCATCGCCGGTGCTGTGGAGAATCTCCATCCTGAGCAGGTCACACTTGTAGATGCAGATGGACGCTCAGACCTCAACGGCCCAACGGCCAGCGGTATAGCGCGCGATCAGGAATCAGCTCTGGAGAACAAATTGATCGCCATGCTGGAACCACTTGCCGGCCCTGGCAATGTGCGGGCGACTGTGAACGTCACCTACGACCAGGGCACGGAAGAGCGCACGGATGAGGTCTACGATCCACAGAATTCTGCGACAGTAAGTGTGCAACGCACCGAGCAAAGCGCTAATCAATCTCCGCGCAACGCCACTGCCGCAGTGGGTACACAAAGCAATACACCAGGAGCAGAGAAGACTCCTCTGCCAGTCAATCCGCAGACAAACAGTGGTCAGTCCCAAACCTCGCGAGAAGAAAGCAGTAGCTATGCTGTTTCGCGTCATCTTGTTCACACACAAGAGGGACCAGGCCGCGTGCAACGCATCGCCGCAGCCATTGTTGTGAATGATCGTGAACAGGTTGATGGAAGCGGGAAGGGAAATACCACGTGGAAGCCTCGTTCGGCTGATGAGATGCGGCGTCTCGAGCAACTTGCGCAGGCCGCAGTGGGTTACGATACCCGACGCGGCGATACGGTGGTGGTACAGAACGTTGCATTCTCCAGCAACGCGCCTGCGGCAAAACCAGCGTTGATGGAACGCGTCACCGACCAGGCAGGATCGCTGCTGCGTTCGCAACCCGGTCTCCTCCGAACGGTTGGAATGCTGGCCTGTGCAGTTCTTCTGTTTCTGTTTGTTCTTCGTCCAATGGTAAAGTCCGTGACCACTTCGTTAGCTACGGGGACATCGAGTACAGGCACTGCACTTTCCATGACAGCTACCGTGCCCGAACTGGATTCACCTGCGCAGGCAATCACGCCTCAACGCATGTTTGAACGTGTCGCTAATCACGTTCGCAGTGAACAACAACACAGCACACGTGTTCTGCAGTCTTGGATTGGATCGGCGGAGGCAGACTGATGGCAACTCAGGCGCTCCCGACACCACGTGGTCCGGTAAAGCCCATACCTGGATTACGCAAAGCGGCGATTCTCGTGATGACCGTCGGTGATGAGCTTTCGCGCATGCTTTTTCAAAACTTGCAATCAACCGAACTGCAGATGTTGATTGACGAGATATCGCGTACTCAGGATGTTCCGCCAGAAGAACAGATGCAGGTTCTGGATGAGTTTTATCATCTCATTCAATCGCAGCAAGTAATGCTGCAAGGCGGTCCCGAAGCAGCTGAGCGTCTGCTCACCGAAGCTTTTGGGAAAGAACGCGCAGAAGAACTCATGGCGCAGATTTATCGCCGGCGCGAACGATCGCACGGTGATCTAGCTACATTGCAGAAAATGGATCCGACGCAGCTCAGCAAGTTTCTAGATGGTGAACACCCGCAGACGGTCGCATTAGTCCTGGCGCATCTCAATGCGAAACGTGGCTCAGCCGTGCTGATGCAATTGCGTGAAGAATTACGTGTGGAAGCTGTCCGCCGCCTTGCGGAGATGCGGCAGTTCTCGCCTGAGATGGCTCAGAAAGTAGCTTTGATCCTCTACAAACGCATTGAATCTCTTGGTGAGAATGGCCGCCAATCATATTCCGGCTTTAAAGCGGTTGCTGAGATGCTCAATGGGCTGGAGCAGAGCGCCAGCCGTAGCATTTTGGAACAGATTGAGCAGCACGAACCAAAACTTGCCATCGGTATTCGCAACCTTATGTTTACTTTTGATGATTTGCTTACTGTTGCGCCTGCCAGCATTCGTGAAATTGTCTCAGCTGCCGATAAGAGAACTTTAGGCCTCGCACTGAAGAACGCGGATGATAACCTCTTCGCGCACATCAGCCAGGGCATGAGTTCACGCGCTGTCGCCATGCTGAAGGAGGACATGGAGGCGATGGGGCCGGTGCGTGGAAAGGATATCGCGCAAGCGCAGCAGGAGGTGCTCGCACTTGCACGTCAACTCGAGACGGAAGGAAAAGTAGTGCTGAAAATGGAGGCCGACGATGCTTACTGAGCATGCGATGCCGCTTATCGCAAACGATTTTACAGACATTGCCGTGTTGCAATTTAGGACACTTGATGAAGAATCCGCAGAGAGCGTGCAACAGTTTACGGAACCATCTTCAGGGTTTCAGATATCCAATGAGAGTGTTTTAGAACAGATTCGCGAGGAAACCCGCCGCCAGGCTTTCTTTGAGGCCGAACAGGAGATAGAAAAGAAGGATATCGAAGTGCGCAGTCGAATTGTGCGCACATTGGAATCATTTGCACAGGAGCGTAAACGGTATTTTGAAGGTATCGAGCAACAAGTTGTGAGGCTCTCCCTTGCTATCGCGGAGAAGGTGCTGCATCGCGAAGCCACCATTGACCCTCTTCTGCTAACTGGTGCAGTGCGTGTTGCCTTGGATAATGTTGCAGGCCGTAGTCCTGCGGTATTACGCGTACCGGCCACAGAAGCCGAGACATGGCAGGCACATCTGCAAGAATCCACCGATCCCCCAGAGCTTCGCCCAGACGAAACTATGCGTGAGGGAGAATGCGTGCTTGAAACAAAGGTTGGCACAGTCGATCTTGGCATCCGCGCTCAACTCGCAGAAATTGAGGCCAGCTTTCTCGATTTGCTGGGTCGTCGGCCCATGGCAGAGGCGTAACATGGCACTTGGCGCATTCATGCAAGCGCTTGAAGCTGCTCCGTCCTGGCGATGGAGCGGCCGAGTCGTTCAGGTTTCCGGTCAGATCATTGAATCGGAAGGCCCGCTTTGTTCTGTCGGTGATTGCTGTGAAATCATCAGCCTCAATGGCAGCCGCTTTTTAGCGGAAATAGTAGGTTTTCGGGGAACAAACGTCCTTTCTACACCGCTACAACCTGCCAGTGGCATTCGTTTTGGCGATCGTGTGCTCTCTATGGGGCACGCACCTAAAATACGTGTCGGCGATGAGTTGCTGGGACGTGTCGTAAATGGCGAAGGTATTCCCATTGATGGCATGCCTCCACCGCGCACTCATGCACGCGCGCCTCTCCACCGACTTCCACCGTCGCCGATGGAGCGAGCACCCATTCGCACTCCGCTCAGTACAGGTATTCGAGCTATCGACGGCATGCTCACTACAGGGCAAGGTCAGCGCGTTGGAATCTTCGGTGGATCCGGCGTGGGCAAAAGCACTCTTATCGGCATGATGACCCGCAACACCTCTGCCGATGTGACCGTCGTGGGATTGATAGGCGAACGAGGCCGCGAAGTGCGTGAATTTTTAGAGGATTCTCTCGGAGAAGAAGGTTTGCGCCGCTCCGTCACTGTCGTGTCTACCTCTGATGAAACACCGCTGCAGCGTATGCGCGCTGCTATGGCAGCAACTGCGATTGCGGAGCACTTCCGTGACCAGGGAAAAAACGTTCTGCTCGTGCTCGACTCGCTCACGCGCTACTGCATGGCTGCGCGCGAGGTAGGTCTCGCTGCTGGCGAACCACCATCAAGCAAAGGTTACACGCCTTCCGTCTTCGCGAAGCTTGCCCAGCTTGTAGAGCGTGCCGGCAACTCCGCGCAGGGAAGCATCACTGCGTTTTACACCGTACTTATGGAAGGTGACGACCAGCAAGATCCCATCGTGGATGCGGTGCGCTCCATGCTGGATGGCCATATTGTGCTCTCACGTCAGCTTGCGGGTGAAGGCGTCTATCCTCCCATCGATATTCTCGATTCCTTGAGTCGTCTTATGTCCGCAGTTGCAGGTGATCAGCACAAAGCACGCGCTCTGGAAATTCGTCGCATCCTCGGTGCCTATTCCCGATCAGCCGATATGGTGCGTATCGGCGCCTATAAAGCTGGCAGCGATGCTGAAATCGATCTCGCGTTACGTCATCACAGTAATCTTCGCAACTTCTTCCTGCAGAGCGCACATGAGTCACTCACGCTTCCACAGACAGTGGACTCCATGCTCAATCTCGATCTCTCATGACACGCAGCCAATCCTTTAAACGTCTTGCTGATATTCAGAGATTGCTCGAAGCACGTGCTGAGGGTGAACTAGCGGCTAGCCGCCATGCACTCCACGCCATAGAGAATGCGATGGCGGTATGTGCCATCCAGGTGCGTGAGGCAGTATTTGAAGGGAATGAAGCACTGTCGAAGGGCAATACTCATAATTGGCTCGTAGCAGGTCTGTCACGAGAAGTTGCTGTCTGGCAAAACGCAACTCTTCAACTTCAACGCAACGAAGCGAAACAGAAAGAAGAAGAAGTGCGCGCCATTTTTTTAGAAAAACGCTTGGCCGCAGAACAATCTTCTACCATGTTGCAGCGCGCACGCGATATGGAAGCCATGGAGAACAACAAGCGCGAACAAAAGATGTTAGACGAATTTGCATTGCAGAATCGCGCGCGATTAAGTAATCCCTAAGTAATCGCTGTCGCTGTTTGGCATTCCACATGCATTTCTCTCCTCCGCAAGGAGAGTTTGTGCAGTCGATTCAAAACATAACAGCGGCTAAATCGGATAGTCCCATCACCTCCGTCGCCGTGCAGCAGCAGAGAACCCCTGGTGACTTTCTCTCCACATTGAAAGAGAAGGTTGCAGACATGGCTGCAACGAACCCTGCGATACAGACGCCGACTGCTCCCTCTTTTAATGCTCAAACGCCAACCGTTGTTGAGATGCAATCGATAACTCCTGTTGCCACGAAAAAGCCAACTGGTGCTGAGATGCAAACAGCAACCGCAGTTCCGGCACAAGCGCCAACTATTGCTGATTTACCACAACAGAATGGAACGAGTGATCCTTCAAATGCTTCCGTAGTTACACAAAACTCTTCCAAGGAAACTCTCGCTGATGAGGCAGTGAGTTCACCAAAAGAAGGACCGATCGTCCAGCCAGAGCTTCCGGTTGATGTAATCACTCCTAAGTTGGCGCCACAAAAAGTGGATTCGAAGAAGGGAAAAGAGCCAAGGTCGGGATTAGAAACAACGTCAAAATCTGAGACGAAGAAGATATCGAAAGATAAAGGGACCGGTGCGGATAGCATTGAACCTTCTGTTGAGGACTCGAAGGCTACTTCCTCCGCACCATTTCAGGTGGTGAACGCGAATATCCCTGTGACTATCCCGGCGAAGCAGCCTACTGAGAAAAAGACAGAGACACAAGCCTCTAGTGATAAAGAAGCCACCGTTTCTTCAGCATCTTTCGTGCCTACGGACCAAGTAGTCAAGACAAAGCCCGCACAGCCGCACGTGATTGAGATTGCCACCAAAGATCACGAGAAGACAGACGAAAAGACAAACGAGAAAAGAAGTGAACCCACAACATTCGCTGAGAGCTTATCCGAGCACCAACCGGCTGGTTCATCCATTTCGATCTCGCATTTAGCGTCCCACACTTCTAATGCTCAACCGCACGCTACACCCATGGGGCACATGCAATCTCCAGCACAGCCTGCTGTAGTATCAGCAGCGCAAGCATTGGAGCGTTCGGTTGCACCTTCACTCCCTATCGCCCATTTGCCTTCTTCACTCTCTCAGCCGCAAGGCATTGAAGTGAGCGTGCCAGATAACATACTGGGCCAAATGCATCTTCGGGCAGTTGTTGATAAGGACGGTAAAATTCACGCGACCGTTTCAACGGAAAGCTCTTCGACCCACGAGATTGTCTCGAACTCTATCTCTCATATCACTACATTTCTGGAATCTGAGCGCGTTCGCCTTGATTCACTTACGGTTTCGCAAACGTCATCCAGCGCGGCATTTGATACGCAGCAAAGCAGCGGACGTTCTTCTCAGCAAAACCAAAGCAACACAGCCGGCCGGCAACAGAATAATCAGCAGGGAAGCAACGAAGGCGGACTTCCTCTACGCCATAACGAAAGCCATTTGGAGGTAACCCATACCGCACCCATCTGGCACGACCATTCCATATCCAGCGGCATTAGTCTGCGCGCTTAACGAAGATCAAGGAGAACCAATGGCTTCTATTCCTAGCAACATGCCTACAACCACAAACCAGGCAGCAGCTACCACCACCTCGACAAACAACACGAAGCAGTCAGCAGACAGCGGCATCAACGCTAACGATTTCCTGACGTTGCTCGTGACCGAGTTGAAAAATCAGGATCCAACCCAGCCTCAGGATCCGGCGCAATACGTACAGCAGCTTGTCGGCGTAAATAGTTTGCAGCAGCTCATCGGCATCAATCAGGGCATTACAAGCCTTAACACTGCCGTAGGCGTCACCACCACTACAAATTCCTAACACTTCTAAGGAGCACTCTCTGCCATGCCCAGCTTTTCCATCGCTCTCACCGGACTCAAGGCCGACTCCGTCGCTTTGAATACTATCGGCAATAATCTCGCTAACTTGAACACCACTGCCTTTAAAAAACAGACTGCACAGTTCTCCGATCTGCTTTACCAGAACATCGGTTCCTCGGGTGCGAACACGCCGTTGCAGATTGGCGTTGGCACAAAGGTATCTAATATAGCCTCGGATTACACCCAGGGTAGCCTCTCTGTCACCGGCACCTCTACAAATATGGCCATCAATGGTGACGGCTTTTTCCTGGTGCAGAAGGACGGCAGTCAGGCCCTCACACGTTCTGGCGACTTCCAGCTCGATCAATACGGCAATCTTATTACCAGCTCTGGGCTGAATGTGATGGGTTATCCTGCCGTCAACGGAGACATCAACCGCAATACCGGCGTCGTCCCCATCGTCATTCCCACTGGACAGATGCAGCAGGCTCGCGCGACCAACGATTTCTCCATGACCGCGGTGCTTAATTCTTCCTCCACTGTCGGCGCGTCGTTTGCAAACTCCATTGCCATGTACGATTCGCTCGGTACGGCACATGAGGTTACGGTCACGTTTACCAAAGCGGCAGATAACGAGTGGAACTACGCCGTCACCATACCCGGCACTGAAGCAACTTCAGCCAGCGGTAACACCGGAACGCTCAAATTCGATAGCGATGGAAATCTTGCTTTGCCGTCGAGCGATATCTCCGGCATCTCATTTTCTGGCATGAAGGATGCCGCCAGCGACATGCAGCTCAATTGGTCGCTCTATGATGACACGGGTAAAGGTCTCATCACGCAGACTGCTGTTGCTTCTTCAGTAAACGCCACGCACCAAAACGGCTATGCTACCGGTAAGTACAAGAGCTTCACCGTCGATGGCCAAGGTGTCATTACCGCTAGCTTCAGCAACGGTAACTCCCAGCAGCTCGGACAAATAGCCGTAGCTACTGTCGCTAATGTGGATGGCTTGGCCCGTCTCGGAGGCAATCTCTATCAGGCCAATGACGCGTCCGGCCTCGCCAGTATTGGCGTGGCAGGGACCGGAGGCCGCGGAGACGTGGAAGGCTCTTCATTAGAGCAATCCAACGTTGATATCTCCGCCGAATTTGCCAATCTTATCGTCGCACAACGCGCTTTTCAGGCAAATTCAAAAACCGTGACGGCATTTGACGCAATTACGCAGGACACCATAAACATGGTTCGCTAATCGCCCGCTTCTTACGTCGCCGTTCACCGGGAGCGGCGGCGTTTTCTTGGCTCGTATTAATGCTGGCTATCTTGCAAATGGTATTGCTCGTGCATTCCTCACAGGCATGAGCGAAACAGATAAGCAAACCCCTACCGCTAAAGTGGGAATGGGTTCACTTTTGATCACCGTGATGGCCGCCTCTCTTGCCGCAGTAGCCATCACGGGTGGTGGGTTCTTTTACATGATGCGTAGCGGCAAAATGGTTGCGGCGGCGCAAACCAAACCCGCAGCTCCTGTCGAGGAACACAAACCTGCAAAGACCCATCCGGTCGCACTTGATCCCATGCTCGTCAATCTTGCCGATGCAGGTGGCCACGCATACCTCAAGATCGCTGTCACTCTGCTCGTGCAAGATCCGGAAACCAAAGAAAAACCTAAAGAAGAAGCTGAGGCCAAAGGCAAGGAGAAAGATGCCGGTCCAGCGGCCTCTGCACGTGATGCCATTCTCACCGTTGTTACGGCTAAAACCTCGGAGCAGCTTCTCGCCTCCGAAGGTAAGGAACAGTTGAAGCATGCCATTGCGGCGAATGTCACGAAACGGGTACCTGAATTCAAGGTAAGTGAAGTGCTCTTCACTGATTTTCTGGTGCAACGATGAGCGAAGCCACCTCGCAGATAGCACTCATTGGTAACGCAGCATCTGCTGCAAGCGCCACCTTGATAAACCAGCCGGGATGGCCTACTGTGCGCGACATTTCAGGACGCATCCGTGTGCAGCTCCGTATGCCTGCCATGCGTCTGCGCGATGCGCTCGCGCTCCAACCTGGTCAGATGCTCATCAGCAATCACGCCGAAACTCTTGATGTGCCTCTTTGCATCGGTGGTGTCCAGTTCTGCTGGTGCGAATTTTCTGCAGTAGACGAGCGTATGGGCGTTCGCATCACGCAACTCGCGTAGAGAAACAATAGATATCTCACAATGAATCTTCGACAAATGAACAACGTAGCGCGTCCGCGTGAAGTGCAGAAGCCCGCAGCACCTCCTGTTGGAGGCTTGCTCAAAAAGGGCATCGACCTCTTTCAACGTGTGCGGAAAGAAAACCGCATGCAGATTGTCGAGCAGGTCAGTTTGGGTGGTAAACGCCAGCTCACGCTTGTTCAGATTGACGGGCGTGAATTCCTTATCGGCGGCGGACCGGATTCCATAAATATTATTACGCCGCTTGAAAATGCCCCCGCTGAATTCAACGTTCGACCGAAGACCCGTCTCATCCAGGCGCAGGAGACATCGTGGCGATAGCCCGCATTCTCACGGCCCTGATGCTTCTTCTTGGAGGCATTGCCGTAAAGGGGCATGCAGAACCGGCACCGCAGGAGTTCTGGTCACACAGGCCCGTGCATGCTGTAGCCATCAATAATGCGCGCGCATTTGCCAACAACACACCTGCACCTGTAGCGGCAACGCCGCCTACCGCGCCCACACGTCCAAACACCGTCGTATCCAGGCATTCCACCAAACCTGCAGGTCAGCGCAGCATTGCAGAAGAGATCGAAGCAGCGCACAGCTCGCCGTGGGTCGTCGCGCTTTCGCTCACCTTCATCACGCTTATCCCGGCCATTCTTCTGGCGATGACACCAATGGTCCGTCTGCTCGTCGTCTTTCACTTTCTGCGACAGGCACTCGGCACACAGACTGCACCGTCCAATCAGATTCTCATGGCACTCAGCCTCATGATGACCTGGTTTCTCATCCAACCTGTCGTCGTCCAGGTGGAGCAGCAGGCCGTCGCGCCGTATCGTGCAAATCTTATCTCCGGTGAAGAAGCGATCTCTCGTGGCGCCGCTCCGGTCAAGACCTACATGCTGCGCTATGCACGCGAAAAAGATCTCGCGCTCTTCGCCAATGCAGGACAGATCGCACGTCCGCAAACACGCGAACAGCTTCCGATGCGTGTTGTCGTTCCTGCATACATGATCAGTGAGTTGAAGGCAGGCTTCCAGATCGGAGCCATACTTTTTCTTCCATTTATGCTGGTCGATCTAGTCGTGGCCAGCGTCACCACTTCGGTCGGCATGATGCAGCTTCCCCCTGTCGTGCTGTCTACGCCAATCAAAATTCTTCTTTTCGTCATGGTCGATGGCTGGCACCTGCTCGCCGGTTCGCTCATGAAGAGTTTCTAGGAGGGCACTTATGGGTCCCGACCAGGCCGTAGAACTCGCCCGCCGTCTTCTCATCGAAGCCATGTTGCTCAGCGCTCCCATGTTGATCGCAGGCGCGCTTGTCAGTCTCCTGCTCAGCATTGTCCAAACGGTCACCAGCATTCAGGAACAGACACTTACTGCTGTTCCGCGCCTCATCATCGTCTTTGTCGCAGGCGTCGTTGCCATGCCGTGGTTCATCAAACGGCTCGTCCTCTACACGCTCCATCTCTGGGGCGACTTCCACCAGTTCCTCGGCTAGAGACCTTTACATCTGCCATGATGCTCGACGCGCACAATCCGATGACCGCCTACTCGTGGGAGCAGTTGCTCTCCACAGGTACGCTCGTCATGATTCGCCTCAGCGGCATCATGGTCTTCGCACCGCCGCTCAACTCGGCAGCTATTCCACCACGCATCAAAGCCGCGCTCGTTCTGGCCATGACGATTCTCGTTGTGCCCACCATGCCGTCTGCACATGATCTAAGCATCGCCGCCATCCTCGGTGAGATCGCCGCCGGACTCATCTTCGGCTTTTCGATCACGTTGCTCAATGAAGCATTGCTCTTCGCCGGCTCCATCATGGGCATGAGCTTCTCCTTCTCGCTCGCCAATCTGATGGACCCAAACTCGCGCGTGGAAACACCCGTGATCGGCACAATCTTAAGCTGGCTTGGCATACTTATCCTTTTCGGCGCAGGTCTGCACCGGTTGCTCATTGCTTCTGTTATCCGCAGCTTCGCCATTGTCCCCCCGGGAATGGCAGCGATGAAGATGATTTCCGTGCACACTGCGGTCGAAATGATTGCGGGCATCTTTCTGGCTGGTCTACAACTCGCCGCACCCGTGCTTGCCGCCACTATTACGGTGGAGATTGCCATGGCTCTCATTGGTCGTATGGCGCCAGCGCTTCCTGTGCAGATCGTTAGTATTCCGGTAAAAACGCTTCTTTCCTATGTCGTCCTCATCGGCTCGCTTGCCGTCTGGCCGCACTGGATTGAAGCCCACTTCACGCGCCTGCTCGACGCCGCGCAAATCATGGTGACGGCATGAGTGCGGACCGTACAGAAAAAGCCACAGAGCAGCGCAAGCGCAAAGCCCGCGAAAAAGGCGACAGTGTACGTTCGCGCGAGCTCAACGCATCCTTCGCCATGCTTGCAGGTGTGGTGATGCTTGGCGCCGTCAGTGGAAAATTCGTCTCGCTCTGGCGCGACGCGTACGCCGGCATGCTCACTGGCGCGAACGGCCTGCCTGGCACACCAGAGAGTATCGTGCATCTGGTTCGTGCGACCACGCTCCCGCTCCTCGGTCTGGTCACGCTCGTTATGATGGCCTCTCTCTGTGGCGCGCTTGTCGCAGGCGTGATGCAGAGCGGAGGCATCCAGTTCCATGCAGAAGCGCTCAGCATCAAACCCGCACGCCTCAACCCCGGCAGCAATCTCAAGCAACTCGCCAGTGTGCGCGCTCTGGTGCGTCTCGCCAAATCGCTTATTCCTGCAAGTATCATCGCGTTCCTCAGCTTCGGCATCATCCGCCACGCTCTGCTTCCATTTCCCATCATGTCCATCGATCGTCTGCCGTTCGCCTTCAGTGCGGGATACTCCCTCGCACTCAATGCCGCATGGCTCCTGGTCGCATGGGCAGGCGTGGACTATGCGATGGAATACCGTGCGTGGAATAAGCGCCTCCGCATGACCAAGCAGGAAGTCAAAGAAGAAGTGCGCGATGCGATGGGAAATCCGCAGGTTAAAGGCAAGATCCGCCAGATTCAGCGCGCCATGGCTACGCAGAAACGCCGTGCCGACGTCTCTCGCGCCAGTGTGCTCATCATGAATCCGACACACTTCGCCGTCGCGCTCGAGTTCAGCTTCGAAACCATGCAGGCACCGAAAGTACTTGCCAAAGGCCGCGATCTCATCGCGCTCGAAATGCGCGAACAGGCCCGCTGGGCCGGTGTGCCTGTCATTGAAAATCCGCCTCTCGCGCGCTCTCTCTATCGCAGCGTCGAAGTGGGCCGCGCCATTCCGTTTGAGTTGTATGCCGCTGTCGCCGGCATCCTCGCCTATCTTTATCGCGAACAGGTCGAGCGCGCACAGCGCCAGGCCCGCACTGCACCCGGAGCATCTGCATGAGCAAGCCCGCATCCAAGTTTCAGCCGTACATCTTCCCACTCGCCGCCATCAGCGTGCTCTTCGTGATGCTGGTACCCATGCCGAGCTTTATGCTCGACATCCTGCTTGCGCTCTCCATCGGCGCATCGCTGCTCGTCTTCCTCGCAGCCGTGCAGGTCAAAAAAGCTCCTGAGTTCTCCGTCTTCCCAACGCTGCTCCTTCTGCTCACACTCTTCCGGCTCTCGCTCAACATCGCATCGAGCCGCATGATCCTTCTCCACGGACACGATGGCACCCACGCCGCCGGTTCCGTCATTCAGGCCTTCGGACAGTTCGTCGTCGGTGGCAACTACGTCGTCGGCTTCGTCCTCTTCCTCGCACTTACCGCGATCCAATTCCTCGTCGTCAGCCACGGCGCCGTCAGAACAGCGGAAGTCACCGCCCGCTTCACCCTCGACGCTCTCCCCGGCAAGCAGATGGCAATCGACGCCGACATGAACGCCGGCCTCATCGATGAGCAGGGCGCGCGCAAACGCCGCGAAGCCGTCGCGCGCGAAGCCGAGTTCTACGGCTCCATGGACGGTGCCGCCCGCTTCAGCCAGCGCGACGCACTTGCCACCATTCTCATCACCGCCATCAACATCATCGCTGGCCTGCTCATCGGCGTGCTGCAGCAAGGAATCGACCTCAGCGAGGCCGTCAAAACTTACACCATCCTCACCGTCGGCGACGGTCTCGTAACCATGGTGCCCAGCCTGCTCGTCAGCATCGCAGGCGGCATGATCCTCACCCGCGCATCGTCCTCCAATGCGCTCGAAAACGAAATCAGCTCGCAACTCCTCGGCCGCCGCAACTCGCTCTGGATCGCCTGCGGAGTCCTCACCGCGCTCGCCCTCGTCCCCGGTCTGCCCAAGTTCGCGTTTCTCCTGATGGCCGCAGGCATGGGCTTCATGGCACGCCGCGCAAAGACCAACGCAGAGATCGAAGCCGCCAACATCGAAGCTCCCGCAGCTGCAAAACCCGATGCAGCCGCCACCGAAAACCTGGCCGCACTCATTCGCGTTGACGAACTCACACTCGAGATCGGCTTCCAGCTCATCCCGCTCGTCGATGAAAACCAGGGCGGCCAGATGCTCAACCGCGTCCGCGCCCTCCGCCGCCATCTCGCAGGAGAACTCGGTTTCATCGTTCCCCCCGTCCACATCACAGACAACCTCCGCCTCAAACCGCGCGAATACGTCATCTCGCTGCGCGGTGTGGAGATCGGCCGCTGGGAGCTGGAAGCCAACAGCATCCTCGCCGTCAATGCTGATCCCAACGCCCGCCCGCTCCCCGGCACCGAAACCCGCGAGCCCGCATTCGGTGTCGCGGCGCGCTGGATTAATCCATCGCTCGAAGACCAGGCGCTCGCCTCCGGCTACTCCGTTGTTGACCAAACCACGGTCATCGGCACGCATCTCGGCGAACTCATCCGCCGCCACGCGCACGAGCTCCTCGGCCGCGCCGAAACCAAGCGCCTTCTCGATAGCCTCAATGACTCGCATCCGAAGCTTGTCGAAGAACTCGTTCCCAAACTCATGTCTCTTGGCGAAGTACAGCGCGTGCTGCAACAACTTCTGCGCGAACAAGTCTCCATTCGCGATCTCGGTCTCATTCTTGAATCGATTGTTGAAGCTGCCACTAATTCTCGGAATATCGTGCATCTTGTCGAAGCTGCACGCCAAGGTTTGGGACGTGCTCTCGTCCGCCCATTGCTCGGATTTGATGGTGGCCTGCAAGTCATTACGCTCGACAGGGATATGGAAGCTGGTGTCCTTGCCACCTTCGACCCTGAAGGAGCTGGTCGCCTTCTAGGCGCATCCTCCGCTCAGACTCCCGCCGAGATGATGCGTAGTCTGGTCGACTCTGTGAAGAAGTTAACCGGAAGCGCCGGGACTTCGGCATCCTCCGTGCTTTTATGTCCATCGCCAGCGCGTTATCACGTTCGCCGGTGGCTTGAGCCGTTTCTCCCCCGCATTACGGTGCTTGCACCCAACGAGGTGCCACCGGAAATTCGCATGAGACTGCTAGGCACCATCGGTTAATCGTCCTCGCGCACACAGATTCTTAGGAGATTCACAGGCATGCAACAAGCCGTCCAAATCGAACTTGATACGTTCACACCGCCGCACATCGACGCCTATGGTGGCTCATTCGCGGCCAGCAGTAATTCGCCGCTTTCCCCTCAGGAGCGCGACCGCTTGCTGCTTGAGCATCTACCCACCGTGCGCTATATCGCGCGCCGTGTACACGAGCGCCTGCCGCAACATGTGGAACTTGACGATCTAGTCTCTGCAGGCATGATCGGCCTTATCGATGCCTTCTCCAAGTTCGACCATAGCAAAAAGGTGCAGTTTAAAAGCTATGCGCAATTCCGCATTCGTGGAGCTATCCTCGATTCACTCCGCATCCTCGATTGGAGTCCGCGTGAGCTACGCCGTAAAGCTCGCGCAGTCGAAGAATCCATCCGTGCACTCAACCAGAGCCTCGGGCGTGCACCCAGCGAGCAGGAAATAGCAGCGCACATGAAGCTATCTCTCGCCGCTTATCAACAGCTTCTAGGGGACCTAAAAGGCCTTGAAATCGGTAGTCTTCATGCCGAACGTGGTGAAGACTCTGGCGATGAAGAACTGGCATACATCCCTGGCGATCCAGCGGACGATCCGCTCTTCCGTTGCATGAAAGGCGAGCTTCGCCAGCACCTCGCGGATGCTATCTCCGATCTTCCCGAACGCGAGCGCATGGTCCTGACCCTCTACTATTACGAAGAACTCACCATGAAAGAAATCGGACAGACGCTTGGTGTAGTGGAATCCCGGGTCTCCCAGATTCACTCATCCGCCGTCCTCCGTCTGCGTTCCGCTATGTCTGCTCTGCGGAATAAAAACATTGAAACTTCATCCGCAAAAAACAAACACAAGAATAAATAATGGAAGCATCCAACAACATCGCGACAGAGATGGAAGAAGAACGCTACAACTTTAGTCGCGCAGGCCATCTTGGCCCGGAACAGATGCGTGGCCTCGCCATGATGCAGGAGCAACTCGCGCGCACTGTCACGCACACACTGAGTGCCTGGCTGCGCACGGCCTTCGTGGCAACCAGCCTCTCCACAGAACAGAAAGCCTTCGGAGCGTTCCTCGCCTCTGTTCCAGAAGTTTCCTATGTCTGCTCCCTTCGTCTTGAACCACTCGGCGCACATGGCGCTCTGCAACTGGATCTCGCACTTGCCTCGCCCATTGTGGACGTTCTGCTTGGTGGCACCGGACGCAGTGGAGAGCCGCGCGATCTGACTGAGATCGAAGAGGCCATTCTCCACTCCGTTACCGACATGATTGTGCGCGAACTGAATAAAGCCTGGGAGAGTTCCACGCTCCAATTCGCTCTCGAAAAGCGTGAGCGCGACAGTCAGATTCAGCGTCTCATGGCACAAACAGAAAAGTCTGTCTGCTTCCATTGGGGTATCGCCATGCCAGAAGCTTCTGGAACGCTTACGGTTTGTCTTCCCGCAGTTGCCGTCAGCTCTGCCTTACGTAAGATGGCTGCGCAGCGCGATCGGCCACGCCGTCACACAGATGCATCCATCGCGCATATGCAGAATCGTCTAGGTCACGCTGTATTTCCAGTTATCTTGCGATTGCCAACAGTGCGTTTGCAAGCTGTTGATCTCTCTAATCTGCAGCCTGGGCAGGTGCTTCGTCTGCCCCTGCCACAGACTGAGTGTGCACAACTCAACATCGGTGACACCGTCGTTTTTCGCGCACAACCTATCCGCGCTGGGGAACATCGAGGCGCACGGGTAACACAACTTGTAGCGCCCACCGCATCCGTCAACGCGCCTGAAGAGGAGGAAGCATGAATGCAGTAGAAACCACACAGTCTGGAGCTAAAGAGGTCATGCTCGATCTTGAGCTCGACGCATTTCTTCAGTTCGGCACGCGTGAGATGCAGCTAAAAGATGTTCTCGCGCTAGGTGCTGGCGATGTCATCACACTTGATCGCAATGTCAGCGACCCAGTCGATCTGGTTCTTGGCGATCGCATTGTGGCACGTGGAGAAGTGGTTATCGTTAATGGCAATTTCGCTCTGAGTATTACTGAAGTGCTTGCTCCGCAACCTCGTCTGGAGAGCTTGCGATGCCAGTTGTAGCCACTGAACCGCGCATTAATGCAAAGCAGAATTTGTTATATAGCCATAACGCATGCACGCCTGGCTGGAAACACCGTCTCGGTCTGCGCAGCGTAAACCGCCCAGTTTTTGAAGGTGCATGGAACTGCAGCCCCACCTGTCTTTTGCCCCGCATAACTTCCGCTATCAAGCGTGAAGCAGGAGATGGCTGTGGTGTCAGCCGCCAATACCAGCACCGGCTTCCACTTGGGCTTTTGCTCTTGCAGCAAGGCACCATCACGCAGGAAGAATTGCAGATTGTTTTACAGGCGCAGCGCACTGCAGGTCATGGGCGCTTTGGCGATTGGCTGCGGATCATCCTTCATATGGACGAATCCACGATTGCGCGTTCCCTCGCACGTCAGTGGAGCTGTCCTATTTTTGGCATTACCGATCTCCAACCGGCTCGCATGGCGCTCCTCGCGCCTGCACAATTGCTGCATGCTTCTGAGGCTGTGCCACTGCGCATTTCCTTAGAAGGCCGTATCCATCTGGCCTTTCGCGAATCATTAGATGCCTCACTTGCTATCGCCATTGAACGTATGGCAGGCATTAGGCTCGATAAAGGTCTCGCTATGGCACACGACTTTGAAGAAGCGAGAGAGCGTATCGAAGAGGCGGATGCAATTCCTGTTACCGAACACCGGGTCGACAATACCCCAGCCCTGGAGGATATTCTTGTCCGCAGCATTATGCACTCGCAACCTGTAGCGTCGCGTTTTGTCCGCGTCCATTCCACCTTTTGGCTTCGCATGTGGTTGGAAGAAGCAACACTCAACAACGGCATTGCAGGTCCTCCGCATAGCCCCATTGACATTCAGGACGTCCTCATTCATTTCGATCCACCCGCACAATGAAAGATGGATCCAATCACCAAGACGAAAAGCACGCCGACTGGAAAGAAATTGTTAGGTTTCGACTATAAAACGCTTTAGCCAGCCTTTTAATCTTCAAACCCATATACAAGCGCCTTATCTTACAAACTTCTTAATCTCACAAACCAAAATCGGCCACTCACGTGCACAGTCATATCGCATGGACAGTGGTCTTTATGCGGCCTATACCGGCCTTTTATCCCGCACCCAGGCGCTCGACACCGCGGCCAATAACCTGGCCAACGCGGACGCTACGGGTTTCCGGGCGCAGCGCGACTATTTCCGCGGCGTACTCGCGGGTTTAGATGCGCAGACCAACCGCAGCCAGATCGGTGATGCTGTTAACGCCTATGGAATTCTCGGTGGCACACGTGCCGATCTGTCTCAGGGAAGAATTACCTCCACCGGAAACCCTCTTGATCTTGCCATCAATGGGGATGGCTTTTTTGCCGTCAAAACGCCACAAGGAACACGTTACACGCGTGACGGTGCATTTCTTCGTGCGGAAGATGGAACACTCACCACGCGCAAAGGCCAGCCTGTTCTCAGCAATACCGGTACACCTATCATCCTTCCTGCGGGCGACGTGCATCTTGCATCCGATGGCACTGTCTCCGTCTCCGGCCCTGAAGGGTCTGCCATCGTGGGTAGCCTTGGCATTTACACTGCCGACGCAACAGATCTTTCTGCAGAAGGCGCTAACCTCATGCGTTTACGTGATGGCGCAAAGCTGAGTGCTTCCACAGCAGCGATCCAGCAGGGCAGTCTCGAAGGTGCTAATCAAGACACCGTGCACGGCACCATGCAGTTACTTATGATCCAGCGCCAGGCTGAAATGATGCAGCGCGCCCTCAGCGTCTTCAACAACGATTTCGATAAGACCGCCGCCGAAGATCTCGGCAAAGTTTAGGAGCACCCCATGATTCGAGCGTTATATACCGCCGCAACTGGCATGAGCGCACAGCAGGCCAATCTCGACACCGTCGCAAATAACCTCGCGAACTCGGCCACCTCCGGTTTTCGTCGTCGTCGTCTTCAATTTGAAGACATGATCTATCAGAATGTTGTCGCTCCTGGCGCCGCTGCAAGCACATCTACTACATCGGCAGGTTTGCAGATTGGTTTAGGCACCCGCCCCGTCAGCACGGAAGTCGTGATGACACAGGGCGAATTCAACCAGACCGGAAATCAATATGACCTTGCCATCTCAGGACCGGGGTTTTTCCAGGTCACTCGTCCCGATGGGACTACCGCATACACGCGCAGCGGCAACTTTCACCTCAACAATCAGGGGCAGATGACCACCGCCAACGGTGATGCACTCACACCGGCCATCACCATTCCATCCAATGCCACCGACGTCACCATTTCGCAGTATGGTGTCGTCACCGCTACCATTCCCGGCCAAAGCACGCCGGCACAGCTCGGCACCATTCAGCTCGCAACCTTCTCCAATCCCGGTGGACTTAACTCCATCGGTGGCAACCTCATGTTGCAGACAGGCTCCTCCGGTACGCCGATCACCGACAACCCCGGTGGCAGCTCTGGCCTCGGTACGCTGCAACAAGGCTATCTCGAAAACTCCAACGTCGACGTTGTCGAAGAGTTCGTACAGATGGTCATGGCGCAGCGCGCCTATGAGAGCAATTCCAAAGTCATCCATGTCGCCGATGACATGTACTCACAGGTCAATCAACTGGTGCGCTAATGCAGAAGCTCCTTCTTCCCATAATCCTGCTCGCGCCCATTGCCGCATCTGCCGCTTGCGCACCTACGCCAGTCGCGGCCGCTCGCGCTGCCTTCGCCGATGTATCATCCACCGGCGATGAGGGATTTCGTGCAACGGAAGCAACGGTGGATGCTGCCACTCGCCGCGTCTGGGTGCGTGTCATTGCTTGTGGCCATCCGGAACGCCCAGCGACACTTGTGCCGCTGAACTTGCCGCTGGTCACTACACCTTCCGCCTCTCCAGCAGCAAACAGTTCACCAATCATCCCCACTGTCCCGCATACTATTGCCATTCGTGCCGGTGAGCCTGTGCGCCTCCACTTCGCACAAGGCAACAGCCGTATTGAGCTGAATGGAACAGCCGAACAGCAGGGACATATCGGCGAATCCATCACTATTCGGATCGCATCCGCACTCAGCGAAGGTCCGCAGTCGGCACCGCGCCGCATGAAGGCCACCATTACCGCACCTGGAGAGGCCACGCTTCAACCATGACTCATAAAGAAGAAATACATCAGGCGCTCGCTCTAAAATTTTCGCTCGTTATTGGAGCCGTGCTTTTGCTCATCGGCTTCCTCGCCACGCCGGCGCATTCCCAGGCGCCGCATCCTGCCCAGCCGGTCAGAGAAACAAAGAGGATAAAATCTTCCTCGGATCCTGCAACATCAGCGCTGGATCAATACCTTGATCGGGTGCGCGCCACAGGAACCACTGCTCCTGCGGAAGGTTCTATTTGGACTGAAAATGGGCGTCTCGCTCGCATGTCCACTGATGTCCGTGCTTTGCGTCCCAATGATCTGATTGCTATTGTAGTTGCCGAAAATCTTGAATCTTCGCACGATGGGTCAGTGAAAGGAACGCGGGCCTCCAGTGCCAGTTCTGCTATCAGCGCTATCTTTAGCAAACTTTCCGCTAGCAGCGCCGCACAGAATCTCATCAATCAGAACTCCAACGCCGCTCTTAACGCGCAGGGGCAGAGCGCAAACAACTCTTCGCTCGCCACTGTCTTAGGCGGTCAGGTCGTCGATGTGCTTCCGAACGGAATCCTCGTTATCGAAGCCGCGCGCCAGGTTGAATTTTCGCAGCAGACGCAGACCATTGTGCTTCGTGGCCTTGTACGTCCTGAAGATATTTCGCAACAAAATCAGGTCCTTTCTACCGCAATTTCGTCGCTCGAACTCCAGGTACGCGGCAAAGGAATTGTTACCGACTACACACGCCGTCCGAACCTTCTTGTCCGGCTTTTGCAGCGAGCCATCATTTTTTAGGTTTCTAATGACACGTTTTTTTACAAAATTGATTGCTTTATCACTGCTATTCGCAGCGATTTCAGCCCAGTGCAGCGATCACCATTCGCGGATCAAAGACATCGCGTCCATTGAAGGAATTCGCGATAACCAACTCGTTGGCTATGGCATTGTCGTCGGTCTGCAAGGCACCGGAGATAGCCAGCAAACCAACTTTCCCGCGCAAACGCTTGCTGTAACTCTCTTAAGGATGGGAGTAAGTGTTCCTGCAGGTGCCATCCGCGTGCAGAACATCGCCGCTGTTTTTATTTCTGCCAGCCTGCCGCCTTTCGCACAGTCCGGCACACGCATTGATGTCACCGTATCCTCCGCTGGTGACGCCAAGAGTCTTGAAGGCGGTTTGCTATTAATGACTCCGCTCTACGGTGCGGATGGTCGCGTCTATGCGCAAGCTCAAGGGCCTCTTGTACTTGGAGGCTATTCGGTAGCTGCCAACGGGAATGCAAAGCAGCTCAATCATCCAACCACTGGACGGATTCCGCTTGGTGCTACGGTGGAACGTGGCGTGCCGGTCGATCTCTCTGGTAAACAGACGCTTTCACTGCTCTTGCATGATGCGGACTTTCGGTCTGCTGAATCGGTCGCAACTGCGGTAAATGCAGAACTTAAGCGTCCCGCGGCACGCGCGGCAGATAGCCGGCGTATCGATATTCGTGTCATGCCGGGAGAAGATGTTCCAAACCTTCTTGCCCGCGTGGAAGACGTGGAAGTGGAACTCTCTACACGCTCGCGCGTGGTTGTGAATGAACGTACAGGGACAGTGGTTATTGGTGGACAGATTGTGCTGCAACCGGCGTCGATTCTGCACGGTGGACTTGCTGTTAACATCGTCAGCAACTTTGAAGTATCGCAGCCAGGACCATTTTCCTCCGGAACCACGCAGGTAGTGCAGCAGACGCGTGTAGAGGCTAAAGACAAACCGGTGAACCGGATAGAGCTAAAACAGGGAAGTACAGTGGATGATCTCGTTCGTAACCTTCAGATGATAGGCGCCACTGCTCGCGACGTGATTTCGATCCTGCAGGCGATGAAGTCGGCTGGGGCGATGGAAGCGGAGATTGAAGTGCAATGAAAATCGACAATCTGATGCAAAATCAGCAACTTACTCATGGATATGGAGACTCTATCCGTGATCGAAAGATGCATGATGCCGCTGAAAAGTTTGAGGCTGTACTACTTGGCGAAATGCTAAAACCTCTTGCAAATAAAGGGGAAAATGATGAAGAGAAGGGTGGCGTAATGGCTTCTTACGGCTTGGAGGCTCTGGCCGGAGCCATGGCAAAGCAGGGTGGTCTGGGCTTTGCGCATCGGATGGAAGAGCGGTTTGAAAAGACAGCGGCCAAATCATTTCCAGCTGCCGACAGCAAGATAAAAAAATAAATTTGTATCAGGGCTAAAGTTCCTTTGAAATCAGCCGAAGAGATGTAAACGAGGCAAATTATGTCGAACAACACCATAAACAACGCATTTACGGGTGGTATCACCCAAACACAGCTACAGAAGACATCCAGCGCTGCCGACCCCGCAAAGACACGTGAGACCTCCGCAGCAAATCGGACGGGAGATGCAGCCGTGATCTCAAATGCTAGTTCCGCACTGGCTGAGGCGATGAAGACTGATGACGCACGCACGGAGAAGGTCGCAGCCATTAAAGCAGCCATCGAAAACGGCACATACAACGTGGAACCCACTGCGGTAGCTGACAAGCTTATCGACACACTTCTGAAATAAATGAGACCCCCTATGGAACAACTTCTCGATCAAGCGTCGTGTGCGCTGCGCGATATGCGTGCGGATGAACTGGAAGCACTTGGTGCTGAAGTCGAACGCGCGGCGGCAATATGCCGTGTGCTTGGGAGTACGGACATTGTCCTGCTCGAACGCAGCCTGGAACGCTTTACGGGATTATTGGATTCCACCCGTAACAGCCTTTATCTCCTCGAACACTTTAGCGGACAGGAACAGTACGAGAGGGCCAATCTGTGGGCGCGATGAACGCATTGATGGATGCTTCGCGATCGGCTCTGGCAAATGCACAGACCGCCATTGATGTCACCGCGGGCAACATTGCGAACCAGAACACGGTGGGATATGCCCGGCGTGTTGCCACGTTCAGCACAAAAGATACGGTGCAGATTGGGAATATTGCCCAAGGGCGTGGAGCGAACATTTCTGTTAGCGCGCAACGCGACCGTGTGCTCGATCAGCGCGTACAGTACGGAACCCAATCGCAGTCCGCGGCCGACGCGCGCCTTTCTGCCCTGCAAAGTGTGGAGAGCATCTTTACCTTGAACGCATCCGGCAGCGATGGTGCAGGTATAGGTGATTCCATGAATGGCCTCTTCAGTTCATTCCGCGCGTTACAGGCCGATCCGACTGGGATATCAACCCGCCAATCGGTACTGAACGCTGCACAGACATTTGCCGACGCTATGAACGGAGCCTCAGCCCGGCTGAATGGATTGCAGAACTCCCTCGGCTCACAGATTACTGATTCAATCTCTCAGGTGAACACGTTAACCGCGCAGATTGCCGACCTCAACCTGCACATCGCAACCACGAGCGGTGATACATCTTCTCTGGAAGACCAGAGGCAGAGTGTGTTGGCGAGCCTCTCAGCCTTGGTCGGCTTTAATCAGGTTGCGGGCGATCACAATATGATTTCGCTTACCACTTCGGATGGCACTTCGCTGGTGAGCGGACAGATACCGCACACGCTTTCGGTGGCGAACGTCAGTGGCGGAATGCATGTGATTTCGAGCGGAGGCACGGATGTGACGGCCACGATCTCCGGCGGATCAATTGGCGGTATGCTGCAGGCACGCAACGTAGATATTCCCTCGGTACAGAACGCGCTCGACCAGCTTACTTACTCAGTTGCTACTGCGGTGAACACAGACAATAGCAACGGTCAAACAACAGCAGGAGTGGCGGGAGGAGATATATTCTCCATTTCTGCTAATGCTAATGGAGCTGCCGGAGCAATCCGTGTTTCAGCAACAAATATAGCTTCGATTGCTGCGGCGGCTACCAGTGAAGGTACCACCGGTGGAAGCAACGCAGGGGCGATTGCAGGACTGAGTAACACGTCCATCGTAAATGGTAAGACACCATCCTCATATCTGGCGATGATGCTTACGCAACTTGGTGGCACGGTGCAGAATGCGACAAACGACAGTACCACTGCGGCAGATTCTCTCAAGCAGGCGACAACGCAGCGCGATGGGCTTTCCGGTGTATCGCTCGATGAAGAGGCGGCAAACCTAACGCAGTATCAACGGTCATACCAGGCAGCAGCGAAGATTTTTGCGATAGTGAATGAGTTGCTGGCAAACTCCATCAATTTGGGCAATGATGTTGCCGTCTCGTAAGGAAGAGCATGCGTATCACTCCAAATAACACGGCAACACTTGTAAGTGAACTGAACAGGCTGAATGCGCAACAGGCAAATGTAAGTGCGCAGATTGCTTCCGGCTCAAGGCTGACATCGCTCGCTTCTGACCCATCTGCTGCCGGACAGAGCGCGCAGATGACCGGCGCATTGCAGAGTGCGGACTCGTTTATTCAAACCTCTGCAACCGTGGTGAACCGTATGCAGGCTGCGGATTCCGCACTCGGTTCGGTAGTGAGTTCGATTACGAGTGCAATCTCGGTAGCGGTGCAGGGAAGCAATGTGACGATGAGCGCATCGAATTTGCGGTCTATTGCGCAGCAGTTAACAGGAATTCGCGACCAGGTACTTTCGCTGGCAAATGCAAGCTACCAGGGCGCTTACTTGTTTGCGGGCACGTCGGGTACGTCGCAGCCGTTCACGCTGCAGTCTGATGGCAGCGTAACGTATTCAGGTGATGGCAACGCACAACAGGTCAGTACCGCGGATGGTGTGTCATTGGCGACGAGCGTTTCCGGCGCGACGGTGTTTGGAAGTGGAGGGCCGCAGGACGTGTTTGCGGTACTGAACAGCCTTATCCAGCAGTTTGCGAGCGGCAATATCACCAACGTTGCGGATGGGGTTGCTACGTTGCGGACAGCTTTTGACGGCATTACATCAGGACGTTCGACACTGGATGCGAGCATCAATCGCTTGAACTCCGCAACCGACGCGACGACGGCGCAAAAGACGAGTCTGAAAGTAGCGCAGACATCATTGCTGGCTGCAAATACAGCGGAACTGGCAACGGAGTTTTCCGCGACAGAGACGCAACGGACTGCTTTAATGAGTGTAATTTCCGTGGTGCAGAAGGGTAGCCTCTTCGATTACTTGTAAACTTGCTGAGTGGGTGTTGCGAGTTTTTTCTGGAATTCGACGCGAGGTTCGCGGCTGACGCCATGGCGGAGTCCTTATCTGCGCTGGCGCATGGAAACGTACACCGGCAAGCCTGCTGATCAGATTTGTTTCAAGGATTTTGTGGAACTGGCGTGGCGCGAGCGTGGGCAGATGCGGCGCTTTTTGCACTGGGTCCGCACGATGGAGCGGTATGCGCAGACGCGGCACCGCGATTAATCTCACAAACAAAGCAGTAAGTCGGCGAACGATGTTAGCGGGGGCTGCTGCCTTTACCTTTGCTTCGTGGCTGGAAGGCTGCCGAGCTTCGGTGCCCCCGCATCATGCTCCCGCGATGGACATTGGTGGAAGCAATTCGTTGCGATATCACGCCGCGGCGCAACAGTTGTTGTTTGGCTGCGCGGTGAATGCGAAGGCTCTGCGTGAGGATGCGGCGTATGCACATCTCATTCGGCAGCAGTGTTCCATTCTTGTGCCTGAGAACTGCCTGAAGTGGAAGGCTGTGGAACCGGAGCAGGGACGGTTTAGGTTTGAGGATGCAGATGCGGTTGTGGCGTTCGCCGAAAAGAACAAGATCAAAATGCGCGGGCATACGCTGGTGTGGCATGAGGCATTGCCGGATTGGGTGGAGCGTGGGCTGACTCCGACAGATGCGCGTGCGTGGATGACGGCGCATATCCAGAATGTAGCCGGGCGATACAGCGGACGCATGCACTCATGGGACGTAGTGAATGAGGCGATTGCGCCGAGGGATGGGCGTCCGGATGGGCTGCGTGATTCGGTGTGGCTGCGCACTCTCGGGCCGGAGTATATCGAGATAGCATTGCGGGCCGCGCGTGCGGCTGATCCTGCTGCATTGCTGACGTACAACGACTGGGGCCTGGATGACGAGGCTGCCGAGAGCGAGGAGCGGCGGCGTGCGGTGCTGACGCTGATGCGGCGGTTGCGGCAGCGCAATGTGCCGATTGATGCGGTGGGAATTCAGGGGCATCTTTATGTGCCTAACCAGCGAGGCTATGGTGCGGGGCTGCGACGGTTTCTGGCTGCGCTGCGGGAGTTGGATCTGCAGGTCTTTGTTACAGAGATGGATGTGGATGACAGCCGCGCGCTGACTGATGAGGCCGCTCGCGATGCTGCGGTGGCACAAGAAATCGGTGCTTTTCTGGATACAGCGTTGCCTGATCCGGCGGTGCGGGCGGTACTGACTTGGGGGCTTACGACTCACTACACATGGTTGAAGGAGCGGTACAAGAATCCTGCGACGCGGGGGCTGCCGTTTGATGACACTCTGCAGCCAACGGGCGGGTTTGCGGCAATTCGGGATGCGTTTGACCGGCGGAAGATTCTGGCTGCAAAACCGCAGCAGGTGGCGCCGTTGACACCTATCCGCAAGTGGCGATAACCGGGCATAACTGCTATGCTTTACAAGACACTATTAAGTGATATCGAGAGCATAGAGAAGCAGGAGTAACGCATTCCCGTGTTGGCAAACGCAAAGAAGACCGAGATTATCAGCAAATTCCGCACCCATGAGTCGGACACCGGCAGCCCTGAAGTGCAGATCGCAATCCTGAGCGAGCGCATCGGCGAGTTGACCGAGCACTTCAAGACGCACAAGAAGGACCATGGTTCGCGCCGCGGTCTGTTAATGTTGGTGAGCAAGCGCCGCCGCCTGCTGGACTATCTCAAGAAGAACGATTCAGATCGCTATCGCGAAGTAATCGGCAAGCTGGGCATCCGTAAGTAAGCCCGACAGCCTGAGCGATACGCAGAAAAACTCCACTACATGATTGATACGCAAGCCGATCATCCTCTCCGGCCACTCGTCCAGATACAGGGACGTCGGAGAGGATGTGTCGTTTGTGTCCGCACGCGTGTGTTGTCCGCGTGCGTTCAAGTTCCTATCCAAACGAAAAAGAGAGAAAACACACTATGAAACAGGAAGTGACCGTCGAGCTTGCCGGTGGCAAGCGCATTACATTTGAGACGGGTCGCATTGCGAAACAGGCCTCAGGCGCCGCGTTCACCACAAGTGGTGACACGGTTGTCTTGGCTACCGCGGTGGGCGCACCCGAGCCGAAGGAAGGCGTGGACTTTTTCCCGCTGACCGTTGAATATCGCGAGACCGCATATGGCGGCGGTCGCATCCCCGGCGGATTTATCAAGCGCGAAGGTCGTCCTTCGGAGAAGGAAATTCTCACTGCGCGGCAGATCGATCGTCCGATCCGTCCGCTGTTCAACGAGGCGTATCGCAACGAGACGCAGGTGGTTGCATTTGTGTACTCCGCCGATAAGGAAAACGATCCGGACGCGGTTGCGATCAACGCAGCATCATGCGCGATTGCGCTGAGTGATCTGCCTTTCAATGGGCCGATCGGCGCGGTGCGTATCGGTATTGTGGATGATCAGTTCATCGTGAACCCGACGCACTCGGAACGCGAGAAGTCGACACTGAACATTATGGTGGCCGGTACTGCGAGCGGCATCACCATGGTGGAGTCGGGCGCGAAGGAGATTGACGAGAACAAGGTGGTTGAGGCCATCGAGTTTGCGCACGAACAGATCAAGCTGATTTGCGCGAAGATCAACGAACTGGCTGCGATTGCCGGCAAGCCGAAGCGTGAAGTGAAGCCTGTTGAGAAGGACGAAGCTTACTTTGCGGAGTTGAAGTCGAAGATCTTTGATCGTCTGGCCGATGCTTTGGATACGCACAAGTACGCGAAGAATGAGAGCTATGCCAAGATCAAGGCACTCAAGGACGAGCTGAAAGCCGAGTTGCCGGCGGATGATCCTGCCGCGGCAAAGAAGCTGTCGAAGTATTACGACGCGATCAAGGAAGAAATCTTCCGCGAGCAGATGTTGAAGGACCGTGTTCGTCCAGACCGTCGTGCGTTTGATGAGATTCGCGCGATCGATGTGGAGGTGGGCATTCTGCCTCGCGTTCACGGATCAGCGCTGTTTACGCGTGGTGAGACGCAGGCCTTGGTCACTGCAACTCTGGGCACGGGCGATGATGCGCAGCGGCTGGAGAGCTATCAGGGTGAGCAGAAGAAACGCTTCATGCTTCACTACAACTTCCCACCGTACAGTGTTGGTGAAGTTGGACGTATGACGGGTACAGGTCGCCGCGAAATCGGCCATGGCGCGCTTGCCATGCGTGCGATTGAGGCTGTTCTGCCGGATGAAAAGGAGTCGCCGTATACGCTTCGCGTGGTGTCGGACATCACCGAGTCGAACGGCTCGTCGTCGATGGCTTCGGTCTGCGGCGCTTCGCTGGCGCTGATGCAGGCAGGCATTCCGCTGAAGGGTTCGGTTGCCGGTGTGGCGATGGGTCTGGTGATGGAAGGCGATCAGTATGCGATCCTTTCCGACATTGCGGGCGCTGAAGACCACTACGGTGATATGGACTTCAAGGTGGCAGGAACGCGCAATGGCATCACGGCGCTGCAGATGGACATTAAGATTCTCGGCATCACACCGCAGATCATGCGTGAGGCGCTGGAGCAGGCGCGCCGCGGACGCTTCCACATTCTTGACAAGATGGATGCGGTGATCTCGTCGGCCGCTGAAGAGAAATCGCGCTACGCACCGCAGATCCACACGATGCAGATCTCGACGGACAAGATTCGCGACCTCATCGGGCCGGGTGGCAAGGTCATCAAGGGCATCGTCGAGGAGACGGGCGTGAAGATCGATGTGGAGGATTCGGGCCGTGTGTCGATCGCGTCGTCCGACCCGGACGGTCTGGCGAAGGCTATCCAGATGGTGAGCGACATCACCGCTGTGCCCGAGGTCGGCAAGACGTATCTCGGCAAGGTGGTTCGTCTGGCGGAGTTCGGCGCGTTTGTCGAAATCTTCCCTGGTACGGACGGTCTGCTGCACGTCTCCGAGATCGCGGAGCATCGCGTGAAGGACGTGAAGGACGAGTTGCGCGAGGGGGATCAGGTACTGGTGAAGGTGCTCGGTATCGAAGGCAACCGTATCAAGCTGTCGCGCAAGGCTGTTCTGCGCGAGCAACGCGACAAGCTCGGGTTGCCGGCGACCGAAGGCCAGTCGGAAGGACGTAGCGAGCGCGCTCCGCGTCCGCAGCATGAGGAGACCGTGACGCTTGAGGGCGGCGGCGACTTCGATGAGGATGAGGAGTTCGACGAAGACGATGCCGACGATCTCGAGGACGAGAGCGAAGAGACGCCGGATGAGTCGCAATCGGCCATGCCGGAAGGCGGTCAGCCAGGCGCAGGTAACGGACAGCGCCGTCGCCGCCGTCGTCGTGGCGGACGCCGCGGTGGTCCTGGCGGTTCGGGCAACGGTGGACAGCGTCCTCCGCAGCAGTAGTCACCCAGCAATCAACAGAGGCCTCGCGTAACGGCGAGGCCTTTGTATTTTGTCCACCATCTGCGCGGTTACACTGAAAGCGCAATGGCAGCTTCGATGTACATCGTGGTGCAGGGGGAAGACCCCGGCTTTGACATCTTTGTGAATGGCCGCGCGCTTGCTCGTAATGAAGATGCGTTGGAAAAGCTGGCACTGGCGATTGGAGTGAAGCCTCTGATCGAGTTCTTCTCAGCAGATAACAATTCCATGGCGCTGTTGATTGAAGAGGGCGCCGGGAATCCTGACCTGATGCAGAAGTTGCCGCCTCCGCAGTGGTATAGCGGAGAAGAAGGATTGGCGACTGTCGAAGCGTTGTTGAGGGAGTTTGAAGTGCATCCGGCGGCGATTGGTAGCGAAACGGAACTGGTGCGCGAAGAGTTGCTGGAGCATGCGACGGTGCTGCATAAAGTTGCCGCACGCGGAATGCGCTGGCATCTTGCTGTGAGTTGGAGATAGAGCATGGTTGTTACGGAAGAGTTTGTTGAACTGCATACGCCCTATGGACCGATGCGTACTCACATTACGCGTCCCGTTGCGGGCGGTCGGTATCCCGGGGTGATGTTTTACTCGGAGATTTTTCAGATCACCGGGCCAATTCGCCGTACTGCCGCGCTGATTGCGGGTCATGGATACGTCGTCGCAATGCCCGAGGTGTATCACGAGTTCTGCGAACCGGGCGAAGTGTTCAATTATGACCAGGCGGGCAGCGATCGTGGCAATGCGTTGAAGACGACGAAGGAACTTGCCAGCTACGACGCGGACACGCGCGCGATGATCGATCACCTGAAGTTCCGGCAGGACTGCACGGGCAAGATTGGCGCAATGGGCATTTGTCTCGGCGGACATCTTGCGTTTCGCGCGGCCATGGAGAAGGAAGTTCGCGCAACTGCATGCTTCTACGCCACGGATATCCACAAGGGTTCGCTCGGGAAGGGCATGAACGACAACTCCATGGAACTCTCGAAAGAGATCGAAGGCGAACTGCTGATGATCTGGGGACGACAAGACCCGCATATTCCGCTGGAGGGCCGCCGCCAAATTCTTGTCCGACTGGATGAGTTAAACCTCCGTTATAGCTGGATTGAGGTCAATGGCGCGCATGCGTTCATGCGCGACGAAGGTGCGCGTTACGACCCGGAGATTGCTCTGCGGCTCTATCCTATGGTGCTCGATCTGTTTCATCGCCGCTTGGGCGAGGGCGATCAGTAGGCGTTCAACTTCCAGCGGCGGACGAGATTGCGCGCTGCGGAGCCAAAATCGGTGTATTGAAAATCAAAGCCTGCGGTCTGTAGTACGCCGGGCCTCGTGTTCACGCTTTTGAGGACGAGCCACGGTTCCGTCCGCATAAAAATTGCACTGATCTTGATGGCAATCTCCGGTGCAGGCAGGCCGATGCCGATGCCTGCGGCACGTCGAAGTTCACGCATGAACTCTGCATTTGAGGTTGCCGCTGGTGCGCAAAGATTCACCGGTCCCGCAATGCTTTCGTCGTCGATCAAGAGATCGATGGCACGAACGTAGTCAGCATCATGCATCCACGAGATGCACTGGCGGCCATCGCCCTGGTGTCCGCCGAGCCCTTTGCGCACGAGTCCTATCAAAACGTCGAAGACGCTGCCTTTGTTTGGATTGAGCAGCAGCGTTGTGCGCAGAGCGATTTTGCGCGTGCCCGGAACGTCCTCGGCGGTGAAGACCTCTTCCCATTGCTTGCACACATCGGCGGCGAAGCGCCATGTTTCAGGAGTGGAGAGATCATCAGCGCCGGTGCGCGTGGTGAACTCGTCAAACGATTCGCCGCGCGCGTGCGGATAAATGCCCGCTGCACTCGCATTCATCCATAACTTTGGTTTTCGCGTAGCGCTGCGAATGGCTTCTCCAACAACCCGTGTAGAGTCCAATCGAGTATTGAGTATCAGCTTGCGATTGGCAGGTGTATAGCGGGTGTTGATGGTGCTTCCAGTGAGATTGACCACGACATCAGCACCATCGATCTCCTGCATCCATGCGCCCGGAGTACATCCATCCCAGGGAACAACACGCCACAGTCTCTGTTCCGCCTTACGGGAGAGGACGACGACTTTATCGCCGCGCTGATGGAAGTGCCGTGCGAGCACTGTTCCTACCTGACCACTTCCGCCGGGCAGAACGATTTTCATGCTAGATAGTCCTTAATCCAGGGATCGTCAGAGTGAGTAAGCTCCTGTGTAGTTCCGTCGAAGACGACTTTGCCTTCGTTCAGCACCAGAAACTTTGTGGTCTTATCCACGCCACCACCGGAGATATTCTCCACCTTCTTGCTTGCCGAGTTATAACAGTGTGTCGCGAGCATAAAGGCATCCTGCAGACGATGCGTGATCATCACGGAAGTCGTTCCAATCTCGTCGCGCTGCCTTATTACCAGTTCAATTATGGTTGTGGAGGTAATGGGATCAAGTCCACCTGTGGGTGAGTCATAGAGGATGAGATCGGGTTGCGTGATGATGGCCCGTGCGATAGAAACGCGACGGCGCATGCCACCCGATAGTTCAGACGGAAACTTATCGATCGCGGCAGAGAGTTCTACGAAGGCAAGCGCCTCTTCCACGCGCTTGCGCACTTCTTCTTCTGGAACACGCTCTTCGTGCAGCAGGTACGCGACATTATCTTCTACGCTCATGGAATCGAAGAGCGCAGACTCCTGGAAAACCATACCGATTCGATGGCGAAGCGCGAAAAGATCACGCTCGCGCATAGCGGTAATCTCTTTGCCGAGCACAAATATCTTTCCGCTATCCGGACGAAGAAGACCGTCACACAGCTTCAACAGCACACTTTTGCCGCCGCCAGCTGGTCCTAACAGGATGCGGGTCTCGCCCTGCTCCACTTTGAAAGAGACGTGATCTAGAACCTGATTGCCTTCAAATCCGATGCATACATCGTCAAAAACAATAGCTGGCCCTTCAAAGTGTTGTGAATCTGCCGCATTCTTCTCTTCGATAATCATCGTCCGAATATTCCGATGAGAAGTTTGGTGAGTAGGAAATCCACAATAATGATCATGACGCTGGACATGACCACTGCCCTGGTTGTGCTCTTTCCGACCCCCTGTGTCCCTCCCGACGTAGTGATGCCGAAGTAGCATCCTACGCTGGCGATAATGTAGCCAAAGAAGACCGGCTTCGTAAGTCCCTGCCATACGTCCGCAAAATAAAGCGAAAAGTACGTTTCGTGGAAATAGAAAGACGACTTCAAGCCGAGGAGGCCTACGCTAACAATCCATCCTCCAATAATCCCCATAAAAGCGGAAAGAATGGATAGAAACTCCAGCATAAAGACGGTAGCGAAGATTCGTGGCGCTACAAGCTTGCGAACAGGATCGGTACCGAGCGCGCGCATGGCGTCAATCTGTTCCGTTACCTTCATGGAGCCGAGCTCACTGGCAATTCCGGAGGCATTTCGGCCGGACACCATTAGACCTGTGAGCACGGGACCAAGCTCTTTCACCATGGAGAGCGAAACAAGGCTCGCCGTCTTGCTGACCGCGCCAAATTGTTGCAGCGCGCTGGCCGATTGCAGAGCGAGTACGCATCCGGTGAAAAATCCAGTCAGAATGACGATAGGTAGTGAGCCAAAGCCTATCGAATCCATCTGAGTGAAGATATCGCCCCAATAGATGGGCGGAGTGGCCAGACTGCGAAACGCACGGGCGCTAAGCAGGGAATATTCCTGCACGGAAGCGAGGATTCGCTTTGTATAGAGGACCGGTGAAAAGCTCATGCAGTAATCAGCGCGCCTTTGCGCCAATGTATCAGATGCTTAGCGGTGGTGTTTTGTTCCTGCTGCCTCTGTTTTCTTTTGTTTAGCGAATGCGCGAAGCTCTCGCCGTCAAAGCCGCAAAGTGAGAAAATAGAATCTATGCAATCCAGGATGCAAGCCGTGGTGCTCTACGGCAAGGAAGACCTCCGTATGGAGGAGCTTCCCGTGCCAGAGCCGGAGCCGGGTGAGATCGTCATCCGTATTGAGGCGGCGCTTACCTGTGGCACAGATCTGAAGGTGTACCGCCGCGGCTACCATGCCAGGATGCTGACGTTACCCATCCCATTTGGACACGAGTTTGCCGGTACGGTGCATAGTGTGGGCAAGGGTGTTACGAAATTCAGTGTCGGCGATCGGGTGGTTTCGCTGAATTCCGCCCCATGTGACGAATGCTATTTCTGCAGACGCAATCAGCAGAATCTTTGCGAAAATCTCCTCTTCAATAACGGGGCCTATGCGGAGTACATCCGCGTACCTGCGCGTATTGTGGAGAAAAATACGCTGTTGGTGCCAGATCACGTTCCATTTGAGCACGCAGCGCTTACCGAACCGCTCGCCTGTGCGGTGCGCGGGCTGGAGGAGTCAAACGCGCAGGCTGGTGATTCCATGGTGGTGATCGGCGCTGGGCCTATCGGATTAATGTTTATCCATGTTGCGGCGCTGATGGGTTGCGATGTCACCGCAGTTGTGAAGCGTGATGATCAGGCTGAAGCTGCGAAAGAGTTTGGCGCACGTCAGACATATGTGATTCGCGAAGGCGAAGATGTGATCGCGGCAGTGCGCGCACTCACGCCGGAGTCGCGCGGCGCTGATATTGTGGTGGAAGCGGTGGCAGCGCCCATCACATGGGAGTGGGCCGTGGACATGGTGCGCAAGGGCGGCACCGTGAACTTCTTTGGCGGGCCGCCATCTGGAACGCGTGTGGCTTTTGATACGAACCGCCTGCACTATGGCGACATCACGCTGAAGGCGAGCTTCCATCACACGCCGTCTACGTGTCGCGCGGCGTTCGATCTGATTACGAGCGGGCGGCTGAATTCAGAGCGATTTATCACGGCACGAACCGGGTTGGCCGAGGTGCCAGGCATCTTTGCCAAGATGATGGTGCGTTCAACGAAACCTGGTCCGCCAGACATAAAGACTGCGATCTTTCCGAAACCAACCGCATGATGACGACCGCTACATCGCCACGCCTGGCTGGTTCGCCACATGGTTATGAAGAGCCACCGGTGCGTCCGTCGCTGGCCGAGGCGCGTGCGTACTGCAAAGCGCTGGCGGAGTCGCATTACGAAAATTTCCATGTAGCCACCGCGTTTCTTCCTGCGCGTGTGCGTCCGCACTTTCACGCGATCTACTGCTACTGCCGCCTGTCCGATGATCTCGGGGATGAAGTGCACGATCCGCAGCTTGCGTTGCATCTGCTCGACGAGTGGGAACAGATGATGCACGAGATGTACGACGCTCCTGAACGCGTGAAGCATCCTGTGCTGGTCGCGTTGGCGGAGACGGTGCGGGAGTGTGACATTCCGCGTGAACCGTTCGCGAAATTGCTCATCGCATTTAGGCAGGATCAGACGAAACTTACGCATACCAATATGCAGGAGTTGGTGGAGTATTCGAAGAGTTCCGCGAATCCGGTCGGACAACTTGTGTTGTATGTCAGCGGCTATCGTGATCCGCAGTTGCATGCGTATTCCGATAGCATCTGCACGGGATTGCAACTCGCGAATTTCTGGCAGGACGTTGGCGAAGATCTGCGCGAACGCAATCGCATCTACATTCCCCAGGATGCGATGGAGCGCTTTGGGGTAACCCGCGAACAGATGGAGCGCGGCGAAACAACGCCACAGTATCGTACGATGCTCGCTGACCTTTGCAGCCAGGCGCGGCAGATGTTGAACGATGGTGCTCTACTGGAACAGCGCGTCGACAAGGAGCTTGCATCCACGCTGTGGCTCTTCCGCAACGGCGGCCTGTCCATCTTGGATGCGATTGCTGCAATCGATTACGACACGCTGAATCGGCGTCCGGTGGTGACAAAGCAGCGCAAAGCCGCTCTGCTTTTGGGTGCGCTATGGCGAAGATTGCTTTCCTTGATTACCCCGTGGAGAGGCGCATGACGGCGCAACTCACAGTGGCGTATGAACATTGCCGCACCATTGCTCGCATTGAGGCGAAGAACTTCTACTATGCCTTTCTCGCGCTGCCGAAGCATAAGTCCGATGCCATGTGCGCGATTTACGCGTTCATGCGTAAGGCCGACGATCTCTCCGATGACGAATCGATTTCCATCGAAGATCGTCGCGTATTGATGCAGCAGTGGCTTGATACATGGCGGGCGGCGCGCGCGGGTGGAGCAACTTCCGATCTCATCTTTCTTGCGCTGAACGACACGCAGCAGAGGTTCGCCATTCCAGATGAATTGCTGGAGCAGCTTGTCGCGGGAACGACGATGGACCTGATGCCTACGAAAGAAGGCGTGTTGACTGCGATGGATGCGAGTGGCAAGTCGTATGAGATTTACGAAAGCTTCGATGACCTTTACCGTTACTGCTATCTGGTAGCTTCTGTCGTGGGTCTGGTGTGCATCCGCGTCTTTGGATATAGCGATACGCGCGCGGAGAAGTTCGCGGAACATACTGGCATCGCATTCCAACTCACCAACATTTTGCGAGACGTGCGCGAAGATGCCGAACGCGGACGCATCTATCTGCCTCTTGAAGATATGAACTATCACGGCGTGACGGCGCAGCAGATTCTGGATGCCCAGAACGCGAATGCCGGAAAGGCAATGCTGCCTTTGCTGCGGCAGGAGATCGAACGCGCACGCGAGTATTACAAGGCGGCGGATGAGTTGATCCCACTGCTCGACCGCGATGCGCGCGCGGCGATGCAGGTGCTTGCTGCCATCTATCGCGAGTTGCTGGAGCGTATCGCTGCCAGTCCTGCGCAGGTCTTTTCCACGCGCATGGGCGTTCCCGCATCGCGCAAGCTCACCCTGCTGGGGAAGGGCATGGTGCTCTCCTTCGTGAACCGGATGATTGCATGAATGCGGCGACTCACTCCGATGTGCTAATCGTAGGCGCTGGCGTAGCTGGCTTGGCTGCGGCCTCCGCACTCTCTGGCACGGGCGCGGGCGCGCGCGTGACGGTGGTGGAACGGAAACCCTTCGTCGGTGGCCGCGCGTATTCGTATCTCCATCCCGCATTGCAGGAGAGGGTCGATTGCCAGCATGTGCTGCTGGGCTGCTGCACGAACCTTCGTTATCTTGCTGCGAATGCTGGTGTGGACGATCGTATCCGCTGGTACGATCAACTGAATTTTCTCGAGCCGAACGGACGCCTCTCGCGCATTCAACCAGGAGCCATGCCGGCGCCGCTTCATGCTTCGTTTGATTTTCTGCGTGTGCCGATGTTGTCGGTGCCTGATAAGGTAGTCATCGCACGCGGTCTGCTGGAGTTCATGCGCGGCTATCCGTTGACTGACGGGCAGAGCTTCTCCGCATGGCTGAAACGTACCGGACAGACGCAGCGCGCCATCAAACATTTTTGGGAACCAGTCATTGTGGGCGCACTCAATGATAGATTTGAAAACTGCTCGCTACGCTATGCAGGACAGGTTTTCCATGAGGGTTTTTTGAAATCGGCAGAAGGTGGAAGGCTCGGTATTCCCGCTATTCCGCTTTCAGAGTTCTTCGGTGAAGTGGCCAAAAAAGCAGAGGCGCAAGGAACACGTTTCTTGCTCGGCAAAAACGTAGATACACCTGTGCAACGGCTGGACGGCAGGTGGTGGATTCATTTGGAAGACGAATCGCTGAGCGCCGACGCACTTATTCTTGCGGTGCCATTTGAGCAGGTACAGCGATTATTGCCACCAGAAGTCGATCTAGGACTCGACCTCTCTCGTTTCACACACGCGCCCATAACCACCCTGCACCTATGGTTCGACCGGGAGATTACGGATCTCGATCACGCCGTTCTGCTCGATACCGGTGTCCAGTGGCTATTCAACAAAGGCCGCATTCGCCGCAGCGGTGCTCATTATGTAGAACTCGTCATCAGCGCATCTCATGCCGAATTGCACGAATCACGCGATGAAATTACACAAAGCGCTCTGCGCGAGCTTGCCATGTTCTTTCCCGCAGCAAAGGATGCAAAACTGCTAAAGAACGGCATTCTGAAAGAAGCGCGTGCCACATTTTCCGTGTTGCCTGGGCTCGATGCCTATCGTCCACAGCAAACTACGCAATGCGAAGGTCTCTTTCTGGCTGGCGATTGGACGCGCACAGGCTGGCCTTCCACGATGGAAGGTGGCGTCCGCAGCGGTTATCTTGCCGCGGAAGCTGTTACCGGGAACACGAGCAAATTCCTGCAGCCTGACTTGCCCGGGCAGGGACTCATGCGCTTCCTCGCCGCGACTTAAAACGCCAGCAGAACTACCCCAACACAGATACATAGTGCAGCCAGCCACCGGCGGCGATCCACATTTTCTTTCAGGATGAACTTGGCGGCAATCGCCGTGGTCACAAAGGTGAGGGAAGCCGTTGCGGGCGCCACCAGGGACAGGTCAGCCCCAGATAGTGAAAACAAAAGGGAAAAGAAGCTGACGGCCATGCACGCGATGCCGAGGATCAGCGTGGGTGAAGTGATGACAGCTACGATGGCGCCCTTTAACCCTCGCTCCGCACGCACTGCATCCAGGTCCACAGCCTTCATAGCGTGTGCGATCAGAATGTCACCTGCTGTCGCTGAAGTGACCACAGCTAAAATGCTGACCCAGGTTTGTGGGGCTACCGAGAAAACCAATCCTGCCTGCCTTTCATCTCTCTCCCATCTATGTTTGCGGAGGTTTGCAATGTTTCTTCCGTTTCTGGCTATGCGAGAAGTCGCCCGTCTTTATGCCAATCCCTCGGCCGTTCTGCATGCGCAGGAGGAGGAGACGATGGAGAACTTCCTCTTTGCCTGTGTCACTTCTACTCGCAAAACAGAAGCAGCAGACGCGCAAGTTGCAGATAATCATCTGGCTGACGCTGCGTAAATCAGTCAGTCGTCTCCACGGGCCTCTCAGTCAGTGAAGGTCCGTTTGCCACAAATCCTACCCCTAACACAATTAAAACAATTCCAGCCCAACGCATCGGCGAGATGCTTTCGTGCAGCCACAGTCTGCTGATAAGGGCCGTGATGACATTGCCGAAAGCGGTGGAAGGCAGCACAAAAGTGAGGTCCGCCCAACTCAACGCAGTCATATACGAAGCCATAAATCCAATTAGGACGAGAATACCTGTGAACACCCAAGGGTTCAGCAGAGCAGTCAACAATGCTCCAAGATGGTGGATAGATACGGCACCCACATCGCGCATACCGCGGTCCAGCAAGGCATCCCCCACGGACGCGCCAATCATCACGCAGAAAAGAAGCAGATATCGATGGAAGGGAAGCCGGTGCGACATGCACTCTTATTGTATCGGCTTGGCGAAGAGCGTTCCTTCGCGATAATTCGGAAGTACTGTGATGTGCGGTGCGCGTGCATGGAGTTCGTCGAGGAACCACTCGGGTTTCTCCAGAACAATCGTTTCTTGTCTGTGAGGGAAGATGTTGGCTCCCAACTGTGCGATTTCCAACTCAACGGCATTCGCGTTATCAATCTTTTGCGGTATATATTTCACGCGCGCGGAGACAATATCGCGATAGGAGATTTCAAGCCGGCGGAAAGCTCGCCGTAGTATCAGGCGGTCTGAGTCCAGTACTGCTCCTCCATAGAAAGCCTGGAAGATTTGGAAGAGAAGCATCGGTGTCCATGCACATAAGACGAAGACATCCAGAGCGGCTTCACTATGATGTCTGCGAGCCCTGTCATATGGCAGAGCCCATGACTTATCCGCAATCCATATTCCGGACATTGTAATCCATACGATTGCCTTTTGCGTGCTATGTGTGCGGAACCGCATGGCAGCTATGCTACCTCGCAAATAAACACCGGTGTACACATATTTTAAATCCGTCAAAAGCCAACGCGCTAAGCAGCATGCCCACTGCATATCTGGACTACACGGTCCCCATAGCGACTCTGTGAGAAGAGTTCCTCGCATTTGCAAGGAATCCAAGCAGGGGGATGGCAAGTCGCGGTCTGCAGGTGACCAATTTCAAAGAATGCACCATGAAGGTGCGTTGCCTAATCAGCGCACCTACCGCGGGACAGGCATTCGACCTGCGCTGCATCGTCCGCGAAAAATGATCGCTTTCATTCAGGAAAACTATCCAGAGGTTCTGCCACAAACGCGCGTCACACCATTGCGTGAGTTTACAGAAGCTGGCAAGGAGGAGCCACCAGAGCAATTGTCCGAAGCGTAATCATCTTCAAAAAAGAAAAGCGCGAGCATTGCTCGCGCTTTTCTTCTGATTGCAGAACTGGTTATGCGTTGCTGACAGATTCCTGCGTCTTCAGCGCCGCTGCCGCACGCTTTTCCTTTACGGCGCGATTACGCTGAGCACGCAACTTGAGAAACGCCTTCGCCTCTTCGTAAAGACGCGGTACGTCGCGGTTTACGATCGCCTTCCAGACAACGCGGAACGCAGCCTTGGGACGGAAGTAGTACTCATCGTAGAACTTGTGCACCATCTCCATTACGTAATCGGTAGGCAGGCCGGGGTACTCGATGTGCGCCATCTGGTGTCCACTGCCGTCGTCCATCGATTCGTTGGTGATGAAGCCGTTCTTCTTGGCGAAATCGTAGAACTCCGTGCCCGGATAGGCGTGTGCGATCGAAACCTGGATGGTCTCGCAATCGAGCGACTTGGCAAAATTGATCGTGTTGCGGATCGACTCCTTCGTCTCACCCGGCAGGCCGAGGATAAAGTCAGCGTGAATCACGAGACCGAGATCGTGGCAGTCCTTGACGAATTGGCGGGCGCGCTCAACCGTGGCACCCTTCTTGATGTTCTTGAGGATCTGCGGATCGCCGGACTCAAAACCCACGATCAGCAGACGGCAGCCAGCTTCCTTCATGGCTTTCAACGTGTCACGGTCAGTCGTTACGCGGGACGTGCACGACCATGTAAGTCCGAGCGGCTTCAACTTCTCGCACAGTTCAATGGTGCGCGCTTTCTGAATGTTGAAGGTGTCGTCATCAAAGAAGAACTCTTTGACGTCGGGCCAAAGCTCCTTCGCATGTTTCATCTCAGCGGCCACATCATCAGTCGAACGCTTGCGCCATGCATGGCCGGAGAGAGTCTGCGGCCAGAGGCAATAGGTGCACTGCGCCGGACATCCGCGCGTAGAGTACAGCGCCACATACGGATGCAGAAGGAACGGCACGTTGTAGCGTGTCACGTCCATATCGCGCTTGTAGATATCAGTTACCCATGGCAAGGCATCCAAATCTTCGATCTGCGGACGGTCGGGATTATGAATGTGCTCGCCGTTCTCACCGCGATAGGAGATGCCGAGAATCTCATTCAGCGCCTTGCGGTTCGCAAACTCCACGACGGAGAAATCGAACTCGCGGCGGCAGACAAAGTCGATAGCGCTGCATTCATCCAGTGCGCGGTCGGGATCGGTAGTAACCGGCGGTCCAACAAAGGCAATCTTGACCGACGGGTTCGCTGCCTTGATCGCCTGCGCCAATGCGTGGTCACCCGACCAGCCAACGGTGGAGGTGAATAGCACGAGGAACTCATAGCCCTTCGCGATCTCGATGGTTTCCTGCGCCGAGACATGGTGCGGCGGAGCGTCAAGCAGGCGCGAACCTTCAAGCATGCCGGCGGGATAGGCGAGCCACACGGGGTACCAGTAAGACTCGATCTCGCGCGTAGCGGGCCAGCGTGAAGAGGCGCCACCATCGAAGTTCTCAAACGAAGGGGGGTTCAGAAACAGGGTTTTTAAGGGAGCCATAACTGCCTATAGTTTACCACTCCGTCACCGCCAGTGCACTCAATTTGGTGCAGCAATAGTGCCGATGCGAGACACCCTTTATGGTTCCACCTGCATGGACTTATCCACCAGATTTCCGGCGCGATCGACAAAGAACAGCCAGTGCTTTTTGGTAAGAAAAGAAAACGCTCCGCGATAGACGAGCACGTGGTTGCACTCGCCATTCACCGTCGTGCCATAGGCAGTGCAGGCAGAATTTGTCTCAGGCGGATTGCCCATCGTCGATCGCACCTGAGATTCCGTGGCACCACGTTGGAGGGAATCATAGTGCGTTGTCATGGTGCGGTCGTGATGCAGCCCAAGAAAGACTGCAATGCCGAGGAGAACAACAATGACGATAAGAAATATGCGCATAGAAGCTCCGATGTGCTGCGGCCTTTATGGCTGACCGGCTGGCGTCATACGGACGGATGACTTGATCCAACTCTCCAGTTGCCCGGCGTTACGCAGCAGGGAAAGCTCGGCCTGGCGGAGTTGAAAATCGGCATCCAGATAATCCAGATACTTCTGGCGTTCCTGGACGAGCGCGTTTTGCTCGTCTTTGGGAGTGACGGGCTGGCCGTTTGGATTACCCGCAGTGATTTCGGTGCGCACAACATCAAGCTGTTGTTGCGCAAGATCGCGGTCCAGTGAGGCGATTTCTGTACGCACCTGCAATTCACTTGCAGAAGTTGCGGCCTTTAGCCGTCCATCCAAGAACTGGTCGCGAATATAGTCTGCTTCATGCCGGGAGCGAACAGCTTCGGCTATGGATTCACGGGCCTTTGCACGTCGCGCGAAGTCGAAGAGGGGCCATGTGAGTTGAATACCGAACGAGATGTTGTTGGAGAGATTGCAATTCGGGTCCGTGGAACCATCGGACAACTTCTGGCAATAGAACGTCTTGTAATTGTTGAAGGACGCAAATCGCGCATACTGTGCAGCGAAACCGATCTGCGGCCTGTATAGTCTCCGCTTATCGCCAAAAGCCTGCTGCAGCTTGGAATCGGCATTCTTATAAGCAGCCTGAACTGCGGGCGACAAAGCCGTATCCGGCGCACTCACGCTTGCTGGCGAAGGAAACGCCGGAATGCTCGCTGTATCGGTGGTGAGCGTATCGGCAGGCAGTCCGGTCACGCGCGCAAGATGTATGCGTTGTACGTGGATATCGTTCGCTACTTGAATCCGGCGGAGCCTCACCTGCGCAGACGAGATCCGCGAGCGCGTCAACTCCATCGCTGTATCCTGGCCCGCATCAAGTCGCTGCTGCACAATGTCGACTAACCGTTCTGCGGCGGAAGACTGCTGCTCGAGCGTGCGCGAACGCTGCAGATCGTTGTCCAGCGCAATGTACGTCAATGCCGCATCCTCGGCGACCTGCTGACGAATGTCCTGAAGATTCAGATTGGCCGCTTCCATGCCCTTGCGCGCAGCCCGAATGTAGTTGAACTGCGACTGATCAAAGACCAGTGATTGCACGGTGAAGTTGTACAGAGTTGGCGTTCCGACAGGAAAGCCATACGTGTAACCGAGCCCGGAGCCGGCTGTTAGAGATGGGATATAAACATCCTTCGCTTCGGCCAGAATGGAGCGCGTGCGTTCTACTTCTGCCTCGGCCATCTTCACGCGCGGATTGTTCCGCAATGCAAGATCGATCGCAGTCTGAAACGAAACCTGCGCACCGGAAGTAAGGCTGGTCAACACAATGGCGCAAACGAGAAGAGTCCGTTTCATTGGCCGAGCCCTTTCTTCGCACGCGGATAATCATGTGCCAGGGCAAGCGCCGCCTGAAACTCCTTCACCGCGCCGTCCTTGTCACCATGCTTTGCCAGACTCTCACCTAAAAGCGTGTGCACGTAAAACACCGGTGTTCCCGCAGACATCGCCGGAGAAGAGAAGTAAGCCCGATAAGCGCTCTCCGCCACATCCATATTGCGGCCCATCTTCACCAATAACTTCGCAGCGTCAATCGAATCGCCCGCATGTTTCCCATCATGGCGGATAGCCTCCACCGCATACTGCGCAGCCTTGGCCCACTGCTTGCGGCTCATCGCGTAGTTTGCGAGATCGACGTAAGCCTCTGCACTATGCGCTACGTTGAGTTCCTTCTGAAACTCGGCATCTGCCGTGCCGTAGTCGCCGTCCTTCGCCGCAGCCATGCCGAGCAGGCGATGCCCGCGCGCAGCCTTCAATGCCATCAACTTCGGTGCAAGCGCACGCGCTTTATCGGTGCCACCACCCACAATCCCAGGAGCATCTACATAAAACTGGCCGAGATCGCTCAACGCGTCCACATTCGATCCATCTAGTTGTACCGCGCGCTCAAATCCTCCACGGATCCTACCGACCAGCTTCATGCCCGTAAACGGTCCTGCATGGTCGGCCTTTGCGCCGTAGGCGCGAGCAAGCTCAAGTTGATACTCACTGCTGTTCGGAGAGATGCGTGCCGCAGCCTCGCACTCGCGCGTGGCATCGTCAAAGTGCTCCATCGTTGCATACACGCGACACAGCAGGGCATGCGCACGAGCGTCGTTTGGCGTAGCAGATGTGACTGCCTTGAGCTGCGCAATCGCTTCGTCGGCATGGCCTTTCTTTGCCAGCGCTTCAGCTTCGGCAAAGCTGGCCGCGTGTATCCGTGCTCCCATCAGCAGAGAAGCGCAAAGGAGTGCACTGACTATTCCTCGATCGCCTCGCATCATTCCTCCGCTGCCTTTACTTCACAGCTTTGACGCTGAGACCTGCCTGCAGGTCAGCACTTGTCGTGGAGTTGAGCGCAATCACATCCCCAGGCTTTAGACCATCAAGAATCTCCACCAGCGTTAGATTGAGAGCACCCACCTTTACTGGTGTGCGCACCAGCTTGCCATCCACAACACGGAAGACATAATCATGCGCCCCTTGTGTACGCAGACCTTCACGTGGAATTGCCAGAACGTGCGGCTTCTCCTGCGTCACCACTTTTACATTCACATTCGTGCTCGGCAGCAAATCGCCCGTCGCGTCGTCAACCGCAATGATGCATTCGCCGACATTACGCGTGCCATAAGTGATCACGGTCGATGGCACCTGCACAACATGACCGTGCCACGCTTTATTCGGACGCGCCTCCCACGTAATAGAAACACTCTGGTTCAGCGCAAGCTTCCCGATTTCGGGTTCATCAAAGTAGGCGCGTACCTGCATGTGATGCAGATCGGCAACGGCCGCCAGCACCTCACCAGCGTTTACGAAGTCATATTGCCGGACGGGAAGCGAGTAGACCGTGCCCGCAAACGGAGCACGCACATTGGCATCTGTCACACCTCGCTGCGCATCCGCAATTGCTGCGCGGCTTTCGGCGATCTGGGCCTGCACCCGCGAACGATCCAGCGGAGAGTAGCGGTTCGTCTGGCGCTGCTCCAAGGTCTGCAGATTGCTCTGCGCTGTGGCAACGCGCTCACGTGTAGCTGCGACTTCGCTCGCAGAAGCGGCCCCCTTGGCTTGTAACTGTTCCAGTGCGGCAAGATCCTTCTGCGCCTGCTGCAAGGACAGCCTGGCACGATCTACTTCACCGGAAAGGTTCTGGCGCTCTTCCTGTGTCCCGCCCTTCCGGATCGCATCGGCGCTAGCCTCAGCACCCACCAATGCAGATTTTGCAGAGGCAACTCTCGCTGCGGCTCCAGCAGAGTCAAGCGCGACCATCAGGGTGCCGGCTTTTACTTCGTCACCCTGGGATACAAGGACCTTTTTCACCACAGCGGGATAAGGCGCATGCGAAACAAAATCATGCACCGGTTCCACCTTGCCATTGGTGGAGACTACTGTCGTCATGTCCTGGTAGTCCGGTGTAGCCACGCGGACAGGTACCTTTTCATGGAAAAGGCTTCGCAGACCCACAGCCAGCAGAATCACCAGGAGCGAACCCACCAGGGCCCAAACGATTACTTGTGTTTTTGATTTCGACGTCTCAGAGGCCATGTGGTTTCAATAGAGCAGTATATAAGACGCGCTAAGACGCACGGACGACCCAAAAAGTTTCACGAACTTTTTAAGCGCAGGTCACATATTTCCAGCTCCGGCCCGCCGAAGTCAGGATGGAGGTTCTCTCGCAGCCGGAAGAGGACGTCCACAACTGATCCCTGCCGCACTCCCATACTCTCCAAACGCTCCGGCCAACTCTGCTCACGCCCCCAGCACAGACAGGCAATCGCAGTGCCGCCCTCCTCCTGTTGCAGCTTCAATTTCGCGTGCCGCTCTTTCAAAACACGCACCGGCTCCACAAGAGTGAGGCTCCAGGCAACAAACGTCGGTTCCGGATTGCCATTGCCGAACGGTTCACAGCGTTTTACGGCGGCAATCAGAGCAGAATCGATCTCTGCAATCTTCAACTCTGCATCGCAAACTACATCTGGCGACATCATCGCGCTCGTAATGCGTCCCCGCGCGTACTGCGACAGCCGCCGCTTCAACACCTCTACGCGGTTGGAGGGCAGCGCAAAGCCCACAGCATACGCATGTCCACCAAAGCGGTCGAAGACCGGTGCCTTGTCCGCGTCTTCTTTCATCTCCTGCACGGCAGTGATCGCATCCAGCAGATGAAAACCTTCAATCGAACGTCCCGACCCATGCGCCACGCCATCCTCATGCGCAATCACCAGCGCAGGCCGCTGCGTCCGCTCCAGCACCCGCGAAGCCAGAATGCCAATTACGCCGCGGTGCCAGCCCTCACCGTCCACAACCACTACGCCTTGCTTTTCAAGGCCGGGATCGTCAGTCTGCATTGCGGCAAGCGTCTCTTCCACTTCACGCAGGATTGTGGCCTCGGACTCACGCCGTTCCGCATTCAACGCATGCAGCTTCTCGGCAAGCATGCGGCCCTCCTGAGCATCGCGCGTAAGGAAGAGTTGAACGACATCACTAGCCGTGTCCATGCGTCCGGCTGCATTGATGCGCGGAGCAATGCGAAATGCCACATCGCGCGCCGTAAACTCGCCCTCCACCTTGCCTTCGCGAATGGTGAAGTTCGACAACTGCATCAGTGCGCGTAACCCATGCTGTACAGGCCGTCGTAACTGCTCCAGCCCAAGAGTCACAATCGCGCGATTTTCGCCAGTAAGCGGCATCGAATCCGCAATCGTCGCAATCGCCAACAGCTTCATAAACGATGGCAAAAACTTCTCGTCCAGAGCTTCCAGCGTGATCGGCTTGAATCCATCGGGACGGTCACAGACCGAAAGCAACAACGCCTCCGCCAGCTTGCACGCGACCGCCGCACCGCATAGATCTTTGTACGGATAAGGGCATCCCGGTTGGTTCGGATTGATCACCGCCACGGCATCAGGAACTGCGCTCTCCGGCAGATGGTGATCGGTCACGATCAAATCCATGCCTTGCGCCTTCGCCTCTTGCGCCGCGGCAAACGCGCGAATCCCCGTATCCACGCTAATCACCAGACGGATACCAGCCTCAGCCGCTCCAGCCAGCACCGCCGTCTGCATGCCATAGCCTTCGCGGATGCGGTGCGGAATGTGGAACCGAACCAACGACTGTTCGCTAGGGGTGACGCGATCGATAGCAGTCTTCAACAGCACCGTGGCGGTGGTCCCATCCACGTCGTAATCGCCGTAGATGAGAATCGGTTCGCTGTTCAGAATCGCGCGGCGCAGACGCTCTACGGCAGCATCCATACCCAGTAGCAGGGAAGGCTCATGCAGATCATGACGGGTGGGGTGAAGAAACGCGCGCGCATCATGCGCTGTGGCAAATCCGCGCCGCACCAGCATCTCGGCCAAGGGGAGAGGCACGCCGGTCGCACCGGCCACCTCGGCTACCTGCAACTTATCGACTTCGGGAACGATCCAGGCAGAGCTCACAGCGTCGTCTTACGATTCGTCGTCTTCGTCCAGCATAATGCTGCCGATCTCGCTGATCGTCTCCAGCATCATCTGAAACTGCGCGTACCACTCCGTCTCCGTCTCAAAGACGAACATGACGCCCTGGTGTGCAAATCCAAGTTGCAGATAACCTGTCTTCCCAACATGCTTGATGAGGTACTGCGCATCTGCAACTTCAGGAGATTCCGGATCGGGATAGCTCTGCTCCTGCAACTGCCGCATCAGCATCTCGAGGTCGCGCTTCTCCAGCACCACCTCGCTCATCGTGATAAACGAAGCGCCCGCGGCCTTGGCGTGTTCGACAAAATCTTTCCAGCCGTCTGCGTTGTCTTCTTCAAAAACGACAGAAGGCACATCATCGGGGATGTACGCAGGCATCTGCCGCAAACCGTTGCCGGCAATAAATGCGACCATATCATCTTTGAGCGAGTGGAGATTGTCCGTGAGCATGGGGTGTATGTCCATTCTCTCAGATATCAGACGCCGACGATGTCCAGGTTCGCGCGGTGCGGGATCACGCCACGTTCGTAACCCATCTCGAACAGCCGCCGGATAGCTTCGCGGCCATCTTCGCCAAACGAGATCGTGCGCTCGTTCACATACATGCCCACATAATGGTTCGCAAGGTTAGGATCGAGATCGCGCGCGAACTGCATGGCATACGCCAACGCCTCTTCGCGATGGTCCAACCCATGCTGAATGCTGTCACGCACGGCCTTGGTGACGATCTCCATCGTCTCGCGGCCCAGCGAACGGCGGACCACATTCGCACCCAGGGGCAGCGGCAATCCCGTCTGCTCACGCCACCACGTACCTACGTCCAGCACCTTTTTCAAACCCTGTGCCGTGTAGGTGAGTTGGCCTTCATGGATAAGCAGGCCAGCTTCAAACTGCCCTGATACCACAGCAGGAATAATCTCAGTGAACGGCACCATCTCTGTCTCGATCTCAGGGGCAAACAGCTTTAGCGTGAGATACGCCGTGGTGAGTTCTCCAGGGATAGCAACGCGTATCTTCTTTAACTCATCGTGCGTGAACGGCTTCTGTGCAATCACAATGGGCCCATATCCCTCGCCCACCGAGCCGCCGCAATCCATCAACGCATACTCGTCCTGTACGTACGGATACGCGTGGAAGGAGATGGCGGAAACGTCATAGAAAGGGTCGTGGATAGCGCGCTGGTTCAGCGTCTCAATATCCGTCAGCGTATGGACAAACTTGAAACCCGGAACGCGCACTTTGCTCGTCGCAAGGCCATAAAACATGAATGCATCATCGGAGTCGGGACTATGTGCAATCTGAATCAGTTTGGTGCTATCGGCAGAACTCATGGAATACGCGGGGCCTCAAAGTACAGCAGGTGTTAAGAAGCGCGGCGTGCGCTGCGAATAGTACGCGCAAGGCCGGCTGCGGCGATGGTCTTGACTGCCTCGCTCGCTAAAAAGGGAACAATGGTAGCGGACAGAACCACTCCGGAAGACATATGGGTAAGCGCGGCAAACCAAACCGCTCCGCCCGCAAGAATGGCTGCGTCCGCCACAACGGAACCAGCCACCGCACCTACTATGCTCCGGCTGCGGCTGAATATCCACCCCGCAAGCGCTGCGGCATATGGATACGCCATCAGATAGCCACCCGTGGGACCGGCAAGACGAGCAATACCCGCCACGCCATAGGGCTGAAATACCGGAAGGCCCAGGGCACCTTCCATGAGATACATAGCTCCAGCAGTAAGTCCCCCGATGGGGCCGAGCAGCAGGCCAACCAGCAGAACCCCGAAATTCTCCAGCGTCATCGGCACAGGGGTAAAGGGCAATGGCACAGTAATATGTGCGCACACCGCGATGAACATCGATCCGGCAAACGCAAGCAGGCCGGTACGGACAACTGGATGGGTACGCAGTTGTGTCCGGAGGTTGGAGAGACTGCTTATTTGTTCACTCATCTGGGTTCCTCGTTCCAATCAGAATCGTTTTCGCTGTGTAGACGGAAGTATGCCGGAGATGCGGCGCGCGTCTGGATCGCTCAGATCGCCGGAATCGCGGTTGTAGTACTTCCAGTCCGATCGTACGTCATTATCGCCTGTACGTTCTGAACCGGATAGTTTGCGGGTGGTGTTTTTGAAGCTTGCCGCCAAATCTTCACGTGGATGCACCCGCGCGCGCTGTCCTCCCACTGGAGGATCTTCGTAGGCGCCACGCACCAGGGTCTCTGCAAAGCTGGGATGTTTCGCCGCAGTCTCATCGTGGTGTGCTTTGCGTATATGCCGGGCAATCGAAATAGCCGCCCAGATAAGGGCGCAGCAACAAAGAATCGCGATGGCAAACAGGATCCGCATGGAGACTGGTGAAGAATACCAAAGCGCAACGCAAAAGTACGCACGGACTTCGGTTCTTAAAATCGATCGAAAGCCTAAATGGCTGCGAAAACAGGCTCGATGATGGCTGAATATGTGCCGAATTCGATACCTGTTGCAAAATTCCTGATGAAATCTTATTGACCCGCAAGCGGATGCGTCGTGTACTGCAAAAAGCATGGCATTCGGAGCACAAAAACTGCACGGTTTGAGCGGACGCATTGCACGGACAGGCGAAGAGATTTACCAGCGCCGTCGCCGTATTGCCACGGGCGCCGTTGCTATGCTGGCTATCGCACTTGGATATCATGTCGTATTTGGACAGAATGGCCTTATCACGTTCCAGCAGAAACGCCTTGAGGCGAAGGACTTGGATGGCGAAGTCAAACGCCTTTCAGTCGAAAATGATCGTCTGCGGGACCACGTGGGACGTTTGAAAGAGGACCCTAACGCGATTGAGCATGCCGCCCGCGAGTCCCTTCACTACACCCGTCCGGACGAGATCATTTACACCCTGCCAACAGATCCGGCAAAGAAGTAACTCAATCCACAGACATTGCGCCGTCCAGATCCACTACCAGCACGTCTTTATCGACCTGCATGGAATGGATGCGTAATCTATCAAGTTTCATCGCATATCCGGTGGTTTTTTGCGAATTTTGAAGCAATTGGCGCAGCATTTCAGATGCATTTACCTTCATTTGCTGTGGCAACTTGCGGCTGAGAAATGGAACAATCAGGAAGTCCAGTTCCTTATTACCGGTAAATTTCTCAATCCGCGCATCGCGAAAACCAATGGTTTCGCCTTCTGCTTGCGGCACAAACGAGACATCCGCCTGCGTTCCATAGCCCAGTCCTACGCACTTGCCAAATAGACCTGCACCCAGCCGGGAACTGATGCGGACATGAACCACAATGCGATCGTTTATGAAGGACACACTGGGCTGGTCAGCGTAGGCATAACAGGCAGATTTGATGTCGCCTCGAAGGTAATAACGGCCTTCTGGGCTATTGAAAAGTTGTGCCTGTAGGGTGCGTTCCAGGGCTTTAGAGGAGATGCGCAACTCAATTGCGCCGGCCTTGATGCTTACCAGCGACATGATGACTCCCAGCAGCAGACAGAGAGACCGGCGGTTCACGTTACTCGTTCTTGGCGGATACGACAGTGATTGAAGCGGAGGAAGTAGACGCGGAAGTTGTTGCTGTTTCCTGACCTGGTCCTAGACCCAGCTTAATTAGAGCGCGAGAATCGGGGACCAACTTTGTTTGCCAACCGTTGTCGGATTGTAGCTTTTCCATGGCGGCTTCGCTGGCAGCATCCCAGTGACCGCTCGGTTGTCCGCTAAGATATCCAGCCTTGATGAGAGCGGCCTGAATCTGGGTCGCGCGGGCATCCTCAATCGCGCGTGGACCTACCGGTGCTTTCGCCTTCTTCACTTTCGTGGCTTTAGAGTGCTTTGCCTTTGGTGCCGTAGGTCCGCGGCGGATGCGGGCAGCGGATGCAGGTACTCCGGAAGCCGACATTGCCAGAAGAACGGCGGCGATTGAAAGAGAGGTAGATTTTTTTCTCATCTGTTTCCTTCGCATCGATGTAATTTGTGGCGGGGGAGCACCATGCGCGACGTCCTCCCAAGTTTAACAAATCTGGAAATTCCCTTCACAACAGTTCAACACAAAAGGCCAGAGGCTGGTTCTCCTCTGACCTTTTGTGTCGCATCTCTGCATGTTTACTGAAGCGTTCCGCCCAGGAAAGTATTGTCTTTCAAACCCTGCTTGCGGACGACGAAGACTACATCATCGCCGTGCTTCAGGTGCTGCACTTCGTTGATGAGAACGTCGCCGCCAGTGATCGGCTTGCGGTTGATCTCCAGCAGGATGTCGCCGCGGTCGATGCCGTATTCGTCGGCAAACGATCCCGGTGTGACGTTAGTGACCAGTACGCCGCCAGTGATGTGCTGCTTGCGGGCAAGCTGATCCGGCACTGCTTCAAACTGGATGCCCAGCTTGCTCTGCGAAGCGTTGGCTTTTTCTGGAGATTCACCAGACTCGTCCGCCGTTCCATCAATGGCAGCGATGGTCTTCGTGCGGTCCGCAATGCCCACTGTGGTTGTGTGCGACTTGCCATCGCGCAGATAGGTCATCCGAATCGTCGATCCCGGACGGCGCGCCGAGATGTTCGACACCAGGTCGTCACCATCCTTGATGGGCTGGTCGTCCACGGCCACAATCACATCCTGCGCTTGCAGACCGGCCTTGGCGGCGGGCATACCTGGCGTGACGGAACTGACCATCACACCACCCTTTGAGAAGCCGTACATGCGGCGCACAGCCGATGGGATATTCGCCTGGAACTGGATGCCAATAGAGCCGCGCGTAACCTTGTGCTCCGGCGAAACCAGCATGTTATAGACATCAACCACCGTGTTCGATGGCATCGCAAAACCGACGCCCTGCGATCCCATGCTCTGAGTAAAGATGGCCGTGTTGACGCCGATGACAGCGCCGTTCATATCCACAAGCGGCCCGCCAGAGTTCCCAGGATTGATGGCAGCATCCGTCTGGATGAAGCGCTGGAACTGGCTGGCCATGCCTTGTTCAATCGTGCGGTTCTTGGCCGAGATGATGCCAGCCGAAACGGTCTGCGACAGGCCAAACGGGCTGCCGATAGCCAGCACCCAATCACCCACCTGCGCAGAAGCCGAGTTGCCAAGCTTTACCGTCGGAAGCGGCGTATTGGTGTCGATCTTGATCACGGCGATGTCTGTGTCCTTGTCCGTGCCAACAACGGTGGCAGGACGGCCGTGCTCGCTTTCAGGATCGGTCGAGAGCTTCACGAAGATGCGATCAGCTTTTTCGACGACGTGATTGTTGGTGATGATGTATCCGCGCGGGTCAACGATAAAGCCCGAACCCAGAGCGCGGCGTCCGCCGGCCTGTGGGCCGCCGCCCATGCCGTCGTCGTCGCTGCCGTCATCATCGCCACCCTGTCCGCCAAAGAAGCGGCGCATGAAATCTTGCATATCGCCCGGATCCATCTGCTGTCCGCGGCGATTATTGCGGCTGCGAGTGACCTGTTTGGGAAGTGATTCGGTGTTGATGTTCACCACGGCAGGGCCGACCATCTTTGCGATGCGTGCGAACTCAGAATTTGAAGTGGTGGGAGGAGGAACGCGGAGGGGAGTGGCGTCAGAGGTATCGACCTTGCCCTTCTCCTGTCCGTGAACGGTGGTGAGTGCCGATCCTGCCAACATGCCGGCAGAGAGTGTACCCAGCAGGACAAACGTCGCGGTAAGGCGGCGTGTACGAATCACATGCAAAAGGCGCTGGCCAAGGGATGGCTGCGCTGACTGGTTCATGCTCATAAGATTTTCAAATCCTCGCATCGGGGTGGCACGGTCTCACGGCCATGCTTTCTTCCAAAATGGGCCCAGCATCCATTGTGTACCTGAATTGGAGCCACGTCGATTAGACGCACTGGTTGCACCGAGGGTATGCAAACGTATTTATGATTCAGGAATCGGCGCGGCGTTTGGGTCGGGTGAAGACGGAGAGGCGCCTATCTCCGTCAATAGAATTGCGGCAAAGATCATGGCCGCGCCTGTCATTGAGCGCGCTCCGAGACGTTCTCCGAAGAAAAGAAGCGAGACCATCCACGCGAAGACAGGCTCCAACGAAAGCAGAAGGGCCGTCTGTGATGACGGGAGATGCCGCTGCGCCCACGACTGGATACTGAACGCCGCCGCTGTCGCAAAGACCGCGCAGATGGCGAGGACGATAAGCAGCGTGGCTGTCCAGTGAACGGAGATGCGTTCCACCATCGGTGTGGTGATGGACATGAACAGCGCACAGAACCCAATCTGTAGCGTGGCAAGTTGCGCGATTGAGATACCGTGACTTGCCTTGGAGAGCGTGAGCAGATGCATGGCAAACGCCAGCGCGCAGAACAGCGTGAGCACGTCTCCGCGATTGATGGCGGAGAACAACTCGCGCGCGGCTGTGTGTGCAGGAACAGTGAGCAGCACAATGCCTGCAAATGCGATCAGAGAGGCAAACATGGTGCGGCCAGCGCGTAAGGGAACTCCGCGCACGCGCAGGCCGGGCAACATGGAGAGGACAGGCACGATGACAACGATCATGCCCGTGAGGAATGCAGATTTGGACGGCGTGGTGAGCGCCAGTCCTGCGGTTTGAAACTCGTATCCCGCTGCCAGAAAGAATCCTGCGATGGCTCCTGTGATGAGAGAACGCCGGTTCATCTGCCGCCACTCTCGCAGATGCACGACGGCGAGAATAGCGAACGCGAAGAGCATGCGTACCTGGTTGAAGAAGAGTGGAGAGCAGTCCTGCAGAGCGCGTTTCACCAGCGGAAACGTAGCTCCCCAAACAGCTACGACAAACAGCAGCAACAGGGCAGCGAGCGCCTTGTGGTTCTTCACAACGCCTCTGCCTCGACAGCGAGATCGCAGCAGTCGAGCAGGACAAGTAGCACGCGCCGCAGAGCGAGTTCGCGGCCGGTAGCGTCGTACCACTCGTGCGTGGTGTGGATGCCTCCTGAACGCCCTCCAGCACCGATGGCGATGGCCTGCACGCCGAGCGAGAGTGGCAGGTTGGCATCGGTAGATGCCGTGCACTCGGACGTGCGCATGGCGAGGTGTCTGTCCACCGAACGCACGATGGCAAGGAGGGGAGAATCGTCGGCGAGTTCCGCAGCAGGCCGTTCACCGATGGATTCGATGGTCGAGCGCAACAATGGCTTGTCGTACTTTACATTCGCAGCAATCACTGCATCTTCTACTGCGCGAAAGAGAGCGACTTCCGCGCGCAATAACTCGGTGGCATCTACAGAGCGGAGATCGAAGAGTGCGGTGGCGCTTTCGGGAATTGCGGTGACGGAGCCACCGCTTTCGAGCGCACCCACGTTGATGGTCGTGCGCGGATATGCAGGCCAGTCGCATGCGTAAAGCGTGGTGATGGCTTGTGCCATGACGGCAGCGGGATTGGGCAGAGAAGCATCGGACCATGCGTGTCCGCCGGGGCCTTGCAGCGTGACGCGGAACCTGCGGCTGCCGAGTGCGCGCGTGACGACCGTTTCGTTACCACTACCTTCCAGTGCGACGGCGAACGCGATCCTTCGCCCATGCGCGGGCAATAGCAGATAACGCATGCCGCGTAGATTGCCTTCCGCTTCTTCACCCACGTTCGCCGCGAAGAGGATGTTCGCTCCTGTCTCTACATTTGCGTGTCGAAGAGCCGCCGCGATGGCCAGCAGAGCGGTGACACCAGCAGCGTTGTCGCATGCGCCGGGGCCGGTGAGCAGAGCATCTTCTTCGGTGATGTTGAGCGGCGTGCCTGCGGGGAAGACCGTATCGATATGCGCGGAGAGAAGGACGAGCGGTTCGCCCGCGACAGGTTCGCGCAGATAGCCGATGGCATTGCCTTCTCGGTCGATGGAGGTGGCAGCGAGGCCGAGTTCGCGCATGCGCTCCAGCATCCATCTCGCGCGAGCTTCTTCACTAAACGGAGGTGCGGGAATCTCCATCAGCGCACGGTGCCACTGGCGAAGGCGGGGCTCCTGAAGATGCATCCAGTGGAAAGCGGCATGGACATCGCGCCGCGCTGCGAGACGAACGATGCGCTGGTAACTCACGGCTGCGCCCCATGCCGTGAGGGCGTCTCGTCGTAGATCACTTCCAGCAGGGCCAGTCCTTGCGGAGGGGCCGTAGCCCCGGCGCGTCCGCGATCTTTCGCGGCGAGAATTTCTTTGACGTCGTCCACCGAAAACCGGCCTTCGCCTACGGCAACAAACGTTCCTACGAGATTGCGGACCATGTGGTGAAGGAAGCCATTTCCGCTAACGGTGTACGTCAGTTCATCGTTAGCGCGCACCCATTCCGAGCGAAAGATGGTGCGGATGTTGTCTGGTCCGTTCTCATCCTGTTTGGCGATGCGCGCGGAGCGGTCCGGGTCGAAGGCAGCAAAGGAGGTGAAGTCGTGCTCCCCAGCGACGATCTGCGCAGCGGCCTGCATCGCCTCCACATCGAGACGCAGAGGGCAGTCCCAGAGATAGCGCGCGCGTTCCGGCGGGCAGATTCTCTCCGTCATGTCGGCTTTCGGACGGCGCAGAAAGATACGGTAGATGTACGTCTTCGACAAGACTTTCCCCCGCGCGTGAAACTTGGGATGCATGGGGCGCGCTTCCATGACGCGGATGCTGCCAGGAAGGATGCGGTTGAGGGCGCGGAGGAGGTTGTCCTCGGGGATATCCGCATAGAGCCCAATGGAGGCCACCTGCCCAAAGGCGTGGACGCCGGCGTCTGTGCGGCCCGATCCCTGCGGCAGAACCCGCTCGCCGGTGACGGATTGGATAGCATCGGCGAGTGTCTGCTGGATGGTTCGCCGTTCGGGCTGGACCTGCCAACCGCTGTAGTCGGTGCCGTCGTACGCCACGACCAGTTTCCACCGGGTCTTGAACCGCTTCCGTTCTTTTCGCTTCTCAGTCATGCAATTTGGCCGCTTTTCGGACGGTAACACGGAGCGGCGGGAGCGTCTTCCGGTTGATATACTCGCATCTGCTTGCTGAAAATTTCGCGTCCGCTGAGGACACTGCCGCATCCGATGAGAAACCCATAATTATCCGTGCGGATGGAACTCATACCGCACCTCGCTCGTATAGCAGGCAGGCAGCAAACCGTTGGAGATACTCGTGAGATTGAAGAACTTGCAGGCCACAGCAGGAATCGCCCTGATGTTGTCGTCGTCGTTTTCCCCGCTGATGGCCCAGCAGGATGCCACCGCACCCGCTGTTCCAGCCGCCGTACAGAATGACACCACCGGTCAGCCGGGACTGCCGCAGGCGCCCGAACCGAACCATCCGGGGCCGCTCTTTCTCCGCAGCACAGGTGTGGATTACACCAAGCCGAAGAGCCATATCCCCAACCCCATCGCGCCGTACACGCCGATGAGCTATCCCGCACCCCGGCTGACGAATACGCCGCGACTAAATGACCTGCTGCGCGACGGCAAGCTTTATCTGAGCCTCAATGACGCCATCACGCTCGCGCTTGAGAACAACTACGACATCGCGATCGCGCGTATCAATCTGGATATTGCCGACACCGACCTGCTCCGCGCCCGCGCTGGAAGCACGCTACGCGGTATTTCGACCGGCATCGTGTCAAACACGCTCGGCGGACAAACGGCGACCATCACCGGAGGCGGCGGCCCCGGCGGCACCACGACGTCGAACGGCGGTTCCGGCACAGGCTCGTCCGGCCTGGTGCTGAGCACCAACGGTGCCGGCCCCTTACCCGAGGCGCTTGATCCGTATCTGAGCGGCACGTTGCAGTATGAGAGTTCGACCACGCCGCAGAGCACGTCCTTCATTTATGGAACTGACAAGCTAAAGCAGAATACGGGTACGTTCGATTTTGCTTACAAGCAGGGTTTCATCACCGGCACTGAGTTGAGCGTCGGATTTAATAACACTCGCCAGACAACGAACGGTATCCGTTCGTCATATTCTCCCATCCTGCAATCGACCTTTCAGGCCCGTGTGCAGCAGCATCTTCTTCAGGGCTTTGGATGGGGTGTGAATGGCCGCTTCATCGTGCAGGCGAAAAACAACCGCCGCATCACCGATTCGGGATTCCGCCAGCAGGTGATCTATACCGTCACGCAGGTGGAGAGCATCTACTGGGCGCTTGTTTCCGCATATGAGGACGTGCAGGCCCGTACACGTGCTCTCCAACAGAGCACGCAGCTTGCTGAGGACAATCGCAAGCAGTTGCAGATTGGCACGTTGGCTCCGCTCGATGTGGTGACTTCTGACAATGCTGTCGCCACCGACCAGCAGGCCCTCGTTACATCGCAGTCGAATCTCGAATACCAGCAGTTGTTGATGAAACAGGCGATTGCGCGCAACTTGAACGATCCGCAGCTTTCGGCTGCTCCTGTGGTTCCGACAGACCGTGTTGATCTGGCGCGGCTTCCGGAAGAAGACCAGAGCGAAGAGAACCTCGTTCGATTGGCTTACACAAACAATCCACAGATCGAGCAGGCGAAGCTCAATATCGAGAACTCCAAAATTACGCAGAAGGCCCTTAAAAACGGTCTCTTGCCTACCGTGGACGCGTATGGTTTCTATGGTTCAAGCGCGGTCGGTGGTGCGCAGAATCCGGGATTGAGTTGCGGTACAGACACGGCGGGCAACAATATTCCATGTCCTCCGGGAACGGTTTCTTCTGTCGGGTATGGCAGTGTTTTTCAGAATCTCTTCAACAATAGCGCTCCTGATAAAGGCGTAGGTGTGCAGATCAACATCCCCATCCGCAACCGCACGGCGCAGGCCGATCAGGCGCGCTCGCAAATGGAGTTCCAGCAGACGCAGATGCGCCTACAGCAGCTCTACACACAGATTCGCATGCAGGTCATCAACTACCAGTTCGCGCTCAAGAACGACCGCGCCGCTGTGCAGGCCGCGCAGATCTCGCGCGATTACCAGGCGCAGAGTCTTGAAGCAGAGCAGAAGCGCTACAAGCTGGGAGCGTCGACTTCTACCAACGTGCTGCAGCAGGAGCGCAATCTGTCTACAGCAGAGAACACGCTCAGCTCGGCGACGGCTGCTTACGCTCGTGATCGCGCGCAGTTGTTGCAGGTGATCGGCAATACACTCGACCGCTACGGCATCACGCTGGCCGACGCTGCCAGCGGCACAGTGACGCAGAAGCCGCTGGTCCCTGGCCTGACGCTGCCGAAGCCTCCTGCACCGCCCAAGCCGCTGACGCAGGACCCCGGCCCGCTACCGTCCATTGTGACCGTGCCGCCCGCCGACCAGACTCCGGCAACTACAACGGATACCGTGCAGCCGCAGCAGTAATTCCAACCTGAACAAACAGGAGGCCCGCGTAATGCGGGCCTCTTCGCATGAGCGGTCGTGGTTCTTCCCGCCGTTGAAAGCTCATCTGCTTTATCCTGAGACGATGAGCTCAGGGACTACCAACGCACTCGCCAACGCCACCTCACCCTATCTGCGTTCCGCGATGCACCAGCCGATTGAATGGCACGAGTGGGGCGCCGAGGCATTCGAGCGTGCGCACCGCGAAGACAAGCCCATCCTGCTCGATGTTGGCGCGGTGTGGTGCCACTGGTGCCATGTGATGGATCGCGAGTCGTACGAGAACGCGGAGACCGCTGAACTCATCAATCATTTCTTCGTCGCCATCAAGGTAGACCGCGACGAGCGCCCCGATGTGGACACGCGCTACCAAGCCGCCGTCTCCGCCATCAGCGGACAAGGCGGCTGGCCGCTCACCGCCTTTCTCACGCCCGATGGCAAACCGTTCTTCGGCGGCACGTACTTTCCGCCGGAAGACCGTTATGGCCGTCCCAGCTTTTCGCGCGTCATACAAACGATGGCGACGGCATTCCGCGATCGTCGTGATGAGGTGTTGGAATCCGCCGGCAGCATCATGCAGGCGATCGAGTTCAACGAGTCGTTCTCCGGACGCTCGGGCGATATCGGCATGCCACTGGTGGAGAAGCTCGCCGGTTCCATGCTGAAGCAGTTCGATCCGCAGCACGGCGGCTTTGGTTCGCAGCCCAAATTTCCGCATCCTGCCGCGCTCGATTTCCTGATCGATCTGTCCACGCGTCCAGGTGAAATAGCGCAGCTCTCCCGTACCGCTGCGGGCATCACGTTGCAAAAGATGGCACGCGGAGGCATGCGCGATCATCTCGGCGGCGGCTTCCATCGTTATTCGGTGGATGAGCGCTGGGTAGTGCCGCACTTTGAAAAGATGGCGTACGACAATGCCACGCTGCTGCGCACCTACGTGCACGGCTTCCAGAGTTTTGTCGATCAGGAGTTCGCGCAAACCGCCCGCGAGACCATGCGCTGGATGGACATTGTCCTCAGCGACCGCCAGAACGGTGGCTTCTACGGCTCGCAAGATGCCGACCTGAATCTCGATGATGATGGCGATTACTTCACATGGACGCGCGATGAAGCCGCCGCCGTGCTCACACCGGAAGAACTTGCTGTGGCCGAGTTGCACTTCGACATCGGCGAGATCGGCGACATGCATCATAACCCTGCTCGCAATGTGCTGCATGTAAAGCTCTCGCTCGATGACATCGCACGCCGCATCGGCATCTCTGTCATAGATGCCGAACACCTGCTCAAAACAGCAACCGAAAAACTTCGCATCGCGCGCGAACAACGGCCCACACCGTTCGTCGACAAAACCATCTACACAGGCTGGAACGGTCTCTGCATCTCCGCATATTTTGAAGCAGGACGCGCGCTGATGGAGCCGGATGCCTGCGCCTTTGCCGTGCACTCCCTCGACCGCATTCTTGAACAGGCGTGGTCTGCGGAAACCGGATTAGCGCATGTAGTCAATGCGTCTCCCACACGCGTTGCCGGAGTGCTCGACGACTACGCTTTCGTCGGACTAGCCTGCCTCGACGCCTGGGAGGCAACCGGCCGGCGCAGCTATCTGGATACGGCGGAATCGATTGCAAATCGTCTGCTGGAGCGCTTCCACGACAAGACATCAGGCGGCTTCTTCGATACCGAAACCACCGACCAGCCGCAGCTCGGCGCTCTTTCCGCACGCAGAAAACCGTTGCAGGATGCGCCTACACCGGCAGGCAACTCCGCTGCTGCCATTCTTCTTCTGCGCCTTGCAGACTGGACTGGCCGGCAGGAACTTCGCCAGGTTGCCATTGAAACGCTGGAGACATTCGCAGGTATCGTGGAACACTTTGGCTTGTATGCGGCCACCTTCGGCTTGTCCCTGATGCATCTGCTCACGCCGCCAGTGCAGGTGGTTATCGTTGGCGATGATGAGATCGCTGATGAGTTGGAAGCAACGGCACTTGCGCGTTACGCGGTGAACAAGAGTATTATTCGTCTCCGTCGCAATCAACTCAATAATTTGCCCTCATCTCTTGCAGAGACAGTGCCGAACCTGCCCACCGGTACAAGCGTAGCGCTCATCTGCGGAGAGGGACGCTGCTTGCCTCCAGTGCACGATCCAGAAGCACTTGTGGTGGCGCTGAACGAAGCTCTCTAGCTGCCAACCAGAGGATTAATGGAAGGTGGTGCTGTGGGATCCAGTTTCTGCTGAAGCACAACCGTGCTGGAGACACCCAGCGGTATGCCTTCGTGTTCAAATGCGATTAGCACACGCCTGCGCAGGGCGCGCAGCACCGGATCTTTCTGGTTGGCACGAACACGCAGATTTACGGGATAGACCACCTCGTGTCCGTTAATCTTGTCCACGCCCAGTATGTCTGGATCGGCAATGATGACCTGCGCAAAGGCAGAGTCGTTACGCACCTCGCCGGCCACTTTACGCAGAATTTCCATAACGCGGTCGGGGTCGACAGAAGCATCCACTGATACAGGTAGGGAAGCAACCGAATATTCACGCGACAGGTTGGATACGGTTGCAATCTGACTGTTCGGCACAAAGTATTGCGTGCCGTCTCCGTCGCGCAGCGTTGTAGTGCGCAGCGACATATCTTCCACCGTACCTTTCAGCCCGGCCACCTGCACCACATCACCAACATTGAACTGGTCTTCGATAAAAATGAAGACACCGTTCAGCATGTCCTTAAAGATTGACTGCGCGCCGAAGGAGATACCGAGTCCCACCACACCGGCGGAAGCCAACAGAGGTTTCAGATCGATGTTGAAGATAGGAAGCACCTGCAACAGCACGATGAAACCGATCACCGCATAGGAACTAGCGCGCAGAATAGAAGCAAGTGTGCGCAACTGGGCCGCACGCTGGCTGTTGCCTACCTGGCGCTCGGCAAGACGGCGCATGCGTTTTACAAAAAATACAACAAAACGCTGCAGCACAAACGCCATGATGAGGATGAAGATCAGCTTCGGAGCATCATGGTGCAGAAAGTTGATGAGGTCGTGATGAAAGCCGCGGCCAAGATCTTTTAATGAGTTTTCCTGGCTGGCCACTGTGTCCGTCAGTGCGGGATTGGCGAACGTCATATTAAGAAGCGTAAACCAGGCGCTAAGATAGCCAATAAAGTTTGAGAACGCAACCATGCAGAACTCCCGTAATGACCTTTGGATAATCATCCGCACTCTTCTGTTGAGTGCTCTTCTGGTTATGTTTGCGGCTCCGCTGTTTACACAAAATTTCCCCACTCCTGCCATACCGGGCAATAATCCTTCAGCTGACCCGCTCCACAGAAACGACAGGGAAAACCCATTCCCTCAACTGGATGCAAGAGTGGAACAGCTTCGCCGCCAGCGGCTGGCCACGGACCGGTTGAGGCAGCTTCGTGCAGACAGCACTCGCATGCTTGAACTCTGCAATCAACTCAAAACTAGTCTCAACGAACATCCCACCACGCCTACCGATGCTGATCGCAAGTTGATGCAGGACATCGAGAAGCTGGCGAAAAATATCCGCTCAAGGATGACAGAATGAAACGCCTTCTCATTCTCGCTTTGCTATCGTGCGGAACCATCTCGGCGCAGAACGCTCCTGTAGCTTCCGCATCCCCGCAATCTACCGATCTCGCAGCCGAGGCGGTGCAACTGGCCGACATTGCTCAACACGTCTGCGAAGAAATCGACAGGATGAAGAAATTTGAGCTTTCTGTAAAAGCTCTTCGAGGTGCAGCAGAAGCCGAAGCTCTCGCACGCAGGATGCGGTCGCAGGCAGGCACGGCTTCTCAGCATTGATGGGGGCTGTCGATTTACAATCAGGGACGGAAACGAACGATGCCGGCTAAGCAGAAGAACGCAGCAACGAAGAGTACCCCTGCGGAGACGCCAGCACCGCTCTCCACCTCGCTTACTCCTGAACAACTTGTGCGGTTCTACCGGCTGATGCTGCTGTCGCGGCGCACGGACGACCGCGAAATCTTGCTGAAACGGCAGCAAAAGATCTTCTTTCAGATCAGTTGTGCCGGACATGAGGCCATTCTGGTGGCGGCCGGCATGGCCATGAGGCCGGGATATGACTGGTTTGTGCCGTACTATCGCGATCGCGCCATCTGCCTCGCCCTTGGGAATACCGTGGAAGACCAGCTTCTACAGGCAGTTGGGGCAGACGATCCGGCCAGCGGCGGACGTCAGATGCCATCCCACTGGACCAACAAGAAGCTGCATATTGTCAGCCCGTCGTCTTCGACGGCCACGCAGGTGCTCCACGGCGTGGGTTGCGCGGAGGCGGGTGTCTATTATGCCAACCATCCCAAGGCTGCCAAGGGCAAATATGCCGACGGAGATTACCGGAAGTTCAAGGATGTTTCGTTCGAGAAGGACGAGGTGGTATACACCTCCATCGGCGAGGGCGCCACGTCGCAAGGCGAGTTCTGGGAGGCGATGAATACCGCTTCCAACAACAAGCTGCCCGTTGTCATTGTGGTGGAGGATAACGGTTACGCCATCTCGACCCCGGTGGAACGGAACACGCCCGGCGGGAATATCTCGAAACTGGTGGCGAATTTTCCTGATTTTCACTTTGAAGAGGTAGACGGCACAGACGCGCTCGCCAGCTTTGCGGCGATGGAGCGTGCCGTGGCCTACTGCCGGGCTCGCAAAGGCCCGGCGCTGGTGCATGCGCACGTCATCCGGCCTTATTCGCACTCGCTTTCGGACGATGAGCGGCTTTATCGCACGGCGGAAGAGCTACAGGCCGACGCTCTGCGCGACCCGATTACGAAGATGCAGGTGCTACTTCTTCAACACGGCATCATTACGGAAGAACAGCTCAACCGCATCGAGCGTGATGTGACCGAAGAGGTGCAGCAGGCTGCCGACAAAGCGCTCGTCGCTCCGCTACCGCTCATCGAGAATATTGAGTGCTATGTGTACTCGGAGGACCTGAAGCCGACCTCAGCCGTCTTTGCGACCGAACCGGTGAAACAGAAGGACGAGTCCGAGCACACGATGGCCGATCTGATCAACTGCACGTTGAAAGAGGAAATGCGCCGGGACGAGCGCATCCTGGTCTTTGGTGAGGACGTGGCGGATGTCTCACGCGACCAGCATATCCGCGACCTGAAGGGCAAGGGCGGCGTCTTTAAGCTGACTTCAGGCTTGCAGGCGGAATTTGGGTCTGATCGGTGCTTCAACTCACCATTGGCCGAGGCCAACATCATTGGCCGTGCCATCGGAATGGCTGTACGTGGTTTGAAGCCAGTCGTTGAAATTCAATTTTTCGATTACATTTGGCCAGCTATGCACCAGATGCGCAATGAGTTATCTGTTTTGCGCTGGCGGTCGAACAATAATCATTCCGCACCGATGGTGATACGCGTCCCCATCGGTGGATACCTGACGGGTGGGTCGATTTATCACTCGCAATCGGGTGAAAGCATCTTTACCCATACTCCGGGTGTACGGGTGGTGATGCCGTCGAACGCGCTGGACGCGGCGGGGTTGCTGCGGACGGCGATTCGTTGCGACGACCCGGTGCTGTTCCTGGAACACAAGCGCCTGTATCGCGAGACTTGGGGACGTGCGCCTTATCCCGGACCGGAATATGCCATTCCATTTGGCAAAGCGAAGACCGTGCGAGAGGGCAAGGACCTGACGATTTTGACTTACGGTGCCGTCGTACCGCGTGCGTTGCAGGCTTGTCAGCGTTTGGAACGAGAAAAAGGTATCGACGTGGAATTGATTGATTTACGGTCACTTTCGCCGTACGACTGGGAGGCGATTTCCACGTCCGTACGCAAGACCAACCGCGTCATTATGGCGCACGAGGACATGCTGAGCTGGGGTTATGGTGCGGAGATTGCCGCGCGCATCGCCGATGAACTGTTCCATGATCTCGATGCGCCGGTGCGTCGTGTCGCCTCTCTGGATACATTTGTGGCCTATCAGCCAATTCTGGAGGATGCGATCCTTCCACAGCCGGACGACATTTTTAATGCGGCGGCAGAACTGGCGGCCTTTTGACGAGTCCTTCTCGGCGGTCGGACGTCTAATTTAGTTCGTCGTCCGCGCAACATGCCGCGGGTGTCCGTGTTTCTGCATGCGAGCGTAAGATTTCGCTTACGCCGGATATTCAGATTCATCTTGGAGTCGCCCTATGCGTCGACTGAACTCTCTCTGCCATCTTCGTACCGATCTTGCTTCGGTGACTGCATTTGCGCTGTGCTGTGTTCTGATTCAGCCGGTTGGTTTTGCGGAAATTTCCGCGCAGCACACGACGTCGCTTTCTCAGAACGAGCACCGCACCAGGCCGCTCACGCAGGATGAAAAGGTACTGCACGCGCTGAATCGGCTTACCTTCGGGCCTCGACCCGGAGATGAGGAGAAGGTGAAGGCGATAGGGCTGGACAAGTGGTTTGAGCAGCAGCTCAATCCAGAGTCGATCTCCGACGCTGCCCTGGACGAACGCCTGCTGGAGTTTCCTGCGTTGAAGATGAGTCCGCAGGAGATGGCCAAACGCTATCCGTTCAACAACACGATCAAGCGATTGGCGTTCAAGAATGAGGACAGGAAACAGGGAAGATATGCACAGCTTCCGCGCATTCCCGGCGATCCAGTATCAAAGGCCATTTGGGAGACGCAGATCTATCGTGAGCGCATCACGAAGGGCGAAAAGGCAGAGCGGGCTGAGAAGAAGGCTGCCAAGGCCGAGCAGTCCATGAATGCGGCTGAGCCTGCAATGCAGGACGGCATGATGCAGCAGCAGTCGCAGAATGCGCAGCAACAGCAGTATCGCAATGCTGAAGACAGGATTCCAACGATGTCGCGCCAGCAGGTGCAGGAGATCGTTGCGCTGGAGCCGCAAGATCGCTTCAACCGCATCATCGCCATGACGCCTGCGGAGCGCTTGTCGTTGCTGCGTACAGCGCGTGTGGGGAATGGGACGGTCAATCCGATCGGCATGCGCCTGTTGCAGGGCTTTACGCCTGAACAGCGCGAAGCCGTGACGGCGATGTACAGTTCCAATCGCGTGATTGCACCTGAGGTGCTGGAGTCGCGTCTGTTGCGCGATATCTACAGTGAGCGCCAGCTTGAAGCAGTGATGACCGACTTCTGGCTGAACCACTTCAATATCTACATCGGTAAAAACCAGTACACGCCCGCCACGCTTCCGGATTACGAGCGCCGAATTCGCAAGAACGCTCTCGGCAACTTTGAGACGCTGCTGATGGCAACGGCCACATCGCCGGCGATGATGATCTATCTCGACAATTATCTGAGTGTTGGTGCGCACTCCAAGGCAGGCATGCGCGGCGCGCTGTATGGCGGAAAGAACACAGGCCTGAATGAGAACTATGGCCGCGAGTTGATGGAGTTGCATACGCTCGGCGTGAACGGAGGATACTCGCAGCGCGATGTGACCGAAGTTTCGAAGGTACTCACCGGATGGGGTATTGATCGCTATGGCCAGCGTGGTTCCGAGTTCGCCTTCAACGAAGAGCGCCATGAGCCGGGAACGAAACTGGTTCTGGGACACATCATTCAAGGCGGTGGTGAGAACGAAGGCCGCCAGGTATTGCACATGCTGGCGACGAGCCCGGCAACGGCACGCTTCATCTCGAAGAAGCTGGCCGTGCGGTTTGTGAGCGACGATCCTCCCCCATCGCTGGTGCAACACATGGCGAAGACGTTCATGGATACGCATGGCGACATCAAGTCTGTGCTGCGGACGATGTTCCACGATCCTGCATTCTGGTCGCCACAGGTGTATCGCGCCAAGCTGAAGACGCCGCTTGAGTATGTGGTATCGGCTGTGCGCGTGTCGGGTGCGGATGTGGATTCCGCCCTCCCGCTGACGCGCTCGCTGGCTACACTTGGTATGCCTCTCTATGGAGCGCAGCCGCCGACGGGCTACTACTGGACGCAGGAGACGTGGCTTTCGTCTGCTGCACTGATCAGCCGCATGAATTTCTCGCTGGTGTTCAGCACCAACCGCCTGCCAGGTGTGAATGTGGACTGGGCGCGTGTGTTGGATGGTTCTCAGCAGGCCGGTGTGCAACCGGTCGCGTATGAGGTGCCGAGCGGCAGTGCGAATCCAATGCAGGTGCAGAAGGAGCAGAAGCTGGAGAGCATCGTGCTTGGTTTTCCAGCAAGCGATAAGACGCGCAGGACGGTGCTCTCAGAAGAGGCAGAGAACTTCGCTACGCAGGCCGCGCGCGACTTCAAGCTGGCTCCTGCAAATGAAGAGAACGGCGATGGCAACAGCATGATGAGCGGCGGAGAACGTTTGAGCAATAAGGGTGTCTTCCGCGAGCGTAAGAACAATCGTCAGGGCGCGGGCCGTGAGGCTGCGATGGAGGCTTTCCTACAACGCAGAAAGCCCACCGATCCGCAGGCGGCTAACATGGCAGGTCTCCTGCTTGGTTCGCCCGAGTTCCAGCGGCGCTAATTTATTTTCCTGGCGGGGCAACAATCCCCGCCGGGTCGCGTTACAACAGAAGAGACATTTCTTCACCCCGGAGAAAAGACAATGGCAATTACACGTCGCGCAGTAATGAAAAATGGCGCCATGGCGCTGGTGGGAACCTCAGCGATTCCGAGCTTTCTGACACGCGCCGTTATGGCAGAGGCGACGACCGCCGCAGCGAACCACAAGAAGCTCGTTGTACTGTTTCAACGCGGCGCGGCGGATGGTCTGAACATCGTAGTTCCTCATGCGGAGCAGAATTACTATCAGATGCGGCCGTCCATCGCGATCAAGCAGAACGAAGTCATCGATCTGGATGGGCACTTTGGCTTGCATCCAGCGCTTGCGCCGTTCAAACCGCTCTGGGACCAGGGGCATCTCGCGATTGTGCATGCGTGCGGATCTCCGGACATTACGCGCTCGCACTTTGACGCGCAGGACTATATGGAGTCAGGCACACCCGGTTTGAAAAGCACACAGGATGGCTGGCTGAACCGCGCGCTGCAGGTGGAGAAGATCGACCCCAAACTCGCTACAGCATTCCGCGCAATTGCGTTGGGAACGCAGGTGCCTCGTACGCTTGCGGGTTCCGTGCCGGCAATTGCAATCTCCAATGTGAATGACTTCGCTGTGGGTGCAAGGCAGAAGAATGCGGCGTCCGTCTCGTCGGCGTTTCAGGAGATGTATGCCGAGAGCGGCGATGCCATGCTGCATGGCACCGGGCAGGAAACGTTTGAAGCCGTAAAGATGCTGAAAGCTACAGATCCTGCGCATTACAAGCCGGCGGAAGGCGTCGTTTATCCCAATGCAGACTTCGGCAACAAACTAAAGCAGGTGGCGCAGCTTTTGAAGGCAAACCTCGGCGTGGAAGCCGCCTTTACCGACATCGGCGATTGGGATACACACCAGGCGCAGGGAAGCACGCAGGGCCGCCTCTCGAACCGCTTGAAAGAATTCTCTGAGTCCATTGCTGCTTTCTGGAAAGATATGGGGCCTGAGGCAGAGAACATCACCATTGTGACCATGTCGGAATTTGGCCGAACGGCGCGCCAGAATGGAACAGGCGGCACCGATCACGGGCATGGCAATGTGATGTTTGTGATTGGCGGCAAGGTCAAGGGTGGCAAGGTTTACGGCAAATGGCCGGGATTGGCTAACGAACAACTCTATGAAGGACGCGATCTGGCTGTGACGACCGACTTCCGGCAGGTACTTGGCGAAGCGGCTTATAAGACGTTAGGCGCACAAAATATGGAGCGTGTGTTCCCCAGTGGCCACATTACACCGGATAAATTTCTCGGTATTGTCTAAGGCAACTTAGACAGGCAACTTTTCGAAAGACAGGGCATCTATTCGGATGTACCTAATACAGCCGGGACCGCCCTTCCACAGTTCCGGCTTCACACATCCGCATTACCCCTTCCTTCCTTATACGTAAGGCCTCCAGAGTATCGGAGGCCTTCACTTCGTACAGCGATACCTTTCGCTGGTATTTTCCGTTGATCTGGCACCGGTTAGTCGAAGCCGATTTTGATGTCGAGTGCAAAAGCGCCGGCGCCATAGAAGACCAGCATCAGAGCAATGGCCAGAAGGGCGAGCGGATATTGTGAAGCTTCATAGCCATGCGGAATGGCCATCTTCCACAGAGCAACCAGCATATTGCATACGACCATAAAGGCCGCAAAGCGCGTGAGCAGACCGGCGAGAATGAGTGCGCCACCGATAAACTCTGTGAGCGCCGAGACGTAGCCCAGCCAGTAGGGAAGACCCATCATTGCAACCTGATGGCTCCAGTGGTCAATGGCAGAAAATGTGTTGCCTCCATGAAAGCCACCATGTGGAATGACCTTGCTCCAACCGTGGTACATCATGGCAAATCCCAGCACGAGACGCAGAAAAAACGCGCCCCACGGTTGCATGCTGTCCAGCCAATTACGCATACCTACACCTCATTCCGCAGGGTACGCATTTGCGGCGGACGTGCGGATAGAAATTGCTGACCGGAACCAGCAAGCAAAATGGCTATGAGCTATCGTACCGGCAGAGGCAGAGGAGGCATGGGCCGTGCCGCGGGCACCCAGGCGTCGAGGAAACGACGGAGTTGCTCGCGGCGAACAGCGTCCAGGTTTTCACCAGGAGCGAAGGAGACAGTCATCTTAGGCGAAGCAGCATTGCGGTAGAGTTCCGCGACAGCTTTGTCGTTCCGTGATTGACTGGAAGGATCGACAGGCTCGGTCTGCATCAGCAGCTTGGGTGTGTTGATGTTGGGCAGAGCGGAGATTTCAAAACGGTCACGCAACAGAAGGCCAGCGGGAAGGATGCGCGCGCGTGGATCCGCTTTAACCGAGGCTACAACGGTCGCGTTGGGTTGATCGAGGATGAGGGCAGCGAAGCTGGTGCTGCGGTTTGCAGTAAGTTGCGTGGCTATGGATGCCCCAAGGCCTTCTCCCCATAGGAGGACGTGGTCCGGAGCGTAGCCGCGCTGTTGTGTGAGGAAGTCGTACGCCCAGCCTGCGTCCTGAAGCATGTTCTTTTCGCTTGGGTGGGGCAGAGCGCTTTGGCCGTAACCGCGATAATCGAAAGCCAGAATATGCAGACCGGCATCGTGCAGCATCCGCAGATTTCCTGCATCACCTGCATCCGAAGCGAGAGAAGCATCGCCACCGCGCAGATAAAGCACAGCGTATTTGGCATCTACGTTTGCTGCGGGAATCCAATAACCCCGCAGACGAGGTGTACCTGTTTCATCCACAGCAAACGAAATCTGTTCCATAGGTACGCCGGGCATCTGCAGAATGGCGGAGTTCTTGGCCGGGTGCAGCATGAGTTGCCATGCACCTTGCCAGAAGAGCAGGCAGAGAGTGAGATATCCGCAAACGAGTGCCAGGCCGACAAGTCCTCCAACGGTGCGGAGTATCCACATGGGGTCGATTAATTGTGGGGTGGAACTGCCGCCATCTTGCACCTTTGCCCGTTCCGTTGTGTGCTTTTGTTTAGCCATGCCACTTCACACGCTATCACCTCGTAGACTGGTAATTGAAGGGAGAGCAGTGGACGTGTCGAAATGGGTGAAGTTGTGTACGGCCGCTGAAGCACCTTTGGACGAACAGGTGGGCGAGTTCACGGTCGAAGGCGTTGACGTCTGTCTGGCTCATCATGATGGCGAGTATTTTGCCATGGGAAATTGGTGTCCGCATAAGAAGGCTTCGCTCGGCCTGGGATGGATGGAAGGCGAGACCGTCGTTTGTCCGAAACATGCATGGGCCATCGATTGCGAAACAGGCAAGGTCCAGAAGCCGGAAAAGGGTTGCGTTCCAACATATCGTACGCAGGTTCGGAACGGCGATGTGTACATCTATCTCGAAGCATAAAGAGGTCGATTCGGAGCTTCCGCGCAAAAGCTGCTAAAATCGATTAAATCCACGGACCGGAGAAGTAATGGAAGCCATACTCGCGCTCGAAGACGGGCGCATCTTCCGCGGCAAAGGCTACGGCGCGCCCGCCGAGCGCTCTGGAGAAGTTGTTTTCAATACAGCACTCACCGGCTATCAGGAGATCTTTACCGATCCTTCTTACGCCGGCCAGATCGTAGTCCTCACAAATCCACAGATCGGCAACTACGGCACCACGCCAAGCGACGATGAAAGCGCCCAGCCTTACATTGAAGGTCTGGTAACGCGCGAGTTCTCGCCGATTTCATCGAACTGGCGCTCGACGCAGGTTGCGGATGAATATCTTGAGCGCAACGGCGTTCCCGTGATCGGCGATGTCGATACACGCGCGCTGGTGCGTCATCTGCGTTCGAAAGGCGTTCTGCGTGGCGTGCTGTCCACCATGCCGGATGCCGACGAGCAGAAGCTGGTGGAGAAGGCACGCTCCATTCGCGAGATGAACGGCACTGATCTTGCCAGCGTAGTGACGACGAAAGAGAAGTACGAGTTCTCGCAGAAGTCCCCGCGCAACGAAACAGGCGACAAGTTGCTGCCGCAAGCTATTGATGGCAAAGACGAGTTACATGTTGTTGCGTACGACTTCGGCGTGAAGCAGAACATTCTACGTATGCTTGCACGCGAGAACTGCAAGGTCACCGTCGTTCCCGCGACTACACCCGCGAGCGAAGTGCTGGCGCTGAATCCTGACGGCATCTTCTTCTCCAACGGGCCGGGCGATCCGGAACCGCTGGAGTATGCGCAGAAGAACATCCGCGATCTGAAAGGCAAGAAGCCGATGTTCGGCATCTGCCTCGGACACCAGTTGTTCGGCATCGCGCTTGGCGGCAAGACCTACAAGCTGAAGTTCGGTCATCATGGCGCAAATCACCCGATCAAGAATCTGGAAACGGGCAAGGTAGAGATCACGTCGCAGAACCACAACTACAACGTGGACCCTGCTTCGCTGCCTGCGGACGTAGTTCCGACGCATACGAATCTGAACGATGGCACGCTCGCAGGATTGAAACACGCGACGGAGCCGATGTTCAGCGTGCAGTATCATCCCGAGGCCAGCCCGGGTCCGCACGATTCGCATTATCTGTTCAAGCAGTTCCGCCAGATGATGGAAGAGTGGAAGAAGAATAAATAGTTTCAAACATGGCCGGGCATTTGTCCCGGCCAACGATTGTGAAGAGATAAAGAGAAGATGCCACGCAGAAACGATATCGCAAAAATCCTCGTCATCGGTTCCGGTCCTATCGTTATCGGCCAGTCGGCTGAGTTTGATTATTCAGGAACGCAGGCCTGCAAGGCGCTGAAGGCCGAAGGCTACGAAGTTGTTCTCATCAACTCGAATCCGGCCTCCATCATGACGGATCCCGAAGTTGCCGACCGCACCTACATTGAACCGCTCACGCCGAAATATCTGGAAGAAATTTTGCGTGTAGAAGCCGAGATGCTGCGCGAGAGCGGCAAGCCCGGTGTCTTTGCCGTGCTGCCCACCGTGGGCGGACAGACAGCGCTGAATCTCGCGGTTGATCTTGCCGACAATGGCACGCTCGACAAGTACAACGTTGAGTTGATCGGCGCGAAGCTGGATGCAATCAAAAAAGCTGAAGACCGTCTGTTGTTCAAAGACGCAATGAACAAGATCGGTCTCGACATGCCGCGTTCCGCGCTGATCAACAATTTGCGTGATGGCCTGGACTTTACGGCAAAGATTGGCTTCCCATGTGTCATTCGTCCATCGTTCACGCTGGGGGGATCGGGTGGCGGCATTGCTTTCAACCGGGATGAGTTGACTGAGATTCTTTCGCGTGGGCTCGATCTTTCACCGGTGCATGAATGTCTGTTGGAAGAATCGGTGCTCGGCTGGAAAGAGTATGAACTTGAGGTGGTGCGCGATCTCGCGGACAACGTCATCATCATCTGTTCCATCGAGAACTTCGATCCGATGGGTGTGCATACGGGCGATTCGATCACTGTGGCTCCCGCGCAGACGCTGACCGACCGTGAGTATCAGTGCATGCGCGATGCGGCCATCGCCGTGATGCGCGAGATTGGTGTGGAAACCGGCGGATCAAATGTACAGTTCGCGGTGAACCCTGCGAACGGCCGCATGACCGTCATCGAGATGAACCCGCGTGTGTCGCGATCGTCGGCACTTGCGTCGAAGGCAACCGGATTTCCGATTGCCAAGATTGCTGCACGTCTCGCCGTAGGCTACACATTGGATGAGTTGCAGAACGATATTACGAAGGCCACGCCCGCCTGCTTCGAGCCGACGTTGGATTATGTCGTCTGCAAGATTCCGAAGTGGCAATTTGAGAAGTTCCCCGGAACAAATGAAGATCTCGGTCCGCAGATGAAGTCTGTGGGCGAGGTGATGGCGATTGGCCGCACCTTCAAGGAAGCCCTGATGAAGGCCGTCCGTTCGATGGAGACAGGTAAGAAGGCATCGGCTCGCGACATCGATCCACGCCGCCTGATGCAGCGCTTGGTCACACCGCATCCGGAGCGGTTGCAGTATCTCTTCTACGCGTTTGAGCAGGGCATGAGTGTGCGCGAAGTTTCGCGGCACACTGGCATGGACCCGTGGTTTCTCTTCCAGATCAAACAGATTGTGGATGAGACCGCATCGCTGCATGGACTGGCCCTCGATACGATCACAAAGCAGCAGTTGCGCGCGGCGAAACGTATGGGTATCAGCGACGAAAAGATCGCCACAGCGCTTGGCCTTGAAGGCAAAGAAGGCATCGCAAAGGTGCGCCAGCTTCGCGCGAAGATGGGCGTGTTGCCGGTCTACAAATTGGTAGATACCTGCGCCGCAGAGTTCGAATCCTTCACGCCGTATCTTTATTCCTGCTATGACGATGAAGATGAAGCGGCTCCCACGCAGAAGAAAAAGATCATTATTCTTGGTAGCGGACCAAACCGCATCGGACAGGGAATCGAGTTCGATTACTGCTGCTGCCATGCGGCATTCGCCCTGCGCGAAGACGGCTACGAGACCATCATGGTCAACTGCAATCCGGAGACCGTCTCAACGGACTACGACACCAGCGACCGCCTCTACTTTGAGCCTCTCACGCTGGAAGATGTGCTCGCGGTCTATCAGCATGAGGCTGCTGCAGGCGCGGAGATGGGTATGATCGTGCAGTTCGGCGGACAGACGCCCCTCACGCTGGCACTTCCGCTGAAGAACGAAGGTGTACCGATCATCGGCACATCGCCGGAGTCGATCGATCTTGCAGAAGACCGCAAGCGCTTCGGCAAGTTGATTGAAGACCTCGGCATCCCGCAACCGCAGGGAGCTCTCGCCACAAGCATTGAAGAGGCGATTGCAGGTGCCAATCGCGTGACGTATCCGGTACTGGTGCGTCCGTCGTACGTGCTTGGCGGACGCGCGATGGTGTTGGCCTACAACGAAGCCGCGGTGCGGCAGTACATGAGTTCAGCCATCGAGTATTCGCAGGAGCGTCCGGTACTGATCGATCACTTCCTGGAAGATGCGACCGAAGTGGACGTGGATGCGCTTTGCGATGGCACGGATGTGGTGATAGCAGGCATCATGCAGCACATTGAAGAGGCCGGCATTCACTCGGGCGACTCGTCATGCGTGCTTCCTGCGGTGGATATTTCGCCCGACGTGCTCGAAGTGATTCGCGACTACACGCGCAAACTGGCCCGCGCACTGAATGTGATCGGCCTGGTCAACATCCAGTTCGCGATCCAGCGCGGCAAGGTATACGTGATCGAGGTCAATCCCCGCGCATCGCGTACCGTGCCGTATGTGTCGAAAGCCGTCGGCGTGCCTCTGGCGAAGATCGCATCGCGCCTGATGACAGGCCGCAAACTTGCCGAGTTCGTACCGGACTACGTGCAGGGCGGCAAGCACTTTGGCAAAGACCTCGACACGGGCAACCACTTCTTTGTGAAGTCCCCGGTCTTCCCCTGGGGCAAGTTCCCGGGCGTGGATACGGTGCTCGGGCCGGAGATGAAGTCCACCGGTGAAGTGATGGGCGTAGCGAAGACGTTTGGCGAATCATTCGCCAAGGCGCAGATCGCTGCCGGACAGAACCTGCCGACGAAGGGTACTCTCTTTCTCAGTGTGAACCAGCGCGACAAGGGTGCAGCTGTCGATCTGGCACGCAAGTTTGTTGAAATGGGTTTCCATCTCGTCGCTACACACGGCACGGCGGATTCTCTCGAAGCCGCAGGCTTGCAGGTGGAACGCGTACACAAGGTAAAAGAAGGAAGGCCGAATGCCGTCGATCTCATCAAGGGTGATCGCATTCAGCTCATCGTGAATACGCCCCACGGCATGGATGCGATCTTCGACGAACAGGCAATTCGTCGTGCAGCAATCGTTACGCGCATTCCTACCATCACCACTCTCGCTGCTGCGCGTGCGGCGGCGGATGGTATCCAATCTTTGCAATCGGGAGCAAAGAGTGTGAATGCGTTGCAGGCACTCCATGCAGAGCGTGCCTAATTGCTTTACAGCCAAAGCAGGAAGAAGCCCGGCGAATGCCGGGCTTCTCGTTTTATGCATGGAATGCGATTCAGTACTCGGTGTCTTCCTTATAGGCAAGCTTCGCGCCCATGGCATAACCAAACATGGAGAGCGGCACCCATGTGCCAATCATTAGACCATCGCCGCCCATCAAACCACTGCCATGATTGATGGAGAAGAAGGTACGCCAAAGCTTGTCTACGGCGCCACAGTCATTGCAGAGACCGTTGCCTGTAGGGAGACTCAGCACCCAGACACAAACGAGTGAGAAAAAAACCAGCCCGGAGATCCAGACATATTGAGCGATTGGGTCCTGTTTAAAACGGATAATGAGTAAACCGGCAATCATCGGAACGACAAATGACAGTGCAGTGCATAAGAGCTTGGGACCGGACGCGTCAGCATCCGGATGTGCGAGCCAGAACGCGAAGATAAGCAGCACTAGCACAATCACAGCCAGAATGGTGTGGAGTGCAAACGATCCGGCTTCTCTGCCAAGATCGCCGAGCGATTTATTTCCGCGAATCTCTACACCTTGGGGCATCCGCTCTCCTTTATGCAACGTTGCGCTAGCGCGCGCGCGGTGAAAATCCCAGCGCACTCAGCTTAGTACGCGCACGTGCTGCCTCAGGAGAATTTGGAAAACGCTGAATCAATGAACGCAACTCTCGCGCTCCGGCATCTGTCTGTTTCATCGCGATAAGCGCCTCTGCCTTGCGCAGGTGCGAGACCGGAACTTTGGTATTGCCGGGATACTGTTCCAGTACATGATCGTAGCTCTTGGCCGCAACGGAAGGTTTATTGGTCTTCATTGCGATCTCGCCGAGATAGAAATAGGAGTTTCCCGCGAGAGGGCTGTCCGGATAAAACTTGATAATGTCGTTGAACTCTGCCGAGGCGAGAGGATATTTACCGCCGACGTAGTCTCCGTAGGCAGTCTCGTACAGGTCCTTTACCGGTGGCGCGGATGGCGCTGGGGCGGTTGCTTCTTCTTGGACGATGGGCGCACCGGCACCTTCGTTACTGCTTTTTTTCGTAGGGGCGGGCGCTACCTCCGCGGAAGCGCCCATCGGTGCTGCGGAAGAGAATGCAGCGGCTCCTGGAGCGCCGCCACCATCCAGTCTCATGTTCTGCTGCTGGCTTTGGACATCCTGCAACAGCTTTTCCATGCGGCCGAGCCGGGCTTTCAATTCGTCTACAGCGTCCGCTAAGGTCTGCACTTGTACGGAAACCTGATCGACTTTTGTGCCGGAGGCTTCGCTCTGCGCTGTGACCTTTTTCTGCAACGCGTCCATATTTAGCGTCATGCGGTTTACGCTATCGGCTGTCTGCTGAACAAGGTCTTTCAGTACGCCCATACGTTCGTCGTTGGACTGCTGCAGCCGCGCCACAGCGTCTTGCAATTGCTGCACCTGCGTCTGCAACTGCACCATGTCGCGATTAGCTGCATGCATGGGAAACACAGGAAACGTCATCGCGCATACAAGCGTCGCGACCGCAATCCGTTTTTTCATCACAGATATCTCCTCACGTTCTAGCGATCGAGGTTGAACTGCGCGCGGCGGTTCTGCTGATAGCAGGCTTCAGTTTGCTCAGTGCAGAACTGCTTCTCCTTGCCATACGAGATCACGCGAATGCGATTGGGCGAAACACCTGCCTGCACCAGACCATTCTTGGCAGCGTTGGCGCGATTTTCACCAAGAGCCAGGTTGTATTCCGCCGATCCGCGTTCGTCGCAGTAACCGCCGATCACAATACGGATGGCAGGATGCGAAGCCAGATAAGCGGCTGCATGTGCGATGGTTGTAGGTGCATTGCCGGTGAGATCGTAGCTGTCGTAATCAAAGAAGACATCCTGCACGTTTGCATGGAAGTCAGCATCCGATCCCATGTCGGCAGAGGTGCCTGTCGGTGCCATAGGAGCCGTTGGGACCCGCACAGTCACGCGAACATTTGCTTCGGCCGTTTTTCCAGCGGCATTGGTCGCTATCAGGTGAAAGTTCGTCGAGGTGGAAGGTGTCACGTTCTGTGTTCCGTTCGCGGCCACCGGACCAATGCCGTCAATGGTCACATTAGTTGCATTTGTCGTGCGCCAGTTCAGAACTACGCTTTGGCCCAGATCGATCGCGAGTGGATCGGCCGAGAGCGTAGCAGTCGGCAGAGGGCCTTCCATGGCTGACGTGTCCGTCATGGGCGGAGGAGCAATCGCCGTCTTTTTATGGCAACCGGAAAGTCCAATTGCGAAAATCGTTCCACACATCAACAGATTCAGGTGCCGCAGCTTACGTGACATCATCGATCCTCCTCGATCTCTCAAACTCTATGTTACTTCCAACTCCAGTTCGGCATGTCGCCGTTGTCGGCGAGTTTATGCCGTTGCGTGCCGTCAGCCAGCATCGTCCATATCTCTGACCGGCCACGGCCCTGCACCGCATATACGATGTGGCGGCCATCCGGTGACCATGATGGGAAGTCGCAGCGGCCGGTGTCATGCGTCAGTTGGATCCACCGTTTGCTGGCTACTTCCATAATGTAGATGTCCTGCCCACCGGGCGCGCCAGGGCCATATTTGCGGTCCCAGGCGAAGGTAAGAAACTGGCCATTTGGTGACCATGATGGTGAAGTGGCATAGCCGCCGTCGGTCATGCGCTGCACGGCTGCCCCATCGGCATCCATAATGTAGAGCTGCGGCAGGCCCGTGCGGCCGCTGATCCATGCGATCTGTGAACCGGTCTTTGGATTCCAGGTGGGGGACACATCAGGCCCGCGGAACGAAGTCACGCGACGCATACCAGCCCCGTTCATGTCAGAGACCCATATCTCCGGATCACCTGTGCGCGATGAAGAGAAGGCAAGCTGCCCCTGCGAGGACCACGCAGGCGATAGGTTCGTTCCGGAAATTGTAGGAAACGCCACCATGCGATTCAGCAGCAGAGAGAACATGCGGATCTGAAAACCTTCGCGACCGAGCGACGAGAAGGCTACACGTGAGTTGTCCGGCGAGACGCGCGGAGAAATGGACACGCTGCCAAGCGACGTGAGCGCGTGCTGGTTGGCTCCGTCGTAATCCATTACCCAGATTTCTTTGTTCGCACCATGTTTGGCGACGTAATAGATCTTCGTTTCGGCAATGCCGGCTATACCTCCGCCCAGCCGGACGATGATCTCATCCGCAAACTTATGCGCAATCTGTCGAACGGCATTTTCATTGGGCACATCGGTGTACTGCTTGCCGATGACCTGTGGGTATTGAATGTTATGCGTGTCGAAGAGCCACCCGTTAACGACCACACGTCCACCTTGCAGACCGATAGCACCGAAGGCGACAAACGCAGCATTGGCAGGTTCTGCACTCCACTGCGAAACGTTCATCTCACTGGGAGCACCTGGCGTGCCGCTGGGCTGGAGACTTTTGGACACCATATCGAAGATGCCTGCGTTTTGCAGATCATTCGCCAGTACGGCATCGAAGGTAGCTTTGAAGGCGGCGGCGTTCCCGCCCATCGGCTTGAAATTGGCTGCAGCCAGACGGATAAGCGTTACGCCTTCTCTGATGCCGGTCTGGACTTGGTCCTGCGCCTTCGCATGGAGGGCGAAAAATGTAATAGCTAATGCCAATGATGTTAAGAATCTCTTGCGCATACGTCCTTTATGTTAGACCCGCGAAAATCAATTATTGCGGTGGCTCAAAGTAGAACTGCACGTCCAGGTATCGTCCTGTATAACCGTCTGGCAGTGGCCCAAATGTTTCGATGCGCTGCAGCGCCCGAATGGCGCTTGTATCAAGAGACGAATCTCCGCTGGATTTAGTGAGTTGTATCTGTGTGGGCGAACCATCACGTTCAATACGAAAGCTGTAATATACCCGGCGTCCGCGAGCGCCCGGCGGAAGAACGCCTGTATACCACTGCTGCGCAATCTTCTGCTTCATCTGCGTGACGTAATAGGCAAACCGGGCCCCAAAAGCCGTGTCCGCTACGGCCATCCCCACAGTGCCGTTGCGTGTCTGCACAGCGCTCATCGCAATACGGACACCGCCAGCTTCTCCCGTGGTAGCTCGATTTGGCTGCGGCTTTGTGACCTGCGGCTTCTGCACAGCCTGTTGCGGCTTTTCCGCAACCTTGGGCTTCTTCTCTGGTTTTTTCTCAAGAATAGGGATGTCCTTGGGAGAAGGAGCCTCTTCTACCTTTTCCTTGCTGACAACGGGAGCAGGAGAAGGCTCTTCCGACGCCAGCACGTTCTCCTCCTTCACCGGCTGTTTAGGGGGCAAAGGAATGGCGCTCACGGCAGTTGCTTGAATGGAAGAAGCTTGTAACGCACTGTCGCCCCAGGATTCGCCCTTGTGATGAAAGAGAATGCCCGATATAAGAATGCCTCCGAGGACGACAACATGCAGCACGAGTGAGAGCGCAAAATCGCGGCCTGTTTTCGTCGTCTCCTGCTCTCGTTCCAATACAGGCATTACTTACTCACTAAGTGGATTGCTTATAAAAGCTGTTTACTTACCATCCAGAGGCCGCGTCACAATACTGATATTTGTGATGCCTGCTTGCTTCACCGCATCCATCACGCTGGCAAATGCGCCGAACGGCACCTTCTCGTCTGCCCGCAAGTACAGCGTCTTTTTAGACGGATCGCCACCCCGTCCGCGCAGCAGTTGCGGCAAATCATGTACGTTCACCGGCTTGTCCTGCAGAAAGACGCGCTGCTCTTTGTCGATGGTCACCACCATGCGCTCTTCTGTGAGTTGATTCACGCTGCGCGTTTTGGGCACGGCAACATCGATGCCGCTCTGTAAAACAGGCGCGGTAAGCATGAAGATGAGCAGAAGCACCAGGACCACGTCCACCAGCGGCGTAATGTTGATCTCTGCCAGCGAAGTTTGCGTTCGACCACCGCTTGAAAAAGCCATGCGTGTCTCCTTCGCTTAGAACTGCGCCCGCGTAGGTGGCGGTGGTGGCGCTGCAGGAGCTGCCGGGGTCGCGCCTGCATTCTCAATCGCATTCAGCAGTTCGCGTGCGAAATCGTCCATGCGGCCGCCGAACTCGCGTAGTTGTGCGGTGAACTGGTTGTATCCGATGACTGCCGGAATAGCGACCACAAGGCCTGCTGCCGTCGTGATAAGAGCTTCCGAGATGCCTGGCGCCACGGCGCGCAGTGTTGCCGCGCCCGCTGTACCCAGTCCATGAAAAGCATCAATGATGCCGAGCACGGTTCCCAGCAATCCGATAAAGGGAGCCACAGCGGCGATCGTCGCCAGCCACGTCAGGCGCTTCTCCATCACCGAAAGAGATTCGCTGGACGCAGTGAGCGCAGCACGTTCCATTGCATGCGAATTGCGCGGCATCCCGCGTCCTCCGCTCTGGCGTTGATACTCGTCAGCAATCTCTATAAAGACCGAAACAAGTGGCGCAGGCCGGTACTGCTCGGCAATCGCGGCCACTTCACCCAGCCGCGATGACTTACGAAAAGCGCGCAGAAAAGCTGCATTCTTCGCACGCGCGGTGCGGAACTGGTTCCATTTCTGGAACATGATCGCCCAGGAAAAGATGGAGAAGAGCAGCAACAGGACCAATACGGTAAATGCCGTAGGACCACTATTGTGAATCATCTCCATCAATGGAGATGAGTTCGCCGGAGCAGGCGCTGCTGGAGCGAGAGGGACATCGTCCTGCAGCAACAAAGCAAAAAGAAAAGAAGCCACCATCGTGCCCTCAGTGTAATTCCCGTGGCATCAACAGACCGAGAAACAACAGATGGCGGGGAACCTGCGAAGATGCGCCATAGTCATGGCATCGCTACAAACCCGGAAGGTGAATCCAACTAACCACTAAAAATCTAACCGGAACCCCTTCGCCTCTCTTTCGCCTTTGCTATGCTCATACGCAACACTCTTGAGGCGAGACCCAATGCTGCTCGAACTTCGCGCAGAAAACTATGCCGTAATTGACCATGCTGTTGCTGTCTTTAATGGCGGGTTGAACCTGCTTACAGGAGAAACTGGAGCGGGCAAATCCATCCTTGTAGACGCACTGGCATTGCTGCTGGGCGGCAAGGCATCGAGCGATGTGGTGCGGCATGGTGCGGAGAAGGCTGTTGTTTCGTGCGTCTTTGACACAACACCGGGCGCGGAGCTTGTGTTGGAACAGAACGGCATCGATCCAGAAGGCACTGAGATTCTGTTGCGGCGTGAGGTATCGAGCACAGGCAAAGGCCGTGTCTTTATCAACAATCAGCCGGCAACAGTCACGGTGCTTCGCCAACTCGCACCGGAACTCGCGCTTGTCCATGCGCAGTCGGAGACACTGGCATCCTTCGACCAGGCACAGCAACGTGGATTGCTCGATCGTTTTGCCGGAATCACCTGCGCTGCGCCTGCAAGCAAGACGGAACTTACTGCGCTCAAACAGAAGTTGCAATCCAAAAAGGGCCTCGTCATCGAAGAGGCAGGAGAGAACGTCTGGGCCGCATATTCACTCTGGCGCGAGGCGCGCGCAGAGTACGAGCGCCTTTCTACCAATGAGCAGGAGCGCTTGCGCATGGCCGATCTGTGGTCCTTCCAGCAATCTGAAATTGCCGATGCTGCCATCGAGTCTGCCGACGAAGACACGCAGCTTGAAACAGAGAAGCGCGTCCTGCAAAATGCGGAGAAGCTTTATACCGCGGCCATGAGCGCCAACGGCCTGCTTTACGAAAACGAAGGCTCGGCTGAATCGATCCTCTCCGCAGCGCAAAAGCATATCGAGGAACTCGCGCGCTTCGACGAGCGTTTTGCCGAAGCTGCGCAGCAGATCGCGTCCGCCAAGGCCTCCATCGAAGACATCAGCGCAACTGTGCGCGATTACGCCGACAACATCAACGCATCGCCGGAACGGCTGGAGCAGATTGAAGATCGTCTCGCCGCGCTCGACAAGCTGAAGCGTAAGTACGGCAACTCGCTGGAAGAAGTGATCGCGTATGGCATCGACGTTTCGCAGAAGCTGGAAGAGATTCGCAACCACGCCATCTCGCTCTCTACTGCCGAGAAAGCAGTGGAAGAAACCGCCGCTCTCTATCGGGCCTGCGCAGAAGACCTCTCGGAGATTCGCATCGCTGCCGCCAAGCGCCTTGAAAAGCTGGCAGAAGAGCAGATCAACGATCTCGCCATGAAGGTAAAGTTCCAGGTCGTCGTTGCTCCGCAGCGTGAGCCGGAACACTGGACATCCTCCGGCTGGGACCACATCGAATGTCTCATCGCGACGAACACCGGGGAACCGATGAAGCCGCTCGACCAGATCGCCTCGGGTGGAGAAATGTCACGCGTCATGCTCGCACTCAAGGTTTCGGTCGAAGACGGTGCAGGGAAGAAGCGCCGCATCGCCCTGCCACGCACGCTGGTCTTCGATGAAATCGATATCGGCATCGGCGGCCGTGCCGCTGAAGCCGTCGGCCAGAAGCTCAAGGCGCTTGCAAAACATCAGCAGGTGCTCTGCGTTACGCACCTCCCGCAGATTGCAGCCTTTGGCGACCAGCACTTTATCGTGGAAAAAGCCGAGCAGCAGGGCCGCACGCGCACACAGATTCGCCAGCTCAAACCGGAGGAGCGCGCCCAGGAAGTGGCCCGCATGCTCTCCGGGGCCACACTTACGGATACCAGCCTCCGCCACGCCGAACAGATGCTCAAATCGGCGCAGTAATCTTGCGCTGCAGGCGGCCACGTTTGCGCCGTTAGCGGCATCCCTCTTTATTCAAGGGAGGGAAATCGCCATGGCCAATTCCAAAAAGTGCAAACATTCTGCGTGTTCCTGCATGGCGCGCGAGGGTTCTGACTATTGCAGTCAGTACTGCGAAGATTCCAAAGGGACTACCAGCCTGAACTGCCACTGTCCGCACGACGGCTGCTCGGGCCACGTGTAATTCTTATGTAACGTGGACTTGGAGGAGTGCGTTAGAAACGTACTTCTCCAAGTCTTTTCATGTACTTAGATAGTCTTCCCGCTGCATGCCAAGCTGCACCATCTATGGTTCAAAATCAGTCCGAAAGGACTGCTGTCGCGGTATACTGGAAGACGTGACCACTGCGACAGTTGACCCAAACGTTACTAACCCTGCCGACAATGCAACCGACACCAAGCGTGTCCTTCTGCTCAAGCCCCGCGGCTTCTGTGCCGGCGTGGTGCGCGCCGTGGATATCGTGAAAATTGCGCTGGAGACCTTCGGCGCTCCGATCTACGTCCGCAAGGAGATCGTGCACAATCGCTATGTCGTGGATGACCTGCGTTCCAAGGGCGCGATCTTCGTCAATGAGTTGGACGAGGTGCCTTCGGGCGCGCGCGTTATCTACTCGGCCCATGGTGTTTCGCCTGCTGTCCGTGCGGATGCCAAGGAACGCGGCCTCAAGGTCATCGATGCCACCTGCCCGCTCGTCACCAAGGTCCACGTAGAAGCCATCAAGTTTGCCAAGCAAGGTTACTCACTTGTGCTCGTCGGTCATCGCGATCACGAAGAGGTGGAAGGCACGCAGGGCGAAGCCCCTGATGTAACCCAGGTGGTCTCCACCGTGGAAGAGGTGGAGGCGCTGGTCGTCCCCGATCCCAACAAGGTTGCCTATCTCACGCAGACCACGCTCTCGCTCGATGAAGCGAAGTATATGATCGAGGCGCTCAAAAAGAAGTTTCCCAACATTGTTGGACCGCATGCGCAGGACATCTGCTATGCAACGGAGAACCGCCAGACTGCGGTAAAGAACGTAGCGCATGATGCAGACCTCGTCCTCGTCGTTGGTTCGCGCAACTCGTCGAACTCCAACCGGCTGGTCGAGGTTTCCGAGAATCTTGGCACCAAGTCGTACCTGATCGACAAGGCAGCGGATATCAAGCTGGAGTGGCTCGACGGCGTTGAACGTGTTGCCATTACAGCCGGTGCCTCGGCGCCCGAAGTGCTCGTCACGGAAGTGGTCGCTTACCTGCAATCCATCGGTTACGGTTCAGTCAATGAAGTGGAGGTCATGCCCGAAAATGTGCGCTTCGGTCTGCCGCCTGAGATCGTGCAGGCCATCGCCTCCGCTCCCGGATCGACTACTGTTCAGCCACGTTCGTAAGAATCGAGAGGTTTGCTTCAGCGTCTAATGAGCAACGCCTATCAAAAGCGGTCATCAGCAAGGCACCCTGAGGGAAGGAACAAACTTCCTTCGCAGAACGTAGAGGAATACATCGGAATACATGGAGACACCCGGCTATAACACGATGAGCGAAGCGCAGCGGGCAGCCCGTGCCGCACGCGAAGCGAAAGCCGGAACCACCACCGCGCAGCCACGCTTCGGGCGCATGGATCTTGGGCTGGATGCGGTGGCTGAAGGTATCCGGAAATCCATCAATTGGTTTTTCCGCGAACAGCACTCTGATGGCTACTGGTGCGGCGAACTCGAAGCAGACGTGATGCTCGAGGCCGACTACATTTACCTGCACACCCTTCTCGGCACCGGCGACCCGGACAAAATGCAGCGCGCTGTGAACGAGATTCTTCGTCATCAGAACGAGGACGGAGGCTGGAGCCTCTATCCCGGCGGCCCATCCAATGTGAACTACGGCGTTAAGGCCTATCTCGCGCTGAAGCTGATGGGTCACACCGCCGACATGCCGCATATGGTGAAGTGCCGCGAGAGCGTCCTCTCGCACGGCGGTGTTACAGAGTGCAACACCTTCACTAAACTCTATCTCTGCTCCCTCGGCCAGTACGACTACGACGCGGTGCCGGCCATTCCGCCGGAGATCGTCCTTTTTCCGAACTGGTTCTACTTCAATATCTACGAAATCAGTTCGTGGTCACGCGGCATTCTGGTCCCGCTGTCCATCATTTATGCGAAGAAGCCGTTCAAAAAAATTCCGCACGAGCAGGGAATTGATGAACTCTTCGTTGGTGGTCGCGAGAACGCGAATCTGCATCTTCGCTGGGACAAGAAGCTCTTCTCCTGGCGGAACTTCTTTCTCATGTGGGATCGCATCGCCCATCTGGCCGAGCGTGTCCACATCCGCCCACTACGCGCTCGCGCCCTCCGCAAGGCAGAGCAGTGGATGCTCGCCCGCTTCGAGAAGTCGGACGGCCTCGGCGCCATCTATCCGGCGATGCTAAACGCCATTGTGGCGCTCCGCTGCCTCGGCTACTCACTCGACGATCCGCAAGTGATCCGCGCGATGGATGAGTTTGAAAAACTAGGTATCGACTGCCCCGAAGGCACGCCGGATTATCCCACGCCGACCTTCCGCATGCAGCCTTGCTTCTCGCCCGTCTGGGATACCGCGCAGGTCGTCTCCACGCTGGCCGATGCTGGCGTCTCGCGTACTGATCCGCGCATGATTAAGGCCGCTGACTGGCTGCTCTCGAAAGAAGTTCGCCAGAAGGGCGATTGGGCCGAGAAAGTACGCAATGTGGAACCGGGCGGTTGGTACTTCGAGTACAACAATGAGTTTTACCCGGATGTAGATGATACGGGAGAGGTCCTGCTTGCGTTGAAGGGCGTCGATCACCCCCATGAGCGCCGCCAGGCTGATGCCACTGAGCGCGCCATCAATTGGATCTTCGCCATGCAGTGCAAGAACGGTGGATGGGCTGCATTCGATAAGGACAACACCAAACGCATCTTCGAGTACATCCCCTTCGCCGACCACAACGCGATGCTTGACCCACCGACGGTCGACATCACCGGCCGCATCCTCGAGATGCTCGCTGCCTACGGCTACACCCGCCGCGACAAGCGCGTGGAAGCCGCCATTCAGTTCATCCTGCGCGAGCAGGAGCAGGACGGCTCTTGGTTCGGCCGCTGGGGCGTGAACTATCTCTACGGCACCTTCCTCGTTCTGCGAGGTCTGGAAGCGCAAGGCATGTGGCACCAGGAGGTTCCAATTCTGCGCGCAACCGAGTGGGTGCGCATGATGCAGAATCCCGATGGTGGATGGGGTGAAACCTGCGGCACCTACGACGATCCGGTGCAGAAGGGCATTGGCCCTTCCACACCATCGCAGACGGCATGGGCATTGCTCGCTCTCCTCGCGGGCGGCGACACACGCTCCGACTCCGTCGCCAAAGGTGTTCGCTGGCTCATCAACCAGCAAAACGAAGACGGCGGATGGGAAGAACTCGTCCCCGGCCGCAACGGCGAAAGTTATTACACAGGCACGGGTTTCCCGCGCGTGTTCTATCTGGGATACCACCTGTACAAGCAATACTTCCCGCTCCTGGCGCTCACCACATACAAACGCTTGATGGAGAAGGAAGCCGCCGAGCAATCGGCATAAGGATCAGGCGCAGGCTTTAGCCTGCGCAATAAGGTTCACCGAAGAAGGGGCTTTAGCCCTGGAGGGTTGTAACAAATGCCAATTCCTGTATCGCAAGCCTGGACGGTTGCCACGTACGTCATCAAACAGAAGCTCAAGGGCCGCAAGCGCTATCCGCTGGTACTCATGCTGGAGCCGCTTTTCCGCTGCAACCTGGCCTGTGCCGGCTGCGGAAAGATCCAGTACCCGGCCCACATTCTCAAAGCCGAACTCTCGCCCGAAGAGTGCTTCAAGGCAGTCGAAGAGTGCGGCGTGCCGATGGTTTCCATCCCCGGTGGCGAACCGCTGTTGCATCCACGCATGCCGGAGATCGTGCAGGGCCTCATCGACCGCAAGAAGTACGTCTACATGTGCACCAACGCGCTTCTGCTGAAAGAAAAGCTGCACCTCTTCAAGCCGTCAAAGTACCTCTCATTCTCCGTGCATGTAGACGGTGAGCGCGAACACCACGACCTCGGCGTCTGCCGCGAAGGCGGACACGACATCGCCATGGAAGGCATCCGCGCCGCAGTGGCAGCAGGCTTCCGCGTCACCACCAACACCACGCTCTTCGACGGCGCGGACCCCAACTCCGTCCGCCGCCACTTCGATCAACTCATGGCTGCCGGCGTGGACAGCATGATGGTCTCGCCCGGCTACACCTACGAAAAAGCGCCCGACCAGAAGCACTTCCTCGGTCGCGCGCGTTCGCGCAAACTTTTCCGCGCCATCTTGTCGAACCGCAAAAAGGAGTGGCAGTTCAACGCTTCGCCCATCTTCCTCGAGTTCCTCATGGGCAAGCGCGAACTCACCTGCACGCCGTGGGGCATGCCGACGTTCTCCATCTTCGGTTGGCAGAAGCCCTGCTATCTCCTGCAGGACGGCTACGCCGACACCTTCCAGCAGCTTCTCGATGAAGTGGAATGGTCGAACTACGGCACGGAAAGCGGCAACCCACGGTGCGCCAACTGCATGGTCCACTCGGGTTATGAAGCCAGCGGTGTGAACTACACCTTCGGCTCGCTCAAAGGCCTGCTCGCCACCGCAAAGGCGATTTTCTTCGATCAGCACGACGATGCCGATGCGCAAAAACTGTTGAACGATTGGAAGCCGACGCAGCACGGTCCGCTTGTGCAGATTGCCACGCCCGCAGGTGAGCAGAAAGAACAACTCGTCGCAGGCGATTGATCGCCTGACGCTTACAATTTTTGAAGGGGCCGGGCTTTAGCCCGGCCATTCTGCTTCGCAGCAATCGGGGCTTTAGCCCCTGAGGGAACGAATGTCCACCGAACAACAAGAGCACTTGAAGACCGAACAACGCCAGCACCTGAATCCCGACGAGATCGAAGTCGCCGCCGGACGCGAGCGCGAAAATCTCGAAGGCTGGATTCCTACCCTCGCCACGGACGCCGAGGTTCGCGAAGCGCTCGAAAAGGCATTCGATTATCGCGGCGACGTCACGCTCACGCTCAAGAACGGCAACGTCATCGAAGGCTACATCTTCGACCGCCGCAACGGCGCCACGCTCGCCGATTCACACGTACGCGTGATGGCCACCAAGGGCGCGGAAGGCAAAGTCACCATCCCGTACGCCGACATCGCCGCGCTCAATTTCTCCGGCAAAGACACCGCCGCAGGCAAAACCTTCGAAGCCTGGCTCAAAAAATATTGGGAGAAGAAAGCCGCCGGCGAAAAGAACATCCAGATTGAGCCGGAAAAGCTAGACTAGTTTTCACTACTATGAAGGTCGCCAAATATAGCGCGCTTGCAATTCTTACGCTGCTGCAGATTTGGCTTCTGTATGACATCTCATTTTCACTTTGGATGACGGCATACCACCAAGCACCAGAATTGGTTCTAGCATGGCGGCATCATCTCTACTGGGTATTTGCGGAGACGGTTCCGGTGGGGATCGCTTGGTGTTTTTTGACTATTCACCTATGGCGTGAGTTAAGAGCTCCACGCACTTGATGAAGTGGCTCTTTCATAAAAAACTTTCTCGGAATTGTCGAAGAAGCTAGACTAATTGGCAGAGGGTGGATGTCATGGCGACCGATCCAGTCATCGTATTTCATGACGGCAAATTCGACGTTCCGGAAGAGTTGCAGGAGAACCTGAAGCTACACGAAGGGGAGCGGTTTCGGCTAATTTCGTCGCCGGATCGGCTTACGTTCGAACGTGAAGGGGAGTCGCCGCCGCGTGCAGCCGCATCCCTAGAAGCTTGGAATGGCTTACGAGGCATTCTCAAGGGCGCGGATTTCGACTTGAACGCCGATCTGGAACAAGAGCGGGTTCAGGAGTTAGAACTCGAAGAGCGGATGTGGCATGGCAGTTCTGAACGGTAGGCATTTCGTCCTGGACTCATGGCCAGTGATCGAGTCCTTTTACGAACGTGAACCCTCGACCTCAGAGCTAGATCGCATTTTTAAAGATGCCGTTGGTGGATCGGTCACACTCTGGATGAGCCGCATCAATTATGGCGAGATCATCTACTCATGCAGAAAGCGTATGCCAGCCCCCACGGCAAATCGTCTATTTGCGCAGTTTGAAGCGCTTCCCATAGAGATAGTCTCAGCAACCGATGTGTTCGTCGATCAGGCGACAGCTTTGAAGTCGATATACTCCGCGTCTTTCGCCGACTGTTTCGCCGCAGCACTGGCCATCGAAAGAAACGCAAAGCTCCTGACAGGGGACAAGGAATTTCTTCCGCTCCAATCCGCAGGCCTGCTCCAACTCCACTGGCTGGGCGCATGAACATCTTCCTCACCGGAGCCACGGGCTTCGTCGGCTCCCATGTAGCCCGCGCCTACGCTGCCCAGGGCGCAGGCCTGCGTCTGCTCACCCGCAAAACCTCCAGCACAAAATCGATTGAAGGCCTATCCGCGGAACTCGTCACTGGCGATCTCCGCAATGCAGAATCCCTGCGCGAATTTATCCGCGGGGCTGACGCCCTCGTACACGTCGCCGCAGACTACCGCCTCTGGGTCCCCGATCCGGCGGACATGTACAAGGCCAACGTCGAAGGCACGCGCGAACTCCTTCGCATTGCGCGCGAAGTCGGCGTGCCGAAAGTTGTCTACACCTCGTCCGTCGCGACCATGGGATTCACCAAAACCAACACCATCGTGGACGAGAACACGCCCGTCTCCGAAGCCGACATGATCGGCCACTATAAGCGCAGCAAGTGGCTCGCAGAGCAGGAGGCCATCACCGCCGCAAAGCAATACGGGCAGCATGTGATGATCCTCAATCCCACCACGCCCATCGGTCCCGGCGACATCAAGCCCACGCCCACCGGCCGCATCATCGTGGACTTCCTCAACAAAAAATTTCCAGCATACGTTGAAACAGGGCTGAACCTCGTCGATGTCCACGAAGTCGCGCGCATGCACGTCGTCGCGCTCGACCGAGGCACGCCGGGCGAGCGTTACATCCTCGGCGGAGAGAACCTCACCCTCAAGCAGATCCTCGACAAGATGGCAGCCATCTCCGGCTTGCCTTCGCCCACGATGAAAGTCCCGCACGCCGTCGCCATGGCCTTCGCCTTCTTCGATGAGACGATCAACGGCAAGCTGCGCGGCAAAGAACCGCGCGCCACCGTCGAAGCCGTCCGCATGGGCAAAAAAATGATGTTCGCCTCCTCCGCGAAAGCGGAGCGCGATCTCGGCTTCAGCGTGCATCCTGTCTACAAGGCGCTGCGCGAAGCGATGGAATGGTTCGTCGCCAACGGCTACGCTCCGCCATGGCCGCAGTAGAACCATCAATTTGGGTGCCCCATTCTTTCGCGCGCTCTTTGCGCGAAAGGGTGGGGTATCGCGCGAAGCGCGACCTGCAAAGCGCAATTTGATTTAATCGCGCGATACTAAAGAAGCCATGAACGAAGCCATCGTCATCATCGCAGCCGCACGCGGAGAACTCCGCCCGCTCACGCGCTCATGGGCCGCACTCAAGTGGGACAACGGCGTGGAAGGCTGGCAGCATCCCTCTCGCTCCATCTTCGCGCTCTACGGAGGCATGGGAGCAGATGCCGCCACGCGCGCCTTCGCCCGCGCAAAACAGATCTGCATCCCTACGTTTCTCTTCTCCGTAGGATGGGCAGGCGCTCTCGACGAAGACCTCGCCGCAGGCGATGTGCTCGAAGCCACAGACATTCTCGACACACGCACAGGCGAGCAGTACGGCCTGGGCCCGCAACTCAACCCTGCAAGCAACAACACCGCACTCCTGCTCACCACGCAACGCGTAGCCGCTCGAGAAGAGAAGCTGCAACTGAAAGCCCGCTACCCACAAGCCGCATTTGTCGATATGGAAGCAGGCACACTCGCGCGTCTTGCGCTGGCCAACAATCTTCCATTCCGTGCGATCAAGGCCATTTCGGACACGCTCCACGAAGACCTGCCTGACCTGAACCCGTTCATCTCGCCCATGGGTCAGTTCTGTACTGCGCGTTTCGCATTGCACGCCGCAATGCGTCCGCAACTCTGGCCCGTGCTCTCGGACTTCGGCAAGAACGCAAGCCTCGCAGCAAAAAATCTCTGCGAAACGCTCGCACGCGAGCTCAGCGCAATGTAGAGACGCGATAGCAGGCATCCAACGATTGCAGAGGTAAACCGCGATGGCGAAATTCCAAAAAGGCGATCACGTAACCTGGAACTCCGAGGCAGGTCATGTGAGCGGCACCATCATCAAAGTCCATAAAAAAGACTTCGACTACAAAGGCTACCGCCATCACGCTTCAGCAGACTCGCCGCAGTACGAAATCAAGAGCGACAAAACCGACCACATCGCGGCCCATAAAGAAGATGCCCTCAGAAAAATAGGTTGATTTTCCCTGTCAAGCGCGGTTGCTCCTAATCACCACATTCCAAACGAAATCCATTTGCCGGTTTTCCTCTCCTAAACTGCGATAATTAAATGAGGGAATCTCTCCAGACAGCCGGCATTCTGAGCCGCAGGGCGAAGGATTTCTCTATTCGTCCGGACACTGTCGTTCAGGAACCACATAACATCAACGTTATGAGGATTTTGCCCATAACCTTTGCCTAATGAGGATCTTGCAGCCTGTGGAAAATGTAACTGAGGCAAATACAGCAGTTAAGCACACCACCTCAGGGGGGGAGGGGGTACCCTCCACCATGCAGGCAGCCGTCTACCGCGCGGTGGATGATGTGCGTGTTGAGACCGTCGAAGTCCCGCAGATCGGCCCCGGCGAGGTGCTGGTAAAGATTCACACCTGCGGTATCTGCGGCACCGACCTCAAAAAGATCCATAGCGGTTCGCACGCCGCGCCACGCATCTTCGGCCATGAGATGGCCGGCACCGTCGCGGCAGTGGGCGAAGGCGTTACCAGTTTCAAAGTAGGAGATCGCGTGATGGCTTTCCATCACATTCCTTGCGGCGAATGTTTCTACTGCCGCAAGAAGACCTTCGCGCAATGCGAAACCTATAAGAAGGTTGGCTGCACCGCTGCTTTCACGCCAGCAGGCGGAGGCTTCGCCGAATACATTCGCGTGATGGATTGGATCGTCGAAAAGGGCGGACTGGTTCATCTGCCCGACGACATTCCATTCGAGCAGGCCAGCTTCATCGAACCGGTCAACACCACGTACAAAGCCATCGATCTGCTGAACCTCGAACCCGACGACACAGTGCTCGTCATCGGCCAGGGCCCCATCGGTATCATGCTCGCCGCACTCGCAAAAAGAACTGGCGCAACCGTTCTCACCAGCGATCTTTACCCTGAACGCCACGCCGTCGCAGCGCAGTTCGGATTGAATCATCCCATCGACGCGCCCACCGACGTCGTCGCGCAGTGCAAAGCTGCCACCGAAGGCCGCGGGGCCGATGTCGCCCTCGTCGCCGTAGCAGCCGACAAACTCATCCAGCAGGCGATGGATGCAATCCGTCCCGGAGGCCGCGTCTGCCTCTTCGCCTCCACGCAACACGCAACAGCGCCATTCGATCCAGCCGCAGTCTGCATGGACGAAAAAACATTGATGGGTTCGTACAGTTCGTCAGTTGCGATTCAGGATGAAGCCATCCAAGCCGTATTCGACGGATACCGCGACGGCACCTTCGACCTCACCAAGCTCATCTCACACCGCTTCGCCTTGAAAGACGCAGTAGAAGCGATCCACCTTGCATCGAACCCTCAACCGGATTCAATGAAGATTGTGATTCAGCCGTAGTTACTCGCGTCCGCGCTTGCGAATCTCGATGTTCAGCCGCTTCACCTTTTGGTTCAGCGTCGACAGCGGAATTTTGAAATACTCCGCCGTCTCCGTCTGGTTCCACGCGCAGCGTTCCAGTCGGTCGGTGATGATGCGGCGCTCGATCTCTTCCATAATCTCGAAGAGGGAAGCGTCCGGCTTGTGCTCCATCAGGTTTGCAGCGGCGTACACATTGCCAAGCACCTGCTGAGGAAGCAGATCAGGCGTAACAGCTGGAGTTGTGGAGAGAACGACACCGCGCTCCATCGCATTCTCTAACTCGCGCACGTTTCCAGGCCATTCGTAATCCATTAGCGCGCGCAGCGTTGCAGGAGCAAGCGTGCGTTCAGGTAAACCGTTTTCGTCGGCATACTTTTTCAGGAAGTGATCGGCGAGCAACGGAATATCTTCCTTGCGCGTGCGCAACGGCGGAAGTTCCAGCGTAATCACGCTGAGGCGATAGTAAAGGTCCTCGCGGAAGCGGCCATCTTTGACCGCTTGCTGAAGATTCACATTGCTGGCAGCAACGATGCGAACGTCTACTGCGATCTCCTGGACGCCGCCGACGGCCATGAACTTGCGTTCCTGCAACGCGCGCAGGATCTTCGCTTGCGTCTCCATCGGCATCGTGCCGATTTCGTCGAGGAAAACGGTACCACCATCGGCAACTTCTAAAAGGCCCTTTTTCGCCGCAATTGCGGACGTAAATGCGCCTTTTGTATGCCCAAAGAGCGTCGATTCGAGCAATTCCGTCGGCACAGCGCCCGTGTTCACCGCCACAAAGGGATTGTCGCGGCGCGGTGAGTTCATGTGAATCGCCTTGGCAATCAGCTCTTTGCCGGTACCGCTTTCGCCCTGAACCAGCACGGTCGAGCGGCTCGGCGCGACCTGCGCAATCAGGTCGAGCAGACGATGCATCGCATCGCTCTTACCGACGATGTTCTCAAAGTTGTAGCGCTGCTTCAGCGTTCTGCGCAGATGCTCAACTTCTGCCTCGGACTTGTGCCGCGCAATCGCGGTACGAATGTCCGCAAGCAGCTTCTCGTTGTCCCACGGTTTCTGAACGAAGTTCTCCGCGCCTGCGCGCAACGCATCAACGACGTTGCTCACGGTGCCGTAAGCCGTGATCATGATCACCGGCATCTGCGGACGCAGCGCCTTGATGCGCGGCAGCAGATCTATACCACTTTCGCCCGGCAGTGAGAGATCGAGCAGCAGCAAGTCGTACTCATTGCGCGTGAGCAGATCGAGGCCAGCGCTGCCTTCTTCCGCCATGGTGACGGTGAAGCCTTCTAGTGTGAGTAGCGTTTCGAGCGAGTCGCGGATGCCAGCTTCGTCGTCAATGATCAGGATGGAGCGCACAGCGTCAGACATGCATCGTCCTCTCGGCAGAAGGTTCGTGCGCTCCGCGCGAGGATGTGAGAGGGAAGTCGAGGAAGAAGGTTGTGCCCGCACCGACGGCGCTTTCCACGCGGATGCGTCCGCCATGCTCCTGCACGATGCCGTAGCTCACCGCAAGACCAAGTCCAGTGCCTTTGTGGCGGCCTTCGCGCGGAGCGTTCTTGGTCGTAAAGAACGGATCGTAGATGCGGTGCAGATGCGCAGGTTCAATGCCCGCGCCGTTGTCCTGGATACTCAGCGTGACACCGTAAGCATTCGTCTCACTGCGAACGGTAAGTGTTGGCGACTCAACGTCGGCCATGGCATCTCGTGCATTCATCATCAGGTTCAAGATTACCTGTTGCAGTTTGCCCTGGCTTCCTTCAATCGTTGGCAGATTGGGATCGAGTTCTGTCACAACCTTCACGCGTGCGGAACGGAACTGGTGTTCCAGCAGCGTGCAGGTTTCACGCACGATGGTGTTGAGGTTCAGCGCGGAGAACTCTGTCGCGGTCTTGCGCGAGAAGTTGAGCAGGCCATTGACGATCTCCGATGCGCGGAAGGTCTGCTGCGTAATCTTCTCCAGCACAGGAGCAAGTTTGCCATCGCCCGCAGCGTGCTTGGTAAGCATCTGTGTGTACGACGAGATGACAGCGAGCGGCGTGTTTACCTCGTGCGCCACTCCCGCAGCGAGCATGCCAATGGATGAGAGCTTCTCTGCCTGCGTGAGTTGAGCTTCGAGTGCAGTGCGTTCGGTGATGTCTTCTACCAGCACGATGCGTCCGACGGAGACGAAATCGCGCGTGAGCAGCGGCGCGACGGCGATGTTGGCTGTGCGCGTTTCGCCGGTCAGCATCGGCAGCTTCATCTTGGTGAGTTGATGCGGACCAGTTTCATCGCGCAGCCGGTCGAACTCTGAAACAAATTCGGCAGGGAAGACATCGCTCAATCGCTTGCCCACGACTTCGCCGCGCGAGAGAGCGTACATCACTTCCATCTCCGCGTTCCAGCTTTCGATGCGGTCTTCCAGATCGAGCGTGAAGATACCAACCTTGATGGATTCTACGATGTTCTCGTTGAATTCCTTCAAGCGTTCGAACTCGCCAATCTTCGATTCGAGGCGGCGAAAGAGTTGCGCGTTCTGAATCGCGATGCCCACATATCCGGCGAGCGACTCGAGCAACTCCATGTCTTCGCTCGAAAGGAAATCGCCATCCTGCGTGCGGCCCAGGCCAATGACGGCGATCACGCGCGAACTTTCACCCTTGCGTTGCGCGACGCGGCAGGGAAGAAAGTATGTCATGTCCAGCAGCGCAGCAGCTTTGCGTTCCTCGTCCGGCAGACGCATCATGCTCTGCGGGTTTTCGAAGAAGCGATGCTCTTCTTCATAGCTCTCAAAGCGGAGGAACGAAGCGTTTGCGACGAGCGGAGGCAACTGCTCCAAAGAAGCAGGAGGAACCCCGATGGACGCGATGATCTCCGCATCCGTGCGTCCGTCTTCTCCGCTCGGTAGCAGAAAGACACCAACGCTGGAGACAAGAAGAGTCTGAGACAACCGCTCAACGATAGACTGTGCCAGCGCCGCAAGGTCTGTCTCGGATGAAAGGCTGCGGCTGAACTCGATCAGAGTTTCGCGATAGTCATAACGTTTGCGATCGAAGATGCGATCGACGCGCGCCTGAATCGTCGTTTTGATGGGATCAAAGATGAGGGCAGTTGCGATGATGGCAGCCAGCAGACCCCAGACGCGCAGACTCGGCAGTCGCGTATGGACCACTTCAGCCGAGATGGCCACGATGCCGAAATAGACACCAACAAGAGCAGCCGTTGCCAACGTGTATGTGACGCCACGCTTGAAGATGAGGTCAGTATCCATCATGCGGTAGCGCACGATCGCCCACGAGAACGTGAGCGGGATAAAGACCAGCATCAGCGTCGCCAGGTTAGTGACCGTCGGGCGAACCGCGATTTCACTGAGGTACGGAATCACGTACAGGCAGGTGAACGGCAGGATGGACAGCAACGTGCCGCGCGTAAGCAGTTTCAACTGCTGTCGTTCAAGCGGTTGATGGCTTCGCCGATAGCTTACGAGGAACGTGGCAGCCGCGAGCACATAGTAGAAATCGAGATAGCCTGTCCCAATCTGGTCGAGACGATGACGCAGTAACTCTGTCGCCTGCCAGAAGTGGATGGCGACGATCTGCAAGCCAATGAGGAAGAGTCCTGGAATGTAGAGCAGGGCAGAGGCGGTGCGGCGGCGTAGCGTGGCACCCTCGGTAAACGTGATGGCAAAGTGCAGAAACAGCGCAGGCTGAATCGCAATCGCAATCAGATTGCCCCAGTAGAAGGTCCAGTCCAGCCCATCGAGCTGGCCGGTGTACTTGAAGGCGTAGAGAACGAAAGAAGCAAGGCAGAAAACGTAAAAGTGGGTCGATTTCGGCGCCGTCCAGCGGCGGAACAAAACATATAGGCCGATGGACAGGTAAATCAGCGCGATGAGCCGCAGGATGCCGTTGCTGACAGTCCGGTCCGTTGAGCCGAGAATGACCTTTACATCCAGCCGTGCGCGCTCACCGTGGGCAGCGCCCTTTACCTTGCGGACAAGCGTATAGGTCACGCTGCCATATGATCCACTGCGGAACATCTGCCGCACAAGCTGCGGAAGCCGTTCGGTGCGAGACTCATTGACGGCAATCAGGATGTCATCAGTGCGGACGCCGGCACGATATGCAGGCGACTCTGCCGGAACACGCAATGCCTGTAGACCACCATCCACTTCTACCCAACGGACACCATCTGTAGGGGTATCGAAGTTGCGTTCGCGTGAAATATTGAGGCCCGCGAGAATACACGCAGCGAGCGTAAGAACGCTCAGCGTGATGGCGACAATGCGGGTTTGATAGGACCTGCCCATTGCGAAAAGACGGCAATACCATTCAGTTGGTTGACGCAGTAACCCCACCATCTTTGCTGCACGTGAACTTCCAAAGCATCCATAGAAGAAACACCTGCATTTTGATGGGATTTTATCTGGCTCTATGATAACCCTCCCGAAATCAGAAGCTCGTTCCGTATTTCCATATAAAAACTCGAACTGGGGAGAGCCGAAAGAGGTTCGGCAATCGTGGAAAGATGCCGCGTTCGCTTGACCTCTCAGCGATGCTGCTGTGAACTAGAAAGAGCATGCATTCCTCATCATCCCCTAAATCGGAGACCGCCGACATACTGGCTCGCGACAGCCAATATCTGCTGCCGGTCTATGCGCGCTACCAGGTAGTTATGGAGCGTGGCGAGGGCGTTTACGTCTATGACACGGACGGAAACCGTTACCTCGATCTGATGGCCGGTCTCGGCGTCAACGGATTGGGGCATGCGCACGCGCGCATGGTGAAGGCAATGGCAGAGCAGGCAGCGAAGATGGTGCACCTCTCGCCCCAGTATTCCAGCAAGGCTTCGGTCGACCTGGCCCAGCGGCTATGCGAGCTCTCGGGACTCAGCAGTGTCTTCTATTCCACGGGTGGATCGGAAGCCGTAGAAGGTGCTCTGAAGCTAGCCCGCGCCTACGGACATAAGAACTTTGGCGCACATAAGCACCGCGTCATCGCGCTTAATGGGTCGTATCACGGACGCACGTATGGTTCGCTCTCGGTGACAGGCCAGTCGAAGTACCGCAGCGATTTTGAACCGGGTTTGCCTGGCATCGATTTCGTGGACCGCGAAGATCTCGCGCAGCTTGAGGCTGCCGTTTCCGGCGACGCTTGCTGCATTCTGCTAGAGCCGATCCTCGGTGAAGGCGGCGTACATGAGTTGTCGCACGAGTATTTGAAGCGTGCTCGCGATCTGGCCAACCGGCATTCTGCGCTGCTTATTTTTGATGAGATTCAGTGCGGCCTTGGCCGCGCAGGTGACTGGTTCGCTTACCAGGCCAGTGGCGTTCGTCCAGATGCGTTGATTCTTGGCAAGCCACTTGGAGGGGGTCTACCGCTGTCGGCCTTGGTGGTCGATCGCGATCTGGTAAATACGCTGGGCGTAGCCAAGCATGGCAGCACGCTGGGTGGGAGTCCGATGGCTTGCCGCATGGGCGTGGAGTTCCTCAGTGTGATGGAAGACGATAACCTGCTGGCACAGATACGCGAGACCGGCGCCGTTCTGAAACGTGAACTTGAAAAGCTGGCTGCCACATCGCCCATCGCGGTGGAGGCCCGTGGACGCGGTCTGATTCAGGCGCTCGAACTCAATGTTCCGGGACGTCCCATTGTCGAAGCCGGATTGAAGGAAGGCTTGATGCTGAACGTGGTGCAGGGACATATTCTTCGTTTTCTGCCGTCGTTCCTGCTTACGCCTGAGCATGTGATGGAGGCTATTCCTGTCATCACCCGGCTCTTGGAGCAGGAAGCCGCAAAGCATCCTGCATCTGTGGCTACTACCAGTACGGCACGCTAACTACTTCTGTAACCCGAACACTTCTGTTACCCACGCACCGATCGCTGCACGCATCGCGTCCAGCTTCGGTGCGGAGGATGACGCTGTTCCCTGGAAGAAGTGGTCTGCGCCTTCTATCCAAATCAGTTTGGTTTCAACCGGCCCATCGCGCAGAACGTTTTCCATTACATCGCGTGGAGCGAAGGGGTCTTCTGTTCCGGTTACGAACAGCTTCGGTTGAGTGCAGTTTTTGAGAAATTCGTAGCTGTAGCGGCGACCTTCGGCTTCAATTGGTGTACCCAGCCCAATCAGCCCGCGCACCCGCTCATCGCCGCAAGCAGCGCGCAGGGCCATGTTTGCGCCGAAGGAAAATCCGCCCACGATCAGAGGAAGAGCATAGCGTGCGGACATGTATTCAATGGCAGCGCGCGCGTCTTCCACCTCTCCCAGGGCTCCGGAGTATGCGCCTGCGCTTTTTCCTGTTCCGCGAAAATTGAACCGAAGTACGGGAATTCCGAAGGCATTCAGCGCTTTCATGGCGTGAAATACGGCCTTTGTGTGCATCGTTCCACCGCTCGGCGGATGCGGATGGCACAACACCGCGGCGAAATGGGCGCTCTCGCTGCCGCGATTGATCAGGGCTTCCAGATGCCCCTCGGGGCCGCGCAGATCGTCAATCGTTTCAATACTCATCGCATTCCAGTGTACGGGCCGTGCGCGGCGTCGGTTATTCTGGAGTCGCATGCCAATCAATCCATTTGAACTGACACGTAAGCTCGTTGAAATTGAGTCCACCACCTACCATGAGGGCAACGCCGGCCGCTTTTTGTATGAGTATCTGGGCAGCCTGGGTTACGAAGTGGAGAAGATGAAGGTTGAACAGCCGGAACTTGCCCTGACGCCGGGCGGCGGAACGGGTGAGCGCTTCAATGTGTACGCAGCCATGCCGGGCGTGACTCCGGACGTGGTGCTCTCGACCCATATGGACACCGTGCCGCCGTATGTCGGCTTTAGCGAAGACGATGAGTTTCTTTACGGACGCGGCACCTGCGATGCCAAGGGCATCATCGCCGCGCAGGTTGCAGCAGCGGAAAAGCTGCATGCTGCCGGCGTGAAGGTCGGGCTGCTCTACGTCGTGGGCGAAGAGCGCGACTCGGCCGGTGCGAAGGTCGCCAATAAGACTCCTAAGGGATCGAAGTTCCTCATCAATGGCGAGCCGACGGACAACCGTCTCGCGCTGGCCAGCAAAGGTGCTTTGCGCGTGGAGTTGCGCGCGAAGGGAAAGATGGCGCACTCGGCCTATCCCGAACTCGGTGACCCCGCTATCGACAAACTTGTCGAAGCGCTGCACGACATCCTGGCGATGGATCTTCCGGTTGAGCCGGAGATTGGCCCGTCCACGCTAAACATCGGCATCATCAGCGGCGGACGCGCGCCGAATGTGATCTCCGATGCAGCAGAGGCGCATCTGCTTGTGCGTCTCGTTGGACCGTCACAGGATGTGAAGTCTGCGATTGAGCAGGTTGTTGGCGATCGCGCCGAGGTGTCTTACTCGCTCGATCTCCCGATGGTACGCATGCGCAAGGTAGATGGTCTGGAGACGATGGTGGCCAAGTTTACCACCGACATTCCATCACTTACCGCATGGGGCGAGCCTTTCCTGCTGGGACCTGGATCGATCCATGTGGCGCATACACCGTATGAAAAGCTCGCGAAGAAAGAGTTGCTGGAAGCGGTCGATCTCTACTGTGATCTCGCAGGAAAGCTGGCGGGATAATTCATGTCCTGCGACGTGGTCGTCCTCGGGAGTTTCGTTGCAGATGTAGCGTTTCGTACGCGGCGTCTGCCGAAGTGGGGCGAGACGTTCATGGGCGAGACGTTCGCGCTCGGGCCCGGCGGAAAAGGCTCCAATCAGGCCGTTGCTGCTGCGCGGGCCGGTGCGAAGACGTGCTTCATCTCGAAACTCGGCGAGGATGCTTTCGGTCGTCTTGCACGCGACACGTATGCAGCCGAAGGTATCGACACGGAGTTCGTCTTTCAAGCAGACTGTGCGACGGGTGCGGCCGCGATCATCATTGATGAAGAACGCGGCGAGAACGCCATCATCGTGGTGCCGGGTGCCTGTTATACCATCACACCCGAAGAGGTGGACCGCGCCGAGCGGGCTATTGCGTCGGCGAAGGTCTTCGTGGCGCAACTGGAGTTGCCCATTTCCGTTGTGGAGCATGGGTTGCGTCTGGCGAAAAAGCATGGCGTCACAACGGTGCTCAATCCTGCGCCTGCGGCGTCTCTTCCTGAGAGCATCTTCGCTCTGGTCGATTACCTTGTTCCGAACGAGACGGAATGCTCAGAACTCACCGGCATGTCTGTCGCCACGGATGCGGAGGCAGAACAGGCCGCTGATGTTCTGCTGAAGCGCGGCGCGAGCAACATCGTCGTTACGCTTGGCGAACGTGGCGCTCTGCTGCGGAATGTCTCAGGCTCCTGTTTTACAAAAGCGGTCAGCGCCGGTTCGGTGGTTGAGACTACTGGCGCAGGAGACGCCTTCTGCGGCGGCTTTGCTGCTGCGTTGGCAGAAGGACGCGCCCCGCAAGATGCTATGCGCTTTGGTTGCGCCGTAGCCGGCATCTCCGTAACGCGCGCAGGCACTGCGCCGTCTATGCCAAAGCGCAGCGAAGTGGACGATCTGCTCGCCCGTTCTTAAACTTCATTTCCATCAAAATTTCGAAATCGGCGGGGATCAAGTACGGGGACAATGTAGCCGCACCTTGCTCCTAGACTCTTCCAGCTACGAAGCGCGGGAGTGCTTCACTTTGAAATCGACGACAACTGACTTCACTTGTAGGGTGTATTTGGGTCATGGTAGCGAGCCCAAGTAAAAAAGCCCATGCCTATGAGGCCGATTGCCTCCAACCCAATGTGTATCCAGTAATGATCATGGTGATGAGTGGTTCTGGACCAGACCCTCAGGCAGAAAGAAAGGAACAAACTAATGAGGCCCATAAAGCCCATCCAAGCTCGCTTCTGCCAAAAAGAGACCGCCTTCGTCATGGCGGCCATACTACCTCACTGCTGGCGTGGGGTGAACTTTCAAAGTAAGGCTATTGAAGCGCGGGTAGGATTGCGCAGCGGCAAGTATTGTGTTCTGAACAGATTGCACCAAAACAGGTGAAGGACATCTCAAGCAGCCGCATGTGGGAAAATCGCCTTGAATGCTGAATTCAAAAGGGTTTTGGCGGTTATCAGGGAATCAACAGTGTTATCCTTAAATCCACAAGCAATACCGCTTGCATGGGTGGGTGGCACAAGATACAGTGGCTCTACTTCCAATACTGCCTCGGTAGACGGAGTGGGCCCTTACAACCCAACTCACCTGAAATAGACCGATGAGAATCGGGCTCTTTTGCCGTAATCAGGGCTCAAATGCGTGCGTATCGCATAGACATAAGGCCCGAAAACCGTCCCTTTGCGCCCTTCCGTGTGGCGAGATGGTATTGGACATATAACTGCCCTTAGAGCAGGCGAGGACCCCCTGATCCCCGACCCGATCTAGAGCCTGGAGCATAAGAGACATGGCCGCTACGACGACAAATCATCAGCAACTACAGACGAGCCTCTCCGACGTTACGCCGGGTTTCCCGCCTCCTCCGGAAGAAGCGGCCGTGATGCATGTACGAAAGCGCGACGGGTCCTTGGAACCGGTCGATGTGAACAAGATTGTGAAGGCCGTACAGCGGTCGTCGCATGGTTTGCCGCAGGTGGATGCGATGCGCATTGCGTCGAAGACCATCGGCGGTTTATATGACGGCGCGACGACGCGCGAACTGGATGCGATCTCGATCGACACCGCTGCCGCGCTGATCGCCGAGGAGCCGCAGTACTCCAAGCTGGCTGCTCGCCTGTTGCTGGCGACGATCATCAAGGAAGTTGCCGGACAGAACATCCACTCGTTCTCGCAGTCAATCCAGTACGGCGCGCAGGAGGGTGTTGTGAGCCCGGCGACGGCTGAGTTCGTCGCGACGCATGCGCGCAAGCTGAACCATGCGATCGATGATTCGCTGAGCGACCGTTTTGAGTACTTCGGCCTGCGCACGGTGTATGACCGTTATCTGCTGCGTGACCCTATTTCGCGCCGCGTGATCGAAACGCCGCAACACTTCTTTCTGCGCGTATCGTGCGGCCTGGCTGGAACAGCGCATGAGGCGATTGAGTTCTATCGCCTGATTGCTTCGCACGACTACATGCCGTCGTCGCCGACGCTGTTCAACTCCGGCACTAAGCATGCGCAGATGTCGAGCTGCTATCTGCACGATTCTCCGCTGGATTCGCTGGAGTCGATCTACGACGCGTACAAGGACGTGGCGCTGCTCTCGAAATTTTCGGGCGGCATCGGCCTTGCGTTCCACCGCGTGCGCAGCGAAGGATCGCTCATCCGCGCGACGAATGGTTTGAGCAACGGCATTGTGCCATGGCTGCGCACGCTGGATTCGTCCGTTGCAGCGGTAAACCAAGGCGGCAAGCGCAAGGGCGCATGCTGCGTGTATCTGGAGCCGTGGCATGCGGACATCGAGAGCTTTCTCGAATTGCGCGAGAACACAGGCGATCTGTCGCGCCGTACCTATAATTTGAATCTCGCAAACTGGATTCCTGACCTGTTTATGAAGCGCGTGGAAGAGGACGGCCTGTGGTCGCTCTTCGATCCCAAGGAAGTGCCGAATTTCCCGGACCTCTACGGCAAAGAGTTTGAGGATGCATACATCAAGGCAGAGGAAGAGAAGAAGTATCACCGCCAGATCAAGGCGCGCGATCTCTACCAGCGCATGATGCGTTCTCTGGCTGAGACGGGCAATGGCTGGATGACCTTCAAGGACGCCTGCAACATCAAGAACAACCAGACAGGCAAGCCGGGTAATGTGATCCATCTCTCGAACCTCTGCACGGAGATCACGGAAGTGACCTCGAAGGACGAGACTGCGGTATGCAATCTCGGTTCGATCAATCTTTCGCGCCATGTCACTCCCGAAGGCGAGTTTGATTTTGAGAAGCTGGCGAACACGGTGCGCGTTGCGGTGCCGATGCTCGACCGGGTAATTGACATCAACTATTACCCGGTGAAGTCTGCCGCGGGTTCGAACTCGCGCTGGCGTCCGGTGGGCCTGGGTTTGATGGGCTTGCAGGATGTCTTCTTCCAGATGCGCATTCCGTTTGATTCGCCCAAGGCGCAGGAACTTTCCACGCGCATCCAGGAAGATGTTTACTTCCATGCGATGAGCGCGAGCGCAGCGTTGGCGGAGCAGTACGGTCCACATGAGACGTACAGCGAAACGCGGATGGCACAGGGTAAGTTCCAGTTTGACCTGTGGGGCGTGCAGCCCAGCAATCCTGCTCGCTGGGAAGTGCTGCGGCAGCGGATTGCGAAGACCGGCGTGCGTAACTCGCTGGTGATCGCGATTGCGCCGACGGCGACCATCGCTTCTATCGTCGGATGCTATGAGTGCATCGAGCCGCAGGTATCGAACCTGTTCAAGCGCGAGACGCTGTCGGGCGAGTTCCTGCAGGTGAATCGCTATCTCGTAGAAGAGTTGAAGCAGCGCAATCTGTGGACGGATGAGATGCGTGTAAAGCTGAAGCTCGCTGAGGGTTCGGTGCAAAGCATTGAGGAACTGCCCGATGACCTGAAGGCGATCTATCGCACGGTGTGGGAGATCCCCATGCGTTCGCTCATCGACATGGCCGCTGCACGCAATGCGTATATCGATCAGGCGCAATCGCTCAATCTGTTTGCTGAGTCGCCGAACATCGGCAAGCTCTCTTCCATGTACATGTATGCGTGGAAGCAGGGTTTGAAGACGACGTATTATCTGCGTTCGCGTCCGGCGACAAAGATTGCCAAGACCACGGTGAAGGCCACGAGTGCTGCCACTCCCGCAGCGCCGAAGAAGACTTACACCGATGCCGAGGCGCTGGCCTGCTCGCTGGAGAATCCCGGTGCCTGCGAGGCCTGCCAATAAAGAACGAGTACTGGAGAAGCCGCGATAAAGATCGCGGCTTCTCTCCCTTCCTCACTGTTTTGCCCGTTTGATAAGGAGTTGTTTGATGTCGACCGAAACTGTTGCTTCCCCTGAGAGTGTTTCTTCCTCTGTCGCCGCGCCCGATTCGATTCTCGATCCTGGTTTTTGCCTCACACTGCGTCCCATGCGTTATCCGGTGTTCTATGACATGTTTCGCGATGGCATCAAGAACACGTGGACGGTAGAAGAGGTCGACTTCTCTACCGACCTGGTTGATCTGCGCAGCAAGCTGAGCCCGGCGGAGACGCACACGATCCAGCGCCTGGTTGCGTTCTTTGCGACGGGTGATTCCATCGTGTCGAACAACCTCGTGCTGAATCTCTACAAGCATGTGAACTCGCCCGAGGCGCGTCTGTATCTCTCGCGCCAGTTGTATGAAGAGGCCGTGCATGTGCAGTTCTACCTCACGCTACTGGACAACTACATTCCAGAGCCGGAAGAGCGCAATGCAGCTTTCGCTGCGGTGGAGAACATTCCGTCCATCTCGAAGAAGGCCGACTTCTGCATGAAGTGGATGGATTCGATTCAGGAACTCGATGCGCTGACGACCCGCGAACATCGTCGCCAGTTTCTGCTGAACCTGATCTGCTTTGCTTCGTGCATTGAAGGCCTGTTCTTCTTTGCGGCGTTTGCGTATGTGTACTTCTTCCGCTCAAAGGGTCTGCTGCACGGTCTCGCTTCGGGTACGAACTGGGTCTTCCGCGACGAGAGCTGCCATCTTGAATTTGCGTTTGAGGTGGTGCAGGTTGTTCGCGCGCAGGAGCCGGACCTATGGGATGCGGAGTTGGAGCGCCAGGTCGTGGAGATGCTGGAAGAGGCCGTGGATGCAGAGACGCAGTTTGCGGAAGATCTGTTGTCGGGTGGCGTTGCTGGCTTGTCCGTGCGCGACATGCGCCAGTATCTCGGCTATGTTGCGGATTCGCGCCTGGAGCGCCTCGGGATTGGCGCGCACTTCCACGCGAAGAATCCGTTCAGCTTTATGGAACTGCAGGACGTGCAGGAGTTGACCAACTTCTTTGAGCGCCGTGTGTCGGCTTATCAGACGGCGGTGGAAGGCGAAGTGGCTTTCGGCGAAGATTTCTAAACTGTACTGAAGAAAATAGAGGCGGCGCACTACGGTGCGCCGCTTTGTTTTGTGTGCAGCGCACGCACTATGATGGTGCGCATGATGAAGCGTTTGCTAGGCTGCGCCGTTGCGGTGTGGATGGTGTGTGCAGGGTGCAGTGCTCGTGCGGAGAAGGTGGACCGCTCGAGGCCAATGGTGGTTGTGATTAGCCTGGATGCGTTTGGCGCGGAATCGCTGCGCGATGGGCGGCTGTCGTTTCCAACGCTGCGTATGTTGATGAAGCAGGGAAGCTACGCGCGCGCGATGCAGCCGGTGAATCCTACGGTGACGTGGCCAAACCATACGGCGATTGTGACAGGCGTGGACTCGTCAAAGAGCTTCATCATGGCGAACGGCCTCATCACGCACCAGCAGGACCCGACCATTGAGCCGAAGGTGCTGTTTCCTTCCACGAAGGCCGAGTTGGTGCATGTGCCAACGGTCTACGACGTGGTGCATCAAGCGGGGATGACGACTGCAGAAGTGGATTGGGTGGCGATCCACGATCCAAAGACGATTGACTTTGCCTTCGAAGAAAGGCCGGATGCGAACAGCGTCGTAGTGAAAGAGATGATCGCGGACGGCCTCATCACGCCGGAGCAGGTTGCGAACTTTCGGAAGCCCGATCAAACATGGCGCGATCAGATGTATACGAATGCCGCCGTGCACATCATCAAACGCCATCATCCGAACCTATTGCTGTTGCATTACCTCACGCTGGATTCGATGGAGCACAGATATGGATTCAGCAATCCTGCGACGGCTGCGGCTATTTCATTTCTCGATGCGCAGGTGAAGCAAGTAGTCGATGCGGTGAAGGAAGCCGGCGATCTGGATCGCACGACGTTCCTGATCGTGAGCGACCACGGGCAGATGAGCGTGCATGCGCGTGTTTTGCCAGCGCTATTACTGAAGCACGCAGGATTTACGCCGCAAGATGCAGGTGTGTTGCCAGAAGCTGGCCTAGCATACATCTACGCGCACCATCCAGATGCAGCCAAGCTGGCGAAGTTGAAAGCGGCGTTTGAAGGCAAAGAAGGTATCCGTTCTGTCGTTACGCCGGACGGTTATGCCGCAATCGGTATCGCCGATCCGAAGGTGAATCCTCAGGCGCCGGACCTGATCGTCTTTGCCGCGAACGGTTACGCGCTGACGAACAGCGATGGCGATATCACGCCGAAGAAGCAGACCGTGATGACGGGGTCCCACGGTTATCCGAATACAGAGCCGCTGATGCAGGAGATATTTATCGCGAGCGGTCGCGGCATCAAGAATGCCGGAGAGATTCCAGCATTCAAAAATCTGAATGTAGCGCCGACCATTGCTCAACTGCTCGGCGTTCAGATGAAGAATATTGACGGTGTTCCGGTAACGGCAGCATTGAAATAGGAGAGAACGATGAGTGTTTCGCGAAGAGAGTTTGTTGGCGGATTGGCGGCGGTGGCAGCGTCCAGCACATTGAGCGCGCAGATGAAGAAGGCGGCTGCGACGTGTCCATTTCATCTTGCGGTCATCAATGATGAAATCTCACAGGATTTCGATCACGCATGCAGTGTGGCTGCAAACGACTTTGGCCTGAGTTGGATTGAGTTGCGCAGCATGTGGGGCAAGAACATTACAGAACTGGATGAGAAGCAGATCGCGGACGCGAAGAAGATCCTCGCGAAGTACAAACTGCGCGTCACCGATATTGCTTCGCCGCTCTTCAAGACCGATCTGCCGGGTGCGCCGCGTTCTAAGGAGAGTCCACAGCGCGACCAGTTCAAAGCGAACTTCGATTACAAGGAGCAGGATGCGCTGCTGGTGCATTGCATCAAGCTGGCGAAGGCATTCGAGACGAATAAGATTCGCTGCTTCGACTTCTGGAGATTGGATGACCAGAAGCCATACCGCGCAGAGATCAATCGCAAGCTGAAGGAAGCCGCTGAAGAGTGTGGCCGCCACAACATGCTGCTGGTTCTTGAGAACGAGATGGCATGCAACACCGGCTCCGGCGAAGAAGCTCTGGAAGTGCTGAATGCGATCCCGACAAAGAGCTTCACGCTGAACTGGGACCCGGGCAATGCCGTGACGTTCCCGAACAACGTTCCTTATCCGGATGCGTATGACAAGCTGCCGAAGCACCGTATTGTGCATTGCCATGCCAAGAGCGCGATTCGACTGCCGAACGGAAAACACGAGTGGAAGCCAGTCGGCGAAGGCTTGGTCGATTGGGTCGGACAGCTTGGGGCGCTCAAGCGTGACGGCTATAAGGGTGCGGTGAGTCTGGAGACGCACTGGCGCGGTGCCGGATCGGCGGAAGCATCCACCCGCATAAGCATGAAGGGGCTGAAGGATTGCGCAGCAAAGGCAGGACTGAACTGCGCTTGATTCGATTCGTTATGGCGCTGGCGCTGCTGGCTGCTGCGGAAGCTGTTGCTGTTCCGCAGAAGATGGCAGCGCCGTTCGTCTTTAAACACGCGGCCATGGGGACGGAGTTTGAGATTGTCCTCATCGACCAGAATCGTGCGCTTGCAAGCGCAATGGCGGAACTGGCGTTTGATGAAGTCGATCGTTTGGAGGAGTTGCTCTCGAATTATCGCGAAACGAGTGAGTTGTCGCGCGTGAATCGATTAGCAGGGCAGGGACCCGTAACCGTCGATCCGGAGATGTTCGCGTTTCTCTCGGCGGCAGAGCATTGGAGCCGTGCGAGCGATGGCGCATTCGACATGAGCGTCGGGCCACTGATGCGCGTGTGGGGATTTTTTCAGCACGCGGGTCGAGTGCCCTCCGATGCGGAGATCGCAAAAGCAAAACGCGTTGTGGGATGGAAACTAGTGAAGCTCGACGTTGCGACGCGCACCGTGCGTTTTCTGCGCGATGGTGTGGAACTCGATCCGGGCGGAATAGGGAAAGGCTTCGCTGTCGATGCCGCTGTGCGTTTATTGCGTGAGCATGGGGTGGAACGTGCGCTAATCTCCGCTGGAAGCAGCACGATCTACGGAATGGGATCGCCTCCGGGCGAACGCGGGTGGAAGGTGATCGTGCGTTCGCCAGTGCTGCCGAAGCGAGTGATTTCGACGGTGTACCTGCGAGATGAATCGCTCTCCAGCGCGAATTGCACGGAGAAGAACTTCACCGCAGCGGGCGTAATGTATTGCCACATCTTCGACCCGCGAACGGGCCAACCCGTGCGCGGACGCGTCCATGTGAGCGTGATACATCCTTCGGCAACGGCAAGCGATGCGCTTTCAAATGTGTTGTTTGTGCAATCACCCGATGAGGCGATGAGCACGCTGCGACGGTTTGTTCCTGACGCCCGCGCTCTGGTGTTATACGAGAGAAATGGCCTGAAGTGCGCCACGTTCCGCTGGAGCGGTACGATAAAGGGATGCCGATGAATCGTCGTGATTTTGTGTCCGGTGTTGCTGCCGCGGGTGTTGCTGCGGCAGCGCGTCCTCTGCGTGCTTTGCCTGCAAACAAGCCGTTGCGTCTTGGGGTAATTGGCGCAGGCAGCCGAGGGCAGGAGGTGATGCGGCACTTTCTGCATGTGCCGGGTGTTTCCGTCACGGCCATCTGCGATATCTACGATCCTCGTTTCGCGCAGGTGAATCGCATCGTCGGAAACGACGTGTGGGGCACGAAGGACCTGAACACATTCCTCACGCATGGCGATATGGATGCGGTGCTGATTGCGTCGCCGCTTGCGTGTCATGCGGAACATGTGCTCGCGACGGCGGAAACCGGGCTGCCGATTTACTGCGAGAAAGCCATGGGGTTCACGCCTGACCAGTGCCAGAAAATTCTCAGTGAACTGGAGGCGCGCAAGACCCTCTTCCAAATCGGACATCAGTATCGCTACGCATCGTGGGTAGTCGAAGCAGTCAAGCGTATTCACGCCGGAGAGATTGGCGAACCTTTGCAGGTGTACGCCTACTGGCATCGCAATGGAAACTGGCGCAGACCCGTGCCTTCGCCCGATCCGGACAAGAAGCTGGAGCACCTCATCAACTGGCGTCTGTATCGCGAAACGTCCGGTGGCCTGGTAACGGAGCTGGGGTCGCATCACATCGATCTCGCCAACTGGGTCTTTGGTGAGCGGCAACCGCACAGCGTGCTGGGCACAACGAGTATCGCGCGTTATCACGATGGCCGCACCGTGGGCGACAACGTGCAGGCCACATTTGAATATTCAAAGGGCCGCAGGATGTTCTTCTCTTCCATCACCGACAATGCGAAGGTCGGCAACGAGGTGTGGGTGTACGGCACGGAAGGCAGCGTTTCGCTGACAATTGAAGACGCGACGTTCTACTACGAAAAGAAGAAGTCGAACGCGCCGGCACCATCCGGCAAGACGATTGTGCAGCGCGGTATCGAGACGGGCGCATCGTACGCGACGCACGGTGAGATGCCGTATCGCGGTGAAGGCGCGCGTGTGAAGGTGGCAGAACACGAAGATCCAACACTCTCTGCCGTGGAGTCATTCATAGGCGCAGTGCGTGGAGAGCATCCGCCGGTAGCAGATGCTCACGTTGGCTACGGTTCGGCGATTGCATGTGCGGTGGCGCACGATGCTGTCTTCACTGAATCGAAGACTGCGATTCCGCCATTCAAAGCCTGAGCCATGCAAGAGACATTTCTATCGTTTGAACACGTCTACGTGGCGCGCGGACTAAACACCGTGCTGCACGATATCAATCTGCAGATTTGCCGCGGCGAGCATGTTGCTATCCTGGGCCCGAATGGTTGCGGCAAATCCACGCTCATCAAGGCCATGACCTGCGAAATCTATCCGCTGGTGCGTCCCGAAACACGCGTGAGCATCTTTGGCCGCGAGCGCTGGGACCTGACGCAGTTACGGAGGATGCTCGGCGTAGTCGCGCCGGAATTGCCGGGCAAACCTACGCGGATGACCACAGGGCTGGACGCAGCCGTGTCAGGGTTCTTTTCCTCCTCAACGCTGTGGCCCAACCTGACGGTAATGGACGCGATGCGCGACCGTGCTTTGCAGATGCTGAACCTGGTGGACGCAGGCTATCTGCGGGACAAGCTGGTAGGGGAGATGTCCGCCGGACAGCAGCGGCGCGTGATGATTGCACGTGCGCTGGTGGGCGCAGAAGAGGACGCCAGCGGTCAGCGTATGTTGCTGCTGGATGAGCCTTCGAATGCTCTGGACATATCCGCACAGCGGGAGTTGCGGGAGACCATGCGTGATCTGGCGCGGAAGGGTACAGGAATCATCCTGATTACCCATCATCTGCACGATATTATTCCGGAGATTGAGCGGGTGATAATGATGGCCGAAGGACGGATCGTTGCCGATGGTCCTAAGGAGAAGTTGCTGACTCCTCAACAGTTAGGTATGGTATTCGGCGTGGATGTGGACCTGCAGCAGCGTGACGGCTTTTTTTACGCGTGGTGAAACGTTTTTAAGATTCGCTCGTCTTTATACGTATAGGCAATTTTGAGATGCACTCTGCCGTACGGGCTGCCACGCGTAGTTCTGATGAGGTAGATGTGCTGAGAAGGCTAGGTGGGTGAGCACCTGGCCTTCTCGTTTGTGTGCAGTCTGGATATTTAGTGCGTGGTACCCGTGAAGGCTATCTGGAGTGGAACGAGTTCCTGCTGCTTGATCTTGCTGGGCCCCAGGACGGCCACCTTGGGGATGGGGCCGCGCACCATGGCTACTTCGTCGCAGGCATGTAGACGGGGGCACTTCTGGCAGTCCTTATAAATTTTGTCGGGCAGAGCGGCACGGTCCATCGTGACGCGGAAGCCGTATTTGAAGAAAAAATCCGGAATGCGCGTGAAGAGGCAGACGGCTTGCACGCCGTGATCTTCGGCTTCTTTCAGAAGAGCTTTCAATAACATGCCGCCAACGCCTTTGCCTTTGGCCTCCGGCTTCATCACGATGGAACGGACTTCGGCCAAGTGGGGGCCGTAGAGGTGTAGCGCGCCGCATCCAAGAAACACTCCGCCTTCGCTCTCAGCCACATGAAAATCGCGCACGTTTTCGCAGATCTCGGCGTAATTACGGCGCAAGAGTGTGCCGTCGCCCGCAAGCGAGTTCACGAGTTCGAAGATGTTGGCGGCGTCCTGAAGGCGCGCCTTGCGGACTGTGCTACCGGCCATAATCACCTTCATTAAGCATCGCACGGACACGGGTGCGGGCGGAAGCGAGGGCCTGTTGCACGCGCTGAGTCGCCGTGCCGCCAATTACGTCGTGGCAATCCACCGTGGCCCGGAGCGAAATGGCGCTATGAAAGTCTTCGCCGAACTCCTCACCGAACTGTTTCAGTTCTGTAAGGGTTAGTTGGTTGAGTTCGCGGCCGCTGTCCAGGCCAAAGCGGACGGCATTGCCGATCTTCTCGTGCGCCTTGCGAAAGGGAATTCCTTTGTGCACCAGGTAGGTAGCCGCGGCCATGGCGTTGAGGTAGCCGGATTCTGCCGCAGATTGCATGCGATGAAAACGGAAATTGAGCGCGGCTGTAAATGGTGCCATCAGCGGAAGCATGCCGGCTAGCGTAGCCGCCACTTCAAAGACAGGCTCCTGCGTTTCCTGCATATCCTTGTTGTAGGCAAGCGGCAGGCCTTTGAGGATAGTGGCGAAGGTGGTCGCAGCACCGAGCAGACGTCCACTCTTGCCACGAACCAGTTCGGTGAAGTCAGGATTCTTCTTCTGCGGCATGGCCGAAGAACCGGTGGAGAAGGCTTCGGGCAGATCGATGAAGCCGAACTCGGCTGTTGCGTGCAGCGTGATCTCTTCTGCAAAGCGCGAGAGATGCAGAGCAAGGGTGGAGGCCGCTTGCGCGAAGTCGAGAGCAAAGTCGCGGTCGCTGGTCGCGTCCATGCTGTTGGCCGTGGGCGCATCAAAGCCGAGTTCCTTTGCCGCAATGGTGCGGTCGAGAGCCAATGTTGCACCAGCGATGGCACCCGAGCCGAGCGGGCACAGGTTCATGCGCTTGCGTGCATCAGCAAAGCGCGAGATATCGCGCAGAATCATCTCCACATACGCGAGCAGCCAATGTGCGACGAGAACCGGTTCGGCGCGCTGGAGATGCGTGTAGCTCGGCATGATGACGTCGCCGCATTTTTCTGCTTGATCAAGGAGCGCATCGGCCCATGCTGCCAGAGAGGCGAGCGTGGTATCGATGCTGTCGCGCACGAAGAGACGCAGATCGGTTGCGATCTGCTCGTTACGCGAACGGCCTGTATGCAGCTTGAGTGCGAGCGTACCAATGTGTTTTGTGAGTTCGAGTTCGACGAAGTGATGGATGTCCTCGGCGTTCGGTGCTTCCGCAACGACAGCACTGCCACGCGCGGCTGCTTCCGCTACAAGCGTAAGTCCACGCATGATTTCGTTCAGTTCTGCATCCGTGAGGATGCCCGCTGCGGCGATCATCTTTGCGTGAGCTTTGCTGGCAGCGATCTCCTGCGGCAGCAGACGCCAGTCAAACGGGAAAGACCGCTGCCACTGCTCAAACTCTTTATTGAGCGGCTCGCGGAAACGGCCCGACCACATCTTGGTTGCTTCGTTAGACATCGGCAGACTTCTTTCCCGAATCGAGCTGAGGCATCTCAGACTGTTTGCCGAGCTTGATAAGGCCGCTCGCTGTGTACGTCTGCAGCTTGGCGCGCGTGTCCGTAATGTCGAGATTGCGCATGGTCAACTGTCCGATACGGTCGCGCGGCGAAAAGCTGGATTCCGTCTTCTCCATTGAAAGCCGCTCGGGATGGAACGTGAGATTCGCGCTCTCCGTATTGAGGATCGAATAGTCGTTACCGCGACGGAGTTCAAGCGTCACTTCGCCGGTGATCGGACGCGCCACCCAATGCTGCGCAGCTTCACGCAGCATCAGCGCCTGCGAATCGAACCAGCGGCCCTGATAAAGCAGGCGGCCCAGTTTGCGGCCGTTCTCGCGATACTGCTCGATCGTGTCTTCGTTATGAATGCCGGTGATGAGACGTTCGTAGGCGATGAAGAGCAGAGCGAGTCCCGGCGCTTCATAGATGCCGCGGCTCTTGGCTTCGATGATGCGGTTCTCAATCTGATCGCTCATGCCAAGACCGTGGCGGCCGCCGATGCGGTTCGCTTCAAGCATGAGTTCGACAGGGTCCGCGTATTCCTTGCCATTCAGAGCAACAGGCACACCCTCTTCAAAGCGGACGGTAACTTCTTCACGCTTGATCTGCACATCATCGTTCCAGAAGGCGGTGCCCATGATGGGAGCAACGATCCTCATCGACGTGCTCAGGTGCTCAAGGTCCTTCGCCTCATGCGTCGCGCCAAGAATATTGGAGTCCGTCGAGTACGCCTTCTCGGTTGACATCTTGTAGTCGAAACCAGAGCGGATCAAAAACTCAGACATCTCCTTGCGGCCGCCGAGTTCGTGAATGAACGTGGCGTCAAGCCAGGGCTTGTAGACCTTGAGATTCGGATTCGCAAGCAAACCATAGCGGTAGAACCGCTCAATGTCGTTGCCTTTATAAGTAGAGCCGTCGCCCCAGATATCGACGCCATCTTCTTTCATGGCCGTAACCAGGATTGTGCCAGTTACCGCACGGCCGATGGGCGTGGTGTTGAAGTAGGTCACGCCTGCAGTGCTTACGTGGAAAGCGCCAGCCTGCAGCGCCGCAAAGCCTTCGCGAACAAGCTGCGCGCGGCAATCAATGAGGCGCGCCTTCTCTGCGCCGTACTCCAATGCCTTACGCGGAATGGCGTCGTAATCCGTTTCATCAGGCTGGCCAAGATTTGCCGTATACGCGTAAGGGAGAGCGCCCTTCTGCTTCATCCAATGAAGCGCAGCGGAAGTGTCGAGGCCGCCGGAAAAGGCGATCCCAACCTTCTGGCCGACAGGGAGCGATTCAAGAATGACAGACATCCGTAATACCTTTCGTGTGGTCACGCAGATGGCGTGTTGACCGTCGCAATCAGGCGAGCGTGGTGCGCTTCTTGCCGTCGGGGCCGCGCTTCTTCTGGATACGCTTTGCGCCGCCGAGCAGCATCAGCATCAGCGCCTTTTGCGCGTGGAGACGGTTTTCCGCCTGCTCAAAAACAATCGACTGCGGCGAATCGATCACCGCATCCGTTACTTCCGCTCCACGATGCGCGGGCAAGCAGTGCATAAAGACCGAATGATCGGAAGCCTGTGCCATCAACTCTTCATTCACCTGGAAGGGCAGGAAGATCGGCGTGCGCTTGGTCGTCTCATGCTCCTGGCCCATCGAAATGCAGACGTCGGTATACACCGCATCGGCACCTGCAACAGCCTTCACCGGATCATGCGTGAGCTGGATGCTACCGCCCGTCTCTTCGCAGATTGCAATGGCCTTGTGGATGATCTCCAGCTTCGGCTCATAGCTTTTTGGCGTGGCCACAGTGACGTGCGCGCCCAGCAGAGCGCCGCAGAGAATGAGCGAGTGGCAAACATTGTTGCCGTCACCCACATAGGTAAACTTGATGCCTTCGCAGGAACCGAAACGTTCTTCAAGCGTCAGGAAATCGGTGATGGCCTGGCAGGGATGCTCATAATCAGACAGCGCGTTGATGACGGGTACCTTGCTAATGGCGGCGATCTCCTGCACCGTCTCATGCGCATAAGTACGCAGCACAATAACGTTCATCCAGCGCTCAAGATTGTGAGCCACGTCCGAAAGCGATTCGCGCTCACCAAGCGGTGAAGCCGTCTGATCGACGAAGATCGCATTGCCTCCGCAGGTGTTGATCGCGGCTTCAAAGGTAAGGCGTGTGCGTAGCGATGCCTTCTCAAAGATGAGCACCATCTGTTGCGCATCTAGCGCATGGCGGAAGTCTTCCGGGTGCGCTTTGACGGCGTGCGCCAGTTCCATGATGGCGGCCAACTCCTGCACGGAGAGATCTCCGATGGAGATAAGATCACGACCGCGCAGCGCCTTGGCCGCTTCGGTAAAAGCTGCATCCGACTGGATGCCGAGTTGCGTCTTCGACAGGCTCATCTTTGTTCCAGATTCCTCAGTCTTTCTGGCTGGCATGACGATGGTCTTACTCGCCATGCGTATGGTCTCCAGCAAGCACAGTGTGTGCCTGCAAAACCTCCGTCAAAGCGGAGTCAAGTGCGGCGACGCCTTCATCGACGTCTGCCTTTGTAATGAGATACGGCGGGAGGAAACGCAGCACCGTTTCGCTGGTGCGGTTGATGATCACGTGATGCTCAAGCATCGCAGTCACCATCTTGCCCGCAACGTCGTCATCGTTCAACTCCATGCCGATCATCAGGCCCATGCCGCGCACCTCCACGATGCAGTCGTGCTTCTTCTTCAGCGCGCGTAACTTCTCCATAAAGTAGTTTCCCACTTCGGTGTTGTGCGCCAGCAGGTTCTCGTGCTCAATGGTGTCGATCGCGGTAAGCGCCACAGCGCAGACAAGCGGACCTCCACCAAAGGTGGTGCCGTGCATGCCCGGCGTAATAGCGCGCGCGGCTTCTTCGGTGCAGAGCGTTGCGCCCATCGGCAGACCACCGGCAAGCGCCTTGGCCAGCGTGGTCACGTCCGGCTGAATGCCGTAATGCTGATACGCACACCACTTGCCGGTGCGGCCTATGCCCGACTGGATCTCATCGCAGAGCAGCAGAGCGCCCGTCGAATCACACAACTCACGCGCAGCCGCAAAAAACTCCTGCGACACCGGATGAATGCCGCCTTCGCCCTGAAGCACTTCAATCGCAATAGCGCAAACATCATTGGAGAACGCAGCACGCAGCGCAGCAACATCGTTAAACGGAACGAACTCCACGCCAGGGGTAAGCGGACCAAACGGCTCGCGATACTTCGCCTTGTGCGTGGTGGCAACGGCCCCCATGGTGCGGCCGTGGAAGCTGTGCTCCAGCGCAAGAATCTTGGTGCCAATCTGCTTGCCTTCGTTGCGCAGCAGGGTAGCGTGCGAACGAGCGATCTTCAGCGCGGCTTCCCACGCCTCCGTTCCGCTGTTGCAGAAAAAGACGCGGTCCATGCCGGTAATCTCAGTCAGCTTGGTTGCAAGCGTAGCCGTGCCGGAGTGATAAAAGAGGTTGGACGTATGCAGCAGCGTGGCAGCTTGCTCCGTGATGGTCTTCGTGATCGCCGGATGATTGTAGCCAAGCGCGGAGACGCCGATGCCGCTGAGCAGATCGAGATATTCGTTGCCATCTGCATCGCGCAGATGTACGCCCTCGCCACTCACGAACATGACGGCGTGACGATCATAGGTCTGCACCAGAAGCTTCTTTTCTGCTGCCTGTGTTGCTGCCAGATTCATTCCAGCGGACCCTCCATCCAAAATCATGTTCGTCATGCCACCATCACCTCCGTACCGTCATTAACCCGGCTGGTGCACAGATCGGGCAGTACCTTTGCCGCTTCCGCAGGCAAAATCCGTACGCGTTTCACTCCGCCCATCAGGGCATCGCGGCACGCGTTCAGCTTGGGCAGCATGCCTCCGCTGATCACTGCGCTCTTCTGCAGCGCAGGAACTTCTTTGAGTGAAAGCCAGCGCATCACACTGCCGTCCGCTCCTTTGACGCCCGGAACATCCGTGAGGAAGACCAGAGCGTCGGCTTTTGTCGCAACAGCGCAAGCGCTCGCCATCTCATCGGCATTCACGTTGTAATACTCGCCGTCATAGCCAAGCGCGATAGAAGAGATCACAGGCACAGCGCCCATCGTCCAGATCGCCTCAAGCCACTTCGGATCGACACTCGCAATTTCGCCAACGAAGCCGAGATCGGGTTCCGTCTTCTTCTTGCGCGCGCGGAAGACATGACCATCGCCACCGCTCAACCCCATTGCGGCTTGCCCGGCCTGGCCCAGCGCAGCAACAAGCGACTTGTTTACGCGGCCGGCGAGCACCATCAAAGCAACGTCGCGTGTCTCCGCATCGGTCACGCGCAGGCCGGAGATGAACTCGCTCTTCTTGCCCATTGCGGCGAGCGTCTTGGTGAGTTGTGTTCCGCCTCCATGCACAATGGCAACCTGGTTGCCGTCGGCAACCAGTTCAGCGAGCGAACGGGCGATCAACGTCACCAGTTCAGGTTTTTCGAGGGCAGCGCCGCCGAGTTTGACGACAAACTTCAAAGCAGGCCCTCCGATTCTCCGTACCCACACATCACGTTCATGTTCTGTACCGCCTGTCCGGCAGCGCCTTTCAGCAAGTTGTCGAGGCACGAAATGATCAGCACGTCGCGTCCATTCGGCCCAAGTTCAAATCCGATATCGCAAAAATTCGTGCGCACAATGTTCTGAATCTGCGGCAGGTTGCCAGGCGCATGCACACGCACCATCGGGCTCTCTGCATAAAAGCTGCGGAAGAGGGAGTCGAGCGCATCCTTCGTGGTCGCTTTTTTCAAACGCAGATAGATCGATGACAGAATGCCGCGCGGAATCGGAAGCAGATGCGGGGTGAAACGAATCTGGTCCGCGGTGAGATGAAGCTGTTCATACAACTCACCCGTGTGCCGATGTCCGAAGACCGAATATGCGGAGAGATTGTCCGCCGCATGCATAAAGTGCGTCTTCGCCGTAGGGGCCTTGCCCGCACCGGACACACCCGACTTGCAATCCGCAATGATGCCACGATCAAGATCAACGAGGTTCTTCTGCACAAGAGGAGCCAGCGGCAGAATTACCGAAGTGGAGTAGCACCCAGGATTCGCCACAATCCGCGCAGATTTAATCTCTGCACGATGCAGTTCGGGCGCACCAAAGACAGCCTCCGCCTGCAGCTTCGCAGCCGCAGCAGGATCGGCGTCTTCCAGTTTGTAAACAGCAGAGTTTGCACGCTCATACAGACGCCACGCGCCCGAGAGGTCCACCACACGCAAACCATTCGCAATCGCCTGAGGCGCCCACTCGCGCGACTGCTCATGCGGTGTCGCCATGAACAGGATCTCAATGCCGCCCGCCTTCAACTGCTCCCAAGAGAAGGGAACTACCTCAGGAGATTTCGACCCGTCATTACGCGCAAGCTGCGGATGCAGGTCCCACAGAAGCGTAGTCTCGTCCGCGCCCATGCGGCCCAGAAAAACCGGCGGCGTGTTTTGCAGACGAGGGTGGTTAAGCAGCAAACGCGCCAGCTCGGCGCCTGCATATCCGGTCACACCTGCAATTGCGGTCTTTACTCCCTGGCTCAACCGATCATCCCTTCCATACGTGCGCGGACCGTGTCCGCCTGTTTCACATCCGTGCAGATAACGAGCACGGTATCGTCTCCGGCAATGGTGCCCACAACCTCAGGCCAATCTTCGTAATCGAGCGCTGCGGCAATCGGCTGCGCGCTTCCAGTCGTCGTAATCACAACCAGCAAATTCTGCGCCTGCCGTACGCGAAGCCCGAAGTTCTCCAGCGTCTCCTTGATGCCCGGGTCGTCATCGTCCTCTTCCGCCACGGCATTGGGCAGGGCATAGCCGCTCGGCCCTTTATAGATACGCAGTTCGTGAATATCGCGGGAGAGCGTCGCCTGCGTCACCATAAATCCGCGCTTGGCCAGCTTCTTGCGCAACTCGTCCTGGCTGGTGATGGAGGTCGTCACCAGAAGTTCGCGAATCGCTGAATGGCGGGGTAGTTTCAAAGGCTCTCTCCTTTCCTCAGACCGGTGTAGCAGGCCTGCATAAATCTCTCTTCCGTATCCGTATGCTTCCGGCTTTGAACAGCAAAAATGCGCAGCCCCATCCGGCTACGCTTCGAATGCATAAAAATACAATATCATGTATAAATATACACAAGCCTGGCGTCAAGCCCTTTGACGCATCTCTGTTCTACGAAAACAAAAGAAGGGTCGCATTCCTCTCGCTATTGTCAGAGGAGCGAAGTATATTGAAGTATGGACTCCCGTAGCGTCAGCTTCCGGAGCGAGGCCTCACCGGCTTCGCAAGGCATTCGTGTCTCGCCCGTCAGTGCGTACTCCGCACCCACGTTGCTAGACCCAGCTTATGAGCACGATTCGTGCGGTGTAGGCTTCGTCGCGCGTATCAGCGCAGAGCCCTCCCACGCCATTCTTGCGCAGGCACTCACCGCACTCTCGCGTCTCGCGCACCGCGGCGCCGTAGCAGCCGACGGGAAAAGCTCCGACGGCGTAGGCATCTCCGCAGCCATTCCGCGCGAACTTCTACTGGCCGAAATGGGAATCAAGCTGGATGCGGCGAAACCGCTCGGCGTAGGCATGCTTTTCCTTGAAGGGAACAAGACCTGCGAGGTGATGGATCTCTGCCTACAGAACCAAGGCCTTGAGATCCTCGGCTGGCGCGATGTTCCGGTCAAGCCGGAAGCGCTCGGTGAGATCGCCCTCAGCACCATGCCTAAGGTGCACCAGGTGCTCGTGACGGACGAGCCCGGCAACACCGAAGCCTCCGAGCGCAAGCTGTACATTGCGCGCAAAGAGTTTGAGCGCCGCCGCGAGGCTGGCGAAGTGCAGGGCTATGTCTGTTCGCTCTCCGTCCGCACCATCGTCTACAAGTCGATGTGTAGTGGCCGCCTGCTGCCCGAGTTCTTCCCCGACCTGAAAGACGAGCGCTTCGTCACACCCTTCGCGCTCTTTCATCAGCGCTACGCCACCAATACCACCCCCGCATGGCACCGCGCGCAGCCCGGACGCATGCTGGCCCACAACGGCGAAATCAATACCGTCTGGGGCAACCGCGCGCGCATGGAAGCACGCTACTCCACGCTTCCTGCTGAATGTCAGCCCATTCTCACGGCAGATGGCACAGACTCCACCTCGCTCGACGAGACTGTAGAACTGCTCACGCGCAATGGCCGCACCGTGGCTGAAGCGATCCGCATCCTGTTGCCCGCCGCCATGGTGGAGCGCAACTCACCCTTCCTCAAGTACCACATGGACGTGACCGAGCCATGGGACGGCCCAGCCGCCCTGGCCTTCACCGACGGCCACTATGTAGGCGCGCTGCTCGACCGCAACGGTCTGCGCCCCAGCCGCTTCGCTGTCACAAACGATGGCCTCGTCGTCGCCGGCTCTGAAGCTGGTCTCGTCGATCTCGATCCCAACACCGTCATTGAAAGCGGACGCCTCGGCCCCGGCGAGATGCTGCTGATCGATCTTGAAGAGAAGAGATTCTACAATAACGATCAGACGCTCGATCTCTTCGACTCCGATCCCGTCTACGCAGAACTTGCCGACGACCAGACCGTCTCCGCCGAGTGGGTCGACCTCATCGAAAAGTCGCCAGACGAAGTCCAGCAGTCGCAACGCAACTTCGGTTACACCAAAGAAGATGTCCGCATGGTGCTGCAGACCATGGCCGCCGACGGCAAAGACCCCGTCTGGTCCATGGGCGACGACGCTCCGCTCGCGTATCTCTCCAAGGTGCCGCGTCCGCTCTATCACTTCTTCCGCCAGCGTTTCGCGCAGGTAACCAATCCTGCTATCGATCCGCTGCGCGAAGCCTGCGTCATGTCGCTGCACACGCGTCTCGGCCCGTGGTCGCACATGCTCGACAAACGCGCCCCTCTGCCTGGCATCGCGCTCCTCTCGCCCTTCATCTCGCTTGGCAAGATGCAGGCGCTGCGCCAGGGCAAGTATCCGCACAGCGACACGCTCAAGCTGCGCGAACTCCGCTGTGTCTTCAACAAGGACTTCTCGCTCAAGATAGGTATTGAAGCTCTCTGCGCCAACGCTGTCGAACTCGTCGCAGCCGGAACGCAGTTGCTGGTCATCAGCGACCGCACAGCCTCTGTCAATGAGTTTCCGATTCCCATGGCGATCGCCGTCAGCGTCGTACATCACGCTCTGGTGGATGCCGGTCTGCGTCCGCTCGCGGGCATCATGGCCGACGCGGGCGACGTGCGCGACGTGCACCACGCGGCCGTGCTCATCGGCTACGGCGCAGGAGCAGTCTGCCCCTGGCTTGCTCTCGAAACAGCGCGCCTCGCGGCCCCCGAAGGCGAAAACAAGCAGACGCCCGAAAAGAAAATGCTCAAGGCTTTCGACGCTGGTCTCGCGAAGATCATGTCGAAGATGGGCATCAGCAGCGTGGACAGCTATCGCGGTGCCTACCAGTTCGACATCCTCGGTCTCTCCGACGAGCTCGTCGCACGCTGCTTCCCCAAGACGCCCGCTCCCATCGGCGGCCTTGGCTATGCAGAAATCGAAGCCCAGATTCGTCAGCAGTGGACCGCCGCGCAGACTCCCATTGTTGCCGACGTCAAACGCGATGATCTGCCCGACTATGGCTGGGTAAAGTTTCGCCGTGCCGATAACGCAGAGCCGCACGCCTGGCAGCCGCCCTCGGTCAAAGCTTTGCAGTCAGTCGTAGGCAGCGCGCGCAACGTGCCCCCTCCCGCCGACCCGCGCGTGGCCTTCCAGATCTACACCAAGGGCGCGGAAGAGCACGATCCCAACGTCCTCCGCGATCTGCTCGAGATTCGACCCGCAGGCGCAGAGCTCTCGCTCGACCAGGTAGAACAGCCCAAGTCGATGTACAAACGCTTCATCGCAAGCGCCATGTCGCTCGGTTCACTCAGCCCTGAGGCCCACAGCACCATCACCATGGCGATGAATACGCTCGGTGGCCGCTCCAATACAGGTGAGGGCGGAGAAGATGCAGACGTCTATCGTCTGCACTCCGGCAATCGCCGTATCCCTGAACCCGGTGAGCAGTCTGCCTTCGTGCAGGTCGCGAAGAAGGATGCCAACGGAGGCGTGGCCGTGATGGAGCCGCTCGTACAAGCTCCCGCAGTCCACACGCTTCTCAACAACAAGATCAAGCAGGTCGCCTCAGGCCGCTTCGGCGTCACAGCCGAATATCTGGCACATGCTGAAGAGATCGAGATCAAGGTCGCGCAGGGAGCCAAGCCCGGTGAGGGCGGCCAGCTCCCAGGCCACAAGGTCAGCGGACTCATCGCGCGTCTGCGTCATGCGCAGCCCGGCGTGCCGCTCATCTCGCCTCCGCCGCACCACGACATCTACTCCATCGAAGACCTCGCGCAGCTCATTCACGATCTCAAGAGCGTGAATCCGCGCGCAGCCGTCGGCGTCAAGCTTGTCTCCGGCTGTGGTGTTGGCACGGTCGCTGCGGGTGTCGCGAAAGCATACGCCGACTACATCGTGATCGCCGGCAACGTAGGTGGCACAGGTGCAGCTGCACTGTCGAGCATTAAGTACGCCGGCAATCCGTGGGAGCTCGGCCTCAGCGAAGCGCAGCAGGCGCTCATCGAAACCGGCATGCGCGGACGCGTCCGTCTGCGTACCGACGGCGGTCTCTCCACCGCGCGTGATGTGCTGATCGCATCGCTGCTCGGTGCGGACGAGTTCGGCTTCGGCACCGCAGTGCTCGTCTCGCTCGGTTGCGACATGGCGCGCCAGTGCCATCTCAACACCTGCCCCACAGGCATTGCCACGCAGAAGCCTGAGCTTCGCGCGAAGTTCCGCGGCAAGCCGGAGCACGTCATCCGTTACTTCGAACAGCTCGCAACCGACATCCAGGCGCTGCTCGCACGCTATGGCCTGCCGTCGCTGGAAGCAGCCACAGGCCGCGTCGATCTGCTCGAACAGGTTCGCCACACCGGCGGCGTCAACCTCTCCCGCATGCTGGCTAAGCCGGAACACGGCGAGGTCCGCTGGATGGGCGCGCGCAACGATCGTCCGCAGTCGCGTCCTGCACTCGAAGAGCAGTTCGTCGCTCCCGCTATGGAAGCCGTGCGTGAAGGCAAGCCCTTTACCGCGGAAGCTGTCATCGCCAACCGCGACCGCGCCTTCGGTGCACGCATCGCTGGCGAGATCTCCGTCTGGAAGGCTGCGCTCGAAAAGCCTGCCGCAACGCCCGACGTGAAGCTGCACGTCACCGGCACAGCCGGACAGAGCTTCGGTGCATTCACCGTCGAAGGCATGCAGATCACGCTCGACGGTCAGGCCAACGACTTTGTCGGCAAGGGCCTCAGCGGCGGCGAGATCGTTCTCCGCGCGCAGGGTCTTGCGAAGAACGACAGCGGCAACCACGTCATCCTCGGCAACGTCGCTCTCTACGGCGCAACCGCGGGGCACCTCTTCGCCGCAGGCAAGGCAGGTGAGCGCTTCGCCGTACGCAACTCCGGCGCATGGGCTGTCGTGGAAGGCATCGGCGACCACGGATGCGAGTACATGACAGGCGGCGTTGTCGTCGTCATCGGTCCGGTCGGCATCAACTTCGGCGCAGGCATGACCGGCGGCCTGGCGTGGGTCTACGACGCGGACGGCAAGTTCATGGCGCGCAAGCAGTATCACGAAGAGTTCCTGCTGCCGCAGCCCTACGAAGAAGCCGACCCCGGCGCGCAACAGCGCCTGCATCGCTTCCTGCAGCGCCACGCCGAACTGTCACAGAGCAGCAAGGCCGCAGCCATGCTCGCGGATTGGGAGAACGTCTCGAAGGGGTTCGTGCGCTTCACCCCTAAACCGCAGGTCTAAACAAAGTACAAAACCGAAATGGCCCGGAGTGCTCAAGCGCTTCGGGCCATTCTCTTTCTACGGCCATAGATTGTTGCATCTCTTTTTAGGGCCAAAGGCCCGTTCTATACCAGCCTGGGGCAACGCCCCAGGTATACGGCGGTGTATCCATCCAAGCGCCGAAGGCGCGCTCTATCTGCACAGATATATCTCGAATGGAGATGTTCCGCCCAGGGATGTTTCATGCAGCCACAGCGAACATGTACGATGCTCGCTATGAAGCTATCCACGCTGAATGACGTACTGGCGTTCGTCGCTGGCCGCGGCGAAGACCGCGTTGCGCTCTGGCAGGACTCCGACAACACCTGGAAACCCATCTCCGCGAACGAGTTCGTCGCGCGCGTAAAGTCCTTCGCCGGATGGCTGCGCTCGCAAGGCGTGCAGAAGGGCGACCGCATCGCACTCATCGCGGAAAACCGCTGGGAGTGGGCCGTGACTGACTTCGGCGTGATGAGCATCGGCGCAGTCGGCGTGCCGCTCTTTCCCACGCTCACCGGCGAGCAGACCGCCGCGCAACTCAAAGACTCAGGCGCGAAGATCTGCGTCGTCTCCAACACCGAGCTGGCAAAGAAAGTACGTGAGCACCAGGGCAATACCGCAGTTACCACCATCGTCGTGATGGACATCAAGCAGCCACTCGAAGACACCATTAACTTCGCGGACACACTCACCACCGCGCCGCTTGCCGACTTCGACGCCACGACGCGCAGCATCCAGCCCGACGATCTCGCAACCATCATCTACACCTCCGGGACCACAGGCGACGCCAAGGGCGTCATGCTCACGCACAACCACATCGCCTCCAACCTGGAGATGACTACTTCGCTCTTCTCTTTCAACGCAAGCGACAGTTGCGTCTCCTTCCTTCCGCTCTCGCACGTCACCGCGCGGCACGTGGACTACCTTCTCTACGCCACCGGCACCACCGTCGCCTACTGCGGCCGCGTCGACCGCCTCATGCCTGCATTCCAGGCAGTCAAACCGACTATCTTCGTAGCCGTCCCACGCTTGTACGAACGCATCCGCCACTCCGTCGAACAGAAGTCCAGCGGCAGCCCCGTAAAGAAGAAGATCCTGCACTGGGCCATCCGCACAGGCCGCAGTCATCACGCGCCCTTGCTGGCAGGAAAGACGCCCGCGTCGCCGCTGTGGAAGATCGCCAACGTCCTCGTCTATAAGAAAGTCCGCGCAGCCTTCGGCGGATGCGTGCGCTACTTCGTCTCCGGCGGCGCGCCGCTCGGCATCGACCTCGCCAACTGGTTCGCCGACGCAGGAATACCCGTGCTCGAAGGTTACGGCCTCACCGAAACCTCACCCGTCATCAGCGTCAACATCCCCGGCGCACACAAGATCGGAACCACCGGCAAGACGGTAGCCAACCTCGAATGCCGCATCGCTGAAGATGGCGAACTGGAAGTCCGAGGCCCTAGCGTTTTCAAGGGCTACTGGAACAAGCCCGAAGCCACCGCCGACGCGCTCACACCGGATGGCTGGTTCCACACCGGAGACATCGGACATATCGACTCCGAGGGCTATCTCACCATCACCGACCGCAAGCGCGAACTCATCAAGACCACGAACGGTAAGTTCATTGCTCCTCAACCGATAGAGAACAAACTGAAAGTAAGCAGTTTGATCGGACACGTAGCGTTACAGGGCGACAAACGCAAGTACGTAACCGCCCTTATGACCCCCAATCTGCCGGTTCTCGAGGAGCGGGCGAAGACCTTGGGCCTCGACACCACAAACAAGACAGAAATCGTCACAAATCCGCAGATTCTCGCTCTTTTCCAATCAGAGTTGGACCGCGTAAACGCCGATCTAGCTCCGTTCGAAAAGATCAAGCGATTCAAGCTGCTGCCCATCGAATGGACCATCGAAACAGGCGAACTCACGCCTAGCATGAAACTCAAGCGGCGCATCGTGGCTCAGCGACATGCCGCCGAGATCGCCTCCATGTATGGCGAGGGGGAATGAGTGTTACGTCTCCGTTATGTACAAAGGAGTTAAGCCTCAAAGAAAGTGCTTGAAACCTCTGTGGAGAAGGGGGTAAAAACAGGAAGCTGGCCAGAAGAAAGGCCTACGATTCCTGAATCTCACTGGAGCAAACATGCCTGCCGCCCCAAACCACGCTGTACGCGAAGTGATGGATATCCGCATGGCAGCGGACTACCTCGGTATCAGCGGCGACACGCTCTATCGCTATGCTTCAGAAGGCTTTGTCCCCGCATTCAAACTCGGCAATCGCTGGCGTTTTAAGAAGTCTCTGCTCGACGCGTGGATGGACCGCCAGAGTGGCGTTGAGCTGGTCACGGAAGTGAAACCAAAGCAGAAAAAGCCGGTCAGATCGGCGCGATAATCCACACAAAACGACATTGAGGCCCGCTTATGCGGGCTTTCGTACTAAGCGTGCAGATGAAAAATCGTTATCTCCGGCGGAGCATTGAACCGTATAGGCAGATGAATGGTCCCCAATCCCCGGTTCACATAAAGCAACGTACTCTCCCGCTGAAACGGGCCCTGAACGTACTTCTTGCCCCAATCGGGCAGCATACCGCGCGTTACCAATGGAAGATTCACCTGGCCGCCGTGCGTGTGCCCGCAGAGCATCAAGTCGCAACGGCGGTTGTGCACTTTTGTCACCTTCACGATGTCATCCACATAATCAGGCGCATGGCCCAGCAGGATAACCGGCTCGTTTAGCGTGTATTCCGGTAAGGTCTTCAACGGATCAGGAAGATCCAAACAGATATCGGCGACACCAGCCAGCCACATTCGTTCGCCTTTGGATTCCAGCGCCACGCGTGCATTGCGCAGCACCGGAATCTTGCGCGACACGAGTGCTTTGATAACGCCTTGCAGATCGATGGTGTCGTGATTGCCTAGCGAAGCGAAACGAGGCCCGTTGATGCGCGACAGGGCAATGGCCGCTCGCGCAGCAGCGTCCAGATTGTTTTGATTATTGTGATGATCGGCAGTGATGAAATCACCGGTCAGCACGGTCAGCGAAGGTTGGATCGCATTCACAATATCGACAGCATGATCCACAATGGGCGCTTCTGCCACCGGCCCAAAGTGAAAATCTGACATCTGTGCGATGGTGAACCCGTTGAAGGCCGCAGGAAGGTCAGGAATATAAACATCATGCTCCACCACGACAACGTGGTGCCGCCCCGGCCCATATGCATAGCCGTAAAGCCCCGTACCACCCAAAGCCGCCGCTCCCAGCCCTACCAGAAATCGTCTGCGCGTAAGGATTCGTGGCTGGCTGGCGGTCCCACTGTCGGACATACGACATGATAGACGGCAATACACCCTCTTCGTTTTCCGTAAAATAAACAGGATGCGTATGTTGTCACGATCTGGCCGCCTCTCTGCCGCGATGAAACAGGCCAAACTCTCCGCGCTGCTGGTCACGCACCTGCCAGACGTGCGCTGGCTCAGCGGCTTTACCGGATCGAACGCCATCGTCGCCGGCATTGCGGGCAGAAACGGCCTCCGCCTGCGCCTTTTCACCGACGGACGCTACACGCAACAGGCGAAGCAGGAAGTCCGCTCCATGCCGGTCACGGTGCCCAAGCGCGCCATCACCGCCGAAGCAGTTACGTGGCTGGAGAAGAACCGCGTCACCCGCTGTGGCTTCGACTCGTCCTCAGTCACAGTCGCCTCACTCGAAGCCATGCGCAAAGCCGTTTCGTCGGGCAAGCGCCGCAGCTTATTCCAACCCGCTCCGGGCATTGTCTCTACACTGCGCGAAGTAAAAGATGCCGCCGAAATCGACGCACTCCGCCGCGCCGCCCACCTTGGTTGCCATCTCTATGAAGACCTCCTCGGCTGGATCGAACCCGGCATGACGGAAGCCGCCGTCGCCGCTGAACTGGAGCACCGCGCCCGCCTCGCTGGGGCCGAGGCCATGAGCTTTGAGACCATCGTCGCCAGCGGCGTCCGCGGAGGCCTGCCGCACGGTCGCGCTTCGGCCAAGCGCCTCACCGCCGGAGAGATGGTTACCCTCGACTTAGGTGTTATCCTCGACGGGTATTGCTCCGACATGACCCGCACGGTCTATCTGGGCACAGGTAAGCGAGTTAGCAGCAGGGAAGCAGGACAACGGCGAGTGTATGAAACCGTTCTGCAGGCGCAAATGGCGGCGGTGGATGCCGTGCAGCCCGGCGCAACCTGCGAAGAAGTGGACGAGGCCGCGCGGCAAATACTGCGTGCGGCAGGATTGGAAAAGGAGTTCAGCCATTCGACCGGTCACGGAGTTGGGTTAGAGATTCACGAAGGCCCACGCATCGGAGCGAAGGTAAAACAGAAGCTGGAACCGGGCATGGTCATCACGATCGAACCCGGGGCCTATCTTGCCGGAAAGTTCGGCGTGCGCATCGAAGATACGGTGCTTGTAACTGCCAGGGGCGCGGAAATTCTCACTCCCTCGCCAAAAGCCTGGACGGAGTTATAGAAGGGTTAGCAGGGAAAAAGACGATGGAAGAAAAAGATCTGAACGAGCTTCGAGAACTGGTGCAGTTTCTCCGCGACAACGACATTGCAGAGTTTGATCTCGACCGCGAAGAGATGAAGGTGCGCATCAAGTTTGCCAGCGCCGTGCAGCCGCAGGTCATCCACGCGGCGCCCGCGCAGTATGCTGCCGCGCCGGTTGCCGCTCCCGCCGCCATACAGGCCTCCGCTGCAGCGCCTGCCGCTGCTCCTGCCGCTTCAGCGCCTGCTGAAAATTTGCATGAAGTGAAGTCGCCCATCGTCGGCACCTTCTACGAGTCCTCCGCGCCCGGCGCACCTGGCTTCGTAAAGGTAGGCGATCAGATTGAAGTCGGCCAGGTGATCTGCATCGTGGAAGCGATGAAGCTCATGAACGAGATCGAAAGCGATGTCGCCGGCGAAATCGTAAGCATCATCGCCAAAAACGGTCAGCCGGTGGAATACGGACAGCCGCTCTTTGCGGTACGCGCGCGTTAAGCAGAGGCAGAGAAGAGAACCATGTTCAAGAAAGTCCTGATTGCGAACCGCGGTGAAATTGCGCTGCGTGTCATCTCCGCCTGCAAAGAACTCGGCATCCGCACCGTCGCCATCTATTCCGAGGCCGACCGCAACTCGCTGCATGTAAAATTCGCCGATGAAGCCATCTGCATCGGGCCGCCGCGCAGCGCCGACAGCTATCTCAACGTGCCCGCAGTCATCTCTGCCGCCGAGATCGCCGACGTGGACGCGATCCATCCCGGCTATGGCCTGCTCAGCGAGAACGCTAACTTCGCCGAAGTGTGCCGCGCCAGCAACATCAAGTTCATCGGGCCTCCCCCGGAAGTAACCCGCATGATGGGCGAGAAGTCCACCGCTCGCCAAACGATGAAGAAGGCCAAGGTGCCGATCCTCCCCGGTTCAGACGGCGTCATCGGCAGCGTGGATGAAGCTCTAGAGTGGGCCGGCTCCGTCGGCTATCCCGTCATCCTCAAAGCCGTCGCAGGCGGTGGCGGACGCGGCATGCGCATCGTCCGCAGCAAGGACGAATTGCCCGGCCTCTACGACCAGGCATCCACCGAGGCGCTCAACGCCTTCGGCAACGGCGACCTCTACATGGAGAAGTTCATCGAGCGTCCGCGTCACATCGAGTTCCAGGTACTCGCCGACGAACACGGCAACGTGATGTCCCTCGGCGAACGCGAGTGCTCCATCCAGCGGCGCCACCAGAAGCTGATTGAAGAAGCGCCCTCGCTCCAGGTCACGCCGGAGTTGCGCAAAAAGCTCGGCAATGTGATCGAGAAGTCGCTCAAAGAGATCGGCTACTGGAACGCTGGCACCATCGAGTTCCTGATGGACGAAGACGGTCAGATTTATTTCATCGAGATGAACACGCGCATCCAGGTAGAGCACTGCGTGACCGAGATGGTCACTGGCATCGACCTGGTCAAAGCGCAGATCCGCATCGCCGCAGGCGAAAAACTCAGCGACATCATCACCGAGCCCGTGCAGATTCGTGGACACGCCATCGAATGCCGCATCAATGCTGAGCACCCGGAAAAGTTCACGCCCAGCGCCGGCAAGATCACTGCGTTCAACGTCCCGGGTGGCAACGGTGTCCGCGTAGATACCGCACAGTACGCCGAGGGAGTAGTGCCTCCGTACTACGACTCCATGATCGCCAAGCTGATTGCCTATGGTCGCGACCGCGAAGAGGCTATGAACCGGCAACAGCGTGCGCTCAGCCAGTTTGTGGTGCAGGGCATTCACACCACCATTCCGCTGCATCAGCGCATTTTTGCGGATGAAGAGTTCCGCCGCGGTGACTTCGACACCAAGTTCATGGAACGTTTCTTCGCCCGCGAAGAAGAGCGCAAAAAGTCGCAAATCTGACATCTAAAAGTCATCAGTCTACTGTGACGGTAATGCACCCTTCGGGTGATGGGCGTTCATCTAAGCCTTGCATAGCATCGATTTCAATGCTTGCTGATACGACTGCGTAATTTGCGCAGCGGGATACAGCAGCGGAAAGATAGAGCGGACGTGACGGTTTCTATAATGGCCGAGCAGACTGGCTGGATAAATCTCGCACAAGGAAGGACCTTCCCGCGTCTGTATGCCATCCTCGACATGAATACCATCGAACGTCGCGGTCTGGATCTTTTTGAGGTGGCGCGTATCTGGCGTGATGCTGGTGTAGAGATCGTTCAGTATCGAGACAAGATTTCTTCCTCACTTGTAGTAGTGAGTAATGCTGCACGGCTCCGGCATATTTTTAGCGGGAGTGACACGCTTTTTATCCTGAACGATTCACCAGCGATGGCCCGTGATGCCGGTGTGCAGGCTGTCCACATTGGACAGACGGACAGTTCCATAGAGATCGCCCGCAAAGCTGTTAGCTATATCGGTATCTCCACGCACAATGAGAGGGAAGTTATTGCAGCAGATCAAAGCGAGGCACTTTATGTGGCGCTCGGTCCTGTCTTTGGTACGCCTACCAAACGCGATACCGCGCCAGTAGTGGGATTGGAAGGAATTAGACACGCGCGGCAACTTACCACCAAACCGTTAGTCGCTATTGGTGGTATCACTCTGGCGAACGCCCCTGATGTCTTGGCGGCAGGCGCAGATTCCGTTGCCGTGATCTCTGCTTTGTTGGAAGGTGATCTGGATCGCCGGGCCAAAGAGTTTCTTCGGACAGTTTCGCTCCCTTCCGCAGCATAAAATATTCTTCGCGACAAAACATCTATGCATCCAGTAGAACTGTCGCAATGACACAGACAGCCACCGCTGCGCCGCAGACCGAGTTTGTCAAAGGCCTGGGGCTTTTCTCTGCTACGGCCATTGTGATGGGCTCGATGATCGGTTCGGGCATTTTTATTGTTCCTGCAGACATTGCACGTGGTGTAGGCTCTCCAGCGCTTCTCATTGCCGCGTGGCTCGTAACCGGGCTGATGACCATCATCGGTGCACTCAGTTATGGCGAATTAGCAGCAATGATGCCAACCGCGGGTGGTCAGTACGTTTATCTTCGTGAAGCGCTAGGCCCCATCTGGGGCTTTCTTTATGGATGGACACTCTTCCTTGTCATCCAAAGCGGAACCATCGCGGCCGTTGGTGTAGCGTTTGGAAAATTCCTTGGCGTCTTCTTTCCATCCGTCAGTGCATCCCACTGGATCTGGCACGCGGGCTACGTCTCTGCATGGCACGTCGGCCCCATGGTGCTCGGCAATATGGAGATCGGCCTCAACACCGCCAACCTCGCCGCCATCGTCATTATCGTCCTGCTCACTCTGCTCAACACCTACGGCGTCAAGCTCGGCGCCATTATCCAGAACATCTTCACCTCGGCAAAAGTCTTCGCTCTGTTGATGGTCGTCGTCCTCGGCCTGCTCGCCAAGAACGCCGTCGCCATCGCCGCAAACTTTCAAGGCGGAAACTTCTGGCACAATGCCGGATGGCACGTTCTGCATCCTGTCCAAGTTGGCATGGGCGACCCGACAGCGCTCGTAGGCATGCTTACCATCGTTGCCATAGTGCAGGTAGGCTCACTTTTCTCGTCCGATGCGTGGAACAACGTCACCTTCACCGCTGGCGAGATTCAGAATCCCAAACGTAACCTGCCGCTCTCGCTCCTCCTCGGCACAGGCATCGTTCTTCTGCTCTATATCGCTTGCAACTTCATTTATCTCGCCGTGCTTCCGCTGCATGGTTCCGCAGAAGGTGCATCCGCACTCGCACGCGGTATCCAGTACGCCAGCGAAGACCGCGTCGCCACCGCCGTGATGGAGCAGGCCTTCGCCGGATACGGCGCAAAGATCATGGCTGCGGCTATCCTCGTCTCCACCTTCGGCTGTGTAAACGGCATGGTGCTCGCAGGCGCGCGCGTCTACTACGCGATGAGCCGCGATGGCCTCTTCTTCAAGGCCGCAGGACACCTGACCCACAAGACGAAGACACCAGCCGTCAGTCTCTGGGTACAGTGCCTCTGGACGTGCCTGCTCTGCCTCTCCGGCTCCTACGGGCAACTCCTCGACTACGTCATCTTCGCCGTTCTCATCTTCTACGTGCTCACGATCATAGGCCTCTTCATCCTGCGCCGCACTCGCCCAAATGCTGAGCGGCCCTACCGCGCCTTCGGCTATCCGGTGCTCCCAGCACTCTATATCGTGATGGCCACATGGATCAGTGTTGTACTCTTACGCTACAAACCGCAGTACACTTGGCCGGGTCTTGGAATCGTCCTTCTCGGCCTGCCGGTATATTTCATCTGGAAGAAGTTCGGCGTGTCCCATTCCGAGCACGCATAACCTACATCTGCACACGGAGTCATCAAGTCAATGTCAAAGCTGTTATTGACGAAGCCACTCGACACGATCATGCATGAGTCGGCTGAAACCGGAGAACACACACTGAAGCGTTCTCTCGGTGCAACCGCACTCATCTCGCTCGGCATCGGTGCCATCATCGGCACCGGCATCTTCGTTCTCACGGGCCCAACTGCTGCGCGCTACGCAGGACCTGGTGTCGTCTACTCCTTCATTGTCGCCGCGCTCGGCTGCGTCTTCGCAGGTCTCTGCTATGCAGAGTTCGCGGCGATGATTCCCGTCGCTGGCTCCGCATATACCTACGGCTATGCCACACTCGGCGAGATCTTCGCGTGGATCATCGGCTGGGACCTCGTGCTGGAATACGCTTTCGGCGCAGCCACCGTGTGCAGCGGATGGAGCGGATACGTCTTATCACTGGGGCAGGACTTCGGCTTACGATTGCCGCCAGAACTCGCCGGAACACCTGGTTCCACCTTCGTATTGTGGAATGGTCATTGGGAGTTCCTTGGTCGCGTCGCCGCTAAACTCGCGCAAGCAGGCGTCGATCCCTCAACGCTCCCGCAACGCCACGGAGTCTTCAACCTCATCGCCTTTGTCGGCATCATGGTCGTCACGCTTATTCTGGTGGTCGGCATCAAGGAGTCAGCTAACTTCAACAGCGTCATCGTTGCGGTCAAACTGATCGTCCTCTTCATCTTCATCGGCATCGGCGGATTCATGCTCATGCACCACCCTGAACTTCCGCGCGTGAACTGGCATCCGTTCGTTCCGGCAAATACGGGAGCCTTCGGGGAGTTCGGCTGGTCCGGCGTACTTCGAGGAGCAGGCGTCATCTTCTTCGCCTACATCGGCTTCGATGCCGTATCGACCGCCGCGCAGGAAGCAAAGAACCCCAGGCGCGACATGCCCATCGGCATCCTCGGCTCGCTCGTTGGCTGCACCATCCTTTACATCCTCGTAGCACTTGTGCTCACCGGCCTGGTGAACTATCGCTACCTCAACATCCCCGATTCGCTTGCCGTCGGTATCGACGTAACCGGCGTGAAGTGGGGAAGCCTGCTCGTTAAACTTGGTGCGCTCGGCGGCCTCACCAGTACCATGATCGTCATGTTGCTCGGCCAGAGCCGCGTCTTCTTCTCCATGTCAAAAGACGGACTGCTGCCGAAGTTCTTTTCCAGCATTCACCCCAAGTTCCGCACGCCGTGGATCTCCTCCATCACTGTCGGCCTCGTGGTTGCAGTTTTTGCGTCCACCATTCCGCTGGATAAGCTCGGCGAGATGACCAGCATCGGCACGTTACTAGCCTTCATCATCGTCTGCGCAGGTGTGTGGGTGCTTCGCAAACGCAGCCCTGAGTTGCAGCGCCCATTCCGCGCTCCACTCATGCCGCTCACGCCCATCCTCGGCATCCTCATCTCACTTGCTATGATGCTCGGCTTGCCTCTGGATACATGGTTGCGTCTATTCATCTGGCTCGCAGCCGGTCTGGTGATCTACTTCACCTACAGCCGCTATCACAGCCGCGTGCAAAAGGGCCTGCAACCCCAACAGCCGCACTAATTTTCACCAATCTCCACACAGACGCCGCCTCCGGGCGGCGTCTCCTTTTGCCCAAGAAACAACCACGATTTCAACACCAAACTCCGGGCTTAAAATTGTTCTATGGCCGCAGAATTTACGCACCTCCACCTCCACACGGACTACTCACTGCTGGACGGAGCTTGCGACGTCGACAAGCTCGCGGCGCACCTGAAAAAGATCGGCCAGAAGGCCGCGGCGATGACCGATCACGGCAACATCTACGGCGCCGTGCACTTCGCCGACGCCATGAACAAGAAAGACATCAAGCCCATCATCGGCTGCGAACTATACCTCTCGCAGACAGCCGATCACCGCGAAATGTCCGGCGGCTACAACCACTTTCTTCTGCTCGCAGAGAACGAGGCCGGCTACAAAAATCTCGCGCGCCTCACCAGCGAAGCCTCGCTCCACGGCTTCTACCGCAAGCCGCGCGTCAGCAAAGAATTCCTCTCCAAACACACCGAAGGTCTCATCGCCTTTTCCGGCTGCCTCGCTGGCGAACTCAACCAGCACCTCATGGCCGACAAGTACGAAGAAGCCAAGAAGACCGCAGGTATGTTCGAAGACATGTTCGGCAAGGGCAACTTCTTTCTTGAGATTCAGGACCACGGCCTCGAGCCCGATAAAAAAGTCTGCGACTATCTCTTCCAGCTCGAAAAAGAACTCAACATCCCGCTCATCGCCACCAACGATGCGCACTACGTCGCCAGCGACGATTCGCGCGCACACGAAATCCTTCTCTGCGTGCAGACCGCCGGATCGATGAACGATCCCAACCGCTTCAAATTTGACACGCAGGAGTTCTACATCAAGTCTGCCGAAGAGATGTACCGCACCTTCGCGCAGAACCCCGAAGTCTGCTCGCGCACCATGCAATTCGCCGAGCGTTGCGAAGCAAAGATCTCCAAGGTAAAAAATCCCTTCCCGGCATTCCCCGTACCCGAAGGCATGTCGCTTGACGACTACTTCGAAGATGTCTGCCGCAAGGGCCTGCAGAAGCGCCTCGACACCGCCTACGCACACCTCGTCTCACGCGGCATCCAGCGCAAAACCATTGAGGACTACCACGCGCGCCTCAACCGAGAGATCGACTGCATCAAGCAGATGAAGTTCCCCGGCTACTTCATGATCGTGTGGGACTTTATCCGTTACGCCAAAGAACACAACATCCCCGTAGGTCCGGGCCGTGGTTCGGCCGCCGGTTCACTCGTCGCCTATGTCATGGAGATCACCGACGTCGATCCGCTCCAGAACGAGCTGCTCTTCGAGCGCTTCCTCAATCCCGAGCGCGTCAGCATGCCGGATATCGACATCGACTTCTGCATGAACCGCCGCGGCGAGGTTATCCAATACGTCAACGAAAAGTACGGCCGCGATCAGGTCGCGCAGATCATCACCTTCAATACCATGGCCGCCAAGGCCGCCATCAAAGATGTAGGCCGCGCTCTCGACATGCCCTACGGCGAAGTCGATCGCATTGCCAAGATGATCCCCGCCACCGTCGGCATCACCATCGAGCAGGCGCTCAAAGATTCACCACAGCTCGGCGAGGCCTATGAGAATGATCCGCGCATCAAGGAAGTGATTGACGCGGCGCTTAAGCTGGAAGGTCTCGTGCGCGGAGCAGGCGTGCACGCCGCCGGCGTCGTCATTGCACCGCAGCCTCTCACCGAACTCGTACCAGTCACGCGCGCCAAGAACGAAGATATCGTCACTGCATACGATATGAAGGCCGTCGAAAAGATGGGTCTTCTCAAGATGGACTTTCTCGGCCTCACCACGCTCACCGTCATCGACGACTGCCTCAAGCTCATCAAGATGAACCGCGGTGTCGACGTTGAAATGGCCAAGGTTCCACTCGACGACGAAGAAACCTATGAGAAGGTCTTCCACAAAGCGCTCACCTCAGGCGTCTTCCAGTTTGAATCCGGCGGCATGCGCGACGTGCTGCGCCGCTACAAACCCACCACGGTAGAAGACCTCACCGCGCTCAACGCTCTCTACCGCCCCGGCCCAATTCAGGGCGGCATGATCGACGACTTCATCGAGCGCAAGTGGGGCCGCCGCGCCGTCGAATACCTCTTCGATGAACTAGAACCCATTCTGCGCGAGACGCTCGGCGTCATCGTCTACCAGGAACAGGTCATGCAGATCAGCTCGGCCATCGGCGGATATTCGCTCGGTGGCGCCGACCTCCTTCGCCGCGCCATGGGTAAAAAGAACCCTGAAGAGATGGCTAAGCAGCGCGACATCTTCATGAGCGGCGCTGCGGAGAAAAAATTCGATAAACAAAAAGCCGGCGCGCTCTTCGACCTGATGGAGCAGTTCGCCGGATACGGCTTCAACAAGTCGCACTCCGCTGCATACGCTCTGCTCGCGTATCACACTGCATGGCTCAAGACGCACTATCCCGTCGAGTTCATGGCGGCGCTGCTCACATCCGAAACATCGAAGCCAGAGAACGTCGTCAAGTACATCGGCGAGTGCAAAGAAATGGGTATCACCGTTCTCCCGCCGGACGTGCAAGTCTCCGACGCCAACTTCACGCCCGCAGGCGACATGATCCGCTTCGGTCTCGCCGCCATCAAAAATGTCGGCGGCAACGCTATCGAAAGCATCATCACCGCTCGCCGCGTTCTACAGGCAGAAGGGAAGTCGGGCTTCGCTTCACTCAATGACTTCTGCGAAAAAGTCGAACTCAAGCTGCTCAACAAGCGCGTGCTTGAGTCACTCGTTAAAGCGGGAGCGATGGACTCCTTCGGCCCACGCGGCCGCGTCTTCGCCGGACTCGATCGCTGCATCGAAAGCGCCCAGAAATCGCAACGCGATGCCGCCGCAGGCCAGCACGGACTTTTCGGCATCTTCGACGCCGCACCCGGCAACGAGTCCTCACCCGCAGACGATCTCCCCAACGTGCCCGACTGGGACGAACACACACGCCTGCAAAACGAGAAGGAAGTCCTCGGCTTCTTTGTCTCCGGTCATCCCATGGACAAATACCGCGAGAAGCTCCGCAACATAAAGGCCGTCACCACCGCAGTCGCATGTGAGATGAAGCCCGACCCAGTTGTCTTCCGCCGCGGACAGGACAACTCCGCAAACGAGATTCAGATCGCAGGCGTCATCACCGCGCTCAAAGTTGCCAAATCAAAACGCAGCGGCGAACTCTACGCCTCCGCATCGCTCGAAGACACCACAGGTAAGATCGATCTCATCGCCTTCCCCAAGGACTATGAAAAACTCGCCGAAAAATTAAAGATTGACGTACCTGTCCTCGTTAAAGGCCAGCTTCGCGGAGAAGAAGACGCCGCACCTAAACTCTCCGTCACACAAATTACCGCACTCGAAGATGTGCAGATAAGAACTCCCGATGCACTACGCATTAAGGTGCCGCTCCATCATCCAGATCGCGAGCTGCTGCAAAAGCTTCTTGCGATCTGTGAAGCGATGCCCGGTAAGGGAAAACTGTTGCTCGACCTAGAAGAGCCTGGCGAGTTTTGTGCCGTCCTGGAGCCACAAGGCGTGGCTGTCTGCGCGGACAAACTTTTTATTGATCGTGTAGAAGAACTCGTCGGTGCAGGTGGTGTCAAGATTATCGACTGACCCGAAAGACGTATCTGGTTGGTCATTGACAGTCGCACGTCCAATGGACTGAAATCATCGCCGCGCAGTAAGTTTTCTGCGCGGTAGTTGATTAGGCCCCGAAGCAAGGTGAGAAGTCTATGGAAAGTCTTCACGAGTATTTCAGTCATACGTTGTTCATCAAACATCCGCCCACACCAAATCCGGTAAACACAGCCAAGACGGCGAACCCCGCCAATGCCAGTGTTGCGAACCAGCAGAGCCGGTCACCCCAAACGCGCGGATCATAAATTCAGAGACAATCTAGAAAATTTAGAAGAGGCGGACCGGGAGCAGACATGCTCCCGGTTTCTCTTTGCATTCACAACTAGCGCATAAGTATGGCAACGTTGCCAGACTCTCGCCGGAATACATACACTACTCCCGTCAGCAAACAGCGCAATCCCACATCATCCTGCGAGGAAGTCCATGTACGTTTCAAAATCAAGAGCACGCTTCCTGAAGACTCTTCTGACCTCGTGCGTAGGCCTCGGCAGCGCGATGGTGATGCCAGCGCAAGCCGTCAAGCACACACAAAACACGCCACTCACTACCCGCCCCAACATCCTCGTCATCGCCATCGACGACGTAGGCTTCTCCGACCTCGGCTGTTACGGTTCTGAGATCCGCACACCCTCCATCGACAGCATCGCGAAAGCCGGCGTTCGCTACAACGACTTCCAGTCCAAGGCCATCTGCTCTCCCACGCGCGCCTCACTCATGACCGGTCGTAATCCTCAGACCGTCGGCATGGATGATCTGCCCGACACCTACCCGCACAATAAGAAGCCGGTTCCGCCCAAATTCACCGGGGTCATTCCGCAAAACGCAGAGATGCTGCCTGAAGCGCTCCACCGCGCCGACTACGCCACCATCGCCATCGGCAAGTGGCATCTCACTCCGTTTTCACAAACAGGCGAACCCGGCAACAACTCCACCATGCCTCTGCAGCGCGGCTTCGATTATTTCTACGGATACAAGATGGGATGGACCGACCAATACCATCCCGATCTCTACGAAGGGAATAAGCAGATTCCCGACCCCTATCACCCCGGCTACTATCTCGCAGTCGATCTCGCAGACCACGCTATCGCGCAGTTCAAGAAGCACCAGAAAGAAGACCCCAAGCGCCCGGTCTTCATGTATCTCGCATTCACCTTCGCGCACACGCCGCTTCAGGCGCCAAAGGAATACATCGACCACTACAAGGACACCTATCAAAAAGGCTGGGACGCCATTCGTCAAGCCCGCTTCGAACGCGAGAAGAAGATGGGCCTCATCCCCGCCGACACAAAACTGCCGCCGCGCGAAGCAGGCGATCCCGCATGGGACTCGCTCACCGCGCAGCAGAAGCGGGTCTACGCGCGTTTCATGGCAACCTACGCCGGGTACATCGAACACGGCGACGCGCAGATCGGACGCGTGCTCGCATATCTCAAAGCATCCGGCCTCGATAAGAACACTGTCATCGTCCTGTTCTCCGACAACGGCGCAGCGAGCGAAACTAAGGCGGGAGCCTTCCGTCGAGCGTACGGCGACAAAACAACTCTCGCGGAGATGGATGCGCATCTCGACGAGCTAGGCGGCCCAACCACGCAGCCTCTCTACCAACGTCCGTGGGCCTATGCGGGAGGCACACCTTTCCGCCGCTACAAACTGTGGCCCTACTTCGGCGGCACCCGCACGGCAATGATGTTCGACTATCCGGGCCACATCAAAGATCCCGGCGCCATCCGCAAACAACTCGTAGACGTGATCGACATCGCTCCCACGCTCCTGCAAATCGCTGGCACCCACTTCTCAGCAAAGATCGATGGCATCGCGCAAATTCCGATAGCAGGGAAGTCGTTCCTCCCCACTGTTCTCTCCGCCAAAGCGCCCAGCACCCGCACCGTGCAGTTCTTCGACATGCGCGGCAACCGCGCCATCATTGATGGGGATTGGCGCGCCGTAGCCATGCACAAGCTCGGCACCTCGTTCGACTCGGATCAGTGGCAACTCTTCAACATCAAGAACGATCCCTCTGAATCCACCGACATGGCGAAAAAGTATCCCAAAAAACTCCAGGAGCTACAAACGCTCTGGCACTCGGAAGCAGGAAAATACGGTGCCCTGCCCATGGTGGAACTGCACGCAGAAAGCGCCTTCGCCGACGCCTTTCTCGACTGACACATCTGTGAGTGCGCTAATTAAGCGCAAAGAGCGAGCCGCTATTATCGGCTCGCTCTTTGCATATACAAAAAATAATTACAGTTTCACAGTCACAGCCTTTACTTCGGTGTAGTTGTTGAGCACCTCTGCACCCATCTCGCGTCCCCAACCGGACTGCTTATATCCACCGAAGGGAAGCGCTGCGTCAAAGACGTTGTGGCAGTTCACCCAGACAGTGCCCGCTTTAATCATCCGCGCCATTTTGTGTGCAACTGAAATATCGCGCGTCCATACGCTCGCCGCCAGGCCATATACAGTATCATTCGCCTGCGCCGCCAGACGTTGTAGATCAGCGTCCGTCTTGAAACTTTGTGCGACAACTACTGGTCCAAAAATTTCTTCATCCACAACCTTCATGCCAGGCCTTACGTTGTGCAGCAAAGTCGGTTGCACAAAGTACCCACGGTCGCTGTGGCGTTTGCCGCCGGTGCCCACCTTAGCACCTTGTTCATGTCCGCTCTTGATAAAGCTCGTCACGCGATCGAACTGCTCCTCACTTACCAGCGGCCCCAGCTCGGTTGTTGGGTCAAGACCCGGCCCGATTTTAATTTTGCTGCCGATATGCGAAACGCCTTCCACCACTTGATCGAAGACACTTTCGTGAGCGAACAAACGTGAACCAGCGCAGCAGCACTGTCCCTGGTTAAAGAAGATCGCTGAAGCAGCGCCCGCAATGGCCGTATCCATATCAGCATCCGGAAAGATAATGGCAGGCGACTTGCCGCCAAGTTCCAGCGTCACTTTCTTGAGATTTCCTGTTGCGGCACGCGCAATCAGCTTGCCTACCTCTGTCGATCCGGTAAACGCTACCTTATCGACTAAATCATGCGCGGCCAGCGGAGCTCCGCAAGGCTCACCAAATCCGGCAAGGATATTGACTACTCCGGGAGGGAAACCGGCTTCTACAAAAAGCTGTGCCAGGCGCAAACCGCTCAGCGGAGTCTGTTCTGCAAGCTTCATCACCACGGTGCATCCTGTCGCCAACGCCGGACCGAGCTTCCATGCCGCCATCAACAGCGGAAAGTTCCACGGAATAATTTGTGCGACAACGCCAACCGGCTCGCGCACCGTGTACGACAAAAAATCATTGCCTGCGGAAATTGGAATCGTCGAGCCCAGTGTCTTCGTTGCCCAGCCCGCCATGTAGCGGAACAAATCAACGGCCAGAGGTACGTCCGCAACGCCTGCGACTGAAACAGGCTTGCCGTTATCCAGTGCTTCCAATTGCGCAAACTCTTCGGTGTGCTGCTCTAACAAATCAGCTACCTTCCACAGCAGACGGCCGCGTTGCGATGGGGTTAACGCAGGCCACGCGCCACCATCGAATGCATGCCGTGCAGCACGAACCGCAATATCTACATCTGCCGCATCAGCTTCGGGCACCTGGCAGATTTCAGTACCATCAGCAGGGTTATATACGGGAAACGTCTTACCAGATTTTGCCGCGACCAAGTTGCCGTCGATCAGCATGGCATGTTTACCGGAGACAAACGAGGAAGCATCTGCGCCGAGGCGGGGATCGATAGTTATTGCAGTGGCCATAGAAATTCTCCTTCATGTAACGGTTCGGATTGAATACACGAACACGCTTTGCATAGAGCAGGGAAGCACTCTACACCCACACGCATATCTCTGCATAACTTTCTCACCTTTGCCGCTTCACCCACCTGCGCTCTACAATCAACTTCGGTATGGCAGAAATCCAGGACCCCAAGCAAGCGCCGCAGGAAGTCATTCCCGAGGCGTGGCGAAAGACCGAGATGGCGCGTCACCCGCAGCGCCCTTATCCCATGGACGTGATCGAAGCGATCTTTACCGACTTCAGTGAAGTGCATGGCGACCGTGCCTTCGGCGACGACCCGGCGATGGCGTGCGGCATGGCCATGTTCAACGGCCAGCCCGTCATGGCCATCTGCAACCTCAAGGGCCGCTCCACCAAGGAAAAGGTGCATCGCAAGTTCGGCATGCCCGATCCCGAAGGCTATCGCAAAGCTCTCCGCGCCATGAAGATTGCCGAGAAGTTCAACCGTCCGGTCATCAGCTTCATCGATCTTGCCGGCGCGAACCCCGGCCTCGGTGCAGAAGAGCGCGGACAAGGGGAAGCCATCGCCCGCAATCTTCTGGAGATGAGCCGCCTGCGCGTGCCTACCATCTCGCTCATCACCGGCGAAGGCGGCTCCGGCGGAGCGCTCGCACTCGCAGTCGCTGACCGCGTTCTGATTCTCGAGAACGGCATCTACTCCGTTATTTCCCCCGAGGGCTGCGCCTCCATCATGTGGAAGGACGCCACCAAGCGCCAGCAGGCCGCCGAAGCGCTCAAGTACACAGCGCAGCAGGTGAAAAATTTGGGTTGCGTCGACGACATCATTCCCGAACCGGAAGGCGGGGCGCAGGACGATCCCGCATGTGTCATGCAGACCATCGCAGAACGCATCCAGTGGCATCTCGGCGAACTGCAGGCCATGCCCATCGACACACTTATCCAAAAGCGCATGGCAAAGTTCCGTAACATCGCGCAGTTCTACACGTCATAACAAACAGCATGAGTACCGCATTCACCCAGGCACCCATGAGCCGCGCGGCCGCAGCACGCCAGTTCCTGCTTGGCGCAGTCTGGATACTCATGTCCGCATACGTTGCCGGCTCCCTCGGCCAGTTCATCGCACCGGCATACGGACCGCTCGCCAATTCGTTGTTGGAGATCGTCCTTCTCCTCATCGGCTTCAGTGTCTTCGCCACGGTCTTCGACCGCGGATTCGCACCGCTCGCATACCTCGGCTTTCCGCGCCGCGCAACCACCTCGCGAGAAGGACTCCTCGGCATCGCTATCGGCTGGGGCATGGTCACGGCGGTCGTTCTCCCCATGGTGCTCGTCGGTGCGCTACAGCCCGAGTTCGACTTCTCTCTGCGCGCGTGGAACGCACTCATCGTCCAACTCCTCACTGCCGCGGCCATCTCGTTCGCTGCCGAAATCGCCTTCCGCGGATACGCCTTCCAGCGCCTCGCCGACGCCGTAGGAGAAGCCTGGGCCACCGTCGCCATGGTCGCCATCTTCGGCATCGTGCACATGCAGAACGTGCAGGCCTCCATAGCCTCCACGCTCACCGCGCTGCTCTTCGCCATGGCCTGCGCCATCGCCTACCTCCGCACGCGCGCTCTCTGGCTTTCCTGGGGTCTGCACTTCGCATGGCTCGCCAGCGCAGGCATCCTCTTCGGCCTACCCGTGGACGGCGACCGCCGCTTCAATACCATCATCACCGCTAACGTCGGCACGCCCTTCTGGTTCACCGGAGGCTTCTTCGGCCCGGCCTCCTCAGTCCTCGCGCCCATTGTCCTCATCGCAGGCATCGCCATCCTCGTCCTCACCACGCGCGATTACGCATGGGAGTACACCTACCGCCCCATCGAAGGCGCGGGCTACCCCATGGAGCCGCCCCCACCCCCCGAACACGCGCGCATGGAAGAAGAAGCCAAAGCGAAGATCGCCGCCCTCGTCCAGATCGCCCCGGCCAACCCGCCATCGAACAACTCTCAAGATTTCAGCAAATAAGGCTGGTCATCTCGACCGAACGCGAAGCGTGAGTGGAGAGACCTGCTTTTGCCGATGTTCGCGATAGCGGACATCCATCGCGCAAAGTGCGACCATGCACCCAAAATAACTAGCGCACATCGACACTTGCCACGCCCGCATCACAGGACTATTGTGTCTCCATACTTCCGCAGCGGACGGAAGCAACACAGTCAAAACTAAGACTAAGACTGAAACCAAAATGTCGCGCCTAGGCACAATCCGCGCACTCGTCCTCACCGCACTCCTCCTCGTCCCACTCGCGCACGCAGAAGAGCCCTTCGTCGTAGGCAAACAAACTGCAACGGAAGGCCTCATCCGCCCCTTCAAGCCCACGCGCGTCCAACTTCCAACCGAACCGCTCGATCAGGACGGCCGCCGCCTCCTCGTCCGCGAACTTCTCGCCGAGATGGGCTTCGCCATGCGCGCGATTCCTGTCGGCCCACCGGGCATCGTTCTTCACGCCAACGGACGTATGGACCCCGACATCGAGGAACTAAAGACCCGCCTTTACAAGAAGGGAACCTCGCTCAACCAGGGCGACCGCTTCCAAATCACGCATCTGGAATTCAAGCCCGACCGCATCATCCTTGACCTCAACGGCGGCCCCTATCCGCCACACCGTTTCCTCCGCCACATCGAACTCAACGGCCTGGCGCTCGCGCCCGACGGTAAAGATATCGTCACCGGCTCGCGCATCATCCTCGTCTTTGAAGGCCGCGTCCCCAACCTTAGTGGCCCCGAAGTCAAACTCCTGCTCGAACCCATCCTCGACTTCGGCGTAAAGTCCAGCGCCGCAGCCTACGCCGACACGCTCCCCGACTGGCTCCAGACCGTCGTCAAGCAGCATGACGTCCTCGTCGGCATGAACCATAAGATGGTGCTCGCCGCCCTCGGTCAGCCCGTTATGAAGGTCCGCGAACACCCCAACGGCGGCACCGACGGCGAAGTCCTCGAAGAGTGGATCTACGGTCGCCAGCCCGAAATCATGCACTTCGTCCGTTTCCGCGGAGACCGCGTCGTCCTCGTCAAAATCGCCGCCCTCGGCAAGCCCATCGAAATCCACGACAAGGACGAGATGAACGGCTACAAGATAGCGCAACCCGAGCGCCGCATCGCCCTCGGCGATCAGGCCCCGCCCGCCCCCGGAGAAGACCCCGGCCAGCACCGCGCCCCATCCCTGCTCAAAGACAACGAAAAGCCAATCAGCGGCACGCAGGAAAAGATCACGGTCCCCAAGCCAAAGCAGGAACAGGGAACCACTTCGGCACCTCCCGCCGCCACGCCGCCCCAGCCATAGCGCGCATCATGTAAACTGGAACAGACAGCCGCACGATTGGCGCGCAGCCGGTCTTTGCTGCACACACGCCTCTACCCGCATCAGCCACGCACCTGGAGCTAGCAGCGGATAGCGCGCGTCAACTCATTGAAGTAACAAGGAGATTTCCAATGGCGAAGATTGCCAAAACTGGTGACCGCAAGAAGGTCATGGACACGACCAAGAGCACTGATTGCCCCAAGTGCTCCAAGCCCACTCGCATCGTCAAGCGCGTCAAAGACCGCGACCGCGGCGTCGCCGGCGGCATGTACATCTCATGCTCCGCATGCGAATTTTTCGAGCGCCTCTAGTTCAAAGCACAAAGCAAGAATCAAAGCCCGAACTCTGGTTCGGGCTTTTCTGTTTAAACCACTCCACCCATCACCGGATCTGTCATGCTCGAACGCCCGGTCTCCACCCGCCCCGCAAACCGCGCCTCGCCACCATCCACCTTCACAGAAAAGTCATACCACCCAAAACTCTTCCGCAGCGGCACCACCACAGAACCCCTCCCACGAGCCGCAACCCGCTTCCGCTGCGTGCCAGCCTTATACGCGTTATCCACCAACACAACCTCAACAGCCTTCGCACTCAAATTCCGCAAACGCACCATCACATCGCCCGTCTTCGCATACTCAACCGAAGCCTGCACCGGCATCGCCCCCGTAAACGACCGATAGAACCCATTCGGCGCATGCACCTCAATCCCATCAAACATCGACATGGGATACCGCCGCACCACCGTGTCGCCAGCCTTCACCGCATACGTAGCCGCCTGAAACTTCGCCCCTCGCAGATACACATTGAACGCAGCCCCAGCCGATCGCGCCCCATGCATCTTGTCGCCCGCACGTAGCCGCAACTCAAAATACTTGCCATCCTCACTCACGCCACCATCCGCATAAAGCTCATAAGGAAGCGCGCAAGCAGGCTTCGTCCCTTTCTCCTGCTGTGCCATCAACCCCGCACCACGATTAATCGCCTCAACCATCGCCGCATCCAGCCGCGTGTAATTCGTCGGAACATCCTTGAACCGCGCCTGCTCAATCCCAATCACAAACTTGTCGCGATCCAGATACTCCAGTTCATCCTTCTTCCCGTTATAAGGCCGGAAGATCGAAGTCATATCGCCCGCAACCGTCCGCCTCCACTCGCTGATGTTCTCTTCACGAACATGCTTGCCAAACTTCTTCGCAACAAACCTCTCCAGAAACATTAGCGTCGATGTGTGATCGAACAACTGCGAATTCACCCAACCACCGCGGCTCCACGGCGACGCCACAATCATCGGCACGCGGAACCCCATGCCAATCGGACCGGTGCGCGCATCTTTCAGCGGCGTACCCATTCGCAACTCCTCATCCTTCTGGATAAACTCCCCCTCCGTGTCCACGCCCTCCGAAGCGCCACCTGTCTCCGGCCGCTTCGGATCGGCAGCCACATAACAAGGCGCGTGATCAAAGTACCCATCATTCTCGTCATACGTCAGAATGAAGATCGTCTTCTTCCACACCTCAGGGTTTTTCGTCAGAATGTCCATCACCTCGGAGACATACCAGGCCCCATACCAAGGCGCCGAAGGATGGTCTGAAAAATTCTCCGGCGCAGTCAGCCACGAGATCGTTGGCAGCTTGCCCTCATTCACATCCTTACGAAACTGGTAAAAGATATCGCCCTTCGGCACGCGCATCGTCTGCCGCTTGCCCTCCGCCTGATACGGCAGGGAATCAAGCTGCCGAAAATCCGTATCGCCCGTGTTCGTCGTAAGCGCCGCATGATGCAGCGCCTTCTCCTGCGCCGTGAGCTTGCGGTATTTAGCTTCGCCACCATGAGCAATCGCCGTCTTCAGCACCTCTATCTTGCTGCGAACAAGCTCCAACTGCCGCCGCAAATCCGCCGCTGCAACTTCACCCCTGGCCTTCGCCAGAGAAGCCTCCAGCTTCTCCGCATCCCGCGACAGTTCTTTGACCCGCCGCTGCTTCGTAGCCACAGCACCCGGATACGCCTCCACGTGATACGCCGCAAAACATTCCAGCGTGTTATCGCCATAATTCGAGAGCCACCCCTCAGCCTGCCCCGAAATGTCCGCATTCGTCAGCTCATTCTGATAGGCCTTCCAACTGACTCCCGCCTCCTGCAACCGCTCCGGAAATGTCTTCCACCGCAGCCCGCCATCGTCGATCACTTCATTGCGAACATGCACGCCGTTCTTCTCATCGCGGATCGTGCCGCTCCAGAAGTAGCAACGGTTCGGCGAAGTGCTCGTCAGCACCGAGCAGTAATTCTGATCGCACACCGTAAACGCATCCGCCAGGGCGTAATAAAACGGCAGGTCCTCGCGCGTGTAGTAGCCCATCGTCAGCGGCATGTGGGCATACTCTTTTTTGCCGGGACGCTTCGCCTCCAGCCATCCATCGTGCCATCCATCGTTCCACGCATCCACCTGGCTCTGCCGCGAGTGGTGCAGGGACCCCATCCACGTAATCCGCGTGTCCTTGATATTTAGCCGCCACGGCGCATACGAGTTTCCCGCTGCATCCGTCTGCACAAATACCGAATTTCCATTCGGGAGCCGAAACGCCCGCGGATCGTTGAACCCGCGCACCCCGCGGAGCGTCCCCAGCGCATGATCGAACGACCGGTTCTCCTGCATCAGCAGAACAACATGCTCGGCATCCGCCCACGTCGTCCCCGGCTCCGGCGCAATCGCATACGCCCGCTGAACCGAATCCGGCAGAAAACTAGAAACACCCACCACGCCAGAAAGCAGAGCAGCCATCTTAAGAAAGTCGCGTCGAGTATCCATGAGGTATGGCGTCTACGATTTCCCCTCGCGGCACCCGTTGTCAAACCAGTCGCGAACCAGTTGTTAGTTCTTAGTTTCTAGTTGTTAGTTCTGGCGGAACACGGGCGTAATACTTCCACGAAATTGTCATTCCGAACGTAGTGAGGAATCTGCTTTTCCGCGCGCGAAGCTCGCCATCGCGCGAAGCGCGACCCGGAGGGAGCAGTGGCCTCAGGCCACTGAAATAAACGCACGAAACAGACGGGCTTTAGCCCCGGGCTCTCCTAAGCCAGCCCCGGCACCGATCTACTAACAGCTAAAAACTAAAAACTAACAACTGAATCAAGGATTCCCCGCAAAGCAGCCCCCGGCTCTGTCGCCGCCGTAATCGGCCGCCCAATCACCAAATACGAAGCCCCGCGCCGCAACGTCTCCGCCGCCGAAGCCGTTCGCGACTGATCGCCCATCGTATCCTCAGCATTCCGAATCCCCGGAACCACCAACAAAGCCGAAGGCAAAGCCCCCCGCAGCGCAGCGGTCTCCTCCGGCGAACACACCAACCCGTCCACCCCTGCGCCCACAGCCATCGTCCCAAGCCGCATCACCTGCTCGGCTGCACTTACTTGCACACCCGTAGCCGCCAGATCGGCAGCGTTCATACTCGTCAGCACCGTCACCGCCAACAGCTTAGGAGCGACTGGCAAACCAGCCGCCGCCTCTACCGCCGCGCGCAGCATCGTCGGCCCGCCGCTGGCATGCAGCGTCAGCAGGGAAGCCCCGCACCCGGCCACCGACCGCACCGCTCCAGCAACAGTATTGGGAATGTCATGCAGTTTGAGATCGAGAAAGACCTCCAGTCCAGCCTCACGGAGATCATCGATTACCCCACGCCCGGCAGCCAGATAAAGCTCCAGCCCCACCTTCACCCAGCGCGCCTCGCCCTCCAGACGCCGCACCATCTCCAGCGCGGCCTCGCGGTTCGGCACATCCAGCGCCACAATCATGCGCTCACGCGCTTCTTCCAGAGAAAAAGCCGGCGCGCTGTGTGCGCTGCCGGCTTTAGGTTTTGATTGGAGTTCCATGCCTCCCGAGTGTAGAGGAACTACCGGTGTTGCAGAAAGGGGAACGGCTCAAAGTTATCGACAGCGGAAACATCCACGGGCTTGTTCTTCGTCTCGTACATCAGCGCCCGTTCGCTTTCCTTGTCTGCCGGTTTGATCCGTTGGATCTTCACTTTGCCCAGTCCCAGCAGCCCAATCTTCCGGGCAGCAGCATGGGAGAGGTCCAGAATGCGGTCCTCCAGCATGGGGCCGCGGTCGTTCACACGCACCGTGACCGTCTTCTTATTTCTTAGGTTCGTCACCCGGATCAGGCTGCCCAGAGGCAGCGTACGGTGTGCGCAGGTTAGGGAGTCGGGATCGAACTTCTCACCGTTCGCGGTGGTCTTTCCCTCAAATTCGTCGCCATACCAGGACGCGCGCCCAACTTCGGGAGGTCCCAGCTTCACAGGTGCAATCGCAGGCTGCATCGGAGCTTTCAGCGGAGCCGGTGCATGAACGGGAGCAGGAGCCGTGCCCGTTCCTTTAGCGAAACTTCGTACACTCGCGCCAACTACTCCCAATCCAGCCAGCGCGAGCACGCCTGTAACGCAGGTGCGCGCGGTGGTCGAAAAGATTCGTTGCATTCGGTGTCCTCCTGGTGCTATTGTCTCGATATCCGAACAGCTAAGTCAATCATTCGCCAAGGGTTAGTAGATGCTGCGGAGTTGACAATCCACAGCAATTCCGCTAAAGGCACTCGCGAAGGTAAAGCCGCTGCATGGCCCAAATGGGGGATAAAAACTCGCCAAATCGTCGAAATTGGGTGAAAACGAGTCCTGAACCAGAAAAGTTGGATGCGCGATTTTAAGCCGCCGCCGCCTCGTTTTGGCGTAACTTTTACCCAGGAGCAGCGCCCGTGGTTCCCCCAACCGCCCATTCCCCTGTCGCCCTCACCATCGCCGGACATGACCCGTCCTCCGGTGCCGGCATCACCGCCGACCTCGCCACGTTCGCCGCCCACGGCGTCTTCGGTGCCTCCTGCATCACCGCGCTTACCGTCCAGTCCACGCTTGGGGTGGCAAAAATTCAGCCCATCTTGGGGGGATATCTACACGAATCGCTCGATTTTCTCGCAAAAGATATCCCCATTTCCGGCGTAAAGATCGGGATGCTCGGCTCGGAAGAGAACGTCCGAGCCGTCGCGGACTTCCTCCAAACGCTCCCGCCTGGCACGCCCATCGTCCTCGATCCAGTCCTCGTCTCCTCATCCGGTAGGGAACTTTTAGACCAGAACGGCATCAGCGCCATGCGTTCCAGCCTGCTCCCACACGTCTCATGGATCACGCCTAATCGCAGCGAACTGGGCGCGCTCCTCAACGGAGCAGACTGCAATTCCCGCGAACAAATCGAACAATCGGCCCGCAAACTCGACGCCGAATACCCGCGTCTCGGCATCGTCGTAACCGGCGGCGACGCAGACACCCCGGACGACTTCGTCCTCCCTCCACAAGCTGAAAGAGGGAACTGGCTTCCCGGAGAACACATCCAGAGCAACGCCACACACGGCACCGGCTGCGCCTTCTCCAGCGCCATGCTCTGCGCCCTCATGCAGGGCCAGACCGGCCTCGAAGCCGCTACCTCCGCTAAACATTACGTCACAGAAGCTGTTCGTCGCGCACCCCGCATCGGCCAGGGCAAGGGACCCATGCATCTACTTTGGCCTTTGAGGTAAACCTTCGCCGGAGACTGCACCTCTGCTAGGCTGAGGGAGTGTCCCTCACCATCCATCTCAACGGCGATCAACGCTCGTTTTCGGAGCTTGAAACAGGTTCGGCCATCGTCGATCTCATCACTGCACTCGGCCTCAAAGCTGACCGCATTGCGGTTGAGCAGAACGGTGAAATTATCCCGCGTTCGCAGTGGTCCGGAACGCTGCTGAAGGAAAAAGACAAGATCGAAGTTGTCCACTTTGTTGGTGGTGGTTTAATCGCGTGAGCCGGGCAGGCAACATCGCCAAAAATCTTTCCGCACTGTTCACGTCGCATCTGGTTGCGATTCTGCAACAGATCGCGCTGGTGCCACTCTTTCTGCATCGTTATGGCAAAGCGGGATACGGCGAGTGGCTTACACTCTCCGCGGCAGTTACTTTTCTAGGCACACTGGATTTCGGCGTTCAGACCTACTTGAATCAGGACCTCACTGTGCGCTATCACCAGGGCGATATGGAAGAGTTCCACATCCGTCAGTCCACGGCGATGCGTCTGATGCTCGGTATCTTCGGCACAGCGGCGGTTGTGGCAACCAGCGTCTTCCTCATGCCGCTGGATCGCATGCTGAAGTTGAACGGAGTTAACAATGCACCGGCAGTTCCAGCCCACATTGTGCAGACAGCCGTGTTCTTTTTGGCGCTACAGGCGCTAACGTCCATCACTTTCGGATACGTGAGCGGGACCTTCATGGTCGTCGGCAGGGCACATGTGGGTGGGTATTGGAACAACGTCAAAAATCTTTCTTTAATCGTTGCAGCCGCAATCGCCGTTCTTTTAGGAGCTAATTTCGCCGTGATTGCAATCTCGCAATTCACTGGAATTGCGGTGTGTCTGCTTGGCGCGCTTCTGCATCTTCGCTCGTCTGCCCCTCAGATATTTCCCACGCTACGTTATTGGGACCGAAATCTGATCGGACCTATCCTCAAGCCTTCCGGCTATTTCGCCCTGATCTATTCCAGTAACTTCCTGGTTTATCAGCTTCCAATCCTGGTGCTACAACGCACGGTTGGTCCAGCAGTTGTGACCGTCTTCTCCATCATGCGCACTATCTTCTCGATGACACGATCGATGCTGAACGCCCTGAGCCAATCGCTTGGTCCGGAAGTCACCAACCTGTTCGCGAAAGACGATTGGCCAGCTCTGGTGCGCCTATATAACACCTCTGAACGGCTTATCTTTTCCTTCATTCCGATGGTCAACTTGGCCGTCCTCTTTGCCTGTCCGCTGCTGCTGACTATCTGGGTAAAGAATCCATCCTTGTTTGTGCCAGGCATTTATCTGGTGAATGCTGCGGTATCCATTGTGATGTCAACCAAGGAACATAAGTTCCAGTTTCAGTTCTCGACCAACACGCACCGCGAACTCGCGCGGTTTATGTTCTTCACCTACCTGATTCTGGTTGGCCTGTGGTTTGTTATCGTCCCACGATATGGATTGCTGGGACTAATATGGTGCTGGTTGGTAATCGAGAGCGCGCAGGTGCTATATCTTGTGATTCTGAATGGGCGTTTCTTTGCCCATGTCGAAAAACTTAATCTGCGCTATATCGTGCGATTGGCTGGGCTTTCAGCAGTGTTTCTGGTCTTAGCATCTGTTACCTTGCCTCATCTCGTAATGCGTCCTCTATGGTTCCAGGGACTTATTGCCACCGCTGTCGGTGGGCTTATCTTCCTTTTGGATATTCCATTATTTGGTGTAAGGGAAGTCGTGGCTCCACTTGTGGCTAAGCTGCGCGGACGATTTGCAGGGACGACACCGTAATAAGCCTCCTAATTTTGCTATTGCACTAAGTTCTTGAGGAATTGCTCCCAGGCATCTCCATAGGTGTCCCAACCGCCGAGTTTTGTCACTTTTTCGAGGGCTGCTGCTCCCATCTGTTCGCGCAGATATGGGGTACTGGCAAGCAGTTCGAACTTTTCTCGGATAGCTTCCGGAGAACGGATTGGAACCACAAATCCGTCACGGCCTTCATCTATCAGATCGGGGCCGCCAGTATGATCAGTGGCAATCACGGGACAGCCACAGGCCATCGCCTGTGTCATCACCATGCCAAAGCCATCATCAATACTGGGGAGTACAAGTACCTGGGCATGGCTCATCCAATTCTTTAACTGTTCTTGTGGAACATGCCCAACAAATTCGACTTGCTCGAGTGGCATTTTGTCTAAAACAGGCTTCATCTCACGGGAGATCGAGCCCACCATATACAGCCTTTTGCGCGGGTGCTGAAGTCCTGCAAATGCCTGCAAAAGATATGGAAATCCTTTATGCATGCTGATATTACCGACGTAAATTACGTCAAAGGAGCCTTCTAGCGGATCTGCCTCCTTACGAAAGCGGCTGAGACGAACACCGTAAGGAATCCGGTGCAGCTTACTTGCATCTATCCCTTGTTGCATGAATGATTTTAGGGAGTATGTCGAAGGTACTGTGATGGCGTCGGCTGCGTCATATATCTGTTCTTCGCGAACCGTATCACGATCATCAGCAGAGCTAATCTCCAGCCCCCAACGACGGTATTCTTCAAGATTAATCTCTGCTTGATAGCGCTGATGGGAGGAACCCCGATCGCAAACAAATCGTCCGCCGCGTTCCTGCAGCAATTTGCCGGTCTTCAGACCTGCGCCGGATATGGCCACAAGCACGTCGCACACTGGCATGCGTTTAGCCGTCCAGTTGTCAAAAGCTAGCGCATTCAGATAGCCCAATTCATCAGCTAGTCGACGATTGCCAAAAGGTGTCCTATGAAGAAGGTAATCGGCAGTATGAATCCATGGAAAAGTTTCGACCTTGGAGTGTGGAAGCCCTTCACGTTGAAGTCGTCTCCAAGGCCAGGTGGAGTAAACCTTGGTCAGCATGCGGCGGCTATCTAATTGATGAGCCAGTTCAAAGTGATGAAAGACTCCGAAGACTGCCTGTACAACACGCATGAAGGGAGCATAGCAGAGGGGTTAGCTCACCAACTCTGCCCCGCACCACGCCTACTGTACAGAATATGTGTTATCGGACGTTCCCGAATTACAACGGCGCATCTCAACAGCTTATGACTAGAAACTACCGCCCACCCAACGAGCAACCCTTACGCTAATGGCACCATCGGCTGTGCGTCAAGAACTTTTTCACGGTACAGCACCAGCTTGGTTCGGACGCCGTTTCGAAGCCCCTCCAGAACAAACGTCGGGTCTCCTGCAGGAACATCCGCAGACGTGGCGTTTGGCACCGGCGCAATGCCTTCGCCGCCACTTTCGATGTAGCCCAGCACTTCCTCTTTCAGCACCGCATCCATATTCGAAGCGGCGATAAAATTTACGGCCATCGTCTTGGCCATGCGCGTCATCATCGCATCCATCAGTACCACTCTCCCCAGTCTTCCATGCCGCTTGTGTCGCCCCAGTTCAAGTCCATCGGAATACCGCCATCAGCGAGATCGTCGCCATAGCCATTATCGGACTGAGTGGTATCCACCCAAGCCCCACCGCCTTCCTCGCCCGCGCCGCCATCATCGTCAGAGTAGTCATCGCCGAACATGTCTTCGAGCGGCATGTAACTATCCACCATATCGTCAAGACTGCCAGAAGCACTCATATCAAGTGCTTCATGTCCACCGTTCGCCGCTTCCTGAATGGCCTTCTGGATAGCAGCGGCTACGCCCGTAGGCTTTGCTGCGTTTGAGCCAGACTTAGAACCACCGCCGCCGCCAGAGCCACTCGCGGCCTTCGCAAGCTGCGTCGCCATCGCCTTCATCTGTTGTTGCAACATGGCAAGCGATTTCACCAGCGCGTTTTGCTGCGCGGCGGACTGCGTACCGCTTGCGCCAGTGCTTGCCGCCGCCGTTGTCTGCGGGAAAAGCATCTGCGCGAGCATGTACACGCCAATCCCAATTCCAATCTGCTGAAGCATGGAAGCCTTTCGTTAGTGAGCGGTTTGCGGCATCGCGCCAGTTGCCTTCAGGATGGCCACTGTCGAATCGATCATGTTGCCAACCTGCTCGGATACCTGCGATGCGATGGCGGCCTTGTCAGCGGGCAGCACCGCGCCAGATGCGGTTGTGGCGAGAGCAATGCTACCCTTCACCTGTTCGATAACGCTGGCTTTCTTGGCGTCGCCGTTGCCTTTGCCGAAGATGTGTTCGGCTCCCACGATGAGAGACGGAAGAATGGAAACGAGTTGAAAAATCGCTGCGAGATTCATTGTTGTAGAGCCTTTCCGTTTTGAAGTATTTGAAACAGAGAACCTAAGTCCGGCTTGGTGTGTCCATCTTCCAGCGTGCCGATGCGCTGGGATTGAAGCGCGAGTGTCTGCGATATCTCGCCAAGACGCCCGTTGATGCGAATGAGCAAGTGCCCGCAGAATGAGAAGACAAACAGGATGCCAGAAAGCCCAAGGCCACCCAACCAAACGAGGAGAGATACGGGGACGGTTATCACGCGTAATCCCCCTCATCGTCGTAAAACGCACCATCGTTCTGTGCATACTGGACATCGCTCTGCGGAGCCGACGCTGAGAACAACGAAGCCTCTGCGTTGCGCCGCGCTATCAACCCACCAAGCTGTACACCACCTGCATAAACCCATCGCGAAAACTCCGCACGCGCACCGGCGTAGTCGCCAGCGTTGAGTTTCTGGAGCAATGTTGAACTACGGAGCTTGCCGCTGCCGAGATTGAAAACAAAATCACACAAGGCATCGAATTGTCCTTGGTCGAGAGGAACTTTTACAAGGCGATTCACGGCAAATGCCGCCGCGTCCATGTCACTACGCAACCATGCTTCGGCTTCATCCACCGAACATGTCTGTCCTTGCGTCACGCCGCTTGTATGGCCGTAGCCAATCGTCCAGACACCCACACTGTCCTGATACGCGACCTGCCGCAACCCTTCGCTCTGCCGAGCGAGATTCAATGCGTTTTCGCTATACGTTGTGCCAGACATCAGAGCCTCTAAACTTCCCAATGGGTCAGCGATGCTTTCCAGCAAGTCACTGCCCTTATTGCCGTCGTTCTCATCCGACGTGCCGGATGCGAACTGTATCCAAACAAAGATCACAGCCCACACGCCACCGATGATTAGGAGTGTGTCGCGTGTCAGCTTCACGGGTTCGGGTCCTGCTCATAGCCACCACCGCCGCCAACCGGACGTCCCCATCCACCGGGAAGGTTGAACCCACCCCATGAGCCGGAGCTACTTCCACCCACACCCACTGCGGGAGAGAGGCCGTCTGTGCTGCCGTAACTCGCGCTGACTCCAACGCCCGTTGCCAAAAAGAGCGAAGACCCCGCGCCCTTATACAGGACCTTCGCAAAAAGTACCTTCACCGGTCCGGTGAGCGTGTTCATGTACCCATCCGCGATAGCCCACGGATGCGCGTCCCCCGTTTGATCGTTGAACTTCAACGCAACGATGCAATCAACCGGATTCGTGTAGACGGTCTCGCCCAGGACCACTTTCTTAGGGAGCCAGATACGGTCTACCGCATTCAGTTCCACGCGCTGCCAGTCCGTCCGCGTCAGGTCGATACAAATTGAGCTTGAAAACTGCATTAGACCGTGTACCCCATTGCGCGAAGGCGAGAAGGCGTCATCGCGACGTTGTAAACAACCCAGAGCGCCACTGCGATGATGAGCCACGTTTTCCAGCTATTCAGGTGCATCGTCCCCCTCCTACTTCCGCAGCAAGATCACAGCGCCGATGATGAGTAGAACCATCGTCATGCTGCTGTTGCGGTTCACCACCTGCGCATTGCCAGAGCCGTAGACGGGCGCGGCATAGTAGTACGGTTGCCCGGTGATGTCGCTAATCACAGCGCCGCTTCCCGCCTGCGTCAGTGCGCTTGTAAAGTCGAGCGCGTTTTGTCCGAGTCCGCCGAGAAAGTCTCCCCAGTCCATGTGTTACCCCTTCTTGAAAAACATCAGGTATGCCGCGAAGCCCACAATGGCGACCGCACCCAGCGAGAGGCCTTTATCGACCGCGCCAGAAATGGTTGTGCTCTGCTGGCTTGCCGGTGCCATCGTTTCGATAGGTTGCAAGTTGCCCCAGTCCCATTGCGCTTCGGGATGCGCGGCCATGTAGGCATCCGCATCCGCTTCGGTGATAAGTTCGCCCGCGCCGCTGTCCTGCGCTGAGATCACGTGATCGTCGAGATAATCGAGTTCGTTCATAGCAAAATGTGCTCCACTCTCCCGGTGATAAGTAGCACGAGAAATAGAATGACAATGGCCATGATGATGTAAGTAGTCCAAGAACTACCCGCGCCATCGCCAAAGACCTTATCAACCGTCTCCTGAACGGTGTCCTTCGCTTGAGTCCCAAACGTCATAACGGGAGAGAGATCAATAATCGGGCCAGGAATCGCCGCGCCACTATCCGCGCCCCAAGTCGAATAATCGTGTTCTTGGGCCGCTTGAGCTAAGGCGTCCGTCTGGTCCGCTCCGGCCCATCCAAACAGGATGTCCCAGACAGAGGAAAGCGTAGCGTCCCAGCGATACCATGTGACCAATCCACTCTCTGCCGCCATGCTTACCCCTCTCTCAAACGATGAGCTATCAACCTCAACGTTTTCTCCATCGACATCTGCATAAGCAGCGTCTGAGCTTGCACCCGAATACCGAGCGCCCTACTCCGCCCCCAAGCCAGACCTAGCAAGGTTCCAACTAAAAGAGCCACCAATAAAACGGAACCCGGTATATAACCCCGCAGTACCGTATTCAAGAGCACAAATGAAGCGGGAAAACCTAAGACAAACCCGCCAAACGCAAAGGCTAATTCCGTAAAGTCCGCAGACCTATTCAGCCTTGAAACAAACTTATGGAGTATTTCCGGCTTGAGGTCATATTCGTCATTCATTTTTTCCAATTCCTCCCACGGCCATTTTGTGCCGTGGGAGGAATTCTACTTACGTTTGTGCTAGGCGGAAATGTTACGAACGATGCGCTCATCGTAGATGCGCAGCGTGTTTACATTGCCACTTGTGTACGTCACGTCGAAGACGTTGCGGGCCTTCTGTCCGAGCCGCACAAGATTGAGTGGTTGCCCCGTCTTGAGGTAGTCCCGCACAGCATAGCCAGCGGGCATCGACTCAAGGCCGAACCACTGTTTGTTGTCCGCACGCATCGCTCCGTAGATGGCGTCGAATGGACGCATGGAGTAGTTGAGGATGTCAGTCGTGATATGGCCACCCTCAGCCTTCGCAACGCTGGCAAACAGCGCGTCTGACGGATCAGCATGATCGTTCGCACCAATCATCCCCTTGAACACTTGCCGCGTAAGGATGCCGTCAATCGGAAGGTTTTCGATTGAGAGGTTGTCCTTAGAGGCCGTGATGTCCGTATCCCGGTAGGTTGTCAGCGCGAACGGCGAACCGGCAATCTCCGAGCCACCTTCAAACGCATCCACCGTAGTGGTGAAGCCGACATTACTGAGCGTGGCTGTGCCGCCCGTTCCGCCGCTCACCACGGCGTTTACGTCGCGCCACTGCGCAATCAGATTGAAGGACGAGAGTAGCCGTCCATCGATACCGAGGACACCGAGCAAGCGTGTGCGCGGAGGCATAAGATAGATATTGAAATTCGTCTCGAAGTTATAAGCACCATTCGCTGTGCCAACATCCACGCGCGTCGGCGCGGTGCCTTCGAAAAATGTCGTCTGCTTTACCAGAAACGCTGGGTCAACGTTGATATACGTTCCCACCTGTGCGCCGGGCTTGAGCCGTTGTCCGACCACACGAATGGATTGAATCAGGTTCTCAATGCCTTCTACGGCTTTGGTGGGAGCCACCGTGTAACTGGCCAGCGTGAGCGTGCCGGTCAGCCGAATGGCAATCTTCACCACGCGCGACGTAAGCGGTAGCTGCGTGATGGTGGGAAGGTTCGGCGTCATTGCAGTGATGCCGTCCAGGGTCTTATGTGTACGTCCGCCCGCAACGAAAGGCATGAGGGTTTCTCCGTTATGAGATCGAAAATCTGGTTATGGCCTAGAGGCCGATGGTGGTCTGAATGCTTGCTGGCAGGAAGCCTTTCACGATGACGCGATAGACCCAAATGCTTGCAAGAACGGCGACCATGAACATGCCGTACTTTTTGAGATCGTGCATTTCAGTTCCCCTCCTAGGGAGTGCCGCGCGTCGCTCGTTGGGCGGGTGACGCGCGGCTAGTCGAATGACAGCAAGAGGGTGCAAGTCTCCGGCTGTGAGTCTCCACCGTAACAACCCTCAACCGGTTGCGTGTCAATAGCAAAATGGCTTTCAATGAAAATAATTTTGTGGAAAAGTAAACGGGGCCTAAGCCCCGTCGTCTTACTTCTTTTTGAATGTTCCGTCCGCTTTGCGCGGATGCTTGCGGTTGAACGTCTTCTTTTTCGCGCTCTTTTTCTTCGCCATGCTACCTCCTTCCCCCGGCGCGAACCGGTGTTTTTCCATCTTGCCAAAGCGCATACTCAAAGTCCCCCAACGTGGGAAGCAGTTGTGCGAGAGCTTCATCGCGCTGGCGGAAGTAACTCAGCACGTTCCCCTCTGTCGAGCGGAAAATGCGCATCTCCGACGCTTGCGACCGGATAAGACCATGCACCTGAGCCGGTACGCGCGAGATAAAGATGCCAGCAATACCGGAGTGGCGACCACGATTCAATATCTCTTCCAGCACCGGCATCCGCTGTTGATTCTCCGGGCGCGACCAGTAAGAGCTATTCTTCGCCTTGAGTGCAGATGGTGAGCAAAGCATGTCCACTTCATCCACGTATAAGACGAGATTTTTCGCTGCCAACACCAATCGTCCGACGTGCTCGAAATGCTCTTCCAGCGTCACGCCGATTCCCTCGCGCGGGTCTCTCAATGGCGCGTAGACGCACCGCATCGGTTGACCGATGTGTTGCGCTAGAAACCGTCGAAGCTGCCCCGGTTGCGAGAACACAGGCCATCCGCGATTCTCAAAGTTCACCGATGGCGGAATGAACTTTACACAGCGACGGGCGTGCTGAACCAATCGGTCTGATTCCCATGACTTGCCGCTTCCTGTTTTTCCGGCCACAAAAGTGAAGCCGAGACATTCGCCGTCGCCATAGGTGCCCGCGTAGAATCCGGGTTTGAGGTTTCGCGGGCGAGCAATGCTTTCTCTTGCGCGAGACGCGGCATCAGAATTCCGCCCAGCGTCGCCACTAGAGCTATCCACGTCATGTCGAGTTCTGGGTGCCTTACGAGAAATGGCTTTACGATTGGGTGAAGCACTACGCCCAGATGATTTTTTTGCTGCTCGCTTAGTCGCCAAAACTCTCTCCCCGGCTGTGAGCCGTAAAACTCAAAGGGCATGTTCGCCAGATCAGCGACATACTCCGGTGTAATCGTGTCGAGATGCGATGGAGTTTGCGCGGGCGCACCGGGCGACTCCACTTCGGAGCCACCGCCAAGCACGTCAGGAATACCCGCTGTCATCGCCTCAAAATCCGCTGCTGCATCGGTCTGAACCGGTGTCGTCTCCATCAGAACCACCCATCCAGAAAGCTGCTTTTCTTCGGTTGTGCCGGCGGAGTTTCAACCGGTGTTTGCGCGGGCTTTGCCGTATACACCTGCTCTATTTCATCCGGTTTCTTTGCGCCCCTGCGGGCATGTTTTCCCGGCGTCGTGCAGACGGCATATAGCCCGTTGTTTTTGTTGTGTCGCGTAATCGTTGGGGAGCCGCACTTTGGGCAAGGTACATTTGACATTAGCCGACCTCTTCTGTGTAAGTGCCCACCGGTTGCAGCCGGTGGGCATGGATTGTTCGCAGACGCAACGGAGCGCGGCTACTGTGCGGCGTTGGCGGCGGGCTTGCCCTGTCCGTCGATGCCGTGCAGTGTGTAGTCCGGGGACTCCACGTAGAAGCCACGGAGCGAAGGATCGCCCGCACCATCGAATGCAATCGGATTGCGGTCGAGAATTTTCTTTCGCGCATACTGCGAAGCTTCATCCGGATTCGATGGCAGGATGGTGCAAACACGCGCGTACCGTTTGCCGCTATCGCCGTCGATGTACGTTTCCACCGGTAACTGACCGGGTGCCAAAACCTCGCCATCCAAGTTGCACAATGGAGCCACCGGTTTATCGGTTTTCGGGTCAATTGACTCGACGGTAAGCAGCATCTTTGTTTCTTTTCTCAGGAACATCGTTTACTCGCTTTCTTTGGTTAGAAGTGCGTTGAGGTTAATTGCGCGAATCGCGCTTAGGACAAAAAATCGGGAACGTCTGCGTCGGTCGCTTGGAAAAGCGCATCGACGGGGATAGGCGCTTCCGTTTGCAGCCGCTTCGATTTGTCCTTCCATACGCCAAAAATCTTTTTGTCTTTGTTCCCTTCCTGTTTTGCTGGCTCCAGCTTTTCCAGAACAACCCTCACCATCGTGGTTAGATCAGACTTGCCGAGTTGCAAGTCCAGATTCGAGTAGCCGGAAATGAGAATCCGATTGCCGGTTTCTGTCTGCAATAGGTACTTCATCCGCTTCCCGCCATTATCAAAACGCTCTTCCCATAGCCGGATGAGAAAGCCTTCCGCAATCGCTCCAATTTCGTCGAAGTTCTGCTCAAGCAGCCCTACTTTTTCAAATGCCATTCGATGTCACTCCCTCGTAGAACTTCCCCGGCACCTGCGCTGCCGTTGCACTTCGCGCTTTATGCGCCACCCTTCACTTGTCAGCATCACAGCCGACTTCCCGAACGCGCCGATGCGCTCGAAAATGTTTTGTCCGCAGCCGCACTTCAAGCCTTTTTCCGCATTCACGTCATCATCGAAAGCGATACCGTAGCACGATCCAAAGGTTTGGATTGCGCGAACCCCCTTCACCGCGCGTAGAAACTCGCCCACCGCTGCCGGTTCGTCCACAAAGCCCACAACCTTCGTCATGTATTTCAAGACTTCATACGCGGCCTTCTTCGGGTCTGTGACGCGGCGATAGTCCACCACGCGGCGATTGCTTTGGTTCCAAATGAAACTCTCCGGATGTGCCGCTTTCCATTCCGCGACCAGTTCCGTGTTGATGGCATTGCCCCATGCATCGCGTGAGCGGTACGGGCATGAGTGCTGCTCAACTTTCCCGCGCCACTTCGCATAGTCGCTACGCTTCCATCGCTTCGTGGTGATGCGCAGCCATGAGTATTCCAACGAGAGTTTTCTGTCCATCCACACAGCGCGGCGGAGCCGCTTACGCGTATCGTTGATATCGACCAGCATGTGCACGTGCGGATGCCAGTCCCCGCGCTGTTTGTTCCACGTGCATTCGATGGAGTACACACCGCCCGTCAGGAGCACCTTGTTTTCGCGCAGAAATGCCCTCACAGCGCCCCGGATGGCTGCAAAGGTCTGTTTGCTTAGGTTCGGTACGTTCGGCACCGTCAGGGTCAAAAGGTGAGGATTGCGGAGGGACGGGAAGACGGTTCCGACGCGCTCTCGAAAGCGAGCAGCCCGATGAGAGTTGCAAAGAGGACAGAGACGATGATTGCAGCCAACAGGAACGGCCATAGCTTGACCCGCGCAGCAAGAGGCCGCGTATCCAATCCAGACGCTTTGGCAGTCTGAGACGCGCTGGAAGTCCCGCGCAGCGGACCAACCCGCCCGGCGAGCCTTTGCTGCCTTTGCCGCGCTTTGCTGCTCCCACCCCGCCGCTGCAACCTCATCGCTTCCCTCCCAGATCAGCCGTTTCAGACTCTCGCAGAGCCGCCCGTGGATAGCGAAGAGCTTGCTATGCTCCCATCGCGCATCTCGCGCGGCTCGTTTTGTTGAACTTATTGCTAGAAGATGTTTGACACTATCAAGTGAAGGCGCGGCCTTTGCCGCGCAAGCGTCCGCAGACGTGCGGACGCGGAGACGCCGCTTCGGGCGTCTCTGATATGCAAACCCTTCCGGCAGTTGCACTTTCTCGTAAGGCATCGATTAGTTAGCACCCGATTCCGCCTTCGGCGGGGACAGCTTTGTTGTGCCGGAATCTGGCAGGGGATGGACGATGCAGTTTGCGCAATCGAAGCAATACTCGCCACCCAGAGCGTCCGTCACCCAGACGTGGCGAAGTGGCTCCTCGCAGAGATCACAGCGCCGATAGAGCTTGAATTTGACGAGACGCTTCATGCCTTCACCGCCGCCTCTGTCACGCGGTCCCACGCGCTCGCAAGGATGTTTCTAGCCGCCATTTCTTCAAACTTGGGAGGCTTACTCGCTGAGTGCCACACCATGCGGTAGCACTGCGCGAGAATCGCCGCTGCATCGCGGTAAGCGAGATAGATTTCGAGCCGTTTCATGCGGACTTTACCTCTTTCATTTGCAAAATCGATGGATGGAAAAACTCCAATGCGCAGTGGGCACAGTGGCGCGAGAGCAGCGTAACTTTGTGCGGAGACACGTCGCGATTCAAATACAGATGCACGGCGTAGCAGTCACCCTTGAGGATGGCTCCAATGCACCCAAACGAGCGTTTGCCATGCTTACCGTCGCCATCGCACTCATAGTCTTTCCGCGCGTGTTGCGTCTTCATCGCCTGCACTGTCGACTTTAGTTCCATACGCCTCTTCCCTTCCCAAGCGGGCCGCCGTGCCGTCATCCGTTGCCGTTGCAGAGCTGTCCAAGAACTGCATTGCGGCTCTATGAGTGCGGCGGCCCCGCGTGAGCTTTAGAACGGTGAAATAGCGTGGCCATTCGTGGCATCCCACGTCGGCGCACCTTGAATCGTGTTGCCCGAATAGATCTGATTGGTAACATCCACCGCGTACACGCCATAGTCGCCATTTCCGGCGTCGTAAATGGTGTTGCCGGTAAAGGTGAGATACCCGCCCGCGTCGATGTTTACTTGGTGATTGCCACCCACGTGCGAAGTGTTATTCGCGTAGATCACAGAGCCGGTGATGGATGAGTGGGACAGCTTCGCGACGATGCCGCCCTTAGAGTTTTCATGCACCAATGCGCCGGAGATGGCCCAGTGCGCACCGTCAAGATAGAAACCCACGCCGAGATTCGAATAGGAGATATCGCCATGCGAAGCGCACTGGCAAACGTGCGTCCCAAGGTGTGGATAGTCTTCCGCGTAATCAAATCCATCAAAACCGTTGTAAGCGGAGACGTTCGATGAAGATGTGAAATTGGTCACGTAGTTAGGCGAATTCTGCCCCGTCTTGAAGCCGCTCTCGCCGTTGTACATCGCGACATTTCCGACCAGGGAGACGGTATCCGCGCCACGAAAAACGAAGCCCGCATTCGAGCAATAAGAAAAGTCATTATCCACTACGCGAACACGTTCACTTCCCGCACCCACGGTGACGCAACCACCCTGATTGCTTTTGCCACCGTTGCGTCCGGTGTTGTTATGAATGGAAACGGACGTGCCGCCGTCAATGGAAATGGAGTAGAAGTTGCCGCGCAACCCTGATATCTCGATATTGCTGCCGCCGTTGAAGTACACGCCGTTGTCGAAGGAAGCGGCCAACTGCGCATCGGATAGGCAGTGTGTGGAGCATCCATCCGCGACGCGAAGATCATGGTCGTTGCCCGTGGGAATGTAACCCCAATTCGTACTGAAACGATCGATTACAACAATCTGATTCGGGTCTGCCGTGGGCAGGTCTGCAATCAGCTTGCGCACTGGCTCTGTAACGGACGTAAACGCGATATCGCGGAACGTGACATTCGTGCAGGAGTAGCACTGGAAAGCCGTTGCATCTCTCTTGATGATGGTCGATGCACCAGCGCCAGCGATTTCGACATTCGCAAGGCCCGTCACCGTCACGTTGTCTGCGAAGACGTAGAGGCCAGGCGGCAGGAACACGCGCGACGGCGTTTTCAGCCGCGCTTCCGCGAGTGCGTTGCGCAAACACGAATCGTCCAGATGGCCGCGCTTATCACACCACTCCGCAGCGTTATAAACGCCGTTCGTTTGTGCCGCATCCACTCGCGCAAATGGCATCTCCGGCGCGTACGCGCTCTGACCGTTGCGAGATACTACGGGGATACCCTGAGCGCCACAACTGAATGCAAGCGCGAGAAAAATCAGCACGTGGCCGACGATGGGTAAAAAGCGTTTCATGCAGTCTTCCTTGCAAATGGGATAACGGAACGCGACTGCTTTTTCAGCGGCGCGTTTGTTGCGTTGAGTTCGTGTGGGGAGAGGCCGGGAAGCCCTTGCGCGATGCGCTTCTTGTGCCATTCGCGGCGGTACAGGATGCGCCATGTACCGGGGTTGCGCTCAGCTAAACGCATCCACCCTGCCGGAAACTCGGAGGGTTTGCGCTCTAGGATTATGCGCTCTTCATTGCGCTTCCATTGCAACAGCACAATGGCCGTTTTGCAGATTTCTTCAGGAGTTTCAGGGAAGGAAAGTTCGAGTTGATGCTTACGGATGTAGCGACGCCGTGCGATTTCTTGCTGTATCACTTCCATCCCCTCCTTATCGGAAGGGTGGGGGGTAGCTAATTAGTCAATTTGAGGTTCGCTTAGTATGTGTTATCAGACATGGAGGTCATCACTCGTCGTGGCATATCTGTCCAGACCTGCCGCTGATGCTCTATCAAGTATGACCACGTATGAGCTTAGAACGGGGATATAGCAGTACCGCTATGTCCGTTCCAGGTCTGCGCGCCTTTGACTGTATTCCCCCTGTAAATCTGGTTTATCGGGTTGACTGCATAAACTCCATATTCGCCATTCCCGTTATCGGAGATCGTATTGTTTACGAAGGATACGCCATCACCCGGCTGTATTGTCACCTGATGCGTTCCCCGTCTGCGCAACGTGTTATTTCCATAAATTACAGAGTCAGTAATTGAGGAATGAGATAGCGCTGCGTTGATGCCGTCTTTCGCATTATCGTGCACCAACGCCGCAGAAATAGACCAGTATGCACCGTCAAGGTAGAAACCCACTCCGCGATTCGAATAAGCAACATCGTCGTGCGATGTGCAGTGACAAACCGTGGTTCCGGTGTGCGGATAGTCCTCCGAGTAGTCATAACCGTCGAACCAGTTGTAAGCGGAGATGTTTGAAGAAGATGTGAAGTGAGTAACGTGCAACGAAGCGTTCTGCCCGATTTTATGGCCGCTCTCGCCGTTGTACATCGCAATATTTCTTGTGTGTATTACCGTGTTTGCACCCCGATAAACATACCCAGCGTTTGAGCAATAAGAAAAATTATTATCCGAGACACGGACGCGTTCACTGCCTGAGCCGACGGTAACGCAACCGCCCTTATTGCTTTTACCGCCATTGCGCCCAACATTGTTGTGAATCGAAATCGCAGTTACGCTATCAGCCGAAATCGAGTAAAACTTACCGCGCAATCCAAAGATCTCTATATTGCTACCACCGCGGAAGTACACACCATTATCAAAAGATGCAGCCAGCTGCGTAGCGGAGAGACAATGCTTAGAGCACCCGTTCGCAACGATCAGGTCCGTGTCATTCACGGTTGGAATGTAGCCCCAACCGCTATTGAAGCGATCTATAACGATAATCTGATTTGGATCTGCGGTAGGAAGCTCTGAGATAAGTTTTTTGATCGGTATCGTCGCTGACGTAAATGCGATATCGTGGAGCGTAATATCGGTGCAAGAGTAGCACTGAAAAGCCGTTCCATCCCTTTGAATGATCGTCGATGCACCTGTGCCGGCGATTTCTATATTCGCCAAGCCAGTCACCGTTACGTTATTACCGAAAATGTAGAGGCCGCGCGGCAAAAGTACCCGCGATGGTGTCTTCAGCCGTGCTTTTGCTAATGCGTTGCGCAAACATGAATCGTCCAATTGCCCTTGCTTATCGCACCACTCCGCTGCGTTGTACACATTCTTGTGGACCGTATTCGCATATGAGAATGGGAGTTTGGATCCATAAGCAGCCTCGCCATTGAGTGAAAGGTGTTGCGCAACACAACCGTGCGCAACACAACCGATTGATAGGCCTAAAACCATCAGTACCCTGCCAAGATGAGGGAGAAAGGGTTCCATTCTGGTTTCCTTATCTGCGCGTGCGCGAGCTTCTATGTAATTGTGGCTGTGAATCTCTTTCGGAGTATTCCTATGGTAGATTCAAAGAGTTACCAGTGTGCTGGCACTCCTGCTGAGCATGCTTTTGGAGAGATGGCCGAGTGGCTGAAGGCGCACGCTTGGAAAGCGTGTATACCGCAAGGTATCCAGGGTTCGAATCCCTGTCTCTCCGCCATATCTCCCCCTTAGCTGCTCTTGCTTGCCGGTGTGACTTCGTTGTTTAGGGCGACTTCCCGTCCCCGCGTTGACGTGATCTCAGCGAGTTGTTTTCTAAGGCGGGACTTCAACAGTTGTACTTCCGGTGCATGCGCCAGGTTGGTAAGTTCCCTTGGATCGGCCTGGTAGTCGTACAGCTCTTCTCCTAAATTTCTCTCGTCGGCGGTACTCTGCCATGCAGTGTAACGGTATCGCTCGTTACGAAGACTGTAACCGAAGACATCGGGAGCTGGAATGGCTGGCCGAGTGACCTGGCTGATTGCCGGCTTGTCCCATTCAGCTTTTGCATTCTGGAGCAGAGAGCTCACACTGCGGCCGTGCAATGTGGCAGGAGCACCTTTCAACCCGCACAACTCCACCAGGGTTGGGTAGATGTCCAGATGCTCGGTGATGCGTTTGCAGACCTGCCCTTCCTTACCGGCTCCCGCAATGATGAACGGTACGTGTGCAGCAGGCTCGAAGAGGTTCTGCTTCTCCCATTCGCCATGTTCGCCAAGGCACCAGCCATGGTCAGCCCAGAAGACGACGATGGTGTTCTTCTCTAACCCAAGTACCTTCAATTCATGTAGCACCCGGCCCATCTGAGCATCCATAAACGTAGTGGAGGCGTGGTAAGCGCGTATTGTCTTGCGCTGCTGCAACTCGGTCATGCCGTAGTTCGGTGGATGGGTGGTGTAGGCAGCTGCGGGCGCAAGGGACCTTTCGCCGGGGGAAAGCGGCGGTTGTGCCTTGATGCTTTCCAGGGGGTACATGTCGAAATACTTCTTCGGAACGATCCACGGAACGTGCGGGCGGTACATGCCGAGCGCAAGGTAGAATGGCTTGTTCTGGTTCTCCCGCAGCAGACGGATCATCTCGTCTGCTCCAATGCCGTCTGTCATCGCGCGATCTGGCGAAGGCGACTCGTAATAGCTGATCGATGAGCCAAGCAGCACGGCACCATCGCTTTTGCGATATCGCGTGCGTTGTGGTGTGAAGTTAGTGACCTTCGGCTCCTCCTGCGGATGATCGACGCCCTGCGGGTCGTAGACATAATCCCAGGTCTTCGAGTCGTCCATTCCATCCCGGCCAATATCCCCGGGCACGTCCGCATGAAAGATTTTGCCAATGCGAGCGGAGTAATAGCCGTTCTGCCGGAAGAGCTGTCCGATGGTGACAACGTCTGGCATGGTATCACGCACGCGGTGTTTGAGATCGTAAATGTGCGTCGTATCCGGGCTCAGACCCGTCATCAGAGAAGCCCGCGATGGTCCACAAAATGGATATTGGCAGTAGGACCGGTCAAAGCGAGTGCCCCGCGCGGCCAGCGCATCCAGATTTGGGCTCTTTACGGGCGCACCATAGCAGCCGAGTTGTGTGTTCTGATCGTCTACGGCGATGAAGAGAACGTTCTTTTTACCGTGTGGTAGTTTAGCGGCCAATACACTGGCAGCAGTCCCGGCGGATGCAACAGCACCGCTCCGCAGAAAGTTTCGACGGGAAATCGGCATTCTTTCTCCTCGCAAACAATTTACCTGACCATACATCCTGCATGAAAACACGACTGTTTGGAATAGGCGATTCCCTGCTTAAGATTTCCTGTCCTATGGACTTTTGGACATTTGATCGCCACTGATGACCGTGGAGTAGGTACGCTGGGCGAAGCCGTTCTAAGGCTAGTTTTTGATGGATGGACGACATGAACCGGCGTACGTTTCTTGCGGCAACATCGGCTGGGCTTCTTTGCAAAAGCACCTTTGGACTACCTCTGCTCAGGCGGGACGCAGGCCAGGAATCAGCAGCGCCAAAGATCATACCGATGCTCTACGGAGTTCCTCTTCCGGAGACCGATCTGGATGCGTGGTTTGCAAAGATGAATCTTTGGGGTGTAAAGCGCTGGATGCCCTTCGGCACCCCGGACCAGGCGTGTTATCAGGGACTGCATTGTGCAGCTCGCAGCGAGAGTGCTCCATTTTTGCAGGATGCATGGCCGGGATTCCGGCAGTACATTGATACAGCAGCCACTGCACCGCACGAGATGCGGGTGCGGAAGATGGCTGGGCTTTGCAGACAGCACGGAATTGAGTTTTGGTACCACCTCCCGTTTCCGATCTTTCCCAGTTTGAAGGGTGAGGTCATTCAGAAGGCTGCGCCTGAGTTCTTTCCATCTGGACGCTTTACTCTCGATCAGCCGCGCATTCCTGAACTGTTGAAGGCAGAGATTAGAACGCTAAAGAAAGCACTCCCTACACTGCGCGGCATAAGCCTTTGGATGACAGAGGGCACAATTCCAGGATTTCTGAACAACCTTGCTGGTGACGAAATTGAAAACAACACCAAATGGCAGACACCGATTCTGAAGGCTTTTGACGAAATTACGCATGAGCTTGGAATAAAGGGGATGTTCTTCGCACACAACTACCTGCAGACGGTTCGGACACATAGAAATGTCTTCAAAATGGCGGCTGGGTTTCCACGGCTAACCGTAATGGACGATATCACCTGGCCAGAAGAAGACATGCAGCATCCTTTTCTTGGTTATCTCCCGAAGGCTGACAGGAATCTGATGCTTGCCTCCAATCCCGTTGCAGTCAATTGCCTGCTTGATACGGAGTACATTGGCGAAGGCGTGTTGCCGAGCGTCTATCCGCGATGGTGGCAATACAACATACGTGAAGCTGTTCGCAGTGGGGTAAAGGTGGCCATGGGTCGCGTTTTTCGATGGGATGCTGGTCAAACGGACGTGAATTTTAATCGTATGAATGCGCACATTTTCACGCGTCTTTGCTACAGGCCGGATGCAGATGTACGTACCCTTCTGGAAGAGGCGGCAAAGGAGATGTTCGGTCCACATATTCCAGTGCGTCTGGTTGAAATTCTATGGGAGACAGAACCTGTCATCAAAGAAGTGACTGCGGTAAATGGGGTGGACGTTTTCGATCACTCCCGCTTCCCTCGAGCGATGTATCTAGATGTTCTCTATACGCCCCAGAACAACGCGATGAAAGCGGTCGACGATATGTTTCTGCACCCAGGCACACAGCTCTATCCACCATTGACTGACGAGTTGAATAACTATAAGCAATGGCGCTGGCAGAATAAGACGGTGAGCCAGCCAGCCCAGAGCTACATACAGAGCAAAAAAGGTGCGGTTGCGTGGGTAGCGCGCGTGCTACCTGAAGTGCGCATACTGGCACAGCAGCTTTTGCCTGCGCACCGTGACCTGTTCGTCCACGGGTATGAGTTGTTGGATGCGGCAGCTAAGGGCATGGAACTGTTTGTAGAGGCCGCTGCTCTGCATTACCAGTGGGCCCACGCAAAGACGATCAATGATCGGCGAGCGCGCAAAAGCTTCGATCGGATTGCAGCCCAGTTCAGAACACTGGCGAACGGAGTACCTAAGAATCCGCTTCTTTACAAGGAACGCATGATTGCCTTCGCGGATTTTCTGGAGCACGATTTACCGCGAATCTCTCGACTGCAAAGATGAACTTTGCCCAGCTTGGGCACTATCGCAACTTCGGTGCAACGTTCCTGTCAGCATGGCTCCACGTCTTTGCAAACTCAGCATAGGCATGGGATGCGTTCGACTTGTCGCCCATGGCGGCGTAGGTCTCTGCTAACCGGCGCTGTGCGATGGGATAAAGAATCGTATTTGTTAGCATGGCCACTCCCCTGTTGGTAAGCACAGTTTGGAAACTTACGAGAGCCACATCGTATTGATGGAGTGAAAGATGCGCGAGCGCTCGCAGGTAAGGAGTAAGTGTAGTACTGGCTGGTCCACGCGCTGTTGATAGCAGCGCCAGCGCCCTATCGGGAGAGCCTGATGCAAGCGCAATGGCTGCCGACAAATTCGGCAGCAGATACATTGCTGCAACTGGCTCATGGGTAAAGCGGGATTGCAATGCGCTTTCCATAGCGGAGGCAGTTGGAGTATCACCGCACGTCACGGCGGCCAGGCCGCGATGGAAAATAGCTGTAGCACTCATTTCGCCGATATTGGCGGAACGCGTAAGAAAAATATGGGCAGCGGCGCAGTCCCCTGCCATCGCACGGTTTAGGGCGGCTGTCTGCCGAAGCGAGATGGCGGCTGAAGCGGTAGTAGGTTCCGTGGCCAGTGCATCTGCGGCTGCATTCCAAGTGAGAGCGCCAGCGTTGAGTTGGCCGGTGTTGTCCTGATAGGTGGCGAGATGCATCTGATCGCGCACATGCTTGCCAATCGGTGCGATATATTCGTGCTGTTCAGATGGATCGTTGATACGACCTAAGGAATATGCACCCAGTAATTGCATGCCTGGATGGTGAACGCCAAAACGTGCGCTGCGCTCTTCGGTCTGGACGATCGATTCAAAGCGATTAAGTGCAAGCATGTTGCGTTCGGCTTGTGAGATGGCGTTCACGCTGAATGGGTTAAGTGAGAGGGCCGTGCGCGCAGGCTGTTCCGCATCCGTGAAACGTCCGGAGAGACGTAAACCGGAGGCAAAGATAACGTAGGCCTGCGCATCAGAGGGCCTCTGCTCGGTCCATTGTCGTGCAATTTCGGCAGATGCGGCAGGATCGCCGGAAACGAGCTTAGTCAATGCTTGCAATTCAAATTTTTCGGCCGTCGTGCCTTTATTGAGTAATGGTGCTGCTGCTTGAAGATTTGCTTTCGCCGCAGGCTCGGCACCAACCTGGAGTTGCATAAAAGCGAGTTCGATCCGCGCAAAATTGAAGTTTGGATCGGCAGAAAGGGCTTGCCGGTAGGCAGCGCCTGCAGAAACATAATCGCCTGCTGCCCATGCAGATCGCGCTTGCTGAAGCGATTGGAATGCAGGCAACGACAATGTAGCAGAGAGTGCAAGCGGCACATTACTGGCTGCGATGCTTGCATCGGCTTCTCCAAAATCTGCACGGAGATGCTGTGCGATGTGTTCAATGGCAGCGAGCAGCGATTGACGGTGGATGACTTGCTCTTCTTCCGTAGCAATACGCCGGTTGTCATCGACGCGAATGGCTTCCACGCTCAATTTATATTGCTGCGGCCCAACGGAGGTGAGAGTGCCATAAATGTAGATTGCGGCGCCGAGCTTCTGGGCTATTTCCCTGGCGGCGGCTGCACCCATTGCATTCGGCTGTGAGTTTAATGGCAACGCATTACGGAAATTTGACTCTCCGCGAACATTGAACTTGGGCGATTGCGCGATCTGCAACTCAAGGGCAAGCGCAGAAATGCCATTGAGCGTGCCGTCACCAGTAAGATTTTCTATCGTCGTAATCTGAATGGGATCTGTCGCTGCAACAATCGATGCAGATGAAGCGTGCGTGCGCCACCATAAAAAACCTATTGCGAGTAAGACTGCAATGAAGATGATGACAATGGTATAGATTCTGATTCTGCTGTCATGGTTATTAGCATATGTTTCTTCGTGGATGTGGCCTGCAGATTCATCCGTGACAACACGTGAGTGAGGTATAGCAGAAGAATTAGAGGAAGTTTTTTGCGTGTGTGCCAGTGATAGCGGCTCGACCGCTTCTATCTGAATGCTTGGCCTCGGAGGTAGCGAAGTCCGTTTGCTGGAAACAGAAGATGATTGAGAGGTGCGTGAGGGCACTTGTCTGGATGGCAGCTTACGGTCCCGCACATTCGGTTCTTCCGGTTCGATCGGCGGAGTTTTGGGCTTTTCAGTTTGTGCCGATATTTGCGGACGTGAAAATAAACGCTCAAGGACGCGGTAGAGCTCCGCGGCATTCTGATAGCGATTCGTGCGATCTTTTTCAAGGAGCCGATAGATCACCTGGTCCAGTTCAGGCGGTATGTTTTTGTTCCAATCCCGGATGGGTGGCGGATCATTACTAAGAAGTTCGACAAAAACGATCGCACTGGTGGCTCCGTGAAATGGCACGGTACCGGTAACCATTTCATACAGCACAGCACCCAGTGAGAAAAGATCGGAGCGTGCGTCAAGTGTTTCTCCTTTGGCCTGTTCCGGAGACATGTACGCTACTGTACCTACCGTAGCGCCCATAGTCGTTAATCCCATGGAGAGGCGGCTGTGCTCGCGATACGCAGTCTCCATCTTTGCGAGGCCAAAGTCGAGTACCTTGCCCTGATGCGTACCATTAGGGCGCGGAACGAGAAATATATTGGCGGGCTTGATGTCGCGATGAATGATGCCATTGGAGTGGGCAGCGGCGAGAGCATCCGCAATCTGACGCGCAATATCAATAACAGTTTCTGTGGACAGAGCACCGTGTTCAAGGGTGTCTTTGAGTGTTTCACCATGGAGCAGTTCCATCACCATGTACAACTCGCCGTGCTGCTCACCAATGTCATAAACAGTGCAGATGTTGGGATGGTTGAGCGACGAGGCTGCACGTGCTTCGCGGAGAAAGCGTTCCCTGAGACCAGGCATGGCAAGATCCGTATGTAGGACCTTAATTGCGACTTCGCGATGAAGACGCGTGTCCACTGCGCGGAGAACCGTGCCCATGCCACCGGTGCCGAGATGCCCTGTAACTTCGTAAGGCCCCAGGCGATATCCAGGGGGAAACTGCATCGAACCCTTCTCAAGCTGCTTTCAAATAACAGCCTAAACAATGAAATGAAGTTTCGCCATCATATCGTGGACGCACCAGTATCAGGGCAATTTTGTTTGGCCGCAGGTTACTACGCGCATATGAGGTAACTGGACGACAGGTGGCAATCTCCAGGGCCAGGCTTCTCTCATCTTCCATACGGGTTCAGATTCAGTTGCAACCAGATAGCGGATACCCCAGCGATCGCAGATTTCTATAGCTGCAGCTTGGTCTGCGCCTCGATTGAGTCGCAGCAAGTCTCTTTGCAGAGAGCCACAGAAAGTGGGCTTGCCTCCAAAGGGGGACCCGCAATCGTCATCCGTAGAAGCTGTTTGATGATCCGCATAAAGCAAGTGCAAGGCATGCTCAAGACGTTCAGGTTGCAGATCAGCAGTAAGCGCAGGGGAAGGTTCCCATTCAATAACGTCCGCAGGTGCAGCAATCCTCTGCAATTGTTTATAACCGCTGCGTAAATCGTATGCGACCTCTGCATTGTGAGGCGAGCGAAAAGCGTATACCCGAAGCACAACAATCTGATAGGCGGAGCCAGCCAATCCAACGAAAATCATCCCGGCAAGAAGAGCGCTTCGGAAATTCCATCTACTGCCTTGGTTACGCCATCGGACAATGACGTCCGTTGTAAGCAACAGGAGAAAAAACTGTGTGAGCAAAACGGAACGGTAACCGAAGTCGTTGTTCTGTATTGCCGTAGAACGAATGAAGGTGCAGAGGATTAGCGATGCGACTGTAAGAAAGAGGAGTGAAGCGCGAGGAGAATGCTGCGTTGATGACCGTTTGTTTTGCTGAAGTGCAATGAAGAAAGCGATTCCAAATGCGCCGAACTCAACGAAATAACCGATTGGCAATAAAAGTAGCCGCAGGAAAACGGACGTAAGTTGAGGATGGCTATGTATAGGGGATGCAAGCAACTCGTTGAAAACATCCACATGCACCATTTCACGAATGCCGAATGCAATCGGCGCATGACCACTGCCAGTACGTGCAGATAACTCCAGCAGGAGTGGCAGAGATGGGATAGCTGAGAGAACAATCGCGAGAATGGTCTGTGCCGCCTGCGTGCGCTCCCCTTTCTTTAATAACCAAAGTGACCACATTGCGAGTAAAAGAACAATCGCGAGACCTACGTAGGCTGATAGGCCGAAGGCAGAGGAGATACCCAAAGCAGCAAGCGGAACAGTAATCCAACGTAATCGAGACGAACGAGGGACCGGATTTTTCCAAAGCAACAGAAGTGCGGTTAGCGCAGCGATCAAAGCCGCAGCATGATGGGGCACCCAGAGCACTGTATCGACCCATGAAGTGACCTGATCACGCGACCACCACTCTGGATCGATATCGAGCGGAACACCACTCGCCGTATTTGCAATGACCACCAGAACATCAAGTCCGGTCACAGCCAATAACGCAGTGCCGATATATTTTCCGTGTCCATCGAAGAGACTTTGCGTATATAGCCAGACCATGCTCACCAGCGCAAGCCCTACTGCAATGCAACTGGCAACAAGAACGGCACGTGGCTCCAGGTGCAAAAATCGCACCGGCAATGCGCAAAGCGCATACCAGAAGTAGTAATAACGCAGCGGCTGTGCCTCACCGGGAAAGTAAAGCGGATTTTGCGGTGGAACTCCGTGCGTGGCAATGGTCTGGATGAACGCGACACGGTAGCTGTGATCGAGCACCATACCGCTCACATAGAGATGTCCGCGCCAAGACAGGTCGATCGTTTCGACCAGAACGAAGATAAGCCAGATGGCTATCCAGCAAATTGTTTTTGCATGGATGTGAAGTTCGCCGCGGCGGATGAGTTGCCGCAGTCCCAACATATCGAGCACAAGCAGACCGACTGCAGGAAAGATCAACGATCCCCAACGAGCAGCCAGATAGATCAGCACTGGGACCGTTGCAAACGAGATAGCGACTGCCCACATCCAGGTGACAAAACGCTTTTGCGGTTCAAGTTCGTCCGGGAAGAGTAGAGAGACGATGGCATATCCCGGAAGAAAGAGCAGGAGAGGCATTACTGCTGTCGCAGCGAAAACTTCAACAATGTCGTGCAACATCAAAGGCATGCGAGGATGAAGGAAGTGTAACAACTACACTGATGCCATGCACCTGTATCCACCTGGTCAAATACTGATGATCGACGCAGACGACACGCTGTGGGAGAACAACATCCTCTTCGACCGCGCGATTGCCAGCTTCATTGAATTTCTCGACCACAAAACACACACCCCCACCGAAGTGCGCGGACATCTCAACCGCATCGAGCATGAGCGCGTAAAGGTGCATGGATACGGGCTGGCTGCATTCCGGGAGTCGCTCGCCATCTGCTTCGAAGAACTCGCCGGCATAAAGGCCACAACGGAACACCGCTCCGAGATCGACCGCTTCACCGCCATCATCGCCGGCGAAGAGATGCTTCTGCTCGATGGTGTGCGCGAAACACTGCATCATCTGCATCAGCGTCATCGCCTTCTGCTGGTCACCAAGGGAGCAGACGACGAGCAACGCAAAAAACTCCGCAACTCAGGCCTGGAGCAATACTTCCACGACGTAGAAGTCCTGCGCGAAAAACACACAGACGCCTACTGCGCCCTACACTGCCGTCACGCCTGCGAACTCGACCGCACATGGATGATCGGCAACTCTCCCAAAAGCGATATCAACCCCGCACTGGCCGCCGGCTTCAACGCCATCTACATCCCGCACCCCAATACATGGGTACTGGAGGAAGAAGAAGTCCACCCACCGGCGGAAGGTCCGCGCCTCGTCACGCTCGAACGCTTCAGCCAATTAGCCCAACTGTTTTAGCGCCGTCATCCTGAACGCAGTGAAGGATCTCTGTATTTCGCCCGGAGCAGAACGACATTATCGGGAAACTGCTGGAATTAAGAAGCGCCAAACCCAACCTATCCACAACTCCCCAAAAAGGTATCCTTGCAGGTATGGCGGCGCTGACCTCTTTCAACGAATTTGTAGGCAACGATGAATCGGTGCAACAGGTGCGTACAGCCATCGCTGCCGGACGGCTGCCCCACTCCCTGCTCATTACGGGTCCACTCGGCGCAGGCAAATACACGCTCGCCATTATGCTGGCGCAGACGCTGAATTGCGAACGACAGCCGCGCGATCTCCTCTCTAATGGCATTTCGCTTGCCACCTTCTGCGGCGTCTGCGCAAACTGCACCCGCATCGCCGAAGCGACTGCTCTCTCCCCACTCATCGAGACCGCAGTGGCCGCACGCGACGAGATGCGCGAGGTCGACAAAAAAGAAACGCGCATCCTTATCCAGACGCACCCTGACGTTCTGGTCGTGCCGCCCGATCCTCCTCAACTGCTCATCAAGCTGGGGCAGGTGCGCAGCGTCATCCACAGTGCGCAACGCGCCCCATCTGAAGCCCCGCGCAAGGTCTACATCTTCACTGCCGCGCAGTTTATGAAGGAAGCGGCGAATTCCCTGCTCAAGCTACTGGAAGAACCGCCGCCATACGCGCACCTGATTCTGCTGGCAGAAAATCCCGGCGAACTGCTGCCCACCATCCGCTCACGCTGCGGAGTCGTGCGCCTCGGCCAGGTCCCCGCAGAGGAGATGGAGATGGTCCTCGCCGAGCGCCGTCCCGAATGGAAGCCAGCGCAACGCGCGCTCGTCGCCCGTCTCTCTGAAGGTGCTGTCGGTCGTGCTCTCGGCTTTGACATCGCCGCCTACCAGGCTGCGCGAACAGACGCGCTGGTCATCCTGCGCGGCGCCGTGGCCGACACCGACCACTCCGCCCTCTTCCGCATGACAGAAAGCTACCGCGCAGGCGCCGAAGGACAGGTCAAGACCTCTACCATGCTCTCCGCGCTTGCTTCCCTTTTGCAGGACCTGTTGAGCATCCTCTCCGGTGTGCCCGAACGTGTCCGCAACGTAGACATCCGCCCCGAACTCGACAAAATTTCCGGCAACGTAGACTTCGCATGGATCGAACGCGCCGTAGTAGGCATGGACAAAGTCCGCAGCGGCATGCGCCGGAACCTCCTCCGCTCCCTCGCTCTCGACGCCTTCGCCGAAGAGATGGCCGGCGTCAAACGCTAGTGCTGCGCGCACGGCGAATCGCTTCGCTTGGCGCTCTCCTTGGTCGCAAGTCAGAATCGTCATTTCGACCGAGCGCAAAGCGCGAGTGGAGAAACCTGCTTTTGCCGATGTTCGCGGAACGCGAACATCCATCGCGCGGAGCGCGACCGCTAGGCTTTGCGAACCCTATTCATCCGCCACTGAATTGTCATTCCGAGCAAAGCGAGGAATCTGCTTTTCCGCGATGCGAAGCATCGCTCGCGCAAGGGCGCGACCTATAAAAATCCTCACCGCACCCACGCCGCCTTCCGCAACCGGTCTTCTAACGCCGCCGACAACTCCCCCTGCCCAACCGGCAGCGGAACAATGATGCAATCCACGTTCATCGCATCCAAGGTCCGCAAACGATCAAACAACGTATGCGCCAGCGCAGCCGGATCGGCGAGCGACTCCCACCAAACCACGGTTACATTCTCAGGCGCACTCCATCGAGGCGGCAAAAGCACCCCAATCGCCTTTACATTGGCGTTCCCCACCGCATGCTCCATCTCCTCTTCATCGCGCACCAGCATCACGCGCGCGCGCGGAGCATAATGCCGCATCCCCACGCCGGGCGAAGGAAGAGACTCAGGCTCACCCTGCTCCTCCGGCGTTGAATTCATTACCACCGGACCCGCAACCTGCTCAATCTGCACCAGACTGATCGCCCCAGGCCGGTAGATGACCATCGGCGACTGCGTCACATCCAGAACCGTCGATTCCACGCCCACTTCACAAGGCCCCGCATCCACCACAGCATCGATGCGCCCATCCAGATCGGCCAGAACGTGCTCCGCCCGCGTAGGACTGATGTGTCCAAAACGATTGGCGCTGGGCGCGGCAATCGGCACGCCCGCAGCGGAGATAATCGCCTGCGCCACAGGATGGTCGGGCATGCGAACACCAACAAGCGGACGCCCCGCCGTCACAATATCCGGCACAATTTCGCTCTTTTTCAGCAGCAAAGTAAGCGGTCCAGGCCAGAACGCATCCATCAGCTTGCGCGCATTCTCCGGAACGGACTGAACCACGCGGCTGAGCATACTGGCATTGGAGATATGCACGATCAGCGGGTCCCAGCTTGGCCGGCCCTTCGCCTCAAAGATCTGCTCCACCGCAGCCGCGCTCAGCGCGTTAGCGCCCAGTCCGTAAACCGTCTCCGTGGGGATAGCGACTGTGCCCCCCTTGCGAAGAATGGAGCCGGCCAACTCCGTGTCAGAAGCGATGAGACGTTGGGTTACGCGCTTTGTCGTATCGGAGGCCATCTATTTCGATGATAGCCGCCTATACTGCTTGCATGGTGGCAGCCGAGATTGAGCTGAAGTTTCGCGTGCGCGATGTGCAGGCATTTCTAACGGCAGTATCGGCGGCAGGCTTCGACCTGCTGACGCCGCGCACCCTGGAGCGCAACACGCTCTACGACACACCCGACCGCGTGCTGCGCGCCCAACGCCAGTTGCTGCGCATCCGCCAATACGGGGATACCACCGTGCTCACCCATAAAAAGCCGACTGATCCCGAACGCGAACAGGCGCTCGGACGCTTCAAGTTCCGGCAGGAATCCGAAACCGAACTGAGCGACAGTGAAGCCCTCGGCGCCATCTTCACCGAACTCGGCTACGAGCCGGTCTTCCGCTACGAAAAATTCCGCACCGAGTTCAGCGACGGCACAGGCAAGTTGGTTCTGGATGAAACACCCATCGGCATCTTCGCCGAAGCCGAAGGCGAGCCCGACTGGATTGACAAAACAGTGGCTCGGCTAGGTGTTTCGTCCGAGGACTGCTTCACGGACAGCTATGGACGCCTCTTCGAACTCTGGCAGACAGAGACAGGCAGCACAGTCCGGGACATGACCTTCGAAGAAGCCTGTACTCGAGTTTAAGGGCCGCAGCGGTGTAGGCTGCGGCCCTCTTTAGGCCGCAAAAATTGTGCCCATCTTTGGGGTCCAATGTCTTTTTTTGGCTTAATGTGCCTTAATTGGTTTAGAAAATCTGGAAGTTTACTGACACATTCAGCTCGACCGGCACAGGTTTTCCGCCCTTTAAAGCCGGTTTGAACTTGTACTTCGCCACGGCTTCCACGGCTTTTTCATCTAATCCCATCCCTAAATGCCGTAACACTTTGATTCGAGTAGGCCTACCCTGCGCATCGACAACCAGATTGACGAGAACTTCGCCCTGAAACTTGGCTTTTCTCGCCTCCTCTGAGTAGTCCGGATCAGGCTGATAAACCAGCGTGGGAGCAGAAACATCCCCACCGATCTGGAATGGGCCACCACCGGTACCCCCACCACTCCCCGGACCTACGCCGTTGCCATTGCCACTGCCCAGACCGGATCCTTTTCCGTTCCCCATCGAAGCGACGCCCACGTTAGGAGCATTTGCTACACCGAGATTCGGCATGGCCGGATTATTCATGTTCACAACTGAGTTGACAGCCGGAGGTATCGCAAGCTGAGGCTGAATCTTAGGTGGCTGTGACGGAGGAACAATGGGATTGGGGGACGGTGGTGGTGGAGATCCTTTAGAAACGGGAGCAGCACCGCGTTGACCGCCTCCACCCTGAAGAGACTTGGCGGCCTGCTTCATCTTTACTGGAGGAGGGACGTCCATGCTGATCGTTGTCGTCTTTTGAGGCGTAACGGTCTGGATCACCTTCCTACCCACGATAAAGATGATCAGGAAAACGAGAGCGTGCAGAACGATGGCGATGCCCGTTGAAACAGGATCGCGCTTGACCGCCATGCGGTCGACGACTGGAACGGGCTTGGATTCAAGAACGAGGGGCGGAAGCTTTTCCGGAAAGAACGCATCGCGGAGATTTCCCCATAACGTGGCAAAGACGTTACCTTTTTCCACTTCCGGATCGGGACCCAGGTTCGGGACATAGCCTGCCCCGCTGCGTTTTGGTTCCGCCTGCTGCTGTTCCTCGGGAGGAGTCATCAACGTGTTCGCCATTTGCCTCATTCTCTGCGGCGGGCCTCCGCATGGCCCTGCCTTTATGTTCGAACTTTACCGCATCCCTGTCCCGGTCTGGTTTGCCGGTTCCACGGGAGGTACCGCCTCATGGACTCCGCGAACAGTGTACAGAAGACACAGCCCTGCCTGCTGTCCTACTCACGTTAGACGCAGATTCAGGCAATTTGTCGCGGCAAGTGGCGCAGGTATCCGCCCCGGCACATGCACCCTTGTAGCCGATACAATGAAGACTTGGCCCCAAGCTACGGAGACAGGATGCAAGAGCAGCACACTCAGCCGGACGGCGCAGCAAAACCCCGCCTTTTGAAAGACACCCTGAACCTGCCAAAGACCGCCTTCCCCATGAAGGCCGGCCTGCCGCAGAACGAACCTGTCCGCCTGAAAAAGTGGCAGGACGAGGACCTCTACGGCCAGATTCGCAAGGCGCGCGAGGGCGCGGAAAAGTACATCCTGCACGACGGGCCGCCGTATGCCAATGGCGCCATCCACCTGGGCCATGCTCTGAATAAAGTCATCAAGGACATGGTGGTGAAGTCGAAGTCCATGGCGGGTTTCGACGCTCCTTATGTTCCCGGCTGGGACTGCCACGGTCTTCCGATTGAGATCAAGGTGGACGAGCAGCTTGGGCGCAAAAAGCTGGAGATGGATGCGCTGACCGTCCGCCGCCTCTGCCGCGAGTACGCGCAGAAGTATGTGGACCTGCAGCGGTCGCAGTTTGTGCGCATGGGTGTCTTGGGACGGTGGGAGAAACCGTATCTCACGATGACCCATGAGTATGAGGCCAAAATCCTCGAGACGTTCTACGAATTCTTCGAGAAAGAGTATGTCTACAAGGGACTAAGGCCGGTCTACTGGTGCATGCACGACAAGACCGCCCTGGCCGAGGCCGAGGTGGAGTACGAGATGCATACCTCGCCGTCGGTGTACGTACGTTATGCGCTGAAGAGCGATCCGGCGAAGATTGATGCGCAGCTTGCGGGCAAGCAAGTCTATGGGCTGATCTGGACGACCACGCCGTGGACGCTTCCTGCATCGATGGCCATCGCCTTCCATCCTGAATTTGAATACGTTGCGCTGGAGAACACGGATGGCGCGGTGTACATCGTAGTCTCCGAGTTGGTGGAAAGCGTGAAGGCTGCTTGCGGATTGGAGGCAGCGAAAGAGATTGAGCGCTTCCACGGTGAGAAGCTGGAGCGCGTGGAGTTTCAGCATCCGTTCCTGGAGCGCATGGTCCCCGGTGTGATGGCCGAGTATGTGACGACCGAGCAAGGTACGGGTGGAGTACACACCGCTCCGGCGCATGGACCGGACGACTTTGCGACGGGCAAGAAGTATGCCCTCTCGCAGGTGTGCGATGTGGATGATGCGGGCATTCTGCGGAACGGTCTGCCAGAGTACGACAACTTGCACGTCTACAAAGCGAACGACAAGATTATCGAGTTGCTGCAAGCGCGCGGCGCTCTGATGGGGCGCAGCGATATCCATCACAGCTATCCGCACTGCTGGCGCTGCCACCGTCCGGTGATCTATCGCGCGACGGAGCAGTGGTTCATCGGCATGGAGACGCCGATGGACAACACCACCTTTCGGCAGCGTGCGCTGGACGAGATCAAGCGCGTGAAGTGGGACCCTAGTTGGGGCGAAGAGCGCATCAGCAACATGATTGCGACGCGACCCGACTGGTGCATCTCGCGGCAAAGAATCTGGGGCGTGCCGATTGCGGTGTTTCTCTGCAAGAAGTGTTCGAAGACGCTGAACAATCCAGCAATCAACAAGAGCATTGTGGAGAAGTTCAACGCCGAAGGCGCGGATGCCTGGTATGGCTACGAAGCTGAGGAGCTACTGCCTGCGGGCACTGCATGCGCGTGCGGTGCAACCGAGTTCCGCAAGGAGATGGACATTCTCGATGTGTGGTTTGAGAGTGGGTCGAGCTGGCATGCGGTGTTGGAAGTAGAACCGGAGCTTCGCTTCCCTGCCGACCTGTACACCGAGGGCGGCGATCAGCATCGCGGATGGTTCCACTCGTCGCTGCTGGCGTCTGTCGGTCTGCGCGACAAGGCTCCCTACAAGATGGTGGCGACGAGCGGATGGACGCTGGATGAGCAACGTCGCGCGTTTTCGAAGTCGCTTGGCAATGGTGTTGATCCGGTGCTGGTGATGGACCAGCTTGGCGCGGACATTGTTCGCTTGTGGGTGGCGTCGGTGGATTTCCGCGAGGACGTGATCGCGTCTGTGCCGTTGATGAAGCGGCTGGCGGAAGAGATCTATCGCAAGCTGCGCAATACGTTCCGCTTCCTACTGGCGAATCTCGACGGGTTTGTTCCGGCGGAGGATGAAGTTGCGTGGAACGACATGCAGCCGCTCGACCAGTACATGCTTGCGCGTTGTGCTGAGGTGGTGAAGAAAGTTCGCAAGGCGTATGACGAATTTGAATTTCATCGCGCGTATCACGCGCTGAATGAGTTTTGTAACTCAGAGCTTTCGGCCTTCTACCTGGATGTATTGAAGGACCGGCTCTACACGCTGGCACCGAAGGCGGTTGAGCGGCGCTCGGCACAAACTGCGATCTGGAAGATTACGGAAGCGCTGGTGCGGATGGTTGCGCCGATCCTTTCGTTCACTGCGGATGAGGTTTGGGAGTACATGCCGGAGGTGGATGGACGTGAGAAGAGCGTTCATATCGCAGGCTTCCCTGCATCGGAAAGTCTTGCGCCTCCGGAAGCATCGCAAACCATACTTGCTGATTTCCAATCGCTGCTGAGCTATCGCTCGGGCATTCTTCTGATGCTCGAATCCATGCGCGCGGATAAGACGATCGGCAAAGCACTCGAAGCGGCTGCTTACATTGAGCGGTTGAACGATGGCGCGAATGCCAAGTATCAGCTTCTTGAGAAGTACCGCGATGCATTGCCAGAGCTGTTCAACGTATCGAGCGTAATTCTTCAGAAGGCTGAGCCTGTGGCTGGTCAGCAGGCTGACGATTTTAGAAGCAGCGTGGCCAAAGCGCCTGGCACTAAGTGTGAGCGTTGCTGGCGGTTTACGAATGACGTTGGTAGCGATGATCGCTGGTCCACCGTTTGCGCGCGTTGCGCGACTGCATTGGATGCCGTCGGTTTTGCGCCGATGACGGCAGAAGCAGGTGCGCAGTGAAGAAAGACGCACGTATCTGGATTTATGTGATCAGTGTTCTCGCGATTGTGCTCGACCGCGTGAGCAAACTTTGGATCAATCAGCATGTGCCGCTTGGCGGCGGCATCACGGTGATCCCGAAGGTGTTCCGCATCTCGCATGTGCTGAACTTTGGCGCAGCGTTTTCCATCTTCGGACAATCCACTTCGCCGGAGCGTGTGCGGCTTGGGCTGATTGCCTTCTCGGTCATCGCAGTCATCATTGTTGCGATTGCCATCTGGCGCATTGGACGCGAATGGACGCCTGCGGGTGTTGGCCTGGGGCTGATTCTTGGCGGCGCGCTTGGCAATCTGTACGACCGCGCCGTGTTGCATTACGTGATCGATTTTCTTGAGGTGCACATCGGCTCGTATCACTGGCCCGACTTCAACATTGCCGATAGCTGCATCTGCGTTGGCGCTGCTCTGTTGATGATTGAGATTATTTGGCCGCGCGAAAAAACAGATTCCTCATCTACGCCTCGGAATGACAATGCTGTGGTGGATCACTAAATGAGCAACGACGCCATCATTATTCGCGGCGCGCGCACGCATAACCTGAAGGGTATCGACGTTGACATTCCTCACGGGCAGATGACCGTGGTGAGCGGCGTGTCGGGTTCGGGCAAGAGTTCGCTTGCGTTTGACACGGTGTATGCCGAGGGGCAGCGGCGCTATGTGGAGTCGCTCTCGGCGTATGCGCGGCAGTTTTTGGAACGGATTGAGAAGCCCGACGTCGATCACATGGAGGGTCTTGCTCCCGCAATCGCCATCAAGCAGAAGAACCAGACGCGCAATCCGCGCTCGACCGTGGCGACGGCGACGGAAATCTACGACTATATGCGTTTGCTCTACGCGCGCTGCGGCACGGTGACGTGTCTGCACTGCGGCGGCGTGGTGAAGCGCGACACGGTGGATGAGATTGCCGCGGCGGTGATCGCGCTGGGCGAAGGCACGCGCTTGCAGGTGCTCTTCCCGATTGTGCGCGCTGAGGTAAAGCTGGAGCCGTTGTTGGAGGCTTCTGTACCGGAAGAAGAAGCGCCCAAGCCAGCGAAGAAAAAAACTGCTGCGAAGAAGGCGAAGCCTGAGCCGGTTGTCGATCTGAGTGACGCATTGAAGGACAGGTTGGGCGAGTTGCGTAAGCGTGGCTACAATCGCCTCTTTCAAAACGGCAGCATCGTTGAGTTCTCCACGCCGGAGAGTTTGCTGGAGTTGAACTTCAACGAGCCCATCTTTGTGCTGGTGGACCGCATTGCGGTTTCGGCAGACATCCGTTCGCGTATTGTGGATGCGATTGAGACGGGCTATCGCGAGTCGGGCGAGGTGCGTTTTCTTACCGTACCGCGCGAGGGTGAAGGCGAGCCGAAGGAGCTTCGCTTCTCTGCTGCGTTTGAGTGCACCACTTGCCATCGTGCGTATCGCGAGCCGGAGCCGCGGCTGTTCTCGTTCAACAATCCGTTTGGCGCTTGCCCGCGCTGCCAGGGTTTTGGCAACACCATCGACTTTGATCCGAACCTGATTGTGCCGGACAAGTCGAAGACGCTGGATGAAGGTGCGATCGATCCGTGGACGAAGCCGAAGTATCGCGCGCATCACGGCGAGATGAAGAAGTTCGCGAAGTCGAAGAGCATTCCGACGAACAGGCCGTGGTTTGACCTGACGCCCGCGCAGCAGGAATTGCTGTGGGAGGGCGAAGGCAGCTTCCATGGCATTCGCGGCTTCTTTGCCGAATTGGACCGCAAGAAGTACAAGCTGCATGTGCGCGTGTTCCTGTCGAAATATCGCGGCTATGCGCCGTGTCCGGATTGCAAGGGCCAACGGCTGCGTGCAGAAGCCCGGGCGGTTCTGCTGAATGAGAGAAATATTTGTGAGGCGTCTGCGCTGACGATCACAGCGGCGCGCGAGTTTTTCGATTCGTTGGTGCTTACGCCATCGCAACAGGAGATCGCAGGCAAGATTCTGGAAGAGGTGCGGCAGCGCACGGGCTTTCTTGTGGAAGTCGGGTTGGAGTATCTGACGCTCGATCGTCTGAGTTCGACGTTGAGCGGTGGCGAGTCGCAGCGTATTCAGCTTGCATCGTCGCTTGGATCAAAGCTGGTAGGCGCGTTGTACGTGCTGGATGAGCCTTCGATTGGTTTGCACTCGCGCGATACGGTGAAGCTGGTGCGGATTCTGCATTCGTTGCGCGACCTCGGCAACACGATGTTGGTGGTCGAGCACGATCCCGATGTGATTCGCGCGGCGGACCGGCTGATCGATCTTGGCCCCGGTGCGGGCGAGTTGGGTGGAAAGCTGCTCGCTGAAGGCACGGTGGACGAAGTGAGCCACGATGCGAATTCGCTGACGGGCAAATACCTTTCCGGGCAATCAAGCATTCGTCTGCCGCGTGATCGCCGGGAGCCTACGCGCGAGGTGCTGAAGCTGAAGGGTGCGCGTTCGCACAATCTGCGCGGTGTGGATGTGGAGATTCCGCTGGGGATGCTGGTGTGCGTCACTGGCGTGTCGGGCTCGGGCAAGTCCACGCTGGTACATCAGGTGCTCTACCAGGGGCTGCAACATGCGTTAGGTCAGAGTGAGGGCGGCGATGTTACAAACCTCTATCGCGAACTGACAGGCACGCACAATCTGCGCGAAGTGGTGCTGGTGGACCAGTCGCCGATTGGCCGTACGCCGCGCTCGAATCCTGTGACGTATATCAAGGCGTTCGATGCGATTCGCGAACTGTTTGCATCGCAGCCGGACGCGCGGCGGAAGAGTTATACGGCAGGGTCGTTCTCGTTCAACGTGCCAGGCGGACGTTGCGATGTCTGCGAGGGCGATGGCACGGTCACGGTCGAGATGCAGTTTCTTGCGGACGTCGAACTCCCCTGCGAAGAATGCAATGGCACGCGCTACAAGGCCGGCATTCTTGAGGTGAAGTACAAGAACAAGAACATCCACGACGTGCTCGGCATGACGGTGAAGGACGCGATCAGTTACTTCGCTGGCCATCCGAAGATTGTGGATAGGCTGACGGTGCTGGATGAAGTTGGTCTTGGATACGTGCGGCTGGGCCAGTCGGCCACTACGCTCTCCGGCGGCGAGGCGCAGCGCGTGAAGCTGGCCGCTCACCTTGCATCTATTCGTTCCGTCACATCTGCACGCGGAGATGGCAAGCGCGCGGCGGCGAGCCGGGTGTTGTACATTCTTGACGAGCCGACAACCGGGTTGCACTTTGAGGATGTGAGCCGGTTGCTGGCGGCGTTTCAGAAATTGATTGAGGGCGGCGGGTCGCTGCTGGTGATCGAACACAACATGGATGTGATCAAGAGTGCGGATTACGTGATTGACATGGGGCCCGAGGGCGGCGCCGGCGGCGGCATGGTGGTCGCCACCGGAACGCCCGAGGAGATCGCGCGCGTTCCCGCATCGCACACCGGCAAGTGGCTCGCTCCGGTGCTTGAGGGTGCATGAAAATCGCTGCGGTATTTCTGCTGATTTCGACTTCCCTGCTGGCGCAGATGCCTGCGGGTACGCGCTCGCCTCTGGAAGTGGAAGAGGAGCAGAAGCAGGCACAGCAGCAGTTGCAGCGAGCGGAAGATTTGCTCCAGGCGAATGATTTTGCCAAGGCGCGCGATGTTCTGGCTGCGATTGTCAGTCGCGATAAGAAGAATACGCGTGCGGCATACGATCTTGGTCTCGCAGAAGACGCCCTGAACCACTCCGAAGCTGCGAAAACTGCGTATCTGGCTGCGATTACTGTCGATCCTAAACAGTTTGAAGCGCATCTCGCACTGGGGTTGCTGCTGGCGCGGAACGGGCAGATGGCCGAAGCGCGTGATCAGCTTGCGGTGGCGGTCACGCTGACGCCTGCGAGCGGCGATCTGAGTCTGCGTGCGCGTGCGTGGCGGGCGATGGCGCAGATCGATGCGGCGCAGCATCCGGCGGAGGCGCGGAACGAACTGCTGGAAGCGCTGAAGATCTCTCCGGAGACGGCAGACGATCGTGCTCTGGCCACGCAACTTGCCGTGCAGGCGGGCGATCCGGCTTCGGCGGAAGCGCAATTTCGCAAAACTCTTGAGATCACATCGGGAGATGTGCAGGCGTCGGTCGGCTTGGCGCGGGCGTTGCAGGCGCAGAAGAAGCCAGATGAGGCAAAGACGGTGCTTCAATCTGCCTTGGCGAAGCACCCTGGCGATCCTGAGCTTGCGGCGAAACTGGCCAGCATTCAGGGTGGATCGGGAGATGCCGCTGGAGCGATTGCGTCTTTGGAGCCTGTCGTTGCGGCGCATCCTGAGGATGCGGCCTTGAAACGGATGCTAGCTCGGCTGTATGTGCAAGGCGGAACGCCGGATAAGGCGTTGCCTTTGTACGAAGCGCTCCTAAAGACGACACCGGACGATGCTGCCCTGTTAGACGACTGGGGCAGCGCGCTTATTCGTGCAAGCCACCCGGCGGAGGCACAGAAGGCGTTTGAAAGAGCGCTGGCGAATCCTGCGGCGTTTTCCTCCAAAGCGGAGATGGCGTCGGTGGCTTCGCACCTGGCTTTCGCGGCTTCGGCCAACAAGGATTCCGAAACGGTGCTGCGGGCGCTGGCGCTGCGAGATAGCGTAGAAGCGCCATCGGCCACTTCCCTCTTCCTTGCGGCAACGGCACATGATAGATTGCATCACAACAAATTGGCGGTCGAACTCTACCGCCAATTTCTGAAGGAAGCGGCTGGCCGCTATCCAAACGAAGAGTGGGAGGCAAAACATCGCATTCCCGTTCTGGAGCGCGGAAAGTAGACCCGCTCGCAGAAGGCGGTGCACTATGTTGTCCGTCATCTCATTCAATCCCCGGCCCCGTGCGTTCTGGACACGGTCGATGCTTGGCCTCGGGTTTGCCGCAACCCTTACATTCTGTCCTTCGGCGCGCGCTGCTGCGTCGGGCGACTCCGTCGTCGATCCGTCTGCGCTGGCCTCGTTAGAACAACGTGCGAATGAAGCCGCGCCGCGGGAGAAGCCGTATCTCTACACAGAACTCGCCGACCGTTTGACTGTGCTAGCAGCCACACAACTGCGCTCGGGCGAACCGGAGCAGGCCGTAGCCACGCTGGAAAAAGTGGAAGCCTGCACGCAGCAGATCGACTCCGAAGTGAATGTGAAGAGTAAAGACCTGAAGAAGGCCGAGATGCGTTTACGTGAGACGCAACGGCGATTGCATGATCTGGCGCGCTCGGTTTCCGGCGATATCAAGGTCCGCCTGCAGCAGACGCTGAAACGCATCAACGCTACACAGAGCAGCCTGCTGGCAGTACTCTTTTCTCACTAAACGATGCGTGCTTCCCTCGTCATCACGCTGCTGCTCTTTGTGTGCCTGCCGTGTTGCGCGCAGCGCAGGCAGGAACCTCTTAGCGACCAGGAGGTGGAACAGCTTCGAGACAATGCAATGCTGCCCGACAAGCGCATCACTGCGTTTCAGAAGATCATCGACGCGCGGATCGACCGTATCCAGGATCTCGCCGGTAAAAAGTATGAAGCCGGGCGCGTGGAAGATCTGCATGACTGGATGCAGCAGGTGGCCGACATCACCGGTGAACTCGAAGAAAATCTTGAAACCTATGAGCAGGACCATCGCGACCTGCGTAAGGTGTTGCCCAAGCTGATCGCGGCCACAGAACGCTGGAAATCAGTGCTGAATCAGCCGGAAAAGAACGAGACATACGAGATTGTCCGGCAGTTTGCGGTGGATTCTGTGGCCGATGTTCAGAAGGAAGCCACCGAACTTCTGCCGAAACAGAAGGAGTATTTCAAGCAGCACCCTCCGCGCAAGGAAGGGGAGCGCGGCATTGAGGTGGAGCGCTGAAGACTCGTACACTGTTCTCTAGAGTGACTGCTTCCCTGTTCCCATCGCTGTTCGATACAGTCCCCGCGCCTCCACCGGTTGCAGTCACACCTTCCGGTCCTACTCTTTCGGAAACCTTCCAGCGAGCGTACCGCGATCTCCGCCCGCGCGCGCCCATGCCTCTATTTGAGATTCGGTTTCGGCGCTTCACTTCGCTGAATACGACCATTCGCCTGCGCGAAGGCAAGCTATACGTGCAACTGTCCGATTTGCTGGAGGAAGCACCGCAAAGCGTACTGGAGGCCATCGCGCACATCCTAATTGCGAAGCTCTATCGCAAGCCGATTGAACGCAATCACAATGATCGCTACCGCCGCTACACGCAGTCGGAGCGTGTCTCGCGGCAGGCTGAGCAGATTCGCCAGCAGCGCGGACGCAAACGGCTGCTTACCGCCAAGGGGCATGTCTACGATCTCGATGAGATTTTCGAGGCGATGAACCGGCAGTTCTTTGATGGCCTTCTAGGCAAGCCGGTGCTGACATGGAGCGGACATCATGCCAAGCGCCTTCTCGGCCATTACGACGCCGCACACAACACCATCGTGATCAGCCGCGTCTTCGACCGGCCGCAGGTGCCGCGCTTTGCGATTGAGTACCTGATGTACCACGAGATGCTGCATCTGAAGCATCCGGTGCGGATGAAAGGCTCACGGCGCTGCGTGCATTCGCGCGAGTTCAAGGCGGATGAGGAGCGCTTCCCTGATTTTGAACGGGTAAAGGCTTACCTCAAGCGGCTGTAGCTTCTGCCTCAACTGGCCTGCGATTACGCGCACGTGCCACAGCGATCAACAACACGCCTGCAAGCGACGAAAGCAAAGCTGCGACCTGGGCGTTACTCATTCCGTAATAAAGGCGCGGATTGCGGCGGATGAACTCCACCAGAAAACGCCCGATGCCGCTGATGATAAGGTATTCGCCCGTAAGCTGGCCGATGGGGATGTTCTTTTTGCCGCGCATCCAGAGATACGCTGCCAGAGCGATGCCGAAGAGCAACTCATAGATAGGCGTGGGATGGACGAGCAGACCGGGCGGATTAGGACGCGGCGGATCGAGCGCCGTGTCCTTGATATGGACACCCCACGGCAGCGTGGTGGCAATGCCGTAATCGCCATCGCCCGAGGTGAGGCAGCCGATGCGGCCAACTCCATACCCGAGTGCCGCAGCAGGCGCAGCCAGATCCAGCATGCGGACAGCGCCGGCGCGGATACCGTCGTACTTGATATGCCCTTGATACATCAGGACTGCAACACCGGCGACCAGACCGCCGAACCATGCGAACCCTTCGCGGAACCAGCTCAGCAGGCCACCCAGCACTTCAAGCGGATGGTGCCATCCAGGCTCAGCCACCTGGTGCAGCGCGCGCATCATCACAGCCGGATTCTGGAGTTCGTGCCACGCCTTGGCGCCGACAACGCCGGCAATCATCGCCACGGCCACTACGGAGATGGCGTCGGCTTTTACACCATTGCGGACAAAGTTACGGTGCAGAAGATATGCAGCGGCCACTCCGCCAAGCCACAGAAACAGGCCAAACGTAGGAATGGTAAGCGAACCAAGATGAATGTAAGGAAGCATGTCTGTATCTCTCCGAGTATAGCCGCCTGAGCACTGCAACCTGTTCCGGACGCGATTTCCTCATCCCCGCTTTCGATACCCTATTCTCATGCCGACACCGCCAGATTTCGTTCCCGCCAGCCAGTGCGAGATTCTCTTTTCTGAACAGCAGATTGCCGAGCGCGTTACCGCCATCGGCGAGGAGATATCCGCAGACTACAAGGACCAGAGCATTGTGCTCGTCGGCGTTCTGAAGGGCGCAGCGATCTTTCTGGCCGATCTGGCGCGCTCGATCGATGTGGACAACACCTTCGACTTCGTGGCTGTCTCCAGCTACGGCAAGGAGAAGACCAGCTCCGGCGCGGTGAAGCTCATCAAGGACCTTGATGTGCCGATTGAAGGCAAGCACGTCATTGTGGTAGAAGACATTCTCGACACTGGCCTTACGCTCAGCTATCTGCGTAAGCTGTTGCTACAGCACAAGCCGGCTTCGCTGAAGATTGCTACCTGTCTCGACAAGCCGGAGCGGCGTCTGGTGCCGATTGAAGCTGACTACGTCGGCTTCAAGATTCCGAACCATTTTGTGATTGGATATGGCATGGATTACGCCGAAAAATATCGCAATGTGCGTGATATCCGGCTTTATCCAGAGATTCCCACCGGACACTAAGCCCTCCTATGGGGTACCCCCCCTCCCCCTGGGTGTACTTGTGAAGTGCTATGGTTTGTGAGACTTACATTTCCCACAGACTGTAAAATCCTGTCACCAGAGGAGTTACGGGCAAAATCCTATTTCTAAAGAACTTAGTAGCCTGAACCAGCTGAAGATTGGAGCGGGTTCGCGCCTTACTCTATTTCTATTGTTTCAGATTGGCAATGGTAATCCGGCATATGTATATCTTGTGCTCTGAGAGACTTACGAAGCTTCAGCCTTGACAAGCTTTCGCGATTTCGCTTTTTGTTCGCTATAATCGATCGCAGGAGCTAGTCGCATGTTGTCGATTCAGGACAAGCTGCACATTCTGTCGTATGCGGCCAAGTACGATGCTTCCTGCGCGTCATCGGGAGCGAAGCGCAGCTCGAATGGCAAAGGCATTGGACACTCCGATGGCGCGGGCATTTGCCACTCCTATACGCCGGATGGGCGCTGCATCTCCCTGCTGAAGCTGCTGCTGACAAACTACTGCACCTACGATTGCGTCTTTTGCGTGAACCGCGTCTCGTCTGACATTCGCCGCGCGCGTTTAACGCCGGAAGAGGTCGTTTCCCTCACACTGAATTTCTATAAGCGCAACTACATTGAAGGGCTGTTCCTCTCGTCCGGCATTATCCAGTCGCCCGACTACACCATGGAGCAACTTGTGCGCGTGGCCAGGCTATTGCGCACGGTGCATCACTTCGGCGGATACATCCACATCAAGGCGATTCCCGGCGCATCGCAGCTTCTGCTGCATGAGGCTGGCTTGTACGCCGACCGCCTCTCCGCGAACATTGAACTGCCTACGCAGCAGGACCTGGTGCAGCTTGCGCCGGAGAAGAAGTCCAACGTGATTGAAGCGACGATGGCGGAAATCCACATGCGCATGCAGGAGACCGAAGACGGCCGGAAACGGCTCCAGTCCACGCCAAAGTTTGCGCCCGCTGGCCAGAGCACGCAGATGGTCGTGGGTGCTACGCCTGCTACGGACCGCGACATCATTTATCGCGCGTCCACGCTCTACAAGAGCTACCAACTGCGGCGGGTGTACTACACGGGCTTTTCGCCGTTTCCTGAGGCCGATGCGCGCCTGCCGCTGAAGCCTTCGCCCATGATGCGCGAACATCGTCTCTACCAGGCGGACTGGCTGATGCGCTTCTACGGCTTTGAAGCGAATGAGATTGTTGCGGATGACGATCTGAATCTCGATCTCGATACCGATCCGAAGATGAGCTGGGCGCGACGCAATCCGCACCTGTTTCCTGTGGATGTGAATGCCGCGCCGCGCGAGATGCTGTTGCGCGTGCCGGGTATTGGGTGTGGTAATGTCGAACGGATTCTGCGCATCCGCCGCTATCATCAGCTTTCTGCTGCCGATCTGAAGAAGCTGCATGTGCGCTGGCGCGATGCGGCTCAGTTTATTGTGGCGACGGACCATATGCCCTTGGAAGTGGCGTCTTTGCGGGCGGAAGTGTCCACTGCGATGCAGATGTCTCTATTCCAGCAAGCGGCTGTCAGCGCGCTTACGGGGGTGCTGTGATGGCCGCCGCTCTTCCTCTGCTCACGCTCAGGCATGTCGATGTTCCACCGAATTTCGAAGCATGGCGAACACTCGCACGCGAAGCTCTCATGCGCGGCGATGCGCCTGAAACCATCGACTTTCGCGATGCAACCGTGGCGGCTCCGCAGAGTTTGATTTCCACCTCATCTGAGCTTCGGGTAGTCCCCACAGAGCGCAAGGCATACGTTTCGGCCTTGTTTCTGGAGAAAGCTCGCGTCGTTGCTGCGCATCGCGACCCGCAGCGTTGGAACCTGCTCTTTCGTCTTCTTTATCGGCTGCAGAGTAATCGCAATCTGCTCAAGATCGAAGTGGATGCCGACGTGAGCGCGATGTTGCGCATGGAGCAGCAGGTCCGCCGAGACATCCATAAGATGCATGCGTTTGTTCGCTTCCGCAGCATGATGGATCAACACGGCGAGCACATGATCGCCTGGTACAACCCCGAGCACCGCATCCTTGAACTGGCCGCGCCGTTTTTTGCGGAGAGATTCGCCGTGATGCGCTGGAGCATCTTCACTCCGGACGCTTCTGTGGCATGGGACCCGTTGGTGAAGCAGTTGCAGTTCGGTCCCGGCGCGGGACGAGAATCTGCGCCTGCCGAAGATGAGATGGAAGAGCTATGGAAGACGTACTACAGCGGTATCTTCAATCCCGCCCGGCTGAACCCGAGCGTAATGCGCAGCCATATGCCGGTGAAGTATTGGGGGCAACTCCCTGAGGTCGCGCTGATTCCCACTCTTATACAGAGCGCCGGGGAGCGCGTGAACGAGATGGTCCAGTTGCAAACATCAAAACCGAGCGCCGCGCCTTTTGTGCCTGAACGGCATAGCCTGCCTGCGCTCCGCGAGGCCATGCCGGGATGCCGTGGTTGCGATCTGTATAAGTGCGCCACGCAGGTTGTGCCGGGTGCGGGTGGCGCGCATGCTCCGCTGATGCTGGTGGGCGAACAGCCGGGCGATCAGGAGGACCTTGAAGGCAAGCCTTTTGTCGGGCCTGCCGGAAAACTTCTCCGCAAGGCTCTGGAAGAGATTCACGTGACTTCAAAAGAAGTGTTCATGACAAACGCGGTGAAGCACTTCAAATTCACGCAGCGCGGCAAGCGGCGGATGCACCAATCGCCGCGCATGTCGGAGATTACAGCGTGCAAGCCTTGGCTGCTGGCGGAGATCGATGCTGTCAAACCGAAGCTCATCGTCTGCCTGGGAGCGTCTGCGGCCAAGTCGCTGTTGGGCGGAACGTTTGCCCTGATGCGCGATCGTGGCAAGGTGCTGAGCACGCCGTTTGCGGAGCATGTGATGGCAACGGTGCATCCTTCCGCCGTGTTGCGCGCCCCCGATCACGCAATGCGGGAGCAACTCTTTCACCACCTGCGTGACGACCTTGCTTCCGCACTCCAATTCGTGCGGCGCGCTGCCTGATTTCACTGCGTTTGAGCGATATCATGTTGTGTGGTGCAGACGGGGTCTGCGCCGGAAGGAAAGCTATGTCTCAAAACGATTCCGCATTCGACGCCGCCGCATTCAGCAAGCAAGCCCTCTCCGGCGCGAAGAGCCTCGCCGCCGTGCTCGACCACACGCTGCTGAAGCCCGAGGCGACACGCGAACAGGTCGAAGCTGTCTGCAAGGAAGCTGCCGAGTTCGGCTTTGCCTGCGCGATGGTGAATCCATATTGGGTGCCAGTTGCTGCGTCTGCGCTGAAAGGCACAGACGTGCCCGTCGGAGTGGTTATTGGCTTCCCTCTTGGCGCGAGTTTAGTGGAGTCCAAGTTGGACGAAGCAGAACGCGTAATGAAGCTCGGCGCGCACGATGTGGACATGGTGCTGAATGTGGGCGCGCTCAAGTCCGGCGAGTTTGAAACCGTGCGCAACGATGTGCATGGAGTGGTGGAGCGTGTGCATGGCATGGGCGGCATCGTGAAGGTGATTCTCGAAACATGCCTGCTGAGCTTTGAAGAAAAACTGCGCGCATCGGAGATTTGCGTCGGCGCGGGTGCGGACTTCATCAAGACCAGCACCGGTTTCTCTACCGGAGGCGCAACGGTGGATGACATCGCGCTGATGCGTGGGGTGGCAGGAACGCGCGCGGGCGTGAAAGCTTCGGGCGGCATCCGCACACTGGAAGATGCGCGCAAGATGCTGGAGGCTGGTGCGACTCGCATTGGTGCGAGCGCCAGTGTACGCATCGTGCATGAACTGACCGGGAACACGGAATCCGTGGCTCAGGTAGCGGCGGGATATTAGTCGCACATGAAGCGCAAGGCACCCAACTCGCCAGCGGCTGCGGAACCGGCGGCCGTTGAGTTTGAAGGAGATTATCGCCCCGCCGACCCCGGCGCCGCGGCGAACATCAGCGTGCGCGTGGAAGCGACACATGCTGACTTTCTCCATCGCCTTGTGGACACGCTCAACACCACGCTCGATCTGCAGACTGCCATGCATCGTGTTGCTGAACTAGTGCGTGCGGTGGTGGAGTATCGCATCTTCGCTATCCTGCTGATCAACGAACGCATGCAGGAACTGTGGATGCGCTTCCAAGTAGGCCACACGCCGGAGGTTGAGCGCCGCCGTCTGAAGATGGGGCAAGGCATCGCTGGTCAGGCGGCCGCGCGTCGCGAAGCAGTCCGCGTAGATGATGTGAGCGTTGCCGAGAATTACATCAACGCAAACCCCGACGTGCGTAGCGAGCTCGCCGTGCCACTCATCATCAAGAACAAGGTCATCGGCGTTCTTGATATCGAGTCGGAACAACTCGCACACTTCACGCCGGAACATCAGCAATTGCTCGAGCTGGTTGCCTCGCGAATGGCCATCGCCATTGAAAATGCACGGCTGTATACGCGCGTGTCGCGTCAGGCGCAGACGCTACTTGTGCTGAATGAAATCAGCCGCGAAATTACAAGCATTCTCGATCTCGACGATCTGCTGGAGCGTGTCGGCGCTCTGTTGAAGCGCGTGGTCGATTTTCAGATGTTCACGATTCTGCTCTGGAGCGAGAGCCAGCAGCAGTTTGTGCATCGCTTCAGCACGCGCTTTGGCGAGAGAGTCACGCGCGAGCGCAATACTCCGCTCGGCGTTGGCATCATCGGTACCGCGGCAAAAGAACGCACGCCGATACTTGCTCCGGATGTCCGCAAAGATCCGCGCTATGTAGAGACGAATCCCGAGGTTCGTAGCGAATTGTCTGTGCCCCTGCTTTATAAAGGCACCGTGATTGGCGTACTCGATCTCGAACACACGCGCGTCAACTACTACAACGAAGACCATCAACGTACGCTGGTCACCCTAGCCGGACAGGTCGCCATCGCCATCACGAATGCTCGCTTATATGAGCGGATTCTGGAAGAGGAACAACGGCTGGAACGCGATCTGAAGATGGCGCGCGAAGTGCAGCTTCGTCTCCTTCCGCCTGCTCCTCCTGCTGTGAGCAATGCTGAACTTGCGGCAAAATTCCTGCCAGCCAGGTCCATAGGAGGCGACCTTTATGATTTCATCCCGTATGGAGAGGGTCGGCTCGCGATTGTCATCGGCGACGTCAGTGGAAAAGCCGCTCCCGCCGCGTTATATGCAGCACTCGTCAGCGGCATTCTGCGCTCGCTTGCAGTGCAGCGGCTTGCGCCCGCGCGGATGTTGGCCGCTATGAACGATCAGTTGCAGCAACGGCGACTCGATGCGCAGTATGTCACGATGCTCTTCGCCATTTGGAATGGACACAATCGTACGCTGGAGATTGCAAATGCAGGCTCCGTACAGCCGTTACTTGTAACTGGCGAAGGCGAACAGCGCAAGGCTAAAACAATACGCGCGGAAGGATTCCCACTAGGGCTCTTCCCTTCTGTGACTTACGAACAATTCACAATTTCGACACGTCCAGGAGACCAGATCGTATTCTTCTCCGATGGCATCACGGATGCCGAGGATACCGAACATCGCATGTTTGGTAACGACCGGCTGTGCGCTTTATTGGAAAATAACGGTTTGGCCACTTCAGAGAAGACTGTTGCTCACATCCTCAATAGAGTGGAGCAGTTTCAGCAGGGCGCGGAGCACTTTGATGATGAAACCCTCGTCGTCCTGAAGGTGATTTGAGCCATTGTCGGCTACGATAGAGATGCATGTCTCAAACAGCACAGAACTCCGTTCAGACTATTCTTCCGGCAAAATCCTTTCGCGGCAGCGTCCGTCTTCCTGGCGATAAAAGCATCTCGCACCGTTATGCCATGCTGGCCGGCATTGCAGAAGGCACATCGCGCTTCACCAACTTCTCCACCGGCGCGGACCCGCACAGCTCGCTCGCGTGCATGGAGGCGCTGGGCGCAAAGGTAGAAAAGCACGCCGACGGAACCATCTCCGTAACCGGCACCGCGGGTGACTTCCGCCAGCCCAATCAGCCGCTCGACTGCGGCAACTCCGGCTCGACCATGCGTATGCTTTCCGGTCTTATTGGGCCGCATCCGCATACGTTCACGCTTATCGGCGACGACTCGCTCACGCTGCGCCCTATGGAGCGCATCCGCAAGCCTCTCGCGCAGATGGGTGCGCGCATTGATCTGGTGGACGGCCACGCGCCGATGACAGTCCACGGAGGTCCTCTCAAAGCGATCAGTTTCGACACGCCCATCCCCAGCGCACAGGTAAAGACAGCAATCCTCTTCGCCGGTTTGCAGGCGGAAGGCCGCACCAGCATTAGCGAAAGCGTGCGCACGCGCGACCATTCCGAACATGCTCTGCGTGCCTTTGGAGCAACACTGGAGCGCGATAGCAATTCGATGTCTATCGAAGGTGGCCAGAAGCTCAAGGCGATTGATGCAACTGTTCCTGGGGACATGTCTTCCGCAGCGTTCTTCCTGTGCGCCGCGCTGCTCTTTCCAGATTCAAACCTAGTTATCGACGATCTCGGCATGAATCCCACACGGGCTGCGCTGCTGGACGTACTCTCTGGCATCGGCCTGAGGATCAAACCTCTGAACATCGAAGATCAGCACGGCGAGATGATCGGCACAATCCAAGTCAACTCATCTGCACAACTAAGCGGCGCGGAGATCAATGGCGCGCTCTCTGCGCAACTCATCGATGAACTTCCAGTCCTCGCGGCCATCGCTCCGTACACGCGCGACGGCATCCGCATCCGCGATGCGAAAGAGTTGCGTGTAAAGGAGTCTGACCGTATCGCACTCACAGCACAGAATCTGCGCGCAATGGGCGCTGAAGTGGTGGAGCATGAAGACGGTATGGACGTCCCCGGCGGACAGACGCTGCGCGGCGGCAAAGTGGATTCCGGCACGGACCACCGCATCGCCATGGCTTTCTCCGTTGCTGCTCTGCGCGCTCAAGGTCCCACCGAGGTACACGGTGCAGAAGCGGCAGCTATCTCGTTCCCGGAGTTTTACACTCTGCTGAACTCGCTGGCCGAACGCTAAAGCACAACAGGAAAGACGGAAGAGAGACGCCGCTCCACGCGTCTCTCTTTTTCTTTTGCATTGGGCGGATACTGCGCCATAAGGTCATCGAACGCCGAGAGTACGTCGGCTACTTCAATCTCATCCAGCAGATAATTTTCAGGGACCTGTTCGCAATCTTGCCCGCGTAAAATGCGCGCGTTCTGTTTCGTTAGTGGCATCCACTCTACAGGCTTCTGCCAGCAAGGCCCCAGCACAACCAACGGCAAGTCCACCGACCGCGCCACATGCATCGTGCCTGTATCGAGCGTGATGCACGCATCACACAGAGCAAGCACGGCAGCCAGTGTAGGAACATCTGTCTTCCCTGCCAGACTGACACTTCCCTCTGGCAATTCGCGTCGCAGGTCTTCAATCGATTCGACATTCTGCTGCGTCCCTAAAAACACAGGACGAAACCCGCGCTGCATCACCGCTTCCGTTACGGCGTGAAAACGTTCAGGATGCCAGTTCGTCTTCTGCCCACGACTGGTCTCGACCACCATGGCAACAGTAGGGCGCGCGTCTTCATTCGATTGCTGCAAAAATTCATGGGCTTTTTCGAGCGACATCACATCGAAGTAAATCCCAGGCTCCATCTGTTTTGCATGTGCGCCGAATTGAGCAGCTATCCGCAGATTATTTTCGATGTGGCTTTCGCGTATGTTGCACGACAAAGCAGATGCATACGCATCAGCAAATTGCGTAAATCCATAACGACGCGCAGGCGTAACCGCAGATGCTAAAAGCGCGAGAACAGTACGCTGATTCCCCTGTGTAGTAACTACTGCGGTTGGATGAACACCTGCATCCTTCAACTTGCGCCGCAGTGCTCGCATTGCGCCAGCGGCATCTTTAAATGGATCGGGTGTGCGAATTACAAAATCCACAAAGGGACTGAACCGCGCTGCATCCGCTCCTAATCCGTTACTCGCAACTATGATTTTTACTGACGGATTTGCTTCTTTCAGCGCCTGCTCTACTGGTGTGTCGTGCACCACCACGCCCAGCGCATTGCTATAACGCATTAGTAAGATCGCGTCGTCCGTAGGGGCAGGGTACGCCGCGCGACGCACCGCGTCCAGAGATTTGAGCACACGTCCAGCGACTGCTTTCAACATCCATCCATTCCTGTCGGCGGAGGATTACATCTTATAGCGGCCCATATCGTCATCGCCCAGGCCCTCAAGCCAGCGGCGCAACTCATCGGCATTCACTTGATTATTGTTCGCGCTCAGGCGCGCATGTTCCATCACGCTACGCGCAACAAAAATAGGACAATCGGCACGCAGCGCCAACGCCAACGCATCGCTCGGTCGTGCATCGAGCGTAATCGTCTCGCCGTTGCGATCAAGCCAGACGATGGCATAAAACGTGTCTTCCTTCAGGGCAGATACCACCACCTTCGTGATCTCGGCATCCAGCGCACGAATCGCGCTCCGCAAAAGATCATGCGTCATCGGCCTTGGTACTCCTGCCTTCTCAATTTCCATGGCGATAGCATTTGCCTCAAAAATACCTACCCAGATCGGCAATACCGCATCACTAGCAGTGTCCTTCAGAACGATCATTGGCATGTTCGTGACAGGATCCATCATCAACCCGCGAATACGCACTTCCACATCCGGATCTGGCACAATTCCCTTTGTTCCAGCCATCTCTATTGCACCATTTCGCCGACAAGGCTGTTAGGGAATGTCTGTGTGATCTTCACGTTCACGTAGTTACCAACCGCAGGAAGAATCGGTTGCTGCGTGGTGAAATTCACAGTCTTGTTCTGCGATGAGCGTCCCGCAATCTGTCCACGCTGATGGTTATAGCCTTCCACCATCACCTCCATCGTGGTGTTGAGATGCCGCGCATAGCTCACGCGCTGCCGCTCACGCTGCTGCTCCAGCAAACGATTCAGGCGCGCCGACTTCACCTCTTCTGAAACGGTCTCCGCCATTCCCACAGCAGGAGTATTCGGACGGGGCGAATACTTGAAGGCGAAGACGCCATCGTAGTTCACTTCGGCAAGCATCGAAAGCGTCTGCTCAAAGTCTTCTTCCGTCTCGCCTGGGAAGCCGACGATGATGTCAGTCGTCATGCTGATGTCGCTCTTCGCAGCCTTCATCCATGCCACGCGCTCCAGATACCATTCGCGGGTATACTCGCGCTGCATTGCCTTCAGCACAGCAGACGACCCACTCTGCACCGGCAGATGCACGTGGTCGCACACCGCAGGAACGGCATCGATCACTTCCACAATGTCGTGCGTAAAGTCACGCGGATGCGACGTAGTAAACCGTACGCGCCGAACGCCAGTCATTTCGCCGATCGCGCCCAGTACCTCGGCAAAGCTCATCTTGCCGGAAGGATCACGATACGAATTCACATTCTGGCCAAGCAGTTGGATGTCGGTGAATCCTACGTCGGCCATGCGGCGCGCCTCTGCCAGAACGCTCTCCGACGTGCGGCTGCGCTCTTTGCCGCGCGTATACGGAACTACGCAATACGAACAGAACTTGTCGCAACCTTCGATGATCGTGATGTAACCGCGATGCGGATTCGAACGCGCCGTAAACTCCGTGTCGAACGTCTCGTCCGTCTGGCGATCATCCAGACCGGTGATGCGGTTCTCACCCGCTTCCAGCCGCCGCAACATCTCCGGCAGATTGCGGTATGAAGCCGACCCGGCAACGAGCGACACATATGGCGCACGCTCAAAAATCTTCGCGCCTTCCTGCTGCGCAACGCAGCCAAGCACGGCAAACTTTTTGCCCTCGCCCTGCATGCGTTTGTACTCATTCAGGCGGTGAAAGACCTTCTGCTCCGCCTTATCTCGAATGGAACAGGTGTTGTACAGCACCAGGTCAGCCACAGCCTCGTCCTGCACCTGACGATAGCCCTCATGCTGCAACGTTCCGATCACCTTCTCGGAATCATGCGCATTCATCTGGCAACCGAAGGTCTCAATGTAGAAGGTCTTCGGCTGGATCGCCGGTTGGTCGAGAATCTGAAACGGATTGGTCACGCTGGTGCTCACTATGCAAGTATATCGTTGCAAACAGCAGTACGTAGGCTGCCGCTACAGCAAGCAGAAAGCGGCTGAGGCATTCCCCCTCAGCCGCTTCCTCTCGCATATCGATCGTTAAACCAGGCCCAGCATCTGCATGGCTTCTGCTACGCGGACGAATCCTGCTATGTTGGCACCCAGCACATAGTCGCCGGGCGCGCCATATTCATCCGCCGTGGCTGCACAGGTGTCGTGGATATTGCGCATAATTTCCGCGAGGCGAGTCTCCGTCTGCTCAAACGTCCAACTATCACGGCTGGCGTTCTGCTGCATCTCCAGGGCTGAGGTAGCCACTCCGCCAGCATTTGCGGCCTTGCCAGGACCAAACAGCACGCCTGCATCATGGAACACCCGGATCGCTTCGGGAGTAGACGGCATATTCGCGCCTTCCCCAACTGCAATCACGCTATTCTTCACGAGCGTACGAGCGTCTTTACCCGAGAGTTCATTCTGTGTCGCCGAAGGCATGGCGATATCACACGGCACGTCCCAGACCGTTCCCTTGTCCACAGCAATAAAGTGTGCGCTAGCGCCTCTTTCTTTAGCGTATTGCGAGATGCGTTCGCGCCGTACGTCCTTGATTTCTTTCAACAAATCAAGATCGATGCCATTCTCATCCATGACATAGCCGCTTGAGTCGGAGCAGGCTACCACCTTACCTCCGAAAGACTGCACCTTTTCTATGGTGTAAATGGCAACATTGCCTGAGCCCGAAACGACAACTTTCTTTCCGTCGAAATCCGTTCCCTTCGTCTGCAACATGGCCTGGACAAAGTAGGTGTTACCGTATCCTGTCGCTTCGGTGCGTGCACGAGATCCGCCATAGGGCAGCGCTTTGCCGGTAATCACACCCGCTTCATAACGGTTGGTCAGCCGTTTGAACTGGCCAAACATATAGCCAATCTCGCGTCCACCTACGCCGATGTCGCCGGCCGGCACATCGGTGTATTCCCCAATATGGCGATGCAGTTCGGTCATCAGCGATTGGCAGAAACGCATGATTTCGCCATCCGACTTGCCCTTCGGATCAAAGTCCGATCCACCTTTGCCACCACCAATCGGCATACCTGTCAAAGCGTTCTTGAAGGTCTGTTCGAAACCCAGAAATTTGATGATTCCAACGTTTACCGAAGGATGGAAGCGCATGCCCCCTTTGTAGGGACCGAGTGCCGAATTGAACTGTACGCGAAAACCACGATTGATCTGCACTTGGCCGGAATCGTCCACCCACGGAATTCGAAAGATAATCTGCCGCTCCGGCTCGCAGATGCGTTCGATCAAGGCCTGATCGAGAAAATGGGGATGCTTGGAGACCACGCGGCCAAGGCTTTCCAGAACTTCATGCACCGCCTGGTGAAACTCCGCTTCGCCTGCGTTGCGCCGGATGACGGAGGTAAGGATTGACTGCAACTTTTCATCGATTTTATTCATGCGAAAGATCCCCAATTTTTTGTGTGTTTATAAGCGGATACGAATGATCGGCCTTGAACCCTATAGTGCGGAAGATACGCACTTATCGGTTCGACTGATGTTTATATAAGCAATTGAAAGTTTTATCGATTCTACCAATTTGTGGACCTGAAACCGTGTCTGCCTCAAGCGCTTGCCAAATCTGCCATTACTGCGTAGGCATCTCAACCATCACATCGTGCGGAAGAGGCTCAGCATGATCGGTAGATGGGACCTCGGCCATATGGGTGGCACCTGTAAAACCGAAGGACAAGAACTTAGTAAAACCCTGTCTGACTTGTTTGAGGACAGCCGTACTCTCCTGCATTTTTCCATCACGAAGAAAGGTGAAGGTGAGCGGAGTGCCCTCGGGAAAAAGTGGGATGATGATGTCGTCACGATTTACGTGGCCCAGGAAGCGTCCATTCACACTGACGAGCAGGTCACCTTTTCGCAAGCCAGCCCCGCCTGCAGCGGAATCAGCTTTGACGTGAGCTATATCAAAGACGGTGAATGTGCGAACAACCGGTTTATCAAAGAGTGCGGGTGTGAACTCGACGGTCGTCGTTTCCAATTGGCCGCCCCACTTGGGCTTATCGCTTCGGAGCACGCCTCGAGTAAAGCGAAAGAGTGGCCCAACAGCTTGGTGCACGACACCATCACGCAAGAAATCAATACGGATGTTTGCATTTTGGGTTTTGGCGGAGAAGAAATCAGTAAATCGTTCAGCAGAATCGACACGGATACCATCAATGGCAAAAATAAGGTCATCCGGCTTCATCTCGAGATCGCCGGCAGTGTATTGCTTTAGCAATCCAATGCGTTGCATTGCTCCGCCTGGAGATACCACACGAACTACCTGTATCTTCCCTTGGGGCAGATAAACCGTAATTGGACGGATGTGAGGTTGAGCGAAAGCCGGAACAGTGATCGCTGCTAAAAGAAAGATGTGCGCAACGAGACGGCGCGAAATGAGCATGCCGGGCCCTCAGACAAGAAAGATTGTAACGGGGTGGGAACAGTATAGGGCCCGAATGGCTTATAGAAGCAAGCAATCTCAAAAGACAGATTTGCACCGATTTATCGGTGCTGCCTATCATGCGTATGTCTGGAAATTAAAGTTGGTAGCGTTACCGGGGCTCGAACCCGGACTCTTCGCCTTGAGAGGGCGACGTGTTAACCAGTTACACCATAACGCCACGATGAGAGAAAGACTCTCCCTGCGACTTGATGAGTATAGCAAATTCAGGCACTCACTGCATGATCAGCAGAGTTAGATGCCGAGGCGCTTGACTTCATCGTTGTAGTACTTGCGATAGAGGATGTCCCACTCCTGCGAGCCTTCCAGAATGATGCGCTGTTGCGACGAAATCTTCTGCCGGGCGGCTGCATCAATGCGCGTCTCTTCCATCAGCAACTTCTCCAAAACACCGCGTGCTGTTTGGCGAATGGTGTTGCGGTCTTCGAGAAACTCGCACTCATCCACTTCGGCGAGCGTGTCGGCCACTACGTGGGCTAGCTTGTTCAACTTATCGCGCGAGATTCTCATAGCACCGCCTTGTACTTGCGGGCGAGCTCGTTCTTTACCTTCTTGAACATCTCTGGATAGCTTGCCCCGCTGCGCAGCATATCGTCCTGGAACGCCTCAAGGATCACGCGCACTTCATCGTTAATGCGGTCTTCCAACGAAAGTTCTTCAAGCAGGCCGTTGTTCACCGGCTCCACCAGGGCGCCTACATTGTTTGTGCGAATGACCTTCGCCTCAATGAGGCCCTTCACCGTCTGCCGCGCTAGATATCCGACGTAATCTTTTGAGAAAATCATGGCGTTCTAAGGGCAACTGTATCACAGCGAAATCAGAGAGGCGCATCTGTCTGCTCGCTTCCACAGCTGCGCCAAACTGCCGCGCAAACTGTGCTATGATTCTCAAAGTGAGTAATGCCCCTGCGGACTGCATTTCAAGTTCGCATGGCCTTCGCCAGAGGGCTAAACGGGAAACTGGACGCGTAGCTCAACTGGCAGAGCATTCGACTCTTAATCGACAGGTTGAAGGTTCGATTCCTTCCGCGTCCACCACGCCACCTATATAGTTATGACGAATTCTCGCGAGAGAAATCATTCCATCCATACACCTTTTTGTAGTCAGAAATTGCTTAGCGTTTCTCCATCGGGACAGTTATGATGGCCGCCATGCGTATATCTGTGTTGGTTTCCTGCATGGGCCTGATGGTTCCCTTTTTGGCGGCCGGCCAGGTGTCCTGTCCGGTGCAATCTCCTGCTCCTCTCACTAGCGCCGATCGCGCATATAAAGCGCGAAAGTACGATGAAGCAGAGTCGCTATTCCGTGCCCAGATTGCTTCTGCATCTGACTCAAAGGCCAAAGCCATCGCCACCGCAGGGCTGATTCATACGCTGATTACTGCACGCAAGACGCAAGAGTCTCTAAAAGAGGCATCAGCAGCGGAGACCGCTTTCCCTAAGGATGCTGTCGTAATGGAGGCCGTAGGTTATGCGCGTTTCCGTCATGGAGAAACCAATGCAGCAGCCATTGCATGGAATGCGGCCATGCATGCAGATCCTTGCAACGCTCGTGTGCATTACGATGTCGCCACCTACCTGAGACTAAATGGCATGTTTGCCAGCGAAGAGAAGCAACTCGATATTGCTCGCCAGCTCGATCCAAAAAATAAGAGCGTTGCCCTTGCTTATAAGGCGACCTCATCGGCTCCGTTAAGCATGGAAGAAAGAATCAGCCGTCTCAAAAAGCGACTGGAGATATCAGGTCTTTCGGCAGACCAGCGTTCATCGATTCAACGCGCAATTGCCGTCGCAGAAGTGGCTGGCAAAGGAAGTTGCGAACTGGTCAATCCAGTTCCTTCCACCAAAATTCCAATCTTCGCCATTATGAATGGACCTGACAAGATTAAAGCTTTAGGTGTCCAAATGACTTTGAACGGCAAAAAGAAGCGTTTTGAGATCGATTCTGGCGCCAGTGGCATTCTTATCAGTCGCGCGGCAGCGGCCTCCGCCGGCCTTACCTCAGAAGCAAAAAGTCAGAGTGGCGGCATTGGCGATGAGGGGCTGGCCTCAATCTCTTTAGCACATGTCGACGATATCCGTATCGGAGGTATGGAGTTTCGTAACTGCATGGTGCGTTACTTTGATAAGAACGACGTCCTCGGTGATATTGATGGTCTCATCGGTCCAGATGTCTTTAGCCAATACATAGTGACACTCGACTTCGCGTCCCGCGAAATGCGTCTCGATCCTCTACCGAATCGTCCCGGTGACAGCAGTACTGAAGTTAGAAAACTTGATTCAGCCGGCCAGAGTTCCGATGCGGACTTTACTCCACATGATCGTTACATTGCGCCAGAAATGCAGGATTGGACGAAAGTCTTCCGCTATGGCCATTATCTTCTGTTTCCCACACATCTCAATAAAGGCCCTTCACTTCTTTTTTTGATGGATACGGGCGCCAACCGCAGCATGATTTCACCAGAAGCCGCACGCACAATAACGTCTGTATCCACGGATGAGAATCATCATGTACACGGGATCAGCGGCGAAGTGGCAAACGTGATGGAAGCGGAGAACGTCACTCTGGAGTTTGCGAAGGTCCGCGTCAACGTACAACACATGTCGTCCTACAACTCTCTCGGAACGGCTGGCGGCGTGGCAATCTCAGGAATTATTGGATTTGACGCACTCCGGGAACTTATTCTTTCCATCGATTACCGCGATAACCTTGTCCACGTTGTATACGACCCTAAGGCCCGTCATGCTCATTAAGAATGATGGTGCCTATCGCGCAAAAATGCGAGGACGGTTTTAGAACGTGAAGGAAAGTCCGGCTTGCAATACTTTGGGTGCTTGCGCGAAATATAGTGTGCGACCATCGCTGGAGACAAACGGCTGGTATCCCTGCGCCAGTAGATTGGTCACATCCACTACAGCTTCAAAACCGTTCGGCAGAATGCGCGCAATGCGCAGCGGCTGACGAAGATGCACGCTGAAATAAGCAGGATCGCCGTAAGCATCGAATGCATCCACAGCGGTAAGTGTTCCCTCAGGTTGCCAGCGGTAAGACGTCCGTATTCGTGTTCCTGTCTTCAGCACGCGGCCGTGCAGCGAGACCGTTGCAGCCTGTACGCGGTGCGATTTGAGCGACGCCAATACTGTATGCACGTCTGCATGGCTACCTGTGTCTGCGGAAAGCGCGGAACCTACCTCATATCGCGCGCTTAGCGTTAGCGCAGGCGTAAGCTGCTGCTTCATGCCAACGCGATAGCCTTCGCTGCGAAAGGCGTTCGACAATGCTCGGAAGCTCTGCGTCGTGGGATCGGCGACTATCCCACCGGCTGCTATCTCCTCAGGCGTCAGAACACCTGTTCCCGCTATGCGCGCCCCGTCTATATTGTCGCGATAAAGGGCGATCTCCATGACGGTGTGACCGGCATTTCCTGCAAGCGCCAACTCCTGGTGCGAGGCCGATTGCGATCGCAGCTTGCCATCTACCGAGAATGCAACAGGTAGCTCCCCTTGCACGCGATCCAGATCGTCGAGACTCTGCAACTCTTCGCTTGTGGCATAGCCATAGGTCAGAACGACATGCGAAGCCGGACGAACGGAGACACGCACAAACGGCAGCATAGAAACGGAGTTGCCTGCCATGTTGATCTCGCGCAGCATTGAACCGGCGTCGATCATCAGCGTGTCGCCCAATTGCATGCGCTGCGCCGAGCGGATGGTAGCAGCCTGTAGTCCCATCGTGCCATGCCGTCCTACCAACTCAGGATGAGAGTGATAGGTCAGCAGCGTCCGCGCATAGCCATTGAAGCAGATGCGTGATTCAAATCCTGTAGTCACGTCCACAGAAGGCGCTACCGGATATGGTGTTCGAGAGCCGGAGAGATCGGCCCGCAACATCTGGGTAGAGCCATCTGTCTGGATGCGGTCCAGGAGTAACGTCTGGTGCATGCCTCCGTGTCCAAATCCGGAATCGTCGCTCGTTACTGCAAGGCGCGCCTGTGTCAGGCCGGACGATCCACGCCGGCCTTCCCTACCGCTGGAAGAGATGGCAATCTGGCCTTTCCCATCGTCGGAGACTGCACGTAAGATAGGACGGTTCGCAGAAGAACGTAGCGTCCACATCCAGTCATCGCCCGGCTCTCCAGCGCTGCGGCGTTGTGCTGGCAGCCAGCCAGAAAGATTGGCAAGTGTCGTCAGCGTGAGGTCGACAATAGAGCGCGAGCCAGGCCGGATGTTCATGTGCGCGCGTTCGGCCGGAAGGAACAACGCAGCCGTGGCGCGAATCGTATAACTGCCGGGACGAATATTGGGGATGCGGTAGTGTCCGCGGAGATCAGTCAGGCCGGCTGCAATGGGACGCGCATCATGCGCCAGCACCTGAACAAGGGCACCCATCTGCGGCGCGCCAGTCGCATCACGCACAATTCCAGTAAGCATCGATTCGTGCTCACCGCTGAGGCTCTGGGCCGCCATCTCAGGCGCAATGATACCGAGTGCTGCGAACAGCACGGTGGCATAGGCAAGCCGATTTCGGACTTGGTAGAAACCCTTCACCCGGAAGCCCGTCTCCCTGACGCCCGTATGCAGGCGGTGGAATCAACGCCAGATGGCCAAATCGCAAGTGCCGCAAGATTTTGCGGAAAGGCCGGTCGTCGTTCTCTGTCTCGCGACCGTGCCTCTAATGATACTCCCAGAAGCTACTCCACAACAAAAGGTGCCGACTGAGATATCTCCTGCTTGGTTACCCCATCGTCAACCTTGATCAATACCTTGTACTTGCCCGGCTGCAGACTGGCAAGTGGCATGGTCTTCTCTACCGTGACCTGGTCCGAGTTCGGACTTAATTTCTGCGTAGATTCAGCCATGTTCAGCACGGTTTTATTGGAGTCTACATTCAGCACTTCATACTGGATCTGAGCATTGTTCTTCTTGCTCTTCTCATCAATGCCCAGATTGTATATCTGCATCCAGAAGTTGAGATTCTGGTCACGTTTGAATTTGACCGGCGTGGTCGGCGTATCGGCGACACGTGGACGCAACCACGTATTTCCGATAACGAAGTTACCTGAACCGATATCTTTAGTCGGTACACGGCGCATGCTGTCGGCCAGAATTAGCGACGATGACGCCAGTTTGTCGTCGTCATATTTGGGCACACTCACGCTTCGCTTCCATGTACCAATGTGATCAGGATTGTTGACGTCCTTAATCGCTATATCGAGCTTATACAGGCCTGGACGGAGCGGCAGCGCCTTCCAGTAAACGGAGACATTATTCTGCGTCTTCTGCAGCTCTTCCGCAGTAACCATCACCTGTACGGTGTCCTCGAAAGTCTGGATTGGGCGATGATTCAGATTCGTGACGCGGCCAAGAATATTGACGGTGCCTGTCGCAATGCCGTCTTTCGTCTGAAAGGTGATATCGCGGTTACGAATCTGCAGCGTCATTGGAACAAGAATCGTGTCGTTCGTCACCTTGACGTAATCGGTCCGGACATCGAAGAGGAATGGCGGTCCCTTCAGAATCTGGGCTGTGCCGATGTACTGTTCCAGATCCTTGAACTTGATCTGAGGCGCAGCTGTCAGCTTCGCATACTGATCCAGGCGATCGAAAAACTTCGATTGTTGTGCGCTCGCCATTGGACCGTTGCCAAGCTGCTCAAGGCCGCCGGAACCGTTGAAGCGGTCAGCCTTCGTGGACTGTCCAAGCTGCTCCCACATGGTGAGGCCCGCGCCTGGAGTGTACTTCAGAGCGTCCTTCTCAGACCGGTCCAGGGTCATGTGGTAGTCGCCGCACATGCAGGTATCGACAAATTCAATATCGATATTGTCGCCAATGCCTTCGATATAGCGGTAGTGCCACACCTCAAATGGAAAGGTTGAGGTCTGTCCGCCACCCTCTTCCATCGGACGCTGGTACTGTCCGCCGCTGGGGTGCGACTCGATACTGTCCGGCTTGCCAAAAGCGATGTAGATGTGACCGCGGTCAGTCTTCCATCCTGGTTTGCCCGCTGCAAAATGCTCATTTGCGTACGCGATACGCATGTAATGCTGCTCTTTGAACTCGTTATCTGGAGACTCGGGGCTGGGATTACGGCGCAACCAAAAATTTTCGATAAAGGCGTCTCGCTCTTCATCATTCGCGAGCTGCTTAAAGGCCTTGGCTTCTTGATCTGTGATGATCCAGACGACATCCTCGTTCAGCCACTTCTTGTACGGGCCTTCCTTCAACTCCGCCTGATAGTCCTTCTGCTGCTTAAAGCGCTCCTTGTCGGTGATGCGGCGCTTCATCGGGTCGGGTTTTTCAGACTTCGGTGGAGCTTTCTTGACCACGGGGTCGTCAGCCGGAGCCTCCTGCGCAAAAGCGCCGCTGGCAAGCACTCCCAGTGCCCCTGCAAATAATGCTCCACGCAAAAGCCCACCCATCCTGATCATCGCCTGACACACCTCTTCTGGAAGACTTCATTTTAGCTGATTAATGGACGATTCAACACGCCGAAGGTCGCCACCTCTAAACGGGATTTTCTTTGGTTCCTCATGCTTTTTACCAGTTTTTACCGCCTTGATTGGTAGAATTGACGCTGCAATCCGCAGCAGCATTGCGTGCTCGTCCCATGCGTATCCCGCACTTTCAGGGAACGCCACCAGCGAGAAGTGCGTATACCTGCCTGAGAAGATATGCGGGAAGCCCCCGCCGCAGAGAGATACCAGAGCGCATGAGCACTCGCAAAATTGTCCTTATCGTCGTAGGCGCCGTAGTCCTCGCCGGAATCATCGTTGGCACCATCCTTCACAACCGCGCCAACGTCACCAAGGTTGCTACTACCGTATTGAAACGGCAGGACCTTACCTCCATCGTGACCGGCAGCGGCCAGATCAAACCCAAGACCTACGTCAACGTGGGCGCTACTGCTTTTGGCCGCATCACTAATCTCTACGTAAAAGAAGGCGACCACGTAAAGAAGGGCCAGGTACTCGCGACGATCGAGAACGTGCAGCCTTCCGCCAGCGTAGCTGCGCAGGCTGCTACCATCGCATCGCAGAAGACTGACGTCAACTCCTTCCGCGCCGCAGAAAAGACCGCCGAAGCAAATCTCGTTCAGGCTAAAGCCGACCTCCAGCAGAAGCGCCTCGATATAGACCGCTACCAGAAGCTATACGCACAAAATCTAGTCTCCAAGCAGGATTACGACGCCAGAAAAGCTGCATTCGACGTGGCTGCCGCAACCGTGCAGCAGCGTGAAGCCGCTGTTGCGCAGGCCAAGGCGCAGACGCTCTCCGCCGGCAGCAAGGTGCAGCAGGCGGTCGCCTCGCAACGCGCCAACTATGACATTCTCGACCGAACTGTCTCCCGAGCCCCATTCGATGGCCTCGTAACCAACGTCCCTGTTCGCGAAGGAGAAACGATGGTTACCGGCATTCAGAACGCCCTCGGCTCTACCCTCATGACGCTTGCTGATATGTCCGTTATCACTGCCGAGGTCAAGGTGGACGAAACCGACATCGTGAACGTAAAGCTCAACCAACCCGTCGAAGTCACAGTCGATGCCCTTCCCGGCAAATCCTTTAGAGGCCACGTCACTGAAGTTGGCGACCAGGCGCTGCTCCGCACCACTGGCATTGCCACATCACAGTCCACCACCGGCACGGAAGAGGCGAAAGATTTCAAGGTTGTCGTCACGCTCGACGAGATCGCACCGGAACTTCGTCCCGGTCTCTCCGCCACCGCAAAGATCACTACAGCACGCCGCCAGAATGTCGTCACGCTGCCCATCCAGGCCCTCGTCGAGCGCGATCCTGCCATGGAGCAGAAGTTTGAGAAGAACAACGGTAAGCTCCCCTCCGGCGTGGATGCCTCCGCGCTCACACCCAAAGGAGGCGTGCAGGGTGTCTACATTCTCAAAAAACAGAAGAGTGATCTCCGTGTCCACTTTGTCCCTGTCCAGACTGGCATCACCGGCGCAACAGATATAGAAGTGACCGGCGGCCTCAATGCTGGCGACGAAGTTGTCACCGGCCGTTTCAAAGTTCTTCGAACCCTGCATAGCGGCACGCGCGTCAAAAGAGATAACAGCATCGAAGCAGTCTCCTCCGACAACAGCAGCTCATAATCAAACGGGAAACACGCTCACTGCACCTGCGTAGCATTCATAGAGGACACATGCCAGAGGAAGCCACACTCGAATCCGCGCACATCAACGCCGAAGGACCTACGAACGGCGAAGTCATTGTGACCTCGAATCTCTGGAAGACCTATGAGATGGGCGATCAGCAGGTACACGCTCTGCGCGGGGTCAACCTCCGCATCCGGCAGAACGAATACGTCGCTATCATGGGCCCTTCCGGCTCCGGCAAATCTACGCTGATGAACCTTATCGGCTGCCTCGACTCGCCCTCGCAGGGACGCTACTGGCTCAACGGCTATGATGTTTCGCAACTCAATGACGACGAACTCGCGCGCATTCGCAACAAAGAGATCGGCTTCGTCTTCCAGACCTTCAATCTGTTAGCTCGGGCCACCGCGCTGCACAACGTGGAACTGCCGCTCATCTACAACGGCACACCTGCGGAAGAGCGCATCGAACGTGCAAAGTCTGTGCTGGAATCGGTCGGCCTCGGCACACGCATGGAACACAAGCCCAATGAAATGTCCGGCGGTCAGCGTCAGCGCGTCGCCATCGCCCGAGCACTCGTCAACTCGCCCTCCATCATCCTCGCGGACGAGCCCACCGGAAACCTCGACTCCAAGACCGGCGACGAGATCATGGCGCTCTTCGACGAACTCCACGCGCGCGGCAATACCATCGTCCTCGTCACCCACGAACCCGACATCGCCGAATATGCCCATCGCGTTGTCACCATTCGCGACGGTGTGATCGCCAGCGACAAACCCAGTTCGAGAAGGCTAGCTCAGTGATCCTTCAGGTAGTTCCAAAGGTCTTTTATGAGAAGCTCGAAGACGCGCTCGATCTTTGGGAAAGGGCTTTAGGCTTCAAGGTTGTTCACCGTGATCCACAAATGGCAGTCGTGGAGCGGGAAGGCGCCAAGCTCTACCTGCTTGAGGCTCCGGAATATGCAAAGCTAGACCGTCCAGAAATCGCACTGATCGTGGACACGATAGACGATCTCCATAGAGAACTTACGATCAATGCTCCCAACCTTCTCCATCCAAATCTGAAAATGGTTGAGGAACGGCCGTGGGGCGCGCGTGAGTTTGCGGTCCTCGATCGCACAGGCGTATGCATTGTCTTCCGTCAATGGCCTCAAAAGTGACGCGGAGAGCTTACCCGCTCCTGCCGAACTCCCAACCCAATAAACGCAGCCAGCCTTCCCTGCAACCAAGGCGACCGGCTCAACACCCGCGCAAACAGCGGAGCCCGCGTAATCTCTCCACGAATAGCCTTCTCCAGCAGATTGTGATGAGCCAGCCGCTGCACTGCCTGCACCGCACGCGCAGGCCATTCCCGTCGCCGTTGCACGGCCTCCACATCCGCATCGCTCAGTGTCCCTGATCGCAGCTTCTCAGCTAGCAGATTCGCCGTAGCCACCGCGTCCTGCAACGCAAGATTGATCCCCACGCCACCCACAGGCGACATCGTGTGCGCCGCATCCCCAATGCACAGCAGCCCCGGTATAGACCAGTGGTTCAGCCGGTCGATGCCCACGGTCAACAACTTCACATCATCAAAACTTTGCAGATCACTGATGTTCCCTGCCAACGCAGGGTCGGTATCCACCACGGATTGCCGGAACGCCTCAATGCCCTGCGCTTTTACCTTCTCCGCGTCGCCTTTGCGAATCACATATGCGCACTGCCAGTAGGTGTCGCGATCGATGCTGATCAACATGTGATCTTTCTTGATATGGCCAAAGTCCTGCGCATCCGCGTTCGGATCGCGTCCAATCCGGAACCACAGCACATCAATGGCAGACCCAACATCCTGCACCGCAAGCTGCGCCGCGGCGCGCACTGTCGAGTGCCGCCCATCCGCACCCACGGTTAACTGCGCGCGTATCTCCATCTCGCCTGTTTGCGAAATGGCCTTCACGCCCACCACGCGGTCGTTCTCCCGCACCAGGTCTGTGACCTTTGTACTCATCAAGACATGCAGGCTCTTGAACGCCCTGCCTTTCTCCACCAGAAAGTTCAGAAAGTCCCACTGCGGCATCAGGGCAATGTAAGGACACACCGTATTCAGCCGCGAGAAATCGGCGATATGTATGCGGTCTTCACCAAACCATCCATCCAGATGATCGATCCTGCTATGCGGCAGCTTCAGAAACTCATCCAGCAGCCCAAGGTCGGCCATCACCTGCAGCGTGGAAGGATGTACCGTGTCTCCGCGGAAATCACGTAGAAAATCTGCATGTTTCTCCAGCACCACCACGTCCACACCGGCCCGCGCCAGCAGATAACCCAGCATCATTCCCGCCGGTCCGCCGCCCGCAATACAACATTGTGTCTCCATCCGCACTCCTTCTATTCCAAGCAGATGCGCATCCAGCGATGCAGTCGCGAAAATTCTAGCGTCTAATAGGAACGATATGGGAAAGACCAATTTTTACGGCTTTGTACGTGCCGCTGTTCTGGCATCACTCATACTCCCCTTCACAGGGGTTTACGCAGCCGACGCAGCCCGCTTCGATCTTACTGGTCCTAAAGTTGAGGTCAAGGTCACGCGCGGCGGCTCCGTTCTGCCTATCGCGCAGGTGCCAAATCTCCAGCCGGGCGACAAACTTTGGGTCCACCCCGCCTTCCCCACCACGCAGTCCGTTCACCTGCTCGTTATCGTCTCTTTCCTGCGCGGGACCACCAACCCGCCGCCGGATGAGTGGTTCACCAAAATCGAGTCCTGGGACAAAAAGGTAAAGCGAGAAGGCGTCTATGTCACTGTCCCCAAAGAGGCGCAGCAGGCGCTCATCTTCATTGCACCTGAGACAGGTGGCGACTTCTCGACGCTTAAATCAGCCGTGAGAGGACGCCCTGGCATCTTTGTGCGTGCCGCTGCCGATCTCAACGAAGCGTCGTTCGAGCAATCACGCATCGAGCACTACCTCGATGCCATGCGTACCATCAACAACAACGATCCAAAAGCCATTGCCGAGCACTCTGAAAAGCTCGCCTCTACGCTGAATCTCAAACCAAACAAGGACTGCTTCAAGCAGCCCGTGGACCAGCAGGTTTCCTGCCTCCGGCAGAGCGGCAATCAAACCCTGCTGCAAGATGGACACGGTGAGACGATCGCGGCCCAGCTTTCTTCGGGCGCTTCATCCGATTTCATCAATGCGGCTTCCAATACACGTCTCGCTGGCGCCGGCATGTACTCCGCCTATGTCGGCGCCGTGGTCGATCTTGTCCGTCTCATGAGCGGTCTGCACACGGCGCAATATCAGTACATCCCCTCCATCGCCTTTCCAGAGGACAAGACCCTCAACCTGCGGCTCAACGCGCCGCCATCGTTCCATAATCCAAAGTCGGTCATCGTCGTGGGCCTTCCTGCCATTCAAAACGCCACGCCGCCACCGCTTCGTCCTCGAGATCCGAATCAGGTCTCATGCCTCCTGCAGCCCCACATGGTACTGCGGCTTGAGGGCGCTCCACTTGTCTATGCAACCGGGTTTGCGCATGACCTTGTTCTGCATCTGAACCGTACGGCAGAGCCAACCGATTTACCTATGAAACCGGATGCCTTTGAAGGCGGCCTGGCCGTTGTGAATGACAATCCACGTAAGCCGCTGCATGAGATTGCCATTCAAAACCCCAATACAGCCCCGCATCCGGACACACCCAAAGCAAGTCCAACCGATCTCACCGTGACCGGAGAAGTGCGCGGCTACTGGGGATTTGACACGTTCAACGGTCCAACGGTGACTGTGCAGCAGATTCCTGGCAAAGGATGGAAGCTTGTGGGCGATACCCAGCTCTTCGCCGGCAAAGAAAATCACATCCACCTGCAAGGTGAAGGAACTAGCTGCATTCAATCCATCACTCTGCAATCGGCAAAAGGACGAGGCCGTCACGTCGACATCTCCTTCAAACCTGCTCCTGCGTCCGCAGAAGGAGCCGAAGCGCCAAAAGATACGCTTGAGTTGAAGGTGCCGTTGCAGAAGGTTGATCCCGGCGGTTATGAACTAACCATCAAGCAATTCGGCTCCAATTCTGCCGATACGATTCCGCTCACGGCCTATACCTCCGCCGTACGTCTCGACAATATCCAGATCCATACTGGTGACACGCAGGCCTTGCTGGAGGGCAATGCAGTTGGCGATGTTGTTTCCGTTGAACTTGCCGGCCAAACACTCACACCGACAGGCAGCACGGACGGAAAAGCCATTCAGTTGATAGCGAAGAATCCCGTCCGTCCCAACCCCGACGCACAGGCCAAAGCAAAGCTAAAAGACGGTCGCATTGTTGACGTGGATGTAACCGTCGTCGCCGCTCGCCCCGGCCTCAAACTGCTCTCGATGAAGCCGTCCATCGATGCCACGCAAGGCGCGCTCGCCATCGACCTCACCGGCAAAGACCAGATTCCGGTCTCCGGTAAACTCGTCTTCGTGGTGCAAACCGAAAAGGAGTTCCCGCGTTCGCAAAAGCTGGAAATCGCCACCGCAGACGGATCGCTCCACACTTTGCTCTCGCTGGCCGACGCTTCGCTCATCCTACAAGATACGCATACGGCCATCGCTACGTTGGTACCGCTCAAAGTCTTCGGCCCATCCGCCTTCGGGAAGCTCGAAGTTCGCCCGATTGCAGAAGACGGTACCACTGGTAACTGGACGCCACTTGGCACCCTCGTACGCACCCCGGCCATCTCGGATATCCAATGCGATCGCGGTGCTTCCACCTGTACCCTCTCTGGCAGCAACCTCTTCCTGCTGGATTCGGTCGGAACCTCGCCTGACTTCGCCACTTCGAAAGCCGTCCCCAGTGGCTTCGCAGACAACACCCTTGAAGTCCCCGCATCCACCGATGGCAAACTTTACCTCAAGCTGCGCGACGATCCCTCCGCCGCCGCTGTAGTTATCGTTCCTAATTGGAAGCCGCAGACTCGAAAGGCAGTCAAGTCTCCGGCGGATAAGCCAACATCAGAACCCGCGACCGCTGCACCATCTACGGAACCAGCAACGGCGGGAATATCTCAGCCCGGCGCGAACTCTGCTCCCCCTGCGGCAGAAACAGCACCTGGAAACTCTGGCAGCACCCCGGCCACGCGGCCAACGCCAGCACAAACGCCGTCTACCACGCAAAATGAAACGCCTCAGCAATAACTGAGGCGTTTCTGCACATTTCACTACTATTTTGTCGAATTATCGACGTTTTGCTGGCTTCTTGGGAGCCGGTTTTTTAGCTGCTGCTTTCTTCACTGGAGCAGCTTTCTTCACCGGTGCAGCCTTCTTGGCAGGCTGCTTCTTAGCAGGTGCCTTTTTAGCCACAACCTTCTTGGGGACCGCCTTTTTCGCGGGCGCAGCTTTCTTAGCCACTGCTTTCTTCGCCGAAGCAGCAGCTTTCTTGGCTGGTACTGCCTTTTTAGCAGGAGCAGCCTTTGCTGGTGCGGCTTTCTTCGCAGCCGGAGCGGCTGCCTTCTTTGCAGGTGCTGCTGCTTTTGCCGGAGCGGCTGCTTTCTTTGCCGGAGCAGGTGCAGGAGCGACCTTCTCCTTGGACGGTTTCTTGGTTGCAGGCTTTGGTTCGCCACCATCGCGTTCAGGTGCAGAACCCACTGGAACATCCCCTGCCTCGTTCGGCAGACTCATCGGTTCGGCGTCCGTCTCCGCAGCCGCAGCGGCCTTCTTGCGAGCACGCGCCGTCTTGCCTTCCTTCACCTTACGCGGGCGGCGCAGAGTAATCGGCGGTGGCGGTGCTGGCGGCGAGAACGGCTCCAGGTATGCTTTCATCTCTTCCGGCGTGGACAGTTTGTTGTCCATCAACTCGAAGAAGAGCTTGTCCACCAATTCATCGTATATAGGCAGATCGGGCGTAATGCGCATTTCCTGCATCAACTGATACGGAATACGCTGCTTCGCCGTGGGCCATTCAGTCAGCAATCCCTTGAATTTGTTCTGGATAGCAGCACCCTTTCCATTTACATAGAGCGACAGCACCAGTTCAGGATCGGTGGCGTGTACCAGCTTCCATGTGGCGGAAGGCGCAGCCATCTCTTTGGCCGTAAACCTGTTTTGGAAGTCGCGGGTGCGCGCTTCAAGCGAATCCACGCGTTTCACAAACCCCTGCCGTGGAAACTTCTTTTTGAGCACATTCACGTCTTTTGGCTGCAATTTCGCCACTAATAGCGGGAATTGTGTGGCAGCCACATCTGACAGAATGCCAAGCTCATGAAGTTGACCGTTGCGTACCTGCATCTCATTGAGCGCACTGGAATTCACCTTGGCAGCGCCCCACGCTGGAAACAGATGTTTCATCCAGCCTTCGGCTTCGAGAGCGCGTAACGCCCTCAGCGGCTCTTCTTCATGGGCAATCTGCTCCAGTTCATAGCCCTGCCAAAATGGCGATAAAGCGGAGATATATCCCTCTTCTTTGGCTGTTTTGTAGCGCTGTGCGGTTCTTTCTTCGAATTGCCAGCCGAGACGTGTTCCGAGACGGGTGCCCCGAAGCAGGCGGACCGGGTCTTCGATAAATCCGTAATTTGAGATGAGCCTAAGTTCCCTGTTCTCAATGTCGGCAACACCGTTCATCGGATCCATCAGAAGACCGTAAGAACCTTCATTGAGCGAAATAGCCATAGCATTGGCCGTAAAATCGCGATTGCGAAGGTCATCCAGGATGGATGCTGGTTTATAGACCGGCTTACCCGGTTTCGAAAAAGTGACTGTGCTTGCGGCACTTAGCTCCACGCGGATGCCGCCGGGGAACCAGAGATAGAGCGTCTGCGATTCTTCACGCTCGCCGTCGATCTGGGCTCCGGCTTTTTCCAATTCTTTCTTGAGCTTAAGGGGGTTTCCCTGAACGGTTACATCCAGATCTCGAACGCGCGCGCCGACAGTAAGATCACGGACAGCCCCGCCAGTCAAAAAGAGGGTAAGCCCTTTGCTTCGAAGAACATCATGGATAGAAGAAAGCGCAGTGCGCTGGGCAGGTGAAAGCTGGTTTTCGAGAAGATAAATGTAATCAGCCATGTGCGTCGAACGGATCTCCCATTCTACGTGCGCTCAACGTAAACAATTCAAATCAAACAACTTGAAGGCTCCTAGGAGCCATAGCGCAACACCTAAGAGTAGCATAGGGTTGGCGTTTCGGCTACGGGTTTGCACGGTTTTTGTTGCGCTCGCGGCTGGAAAGCGTAACAATCCACCGTTGAAACTCGACAAATCGCGCATAATCGCGCGGAAATTTGCATATATAAGGCCACATATTGAGCCGCAAGAAAGTCATCATCCGGCGCTTCACTCCCGGTCTTCTATCCGGCTATCTGCCCGTCTCCGACTTCCGTCATGATGAGAGTCTAGATCTGCTTGACCTTTCAGGACGAGTGATCGGAGTTCCGCTGGAAGGAATCAAGATGGTGAGTTTCGTTCGTGACTTCAATACCTCGGACATGGTGAATCCAGAACGGCTTCTCCGGAAGACCTTCATTGCCCGGCCGAGAACTGAAGGTTTGTGGGTGCGGATCGCCTTTACGGACGACGACATACTCGAGGGATTAGCCCCGTTGGACATTTCCCTCCTTGATGAGGCGATTGCCGATCATGGCATCCAGATCATGCCTCCCGATGTACGCGGAAACGTGCAAAGGATTTTTATTCCGCGACCGGCGATGGCTTCTTTGCAGGTCTTGGCAGTAGTGACTACGCCTACCAAGAAGAAGCAGGTAGAGATGGCTGCCGAAGAACGCGATCAACAGCAGAAAGATTTATTTAGCGGAATGGTTAGCACGAGGCTGCACTAGAATCTCCTGCATGAAACTGCGAGAGATTGCGGAGCGTCTGGGTGCCGAGTTGCACGGCAATGGCGACGTGGATGTGACTGGTGTTGCCGGCATTGAAGAGGCCGGACCAGACAAGATCACCTTTGTGGCTAATCCGAAGTATGCCGGACTGGCAAAGACGACGAAGGCTGCGGCGGTGTTGGTCCATCCGGGATTTTCTGTCCTGGAGAATACGGCAACGCTGCGGATCGCGAATCCTTATCTTGCTTTTGCGCGGACGATTGAGATGTTCTATCAGCCACCGGTTTACAAGGCGGGCATTCATCCCACCTCTGTCATTTCAGATTCTGCGCAGATCGGTGAGAGAGCGCACATCGGCGCATATGTGGTGATTGGCGACGGTGTTGTGATTGGACGCGATGCGGTAATTCTGCCGCACGTGGTCATCTACGATGGTGTGAAGATTGGGGACCGTTTCTTTGCCCATGCGCACGTGGTGGTGCGCGAGTTCTGCGAGTTGGGGAATGATGTGGTGTTGCAGAACGGCGCGGTGATTGGTGCGGATGGATTTGGGTTCGCCAAGGGCGATGGACGATGGAACAAAATTGTGCAGGCGGGCCGGACGATTTTGCAGAACGAAATTGAAGTGCAGGCCAATGCCTGTGTGGATCGCGCCAGCGTCGGCGATACGGTGGTGAAGACCGGCGCGAAGATCGACAATCTGGTACAGGTGGGGCACGGCTCCACAGTAGGCGAACGAACTCTGCTGTGCGCGCAGGTGGGATTAGCGGGTTCGACTGTGATTGGAAATGACGTGATTCTCGCCGGCCAAGTTGGGGTGGCTGGTCACCTGACGGTGGGGGATGGGTCTATTGCCACAGCGCAGACGGGCATCCCTAATGATGTGGCGCCGGGTGCTGTGGTGAGCGGATATCCCGCAGTGGAGAACAAGCAATGGCTGCGGCAGGTGGCGATTGTGAATAAACTGCCAGAAATTGTGCGGGAAATGAGAAAGAACAATCGTCCGTCGTGATTTGGATATCGTTCGTGCGAGTATCCAAAACTTTATATCGGTTTGGATTTATAGCAGCGATAAATAAATTGAGGCTCTCTCTCTTCATCCCTCAGAGACAGATAACGTTGTTCAATAGGAAATCGCACTCGGGTGACTGTTTGGACCTGGGTTGCATCGAAGACGAAGGAAATGGCAGAAGACACCGAAGTAAGAAGCAATGTGATGGAGATGCCCGCGCCGGATCGTCAACATATCCGCGTGCTGTTGCTGGATGATGACTCGGACAATTTGTTTTTGCGATCAGCGATCCTGCGTCAGAACGGATATGACGTGGTCCCCTGCGAGACGACGCAGGAGGCCAATGCCCATCTGGACCAGATCGATGTGGCCGTCCTGGACTATCACCTGGGACATGGAAAGTTTGGCACGGAGGTAGCGGCGAAGCTGCGCCAGTTACGTCCCCAAGTGCCAATCATCATCATGTCAGCCACGCTGGAGCGGCGCTTTGGCGGTGTAGAAGACATGCATCTGCTCAAAGGCCACTCCAGCGTGGAAGACCTTCTGGCTGCCTTGCGCGCGTTGGAAGCCAAACAGCGTGGCGAGCCGGTGGTGGTGGATGCGCGTGACTTTTTCTACTCGCGCATTGCGCGCGCAATTGGCAGCGATGTGCTGGTCCAGATTTTTGATGGCGAGGGTAACTGGCAGTATGTGAACGAGGCTGCGGCTGCTTACCTTGAGCATCCGAAGGAGTGGTTTGAAGGTCGTAACCTCTTTCAATCATTCCCCGATATGCGCGACTGGCGGGATGTTCTTCATGCGGTAGCGACGACACGCGAGACGTATGTGGACCGCACCCGGCGCGGGTTGCTGGCTACTCCCAAGGCCAATGAAGATGGGACGGTTTGGAGTGTGCTGGCATTCCCTATGTCTCTGCATGACCAGAGGACGGGTGTGGTGGTGACAGCAAGGATTATTGAGCGCGTGAATCCGTTGACAGGTATGACTTCCTGACCCAGAGGGCATATGTGAGACGTCGGATGGAATAGCAGCAGTCCGAAGGAAGTGGTCGCGCTTCGCGCGATAACCCACCCTTTCGCAAAAGACGCGAAAGGATGGGGCACCCACAACCATCTCCATACGGTTCACCTCTGACAGGACATGCAGTATCGTGGAAGACATGCGACGGATTGCTGCTGTTCTCGGTCTGGTTTCGGTGCTTGCGCTGGTGGGGTGCAAGTCGAAGTACATTGAAGCGACGCTGGAGAACCGGTCAGGGGAAACGCTTTCGTTAATCCAGGTGGAATATCCGAGCGCGAGTTTTGGTGAGCAGACACTGCCGCCGAATGCTTCGTTTCACTACCGCTTCAAGTTGATAGGGAGCGGGCCGGTGAAGGTGACGTGGGTGGATCCGCAGCGGCAGGAGCATAAGCAGGAAGGACCGAATCTGCTGGAAGGCGAACAGGGGCGGCTGGCTGTTGTGTTCGATAAGACTGATCACGTGAACTTTGCGGCTACGGTGCATCCGTGAGTGAAGCGGCGCGCGGGCGTTTCATCACCTTTGAAGGTCTGGATGGGAGCGGCAAGACGACGCAGTTGCGCAGGCTCGCTGCTTCTCTAGCCGCTGATGGGCATAGCGTGGTGACGACCCGACAGCCGGGTGGAACGGCGCTGGGCGATCGCATTCGCGGTGTGGTGCTGGATTCGCGTACGGAAGTGGCTGTGGGCAGGATTGCTCCGCGAGCCGAGATGGCGCTGATGTTTGCAGACCGCGCGCAGGTCATTGCTGAGGTGATTGAGCCGGCGCTGGCAGCGGGACAGATTGTGCTGTGCGATCGTTGGACGGATTCAACCGAGGCCTATCAGGGCGGCGGACGCGGCCTAGGTGCGGATGTCGTTCTGGAGATGCATCGTGCGGTGTGTGGAACGCTCTGGCCAGAGCTGACGATTCTTTTGCTGCCGGACCTTGAGGCGAGCCTTCGAAGGGCGCGGCGGCGGAATGATCGTCATAAGAAGCACGCTGGAACGGACGAAAATCGCTTTGAGGCGGAGACGGATTCGTTCTTTGCACGTATCCACGCGCAGTACTATGCGATTGCAGAACGTGAGCCGCAAAGGGTGGCGCTGATTGAGAGCGATGCTGGGATTGAAGAGATTGAGTGGACGGTGCGCGATGTGGTTCGCGCGCGGCTGGGTCTCTGAACCGCGCGGCGGGGTCTCTGAAAATCGATGCTATACTGAACCACGGATTGAAGGATTGAAACGTCCACCCGGCAGGGCCACCTTAGTGTGCGCAGTGCAGGCAAGCGGAGGTGGCGAAATTGGCAGACGCACTACCTTGAGGTGGTAGCGCCGCAAGGCATAGGGGTTCAAGTCCCCTCCTCCGCACCAATCTTTCTAAAATTTTTGAAGTGCCGGCGCCGCAGATTGCGAGTGTGCGCCGGGTGAAAGCGACAATGACTTTTCTCCTCTACACGCTGGTTGTCATACATGTGATCGTCTCGTTGTTCCTGATCGTGGTGGTGCTGGTGCAGCAGGGCAAGAGCGCCGATCTGGCAGCGGCATTCGGCGGATCGGGTTCACAGACAGCTTTTGGTCCGCGCGGAGCCGCCAACCTGCTAACACGATTGACGACGGTGGGCGCGGTGATCTTTATGCTGACCTCGATTGGGCTGACCATCCTGATGGCGAAGACCACCGACCACAGCGTTCTGGCCGGCGAAAAGACGACGCAGTCGGTTCCGGCGAAGAAGTAGAGTTCGCATTTACATTCGGTGCGCAGGCCTCACGGTCTGCGCATTTTGCTTTTGGGAGAGTGCGTGATGGTGCATGAGGTCTTCCCTGTTGGGCCGCTGCAGTGCAACTGCTCGATTGTGGGCGATGCGGCAAGTGGCGAGACGATGGTGATCGATCCCGGCGGCAACCTGGCAGAGATTCGTGCGCGTTTGGCAAAGCTGGGTCTGCGCTGCACGCAGATTGTGGTGACGCATGCGCATATTGACCATATCGCCGGGGCGCGGCGGCTTAGCCAGATGACTGGCGCTCCGGTCTTTTACAACCAGCTAGATCTGCCGCTGGTGGAGATGATGGACGATCAGGCAGCGTGGTTGGGGGTTGGGACGCCTGAGGTAGCTGCGCCGGATGCGAGTGCCGAGGAAGGCATGGAACTAGCTGTCGGCGGCCATGTGGGAACGGTATTGCATACGCCGGGGCATACGGAGGGGTCGATCTGCCTGCACTTTGCCGATGAAAATCTGCTGATTGCCGGGGATACGCTTTTTCAGAATTCGATCGGACGAACCGACCTGCCCGGCGGCGATCCGAAGAAGATCATGGCGTCGCTGCGGGAGCGGATCGCGAAACTGCCGGAAGAGACGAAAGTGGTGCCGGGTCACGGTGTTTCCACAACCATTGGAGCGGAGTTGGAGAGCAATCCGTTCCTTGTAGCTCTATAACTTACGACGTTTTATGTGAGTAAAAATTCAAGTGGGGTTAACCTGCTGGATTCCGCTGCCGAGTAAGTTAATGCCTGCGGCAAAGTGTTGCGGATCGATTAACAACGAAATGACAAGCCATCCTTTGGGTGGGAAGCCGTAGAAGCTGCCCGGGTGGACGGCTACGCCTGCTTCGCGGACGAGCTGGAGGGCGAGGTCTGTGTCGTCGAGCGTGGCTGGGACCCGGAGGACGGCGGCCCATCCGGCCTGCACAGGGAGACGGCTGATGGCTGTGTTGGCGATCTGGCGGTCGAGCTCGGCGAGGTTGGCTTTTACGCGGGCGATGATGCTGGATTGGACTTCTCGGCGGTCGGCGAGCCATGTGGGCAGGGCGAGTTGCTGCGGCGTGGCAACGGAGAGGAAGGTGTCCGCGATGAGGTCGAGGCGGTGGGTAGCTTCGGCTACCGCTTCTGCTGGGCCAGTGATGGTTGTCCAGGCGAGCTTCATCTGCGGGAGAGCACAGATTTTGGAGAGGCCGGAGAGGGTGAAGATTAGGGGCTGATCTTCGCCCGGTTGGGTGAAGGAGTTCCCTGCTTCGGATTCGATCGGGTATTCGAGAAAGACTTCATCAACGATGAGCGCTAGATTGTGGGTTATCGCGATGCGGCTGAGAGCTGCGCGTTCCTGCTGGGTAGTGTAATGGCCTGTTGGGTTGTTGGGGTGAACGAGGAGGATAGCTCGGGTGCGTAGGGTGATGGCAGCTACGAGGGAGGCGAGGTCGATGTGCCATCCGTGATCGTAGAAAAGCGGGTAGTGCTGGAGAGTGACATTATCGAGCGCGGCGAGCATGTCGAAGAGTGGATAGCCGGGCTGTGGGATGAGCACTTGGTCTCTGGGATCGCAAAGGAGGCGAAAGAGCATGCTGTACGCCTCGGAGGTGCTGGCGGCGAGGAAGATTCGTTCGGGAGAGACGGCGTTGTTGTAGAGCGCGGCAACAGCTTCGCGAGCGGAGAGGATGCCGCGCGGGTTAGGGTTGTAGTACATCGCGGCTGGAGTTTGGAGAGGGCTGAGAGTCTTTTCGGTGTTGGGAGTGAGACCACAGGATCCGGGATTGGATGTGGTGAGGTCGTAGAGAAGCTGATTGCGTGCCATGCGGCGTCCGATAGCTTGCGCGAGGTCGGATGTGGCCGGTTCGAAGAATGTGCGCTGGGAGAAGTTCACGCTGTCCATTATCAACGTGTTTAGCGGGTACACTCTTGCATATGCAGATGAACGGAATAAGCGCTGTTCTTTTTGATTTTGGATTGGTGTTGAGCGAACCGCCGAGGCCATCTTCGTGGAGTGCAATGCTGGAGTTGTTAGGAGCGAATGATACGGCATTTCACGATGCGTACTGGAAGTATCGCGACGACTATGACAAAGGCACGTTGAGCGGCACGGAGTACTGGCAGCAGATTGCGCGTGACTTGAGTATTTCCGTTGATGAAACGTCGATTAAGTCTCTGAAAGAGCACGATGTCGAGCTGTGGACGGATATGAATGAGCCGATGGTGGAGTGGGTGCATCGGCTACAGAAGACCGGGCTCCGGACAGGTGTGTTGTCGAACATTGGTGATGCGATGGCTGAAGGCATCTGCGCGAAGTTTATTTGGATTGGCGGCTTTACACATTGTGTGTGGTCGCACGCGCTGAAAATGCGCAAGCCCGAGCCGGAGATCTATGTGGAGGCGGCTAAGGGGCTGGGGGTCCCGGCGGGTGAGATTTTGTTTATTGATGATCGTCCGGAAAACGTTGAGGCAGCCGAGAAGGCTGGCATGCGCGGAATCGTTTACGCAAAGCATTTCCCTACCTTTGAGCAGGACATGAAGGCTGCAGGATATGGGCAACTGTTAGGGGTTGCTAATCGGCAAGACTAGTTGCGCTTGGACGTGGCAGATGGGATTGGGATCTGCTCTACGATTTCGATACCAAAGCCTTGCAGCGCCGGAACGTGCGCGGGCCGATTGGTGAGCAGGCGGATGCGCCGCAGGCCCAAGTCGGCGAGGATCTGTGCGCCTACGCCGCTGTGGCGCAGGGTGCGGTGCTGTTCGCAGACTTGTCCGGTTTGGTGCAGAGCGATGCGTGAACCCTCGAGCGTGCGTTCGACGGAGAAACCAGGGCCGGCGTTGTGCAGGTAGAGGAGCGCGCCGCGGCCTGCATCCGCGATAGCGCGGAGCGAGTCTTCTACCGTGGCACGGCAATCGCAGAGAGTGGAGCCGAAGACTTCTCCGGCGAGGCAGTGTGTGTGAACGCGGACGAGCGTGGGCTCGTCGGTGTGCTGCGTGAGATCGCCCTTGGTGAGCGCGAGGTGCGAGATGCTGCCGTCCGTTTCGTTCTCGTAGGCGATGAGGTTGAAGTCTCCGAAGCTGGTGGGCAGCTTGCTGGAGGCGGCGCGTTTCACCGTCCGTTCATGCAGCAGACGATAGCGGATCAACTCCGCCACGGTGAGCAGCAGCATATTGTGCTGCTTGCAGAATTCGATGAGGTCGGGCACGCGCGCCATGGTGCCGTCCGGATTCATGATTTCGCAGATAATACCGGCGGGGATGAGTCCGGCCATGCGGGCGAGGTCGACGGAGGCTTCCGTCTGTCCGGCGCGTACGAGAACGCCGCCCTTCTTTGCGCGCAGCGGGAAGACGTGGCCAGGGCGGGCAAGGTCGGCGGCGCTGGAGTCGGGCGAGATGGCCACCTTGATGGTGTGAGCGCGATCGTGCGCGCTGATGCCGGTGGTGACACCTTCGCGCGCTTCAATGCTTTCGGTAAAGGCCGTGCCGAAGCGCGAGGTGTTCTCGTTGGCCATTGGCGACAGACGGAGATAGTCGGCGCGCTCTTCGGTCAATGTGAGGCAGATGAGGCCGCGTCCGTGCGTGGCCATAAAGTTGATGGCTTCCGGGGTGACGAACTCAGCGGCGAGGGTGAGGTCGCCTTCGTTCTCGCGGTCCTCATCGTCCACGACGACGATCATGCGTCCTGCGGCGAACTCGCGCAGGGCTGTGGGGACGTCGGTGAACGGTGCGTTGGCCATGGGTTTAGGATACTCCGCCAACTAGCAGAAACGCCGCCCGATATGCCGGACGGCGTTTCGAAAGGTGTGCGGCTCGTACTTACAAAGAAGACTCGATCTCGAAACCCCAGGCCTCGAGCAGCGCCTCGGGGATGTACTTGGAGTTCTTATTACGGCGGGCCCACTCGCGGAGACGCGAGGAGCGAACGTACTGGTCAGGCGTGAGTTTGTACTCCTTGACAACCTGTTCGAACGAGGTGATGGTGGGGACGACCGGCCCGATCGGCTCGGGCTTGCCCCAGTTCGGATTACCGCGGCGCTTTGCCATGTCTTTTGACCCTGCTACTTTCTTGTCGTTGGACTTGCTCGTGCGGATGGCGGCTGAAAGCCGCAAACACTTTATTTTCGCCTATTTTGGGCTATATTTCAAGTCACGCCACGGTGCATCCCAAAGCCATAACCGGGCCATCTGAAGCTTGATTAGCTCCTTTCCTTTCAGCGAATGTGAGGGCATCCTATGAGTACCTACGAGCATGCAACCGGGGCACCGTGTACTGCGGACACAGCCGACGATTTAGCGGAGCAGGACCTGTATGCGTCATGGGAGATTTCCCGGCGCAGCTTCCTGGTTTCCGCGGCTGCGGTGGGAACGTCCGCCGCGGCAGGTATGGCGCATGCAGAGTCATCTGCACATCCGAAGGTTGCGGAGGCGCACACGATGCCGATGGAGTTGCGCATCAATGGTGAGACGCACAGGCTGACGCTGGACACGCGCACTACCCTGCTCGACACCTTGCGCGAGCATCTCCATCTCACCGGAAGCAAGAAGGGTTGCGATCACGGGCAATGCGGCGCGTGCACGGTGCTGGTGGATGGGCGGCGGGTGAATAGCTGCCTTCTGCTGGCTGCGTCAGCAATGGGATCGGAGATTACGACGATTGAGGGCCTGTCGAATGGCGATGATCTGCATCCGGCGCAGGAGTCGTTCCTGGAGCACGATGCGTTCCAGTGCGGATACTGTACGCCGGGGCAGATATGTTCCACCGTCGCGCTGATGGATGAACTGAAACGCGGCGATGCCAGTGTGGTGTCGTTCGAGAGCGGCCATCGCGAGGGCGTTCCGCCGTTGACGGATGAAGAGATTCGCGAGCGCATGAGCGGGAACCTCTGCCGCTGCGGCGCTTATCCCAACATTGTGGCTGCGGTGCGTGCGGTGACGAAGGGAGCGGGCGCATGAATCCTTTTGCTTATGAACGCGTCATGGATGACAAAGCTGCTGTGCATGCCATCGCTGCGAATAAGGATGCGAAGTTTCTTGGTGGCGGGACCAATCTGATCGATCTGATGAAGGACAACGTGGAACATCCTTCAACGTTGATCGACATCACGCGTGTGCAGGGGCTGGCCGAGGTGAGCAACGGCGGCGCGATGATTGGCGCGCTGGTGCGCAACTCCGATCTGGCCAACCATGCTGATGTTCGCAAGAACTACCCGCTGCTGAGCATGGCGCTTTTGTCAGGTGCATCGCCGCAGTTGCGCAATCTGGCGACGACCGGTGGCAACCTGATGCAGCGCACGCGCTGCTACTACTTTATGGACACGGCCTTCCCTGCCTGCAATAAACGCAAGCCGGGTTCAGGATGCGCCGCGCTGACGGGGTTCAATCGAATTCACGCGATTCTTGGTCAGAGTGAGGAGTGCATCGCGACGAATCCATCGGACATGAACGTGGCGCTCGCTGCGTTGCAGGCTGAGGTGCATGTGGAAGGGCCGAAGGGCAAGCGCACGATTCCGATTGCGGAGTTCCATCGTCTGCCGGGGAAGACTCCGCAGATAGACACCACGTTGAAGCATGAGGAGTTGATTACGCATGTTGCGCTTCCCTCTTCTGCCTCTGAGTTCGCAACACACAGTTATTACCTGAAGGTGCGCGACCGGCAGAGTTATGCGTTTGCGCTGGTGTCGGTTGCTGCGGGGCTGATGATGGAGGGCGACACCATCAAGCGTGCGGCGCTGGCGATGGGCGGCGTAGCACACAAGCCGTGGCGCAAGAAGGAAGCCGAGGACGCGATGGTGGGCAAGCAAGCCAACGCGCAGACCTTCTCGGCTGCGGCGGAAATATTGCTGCATGGCGCCAAAGGGTACGAGCACAACAGCTTCAAGATTGAGATGGCAAAGAACAGCGTGGTGCGGGCGTTCTCGCTGGCGCTGGTGGGGAGGACGGCATGATGCAGGATGCAAGCACGCCGACACAACATCCGCAGAGTTTGCCCACGCGATATGACGCGCGGCAGAAGGTCATGGGCAAGGCCACGTATGCAGCCGAGTTCAACCCGCCTGAGACGCTGTATGCGTGGATGATCCAGAGCACGATTCCTAAAGGCACCATCCTTTCTGTAGATACGAGCGCAGCGGAACACGCGAGCGGCGTGGTGAAGGTTCTGACCTGCTTCAATGCTCCCAAGCTGCCAAAGCCGAAGATTCAACCGCCTGCCACACGTTTTGTTTCGCTCCTGCAAACACCTGAAGTGCATTACAACGGTGAACCGATCGGCCTGGTGATTGCGAAGACGCTCGCGGAGGCACAGTATGCGTCGTCCTTAGTGACATTCAAATATCAGGCTGAAAAGCCCCAGCTAGATTTCGAGCATCATCTTGCGGAAGCGCGCATGCCGAAGCGTGCGAATACGCCACCGAAGGAAGACCACGGAGAGAAAGAAGAGGCTTGGAAACGCGCGGTGACCGTTTTTGAGCAGACGTACAGCACGCCCTTTCAAACGCACAATCCACTGGAGCCGCATGCGACTGTCGCATTCTGGGTAGGCGAGAAGCTGACAGTTTACAACTCCACGCAGTATGTCTCTGGCGATAAGCAGACACTGGCCAAAACCTTTGCCCTGCCGCTGGAGAACGTGCATGTGATCTGTCCGTATGTGGGCGGAGGGTTTGGTTGCAAGGGATCATCGTGGTCGCATGTTCCACTCGCGGCGATGGCAGCCAAGGTGGTCGGCAAGCCCGTAAAGCTGGTGCTCGACCGTCAGCAGATGTTTGGGCCGGTGGGATATCGTCCGCGCACCGTGCAGAAGATCAAGCTTGGCGTAGACGGTGATGGCAAGTTTGTTGCGATCAAACATGACGTGATTATGTCCACCGCGCGGGTGGAGGATTTTGTTGAACCCTCTGCCAAGCAGACTGACATGCTGTACGCATGCAAGAACATCTCCACCAGTCACAAGATGGTGGACATGGATATAGGTGTAGGTACGTTTCAGCGCGCGCCTGGCGAGGCGAGCGGAACGCCTGCGCTTGAGTCCGCACTGGACGAATTGGCGTACAAGTTGAAGATGGATCCGCTGGAGTTGCGTCTGCGCAACTATGCGGAGATCGATCCCGGCAAGCAGAAGCGGTTTACCGCGAAGCATCTGCGCGAGGCGTATCAGCAGGCTGCGGAGCGCTTTGGGTGGTCGAAGCTCAATCCTGAGCCAGGCTCCATGCGCGATGGCAATAAGCTAATCGGCTGGGGCATGGCGACGGCGACGTATCCCGCAAACCGCTCGGCTGCGGGAGCGGTGTTGCGGCTGATGCCGGATGGCAAGATCATGGTTGGCTCAGGCACGCAGGACATCGGCACCGGAACGTATACCGTGATGGCGCAAACGGTGGTGGAAGAGCTGGGCGTTGATGTGTCGCGCGTAGACGCAAAGCTGGGCGATACCGATCTGCCGAAGGCGCCTGTGTCCGGAGGCTCGCAATCGACCGCCAGCGTTGGACCCGCGGTAAAAGCTGCGTGCGCTCAACTTAAGTTGAAACTGGCAACGCTGGTTGTGGACGATGCAGCTTCTCCGCATCATGGAGCGCAGACGGGCGATCTGGAGATCAAGGATGGATTTCTGGTTTCGACAAAGTCGTCTGCGCACGAACCGATTGCGGAGATCGCGAAGCGTCACGGTGAGATTGAAGTGAAAGGTGAAGCGGAGCCGAATGAAGATGTGAAAAAAGGCATGTCCGCACACTCGTGGGGTGCCGTGTTTGCCGAGGTGGAAGTCGATGAGAGTTCAGGCATGGTGAAGGTGCGGCGCGTGGTTGCGACGTACGACATCGGACGGCTAATCAACAAGACCACCGGTACAAATCAGTTGCAGGGCGGCATCGTGTGGGGTATTGGGTTTGCGCTGCATGAGGAGAGCGCACTCGACAAGGTCTATGGTCGCATCTCTAATGAAAACCTTGCTGAATATCACGTTCCGGTGAATCGTGATGTGCCCGAGATCGATGTAACGGTGCTCGATATTCCTGACACCAAGTTCACCCCGCAGGGCGGACGCGGTATCGGCGAAATCGGCATTACCGGCGTAGCGGGCGCCATTGCGAACGCTGTTTTTCACGCGACGGGAAAGCGGATTCGCCACTTCCCCATCACGCCGGACAAGGTGCTTATGACGCCAAAGGAGTCTGCGGAAGCGTAGATTCCCAATCGCCCCACGGGCTTTTTACGTGACCGATCTTCTCCTGTGCTTCGCCGTAGTGCAGCAGGTGCGCGCGTTCGAGATACTCGCGTCCCGGCAGGAACTCGTCGTTGAGACGATGGAGCCAGCTTTGCAACTCTGTTTCAAGCTGCTTCTGTGTGGCCGCGGCTTCCGGCTTTCCAATCAGATTGTGCATCTGGTACGGGTCGCGTTCGTTATCGTAGAGCAGCCACGGACCGTACTCGGAACGCACGTAGGTATAACGCGCAGTGCGGACGCCTCGATAAGCAGCAATGCCGTATCTCCGCGACATGGAGAACGATGCGGGCAGGTTGAGAAATGCGGACGTGGGCAGCGGGCCGTGTGATTGATTGCGGAGAACCCGCGAGTAGTCGGTCCCCTGCACTGTTTTTGGCACGGGGATGCTGCACATGCCGAGCAGCGTTGGCATGATGTCCACCGCACTCATCAACAGCTTGTTCTCACGCCCGTTTCTTCCGAGTTGTTTTGGCGAACGGATGAGGAATGGCACGCGCAAAGATTCTTCCCACGGGAACTGCTTTGTGGTGAGCCCCTGTGAACGCATCATATCGCCGTGATCGGCAGTGAAGATGACGATGGTGTCGTCGGCGAGCCCCTGCTTATCGAGCATCTCCATCAGCTTTTTCACGCACTCATCAAGTGCAGTCATGTGCGCATAGTAGCCGCGCAGGTCGTTCTTCGCCTGCTCGGCAAGTTCTTTCGGAACATTGGGACGCAGAACGATATTGTGCCCCTTCCACATCGCCTGGTCGTCCGCAGGCGCTGTATGTAGAGGAAAGTGTGGCGGGCCGAAGGAGAGTACGAGGAAGAATGGATCTTTCTGCTTTGCATGATCGGCGAGGAAGTTGCAGGCGTCATCGGTCTGCGCGATGGCGTCGTAGCCCGGCCAGATCTTTGGCGTTGGATCGTTGCCCTCGTAATAGATCGACTTGTTGTAATCGTGCGTACATTCGCAGGCTTTCCAGTATTCAAAGCCGAAACGCTTGTCGGGAGGGATGTAGCTCTCGCGGCGGCCATAGTGTCCATCGGGTGAGCCGTAGAGGTGCCACTTGCCGATGTAGCCGGTCTTGTATCCGGCATGCTGGAAGGCTTCGCCCAGCGTGGTGTCTTTGGGTTCCAGCGGAACATCGTTGATAAATACGCCGTGCGTGAGTGGATACTGGCCGGTCATCAGAGTTGCGCGATAGGGGCAGCAAACGGGCAGGCCGGAGATCATCTGCGACACGTTGACGCTCTGTGCGGCGAGAGCATCAATGGCGGGCGTCTTTACATTCGGATCGCCTGCATAGCCGAGCGATTGCGCGCGCCACTCATCACAAAGAATGTAAAGTACGTTCGGCCTCTTTGCGGTGGTGCGCGGCAGTTTTGCCACAGCGGCGGCCATGCTCCCGTTTGCGAGAAATTCACGCCTGTTCATCTTCACTCCGTTTGGATTGCTAGTTGTGCGACGGCAGCAGAGTATCTGCTTCGGTGCCTGTGAGGAAATCCGCAGATAAGCGCAGGCGAAGAACGTGCGAAGATAAAGTGTCTAGCTTATGAGCACTAACGGCCTCGCCTCACTTCTTCATCGCACGTTTGGCTTCACGCAGTTTCGCGAGAACCAGGAGGCCGTGTGCGCGGCTGCGGTGGAGGGCCGCGATGTGCTGCTGGTCATGCCGACGGGCGCGGGTAAGTCGCTCTGCTATCAGTTGCCTGCGATTGCGCGTGGCGGAACGGCGCTGGTGATTTCGCCGCTGATCGCATTGATGGATGACCAGTCGCAGAAGCTGGCGGATCTTGGCCTGCGCGTGGGAAGGATTCATTCCGGCTTGGACCGCGAGACGGCGCGGCAGGTCTGTCGCGACTATCTGGACGGCTCGCTGCAGTTTTTATTTATCGCACCGGAGCGGCTGCGCGTGCCGGGATTTGCGGCCATGCTGGCGAAGCGGCAGCTTTCGTTGATCGCGATCGATGAGGCGCACTGCATCTCGCAGTGGGGGCATGATTTCCGGCCAGACTACCGCACGCTTGGGCAGCATCTGCCTGCGCTGAGGCCTGCGCCGTTAATGGCGCTGACGGCTACGGCTACGCCCGAGGTCCAGTGCGACATTGTGACGCAGCTTGGCTTGCAGAATCCTGTGCAGTTCATTCACGGATTCAAACGTACGAACCTCAGCGTGGAAGTTGTGGAGGTTTCGAAACCTGAGCGTCACGCAAAGGCAGCTTCCCTTCTAGCGGATGCATCACGGCGACCAGCGATTGTGTATGCGCCTTCGCGCAAGGATGCGGAGTCGCTCGCCGGCGAGTTGCATGCGCTGTTTCCGACGGCGGCCTACCACGCAGGTATGGAACCTGCGGCGCGCGAGCGTGTGCAGCGTGCGTTTTTGAGCGGCAAGCTCGAGGTTGTAGTTGCCACGGTTGCCTTCGGCATGGGTATCGACAAGGCCGACGTGCGCACGGTCATCCATACTGCTGCGCCGTCGAGCGTGGAGTCGTTCTACCAGGAGATTGGTCGCGCTGGCCGCGATGGCCTGCCTTCGCGTTCGGTGCTGATGTACTCGTTCCTGGACCGCAAGACGCATGAATTTTTTCTTGATCGCGATTATCCGCCGCTTGACTTGCTGGCAAAATTGGAACGCGCCTTGCAGCGCGAAGGCAATATTCATGCAGATGATCTGCGGATGAAGCTGAAGATGAGCATGGACGAGTTTGCTCCAGCCATGGACAGGCTGGTCGCGCAGGGTGCGGCTACGCTGGACTTCTCCGGCAACGTGCAGGCGACGGATGCAGATGGATGGCGGCGTAATTACGAGATGCAGTTGAACTTTCGACGTTCGCAGATCGACCGCATGATGTGTTTTGCAGGAAGTACGACGTGCCGCATGGCTGCGCTCGTCCGCCACTTTGGCGACAGCGCACGCGACTGCGGCCATTGCGATATCTGCGCCCCGGAACAGGCGATCTCTCAGAACTTCCGCGCGCCTAGCGAAGAGGAAGAGCGCGAGCTTGGACGCATTCTGCGCGCGCTGACCGACCGCGGCATGTCCACCGGCAAGTTGAAAGAGGCGGTTGCTCCACACGCAGATCGGAGAGAGTTTGATGTTCTACTGGATGCGCTTTGCCGGGCCGGTTACGTCACGATTGAAGATGCGGAGTTTCGCGGCGCGGATGGTAACGACATCCGGTATCGCAAGGTGCTGCCCACACACGAAGGTCGCACATGGGATGGCGAACCGCTGGAAGGCGTTCTGCTAAGTGCAGACGGAGCAAAGCCAAAATCTACTGCAAAGACATCCTCTGCCAAGAAACCACGCGCTTCGAAGGCAGATGATACCCCCTTGAATGCGGTAGATCAGCAGATTGCAGATCGTCTCCGGACGTGGCGCGCTGGCGTGGCAAAAGAACTGAATCAGCCTGCATTCTGTGTTTTCACTGATCGGGTGCTCAAGGAGATTGCTCGGCAAAGACCCGAATCGCACGAGGATCTAAAGAGCATCTCAGGCTTCGGATCTGTGAAGATTGATCGTTGGGGAGATGCGATTTGCGATGTGGTTCGCCACAAAACAGCAGCTTCAGGTAAACCTGTGGCTGCTCCCATTCTTTCCATCATCCAAAAAGTAGAGCCGCAACAGCCAGACGACCTTGGTCGCGCGATCAAGATCTGGCGTATGCACCAGGCGAAGGCGCTGGATGTGGCGCCGTTTTCTTTACTCTCAGAGGACGCGGTGACGCGCATTGCAGCCGCTTTGCCCTCGAATCCTGATGATCTGTCGCAGATTGATGGCGTAAATAGCACCTTTGTAAAGCAGCATGGAGACGATCTGTGCACATTGATTTCGCAGCACATTGCTGCGTCGATCAGTGGCTGGACGCATCCCATAGCTGATTAGCGGACCGAAGCCGAACCGCGATAAACTAGACCTCTCGGCACTTTCCGAGTCCCGCAGACAGTGAGGAGAGCGATGGCAGCGACGACTGGCAATAACCTACGTATTAAGACCGGCCTGGCAGAGATGCTGAAGGGCGGCGTCATTATGGACGTGATGAACGTCGAGCAGGCGCGTATCGCAGAAGAGGCCGGCGCTGTCTCCGTAATGGCATTGGAGCGCGTGCCTGCGATGATCCGCGCCGAGGGTGGCGTGGCGCGCATGGCCAATCCGAAGCTGATTAAGGAGATCATGGCGACGGTCTCCATCCCCGTAATGGCGAAGGCGCGCATCGGCCACTTTGCCGAGGCACAGGTACTTCAGGAGCTTGGGGTCGACTTTATCGATGAGAGCGAAGTCCTGACGCCTGCCGATGAGGTCTTCCACATCGACAAGCACCAGTTCACCACCCCCTTTGTGTGCGGCGCGAAGAATCTGGGCGAAGCACTGCGCCGCATTGCGGAAGGCGCAGCGATGATTCGCACCAAGGGCGAACCCGGCACGGGCGATGTTGTCCATGCCGTGCAGCACATGCGGCAGATCACGCAGGAGATCAAGGCGCTGACCGTTCTATCGGACCAGGAGCTTTACAACGCAGCGAAGGTGCATGGCGCACCTTATGAGTTGGTGCAGATGGTGGCGAAGACAGGCAAACTTCCGGTACCGAACTTCTCAGCCGGCGGCATTGCCACGCCTGCGGATGCGGCGCTGATGATGCAGCTTGGAGCAGAGACGGTGTTCGTCGGCTCGGGCATCTTTATGAAGGACGGCGCGACTCCGCTGAACGTGAAGTCGTACACCAAAGAGGATGCGGAAGTTGGCCTCTGCACCTCTGCGGAAGTAGGCAAGCACTGCGCACCCGATGAGTACGATGAGGCCGTATCCCGCGCAAAGGCGATAGTGATTGCGACCGTGCATTACAACGATCCCAAGATTATTGCCGAAGCCAGTGAAGCCGTGCTGGGCAGCATGAAGGGTCTTGCTGCAGCTGCAATTGAAGAGCGCGACAGAATGCAGAATCGCGGCTGGTAATTCAAAAGCAATTTTATAAGAAAGCCGCCGGATTCGGCGGCTTTTTCTATGGAACGTAGAATGGTGATGTATGGCGAACGCATCTCCTCTGAAGATTGGCGTGCTTGCGCTGCAAGGCGCATTTGATGCACACGCGCAGCGCCTGGCATCACTCGGCGCGCATCCTGTTCTCGTGCGCAAGCCCGAAGAACTGAACGGGCTGGATGGGTTGGTGATTCCTGGCGGTGAGTCGACAACCTTTCTATGGTTTCTGGAGCGTGGCGGTTTCTTTGAGGCGTTGCAGCAGTTTGTTGCTCAGAAGCCTGTCTTCGGGACGTGTGCAGGCGTGATTCTTCTAGCAAAGGACGTGCGCAATCCTGCGCAAAAATCGCTCGGCGCGCTGGATGTAACTGTGGAGCGCAACGCTTATGGTCGACAAAACGATTCGCGCATTCTTAATGCGGAGACGTCACTGCCGGGCGGACCGATGGAGATGGTCTACATTCGCGCTCCAAAGATCACGCGCATGGGCGTAGATGTAGAGACACTGGCAACGCGCGATGGCGATCCGGTTCTGGTGCGCGAGAAGCAGATATTAGCAGCAACATTTCACCCCGAACTCTCCGACGATACGCGTGTGCATGAAGAATTTCTGAAGATGGTTGCGGCAGCAAAATGAACCACTGGTGGCTTCCGGCAGACGCCGCGGCGCACGGACCGGCGCTGGATCGCGAGCTACACCTTGCGCTCACTCTGCTGTTTGGCCTGGCTGTGCTCGCGCATATGGTGATGCTGATAGCGTTGCTGCGCCGCCGAAGCCAACAATGTCGATCGATCATCGCGATGGAGCTACTTCCCTTTTGTGTTATCGCAGGTCTCTTTATCTGGATGGGCGTTCGCGCAGAACGTCTGTGGGCGCAGATGCGTTATGCGGGTGCGGATTACTCCGCAATGCAGGTGGAAGTGGTAGGTGAGCAGTTTGTCTGGTACGTCCGTTATCCGGGTGAGGATGCGAAGTTTGGCATCACGCGTCCTGAATTGGTGGATGCAGGCGCAGGTAATCCATTAGGTCTTGATCAAAGAGACGATGCAGCGCATGACGATCGCGTTTCCAGCGAGTTGGTCTTGCCGGTCAATCGTGAAGTCGATCTCCGCCTGCGTTCACTCGATGTGATTCATGGATTCAGCGCACCGGAGCTACGCATCAAGCAGAACGCCGTGCCCGGGCAGACCATCCACATCCATTTCACTCCAACACAGGTTGGCCGCTTTGCCGTGCTGTGTACGCAGGTATGCGGCCTTGGGCACTATCGTATGTCGGCCACGATTCGTGTAGTAAGTCCAGAAGAGTTCGAGCGCTGGAGCGCAGCACGATGAGAGTCTTTTCGACAGACCATCGCCACATCGGCCGCTGCTACCTGGTGCTCGGCGGAGTTGCTGTAACCTGCGGCGTTCTGCTGTCGCTCATCATGCGCATTCATCGTATCGATCCCACGGCAGTGTGGCCGATGTGGGGTGTGATGAAGCCTGAGGATTATCTGGCGGCGGTTACAATCCACGGGACGCTGATGGTCTTCTTTGTGCTGACCACGATTCCGCAGGCAGGCTTCGCTTCGCTGGTGCTTCCGGAGCAGATCGGCTCATCACGCATGGCGCTGCCATGGCTCAACGCTGCTGCATTCTGGACGACGGCGGTTTCGTTGTGCGTTCTACTTGCCTCCACGTTCGTGCATGGCGGAAGTCCAATCTCCGGATGGTCAAGCTATCCGCCGTTTTCTGCACTGCCGCTTACCGGCCCCGGGCAAGCACTCGGCATGGACTTGTGGCTGATATCGATTGGGATTTTTTGCATAGCCGCAACGATGAGTGCGGCGAACACCATCGCTACGATTGTGAAGTGCCGGTGCGAAGGCATGTCGTGGTCGCGTCTGCCTTTGACGGTGTGGGGATGGTGGATCGCCGCAGTACTCACGGCGATTGTGTTTGCCGTGCTGCTGCTTGCCGTGGCCATGTTGCTTGCAGACCGTCACGCGGGCACCAGCTTCTTTGTGCCTGCGGGCGAGGTTATTAACGGCATCGCAATACAGCGAATTGGTAATGGATCTCCACTGTTATGGCTGCATCTCTTTTGGTTCTTTGGGCATCCGGTGGTATACATCGCGATTCTGCCTGGCATGGGGCTGGCCTCGGTTATCTTTGCGAACTTCTGTCGCCGCACGATGCCCGGCTATCGCTGGATGGTGGCGATGTTGTTCGCCATCGGCTTGTTGGGACTAACGGTCTGGGGACATCACATGTTTGTCGCCGGGCTGAACCCATTTGCCGGAACAGCGTTCCAGCTCACCACCATCGCCATCGCATTGCCAAGTACGTTTGAAGTGCTGAACTGGATTGCCACGCTCTGGGGATCGCGACCCCGCTTTGAAACTCCAATGTTGTGGATGCTTGGGTTCCTCTCGTTGTTTATCGTGGGAGGACTGAGCGGGCCGCTGCTCGCGCAACCAGCGCTGGACGCCTACGTCCACAACACGTTTTTTGTGGTCGCCCATTTCCATCTAGTGATGGGAATGGCAGCGGTATTCACCATCTTCGCGGGCATAACCTATTGGTTTCCGCTAATTACAAAGCGCAAGCTCAGTGAAGGCCTGGGCAAGGTGCATTTCTGGTGGACACTGGCCTTCGCTTACCTCACATTTCTGCCGATGCACATTACCGGCCTGGAAGGCGAGCCTCGCCACTATGCCCAACTGACGGGTATGCCCGGACCTGCGGCTGCTCTTCTGGAACGGACGTTGCCCCTGGAGCGGCACATTACCGTCTGCGCCATTCTGCTGGCTGCCGGGCAGTTGTTCTTCTTCTGGAACCTGTTTCGCACTATGCGCCGACCACCGGATATGGAACAAAATCCATGGGCCGCGACCACAATGGAGTGGGCGCCTGCTGGAAAAGAAGCAACGGTATGTCATCGTGCGGCATCGCTGTACTCCGATGTCGGCGAACCCCTGCCGCAGTGGCAGCAGGAGTAAGCTGATTAAGCGGAGTGATTCATGCCGGCTTCTATCCAGACCGTATCCGTTGAAAAGCCAGAACACCGGACCGCGCACGGCGGAGGCAATGGGCGTCCGCCGCATGAGGACATCAAGTACACAGGTGGCGGCGGCGACAATGACGAGTTCCGCAACCGGCGCAGCGAAGGCCATCTAGGACCGCGCGAAACGCTGCACCGTTATCGCATCTCGCTCTTTTCCCTGCTCATTGGCGACACGATGTTTTTCATCGCCGCTGCGGGCATCTTCTTTATCAATCGTTCTTCGTATCACGCCAACGCCTACGGCCGCATTGTGCAGGACTGGCATGCGATCGCCGTTCCGCCTATTCTCTGGCTCAACACTGCTGTGCTTCTTCTGAGCTCCTTCACCATGGAGATGGCGCGGCGGCAGATGTTTCGTGAGGAAGACCTGCTGGAAGAGTGGCTCGGCCTAGGCAAGCCGAGTACGCGGCGCACGCGTCCGTGGCTGATCGCGACGTGGCTGCTCGGTGCGCTCTTTCTTGCTGGACAAGTGGTTGCGTGGAACCAACTCAAGCCGCATGCGCTCGTCTATGCAGGCCAGAGCAGGCAATCTTTTTATCTGCTCACGGGAGCGCACGCCGCACATATCGTTCTCGGCCTCGTTGCGCTGCTGGCGTGTCTGGTGCTGGCGCCAAGGCTGCGTCGCGTTGAGTTGCGGCAGGTAATGGTTGATTGCACATCGTGGTACTGGCACGCGATGGGCATCTTCTGGATTGCGCTGTTCGTGCTGCTCGAGTGGTTTCAGTGAAGAAGTTATTCTTTTTGACAGTTCTTTTACTTGCAGCTTCGCATGCGCGTGCGCAGGGGTGCAGCCAGTGTCGAGATAGCGTGGCACAAACACCAGCGGCTGTTCGTGCGGCTTACCGTCAGGCCATCGGCATGATGGCTGGCGGCGCGGTGGCGTTGTTTACAGGAGTGTTTCTGGTAGCGCGGCGCTTCCGCTAAGGAACTGCTAGGGCAGCACGTCGTACGGACGCATCATGTCGTTCGCTTCGTGCTCAAGAATGTGGCAGTGATAGAGATAGCGTCCGGCGTATCCCTGAAACGGCACGATGATGCGCGTCACAGTTTCGGCCGGGCACTGCACAACATCCTTCCAACCAAGTTCATGTTCTGCAGGAGGACGGCCATTTCCGGTATAGCGGAGTGTGTTATCAGTCAGATAGTCGTCCACCGAGAAGGGCCGCCGGTCGAGAATCTGGAACCGCACCAGATGAAGATGGATCGGGTGTGTATCCTGCGTGAGATTGACGAAGCTCCAGATCTCTGTTGAGCCAAGCTTCACGCGTTCGGTCACTGGTTCGATCCAATGCTTCCGGTTCAGCAGCATCACCATCGGCATGCCGTTGTCGCCATCGAACTCGTTCAGTGTAATGAGGCGCGTGTTCCCTGCCGCACTCTCGGGCATGCGTGGGGTAGAGCGTAACTGCGTTGGCAGGCGGCTTTCGTCGGTGACGCTCTGCTTGCTCACACGAAACTGCATCAACTCCAGCGTGTCGCTTTGCAGGATGATGTGGGAGCCTGCGGCGTTGCCGAAGTCCACAACGATGTCGGTCCGTTCCGCGGGAGCAAGCACAATGCGTTTCATCTCTACAGGTGCGGCGAGTAGCCCCTGGTCTGAACCTATGACGTGGAAGCTCTGCTCATTCGAGAAAGCTAGCGAGAAGAAACGCGAGTTTGCAGTATTTGCGATGCGCAGGCGATATTTGCGCGGCTCGACTTCATGATACGGCTGCACTTTGCCGTTCACCAGCATGGCGTCGCCAAGAAACTCCTGCGCCCATGCGCCTTCGTCCGGCGGATTGGGATAGTAGAGCTGTCCCTGCGGATCGAAGCTGCGGTCGTAGATCAGCAGCGGCAATTCATATTTACCGGACGGCAGACGAAGCGCATCTTCTTGCTCATCGCGGATAATGTACCAACCCATCAGACCGGCAAAGACGTTCATGCGGCTCACACCCATGGCATGATCGTGCACCCACAATCCGGTCGCATCCTGGCCGTTAGGATAGTAATCGAGCTTGTTCTTGCCGGGACCAAACCAGTCGTCAGGATAGCCGTCGCTCACGCTAGGAACACGCGCTCCATGCATATGCGCAACAATGCGCGTTTCGGGCGCATTCTCCAGACCATGCATCGGTTTGTCCAATGGAAGAAAGTGCTTCGGCGGAAGTTCGTTGATCCAGTCGATCAGCACACCTTCATGGCTTCGGGCCTCAAACAAAACGGGAGCAGAGGTCGCGCCGTATCCCCACATGCGCGATGGCGGAAGATCGCGATGCAGCTTGCACGCAATCTCGCGGACATGCACGGAATAGTAGGGCGCATCGACGGCGCTATGCATTTTGGAAGAGCGCCGTTCCGTGGAATGCTGCAAAACCGGCAGCGGCAATGGATCGACGAAGGGTGTCAGCTTGGTAGCATCCATTGTACGGACGCCGTGATGCGCCGCCGGCATGCTCATGCCCTGCATGTGCTGCATGGCAAAGGCACGGCGACCCATTACCGCAGCAGAGGCCAACGCGCTCTGCTGCAGGAGGTGCCGCCTTGTCCATCGTTTCGACATACTACTGATTTGACTTCACCGTTCCCTTATCAGGATCGAGGATGAGCAACTTCGTGTTCTGCGGCTTATGCTTGCCGAACTCGAACATCCCCATCAGCGAACCGGACTGCGCGTCGAACGATCCGCCGCCGATACGCTCACCCTTCAGATAAAGGTCTTCAATCAGGCGAATGATCGAGGTCTGATCGGTGACCGTGTGATCCACATAGTTGGCCTTCGCCCACGGTGAGATCACCAGCAGCGGAAGGCGCGGACCGAATCCGCAACGTCCATACGCATGCTTTGTCTTGGGGTTCACGCCGGGCAATGCCTTTGACGGATCGCCGCACTTGCCAGGACCGTCAAGTGCGTCCTTCGCCGATGCAGAGCCATTCACGATCTCACCCATGCGATGGTCATACCAGCCGTCCGAGTCGTCGTAGGCGATGATGACGACGGTGTTGTTCCACTCAGGCCGCTGCTGCAGGAAATTGATTGTATTGACCACGAATGTCTGCTCATCCAGCGGGCTGGAGTATCCTGCATGGCCATCCTGATATGCAGGCGCCTTGAGGTAGCTGACTGTCGGAAAACTGCCTGCCTTCACCGCGTCGAAGAAGTCATGCACATCGTACTGATGGTTCGCTCCGCCATCATTGTTCGTACCCACAACCTTCGGTGATGAAGGACGGATGTGCTTCGGATTTGCCGTCGATTTGTAATATTGAAACGGCTCGTGGTGCGGCAGATAATCGCGCTTGCGCACGCCAGCCCACTTCGACATAGAGGAGCGGCGGCAACCGGTAGTGCCGTTAGGATTCACGACAGTCAGATCGAATCCACCCTGAAAGAAGCCCCACGTAATATTTTTCTCGGTGAGCAGATCGCCGATGTTGCGTCCGGTCATGTGAACCAGAGCATCCGACGTGCTCGAGCAGACGTCGCCGGAAGGTTGCGGATCGGCAGTCATCGTGAATCCACCGTTCCCATCGGCTACGATACCGCCTTCTGCATTCTGATCGTTCACTACGCCGTTCGTCTGGCCTGATGCAAGATTGATCGCGCCGGGTGTTGAAGGCCCAAAGATCACATCAAATTGCCGATCACTCATCGCATAATGCTGCGCGTAGTTCCAATAAGCTGTAACAGTGTTGCCATCAAAGTAGCCCATTGTCAGTCCACTCGTAGAGAGAACTCCGGGATGCTCACCCGGAAGACGCGGACCATCCGGATGCCCCACCGAGCGAGGAAAAAGATCCATCTTTCCGCCGTTAAAAGCTTTCTGCTCCGCCGTATAGTCATGGCTTTGGTCAGCAGTGCCGGCCTGTGTGCGCGACAAACGGAAAGGATTGGTGCGGCCCGCTTCATTCAACGGATTGAGAAAGTTCGGGTTCTTATTTAGAAGCTCATCTGTGTAGCCGTCCACCTTCGGGGTTCCCGGCAGCGGCGTAAACACAGGCTCTCCCGGCAGGTTGGCCGCATGCGGATATGTCCCAAAGTAGTGATCGAAGGAGACGTTTTCCTGAAAGATCACCACAATATGCTTAATTTCTTTCTTCGCCCGATCCATATCGGAGGCGTGCATCCACGCGGGATAGACCACCGATGCAACGGCGCATGCGGTCACGGAACAAATCCTTGTAAAGCGTTTCATAGGCTCCTTCGGTTCGACTCTGGCTAAATCGTTTCGATTCGCTGCGCATGTGCGACGGCGAGAGTTGGCGTAGTTGGCTGGGAGCATCCAGTTTAACTGAATACTCCCCAACCGTGCTTTGCTTAGAAACTGGCCTCGATCTCTTCGAGCGTTTTGCCCTTCGTCTCCGGAAGGAAGAACGCAGCCGTGATGAAGTAGATCACTGTGCATCCAGCCCAGAAGGCAAAGACAGCAAAATAGCCATATTTGCTGACCATCGGCAGGAAAACACCTGCAATCAACGTAGAAACACCCTGATTCAACAGCAGAGCGATACCCATACCGGCAGAACGAATACGCGTCGGCATCAACTCTGAAAGCGCCAGCCAAACCACCACACCCGGCCCAACGGCGAACGACGCCATAAAGAAGGTCAGGCATGCAAGAATCCACTTGCTCGCCATCGGACTCGGCAGCGGAGCAAGCGATGCCTTGCGAATCTGTAGCGGCTGCTTGGAGTTTTCCGGCGCGATCTCCAGCACTGGGTTCACGTCAGACGTGGACACGCTGGCAAGATGATCGCCACCGCCATAGCTGTACAGCACTGTGAGTGCAACCGGGCGCGTCTCCGTTCCCTGCAACTGCGCCAGCGGCACACGCACGGCATTGTTCTGGATGGACGCATTTACTTGCGAGGACACATCTATGCGCTGTGTCTCAAAGTGATGGAAGATCAGCGCAGTTCCTGACAGTGCAAGGATGATGCCCGCAGTACCGAGCGTGAGAAGAAATTTACGCCCCTTACGATCGATGAGCAGCACCGCGACTACTGTCATCACGCAGTTCAGAATCTTGACCGCAAGATCGCCGATCGTGGCATGCTGCGCGGTCATACCGGCCTGCTTAAGAATGAGCGAAAGGTACGTGAGGATCGAGTTGATGCCTGTCGCCTGATTGCACGCAAGCACCACGCAGGCCAGAACAAACGGCACTACGTACTTGCGCTGCAATAACGATCCTTTTGCGGCATGATCGCCCGAGGACGCGGCGTTCATGGTTTCGTCCATCTCACGCATCTGCAACTGTGCTTCTTCTTCATCAGAGAAGCGCCGCAGTGAAGCAAGCGCCTGTTCCTTGCGTCCCCTCCTGAAAAGCCAGCGAGGGGTTTCGGACAAAAAGAGCGTGCCCAGGAAGAAGAGAATGCCGGGATAAATGATGGCGAGAAACATGCCGCGCCACGCGTGGTCTTCAGCCACGCGAATCAGTTGTGAGTTCCCATGCGCGGCAACCACCGCAGCTTCAGTATGCGTTGTGTAATAAAGACCGATGAACGCCGCAGCCATAATGCCGAAGGTCAGCATGAACTGGAAAACGGCTGAACCGCGTCCTCGAGTCTTCGCGTTCAAGCATTCCGCCAGATATAACGGCACCACTACTGCAATCACGCCGCCGCTGATTCCTTGCAACAAGCGGCCCGTTAGCAGGATCGCGAAGTTCTGCGAAGTGACGATCATCCCAATACTGATCACAAACAGCAGACCGCTGGCCACCATCATCTTCTTGCGTCCGACCCAGTCCGCAAAAAAGCCTGCAACGAGCGACGACACCATACTTCCGCCAAAGACGGCGGCAGCAATGATGGAAAGTTGCGAGACAGTGAGGCTGATCGTCTTGCCGAGATACAACACGGCAGCATCAAAAATACCTACGTCGATGCCATAGAGCAGACCGCCAATTCCAGCGACAGCAAGCAAAAAACGATTGAACGCAGCAGGTGACATCTTCAACGCGCAGAACTCCTGAAAACTGTTTGGCGGTTCGGTATATGCAAGGATAGTGCCCCGCGAAAGAATACGAAAGAGAGAAGAAGGAAAAAATGGCGCACCGCGAATAGGCCAGAGAACGGTACCATGACGCGGTGAAACTTTGTGTGGAATCACCGGTGCTTCCCATGCTCGCCAAGCGGGTCGACGACATCCCTTCCGGCGAAAACTGGATCTTCGAGCCGAAGTGGGACGGCTTCCGCACGCTCATCTTCCGCGACGGCGATGATCTCCTCATCCAGAGCCGCGATGGCAAGCCCCTCAACCGCTACTTCCCTGACCTGATTGAACCGCTGCTGGCTCAATTGCCGCTGCGTTGTGTATTGGATGGCGAAATCGTCATCGCGCACGGCGATGTCCTGGACTTCGACGCTCTGCAACTCCGCATTCATCCCGCAGCATCGCGCGTAAAGATGCTGGCCCAGCAGATGCCCGCGTCGGTCGTCTTCTTCGATCTGCTCTGCGCCGATGGGCGCGACCTGCGCGAAGAGCCATTTCGCGTCCGAAGAGAAGCGCTGGAAGATCTGCTGCACGCGGCCAAGCCGCCGTTGCACATCACGCCTGCAACCAAAGACCGTGCGCACGCCGGAGATTGGTTCAAGCGGTTTGAAGGCGCAGGGCTGGATGGCGTCATGGCCAAGGACGCCGAGATCACCTACCAGCCGGATAAGCGTGTCATGCTCAAAATCAAACATGAGCGCGATTGCGACTGCGTAGTCGCCGGTTTCCGCTGGCACAAGAACGGTGAAGGCACCATGGTCGGTTCCCTGCTTCTCGGCTTGTATGACGATTCAGGTGCGTTGCAGCACGTTGGCGTTTGCGCCAGCTTTACCGCTGCGAAGCGCAAGGAGTTGGTGAAATTCCTGGAGCCATATCGGAAGGATGCCCTCAAGAACCATCCGTGGAAGTCGTGGGCCGATGAAGAAGCCTCCGCCGGCAGCCGCATGCCCGGCGCAAAGAGCCGTTGGAGCCAGGGCAAAGACCTGTCGTGGGAGCCGCTGCGTCCAGATTTGGTTGTGGAAGTGGCCTACGAACACATGCAGGGTCACCGTTTTCGTCACATGGCGCACTTCCGTAGATGGCGCCCGGACAAGCCGCCTGAAGATTGCACCTACGAACAGTTGGAAGTAGTCCCGCCGCAGGAACTCGCTAAGATTTTTCCGAAGGCGCGCTAGATTTCGCTGCCCGCTTCTTCGCCGGACGCTTCGCACGCATTTCGCGCGTAGGATCGTCGTCCGGATCGGGCTTCTCCTGCTTCGGACGTAGGTCTTCCGGCACATGCCGCAGATTCACGCGAATCCGCGTCCACACGGTCGACGAGCCCCGCATGCGATCCACCAGCACATCATCCACCGCAAGAAACTTCGCAGCCTTGGCGTACTTCTCTTTCCATCGCTCCAGACCGGCGAGAGCATCAGCCTCATGGGGAGAGTTCGCCACCATAAGCAGTGGCATCTTTGTGCGCGGCTTCTTTTCAGGAGATTTCTTCACGATTGTGCGCGCTCGCGATGGCGCAACTCGCTTGCCTTCTCCTGCAGCCTTTGCAAAATGGGGAGGCCAAGGCGCATCCCCTTGTCCTTCCGCTTCGTCCTTCGCGGCAAGCTCCAGTAACGCATCGAGCGATCCTGCGGCATCGTTCATGCCTGCATGGGGATCGCCGATCTTCTCAAAACGCGCAGGCATCGTCAGCACGGTAAAGTCGCCAGGGTCACACTCCATTACCTCATTCCAGCGCAGCGGCGCGGACACACGCGCATCCGGCAACGGCCTTACAGAATAAGCAGAAGCTGTCGTGCGATCTTTCGCGTTCTGGTTATAGTCCAGAAACACGCCGTGGCGTTCTTCCTTCCACCACTTTGATGTAGCCAGATTGGGAACGCGCCTCTCCACCGCACGCGAAAGCGCCAGCGCCGCCCGGCGTACCTCAGTGAACGTCCACTTCGGATGGATACGCACGTTCACATGCATCCCACGCGATCCGCTGGTCTTCGGCCATCCCTGCAAACCGCACTTTTCCAGCACGGCCTTTGCTTCTATGGCCACACGGCGAACGTCTTCCCATCCCACGCCGGGACCAGGATCGAGATCGATGCGCAACTCGTTAGGGTGGTCGAGATCGCCCGTGCAGACAGGGTGAGGATGCAGTTCGATGCAACCGAGATTCACGATCCACGCCAGCCCCGCAGCATCGTCCACGACCACTTCTTCAGCAGTGCGCCCCGACGGAAACGACAGCGTAACCGTGCGCAGCCATTCTGGATGGTCAGACGGCGCACGCTTCTGATAAAACGGCTCAGCCTCCGCACCATTCACAAAACGCTTCAGCACAATAGGACGGTCGCGGATACCCAGCAAAGCCCCGGGCGCAACAACAAGGTAGTACTGCACCAGATCGAGCTTGGAGAGTTTAACCTCTCTGCTGAAATACAGCTTGGCCGGATGCGTGATACGCACCTCGCGACCATCTACCTGCAACAACTCGACATCGTCTGTCTTGCTCACGCCAACAGCCTACACGCCATGCAGGCTGCCGCGCATCAGACGAAATGCGTCAGTTACTGCCCTGTCTGATACCGCAACGCAACCAGCGACCCTTGATAGCTGTACCGCGCTCGCGCATAGGCAATCTGCGCCTCGGTCTGCGCAAGCTGGGCCTGGCTGAGTTCGACAATATTCGAGAGGCCCAGCTTATATCGCGTCTGCGCCAGATCGAATGCGGAGTTTGCCTGCTCCGCCAACTGCTGCGTCACGGAGATGCGCTCAAAGTTAGTCTGGGCCTGCAACACTGTCGTCTTCACATCACGCGCAATGGCTTCCCGCAAAAGGTCTACCTGTTTGCCCGCGGCCTGCGCACGATAGTTAGCTTCGTTCGCTCGTGCGGAAAATAGAAATCCATTGAAGATGGGAATGCTGAGGTTTACACCAGCTGCTCCATACCAAGATGAAGTAATCGCATCCGCCCGCACAGGCGTGCCGCCGGCCACTCCAAGCGCGGTAATTGTAGGCCGCCACAGATCGCTTTCTGCGTCACTGAACTTCTTTGCCGCCTGATACTGCTCATTCAATGCAACAAGATCGGGGCGAGACTTCAATGCCTGCGCCACCAGCGGCTCAGGATCAGTGGGAGCAAGCGGCGGTGCGGTGTTCACATCGTCCACAAGCGTGTAGATGACTGTAGGCTCATCTCCAAGCAGCGTGCTCAACGCGGTCATGGCAGCCACATTCTCATTCTGCGCATCCAGCAAAAGCAGCTTCGCTTGTGCCAGGCTCACATTGGCAAAATTGAGGTCCAAATCTGACTTCAACTTCGCATTCGTCAACGCGCTGATGCGATCGACAATCTGCTGTCGCGCATGCACCGTGCCTTCCGCCACCGCAAGCACAGACTGGCTTCCAAGCGCACGATAGAAAGCCTCGTCCACCGCGAGAACAACGTCGCTGCGAGTAGCCAGGTCGAAGCTCTCCTGCGCCTTAGCTTGCAGATCCGCGCTGGATACCAGATTGCGCGAACGGCCAAAGTCGGTAATCAACTGACTCACCGTCACGCCCGCGGCAGCACGCTGATACACCACCGGATTGTTAATGCCACCGCCTGCGGTAATGCGGCTTCCCTCGTGCGAATCCACTGCAGAGATATTCATCGTCGCCGTCGGCAACAGCCCCGCGCGGAACTCGCGCGTTCTCTGCCCTTCCGCAAGGGCCAGCAGTCGCGAGACAGCAATGCGAGGATTGTGCGCCAGAGCCATCTGCTCAGCTTGTTGCAGCGTGAGCGTAGGCGCTGTCGCCGCAGAAGCAGCTTGCTGCTGCGCCATGCGCGTAGTCTGAGCAACCTCTTGCCCAACCATCACGGATGCACTCATCCAGAGAGCAACCATCAGAAGAGGACGCAGGGTCTTCATTGCGCCACCTCCGCAGTCTTGATGATCGAATCTTCTTCCTTGCGATGTACCCACAGATATGCGGCAGGAACGACGAACACCGTCACAATCACCGACATCAGCAGCCCGCCAATAATGGCACGTGCCAGCGGTGCATACTGTTCGCTGCCCGCTTCGAGAGCCAATGCCATTGGGACCATGCCGAGGATGGTTGCGAGTGACGTCATCAGCACGGGACGCAGACGAACGCGACAAGCCATCGCAACGGCTTCGGCAATCGGCATGCCCTCCTCGCGCAGCGTGCGTGTGAACTCCACAATCAGAATCGAGTTCGACACCACGATGCCCGTCATCATCACTACGCCCATCAGCGACATCACGTTCAGTGTTGTTCCTGTCGCCAGCAGAAGCAGAATGACGCCCGTAATTCCAGGCGGCACCGCCAACAAAATGATCAGCGGATCGACAAAGCTCGCAAACTGCGCCATCAGGATGAGATAAACGAGAACCACAGAAAGGATGAGTCCGACACCAAAACTCACGAATGATTTGTGCATGCCTTCCACCGATCCGCGCATCGTGACGTTCAGATTTGCCGGAACCTTCGTCTCATCAATCGCCTTCTGCACACGTTTGGCCAGCCCGCCAAGATCGTCTCCCGAAGGCGACACATAAATATCCACCACGCGCCGTAGCTGATAGTGATCGACCTCAGTCGGCGTGTTGACGGACTTTATCTCGGTCACAGCGCCAAGGGTCGTTGTAGCCGTGCTGTTCTTTCCATGCAGCGAAATCTGCTGCAGATCGGTCAGCGACTTCACCGTAGATTCCGGATACTGCACCGTCAGTAGGTAGCTATTGCCATTCTTAGGATCGTCCCAGTAGCTCGGCGCGATCATGCCATTGGAACTCAGAGACGTAATTACGTTGTCCACCACTTCACGCGATGTCAGTCCAAGTCTGCCGGCCATCTCGCGATTCACGTCGATCTTCAATCCGGGATAGTCCATGTCCTGCGGCGTCAACACATCACCCACACCGTCGATCGTGCGGATCTTCGCTGTGAGTTCGCGAGCGACTTCCGAGGCCGCTTCCATGTCTTTGCCGCCAATCTGAATATCGATCGGCGCAGGCAAACCGAGGTTTACGACCGCATCCACAAGCCCACCGGTCTGAAAGTACGTTGAAAGCTCCGGAATATCATCGCGAAGTTTTTTTCGTACAGCAGCCATGTAATCGAAGCTGCTCTTCGTATGCCCTTCTTTCAAGCTCACCTGAACAAACGCAGTGTGTTGACCGGAGTTGCTGGAATAGATCGACGAAAATCCCGGCGCCGTGCCGATGTTCGACACAATCATGTCCAGATCGTGCTCCGGAATTACAGAACGAATGTCCTGTTCCACCCGCGCAACATATTTGTCGGTCAGTTCAATACGCGTTCCGCTCGGGGCCTTCACATTCACCATGAATTGTCCGGGATCAGTGCGTGGAAAGAACGACATACCCATAAGAGGAAACAGGGCCAGGCTGAATAGAAATACGCCCAGCGTGCCTAATACAGTGGCCACAGGACGCAACAAACTTTTGCGTACAGCACCGTCATAGCGCAGAAGCCCTTGATCGTATTTGCGATTGAACCACCGCACAAACCGCTGGAACGCGCTGCCACCATGATGGTGCGCGGCTTCGTTATGTGCGTTATGAATAAACCGCGCACAGAAGAGCGGCACCACCGTCATCGCCACAAAGTACGAAGCGAAGAGCGATAGCACAACGGACAGCGCAAGTGCTGTGAACAAAAACCGGCTCACGCCGTAGAGGAAGACCACGGGAAAGAACACAATCGCAGTAGTGAACGTGGCCGCGAGCACCGGCAGCGCCACTTCCTGCCCGCCAACTTCGGCAGCTTCCTGCGGACTCTTGCCCATCTCCAGATGGCGGAAGATGTTCTCCAGCACAACGACGGAGTTGTCGATCAAACGCGAGAAGGCCAGAGCCAATCCGCCAAGCACCATCGAATTGATCGTGGCGCCCATCATGTTCAGCACAAGAAATGCAGCCAGCGCCGAGAGTGGAATCGACAGCATCACGCCCAACGTCGCACGCATGCTTCCCAGAAACACGAGAATCATCACCCCGGTTAGCACAAGACCAATGCCGCCTTCGCTGCCAAGGTTTGTAATCGCAGTTTTTACAAACTGCGATTGATCGAAGACCACGGCCGTCTTCAACGCCGCAGGTACATCCAGCAGATGTTTCAATCGCTTGCGGATTCCGTTCACGATTGAGATCGTGTTTGAGCCGCCGCCCTGTTTCATAATTGGCAGATAGACGGAGTGCTGCCCGTCCACCCGCACGATGTTGGTCTGGATGGCCGCCGCATCCGTGGCATGTCCAATGTCGGATATCAACAACTGTCCATTGCCCACGGACCGCAGCGGAAGCCGATTGATCTCGTCCGCCGCAGAAAACTGCGCGTTCATAAAGATGCTGTAATCGCGCGGCCCAATGCGCACATCACCCGATGGAAGAATCGCGTTGGCATCGTTAATGGAACGCACAACATCCATCGCGCTCAACTGGTGCGCCTGCAACTTCACCGGATCGACATACACCTGAATTTGGCGATACTTTCCACCGAATGGTGGAGGAATGGATGCGCCCGGCACACTCGCCACCTGCGCACGCACCTCGTATCGGCCCAGGTCGTGCAACGTCGCCTCGTTCAGTCCCTGGCCCTTTAACGTGATCAGGCATACAGGCAGGCTGGAAGCATCGAACTTCAGCACTACGGGCGGCAGCGTTCCTGGCGGTAGACGCCGCAACTGCGCCATCGCCAGATTGGAGATCGTGGTCACAGCAGAATCGGAATCTACTCCGGGCTGAAAGTACACGCGAATGAGCGACACGCCCGGCAATGATCGCGATTCGATGTGATCGATGCCACTGCCCAGCGTGAAAAAGCGTTCAAATGGATTCGTGATGTGCGCTTCAATCTGCTCCGGCGGCATACCGTTGTAGAACGTCGCAACCACCACAACAGGAATATTGATCTCAGGAAAAAGATCGACCGGCATGCGAGCTACCGTGGTCGCGCCTACAACGGCGATCACCAGGCACAGCATGATGATGAAAAACGGGTAACGGATGGAAAAGCCAGACATTAGTCGTCTCCTCCCTCATCGTTTTTCGCCGAAGGCACCCCCATCGCAGCGGGCACAGGCTTCACCTCTTCCCCCGGATGGAACGTCGCCAGGTTCGCAACAATCACCTTCTCGCCGTCCTTCAAGCTGCTAGCAATTTCGATGTGGTCTGCTGTCGTCAGTCCCACGGTTACAGTCCGCTTCTCTACCTTGTTGGCAGAGTTCACCACAAGCACGACCGGCTCCTCACCTGTTGTATCTACAGCCTGCACCGGAACCACCAACGAATCCCCTGTACGCTGAACAGGCAGTGTCACGTCTGCATACATACCCGGCGCGAGTTTGTTATCGGGATTGGGCACATCGATTTCGACCTGTTCTGTGCGTGTCGCCGGATCAAGCGCATACGTTTTGCGACTAATTTTTCCACTAAAGGTCAGACCGAGCGATTGCACACGGATCTGGGCGGCGTCACCCACGCGTACAAAAGAAGCAAGTGCTTCAGGCACCGGCAACCGCAGACGAAGCGTGCTCACCTGCGCAATCTTTACCACTGGTGTGGATGATGAATTCGACGTCCCAGCCTGAATCAAGGCACCCGTATCTGCGTAGCGCCACGTCACTACGCCGCTGAATGGTGCAGTAATGCGGGAGTACCCTGCAACCGCGGAGTATCTCTGTTTGTCTGCACGCGAAACGCCCAACTGCTGCTGCGTCGCAGATAATGCAGCTTTTGCCGCATCTACCTGCGCGCTCGCCGCACGATCACGTGCCAAGGCATCATCCAACTCTTGCTGTGCTATCAAGCCGGGTTTTGTATCAAACGCCTGCTGCAGACGTTGTGCTGCCGCATGTAGTGCATCGCGATTTGCCTCCGCGCGAATCACCTCGCTACGCGCGCGAGCAATCTGCTCTTGTGTCTGTGCCACACCAGCATCAGCGCCTAACACTTGCGCTGCGAGTTCTGGGGTGTCCAGGGTCGCTAAAACCTGTCCTGCTTTCACTTTGTCACCAATATCCACATTGATGCTGCGGATGTAGCCTGCCACTTTTGCATGCAGTTCCACTACTTGGGCTGCGCTAAATACACCTGCCACATGCAGCGTATTCGTCAGCGGAGCGCGACTTACCACTGCCACAGGAGCAACAGGCGACTGATCGACGAGCTTTCTTTTCTGGACAGAAGAATGGCATCCACTCATCAACAAGGGGAGAACGGCAATCGAAGTGACGGTGCAGGCGCAGACCATCCTCGATACACGGGAATAGAACATAGGTGTCCTCATCAGGAAAGAACAATGCAAGTTCACGGCGAACGATACCTAACAAGACAGGCAGAAGCCGTAACACACTGGAGAGCTTTACTGGATAAGAGGAGGTGGTCGTACGTCTAAAGGCGGCGAATAGCTGGTGCGCAACAGGACGCGGACTGTCTTCCGGTAGATCTGCCGGAAGCGTCTTTGCGGAGCAGCAAAAAGCACAATGACGCATGCTGCAAGAGAAGCCGCTGGAAGAACCTGTGCCTGCGCTGCTGAGGCGGGGATACTCTCTTTTCCTGACCAGACCTTTGCAGCCGTCAGGCTCTGCACATGATTGTGATGGGTTTGGTACAGCGCCGTCTTGGCTGCCATGGCAAATACAAACAACAGGGCACATAGAAACGTGCCCCAGAGGAGCCGCACCATGTTCCGCTTGTCTGTGGATGAAAGCGTTGCCACGGGATTATGTTAGCACTGACACAGTGATGCAAGGTACCAGGTGATCTCTCCAGAGAAGTAGTCCCGAAGACCACGCATAACTATCTACTTGCCCTTTGTTATTTCTAATATGTGTGCCACTCCTACCTGCCGCAAACACGAGACCTGAACAGCACATTGGCAATTGAAACGACGCATCCTACTGGATCACAAGCGTGAAATTAGAAGTTGCCGTAGTTTGTCCATTACGTGAACTGAAGGCATAGACGGCCAACGGAATTGTGGCCTTCGTCGCTCCAGTTCCGGAGCCTCCAGTACCTCCCGAACCACCCGTTCCGGCTGTTCCCCCGCTTCCACAACCAACTACTGTAAACATGGCCGCCGTCAAGATGAAGGCCATCACGGCTCCACGAAGCTTCCGTGATCCCGGTATGCCCAATCCGCCGACCAGCACCAGCGCCAATACCGCGAAGCCAGCCGATTTCCTATGGAACAGGAACATATCCTTCGAAGGCACAGCAGAAGACAACATTCGAACATTTGTGCCTGTACAGGAAGAAGCCTGCGTGAAGATTGGAATTGAAACGGTGATGGAGCCATTCGCTGGGATCAGCTTCGTCACCGAGTTGTAGCACACTGTCACTCCAGCCGGAATCGTGTAGTTATTCCGCAAATACAACTCAAAGTTCAAGTAGTCGGTAAATCCGTTATTCGCTATGGCAGTTACGGTCTCCGATCCTGATGTGCCATTGGTGAGAGTCAATGTAGAAGGAGATGCGGAGATGGAAAATGCTCCCGTCAATGGGTTCGTCACCACAAACGTAAATGTAGATGTAGCCGGAGCATACGTAGCATCGCCGGAGTAGGTTGCTACCACGGTGTGACTGCCCGCAGAGAGAAACCCTGCTGGCGTATAGCTGGCGAGTGCAGTGTTATAGGATGGCGAACCAAGAGAAACCGGCGCCGAACTTGCACCACCATCGATCGTGAAGGTTACATTGCCGGTCGGCACGCTGGTCTTTCCGGAAATCTGGGCCCTGAACTCAACAGGGGAGTTCGTAACTGCTTGAACGGGTAAAGTAGTCAGCTCAATAGTCGGCGTAAGAGAGATGGTCGTTCCCAGGGACGCAAGCGCCGCCGCGAGTGCAGTTCCATCGATGGAACCAAGACCCGTGGTCTGGTCATACCCCACACCGGCCGTATAGCCAAAGGTGCCCGTGATGCAATCAGGCGTACCGACCTGGCAAGTGACGATATTGTTGCCGCTAGTTACATCGTGGAATACAGAACTGCCACTTGTTCCGCGAAAAATCGAGTACAGCGCTGGGTTCAGATCACCGAATCCGCTCGATGCGTTCTTCTGTTGAATGACTGCCAGCATTGCTGCAAAGTTCGGTGCAGCCAGCGAGGTTCCACCAATTACATAAGAATTGAACGAAGTGGAAGTGCATTTTTCCGCAGCCGCTTCCGCAGAGCAGAAAAGATATCCATCGTGCGCATTGCTCGATGCGAAGGCCACGTCGGGAACATCACGGGCACCATCGGCAGGGACACCCGTGCCGAATTGCCACGACGGTTTGCCGAATAGCTTACTGGCTCCTCCACCAGTACCCGACAGCGTGCCGCCGGAGGTCGTATCGTTCCACACTACTTCGGGAATATAACCAAGAGCAGAACCTAGTTGTGAGTTATTCGATGAGGACCAATACGTCACGCTGCCTTCGTTGAATCTTGTTCCTCCAACGGCTGTCACATAAGGCGATGAGGCAGGATAGGAAACCGTGCGGCCCTGTGTTGCTGTGGTTACATCTCCTAAACGTGTGGCCTCACAGCCAGCTGCATTGCTATCTCCAGATGAAACAAGCACCGTCTGCCCCTGTGCGTTTGCTTGGCGCAGCGTCGCCTCCAGGGCGAGAGATCCGTACAGCGCATTGTCTGCTTCACATCCGCCGTAGCTCAGCGTAATTACCGGGGCGATATTAGCCGTGATGGCATATGCGAGCGCATCCGTCACGCTCGCAGTATTGCTGTTTCCTGAATAAACAAAGTAAATCGACGCGCCCGGAGCCGACCCGCTGGCATATTCGATATCGACTTCGGATTCCCCTTCATCGCCTACATAGGTGGCGGGACTTCCCGTATTGGGCGTGAGCACCATCGTAGGTGCCTTTGGCGTTTGCCCAGTTAGAGCCTGGAAGTACTGGATTTGGTTCAAATCAATATTGGACTGGCCGATGACGGCAATTTTGACGCCTGCTCCATTGAATCCACTATTAATCATTGAATTGATGCCATATATCTGGCGGAAATCCCACGGAACAAGATAATGCCCTCCTCCTGATGTGCTTGTGTAATTCGGCGACATCACACCACCCTGCCGTTCCTCACCGGATGGAGCCTTCGGCAGGATACGCAGATGCGGTTCCAGGCGATAGCTACTCAAACCGCGAACACCCCGAATAATGCCCGCTAATGCTGCGGGAACTTTCACATCCGTGTCATTTTCAAAGAACTGTTTCGCGCCTCGTCTGTACCGCTGCATCGTGACATCAAATGCGTTCTCTACAGCAGCGCTGTTACCAGAAAACGTGATGATGTTGCGACTTGGGGCGACCGAAGTCACCTGAAAACCTTGTGACGTGAGCCATTCCTTCAGCACATTCAAATCGTTATCGGAGATACCGAAACGCGCACCGAACTCCTCGGGTGTGAGCCATTTATGGAACAGCGGCGAGCTGGGATCCTGCTGATCGGCAAGCAGTTGCGTAAGCTCCGCCTCCTGTGTAGCAGTGGGCTGCAAAATGAGGGACATCGTAGACATAGGCGTGTCGCTGGGAAGATGTCCGAGAGTAGTGGCGGAAACAATGTGAGCGCCACGCGTCCGCGGAAGTTCTGCACGGTCAGAAATAGAAAAGCTGCGCGAAAGTCGATTAACCGGTTGCGCTGCATAGACGTAAATTGCGGTAAAGAAAAATAATCCCACTGCAGCAGCGGCACGGGCCCTGATTGATGAGGAACGGACAGCACGGGTCATGGAGAACCTTTATCAAATGGGGCTTATTTCTGCCCTGTTTAGACGAAGATACTGCTGATTGGAAAACACTGCGATAACGCAAAAGTAGCGCTTCCTGTATGACTTCGCCCACAGCGATCTAGCCTCAAAAATGCAAAAAAGCTGAAAATCTGAACATTCGGGGGAAATTGATACAGTTTGAATGTAAATAAGCGCATGCTGTGGCATGACATGGCGTGCTTGGAGATGATAATGATGTTCGCTCACCGAGTCTGGTCCGCCGTTTTTGCTGCTGCCATTTCCCTCTCCTGTGCCGCTGCCACAACAAATACAGGACATCGGTTTGTTATCGCCAATGGTCAGTTCGAACTGGATGGCAAGCCGATCCAGATCATCTCCGGTGAAATCCACTATCCACGCATTCCTCGCGCACGGTGGACACATGATCTAAAGATGGCCAAGGCGATGGGCCTGAATGCCGTCACCGTGTATGCCTTCTGGAACGCCCATGAGCCGACACTCGGGCACTTTGATTTCTCCGGCAACAACGACGTGGCCGCATTTATTCGTGAGGCGCAGCGGCAGGGTCTGTGGGTCATCCTGCGGCCTGGGCCATATGTCTGCGCGGAGTGGGAGTTCGGCGGCTTTCCCGGCTGGCTGGAGAAAGACCACACCGTAAAGCTGCGCACCACGGATCCGAAGTACATGCGGCCTGCCTCGCAGTGGCTCAAGCGGCTCGGACAGGAGCTTGCCCCCTTGCAGGCATCCAACGGCGGTCCCATCATCGCCGTGCAGGTTGAGAACGAATACGGCTCCTACGGCAAAGATCGTGACTACATGCGCGCGATGCGCAAGGCGGTGTACGACGCGGGATTCAGCAATACCCTGCTCTACTCCACGGACGGCGACCGCCAATTGAAGAACGACACTCTGCCTGACCTGTTCACCGCAGTGAACTTTGGTCCCGGCAAAATCTCCGATCCGAACGATCCTAACTTCGCTCCACGCCGTGCGATTGAGACGCTGAAGAAGCTGCGGCCGAACGACCCTGTTTTTGTAGGCGAGTACTGGGATGGATGGTTCGATCACTGGGGCAGCAAGTGGGACTTCACGGATGCCAAGCTGCAGTCTAGCGAGTTTGAGTGGATGCTCAAGCAGGGCTACTCCGTTTCGGTGTACATGTTTGTCGGCGGCACCAGCTTTGGCTGGATGAACGGCGCGAACAGCAATGCGAAAGCTCCTTACGAGCCGGATGTGACCAGCTACGACTACGACTCGGTGTTGCAGGAGGACGGTCAGCCTTCGCCGAAGTACTTCATGTTCCGCGATGCCATCCAGCGCGTGACTGGCAAAGTGCCTCCGCCCGTTCCGGCATCTCCCAAACCTGTCTCATTTCCATCTGCGGAGTTGAAGCAATCCGTCTCGCTTTGGAAGACGTTGCCTGCACCACACCACAGCGAGCATCCGCTCACGATGGAAGACCTCGATCAGAACTACGGCTACATCCTCTACCGCACGCACATCAACGAAGGCAAAGGCGAGTTGAACTTCGATGGCATTCACGAATACGCAGATGTGTACCTGAACGGCAAACTTGCCGGGACCATCGAACGCCGTCTCAATCAGAAGTCGCTTGCCATAGAGGTACCGGCGGGAGGCGCGCAACTCGACGTGCTGGTGGAGAACACCGGACGCATCAACTTTGGCCCGAACCTTCAGGACGAACGCATCGGCATCATCGGCGATGCGCATTTTAACGGCGCCACGCTGACGGGATGGGACATCTACACGCTTCCGATGGAGACAACGAGCAAGTTGAACTTCACCGATTCGTCGTGCGAGGGCGCATGTTTTTATCGCACGACCTTGAAGGTGGACAAACCGGCAGACACCTATCTGGACACGCGCAGCCTCAGCAAAGGATTCGTGTGGGTGAATGGCAAGCCCCTCGGACGCTTCTGGAACATCGGGCCACAAGGGTCGCTCTATCTCCCAGGCGAGTGGCTGCATAAGGGCGCGAACAGCGTGGTCGTGTTCGATCTCTATGCGAAGCCTGGACGCAAGGTTGCCGGTATTCCGGTGTTGGTCAAACATCTCGGCGCGGGAAAGCAGGATTGATCTGATTGGCCTCTAACCGGCCATCGTATTGTGCCGATTTGCTATCATAAGTACATATGGAGGTTCCAGCGTGACCAACATTCAGTTGCTTCTATCGATTGGAATCCCGAGTCTTCTCATCTGTCTCGCATGGATACAGACGAATGGCCGCCTGGGCCGGGTTGAGACGACTGTCGATACGATCAACCATGATCAGAAGTCCTTCTATCGGCTGATCGGCACCATCGAAGGACGCGTGGACGAATTGTCTCGTCGATAGTCTTTACATCTTCATAGAAGTCAAGAACTAGATGAGCAGCCTCGATATAATCGAGGCTGCTCATCTCTCATGCACACCCTTAGCAACACATCCATGTTCTGGCAATCGTTGGCCGCTATGTGCGCGGTGCAGGTTGTTGCGGTTGTGTGCGTGCAGTGGCTGCATGCGCGTACGGGATTACTAAAGCGGTATCTAGGACACGCGGTTGCGCTTGCGGTTGGCGTGTTGCTTGGCACTGGCCTGTTGCATCTTTTGCCTGAAGCGATTGAAGAGCTTGGCAATCACACTGGGCTGTGGCTCGCCTTCTGCGGGACATTCGTCTTTCTGTTTGCCGTAGAGCGCATCTTCTCTGCGCTGACGGGCAATGCGGCGGAGACGGCTGCGACTGAAACGCTCAGCACAGTGCATCACCATCACGGGCATCACACCTCGCGACCGATGAACCTTGTGTTCGGCGGGATGCTGCACAGCTTTGTGGATGGCGTGAGTGCCGCCGCCGCGTTTACGCTTGGTCCTCGTATCGGATTGCTGACTGCGCTGGCGATCGTGCTGCATGAGATTCCTCATCGTCTTGGTGACTTTGCCCTCTTTATGCATCTTGGATTGAGCGAAAAGAAGGCTTTGCGGCTGGCTGCCTTTGTCGGCGCGCCTTCCCTACTGGGTGTGTTGCTGGTGGCTGGGATCGGGAGCGCAGGCATGGCGGCGTCAGCGTGGTTGCTGCCTGTGAGTGCGGCGAGCTTTGTGTATGTCGCTGCGGCGAACCTGATGCCGGAGTTGCAGCATGAGTGCAAGCTGATGCGCGTTGCGGGACAGATTGGTGCGCTGGTGGTTGGTGTGCTGTTAGTTGTGCTGTTGGGAAAGCTACCCGGCGCCTAGGTGCTGCGCGCACGGCGGTTCGCTTCGCGTGGCGCTTCCGTTGGTCGCGATAAAATTCATCGGCGAGTGAGGAAAGCCCTGGCTAAAGCCCTCTTTTTATTTTGCGTAAACAGCGGACTAAAGTCCGCTTCTAATCCGGTCGCGCTTGCAGCGCGAGGCACGCTTCGCGTGCGAACAGCAGATTCCTCACTGGCGCTCGGAATGACAATGCTTTGGGCTACTCAACCCGCGTTTGTCTTCTTTAGAGCGTAGGCTCTACTGGATTCCAGGCGATGGCGGAGGCGAGCACCATCGACGTCTGGGTAGCGACGTAGGGTGCGAGCGCGTCGATTACCTTTTCAAGATGCGCGATGTCGCGGACGGCGACTTGCACGATGTAGGACTCCGCGCCGGTAACGCGGTGCGCTTCCCTTACCTCGGGTACGCGGCGAACGACGCTGGCGAACTTGTCGAGTTTGTCGCCCGCTATGGTGACCTTGATAAATGCGCGCAGCGGAAGACCGACTGCTTCCGGCGAGACCTGCGCGTGATAGCCGCGGATAACGCCTGCATCTTCCAGCTTGCGTACGCGCTCGATGGTGGACGGCGTGGAGAGTCCTACACGCCGCCCTAGCTCTGCGTACGCAATACGCGCGTCTTCCTGCAGGTGCTTGAGCAGGGCGCAGTCGATGCGGTCCAACTCAAGCCTTGCTTTTGCGCTCGTGCGTTTGGCGGTGGCCATTAGTCTGCGAGAACAGCCTTCGTGAGATTGCGTGGCTGGTCGACGTTCACGCCATTGCGGATGGCGATGAAGTACGCGAGCAGTTGCAGCGGCACTACTTCCACAATGGGCAGAAGGTGTTCGCTCGTTGCAGGCACGTCGATAGCGTGCGTCACGAGGGCACGCACACGCTCATCGCCGTCGTTCACAATGGCGAGCACGGTTGCGCCCTGCTGTTTCATGTCCGCGAGCAGTTGCACGGTCTTCTCATAACGATTTACGGATTCTTCATCACCTGCATCGTAGGTCGCCAGGACGATCAGAGGAACTTCAGGCGAGACCAGCGCGTTGGGTCCGTGCTTCAACTCGCCAGCGGGGTAGCCCTCGGCGTGGAGATACGAAGACTCCTTCAGCTTCAACGCGCCTTCACGCGCAATGGCGTAATGGATGCCCCGACCGAGAAAGAGGAAGGTGCGTGCGCTTGCGTAGAAAGGCGCGATCTTCTTCAACTCCGCTTCCCATTTGGGAAGATGTGACTCAAGCTGTTCCGGCAGCGCATGTGCGCGGGCGACACGCGAAGCAATCTCTTCCGCGTTCATGGTGCCTCGCTCCTGCGCGGCAAAGAGAGCGAGCAGATGCAGCACGAGCAGTTGCGTGGTGAAGCTCTTGGTGGCGGGGATGGCCTTCTCCACACCGGCCATGGTGGGCATGCTGGCATCGCACTCGCGCGCCATGGTGGAGGTGGCCACGTTCGTCACGGCGATGGTCTTGTGGCCGCGCGCCTTGGCTTCGCGCAGGGCGGCGAGGGTATCTGCCGTCTCTCCGCTTTGCGAGATGACGATGACTGCGGGGTCACGCTTGGTGTTGGTGGAACGCACAGAGTACTCGCTGGCGTATTCCACATCGACGGCGAGGCCGGCGAAGTCTTCCATCGATATTTCAGCCGTGAGGCCGGCATGGCGGCTCGATCCGCTGGCGGCGATCACAACATCGTTGCGTTTGCCGAGCACTTCGCGCGCGGCGGCAAAGAGGTCTTCGCGCAGTGCGGTGTCTGTGGTGTAGCGCTCCAGCGCGGCACGCAGGGCGTCGGGCTGCTCCCAAATCTCTTTCAACATAAAGTGCGGGAACGAGCGCTCAGCAATGGAAGACATCAGACTGTATACCTCGGAAATTTTTAATTTGCTGCGGAACTTCCATTTTACTGCGAGCATCACACCATATGAGAAAGTTGCTGCACCGCATGTGCAATCGTGTGGCGCGCAGAAACCTCTCCAACGCACGAACCAGGAGAAAACCATGAGCACCTTTCAACGATTTGCAGTGGCATGCACGCTTGCGGCAACGCTGATTGCAATTGGATGCAAGAAGAAACCAGCCATTCCAGCGAACGCCACGTTCTCAACCGTACCCGCAGGCACGCCCGTAATCGGCGTAGACGGCAAGGTAAGCAATGCGCCCGTAGGCGGAGAGAATGTTCTGATCTATCCAGACGGCTCCATCCATGCCATCCCCGACGGCGTCCAGGCAGGCGCGTCCGGCACCACACTGAACAGCGAGTCCCCAGCGGTTCCAGCAGGAAGCACGACGGCCGCAGCGCCCACACAGTCTGCCCCGGGGCCTACGGCAGCCAGTTCTGTACCGGTTGAACGGGAATCGGCGCCGGCACCCGCACCTGCCCCAGTTGCCATGACCGTTCCCGCAGGTACGCGCGTGACCATCCGCACCACGGAGACGCTGACTGGCCACAAGGCAAATCTGGGCGAGCACTTCAGCGGCGTGGTAAACAGGCCGGTGGTGGTGAACGGCCATACAGTTTTTGATCGCGGCACGCGCGTGGGCGGCACGGTGGTCCAGGCGAATGGACGCGGCAAATTTGCCGGTTCTGGTTCCATCGGCATCGAGCTAAACAACATTGGCGGCTATGAAGTGACCACCAGCGCCTATGTGAAGGAGATCAAGGGCAAAGGCAAGCGCACTGCTGGATTCATCGGCGGCGGCGCGGGCGTGGGCGCTTTGATCGGTGGTCTGGCTGGCGGCGGCAAGGGCGCTCTCATCGGCGGCCTGACGGGCGCGGGAGCCGGCACGGCTGCGGGCGCGATGACGGGCAACAAGGAGGTCGTGATTCCGTCGGAGTCGGTGATCACCTTCCGTCTGCGTTCTCCGATTCACGTGCAGTAAACGCGTAGCAACATCGCGGGCGAGGGGCTGATGCTCCTCGCCCGTTTTTTTATTGGTTGAAGCCCTCGTACCACTTGTGGTCGCGAACGAAGAGTATGAGCTCATTCAAGTGTTTGCGGAAGACGGGTGTGCCGCATTTGTTTTCTGCTGCAAGACCACGCTCGTGAATGATGCGCAAGCTATAGAAGATGGGCCCGTCATGTTTCGGGCGGCAGTCGACCGACACCATTGGCTCAACAGTGATGCGAACGGCTGTCGCGAGTGGCGGCGGGACCTGTGCTTCTCCATGTGCGTCTGTGTGGAGGAGGGTCGGCGTACCTTCCTTCTCGTCGTACCAGAGAGAGATGTCTTCGTTCTGCACAGGACGTCCGTTGCGGCCATCAAGCACGAGAAGACGCAGCGGAGCAGGTGTAGTTTGCGCGGAAGTGTTCGCAACAAAGGCGAGACCGAGAAGAACAGCCGCTGTCCTCATCAGAGATACGCCGCCAGCATTCTCTGCCACCAGTACCAGTTGTGGCCGGCGCAGTCCTGCCAGACATCGAGTTGCACAGGGATACCTTTGAGTCGCAGCAGCGCAGCGAATTTTTCGTTGTCGTCCCAATGGTGGTCATGAACACCCGTTGCGAGCATGTAGCTGTTGTGGCGATATTTATCGAGATACCAGGGATCACTCATGTTGGGGAGAAAGTGCGTTGGCAGGTTGTAGTAGCAATCCTCGTCGTAATGGCCACGGAGGAAGTGTTCGGGGTTGAAGGTGCCCCCCATAGTGAGCATGGCGGTGAATATCTCCGGGTTACGGAAGCTGATGTTTGCGGCGTGATATCCGCCAAAGCTGCAGCCGGCGGCCGCCATATGAGGGACGTGGTTGCGCTTGCGGACGTATGGCACCACCTCATCCAGGATGTAGCGTTCGAACTGAAGTTGCCGCGCGATGCGCCAGCGTCCGGGAACCTGTTCGGCAAACCAGCTTTCGTTATCGATGGAATCGACACAGATAAGCTGTACCTGTCCGTGCTCGATTTTCGAGCTGACGGCGCGGACCATGCCTTGGTCCTCAAACTCATAGAAGCGCCCGTGTGAAGTGGGAAAGACTACAACCGGCACCCCTGCATGGCCGAAGATGAGCAACTCCATCTCCCGATCGAGTGATACCGACTTCCACTTGTGATACTCGCGATGCATCTGCCGCAGCTTACCTCTTACCTCGGTTTGCACTCTATGAGATGCAATCCTACGACATGCGGCAGATACGAGTCGGACACTTCAGGAGCGGTCTGGCACTATGCGAACCGCTGGATGTACAGGTAAAATCTTGCCTATTCGGTCGCTTTGGGCGATACTTGACAAGTTAGGGCCTGATGTCTGCAGCTCTGCGCCTGCATGGTTTTCTGCGCGACAGAGCACCTCATACGCCCAGCAACTCCTGGCCTGGCCTAAAGTTTCATTTGAGAGGAATTTACTACTGTGTTGATGATTCGCCTCGCGCGCTTTGGCGCCCGCAAGCAGCCCTATTACCGCATTGTTGTGATCGAGAAGGACCGCGCCCGCAACGGCCGCTCCGTGGAAGTAGTGGGCACCTATAATCCGCGTACTGAACCAGCTACGGTCGACTTGAAACAAGACCGGATTGATTATTGGACCAGCAAGGGCGCTCAGTTGTCCGACACGGTAGCAAAACTGACGAAAAACGCTCCTAAAGCGGAAGTAGCTGCAGCGTGATCTGTTAATCATTTAGTAAAAAGGTAACCATAAGAGCCACAGGTGAAGTACCCAACTTCGGGTACTTCGGTCTGTTGGCTTTTTTACTGTAAACGGTTCAAATTACCACATTCTCAGGTACACTCAACGTCGGATTGCGCCAGTTCCAAACTGGGACTGATGCGCAACTATTTGATTTCAAAAGGCATCTATGTACGTTCGAGCGCCTTTGTAGTCTTGAGTGCAGCATGGATCAGTAAACGATGACCCATCTGCATCTGTCTGTCTTGTTTTATCCAGAAGGTGTGTACATGAGTGAGTTTGCAGGGACATCCGACAAAATAACCCAAAACATGAGTAATCTGATCGCCGAAATCGCCCGGTCTCTGGTCGATATTCCCGACCAGGTGCAGGTGGAAGCCATTCCAGATGGAGATGCCACGCTGTTACGTCTAAAGGTAGCTCCCAGTGATGTGGGCAAGGTGATTGGAAAACAAGGACGTACGGCCCGCTCGTTGCGCACCATTCTGAGTGCCGCAGCCATGAAGACCCGCAGTCGTTTTACGCTCGATATTTACGAAGAAGATCGTGGAGCGCGCAATTAAGGCGCAACGCGACAAGTCTTTCCTGAGTACGTACCCTTCTACCATGACCCCGAACATGCAGGAATGGACTGTAATTGCGCGCGTTCTTCGACCGCAGGGACGCCGTGGCGAAGTGCTGGCCGAAGTTCTAACGGATTTCCCTGAGCGTTTCGCCGATCGAAAGAACGTAGTTTTGTTGCGCGAAAACAGCAATCCCACTCCGGCAGTAATTGAAGCCCACTGGTTTCCTACCGGACGCAATGCAGGCAAAGTCGTACTTCAATTTGCCGGAACGACGAACATCTCCGATGCTGAGGCACTCGCTGGGTTGCAGATCGCTATTCCCGATTCCGAACGCGTCATGCTGGAAGAGGGCGCATTTTACGTGAGCGACCTCGTCGGCTGTTCGGTCACCGAGGAAGACCATACTTTGGGAACGGTTCGCGATGTCCACTTCGCTACGGATGCGCACGGCAGGCGAATTGAGAAGGCCACTCCAATTTTGGTAATCGAAAGGCAAGATGGCGACGAGTTGCTGGTTCCGTTGGCCAAAGCTTACCTGCATAAACCTGATATCCCCAATAAACGGTTAGAGATGCGTCTTCCTCCGGGATTGCTTGACATCAACGGTTGATTCTCTGCATCGAATTGCCGACTAAAGTTGTCTGATATTGGAGTAGGATAGAAGAACCGCTCCTTTAGCTGAATTGACAGCCGGCGCGGCGATTTTGAAGGAACGACCGTGCATCTGGCAGAACTGAAACGGGGAGAGAAGGCTACAGTCATCGGCGTGGCTCAGGGTGACGCCTTTTGCCATCTTTGCTCGCTGGGATTGAACGCAGGCGCTGAGGTCGAAATTGTTCGCCATCTATCCCGTCGGGCCATGTTGATCGTCCGAGTAGATGGGTCTGATATCGCTCTCCGTGCGCAGACAGCAGCCGCCGTAAAGATTGCGCAGGAGCGCCATCCGTGAGCGAGTTCCGGACGATTGGCCTGATTGGGCCGCCAAACGTAGGAAAGTCCACTCTGTTCAACCGGCTTACAGGACTCCGGCAGAAAGTAAGCAACTACTCGGGCGTTACGGTGGAACATCGCAGCGGACGTCTGCGGGGGACCAGCCAGGTAATTCTCGATCTTCCTGGCGTCTGGAGCTTACAGCCAAATTCAGAAGACCAGCACATCGCTGTTTCGATTCTGAAAGGCACACAGCCCGGTGTGGACAAACTGGATGCAGTGCTGCTTGTAGTGGACGGCACACAACTCCATCGTTATCTCACTCTGATTCATGAAGTGCTGGCTTGCCATTTGCCAACGATGGTACTGCTAAACATGGCAGACGAGTTGCACGCGCGGAATGGTTTTGTAGACACGCTGGCACTTGCGCGTGATTTGGGTGCTCCCGTGACGCTCATCAGCGCCGCACGCGGCACAGGCCTAGATGCCATTGATCACTTTCTGAAGGGTGAGCACGGTGCTTCGCAGATTTTGCCGGTGCTGCAGCGTGGCGGCAATGCTGCAGGATGCGTGACCGATTGCCATACTTTGCGGCACTCCGGAGCATATCGCCGTCCACATCATTCAAAATTCACACGAGCGCTCGATCGCTGGGCGCTGCACCCGGTTCTCGGGCCATTTCTCTGCATCATTGCCATTCTTGCGGCATTCCAGATTATCTTTCGTCTGGCCTATCCAGCAGGGCAAGCGCTCACTAATTTATTGAACAACTTCGGCTTGCACACAGCGGCTTTGTTACCGGATAACCTCGTTCGCGCCATTCTGATTGATGGTATGTGGAACGGAGTGGCCTCCATCGTCGGATTTCTTCCACAGATTCTTTGCCTGTTTTTGGTGATTACCCTGCTCGAAGACTCCGGCTACATGGCGCGTGCGGCTGTTATAGCCGATCGCACGATGGGACGTGTTGGCTTAAATGGCCGCTCGTTTCTCCCACTTCTCTCCGCGTATGCGTGCGCAGTTCCAGCGATTATGGGAACACGCGCGATTCCGTCAAAGCGTGACCGGTTGGCCACAATCTTGATCGCACCTTTCATGACCTGCTCCGCGCGGTTGCCTGTGTATGCGTTACTGATTGCTGCGTTTATTCCTGCCCGTCCTTTGCTGGGAAGGTTCCTTGGATTGCAGGCCGCGATGATGCTTGCGCTCTATGCCATTGGTTTGTTGGCTGCTCTTTTTACAGCGAAAATCCTACACAGCACGATGTTGAAAGGTCCGGGAGCCAGCTTTGCGATTGAGTTACCGAATTATCGCGCGCCTCGAGTGCGAACGGTGGCACTCGCGATTCTCGATCGCACAAAGGTCTTTCTGAGCGAAGTTGCGACCGTAATTCTTGTGCTGAATCTGGTCATCTGGTTTCTCGCGCACCTTCCCTTCCATGGGACGCAGGCAGGAGATGTGGGAAGCAGCATCCTGGCAAAGATTGGAGATGCAATTGAACCGTTTCTACGCCCCCTTGGCCTAAATCGCGCAGTCGGTATTTCCCTGCTAACGGCCTTTGTTGCCCGCGAAAGCGTGGTATCAACGCTTGCCACTCTCTACGGCTCAGTAAACATCGGCGATGCGTTGCGCGCGGACATCGGATTGGCAGGAGCGATTGCTCTGCTCGTCTTCTTTGCACTCGCCATGCAATGCACGGCTACATTGGCTGTCGTCCGCCGCGAAACGAACAGTTGGAAGTGGCCGCTGGCACAATTTGCGTACATGACTGTATTGGCTTATTCGGGTGCGTTCATCACCTATCGCATCGTCTCTGCGCTACATTTTTAATCGCTCGAAATTGAAAGCATCTCCGCTGTTTGTCTCTATTGAATGCGAGTAGATGATTGCCTTTCCGTTGATGTACCCTCGCTGACATGAACCGCCGCACATTTGTAGCCATGAGCGCAGCCGCAGCCGTTGCTGCGGCCAAAGACACTGCTGCACAAACGCAGGAGAAGCATGACAAGCGGCCGAACATCATCCTGCTTCTCGGTGACGATCACCGTGCGAGCGCGCTGGGTTGCATGGGCAACTCTATGGTGAAAACCTCGCACCTGGACAAGCTTGCCAGGAATGGCGTGCTGTTTGAAAACCATTTTTGCACGACACCGATCTGCTGCATCTCACGCGCCAGCATCATGCTGGGTCAATACGCTTCTACACACGACATCTTAAATTTCGACAAGCCGCTCTCCGCAGAGCAGGTGGACCGCAGTTATTTTTCGCTGCTGCGCAAAGCGGGATATCACACCGGATTTATTGGTAAGTTTGGTGTCGGCAAGACGATGCCGGAGAAAAGCTTCGACGTGTGGAACGGATTTGGCGGACAGGGACATTACTTTCCACAAGGTGAGCCGGGACCGCATCTCACCGACATTATGGCGGACCAGACGGATGATTTTCTGAAATCTGCGCCCAAGGACAAGCCGTTCTGCCTCTCTGTTTCGTACAAAGCGCCGCACGAGCAGGATGAAGATCCGCGCGTTTATCTGCCTTCGAAGGAAACGCGTGCGCTTTACGACGGCATGCACATGCCTCCTCCATACGGAGCGGGATCGCAGGACATCAATCGTTTTCCGCTGGAGATTCAACGTAGCGAAAACCGCCGGCGCTGGGCTCCACGCTTTTCTACGCCTGCGCTTTATCAGGAATCGGTAAAAGGCTATTACGCGCTGGTGAGCGGCATCGACAAGGCCATGGGGCGACTCCGTACTACGCTTGCGCAGCAGGGGCTGGCGGAAAACACCATTATCCTCTACTCGGCCGATCATGGTTGCTACAACGGCGAACACGGGTTCTCGGGCAAATGGTATGCGCATGAAGAATCGATCCGCATTCCGCTGATCGTGTTTGATCCACGACAGCCTGCCACTGCTCGCGGCAAGCGCAAAAAGAACAAGACTCTCAACATCGATTTGCATCCCACGGTGCTTGATTTCGCCGGTGTACAGGCGCCTGAGAATACCCAGGGGCACTCATTTGCGGCAGAGATTCGCAATCAGCAGGCCGCGCCGCGCGAGATCTTCTTTATCGAACACCACTTCCCTTTCAAAGGCTTTATTCCTTCCAGCGATGCGATTCGCACCTCCCGCTGGAAGTACATCCGGTACACCGACAACGCTGCTCCCTTTGAAGAGTTGTACGATCTGCAACTTGATCGTCATGAAACGAAGAACCTGGCAAAGAGCCCGCAACACGCAAAGCACCTCAAAACCTTGCAAGGTTATTGCACGAAGTGGAAAGAAAGCTTTGCACAGAAGGGTGCCTGGTCGGAGCCGGTTACGGCAGCAGACGCGAAGCGCGATGGCGTGGCGTAAGACAGCCACGCAGCTTCAAACTTCTACAGCGCATCACACCTTGCGGGACCGTCTTTGCTTTAGGCGGTTTATGCGAGGTGAATTGTGGCAAAAGATGCTTCTGACATTCTGGTAGATAACCTCATTGCATGGGGCGTGGACACGATCTTCGGCCTGCCCGGCGATGGTATCAACGGCGTTATGGAGGCGCTCCGTAAGCAGAAAGATAAGATCCGTTTCATCCACGTGCGACACGAGGAGTCGGCTGCCTTTATGGCGTGCGCATACGCCAAGTTCACCGGACGGCTTGGTGTATGCCTTGCTACCTCTGGACCCGGTGGCATTCATCTGCTTAATGGTCTCTACGATGCCAAGATGGACCAGGCGCCGGTGCTCGCCATAACCGGCATGCAGTACAACGATGTGAGCAACACCTTTTCACAGCAGGATGTGGAGCTCGATAAGCTTTTTATGGATGTCGCCGTCTACAACAGCCGCGTGATGAGTGGGGCGCATATGCAGTCCGTTGCAGACCTGGCGATTCGTTCGGCGATTGCCAGGCGCGGTGTAGCGCACATTACGATTCCGATTGATGTGCAGCAAGAGGGTGTGGATACGAATCGTTCCGACCGCAACCTTCCGAATCACTCGTCCACGGAGTTTGCGCAGTCTGGAAACTTACCCACTGCTTACGATCTTCAGAGAGCTGCGGACGTAATCTCCGCAGGGAAAAAGATCGCGATTCTGGCGGGACAAGGCGCGTTGCAGGCGTCGGAAGAAGTGATCGCTCTTGCCGAAGTGCTGGGCGCGCCAGTGGTCAAACCGCTGCTCGGCAAAGCTGTGGTGCCGGACGATTCACCGTACACCACGGGTGGGCTGGGATTGCTGGGCACAGCACCCTCGCAAGAAGTGCTGGAGAGCTGCGACACGTTGATTATTGTCGGATCGTCCTTTCCATACATTGAGTTTCTGCCTGAGCCGGGCAAGTGCCGCGTGGTGCAGATTGATGCGAATGCGCAACGTATTGGATTGCGTACTCCCGCAGAAGTAGGACTGGTGGGCGATTCGAAGAAGACGCTGCAACTTCTGCTTCCACTGCTGGCTCACCACAGTGATCGTAGTTTTCTGGAGACGGCACAAAAGGCTGCTCAGAAGTGGCGCGAAACACTGGCGGAGGAAGGCAGCGTAATGACGACGCCCATGAAACCGCAGGTCGTAGGCGTGGAACTTGGCAAACTTACACGAGAGGACGCCATCATCGTCTCAGACAGCGGGACAAACACTACCATATGGGCGCGTTACATGCCCGCCAAGAAAGGACAGATGCATTCGTGTTCAGGCAATCTTGCGACGATGGCCTGCGGCATGCCGTATGCGATCGCAGCGCAGATAGCCTATCCCGATCGACAGGTGATTGCAGTAGTGGGAGATGGCGGTTTTACCATGCTGATGGGTGAACTCATTACAGCTGTCGCGTACAAGCTGCCCATCAAGATTGTCGTCATTCGCAATGACACGCTCGGGCAGATCAAGTGGGAACAGATGGTCTTTGAAGGCAATCCGGAATATCAGTGCGATCTGATGCCCATCGATTTTGTAAAAGTAGCAGAGGCTGTTGGTGCACGTGGTCTGCGCATCGAAAACCCCGCTACCTGCGGCGCACAGCTCGCCGAAGCACTAAGCATGCCTGGACCTGTTGTGGTAGAAGCGGTTGTCGATCCGCTGACAGCCATGCTGCCGCCCAAAGTTTCCGCTAAACAGGCGCTGCATTTTACTGAAGCGCTCATGCGAGGCGAACCGAACCGCATGCAGATTGCATTGACCGCCGCCAAGGATAAAGTCCGCCAGGTGATATAAGCCATCCTGTCGAGATAATCGTTTGTTTTATGGATTCTTTCATTAGGCATGCTGTACGCTTTGTGCACGATGAAGACCACACATCCTATGAACCGCCGGACGTTTATTGCGCTCAGTACGGCAAGTACTGTCGGCACCAAACTCTTTGCCGCAGAGCCTACGCGCATTGATGTCCTGCAGTGGGACAAAGACCGCATTCTGCGCAATGGCGCGAAGTATCTTAACGAAAAGCCCGTCACCATCACAGCTACTAAAGCTGAACGTAGCACTGGCGGCCTTCACGATTATTTTTCTGAAGGCGACTACTGGTGGCCCGACCCAAAGAACCCGAACGGCCCATACATTCGCCGCGACGGGTATTCCAATCCTGATAACTTCGTTGCACACCGCGATGCGTTGATCCGGCTCTCCCTCATTGTGCCTGCGCTCACCGTGGCGTGGAGACTCACTGGCGAAGCGAAGTACGCCAATGCAGCGATTGCGCATCTTCGCGCATGGTTCGTCACGCCTGAGACGCGAATGAATCCGAATCTTGAACACGCTCAGGCGATCCACGGAGTTACACCGGGACGTGGCATCGGCATCATAGATACGCTTCATCTTGTCGAAGTCGCTCGCGCTACCAGCTTTCTGGCTGTTTCTCCACTAATGAAAGAAGAGGATGGTGCAGCAGTCCACAAGTGGTTCGCCGACTATCTTACGTGGATGGCTGAGTCGAAGAACGGCATGATGGAGCGCGACGAGAAGAACAATCATGGCACCTGCTGGACGCTGCAGGCTGCGGAGTTTGCGCGTTTCACGGGCAATGACAAAGTCACATCGCTCTGCCGCGAGCTCTTCCAGCGCCGTCTCATCCGCCAGATGGCGATCGACGGATCGTATCCGCTTGAACTTGCACGCACTAAACCGTACAGCTATTCACTCTTCAATCTGGATGTGATGTCGATGACGTGCGAAGTGCTCTCCACGCCGCTGCAAAGCATGTGGGAGTATGAGTTGCCGGACGGACGCGGCATGCGGGCTGCCGTGGCGTTCCACTATCCGTTTATCAAGGACAAGCGGAAGTGGCCCTACAAGGCAGACGTAGAGTACTTCGCCGATCTGCCCGTGCGTCAGCCTTCGTTGTTGTTTGCCGCGCGTGCCTATACGCGGCCGGAGTATCTCGCTACGTGGAAGACGCTCAATCCCGATCCGACGGTCCCGGAGATCATCCGCAACTTCCCTATCCGCCAACCGGCATTGTGGACGGTGCGCCCGCCTGCTTAGTTGGCTGCGGACTTCTTCTTGCTGCGATAGTCGGCGATGGCCTGCATGTATCTGCGAGCGGATGCGGTCACATCCTGCGCGCGGCCTTGCTCGATCGCCTTGGCATCGGCAAGATCGGCACCCACGCCAAGCGCATACGATCCTGCATCGAGAAACTCTGCCACCGTCGCAACCGACACGCCGCCCGTCGGAATCATGTCCACCTGTGGCAGAGGGGCCTTTAGGCTCTTGATGTACTTCGCGCCGCCCATCGCGCTTGCGGGAAACACCTTCACCACGTCCGCACCAGCATTCCATGCGGTCAAAATCTCCGTCGGTGTAAGCGCACCCGGCAGGCACGCAATCGAATGTTTCCGGCACAGCGCAATCGTGTCGAGATTGGTCGCGGGACTCACGATGAACTGTGCACCCTCGCTAATGCATGCCTCCGCCATCTGCGGGTCGATGACGGTGCCTGCTCCGATGAGGAGTTCCGGATTTTCTTTCACCAAGGTGCGGATGGCAACGAGTGGATCGGGCACGGTCATGGTCATCTCCATCACCGTCACGCCGCCCGCCGCGATGGCGCGCGCGAGTTCCACCGCCTGCTGCGCACTCTTTGCGCGCACTACTGGAACGAGGCAAACTTCTTTAACCCGCTGAAGAACTTCTGATTTCGTCATCATTTCCTTCCGATAGTAGGAGCCTTATCGTTGTGCACCTGCGGAGCCGCCGCTCATCACGCGTTCTATATCGGCGCGCGTTGCATAGGAGTTATCTCCCGCCATCGACATCACCAGCGCGCCGTGCGCCACGCCTGCGTTCAAGGCCCAATCCATGCCGCGCTCTTCCATCAATCCTGCAAGCACACCGGAGGCGAAACCGTCTCCGCCGCCTACGCGATCGAAGATGGCGAGATCTTTCAGCTCGCGCGCTTCAAAGCACTCGCCAGCGAGATAGCCGAACGCGCCGAAGTCATTTCGGCTGGCTGTGTGCGGCACCCGCGTTGTGGTGGCGATGACCTTCACGTTGGGAAAATCTTTGACGATACGCGCAGCCATCTCGCGATAGCTTGCCAGTGTGTGCGATGGAGGACGCTGAGACGCCTCGCCAAGTTCTGCGGCAAGATCGCCGTCGTGGCCAAAAAGAATGTCGGCGTGCGCGGCGAGTTCGCGGTTCATCGCAACCGAGGCGGTGCGTCCGCCCTTTGCTTTCCAGAGTGAAGCACGGTAGTTGCAGTCGTACGATACGGCGACACCATGCCGCTTCGCTGCTGCCATCCCTTCGCGCACCACGTCTGCTGCGCTTGCGGAAATCGCCGCCATGATGCCGCCCGTGTGAAAGACACGCACGCCTCTGCTGAAGATGGCATCCCAATCCACATCGCCGGGCTTCATCTGCGAGACGGCCGTGTGGCCGCGGTCCATGCAGGCCAGTCCGTTGCGTACGCCGAAGCCGCGCTCCATAAAGTACATGCCGTTGCGCGCTTCCACGCCGAGGCCGTCGTACTCGCGCCACAAGACATATTGCAGATCGACGCCGCCTTGCAGCATCAGGTCTTCCGCGAGACGGCCAACGGGATTGTCGACGAAAGCCGTCACCACTGCCGCGCGTTTGCCAAAGACGCGCCGCAGTCCGCGCGCGACGTTGTATTCACCGCCGCCCTCCCACACGCGGAAGTGCCGCGTCTGTGCAATGCGGTCGTCGCCGGGATCGAAGCGCAGCATCACTTCGCCGAGCGAAACGATGTCGTACGCGCACTCCTCCGCCGCTCGCAACTTCAACACACCCATCTGTGCCATGCCTTAAGCATAAAGCGGGACCGTAGTCCCGCTCATGTCTTTGTTGAGTATTTGCATTCTGTTCAGCGAAGGGTTTACTTCAGATCGGCAATCGCCACGCCGTCCATATCGTCGTAAGCCTGGTTCTCGCCGCCCATGCCCCAGCAGAAGCCGTACGCCTTGGTGCCAACGCCGGCGTGAACAGACCATCCCGGTGAGACCACCACCTGCTTGTCTGCCATCACAATGTGCCGCGTCTCCTGCGGAGGCCCCATCAGATGCATCACACGATGCGCGGGATCCACATCGAAATAGAGATACACCTCACTGCGGCGCATATGCGTGTGCGGCGGCATCGTGTTCCAGTTGCTTCCGGCCTCCAGCATGGTGAAACCCATTACCAACTGACAGCTCTTCAAACCATCGGCGTAGATTGCCTTGTAGATCGTGCGTTTGTTGCAGGTTTCCACGCTGCCCAGATGGAGCGGCGGCATCTCGGCAAACTTCTTCATCGCAGTGGGATAAACAGCATGCGCCGGATAGCTCAGCAGATAAAACGCCGCGGGCTCCGTCTCGCTCTCGCTGGCAAATACCACGTCCTTGCTGCCGCGCCCAATGTAGAGGCAGTCCAGCTTCTCCATCGCAAACGCCTTGCCATCGATGGTGACGCTTCCCTTGCCGCCAACATTCAGCACACCCAACTCGCGGCGCTCGCAGAAGTACTCCGCGCGCAATTCGCTCTGCGTCTCCAATGTGAGTGGGGTGATGGTTGGCACGGCAGATCCGATCACTGTGCGATCAAGATCGACATACACCAGGTCGATAGTGCCGGGCCTGAACAGATCGTCCACAAGGAACGTTTCGCGAATCTCCGATGTGGTCATGCGCGGATAACGAACCGCGTCTGCCATCTGGTACAGCTTCATTTTTTCTCCTGGTTCTTTACTGCTTTGTGTCCTGTTGCCATCTTGTCGAGTTCCGATCCCGTGAGCAAAAACGCGCCTACACCGTACACCCAGCTCGATCCTGCACGCAGCGATGTGGGCGCAGCGCCGATGGGCTGAATCGATCCAAGCCGTCCATCTTCATAGACGCATTTCAACATGCCGGACCATGCACGTTCGATCACCGGCATGAACTTCTTCTTGTCCAGCAGGCCGTTGTTCACGCCCCATGCCATCGCATAGGTAAAGAAGCCCGTACCGGAGACCTCACCCATATCGTAAGCCTCTGGATCGAGCAGGCCCATGCGCCACAACCCGTCTGCGGGTTGCAATTCGGCAATGCGCGCCGCCATTTCGCGGAAGAGTTTTTCGTACTTTGGCCGCAGTGGATCGTTCTTCGGCATGGTGCTCAACACGCGCGCCGTGCCTGCCAGAACCCATCCGTTGCCACGGCTCCAGAAGAGTGGCTTGCCGTTCTTCTCCGTGCGGTGCAGATAATTCGCATCCCGGAAGTACAGCTTCTCGGCCGGAGAGTAGAGGTGCTCCGTCGTGAGGTCCCACTCCTTGTCCATAAAGTCGATGTACTTGCGGTCGCCGGTAATCTTGGTCATCATGGCGAATCCCGGAGGCGCCATGTAAAGCGCATCGCACCACCACCACAGGTCCTTCTCCGGGTTGCGCGTGCGGGCCATCACCTGCGCGAAGTTTTCCTTCAGCGCAGCAATACGCTTGGGGTCCTTCTTCTCCAGATAGAGCGCTTCATACGCCTGCCCGATGGCTTCATCGTCGGCATGATCGTAGCGGCCCTGCAGCAGTTTCCAGTCGAACTTCTCCGCCGCATGCAGAACAGCATCGTGATACTTGGCATCGCCTGTAGTTGCAGAGGTCGCCAGCAATCCGCTGTAGAGCGGCGCATAGGTCCAGTCCTGCGTGAACTTGTCTTCGCTGTGTGCCAGTTCCCAATCGGCAACCTTGGTCATCGCGGCGCGCACATGCTTGTGCGTCAGCTTAGGCAACAACGACGTATCGATCTTGCCGGGGTTTTCTGCGATGTCGCCCGCAGCATCATGCAGCACCTTTCCACTCGGACGCACAGGCGTTTCCTGCGCAGTCATCATCACGGCGGCAAGAACGGCTGGCGCAACAAACCATCGTGCAAACATTTATTTCGCCTCCGGCTGGATCACTTTGATCACGTAGTAGGTAAAAATCTTTCCCGGAGCAACCAGCGTCTGGTGCGGCACACCCGGCGCAATATGCACCACGTCGCCGGGATGCACCGTGCGCGACTGCGCTCCAGTCAACTTGGTGCCGCGCGTCTCACCCGGCTGCGCTTCCTTTGGATCGGCGATGGTGCCGCCGGTCAGAATCGTGGCTTCGCCCTCGATCACGATGAAGAAATCGGCAGCAGACTTATGCATCTCCACCCCGCCGGACTTAGTGCGCACGGTCAGCATGGTGTAGTGGTTGGGATACTTCTCCAGCGTCACGCTGGCTACTCCGCCGGGATTGCTGCGCGCCTGCACCAGCATGTCCGCGGCCTGTTTGCGAATCTGTTCCGAGGTGCGGATATCTGCCGAACTGGGCGGCAGCGTTTGTGCCGATGCGAACGACGCAGTGACCGCAAGCGCCGCAGCCAAAACAAAATTTCTGGTCATGAAAGAATCCTCGTTGAGCGCGCAAGACAATCGCTTTACCCGCGTGCGCTCCACCATACGGGAGCCAATAAACACCGGTCAAGACGCCGCATTTGCCACTTCCGTTTTATGCGAATATCTTTGTCCACAGATGGCAAACATTTTCGATGCATTCAGCCTCAAGGGAAAGGTCGCCCTGGTGACCGGCGCGGCCAGCGGATTGGGCGCTGCAATCGCCATGGCCCTCGCCGAAGCGGGCGCTTCCGTTGCCTGCCACGGCAACCGCCGTCCGGCCAAAGACACTGCCGCGGCAATCGACGCTGCTGGTTTTAAAGCAGCAGCATTTTCCGCAGACCTGTCCACGACCGAAGGAGCGCAGTCCCTCATCGCTCAGACGCTCAGCGCCTTCGGCAGCATCGACATCCTGGTCAATAACGCGGGCACCATCATTCGCCACCCGGCAGAAGAGTTCCCGCTGGAAGACTGGCAGACTGTATTGCAAGTGAATCTCACCAGCGTTTTTCAACTCTCGCAACTCGCCGCGCTGGACATGATGAAGCGCAACGCGCCCGGCAAGATCATCAACATTGCATCTCTGCTCTCTTTTCAGGGCGGCATCCGCGTGCCTGCGTATGCGGCGTCGAAAGGCGGCGTGGCGCAACTCACCAAGGCGCTTGCGAACGAGTGGGCGCCTAAGAACATTCAGGTGAACGCCATTGCTCCGGGCTACTTCGCCACGACAAACACAGAAGCCCTACAAGCCGACGAGACACGCAATCGCCAAATCCTCGAACGCATTCCCGCAGGACGCTGGGGACAGCCACGTGACCTCGCCGGCGCTGCTCTGTTTCTCGCATCGCCCGCAAGCGATTATGTGACCGGCGCTGTGCTCAACGTGGACGGAGGCTGGCTCGGCCGATAGTGTCTTCTCCTCTACAGTCCGGCGATCTCGCAAAGCAATCTGTGCTGCTGGACCATCTGCGCGCATTGGAAGGTCTGCTCGTCGCATACTCCGGCGGCATCGATTCGGCATACCTTGCATGGGCCGCGCATCAGGCACTCGGCGAGCGTATGCTTGCCGTGCTTGCAGATTCTGCTTCACTCCCGCGCACGCATCTTGCCGATGCTGTCGCCTTCGCCAACGAACACAACATCCCACTGCGCATCGTGGAAACCAACGAACTTGCAAGCGCCGACTATGTGCGCAACGATGCAACGCGCTGCTTCCACTGCAAAGACGAACTCTTCACAGTAATGAAGCGCGAGTTGGAGCGCACAGGCTTTCGCTATCTCGCCTACGGGCGCAATCTCGACGATGCAAGGGACTTCCGCCCCGGCCAACGCGCGGCTGCAAACCACAAGGCGCTCGCACCGCTTGCCGACGCGCAACTCGACAAGCTGTCCATCCGACGCCTCGCCCAGCACGCAGGTCTACGGCTTTGGGATAAGCCTGCTTCCGCGTGTCTTTCATCGCGCATTCAGTACGGTCAGCCGGTCACACGTGAAACACTCGCGCAGATCGAGCAAGCAGAAGAGGCGCTCTTCGCCCTCGGCTTCCGGCAACTCCGCGTCCGCGCACACAACGAACTCGCACGCATCGAATTTGCGCAGCAGGATTTGCAGCGCGCCTTCGCTGACCATCTGCGCATCTCCGAAGCAGTCAAAAAGGCTGGCTTCCGCTTCGTCACCATTGACGCCGAAGGCTACCGCTCCGGTTCGATGAATGAACTGCTGCCCGCCGAAGCCATCACAGCGGCAAAGAATATTTAATGGACCGTAATTCCCTTCTCAGACTCCTCGCGCGCGTTCAGCAAGGCGAACTCACTCTAGACAGCGCCTGCGAATCGCTCGCGTTGCTGCCCTTTGAACAGACCGCAACCGCAACACTCGATCATCACCGCTCTCTGCGCACCGGCTTGCCGGAAGTCATCTTTGCAGGCGGCAAAACGCCAGAGCAAACAGCCGAAATCTTCGCGCGACTTGCCGCGAGCGGCGTGAGTGTTCTGGCTACGCACGCCAGCAAAGAAGCAGCAACCGCAGTCCATCAGCAGGTCCCGCAGGCAATCTACAACACCATCGGACGCACGCTCTCGCTCCCGCAAAACGTGACGAAACACGGCGGCCGCATCGCCGTCATCTGCGCGGGGACAAGCGATCTGCCGGTCGCAGAAGAAGCCTCGATCACAGCAGAACTCTTTGGCGCGGAAGTCATCCGCATCACCGACGTCGGCGTCGCAGGCCTACAACGCATCCTCGCGCACACCAAAAGCCTGCGCAGCGCACACTGCGTCATCGTCTGCGCCGGCATGGAAGGCGCTCTGCCGTCGGTCGTTGGAGGCATGGTGGCCGCACCCGTCATCGCCGTTCCCACCAGCGTCGGTTATGGCGCATCGTTCGGAGGGACCGCCGCCCTGCTCGGCATGCTCAACTCCTGCTCACCCAACATCGTCGTCGTCAATATCGACAACGGCTTCGGCGCAGCCTACACAGCCACGCTCATTGCAAGAGCCGCCGCAAAACAGGCATAGTCCGCACAAGAAGAAAGGGATGCCAAAGCATCCCATTCATCGCCATACATTCCGAACAAGCAAAGAACACGCGCAAAGCGCGTCTGCCGCCGTCCGCGCAGGACTACTGGTTGACGCCGCTGGCGAGGAAGCCGCCGTCCACCACAATCGTCTCGCCGGTCGTGAAACTTGCCGCATCGGAAGCGAGATAGATCGCCGCGCCAACGGTCTCTTCCGTCTTGCCAAAACGCTGCATCGGTGTACGCATGCGCAACTCCTTGCCGCGCTCGCTCTTGTCGAGCAGCTCTGCATTCAGCGCCGTGCGAAACACACCGGGAGCGATCGCATTCACAGTTACGCCGAGCGGCGCAAACTCCACCGCCAGCGAACGCGTCAACGCTCCCACCGCGCCTTTGCTCGCGGCGTAGGCGGTCACTTCCTTCAGCGATACGAAGGCATTCAGCGAAGAGATATTGATGATACGGCCATATCCACGCTCCACCATGTGCTTGCCAAATATCTGGCATGAGCGCAGCGTTCCAGTCACGTTCGTGTCCATGATGTCGTTCCACGTCTCTTCGCTCACGGTAAGCGTAGGTTCGCGCTTGATCTTACCGGCGGAGTTGATCAGAATATCGACCTTGCCGAAGGCCGCAACCGTCTCATCGAGCACCTTCTGCAACGACGCGCGATCGGCCACGTCCGACGTTACGCGCAACGTGCGCACGCCTCGGGATTCGATCTGCTTTGCGGCCTCGTCCACCTGCTCCGCACGACGCGAGGTTGCCACCACGTCCGCGCCTGCATCGGCCAATCCAAGTGCCATCGCCAGGCCAATGCCCGACGTCCCCCCAACAACGACTGCGACTTTACCCTTCAAATCGAACAATGGTGAACCCATTACATCCTCTTTTCTTTGATCCCGAGCTTTTGAAAAATCTCTGCGACCACTTCATCGGGTGAGCGGTCATTCTGCACGCGCACTGCGTCCTTCGGCTGCTCCAACGTTGCAAACTGACTGTCGAGCAGCTTCGCATTCATAAACTCATGATTGCGCCGCTGCATGCGTTTCGCGATCAACTCCCGTGAACCTTCCAGCAGTACAAAATGCACCGAACCCGCAGGCATATGAGCAGAGAGCGTCTGGCGATACGACTCCTTCAACGCCGAACACGCCAGCACACCGCTCTGTCCGCGCTCATACCAGTCGCGCAGCAGAACGTTCAACCGCTCCAGCCACGGCTGGCGGTCGTCATCATTCAGCGGATGACCGGCATGCATCTTTTCCTTGTTTGCGATGGGATGGTAGTCGTCGCCATCGGCAAAGATGGCTCCTTCGCGCTCGGCCAGCAGCTTACCGATGGTCGTTTTTCCTGACCCGCTCACGCCCATCAACACGACGATCAGTGCGTTTTCGCTCACGAGAGTTTATACGCCTTCCGAACTAAACCTGTCGTCAGATCCCGGATCAGTTCTTCCGCCTCATGCATCTCCAGACGATGCTCTGCAACCAGCCGTCCCAAATAAGCAGAATCCACGCGCCGCGCAACATCATGCCGCGCGGGAATGGAGAGGAACGCACGCGTATCGTCGTTGAAACCGACTGTGTTGTAGAAGCCGGCAGTCTCCGTCACCTGCTCGCGATAGCGCATCATGCCTTCGGGCGAATCGTAGAACCACCACGCCGGTCCCAGCCGCAGACACGGATAGTGCCCTGCCAGTGGCGCTAGTTCGCGCGAGTACGCCGTCTCATCCAGCGTGAAGAGGATCAACGTGAAGCCAGGCTCATTGCCATACTTCGACAGCAGCGGACGCAGTGCGCGCACATAGTCCGTCTGCGTAGGAATGTCGGCACCCTTGTCGCGGCCAAACTTCGCATACAACTGCGCGTTGTGATTGCGGAACGAACCGGGATGAAGCTGCATCACCAGCCCATCCTCCACACTCATGCCCGCCATCTCGGTCAGCATCTGCGCGGCAAACAGACGTCCATCCGCCTCGCTCGCCTTGCCTGCATATACACGCGCGTAGAGAGCGGAAGCATCCGCTTTGCTCAGATCGGCAGTCTCTGCCGTGCAGTGTCCGTGATCGGTTGCGGTGGCGCCCATCTGTTTGAAGAACGTGCGCCGCTTGCGTAAGGCTGCAAGATATCCGGCCCACTTGCTCACATCTTCGTCCGTAATCGCGCCCAATTTGTCGATGTTCTCGCGGAATCCAGCGAACTCCACATCGATCACTGAATCAGGCCGGAACGTAGGAATCACTCTTCCCTTCCAGCCAGATTCGCGGATCGTCCTGTGATGCTCCAGCGAGTCGGTAGCCGCATCTGTCGTCGCCAACACCTCAATGCCCATTGCATCAAACAGCGCGCGCGGCAAAAACTCCGGTGTCCTCAGTTTCGCTTCAATGCGGTCATAGAAGGCGTCCGCATTCGCCTCATTCAAAACTTCATTCAACCCGAACAGCGTCTCGAAGGAGTAATCTAGCCACATGCGCGTCGGCGTGCCGCGAAATAAATAGTAGTGCTTCGCAAAACTCCGCCACACCTCGCGCGGATCGGCCTGCGCACCGCCAATGCCGAGGGACTCCAGCGAAATCCCCTGCGAGTACAACATGCGGAAGATGTAGTGGTCCGGCTGAATGAAGAGGGCCGCAGGATTTGGAAACGGCTCATTCTGAGCGAACCATGCAGGATCACAGTGGCCGTGCGGGCTCACGATGGGCGATTTCTCCACCAGAGCGTACAACCGCCGGGCTGCCTCCCGCGTTGCAGGGTCAGACGGAAACAGCCGGTCGGGGTGAAGAGACATGAAACTTCCTCGCTGTACTCAATGCTAACTGGATTTAAGCCGTGTACTGAATAAAATCCAGTTACCGCTTACGGTAGCACATAGCGGAAGCTTGTGAACACCATATTGTTTCCCGCGTGCGGAGCGCCGCCAATTCCAGTCCACCCATCACGCGTCAGCCGTGTGTACACCACGCTGGTCTGCAGGCGTCCGTGCGGACCTTCATAAAAGCGGTATTGATATCCGATACTTCCCGCCTGTACCGCTCGCGTTGCGCCTACGCAGTTCGCAATCGCTCCGGAAGAAACGCCCGAGTTCCCCGTCGGCGGAAGTTCTACGTTGCATCCCGTGTTGTTCATCGTCGGTGGAGCATATCCAACCAGAGTGCCCGCACCATTGGCGGAGTACGTGCGCTGGGCATACTCCACGCCCGCATAGCCAAATAGGTCGAGTTTGTGGGTGGCGTGGTACATGACGCGCAAAAGTCCTTGCGCTCCTCGAATCGGCTGCAACCGTCCATCCGGTGTTACCGTCACATCCGGCAGACCGCTAGCGGAGTAGCGATTCACGCCATATCCCATCAGCATTTTTGCTCCAACGTCGAAGTTCCTGAAGACAGGCACATGGGTGCTCACAAAAAAGCCACCGCCCACATGCGTATCATTCTGCCCTGCACCTGCCGAGGGATAGTAGCGGTTCATAAAGAAGCGCATCAGGCCGCCGACCTCTGTATGCGTGTGTCCACGATCGTAAGCAAACTTGGTGATCACGTCCGGCGCGGACGAGTTGGAATAAATCGCGCCCGGATTGTAGGTACCTCCGCCGTTTCCACTTGCCGCGAAGAAGAAGTTTGTCGGAGCATTCGTTCCCGAGTAAAGCGTCTCCGTCTGTTCAAGCGATGCTGCAATCGTGCCGTGGAGCCCAATACGCTGCTGCACGCGGATGCCTGGCTGCCGCGACCAACTGAAGCCCACATGCTGCGCAGGATCGATATTCTGCGGAGCTGTCTCCGTGCGGACGTCCGTACCGACTGCATTCTCTGTCAGCAGGGTCCACGTCTGCCCGGCGGTCAGCGTCAGGCCGCGCCTCCACGTCGCCTGCCCAAAGGCCTGGCGGATACGCATCACGTAGCTGTTGGACAGATTGTTATTCGACGTTGCTCCCACACCGAGAAAATCCGTCTCCACATACCCGCTCAACTTCACGCCGCCAAACTGTCCGTTCGCCAGCAGGCCGACACGCGATTGCCTCGCGCTCGGAGAAAACTCGCGCACATGCGCCAGTTCTGAGCCCGGATAGGGTGTGCTGAGAAATGGCGTGTTGATGTCCGCGCTCATCGATTTGGACCGGAAGACACTCTCAAATGCAAAGAACCCTGTGGGGCGGATCTCGATGCCGCGATAGCGGATTGCATCCGGTCCCTGCACAGGCTTGAGGCTGGCCGCAGCCACTACTGGCTTACGCTCTTCTTTTGCCGATGGCGTTGGAGGCCCAGCGTGTGTTGCCGCTTCCGTGGCAGTGGTCATCTCGGCGTTCCGCCTGGGAGCGACCGCGACAGTCACGGGAGCAGATGTGGTGCCGCCTCTATGCGCCTCCACTTCGGCACGCAGACGTTCAATCTCCGCGTCCTTCTCGCGCATCTCTTTGCGCAACGCTTCCATTTCCTGACGCATCTCGGTACGTAACGCCTGGATCTCCGCGCGAACGTCCGTATCTGCACTATTTTGCGCATGCATAGGAACGCAGGAGCACACCCCTGCCATAAAGACACAAACCAGAAGGCCGATTTTCATCACAACAGTGTAACGAGACGCCGAGGCCGCGTATCGGCTACCTTGTTGGATATGAGTTTGTCACGCCTTCTTCTACTTCCGCTCGCCGCCTCGCTCGCCTGCTCTGCCGCCGTCGCGCAACAGGGCAACTCCGTGCCGCTCATTCCCAAGCCGCGCGAAGCCACCTTCGCCGCGCCACTCAATATCTCCAGCGTAGAAGTCGTCTGCAAAGATTGCGATGCAGACGATACCTTCGCGGCGAATGAGCTAAAGGAAACGCTGGCGCAACGCGGCATCTCCGTCTCCAACGATGGAGATGTGAAGATCACGTTGCTACGCGCCTCCACATCCGACGGCAAGAAGGCCATTGAATCCGCGCACCTTACGTGGGCGCCCGAGATGGACGCGGAAGGCTACCTTCTTGTGCCCAACTCCAAAGGCATCACCGTCGTAGGTGCATCGCCCAGCGGTGTCTTCTACGGAGCGCAGACAGTCAAGCAGCTTATCGACTCCACCAACAAACCGGCAGTCCTGCATCCGGCAACCATCCGCGACTGGCCGGCCATGAAGACACGCGGCCTCGACGACGATCTCTCGCGCGGCCCCGTCCCCACGCTTGAGTTCCAGAAAAAGCTCATCCGCACGCTCGCGGCCTACAAGGTAAACCTCTACTCGCCCTACTTCGAGCACACCATGCAGTACGCCTCACAGCCTCTTGTCGCGCCGAAGGGCGGCTCCATCTCCGCTGCGGATGCGCGCGAACTCGTGGCCTACGCCAAGCCGTACCACATCCTCATCGTCCCCGAGCAGGAAGCCTTCGGCCATCTCCATTACATGCTCAATTGGGAGCAGTACAGCAACCTCGCCGAAACGCCGCACGGCCAAGTGCTCGCCCCCGGCCAGCCCGGCTCTATCGAAGTTACCAAGTCGATGTTCCAGGAACTCGCCAATATCTACCCTGGCCCCTATCTCCATGTAGGCGCAGACGAGACCTTCGAACTCGGCAAGGGGCAGACAAAGGCCGATGTGGATGCGCGCGGGCTCGGCGCTGTCTATCTCGATTACATGAAGCAGATCGTCGCCGCGCTCAAGCCGCTCCATCGCAAGCTGCTCTTCTGGGGCGACATCGCAATGCACGATCCCGATCTCGTCAAAGCGCTTCCGCAGGACTTCAAGAACTCCACCATTGCAGTCGCGTGGACCTACAATCCGCAACCCAACGGCTTCGACCGCTGGATTAAGCCGTTCACCGATGCAGGCATGGAGTGCTGGGTTTCGCCCGGCGTGAATAACTGGAACCGCGTCTACCCCAACAACAACATGGCGCTGCAGAACATCGCACGCTTCACCGCCGATGGGCAAAAGTACAAGTGCACCGGTCAGATGAACACCATCTGGAACGATGACGGCGAAGGTCTCATCAACATGGACTGGTACGGCATCCTCTTCGGCGCCGCCGCCGCATGGCAGCCCGGCCTGTCTGACATCCCCACCTACGAAGCCTCTTACGGCCGCGTCTTCCACGGCGACCTCACCGGCAAGATCGATGAAGCGCAAAAGGAGTTGATGGCTGTCCACCAGATTCTTAAAGACAACTACAAGATTGCCGACGCGACCAACGTTATCTTCTGGAACGACCCGTGGAGCCCGGACGGCGTTCGCCAAGGAAATGATCTTCGTCCCTACCTGCACGACATCCGCATGCACGCCGAACGCGCTCTCATCCTCATCGCGCAGGCGCGCAACACCGCGAACCTCCGCGAACAGGACGCACTCGACGCCATGGAACTCGGTGCGCGCCGCATGGATCTGCTCGCCTTCAAGTACATGCTCTCCGACGAGATCGCGACCTACTACGCCACAGCAGAACGCCTGCAATCAAGCAAAGATCGCAAGGACCACTCCGAAGTCTCACGCTCGCTCGGCGCCATCAACGGCGTCAACGGTAAGCTGCAAGACCTCCGCGACGGCTACACCTTTACCCGCGATCTCTACTCGCAGGCGTGGCTCAAGAGCAATAAACCGTACTGGCTCTACAACAACATCGCGCGTTACGACATGACGGTGCAGATGTGGATCGAGCGCATCGATAAGCTGCGTGCGGTGCAGCGCCAGTGGGGCCGCGATCACACCATTCCACCTGCTGCGTCTATCGGCATCCCGCCCGCGCCTCCCGCAACCACCACCACACCTGCGGCAGCGCCCGCTCTCTGACTGCATCATGGCAAGCACACTCACAGCAGCAAAACTCGTTACTCGCGACACCGTCGTTGATCGTCCGCTCATCACGGTCGACAACGACGGCCGCATCGCATCCATCTCCACCCGCGAAGCTGCGCAGGCAGCTTCCGTCACGCACGACTTCGGCGACAGCACCCTCACCGCCGGCCTGCTCGACATCCACATGCACGGCGGCGCAGGCCACGATGTAATGGAAGGCACCACCGGCGCACTGGACACTGTCTCGCGCTTCCTCGCCTCGCACGGTGTCGCAGAATACCTCGCGACCACCGTCACTGCCTCGCTCGACAGCACTTTCCACGCGCTCGAAGGAATCGCCAACTACATCGAACGCACTCCCGTCCAAGACGGAGCAAAGCCCATCGGCATCCACATCGAAGGCCCCTTCGTCTCGCACGCAAAAAAGGGCATGCACCCGGCGCAGTTCATCGTCGAACCCACACCAGACCTGCTCAACAAATTCTGGGAGGCATCGCGCGGCACCATCCGCTTGATGACCATCGCGCCCGAAGTACCCGGCGCGCTCGACACCATCCGCCGCGCCACCGAACTAGGCATCCGCTCCTCCATCGGCCACTCCAACGCCGTCAAGGCCGAAGCACTCAAAGGCATCGAGGCAGGCGCCACCACGGCCACGCACACCTTCAACGCCATGCGTCCGTACGATCATCGTGAACCCGGCATCCTCGGCCTGGTGCTCGACCGCGAAGACCTCTTCGCCGACATCATCTGCGACGGCATCCACGTCGCGCCCGAAGGCATTCGCCTCTTCCTCAAAGCCAAAGGCTCGCACCGCGCCATCCTCATCACAGACGCGCTCGAAGCCGCAGGCATGCCCAACGGCCAGTACAAACTCGGCGGTACCACCGTCCACGTAAAAGACGGCACCTGCACCACGAACGAAGGCATCCTCGCCGGCAGCGTCATCACGCTCGATCGCGCCGTAGACAAACTGCGCGAGTTCACGGGCGCCGATCTTCCCACCGCCGTGCGCCTCGCCTCCACCAACCCCTCAGCGATGCTCGGACTTCCCGACACGCTCGCACCCGGCCAGCCCGCATCGTTCAACGTCTACAACGCCGCAGGCCAGCGCACGCAGACCATCCTGCGCGGCAAGCTTCTCAACTAAAACGCAGCGCGAGCATTGCACCGCACAGTAAACTTGTGTGCAATGCTCGCCACCCGACTCCACCCGTTCGATCTCGCGCTCGTCGCGATCTACCTTGTAGGCATCACGCTCTTCGGCCTGCGCTTCCGCAGCAAAGACAAATCCCTGCAAAACTACTTTCTCGCAGGACGTACCACGCCGTGGTGGGCCATCGCCCTCTCTATTGTCTCGGCGGAAACGAGCACGCTCACCATCATCGGCATCCCTGCCCTCTCCTTCGCAGGCGACTTCGGCTTTCTCCAGATCGCGATCGGCTATCTCATCGGACGCATCGTCATCTGCATCATCTTCCTCCCGCGCTACTTTGAAGGAACGCTGCTCACCGCCTACCAACTCATCGACCGCCGCTTCGGCGCCGTGCTCCACAAGATCACCGCCGCGCTCTTCCTGCTCACACGCGCCGCTGCAGAAGGCGTCCGCGTCTACGCCATCTCCATCGTTGTCTCGCTCGCCATCGGCGTCGGCGACATCACCTCCATCGCCATCATCTCCGCACTCACACTGCTCTACACGTTTGAAGGTGGCATGGCCGCCGTCATCTGGACAGACGTTGTGCAGATGCTCCTCTACATCGCCGGAACCCTCGTCGCGCTCTTCACCCTCTCCACGCACGTTCCCGGCGGATGGAGCGCCATCCACACCATCGCCGGCGCATCCGGCCACTTCCATCTCTTCGACTTCACTATCTCCATCACCAAGAGCTATACCTTCTGGGCCGGCATCCTCGGCGGAACGTTCCTCACTATGGCCTCGCACGGCACCGACCAGCTCATCGTGCAGCGCCTTCTCGCCACAAAAAACCTGCGCGAATCGCGCGCCGCCCTGCTCGGCTCCGGCGTCGTCATCTTCGTACAGTTCACGCTGTTTTTGTTGATTGGCGCAGGCCTCTTCGTCTTCTACGGACAACATCCGCAGAACTTCACCAACGGCAATCGCATCTTCCCCACGTTCATCGTGCAGGAGATGCCCACCGGAGTAGCAGGCCTGCTCATCGCCGCCATCCTCGCAGCGGCCATGTCCAACCTCTCCGCCGCGCTCAACTCACTCTCCTCGACAACCGTTGTCGATTTCTATCTGCGCATGAAGAGGAAGAAAGTCTCAATCACCGACCTTCAAAGCGACAGACAAGGTTTTGAAGGGGACGGGCTTCAGCCCGTCCATAATAGTGCTGCTAAGAACGGGGCTTTAGCCCCTGAGGGAGAGGACGCCGAGATGTCGCGCGATAAGGTTCTCGCCTCGCGCATCTCCACACTCGCCTGGGCGCTCGTCCTCTTCAGCATCGCCGTCTACTCCATCCTTGCAGGCGGCAAAGGCAACGTCGTCGAACTCGGCCTCTCCATCGCATCGGTTGCCTACGGTTCGCTGCTCGGCGTCTTCCTGCTCGGCACCCTCACGCGCTATGCCACGCAAACAGGGGCCATCATCGGCATGATCTTCGGTTTCGCGCTCAACCTCATCCTCTGGCTGCAAAGCATCCACCTCATGCCCAATCCTCTCTTCGGCATACACTTCCCCGCCGTCGCCTTCACCTGGTACGTCATCCTCGGAGCCGCCGTGACCTTCATCCTCGGAAGCATCATCTCGTTCATCAAGCCAAACAAAACATCCGCAAAACGCACAGCCGCAACCATCGCGAGCGCACTCATCCTCGCCCTGTGCGTGCAAACTACAAGCGCACAAAACCCCACAAACATTGTCATTCCGAGCAAAGCGAGGAATCTGCTGTTGCCGCGTGCGCAGCACGCCATCGCGCAAAGCGCGACCGCTCGCGAAGCGAGCCACCCGCCATCCGCGCAGGACTACGACTTCAGCGCCATCGACACCTTAATGGCCGAAGCCACAGCCCAGAACCACCCCGACGGGGCCGTCATCATCGTCGGTCACAACGGCAGCGTCGTCTTCAAAAAGGCCTACGGAAACCGCGCCATCGATCCAAAGATCGAACCCATGACCGAAGACACTATCTTCGACATGGCCTCGCTCACCAAGTGCCTCGCCACGGCAACAGCCATCATGCAGCTTTACGAACAAGGCAAGTTCCAACTCGACGATCCAGTTGCCAAATACCTTCCCGACTTCGCCAACCACGGCAAAGAAAACATCACCATCCGCCAGATCCTCACGCATCACAGCGGACTCGCACCCGATGTTTCCTTAAAAGCCCCATGGGGACTCGCCGCACCCGACCGCGCCGAAGGTATCCGCCTAGCAATGCAATCTGTCCCGCGTGGGCCCGCTGGAAAAAACTTCGTCTACTCCGACATCAACTACATCGTCGCCGGTTTGCTCGTAGAGAAATTCAGCAGGCAGCGCGAAGATGACTACGTCGCCGAACACATCTACAAACCTCTCGGCATGACACATACGCGCTACTTGCCATTCGATCTTGCATGCCAGAATGATGACCGCCTCGGCGCCGCTGTTATTTACAAGCAAGGCATAATGCATCGTAGTTGTCCTCCGCATCATTGGGACGCATCACTCATCAACAACATCGCTCCCACCACCCACGACGACGAAGGCAACGCGCAAATCAATCCGCACTTCGACATGATCACGCGCGGCACCGTGCACGACCCGACCACGCGCCGCATGGGCGGAGTCGCCGGACACGCAGGCCTCTTCTCCACCGCAGACGACGTCGCCATCTACGCGCAGGCCCTGCTCGACCGCCTCGCCGGACGCCCCAGCAAATTCCCACTCAAGACCGAAACCCTGCGCATCATGTGCGAACCGCAACAGCCCGCAGGCAGCCACAATCTTCGCGGCATCGGCTGGGACATCGACACGGCCTTCTCCAAACCACGCGGCACCGTCTTCCCAGTCGGCTCCTTCGGCCACACTGGCTTCACCGGCACCACCCTCTGGATGGACCCACGTTCCGACAGCTACTACGTCCTGCTCTCAAACGCGGTCCATCCACGCGGCGGCAAAGCCATCACTCCTCTGCGCGCAGCAGTTGCAACAGCGGCAGCAAAGGCAATGTACTTATACACAGACAACGTTTCAAAGTCGACCGATGTCTGTAATTTCAACCAACCCTCACAATTAGCGGGTTGTTTTGAAGTAAACGCCCACAAAGTCATTAGTGGCATCGACGTCCTCGAATCCACAAACTTCCAACAACTCGCCAACAAAAAACTAGGCCTGCTCACCAACGGCACAGGACTCGACAGCCGAGGCAAGCGCACCATCGACATCCTCCACCACGCAGGACACGGCATCCAACTCGTCCGCCTCTTCTCCCCCGAACACGGCATCACCGGCAAAGAAGACCACGAGAACATCCACGGCGAAACCGACCCCGCCAGCGGACTCCCCGTCATCTCGCTCTACGCGCCCAAGCTCGAAGACCGCAAGCCGAAGCACGAGCAACTCAAAGACCTCGACGCCGTCGTCTTCGATCTGCAGGACGCAGGCGTGCGTTTCTACACCTACGAAACCGTCCTCGGCTACTTCCTCGAAGCCGTAAGCGCGGAGAACAAGCTAGGCCATCATCTCGAGTTCATCGTGCTCGATCGCCCCGCGCTCACCAGCGGCGTGCAGGTCACCGGCCCCATGCTCGACCCCGGCAAAGAAAGCTATACCGCCTACATGCCCGAACCCATCCAGCACGGCATGACCCTCGGCGAACTCGCCCGCTTCATCAACGGCGAAAAGCACCTCGACGTTCCGCTCACCGTCATTCAAATGCAGAACTGGCAGCGCGGCCTCTGGTACGACGAGACAGGCATCCCATGGGTGAACCCTTCGCCCAACCTCGTCTCCAACGATGCAGCCGCACTCTATCCCGGCGTGGAACTGCTCCAATTCTCCAACGTCTCCGTAGGCCGCGGTACGCCCACACCGTTCCTGCACTTCGGCGCTCCATGGATCGATGAAGCGGGCGCGCAGAAACTTGCGGACACACTCAACGCACGCGACATCCCCGGCGTAACATTCGAGCCCATCAGCTTCACGCCCGCCGAAAAGCCCTACATGTACGCCGGCCAACTCTGCCACGGCATCCGCATCCTCATCACCGATCGCGCACGCATCGACGCCCCCACGCTCGGCATCGAACTGCTCTCTGCCGTCCACAAGCAGTTCCCTACAGAAGCCAAGCTGGACCGCACCATCAAGCTCGTCGGCAATCAGGCCACCTTCGACGCCATCCTCGCCGGAGAAGACCCCAAAAAAATCGTCGCCTCATGGCAGGACGACCTCTTCACATACCGCGAACGCCGCCAGAAGTACCTCCTCTACGGCTTCCTCCCACCAGCAAGGTAATCGGGTGCCCCATCCTTTCGCGCGGTTTTTGGCGCGAAAGGGTGGGTTATAGCGCGAAGCGCGACCCTCTTTTACAAAAACCTGTCAAGCCCATAATCCCGCAAGCACCACAAACCAAACGAAATACACTTGCTGGATAACCCCTCCCAACCCGCTACAATTATGAAAGAACAAAACAAAAAGGCCGACTCCACCGAGTCGGCCTACTCATTTAGAAAGAATATTTTGCGAATAACCCCAATTAATCCAGGATTTTACAACCTGTGGAAATCGCATCTGAAGCAAACAAGCAACTTAGAAAGTACACCCCCGGGGGGAGGGGTATCCGCTGACTTGCTAACTCGCTGACTAGCTGACTTGCTGCTTCACCCGCAAATCCCCTCCGGTCATCTCCTTAGGTTGTTCAATGTTCAACAGCCCAAGAATCGTAGGAGCAATGTCCCGCAGCGACCCACCGTCACGCACGCCAACCTTCTTCCCTTCTTCCGTCACCAGGATGAACGGAACAGGGTTCGTCGTATGCGCCGTGTGCGGCCCACCGGTCTTCGGATCGATCAGCATCTCGGCATTGCCGTGATCGGCCGTGATGAGCCATGCTCCACCCACGCGGCGAAGCTCCTGGTAAATCTGCCCGAGACATGCGTCTACAGCTTCCACGCCTTTCACCGTCGCGTCGATCTTGCCCGAGTGACCGACCATGTCGGCGTTCGCGAAATTCATCACGATAATGTCGAACGCTGTATCGTTCAGCGCCTTGCACACAACGTCGGCAACGCCGAACGCGCTCATCTCCGGCTTGAGATCGTACGTCGCCACCTTCGGCGACTGCACCATCTCGCGCTCCTCACCCGGAAACGGTTTTTCCACGCCGCCGTTGAAAAAGTACGTCACGTGCGCATACTTCTCCGTCTCAGCAACACGCAGATTGCGAAGGTTCGCCTGGGCCATCACGTTCGCCAGCAGATTGTCCATGCTCTCCGGCGGCAGCACCATCGCGGTGCGGAAGTTGCGATCGTACTGCGTCATTGTGATGTATTCAATCGATTTTGGTACCGTATTGCGCGGAATCTCAAGGTCAAGTTCCTCCGCCTTCGGCAGATCAAGAGCATTCTTCGCCGTCAGTTCCCCTTCAATATTCCGCGCCAGCACACGCGTAATCTGCCGCACACGATCCGCGCGGAAGTTGAAGCAGATAACTAGATCCTCATCCTTGATTAGCCCTGAAGCATCCACCGTGAACGGCTCGATGAACTCATCGCTCATTCCGTTTGAATAACACTCGCGAATGCGAGCAACGGCATCTGGATACGTTCCACCTTCGGCCTGACCAGTGACCATCGCATCGAAACATTTCTTCTCCCGGTCCCACTTCAAATCGCGGTCCATCGCGAAGTAGCGTCCGCTGCAAGACGCCAGCTTGCCAACGCCAATCTCCCTGAACTTCTGCTGCAACTCTTCCACGTAACCTGCACCAGAAGAAGGCATTGTGTCACGGCCATCCATGAAGGCATGCACGAACACATTCGTCGCGCCTTGTTCCTTCGTCAGCTTGAGCAGCGCATACAGATGCCGCTGATGCGAGTGCACACCACCATCGCTCAGCAGCCCCATAAAGTGAACGCTGCGCCCGCGCTCGTTCGCACGCTTGATCGCACCCACCAGCAAGGGGTCTTTGAAGAACTCGCCCGTGCGAACCATCTCGTCGATGCGGACGATGTCCATGCGGACGATGCGCCCTGCACCAAGGTTCAGATGGCCAACTTCCGAGTTGCCCATCTGGCCGTCAGGCAGACCGACGTAGTGATCGCTGGCGCGAATGGTAGTATTCGGAAATTCGGCGAGCAAACGGTCGTAGTTCGGCTTCTTAGCCAGCGCAATCGCGTTGCCTTCAGTCTCTTTGCGGATGCCCCAACCATCGAGCACAGTCAAAATCAGCGGCTTGTTCTTACCCATAGAAATACAGGATATCGTGCAACGGAAAAGCCGGCATATTGCCGGCTTTTCTGTTGATATTCAGCACAAAGTTACGCGCAATTGATGGATTCCGCACCCATAAACTCAGCGCCCTGACCCAGCTCTTCTTCAATCCGGAGAAGCTGGTTGTACTTCGCAATGCGATCTGTACGCGAGGCAGAGCCGGTCTTGATCTGACCAGCATTCGTCGCGACAGCAAGATCGGCGATGAACGTATCTTCGGTTTCACCGGAACGATGCGAGATGATCGAGGTGTAACCGTAACGACGACCAAGCTCAATCGCTTCCAGCGTCTCGGAGATGGTTCCGATCTGATTGACCTTGATGAGAATCGAATTTGCTACGCCCTCTTCAATGCCCTTGCGCAGACGCTTGGAGTTGGTGACGAAGAGATCGTCGCCTACAAGCTGAACGCGGTCGCCAATCTCGTCGGTGAGATACTTCCAGCCTTCCCAGTCGTCTTCCGCCAGACCGTCTTCGATGGAGACGATCGGATATTGCTTGCACCAATCGGCCCAGAAATCGGCCATCTGCTGGCTGGTCTTCTCGCTCTTGTCGCTCTTCTTGAAGACGTACTTGCCCGTCTCCTTCACATAGAACTCGCTCGAGGCAGGATCGAGAGCGAGCGCGATGTCCTGTCCCGGCTCATAACCCGCAAGCTGGATCGCTTCGAGGATCAGTTCAATCGCTTCCACGTTTGCCTTGAGCGAAGGAGCGAATCCGCCTTCATCACCGACGGCAGTGTTGTAGCCCTTCTTCTTGAGCACACCCTTGAGCGTGTGGAAGACTTCCGCGCCCCAGCGCAGCGCTTCCGAGAAGCTCTCCGCGCCGACCGGCATCACCATGAACTCCTGGAAGTCCACATTGGAGTCAGCGTGCGCGCCACCGTTCATGATGTTCATCATCGGCGTTGGCAGAACGCAGGCGTTCACACCGCCCAGATAGCGATAGAGCGGCAGCTTGAGCGCGCTGGCCGATGCGCGAGCCACTGCCATCGAGACAGCAAGAATCGCGTTGGCACCGAGACGTCCCTTGTTGTCCGTTCCATCGAGCGCGAGCATCGTCGCGTCGATGAGACGCTGGTTGGTGGCGTCCATGCCCGCGAGTTCGGGTGCGATGGCGCTCTCAACGTTCTCAACGGCCTGCATTACACCTTTGCCGAGGTAATACTCCTTATCTCCATCGCGCAACTCCACGGCCTCGTGCTCGCCGGTGGACGCGCCGCTGGGAACCGCCGCGCGGCCCATGGCTCCTCCGGAGAGAAGCACGTCCGCTTCAACGGTTGGATTGCCGCGAGAATCGAGGATTTCGCGAGCGGTGATGGAAACAATCTCAGTCATGGTGCTCCTTTGCCCTGTGGGCCCAAAGTCTTGCCGTGTTCCAGAAGAAACAATGCGGTGCGCGAGACGGTCATTGAGCTTTGGCCTGCGGTCCACGGCGATAACGTTGCCGTGCGCTGTCCCGATGCTCTCAATCAACTCCGCCATGTGGTGTGCCATTGCGATTCTAGCAAACCCGAACTATATCCAGGCGGCGGCTGGCGCGGGTTTGCAAGCTCGATTCCCTGTTAGTTTTTGCGCGTTTTTTGTAGGAATAGGCTCCTAAGCTGGAGAATAAGCGCTCTGGGCGCTGTGGGAGGAACTATGCAGTTTTCAACATCGATCACGCTCTCTGCCATTCTAGCCAGCGCAGCTTTTGCGGCTTCTGCACAAAGCGCTACGCCGCTGAATGCGCAAACAGGCGTATCCAATCCTCCCGAAGCCATGACGATTGAGCCACCTGCGCCAAAGATCGTAATCCCAAAAGTAGATCCCTCTCCAGCGAGGGCGGTTGCTATGCCTTCTCAATCTGCAACCTCCACGCCTGCCACTGTGAATTACAGTCAGACCACGTCTAGGGACACGCACAATGAAGATGATTCGATTGTTCCGGTGGCAACAACATTTCCTGCACCAGCGCTGAAACAGCGCGTGCCTGCCATGCAGGAAGAAGATGCCATGATTGTGACTTCAGTCCCCAGTGGCATGAATGAGTTGCCGACTGGAACAATGCTGCGTGTGCGATTTCATCAGGACCTTTCCACCACGACCACCGTTCCCGGCACAACGTTGCTAGGCGAGTTGGTGGAAAACGTTGAGCGTAACGGACGCGTGCTGGTACCAGCGGGTTCTGCACTGACCGCAACGGTAACAAGCGTACGCGGAGGCAAGCGTATTCACGGTGCAGCTATGTTTCATATCGAACCGCGCAGTTTTACTCTTCCCGACGGCACAATACTTCCGGTACACGCGATGTTGATCGATACTGACAATTTTGACAAAACGCGCGTGGACAACGAAGGTAATCTGATTCGTCGTGATCACGCCAAGGAGACATTCGCTGCGCTCTCGCTTTCTACAGGCGGTGCGGCAGCGGCTGGCGGTGTGATTGGCGGAGTACCGGGCGCTTTAATTGGAGGAGCTGTAGGTGCGGGCGTAAGCACCGTTTGGTGGCTCAAACAGGACCGCCAACTCCACGTGAGCAGCGGCTCCACGATGGTCTTTCAATTGACCTCACCAACTTCTCTCGCTGAGACAAAAATAAGCGGTGCAGAGTAACAGTAATTACCATTGCATGAAACGCCATGGCACGGCTTCGGCCGTGCCTTTCTCTTTTGAAAAACTCGGTTAGGCAAGTGGATTCAGTCAGATGCTTGACGATTGCTGATCTACCTCCAGGCCGAAGCGCGACAGTTCGCGCTTCTGCAGGTTGTAATCGATGAAGAAACCGATGCCGATGGCCGTTGGGATCAGGCCTGCGGCCGCCCCTGCCAGCACTTCGTGGACATGCACGATGATGGCAAGCACGATGAAGAAGATCATCAGCCCCACCCCACTGGAAACCAGAACGATACCTGTGCGGCGCGCGTTGGCAAGGCTGCGAAGCGGGTCGCGCGTTGGTTTGATTTCTTCCTCTTTGGTCCCGACAAGACGTTCGATATCTTCAATTGAAGCTCCCTGAGCCAACATGGCAAGACGCTGTTGTGCGCGGATTCTGCTTTGCATGACGGAGCTGACAATACCGGCGATACTAATGCCAAGCACCATGATGAATGCGGCTACTGGAACGATAAACGGGGTATCAAATACTTCTTTCATTGCGGTGAATTCCTCCCAATGCTGGCGTTAGACTTCCCTTTTATCTGAGAGTTTCAGGCGAGTACATGAAACTTTCGAGACGCAGGGCAGTCTTACTTCATCTTGGCGACCGATCTTATCTTTGAAGACGTGGTGCGCGAACATCAGGCAATGGTGTTTCGCACGCTCGCGCGCCTGGTGGGGCGCAACGACGCTATCGAGGATTTGGCGCAGGAAGTCTTTCTGCGGCTTTACCGTGCCTTGCCCAGCTTCCGTGGAGAGGCGCTGGTTTCGACATATCTGTACCGGATTACGGTGAATGTTGCGCAGGACGAATGGAAACGTCTGCGGCGGGAAGACAGGCGAAACATTTCCATTGCCGATGAGAACGAAGGCTGGGAAGAACGCTTGCAGCATCCTGCACCGGGAGCCGAAGAGCAGATTGTGGAACGCGAGTTTGAAGCGGCGGTAGAAGAACATCTGCAGAAGCTGAGCGTTGTAGAGCGGTCCGTTCTGGTGCTGTATCACCAAGAGGAACTCAGTTATCAACAGATTGCGGAGTCACTGCGCCTGCCGATCGGAACCGTGCGCACGCACCTGCATCGCGCTCGCAAGAGATTGCGAGATGCCATCGAATCGCAACGCATCCAACCAAGGAGAGTAGACCATGCGCGGATTGGATAACAACGAACGCGCCTTTGAAGAGCGATTGACGCGCGCGCTGGAGAAAACGCCGTCGATTGAGATACCTGCGAATTTTGCGCAGCGCGTGCTGGGTGCCCTTCCGGAGCGCAGATGGTCTCCGCAGATCGTGCGGTCGCGCTATGGTCGCAATGCGGGCATTGCTTCCATGGTGTTGCTTGCCTGCACTTTAGTGGCGTTGCTGGTTGTACAGCCGCAGAATGCGTTCGTATCGCTGGGTGTAGAACCGCTGCTTGCCTTGCAACTTGGCGCTTTGGTGTTCTGGTTTGCAATACGGCGAAAGACTTCCGCTTAGCGGTTTTACTTTCGAACGTTTGCGAGCAGGCGCTTCCACATTTTTTGATTGCGTCGGAAGTTCTTCTTCAGGTCTTCGAGAATGCGCTCCAGATCGCCGTTTCCGCGCAGTCGGCTCCATGCAGGATTGATGGAGAACCACGGATAATTTTCATTGCCGAGATAGATAGCGCGACGCAGCCAGTGCAGCGCCTCGGATTCATCTCCTTCCACCGCGAAGTATGTTGCGAGTCGATAGGCCATTTCGCTGTCGGCTTCAGCAGCGACGAGCGTTTCATCATGGATGAATGTTGCAGCCTTTTCGCGATCGCCTAACTGTACGTAGCACATGGCAATGGTAGGAGAGACGATGCGGAGTGAAGCGTCGTCTGCGATGACTTCTTCAAGGATCTTGATCGCGCCAGTGAGATCACCTAGACGCATCTGTTGATAACCGAGCGAGATGCGCAGAAGCGGCTGGCGTGGCTCGAGTGTAAGGCCTTTTTCAATTTCATCCGCCGCAAGCTCAAGCTGATTCTGATACTGGAAGACGCGTGCGCGGTTGTTGTACGTAACGGCCGCGCTTGCCGGATTGAGACGCAGAGCAATATTGAATTGGTCGAGGGCTTCCTCATACATGCCATCGAGACGCAATGTGATGCCAGCAACCTGGCGCACGTTGTAGTCGTTGCCTGCGGTCTGCAAGAGATGTTCTATACCGTGGCGTGCGCTCTCCTTTTCACCACGTGAGAGCAGCATGTAGACGCGATAGAGGTTCGATTCGACCGAGCCGGAATCGAGGGAAAGCGCCTTATCGAAAGCGCGACGGGCTTCGAGCAGATGCATCTGCCCACCCATACCGTGGCGCGTGTATTGCAGATGCGTGATACCGAGTCCGCTCCATCCGGGCGCGTACTCCGGGTTGTGCTGCACGACGCGCTCGAAGAGTTCGCGTGCGCGGTCCAGATCGTCGCGGCTACCGGTGCGCGACATAAAGGACGAGAGCACAGCGCGCGCTTCGAGGTACTCCTCCGAAAGATCTTCGGCGAGTGGAGTGGTGTAGTGGTCTTGCTCGATGGTTCCTGCACCCCGTAGCGTACTGAAGACCTCGTTTGAAATTTCCGATTGGACGGCGACAAGATCGAATGACGCCACGCTGATGGCGCCCCCTGTCAGCACTGCTTGTCGGGGTATGTCTAGAAGCTGCCAGTTGAGATCGAAACCTTTTTCCGACTTGAGAAAATTCCCGGCGAGCACGTAATGGACGAGGAGCTTGCGACCAATCGAAAGCGGATCCATCTGCGGCGCTCCCAAGGACATAAGCGAACTTGACGGCCGCACTACGAGCGAAGGCATACGAGCGAGGCGAGCAGCGATAGCATCTGCAAGAGCGTATCCATAAAGCGGAGCGGCATCTGCGGGACCGTAGTTTACGAATGGAAGCACGACGATGCTGTTGTGATCGTCGTTCGTTCCACTTTCACGAAAACGTTCCGCAAGCATAGAGAGGAAGCCTGTGGTGCGCTTCTCTTCTTCAGGTGCGGCGAGATCGAGACGTGCCTGCGTGGGCATAGAGGCAAGCGTGTCGCCTGGAATCATTACGGCTTCCACTTGCGAGGCTTTGAGGATCGTCTTCAGGGCTTCGCGCACATCAGCTGCGGAGGCAAAGCGCGCTGCGGGCTGCTTCTCAAGGCAGCGCAGGATAACGCTCTCTAACTCAATAGGAATATTTGGAACGATCTCGCGGAGCGACGGTGGATCGGCGTACTGGATGGCGCGAATGCTCTGGAATTCGGGTGCATCCGGGCGGTGAAAGGGATGACGGCCCGTAACAAGTTCATAGAGAATGACGCCGAGCGCCCAGATATCGCTCTGAACGCTGCTCTGGCCCGTAACAAACTGCTCAGGTGCCATGTAAGCGAGCGTGCCGCCGCGCGCGGTGTACGTTGCGCCTTCGAGTGCGGTGCGTTTACCCGGTTTGGATGGATCGAACTCGCCTTCATCCGTGCTGATGCGGCGCGCGAGACCGAAGTCAAGAATCTTCGCGAGCCCACCTTCTGTCAAAATGACATTTGCCGGTTTGAGATCGCGATGAAAGATACCGAGCGAGTGCGCGACTGCAAGTCCGTCCGCGATCTGAATACCTGCGGAGAGCACCAACGCGACACTTTGTGGACCTTCCGCAATGATGCGGTCCAGCGGTTTACCGGGAACGTACTGCATCACGATGAAGAACTCGTCCTCGGCTTCGCCCACGTCGTAGATAGCGCACACATTAGGGTGTTCGATAGCAGAGGCGAGGCGCGCTTCGCGCAGGACCGTGGTGCGCATCTGCTCCGGCGTGAAGGTTCCGCGCTTGAGCAGTTTCATTACGACCGGACGCTGTAGTGTCGTGTCATTGGCCAGATAGACGACGCCGCTTCCGCCGGCACCCAGCTTTCGCACCAACTCATACTGCTCAATCACGCGACGCTTCATACGCAAATTATCTCAGTCCTGCGCGAACGGCGGGAGACGCGCTTCGCGCGTGTTGTTCTGTGGATAACACCTGGTCCTGAATCGGAATGGATTTGCGCAATTCGGAAAATAAAAAGAGGCACGGCGGTCGCCGTACCTCTTGCGGTGTGATCATGCAAAACTCAGTGCCCGCGCGGACGCTCTTCCCACGGACGTGGATGGACCGGATCATCCTGCCATTTGGTACGGCGGCCAAGCATGAACATTACCAGTCCAAAGACAAACATAACCAAACCCCAAATGAGATTAATGTCGATGCCCAGCGAACGATCATAGATTCCACTGCCGCGCGTGAAGAAACCATAGATGGCCATCATTCCTCCAGTAACGAGGAACATGAGACCGAGTGGAATACGAATATCGAGACCCATTAAGATAGCTCCTTTTACGCGAAGACAAGATTGAGAACGACGAGGAGAGCGAGTACGCCAATGGCAAGGGTAGAAGGCTTCTCCCACCAGCGCATGTGATGCTCCACCGGTTTGGGTGTGAGCGAGTAGACCAGCCCGACCAGCTCTTCATCGGGTCGCGATTTCGTCATCAAGCTGATAACGATGGTCACAATGAGATTCGTTGCGAACGCAAAAATGGCGGTCCAGAAATTCATCGCCATATCGCTGGGATAGGTGTGCACGATGCTGAGCCAGCCACCGTGAATGCCTGGATTTGCACCCATCGGAATGGTGAGGCCATGATGCAATAGCGCAGCCCCAGTGCCGGAGAGAAGACCAATGAAGGCACCATGGCCCGTCGTGCGTTTCCAGAACATGCCGAGCAGGAAGGTGGCGAAGAGCGGGGCGTTCACAAACGAGAAGACAAGCTGCAGCGCATCCATGATGTTGTTGAAGCTGGTTGCTGCGTAGGCTGCGGCAATTGACAAAATAATGCCGCCTATTGTGGCCATTCGTCCCATCCACAGGTAGTGCTCGTCGGTGCCGTCTTTCTTGATATAGCTCTGGTAAATGTCGTACGTCCACACCGTGTTGAAGGCGGTGACATTGCCGGCCATGCCGGACATAAAGCTGGCGAGCAGCGCCGTAAGTCCGAGGCCGAGAATGCCCGTCGGGAAGTAATTCAACAGCAGCACGGGAATGGCGAGATCGTAGTTGTAAACCGGTTGGCCCTTTTCATCCAGAACGGCTTTGCCCGTCACTGGATTTGTTTTGACGGGAATAATGCCCTTCGGAGCAGCGATCGCTGCCGAACCATCCGCAGCCGCTGCAGGAGCAGGGGCGGTGATGCCGGCAGTCTGTGTGGACGCAACCTTGTTCATCGCCTTCGGCACGATGGAGACAGCGATCAGTCCCGGCAGAATCACAAGGAACGGGAAGAACATCTTCGGAATGGCCGCGATCAGCGGAACGCGGCGCGCAGACTCTTCGCTGTCCGCAGCCATGGCGCGCTGCACTACCAGGAAGTCTGTACACCAATAGCCGAAGCTGAGCACGAAGCCGAGTCCCATTGCGAGGCCGAACCACTCCACACCCAATGGATTGGTGTTTGCGTGAGCCATACCACGCCAAGAGTGCGTGAACGCCGTGGGCAGCGTCTGCTGAATGCCATGCCATCCACCTACATGCTTCAATCCAAGGAAGACCAGAGGCGCGAATCCGGCAACGATAAGGAAGAACTGCAGGACCTCGTTGTAGATGGCACTCGTGAGTCCGCCAAGGAAGATGTAGCCGAGCACGATGATGGCCGAGAGCACGATCGAGACATGGAAGACGTATGGATCGGGAATGATACCTTTGAACAGCCCTAGTGTCTGGATGAGCAACGCCATGGCGTACATCGAGATGCCAGACGAGAAGACCGTCATAATGGCGAAGGAGAACGCATTCACCGCGCGCGTCTTCTCATCGAAACGCATGCGCAGATACTCCGGTACTGAACGAGCTTTGGAGCCGTAGTAAAACGGCATCATAAAGATGCCGACGAAGACCATCGCCGGAATTGCCCCGATCCAGTAGAAATGGCTGGTGGCGATGCCATACTTCGCACCGGAGGCGCCCATGCCGATGACTTCCTGTGCTCCGAGATTGGCAGAAATAAACGCCAATCCGCAGATCCATGCTGGAATGGAGCGTCCCGCGAGGAAGAAATCGTTACTGGTGCGCATGTATCGCTTGAGCGCAAACCCTATACCCAGCACAAAGATGAAGTAGACCAGCATGATGAGCCAGTCGATGTAGGTCAGATTCAAAGCTCCTGCCTCGCCAACAAGATTCAAAAATTAAGGAAACACGCCAAGCGTAATGCTTTCAGGTATGTGCCGTCCATAGATAGTCTTCTAAGACATAAGACCACCTTTTTCAGGGAAGTCGCATCTCAGCAGAAAACCTCAGAAAACGTTTGCAACCCTACACGGAAGTAACGTGAATGCCCTTCGCATTTGCGGTATTCTTTGCTCGAAGATGTTCGCCAGCACACAGGAACCATACGAATTGACAGGAACGGCCTCCCCAAACAGCACAATTACCGTGCTTCTGATTGACGATAACCCTATCCAGGCTGCGACGCGACAGACCATTCTGAAGCGCGCCGGGTATTTTGTCATTCCCGTACTCAATCCCGAGCGCGCGCTTGAACAGTTCCGCCAGAACGACTTCCCGGCTGAAGTAGATCTCGTCATCACCGACCATGTGATGCCCGGGATGACAGGTTCTGAGTTTGTGCGGAAGCTGCGCGAATTCAAGCCGGAGCTACCTGTGCTCGTGATCAGCGGCATGGAAGAGGCTGAGCAGGAGTACGAAGGCTTAAATGTGCTCTTCCGTCTCAAGCCCTTGCTGCCAGACAATTTGCTGGCCAGTGTTGACCGGTTAGCGTCCTGACGATTTGGCGACATGCCTCTCCGCTTGAGAGAATAGGTGTGTCGCCCTCATGAATCCCCAAAATATCCAGGCCGTTGCGCACCCTATGCCGGAGTTCGGCAGCTTCTGCCTGCTGCTGGCGCTGGTTCTGAGCGTCTACACGCTCGTTGCCGGCTCGCTATCACTCTGGCAGATCGCGAAATCGCGCGCAGGCCGAATCGCGCCTGAAAAGCTGCTGGAGACGGCGCGCCGTGCGGGTATCGGCAGCTTTATTGCCGTGGTGGGTGCTGCGGTTGCTCTTGTCTGGGCCGCTTTCACGAACGATTTTTCTGTCGATTACATCCGCCAGCACACCAACATCGCTCTGCATCCTGCGTATAAGTTTTCTGCTCTGTGGAGTGGGCAGGAAGGTTCGTTGCTGCTGTGGGCATTTCTGCTTACGGGATACGGATTTGTGCTGCGTGTGCGGCACCGCGTGGACGTGCGGTTGTCGGCTTATGCGTCTACCATTCTTGCGGGCGTGCAGGTCTTCTTTCTTCTTCTTCTGAACTTTGCAGCGCCGCCGTTCTCGATCTTTCAAGGTGCCATGCCGAAGGATGGCAATGGCTTGAACCCGTTGCTGCAGTATCCGGAGATGGTGATCCATCCGCCGATGCTCTACCTCGGCTATGTGGGCTTCTCCGTCCCGTTTGCTTTTGCGCTGGGAGCGCTGATGATGCGCTATCCCGGCGAAAAGTGGATTGCGATCACCCGCCGCTGGACGATGGTGACGTGGCTTTTTCTTACCTGTGGCATCTGCCTGGGCATGCACTGGGCATACGCCGTGCTGGGCTGGGGTGGCTATTGGGGTTGGGACCCGGTTGAGAACGCATCGTTCCTGCCATGGCTCACAGGCACCGCGTTTCTGCACTCCGTGATGATGCAGGAGAAGCGCGGCATGATGAAGGTGTGGAATGTGTGGCTCATCTTCATCACGTTCATGCTCACCGTGCTTGGGACGCTGCTTACGCGTTCGGGCATCGTCTCCAGCGTGCATGCGTTTGCGCAGAGTTCCATCGGTAGCTGGTTCACTACCTTCCTCGTGATCACCGCTGTGGTGTGCCTGTTCACGTTCATCCTCCAGAAAGATCATCTGAAGAGTGAGAATCGGCTTGAATCCATCGTCTCGCGCGAGTCGAGTTTTCTTTTCAATAACCTCGTTCTGCTGGCTGCGTGCTTTACCGTTCTTTGGGGAACGCTCTTCCCTGTTCTGAGCGAGTTTGTGCAGGGCAGCAAGGTTACGATGGGTGCGCCGTTCTTCAACCGCGTGGCTGTGCCAATTGGCTTGTTCCTGCTTTTCCTCACTGGAGTGGGGCCGCTGCTGGCGTGGCGGTCGACTTCGCTCAAATCCATCCGCCGCAACTTCGTTTTGCCGTGCATCGCGATCATTGGTGCGGCAGTTATTCTGATGGGCTTTGGCGTGCGTCCATGGAAGAGCGCGGAAGCGGCAGGAGAGATTTATTCGCTGCTCGCCTTTTCGCTCGGTGCGGGTGTGATTACCGCGATCGCAGCGGAGTTCCTGCGCGGAGCAGGCGTCGTCCGCACGCAGACGCACAAGAATCTTTTCGCGTCGATGCTGCTGCTCGTCCGCCGCAACACGCGCCGGTACGGCGGATATATCGTCCACTTCGGCATCGTAGTGCTCTTCATCGGCCTGGCGGGCGCAGCGTTCAACCAGTCCAAAGAACTTGAGATGGGCTTTGGTGATTCGGTTGAAGTCGGCGGATACAAGCTCGTCTGCCAGAGCTACACGCAGGACTCGAACCCAAACTACGACACCGACTATGCGCTGCTGGATGTAACTCGCCACGGAAAAAAGGTGATGCAGCTTGCCCCCGAACGGCGCTTCTACAACGCAAGCCAGACGACCTCGACCATCGTCGCGATTCACTCGACTCCCTTGAACGATCTATACGTGGTCTTTGAAGGACGCAATCCAGACACCGGCAAGCCAATCCTGAAGTTCTTCCTCAATCCGCTGGTTTCATGGATATGGGTGGGCGTAGCTTTCGTCATTCTTGGCACGCTCGTCGCTTTGGTTCCGGCAATTCGTCCGGCACTTGCCTCACAGCGCGTCCGCGCGGATGAGCCTGCATTGCAAGAGGCGGTGCGATGAAACACTGCGCACTTCGTCTCGTCGTTGTCTTTCTTGTCTCGCTCACAGTGATGGGCGCGGGCAACGATCTGGAGCAGCGATTCCAATCTCTCGGTCACAAGATGGTCTGCGTCTGCGGATGCACGCAGATCTTGCTGGAGTGCAACCACGTCGGCTGCCCCGACTCCTCACGCATGATCACGGAACTGCACACGCAACTTGCCTCAGGCGGGGGAGACACCAGTATCTTCAACTGGTTCTCGGCAAAATACGGTCCTACGGTGCTGGCTGCGCCTATCCGTGGCGGCTTTGATACCGTTGCCTGGGTCGTTCCATTCGCGCTCAGCCTACTCGCACTTATCTTCACCATCTGGATCGTTCGCCGCTGGAAGTATCGCCGCCCGGCGCACGCAACATCCGCTGACATACAAATGCAGATCGCGTCGGACGACATCCGCGAACGCATCCGCCAGGAGACGGAGTACTGATGGGCATTGTTGCAGGTGGCATTCTCACGCTGGCCGTGTTGGCCTACATCTTCTGGCCCGACCGCAACCCCTTTGTGCAGCGCGCAAAAACCCGCGCCGATTACCTGATCGAGCGGCGCGATGCGGTCTACGAAAATCTCCGCGACTTGAATTTTGAGTACAAAGCCGGCAAATATCCTGAAGAGGACTACACCACGCAACGCGCTTCGCTGGAAGACGAAGCCGCGCGTATCTTGGCGGAACTGGATACGATCAGCCGCTAATCGGTGCAGCGTTTATCCTTGTATCGTGCGTTCACTCAAGATTTTCGCCCTAGCCCTGCTGCTTCCCTGCCTCTCCGCCTTTGCTGCCAGCCAGCTTGAGGGCGTTGTGACCAATGGCACCAACCACAAGCCCTCCGCCGGCGACCAGGTCACACTTATCCGGCTCGCGCAGGGTATGCAGGAGTCTACCCACACCACGACTGACGCGAAGGGCCACTTCACACTCGACGTGCCCGACGAAGGCATGCACCTCGTCCGCGTAACGCATGAGAAGGCGGCCTACTTCCGCCCCGTGCCTCCGGGAACGCAGTCGGTCGAAGTGGAAGTCTTCGAAGCTGCGCCAAAGGTGAAGGGCGTCACACTGGAAGCGAATATCGTGAAGGTGCAGACGGACGAGTCCGGCAAGACGCTGCGCATGGTCGAGAACTTCTTCGTCAAGAATGATTCCAAGCCGCCGATGACGCAGTTCTCCGAGCGCGCCTTTGAGTTCACGCTGCCCGACGGTGCTGTAGTGGAAGGATCTGCTGCGCTTGCTCCCGGAGGCATGCCGGTGCGTTCGGCACCTGTGCCTCTCGCGGAGAAGAACCACTACGCGTTCATCTTCCCCATTCGCCCAGGTGAGACGCGCTTTCAGGTCTCCTACCGTCTGCCTTACAACGGTAGCTTCCAGTACGCCACCACGCCATCCATGCCAGTAGATACGTTCGTGGTCATCGCCGCAAAGAGCATGAAGGTGGACACAGCAGGCACGCCGCTCACCTCCGTGCAGGACGAAGTGGACGCCCAGACCTACATCGCCCACAACATACCGGCCAAGGCGATGAGCTTCGGCGTAAGCGGCACAGGCCAACTTCCGCGACAGACCGACACGCCAGAAGGCCAGCCTTCCGCAGGTGGACAAGCCGGCCCGATGCAAGGTGGAGCGCAAGCAGCCGCAGACGATAACCGTCCCGGCGGCGGCATGGCTAACCCCATCGACAAGCCCGATCCGCTGACGAAGTATAAGTGGTGGATTCTGGGCGGTCTCGCCATTCTGCTGGCTGTTGGCGCGGGGTTCATGATGCGCCCGGCGGCAGCCACTCCGGTCGCCACGGCCACCGCGCCTCTCGCGCACCCTGTAGCTTTTACAGCACCTGCCGTTTCACTGCAAACAGTATTGCGGGACGAGCTCTTCCAGCTTGAGGCAGACAAACTCTCCGGCAAGATCAGCGAGGAGGAGTACGCACAACTCCGCTCCGCCTTCGACCTGCTCTTCCGCCGGGCGATGACACGCAACGAGCAGCATCCTCCGTCATCTACAAACGTCTAATCAACAGCCCGTCGCAGGAGGCGGGAGCGAGACGATGAATCTCTTCAAAAGCACGCTTTTGCTTACGTTGATGACGCTTCTGCTGCTCTTCGTCGGCCGCTACTTTGGCGGACAGAACGGCATGCTTATGGCGCTGATCTTCGCCGGCGGCATGAACTTTGTTGCGTACTTCTTCTCCGACAAGATCGCCCTTGCGGCCAACCGCGCCAAGCCCGTGACACGCGACGAGCTGCCGCGTGTCTATCGCATCGTCGAAGGCCTGACACAGCGCAACAATATGCCGATGCCACGCATATACGTCACGCCCGACCCCTCGCCAAACGCTTTTGCCACCGGACGCAATCCGCAGCACTCTGCCGTGGCCGTCACCGAAGGCATTCTCAACATTCTTGACGACGAAGAACTGGAAGGCGTGCTGGCGCACGAACTTGGTCACGTGCAGAACCGCGACATCCTAACCTCATCCATCGCGGCTACCCTCGCAGGCGCCATCACATGGCTCGCGCACATCGGACGCTGGGGCATGATCTTTGGTGGATATGGCGGCGACCGTGATCGCGAGCGTAGCGGAGGAGGCATCGGCGCGCTCTTCATGTTCATCCTCGCGCCCATCGCGGCCACGCTTGTGCAGCTTTGGGTGTCACGCACGCGCGAGTACGAAGCCGATGCAACCGGTGCTGCCATGACGCACAATCCCTATGCGCTGGCGCGTGCCCTGCAAAAGATCCACGCCTACTCGCAGCGTGTGCCGACCATCGCATCGCCCAGCATGGCGCACATGTACATCAATGCGCCGCAACTGCGCGGGGCGGATTTCGCGGAACTCTTCTCCACGCATCCGCCTATGCAGAAACGCATTCAGCGCCTCATCGGTCGCGACACCATCTAGAATCGCAACATGGCTACAGTTGCACGCACGCTCCGGCTCTTCGCTCTCATCCTGTGGGTGGGCGGCATCGTCCACTTCGGTGTCGTCCTTGCTCCTGCCGCGGCGCACGCGCTCAACACTCGAGACCTCGGCGCGGTGATCGGCCCGGCACTGGCCAAGCTGCACATGATCGGAATCTTCTGCGGCATCGCCATGCTGGTTTCACTGCGGGTGCTTGGCAACCGCGCCTACAAGCCTCTCGCACAAGCCGCGCTGATTGTGGTGATGGTGGTGCTCACCTTCGTCTCCAACCGTATGCTGCTACAACCCATGCAGCACGAACGCGCGGTGACGGACGGCTACATCTCTGCCCTGCCGCTGGACGCACCCATGCGCCGGGACTTCGACAATCGCCATCACTGGACTACTCGTGTAGAAGGTACCGTGCTGCTCTGCGGCGTGGCGCTGGCGCTACTGATTGCGTTTGAGCAGGACCAGCGCAAAGACGAAGCCTAGCTACTCCACCTGGTGCCGCGCGGTGTAACCCTCGCGAGCAATCACGGAATACTTCACCTGTTTGCCCTTTTCGTCCACCATGCGCAGCGGACGCCCTTCCGCATCCACCAGTTCCACCTTGATCTTGCGATACGTCCCATCCTGCGCGCGGTTCGTCGGACGATACGTAATCATGTACTGATTGCGGATGGAATCGTTAATCTGCGCGAAGACGTCTGGCAATGCCCCCTGAAACATCGGGAAGAACGCCTGGCCACCGGTCATGCGCGCAAAGGTCTTCATTTCATTGTCAGCCTGGAGATAATCCATACGCGTGATCGGCCCCATCATGCCGCGCGAATCAGCCAATTCGCGTACAAGCTGGCCAGTGCCGATGGTAAAGATCGTAATATTCTGCGAGTTTTTGATTTTCTTCAGAATGCTATCGAGCGTGTTTCGCGAGAAGGTATCGCGTCCTGTGCCGATGAGCAGAATGTACTTGCGGCCTTCCACGCGCGAGAGCCGGTCGATGGTCTCGCTGAGCGCGTCGAACATATTCGTATCGCTCATCATCGGCAGCGTCAGCGAGTTCAGCGCCTCCGCCGTCACACGCTTGTCCTGTGTAAAGTCAGTCAGAATATGCGTGCGCATGTCATACGTCACTACGGCGATGTAATCCTCTGGCTTCAGAGAGTGGAACAGGACTTCCGATGTATTACGCATGTCCTGAATGAAGTACCAGGAGTTAGCGGCGAACTCCAACAACATTACTGCCGTAATCGGCGTCTGCACCGTGCGGACGCTATCGATCGTCTGCTCTTCACCATCTTCGTAGACGCGAAAGTTTTCCTTCTTCAGTCCGGGAACGAACTGGCGCGTCTTCTCAAGCACCACGCTCGTGTCTACCGTCACCACCGGCACATCTACGTGGATGGAGTAGTTCTCCAGTCCCTTAGGATTCTTGATCTTCTCTTCTTCAGGCGCTGGCGGCGGAGGCGCTTCGGTTTCCTGCTGCTTCTTCTTTACGACGATGGGACTGTCCTGCTGCATCGGCCCGTCATCATCGGTGGAAGGCGGAGCGGGCGTGGGTTGCTGTGCTTGCACGCGAACGGACGTCATCAAAAAAGTGGCTACTGTGAGTGTTAGAAGTGGCCTGACGGAAAACGGCATCAATCTCTCCCACCGGACACTGTACACGCGGCAGTGGCGAAGAAGTGCATCCGGCTCTACTCTGATAGACGTGAACGGATTACAAAAGATTCCTTTGGCCCTCGCCGGGTGGACACTTCCGCCAATTTGGGACACCGATGCGATTTGAACTTTTCGTCGCCGCCCGGTATCTCCGCGCCCGTCGTCGGCAGGCTGTCGTTGGCCTCATCACGGCCATTTCCGTTATCGGCGTGATGGCGGGCGTGGCCTCGCTCATCATCGCCCTCGCCATCACCAACGGTATGCGGCGCGACTTGCAGGACCGTCTGCTCGGCTCCACGGCGCACATCGAACTGATGCGCATTGCGGGCGATGGCATCCGCAATTGGCAGCCCCTGCTGGATAAACTCCGCCATGAACCGCACGTCACAGCCGCAGCGCCCGGCCTCTACGGACAGGTACTCATCTCGCGCGGCCCACGCAGCGGCGGCGCGCTCATCAAAGGCATTGTGCCGAAGGATGAGCAGACCGTCTCCGATCTGCTGCAAGCGGTGAAAGACGGCTCCTCTGCCCCGCTCAATAACGTTGGCGCTCCAGGAGCATGGCCGCCCATCGTCATCGGCAGCGATCTTGCAGATACTATCGGTGCCAAGCCGGGGGACAGTATTCTCGTCACCTCGCCGCAAGGCGAACTCACCCCCCTCGGCCTCGTGCCGCGATATCAAGGTTTCACTCTGGTAGGCATCTTCCACTCAGGCTTCTATCAGTACGACTCCAGCTACGCACTCACGCGTCTCAACGACGCCCAGCGACTCTTCTCAGAGCCGGACGTCATCTCCGTCATTAGCTTCAAGGTGGACGATATGTACCGCGCCAACACCATCGGCAAACAGATTGAGCAAGCCGCCGGTCCGGGCTTTCAAAGCAAAAGCTGGATGGAGCAGAACCGCGAACTCTTCCGCGCTTTGCGATTGGAGCAGATCGTCACCTTCATTGTGATCGGCCTCATCGTCTGCGTCGCCGCGCTCAACATCCTCATCGCGCTCACCATGATGGTGATGGAAAAGACGCGCGACATCGCCGTGATGATGAGCTTCGGCGTGCGCGCCGACCAGGTGCGCCGCATCTTCCTGATGCAGGGATTGCTCATCAGCGTGATCGGCACCGCGCTCGGTCTGGTGCTCGGATACGTGATCGCATGGGCAGGCGGGCACTACCGCCTCTTCCACCTCTCGGCAGAGGTGTACTCGCTCGACTACCTGCCCTTCGCCCCACGCATCATCGATGGCGTTATCGTCGCTGCGGTCTCACTGGCTGTATCGCTGATTGCAACCCTGTATCCCTCAGCAAGCGCCGCGCGCGTACTGCCTGCGGAGGCGCTGCGTTACGAGTAGCTACTGCAACGTGGCCCAACCATTTGCTGCCATCCAATGCAGCAAGAGCTGAGGCCATACGCTAATGTCCTTATCGTTCTGCGCCAGGCCAAGCCCATGCTTGCCGCTGCGGAAGATATGCAGTTCCGCAGGCACACCGTTCTTCACCAGCGCTTCGTAAAACAAGACGGTGTTCATGATCGGAACCACCTTATCGTCGGTGGTAGACCAAATGAAGGTCGGCGTCGTCTGCGGCGTGACCTGCGTATCGTTGGAGAGATTAGCTATCAAAGCAGGATCAGGATTGTCGCCCAGCAGCATCCGCGTCGATCCTTTGTGCTTGTATGGATCATCCATGCGAATGACGGGATAATCCAGGATCAGAAAATCCGGGCGGCTGGAAAAACGCTCGATCGGATCGATCGCGTTCGGGTTACCCGCATCGAAGTGCGTACCCGCCGTGGACGCAAGATGCCCGCCCGCCGACGATCCCCACATACCCACATGATCGACCGAATACCCATACTTTTCCGCCATCGAACGCACTGTCCGGATGGCTCTCTGCGCATCGCCCAGCTCGACCGGATGATGATACTTCGGCCCGATGCGATATTTAAGCACAAACGCAGCCACACCGTGATCGTTCGCCCAACGCGCCATGTCGATACCTTCATAGCCATAGGCCAGCTTGGAGTAGCCACCACCCGGCGCAATCACAATTGCCGTATGCGTCGGATTATTGGCCGGAATATAGGCCGCAAGCGTCGGAATATCGATGTCCGCATTGCCCTGCGCTCCCGGCGCAGCACCCTGCCACAATGGCACTGGAGCATGGCCCTGCTCAGCCGGCGGCGTTCCGGTGATAAACGTGTTCTGAGCAAAGGTGACAGTAGCGAAAGCAGCAGCGAGACAAAGCGCGCGCAGGTTCATCGAACTCCTCAAGGCTCCGCCACACCGATGGCCGGCGGAGGTTCTCTTTTCCTAAACGTGAAATGTTTGTGGCCCAGAAAACTGAAGATAATGCTTCCCACCACAATACACGCCTGAGCCACATAAGGAGCATAAGCATGCGTGCTTTGCAGGTGGAGAAAGAAACCCGTCAGCGGGACGACCAACAGAACGCTGATGGCGATGTTCGGCAGATACACCAGCAGGCTGCGCAGGTACTCCGGTATCGCATTCCCACGCGTCCGGAAGACGAAGAACTTATACGAGAAAAATGAAACCGTAATGTTCAGAACGGTAGAGACGACAGTCGCCGCACTGGTCATCAGCTTCGGCTGGCCCGGCCTGAGGTACAGAAACAACCATGTGCAGGCAAACGTGTCCGCCATGCCGAAGAGCGTATTGAACGCACCTGCGATGAGGAACCGCAGCTTTTCTCCCGCAGGAATACGCATCACGGTTGGTCGAAGTTAATGCGCTCTTTTTCGGTGACGAGCGGCCTGTTCTGAACGAACGTGTGGATGGAACCGACGTACTCGCCGATGATGCCTATCGCGATCAATTGCACCGAGCCCAGAAAAAAGAGACCGATCATAGTGGGCGCAAGGCCCAGCTCAAAGTGGTTCCAAAACAGGAGTTTCGCAATAAGATAGAGGAAGCCAGCAAATAGGCTTAATGCCGCAAAAACGAATCCACCGAAAGTTACCGCCCGCAGCGGCACCTTTGAAAGATTGGTAATGCCGAGCATCGCGATATCGTAAAGCGTGTACCAGTTGTTTTTGGTGATACCGCGTTCGCGCCGTTTCTGCCCATATTCGATCAGCTTAGTCGGCAGACCAATTTCGGCAATTTGCCCACGAAAGTATGGATACGGATCGCCAAACCGTTTTACTTCTTCGATTACACGCCGGTCATACAAACCGAATCCCGTGTAATGACGGAGCACTCTTACACTGGTTAAGCGCTCAATAGTGCGGTAGTACGTGGAACGGATCCAATACATCAAACCGCTCTCTTCGCTCGACGTCTTCACGCCGACCACGGCCATCCAGCCCATCTCCCACTCGCGCACAAAATCCGCGATCAACTCCGGCGGGTCCTGCAGATCGCTCAGCAGAATCACCACGGCGTCGCCGTCGGCTTCCAAAATCGCATGATGCGGCGAGCGAATATGCCCAAAGTTGCGCGCATTCACAATGCCCTTCACATGCGCATCCTGTGAAGCAAGCTGCTTTAGTTCAGCCACAGTCCCGTCGGTCGAAGCATTGTCGATGATAATGTGCTCGTAGTCGTACTGCGGCAATGTGGCAAACACCGCACGCACGCGCTCCACCAGAGGCGTAAGATTGCCCTCTTCATTGTAAGCCGGACTGACGACGCTGATCTTCTTCATCGGCCTCCTGCGCCCTCTTCCTTCCAACCGTACCACGCAGCCGTGCGGCGGATGATCTCAGTCAATCCAACTGTCTCATGGCAGTCAAGGTCACGCGCAATCTTCTTCGTGCACGGCACATAGCGCGAAATCGATGCGCCTGCCACAGGCTGTTTCGCAATCTCAATTCCAACCGATGGAGCCAGCGCGTCACGTACGGCTTCAGCCAACTCACGAATGCTCACACTATGTGATGAACCCACGTTATAAGGCTCCAACGAACTTGCGCAAAATAACATCTTCCAAAGATGCGTCGCTAAATCACCGGCATACAGATATGAGCGCGTCGGAGTTCCATCCCCACCAATTCTGATCGGTTCGCCCGCCATTACGTCGCGAATAAAATTTCCAATTGCAAAATGGATATCCAATGCCAGATGCGGCCCGCAAAACGCCCAGCACCGCGCAATCGCACACTCCATACCGGTCGTCTGCGCATACGCCGCGCACATCAACTCGCTCGCGCGCTTGCCCTCCGCATACACACTGCCCGCGTCCGTACAACTCGGTGCGCCTGTATAACTCTCCGGCAGATGAACGATCTCGGCAGGCTGACGCCCATACACCGCACCGGAACTCGTCAGCAAAAACCGCTTCGTTCCATGCGAAGCTGCAAACTCCAGTGTCCGTCGCGTGCCATCGAGGATGGTCGTCATCATCTCCAGCGGAGCTTCCGTCAACTGCTTCGCGCTCGCTTCCGTGGCCGCATGAATCACATAGCGAAACTCACCATCAGGAAACACAAAGTCGCGTACATCTCCTGCAAGCAAACTAATGGAGCTATTACTAGCAATATGCGGCATCTTCTTTCGAAACGCATCCGGATTCCGCGTCAACACAGTCGCATGCGCATTCAGCGAAAGCGCACGGTTGATATGCGCAAAACTCTCCAGCAACCAAGCACCAAAGAATCCAGTGCCCCCTGTAATGAAGACACGCTCGCCACGCATCTCTTCCCACAAAGAACGCGTCTGCTCCAGCACCGCATCCAGATCAGTCGATGGAATCGGACGCGCACTCATTCGCTTACTTCCCTTCCGGCAAATAACGAAACACCTTCGCCGCAACGTCCTCCGGCAGATCAGGCGACATGCGATGCAGCGGGTTCGACTCCATGCTTCCGCTCGCCGTCACACGGCTTGCAATCTTCGGGAAGTACGTCTGCTTCGGATCGATATGCACGAGGAACGCCGCCGGACCAGGCGCATTGAACCGCTTCAAAAATTCTTGATCGTTCTGATATCCAGGGCCAATCCGCATAACGGGAATGTCATACGCCGCAAAAAGATGGTCCCACTTCGGTATACCAAGTCCTGTCTCCGTATCGCATCCCACGTAACGGCCGCCGAAGTAATTGATTTGCGTCATGCGAATCGACGCATACCCATGATCGTCATAGATAAAAATCTTAAGGTTCAGCTTGTTCGCAGCAACAGTCCCAAGCTCCTGCAGGTTCTGAATAAACCCGCCATCGCCCTCCACCAGGATTGTTCTGCGACCGCCTCCGGCAACCGCTGCGCCGATCGCGCCGCTCAGACCATACCCCATCGAAGCCAGGCCCTTGTTCGTCACAATGCGCTGTCCCAACTTCTGTGCGAACGTCTGCATCATCGTCGTAAACGCGCTTCCGCTTGAGCACGGAATTACAAGGTCATCAGGCTTGGTCAGCGGTCCCAACTGTTCCACAAACTTGTATGGAGAAAGATAATCCTCGCCGGTATTATTCACCGGTTCAACCAAAGGAATCGCATCGCGCACTTCGCGGCAGAATGCGATCCACTCCGATTTGTCCCCTGGCTGGGTCTTCACCAGCGAACGCAGCACCTCATTCGCATCACCGCAGATAGCAAGATCCACGCGCGGATGCCCCTTCTCCAATTCGGCCTGATCGCAATCCACATGCACCACTTCGGCCAAAGGCGCAAACGCCTGCCAGTTGAAGCCCGTCTGCTGCAAACTCAACCGCGTTCCCAACGCAATCAACAGATCAGTCTGCTGCATCAGAATGTTGCTGTAACGCTGGCCCCACGTATTCGGGCGTCCAAAATACATCGGATGATCGGCCCCAAGCCGGTCCATCGCATTCCACGTCACAAAAAGCGGAACACCCAACTGCTCAAGCTCTTTCTGCAACTTGTCCGTGGTTGCGCGATCAATTCCAGCACCTAGCAGAATCGCAGGCCGCTTCGCTACATTCAACTTATCGCCAATCTCTTTCAATACCGCTTCAGCAATCGGCTTGAAGTGGGGCGCATCAGAAGGCACGGCGTTCGTCAGCTTCTCTGCATCCACCTTCGCACCCTGTATATCCAGTGGAATCTCAAGAAAGACAGGCCCTTTACGTCCTGAACGTCCGCTATACGTCATCTCTGCAAACGCTGCGCGGTCGACAACCTTACCCATCAACAGCGACTTCTCAGCCACCGGAGCAGCAATCGCCACACCATCAATTTCCTGGATGCCACGTTGCCGGACCTCACCACGATTCAGATCGGCAACCTTTACCTGTCCGCCTATCACCAGCAACTCGCGCGACTCCAACCACGCACCGCCGAGCGCAGTCACAAGGTTTGTCATGCCCGGACCCGCCGTCACCATTGCGAATGCCTTTGACCCTAAGTGCACTTCATTGAAGTACTCCGTGGCAATGCCCGCAGCCACCTCATGCACCACAGGGATGCACGTCAGCTTGTGACTGCAGCTCTCCAGCAGATGCATAATGTTTCCGCCGGCAACAAAAAAACAGTGCGTATACCCAAGGTCCACCAGCCACTGGGCCAGCACGTCGCTGTACTTCGATTCACTCATCCGTATCTCTCAACCATCCGCTCAATCGCCGTGCGCACCTGTGCCAGCGTGGCGTCACTGCGCTCTACCTTGCGCAGCTCCACATCGCCGTTCTGGGCAACCAGTATGAGCGTATAGAAATCTTTGCCATGCTTCTTATCGCAGCCAAAGCGGTCCAGCACATCATCCATCGGGAGCTTCTTCAACTCGTCAGCCACCGGCGTCCATGACCGCACCATCTCATCGAGATGTGTTTCCAAAGCAGCCACACGCTTGTTGCCGGAGTAGTCCACACCGCGCAGCCGCTCAAACTCCAGCGCGCAGATAATGCCAAGCCCCACGGCAATGCCGTGACCAATCGCAAAGTGCGTTGCACCCTCAATCGCATGACCGAACGTATGACCGAAGTTCAGCAGTAGTCGTTCGTTCTTATCGAACTCATCAATCTCAATAAACCACTTTTTCGACTGAAGACTGTTGATGATCAACGGCTCCAGCGACTCCGCACTCATTTGCGTAGAAGGCTTGCAAGCAACATGGCGTGCAAAGGCCTCCTCTCCACGACAAAAACAGATCTTCGCCGCTTCAATCAGACCGCTCGCGCGCTGATCTTCAGGCAAGGTCGCAATCACTTCAGGATCGATCAGGATCACTTCCGGCGGATGAAACGTACCAACAAGGTTTTTATACGGCCCAACATTGATCGAACTTTTTCCGCCGATACATGAGTCCACCATCGCCAGCACTGTCGTCGGCATATACGTCCATCGCAAACCACGCATGTAGACGGATGCAATAAATGCAGACAGATCCTGAATGATGCCGCCGCCTACCGCAACCATCCTCGTCTGACGGTTCGCTCCAGATCGGCGCATCTGCTCAATCAGACCAGGTGAAGCCTCCAGAGACTTGTTCGTCTCCACCGCTTCCACAAACACGGCCTGCGCCCCTGCTTCTTCAAAACGAGGCTTGAAAAATTCGTCGGCAATCACCGCCGACCCGGCAAACCCACTAAGCGATCGCTGAAACGATCCGCATTCCACTTCTACGCGATAGCTTCCACTAGAAGATCCAATTTCAAACGATGCGGACACGACTCCACCCCAGATCGGCAGCCACAAACTGCCCGGTAACGCCCGTGTTCTCGGGCGAACAGAGATAACAGACAATCGACGCGACATCGTCGAGCGAGGTCAACCGGTCAAACTGCGTTCCCTTTGCAATTGCATCGATCTGCTCCGCCTTCAACGCCTTGCGCGTCATCGGCGTATCCACTGCTCCAGGAAGCACTGCGTTGATCAGATGACCATCTTTCGCCAGGTCGGCAGAGGCAGACAGCACAAGTCCTTCCACAGCCGCCTTCGTCATGCAATAAGAAAGCTTGTTCTGGCGCGCAAGCTGCTGCCAGATGGAACTGATGACGCACAACCTCGCAGGCTTAAGCAGCAGTTCTTCCGCAAGTAGCGCCTTAAGTGTTGCCAGAACGTACAGGCAGTTTGCGTTGTACATCTGCATATGATGCTCAGCATCTACGTTGTATACGTTATCCGTAGCATTTGCGCCCTGCGCCCAGCACACAGCATCATATCCGCCATCACTTGCAAGACTTGAAATCGAAAACTCGGATGACAACGGATCAAGCGCAAGCATGCGTGCGCCATGCGGCGGTTTGGCTGGAATCGAGCGGGCCACGCCTGTGACTCGCCAACCCTTTGTCAGGGCCATCTCGCAGATGGCTGACCCGAGCGCGCCGCTGGCGCCAAAAACAAGCAGGTGATATGCGCCGGCCATTACCGGTTCAGTACCGCCCAGCGCTTCTCCAGCATGTCGATGCGCTTGGCGTCTTCCTGGCCGATCTGGCTATAGTATTCGCGCTTATTCAGCAACCACAGCAGCTCAAAATGCACCGCGTTCAAAAGGCCCTGATCGATATGATTAGCTTTTGCTGCCTGAGCGTCGAAGATCACCTTGCGTGTCTCGAAGCGTGTCAGGTGAACGTCTACCATCTCTTTCAGCACAGTGATGGAGTCGCTGGAAACGCCTCCGCCTACCACCAGATCAAGATCGCGCTTCTTACATGCTTCAGCAGTCTTCAGTACATAATCAGTCACTTCGCGACCATTGATCGCATCACGGCCAAGCTTTGCCGAGAGTGAAAAATCCACGCGGCCGAAGACTACGCCGGCTATTTGCGGGGATTTTTGTGCGAAGTCGCACATCTCATTCAGATTCTGAAAAGCGTTGATCGTCTCTAGGTTGAATAGAAAATCGGTGTCGACCTGCTCTTCCTTCGGATAGACTTTGTCGATTGCCTCAGCAAACTTTGATAAGGCATAGCAACTTTCGATCATAGGAGCAATGATGTAGTCCACACCGATCTGCTTCGTCTCCATCAGATCGCGCATCGCCTCGCATCCACCTACTTTAACGCCCAGCTTTAGGCCGGCTTTGCGACAGATTTCAACGAGACGCAGAAGCTCATCCACACGTGTACCTTCTGCCTCATACTCTGCTTTGACTGAGACATAGCCGTATTCCTCACGGCCTTTCTTGAGGATCTCAAGCATCTTGCGTTCGCGTGCATTCATGGGAATCTTTCCTGGTCTCTTGAATTCTTTGTTGCTATAGCGCTTTTAGTTCTGATGCAACTCTACTTTGAAAATGCTGTAATCGGCAGCAACTTTGCTTGTTTCACAAACTCGGTTGCGGTATGCACCATGTGATCGAGCATCTCCTTACTCAAACCCGGGAACACGCCAATCCAGAATGTCTGGTTCATCACAAAATCAGTGTTCTTCAAATCACCCACTACGCGGAACTCCCAGCCCTCATAGGCAGGCTGACGCGTCAGGTTGCCGGCAAAGATGTTACGCGTGCCAATCTTTGCCGCCTCCAGGGCCTTCGTCAGTTGATCACGTGTAAATGGTGCATCTTCCTTCACACCAATCGGGAACCCAAACCAGCTCGGGTCCGAGCCTTCGGTCGCCTGCGGAAGAATCAATACATCTTCCAGCGGCTGCAAAGCATTCTTCAGATAAGCGAAGTTCTCTTTGCGGCGCGCGATAAACTCCGGCAGCTTCTCAATCTGCGAAACGCCGAGAGCGGCCTGCATGTCAGTCGCCTTCAGGTTATAGCCCACATGCGAATAGGTGTACTTGTGGTCGTATCCGCAGGGCAACGTGCCAAGCTGCCAGTCGAAGCGCTTGCCGCAGGTGTTGTCCACGCCGGGTTCGCACCAGCAGTCACGGCCCCAGTCGCGGAAGCTGTCGATCAGCACCTGCAACGCTGGCTTGTCCGTCATCACGGCGCCGCCCTCGCCCATGGTGATGTGGTGCGCAGGATAGAAACTTACAGTGGAGATATCACCGAAGGTTCCCACCTTCTGGCCTTTGTACGTAGAGCCGAGCGCGTCGCAGCAGTCCTCGATCAGCCACAGCTTGTACTTCTTGCAGAACGCCGTCACCGCATCCAGATCGAAGACATTACCAAGCGTGTGCGCGATCATTACAGCTTTCGTCTTCTCACTGCGTGCTGCTTCAAGCATCGTCACATCCACTTCATACGTGGGGAATGTGACATCGATAAACACAGGGACGCAACGGTTCTGCAGAATCGGATTCACGGTGGTCGGAAATCCAGCAGCCACGGTAATCACTTCATCGCCGGGTTTGATCTGGCGATCACCCAGCTTCGGCGAAGTAAGCGCCGAAAAAGCCACAAGGTTTGCAGAAGAGCCAGAATTTACGAGCGAAGCAGAACGAACACCGATGAAACGCGCAAGTTTACGTTCAAAATCCTTGGCCCAGCGTCCGGTGGTAAACCATGCATCCAGGGCCGAATCCACAACAGCCGCAACATCCGCACCGTCAATCACTTTGCCGGAAACGGGAACGTTGCTGGTGCCGGGGACAAAGGGTTTTGGCGCTGAAACTTCAGCTTGAAACTGGGCGGTGAGGTCAAGAATCTGTTGCCGAAGTTGATGCGCTTTGTCCGTCATAAATTCTTATCAGTCTAACAAACGTAAAGCACTCAAATAACGCAGATGAATGGCATACTCAAAGATGCATAGCGGCCTGTTTGCGCCGTTGGTTTTGAATCAGATTTGTTGTAAAAACGTCTCTTTCATGGAATTACGCGCTGAATTCTGCTGATTTCGCTACATTGATTTCATTTTCGAGAAAAGGTAGAGCTCTGATGGAAGCACTCGTGACCGGACCTAATCGCGCAGTTTGGAAAGGCCGCAAGGTCTTCATGACCGGACACACCGGCTTCAAAGGCGGATGGATGTCGCTCTGGCTCGCGCAGCTCGGTGCCCATGTCCGCGGCTATGCACTCGATCCGTGCACAGACCCCAACCTTCTCGACGCTGCGAAAATTCCGTCCGTAATTGACGATATTCGCGGAAATATTCTTGATTTAGATCATTTGAAACGCGAGATAACAGCGTTTCAGCCAGAGATCGTCATCCACATGGCGGCGCAGCCGCTGGTGCGCTACTCCTACGAAGACCCGCTTGGCACCTACTCCACCAACGTGCTCGGCACAGCCCACCTTTTGGAAGCTGCCCGCGCAGCAGAAAACGTTCGTGCTGTCGTTTCAGTTACCACGGATAAGTGCTACGAAAATAAGGAATGGGTGTGGGGCTATCGCGAGACCGACCCTCTCGGCGGCTATGATCCCTACTCGTCGTCGAAAGCTTGCTCTGAGATCGTGACAGCGGCCTATCGACAGAGCTTCTTCAACCCCGCACACTTCGGCAAAACTCACCAAACGCTCATCGCCTCAGGACGTGCCGGCAACGTCATCGGTGGCGGCGACTGGTCGCTGGACAGATTGATTCCTGACTTGGTTCGAGGCTTTCTGGCGGATGAAGATGTAAAGATCCGGCGGCCTCATTCGATCCGTCCGTGGCAGCATGTGCTTGAACCTTTATGGGGTTACATGCGTCTGGCAGAGGAGCTTTATAAGGGCAATGTGTCAGCCGCTTCGGGGTGGAACTTTGGCCCGACGGACGATGATGCGTGGCCGGTGGGACGCATTGCCGATAAGATGGTCTCAGTGTGGGGCGATAATGCCAAATGGGTGCAGGACGGTGATCCGGGGCCGCATGAGGCTGGTTATCTGAAGCTGGATGCCTCGAAAGCCCGCATGGAGCTTGGGTGGAAACCCAATCTGCGCATTGGAACCACGCTGGAGTGGCTGGTGGACTGGTACAAGCAATGGCAGGCTGGGGCGGATATGCACAAGCTGACGCTGGAGCAGATTTCGGCTTATGAGAAGCTGATTGCCGGAAATATCTAAAAACGCATTGGCGAGGCAGGAATCGCGAATTTACGGGATAAATTCGCGGTTTTTCTAAAACAAGAAGCTGAAAAACGTCGAATTACCCCCAATATGGGCACAATTTTTGCAATTTACTGCAAACGTGCTGCCCAGCGGGATACATTGGCCGCCGAACGGTCGTTTTCAAGCGCCGCGAACTGGACGGCGAAGTTGCCGATGGTCGAACTTTCCACGGCTCCCCGGATGACTTCGAGGCCGGTGGCCTTCGCGGTGAGTTCGTTGAGCAATTCATTCTGACTGGCTCCCCCGACGACGTAGATGCGACGGAAGGTCTTGCCGGTCATCTGCGAAATGGAACGCAGGACGGTGGCATAGCGCGCGGCGAGCGAGTCGAAGATGAGACGGGCCATGCGGGCTGGCTCGTGGATCGGGGAGAGATTCCGGGCGGCGCGCTGAGCGTTGATGCGGGCGGGCATATCTCCGGGTTGCGTGAGTGCCGGGTCGTCTACGTCTATCAATTCGTTCGCGGCGAAGGACGGGACTTCCCTTGCTTCGGCTACGAGTTTCACAACGTCGGTCAGCTTCCACTGCAACATGCTCTGCTGCAGCAGCCACATGCCGCTCAGGCCCTTGTGAAAGAGGAATCGTCCGCCGGCAGCGCCGAGGTTGGTAAAGTTTTCGCGCGCGGCTTCGGTTGTGTTGCAGGGCTTTTCTAAAACTGTACCGACGAGCGACCAGGTGCCGGACGAAATGTAAGCCCAGTCGTCCCCTTCCGCCGGGATTCCAGCGACGGCAGCGGCGGTGTCGTGGCAGCAGGGGGCGATGAGTTTTGCGCCGCGTAGCTTTTCGATGGGGCCGTTGTATTCGCCGATGATGGTTCCTGCCTCTACGAGTTCCGGCGCATCTTCGAGGCGGATGCTTGCAGCCTCGAAGATTTCTTTGCACCATGTGCCGTCGAGCGCGACGAGGCCGGTGTGGGTGGCATTGGTTTTTTCTGCGACTGGCTTTGCGCCCCAGCGGTAGAGGAGATATTCCGGCAGATTGACCCAGCGCGCGTGTGCGTCTTTGAGGGTGTCTGCGTGCTGCTGGTAGACCGTGTTGAGCGGCTGGATCTGGATGCCGCTGAGTTCGCGCAGGTGTTCCGGGGTGATGCGTGTGTGGAGGGATTTTTCCGATTCGAGATTGCGTGCGTCGCGGTAGCAGAAGGGGTCGTCGAGGGGTTCGCCTTGGTCGTTGAGGCGAACGTAGTCGACGGCCCATCCGTCTACGGCGATGGAGCGGATGCCTTCGGTGGCAATTTCGGCGCAGCGGCGGAGGCCCTCTTCGACTCCGTTGACGATGGTGTCGAGCGGCCAGTGGAGGGCGTTATTTTTTGTGATGGGGGCGTTGGCGAAGCGGTAGACGAGTTCGATGTGCGGGTGTCCGTTTTGCCCGCGGAGGATGGAGACACGGCAGCTTTCCGCGCCGAGGTCTACGGCGATGAGGGAGCGTGCATCGTTGGGTGTTGTCATCGTTCTAAAAGCCTGGGCTAAAGCCCCTTTCTTTCCTCGTCTCTAGCAGCGGGCTAAAGCCCGCTTCTAATCCGGTCGTGCTTCGCACGATGGATGTTCGCTACGCGAACATCAGAACAGCAGATTCCTCACTCCGTTCGGAATGACAAATTATGGGTGAGATCAAGATTCGTAAACACCAATGAACTCTTCCCCGGTCGCGCTTCGCGCGAGGATGTTTGCGTTGCGAACATAGCAAAAGCAGGTCTCTCCGCTCGCGCTTCGCACTCGGTCGAGATGACGTATGGGTTGATGGGGAAATCTTGACTCGCGAGCAGACCCCACCCTTTCGCAAAAGCGCGAAAGGATGGGGCACCCGGATTGTGTTCGCCTCTGGCATTTCTCTGCGTGTGCATTAGCGGAGGAATGCGTCCGTCAGGCCGCCGTCTACCGGAATGAGGTGGCCGGTGGTGACGGGCGTCTTTGGGCCTGCGAGGAAGAGGATGGCTTCGGCGCAGTCCTTTGGGTCGATGGGTACGTGCGTGAGGGTGCGCTTTGCGTAGAAGGCGGCGAGCTTGTTCCGTAGCTCGTCGTCGGTCATTGATTCCTCGAACGGAATTTCGTACTTCGAGAGCGAAGCCTTCACGCGGTCGCGCGGGAACATGGTGGAACCCTTGACGACGGTTGCCGGTGAGATGCCGTTGACGCGTACGGGCGAGAGGCCGACGGCGAGTTCGCGTACGAGGTGCGAGAGCGCGGCCTTGGAGATATCGTAAGCTTCACTTCCCTTCTTGGCGACAACTGCGTTGGCCGAGCTGGTGAGAACGACCGAGCCGCCGATGCCCTGCGCCTTGAAGACCTTGCTCGCTTCGTCCGCGAGGAGATAGTTGGCCGTGACGTTGATGCCGAGCGTAGTGCCCCACTGCTCGTCGCTAATGGCGCCGGTTGGCGACGATGGGAAGATGGCAGCCGTGTTGATGACGATGTCCACGCCACCGAAGGCTTTGACCGTTGCGGCGAGCGCGGCCTGGATGGTGTCGCGCTTGGTGATGTCGATGGAGGCGGAGATGACCGCTTCTTTGCCGGCGATCTTCTTGCATTCTTCTGCGACGGCTTCTGCACCCTTGACGTCGCGATCTGCGACGACGATATGCGCGCCGCGCCCGGCTGCGAGCAGAGCCGTTTCGCGGCCGATGCCGCTTCCGCCTCCAACGACGAGGACGACGCGACGGCTCAGTTCCTTCTCAGGAGGCATGCGGCGGATCTTCGCTTCTTCCAGCGCCCAGTATTCGATGCGGAAGGCTTCGCTGGGAGGAAGCGCAACGTAGTTCTCATAGACGGTGAACGCTTCCGCTCCGGCTGCTGGGCCTGCCTGCGGGACTGCGGTGCAAGGCACTTCGCCGGAGAGCGAGCCTGCGCCCTGCATGACGTGGATGGCATTGGTGTAGAACTCGCCGGTGAGACGCGCTTCGGTTTTGTTTTTGCCGAAGGTGAACATGCCTACGCCGGGCAACAGGACGACGGTGGGGCTGGCGTCGCGTTGCGCGGGCGAATCGGGCAGAGCGTGCTTGCTGTAATACTCCGCATACTCCTTCCGGTAGAGGTCGAGCGCCTTGTTGATGCGTTCGGGAATCTCGCTGACTGGCGATTCGGGACTCCAGTCGATGTACATGGGGCGAATCTTCGTGCGGATAAAGTGGTCGGGGCAGCTTGTGCCGAGGTGCGCGAGCTTCTGCGCCTGATCGCTGTTGACGAACTCAAGAACATCGGGCGCGGAGACGAAGTTGCCGATCCAGCGCTGCTTGCGGCTGACCGCTCCACGCAGATGCGCGAAGATAAGCTCGGCAATTTTGGATGCGTCTTTATGCGTCTGCACGCGCGCGCCGCCGAAGGGTTTTTTGCCGCGGTTCTTATCGTGCTTTTCGATGAACTGACCGATCTGGTCAATCATGGTGATGGTGTTGAGATAGCTTTCGCGCTGCGTGTTGCCCCAGGTGAAGAGACCGTGTCCGCCGAGGATGATGCCATCGCAGCCGGGATTCTCTTCGACGGCGCGCTTGAGCATCATGGCCAGTTCGAAGCCGGGGCGCTGCCAGGGGAGCCAGACGAGCTTGTGGTTGAACTCCTTGTTGAACTCTTCCATGCGCTCTTTGCCGTTGGCCGATGCGGCGAGTGCGATGGCCCAGTCGGGGTGCAGGTGATCGACGTGCGGCGCGGGAAGGAAGCCGTGCAGAGGCGTGTCGATGGATGCCGCAACGGGATTATGGCCGAAGGTGCAGAGGGTGTACATGGCCACCATCTCGTCTTCGCGCTGGACGCCGGGGTAGGCCTTTTCCATCGCGAGCAGGCGATCCATGTAGAGGGTGGCGAAGCCTTCGCGCTTGATGGAGCCGAGGTCTCCGCCGGAGCCTTTGACCCAGAGGACCTTTACATCCTGTCCGGTGAGCGGATCGGTCATGTCGAGCTTGGAGGATGTGTTGCCGCCGCCGAAGTTGGTGATGCGCAGGTCAGAGCCGAGAAGGTTGGAGCGATAGCGGAGCAGTTCGGGGCCGTCGAGTGTGGAGGCTACTTTGTCGTCCCAACGGTCTTCAAGAAAACGTAACTGTGCGGCCATGATTCTGCTCCCTGCTTCCTTCTTGTGTGGTGATGTTGTGGCGCGTTATCAGCGGGCCATGGAGACTATTTTTTCATAGCTCTACCATTAGAGCAATCATTTCTGTATTGCACTCAATCCAGAGTTTCACGCGTTACAACACGGTGTTCGACGTAGTTGTACGGCGGGACGGTGGCACCATTGAGGAGTGATAGACCGATATGGACGAGGTGCGCTCCGTAGCTGGCCGCCTCGTGCGAGATAGTTCCGATAAGCGGCGAGCTTGGTTTGCGCAGCTCGTCTAGCGCTTCGGGGATGGAGTCCTGTCCGACGATGGCGACTTGCTTTTCGCGCTTGAGGGCCCGGACAGCGTCGAGCGCGCCGAGGGCGCTCGTGTCGTTTGCCGCGGCGATGAGGATGCGCTTGTCTTTTGGGTGCCGCTCGAGGAATTCTGAGACGAGTTTGCGGCTCTTGTCGCGCATGCCGCGGCCGTCGATGCGGACGAAACATTCGACTGGTATCTCCTGCATGGAGGAGCGGATGCCTTCAAAGGCGCCGGTGATGCGGCTTTGCACGAGGAGGCCTGCTTCAGGGAGATCGAGGCCGAGAATCCAATCTGCTTTGCCGCCGAAGTGGTGCGCGGCGTGGGTGGCGAGGAGCTGGCCTGCTTCGTATCCAACGCGGTAGTTGTCTACGCCAAAGAAGGTGGCGTGCGGGTGCGGAATGTCGATGGCGATCATAGGAATACCCGCGGCTGCGATCTTGTCTGCGATGACGGGCGCGGCCTGCTCTTCCACCTGGAACTCTATGACGAGATCGACTTTGCTGCGGACGAACTCTTCTGCATTTTGAATGGCGGTGGCTGCGTCGTATTTGTTATCGAGCACTACAAGATCGACACCAACGGCGATGGCCGCGGCCTTGAGGCTTTCGGTGACTTCGACAGAGAACGGCATCTCCGCGCTTTGGGCGGCGAAGCCGAAGCGGAGCTTTTTGGGTTTGGAGACGACGCGGTAGAGGCCATCGCTGCTGCGCGCGAGATAGCCGCGGTGCGCGAAGGTTTTGAGCACGCGGTAGACGGTCGTCTTGGAGACGCGCGTGCGGCGGTGGATGGCTTCGAGCGACATGGGCTCGCCCTCGTTCTGCAGGAGCTCGAGGATGTCGAGCGCCTTGGAGAGGACGGGGATGAGGTAGAGACGTTTTGAGGACTTGCTCACTTTTTATTCACTCCGGTGCTGCGCGCACGGCGAAACGCTTCGCTTGGCGCTTCCGTTGGTCGCGATCGAAGTCATCGCTTCGTTTTTGCAACAAGCATATATCTCACCTCAAGCATAGCTGGCTACACTGCCTGCATTTTTTGCTCCGCGCGTTTTTGCGGTGTTCTGCACGTAGTCGCCGTTGCGCAGCTCGCTAAGCGGATCGGCGGGTAGGTTGCGGGCTTCGCGCCACTCGCGTGCGACGGGGCGGACGTCGGTCCAGAAGCATCCGCGGAAGTGCTCTTCTGCGGCGACGAGATCGCACTTGGTTTGCATATCGCCGAGGTAGTCGTTGTCGACGAGAGCGGCGCGCGCGTAGATCTCCTGCGCGGTCATGACGGTTTGGACGGCGGCTTCCATCTTGCCTTTGAGGTTGTGGCTCTGGTCGATCATGAAGGCGACGTCGGAGGCTCCCTGTGCGTCGCTGAGCAACTCGTGGAAGATGCGGAAGACCTGATATGGGTCGATGGAACCGATGGTGAGGTCGTCGTCGGCGTACTTGCGGTCGTTGAAGTGGAAGCCGCCGAGCGCCTTAAGGTGGAGAAGCCAGGCGACGATCTGCTCGATGTTCTGTCCGGCGTAGTGGTGGCCGGTGTCGACGAGGACCTTGGCTTGCGGGCCGGCCTTGTGCGCGAGGGCGAGGGCCATGCCCCAGTCGGCGATGTCGGTGTGGTAGAAGGCGGGCTCGAAGGGTTTGTACTCGACGAGCATGCGCTGGTTGGGCGCGAGCGCGGCGTGGGTGATGTTGAGCGCTTCCTGCGTCCACTCGATGCGGCGGCGGATGCTCTGCGTGCCGGGGTAGTTGGAGCCGTCGGCGTCCCAGATGGAGATGTCGCGCGAACCGAGTTCTTTCGCGATCTCAACGGATTCGAGGAGATGGTCGATGGCTAGTTTGCGAATTTCAGCGCTGGGGTTGGCCATCGCGCCGAATTTGTACTCCTGATCCTGAAAGAGATTGGGGTTGATAGAGCCGGCTTTCACGCCGTATTTGGCTTCAAGGCGCTTGATCTCGGCGACGTCCTGCTTCCCGTTGGGGAGGTCCCAGAGGACGTGCAGCGCGACGGTGGGGGCGACGCCAGTGAGGCGGTTGACTTCGCCTGCGTCTGCGAATTTTTCTTCGATGGTGGTGGCGGCGGATGGCTGGATGAATTTGCCGAAGCGCGTGCCGGTGTTGGAGAAGCCCCAGGACGGCACCTCGATGCGAAAGCTGTCGAGTGCGGCGAATACTCTGTCTTTTTGTGCCGGGGTGATGGTGCTCATGGTGCGGGGTTCTCCAGTTCTGAAATTACGTCTCTATTGAAACTAGCGGTGCGGTGGAAGCGATGTCAAAGAATTTCGTCGGTGACGAGGATGACGTCGACGAAGCGTGGGCCGTGGACACCCTTGATGCGGGTCATTTCGATGTCTGCCGTGGCGGATGGGCCGCTGAAGAAGGTGGTGGGCAGGTGCTTGGTGGGTTCGAGGAGGCGCATGGCTTCGACAACGGTTTCGACGACTTGCGTGGTGCGCAGGATGCAGAGGTGGTAGTCGGGGATGAGGGTGATGGCGCGACGGCCTTGGCCGGGGGCGTTTTGCAGCACGATGGTGCCGGTTTCTGCGATGGCGAGCGTGGCGGTGGTGAGGACGGCGGTGTAGTCGTTGAGGCCGAGGGCGGATTGTTGGTTGTCGATCTCGAAGATGGCACCTTGCAGCCATGATTCGGGAAGTCCATCGGGTACGAGGACGCGCTGGATGTTGCGCGCGGCGAGGATTTGTTTGACCTGTTCGCCGACGTTGGATTCGGTGACGCGGTAGACGTGGGCGTCGTATTCGCGGAGACGGTCTTCAAGGAGATGGATGATGGGTGCGCGGTCGAGCGAGGGCGCGGACTGGTAGTTGCGCTCGATGGTGGCGTAGGCGATGTGCGCGGCTTCAGGTGTGGAGGCGCCTTTGGCTTTGGCGATGCGCTGGAAGATCACGTCGCGGGCGGTGCTCATGTTCGATTGCTTCCCTTCTCGTTTCGTTTTTCCCACCAGTCGCGGAAGGTTTCTTTGGGCATGGCTTGCAGATCGCGGGTGTCCGTCCAGCCGCCGAGGAGGCCGGGGAGCCAGCCTATCCAGCCGGGTGTTTGCGCTTCTTCTTGGCCTAGGACTTGCAACTTGTTCTGTTTGCGCTTTTTTACGAGTGGCGATTCTGCAATGCGGCCGAGGCGTTGGGCTGCGCGGAAACGTTTTTCAGAGAGGAAGGCTTGCGCTACGGCTTTCATTGCGAGGGATTCGGGCGCATACCAGCCATTTTGTTCGACTACTTTGTTGCGCAGGTGGATGAGGACTTCGGGGATGTTGATCTTGACTGGGCAGACTTCGTAGCAGGCTCCGCAGAGTGAGGAGGCGTACGGGAGCGATTGCGAGTGCTCCATGTGCATGAGTTGCGGAGTGAGGATGGCGCCGATGGGGCCGGCGTAGACGGAGCCATAAGCGTGACCGCCGGTCTGGCGGTAGACGGGGCAAGCGTTCTGGCAGGCCCCGCAGCGGATGCATTGGAGTGTCTGCCGGCCTTCGTGGTCGGCGAGAACGTCGGTGCGTCCGTTGTCGAGCAGAACGATGTGCATATTGGTGGGACCGTCGCCAGGGTGCACTCCCGTCCAGAGCGAGTTGTAGGGGTTCATGCGCTCGCCGGTTGCGGAGCGCGGGAGAAGCTGGATGAGCGGTTCGAGGTCTTGCCAGCTCGGGAGGACTTTTTCGATGCCGACGACGGAGATGAGTGTCTCGGGAAGCGTGAGGCACATGCGTCCGTTGCCTTCACTTTCGACGATGCAGACGCCGCCTGTTTCCGCGATGAGGAAGTTTGCGCCGGAGATGGCGACGGGGACGCGCAGAAACTTTTCGCGGAGGAACTGGCGCGCGGCTTCGGCGAGGTCCTGCGGGGTTTCGCCGAGGTTGGGCAGGTTCATCTTTTTGCGAAAGATCTCGCGCACCTGCGAACGGTTTTTGTGCAGCGCGGGAACCACGATGTGCGAGGGCTGGTCTTCCCCCAGTTGGATGATGAGTTCGGCGAGATCGGTTTCGAACGCGTGGACGCCGGCAGCTTCGAGCGCGTTGTTGAGCTGAATCTCTTCCGTCGTCATCGATTTGATCTTGATGACTTCAGAAGTGCCGGTCTGCTTTACGAGATCGATGACGATGCGCTGCGCTTCAGCGGCATCGCGCGCCCAGTGAATGTGTCCGCCTGCAGCGGTGAAGTTGCGTTCGAATTCGGCGAGGTAGATGTCGAGATGTTGCAGCGCGTGCGCGCGGATCTGGCGGCCGCTCTCGCGCATCTGCTGCCAGTCGTGCTTTTCTTCGACGAGGCGTCGGCGTTTGTTCTGGATGACATCCGTCGCGTGGCGTACGTTTTTGCGAAGTTGCGCATCGCCGAGAAGGACTTTTGCAGCAGTTTGAAACGAGGGCGCAGTGCGCGGGTCGAGAGGGACACGGCTCATACAGTCACCTCGACCGGATTATTGGCTTCTGCTGCTGCATCCGCTTCCGTGTGCGCGAGGATCTCTGCAATGTGTTTTGTACCTACGCCTGTGCGCTGGCGATGGAGCGCGCCTTCGATGTGCATGAGGCAGGAGTTGTCGCAGGCGGTACACTGCTCTGCTCCGGTATTGAGAACGGCTTGTGTTTTTTCCGCGAGCATGGCGGAGGAGACTTCTGCATTTTTGATCGCGAAGGTGCCACCGAATCCGCAGCATTGTTCGAGATTGGAGATCTCAACGAGTTCGAGGCCGCGCACGGACTTGAGCAGAGAGAGAGGGCCGTCGCCGAGACCAAGTCCGCGCAGACCGTGGCAGCTTGCGTGATAGGTGACGCGATGCGGGTAGTAGGCACCCACGTCGGTGATGCCGAGCTTTTTGGTGAGGAACTCGGAGAACTCCCAGATACGTGGAAGGAGTTTGGCCACGCGTTCCGGCAGTGTCTTATCTTCACCTTCAGCCGCGATGCGTTCGGCCATCATGGGGTAGTGATCGCGCATCATGGCGACGCAGGAAGAAGATGGGACGACGACGGCTTCGGCGTGTTCAAATTGTGCGACGAAGCGCGGGAGCAGCGGAAGGGCTTCAATCTGATAGCCGGTGTTCCAGTGCATCTGTCCGCAGCAGGTCTGGCCTGCGGGAAAGGTGACGGTGTGGCCGAGGCGTTCGAGGACTTGCACGACGGCCTTGCCCGTGGATGGGAAGAGGGTGTCGTTGTAACAGGTGATGAATAGCGCAACGTTCAACGCACGGCTCTCCTTTGTTCCAATAGAGATTATATTTCCCAGAAGCACTTTGCATCCGTTAGGATGGACGGCGCTCACGAAAATCGAGGACTGAAGCATGGGAGCGAACCCGCTCATAGGCGTTATCTATCACTGGATTGGCGGCTTTGCGTCCGCGACGAATTTTATTCCCTTTCGCGGCATCAAGCGCTGGTCGTTTGAGATTTACTGGATCATCCAGGGCTTTGCCGCGTGGATTGTGGCCCCGCTGGTACTCTGCTCCATCTTTGTGCCGGACTTTGTTTCGATTCTGCGCGAGTCGCCCAAAGAGTCGATCCACATGGCCATCTTCTGGGGCATGTTGTGGGGCATTGGCGGGCTCACGTTTGGATTGAGTGTTCGCTATCTCGGCATTGCTTTGGGATATGCGATTGCGCTTGGGTTCTGCACTGCGTTTGGAACGCTGATTCCGCCGGTGATGCATGGACAGCTCGGCACGATTGCACATCAGCATTCAGGACAGGTGGTGATCGCGGGCGTCGGCGTTTGCCTTCTGGCCATTGCGGTAAATGGAGTGGCCGGGTATTGGAAGGAACACGAAGTATCTGCTGAAGAGAAGGCTGAAGCTGGTGAGCGGGATTTTTCGTTTGGCAAGGGACTGCTGGTCGCGGTGTTTGCCGGAATCATGAGCAGCTTTTTTGCTGTTGGTCTGGATGCAGGCAAGCCGATTGCGGATATTGCGAAGACGCATCTGCTGGCGCAGGGAAAGCTTGATCTGTGGCAGAACCTGCCGGTGCTGATTGTTGTCTTGTGGGGCGGGTTTGTTACAAACTTTGTGTGGTCGGCGTTTCTGATTATCAAGAACAAGTCGATCGCGGAGTTTGTCGGTCAGCCGGGCAGCAATCCATTGCGTTCCGCTCCGCTGAGCGGCAACACGATCGCCGGATTCGATCCGATGGATCCTTCCCTGCTGCGCTTATCCGGCAAAACACTGGTGGTGAACTACATCTTTGCCGCGATAGCAGGGGTGGTGTGGTACTTCCAGTTTTTCTTTTATTCGATGGGGCAGACGAAGATGGGTCAGTTTGAGTTTTCGTCGTGGACGCTGCATATGGCGTCGATCATTTTGTTTGCGACGTTGTGGGGGCTCGTGCTGAAGGAGTGGCGCGGGACCAGTGTTCGCACGAAGGCGATGGTTACGCTGGGAATATTTCTGTTGATTGGCGCTACGGTGGTGGTGGGTGCCGGGAATTATTTGAAGACGAAGGAAGCGCCTGCCGTGACTACCGCCTTTCGGCGGTAGTCACGGTTGTTAGTTGTTAGTTTTTAGTTGTTAGAGGCCAGGGCTGGTGCCCTGGTCTTTTTCGTTGTGTCTTTAGATTTTTGCCATTGCGGTGCGCAGGGTGTTGGCGGCGGACTCGGGCGTGATGTCGCGTTGCGGGGAGCCTAGGAGTTCGAAGCCGACCATGAATTTGCGGACCGTGGCGGAACGCAGGAGTGGCGGATAGAAGTGCAGGTGGAAGTGCCACTCGGGATGGGCTTCGCCGTCGGTGGGGCGGCCGTGCAGGCCCATGGAATATGGGAATGAGACGTCGAAGACGTGGTCATAGGTGCGCGTGAGGCGCTGGAGTGCGTCTGCGAGCGCATCGCGTTCGGCTTCGGTGAGTTGGTCGAGTCCGGCAACGGCGCGCTTGGAGATGATCATCGTCTCGAATGGCCAGACGGCCCAGTATGGGATGAGGGCGACGAAGTGTTCGTTCTGGAAGACGATGCGTTCGCCTGACTTTTGTTCGAGCGCGAGATAGTCGGCGAGCAGCGTGCGGTTGTTCTTCTGGAAGTAGTTAAGCTGCTGTTCGGTTTCTGTGCGCGGCTCGTTGGGGACGGTTTCGCTGGCCCAGATCTGTCCGTGGGGATGCGGATTGCTGGCGCCCATCATGGCGCCGCGGTTCTCGAAGATCTGAACGTATTTGATCCAGCCGGTGCTGGCGAGATCGAGCAGTTGTTCTGTCCACACATCGACTACTTTGCGGATGGCAGGGACGTCCATCTTGGCGAGTGTGAGATCGTGGCGCGGTGAGAAGCAGATGACGCGGCAGATGCCACGTTCGCTTTCGGCGACGATGAGGTGTTTGCCCTCTTCGTCATTTTTGAAGGTTTCGATCTCAGGCTTGAGCGCGGCGTAGTCGTTATCGAAGACGAAGGTGGAATCGTACTTCGGTGTTTGCGCGCCTCCTGCGCGGGGATTGCCGGGGCAGAGATAGCAGGTGGGGTCGTACTGCGGAATGTCCGGGGCGGCGGTAGTCTCGGTCTGGCCCTGCCACGGACGCTGCGTACGGTGCGGCGAGACGACGACCCACTCGCCTTTGAGCGGGTTCCAGCGGCGGTGAGGCGTGCTGCTTAGGAGGGCTTCGTTCATGCGGACTTCCCTGCGCGTGCGAGTGCGCCGTCGACGGCCTTGCAGACGAAGACGTCGCTCTTGATGCCTGTGGCTTCGAAGTATTTCTGCTTCAACTGTTCGGCGAAAGTTTCAGCCTGTGCGGCTTCTACCACGTTGACGGTGCAGCCGCCGAATCCTCCGCCGGTAATGCGTGCGCCGATGCAGCCGGGTAGAGCGTGGGCGAGATCGACGAGTTTGTCGACTTCGGGGCAGGATGCCTGAAAGTCGTCGCGCATGGAGGCGTGGGCGGCGAACATGATGTCGCCGAAGCGGCGCATGTCTCCGCTGGTAAGGGCGGAGCGGGCTTCAAGGACGCGCGCATTTTCCGTAATGATATGGCGGCAGCGCTTGAAGGAGGCTTCGCTCATCTTGCTCTTCGCGGCGCGGAGATCATCCATGTTGGCGTCGCGGAGGAGCTTGATCTGCGGGTTCATCTCGTGCAATGCGGCCTGTCCGGCTTCTACCTCGCCACGGCGGTCCCCGTACTCACCTTCTGCGATGGAGTGCTTGACCATGGAGTTGGCGATGACGATCTTGGTGTCTGTACCGAGCGGGAGGAGATAGAAGTCGAGCGAGCGGCAGTCGAGAAGGAGGGCCTTGTCCGCGGCGGCGTTGGTGATGACGAACTGGTCCATGATGCCGCAGGGCGAGTGCGCGAAATCGTTTTCAGCCTTGCGGCAGAGGATGGCGATCTCGGGGCCGGTGAGTTTGGTATCTACGAGCGAGAGGAGCGCCATGCAGACAGCGACTTCGATGGAAGCCGACGAACTGAGACCAGCGCCGAGCGGTACGTTGCCGTCGACCGAGAGATTGAAGCCGGGAACGGCGATTCCCTTCTGCTGCAAGGCCCATGCGACACCCATGCCGTAGTCGCTCCAGTGGCCCTTGTCGTTGGGCGCGAGCGTGGCGAGATCGAACTCTACCTGCTCTTTGAAGTTTGCGGAGTAGAGGACGGCCTTGTTGTCGGTGCGGCGGCTTACGACGGCGACGGTCTCAAAGTCGATGGCGAGCGGCATGACGAAGCCGCCGGTGTAGTCGGTGTGTTCGCCGATAAGATTGACGCGCGCCGGTGCTGAGAAAAGCTGCCCTTCGGACTGGAAGCGTGCTTGATGTGCAGAAAGTTGTTCAGAATAGGAGATCATGATTTTCTTCGTAACAGGTCGATTGTAGCGGAGCGCGCTGAGAATAACTCCGCTGCTAAAATTGCCGTGTGACTAACGTTGACGTTCTATACCGCTACGAAGCGCAGCCAACCGAGGCTGCGGTGGTTTCTCTTGCCAAGCTGCGCGAGGTGTATGGCATTCGCGCTGTGCGTCTGCATGAAGCAGAACATACGGTGCGCGTGGAATATGATGCGACGCGTTTGACTGAGCCGACGGTCCGGCAGTTTGTGCGACGCGCGGGAATCGACGTAGTGGAACAGGTAAATCTTACGCCTGCGCTTGAAGTGATTGAGACATCGCCTGCGAGTTAAATGCCACACAGATTTTGTGTTATTCTCGAAGAGTTGTCAGTAAGAGACGTGCGCCCGTAGCTCAGTGGATAGAGCAATTGGCTACGAACCAATAGGTCGGAGGTTCGACTCCTTCCGGGCGCACCATAACTCGATTGTCTGAGCCCGCCGATGGCGGGTTTTCTTTTTGCTAGCAGCTAGCGCTGGCCCCATTTCAGCTTGGAGCGCAAGACGCCGAAGAGGCCGTGTTCGCCGAGGCGCACCATACGGACGCGGTAGGGTGAGCGGCCGCAGTTGAGTTCGTCGTTGAGCTGGAGTTCGACGGCTTCCTGGCCATCTACGGTGAGGTAGGTCTGGTCGGCGATGCCGGTGACGCAGACGGAAATCTCTGCTCCGCCGGGGACGACGATGGGGCGGATGGTGAGCAGGTGCGGGCAGATGGGCGTGACGATGAGCGCGTCTACGCTGGACATGACGATTGGTCCGTTGGCTGAGAGATTGTAGGCGGTGGATCCAGTTGGCGTGGCGACGATGATGCCGTCGGCGCGGAACTGGGCGACGAGCTGGCGGTCGAGATGGATGTTGTAGTCGCCCATGCGGGCGATGGCGCCTTTGGAGATGACTACATCGTTGAGGGCGTCCCACTCATGGATGATTTTGCCGTCGCGGACGAGGCGTGCGTGCATCATGCCACGTTCGTCAAGCCCGCTGCGGCCTTCGAGCCAACCCTCGAGTGTGATGTAGAGCTGGGAGAGTGGCACCTCTGTAAGGAAACCTAGAGAACCGAGATTCACGCTGAGAATAGGGATGTCTGTTTTTGCGAAAGCACGTGCAGCGGCAAGGAGTGTGCCATCTCCGCCCAAGACGATGACGAGTTCGGGGTTGTGTCCGATGAGTTGTGCGCGATCGCAGCACTCCCCTTCCCCAATATAAGAGCCGCTGATGGGATCGAGGACCGCCTCAAGTTGATGAGCACCGAGCCAGTGGATGAGTTCGGGCAGAAGCGTGGCGAGCTCTGGCTTCTGCGGCTTGGAGATGATAGCGACCTTACGCATGCACCTTTGAGTTTATACGGCACTACATAAATGTCGCGTGAAGGAGGAACTCGCGGTTGCCTTCGGTGCCGGTGATTGGAGATTCGATAACTTCGATATTGCTTGCGCCGAGAGGAGCGATGGTTTGCTTTACGCGCTCGATGGCGATGGCGTGTGCGGCCGGATCGCGGACGATGCCGCCTTTGCCGACGTGCTCGCGGCCTGCTTCGAATTGCGGTTTGACGAGGATGACGGCTTCCCCTCTCCACGAAGTGCCAGGTGCGGCGAGTGCGAGGAGAACAGCAGGAAGGACGAGTGAAGCTCCGATGAAGGAGACGTCCATGCTGAAGAAGGTGGGCGGAGCGGCAGCTTCGCGTGCGAGTGTGCCGGATTCTAGCAGGCGGGCGTTGGTGCGCTCCATCAGGCGGACTCGCTCATCGGCACGGAGTTTGTGTGCGATCTGTCCATAGCCTGTGTCGACAGCGAGCACGTGCGATGCACCGTGCTGCAGCATGCAATCGGTGAAACCGCCAGTGGAAGCGCCGATGTCTACTGTGCTGCGTCCGGGGAGGTCGATATTCCAATGAGAGAGCGCCTTTTCGAGCTTGAGGCCACCGCGTGAGACGTAGCGGAGATCTTCGCCGAGCAGACGAATGACCGCGTTTTCTGCGACCTGCGCACCGGGTTTGGTGATTTTTTGTTCGTTTACCAGGACACGTCCTGCAAGCACCATGGCCTGGGCCCGCTCACGAGATGGAAGAAGAGCGCGATCGGCGAGGAGTTTGTCGAGACGGATGGGCATGACTGTCTCATTAGTGTAGAGGTGATGGAACCCATGCGTTCCGAGGTACACTGTTGCTCGATATCGCTCGTACGGTTTGTTCGATTTAGTTAATGTCTTATCCATCCAAAGGTGCCACTTGGTTCGTTCTATCTATCAGGAAAACGATGCAGGAGGAGGACAGGGGCCCCGCATGGACGATGATGCATCGCTGCTGGCGCAGATACAGCGTGGAGACGAGCGTGCGATGGGAAACCTCTACGATCGTTATTCGAAGCTGGTGTATTCCGTGTCTCTGCGCGTTCTGCGCGATGCAACTGCGGCTGAAGATGTAGTGCAGGAAATTTTTATGCAGATATGGCGCGCACCGGAGAGCTTTCTGTCCACACGCGGCAGTCTGGGTGGATGGCTTGCGGTGGTCGCGCGGAATCGATCCATCGATGTGTTGCGCCGCCGCCGTGTCATGACTCCTGTGGAGGATGTGGCCCTGGCTTCGCGTACCAACCTGGCCGATGAGGCCGAGCGAACGTGGATGACGAACAAGGCACGCGGCATTATCCAGACGCTGTCTGTTGAGCAACGAAAGACTTTGGAAATGGCGTTCTTCGATGGATTGACACACACGGAGATCGCCGAAATGACCGGCGAGCCGCTGGGCACCGTGAAGACACGCATACGCGCAGCTCTGATTGCTGTGAGAAAGGGGATGATGGCATGAACGGAATGAACCGGCCCGATATTTCGGCGGAAGATCTGGCGCTGTATGCCATGCATCTTCTAAGTGATGAAGATAGGTTTGCCGTGGAACAGTTTCTGGCAACGTCTTCTGAGGCGCGGCAGGAACTTGCAACCATTCGTGGCGATCTGGCGTCGTTCGCTATGGGGGTAGAGATGCATTCCCCTCCAACGCTGGCTCGCCAACGGCTGATGAAAGAAGTGGCACGAGAGAAGAAGGCTGTGCCGTTTGCCGGATTTGAACCGGCGGAGGCTGCTGCTCATATTTCATCGCAGAGTGAGCCTGAGACGCAGTTTCTACGGTCTTATCAGCAGGCAGAAGATCATCACGTTGCCGAGCATCGGGGATGGTTCGGGGTTATCTTTCCCTGGGTTGGATGGGTTGCGGCTGCGGGTTTAACCTTCTATGCAATATTTGTTACCCATGATCGCGACCAGTTGCAGGCCCGCGTGCGCAGGCAAGCGACAGAGTTGAGCATTGCCAATGAAAGCGCAGAACGTGCGCGACTGGTGATGGACACACTTACTGCGGCATCAACACAGAAGTTTGTGCTGACGAAGGTAGATGTAAAGCCCCCGGCAACCGGACGCGTAGCCTATCTGCCGGAACGCGGCTCCCTGCTCTTCCAAGGGGCCAATCTGGATCCTTTACCGGATGCAAAGACGTATGAGCTTTGGTTAATTCCTGCCGGTGACGGAGCGAAACCGATAGCCGCAGGCACTTTCAAACCAGACCGTCAGGGATTTGCTCAGATTATGTTGCCAGATATGCCAAAAGGCCTGACGGTAAGCAAATTTGGCGTGACAGTGGAAGACGATGGTGGTGCTGAAGAACCCACCATGCCGATCGTGATGATCGGCCAATAGTTATCTCGAAATAAAAAGAGGGGCTCACCTGAGTCCACTCTTTTATTACTGATAAGAACAGAATTACTGCGCTGACATTCTGACGGAAACGCCCGTGCCTTGAATCGGAATAGTCGTAGTCTGAGCTGTATCCGTATCGGTGTAGATGATGGTGAGCTGGTCGGAATTATTGCAGATCACGTAGACCTTACCTGTTGGATTGCCGTTGGTAGCTGCAATCCAGGTAGGATGTCCATTTACTGGAATGTCCTTGATCTTAGTCATCGTAGTGAGGTCGATCACCGAGATGGAATCAGAACCAGTGTTGGAGACATAAGCCTTGTTCTGGTCCTGCAAAATGGAAACCATAAACGGATTAATGCCCACTGGAACCGTCCGCAACACCGTTCCAAAGCCTACGGCATCACTGGGATTGGACGGGTCGCAGGTAGAGGTAGGGTTGGTAATTACATTGCAAAGCGGAATATTGATGATGGAAAGCGAACCTGGAGTAGTACCGCTGCCCTGATTGAGCACCGCCAGCACGTTGGTGGAATCTGCAATATCAGCCCACACCGGATTGGAACCTACAGGGATCGTCCCAGTCGGCAATGTCGAAGACATATCCAGCGTATTGGTCTGCATGTTGATCACGGAAACAGTGCCGCTGCCCTCATTCATTACAAAGGCACGTCGATAGTCTGCATTCATTACGCCGTAGACAGGGTGCTGGCCGACGCTGACGGGTGTAATTGTGGTGTTGTTAGAAATCTGAATAGGAGTGACTGTACCCGTCGGGCCAGTGGCAGCACCGCTGAGCACGTAGACGCGCGGTGCCTGATTACGCGTAATCACAAAATTGGGATTCGCAGCGACGGGAAGTTCTGTAAGAGCAGTGGGAGCAAGGCCCGTGTTACCTGTAGCATTGAGCACTGCGACAGAAGAACGCCCTGGCTGAGTAACGTAAATGTAATTTGTTGCCGGGAAGATCTGGTTTGGCTTAGCATCTGCCACCAGCGAAGCTTGCACAACATCCTTGGTGCGCAGGCGGTCGGAGACGGAGACACCGTCGATCAGCCCATTGCAGTTCGGTGAGGCGGGATCATCACAATGCAAGATGTATCCATCTCCCGATAGTCCCATAGCGAAGTAGCTGGGATTGGCAGAGGTCTGCGCGGTGCTCATCACCGTATCGCCGGAAAAATCGATCACGCTGAGAACGCCCGATTTCGCGACGGTGACCGCGTACTTCTGTGGCTGAGAAGCTGGCCCAGTAGGGCTTATGGATGCAACAACAGGGCGATATGGGTTTCCGCAACCAGCCAGCACAAAGGCAGCAGCCAAAGACGAAGCTGCGCCAGCGGCACGAAGGAAAGCTGGAATTCGGACGAAGGGCGAGGCCTCTGGACGTGCTGCTTGATGCAAAACTGCTCCTACGAAACGCGCAAATCAGACGCCCTGCGGCGTCGTTTCATTGTAAATCAGACGGTTGAATCTAGCGGTTGTCACCAGAGTTCTTCCCGACCTTCCAGCCAGCGATGCAACCAGCCAATGTGAAGATGGAGACGGAGCGCGGTGTACGCGAGGATTTCATGCATGGTGCGCTGGAACTGGTTCCAGGCGGAGATACGTCCAAAGAGCGGCCTCGGCGACGTGAGGACGTAAAGGCCCTCGCGACGACAGAGTTCACGAATGCGAAAAAGGTGCGTGGGATCGCTCACGACGACCACTGTGCGCAGATCGTTGTCATGAGCAATCTGCGCGAGCAGTTCAGCTTGTTGTTCAGTATCGACTGAACGCGTCTCCGCGATGATGTGGTCGTACGGGATGCCGTTCGCAAGAAGGTAATCGCGGCCCACACTACCTTCAGTCGCGGAGGTGTGTGGGTCTCCACTGCCGCCCAATGTGATGAGCACGGGAGCAATTTTGCGCCGGTAGAGTGCAACTGCGTGGTCGAGGCGTGCGTGATAAACGGGTGAAGGACGGCCGTTGTATTGCGCCGCACCAAAGACAGCGATGGCATCTGCGCCACGGGCTTCATCTCCCGCCCCAGTAGCACGGATTTGGTAGTACACCCAACCGAACCAGGCGATGATGAGCAGCAAAAGCACCAGCGCGAGGTTGCGCAGAGGGTGCGAGCGTCTTTCATCGCGTGCATAGCGGCGTTTTACCATCAGAATCTCTATCCCTGCAGTACCAGTGCAATTTCGTGCGTAGGAATAGCACCTTCACGAAGAATCATCCATGAGTTGCCGCCGCCGGAGAGATCGACGATGGTGGTGGGCACGGTGCTTCCGGTTGGGCCACCGTCCACGATCAGCGGCACCTGATCGCCGATCTGCTCTTTCACACAGGTTGCATAGGTACACTCCGGCAAGCCTTGCAAATTGGCCGAAGTGGCGGTGATGGGCAGACCGAGCTTCTTTGCGATGGCGCGCGGGATGTTGCACTCCGGTACGCGGAGGGCGACGTTACCCGTGTATGCAGTAACGCGCAGCGGCAGGCGCGATCCAGCTTTGACGATGATGGTGAGCGGGCCGGGCCAAAAGCGGTCCACTAGACGATCGAATGCACCGTCGAGGTCACGCGAGAGGCTATAGGCCTGATCGACATCGCTGATGAGAAGCGAGAGTGGTTTGTGGCGCGCGCGGGTCTTGATCTCATAAATACGTTCGACGGCGCGCAGGTTTACGGGATCGACGGCGAGGCCGTAGAAGGTGTCCGTGGGAATGGCTGCAACGCTACCGGAATCGAGCATGTGAGCAACATAGGCGACGAGATCGTCTTCGGGCTCGTCGGCGTCAATTTTGAGTATCTCTGCGGTCATCGGATTCACTCGGTTCAGGATACAACCGAAGCGACGGCTGCACAGCGTAGAATCGCAGCGATGGATGCCACGATTACAAGCCGCGCGAATGCTCGCGTAAAAGTACTGCGTGCCGCGCTGGAAGGACGGCGGCGGGCGGGCGAGCCTGTCGCGATTGAAGGGCCGCACCTGATTGCGGAGGCGATGCGCAGCGGCATTGCGCTGGAGAGTGCGTTTGTCCGCGAAGATGCGCTCCGGATGTTGGACGAGTTGCACATGGATGCGGCGCGGGTAAATGTGTTGTCGCGCGATGTGTTTGCGAGTGTGTCTGCGACGGAGAATGCGCAAGGAATTGCGGCGTTGATTGCTCCACCGGAGTTTGCTCTGCCGTCAAAGAAAGGACGGCTGTTACTGGCGCTTGCAGGGTTGCAGGACCCGGGAAACATGGGTGCGCTGGTGCGGTCGGCGGAGGCGTTTGGTGCGGATGCGGTTGTGATCACTCCTGGGACGGTGGATGCGTGGAATCAGAAGGCAGTGCGTGCTTCTGCGGGTTCGGTGTTTCGCGTGCCGGTGGTTTCGATGGAGCTTGCGGAGTTGCGTGCACAGGGCGTCCGGCTGATTGCTGCGGTGGCGCTGGATGGTGCTGATCCTGACACGTTGAATTTGCGTGGAGATTGTGCGTTGCTGATTGGCAACGAGGGCGCAGGGTTGAATGATGAGCAGATTGCGATGGCAGATGCGCGGGTGACGATTCCCTGTCCGGGCACGGTGGAGAGCCTGAATGCAGCGGTAGCGGGATCTCTCCTTTTGTATGCTGCTTCGCGTCAAAGAAGAGTGCGATGAGCTTGTTCGATACATCTCCGATGCCTCGTGAGGAGCGCGCGCCGAAGACTCCGCCGCTGCCGGAACGGATGCGTCCGCGATCACTCGATGAATTTTTCGGGCAGACGCATCTTGTTGGGGCGGGTGGGCCGCTGCGTCTGCAGATGGAGCAGGACGATGCTTCGTCGATGATCTTCTGGGGACCGCCGGGAACGGGCAAGACGACGCTGGCGAAGATCATCGCGCGGATGACGCAGGCGAGCTTTATCGAATTTTCTGCCGTGATGAGCGGGATCAAAGAGATCAAGCAGGTGATGGCCGATGCGGAGAAAGCTGCGTCACTTGGTTCGCGCACGATTCTGTTTATTGATGAGATTCACCGGTTCAATCGCGCGCAGCAGGATGCATTTCTGCCGTATGTGGAGCGCGGAACGGTGCGGCTTATCGGCGCTACAACGGAGAATCCTTCGTTCGAAGTAAACGCCGCTCTGCTGTCGCGGTGTCGCGTCTACACGCTGCGCGCGCTGACGGAAGGAGAGATCGTTCAGCTTGTGCGCAATGCTCTTGAGGATAGCGAGCGCGGGCTGGGAGAGATGGGGCTTTCTGCGGAGAACGATGCGCTGGAGACGATTGCGAGTTATGCGAGTGGCGATGCGCGCTACTCGCTAAACGCGCTGGAGACAGCGGCGCGGCTGACGACCGCTCGTGAAGAAAAGGCGCTGACGAAGGAGTTAATCGGCGAGGCGTTGCAGCAACGTGTGTTGCTCTACGACAAGAGTGGCGAACAGCACTACGATCTGATTTCTGCATTACACAAGAGTGTGCGAAACAGCGATGCGGATGCGGCGCTCTACTGGCTTACGCGCATGCTGGAGGCCGGTGAAGATGCGATGTATGTTGCGCGGCGTATTGTGCGGATGGCTGTGGAGGACATCGGTCTTGCTGCGCCGGAAGCGTTGAATCTTTGTCTGAGCGCGCGCGATGCGATGCACTTTCTGGGGTCGCCGGAGGGCGAGTTGGCCTTGGCGCAGGCGGTGGTTTATCTGTGTCTCGCGCCGAAATCGAATGCGGTGTATGTGGCTTATGGCGATGTGAAAGCCGATGTTGCGCGCACCGCTGCGGAGCCGGTGCCGCTGCATCTGCGGAATGCTCCTACGAAGCTGATGAAGGAACTGGATTACGGCAAGGGTTACGAGTATGCGCACGATGTGGAAGGCAAGGTGGCGCAGATGGAGTGCCTGCCGCCTTCGCTCAAGGGCCGGCGCTACTACCATCCGACAAACGAAGGGCGCGAGAAATTGCTGGCGCAGCGCATGGCTGAGATTGAGAAGCTGAGGCGCGGCGAGTAGCTACTTCAGGTCTTTGTCGAGCGCGGAGATCACACCATCTTTGCTGAGCACTTCCGGCAATACGTCCGGCTTCGCTGTTTCGTCTGCGGGATAGATGACATAGGTGGGCACGCCATTGCGGCCTACTGCGGCGAGTTCGGCTGTGATCTGCGGGTCGTAGCGTGTCCAATCCGCTTTGAGCAGAAGGACGTTGTGCTCGCGGAAGCGCTTCTGCACAGCGGTGGTATTGAGCACGGCGCGCTCGTTCACCTGACAGCTCAGGCACCATTTTGCAGTGAAGTCTACGAAGACAGGACGGCCTTGGGCTCGGGCAGCATGGATAGATTCCTTGGAATAGGGTTGCCACGCGGTGTTCGTTTCTGCCGTTGCGCGGAAGAGGAATGGAACGGAGATGGCCGCGGCTGCGATCACGATGGCGATGGTTGTGCTCTTCCATCCTGCGGGCCAGCGATGCAGCACCCATCCTGCGATGGCGACGATCAACAGCGCACCCAGAAGGAGAGCGGCGTTGTAGATGCCCTGCTCCGGCGCAAAGAGGCTGGCGTAGAGATAAACGAGCCAGATAACGGTGATAAAGAGCGGGATCGCCGTGATTTGCTTCAGGATTTCCATCCATGCGCCGGGACGCGGGAGGATACTCGTCCACTTTGGATTGGCAGCGAGCAGAAGATACGGTGCAGCCAGGCCGAGCGCGAGTGAGGTAAATATCGCGAACGTGACCAGCGTGGATTGCGTGAGTGCGAATCCGATCGCGGGGCCCATCAGCGGCGCGGTGCATGGCGTGGCGACCACTGTGGCGAGTACGCCGGTGAAGAAGCTGCCGGAATAACCTTCTTTTTGCGCCAGGCTACCGCCCATGCTGGTCATGGAGAGGCCAAGTTCAAAGAATCCTGCCAGCGAGAGCGAGAAGAAGAAGATGCCAATCGCGAGCACAGCGACGAAGCCAGGCGACTGCATCTGGAAACCCCAGCCGAGCTGGCTCCCGCCGGCTCGCAATCCCAGCAGCGCCAACAGAAGCACCCAGAACGAGACAACGATGCCAATGGCATAGACTGCGCCGTGCGTGAGGGCGTGCTTGCGTTCGGCCTGTGAGCCGCGCACGAGCGAGAGCGCTTTCAGGAAGAGCACCGGAAAGACACACGGCATCAGGTTGAGCAGCGCTCCGCCGAGAAATGCGAGGCCGATGGCGGCCCATGCGCCCATGCTGCTAGCTGGCATCTTCGAGACGGAGAGTGGCGGCGCGCTTCCCTGCTTTAGCGGAACGTCGATCTCGTACGCCCGTTCGTCGTCGAGTTTGAAGAGACCGTGCAAAGTAGCCGGTAGTTTCTTCAGGTCGGGACTGCGCTGGATGCGCAGCGTTACGCCGTCTCGCTGCGGCACGATCTGCTGATCGGCGGCGTTGACAATCTGGTACTGCACGAAGGGATAGAATTCGGCGTCTTTCTCCTGCTGGCCGTTGTGCAGCGTGACTATGATTTCTTCCGGCGTTGCGATGGCTTCTGCAGATGCGCCTTGTGGCAACAGCTTAGGCAGTTCATTGAATGCAGAGCCGAGCGCGCCAACCTTGCTGGCCGCTTCTGTCGCTGCGTGCAGACGTTCTTTCTCTTTTTCTGGAACGACCTTAAGATCGATGCCGAGATTTGCGCTTCCCGGCAGGCATCGTGAGGACGAGCAGACGAGCCAGTTTACCTTTGCGGCAAGATGCGCGATGCCTTTGTTGGCCTTTAGCTTTTTTGTTGCATGGATGCGTACGGGAAAGGTGACTGCATCTTCGTAACCGTAGTCCATGAGCGGCGCCAGCGGCAGACGTGACGGCGCGGGAAAGAGCATAGCATCGGCGGTGATGCCCTTGGGCAGTGTCCACTCTACGGAGGGCGCTTCGCCGGAGTCGCCTGCGTTGATCCAGTAGACATGCCATCCGTCTTCGAGCGTGAAGACGAGTCCCAGGGTGCCGTCTCCGCTTTCGGCTATCTCATGCTGCGCTGCAATCAGTTCAATCGTGAGATGGTCGGCCTTGTACGGCCCGGGACCGCCGTGGCCTACCGGCTCAATCTGCGCAGAGGCAAAGATGGACGTGAAGAGAGCAACCAGTGCAAGGATGCGGCGCATATTGATTATTGTAGTGTCAGCCCAGGCCTAAACGGCTGTGATCGATCATGATGCATCGGTCCATCACGACCTCAATCCCTGCCTCTTCTGCTCGCCGCGCTGCTTCTTCGTTGCGGATGCCGAGCTGCACCCAGAGCTGTTTCAGGCCGAGCGCGATCATCTCATCCACGATGGGTGGAATGGCTTTTGGCAGCCGGAAGACATTCACGATGTCCGGCTTGACGGGCAGATCGGTAAGCGATGCATACGCCTGCTCGCCAAGCACAGATTGGATCGTTGGATTGACCGGCAGAATCCTGTAACCCGCGTTCTGCATATAGCGTGAGACGCTATAGCTTGTCCTGGCGGGATTGTCGGAGAGGCCCACTACGGCGATGGTCTTTGCTGTGGTGAGCATGTTCCGGATGGCGATAGCATCATTCATTTCGACCTCCAGACGCCGAGCATGCGGCGGGCGGCAATGATCTCGCCGACGTGGTAGGCGACGTGATCGGCTATGAGGAAGGCCTCGCGCAGGAGGTTCTTATCTTTGTCCCATGGAAATGTCGCGGCGAGGTCGCGCTCTTCAATCAGCTTTTCAAAATGCCTGAGGTCGGCGTGATAGTTGTCGATGCTCTTCTGCCACGCATGTTCATCCGGTGGCTCGGGCGATTTGGGCCAGTAGTCGTCTGGCCAATTCAATTCTTTGTAGGAGCCGTCGGCGTTGTCGCTGAAATCGAGGATGTCGCGCTGCGCGATGCGGATATGTTCAATCAATTGCCAGACGGAGTACGGCAGACCTTCTGGAACGATGCCGCGCAGGTTCACTGGCATGTCCTTTACCGCATCGTCATACGTGGCGTGCGCCTGTGCCTTCTTGAGCAAGGCTGAGAGTTGTTTGCGGAGTTCGCGATCTAGGTCGCTCATATTCGCTTGGATGCCGATTATTGTGGCTTGGTCGCAACGATATAGGTGAGTGGCGGAAACGTCGTGACCGGATTGATGCGCCGTTTCACGATATACATTCCGGCTGCGCGCATGGCCTTGGCATATTCGCCGGTATGCCGGTAGTCGGAGAGAATGGCTTGTCCGCCAGGTTTTAGAACACGCACAATATCTTCGATTGCTGCATGGCGGCCTTCCCTGCTGCTGATGTTATGCAGACACAGATTAGAGACGACGACATCGAACGTAGCATCGGCGAACGAAAGCTTCCGCACATCTTCCGTTAGCAAGGTTACGCGGTTCTCTACACCTTCGAGCCGGGCATTTTTCATGGTGCGGTCCATTGCGTTGCCGCCCATATCTTTATTGCTCCAGATGTCGATGCCAATAGACGTGCCGGTAGTGAGATGTTTCGCCGCTCCGATAACAAGCAAGCCGCGGCCGCAACCAACGTCGAGCACACTCTCATCGCCACTCCACGCGTGCTGCGCGAGCATGGTGTCGCGGTGGCGGAACTTTCCCCACTTTACGTAAAGAAGGTAGAGCGCCGTTTCGACGAGCAGGATCGTACCTGTCGTATAGAAGCCTGATTTGAGTTTGAAAGAGACATGCCCGACGCTAAAAATTTGCGGTACGAAAATGCCTGCGAGTACGCAGGCAATTCCACCAAGAAACAAGTTACGCAGCACGCCGGGCGCGTCGATACCGTAATCAGGCCGTTTACTCATCCTCTGCCTCAATCGGCGCCGGGATTCCACCTTCGCGGCGCATTTTGAGATAGCCGCGAATGAAGGGATCAATCGCACCATCGAGCACACGGTCTACATCGCCGATTTCCACGCGTGTGCGCAGGTCTTTGGCCATGCGGTAGGGTTGCAGCACGTAGGAGCGGATTTGCGAGCCGAAGTTGATGTCGAGCTTGGAGTCTTCGAGCTTTTTCGAAACAGCGCGCTTCTTTTCCAACTCGAATTCATAAAGGCGCGAGCGCAGCATCTTCATCGCCTTTTCTTTGTTCTTGTGCTGTGAGCGCTCGTTCTGGCAGGCGGCGACGATACCCGTAGGCAGATGCGTGATGCGGACGGCGGAGTCGGTGGTGTTGACGTGCTGTCCGCCCTTGCCGCCGGAGCGGTAGGTATCGATACGCAGATCGTCGGGCTTGATATCGATCACGATGGAGTCATCGATTTCTGGCGAGACGAAGACGGACGAGAACGACGTGTGGCGGCGCTTTGCGGAATCGAAGGGCGAGATGCGGACGAGGCGGTGCACGCCCGTTTCGCCGGAGAGCAGACCGAAGGCGAAGTCTCCGCTGATGGTAAAGGTGGCGGACTTGATGCCAGCTTCATCACCGTCCTGTATTTCGTTGATCTCTGTCTTGAACCCCTGCCGCTCGGCCCAGCGCAGGTACATGCGCATCAGCATCTCGGCCCAGTCCTGCGACTCTGTTCCGCCCGCGCCGGGATGCACGGTGACAATGGCGTTCAGAGGGTCAGTCTCTTCCGAAAGCATGGTCTTGGATTCGAGCGCGTCGACTGCCTGGGTGAGGTTTTCAATCTCGCGGGAGAGATCGCTTTCGACGTCTTCTCCTTCGCGTGCCAGATCGAAGTAAGCATCTACGTCATTCGCACGGCGTTCGAGTTCGGCGTCATCCGCGAGTAGTGTTTCGATGCGCTTGCGTTCGCGCATGAGTGGCTGCGAGCGTGCGGGGTCGGCCCAGATGGCTGGGTCGGAGGTCTGCTTTTCGATTTCTGCGAGTTGTTGCTTCAGGCGGGGCGAGTCAAAGATACTCCCGCAGATCGCGCACACGGTCGCGAACCGGGGAGTAGGCGTATTCCAGGTCGGTCAGCATGTCTTCATTTTACAGATTTGCGCGTAGCCGCAGGAGGCAAGTGTGACGATGACGCAGAGCCATCCGAACCAGTCGCCGTGTTCTGTGTAAAAGGTACACGTGTCATCGAACGCAAACCGTGCGACGGCGATGCCGGCGGTGTGACGTGGAATCGTGTCGTGTACGACCCCGTTGGGATCGATGGAACCGGTGATGCCGTTGTTGGTGTCACGCAGGACCCAGCGATGATTTTCGATGGCGCGCATGCGGGCCATATTTAGGTGCTGGAAGGGCGCGCTGGTGTCGCCATACCAGCCGTCGTCGGAGAGATTGACTAATACCTCTGCTCCGTTGCGCGCGAACTCGCGTACCTCGTCGCCGAAGATGGATTCGTAGCAGATGAAGATGCCGTAGGCGTGTCCGCCGGTATGGAAGATGGTACGCTGTTCACCGGGTTGGAAGTGGCCTACTTCCTGTGTGAGTCCGCTGGCGAAGCTGAAGACGCTCTCGAAAGGGACGTATTCGCCGAACGGCACGAGATGCATCTTGTCGTAGTGGCCGACGTAGCCGGAATCAGGATCAATCACCGCTGCGGAGTTGTACAGATAGCGACCTTTAAAGGTGTCCTTCATACCGATAGAGCCGGCGATCAGCGGTGCGTTGGTTTTGCTCGCGAGGAGCATCCACTTTTCACGAATGAGAGGATCGTCCGTTGCGAGCAGTGCTGGAGATTCGGGCCACAACGTAACGGTGCGAGGCTGATCGGTCATGCTCAACTGCATCGCGTCTTGTAGTGGATCGCGGCGGAGACCGTGGGCTTCTGCGCCGACATCGAGGTTGGGCTGGAGCATGACGGCGGTCTGATCGCCGGGACGATCATAAGGAGTTGGATGAAACTGGCTGCCTCCAATGAAGCCAATTGTGAGCAGCGCTAATACTGTGCCTGCAATAGATTTGCGGCGTGTATAACTAGGTTCGCTCTTCCTTACCAGCAAATAAGCCAATGCAATCGCCGCGTTTCCGCACGCAACAAGAAAGGAGACCATCATGACGCCTCCAATGGGAGCCATCAATAGAGTCCAGAGGTTGGTAACGGCAGAGTATCCCAGCAGATTCCAGGGGAAGCCGGTGACATACGTGCGCGCCATCTCTACTGCTACCCAAAGAAACGGCATAGCTACCAATGCTTGCCAGCGCTGAAGATGTCTGGAGAGATATGCGAATAAAAATCCGAAGAGCAGATGATATAGGCCGAGATACAGGCAAAACAGCAGCATTACAAAGAGGCCCATCGGGACCGACAGGCCTCCATATATATGCATGGTGCTGTAAACCCAATAACACGTACCCAGATACCAGAGCACACCACAGAGGTAGCTGAGGATTGCAACGTTGCGCAGGGATAGACGTACATCCTGTAACGCGATGAGCATTGGGACAAGCGCATATATAGCGATAGATGCCCGCCAGGTTGGCAGTGGGCCAGCGACTGGAAAGATGATCACCTGCAAGATCGCGGATGCGAAGATAAGCAACCAGAGTTTGATGGGAATCTGCTTCATCTACGGCGCGAGTCTAACATTTCCGACGTATTAGCAGGCTGGTGAACTCTCATTTGTAGAAGCGGTAGAATAGTTGTGTGCTCAACGCATTCCTGCACGCGCTTTCCGCTGTCCTCGTTCCGGCCTTCCTTTTTGGCATGGCCGGTTCTGCCGTTGTGGTGCTTGTCACTTTGTTTCGGGACGTCCGTGATTTCCGGTCGGAGGATGACCCTGCCGAGACTTCGCAGGATGGCCTGAACCAGGCTGCGCCGCAATCTTGACGGTGCCACCAACCCGGCATAGACTCATCGCTGGGCGTCCGTTTCCTTGTGCAGCTTTTAAGCATAGCGGACCAGAGAGAAGATGGCGTCGAAGCGAATTCCCGCACCCCCGCAAACAGACCGTGTAAGGCTCGTCGTTGCTTCGTCGGTCATGCTCACGTTCATCTCGTTCTGGCGTGCAGCAGCTATCGTACTTAATGATCTTGGATCTTCCGCTTTTTATGCAGTTGGTATTTCGGAAGAGGCGGTTGGCAAGTCTGCTCCCTGGCTGATTATCGGGGTCGTTCTCTTTTCTTATTCGGTGCGCGCGGTTTATGTGGAGAGTTGCTCCATGTTTACGCGCGGCGGCGTGTATCGCATCGTAAAAGAAGCGCTCGGCAGCCGTTTTGCGAAGGTCAGCGTATCGGCGCTGATGTTTGACTACATTCTGACGGGCCCGATTTCGGGCGTGTCGGCTGGACAATACATCATTGGATTGCTGAATGAGTTACTGACGACCGCAGCGCATTACGCTCCGATGCAACGCTATGTCACCGGTGCAAACGGCGTTGCGTACCAGTTTGATACGAACCATGCTTCGGCCGTCATTGCGATTCTGATCACGCTGTACTTCTGGTGGCAAAACATCAAGGGGATTGAAGAATCGAGCGAGCGAGCCCTGAACATTATGAAGATCACCACTGTGATGGTGGTGATTCTTGTTTGTTGGGGCACCTTCTCTGCTTTCCATGTTGGCGCGCAGTTGCCACCGCTTCCGACACCCTCGAACTTTACCTTCAGCGACGATGCTCTGGGTTTTCTGAAGGGCACCAAATTTGCGCAGACACTTGGTTTGTTTGGCGTGCTGATGGCGTTTGGCCACTCCGTGCTGGCGATGAGCGGTGAAGAGTCGCTGGCTCAGGTCAATCGCGAGATTGAACATCCGAAGCTGAAAAACCTGAAGCGCGCGGCACTGGTGATTGCGGTTTACAGCGTAATCTTCACGGGGCTTTGTTCCTTACTGGCCGTGATGCTGATTCCGGATGCGGTACGGCATAGTTATCGCGACAACATGATTTCAGGCATGGCCATGTACATGGTCGGGCCTATGGCACTAAAGATCGTGTTCCGTGTCTTTGTTGTGCTGGTTGGCTTCCTGATTCTGGGGGGCGCGGTCAATACGGCCATCGTCGGCTCGACGGGCGTGCTGATGCGCGTCGCGGAAGACGGCGTACTTACGGATTGGTTTCGCAAGCCGCAACGTAAGTACGGTACCAGTTATCGCATCGTCAATATGGTTGCGTTGTTGCAACTGTTTGTCATTATTGCGACGCGCGGCGATGTGATTCTGATTGGTGAAGCGTATGCCTTCGGCGTGATCTGGAGCTTTACCTTCAATGCTTTGGCAATGCTGCTACTGCGCTGGAAGTTTCAGGGTGAACGCGGATCGAAGGTGCCAGGCAATATCAAGATCGGCAAGACAGAGCTTCCAGTCGGACTCTTCTGTGTTTTTCTCGTACTAGCTTCTGTTGCCATCGTGAACTTGTTCACTAAGTCCATTGCGACTAAGAGCGGTATCGCCTTTGCCATTGGTTTCTTCATCATCTTCAGCTTGTCGGAACGCATTAACAAACGGAAGCACCTGGCCACGGAACGCCAGATGAAGGAACATTTTCAGCTCGAACATAGTGAAGAAGTTGGCCGGTCGGACTTGGACATCAGACCGAATGGCGTGTTGGTTACGATGCGCGACGCAGGTGCTCCACATGCACTCAAATGGGCTTTGGCGCGTACGGACACGGACGACCAGGACCTCGTCGTACTCGCGGCACGCATGATGGGCGCTGGCGGTCCCGAGTATGTGGACGCTTCCGAGCAGCTATTTAGTGAACACGAGCAGATGCTGTTTACCAAAGCCGTTTCTGTTGCGGAGAGCTTTGGCAAACATATTTCGCTGCTGGTTGTTCCAGCAGGCGATATTTTTTCAGCCATTGTGCGCACGGCAAATCAGTTGGATGTTGCGGCGGTAGTTTCGGGATTATCTACAAAACTAACTGCGCAGGAACAGGCCTACCATGTAGGTCAGGCGTGGGAAGCTCTGCCGGAGCCGAAACGCCAGTTTACTTTTTATGTAGTCCCGCCAACCGGTGATGCTACGAGCTTCCATATTGGGCCGCATGCGCCTACGATCCCAGCAAGCGATGTACAGCTTGTTCATCGATTATGGCTGAATCTACGGCGGGCTCCGGAGATGGGACATCTTCACCATTCCGACATTGTGACCTACGCTCTTACCCGGATGGCTACTGAATACGCTAGCGATCGTGACGGTACGCTACAGCGATTGCAGGACACAATTGAACAGATCAATATTCAGAAGGGTCTGGGATCTACCGAGCGCTTTGATCGCATTGAAGATCTTGGCCCGGGTTATTCCATTCGCGCTCCCAAGCCGCAGGAATCTCCGAAAGAGTAACCGTTACTCTTCACTCTATATTCGCTATCTACTGATAACTTTCTACTTTTTCGCGTACACTGACTGCGTAACAGTAGATCAGGAAGGATAGTTAATTCATGGAAGTTAGCCGGATTCTTGCAGAAATTGATGCTCAAATTGAAAAATTGCAGCAAGCTCGCTCTCTCTTAGCTGACGATGCTCCTTCGCGACGCGGCCCTGGCCGTCCAAAGGTTTCGACTTCTAGTGCTTCCGCCCCAGTATCAAAGAAAGCTGGTAAAAAACCCGTTCGCCGTGTGCTGAGCCCGGAAGCGCGTAAGCGGATTGCCGAAGCGCAGAAGAAGCGCTGGGCAGAACAGCGCAAGCAACAGAAGTAACTCGTTTTAGAAGGAGCATGGTCAAATGATGGCCATGCTCTTTCTCATTTAGCGAGTAACGAGAACTTCTCGAAGGTTGTCCTTTGCGAGAAAGAACCTCGTTCCGGAGAAATGTGAGAATAGCTCTTCAATTTGTCGCGCCGTATAAGTGGAGTTCAAAGAGTATTCTCCGATTAATTGCATATCCACCTGCGCGTCCTGCCGCATATGGTAGCGATATGCTCCTGTCTCATGTTTGATATGGAACAACGCGAGTAACTTTGCGTCAGGCGTCATGATGTCATGCAATCGCGCGAGCAGTGCATTGGCCAGGGGTTGGGGCAAATAGTCAATAGTGTCCCATAACAGGACCAAATCGAAATGACGATCTGCGATGCGAAGGTTCTCTTCCAGAAACGCTTTCACATCAAATGCATCTTCGGTGAATAGATCTATTTGCTCTTTCCAGCGGCTATCGCGAGAAGGTTCTACAAGATCAGCCATGTAGATGCTATGACCTAGACCGGTTACAAAATTGATATTCGCTGGTGAGGTGTGGCCAAAATCGAGAATGCGCAGGTTCTCGCCAGACTTTAGGAACTTCAGCGCATGCTCCCATCCACTGGAGTGACGCGTCATGCGTCCTGTGTCTGAGTTCTTTTCTTTCTGGTCCTCACCTTTGCCAAAAAACTTCATGTCTCTCCTAATGCTTATGCGTATGAGTTGGAGTGAGTGTAAGCCTTCCAAGGCGAGTCATCAATCGTTACATTTACGTTACGAAGGTGTCTTACGATGCGTCTAAGATAGACACGGCCCATGCTCCTTACTCTTTTTTTCTCACGCTCTATATCCATCATCGCGTTGTCCGTTTTATTGTGCGTATCTGCAAACCTGTTGCAAGCACAGCAGCCTGTGCCAGCATCGCTCGTCAACGATATTGTGCAGAAGCAGATTGACGCCACTGCACAAGAAAATCTCGCATACGAATACATATTGCATAAAAGCGACAAACGTGGCGACGTGGTAAGGATGGAGATTGCCACCCCCTTTGGTAATGTGGCTCGCACCATTTCCCGCCAAGGGAGACCATTGAATGCAGAAGAAACTGCATACGAAATTCAGCATCTTCGAAAAATAATTCAGTCTGAATCTGAACAAAAGAAGAGAACAAAGGCTGCAGCAGATTCGCGCAAAGATACGCTAGAAATCGTGAACGCGATGCGAACTGCAATGATATATACATTGCGTCCTGGTCAGCCGCAAATATCATCCTTCTCCAAACCCCAGATCGCAATCGATTTCAAGCCTAACCCTGCCTTTCATCCCGAATCCATGGCCCAAGAAGGACTGCAAGGGGTCGCAGGGACTTTGTGGATCGATGCGAAGACACACTTGATCCGGCGAGTAGAGGCACGAAGTGAGAAAGATTTCAATATTCTATTTGGGATAGCTGTGAAAGTGTATGCAGGAGCAACACTTACAGCGGAACAGCGCGAATTTTCACCTGGAAAATTGATGTATTCCAAGCTGAAAGTCGATGCAAAATTGCGCGAATTTCTATTTAAAACCGTAAATTATCACACATCTCAAGAAGCCACTGACGTGCAACGGCTTTCCGATGGGTTGTCCCTTGCGGCTGCCGCCAAGATGCTGATCGAAATGCCCAATCCACACTATCCTTGAAAAGTTGTGGAGATGCGTTCCTTTCGAACAGTCAATTTTTCAATGCGATCACGCAGGACCTTAAAACCGCTGCCTGGCCCTAAGGGGACGGTAATCTCGCCTTCAGGGCTGACGGTCACTTGCGGTTCGATAATGTCTTCTGCCCAATAGCGCTTGGAAGCGGAGACGTCACCGGGAAGAGAAAAGTTGGGCAACGTGGAAAGGGCAATATTCTGAGCCCGTCCTATGCCGCTTTCTAACATGCCTCCACACCAGACAGGAACAGCATGCGAGGCAGCAATGTCGTGGATAGCGATAGCTTCGGTAAATCCGCCGACGCGACCTACCTTGATGTTGATGATGCGTCCGCTCTTAAGTTCAAGTGCAGCCTGAGCATCGCGGCGGTTGCGGATGGATTCATCGAGACAGATCGCGGTCTGAATGCGCGCCTGAAGCTGCGCGTGGAAGTAAAAGTCGTCGTACCAGAGCGGCTGCTCGATCATCAGCAGCTTGAACTGGTCCCAGGTAGCAATGTGGTCGGCATCGCTGAGGCGGTAGGCGGAGTTCGCATCGCAGCTCAGAAGGATGTTAGGCCAACGTTTGCGGACCATTTCGAAGATATGCGAATCCCAGCCGGGTTTGCACTTCAGCTTGATGCGCTGATAGCCAGCGGATAGTTCGGTTTCAATCTTCTCCATCTGCTTTTCCGGCGTGGGTTGAATACCAATGGAAACGCCGCAGGCAATCTTGTCACGCGTGCCACCGAGGAGTTTTGCCAACGGCATATTTTTCAGCAGGGCTTCGAGTTCCCAAACAGCATTCTCGAGCGCAGCCTTGGCCATGCGATGCCCGCGCACCTGCTTCAACAGATCGGGCACGTCGCGGCCGCTTTCGAGATCGACGCCGATGAGACGTGGTGCAAGCTCGGTGGCAGTGATATGCCAGGCGGTATCAATCATTTCGTCGGAAAAGTATGGATGCTCACCGGCAACGCATTCTCCCCATGCGGTGGTGCCTTCCGCCTGCAACTCGACCAGTAGAATGCGGCGGCCTGTGGTAATGCCGAAGCTGGTCTGGAATGGATGCATCAGCGGCATCTGAATTTCGTGCAACACAATGGCATCAATCTTCACAGTAGTCTCCGTTAGTACCTGTAATCTTCATCCCAGCGAGCTAACTGGAAATGGCCGTTGCCATCTGCGTCACGTTCATAGCCGACGACGCTGAGGCCTTCTGCGAATGCCTTCTCTAGCGCATCCCGATTTCGCAGCTGTGTTTCCTGCGCGCGTGCACGGTTCTCTTCAGAAGCCTTCCATGCATAGATTTCGGCAGGAACGTCGACAGTCCCCTGTGCGTCCTGCCTGATAGGATTTCCAGCGAGGGCGGCTCGCACACATTTCGAATTAAGCCACCATTCAGCGTAAAGACGATCAGTTGGGAGTCCGCCTTGCAAGGGCGAGGTGGAAGGACCGTAGAAGTCACGTTTGTAGCGACGGCTGATGGCTCCGAGGCGGGTGATATTAAGGTATGAGTTCTTAATTTCGAGCGGATCGTAGGTCCACTCGATGAGATCGAACCCTCGTGCGAGGGCTTCTTCACGCTGTGCCAGCTTCAGGCTGCGTCCTACACCGTAATTGCGATAGCCGTCGAGCACTCCCATCATGTGTGAATGCAGATAAGGGTGGCCATTGCGATAACCTGGCAGCCCCATGGTGAAGCCGACGATGGTATCGCCATCAAAGGCACCCAGCACCTGGCCACCAATGCGATCCGCAACCAGGAAAACCCGCCGCGGAATCAGGTCGCCTTCCGAATAGTTCCAGATGGCGAGTTGCAGCTCAACACAGCGGTCGAACTGCTCCAGCTCATGCAATGGTCGAATCTCAATCGTTCGTTCGCTCATGCTCTCTCTTCCTGCTTGGCCTGTGTCCAAAGTTCTTCCATTTTCTCAACGGGCATCTGCCTGAGTGCTTCAGTGCTGCCTGCAAAGCGTTCCATAGCGGCAAAGCGCCTGCGAAACTTTGCGTTGGCTGCGCGAAGGGCGTCTTCCGGCGATACCTCGAGGTGACGTGCAAGATTAACCGCAACAAACAGCAGATCGCCGAACTCCTCTGCAATCAGCTCCTGCTGAGGCGATGGAGCTTCTATCTCGGCACGCAGTTCGTGTTCTTCTTCTGCTAGTTTGTCGAAGAGTTCTTCCGCGCGGGACCAGTCAAAGCCAATTTTAGAGGCGCGAGAGCCGATCTTTACAGCTTCCATGAGAGCCGGCATGGTACGGGGAATGTCGTCCAGCAGACCTCCCGTTGCCGTGCCGGATGCGGCTTTTTCTTGTTGCTTTACCTTGTCCCAGGTGCGGATGACTTCGCCTGCGGTGTCAGATGCTTCTTCTCCAAAGACATGCGGGTGGCGGCGAACAAGTTTTGCATTCAACTCCTCAATGACTTCGCCAATACTGAAGTGGCCTTCATCCTGTGCCATTTGCGCATAGAAGAGCACCTGGAGCAGAAGGTCACCGAGTTCTCCACGAAGATCACTCCAGGCGCGCCGTTCGATGGCATCGAAGACTTCGTATGTCTCTTCCAGCGTGTACGGCTTGATGGAATCGAAGGTCTGTTCGCGGTCCCATGGGCAGCCTTGAGGACCACGCAGGTGGGTCATCAGTTCCACTGCCCGTGCAAAACTCTCCGCTGCACTTTTCTCCATATCTGCATGTTAGCTGATGCGGTATGCTTCCACTGATGGCGCAACGCAAGCATAATCCGTGGCTCTGGCTGCTCCTGCTTCCCTTTGCAGGACTTTGTTTTCCGCAGATGTATAACCGCGAGACACCATATCTGCTTGGTGTTCCGTTTTTCTACTGGTATCAGTTTGTATGGGTCATCGTGGCGACGGGAATTCTGGCGCTTGTGTATGTGCGTACGCGTGGAGATGCGCAGGACTAAGAAGTCCTTTCGAAGCAGATTTCCAGCAAGACGGGAATAAATTAACAACAAAAGCGTCCGCAGTGCGGACGCCTTTGTGTTGAAGTATGCTGGACGGCCTAGAACTTGCCCCAAAGAAGCTGGTTGTATACGTCGTGGTGGAAGGTTACTTCGCAGTCCTTCACGATGGTGCCAAGCAAACGCGGGCAGCGGTCTGCCGAAGCCTGCTTGAGGTCGGCATAGCGTGCCTTCACATCTTCGCCGAGGAGAGTTCCGGTCCAGTCGGCATTGCGGAAGTTCTCGATAGCGGTATAGATGTTGTCGGGCAGGTAACGCTCGGCCTGGCGAAGGTTCTCCTGCTTGGAGATCTGGCCTTCTAGACCGGTCTTGAAGACTGAGTAGAGCACTGCGTACGGGTTTGCGTCCGGTCCGACGGAACGAACTTCCACGCGCGCAGACTTCTCATTGCCTATAGGAATGCGGATCATGGAACCACGATCGGTGGCCGAAGCCTTGATCTGATTCGGAGCTTCGAAGTGCGGATCGAGACGGCGATACGCGTTGACACTCGCATTGAGCAGAAGGCAGATGTCATTGCCGTGCGTGAGAATGCGGTCCACGAACTCCCATGCCATGGTGGAGACCTTCTCCTGGCCCTTGGGGTCCCAAAAGAGGTTTTTCTTGTCCTTGGTGATGGAGACGTTGGTGTGCATGCCGGAGCCGTTGACACCTACAACCGGCTTGGGAAGGAAGCTAGCGGTCATGCCCATCTGCGTAGCCACCTGGCGGCAGATCAGTTTGTAGAGCTGAATCTGGTCGGCGGCAGCAACCGCATCGCCATAGGTGTAGTTGATCTCGAATTGCGAAGGCGCCACTTCAGGATGGTCCTTCTCATTCTCGAAGCCCATCGCGCGCTGCACTTCCGCAGCCGTGTCGATGAAGTCGCGCAGCGGGTCGCCGGGCAGCGAGTGATAGTAGCCGCCCTGATTAGCGTAGACAAACTTGCCCGTCTCATGGAAACTGCGCTCTGCGTCGATACCCTCGAAGAGGAAGCCTTCGATTTCGTTGGCAGCGTTGAGCGTGTAGCCGCTCTTCTCGAACTGCTCCTTGGCGAATGCCTTGAGCGCACCGCGCAGGTCGGCGGTGTAGTGGCCACCATTCTTGTCGATCACTTCGCCGAAGACGAGGATCTTGCCGGGGCCGAAGACGTCGGCGGGCGCCCAGTAGAAGGCGCTCCAATCGATGCCGAGGCGGAGGTCACTTTCGCGCTGCGCGGTAAAGCCGCGGATGGAGGAGCCGTCGAAGGTGAGGTTGTCGTAGCTGCCGATCAGGAACTTCTTGTCGTAATCGAGCATGTGCAGACGGCCTTCAAGGTCGCTGAAGAGCACGGTCACAGCCTTGATGCCCTTGGTATCGGTTAGATACTTGAGGCGCTGCTCTTTGAGCTTGTCAATGGCAACGCGATTCTTGCGCTGCTCCTTGGCTTCGAGGTTCAGCTCTTCCAACTCTTCGTAGGAAAGTTCAAGAAAATTGCGAAATTCGCCTGCCATGCTTCTCCTTTGCAAATAGCACGAATCGGATACACAGGGGCCGATGTGCTGTGGGAATCGATAAGGACTGAGGTAGATGAAAACGGGGTGTGGAAAGGCCGGAACTACACCCCTGTCCACGAATTTAAGGTATCAGAAATTGGTCGAACTCCAGAGAAGTTTCAGCAGAGAGAAGGCGTGAAACGGCGGGTTTGGGGACTCCGCATAAAAAGTGTGCAGAAGTGTGCGCCGCATCCCTTTTCAGCGTCCAAAAAGGTGCGATACTTTTTATTGGGTGCGTTGCGGGTCCGCAGCGCTTTCTAAGGTGCGCTGAGTCGCACGTCTTCTTAAATATTCCGGAGGGTCTTCGAGTTGGGTATGAACATGGTTCCCAAGCGCCTTTTCTTTACAAAGGGCGTTGGCAAGCATAAGGAGCGGCTGACGTCGTTCGAGATGGCGCTGCGCGACGCCGGCATCGCTGCACAGAACCTGGTTCGCGTTTCGTCGATCTTTCCGCCGCAATGCAAGATGACCACGCGCAAAGAGGGCCTGAAGTTTCTGAACCCCGGCGAAGTGGTGTTTGCCGTGGTGGCTGAAAACTCCACTCGCGAACCGCACCGCCTGGTAGCATCGTCGATCGGCGTCGCGATTCCGACGGACCGCAACACGTATGGCTATCTCTCCGAACACCACACCTTTGGTGAGACTGAAGAGCAGGCCGGCGATTACGCCGAAGAACTTGCCGCCGAGATGCTGGCGACCACGCTCGACGTGGACTTCGATCCAGACAAGAGCTGGGACGAGAAGAAGGAGATCTACCGCATCTCCAACAAGATCGTTCGCACAGCCAATGTGACACAGACTGCTGTGGGCGACAAGCATGGCAAGTGGACGACCGTCATCGCCGCAGCGATTCTGATCTTTGATGATGAGCCGAACACGGTGGAATCCCTTGAGGCTGCCGCAAAGGCAAGTTCGGCCAAGTCAGGCAAGAAGAAGTAGGTTTTCGAGTACGAACATGGTGGAGGCGCTGGCTACGCTGGCGCCTCTTCTCTTGCGCGAATGTTACAATAGTCATCTGGAGATGACCATATGGCGGCACTTCCAAAATCCGATGTGCGTTCTCAGCATGGCGCTTCGAAGAAGTCTGCTTCACCGCAGACGAAGGTGGCAGATGCTCCGGTTACTAAGCGTGTGCGGGCCATTCGCGGAGATGTAACTGCCTCGAAGGCCAAGGCGCACTTTCTTCAATTATTGGAGACCGTTGATCGCGAACGCTCGGAAATTACGATTACGAAGCGGGGACGGAAGATTGCCCGTCTCGTACCCATCGAGGATGAGTCAACACCCAGCATCTTTGGTTGCATGAAAGGAACATTCAAGATTACCGGCGATATCGTGGGCCCGGAACCCGATGTTTGGGAAGCGATGTCGGAATGATTCTGCTCGACACGCATGTCTGGTTGTGGATGGTAGATGATTTGCCTTCTCTTCATTCCACAGTACGAAAACCTATTGCAGAAGCTGCCGATAAGCGGGAACTCTTCCTTTCCCCAATATCAATGTGGGAGATCTCATTGAAAGCATCACGGAGAAAGCTGGATCTCGGCATGCCAGTGCGCAAATGGCTGCATACTGCCGTGGAACGATCGAGAGTGCTTCTGGCACCGATCGATGTTGAAGTTGCCTGCGAATGCGCGGCCCTGCCAACAGACTTCCATGGGGATCCCGCAGACAGAATCATCGCAGCGACAGCACGTGCGGAAGGATTCACACTGGTTACGCATGATAAAACGCTTTTGCAACTGGCAAAGCGCGGGTATTTTCGCGCACTTGCAACGTAGAGGAAAGAGATGAACGAGAACAAGACACGCGTCGCTCTGATTCAGATGTCGTGCGAAGTGGACACAAAGCTGAATCTCGATAAAGCAGCTGAGCGCGTGTATGAGGCAGCCCGTGAGGGTGCACAGATTGTGTGTCTGCCGGAACTGTTTCGCGCACAGTATTTTTGTCAGCGCGAAGACCATGCTCTGTTCGATACGGCTGAGCCGATCCCTGGGCCGTCCACTGATGTGCTGACCGGTGTGGCGCGTGAGGCGGGTGTTGTCATCATCGCTTCCCTCTTTGAGCGGCGCGCGGCTGGACTGTATCACAACACGGCTGTGACGATTGAGAAGGACGGCAGTATCCATGATGTTTATCGCAAGATGCATATTCCGGACGATCCTCTGTATTACGAGAAGTTTTATTTCACGCCGGGAGATTTGGGCTTTAAAGCGACGCGCACGTCTGCCGGCAATGTTGGCACGCTTGTGTGTTGGGACCAGTGGTATCCCGAGGGCGCTAGACTTACGGCGCTGAAGGGCGCGGAGGTGTTGTTCTACCCCACCGCTATCGGCTGGCATCCGAGCGAAAAGGAAGAGTTCGGCGAGGCGCAGTACGATGCGTGGCAGACGACCCAGCGCGCACACGCGATCTCAAACGGCGTATGGGTGTGCGCGGTGAATCGTGTCGGCCATGAGCATGGCGATGTGAAGCACAACGGCGTGACGATGAAGGGGCCGGAAGGTGCCGGGCTGGAGTTCTGGGGCGGCTCATTTATTGCCGATCCGTTTGGACGGATTGTTGCGAAGGCTTCGCATGATAAGGAAGAGATTCTGCTCGCCGATCTGGATATGAAGCTGGTGGAGATTACGCGGCAACACTGGCCGTTTTTGCGCGACCGGCGGATTGATTTCTATGAAGGTGTGACGAAGAGGTTTTTGGATTAATGAATAAGCAGTACACAATGCCCGCCGAGTGGGAACGCCACTCCGCTACATGGATTGCGTGGCCGCATAACGCAGAGGACTGGCCTGGGAAGTTTCAGCCGATTCCGTGGGTGTATTGCGAGATCGTGCGGCAGCTCTCGCAGGTGGAAGACGTCAACATTCTTGTGCAGAACGAGCTTGCGGAGAAGCGTGCGCGCAAGATGCTGCTGCGCGCTGGCGCGAACATGGCGCGGCTGCACTTTCATCCGTGGCGGACGGACCGCATCTGGCTGCGGGATTCGGGGCCAATCTATGTTCGTAAGGCTGAAGGCTCCGCGCGCAAGCAGGACAACTCGCTTGCGGTGACGGATTGGAAGTTCAATGCGTGGGCCAAGTATGACAACTGGCACAACGACGACCTGATTCCTTCTGAAGTGGCCAAGCTGCAAGGCGTAGAGCGTATTGTTCCGATGATTGGGGAGCATCGCGTTGTTCTTGAGGGTGGTTCGATTGATGTGAATGGTGCCGGACTGATGCTTACGACAGAAGAATGCCTGTTGAGCGAAGTGCAGCAGCGCAATCCTGGCATCGCGCGTGAGCAACTGGAGCAGTGCTTTGCCCAGTATCTCGGCATCGAGCAGGTGGTGTGGCTGAACCGTGGATGCGCCGGTGATGACACGCATGGCCATGTGGACGATATTGCTCGTTTTGTGAACGAGAACACCATTCTGCTGGCGACGGAGAAGGAAACCTCGGACGAGAACCATCTGCCGCTGGCAGAGAACCTTGACCGTCTGCGGTCTGCGAAGAACCTGAGCGATGAGGCGTTCAACGTGATTGAGTTGCCGATGCCTTCCCCGGTAATCTTCGATAATGAGCGGCTGCCGGCGAGCTATGCGAACTTTTACATTGCGAACGACCTGGTGCTTGTGCCGACATTCAACGATGAGAACGACCGCATTGCGCTGAACATCATTGCCGATCAGTTCCCTACGCGAAAGACGATCGGCATCCACTGTGGCGACTTTATCTGGGGACTGGGCGCGCTGCATTGCATGACGCAGCAGGAGCCTGCCTGATGCGGTATCGCGCACTGGCGGCAGCGCTATTGCTGCCGCTGCTTGCAGGCTGCCGTGCGCCTGAACAGCGTATTGCGCAAAGCAACGTTGCGGCAGAACTGCATTACTCCCCTGCTGAGAACCTGGAGCGCATGGACGTTGCTCTTTTGCAGACGGCGCACCGCTCCATCGATTTTGCGGCTTACTCGCTCACCGATCTTGTCGTTGCGAATGCATTGATGGATGCCGCGCGCGGCGTCCACGTGCGCGTCTATCGTGACCAGACACAGTTTCGTGGTGAAGCTGCGCGTGCAACCAAAGCTTCACGCAGCAAGCGTAAACGCGTCGATAATGATGAGGACGAGGACGGCGTTGCGGATAATGACCTCATCGCCCGTCTCTCTGCTGCACCGAACGTTGAGATACGCGTGAAGCACTCGCACACGCTGATGCACCTGAAGTCGTACTGTGTGGATGGTGCGTTTGTGCGTAGCGGCTCTGCGAATTTTTCTCCTACGGGAGAGAAGCGGCAGGACAATGATCTTGTCATCCTGTGCGATGCCGATTCGGTGAGAACTTCCAGACAAACTTCAACGCAATCTGGAATCGCGCAGACAATGAGTCTGTAGGCCAATGAGCGATCTTACTGAACTCGATCTGCAGTACATGCAGGAGGCTATTGCGGAGGCCGAGCGCGCGTCCGCCGATGGCGAGGTTCCTGTGGGAGCTGTTGTCGTTTCTTCTTCCGGTGAAGTTATCGGTCGCGGCCAGAATCGCGTGATTCGGGACAGCGATCCCACGGCGCATTGCGAGATCGTCGCGATGCGCGAAGCAGGTCGTGCGCTTGAGAACTATCGACTGACTGGATGCTCGCTCTACGTGACACTGGAGCCGTGTGCGATGTGTGCGGGTGCCATTCTGCACGCGCGCATGGCGCGGTTGGTCTACGCCGCTGCCGATCCCAAGGCTGGCGCTTGCGGCAGTGTACTGTCTGTCATGAATCATCCTCAGCTTAATCATCGTTGTGAGGTAGTGGCAGGTGTTCTGGCTGAGCCGTGCGGCGCGATGTTGCAGAGCTTTTTCCGCAGCCGCAGATAGATGCCGTACTCACTCCGTTGGGATTTAACGCATCCGATGGAGTGAAGGAGTAGTCCGTGGCGACGAAGAAATCCGCAACGAAGAAGCGGTCTGCTAAAAAGAGCACGAGCCATGCTAATTCCGGTGGCAAGCGAAAGTGGTCTGCGAAGGTCGGTACCGACTCAACGCATCCCCGGAAAGACCTTTTCAATCAAAGCGCACCGACGATCGCACGTGAACTTGCTTCGAAGAAGGTTTCTCCAAAAGGACCAGGAAGCGGCATGCGGATGCTCACCTTCTACATCAATCGAGCAGGTAAGAACCTGCCTGAAAGCAGGCTCAAGGTCCTTCAACGTGCAAAAGAGTTGCTGCACAAACGTGTAGAGGACTCGAAGACTGACAGTAAACCGTCGAAAAAGACCACAAAGAAGAGTGCGGTGAAGAAATCTACACGAAAAAAGACAACAAAGAAATCTTCTAAGACAAGGAAGAAGAGTGCATGAGTGATAAAAAGCTGCAAGGTAAGATTGCAATCGTCTCTGGTGCTTCGTCAGGTATCGGACAAGGAATTGCTGTACGTCTAGGACGCGATGGCGCGAGCGTGGTGGTGGACTATCGCCATGACAAAGCCGGCGGAGATGAGACTATACGCCAGATTCAAGCAGCCGGTGGAAAGGCGCTGCTGGTGCAAGCCGATGTATCGAAACTGGACGACATTCAGAAGCTGGTGGATGCGACGTGGGAGAAATTCGGCAAGGCGGATATCCTGGTGAACAACGCCGGTGTGGAGAAGGGAGCTGACTTCTGGGAGGTCAGCGAGAAGGACTATGACATGGTCCTCGATGTGAATTTGAAGGGACCGTTCTTTCTTACGCAGGCGTTTGTGAAGAAACTAATTGAGAAGAACATTCCTGGCCGCGTGATCAATATCTCATCAGTACATGAGGACATGGTGTTTCCTCACTTTGCGAGCTACTGCGCGGCAAAGGGCGGTCTGCGCATGCTGATGCGCGATTTGTGCGTAGAGTTAGGGCCCAAGAACATTACGGTGAACAACATTGCACCGGGTGCGATCTCTACACCGATCAACACTGCTTTGTTGAACGACAAGCCGAAGCTCAATGCACTGCTCAACAATATTCCACTGGGAAGATTGGGCAGCGTGGACGATGTAGCCGGTCTGGCAGCGTTTCTTGCAAGCGACGAAGCCGCTTACATTACCGGCTCAACCTACGTGATCGATGGTGGGCTGATGCGCAACTATAAGGAGCAGTAGAATCGTGCCTATGGATTTGAAAGTGTACTCCGCTGTGTGGTGCCGCGACTGCCGCGAAGCCAAGCGTTTTCTTGAGAAGCATGCAATCCCCTACACAGAGATCGATATTGAGCGTGTTCCCGGAGCCGCAGAAGAGGTACTGCGGAACGTCGGTAAGAAGGCCATTCCGCAGTTTGTGATTGATGGCCGATGGGTGCAGCCCTACCGGCCCGGTGAAGGGTTCCTATATGAGGAGATGGCGGAACTCTTTCAGGTGAGTGACGCATAATAGTTTTGCATCACTCGCCATCCAGAGCAGCAATCTCCTTTTCTGCGGCCGGCGCTCCGGGAAGGTCCTGCGCTTCGTTTGCCGAAGAGAATGGCCAGCGGATACGCAGTGCGCGCTCACGACTGGATTCGCGCGAGATCTGTTTGGTGCGGGCGACCAACAAATCTTCGATGGTGATAATACCGAGCAGGCGTCTGTCCCCATCCACTACAGGATAGCGAGTGAATTTTGACTCGGCCATGCTGGCAGCGACCATGCGCAGTGTATCTCCGGGAGAAACTACCTTCGGAGAACGGCTTGCATCGTTGATGAGCGGTTGGGTGAGATCGGCCTGACGCGCCGAGTTCATCATCTGTGTGCGCGTGAGAATAGCAAGCAACTTTCCATCCTTATCTACGATAGGAAAGAGACGCTGCCAATGTGACCATGCTTCCGGACCACGCTCTTCCATACGCTTGAGCCAGTTAGCAGCTTCCTGCCGAGTAGCCGTGGCAGGTAAGGCGAACAAGCTGGTATGCATGGCCTGAGAGACGATCACCATTTCCATCGGATCGACACCGTATTCGCGCGAAAGATGATGACCGCGGCGGCTTAGGCGTTCTGTGAGAATGGAACGCTTCTGCAGCAGCACGTTGAGCCCGTAGGAGACAACGCATGCGAGCAGTACGGGCAACAGCAGGCCGCTGTTATGCGTGAGTTCTACTACAAGCATGGCGGAGGTAAGTGGTGCACCGATGGCTCCAGCAAGCATGGCGGCCATGGCGACCATAGGCCACGCGCCGTTGGCGAGGAACGGAAGGACGTGGCCGAGAGCCGCACCCATTGCACCGCCTATGAGTAGCATTGGGGCAAGGATGCCGCCTGAAGTTCCGGAAGAGAGCGAGACGATCCAGATGATGGACTTCACCACAATGACGCCAATGATGACGTGCCATGTGTAATCGCCCAGCAGCAATTTTTGGATGACGTTGTATCCGATACCCAGAGCTGGCGGATAGAAGTAGCCACCGATGCCGACGACGAGGCCACCGATAGCAGGCCACCACATCCAGTGGACGGGGAGTTTTTCAAAGAAGTCTTCGCAACGATATAGGAAACGGCTCAACAAGATTGCAGCAAAACCAATCACCAATCCAACAAGAATCGCCAAGGGCATGGTGTTCTCAGGGATGGTGATGTTCGTGGACGGCATGGGAAATACCGGCCCTGCGCCGAGCAAGAGACGGCGAAGTGCCGCAGCCGTAACGCTGGCGATGGCAACAGGCACCAGCGAACGTGGCCGCCACTCAAACAACAGCAACTCCACCGCGAGCAGGATGGCAGAGATGGGCGATAAGAAGGTGGCCGACATACCGGCAGATGCACCAGCGACAAGGAGCGTCGTACGTTCCGCATCGGACATGCGCAGAAGCTGCGCGATGAGCGAACCGACGGAGCCGCCCGTCATAATGATTGGACCTTCCGCGCCGAACGGGCCACCTGAACCGATGGCGATAGCTGTCGCCAGTGGTTTCAGGATGGTAAGGCGAGGCTGCACGCGTGCCCCACGAAGCAGCACGGCTTCAATGGCTTCCGGCATTCCATGTCCGCGAATGGCCGCAGAGCCGTATCGCGCGATCAGACCAACGATCAGGCCGCCGATGACCGGAACAAAGATTGCCTTCCAGCCAAATGGAGAAGCGGCAGGATCGGCATATTGCGCGGTGACATGGCCGAAATAAAAGATATTTGTGGCCAGCATGATGAGCCTGTAAAGAAACCAGGCCAGGACGGCGCCAAGGGCACCGACGATGATGGCAAGGCCGCTGATGAAGATCATGCGCCGGTCGGCTGTGTAATCTCCAAGTTCACTTTCAACTGCGGGGTGTGCTTCGTGACTCATGATTTACTCCGCTTGCCGGACGTGGCCGGCATGATAGACGGCGGCGCCATTCCGGAAGGCTTAAGATGCGAAACAACGTGTAGTGCTGGTGAGAGCGCACGCAAAGACCGCGCCATCTCGGGTGCAAGCTCATGCAGACCGTGGAGATGAACTTCCAGCAGCGAAGCGATAAGTTGCTCGCCCTGTGGCGTAATCCGCAGAAGCGTTCTGCGATGGTCGATGGGGTCGCCTTCGCGCACGAGGTGGCCCTCCTGCTCTGCCCTGTCCACAAGCTCAACCGCACTATTGTGGCGAAGGATCATCCGCTCGGCAACATATGCGATGGTCACCGCTTTTTGTGCCGGAGCAGCGGCGATGACCTGCAACAACTGATAGTGCTGCGCGCGTGTACCGTGCTCCGCCGCGGCGGCCTCGCTGAAGGCGAGAAACCGGCGCAGATGAAAGCGCAGATCGGCCAGCAGGCAGAGGTTTTCCTGCGAGTAAAGCGGGCGCGCCTGCTTGCGGGATGTCTGTGTTCCAGCCACATATATATCGTAACACGATGTATCGTGCCACGATACGTTTTCTTTCCAATAGATACGGGCAGGTAGACTGAAGAAGCAAGGAGAAATGGACAGTGATCGACCGGTATACGCGGCCTGCAATGCGCGCCCTGTGGAGCGATGAAAACAAGTTTCGCTGCTGGCTGGAAGTGGAAGCGACAGCGAGCGAAGTGCTTGCCGATGCAGGCATTGTGCCGCAGGAGGCCGCAAAGGCTATCCGCGAGCGCGGCAGCTTTGAATTGGAGCGTATCCGCGAGATAGAAACCCAGACACGGCACGACGTAATCGCCTTTACGACCGCCGTGGCGGAGAAGGTTGGGCCGGAATCGCGCTGGTTACACTATGGACTCACCTCCACCGACGTGGTGGATACAGCACAGGCGTTGCAGTTGAAGGAAGCTTCGCGCATGATTCGCGAAGGCATGGTGGCACTGAGTGACGTGTTGAAACGCCGCGCGGTCGAGTTTAAACACACACCGTGCATTGGACGCACACACGGTGTCCATGCAGAACCGACGACGTTTGGGTTGAAGCTGCTGCTCTGGTACTCGGAGATGCAGCGCAACATCGCTCGCTTTGATGCTGCTGCGGAAGACATGCGTGTGGGCAAGTTGTCGGGCGCGGTAGGAACATTCGGGCATCTACAGCCGGAACATGAAGAGGAGATCTGCCGCCGGCTTGGCTTGAAGAATGCGGGCGTTTCAACACAGGTATTGCAGCGCGACCGCCATGCCGCATATGTTGGCGCACTCGCGGTGATGGCAAGCACGCTGGATAAGATTGGAGTGGAGATTCGTCATCTCCAACGCACCGAAGTGCGCGAGGCGGAAGAGTTTTTCAGCGAGAAGCAGAAGGGATCGAGCGCGATGCCGCACAAGCGCAATCCTATTACCTGCGAGAACATTTGCGGGCTGGCGCGCGTGATGCGCGGTAACATGCAGGTAGCGTTGGAGAACGTGGCGCTGTGGCATGAGCGCGATATCTCGCACTCCTCTGCCGAGCGCGTCATACTGCCTGACACCACTACGCTGGCCGATTATCTGCTTACGAAAGCCACTGACCTGATCGATCGCCTGCTGGTGTATCCCGCGCGCATGCAGAAGAACCTCGACCTCACCGGCGGATTGGTCTTTAGCGGACAGCTCTTGCTCGAACTGGCTGAAGTCGGCATGTTGCGCGAGGATGCGTACAAATTGGTGCAGACGCTGGCGATGAAGGCGTGGAAAGAGGACTTGATCTTTCGTGATCTGGTCCAAAACGAGCCACAGATTACAGAGAAGCTCAGCAACGAAAAGATTGCGGAGGCATTCTCAACAGCACGGCAGCTTGCGAATGTGGACAAGATCTTCGCCCGCGTTCTAAACGAGTAGATCGATGGCTAAGAACGATCAGGAGTTGATCCAGATCGTAGATGCGGCTCTTGCAGATGCCGTGCAGCGCAGCGGCGAATGGCTGGCGTGCAAATCTGGCTGTTCGCAGTGTTGCGTTGGTGTGTTCTCCATCTCACAGCTTGACGCGAAACGGCTGCGAGAAGGATTGCTGCAACTGGAACCAGAGAAAGCTGCGCGCGTACGCGAGCGCGTTGCCTTCGCGCTGGAGATCTTGCGCGAAAAATTTCCTGGTGACTTTGCCTCTGGAACACTGGATGAGGACGACCCGCGCTTTGAGGATTTCGGCAACGAAGTTGTCTGTCCTGTGCTCGATCCCGAGACGAGAACCTGCGATCTTTATGCGGCACGACCGATGACCTGCCGGACGTTCGGTCCGCCTGTGCGCAATGCAGAAGGCATCGGCACATGTGAATTGTGCTTTGTAGGCGCAACGGAAGAGCAGATTACTGCCGCCGTGATGGATGCATCCTTTCTGAATGACGAAGAGAGATTAAACTCAACTCTCGGAAGTGGCACGACCATTGTGGCTCTTGCACTGCGAGATCTCTGAGCTATTCAGCGCGCGTTTCTCTCGTGGAAGAAGCTACCGAATCGCTCTTCCCTTCCTGATTGGATATTCGCGTTTGCACTTTCGTATCCGCTAGATACTCCTCACCTGGAGGAGCTTGCGCTTCGGCTACATGGATATCGAGAGGCTGACGCTGCTCGTCCTGCCGTTTGAGAACGGCAAGCACAGGCGCGTCAGATGGAAGATGCATACGGCCTCCAGCCAGCCACGCAACTCCAACAATGGCGGTGCTGACCGGCGCGAGCACGGCCAGCGGAATCACGTATTTCTTTGAGCGCACTAAAAATTCAGCGATTCCATCCACGCGGTGTGAACGTGGAATGCTACCTTCGACCTGTGGGATAACAAACGTGCTGTATTTCACCTCAGGATGCTCAGACGCATAACGCTGAATAGAACGAGCCACTTGCTTCGGCGTAGTAAGCCCAAAATCTGCAATGAAGTTGCGGTGAATCGCGCCCGGATATTGGCGATTGATGAGCTTGCGCGAGAAGTCTGCGCAATTTCTGAAGAGCAGGTTGAAGTGCGAAACGTTCTTGCTGGCGTTGAAGTGCGCGATGAGTGCAGCGTCCTGTTCGGGCGTGGACGCGAGTTGGAAGCCATAGATCTTGCGGTCGTACGCAGATCCGACAAGTTGAATCCACTCTCCATCGGGTGTGCTGCCGTCTTTTTTGTCTGGCGCGATGTGCTGCAGATGATCGCGCCGGTAGCTGTCGCGCAACTCAGCTTGCAGACCGGCATCCGCTTCGGTGGGCACCTGGCTGAGGTCTTCTACCGCGTAGAGATAAGGGATCAGGGGTATGGCCACCCAGTCGTATCCGTCGACGCGATGATAGCGGCTAATCACCGCACCCGGCTCGCCGGGCCGGCAGAACCGCAGATGCGTTGGTGTATCAGCGCATACATTATCCAGATAGATAGCTGCGTGTCCTGTGGGATTCATGCGTCCGAACGTTCCGAAAGGCTCTTCGAGCAGAAGCGCAGTCCCGGCATGCGCCATGCGTGGGTAGCAAAACGCAAGGAACGAGCATACTATCCAAAACGTCCCTGCAGCCCACCGCAACATCCATCCACCTCTTTCATAGAAAATCATCTGGTTATTTTGACTACTTTTTGCGCGAAAAAGATTCGGACTTAAACGGCCTAAAAGAGTGCGCGATAATGCCAGAGTGGGTGCAAACTACAATTTGACGTTGGCTATTACGGGAGCCAGCGGTGCGGCCTATGCACGTGAGATGCTGCATCTGCTGATCGCAGATGCGCGCGTGCATCGCGTGCATCTCGTTGTATCCGAACATGCTTTGCGTGTACTGGCCGAAGAATTAGGCATCTCCGGACGCAATGGGCTGGTGGAAAAACTTGCTGGCCAAGCGGATAAGAAGATCTCACTGCTTGCGAATGACGACATCGGCGCGCAGATTGCCAGTGGAAGCTATCCGGTGAATGCAATGATCGTGCTTCCCTGCTCCATGGGAACACTTGCGTCCATCGCTAACGGGATGGCGCAGAAACTCATCGAACGCGCTGCGGATGTTTGCCTGAAGGAACAACGCAAACTTGTTTTATGTGTACGAGAGACACCGTTCAACCGCATTCATTTGCGCAATATGACGCTGGCTGCGGAAGCGGGCGCCACGATCTTTCCTGCGATGCCGACGCTCTATAACAAGCCGCAAAGTACAGATGAAATGGCACGGCAGTTCTGCCAGCGTGTGCTTTCGCACATTGGGTTGGCGCAGCCGGATGCCTACATCTGGAAGGGCGAGTAGCTACTTCAGCGGTCGGCCGTACTCTTCGCCAAAGATGCTGTGGCTTGCCGGGAGGCGTCCGCCGTTGTACTTGTCAGGCCCCTGCGCATGTCCCACTGCAAGCAGCGCGACCACCCAGTAACTCATAGGCAGCCGCAGCGTTTCACAAACTTTGTCTGGCTCAAAGCCTTCCATGGGCGCGGTGTCGTATCCCATCACTTCGGCCATCAGCATCATGTGCGTCATAGCGATGGCAACATGCTTGTTGAGCCAGCCATGCATCTGGTCTGCGGAAAGTGAATTCAGAAAATTAGAGACATGGCTCTTAAGCTGCGCAGCGTAGCTCTCCTGGATGCCACCTTCCAGACCCATCTGGATGATCTCGTCAGCGTCTTTGCGCCATGAGTCTGCATCGCCGCAGCACACGATCACAGCGGATGCTTCTTCCACCTTTGCCTGATTGAAACTGGCAGCGCGCAGGCGGCGCTTCATCTCTTCGCTCTGCACCACGATGAAGCGCCACGGCTGAATGTTGTAGCCGCTGGGGGCATTCAGACCTGCCTCGAGAATTGCATTCAGATCGTCGAGCGGAACAGGCTCGCCGGTAAAGCTTGGCGTAGCACGCCGTTCCTCAATGGCTTGCGGCAGCGTCTTGAGCGGTTCTTTTACATTCTCAAACATGTGCGCTCTTTACTTTATGCGTCTCAAAGAAAAATGTCGCGTTACTGCGGAGGCAGATTGGTCATAGGTTCTTCTGTTGCAAACGGTGAAGCACCTGGAGCATCTGCAAATATCCACACACCATGAAACGCAGAACGCAGTTCAGGATACGACTTCAACAGGGTGGCAGCGGCGAGTCGATTACGCGCACGGCCCGCAATAGGATCGCTCACCGGCGCGTCTACGCGGATGTGCATCGCGAGATCGATCGGCGATGTGCCGAGCGACGTGTCAGTCCCCAGAGCAGTGATGAAGAGATCGGAACCGTCGGCATTCTTCAACACGAGTGGAGATTGCGCGGAGAGGCCTTGCGCAACGGCGTGCGGAGCGGCCTTGTTCATCTCGTCCAACAGCTTGTCGAGATGCGTGGAACTCATGAACGTAACAGGTCGAAGCAAAGCGACGGTTTGTTTGTAATAGAACCATGCGTTCCACGGCTGCTTCTTAACTGTGAAGTCGCGTGCTGCACGCCAATACCAAAGACCATCGTGTCCACCAGCGGTAAGCGCATGAGGGAAGAAGCCAGCGAGACGCCATCCACCTGCAATCTCCTGCATCAAAAACGAGAGCTGCCATGGGTTCTTTTCAGAAACAGAATCAACAATAGCCAATGCGTAACGGCCTTGCGGCAGGCTTGGAATGATGAAGGAAACTTCAGACATAGCGCTATGCAGTGTGCAGAAGAACTGGCCATCCTGCAGTGTGCCGTCTGGAGAAGGCTTCAAGTTGCTGGCATCAAGCAGCCACACCGATTGCACATTGAAGATTGCCCCTTTGATGTTAGGAGACGCCTCTCCAATGGCTTCTTGAATGCCGGTAAAGTTTTCGCCGGAGTAGGCTGGAATTGTGTTCGCACGGATTGCTGCGATCTCGGCGTTTTGTATCTGACGCGCGAACCCCAGAGCTGCCTGTGAGATGATCGTGCGCGTAGCGGCAGGCATAGCGGCTTGGCTGGTACAGCCATCGGCGTACACCTTTGGTAAAGGCAGAAGAACGACAAGCGAAAGTGCAAACAAAAGACGGCGCATAGAGAACCCTGTCTAAACATTGCTAGTCTAGTACAGTCGCGCGGACGACTTATGGCACGGTACGTCTAATGGTGTAGATGATGATTCGCTTCTCTGCAGTATCGATGATGTGTTTAGCAACTGCATGTTTGGCGCAGGTACGGCCTGACATTCCTCCAACTGCACCTACATCGGCAACGCCATCACGTAGAGAGCTGCCTCCTTCTTCGTACTCGCAGCGCGCCATCGTAACCTGGGAAGCTGGCCGGTTGAAAATTGTTGCGCAAAACAGCAGCCTCAACTCCATTCTGCGCGATGTCGCACTCAAAACGGGCATGAAGATCGTCGGCGCTGTACAGGACGAACGCGTTTTTGGTACCTACGGACCTGATATTGCAGCAAAAGTCTTGGCACAGTTGATGGAAGGAACGCGCTGCAATATGGCATTGGAGTCGGATACTGCACACCTGCCCATGATGCTGACGCTCACTCCACTTACCGGAGGTGTAACACCACCCAATCCCATGCAGGTGCACGAGGAACAAGAAGCCCCTCCGCCAGCAGATATCGATCAACCCCTCCAGCAGCCACAACCCACCACGCCGCAACCGGGCACACCTATATCTGGAGGCGTAAATACGAATGGAGGCAATTCAGGAAATTCGAATAACGGGACGACGGATCAGCAGTCTCCCAATGGAGTGAGGACTCCACAACAGGTTTTTGAGCAGTTACAGAAGATGCATCAACGCCAGGGAGTGACGCCGTAGCTGCTAATTGGAAGCCAATTGGCTTGTTGCGACAGAAGCTGCTTGGGCTTTCGCCTCTGCACGGGCCTGAGCTGCCTGCCTGGAGTGAACGCGAAAGACGCGGAACATCGCCAGACAGATGCCGTACGCGATCAATACACCGAATGCGAGCGATGCGAGGACCGAGCAAAGAAGAACGATAGACGACATGTAACCTCAACTTTCGAAATCAACTTCACACGCATCGCAATATTGCTAAGCTCATCCCTGTGGATGGCATCCATATCGGAATGCGATGCCTGATCCTTCACAGTTTGCCGTGGAAAACGCTTTAAACGATAGTACCCATTCAGGTTCAGGTGTGTACAACTCATCTTGCATTGCCCGCGAAGAACAAATGTGGTGGATGGCTTTATTCTATAAAGATGGCGCAGGAGAGGAAATCCAGCGCTGTCTAGGTTCCTCCTGCCAATGAGCGTCACACACATCACAGTTCGCGGTGCCCGGCACCACAATCTCAAGAACATCGACGTTTCCATTCCCCGGAATACGCTGACGGTGGTCACCGGACTCTCAGGTTCGGGCAAGAGTTCTCTGGCTTTTGACACGATTTACGCAGAAGGTCAACGCCGCTACGTCGAAACGCTTTCCGCTTATGCACGCCAGTTCCTCGACCAAATGGAACGGCCCGATGTGGACGCGATCGATGGACTTTCACCGGCTATCTCTATCGAGCAGAAAACAACCTCCCGCTCGCCTCGCTCGACCGTCGGCACAATTACCGAAATCTACGACTATTTGCGCCTTTTATGGGCTAGCGTAGGCCGCCCACACTGCCCCAATTGCGGGATCGAGATTACGCGGCAGAGTGTGGAACAGATCGTTGAGCGGGTGCTTTCGCTGGATGCGGGTGAGCGGATTACGGTGATGGCGCCTATCGTCCGTGGGCGTAAAGGTGAGTTTCGAGAGGAGTTAGAGGCGCTGGACGCGCAGGGATTCCGCGCGCGCGTAGACGACGAGATCATCGAAATTGAAGAAGGAATGCGGCTGGAAAAGCGCAAAAATCACACGATTGAAGCCATTGTTGACCGCATCATCGTCAAAAAAGATGCAGACGGACGGCCCGATACCCGAAGGCTGGAGGCCAGCGTCCAGAAGGCGCTCCAGATGGCAAATGGACTGGTCCTCGTAGGAATTGCCGGCCAGGAGGAGACGCTTTACTCGTCTTCGATGGCGTGTCCGCAGTGCGGCATCAACGTTCCGAAGCTGGAGCCTCGATCGTTTTCCTTCAACTCCACCTATGGCGCCTGCCCGGAGTGCAATGGACTGGGATCGATCTATGATTTTGACCCGGCGAAGACGATCACGGACTGGAGCAAGCCGCTGCTGGATGGCGCAATGGGGCCGGGGTCGGGGTCGGCTTATCTGCTGCGCTTAATCAAGCTATTTGCGGATAAAAACAAGATAAATTTGAAGGTTCCGTTCGAAGATTTAAGCGAATCCGATCAGAAATTGCTGCTCTATGGACCTCCTCGCGCCGAGGCGGCGAAGACCGGCTTCCACGGCATCTTCCCGTATCTGCGGGACACGATGGAGGAAAGCAAGAGCGAGGCCTTCCGCGAATACTACATGCAGTACATGAGTGCGACGGATTGCCCGGAGTGCAAAGGCAAACGCCTGCGGCCTGAATCGCTTGCGGTGACGGTGGATAAGCGTTCGATTGCGGACTTTACTTCCCTATCGCTGGAGCGCGCGCGCGAAGCCGCACAGAAGATGCGGTTCACCGGACGGGAAAAGCTGATCGCCGACCGGTTGCAACGAGAAGTAATTGAGCGGCTCGAATTTTTAAATGCAGTCGGGTTGAGCTATCTCTCACTGAACCGCTCGGCGGCCACCTTGAGCGGCGGTGAAGGACAGCGCATCCGGCTGGCAACGCAGATTGGCTCGCGCCTGCGCGGCGTGCTGTATGTGCTGGATGAACCGTCTATCGGGCTGCATCAGCGCGACAACATGAAGCTGATCCAGGCGATGGAGGAGTTGCGTGATCTGGGCAACACCGTGCTGGTTGTGGAGCATGACGAGGACACCATTCGCAAGGCGGATTACGTGCTCGATCTTGGCCCCGGTGCGGGCAAGTTAGGTGGCGCGTTGATCGCGGCTGGGTCGCCGGAAGATGTGATGGCGGTGCCGGAGTCGCTGACGGGCCGGTATATCTCCGGCGATGTGGAGATCCAGTCGCGCGAGACACCGCGGCCGCTGACAGGGCGCTTCATTACCGTGGAAGGTGCGCGGAGTCACAATCTGCAGAATGTGACTGCTCATTTTCCGCTGGGCGTGATGACCGTCGTCACCGGCGTGAGCGGCAGCGGAAAGAGCACGCTAGTAAACGACATCCTGTATCGTTCTCTGGCGAAGGAACTCTATCGCAGCAAGGAAGAGCCAGGCCTGCACTCTGCTATTCGCGGCACAGACGAGCTCGACAAGGTCATTCAGATCGATCAATCGCCGATTGGCAGGTCGCCGCGTTCAAATCCTGCAACGTATACCGGTGTGTTCACCGCGATTCGCGATCTATTTGCAATGCTGCCGGAGAGCCGCGAGCGTGGATACAAAGCCGGGCGTTTCTCCTTCAACGTGCAGGGCGGGCGTTGCGAGGTATGCCAGGGCGATGGACAGCGGCGGATCGAAATGAATTTTCTGCCGGACGTGTACGTTCTGTGCGAGGTGTGCAACGGGCGACGCTATAACCAGGAGACGCTGAGCGTAAAGTTCAACGGCTATTCCATTGCCGATATTCTCGATCTTCAGATTGAAGATGCGTTGGAGGTACTGGGGAATATTCCTAATGTAAAGAGCAAGTTGCAGACGCTTGTAGATGTAGGACTTGGATATATCCATCTGGGGCAGAGTGCGACGACTCTCTCGGGCGGCGAAGCGCAGCGCATGAAGCTGGCCAAGGAGTTGAGCAAGCGACAGACGGGCCGCACGCTTTATCTGCTGGATGAGCCGACGACAGGGTTGCACTTTGACGATGTGCGGAGGCTGCTGGATGTGTTGCAGCGGCTAACCGATTTGGGCAATTCGATCATCATCATCGAGCACAATCTGGATGTGATTCGCAACGCGGATTGGATTGTGGACATGGGCCCCGAAGGTGGCGAAGGTGGTGGACGTGTTGTGGCTGAAGGAACACCGGAGCAAGTGGCCGACGTTGCCGAGTCGCATACGGGACAATTTTTGAAGCGGCATTATGCGATGCGTCCGCATAGCAAGCGCGGACCGGCACCGGTGGTGCCGGGAGGAATCCCTGCAAAAGCGGTTGAGACGTTTAGGCGTCCGGCGAAGAAGTCGACTGAGAAAGATGCCGCTCCCAAGGGCAAGCGCGTGAAGAAAACGGGCAAGGTGGGTTGATGCAGGACGATTTCACCCCTGAGAACGAGATGTCTGCGCGGGAGATTCAGCGTCCGCATATAGGATGGGCTGCGCTATTTGCAGCCCTCTACTTTCTTGCGCAGATGTTTTTAGTGGTTGTACTTGGCTGGAAGTACGGACGCGCGAGTCTGCTTCCCCATTCGAACGACCCGCACCATGCGCTGGTGATGTTGATTGCGAATATGGGATCGGCGGTGCTGACGGTGGCACTTGGATGGCCGCTGCTGCGTGCGTTCTGGGGGCGTTCGTTCTGGGACGTGCTGCACTGGAACTGGCCGCAGGCGCGAGAGCGGCTTGGCAAACTTGCCGTGATCGGTTTGACGATGAGTATTCTTGCGGCCACGCTGGAACGCTTTCTTACCTTGCCGAAAGAAACGCCGATCGAATCGATGTTTCAGTCACAAGGCATTGTGTGGGGCATGACGTTCTACGGCATTCTTGTTGCTCCTATCTTTGAGGAGACGATGTTTCGCGGGTTCCTTCTACCGGCCTTTGCTGTGGCCGTAGACTGGATGCTGCCCAAGCGGGAGCGTCCCTGCTATGAGAGCGATCTTTCCCTTCCTGCTGTCATCGTGAGCTCAATTATGACCAGCGCGGCATTTGGGCTGATGCATGCACAACAACTTGGATATGCGTGGAGCGCAGTTGTCCTGTTGTCGTGTGTGGGCCTTACGCTGGCTTGGGTACGATTGCATTTTCGTTCGATAGCGTGCTCTGCCGTGGTGCATGCTACGTACAATAGCGTGATGTTTTTAGGTGTGTTTCTGGCGACGGGCGGGTATCGCCACTTAGACAAGCTGCAGCAACGATAGAATCGCACGTATGAGTAATCTCTCCCGCGAACGCGCTACACTGCTTGATCTGATTGCCACCAAGTCTTTCCGGCTGGGTGACTTTACCCTGGCCTCCGGTGCGAAGAGTGACTACTACATCGATTGCCGTGTGACGACTCTGGATGCTGAAGGCGGGCGTTTGTCTGGTCTGGTGCTGGCGGAGATGATTCGTGAAGTGGCTCCCGATGCGGAGGCTGTAGGTGGTCTAACAATGGGCGCCGATCCGCTTGTGTCGAATACAGCATCGGCCTCGGCATGGTGGAAGCTGGAGCACCCTGAGGCAGGTGTGGTGCATGGCTTTCTAGTGCGCAAGCAGGAGAAAGCGCATGGAACGGGCCGCCGCATTGAAGGTTTTGTGCGCGAGGGCGCGAGTGTTGTCGTAGTAGACGATGTGTGCACCACGGGCGGCTCGACGATCATGGCGATTGAAGCGGTACGTGCCGCCGGTATGAAGGTGGCTGCGGTATTGTGCTTGGTGGACCGTCAGCAAGGTGGAGACGAGAACATTGAGCGCGCAGTGCCGGAGGCGAAGTTTGTCAGCGTCTTCACAGCGGACGATGTGCGCACCGCGCATGTGAAGCTGTTTCCCAAAAAATAAAATTCGCCTTTCCTTCGCCTTACAATAAGTGCATGGGTGCCGATCTGCATGTGCCTGCGCGTCGCGTTGCCAGCCGTTTACGGGCGGAGGTGAGTGCGCGCAATCGTATGCGCGCACAGACGGATTCTCTTTCGCATGAGCAGACGTATAGCAGCCAGCCTGCTGTGGTGTACGCGGAGGAGAACGGCGGCCATGGCAACTTCTTCCCTCCATCGTGGCGACGAATTCAAGCGAATGCAGCCTGGGCGGCGAGGCTGGACAAGACGTATACGGCGTCGGCGCGTGTGCCCCGCAGCCGTGATCGCTGGCGAGGCGAGTTGGAGTGCGCGACGAGCAGCGATGCTCTGCTGATGAACATCTTCTGTCATCCTGCAACGATGAAATCGGCAACGCTGTGCGCGCTGCTGGGTGTTTCCGCGAGTGATAAACCGGAGTTTGGCTGGCGTGCGCGTGTGGCTTTGACCAATGGGCATGATGACCGCACCGAGATCGATATGCGTCTGGGCGATCTGCTGGTGGAAGCGAAGTTATGTGAAGGCGATTTTCAATCCGCACCGATGTCTATGATGTGGCGGTATGACGCCTTCGCTGACATCTTTGATATTGAGCGGCTGCATCCGCGGCGCGGCAAGCTGCGTTCGTATCAACTACTGCGCGGCGTGATGGCGGCGGTGGAACACGATGCGCGCTTCTGCCTGATGTGCGATGCGCGGCGATCTGATTTGAAGGATGACTGGGCGGAGATGGTGGCTGCGGTGCGGTACAGCACTGTCCGCTGCCGGTTGCAGATTGTGACGTGGCAGGAGATTGCGCAGCATCTGCCGCGTCCATTGGCGGCGTTTCTCGACGAGAAGTACGGCATTGTGTCCGCGTAAAATAGAGAGCGATGATTCCTACACTTGAATGGACCAAAGAAGGCGTCCGGTTTCTCGACCAGACCAAGCTGCCCCTCGAAGAGATTTACGTAACCGCTACGAGCTATGATGACGTGGCGACGATCATCCGCGACATGATCGTGCGCGGTGCCCCCGCGATTGGCGTTTCCGCGGCGATGGGTATCGCGCTTGGCGTGGACCGCTCTAAGGCCACATCTATCGACGATTTGAGCAAAGAAGTAGAGAAGATGAGCGATGTGCTGGCGAAGACGCGGCCTACCGCTGTGAATCTTTTCTGGGCGATTGAGCGGATGCGTGCGAAATATTATGCGCTGGCGTCGATGGAAGGCATAACGATTCCGCAGATCAAGCAGAAGTTGATCGACGAAGCGCAGCGCATGTACGACGAGGATATCCAGGCGTGTAAAGACATGGGCGCGTTTGGCGCGGAGTTGTTGCCGAAGGAAGGCACGGTGCTGACGCACTGCAACGCCGGCGCGCTGGCGACCTGCGGTTATGGCACGGCTCTGGGTGTGATTCGTGCGGCGGTGGAGCGCGGCGCGAAGATCGATGTGCTGGCAGATGAGACGCGGCCCTATTTGCAGGGCGCTCGCTTGACGGCGTGGGAGTTGCTGCATGATGGCATCAAAACCACCGTGTTGTGCGACAATATGAGCGGCTCGCTGATGCGGCAAGGGCGCATCAAGGCTGTCATTGTCGGTGCAGATCGTATTGCAGCGAATGGCGATGTGGCGAACAAGATCGGCACCTACTCCGTTGCTGTGCTGGCGAAGGAACATGGGATTCCCTTCTACGTGGCTGCACCCTGGAGCACCATCGATGTAGCGACCGCGACGGGTGACGATATCCCGATTGAACAACGCGATGCGCGCGAAGTGACGCACTCCAATGGCAAGCAGATGACGCCGAATGGATGCGGCATTGAAAATCCTGCGTTTGATGTAACGCCGGCGAAGTATGTGACGGCGATTGTTACGGAGAAGGGTGTCCTGCGTGCTCCTTATGCGGAGAGCATGCGCACGATGATGGACGAGATCGCAGAAACAGCAAAGGCGTAGAGACGTGAGACTGCCGCCGTGGATGCAATGGAGATGCAAGTCTCACTTCCGCGGCGCAGTAGTCACTGTTTCGGCTGTTGCAATCGCTTTGAAGCTGGCGCACTTTCCTCTCGACCGGGAAAACTGGTTCAACGTGCTCCCGGCATTGGCGATTGCCCTTTCGATCATAGATACGGCGCGTTGCATGCGCGGACGGTGGAGCTGGTATCACGGTGGCGTGCTGTTTCTGCTCTATGCGGAATTGATGGCTTTTACTCTAGTTGCATTTTTACTGCTGTATCCGCTCTGGCTGTGATGTAAGCTGGTGCGCAGCATGGAGGTTCAACTGGCATGTTGAAGGGCTTTAGAGATTTCATCCTGCGCGGCAATGTAGTGGATCTTGCCGTTGCCGTCATCATCGGTGCAGCATTCACGCAGATTACGACGTCATTAACGACACAAATCATTACACCGCTCATCTCAGCAATTGTGGGTGCGCCTGACTTTTCCAACCTTGTGTTTCATGTGCCGGTGCTGCATCACGTTTCAAAAGCCGCCACTGGCGTAATGGGACCGCCGCAGACGCCAGTTCCAGGCGAGATTCACTATGGCGTGTTTCTCAATGCTGTGATCAACTTTCTACTGAACGCGGCTGCAATCTACTTTCTGATTGTGCTGCCAGTGCATAAGCTGATTCAGCGGTTCAAAGGACCGGAGGCAGTAACGACGCGCCCTTGCCCTCAGTGCCTAAGCGACATTCCGCTCTCCGCGACCCGTTGCAAATTCTGCACGGAACCTGTTCCGGCAATCACTGAGCCGGCACCGGCGAACCACTGATCTTATCTTGGATTGTTACAGGCGGATGCCACAATGGTGTCCGCCTTTTACTGCTTTAGTTCGGTACACCTTCAGGAGTTGTGGTGCATATACGTATCCCCTTACGCTTTACCGCGATTATCTGCCTCACGTGTGTCACGCAGATTTTTCCAGCCCAGGAGGGAACTTCCGCAGCTAAAGTATTCGGCTATCGCGATTTTTCTGCGCAATCCCGGTGGGATGCGCTGTTTATGGCAGTACCTGACCGGGAGCTTGCGAAGGCGCATTTAAAAGAATTAACCAAGGCGCCGCACTGGGCTTCATCACCGGAAGATTATGCAACCACAGAGTATGTTGCTGCGAAGTTCAAAGCTGCTGGCTTAGAGACGCAGATTGTGCCTTATCGCGTATATCTCAACAAGCCTAAAAAGATTGTTGTGGAAGCGCTGGATGAGCACGGCAAGGTGGTGATGCGTGGACCGACGCGGGAGCATGCGGAGGGTGATCGTTTCCAGGATGATCCCAGGGTCTTTACGGCATTCAACGGATCGGCTCCTTCCGGTGATGTGACTGGCGAAGTCGTCTATGCGAATTATGGAACGCTAGAGGATTTTAGAAAGCTGCGTTCGATGGGTGTCGCCCTGAAGGGCAAAATCGCCTTGGTCCGATATGGTAAGAACTTTCGCGGAGTAAAAGTTTATATCGCGCAGCAACTCGGCATGGCAGGTGTGCTGATCTACAGCGATCCTGCTGACGATGGATATGCAAAAGGCGATATGTATCCGAAAGGGCCTTATCGCCCGGAAACGGGCGTACAGAGAGGAAGCGTGCAGTTTATTGCCAAGTACACGGGTGATCCAATGACTCCCGGGCTGGCTTCGACAATGAATTTATCCGACAAAGAAAGACTTGCGCCCAACCAACTCGGAGAAGACAATCCTTCGATTCCCTCTAATCCAATCAGCTATCGCGATGCAGAACCGATTCTAAGCAGGCTAGGTGGGCCGGAGAGCCCACGTGAATGGCAAGGGGCACTCGCCTTCACGTATCACCTGGGGTCGATTGGGCCAGCTGGATCTGTTCCGGCAGTGAAAGCGCATTTACAACTTGAGCAGGATTATGCAGTTCGCACGATATGGAATGTGATTGGCACGATTCGCGGAACAGAGCAGCCCGACGCTTGGGTGATTGCTGGCAATCATCGCGATGCGTGGGTGTACGGCGCTGTGGATCCGAGCAGCGGTACTGCGGCAATGCTTGAGACGGTACATGGTCTTGGCGAACTACTGAAGCAGGGATGGAAGCCGAAGCGCACGATTGTGATAGCGAGTTGGGATGCCGAGGAAGAAGGGTTGATCGGATCGACAGAATGGGTAGAACAGCATATGGACGAACTGGCCCATGCTGTTGCTTATTTCAACACTGATGTAGGCGTAAGTGGACCACGTTTCAATAGCGATGCAGTCCCTAGCCTGAAACAGTTTGTGCGCGAAGTAACTCAGCAGGTGCCGAGTCCCAGCGGCGGAACTGTCTACGATGCGTGGCTGCGCGACCAGAAGAAGAACAAGCGCGCGCATGGCGATAGTGCGTCTGACGATGAAGTAAAAGTGGGCAATCTGGGAAGCGGGTCGGATTTCACTCCATTTCTGCAGCACGCGGGCGTTCCGGCAACAGATATCGGATCGGATGGCAACTATGGCGTGTATCACTCTGTCTTCGATAACTACCAATGGTTTGAAAAGTTCGGCGATCCCAGCTTTGCTTACGAGCAGCAACAGGCGCGAGTATTTGGGCTGGAAATTCTGCATATGGCAGATGCAGATGTGCTGCCCTATGATTACCGCGCGTATGGGAAGGAGATTGTCGGTTATGTCGAGAAAGCCATGCGGGATGCTGCTTCTCATAAACTCGATGTAAGTTTTGATGCATTGAAGAAGGCAGCGGGACGCTTTCGTGCAGCAGGCAATGCTATCTACGATAGGCAAAGAACAGTAAGCGGTAATCTAGCTCTTCTTAACACAGCCCTGCGTGAAGCTGAGCAGATGTTATTGAGTAAAGAGGGGCTCCCCAATAGACACTGGTACAAGCACACTATCTATGCTCCTGGGGAATTCACCGGATATGCGGCAGTGGTAATTCCGGGCGTAACGGAAGCCCTGGATGGTGGGCTGGATAAACCCGATGTTGCGCGTGCACAGGCGCAGGTGAATGTGCTGACTGGTTGTTTAAATCAAGCTGCAGCGGTGCTGGAAAAGGCCGCGAAATAGGTTCGCTACCACAGAAGTGGGATGTTTTCTCCTACGTTCTGCAAGGAAGATAGCAATAACCGGACGGCGACAAAGATCCGGCTCCTCGAAGGCATCTGTCGTGTGGATAGATGTAAGTGAATCAACAGTTCCTGTGGTGAAGAACCTTGGAACCCTTCTCAAGGATATTGCTTTGAATTCTTGTTTTATGTTGAGACCACCGCGGCAAACTTTTTCCGCTGCGAACCCTCGCCTTACAGTGCGGCGCGTAGCAGGTATGGCTTTTAATTTTAGTGCTGTAAGCGCTGAAGGTTTTCGGCTTCCCGCATCCAAGAACATGCCGACGCCTCAAGGTTTCCGCCGCAGCGACAGCGGACTTCATTTTTTCAAATTACCAAATTTAGCAGCTGTGTCGTAAAGCCTCCTCCAAGGCAATAAAAATCCGCGCTCTTGCCAGCGCGGATTTTTATTTGTCGTGAGTTTCCGGTCAATTTAGTTGCGGAGCGCCATCTGTTCAGTGACGATTTGTGTGAGGTCCTGCTTCTTCAGGCCGTGAACCTCTTCGTTGTATTTATCTACCTTGCTTGACCAGTTCATGGAGCAGAACTTCGGTCCACACATGGAGCAGAAAGCTGCTTCCTTGTAGTAGTCGTCGGGCAGCGTCTCATCGTGCATGGAACGAGCAGTGTCAGGGTCTAGCGAGAGCGCGAACTGTTTGTCCCAATCAAAGGTGTAGCGCGCGTGCGAGATGGCATCGTCGCGATCACGTGCGCCTGGACGATGACGAGCAATATCTGCTGCGTGGGCAGCAATCTTGTACGCGATGATGCCGTCCTTTACGTCCTTCTCATTCGGCAGGCCGAGGTGTTCCTTCGGAGTGACGTAGCAGAGCATGGCAGCTCCGTGCCAGCCGATCATGGCTGCGCCGATAGCCGAGGTGATGTGATCGTAGCCGGGAGCGATGTCAGTAACGAGCGGGCCAAGCACGTAGAAAGGTGCGCCATCGCACATCTCCACTTCTTTATCGACCTGCTCCTTGATCTTGTCCATCGGCACATGGCCCGGACCTTCGATCATGACCTGAACATCGTCTTTCCAAGCCTGACGGGTGAGTTCGCCGAGCGTCTTGAGTTCGGCAAACTGTGCTTCGTCGGAAGCATCGGCTACGGAGCCGGGGCGTAGACCGTCGCCGAGCGAGTAGGAGACGTCGTACTTCGCCATGATCTTAGTGATGCGGTCGAAGTTTTCGTAGAGGAAGTTCTGCTTGTGGTGCGAGGTCATCCACTGCGCCATGATGGCGCCGCCGCGCGAGACGATGCCGGTGATGCGCTTGGAGACCATGGGGACGTACTGGATGAGCACGCCTGCGTGGATGGTGAAATAGTCCACACCCTGCTGCGTCTGCTCTTCAATCACTTCGAGGTAGAGATCGATGTTGAGGTCTTCTACCTTCTTTACGCGCGAGAGTGCTTCGTACAACGGCACGGTGCCAATGGGCACGGGCGAGTGCCGCAGGATGGCTTCGCGGATCATGGGGATATCGCCGCCGGTGGAGAGATCCATCACCGTGTCTGCGCCGTAGTGGACGGCGGTGTGGAGCTTGCGCAGTTCCTCGTCCACATTGGAAGTGATGGCGGAGTTGCCGATGTTTGCGTTGATCTTGCAGAGTGAACCGACGCCGATGCACATGGGCTCAAGCTCAGGGTGGTTGATGTTGGCAGGAATGATCATGCGACCAGCGGCAATCTCGTCGCGCAGGAACTCGGGAGCGATCTTCTCCTTGTGCGCGACGAAGGCCATCTCTTCCGTAATCAGGCCTTTACGCGCAAAGTGCATCTGGCTCATGTTGGTGTCGCCGGTGCGGGCGGCCTCTTCTTTGCGCTTTACGATCCACTCCGCACGGGGTTGAGGCACCGCGTAGTTGTTTCCGTTGTGGGTGTGACCGTTGCTGTTTCCGTTCGCGCTCATGACCTGATCCCCCTGCCTGCTGGATATTCAGAGATGAGTATACGCCGCTGTGACCGCGCGATTTTCGAACAGAAGCGGCCATCGGCGGTAAACTAGATGTGCGATGAAAAACAAGCAGCAGATGGTGCGTTTTGTAGTGGCTGGAGTGGTGATTCTGGGCACGGTGATTTATCTTGCCGTATCCGGCGCGAGCGAAAGCAAAAGTTACTACGTGACCATCGGCGAATTGCAGAAGATGGTGCACGACTCCGGCGACAAGGCGTACAAGCGCAATCTGCGCGTGGCCGGCAATGTGAAGGGTGGATCTATCCACCACGTTGGGACGCACGCCGATTTTGTTCTTGTGGAGCAAGGCAAAGAACTATCTGTCAGCTATAACGGCACCGAGCCGCCGCCTGACACGTTTTTCAAAGAAGACGCGCAGGCGCTCGCGATGGGCAAGTATGGCCGCGATGGCGTGTTCCATGCCAATCAGCTACAGGCCAAGTGCGCCAGCAAGTATGCTCCGGCCAAACCTTCCGATACGGCTGCGCCTAAACCGCCGAACACTGTAGCGGCTGTCCGCTAATCTCCTCAGACAACAAAGTACGAGTGAGTCTCGCGCCTGCTCTTTATACTCGGAGGAGACCGTGACCACATCCACCAGCACGATTGCAGCCGAAACCACAGGCGTGTCGAAACTGTTCGGCAACTTTGCCGCGTTGCGCCAGGTGACTTGCAGCTTTGCCGCTGGCGGTCTGCATGTTCTGCTGGGAGAGAACGGCGCGGGCAAATCCACGCTTGTGCGGGTGTTTGCCGGATTGAGTGGCATTGATGCTGGAACCGTTCATGTTCTGGGGAAGTCGCCGCGTGAATCGCAGGGCCGTGTTGCATATATGAGCCATGCCCCGATGCTGTACGAAGAGATGACGGCGATGGAGAACCTGCAATACTTTGCCGCGTTGTATAGCAATGGCAAGGATTGCGGATGCAGCGGATCGCCGGAGATGGCGTTGCGCTCCGTTGGTCTTGATCCGCATCTTACGCGGCCTGTATCGCTTTACTCGCAGGGGATGCGGCAGCGCGTTTCGCTTGCGCGTGTGCTGATGGCCGATCCTGAACTACTCTTGCTGGACGAGCCTTTCAGCAACATGGATATGGACGGTGCGCGGCAGATGCTCGATCTGCTGCTCGACTTCCGGACGTGGCCTTCACCTGGTGGAGCGCGCACGATTATCCTTACGACGCACCAGGCGGAGCTTGTTCTTCCTGTAGCTGACTCTGTTCTGCGCCTCCATCGCGGCAAAGTGGTGAGTGAGGCTGCGGCATGAAGACGAACGCGGCGCGCATTTTGGATGGCCTTTCGATTCCCTATCGCACTCTGGAGTATGCGGTCGATCCGGACGATCTCACCGCGCAGAGCGTGGCGGCAAAGATCGGCATGCCCATCGAGCAGGTCTTCAAAACGCTTCTGTGCCGTTTGAATACCGGCGAGTACGTCTTCGGCGTGGTGCCTGGTTGTGAGGAGCTTGATCTGAAGAAGCTGGCTACCGCCGCCGGAGCCAAGAAGGCGGAGCTTGCGTCGTTGAAAGATGTGGAGCCGCTGACTGGATATATTCGTGGCGGCGTTACTGTGATGGGGGCGAAGAAGGCTTATCGCGCGTTCACCGACGAGACGATTGAGTTGTGGACGGAGATCAGCGTCTCCGCCGGGATGCGCGGCATGCAGATCGTGCTTGCTCCGATGGACTACCTTCGCGCAACGGATGCGACTGTTGCAGATATCACCAAGTCGGCGGTGGCGGCGTGAAGTATGTCCGCACGGTGTGGTTGCACTTGTCGAAAGATCTCCGGCTGGAGTGGCGGAGTCGCGATGCGATTATTGCGATGCTCTCGTTCACGCTGCTGATCGCGGTGGTCTTCGCGCTTGCATTTGATCCCACAGGACAGCCGACGACTGCACGGGCAGTGTCCGGCGGATTGCTTTGGATGGGTTTGTTGTTTGCCGCGACGACCGCACTCAACGGAAGCTGGGACCGCGAGCGGCGCAATCAGGTGCTGGATGCGCAACGCATGACGCCTGCGGCACCGAGCGCGCTGTTTCTTGGTAAGGCGATCGCTAACTTCCTTTTTGTTGCGGCTGTGGAAGTGATTCTCGGCCCGGTCTTCTTTCTGTTCTTCAATCTGCATGTGCTTGGAGATGCGAAGTGGCTTGCGGCGATCCTTCCTCTGGGAACATGGGCGTTGGTGGTGAACGGAACGTTTCTCGCGGTGCTGAGCCTGCGCACACGCAACCGCGCCATGATGCTGCCGATGGTGCTCTTCCCTGTTGCGATTCCTGCGCTGCTGGCGATGGTGCAGGCCACAACGGCGGTGCTTACCGGCGAGTTTGAACCACAGTTGTGGATACGGGTTCTCTTTGGTTATGACGTCATCTTTACGACGATCAGCATTCTGCTTTTTGAGGCCGTGCTCAACGCCGAATAGCCGCGCCGATATACTGGAAGTGACGATGAAATCCCTCTTTTACCTTTGGACGGCCGTGGCCCTGGCCCTGCTCGGATATGGCTTCTATCAGGGCATGTACGTTGCGCCTACTGAGGCCACGATGGGGCCTGTGCAGCGCATTTTTTATTGGCACGTTCCGCTTAACATTGTGGGCGAAATTACGCCGTATGTGAACATGATCGCGTCCATTGCATTTCTTGCGCTGCGGCGGAAGAACATCGCTGCTGCGCTGAAGGCGGATGCGATTGCGTTGGCTTCGGCAGAGGTAACGGTGCTCTTCGTCGGGCTTGGTTTGCTGAGCGGTATTCTTTGGGGCAAGCCGGCATGGGGCATCTGGTGGACGTTCGATGCGCGCACGACGACCTTCCTGCTGCTGTGGTTGCTGTATGTTTCGTATCTGCTGGTGCGGCGCTATTCCAGCGGCATGCAGGCGTATACGATTGCTGCGGTGTTGAGCATCTTTGCGGGCGTGGATGTGCCGATCGTTTTTATGTCGATTCGCTGGTGGAGAACGCAGCATCCTTCGCCGGTACTGACCGGTGAAGGCTCGATGGCGCCCGCTATGTGGGTAGCGATGGGGTGGAATGCAGCGGCGTGGCTGATGTGGGCGGTGGCGCTTATGTGGGCACGCTATGCAATTCTGCGGCGTGAACAGAAACGCAATCAGGCAGAAGCATTGCGGGCGATGGAGGCATAACGATGGGTTGGGATCCGGCAGGCGTTCACTATCTGCACATCGCGTACACGGCCATTATCGTTGGTAATGTGCTGTATGTGGCATGGCTTGCGTTGCGTTGGTCGCGCATTTCGAAGGACAGGTAAACTTCCCGTGCGACTCTCCCGCAACCTCGTTGCCCTTTCGTCTGTGCTGCTCTTTGCAGGCACGGGATGTAAGCATTGGGGCTTCCCGCAGAAGCCTGCGAACTATCGTGAGTTTGCTTACGTCACGAATGGCGGAAGCAATACCGTGAGCGTGCTTGATCTGGTGTATCTGCGGCCGGACCGCGTGTTGCAGGTGGGGCGTGATCCTGGTGGGGCGACAGCGAATCCGAAACGCAACGAAGTGTATGTGGTGAACTCCGGCGATGGCACGATCACCGTCATTGATGCGGAGACGAACAATATCGTCTCCACCATGGGCGTGCATCGTAAGCCGTATTCGATCAGTGTGGATGCGGATGGCCGTATGGCTTATGTGGCTAATTCGGGTTCAAACTCAGTCAGCGTGATTGATCTGGACCAGCGCCGTGAGATTGCTGTTGCGGGTACGGGTGAGGAGCCGGGGCTTGCGAAGGTTTCTCCGGACATGCGTTCTCTTGTGGTGACGAACCGTGCGAGCGGCAGCGTGTCTATTTACGATCTCTCGCCTGCGCCGGATAAAGACACAGGGGAATACACGCCGCCGAAGCTGCGCAGCACCTTCGATGGGTGTCCGGGAGCAACGGATGCGACTATTCTGCCGGATTCATCGAAGGTATTTGTTGCCTGCTCCGGCGGACACGAGGTGCTTGCCGTCGGCTTGGCTTCTGCTCCGGATTCATGGGCGGCAAAGCAGGACCCGGATACCATGCACGATCGCAAGCTCACGCTACTGGATGTGGGCGAGGTGCCTGTGCATTTGGCGATGAAGCCTGATGGCGGCGAAATTTTTGTCTCCAACTTTGGATCGAACACCATCTCGGAACTTTCCACCTGGACGAACGAGGTGGGGATCACTTTTCCGATTGGTACGAAGCCGACGCGCGGCATTGTGAGCGCAGACAACAGCATGCTCTGGGTGTCTACCTTTGGCGGCGATGCTGTGAGTATCTATTCGATTGATGATGGACATTTGCAAAATGTCATCCGCACCGGCCCCGCTCCTGATGCCATTGCCTTCTCCGCTGACGAGCACCTTCTGCTGACGGCGAATACCGTATCCGGCGATGTCTCTCTCATCCGCACGCAGGGACGTGACGGCCCGGGGCTGTATACGATGCTTCCGGCCGGAAAGTCGCCGAACTCCATCGCGATCAAATCGTTTTACGTGAAATAAAGGACGCGCCTTAGACGCCGCGTGCGAGCACCAGCGTGATATCGTCCGGCTGTTCTTCCGCGCCGATCCACGCGTCGAGTGCTTCCATCACACGCGCCGAGATGACGTCGAGCGATGCGTGACGATTCTCACGCACCACTTCCATAAGACGCACTTCGCCGAACTCGCCAAAGTCGTTCTCCGGTTCTGTAACGCCGTCAGAGAAAGCAATCAGCAGGTCGCCGGGGCCGAGTGTCTGCGCCTCTTCTTCGTAACGCATGCCGTCCATCAGACCGACGACGGTCCCACCGCAATCGAGGCGCCGCATCGAGCCATCTGCGCACAGAAGAATGGGCGGCAGATGACCGGCGTTGGAGTAGACGAGTTTGCGTGTCTTCTCCTCGTAATGCGCAAGGAAGAGGGTCGCATACTTCTCCGGCTGCGTGCTGCGGTAGAGATGACGATTCAGCAGAGAAAGAATGCGGCTTGGGGATTGGAAAAGATCGCCCTGATGTCGCACGCTTCTCTCATTGCGTTCCGCATTGAGCGCCTTCCAGATATCCGAGTTATAGGTCAGATCCTCCGCGCCGAAACGATAGGCACGCACAGCGGAATGAAGTGTCGCCATTAACAGGGCAGCAGAAATTCCCTTTCCGCTGATGTCTCCCAGCGCAATGCTGGCTCCTGTTGGTTCTCCATTTTCACCATGGAAGAGCAGAAAGTCGTAGTAGTCACCTGAGACAGAGCGGGCCGGGCGGCAGATGCCATGCAGCTCAAGCGTCGGCAAGCGGAGCTCGGCCAAAGGAAACAGATTGGCCTGTACCTCCTGCGCAATGGAAAGCTCGTTCTGCAGTCGCTCCTTCTCTTTCTGCTCGTCGAGCAGACGTGCGAGCGAAGACGACATACGATTAAATGACGAGCAAAGCTCCGCCATCTGATCGTCGTGACGCACGTCAATGCGATGACGAAGATTACCGCGGTCGACATGCTGCGTCGCTTCGTATAGACCTTCTACTGATTGCGTGATGGTGTTGTTTAGGCGCATCGCCATCGTCAGTGCGAACAACTCTAACAGGCCGCAGAGCACGCATACTGCAATAAATAATCCGCGCAGCAGGCTGGTGATGCCTCCGGTGAGCGCTGCGCCAAAAAGCTCGCGATACAGCAAAGACGGGCGCGATGTGACGACGATCGGCACATTGATCAGACGATTGCTATCCCATAGAAGCACAGAAATGGACGAGAAGAAGTGCACGGCCACATCCACCATATTTGCGCTGTGCGGCGTCAATCCACCCAGGACGTTCTTCATCCCGGCCACTTCTTTCGGAGAAGTTTCGGAGCCCTGCATCGCATTGGCAAACTCAGCGCCGTCAGGAGCCAGCCGCACCGTACCAAGGTTTTGTGCCACGCGATCCATCAGTATGTTGTTCAGTGGGACACTGCCGATGGTGATTAGCGTGCGTCCATCAGGCAGCTTCTGCCGTGTCATTGCTGCGAGATAAAATGTGGAATCTTCCAACACGATGCCGTGATAATCGTTCGTGCTTCCCTGTGCAAACCATTGCGGCGGCCACAGTGGCGAACGCGCATGTCCCATGGCTCCACGCAGGAAGAGCGGCTTGCCATCCACAAATGCTGCAGCCTGCCAAGCCTGCGTAGTCTCTATAGCGGGTTGCGTCTCCTGCACACCCGGTTCACCTCGGCCTTCTATACGCGGCACGATCGCCGGCAGCCGTTGGGCAAAGGCCACGCTGTCCACTTCAAGCGCAGCCACGTCAGCATCCAGACGTGTAGTGGCCAAATGAATCGCGAACTGTCCTGCAGCAACATACGCCGCAAGTGTAAAAAGAGCGAAAAAGAGCAGCATTGGCGCCAAGCCAATCAACAGATACGTGATGATGAGCTTATTACGGACTCTCCAGAGGAGATGCTGCCTGGTAAGCCGGTAAACCAGCGGAATCCCCAATAACAGGATGAAAACAATGTCCACAAAGACGAGTGCAGAAGCGGCGCGACCCAGCGGACCTGCCACATACCCAGCCCCCATGAAGAGAAACAATACTCCACTTAGCCATGCCAGAAGGCGAACACGCCGCTGCGTTATGGCAGCATCTCTCCACACTCCTGATGACGTATTCATTGCCATCATTTGCTTGCTTGCTCCTGTTGACGGGCAAGGCGAAGGGCATGACGAGTGGCGGAAAAATGAGCGCCAGCGAGCAGCAGCAGGCCAGAGAGAAAGGCCCACATCATCAGGCCCACGGAGATGTAGAACGGCCCATAAACTTTTGGGAAATCGAGCCATGGGAGCACATGAATGTATGCCTGTTTAGCTAGTTCCCACAAAAGACCGACTACGATTGCGGTAGGGAGAACGGCCATTGCGGGCACTTTTCTGTTCGGAAGTAACCAATACACCAGGAAAAAGAGCAGGATTCCCGTCAAAATCGCGAAAATCTTTAGGAAATACCGCGAAAGAACCGCATACGCGAAGTTCTGCGTGTGTCCGAGGAATATCCATGCTAAGAGTGTGTGCTGGCCGGCAGTGAAGGCGACCGAGATGAGGGCCAGAGCGCCGACACCGAAAGCTAGACCTAACGAAACAATCTGGTTGCGAAGGTAAGAGCGATTCTGCTTCACATGCCAGACATTATTCAAGGCGACTTCCAGAGGCAGAAAAACTCCGGTGGAACTGAACAAAAGCATAAAAATCGAGAAGAATTGCACACTTTTATGCGGGTGCGCGAGCAGGTTCATATTCCGCATGATGAAATCCTGCTCAGTGGGCAGAAAGCTCCTCATCATGTCCCCGACTACGATCGTCATGGAAGGAGAGTGGAAGACGCGGCGCGAGAGCGTGAGCAGCAGAACGATAAATGGAAAGAGCGAAAGAATGACGTTTGCGGCGACAGAAAAGGCATAGGTATGCACATCTGTCTGCAGCAGGTAATGAAAGAGTGCCTTGAATTGCCCTTCCGATGCACCTTCCAGAGGAGGCGGGTGGAGTTCCCGTTCGCCAGGGGCCGCAGCAGGAGCAGACGTTTCTACCAGCACGTTCTCGGCCGTTGCGGACTTCTCCTCAGGTGGCTCTGGAACTGGACGAATGGAGGTCATAATTGGTCTACGAACTGGCCTGAAAACCGCTCTATGGCTCGATGCTAGCAGACCCAGCTCTTGAAGATTGTTGGAGATCGTTGATTCGTTTGATAGCCCATTCGGCAGCCTCGGCAAGTACAGCATCTTCCCCACCGGCCCACTCCTGAAGACGTGGCAGATGCACAGAATCGCCGGTGTTTCCCATAGCAATGGCCGTATTGCGATGGAGACGTTTGCGACCGGTGCGCTCGAGCGGTGATCCGCGAAAGTGCTGGCGGAAGACGCGATTGTCCATCGCAGCTATCCAGTCGAGCGATGGGTTCACCAGCTCATATCTAGGCTGCATCACTTCTCCGGCAGAGACAGGTGGGCGCCGGTTCCACGGACAGACATCCTGGCAGATATCGCAACCAAAGATCTGACGTCCCATTTGCGCTCTGAGTTCTTCCGGGATGGTTCCCTTCTTCTCGATGGTCAGGTAAGAGATGCAGAGACGGGCGTCCATTTGGTGGGGCGCAGTGAGCGCGCCTGTGGGACAGGCATCGAGACAGCGGGTACAGGAGCCGCAGCGGTCCACAGCCGGAAGGGTCGCCACCGCTCCGGCGACAGGCATGGAGGTGACGATGACGCCGAGCAGGAACCATGAACCTTGCTCCTGATTTAAGACGCAGGCATTTTTGCCTATCCAGCCGATACCACTCAGTTGGGCAAAGTGGCGTTCGACGATGGGACCGGTGTCGACGTAGCACTTTGTCTGGATGGAGTCTCCCGCGAGCCGAAGCACCTCCTGCTCGACACGCCTGAGACGCTCCAACATGGTGTCGTGATAGTCAGTGGGAAGAAGTGCACCGCCTTCTTCGGAAGGTTTGCCGCTCCAGGCATATCGGGCGATCCATCCGGTATTGGGCGCAGCGGGATCGATTGAGCGGGGCGCATCGCTGCTGTAGTTGAGCGCACAGACGATGACCGACCGCGCCCAAGGCATGGCAGTGTGCAACGAAGCGCGGACCAATTCTCCCTGTTCGTTGACACGCTGAAGATAGCCCATCTCCGCCGCGCGGCCTTCGGCTATCCATTGCGTGTAGCGTTGATGAAAAAGCTGGGAAGCGGCATCGCCGTGCTCCGGTACATCAGCAATTCCGGCAAGTTGAAAGCCTGCTTCAAGCGCCGCATGAACGATCTGCTGGCGCATGGCATCGTCGATGGCTGGCGAATGGGCAGCTATTTCAATAGGAGTGGACACCTTCTCAGCGTACGTTAGTGGGGCTGCATTTTCACGAAGCGCGATTCAAGATAAAATAGCGAAGACGGAGAGGTGGCAGAGCCCGGTTGAATGCACCTGACTCGAAATCAGACGTACTCGCAAGGGTACCGGGGGTTCGAATCCCTCCCTCTCCGCCATCTCATTCCTCCTCTTACAAAAAATTTTCGATAGCTGGCGTACATCCGTTATGCCGGCTGAAGTCCTTTCTTGTAATAGCCGATGGACAGCGGCCTGAAGGCCACTTCTAATCTGGATTGTGGTGCGCCTAATCCGGATTGTGCTGCATGCGATGGATACATCTGCGGTGCTATAGATAAGTGCAGATCTCGTGCCTACGGAACGAGTGACAGACATTTGCCTCCTAGTATCTGAGCGTTATGCCATTGTGCTACTAATCGTCTGTCCCAAAAATGGATAACGCAGATTAGGAGCAATGGCTCATGCATGGCCACACGCTGGAGCGTGTCGTATACAAACAAGGGCCTGACTGGCCACAATATGCGCAGCGGGTCCTCTTCTGGAACTGGCTAACATGGCTGCTTAACTTTGCAGACCGCGGTCTGATTGGGCCACTGCTGCCCATGATCATCGCCGAGTTCGACATCTCCTACGCGACGGCAGGCGGTCTGGTTTCGCTTTTCTTTGTTGGGTATCTGTCTACTTTTTTCGGCGGTTTGCTGGCGGACCGCTATGGCCGCAAACCCATGGTGGGGCTTTCTGTGTTTGGCTTCGGACTGGCAACGTGCGCTACGGGGCTGGTTTCAGGGGTGAAGTCGTTCGCACTGGTTCGTGTGCTGACGGGCAGCTTTGAAGGACTGCAATATCCGGCTGCGGCCGCGTGGGTGAGTGAAAGCTTCCCATACAAGAAACGCGGGCGGGCTCTGGCCATCTGGGAGACCGGTTATAGCCTGGGCACGCTTGCCGGAATCGCGTTGGCTACTGTGATTGCCGCACACTTCGGATGGCGATCGGTGTGGCCGATCTGCGGCGCCGCTACCTTGCTAATTGGATTTCTGTTCATGCGCGGGATGAAGGAGCGTCCGCGCAGTGAAACACCCGGACATGATGAAGCGATCGCGTTGAACTTGCAGAGTGGCAGCGCGCGGATTCGCGATGTGCTGGGTATACGCAATGTGTGGGTGGTCTTTGTATTGCACGGACTGTACAACTTTACATTTTGGATGGCGGCTACATGGGTGCCGGCGTATGCGATCAAGATCCATCACATGTCGTTCATGAACGGCGGATTGATGTCGGCGACGCTCTTTGGTGGCATTTCTGCCGGTCTTATTCTGAGTGGATTTCTTGCGGACCGCATTGGACGCAAACGAACCATAAGTCTGCTTACCCCCCTCTCCGCGCTTTGTCTCTGGGGATTTACACAGGCACAAAGTCCAGCGCTGCTATTCGGATTGATGGTGCTTGGTGGAATTTTTGGAGCGTATATTTCAACGGCCATCGCCCTGGTGATGGACTCCACCGATCCGCGCCTGGCGGGCACAGCGTTTGGAGTTGCGTTGTTTGGGGGTGAAGTGGGTGCTGTGCTGGGACCGCTGACCGGCGGTATTATCGCGCAGGAGTTTGGATTGCAGAATGCCATCCTGGCCATTCCGGCTGCATTGCTTGCAGCTACGGTTTTTGTATGGCTGGCGCATGAGCCACAGCGTGAACTTCATGCCGGGACGCATGCAGAAGTTGAGCTTCATACTTGAAAATAGTGCTGGCGTACTCTGGTGCCTTTTCTGATTTATCTGAATTCTCTTTGTAAGAGGTTAATGTGGCAGGCAAACCGAACATCCTTCTGATTCTGAACGACGACATGGGCTATTCCGACATTGGGTGCTATGGCGGTGAAATCGATACGCCTAACCTGAACCGGCTGGCTGCCAACGGTTTGCGGTATTCGCAGTTCTACAATACTGCGCGGTGCAGTCCATCGCGCGCATCGCTTCTTACGGGATTGCATCCTCATCAGACCGGCGTTGGCATTCTGACGTATGACTACGGCCCGGAGGGTTATGCGGGCAATCTGAATAAGCAGTGCGTGACAATTCCGCAGGTACTCAGAAATCATGGCTATCGCACCTATATGAGCGGCAAGTGGCATGTGGCCAGCAGTCTAGAAGAACCGACGGATACATGGCCGATGCAGCGTGGTTTTGACGAGTTTTACGGCACGATTATTGGTGCAGGAAGTTTTTACGATCCCAATACGCTCACGCGTGGCAATACGAACATAGAGCATGAGGCCAAGGAGAACAGGGACTTCTTCTACACCGATGCGATCAGCAATCAGGCAGTAGACTTCATCCGGCAGCATGCTGCGGACCATGCAGAGAGACCATTCTTTGAATATGTGGCTTACACCGCTCCGCACTGGCCGCTACAGGCACATGAAGAAGATATTGCAAAGTACAAAGGCCGTTTTGATGACGGATGGGACAAGCTGCGCGAAGGGCGCTTAAAGCGGCTGATTGATGATGGCATGCTGCGCGACATCTGGAAGCTGAGTGATCGTGATCCAACTCAACCTGAGTGGACAGCCGCCGATGAAAAGGCGTGGCGACTTCGCTGTATGGAGGTGTATGCCGCGCAAATCGATCGTATGGACCAGGGCATTGGCCGGATTCTTGCTGCATTGGAAGAAACAGGCCAGATGGAGAATACTGTCATCATTTTTCTGTCAGACAATGGCGCCTGTGCTGAGGATATTCCCGAAGGCGTGACTGTGGATGAACTGGTTCACAATTTGAAAATTGCCCGGTCTCATACTCGTGATGGCAGAGCGGTTCAGTTTGGCAACATTCCGGACATCATGCCGGGAGCGGAGGATACATATCAGAGCTATGGAACAGCATGGGCGAACCTGTCGAATACGCCCTTCCGGTTATACAAGCATTGGATTCACGAAGGCGGTATTTCCACACCATTCGTCGTGCATTGGCCCGAAGGGATAAAAGCAAAAGGCGAGATTCGGCACACCCCAGGATATCTGCCTGATGTAATGGCGACGGTCCTGGCTATTACCGGAGCGGATTATCCCGCAACCTTCGACGGCAATGCGATTGCTCCTCTTGAAGGAAATACGTTGAGTGATACCTTTGCCAGCGATCATGCCCAACCGCGACCAACGATGTTCTGGGAGCATGAGGGCAATGCAGCGGTCAGAGCCGGCAAGTGGAAGCTGGTCAAACGGTACCCCAACGCGTGGGAGCTTTACGATATGGAACTAGATCGTACCGAGTTACATGACCTCGCCGGACAATACCCCGAGAAGGTCAACGATATGGCAAAGCAATATGATGCGTGGACCAAGCGCTGCGGTGTGATTCCCCGCGAGAAGATTCTCGCCTTAATGGCGGAGCAACAGGAACCCGCATTCTGGGAAGAAGACGGAAAATGAACACAGTTGCATCAAAAGCTGAAATTTATTCAGTTTTTGAAGACTGATGAGCAAAATATTTCCACCGTGCTTGCCGGTAAAACACAGATCATCACAAGATATGCCCTTAACTAATTTGATAGGGCATAAAGGTTTGGCATTACGTTTGCCTCTACGAAGGTATGAAATTAGCTGTCGCGTTAGTTGCTCTTTCTGGTCTTTCTGCCTTTTCCCATGCCGATACGCTTCCTTTTGGCGCCGCAAGCGCCTACAACCTGGTAGCTCTGGGATCAACGAATGGTTCTGGCAGTGTCGTTCTGGCCGGAAACATTAGCACAAGTGCGGATATTACCGGACGTGTGGCGGCGGCCAATATGGTGACGGCTGGAACCACCATTGGAAGCTCGCTCAACTCCGATCCTTATGGATACGCAGCGACATTCGATCTGATCTCAAATAATGGACTGAATGCAGGCTCCACATTCAACATCAATAGCCACGGCAATGTGTACGCGCCAGGCACGAACGGGAGCTTCAACTTCAATGGAGGCGGCCATCGCGTAACGAGTGGTGGATCGGGCCTCGATTTTGAGGCACTCCGTACTACGCTCACTGCAGAAACAGCATCGCTCGCTTCCCTTGTACCGAATGGGGTGAACCTTGGAACGAATGCTCCCGGTGTGATCAATCCGTCCTTCTATGTGCTGAAGGGCACCAGCAATACGCTGAACGTCTTCAACATTACGGCTGTGCAACTTGCCGATACGAACCACCCCATCGACATTGAAGCTCCTGCCGGATCGACGATTATCGTGAATGTGTCGGGCACAGATGCGACTGTTGGCACAGGCATTTACTACAACGGGCACCAAAATTCTGGTGACAGTAATGCAAATAGTAATATCCTTTTCAACTTTCCAGACGCGCTGACCGTCACCGTACATGGGCAGTTCAACGCATCTATGCTGGCTCCATATGCATTTCTAAGCGGTAATGCACAAATGGGCGGCACGTTTATCGCTGCGCAAATTGGACAGACTGGCGAAGTGCATAATGTGGAGTTCACCGGAAACCTGACCTCAATTGCGTCTACGCCAGAACCGGGCACGTTCGCGCTTCTCGGAACGGGTGCATTGTCAATTGCAGGTATGGTGCGTCGGCGAAAATCTGCTAAGGAATAATCCGTGCCTCTCCAAAAGGAGATGGGGAGCGGGGATAAACCACCTGATCTGCCTTTGATCTTGATAAAATAGGCGGACAATGCCTACGAAACGTCTTTTCGGACTTTTTGGAATGATTCTGCTGACGATAGTCGCATTCGCGCAGATACCAGTCGCGGAAATGGACATTCCAGCATTTCACGCGCGTCCGCCGAAGACCCCGCAGAAGCCTTTACTCCATGGCGATCAGTTGAAAGGGCCGTATTTTTCGCATCCCTACCAGGTGACCGCGTATCAAATGGCGGAGAAGATTCCCGATATTCTTTATCAGCTTCCCTGCTACTGCCGCTGCGATATGGCGCTCGGACATAAGAGTCTGCGCTCGTGCTACGAAGATAGCCACGGAGCCACCTGCTCGATCTGTATGCGTGAGGCTGTCTACGCATATCAGCAGAAATTAAAGGGAAAAACTGCCTCACAAATCCGCGCAGGCATCGAACGGGCCGAGTACCTCGAGATCGATCTCGAGCATATTAAGCTCTAGCCCGTTCTTTTACGCTGATGCAATCAGCGTGAGCGATGTCGCGGCCAATTGGTCCAAAGAATAGTGGCGGAACTCTGGAGCGACTTCCATTTGCGCCAGAGCTTCCAGATATCTTTCATTTGGTTTGTACTCGGCAGATAAAATATCGAATCCTGCCCCGTCGGCCATTTGAATAAAATCTATCGGACGAAGACGATTTTGATATTGAAGTGAGTTATTCCAGCGTGCCCATTCTGCATTGGAATATTGAAGATAGTTCACTTGAGTAATGGATGGGTCGGAATAGGCATAATGATCGCCGCAGTTCACGCAGTGGAGTATATGCCCGCTGGGACGTAGCAACCGTTTAGCTTCGTCGAACAACTTTAAAAGCGCCGGTTGGGGAACGTGCTCAAATACATTATTGGAAACGATCAGATCCAAACTACCGGGCTTTAGAGAAGTTTTAGAGGCGTCGCAAGGAGCGGTATAGGTTATGTCTGCCGTCTCCAGAATGTGTGACGATTTTAGGAGATGCTGATAACGCGCTTCCACCTGATCTGGCGTAGCAAATAATTGAAATGAGGGATGTTGCGTGTAAACATGCAATGCCAGCAACGTTCTGCGAACTGCGGACTCACGCAAATGACAATACAGATCGACCGTGTGAATGTTGCGAAAACCTGCAAGGGCGAGGCAAAGAGGAAAGATGGGTAACCAGCCGGTTCCAATCTCAAAGATGCGGCTCTGTGGGGAGACGCCGATGGCTGCCATTCGCTCAAATAGGACCGTCACATCTTCACGAAACATGTGATGCACAAAATCATCGTTCCGCAGAGCACCTACGGTTCGCTGAAGCAGATGGTTACAGCGTATCCCGCATGGTAATACGCTCAAGGTCTTTTGTACCGTTCCCTTAAACTTCCAACGCATAGCTCATCGTAGGGCAATGAATCTTCTCTTTAATTTTTCCACAGATCAACTAATAGAACACGTCATTAACATGCAACCTGCCGCAAGTTTAGCTGGATTATCTCTCTGTCAAAGTCCTATACCGCAATAGAACATATACGAAGAGAAGTAGCCCAGCGGCGATAAAGATGGACCAACGCATCAGATATCCGGGTGCATCTCTTCGGATTTTCAAGCCATTTTCGTTTGCCATTCGTGCTGTTGCGCACACCATTCCTACATAGAGGAACAGCCACATGGAATAAGCTCGCGACAAAAACCATCCAGCAGCCAAAAAACCAGTAAGAGAAATCATAAGGATTGATGCAATTCTGCGAAGTTCATCGTGATCTATCTTTCGGACTTCCATTGGAGGTGACATCCAGAAGGAATGCGCAGATTGCACTGGTGGACTGGTCTGCCTAGTTCCCACATTTTTTTGTATATCAGGTCTCCACAACTCGGACGTTGAAGGAATTACATCTGTAAGCTCAGCGCTTTTCTCATCGGGTTCACCGGTTTTAAAGAAAGCAAAACCTAAACGGTACGTGGAAAATATGAAAAAAACCCAACAGATTAGCCCCGAAAGCCCAATCTCAGCAGCGCATACAATCACGGTGTTATGAGCAGTAATACCGTAGAAATCCCAGAAACGGCCCGCACCTACCCCAACAAACGGATGCGACTTGATCATTTCCAAACCTGCCGACCAAGCATCTAAGCGATCAGAACCCGCTTCCATAGAGACATCGCGGCCTCCAGACCATCCCGCGCCAAGAGCAGCAATCAGAAGAAGACCGGCCAAAACTATCGCAGGAACAGTTCCGATCTTCTTCCGTGCTGCAAGGGCGCATACAACCATGAGTGCAATTGCCGATCCCCGCGAATGAGTCAGATACATACCTGTGATCAAGAGGGCAATGGGAAACCAAACGAGAAAAATATTCAGCAGATGACTTCTACTTTTCCACAGAAAAACACACGGAATAAGACTGACCATGACTTGAGCGAAATCGTTCGGATCATTCACCACACCGAGACCGCGGATGCGTGGAAGAACTTCGGCACCAAAAACGTATTGACTTGGATTGACATGGTGATAAACATCGGAAGCACCGTGAGCAATATAGAAGAGGCTACATAAAAACATAGAGAGCACAATCCACCGTAAATGTGCACGGCTACGACAATTCACTGCCGTAAGGAAAAAAGCCGCAGCCGATATAAGGAAGCCGTACAGGGCGGGAGGTGCACCTCCGAAATATCCATTCCCCACAAAAGAAGCAATTACTGCCAAACATAGACCTATAGTCGCGTATGTTTGCGGCCAACGAAGTAAACCAGAATTATTAAGAGAAGGAAAAGAGGAAATAACCGCCAGAAACGCGATGACGATTTCAATATGATACGGAGCCAAAGGGCCAAAAAGGACTGGAGGGGTGATATACGCAGTAGTTATGAACAGAAGCGTAAAGAAAAAATTCATTGTCCGCTTTTCTTTAATAGGTAAACAGTGGGTGAGATGTGGTGAGATTCAGTGTAAGCCTTCCCCAATGGTTTAAAAGTGGCAATCGTCTACATCCTTTGTGGGTAAATTTTTACCCACAAATAGGGGTAGTATGAGCAAAGTTGTCACTGCTCATTATCGACGGTTAGCCGATGTCCATTGTAAAAAATTTGGTACACCTAGTGCCTTTGATTTTCCTGATGCTTCCCTCTAGAGCGGAAAGCCGATTTTGTATAGGCGGGAATGTGACGCAAATGAGCCAGGGGCAAATAGAGATCTGCCGACAACAACTTCAGCACATGCGATTGATTGTTCGTCGACAAAATGCTCCCGATTGGCATTATGTGCTCGTCTGTGACGAACAAGGCTGGAAAGATTACGCGATTTTTTCGAGCACAGATGCGAAGTTGCTCCAACAGGCAACGACCGATACGGATATGATTCAGCACACCACTTTTGTCCGCGCCAGCCGCTTGAATACAACGCTTGATCAAGTGTTTTCCGCCGAAGTAGCTAGTATTGTCAGGCAGAGTTCTATCCTACTAGCTTCCAATCGTTAACATACGATGAAGACCTTCAGAAGGTTTCCTGTAAGGCTTTTGCATTGTAGCTATTAGGATGATCGGCGTGCCGCCATAATCCATAATGCAGATATGCTCATGAACTATTCGACCAAGCATCTTACATCCCGGATCAGTCATGAAAGCTTGCTCTTCTGTATTGTATTCGTATTCAGCCTGCTTGTTCGAGCAGTTGTACTCGTTCTAGCCTGGAACACACCCCTTTCCCCAGATGCACAAGATTACCTTGAAATGACGCGGCAGCTTCTGACAGGCCATCATTTCGTTCCGTATTGGCCACCCGGTCTTCCGCTGTATCTATCTCCTATCGTGGCGTTAGGTGGCGGTACAGGCATTTTGCGCTTGAGCATGATGTTTTTCTGGTTATTGTTGATCTACGGTCTTTACCGGCTGACTGCCATACTGGACCTTAAAAGATGGGCATGGAAGATTCTGCTCGTGCTTTCTATCACTCCAGTCTCTATACATCTTTCAATCGAGCCTTTAACGCAGTTGCCGGTCGCCGCTCTGCTTGTTGTGATGCTGGCCGAATTGCTGGGCTGCATACGCAAGGCGGAATGGCGAGAATACGTTACTTTCGGAATTACGGTAGGCGCCATGGCATTGATTCGCCCAAGCGCGCTGATTCTGAGCTTCCTTGTGATCGCACCTGCTATACATTCACGGAAATTCGTCAAGGCCACTGTAAGTTTATTAATCGTTGCAGCGATATGCGGCAGCTGGATGCTTAAGGCCCATGAAATCTCTGGCAGATGGGTATTTAATACCTCAAATGCCCGAAACTTTTGGTACGGTAATAATCCGAGCACACCTTATTATCGGACGTGGTATTTCGGATCGCATGCAAAGCCCGGATCATTGGAAATCAACCTCTTTCCTACCTATAAGCAGGAATTGTCTGAGCTATCGAAGCTATCAGCGTTCGATCAACAGAAGCAATTCACCTCCTTATCGAAGCAATACATCCTGCAACATCCGGGAGTATTTCTGCTCCGGACGCTCAATCGTTTCCGATGCTACTGGGCCTTCGACACGTTTACGTCCTTGAATTTGAGGAAATATGTACCAAATCTGCTGGTGCCTTCACTCATTGCGGAATGCATCACATATCTTGCGGTTGTTGGGCCGGCTTTCTTCTGCATTGCGGCGGCCGGGGCATGCTTTTGGAAGAAAATCGAATCGTGGATATTGATAGGAGGAGTGGCTTTATATGCGGCACCATACTGGATCAGTATGTCGCATCCGACATATCACTTCCCTGTTATTTTGCCAATCGCGGTTGCAGGCGCAGTTGCTTATAACAGTGCTTCGGATAGCTGGAAAGCCATTCGTGGGTGGACTACGGTGCTTTTTTTATTAGCCATTCAGGTAGAATGGCTGTGGATGATGTCGCGTCAAGTTTGAATTTATGCAAATTTTAATATGGCACGAAAAAACGCGACATACACTTTAAATTTTGAAGTATTGTTACATATCACTTCGAGTGATGAGCTGTTGTGTTGGAATCTGTGAGGCGTTATGCGTAAGCGATTGTTGTTTATCTCCGCTCTGTTGCTGACAGTCTCCGGGGCTGGCGTAAAAGCCGTCTCCGCATCGACTGACTGCGACAAATGGCTGCGGGAATATAAACAGCAACTCGCTGAATTACAGCCTGTACGCAAAGTACTTGCGGTACGCCACAGGAACAAAAAAGTGGTTCCTAAGCCTAAAATTGCGCGGGTTTCCTCCCCTGTTCACCACATACGTACGCCTAAGCTGAGCCCCCAGGAGATGCTCCGCCGTTTCCATATTTTGTGTGGCGATCTACCTCCAGAAAATGAGCTCGCGCTTGTACCGGAAACACCTTTGCAGATGATTGTGCCTCAGACCCTTGAAGCCCCTGCAAGCAATACCCTGCGTCCTGTTTCATCAGTTCCCCCAGTCAACGAGCGCGGCCAGGTACAGACACCTTCCACCGTAACTCCTCCAATTGGCTTCGTTCCTGGTGTTCCCGGTCAGCCCGGAGTACCAGGCATTCCCATTATCCCGACTACTCCCGTCGTGCCAGCAGTACCCGAACCCAGTAGCATCGCACTTTTGCTGACTGGATTCTTAGGAATGTTTACTTTGGGTGCTCGTAAAATTCTGGAATAGGCCTCCCCAGTTCTATTGAATCAAACGGAGCTCTTTCAGAGCTCCGTTTGGCCTTAGTGCAATTAATTACCCTCTTGCGCTATGTTCATGGAAATAAATTTCCCACATAAAGTGTTTGAATGATGGCTAATAATCATGATGATTCCATATTTGACATTTAATGGCGTACAACCATATTGCCCATGTATGTAAGCAGCACTTTTTACCGCGCAAATTAATCCAATCCGAGAGATTTTTGGTATTTTCTAATAGTTTGGCAGACCAGGTGCATTATTCCAGGTGGCAGCCAACGCTGAGCCTTGAGCTCCAGCCGACAGGCCCATCACTTGGAGGAACACTATGTTTAAATCGACGCTTAAAATCCTGTCCTTGGCCACGGCGTTAGCCGTCACGTCTTTGGCAGCACACGCAGACACAGTACATGGCTCAATTTCGATCGGCGGTGGCGATACCTATACCACCAGCAGCATACATTTCACCCGAGCTGGGGATGCGTATGCTGAGGATGCAACCGGTACGTTTGCTGATCTCTTCACATCGACCAACACCCATGCATCCGTAACGATGAATGACTTCAACTTCGGCAGCGGTTTCGTCAATCCCACGCAGGTATTCACGCTCACGAACAATGGCAAGACCGTGACGTTCTCGCTCACTGGGATTACCTCTTCCGGTATTGATTCAAACGGCGATCTCCATATCTTGGGTGTCGGCACCTTCACCGAGACCGGATATAGCTCTTCGACAGGTACCTTCAATCTGACTTCGCAGAATGGGAGTGGCGGCGCTAAAGTAACCTTCTCCGCAAGTGCCGTAGCTCCGACACCTGAACCCAACACCCTTCTGTTGCTCGGCACTGGCCTTATGAGCTCGGCCGGCGCTCTCTATCGCCGTCGCCGCAAGGCCTAGTATCAAAAGATGTTCTAGCAGTGAATACCTGATCTGTACTACAACCTACAGGCCGCCGCACTGGCAAGAGTGCAGCGGCCTTTTTCTTGCGTTGTGGTTTACAATCACAATACATTATCAGGCTTCGTTCGCGAGGAACTGCAATCCTCATTTCTTTGAGGGACGCATCTCCACGAATAGCTCGCATCTTTAGGTAAATGTCTTAAGTAGACATTCGCATACAACCATATCTGCACCGACGTGCGGTCCATCCATCAGCTATACGTCTAACCAATTATTGTGGTGATAAAGTTCTGCCGGGAATTGGGAACATCCGTATCCGTACACAGGAGAAGATTCAGTGCTACATAAGAAGTCACTGACTCCATCGCGGAATAGCTGCTAAATAAGTTCTTCTGTGATTGGTGCGACCCGCCGGCTAAGCCAGGAGTATGTCAGATTAGCCGGTGTAGCGAGTGCTACGGGGCATGCATCCACGAGAATTTTCAAACGTTGGAGATCCTGCTGCTCAAGCGTACGCCACCATGCTGCCAGAAAAATAAATATGCTGATAGAAACTATCCCTCCAAGCAAAAACCCCGGAAGTTGCGGAAGCGTATGTACAAAAACCAGAGCCGACGCTGAGGCAATAGCGCTTATTGCGGTAATTTTTCCAAGGAATTGCCAAGGCAGACGTATCTCATAGCGTGCAATGCCGATTGCCCACAAAGCGCAAAGAGAAAGCATCTGGGCCCCCCCACTTCCAATCGCAGCGCCAAGTGCGCCATACCTGGGAATCAGCAGCCAGGCGATGGCCACATCTACGATAGACGCCATGATGGTCGCAACAATGAAATACCGCTGCTTCTCTACAGCTTCAAAAAGCGTCTGGATAGGAGTAAGAAATGCCTTGGGAAGGCAAAGAATCGGAGCAGCCATAGCAACGGCTATAGCTCCTTCGTATTGTTTGCCGTACATGATAGATAAGGCAGCACCTGCAAGCGCAGCTGCAATAAAGTGAAGTGGCACAGACGTAAGCCCCAAATACCGGACTGCGGCGGCAGTAAGCGCAGGCACACGGGACTTGTCGCGACCATACTGGGCATACACACTTACGCCCGTAGCCGAAGCAAATACAGTCGGAAACACGAGCAGTTTCTCCGCAAGGCTGAAGGCAACCGAGTAAAAAGCGATCTGGCGGATGTCGGTGGATAGATATTTGAGGAGGACGATCTCGGACCTATCCCATACGATAAGGGTAAGCGCCATGCCGGCAACGCTCTCGATAGCAAATCGGAGCATACGTTTGCGGAGCTCTTCGGGTGGTGGCTCAGAAGAATGGCTCCACTCATTGATACGCCGCCATGTAGGTACGAAGCGGACGCTGAAATCGACCATTTTCATGCCAAACATGGCTACGGCCACACCAATGACGCCCCAATGAAATAAAACAGTCAACATGGTGAGCACGAAAAAGGCGACTGTGGCCGCAGCGGATGCGGGAAGATTTGCAGAAAGATTTTCCGTCGCTACATTTGCTTGGGCCGAGATTGAGTTAACCATCGACGGCCATATGCTGAACACCAGGATAAGCGCAGCAATGCGATATTCAATGGGTGACCGATACATCACCCAGACCATGCACATGAGAAGCGCAATGGTTGCGGTGATCACCTGTATCCACAGAGTGCGTCGATAGATCCATTTCGCGATATTAAGGTCGTCTTTAGCAATGTATTCTGCCATGTACTTACGTACAGTGGCAGGAATACCGATGCTTCCCAATGATCCTGCAATATTTACAACCCAGAGCACATAGACGATATAGCCCATCTTTGCCGGGCCGAGGGTGCGGGCAATGGCAATGGATGTAATCAGCGAAGCGACAAAACTGATTACATTCTCCAGACCATACCAGAGAGTATTTCGGAGGATCGTCTTACTATTCACACATCGCCGTTCGGTTAGATCTGTAAGCTATCAAGAAATTAGCCAATCCGGCCAAGCTCCTGCGCGGCACTCTTGCCTGCGGGACTGTCCGGGGAAAGAGAGACTGCCTTTTTCAGGTGGCTGATAGCATCTGATTTATTGTTCATCTGCCGATACGTCATACCGAGATGGTACTGAATGGATGCATTGTTCGGCTCTTTCTTTACGGCTTCCTGCAGCAGATCAAGAGCCGAGGCGTAGACACCTTTCTTGTAATAAACCCAAGCCAATGTGTCTGCCGTGTTGGGTGAATCGGGAAGAGCTTGATGTGCATTCTGCGCGAGTGAGAGAGCAACATCCAGATTCTGGCCTGTTTCTATCATCAGGAAAGCAAGATTATTAGAGATGACAGGCTGATCGGATTTGAGCGCAAGCGATTTTTGGTAATAATCAATCGCCTTTGAGGGTTCTCCGGCTGATTCCGAAAGGAGCCCCATAAATGCAGGCGCCTGTGCATCTTTAGGATGAGCTGCCGCCCACTTCTGCCACATATCCATGGCCGGTGCTGTCTGACCGAGCGTCATGCATGCCTGGGTGAAGGTCCGCATAGCTGTAGAGTCGGATGGATCCAATTGGAGCGCTTTGCGGGCACTGTCGGCGGCTGCACCGGCATTGTGCGTGGCGAGTTGCACAGCAGCCAGCTGATTGTAGAGCTCTGAATTTGGCTTGGTTCGCGTAAGCTGTTGCTGAATACGAGCGATGGCTGCATCAGGCTTATTTGCCTGGAGATCGAGCCGCACCAGCAGATTAAGCGCGCGAGAATTTGGATCAATCTGCAAAGCCTGTTCCAGAAGAGCTTTGCCTTCTGCTGTACGTTGCTGCTTTAGTTTAAGTTGGCCAAGTTCTGTGAGCGCCTGCGCGTTCTTAGGATCAAGCTTCAGGGCCATCTTGAAATCGGCTTCGGCGGTATCCAAATGATTGTCGTTTGCGTCTGCCGTGCCGCGCCAGAGATAAGGTTCAGGCAGCCCCGGGTAGATCTGCATGGTGGTGTTCGCCACCTGACGCAGTTCACTGGAATCTCCTTTGCGATTGGCGATCTCGGCTAATCCGCGTTGCGCGTTGAGATTGGAAGGCTCGCGTTGTGCTGCATCCCGGAAATTGCTTTCGGCAGTGGCCATATCGCCTCGTTGCCGTGCAGAAAGGCCCATAAGTAGCTTGATCTGGACGTTATCGGGATTGTTCTTGGCGGCCTGCTGCAACTTCGCGAAGGCTTCATCATTCTTTCCCTGCTGCATCAGCAACGATGCATTGAGCGCTTCCACCTGCGCATCGTTGCCATTCGATTTAGTAAGTTCCTTCGCGATTTCATTCGCCTTATCGAACTTGCCCTGCGTCATGAGAATGCGGGCATAGGCCATGCGAATAGGAAAGCTCTTGGGGTATTTCGAAACAAGCGCGGCATACTCCCCTTCGGCGCGCTGTGACTGACCGCTACGAGCATAGTAATTTTCCAGCATGCTCGCGCCTTGCTCATCATCAGAGAAATCTTCGGTGGCCTTGCGAATGGTGGCTTCTGCTTGGTCCTTGTTCCCAGTGCGCAAGTAAAGAGAAGCAAGAGCCGCACGGGCCTGGAGATCTTTAGGGGCCGCGGCAATGGCAGCCTGTAGCTGCGCCTCCGCTCCTTTCATATCGCCCTTCTTTTCAAGCACCGCTGCCAAAGCATAACGGGCAGAGGTATTCGATTTGTCGAGATCGATTGCTTTCTGGAGATTCTGCTGTGCTAATGCAGTATCCCCTTCGCTTTGTAATATTCCAAGCGTGCTATGGAAAGCTGAGCGGTTCGGATCGATCGAGAGCGCATGTTGGATCTGTGTAATCGCTTCCTCGCGGTTACCCTTTGCGGCAGCAACGCTTGCGAGCAAAGCATACGCGTCCGCATTATTTGCCTGTTGAGCCAGCACGGCTTTTGCCTGCTCTGCAGCCGCATCCGGTGACTTGCCGGCTACCAGGAGATTGCCGAGATCGATACGGGCCTGTATGTTCTTCGGATCAAGCGCAACTGTCTTCTGTAACTCCGCATAAGCCTGCATCGGAAGCTTCATCTTGATATACGTCTTTGCAAGTTCATAATGCGCCGCTGCAAAGCTCTTATCTACCTTGAGCGCATTAGAAAACTGGATGACGGCTTCGCGCAGCTTGCCTTCTGCCTCATACCTCTTTCCGCTTTCGAGGTACTTCTGCTTGCGGACATTAGGATCGCGATTGCAGCCACTTAATCCTAAGGACAAAGAGAGTGAGAGCAAGGCAACAGAAGCTGTAGCTGTACGAAGTTTGAACATGGCGGATTCCCTATTTTTGGGGCGTTTTGTCTCGTTTCGGCGTATCGATTGCACCTAGATTGTATCAATCAGGAATATAAGCAGGCAGCATAGGTGCAAGTTTCTTTGCGAATGAGATCGCACGGTCATGAACCTGCTGTTGTGTCTCTCCAGGTTGCATAGGCGTAATGATGCGAATAAGAGCGCCATCTGTACGGTTGTAACGCATCGCATCGGCGATCATATAGAACTTTGCGCGGTATTCGCTGGAAATACTGCGGCCATGAGCGCGATACCAATAAAGAACTTCCTGCTTAATATTGCCATCTGTGATGACATACTCCCCGATATCGTAATTTTTGCCGTCCTCATCGGTTAACGTGATGGGGTGCTCGGATAAAAATGTCCATCCTGCGCCTGGGAGACAATTCTGTGGAGAGTGAATTGCCTGTCCTGTCCGTTGTGTGGGGAAATATCCTATAAAAAGCCCAATAGGACCGGCGGGAATCTGCGTTGGGCCAGCAGAAGAAGATTCCATATAGAGACGATTGAGGAAACGTCCGTCCCCCAGGATTTGGAGCACCGCCGGATCAAGAGCTATATCGCGAGATTTCCATGCCCCGATCTGTTGCGGGAGTTGGCTGAGTGGCAGACTAGGCGGTACCTGATCGACGTTGCTGCGCATCCCCAAAAACGTGGCTGTTGAGGCGAGCAACAGTGTAACCACGATAAATTTTGGTGTCATGATATGGAGGCCTTCCTGCCTGCTGTCCAGTCAATGAGCTTCTGCGTGAAGTACAGACAAATCATGGAGATTACAAACATCAGCCATCCCGAAAATTCATGAAAGAAGCCGAGTGCCTTATCGGGATCCCAATACTGTACGCACAGACCTGTACCGACAATGCGCAAAGCGTTAGCGGCCACAGCAATAGGGATGCTTGCGATGGCCAGCACCCATCTCCTGGCCGGGGATTTCTCTACAAAGAATCCATAAACGACGGCAACGGTAAACAGCGTCATCAAAGAACGGATTCCACTACATGCTTCAGCTACCTCCAACTGCATGGCAGGTAACTGTATAACGTTTCCTTCTCGTAGAACTGGAACTCCAAATAGCGGCAGAATCACACCCGCAACCCTGGACGCCAGAAGTTGCAGTGGAAAGGTAATCTGGTTGAAAACAATAGCGGGAAATGGAATCGCAAGCAGTAAAATCGCGAGCGGAAACGTCATCGCACGCAGCATAATGAGCCCGGCGAAGGTCCAGATCAGTCCAATGAGCAGAAACAGGAGCGAAATGCGTGAAAGAAAGAGATCCGCGCCATAAATGCCAGTCAATAAGACAAGAAGAGCGAAAACAACGACGATCACCCCTGTCCAGGAGGGCCGAATCGGTGTAGTGCGTAGTTGGTCACGCCTGCTCCAGAGGACATAAGCCGCGAAAAACGGAACGAGAAAACCGTGGGAGAAGTCAGGGATGGAATACCAGTCGTGAACGAGTTTAACAAGAACACGTGCGTAGATCAGCTCCATGAGAGCAGCCAACAGCACCCATGGAGCTATATCTCCTACCTTATACCTACGACTGTTGAGAGATTTTTTCTGTTCAGGAAGAACGGACGCGTTCGGAACCAATGGCTTCTCTTTATGCGAATTGAACTGCGCGTTACTTGCGTTTCGAAAAAGGTTGCATGCAGATTTCTGACCTGATGCCAAGTGCAGTAAACTCAAGCCTACAACGTGAACATCAAAGGGTAAAGAGATTGGGAAATGTTTTTCACAATGACTTTTAATATTGATCGGATTCTTGGTGTTTGCAAGAATCTCATTTCGATCACCGCTTCCAATCTCTGAGAGGATCTCCTAGGGTAAATACATGAAAATAAAGTTATTTATAGGGATGGCTCTACCGGCTCTTTGCTTGTGCACCATTCCTACATGCCTTGCACAGATAGGACCACGCCCAGTTCTAACTGCCTCCCCTCAGAAACCCTCTACTGCGGAGGAGCCGAAGAGCAGTGCCAGCAAGCCAGTGAAGGCTGGCCTTTCAGCCGCGAATTCGCCGGATTATCGCATTGGGCCGGAAGATACTCTTCAGATAAATGTGTGGAAAGAAGAATCGCTCTCTGGTACCTTTCCGGTCCGTCCCGATGGAAAGATATCTCTGGTGCTTTTGGGAGACGTACAGGCTGCCGGTATGAAACCCATGGATCTGGCTGCCGATCTAACTACACGCCTAAAAAAATTCATTCAGGATCCTCTGGTGACTGTGACAGTGGCAGAGGTCAAGAGCCAGAAAATCTTTGTTTTGGGTGAGGTACAACATGTTGGTCCCATAGAACTTTCTGCCGACATGACACCGCTGCAGGCGATTGCAGCCGCAGGCGGAGTCACGCCATTTGCCAACACTAAGAAGATTTACATCCTACGCGGCACAGGTGCCAATCAGAAAAAAATCAAGTTTGACTACAAAAAGGCGATCAAAGGCGAACCCGGCTCGTACGTTGCACTGAAGACGGGCGACACGATTGTGGTGCCCTAAGATGAACATTTTCCGTACTTTATTTCTCCTTTTTAGCGTAAGCTTAGCGCTCTGCACCGGAGCACAGGGTGTCCCCGGTGCCGGCTCCAGTATGAGTGCAGACCAGTTGACCTATTCTCTCAGCGCATCGGAATCGCTGATGTTCAACTACAACGGAATCAATGGCACGTCCACCGCAACAAATCTGTCGGGGCAAGCGGCATACGTATCAGGAAGTCAATATCACCCAACCAGCTTTATTTACTCGGGTGGCTATATCTTTGGAAATCAATCTAACCAGCCTGGCGGTATGTTTCAGAACTTCGGTATCTCGCAGGTAGTCAATGCGCGGCATGTCTCTTTTATTGCGGCAGACATGGTCAGCTATCTACCTGCGGCTCCAGCTTTCGGGCTCTCTGGAGTTCCGGGAGTAGGCGATGTGGGGACGCCTCCCATTGGGATGGGGGACATCCCTGTTCAGTCGATTTTTACAAATTATGGTAGCCGGGTTACCAATGCGATAAGTCTTGGTGTATCACCGAAATTGACCGCTGCGACGAGCCTTAATTTATATGGCGCATATACGATTCAGCGGTTCTTAGATGTTGGGCAAGACAATGACGACATAGAAGGCTCAGCCAGCCTGTCGCACCGTATGGATGCACGCAATACCACAGGCCTGGGATATACCTATTCCCGGTTTCGCTACCAGGACTCGCCAGGATCGATCCTGCTGCCAGGTACAGGCCCTGCTTCCATGAATGCGCAGGGCGTCAATCTTCAGTATCAGCATCTGTTTACGCGCAAACTGACATTCAACATTGCAGCCGGGCCACAATGGATCGATAGCGGCACCCAGCTCGCGATTCCTCCACGCACTACACTTTTTGCTTCAACTTCACTCCAGTATTCGGGCAAGCTATCGAGCGCCATGGTGAGTTACAGTCGTGGCGCTAATCCAGGGTCGGGGGTGTTACTGGGCACCATCTCCGACAACGTGAACTTCACCGGGCAACACACCTTCAGTCGAAGTTGGAGTGGCGGATTTTCAGTGAATTACGGGCATGCCTCCAGCTTGGGTGTAGCTGCGGGCGATCACACAGGTATCGACAGTTTTTATGCCGGAGTGCAGGCAACGCGCCGCCTTGGAGAACACTTCTCCGGATACGCGAGCTATAACCTTCAGCGGCAAGCTATCGGTCAGGCTCCGCTCATTGCCACTACTAGTCCGCTAAATGCTTTCAACGGCACAGGTCACATCTTAGGGTTCGGCATCACGTTTATTCCGAATCCGCTACATCTGCGCCGCCACTAAGGAGATCTATGCTCGGCCACCGTACCCTGACTGCAGACGACTACTTCAAAATTTTGAAGCGGCGACGCATGTTGATCATTATTCCGGTGATCATCGCACCGATTATCGCATTGGCAATTGCCTTTGCGATCCCTCCACAGTACCTCTCACAAACATTGGTGCTCATAGAGCAACAAAAAGTGCCCGATGACTATGTTAAGCCGGTCATCTCATCGGATCTGGATCAACGCCTGGCTTCAATGAAGGAACAGATTCTCAGCCGCTCGCGTATTCAACCAATTATCGACCGCTTCAATCTATACCCGAACAAATCAGCCGATGAGAAGGTTGAGATTGCACGCAAAAATATTGCGGTAACACCGATTCATTCGACTATTACGCACAGCGGAGGTCTGCCCGGATTTTTTATTTCCTTCAAAGCAAGCGATCCGCATATTGCGCAACAGGTTTGCGGAGAAATCACTTCCCTTTTTGTTGGAGAAAATCTTCGAGCGCGTCAACAGTCGGCACAGGGCACCACATCTTTTCTGGAAGCCCAGCTCGCTGAAGCAAAAGCCAGCCTGGATGAACAGGACAAGCGTCTCGCCGACTTTCAGCGTAAGTACATTGGAAAACTGCCGGATGAAGCCAGTCCGAATATGAACATGCTGCAGAGCCTCAATACGCAGTTGGAGGCCGCTACCCAAGCGCTCGCGCGCATGGAACAGGACAAGACATATCAGGAATCCTTGTTGGCACAACAGACACACGATTCGAGTCCGACCGGCGCTAAATCTTCAGGGATTGATGAGAGGCAGGTACAGCTCGCTCAATTACAAGCACAAGCTACGGAGTTATCTGCGCGCTACACGCCCGATTATCCAGACCTCGTCGCGATCCGCCGCAAGATTACAGATTTGCAGAACCAGATCGCACGCTCCCCTGTTCCGCCGGTAACCTCTCGCGTTTCCGAGTCGCCGCAGGTACAGCAGTTGCGTGCGCAAATTCGCGCTTCCGAACAAGGCATCATGGCAAAGCGTCGCGAGCAGATGCAGCTCCAGTCCTCAATCCGCATGTACCAGGATCGTATCCAGTCTTCTCCTCTGGTAGAAGAACAGTACAAGCAGGTAACGCGCGACTACCAGACAGCGCAAAAATTTTATGATGATCTTTTGGCTAAGATGAATCAGTCGAAGATGGCTACGGATTTGGAGCGGCGGCAACAGGGCGAGCAGTTCCGTGTGATGGATGAACCGAATCTGCCGGATTCACCATCATTTCCCAAGCCCTGGCTCTTTGCTCTTGGCGGCTTAGCAGCGGGTTTGCTGATCGGTCTTACCACTGCAGCCATTCTCGAATACAAGAACACCGCAATCCGCAGTGAACGTGACGTGTACGCATTTTTGAAATTGCCGACGTTAGCCACCATTTCTCTGGCCGCGGAAGCACAAACGCGACAAACGTCTGCTAATGGGGCGCAGAAGAAAGGATTTTTCAGGCGCAAGCACTCCGTGGCTGAAGCCGGTGCCCGTGGATAGATATGTATAAGAGCTTCTACAAGCTGCAATTAAACCCATTTGGGAACAGCCCGGATCCCCGCTTTCTTTGCATGTTGCCACATACAAGGGAAGCACTTGCATGCCTGGAATACGGGATCTCCGCGCGCAAAGGATTTATGGTCCTGACTGGAGAAGTAGGCACGGGCAAGACAACATTACTCCGGCGAGCTTTGTCCTCCTTGAATGAAAAGCCGGTTTACACATCGTTTGTGTTCAACCCTCGCCTTGACGTTCTGGATTTTCTGGAATTTGTGCTGAACGACTTTGGAGTAACCCCTGAACGTCGTACTAAGGCGGCAATGCTGAGCGATCTGAATCGATTTCTGATTGATCGGTTTGCGCGCGGTGAAACCTGCGTCGTAATTATTGATGAAGCGCAGAACCTTCCCGAGGAAATGCTGGAAGAGGTCCGACTGCTCACGAATCTGGAGACGGATACAGAAAAGCTACTACAACTTGTTCTCTCCGGACAGCCCGAACTAGACCAAAAACTACGCGATCCAGCGCTACGGCAACTACGCCAACGCATCGCATTATGGTGCCGCACGCTTCCACTTTCTGAAGAACAGACATTCGCTTATGTTGCGGCACGTCTAGCCGTCAGTGGACGAACCGAAACGTTGTTTGAACCTGCGGCGATTCACCAGGTCTACCGCTTCAGTGGCGGAATTCCCAGATTGATTAATTTGATTTGCGAACACTCACTACTGCTTGGTTATGCAGACCAGGAGCCTCGTATCACTTCGGCCACAGTTCGCATGGTGGCTGAAGATCTCGATTTGGAGCTCAAGGATGGTCATGACGAGTGGCCGAGAAAAAATTTCAGCATACAAGCAGGAAGGAACCGATGAGCAAGATCTACGAAGCGCTCCTTCAGGCGGAGCTTGAGCGATTGAACAGCGATCCCAATGCGGTGGCTACACTTGAGACTGCGCAGCGCAATGTAGCTGCAACCGCAGCCGCACTTGGCGTGACGCCCCTGGCGCCCTCACAGCCTACACCATCTACACCGTTACGTTCTGCACGACCTGGTATTCAGACGATTGCATGGGACAAGATTCCTACTCATGTATGGCACCCCGTGTTGGACTATTTGCCCGCTCTACAGCATCGTTCCGCAGCAGCAGAACAGTTTCGCAGTCTGCGAGCGCGCATGTACGAATATCGTGGCTTTAACAAACTAAAAAGCATCCTCGTCAGCAGTGGACAAGCCCAGGAGGGTAAGAGCTTCGTGGCATGCAATCTTGCACTCACGCTGGCATATCAAAAAGATAATCGTGTTCTTTTGATTGATGGCGATCTACGCCGTTCCACAGTTCACAAAATGATTGGATGCAAAGCGGAACCTGGTTTAGCTGAGTACCTTTTAGGCACGGCGGAAGCTTATGACATCATGCAACGCGCTGATCTGGGTACCGCACGTGATATGCCGGATGGTTCTGCAATGGCGAACCTTACGGTTGTCCCCGGCGGCAGTGGCGGAGAAGCGGTTGCAGATCTCGCGAGCAACGAACGTTTTAGGACGCTGCTAGAAATGGTAGCTCCCACATTTGATTGGATCGTCGTTGACTCTTCGCCGGTAAATCTTGTCTCTGATTCTGTGCATATGGCACGTGAATGCGATGGTGTATTGCTTGTGGTCCGCAGCGGCATTACCCAATATGAATTGGCGCAACGTGCACAAAACGAGTTTAAAAGTTCCAATGTGCTCGGCGTTGTGTTGAATGGTTCAACCGAAGCACCGCCCACCGGTTATTACGGCTACGAAAGCGGAGAATAGCAATCAATGATCCGTTTTTTGAACGTATATTTTCCAACGCGCAGCGTCTTCCTGTTTCTTTCGGAAGCGCTCATCGTCAGTGGAAGTTTCGTTCTAGCATTGTGGCTTCTGATTGGATCAGACGCTTACATTACGCTGAATTACGAGCATGGCTGGGCGAAGATTCTCGCGATCACCATCTTTACGGTGATGCTCTCGTATTATTTTGACCTCTATGAGCCAGCTCTGCTCATAGATCGGCGAGAAATCTACTTCCGCATGCTTCTAGTGCTGGGGTTTTCCTGTCTTGGTATCTCAGTACTTTTGTACTTCTATCCGGAATTCGCCATGGAGAAAAATGTCTTCTCTCTGGCGTTTTTCCTTATGACGCTACTGTTGCTGGCGTTCCGGCGTGCCTATCTCTGGTTTCTCAGCAAAAAAATTTTCCGGGAGACTGTATATATTCTTGGAATTGGCTCGTATGCGGAGTCGCTCGCTCAAATTTTGCGTGACCGCAAAGACCTCGGTATGGAAGTTGTAGGATGCAATTACTCGCGTCTCGATGGAACACATGCTGGAAATGCTACAGCTGCGGTGCAGTCTCTATTGCAACTAAAGAAGAACGTCCATCGCGTGATCATCGCTATGGAAGATCCTCGTGAAGAACTGCCCACCGAGGATCTGCTTCAACTTCGCTTCAAGGGTGTCTACCTTGAAGAGGGTGACTCTTTGCTAGAGCGCCTTTACGGAAAGATTCGTCTCGATGGCTTGCGCGCAAGCCATCTTCTGTTTGTTGAGGGATTTCGTTTGCGGCCTTCACAGCAGTTCACGCGACGGGTAGCGTCTTTTATCGCAGCTGCCGGCTTGCTGATTTTGTTCGCTCCTTTTTGCCCACTGGTAATGCTGCTCGTGCGCCTAAGCTCTCCGGGACCAATATTCTTTGGGCAGGTCCGTGTAGGCGAAGGCGGAAAGACATTCAAGGTCTACAAATTTCGCAGTATGCGCACCGATGCAGAAGCGGACGGCGCGAAATGGGCCTCGAAGAACGATCCGCGAGTTACACGCATTGGATCGTTTATGCGCAAAACGAGAATCGACGAGATTCCGCAGTTGTGGAATGTTCTGCGAGGCGATATGGGTTTTGTCGGTCCGCGTCCTGAACGACCGGAATTTGTGCCGTGGCTTGCCGAGCAGCTTCCCTTCTATAACTTGCGCCATATGATTCGTCCCGGCCTGACTGGGTGGGCCCAGGTGCGTTATGGCTATGGCGCCACGCTGGAAGAGAGCCGCGAAAAGCTTGCTTACGATCTTTACTACGTCAAACATGCATCACTGGGTCTCGATTTGCTCATCATGTTTGAGACCATCAAGATTATCCTCCACCGCAAGGGTGCACAGTGAGATCGGCATTCTGGATTTCACTCGCTGTGATTGTCTACACCTATGCCGGATATCCGGTGCTGATGGCTTTGTTGGCAAAACTGCGTCCCCGGCCCTGGAAGCGTGAGTCTCTCAATAAATCCGTCGCTATAGTGATGGCGGTCCGTAATGGAGAGGCGTTGCTGCCGTGGAAGATCAACCATCTGTTGTCCATCGATCCACAATACGTAGCGGAAATTATTTTCGTATCAGATGGCTCAACAGATAACACTAATGAACTCCTTCGTACAATCTCCGATCCACGCGCAAAATTTATTCTTCTTCCGCAACAGGTCGGCAAAGCCACAGCACTCAATCACGGAATCGCTGCAGCGCATTCAGAAATTCTACTTTTCACGGATATTCGACCGGAAATTCAATCCGGCGCCATTGCCTCCCTTGTGAGCAATTTCGCTGATCCCCGTGTTGGGTGTGTTGCGGGCGAATTGATTGTGCGGTCCACCAAAGCTCATGATGCGACTACCCAAAATATGGGCGGTCTTTACTGGCGATACGAACAGTGGATGCGTAACTGCGAAGCAGCATTTGACTCTCCTGTAGGTGTGTATGGTGGCTTTTATGCTGCTCGTCGTGCATTAGTTTCCCCTGCCCCGGATGGTCTCATTCTGGACGACATGTTTCATCCGCTTAATATCATTCGGCAGGGGTATCGCAGTGTAGTTGATCGGTCCGCCGTGGTAATTGACATTTGGCCGGCGAGTACTGGCGGTGAGTTCCGCCGCAAGGTAAGAACGCTTGCAGGAAATTTTCAACTCCTCACAGCCGCTCCGTGGGTATTAAGTTTCAAAAATCGTGTGCTGTTCCAGCTTGTCTCACATAAGCTTCTGCGCTTGATCGTCCCCTATTTATTTCTTCTGATGTTGATTTGTTCCTGGACATTGGGGACACACAATATCGCGTGGCTTATTACGGCCGCCGTGCTTTCGCTCTTTGTAGTTGTAGCTGCTCTCTCTTTGCGTATACAGCTACCTCTTGTTGGGCGATTGGTATCCGCTGCCGGTGCCCTGCTGCTGCTCAATGCTGCCGCAGTCGTCGCACTCTATACAGCACTATTCACGCGCGGTCCGCTCTGGAAGATTTGGTCCCCTACTTCTCTCGCTGCACCCCCATTAGCATTTACAAACGAGCGGAAGAGCGCATGATCCGGCAACATCTATCACATGCAATACAGGTGCTATGTAGACCGTGCTCTCCGATACAGGTCCATATAAGCCGCATCCATCTGCTCCAGAGTGAATTCTTGTTGAAATGCAGAGAGTGCGCGTTGACGGAACTCGATGCGCAAGGCATCGTTTGTAGCCAATTCGACGATGGCTTCGGCCATCAATGCCGAATTGCCTACGGGAGCAAGCAGCCCGCTTTGCGATCGCTGCAACACTTCACGCATGCCGCCTACATCCGTGAGTACAGCGGGCAAACCAGCAGACATAGCCTGCAACAACGACATCGGAAGACCTTCAGATACAGACGACATCACGAATGCATCGGCAGAGTGAAAGAACGGACCAGTATCCATCTGCTGGCCGAAAAACGTGACTCTCTCCGAAATACCGAGCTCGTTCGCCAGATGTTCAAGATGCAGGCGGACTGGACCATCACCCACAATCGAGAGATGCAGATGCGGAACGCGTGTGGTGGCCAGAGCTACAGCATGCAGCAGCGTTGGGAGATCTTTAATCGCGGCGAGTCTCCCTACAAAGAGCAGGTTGAATCGGTTCGTCTCGAATTCCGATCGCGCTCCGGCAATAGGATTCGTGCCGTTGTAGACGCGCATGATGCGATTGCGACGAGCCAGTGGTGCGTGTCGCAGGTTCTGACAAGTGATCTCGCAGATTCCCACAATCCAGTCAAGCCAGAGCCAGGAGAAGGAACTGAATTTGATTTCTTCAGCACGGTTATAAGGCGGAGACACCAGGCTATGACGAGTGGCAATTACACACGAAGCATCCGCAAGCCGCGCTCCGGGAGCCGCCTGCAATGTAGGAGCTACATTATGCATGTGCACCACATCCGGTTTCATCGCGCGAAACAGGTTGAAGTACCGGAGCATTGTCTTTACTGGATGGGCTTCGCCAAGTATGGTGATGGCGAATCCCTCATCTCGCAGCATTTCACCCAGAGAGCCCAGTTTGCTGTAAGCGCAGATCGTCACATCATGACCATGGCTCCGCTGCAAACGGCAGAGCTGAGCAACCAGCATCTCCGCGCCACCCATTTCCATGCTGTAAACCGCGTGCACTATTTTCATTTTGCTTTCACATCTATTTTAGGAGACATGCAGGGATGAAGTTGCCAAAGCATGCCGAACTCTGGCTGCCTGCATATTGTAAAGACCGTTTGCTTCATATGCTTACGCCCAGGCGGGCGAAGCGTATCTGGGTAGCGATTACCGATCATTATGAGCCTATGGGCGGAGGTGTTTCGCTTGAAGTGGGACAAGCACGCGTTGCCGCATGGCAGCGCCGGTGGCCTGAGATTGTTGAGATAGCACCCTCCGATGCTGCTGGGAATAAGCCGCGTTATACATGTTTCTATCCACAAGAAGAGTATCGTCGCGAGATTCTTACTGCGCTAGAGCCGATGGCTCGCGAAGGCCTCATCGATGTGGAGGTACATATCCATCATGAGCACGACACACCAGAATCGTTTGCTCAGAAAATAAATGAATTCTGCCGTCGCCTGCATGATGAACATGGATTTCTTCGTCATCGAGATGGCAAGCTGATCTTCGGTTTTATTCACGGAAATTGGGCTCTCGACAACTCACGCCCAGATGGACTTTGGTGTGGCGTTACAGGCGAATTGAAGTTATTGCGCGATCTCGGGTGCTATGCGGACTTCACTATGCCGTCGCTTCCGTCGGCAACCCAGGGCAAGGTGATCAATCAGATTTATTGGACCAACGGCGATCCCAAAAAACCGAAAGGATTTGATTGCGGAACAAAAGCGTCGCCAGGCGGCGGCAGACAAGGCGATCTACTCATGATCACCGGACCGCTCGGCCTTCGCTACCGGGATCGCTGGATGCCCCGGCTCGAAACAGGCGAACTAGCCGTATATGATCCCGCCACACCGTATCGCGTACAGCGATGGATGGATCTCGCTCCACAGCTTGGAGAAGATATTTTTCTGAAGCTCTATGCGCATGGAGCGCGCGAAGATAATGCAGGCGGCCTGCTTGGTTCCAAACGAGGGGAAGGTTCGCTAGAACCCATGTTCAGATGGATTGCAGAAGCAGCAGAACAGCGCGGCTTGGAGCTGCATTGGGCCACGGCTTACGAAATGTTCTCCGCCGTTGACCGATTAATCTCGGATGCATCGCAGGAGCACGCAATATGAACGTGCTGCTGATTACGTTTTCTTTTCCACCTGCGGGAGGTGTAGGAGTTTTACGGGCCTTGAGCCTCGCAAAATATCTTCCAGAAGCAGATATTCGAGTGGATGTGCTGACAGCCAGCAATGCGCCGGCCGTGGGACGTGACCTGGAACTATTGCGCCAGGTGCCTTCATCCGTTACCGTGCATCGCACCTGGACACTCGATCTACCTTTTGGTGTGCGCAAACGCATAAAAAAGCTACTGTTTCGCAATAGAAGCCAGAAGGCCCCTTCCTCCGAGAACACTGGGAACAGGAATTTTGCCGGTCGCATTCGAAAGATTTTTGCCAATCTATTGCTTCCAGACCCTCAAATCGGCTGGCTGCCTTTTGCTCACCCAGCAGCACGACGCATTATTCGCGAACGTAATATCGATGCGGTTATCATCACAGTCCCTCCATTCTCTTCGGTAAAGTTGGCGCCCAAACTGCGAAAGATGTTTCCGTCATTGCCAATCATCGTTGACTTCCGCGACGAATGGCTCTCAACTACCATCCGTTTTGTCAGTTTCAATAAAGATCAACGAGCTTACGATGTGGCCAGACACACGGAATCCGACGCCGTCAAAGCCGCTACTACAGTGGTAGCTGTCACTGAGAACGCAGTGCGTGAGCTGCGAAAACGTTATCCGGAATATGGTGCAGAAAAATTTGTTTGCATTCCCAACGGTTTCGATACCGCTATACAACAGCCGTCAATTCCTTCTGTATCCGGCAAAGTTTTAATTACTTATATCGGTTCGGTCTACGGGTCAACTGATCCGACAACATTCCTGGATGCCGTGGCGCAGCTTCCACCGCACATCAAAAGCAGTTTGCAGATTCGTTTTATCGGCCGCATTGAAGGCGAGGCTTACCAGGAAGCCTTTAAAAAGGTTGAAGAAGTTGTCCATTTGCGCGGGTTTGTACCGCAGACCGAAGCATTGTCCTTACTGAACGAATCTCATTATGCGTTACTCATCACACATGATCCGGTGAATGTCTCGGCGAAATTCTACGATTATCTCGGGGCAACTAAACCTATTCTTGCGGCTGTTCATCCTGAAGGTGAAGTGAAGCAGATGGTGGAGGATCTCCGCGCCGGATGGTGCGCCGATATTGATGATTCCGTATCCATTCGCCAGATGCTCGTCGATGCAGTCTATCGCGCGCAGAAAAACGAGAACACATATCGACCTGACTTACAAAAAATTGCGCTTTACCATCGTCAGCCGCTGGCGCAGAGATACGCACAGCTTCTCAGAGGGATAGGAGGAGTGCGTTCATGAAGATAGCGGTCATTACGCAATATTTTCCTAACTCTGCACAGCAGTGGGCTGGACATTCGGCGTATCAAACTTTGAGGCTTCTGGCACGCAAACATTCTGTGCGCGTTTTCTATCCAGAGTCTCGTTACCCCACCCTATTGACTCCGAAGAGCAGGACACATGGCAGGCTCGATCCAAACTTCCAGCCTGACGGCGTAGAGACGACGTATATTCCATATACTGCGCTTCCTCTCATCTCACGTCCGCTCAACGGCTGGCTCATCTCTCAAACCTTGTTGCCGCATGTCCGCACTTACGCACCTGACATCATTCTCAATTACGTCGTCTACCCGGATGGATACGCTGCGGTTCGGATAGGGCAGAAGCTAAACATTCCAGTGGTATTGACCGCAATTGGATCGGACCTAAACCGGATAAGCGATGCAATGTGCGCACGTCATACGAAATATGCATTGCAACATGCTGCATACACCACAACAGTCAGTAACGATCTTCTACGCACCGCTCATAAGCTTGGCGCGAATTTTGATCGCAGTTCTGCAATCCTGAATGGATGCAACACATCCATCTTTCATCCCATGGACCGTCAGATTGCTCGTGAGCAACTGCAGGTTTCTCTAGATACAGAGGTGGTGGTCTATGTAGGTCGTCTCGATATCCGCAAGGGCCTCGTGGAACTGGTGGACTCCATTGCGCAACTCCGAGATCAACGCCCGTCTCTTCACTGCTATTTGGTAGGGGATGGACCAGATAAATCTCTCCTGGAAACGGCTATACGCACCAGAAACATCGGATCCCAAGTGCATTTTGTTCCAGCTTGCATGACCAGTAGAGTGGCCCAGTGGATGGCTGCCGCTGATCTCATTACCTTGCCAAGCTATAACGAAGGCTGCCCCAATGTTGTGATAGAAGCACTCTCATCTGGACGACCTGTAGTAGCCACCCATGTCGGCGGGATTCCTGAACTGGTGGACAACGCTTGTGGACGTCTGATTCTTCCCCGAGATGTCAAGACATTGCAAACGGCTTTGAATGAAGTGCTCAATACTGCATGGAATGCCGAGGAGATCGGTGCTCGCTTTCACCGGAGTTGGCAGGATGTAGCTGATGAGTTGGAAAACGTGCTGGAGAAGACCCGCCATACGTACGTTTGTCAGGCAGCTTGAATTTTTGAAGAACCATCCGTAGTAGTGAGTTTTTTAATCAACATCTCTTCACTTCCGGTGAGGACATAACTCGTAACGATGTCTCTTAGTTCGCGGAGATTTCCTGGCCATGCATATTCAACCATCGTTTTTATAGCTGAAGAAGAAAGCGGACGAATCGTCATATGGAATTCGTTTGCCATCTGCGCTACGAAATGTTCCGCCAGAGCAGGAAGTTCATCGATGCGCTCACGCAGAGGTGGCATACGAAATGTTACGGCGTTTACAGAATAATAAAACTCCGGCCTAAGGGCAGCTTTCACCTCAATATGATTCGTTCCTATACGAGCGGAAGATATAATGCGACCATCTTTGGCACTTCCGTCTGACGTTATTGGATTGATAAATTTTCTGTCCTGCAAAATAGCCAATAGCCTGGATTGACAAGTAGGTGAGAGTTCTTCGACCTCATCCAGGAAGAGCGTTCCCTTCAAAGCCTCTTCTATTTCAAAGCTGGGAATAGCAGATAAGCAGGAAAAATTGCTCTCCGATTCCTCGATCTCAGCTATGGAAAGTGCGGAGGAGGAAAGGCGCACGAAATTGCCCTGGCTGAAAGGAGATTGAGCATGGATCCACCGAGCCGCAGTTTCTTTTCCCGTTCCGCTCTCACCCTCCAATAGCAAAGGCAAATCCGTTATCGCTACCTGCTGTATAAGCCGTCGCGTCTCCTGCGCGGTTTGGCTATTTCCAAATAGAACCAAATCAATCGGCATACCAGCCGGGCAAAGAAAGTCGTTCATCTTTTCTCCACGAGAGAATGTGTGCATTTTAACTTCCAAACAGTGGGAAGAGATTTTCGCACATTGGTAACCATCTTAAACACGACTGTACTGTCAAAATCCGCCATGAATGTTTTGGCAGAAGGCATTTTAAGGTAACTTTTTATCTAACGAGAGCAAGTAAGTTCCCACAAGGATAGTTCTCGTTGAGCAAATGCACTCGTTCATGCACCACATTCGAAAGAGGCAAAAGCCCGACGGATATGGTGGTTCAGGCGCATCTAGCATGCGTATACCTTTTCTCCCCGTGTTACGGGTCACCCGCGCACCACAGGTGCGGTTCGGAGTTTCCATGTCGGCTTTGCCAGCAGTCCCCTTCTCTCCAGCCCCTGTCTCTCGTCCGTCGCGCTCCAAGATCTTCATTTTTGAACCGAATGTAGCTTTACTCGATTACATTCGGGCCACAATGGGCGATCATTATGCCCTACATCTCTTCTCTGAAACGTCATCCATTTTGCGCGATCTTGAAATCCATCGCCCTGACTTGATTCTTATAGCCTGGGACGGCATGGCTACCTCCTTGCAAAGCTTTACTCAGATCCGCGAGGCGTCCGGAATAGTGCCAATCGTTCTCCTCTCGACCACTGCAAACGTAGAGGAATTATCACCCGTAATCCGTCTCGGAGCACAGGGATTCATTCTTAAGCCCTTTCAATCTAATGACCTACGAGAAACCGTAGAGAAGTATCTCTCTGTACCTTGTGATACGGAAACAGCCATCCAAGAAGATGCAAAAGAAACTGCCATCGGGGAAGGCCGTTATTTCGTTCGTTCCAGCAAAAAAATGCGGGACGTGGAGAACCAGGCTGCCTTAGTCGCACAGTCAGAGATTCCAGTACTCATTCTTGGCGAAAGTGGTACGGGTAAAGAAGTGATGGCTCTGTTTGTCCACAATTCTTCTCCTCGGCGTAACAACACGTTCTTAAAGATCAACTGTGCTGCCATGCCAGCGGAGTTGCTGGAAAGTGAACTCTTTGGTCATGAACAGGGCGCGTTTACTGGTGCTTACAAGGCAAAACCCGGCAAATTCGAGACTTGCGCCGGTGGCACTATCTTTCTGGATGAGATTGGTGAAATGCCAGTAGTTTTGCAGGCAAAGTTGCTGCACGTGCTTCAGGATGGGACTTTTTCACGTCTCGGAAGTCGCAACGTAATGAAAGCCGATGTTCGTGTCATCGCAGCCACCAATATTAACATCAAAGAAGCCATCGCAAACCGCACCTTCCGTGAGGACCTTTATTACCGCCTAAATGGCTTCTCTCTTACCCTGCCTCCGCTGCGCGAACGTCGTGAAGAAATTCCTTTGTTGGCATCGTATTTCATGCGCCGCTCATCAGAAAAATACGGACGTCCGGCACTTTCCTTCTCGCCTGTTTTGCGCAAAGCCATGCTGCAGCACTCATGGCCTGGAAACCTGCGCGAGCTGGAAAATATTGTGAATCGCTATCTTATCCTTGGTGAAGAGCAGTCCGTTATCAGTGAATTGGAACCTTCGGAGCATCATCTACCTTCCGCAAGTCCATCACATGAAATGGATATGGAGTCTGGCCTGAAGGATATGGTCCGGAGCGTCAAAGGAGATGCAGAAGCAGCCGTGATTGCACGCGCGCTGGAGGAGACAGGGTGGAACCGCAAAGCAGCAGCACAGAATTTGAAGATCAGTTACAAAGCTCTTCTATACAAGATCAAAAACTATCGCCTCACTCCGCGCAATCGGAATTAAATCAGCGAAGTATGACACAAGGCACAAAGGTGATTGTTCACTTCGTGGACCGGACCGTAAAGGGCCATGTTGTTCATCCGGACGTTGAGGAGGATATTCCTCAAAACCGTCCGGATGTGATTCGTATACGCAGGCTAGACGGCATTCTAGAGGAGGTCACTCTCGCGCAAACGCAAGGCGTCTCTTTTGTGAAGGAGTTTGAGGCCAATAGCAGCCATTCCAACTTGCTTTTCTACAATCTAGTGCCGATGGAGCAACTGTGGGTACGGATCACCTTCAAAGATGAAACGGTGATCGAAGGCATGGTCGAAAATGGACCCCACTTTGTGCTAAATCCAGGTTTTATGCTTACTCCCACTGATCCTACTGGGAATAGCCATCTGCTTTACGTGACAAAGACACAGCTTCGAGACCTCAAAGTTCTTGGACTGCGGCACGGCACGAAGAAAGTTGCACAGGAATTACCCTAAACAGGACAAAGAAAGGGCCCGCCTGCATCTCAGGCGGCCCTTTTTGTTGCGAACAGGTCATGCGATTGCGGTCATGCTTTGAACGCCTTTGCTCCACTCGATCGTCATCTCCAGCCCGTATGTGAAATCGGCAACGACGCGATACCCCAGCATCTGCTGTGCGAGAGAAATGTCCGCCACAGAATGTTTAATGTCGCCTTCCCGTTCCGGTTTGAACTGAATGTCTCCGGTATATCCAACAATCTTTTTGATAGCTTGGTATGCCTCCAGCAAAGTCACACGTCTGCCGGTGGCCACATTAAATATCTTGCCTGAGACACTGGAAGGCGCTTTAGCTGCGAGCAGATTCGCGCTCACCACATTGTCAATGTACGTAAAGTCTCGGCTCGTCTGTCCGTCGCCAAAGATCGTCGGTGTCTCACCGGCGGTCATCTGGGAGATAAAGCGTGCCAGAACTCCGGAATATTGGGACGTTGGATCCTGTCGCGGCCCGAAGATGTTGAAATACCGCAACGATACTGTTTCCAGACCGTATACGCGAGCGTAACTGGAAAGGTAATGCTCGCCTGCAACCTTTTGCACGGCATAAGGAGAGATGGGCGCAGGCAGCATTGCCTCAGTTTTTGGAAGTTCAGGCGCATCTCCATACGCTGCAGAAGAAGCTGCATACATCAGCCTCTTCACACCGGCTTTGCGTGCCGCTTCCAGCAATGTCAGCGTGCCATCCAGGTTAGGTCCGTTTGTACCGACAGGATCCTGTACAGATTTAGGCACCGAGGGTATGGCCGCTTCATGAAATACATAATCGACATCTACACATGCATCGTCCATCGCCTGGGCATCCTGCACATCGGCCCTACGAAATTCGATGCTGGAGAGTATCTCTTCTAGGTTTTCCATCCGCCCGGTGCTAAGGTTGTCCACGCCCACGATGGTGGCTCCCTGCGCGAGCAGTTCCCGCGCAATGCTGGAACCGATGAAGCCCGCAATTCCTGTTATTAAAACTTTAGCCATACAGATGTCTCTTTTTAGTGTTTAAGTTATCGAGGAAGGGCACGAGGATCGACGCGGCCAGAGTCTCCCATCATTTGCAGGTCTGACTCATTCACCACTTCAAAATCTTCGCCCTTTACATTTGTCAATTTGTGTAGATCGTCGTCGCTCCAGCGCGTGTCCGGAGCACCGCTGATAAAGAATGGACCGCCATTGTCAGCGAGGATCATTCCGTAGCGCTTCAAGGCATTCAGGATTACCTGATTCGTCTTGGAATAGCCAGATACATCGAAGTCCGCACGAAGACGGAGCCGCAGCCCCATGGGTGGAAATTCAGTATCTTTGATTCTCGAGGCCTGATGGGTAGCAGGCCAGATATGGGCCGCCTGGGTTTTTGGAACAGTAAAACGAAGCGCATGCCGTATTTCACCGGAGGCTACCTCGTCGTATCGCACGAGACCTGGCAGAATGGCAAGACCGGCTGCATCCGCCGAGGTTTTTCCATCGGCGCGCAAAGCATTACTTGTCAGATCCATTTTGATACCGGAACCAGCCTTCCATGTTCCATCGGGCTGAGGATGAGCATTGAACAGCTCATAGAGCATGCAGCGCTGCTGATCAATAAGAATAATGTGCCGGTCGCCGTCAGAAGAGGAACCACCTTCAATCAGTGCGTTAGATGGAATGGGATAGTCTCCCAGATCGCTGTCATCACGATATTCAAACTCTACGCGAACAGGACGCGTCCCAGCAGGAATGATGGAGAAAGGAATACCACTTCGCAGATCTGCACCAAAGTCTGGATGCAGCTTGTGCATGTTTCCCATCGTTCCGAGATAAACGTCCGATTTCACATCTTTCGGTAGCTTATCTACGGGTGTGTTCCAGACGTTGTCCGCCGGAAATACAGGACAGCCGGCAAGCGTCGGCCCTGACTTAGCAGAGTGCCCAGCAGCATAAGCAGAAAGACTGCTGCCCTCGTTTCCTATAGGCTGTGGGCGATAAATAAAGTAGAGGATGATCGCCGAGAAGACAACGAGCGCAATCGCAGATTTAGTCCAAGTAATCGAAAATCTTTCGAACATAAGCGCGTTTCTTCTCCGGTACCCACCTGAAGCGAAATCAACAAACGCATTACAGGTAATCATATTTACTTAAGATAGGCGCAAATTATGGATAGCTCGCTTAAAAAATCTGAGTTTTTGGGACAACAGTACCCAAGGCAATGAAACTGCGACCAATGAAATTAGTGGTCAGTTCGATCGCGGTGCAGCCGTAGATGCGCGAACAATCAGTTGCGTCGGAAGATTGCTCTGTATTTTCTTCATTTCCGGATTTCGGCTGTTTTCCAACAAGGTCGTGAAGGCGCACTCTGCAATCTGCGGACGAGGGATGCGAATCGTCGTTAAGGGCGGATGTACATAATGCACCAGATCGATATCGTCGATCCCAACAATGGAGAAGTCGCGCGGGACATCTAAGCCAGCTTCATTGATGGCACGCAATGCGCCCAGTGCAATCAGATCATTTGTCGCCATAATGGCTGTGGGACGGTTCTTCAGCTTCAATAATGCCTGCATCGCATCAAATCCACCTTCAGGGCGTGGATCACTTTCAGCAATCCATTCAGCCGGAAGCGTTAGCTTATTCCGTTTGATCTCGGCAGCAAAGATATCTCGCCGTTTTCGCGCACTCCATAGGTCGGAGGGACCGGCAATAAACGCGATGTCTCGATGTCCAAGCTCCATCAAGTGCGCAATAGCTTCTGCAATACCGACACTATGGTCTACCTTGATGATGCTGCCCTGCTGCACTGTCTGCTGCTGCAAGGTGACCACAGGAATGTTCTGCCGCCGCAGCATAGTAATTGCCGAATCATGCACTTCAGAAGTCAGAATGGCTACACCTTCTACACGACGCTCCACCATCCGGCGAAGTGCATGATCCAACCGCTCAGGATCATAGTTGGTGTTGGCGAAAACCACTTCATATCCGTTTTTCAATGCGAGACTTTCAAAATTGCTAATCAGCTCAGGAAAGAATGGATTGGTAATGTCTGAGATTACAACGCCGAAGAGATTGCTCTTGCCGGAACTCAGCGATCGAGCGCTACTGTTCGGCACATAGCCTAGTTCCTGCACAACTTTACGCACACGTTCCGCAGTGGCCGGACGCACTAATGAAGATCCGTTTAGCGTACGCGAGACCGTGGCCACGGAGACTTTGGCCTTTTGCGCAATTCTGAAGATGTTGACCGGGGTTGAGATGTGACGTGCTCCTACCTAGGTTCTTGTCCAGCCGGCAGAACAAAAAGACTCAGCAAAATTGTACTTCGCTTTTATCAGCTATGTCCTTGATTTCTTATCTTAGCGAGTTCTGCCCGGAGACGTTCGACCACTTCGGGAAACTTGTTCGCAAGGTTCGTTGTCTCTCCAGGATCGGCGTAAATGTCATACAACTCGAGCGGAGCGACCGGATACTTCTGCGCCCTCGCTATTCTGGCCGCTGCCCCCTTCCCCTTAGGAATGGCTGGCCGTGGCGGACGCGGATGTAGTCCCGGCCCCTGTGAACGGTCAATAAGCTTCCAGTGGCCGTCACGAATCGCAAGGATCTGCGCCTCTTCCACCAGGCTGTCACGGCCCTTCTTTGATTCACCCAGCAGCGCGGGTAACTCATTCATGCTGTCTTCCGCCTGACCTTCCGGAACAGGCTGTTTGACAAGTGCTGCCAGACTTCTCAGCAGATCGAGCTGGCTGATCAGCGCATTCGAGGTACCAGGTTTGATATGAGCTGGCCAATAGGTAATGAACGGAACGGCCGTGCCGCCTTCAAAAATGGTGTATTTTCCCCCGCGGAACGGTCCCGCCGGTTTATGACCGTCCAGCGCGCGATCCGAGCCATCATCGTAACCATCATTTACCACTGGCCCGTTGTCTGATGTGAAGATTACCAGCGTGTTCTTCTCAAGCCCAAGCTGTCGCAGTTTGTCCACAATACGGCCGACACTCCAATCAAGTTGATTGATCACGTCGCATCGGACACCGCAATCATTCATACGCTTGAACTGATTTCCCGGCGCACGCGGCACATGGATATCGCTTGGTGTGAAGTACAGCAGAAACGGATGGTGCTGGTTCTTCTCAATAAACTCTTCTGCTTTCGTCGTGAAAGTCTGCGCGATCGTTTCATCTTTCCAGCGAGCAGCCTTGCCACCCGTCATGAACCCAATGCGGCTGATGCCGTCCACAATCGTGCCATCATGGCCTTCGCTGAGCTTCATCTTCAGCAACTCAGGATCTTCCTTGCCAGTGGGCTCATCGCCAATCTTTTCTTTGTAAGAAACAGCGATGGGGTCTTTCGGATCGAGATTCACTACATGATGATTATGGATATACACCGTGGGAACGCGATCGGCAGTTGCCGCAAAGAAGAATGCGTCGTCAAAACCGGTTTCGCAAGGTCCGGGTTTGATCTCGCCATTCCAATCAATGCTGCCGTTTCCTAAACCAATGTGCCACTTCCCCACTAGCCCAGTCGTATAACCCGCGGCCTTCAGCACCGACGCAATCGTGGCCTGGTGTTCGCCAATCAACGACTGGGCATCGCCCGGAAGGATTTGCACCCCATCATGCCGCCACGCATAACTACCCGTCAGCATGGCATAGCGAGAAGGCGTACAGGTCGCTGCATCCGTATGCGCATCGGTAAAGCGCAACCCATGCGCCGCCAGTTCATCAATACGCGGCGTGCGCACATGCGTAGCGCCATAGCAGGAGATGTCCCCATAACCGACGTCATCGGAAAGAATGATGACAATATTCGGCTTGGCCGTATGAGATTTTGCGTGGGTCTTCGGAGTTGCGGCACCACCCTGGCGAGCAGCAATCGCTGCACCCACCAGGGCAAGTTGTTTCACAAACGAACGGCGATCAAGAGACATGGCGTCTGCCAGCATACCGCAGCCGCCTAACTACCGCACATGTGACGCGGATGATGCCAGCGTCCATGTAGACATGTTATGCCTGCCTATTGGCATCCAGTCAGCAGATGTACCCACGTTTATACAGACCGAAGATGGTGGAGCAAATCAAGGGATAAAACAGTAGACTGGATTCATATAGGAAACCCCTACCCATCAACAATGCGAGCAGGTCGTACTCATAACAGGTGTGTGTTGTGCATTCCCCATATCTTCAACACAATGCACCGAATTTCACCCTAGAATAAGATGCTCCGTTTCGACGTCATTACGATCTTCCCGAACTTCTTCGAGTCCCCACACAGCGTCGGTGTGGTCGGCCGTGCATTCTCTTCTGGCATTGCAGTGTGCCATACACACGACCTCCGCAGCTGGACACACGACCGCCATCGCACCGTAGATGACCGCCCCTTCGGCGGAGGCGAAGGCATGGTGATGAAGCCCGAACCCATCTTCGCCGCCGTCGAATCCCTCAACCTCACATCCAAGCTGCAACGCGATTCCAAGCAGACCGTCATCCTTCTCTCCGCACAGGGCGAACGCTTCACCCAATCCGTCGCGCACGACCTCGCGCAGATGGAGCGAATCGTCCTCATCTGCGGACGCTATGAGGGCGTGGACGAACGCGTCTCCGAACTCCTCTGCGACCGCGAACTCTCCGTAGGCGACTACGTCCTCAGCGGAGGCGAACTCGGCGCCGCCATCATCATTGACGCCGTCGTCCGCTTGCGCCCCGGCGTTCTCGGCAACGCAGACTCGGCCCGCTTCGAGAGCTTTGGCCACCATGACGCATCTCTCCCACTCGCCGACCTCGACGCCCCCCGCGCAGTCCACGGCTCCGGCGGCCTGCTGGATTACCCCCACTACACCCGCCCAGTCGACTTCCGTGGCCACACCGTACCCGAAGTCCTCACCGGGGGCGACCACGCCCTCATCCGCAAATGGCGACGCCAGCAGGCCCTCCGCAAAACCGAACGCAACCGCCCCGATCTTCTCGAAAAGGCAGAACTCAGTGCCGAAGACATGCGCCTGCTGGGCGAGGAACTGGATTAGAGGCCGCACCACAACTTGTGCAAATCTCAAGAACTTTCATATATACTTAGAAGTCGAGTCCAACAAGGAAAATTTTAGTCATGTCGATCCATCCCATCATGCAAAGGCTCGCGGCCAAGCTCGAGCGCACCGATATTCCGCAGTTTGCGCCCGGCGACACCGTCCGCGTGCAGGTAAAGATCAAAGAAGGCGAAAAAGAACGCCTCCAGGCATTCGAGGGCATGGTCATCGCCCGCAAGAACGGACCGCAGGGCAGCTTCACCGTCCGCAAGATGAGCTTCGGCCACGGCGTCGAGCGCATCTTCCCGTTCAACTCCAAGGTAGTAGACAAGGTTGAGAAGGTGCGCTCCTATGAAGTTCGCCGCTCCAAGCTCTTCTACCTCCGCGGACTGCGCGGCAAGGCTGCCCGTCTGCGCGAGGTTGCACGCAGCGCATAGTTTCCACATTCAACGCAGCAGAAACGCCGGCCTTTGCGCCGGCATTTCTATTTATTTGTTTACTTATGTTGTTGCGTTGCCGGATCGGCAACACCGGTGCTGGCTGCTCCGGCGCCATCCGGCGGACGCTCTCCAGTTGCAGTGGAATAAGCTTCCGTTATGTGTGGCTTTGCTCCGCACGGTTTCGGTGTATAGGTATACCCATTTAGCTTCACGGGCTTAATCTCTTCCCCCGACCTAACATTCACACATGGTAGCTCCATCTGTTTGGCTTGCATCTCTTTTGGCAGGGCTGGAGCATGCGCGATAATTTTCAGATCTTTTTCGGTCATCGGACGAGTACCCGGCCAGTTATATGGTGCTTTAGCCGTACTTCCGTATCCGAAGGCTGGATAGCGTGCCGATAAGTTGTAATTGGAGTCCGTAGCGACCCACATTGACAGGCCCTTCTTACCCTTGCCAATTAGCAAATTGTCGCTCGTCAATTGAATTTCGTGATTGTCCGCCGTCGTTACGGTAAGGGTGTTCCCCTTGAGGGCGTCCTTTTCTTCTTTAGCGCCAGGAAAGTTCTGGTTTGAAATCACCGTGGTTCCGATCCCAGGCGCCCATACATACAGGAATTTCAACTCAGAGATCTCATAGTTTAGCCGTGCCTTGCCGGTCCATCCATCCACAGTGAGGGTCCCGTTCTCAATCTTCATACCGACCGACTTGCGTTTAAGTAGGGCCTTCCGCTTTTTCTGACACACCTTGTCCTTCTTTGAACATGGCGCAAGATGAATGGGATTGCCGTCAGCATCCAGGGTGGGAGCAACCAGGTCATCCCCTTGCAATTTAAGGAACTTCGTCTCCTCTTCAGCCTCTTTTGCCTTCTTTTCGGCTTCTTTCTGGCGTTTTTTCTCGGCCTTTTCTTCCGCCTTCGTGAGTGGATGAGCAGCTTTCATCACCGTCGGTTCCTCCATTCCATTAGGAGGAGCCTGTGCTACACCTTGTACGGCAAACATGCCGATAATAAATAGAGGTAAAAATCGGTGGAATGACATAAACATCTCCTGGAGTGAGACAGGGACATGGTAACGTTCAACAAAATCCTATCCCAGCCTGTGGAAGTTCCCAGTTATAAACTCAACAAAGGTAATGTCTCGTCTACAAAAAGCATCGGTCAGGATTTCGCTGCCCCCCACGCTACGTAAAGCTCGCAAGCTTTGGGGTGAGGATGGCGGCACTAAAGATGCGTTCCTGCGACAACTCATCTGCAGCGATGCTCCTGAACAAGCGCTGCGATATCACGGTTACAAGGTAATTGCCGGTGTCGATGAGGTGGGCCGAGGCGCGCTATGTGGTCCTGTGGTAGCAGCCGCTGTCATTCTGCCGGAAGAGATGTCCTGGCTTGCTGACAAGGGACTGCGCGATTCCAAGCAGCTTCTCCCTGAAGAGCGGGAAGCATTGGATGCAGAGATTCGTTCGATTGCACTCGCCTTCTCTATCGCTGAAGTGGATAACGAGACTATTGATCGTGTGAACATTTACCAAGCCTCCCGTATGGCCATGCAGATGGCTGTCACTGGCCTCGCCATGCGCCCTGACCATCTGCTCATCGACGCCATGCGCATCTCCGATCCCTGCGCACAGACCAAACTCATCTACGGCGATTCCCTGTCCTTATCCATCGCCGCAGCTTCAGTCATAGCCAAGGTCTATCGCGACGCGCTGATGTGCGATCTGGCCAAGCAATACCCGCACTATGGATTCGAATCGCACAAGGGATATGGAACTCCGGAACATCGCCGCGCACTCAAAGAACATGGCTTGATCCCCTTGCATCGCCGCAGCTTTGCACCAGTAGCAGCAGCCGACCCGGATGCTGTGCTGGAGATGACACTCGCAGGCCAGGTCCTCTTTGACGACGGCTTCGAACTAGCAGAGATTTAAGCCATCAGCGTAAATCGATACATCCAGTCGCCACCGCACCATTGCGGATAGTTGGTTCCCCACGCATTATTGAACAAATTCACATGGAAGCCTGCGTCCATGGGCGGCAGATCCCTGGAGAAGCATAGCGGAGTCCGAGGACCAAGTGCGATTACGGGTGCATCGTCCGTATGCAGTTCAAATGTTCCGTCCGCGCCACGCCAGCCAATGCCTGTGGTCACAGCATGCATGGTGCGATTGCCCCCACGCACCACATCTGCCGGCTTCACAGGCTGCTCTACCTTATCTAACAGCCAACCTTCGCGTCCGGAAGGGACTATCGGATTGAAGGTGAGCCACATCGCCTCCGGCATACGGTTGGCTATTTTGTTCAGGGTAGTAAAGGTAAACGTAATCGGACCGTCATCAGGCACTCTCATCTCCAGATACATTGTCTGCGGTGGTGCGATGTTTGCAACCAGCACAGGTGCGCTTGCCTTTGCGGGGGCGGGTGCTAATGTCATCTCCACCACAATGCGACGGGCAGGTTTGTCATAAGACGTCCACAAACCGGTAAGCCTGGCCGGCCACTCAGAACTCTGCGCGGCAAAGTGGCCAATGTTCGGTTTGCCGAAATCCTTGTATGCCCAGTCTGCGGTGGAATGGATGTAAAGCGCGATGAAATCGCTGAACTCCTTCACAGACATAGTTTGATACGTAAAGAGAGCCAACGGATTATGCGGACTGGCCCAGGCACGGTTCGTCTCCTTATTTGTAAGCATGACGATTGCACCCCGCGCATCGAAGGCGATAGACCAACGCGGCGTTTCGATGCGCTCTCCCACATGCGCGATATGCATTCCGTCCGTGGATGGCTGCGTTGGGATAAGCCCCTGCATAGCCGTTATGGCTTGCGCTCGCAATGTTGCAGAAAGTGCCGGAAGTCCCGCGCGCAGATCTTCACGCTTCTCCTTCCAACTCATCTCCATCTTCGCGTATCCGGGCAGCCCGTTCTCTTCGGCATCCTTCAAGTCTTTTGGGCGGTAATGGTCATAATCGAGGTAGCTCTTCGTATCCGTTCCCCACGTATGCTCCGCCCCCAGAAGAAAACGGCGAAGAAATCCCCTATCTTCCGCGCTGCCCAGCTTCAAACGGTCCTCGGCAATCCAGCGCTCACGCAGCCTCACCAACTCGCGAAATTCGGCCAGTTTAGGAGGGTCACTGGGAATACCGTGAATCCATGTATCCCCAATCTCCTCTTTGATCACTGGTAGGGTTTTCGCAAACGGAGCAATCGCGTTGGCAACTTCACTCAGTGTAGAAGCGACGATCTCCGCCCCCGGAAACCGCTGACGCAATTTCCCGTAAATATCTGCAATCTTTTCGGGCGAGTGCGGTCCAGCATTATCTCCAGCCATCTGCATGGAATACGCTACATCCGTACCCGGAACGACAATAGTGCCGCCGTAATCCATACGATGATAGGCGAGTATAACTTGCGCTCCAGTCGTCTCCTGCCACACAAACAGGTCAGGAACATCCGGCGGAGTCGATGCCGGATTCACGCCAATGTCCAGCATCTTGATTCCATGGGCCGCCAATGGAGCCACGATACCGCGTGAATGCCCAGGCACATCGGTCATCTTGGCGGCTGTGGTCTTCTTTCCGAAACGACGGTCAAGCTCCTCGGAAAACGAAATTCCACCCTCCACCATAGAACGAGTCAGCATCTCTGTCTCCCACGAGAACGGCAGCGCATGCCAGGCAATCGCGTGATCCGCAATCGCTTGCTCCATCATCTTGCGTTGTGGTGCGCTGGCCTGTTCCAGGAATTCATAGAGCAGCCATGATCCCGTGGTCCATGTGTAGAGATCCGTCCCCTTTTCACGCTGTGCCTGTGCTATCGAGATCGCTTTGGGATAGTAGAGGTCGAAGTATTTGCGCATCACGTTGGCCTGCGTGTCGGTAAAGCCAACGTCAAGATGACACTTGAAGACAACGTAGACTTTCCTCACCTGCGTGGGATTTTGCGCGAGAAGATTGCGAGTGGGATAAGCAGCGGCGGTGAGTGCGGCGGTTTGGAGGAGTTGGCGGCGGTTCATGCCGATGATGGTCAACGATTTATTGCAGAAATTGCAAGAACCCTAAACATCTGTCACTGAAAAGTAAAATCCTGTACTTGCCTGCCATGAAGAATGCATGAGCAAGCAAATACAGGAATCTTTTCACTACGTTCAGAATAAACCGGTGAAGAATTACCGGGCTGGTATTCCGTTGTTGTGCATTGCGAGCGCTTTATCCATTGCAGCGTTCAGTGTGTTTAGCCCTGCCGCCACATCCTTGCCCAGATGCACACGCAATGCTCGACGTCCTCGTTGCTGCAGGACTGCCAAGTCGCCTGCCGCCTGTGCATCAATTACAACACCAAAGGTATACTTCGCATTCGGAATAGCGAGATCAACCGCATGATCGGCAGTAATCTGCAGAAACACACCGGTGTTTGGTCCACCTTTGTAGTCCTGACCGGTGGAGTGCAGAAAACGTGGACCGAAGCCAAGGCAGGTGGCCACTTTCTTATCGTCACGCACTTTATGGCGGAACTGCTGAATGGTGTCCTCGTGCGCCTGCGTCATTTCGATGTATGCCAATGTGGCAAAGTAATCATGCTGCACAATCTGGGCGATGTGCGCGTGAAGGTAGTTCACCACAGACTCGTCCAGCCCCTTGCTGGTGAGCACGCCCTTCAAACGATCGGTGTAGGAGGCATCCGCATACAGATGAAGGCCTTCCCCTGAGAATAAAGGCGTGTGTTCAGCCAGCTTGCCTGTCTGGGCATACTCGTCGGTGAGCTTACGGGTTTCGATCTTTGCTGCCTCTACATCAGGTTGGTTGAATGGATTAATACCCATGACAGAGCCGGCAATGGCGGTTGCAATCTCCCAAGTAAACATCACACCAGGCAATTCATAAACATCATCAATATCAAAGCGGACGACGATAAACCCTGCATTCTCCAGTGCCTTCACAGCAGCATCCTGAGCAGCATTATCAGAAGAGGACAACCGCACATATGCAAAGACACGATCACTCGAATAATTGTCAGGCGACGTGATGCCTTCGCGATCAACAGGCGTGATGCCCTTGCCCATCTTTCCAGTTGACTCCGCAATCAACTGCTCCAGCCATGCACCAATATCGAAGACCTCTTTCGAAGTGAAGAATGTCAGCTTGTCATGCCCCGCGTTGTGAGCCAGACCAAGAATGAGGCCAAGCTGCGCACCAGGATTCGCGGAAAGATCGACATTTTTGCAGGCGTCCACTGCCGTCTTTGCCGATGCAAGAAATTTTTCGATATCCAGACCAGCTACCGACGCAGGCACAATGCCAAAGTTCGATAGCGCGGAGAACCGTCCGCCTATGGTCTTGTCGCCGTAATAAATTTTGCGGAACTTGTCCGCTTTCGCCACCTGCTCCATCTTGGAGCCCGGATCAGTCACAGCGATAAAGTGATCGCCTGCTTTATCCGCGCCGACAGTCTTCTGCATCTGCGCGAAGAAATAATCTTTCAGGATATTTGGCTCCAAAGTCGAACCCGACTTTGAAGAGACGATGCAGACGGTCTTCTTGAGATCGACTGCCTTCTCCACTGCAGCGACCTGCGCAGGATCGGTGGAATCCACAATGTGCAGCGATGGAAAACCGGGCTGCTGTCCATAGGTAAGCGACATTACCTCGGGTGCAAGCGACGAACCACCCATGCCGAGCAGCAATGCGTGCGTAAAGCCTACAGACTTGATCTCCTCGGAAAGTGCCTTAAACGTGGCGATATCCGCCTGCTGACGTTCTACGATATCCAACCAGCCGAGCCACTGCGATTCATCGTCTGAACCCGATCCTGAGGTCCACAACGACGCGTCTTTGTTCCACAATTTGTCCAGTTTTTGGCTGTTTTGCCACTCGTTTACTGCATTTTCGAGTGCAGTTTTCAGATCAGCAGGGAGCGAAGTTTTCAGATTCATATCGACTGTGATTCTAGCAGCCGGTTGCATCTCAGATTCGGTGCGTTTATCGTGGAAGAAGTGCGACTATCGCACAAAGCAGAAAGAGAACAAGCAATGCATCTGACCGAAAGTAGAGAGCCTGAGGTAACAGATATCGCCGAACAGAAACGTGTGCTCCCAGCACAGATGCTGGAGCAGTTTGTAGGTGATCCCAATTTCATGACTTCTCTTGCACGAGGACTGGCTGTGATTCAGGCCTTTTCGCAGCAATCCCGCCAGATGACGATCTCTCAACTCAGCGTGAAAACCGGGCTCTCACGCGCGGCTGTTCGCCGTTGCCTTTATACCCTGACGAAATTAGGGTTCGCCGGGGCAGAAGACGGCCAGCGCTATTCCCTACGGCCAAAGATGCTTTCGCTCAGCCATACCTATACGGCAAGCAATAATCTTTCCACCGCAGCACAACCAATTCTGGAACGCATGAGTGCACAGATGCGTGAGAGTTTTTCGGTTGCTACTTTAGATGGGGATGACATTGTCTACATTGCACGCAGCAACGTGAACCGCATGATGAGCGTAGACCTGCATATTGGCAGCCGGTTGCCAGCCTATTGCACATCTATGGGACGCGTTTTACTGGCGTATCTGCCGCCAGAAGAGACGGAGCGCTACATGTCACGCGTGACGCTGGCACCCCTCACTCCTCGTACCATTACAAACAAAGAGAAGTTGCGCATGATGCTGCGCAATATCCGCCGCATGGGCTATGCCATTTGCGATCAGGAATTTGAGGTGGGGTTGCGTTCACTCGCTGTTCCTGTTTTTGCACCTGGCGGCAAGGTGGTCGCTACGATCAATTTGAGCGGAAATGCTCCACGCATTCCCGTTACAGAGATGCAGTCACGTTTTCTGCCGCCACTCCGTCAGGCAGCAAACGAACTGAGCGTCTTTTTGCGCTGAGGTATTTCTCTCAACAGCTCACCGAACTGTACCCATTCCCTAAAAGGAAGCGTCCAAAGGAGTGCGCGGGATGGTTCGCGCATACGGCAGATTTAAGGATCATCGATCAATATGTCGGATAGACTGGGCGGGGACCCCGAAGTACGCGGAGCACGATGGCAACAGACGTAGTGAATTTTGACCTCGGATTCGAAGCAACCGAGGCAACATCGAAGGTAGCCGACCCGACAGAGGTAATTCGGCGACGCTCCCGTCTTTACAGCGTCCTTGTAGTGCTGTTGCCGTTAATTGCCATTCCTGTATTTATTGCTTTGGGACAATCAGATTTCTTTCTTCATCATGGAGCCAGTATCTGGGTACAGAGCAATGATGCTGTGTTTCAGATGCGTAACCGCAACTGCGAGGTGCTGATTTTCGGCGACTCGACAGCGATGACCGGCATTGATCCGGCATTGGTGGAAAAAGATACCGGCTATAAAACCTGCAATATTGCCGTGACGAATGCGGTACTCAGCGTAACGGACAATATGACTCTCGACCACTTTCTTGCGCACAATACCCGTCCTCGTGTGCTGGTAGTGCAACTGAGCCCAGATGGATTCCAAAAAGAGAACCACTCCTGGAACCGCTCGATTTATGCCGAAGGCATGCTCGAACTAATGCGCCATGGAACACCCGAGGAAACACGCCGCATGCTGCTCCAGCATCCGCATGAAGCCGTTTCATTTGCGGGATATGCGGCAGGATTTTCCGCCTATTATGGTCTAAAGCAAGCCTTCTATTTTGCTACAAGAATGCGTCCGGATGAGGATGAGGTACGTGTGCGCAATGGGTTCTTTACACCGCCTGTTCCGGCCCGCACCCGCTGTGATGCGGTGCCCACCACCCCAGCTTCCGCCGACAACACCTATCCGCACCAAGTTGTGCAGGATTATCACCGCAATTACATTGCCCATTCAGACGTTGTGCTAGTCAACGTGGCACCCATTCCTTCTTGCGATAAAAATCTTCAGCAATATCAAAAGAACCTTGCGGGCGTGACGAACAATACGCTTACTCCTCTTCCCATTGCCTACTTCAATGACGGACGGCACTATACTGCCAGCGGAAGCGAAGTGGTTTCACGCCTGGTTTCTGATGAGGTAAATCGTGTAGCGGGATTGACCACCGAAGAGGCGCAGCAGCGGCGCGGCGCCCAGATAGTAGCAGCACTTCAATCCTCTGCTCCCATCACGCGGTAGCATTGCTCGCGGATGCTTTTTAATTCTTATCCGTTCCTATTTATTTTTCTCCCTGTAGCCCTGATAGGGTTCCATGTGCTCGGGCAGTTCGGACGCAGGCCAGTGGTGGCTTGGCTCGGCCTCATGTCCGTCGTCTTCTATTGGGAATGGAACCATACATTTGTTTTCTTTCTTCTGGCTTCCATCGCGGTCAATTTCTTTATCTCGCGTTGGATAGGAGATGCTCAGGAAGGTGGAAGACAACGGAAGCTACTGCTTTATCTAGGCATTTCCGTTAATCTGCTTGCGCTCTTTTATTTCAAATATCTCTTCAAACTTAGTGCGGTTCTGGCCGGATGGCATCTCATCCATGCGCCTGCACCCATCCTCCTCCCACTTGGCATCTCGTTCTTTACATTTACGCAGATCAGCTACCTTATTGATCTTGCGCAAGGACAAGCAGAAGAGAAGGACTTCCTCAGCTACCTTCTTTTCGTCACCTTCTTCCCGCACTTGATTGCGGGTCCAATTCTTCATCACAAGGAGATGATGCCGCAGTTCGCAGAAGGCCGCCGGTTTGGCCTTACTGCGGAGAACTTTTCGCTTGGATTTACCTGGTTTGTCTTCGGTTTGGCAAAGAAGGTCCTTATCGCCGACTTTCTAGCCAGTTACGCAGATACGGCCTTCGCTCATGCAGGCAGTTTAGGAGTGTGGTCCGCATGGACTGGCCTGATTGTCTATTCCATGCAGCTCTACTTCGATTTCTCCGGATACTCTGATATGGCAATCGGCCTGGCCCGCATCTTTGGTATCCGGTTTCCTATGAACTTCAACTCGCCATGGAAGGCGACCAGCGTAACCGAATATTGGCAGCGCTGGCATATGACACTGACACGCTACATCACGCTTTACCTCTATAACCCTCTGCTGCTCAGCGTGCAACGCCGCCGCATGGCCGCCGGAAAAAAAGTGTCGCGAAAATCACTGGCAACTTTCGGGGGATTCACTGCCATGGTCGCGTATCCCACCATGATCACCATGTTGCTTACAGGCCTGTGGCACGGCGCCGGATTACAGTTCCTGATCTTTGGCGCGCTGCATGGTATTTATCTCATTGCGGCACAGGCGTGGAGACATTTCCGCAATCCTTCCAGTACAAACACCAACTGGCCATTGTTACCCATGCGTTTGGGTGTATATCTGCAGGTCATTTTTGCGCTCATCTTCTTCCGCTCGGAGTCGCTTAGCAAAGCATTCGCATTGATTGGAGACATGTTCGGGAGGCACGGCGGCGGCACCTTCACCCCAGATAGCGCGGTCATTCTCGCCTTAGCTCTATTTCCTGTCATTTGGTATGCGCCAAACACGCAGGAAATACTAGGCCAACAGACCGAAGATCCTACGGTGCCGTCGATTCTCCAACGGCTCCAATGGTCAAGGACTATTCCCTGGGCTGCGTTGACCTCATTGATTTTCTTCGCCACCCTGGTTTTGATGGACCAACACTCGTCCTTCCTGTACTTCCAGTTTTGAGTCACTCGTCCGCTTTTCCTTATCCACTTCGTGTTCAAAGAGGCCCTGCTTTGCGGCAAGCGCTTTATGGAAGCCCGTGGGATCAATCCATAAGCTGGGATTGGTGCGCGCACCATGCTCCAATTTTGGTAGAAGGCCAAAGTAGACTCCATGTGCTCCTAAAAAAATGTCCACATGAAGATGCGCCAGCGTCTTAAATGTGTGCCGGAAATCCTGCTCAATGGAAGGATACGAAGGCAACTTGCCATCGGCTGCCACGTATCGCACACCAGGATTTGAGCTCCATCCGCCAACAATCACGACGTCAAAGGGCCTACCGTCCTCTTTCACGCGGAAGGTAAAGCTGGTACAACCTTCTGTGTGACCGGCTGTTTTGTGTGCAATGATCTCGCTTCCGCCGAGGCGAATTGCATCGCCATCGTGCAAGACGCGGTCTACGTGCGCCTTTGGGAAATGCATATCCGGCAGATCGAAGGAGGCTGCACCGCCGGACTCTACGACTTTGACATCGCTATCCATCACCATGTACTTCGCGTGTGTTTCCCGCTGAACTTCAGCCGCTCCACCAACGTGGTCGAAATGAGCCTGGCTGCTAAGGAGAATTGCTGTGTCACTCCACTTGAATCCGAGCTTCTCCACGCTTTGCCTAATCAATGGCGGCGAGCTTTCCAAGTTTGCATTGATGAGAATATTTCCACGTGGAGTTACGATGAGATAAGCTGCGAGATCGCGACTGCCTACGTAATACAAGTTTCCCGCAATGTGAAAAGGCTCCAACGGAGCCGTCCAGTCCGGATTAGAACTCGCAAACACCACACTCGTAGACAGCAACACTGCGGCAACAACTTTACTTAGACGTGCAATCAACTTCTCTCCTCTTTATGCAATTGTGTTTGTGAATTACGGCGTAGAGCGAATGAAGGAAAAATCGTCTCCTTTATCCGCCATAATCCTGTAAGCCGCTTCCGAAGCTGGAACAACTGTCGCTGTACCGGGCAGCAGTTCCGTTCGGGTGCCATGGCTATCAATGAGCACCCCGCTACCTTCGATCGGGATGATGCAGTGCGGTTTACCTGCGACGTCTGTTATTGCGAGCTGGTTTCCCTGCGACATATCGAAGCGATCGACGGTGAAGTAGCGCTGTTTGATAAGACGTGTAGCTGTGCCGTTCGCACTCGGGAGTACCTCAGGAGTAACCAAGCCAGCTTCCGTTTTCTCTCGCATGGCTGCAATTCCCTGTTCCAGGTGCAGCTCGCGTGGACGACCATAGTCATACATGCGGTAGGTAGTGTCGGATGTCTGTTGCGTTTCAAGCAAGGTGAGGCCGGGACCGATCGCGTGGACAGTGCCGGCATCCACAAACACCATATCTCCTTTGCTCAGCACAATCTGCTGCAGCAAATCTTCCATGCTGTTGCTGGTTACTGCAGCGCGTAGATCATCTGCGGTAATCCCGGGCTTCAGTCCGCATGAGACACTTGCACCGGGCTCAGCCTGAAGGGTGTACCAACACTCTGTCTTGCCGCGCTTCTGACCAATGGCCTGGGCTTTGGCATCGTCAGGATGCACCTGGACCGAAAGTTTATCGTCTGGAAAAAGAAGTTTGACCAACAAAGGAAACTCGCCTTCCTCTCTCCACGCGCCCAGAAGTTCTTCTGGATATTCTTTTGCAATCTCGGCCAATGTCTTGCCTGTACACGCGCCTGTCTCTGCAACAGATTGAGGACCGGTGAGCCATGCCTCGCCGATCGGTTCAGCCTGTTCCCCTGTTTGTTGTGCCGAATACCACGGTGCCAGATTGCGTCGTCCCCATGGACGAGGACTGAAAAATGGGCGCAGACGGAAGGGTGCCAATGCAGGATTCGACATCAAAAATGCTCTTTTCTCAAACAGAGATATGTATTGATTTTACGGCTCAAACCGCGCTTACAAAACTGTTACATCTACTCAGCCGACTTGCCTGTTAGGTTGGAGGAGTAGCTCGTAAAAAGCATTCCGCACATAGAGGATTCGCCAAATTTATGTCGCCAGTTGTTACTGAAACACCGCAACAGACCACTCCCGTCCTTCCCCTCCGTGGAGGCATTGCTGCCTCAGACACACGCCAGCGCGTGCGTCAGGAACTTTCCATGGGCCGCGAATACCAGGAAGGCAGCGTCAATTGGATTACGACGATTGCGATGAGTATTTTTCATGTGCTCGCAATTGCTGCGTTCTTTTTCTTTTCATGGAAGAACGTGGCCGCAGCAGTCATTACTTATTTCTTCGCGATCAACGTCGGCATCGGCATGTGCTATCACCGCCTGCTCACGCATCGCGGATATCGCGTACCCCGCTGGCTCGAAATCTTTTTGACCGCATGCGGCACACTGGCGCTTGAGGGCGGACCGATCTTCTGGGTGGCCACGCACCGCGTACATCATCAATACAGTGACGATGAAGGCGATCCGCATACTCCGCACGACGGCACCTGGTGGTCGCATGCTGGCTGGATTATCTCCGGCCGCGCCTTGCACTCGGAGACGGCACTGCTTAGCCGATACGCTCCCGACCTTACGCGGGACCGGGCCCAGGTGTGGCTCAGCAAATATCATTGGCTCCCACTTACGCTTGTCGGCTTCCTGCAGATTGGCATCGGCGCTGCACTTGCTGCTCCGGGACATCGCCTCGCAGGAGCGCTCGGTATGGTTCTCTGGGGAACATTCCTTCGCACGGTAGTCGGTTTGCATGCCACATGGCTGGTCAACTCCGCTTCGCACATGTTCGGTTCACGCCGCTTTGAAACAAAGGACGACTCACGCAATAGCTGGTGGGTTGCTCTGCTGACGGGTGGTGAGGGCTGGCACAACAATCATCATGCGCATCCGGTTTCTGCCCGCCATGGACTTACGTGGTATGAGTTCGATGTGAATTACTACGGTATCTGGGTGATGCAAAAGCTCGGGCTTGCGAAGAAAGTACAGATTGCTAAGTTCGATCCTGCGGATCCCAAGCCTGCGGGTGCGTAAGTTGTCGCAAATAAGAAAGCCCGGCACAAAGCCGGGCTTTCTTATTTGCGGAGCTACTTTCTGAGTGGCATAGCACGTACGCCGAGTTGGATGGCATCCCACCGTTCTTTCCCTCCGCTGGGTTTATTTACGGTGATGAATCCGCCTTTGCCATCGTCCTTTATCATGGCTGTCGATCCGCCGCCATCTACGTTCATGGCAGTAAATGCGCCTATCTTCAGCATAATTTCGGCGGACTCCACATTCGTTGTTCCGATGCTGTATCCCGGTTTACGACCGTCGATCACCACGAAGTACAGGTATTGGTGGTCCTTCGAAAGACCGATGACCGTTCGCGGATTGGACACATCAGCGCCATGCAGCTTATTGACTGTGTCATTGTTCCTTCCGTCCTGCACTATGATGGCCGAGCCTGCAATGGCAGTCTCAATTCCCTTCAGACTCTGCACCGGCGACACATGTGCAATGCTCGCCTCGCCATGACGTATCACCAGCGCAACATCATAAGAACTGGTTGATGAAGGATGCGAAACAAGCTGCCCCTGTGAAATGGCCAGACCCATAACGTCCTTCGGTTCCGCCACAGCCTTGCAGCATGGATCGAAGAAACCACTATTAATTGCAACCTGAAGATGGTTCTTCATAAGAAAGGCCGAGGTTGTAGTTGCGATGGTATCCAGCGGTCCTGACTGCGGTGAAGAGTAAAGCGAAATACCCTTCGCCTTCAGGTCTATTCTCATTGCGTAAAAAACGCTTGAGTGGGGCCCGTCTATCGAGCCCATTGCGCTTTCCACGCCTGCAAACTCCGGTATCCAATCACTTATCTTCACTTCTGCACGAGCCATCTGAACCGCGCAGAGAACTATCAAGACGGCAAATATACGAATCCTGCTTGTCATGTCTTCACGCTAGCATGGTCTGTGCCGGATAATCACAGAGCATGAAAATCACGCGCAGGCGCGGTGCGATTACGTTCTTTCTGGTGCTAGGCATCTGTCTGGTGGCTGCTGCGGTCGTGCTCAACGTCGGGTGGATTGTGGTCAATGGACGCCTTCACCCCGTGCTGCTAGTTCTGGGCATCATTCTCTTTATGTTGATGATCGCTGGCATGATCATCAACACCATCTTCCTGGTGCGTGAAATCCGTCGGTCAGAGCGTCAGGACAGCTTTCTCAATGCCGTCACACACGAGTTGAAAACTCCCATCGCTTCTGTCCGACTGTATCTCGAAACACTCATGCACCGGCCCGTCGATGAAGCGCAGCGGCAGAAGTTCTATCGCATGATGCTGGAGGACAACGACCGGCTGCTTGCCACGGTGGAGCAGATTCTGCGTGCGGGCGAAGCCAGCCAACGCAAAGCATCTGCGGTGCGTCTGCCTCTGGATATGCGCACTTTGATCTCAGCCTGCGTAGAAGAAACGGCACGTCGCCACCATTTGGCAGATGATGCAGTTCGAATTGCAGACAAAACTGGCGGTTCCGCTTTGATCGTTGAAGGAAATGCAGGTGATCTTCGCAGTGCGCTACTCAATTTGCTTGATAATGCGGTGAAGTACTCTACCACTGGCGTGATAGATATTACGGTGCAGCTTGATATGACCAATGTCAATCGACTCGCCGTTCGTGTAACGGACAAAGGCATCGGCATTCCGCCCGCTAGCCTTAAGCGCGTCTTCAATCGCTTTTACCGTGTAACAAGGCGCGATGCCACTCACGTAAAAGGCACCGGTCTGGGACTTTTCATTGTCCGTACCATCGCTCGGCAGCACGGGGGCGATGCCACGGCGCAGAGCTTTGGAATAGGCAAAGGCACAACCATCACCCTCGAACTCCCGCTCGCTGGCGGACATCATTAGGAGAACCTCTGATGCCGGAACCCACGCTGATTGTTCTCGTCGAAGACGAAGAACACCTCGCACAGGGCCTCATCTTCAATCTCGAAGCGGAAGGCTACCGTGTTCACCACGAAGCGGACGGCACATCAGCCTTCGACTATCTTCTCCACGCGAACGAATCCATTGGCGTCATCCTGCTCGACGTGATGCTCCCTGGCCGCGATGGGTTTGAGATTGCGCGCGCATTACGCGAGGCAAAGATCTACACACCTATCCTGATGCTTACGGCGCGCAACCATCCGCAGGACGTTCTGGAAGGCTTCGCATCCGGGGCTGACGATTACCTGAACAAGCCATTTGATCTCGCCATTCTTTTGGCCCGCGTGTCTGGCCTTTTACGCCGCATGCGCTGGCAACGGGCAGAGCACGTCCATTCTGAAACGGAAACAGAGCAGGCAAACGTCTATGATTTCGGCAATGCCCGCTGTATCCATTGGGACACGCTCGAGCTCCATAGCAAAGACACTGTCATTCATCTCACACTTATGGAGGCCGATCTTCTACGCTACCTCGTGGAGCGCGCAGGCAAGATCGTCTCACGCAAAGAAATTCTGGAGGAGGTCTGGCGCGTCCGCGAAGATACCGACACGCGCGCCATCGACAACTTCATCGTGCGTCTCCGCCGTTATATTGAAGACGATCCCGCACATCCGACTCATCTGCTCACCGTACGCGGGGTGGGTTACCGCTTCATGCCTGCATAGCAGACAACGTACACTGAAACGGCAGCAACATCGGGCACATTGTGCGAATTCTGACACGATACATCCTGCGCGAAATCGTCTCGCATGCCCTCCTTGGCGGAGCGCTCTTCACCTTTGTGCTGTTCATGCGCGATCTCGGCCGCATCCTGGAGCTTGCCGTCCGCGGCTCTGCCAGCGCAGAAGATGTCTTACGCATTCTTGCCTACTCGCTGCCTAGTACGCTCACCCTCACCATTCCCATGGCCGTGCTCGTCGGAATCCTGCTCGGATTCAGCCGCCTTTCCGCAGACAGCGAAGTAACCGCCATGCGCGCCAGCGGCTTTGGCGTGATGCAGTTTGTGCGGGTGGTTTCGATTGCTGCCGGAGTGGCCCTTCTGTTTGGCCTGCTCAATTCTCTCTACATTGCACCACGCAGTACGGCAGCTCTCCTTCGGCTCGAGAATGACCTAAAGACGCAGCAGGCCTCCTTCGAAGTGCAACCCCGCGTCTTTTACGAAGATTTCAAAAATTACGTTCTCTACGTGCAGGACACGCAGCCCGCACAAGGCGCATCACTATGGCGCCATGTCTTCCTCGCGGACCTCACGCAGCCCGCCTCGCCGCACATCATTACGGCAGAACAGGCTATCGTGGTGAACGGCCCCAACCAGACGCTCCGCCTGCACTTCCGCGACGGCTCACAACACGACATCTCACCCCGCGACCCGAATCAGTACAACATCTCCACCTTCAGCGAAACCGATGTTCCTATTCAGGCTGGCATGCAGGAAGATACCAAGCTCAGTCGCATGGATGCTCCCATTATGGCCATGTCCGCGCGCGAACTGTGGAACCACCGAAACGAGAGCAAAGGCCGCTTCTACATGATTGAACTGAACAAGCGGTTCAGCTATCCGTTTGCGTGTCTTGTGCTGATGCTGGTCGGCGTCCCCCTCGGCCTCTCATCGCGCCGCGGCGGCAAAAGCACTGGCTTTGTGCTCACCATTCTGCTGGTTTTCGTCTACTACTTCTTCTCTTCCGTGGGAGTAGCGATGGCCAAGCAGGGACGCATCTCACCCATACTTGGCGTGTGGACCGCCAACATCGTCTTTGTGACCGCGGGTATCGCGCTGCTGTATCAGCTTACGCGCGGCGGATTCGTCCTTGGCCGCATCGCAATGCTCGGTGTTTTCATTCAAAATGCCATCCAGCGTCTGCGCCCGCGCAAAGAAGACGAAGCTGCACCATCGTTATTCGAAAGGCTGATGCGCTCAAGCCGCCGTCTGCTCAACACGCAATTTCCTCTCATTTTTGACGATTACGTCATGCGCGAGTTCCTGATGAACCTCGCGCTCGTACTCTTCTCCTTCGTTACTCTGAGCCTGGTCTTCAACTTCTTCGAACTCACCGGCGATATCATCCGCAATCGCACCCCACTCATCACCGTCGGCGATTACCTGCTGAACCTCATTCCGTTCATGCTCTATAACCTCACGCCGCTCTGTGCATTGATCGCGGTGCTCATCACTTTTGGCGCGCTCAACCGCTCCAGTGAGATGACAGCGATGAAGGCCAGTGGCATCAGTCTCTACCGCATCATCACTCCAGTACTGGTTCTCGCAGCGATGCTTGCCGTAGGTCTCTTCGCGTTCGATGAACTATATCTGCCCCAGGCGAACCGCCGTCAGGAGGCGCTGCGTAGCTCGATCAAAGGTAAACCGGCGCAAACGTTTTTGCGGCCAGACCGCAAGTGGATGAGCGGCCAACAGGATTCAGCAGGCGAGCCTACGCGCATCTTTTATTATCAGTTCTTTGATCCAGACAAGGACGTCTTCGCCAATCTCACCATCTTTGAGTTCCAACCCGGCACCTTTATGCTGGAGCGGCGCATCTTCGCCTCCAGTGCACACTGGAACCCAAACATCCGGCAGTGGGAACTTGAAAATGGATGGCAGCGCTCTTTCCATGGTGAGACGGTGAGCGATTATCAACCATTCACCCTCAGCACATTTCCAGAGGTCCGAGAACAGCCCTCTTACTTTAAAAAAGAGAGCCGCCAGTCACAGGAGATGAGTTACAACGAACTCTCCCGCTACATCCGCGATCTCAAACAGAGCGGCTTTGACACTATGCGCATGCGTGTGCAGCTCAACCATAAACTGGCCTATCCGCTGGTCACGCTGGTCATGTCTATCTTTGCTGTTCCCTTCGCGCTCTCGATGGGCAAAAAAGGGTCATTGGCTGGAATCGCCGTCGCCGTCGGCATGGCGATTGCGTATTCGGTCGTGTCGAGTCTTTTTGAGGCTATGGGCAACGTCAATGCGCTTCCTCCTATGCTTGCAGCCTGGAGTCCCGATCTGCTCTTTGGCCTGGCGGGCACCTACCTGCTTCTTCGGACACCTACCTGACACGATTCTGCGAAAATAATCGCAGGAGATATTCGCTTGCGCAACGCACTCTGTTTTCTCACACTTGCCACGCTGCCCCTCGCAGCACAAACCAAGAAACCCATAACCACCCACAGCACAACGCATAAGACGATACATACCCGCACTGCCGTGAAGAAAACTCCTGCTATGAAATCGGAAACCTCTGAAATCGGCCTTGCAGCTGTAGGCGATATACCCGCCGTCACAGGCAAAGTCTCCGAACTCTACGCACTGAAATACGTGGATACCCTGATCGGCACAGGAGAGTTGGCGCAACCCCACAAGTGGTACACAGTCAACTACACCGGCTGGACGCTCGATGGTAAAAAGTTCGATTCATCGCTCAATCCCGGCCGTGAGCCTTTCGTCTTTCCGTACGGCGCCCACCGTGTCATCACAGGCTGGGATACAGGCTTTGAAGGCATGCGCGTTGGTGGCAAGCGTCGTCTGATCGTGCCCTATCAGCTCGCCTACGGCGTCTTCGGGCATCCGCCGGACATTCCGGAGCGCGCAACACTGATCTTTGACGTGGAGTTCCTGGGCCAGTCCGACACACCACCGCATCCGCCTGCGCCATCGCAGACGAAGCCTGAACCAGCCCCACAATCGGAATCGACGCAGAAGCCAGAAGCATCCAAACCTGCAACGGATTCCTCGCAGAAGTAGGCTCTTCGCCCCATGCTCAAAAAACTTCGGCCGCTCTTCCCATACCTTCGCCGCTATCGCTCCGCGATGGTGTGGGGAGCGCTGTCGGTCGTCTTATACAACGCGGCAAAGGTCCTTATTCCAAAATTTATCGGTCAGGCAGTCGATGCCATGACGCACGGGCGCGGACAGCATGTCGTCGCGCTCTACGTCATCTGGCTGCTCGCCGCGGCTGTGGCTGCAGGTGTCTTTCTCTACTTCCAGCGGTGGATTATCATCGGCGCGTCACGTGAGATCGAGTACGATCTGCGCAATGATCTCTTCTCCAACCTCGAACGCCAGCCCGCCAGCTTCTATCACGAGAACCGCACGGGCGATATTATGGCACGCACGACCAACGACCTGAGCGCCGTGCGTCAGCTCCTCGGCCCGGCCATTATGTATTCGGCCAACACCATCTTCTTCACTGCGGCGGCCCTTCCGTTTATGTGGAAGATTTCACCGCGCCTCACGCTCTTCGCTTTTGTTCCGCTGCCCATCGCAAGCGTACTGGTGCAGTACATGGGCCGCAAGATTCACCAGCGTTTTGAGCGCATCCAGGCCATGTTCTCCGACATCTCCTCCAAAGCACAGGAGAACTTCTCAGGAGCACGCCTCGTGCGAGCCTTCGCGCAGGAAGAAGCCGAAATCGCCAGTTTTGAGACGGCAAATAAGGAATACATCAGCCGCGCGCTGCGCCTTGTACGCCTGATGGCCATGCTCTGGCCCACGCTGGAGTTCGTGCTCGGCATTACACTTGTTCTCACCTTGCTCGTCGGGGGACGCGAAGTAACGCAAGGCCGCATTACCGCAGGAGATTTCGCAGCGTATCTCGTCTACATGGTGCAGCTTACATTTCCCATGATCGCCCTCGGGTATGTGGTCAATCTCTTCCAGCGCGGAACAGCATCGGTATTGCGCATTGAAGAATTGCTACATGTTCAGCCCACCATCTGGGACACTCCAGAAGCAAAAACGAGCCCTACCACCGTTCATGGAGATATTGAGTTCCGCAAACTCACGTTCCGTTATGCAAAAGGTCCCGAGGTATTGCGTAACATCTCATTGCACATTCCTGCCGGAACCAGCCTGGCGATCGTGGGCCCGACGGGTTCAGGCAAATCCACACTCGTGCATCTCATCCCGCGTCTGCTCGATGCCGATCCCGGCATGGTACGAATCGATGGGCACCCGATTCGCGAATGGAAGCTGGACGTTCTGCGCCGCAACATCGGTTTCGTTCCGCAGGAGACATTCCTCTTCTCCAACTCCATTCACGACAACGTCACCTTCGGTATGGAAACCGCTAAGGAAGAAGAAGTCATCCGCGCCGCGCAGACCGCGCATATAGCCACCGAAATTCTGGAATTTCCGCAGGGCTTCGGCACTCTAGTCGGCGAACGAGGTGTCACACTCTCCGGGGGACAGAGGCAGCGCACTGCGATAGCCCGTGCGCTCATTCGCGATCCGCGCATTCTCATCCTGGACGATGCCCTTGCCAGTGTGGATACCTACACGGAAGACCGCATCCTCGCCGGTCTACGCGAACAGATGCAGGGACGTACAACCATCTTCATCTCGCACCGTTTCTCCACGGCACAACACGCGGACCGCATCGCAGTGCTCGTAGATGGCCGCATCGCAGAATACGGAACCCATGAAGAGCTACTCGCAAAGCATGGTTATTATCGCGGCCTGTATGAAAAACAGCAGTTGGAAGAAGAGATCGCTGTCGAAGCCTAGCGGCCAATCAGATCAGCAACTCAGACAATCGCTCCAGCAATACTTTCTGCTCCTCGCGAATATGCTTGTGTGCCTCGGCAAGTGTGAACCACTCTCCACGATCGATCTCAGCAATTTCCATCTGTTTTCCAGATCGCGGTGGCCACTGAATCATGCATGTATTGCTGTGGAGCGATGCCGGATCACAGTCTCCTTCGAAAGCCCACGCCATTACCATCTTTCCGCTTTTTTGACGTACTGAGCCTAATTCAAAAAAAGGGGGCTCCGTACTAAAGCCAGTCTCTTCTGTAAACTCTCGCTGCGCGGCTGCAAGAGGGCTTTCGGTTGCATCGTATTCCCCCTTGGGGATTGTCCAGGCACCCTCATTCTTTTTCTTCCAGAAAGGGCCGCCAGGATGCACAAGGAAAACTTCAACGCCGTTCTTTCTCTCGCGATACATCAGCAGTCCGGCACTGAATCTTCCAGATGTGGCCATAAACATCCTCTAGACAGAAATCTGCACTCACTCATCAAAGCCAGTCAAAATTTCCATTATCATCCAAAAAATGAATGAGCAGAATAGAAACGGCTATCGTACGTATGTATTTATTAGGTTTGGTTTATGATTTTCCATTCATCGGCTATCTGCGATTGAATGGCGGGGACGACGGGGCTCGAACCCGCGACCTCTGCCGTGACAGGGCAGCGCTCTGACCAACTGAGCTACGTCCCCAGCTTGTTTTTCAACAAGATGGAATTAAGTCACATAGAATCAGGCATTTCGCAGCTTTCGCAAATTTCGCTCTGTTTCTACCTTTTCGCTGGTTTGGACCAGATTTCGGGTCTTTTTGGACACCAAGTGGACACCAAACTGGACACCAAAACCGCCTCAACCAGCGATGAACCTAGTGTAGCAGAGTTTGGTGTCCACATCCCCTCTCACCGGACCGATTTCTCAGAATTCACTCTCGACAGTGTGGCAGTTGTCCCCTTTAGTTCGCTATTGCTCGTCCCGCAATCTGACTCCCGAACGTCACGAGCATTGTTCGATGTTGAAGAATTTGTCGCTATCATTATCCGACCAACAAACCCTATGCGGAGTCAGTTTGTATGCGTGTACGACGGTTGAAGATCTCCCACTTCCGTGGCGTTGCCGAAGGAACCGTTGACTTCAGCGGGCATACATTGCTTGTCGGTGGCAACAACATCGGCAAGTCAACAATCTGCGAAGCGCTCGATCTGGTTCTCGGCCCGGAGAGACTATTCCGACGTCCGGTCGTCGATGAGCATGACTTTTACTGCGGCCGTTACCTGGACAACGATGGTAATCCGATTGAGATTCGCATTGAAGCAATACTCGTTGATCTCTCCGAGGAAGCCCAGCGCCGATTCCGTGGACACGCTCGCCGTTGGGACGACAAAAAGTGCGCATTCCTCGATGAAGCTGCTGAAGCAGTTGACAAGGCCGATGGCGAAGGCATGATTTGGGCTCTACCGCTGGTCTTCATTGGAAGATATGACAAAGATGAGGACGATTTTGTTGGCAACACCTTTTTCGATCATCCCCTGGGCGAAGCAGATGCCCTGGATGATGAAGTGGAAAGCAGATTAGGCCAAGGTCGCGCGCCATTCAATCGCGGTCACAAGCGACTTTGCGGCTTCGTCTTTCTGCGAACGTTGCGGACGGGCTCCCGAGCGCTAAGCCTTCAGAGAGGTTCCCTTCTGGACAGCGTGTTGCGGCTTGGCGGCTCAGGCTCGGTCGAGATGTGGCAAGACACCCTCGGGCGGCTCCAGGCCCTTGACCCAGCAATCGGAGACATCGCACAGCTCAAACAGATTCGTGAAGAGATTCGTGCCCGCATGGGACGTTTCGTGAATCTCGCAGCCGGCGACGAATCAACCGGCTTCTTCGCATCCGATCTCACGCGTGAGCATGTGCGCGAAGTTGTCCGCTTGTTCATTGCCGCTCAGCCGGGCAAGCATCTTGTCCCGTTTGGGCGTCTCGGCACTGGTTCCATAAATCTTCTCGTCTTCGCTTTACTCACCTTCATTGCGGAATTGAAGGATAAGCAGTCCGTCATTTTCGCTATGGAAGAGCCTGAGATTGCTTTACCACCTCACACGCAGCGAAGAGTGACCCGTTTTGTATTGGCGGAGATGGGACAATCTATCGTCACCTCCCACTCTCCCTACGTCATTGAGCAGTTCGAGCCTACGCAAATTGTGATTCTTGACCGTGACCATGACGGCCAACTGACAGGAAAACCAATCGATCACACGGCGATCAAGCCGAAGAGTTTCCGCGTCGAACGGCGTCAGTTCGCCGAGGCGATTCTGAGCCGTGCGGTCCTGGTAGTGGAAGGTTCAACCGAGGCCTCGCTGTTTCCCATTGCCTCCACGGTCCTCGAAGAGAAGCTGCCGCCTGAGGATTACATGCATCTGGATTTGGCGGGCGTAACAGTCTTCAACGCTGGAGGCGATGGTGCGGTTCCTCGCTACGGCCCCACATTCTCCGCACTGGGCAAACTGTCATTCGGCTTCTACGATCAGCCCAACGCTGCGCTCACAGAGGAGGCTACGAAGAACCTTGCTAGCTATACGCAATATTGGGAGTCTCCGCAAAAAGGAATTGAAGCCCTTCTTCTGGATGAAATGCCGATTGCTGTTGTCCGCCGCTTCCTCGATACAGCGAAAGACAAGGCCGACTACCCGAACGAACCAAAGTATGACGCTGCAATGACCGACGACACCGTCCTGGCGCTTGCACTCAAAGTGCTGAAGGCCAGAAAGGGCGATGCATATGGGTACGCCGCGCTTTTGATTGGCCAGTGCAAGACCGCAGACGAATTGCCCAAGACTATCCGTGACATCCTCACGACGATCCACAAGGAACTCCAAGCGGTTCCCGAAGAAATTGCAGCGCCCGCACTGCTTACGCCGGAGCCTGCCGCAGAATGAACTTTCAGCTGTGTGATAAACGCAAAGCGATCATCGCGGAGCCGGGTCACCTTCTCGTCCTCGGAGGGCCGGGGTCTGGTAAGACGACAGTTGCGTTGTTCAAAGCACAAAAGCGTTTCCCCACACTGAAGCCGGGCCAGGAGATCCTCTTCCTGAGTTTCTCGCGAGCTGCAATCCGCCAGGTGTTGCTTCGTTGCAAGGAAATTCTGAAGCCAGCAGAGAGACGCGCCGTAACAGTCCAGACCTATCACTCCTTCTGTATGGATATCCTGCGTGCCCACGGGCGACTGTTGGTAGGACGTCCAGTTCGTTTCCTGTATCCCGGCGACGAGCGGCTACAGAAAGCTGCCTTTGATGGAGATTGGGAGGTAGAACGGCAGAGACAGGCAAAGGAAGCAGGAGTCTACTGTTTCGATCTGTTCGCGCACGGTACAGCAGAGCTGTTAGAGAGATGCACAGCACTACGAAACCTGATCGGCGACAGCTTTCCGATGATCATTGTCGATGAATTCCAGGACACGGATGACAACCAGTGGCGCATCGTCGCGCAGTTGTCCAAGGTGGCGGACATCTTCTGTCTCGCCGACCCCGATCAGAGAATCTTCGATTACAGGGACGATATCGATCCGCTGCGCGTCGATGGGCTGCGTACAGCGCTCGCGCCTCGCGAGTTCGATCTCGGAGGCGAGAATCATCGAAGTCCCAATGCAGGGATTCTAAAGTTCGCGAATGCGGTGCTGCACAATCAGACGCCCCTTCCCGAGACAGAAGACATCACGCAAGTCCGCTACTGGCCGCGCGCATTTGCCTCAACCGTGCATGCTTGCGTGGTCTTCACGTTTTCTGAGCTTCGGAAATTGGGTGTACAGAATCCGAGCATTGCAGTCCTTTCACGCAGCAACGCGCTGGTTTCTGACATTTCGATGATTCTTTCGGAGTCTCATTCCTACAACGGACGGGATTTGCCTGTCATCGAGCACGATGTTGTCTGGGATGCGGAGTTGTCCGCGGCTGCCGCGATCGTCGTGGCATCCATCCTGGAATGGCCGACGCAGCCATCGCAGAAGTCGGTCTCGAAAACCCTTCGCTGCATCGCGGCTTATTACAAACTGAAGAACGCAGAAGAACCCACGAAGACTGCGGCCGAGGTTGCACAGAAATATGAGGCCGCGGCGGCGAAAGTGGCCGGTGAGGAGAAGCCCCGCATCAATGCCGCGAAAGAGATGCTGGCGTTGCACCAAAGAGGCCTTCAGCTGGTTGGAGATCCCGTTGTTGATTGGAAGAGCGCGCGCCGCGTCCTACAAGATATTTCCGCTTTAGGTGAATTGTTCCGTGAGGTGAGACTTGTCCGGCTGTTCAGAGCGACCGATGCACTGGCAAGTGGCCTGTTGAACAAGTGGCTTGCCAGCGGCAACTATGAGGGCGTCAGCGATCTTGTCCAAGGCATTCTCGAACAAGAGAAGCTGATCGCCGTCGAACGCGATCCGCGCGGTTGCATTCTGATGAACATTCACAAGTCCAAAGGCAAAGAATTTGACGGTGTTGTGCTGATTGAGGGGGCATTTAAATCGCAGTTCTTCGATGAGAGAAAAGAAGTGTACCCATACGAACGCAGCAGAAGGCTATTGCGTGTCGGACTGACTCGCGCGAGGAGTCGCGTCACCATCCTCCGCCCTCACGGCGCAAGATCCTTAGTTGGCCCCGCATAGATTCACTATCTTAGACTCGCAGGGGCGGTAAAGCATGACAGAGGAACTCGATGTTCAAAAGGAATGCCAGAAGGAACTGGTTGCCCTTGTTAACAGGCTGAGGCAGGTTGTCACCGATCAAGCAAATGACATAAAGAATCGCGAGCCCAACGTAACGGAGAGGTCTCTTATCCTCTCTTCATCGGTTTCCAAGCTCAATGAACTCGCCCGCGTGATTCTACAAATCAGGTCTCTCGACGCAATTGACGAGATGCAGGTTCTTCTTCGATCAATGCTGGAGCTGGTGGTGAATGCATGTTACCTGCAGCAAGCAAGCGATGATGAAGTGTGGAAGTACCTCCACTTTGACCCAATCAATAACCACACAGCTATGACAGATTTGGAGCGGGCGTCGGGCGGAAGGCTAAGGATTCCAAAGGAACTCGCAGAGAGAACGACGAAGTTTGCAACTGACGCAAGTGCAGCGTCAAATCTTCCTCTAGGCTCGCGAGACTGGAGCAAGAAAAACCTGTTTAAGAGAGCTGTTAGTGTGGACAAGGCTGTAGGCGGCGATGATTTGGCTATGCTAATGGCTAACATCTATGTCACAGGCAGCGGTTACGTCCACACCACGTACAAAACTCTACACAGACATGCCAATTGGCTACTACACGGCAAGAAAGAGCATCCCCTCCGGATGCTGTTCGGAACCAACAATGCAATCCATGGTGTCGCTCTGGTTTTGATCAACCTCGGACGCTACTTCAATCGCAAGTACGATACAGCCAGACAGCCGTTCAATGAAGCCGCAGTAATCGCTGAGCATCTGGCAAACGTGGCGAATGAAGACCATAGCAATCATCGCAAGAAACATAAAGCCAAAGTCTCGCATAGCGACGGCTGCGGCGAATAGACCCGAGAGCCAGCAAGGTACAATGGTGCCGTCCCACATGGAGGTTTTATGAAGAATCTCTCTCACGGCCAGCTTGCGCTGATCCTCTTCGCGTTCGTTGTAGCGGTCCTCATCATCGCTGACAAATACGATGTCTTCGAAGGCGCCTTTTCGCTCAATCCTCTAGGCTTCAAGTTCAAGGCGAAGCGCGAGAGCATCTGGACTGATATTGCCGACGCAAATCCCAAGCTTACATTACAGGGCAACTGACATGCTGCCGAAGCGTGTAATGGACCTCCCCGGTTGGGCTCCACAGCCAGGCGGCGCGACGAAGCCGGGAAGCACGTTTCCTATCTCGACGGACGAAGTGACTATCGAGCGCGTGATTACCTATGCAACGAACACGCTGCTTTTCTCCTGCAAATTCAAGGGCGACTCCGTTTTCTATCACTTCCATCAACTCGACGAAAAAACCGCTACGAAAGTCGGGGCGATTTTGCATGAGCACATCGGACACCCTCTCACCTCAGTTGCACAAGTTCCCATTCCTGAAGACAAAGACTGATTCTTCTCTATATTGGGTAGGCGCATTACCGAAATAGCTTAGGAGTCCGACGGTGTCACTTCTTGTGATGTCGCGGTCTGGAGGTTGAAATACTGCCTCATGTCGATCTGGAGTTTGTACTTTTGATTCACAAGACCCATTAGGAACCACGCGGTCTTTTGCAAGTATTCGAGATCATCGGCAAGCGTCGGGAGTGGCGTTCCTGCCGCATTCTCGTGAATGACGCGATGCCGCTGGCCGTCGATGGTCTTGAGTCGATCCTCACTGTATTGGTAGTTGTTTATCGGCGCGTAGTCTTTAGGCGGCGTGCATAGCTTGAACAAGAGATTGATTTTGACGAGAAGCGATTCGCGCCCGATCTGCTTGAGACGGTCCTCAATAAAGTCCGCACGAAGCTGCTCGAAGGTCTTGGTCTTGAAATCCTTCATGCTGACCTGTTTGTTCTCGAACATGTATTCCCAAGCCGCGGGGTCCGTTGTCGCACACACTTTGAGATAAGACCACGCCGCATCGTCCAGAATGGATTGCGCAAAGACGAGGGAGGCGGCATCGATTGCTGTCGATGCGTTCGTCAACACCATCTGGGTTATCTGTGTCTGAAGGAACGACAACACTTCGGGATCGGTAGGTTTGTCGGCATCACCGAAGATTCGCCTAAAGTCGGGTTCGGTCGCCGCTGCCTCCATGAGGCTCGCGTGGTATTCCTGAACTGCCAATGGCGCGATGCTGCCCGTCGCTGCGATGAATTGCCGCAAAGACAGGACGAGATTCCAGTTGTTGTTGAATCTGCGGAAGGTCTCGAGGAACTGCTCTTCTGCTGTCGGCACTACCCGCCTCCTTGCCCAGCATCCGGTACTGCTAAGGTCAGCTCTAGTGTCGCACCGCCGGAGGCAGTAAAGGGGAAAAGTGCAGGAAGGGGGAACGTCGTCCTGCCGCGCAGCCGGCGAGCGGGGGCCGGAGCCAGGCGGGATGAGGGTTCAAGGGAGAAACCGAAGCGGTCTCTCCCTGCGCCGCAATCTGTGACCGAAAATGCGAGAAGGCCGTAGGTTCGCGGCCTCCTCTGAAGTCAGCAGTTCTATGCCGCTTTCTTAACTTTGGGCGGCACCTTGACGGCTGGCTTGGCCTCTTTCTTTGCCTTTGCCTTGGCTGCAAATTCCGCCTTGACCTTCTGCGCGATGGTATCGGTATCCACCTTGTAGATGGTGGCCGCTTCGCGAAGAATGCTCGGCGCATTCGTCCGCGCGGCGGTCAGAATGATGGTCAGCTCCACGACAATGCGGGAGAGAGCGCCTTCATCGGCACGGCGAAGATAGGCAGCGAAGAGTTTGCCGATGTTGTCCGCATCCTTTGACCGCTTGATGCCGTGCTGCTTGGCCAGGACTTCCAGACGCGGTTCTCCGACAAGCTCCGCGAGTTGGGTATTGATGAAGAGAAGGTCACGCTTCATCAGACGCACCGGGACGGCGGCACTGATGGCGGCGAGAACGCGAAGCCCGGTTGTGTTGGCAATGGCCTCGTCGCGGCGGCGCTTCTCCTGCTCGGCCTTCCACTTCTCCTCATCCCGGTCATTGCGTTGTGGCTGAGGATGATGGACAGGGCAAGCGGAATTGGTGCAGACCTTGCGCATGGTTCCGACTTCCGTTCCATCGGTCACAATCGCATCCGAGGTGAACTTGCACGACTTGAACTCAGGCCGTTTCGCCTCGTCCCTATCGGCTGGCTTCTCCGCACGAATCTCCGTGTACCGATTGCGTGGGAGTACCGCGCTATCTTCCTTCTGTTGACCGTAGGCGGTGCTGATCTGAACAAGGTTCGGTTTCGCCGCGATGGTTTTGGAGACGTGCGCCGCAACCTTCGCTTGATAGCAGGTGGGGTCGGTGCAGGAATCGAGTTTGCCGCCAATGTCCGAGAACAGGAGCTTGTTGTGGCCTGTGCGCTTGGGGCAGTCGATGCAGCTTCCGGCTGCTGGCACAAGCTGCGCATCCTTCCTATCGAACGGAGCTTCTTTCAGCGCGAGGACGATGTTGGTGTCAATCCAGAATTGCAGGTTGCGGACAGGCAGCAGAATGCGTGTCGGTTTGCGTTCGCCGTTGTAGACCTCTTTGAAGCAAGCGGAGAGTGCCTGTTCCTGCTGATCGGGTTGGAGCTTCGCCAACAAGAGAGCATGGCCGACGCCAATCTCTTCCGCGTAGAACGCTTCGACGACAGCGGGCGCAAGGTCGGTAAGTTTGAGGCGCGTGGTCACGTATGCGGGACTTTTGCCCATCTTGGCTGCTATCTGCTCGACGGTGTATTTCGGCTCCTCCAAGTTCAGAAGCGCACGGAAGCCTTGGGCCTCTTCCATCGGGTGAACGTCCTTGCGTTGCAGGTTCTCAATCAACTGCGCTTCTAGCGCCTGGGCATCGCTCAAGTCCACGATGCGAACGGGCACCGTCTCCGCTTCGGCCATCTGCGCGGCGCGGAAGCGTCGGGCACCTGCCACAATCTCAAAGCCGTGTTCCGTGAGCGGACGCACAAGTAAGGGAGACAGGACGCCTTGACTGCGGATGGACGCGGCCAGTTCTTTTAATGCAGCGTCCTCAAAGATGCGGCGCGGGTTGGTCTTGGACTCGGACAACAGCGAGAGCGAAACGTCGCGATATTCGGTGGCGTTGATAACTTGGGTTTGCATGATGGTGTGCTCCTTTCGAGCGGTTGCGGGGGGATGGTCACAGAGCGGCGCACGTCGGGCATGGGTTCCGCTCCAAGGGAGCGGACTAGCCGAGAATGCACTTGTCCGTGAAGGCTGCTTCGTAGCCCTGCAAGCGGAGATTGTTGTCCCATGTCTCCGCAAACTTCTCGTGCTGCTTCTGCAACTCCAACAGGGCCACATAGTGGTCGCGGATGATGTTGCGGCTCCATTGCTCGACCGCAACGTAGTCATTACGCCAGTAGTACGGAATCAGGTGTGCGCTCCCGGCGAAGCCCAACTCAAAGCACATCTCCGGGTCCCGCATGGGATCGCCATTCTGCTGGCTGTAGTGCGCGACGGAGAGCGAGGGCAGACCGAGCGGGCCAGATTCATCCGCCGCTTCGATGACTAGCGGCAGATAGGGCGGGTTCTCAATCTTGACGTAGAGGTTGGGTCGCCAACCTCCGGCCTTGTGCAAGATGGCAAGGATGGTTTTCATGCCGCCACCTCCGCGAGTTCCGGGGTTTCGGTGGAGGTTGTCTCTTCTTCCTCATCCTCAGCAGGTGGCTCCAACGCTGCAAGGATGACGGCGGCGGTCTGCTGAATGACTTCCAAGCTCTCGGCCAGAAGCGATGCGTTGCCGTGATACAGGTGGATGTAATCGGCGGAGGCGGAACCCGTCACCAAACCCACGGCTTTACCCACGACAAAAGCCACAGCCTCGGCCTCTGTCTCGCGTACGGTCTTCGTGGTCGCGGTGCGTCGCTCCGCCTTGTGCAGCAGCTCATGCGCTGTCTCATGCACCAGCGTCGAAAACTCCTCGGCCTTGGACTGTCCGGGCAAGATGGCAATGCGTCCGCCGTAGCTCATGCCGAGGGCTGGCGCGATGTTCGGGTTATAGACAAGCGTGATGCCGCGCGAACGGACAAAGGCGGCAAGCCGTTCCGAGTTCTCGCCGGGGTCGCCGGAAATTCCGCGCATCTCCGGTAGGTCTGCGCCTTCGGTCTGCGACACGTCGAAGACGTAGGCATTGCGGAACCCAACTAAGACCCGTTCATTCTGCTTGGTGATGTCCTTGTTGGCTTCCTCGTCTTTCTTGCGACGAACGCCCACGATGGGAGCCAAAATGCGGATGCCTTTTTGCCCGGCCTTCACGTTGCGACCAAGTTGCTTCCACGTCCAGAACCCGGCAACACGGGTTGCGGTGGGCATCTGCCGTGCGATCTCCAGCACGTTTCCGAAGCTGTAGTTATGAAAGCGGCTCATGGCCGTGAGGTAGTCGGTGAGGGCACCGGAGTGTCCGGCTTCCAACTGCTCAATCAAGAGCTTGACGTTGGCGGCGATGAGTTCCTGCTTGGTGCTTGGCTTCTTGCTGTCGATGGGGGTGGCGGCGGGTGTGGTCATGGTGTCTGCTCCTTGGTTGGCTTTTGCTTTTCCGCGTGAAATCGCGGCATGCATATGCCGAACGCCTCCTGGCGAAGGCGGGGGTAGCAAACGGAAAGGTCTCGGAGCGAAGCTTTTTGGGGGGACCGCTTGCGGGGGAGCCAAAACCCGGAGGGCGGATGGCCTTGGAGAGCGCGATCGGGGCAGCGCCCCTTAGCGAGGCTTGTCTTCCTTATTGCGTGCGAAGCGCCCCTAGAAGCAAGGGCCGGCGTTGCGGGCAGGAACAGGCCCGCTAGAGAAAGGAGCCAAGACGCGGAACGCGGCTGCAGCGCGGAAGGAAACTTCCTTCCGTCCCGAACCGATGCATCTCATGAGAATTCGCGTTCTCGCGGGTCGGTCTGGCGATCCGCTACTCATCGGCCAACAAGTGAATGATGGGACAAGGTGCATCCGCAGCAGACGTGTCACAGGACCGTACGAGGCGAGCCAGCGATTTTTTCATCTTTGACAGGTCAGCAATCTTCTGTGCGATCAGCTCCACCTTATGAGCTGCGATCTCTCGCGTTTCCAGACAGCCCTTCCGTTGATCGAGAGCAAGGAGATCTTGAATCTCCTCTAGCGTGAATCCCAACGCCTGAGCTCGCTTGATGAAGAGAAGTCGCTTCACCGATTCTTCCGGGTACTGCCGAAAGCCTCCAGGGGGCTTCACTGGCTCGTCCAGGAGCGCGCGTCGTTGATAGTAGCGAATCGTCTCAACGCTCACCCCGCCGCGCTCTGCCAAGGTTCCAATCGTCAGTTTCTTGCTCATGTGTCTTCTTGACTCCGTTCCATAGTACGGAGTTTAAGGTGAAATAAGGAAGGATGGTCCAATGCAGTCGTCATCGAATGCGAATACGAGACTAGCTCTTGCTGGGGGCCTGCTTGCAGGGATCGGGGCTTCGGCGTGTTGTGTAGGGCCGCTTCTGCTTCTCAGTCTGGGCATCGGGGGAGCGTGGATCGGTCATTTGACTGCTCTCGAACCTTACCGACCCATCTTCATTGCGCTGACCGTCCTGTTTCTCGGCCTGGCGTTCCGCAAGCTTTATCTCGTTCCCCAAGCCTGCGCTGCGGAAGGCGATTGCCTTGCTGATCGCACGAGACGTGCGCAAAGAATCCTGTTTTGGATCTTCGTGCCGCTCTCGCTCGCCTCAGTCGCAAGCCCCTGGATTTTGCCTCTCTTCTACCGTTGAAAGGAATGAACCATGCGTAAGCTCATCGCTGCTCTGCTACTCTCCTTACCGGCATCCGCCTTTGCAGCAACACCGGAAACCGCTGTGCTCGACGTACAGAACATGACTTGCTCCATGTGCTCGATCACCATTCATAAGGCGCTTGAAAAAGTTCCGGGAGTGATGGACGCGAAAGTGGACTATGACCATAAGACAGCGACCGTGAAGTACGACGCGGACAAGACAAACCCTGCTGCCCTCGTGAACGCAACGACGAAGGCTGGCTTTCCTTCGACTCTTCATGGGGGAGCCAAGAAGTAATGGGAACCGCAACCGCAATGCTCCAATCGATGTTGACTTGCCCTAAGTGCGGACACGCCGCATTGGAAGAGATGCCACTCGATTCCTGCCGGTTCTTTCATGAGTGCGCTGCCTGCCATACGCTGATGCGCCCATTGGCAGGAGACTGCTGTGTCTTCTGCTCGTTCGGTTCCGTAAAGTGTCCGCCGATACAATTGCAGGGCCGGTGCTGCCCCTAGTTTCGCTTCATCGGGATTTTGAAGTGTGTCGGAGTCGTTGCTATGAGTGATGCTGCTACGCCGAATCTTCCATCGCGCAACTTTGAAATTACCTCTCGTTTCTATGCAGCTCTCGGATTCTCTGAGGGATGGCGTGATGAAGGCTGGATGATTCTAAAGCGGGGCGACTTGACCCTGGAGTTTTTCTCGCATCCCGAAATAGACCCCTTGACCACGTGGTTCAGTTGCTGCCTGAGACTGGACGATCTCGACTCCTTCTACGCAGTTTGTAAGGCAGCTGGATTGTCAGAGGGATGCAAGGGAAAACCGCGGCTCCATCCGCCTAGAGTCGAGGAGTGGGGAGGCCGTGTGGGTGCGTTGATTGATCCCGATGGCACACTCGTGCGGCTCATTCAAAATTAGAGCTTGAATGGCTGCGGCATCTCCACATTTAGCGCATAGCCAGGGGTCGTGCTTGGTCGCCCGACCCTCAAATGTTATGGATAAACGATCGCCCTAGAAGCTCCGGGCTTGATTGTCTTCCGCCAAGCCATTCCCAGCTCTCGAACAGGGGGATGACAAGGGCGTACCAAGAGTCACCTTGGATTGCGTTGCCAGATGATGACACGTCTTCCAGAGAGTCCCAGGAAGACATTCACTATTGGCCTAGATTTGGGCAGACCGGCACACACTCGCCTTGGATCAAACGCTTCCAGACATCGGAGATGAAGCGATCGTTGCAAAGATGCACGCGATCTCCGTCTGGCGACAACGTCGGTGAGAACAATCAAAAGGCGAGGATGTAAAGACCAAGCGCGATAAACACGAGCGGAACAAGCAAATGGCCGACGCGGTCAACCGCTTTGAGGATGACTCTTCGATTGCCGAGCCACTTGCCGATGCAACACCAGAATGCAACGAGAACGGCATAGGAGAGAAGAACCAGCCAGAGATGGCCACGGTTGATGCTAAAGAATGGGATGTAAACGCCGACATTATCGGAACCGTTCGAGAGTGTCACAAAGGCGATGGACAGTACGCCTGCGCGACCAGCCGGTACATCCTCCTCTTCGTCAGCCTTTCGGAATAGCAGGACGAATTGCTTTAGACCTAGCAACAGTGGAATCAGTCCCAGAGCACGAATCCACTGGTGCGGGATTGCTAGCGTCAAGAGAAGTCCGAGGCAGCTGAGAAGAATGATCGCCAGAAATCCGAGATATTGTCCTGCGACTATCTTCCGCGTGGGTACGCGTCGTGCGAAGAACAGGGTCAGCAGAACAATGTCATCGATGTTCGTCGCCGCGAAGGTGGTGACGCTTGCGGTCAAGATTGCTGCAGGGGCGGCCATTCCGTCCGAGGCTAGCACAGGGCGTAGCTTGCAAACACTCGGGCCTTGTCATGGAAGGCCGCTGAAGTGGTGGCTGAAGACAGGCGAGGAGTGAAACTCCTCCCTCCAGAGAGGCTGGAGCTAAGAGGAGTATGATGAAGCGATGGGGATGGTCTCCAAATGGTTCCGGTTTGCGGCCGTAATGCTGCTCCTCCTCATTGGGACGGAGATGGCGACGTGTGAATTGCCGAGCAGCCCCTGTTCCGTTGTAAGCACTGCGGCGAAAGTTCTCACTTCCGGTACTCCTAAGATCGACGTCAGCAGGCATTCAGCCACGACTCCGGATACTGATGACGACTGCATTTGCTGCTGCGCCCATACCTTGGTGCAGCCGATGCTTGTCCTCTCTCCGCTACGCCTGACACTGCCAAGTTTCACCGTGCGCAGCATTGGCACCCCGATTCTTTTTCCCTCTGACATCGAGCGTCCACCTCAACTCTCCTAGTCGCTCTTCCGCTCTTTAGAAGATTTCGATTAGGAGACAGGTATGACACGCATTCGTGTGTTTGCCCTCTGCGCTTTGCTGTCGCCACCCCTTTGTTCGTGGGCGCAGCAGACTCCGCCGGTGACGGTGGAGGACTATGTCCGCATCGGGCTTGCAAGCAATAGAGAACTCCTCGCCGTTCGCGAACGGCTTACAGAGGCGCGAGGATCGGTGCGGCAGGCGGGAGTACGACCAGCTCCCACGGTCACAGCGCGAGGGACAACTGGCCGTCCCCTTGGAACCGTGGGCGAGGAACAATACGGCGCAGATTTTTCGCAAACGGTCGAGACATCCGGCAAACGCTCGAAGCGGATCGAGGTTGCAACCTTCGAGATCGCCCAAGCCGACGCGGAATTGCAACAGCGCTCGTCCGAAATCGCATTTCAGATTCGAGGCGCATTCGCAGATCGGCTGGCAGAAAGGCAGAAGGTCAAGCTCTTCGACGACCTTCTCCGCCTGAATCAAGAGGCATTGCGGCTCACGGAAGCCCGAGTCGGGGAAGGCGATACCGCGCGGCTGGATGAAAACCTCCTCCGGGTGGAGGTGAACCGGACGCTCGTGCAGCGCAGAGGCGCACAAGCGCGTCTCGTGGTTGCGGAGGCGAATTTGCGTAAGCTTCTGGGTCTCGGAGCGGACGCCCCACTATCCGAGGTGAAAGCGGTGCCCGGTTCCACGCTCTCCTTGGACGAGTTGAAGCAGGCAGCTATACAACGTCGGGCAGACCTCGCTCTGGCACGGGCCTCCGAAGGCCAAGGGATGGCCAGCATCTCCCTCGCCCGCGCCAACGGCCGGCCTGACGTAACCTTCAATGCGGGATACACCAAGCAGAACAGTCAATTTGACGATCTCTACGGTCAGAGTGCGAACGGTACGATCGCTCCGCTCAGAGACAAGGACGACCTGCTGACCTTCGGGGTATCGATCCCACTCCGAAGCAGCCGGAGTGTTCGGGGCGATGTCGAAGCGGCGACCGCGCGCGGCAATGCAGCCCGGCTTCGCCGGGAGTATCTGGAAAAGACAATCCCGATTGAGGTCGATTCTTCGTACCGACAATGGCAGGCGAACCTTCAGTCGGTGGACTTGCTCCGTTCCGGTGTGGTCGATCTCTCGACGCAAAACCTGCAGGTGGTCCAGGAAGCCTATCGCCTCGGCCAGCTTCGTCTCCTCGACGTAATCAATGAACAACGTCGCATGGTGGACAACCGCCTTGCCTTGATCGACGGCGAGATGGACGAGGCGAAAAGCTGGGCAGACGTAGAACGCGTGATTGGAGGCAATCTCCCGTGAAGAACTTTGTTGTGCTCTTTCTCCTGTTGGGCTCGATTCTTCTGTCTGGCTGCAAGCACAAGCCGGAACCGGATGAAACAAAGACGAGTGAAGCCGAAACGATCGAAAAGAAAAATGAAGTCGAGATGTTGTTGCCTGCGCAAGGGCATATCGGGCTCAAGGTTGCGGCGGCCAACATCACGGCCTTAAACGAATACTTCCGCGCAGTCGGGACGGTGCAACCGATCGACAGCCGGGTCGCGGAGGTCTCCCCGCTCTCACGTGGCCGCATCGTGGAAGTGAAAGCGAAGGTCGGTGATCGCGTTCGCGCCGGTCAGACCCTCGCGCTGTTCGACAACCTGGAAGCGATTGATCTGTCCGCGCAGGAACAATCGGCACGAGCCGAGATTGCAAAGCTCAATGCTCAACTTGTTCCGGCCACGCGGCAGACGGAGCGCTCACGCCACTTGGCCGATATCGGCGCGAGCCCGGAGAAAGAAGCGGAGTCCAGCAAGGCGGAAGAACAAGGCATCCGAGCAAGCATCGAATCCCAGCAAGCGGTTCTTCGCGGAATACAACAACGCCTGCATCGTTACGGCGCGACTTCCAGCGCCGAAGGTTCCATTACCGCTCTCAAAGCGCCGTTCAGCGGCGTGGTCACCAAGGCCCCTGTCTCGTCTGGCGAAGTCATTGAACCGGGACGGGAGACGTTTACGGTCGCGGACCTTTCGCGTGTATGGGTTCAAGCTGAGGTGTATGAGAAAGACCTGGGCCGGATTCGCTTGGGACAAGACGCCTCGATACGAGTCGATACGTATCCGAACGAAACCTTCGGAGGTCGAGTCGCGTATATCAGCGACGTTCTCGATCCTCAAACAAGAACGGCACGGGTGCGGTGCGAGGTTGATAACCGCGACATGCGCCTGAAGACCGATATGTTCGCGAACATTGAACTCCCCACTCGATTCAGCAAACAAACCCTTGCCGTTCCATCCAGCGCCCTGCAGGAAGTAGAGGGAAAGAACGTTGTGTTTGTGCAGCTAGCTCCAACCCGGTTTGAGGTACGTCCGGTCGAAAAGGGCGTGACAGTCAACGACCTGACGGAGGTAGTCAGTGGACTGAAACCGGGAGAACAGGTGGTTTCCCAAGGGGCATTTCACCTTAAGTCCATCCTCGCGGGTGGCGAACTTGGAGACCAGGACTGATGGGACGCCTTGTTGATCTCGCTCTGCGCTACCGCGTCCTCGTCCTGCTCGGCACCTTGTTCATCGCGGCAATGGGGATTGTGTCGCTAAACAACTTGGCGATCGATGTCGAGCCGGATATCACTCCAAATCAAGTTCTCGTGCTGACGAGGGCTCCAAGCCTCTCCCCGTTGGAAGTGGAACAGCTGATCTCGTTTCCCGTCGAGACAGCGATGAGCGGCCTGCCCGGAACGCGCAGGATTCAGTCGGTCTCCAAGTACGGACTCTCGTATGTCGCGGTGTACTTCAACGATGACATGGATCCATACTTCTGCCGCCAGTTGGTCAATGAGCGGCTGGCGCAAGCCAAAGAGGCCGTCCCGCCCAACGTCGGCGTGCCGGAACTTGGCCCGATCTCAACCGGGCTGGGTGAGATCTATCAATTCAAAGTGACTGGTCCCGGTCGCAGCCTGATGGAGTTGCGCACCATCCTTGACTGGAATATCGCGCCCAAGATGCGTCTCGTCCCCGGTGTGGTCGAGGTCAACAGCCAGGGCGGCGAATTGAAGACGTACCAAGTGGAGGTGGATAACGAGAAACTTGCGTCCTACCATCTGCCTCTTAGTCGCGTGATTGAGGCCCTGGGCAAGAATAATGCCAATGCAGGCGGCGCCTACCTGGAGCATTCTGAGCAACAATCCCTGATTCGTGGAGAAGGGTTGATTGGAAGCCTCGACGATATTGAGAACATCGTCGTCGCCAACTCTCCTACGGGAACACCGATCTTCATTCGCAATATCGCGAACGTACAGTTTGCGCCCATGGTGCGGCGCGGATTTGCGACGCAGGACGGAAAGGGAGAAATCGTCGTCGGAGTAGCCATGATGCTGCTCGGGGAAAACTCGCGTGCGGTTGCCGACCGCGTGAAGGAGGAGCTTGCCGAACTCCAAAAGACGCTTCCTCCCGGCGTCAAAATCGAGACACTCTACGACCGCAAGGATCTTGTGAATCGCACCATCCAAACCGTGCGCAGAAATCTGATCGAGGGTGGCATTCTCGTCATCGCGGTGCTCTTACTCCTGCTGGGCAGTTTCCGCGCGGGAGCCATGGTCTCGCTGGCAATTCCGCTCTCCATGCTGGTTGCGGTGACAGGCATGGTGCAAGCGAAGATATCTGGCAATCTGATGAGCCTGGGGGCCATCGATTTTGGACTCATTGTCGATGGCTCGGTCGTCATCATCGAGAACATTCTTCGGAGACTGCACGAGCGCAAGCCGGAGGAGCCCGTCGAAGAGACAATTCGGCGCGCGGGTGCCGAGGTGGCAAAGCCGATCTTCTTCGGCGTGGCCATCATCTTTCTCGTGTACGTACCGATCCTCACCCTGAGTGGCGTGGAGGGCAAGATGTTCAAGCCGATGGCTGCGACGGTGTTATTCGCACTTGTTGCCTCGCTCGTTGTCGCCCTTGTCCTAATGCCAGTGCTTAGTTGGTATGTTCTTCGCAACCAAACAGAAGAAGGACCGACGCGCATCATGCGGAAGATCGATGCATGGTATCGGCCTGTCCTGCAGCACGCTCTTGCGCGCCCGCTTCTGACCGGAGGAATTGCGGTCGGTCTTTTTGCCATCTCCCTGATTGGTATTCCGTTTCTAGGTGCCGAATTCATTCCGTCCCTGGATGAGGGTTCTATCCTGGTGCAGATGTACCGCGTTCCCGGCATCTCGATCACGGAATCGCTCCACGGGAATGAAATCGTCGAGACGGTGCTTCGCGAGTTCCCGGAGGTGCAGCGGGTTGTCAGTCGAACGGGAAGCCCGGAGGTCGCGACCGACCCGATGGCCATCGATCAAAGCGACGTATACGTCACGCTCAAGCCGATGGACGATTGGCCCAAGAAGCGGAGCAAAGACGATCTCATTGGGGCCATGAAGAAGCGTCTCGAAGAAGAGGCCCCGGGCGCGGTGTACAGTTTCTCGCAGCCAATCCAGATGCGCATGCAAGAGTTGATGGAAGGCGGCTCCCGCAGTGATCTTGCCATCAAGCTCTATGGTGAAGACCTGGACACCTTGCGTCGGACTGCGGATCAAATCGCAGCCACCGTCGCGAAGGTGCGTGGTGCAGCAGATGTCCGGGCCGAACGCGTCGCCGGACTTCCGTACCTGCGCATTCGCCTGCGCCGGGACGAGCTTGCTCGTCATGGCCTCGACGCCGCGTCTGTTCTCGATACGATTGAGTCGATTGGCGGCAAGACGGTGGGAACCATCGTCGAAGGCAACAAGCGGTTTGACATGCAAGTGCGCTTTCCGTTGCAGCAGCGGGAGAGCACTCAAGCCGTCAGCAATCTCCGCGTCGGTGATAACGAGGGGCATTTCGTACCGCTTGGGCAATTGGCTGACATCCAGGATGAAGAAGGCCCCGCCCAGATCAGCCGCGAAGGAGGTCAACGACGGATTACGGTCGAACTGAACGTCCGCGGCCGTGATCTGGCAAGCTTTGTTGCGGACGCACAAAAGGCGGTTTCGGCGAACGTGAGAATCCCGAGCGGCTACGAATTGCAATGGGGCGGCCAGTTCGAACAGCTGCAGAGTGCCAGCCGGAGACTCATGATTGTTGTACCGGCGGCGCTTCTTTTGATCTTCGCTTTGCTCTATTTCAACTTCCGGGCGGTGATGCCGGCGGTACTGATCTTTCTCAATATTCCGCTCGCCGCCACGGGCGGAATCGTCGCACTGCTCTTGCGCGGCATGCCGTTCAGCATCTCTGCTGGCGTAGGGTTTATTGCGCTCTTCGGAATCGCCGTTCTCAATGGCATCGTCCTGCTGACGTACATTCGAGAACTACAACAGGAAGGCAAGCCGCCGCGCGAAGCAGCGGAGCAAGGGGCCGAGACCCGTCTCCGTCCTGTGCTCATGACAGCCCTTGTCGCCAGCCTCGGCTTTATCCCGATGGCTGTCTCCCACGGAGCTGGAGCAGAAGTACAACGCCCTCTCGCCACGGTTGTGATTGGCGGGCTTGTTACGTCCACAGCACTGACGCTGGTCGTGCTTCCAACTCTGTTCTCGTGGATCGAGGAACGCGCTCGGCGCAGAAGCGCAGAGAGAGGTGGCCTTCGCATGTCACCTCAGGCAAGATGAAGGGAACGCAGATGACTTGTGAAGACAAAGCGTGTTGCACCGGCTCTCCACACTCTGAGGCGGATAGCCGGGCCGTGCGAAGACTGCAGTATATTTCGATCGCATGGATGTCCTTGGAAGTAATCCTGGGCATAGGCGAAGGGATTCGCGCCCGGAGCGTTGCTTTGACAGCGTTCGGAGCGGATAGCTTGGTGGAACTCATCTCCGCCTTGGTCGTACTACGGAGATTCCAAGTCGGCCCTGCAGGAGAACGGCGCGCCGCCTTCCTTTCCGCAATCCTGCTTTACATCATCGCCGTATACATTGTGACGACATCGACCTTGGGCTTACTCGTCCCTGCACTCCGACCGGAAGCCAGCGGCGTTGGGATTGTCTTACTCCTCATCGCGGCCATCGGAATGCCGTTACTCGGAAAGGCAAAGAGGCGGCTGGCGCAGAGCACCGCAAGCGCGGCGCTTCAGGCCGATGCGGCACAGACCTCAATCTGTGCCTACATGGCTTGGATTGGGCTGGGGGGACTCTTGGCGAATGCCATCTTCCACGTCGCGTGGGCTGATTCGGTAGCGGCTCTCCTTCTCTTGCCGCTTGTCCTTCGTGAAGCGAATCGGGCACGACGTGGGGAACTGTGCACTTGTGATTAGAGCTGTATCAGGGAGCATCTTCCGCAGGATGCACTTCGAAACCATCGTTTGCGAGAGCGAAATAGCGCTTGCGCATCCAGAAGGCAACATTCACAAGCCCGATGAGCGCTGGAACTTCGATCAATGGCCCAACCACGCCGACGAACGCCTCTCCCGAATTCAGCCCGAAGACAGCGACGGCAACCGCAATGGCCAGCTCGAAGTTGTTGCCTGCAGCCGTGAATGAGAGCGTGGCTGACTGGGCGTAATCAGCCCCCAGCTTCTTGCCCATCCAGAAGCTGACCAAGAACATGATGAGAAAGTACACGACGAGCGGCACGGCAATTTTGACCACGTCAAGGGGCAACCGCACGATGAGGTCACCCTTCAACGAGAACATAACTAGGATGGTGAACAGCAATGCGATGAGTGTGAGCGGGCTGATGCGCGGAATGAACGTGGTGCGATACCACTCTTCGCCTTTGGCGCGGATAAGGACAAAGCGTGTCAGAAAACCGGCGACAAACGGAACCCCGAGGTAGAGGCCGACACTCTTAGCAATCTGTCCAATCCCGATCTCGACCACGCTGCCTTCCAGACCGAACCACTTGGGAAGTACGGTTAGGAAGGCCCAGGCGTAGAGGCTGTAAAAGAGAACCTGAAAGACGCTGTTGATGGCGACCAGTCCGGCAACGTAATCCGTATCGCCTTCGGCCAGTTCATTCCAGACCAGCACCATCGCAATGCAGCGGGCAATACCAATCAGGATGAGGCCGCGCATGTAGGCCGGTTCGCTGCGCAGAAACACGACCGCGAGGACAAACATCAGTGCTGGGCCGATGAGCCAGTTCTGTACCAGTGACAGTCCAAGCACCCGCTTGTTGCGGAAGACCTCGCCCAGCTTTTCGTAGCGCACCTTCGCCAACGGTGGAAACATCATGATGATGAGGCCGATGGCGATCGGGATATTCGTCGTGCCCGTCTGAAAACGATTCACGAACGATGCAGAACCGGGGATGAAGTGGCCGATGCCGACACCGATGGCCATGGCGAGAAAGATCCAGAGCGTCAGAAAGCGGTCCAAAAACGACAGCTTCTTCCGTTGGTGAGGGGCGCAGACACGTCCTTGGGTCATCGGAGCAGTGGACATTTATTTGCCTTCCAGACTGACAAGCGATTCGTTGGGAATGGGGAGAGGGGCACCTTGCAAGGCTACGAACGTTGCGGGACTGCAACATGCCTTCGTGAGCTTGGCGCGGTCACTTTGCATGGCTTTGTCTTCCTTGAGCCATGCGAGAGTCTGATGAAAGACCTGGGCAGCACCGATGTTGGACGGCATCACGATGCGATAGTGCATCCACTTGCCTTCGCGCCGCGCTTCGACGATTCCGGCCCGGCGAAGATAGGCCAGATGACGGGAAATTTTGGGCTGTGACTGCCCCAGAATCTCGACGAAGTAACAGACACAAATCTCCTGGTCGCCCATAAGGTTCAACAATCGGAGACGGGTGTTGTCGCCGAGCGCCTGAAAGAAGAGTTCCATGTTGAAATGCGAAGCCTTTGCCGCCATGCCTTACTTATACGCCTTGACGTATGTGTCCGCAAGGGATACATTCGGGAAAACGTATGTATTGGAGGTGGCATGGCCAACGAAGTCTTGGAATCGGTGAAGTCGAAGTATGGTGCGGTCGCAGAGAGCACCCTGTCGACGAATGACGAGGGTGTCCGCGCGGTGGCGGAGGCATTTGGATACAGCGCCGAAGAGTTGACCTCGATTCCTGCCGAGGCCAACATGGGTCTCTCTTGTGGCAATCCCACGGCGACGGCAAACATCCGTCCGGGCGAAGTAGTCGTAGACCTCGGCTCTGGCGGTGGCCTCGATGTCTTCCTGGCTGCCCGCATGGTCGGTCCAACCGGACGCGCCATCGGCATCGACATGACGCCCTCGATGATCGAGCGTGCGCGTGAGAACGCAGCGAAGGGTGGCTATACGAACGTTGAGTTCTGCCAATCGACGATTGACCGCATTCCGTTGCCGGATGATTCGGTCGATTGCGTCATCAGCAACTGCGTCATCAATCTCGCTCCCGACAAGCAGGCTGTCTTTCAGGAAATCGCCCGTGTTCTCAAGCCGGGCGGGAGGGTTGCCATCAGCGACATCGCGCTGAAAGAAGAACTACCGGAGGCAGTGGCAAAGAGCATGGCTGCGTATGTGGGCTGCATTGCAGGCGCAGTGCTCATGGAGGACTATCGCAACGGTCTAGCGAAGGCCGGCCTCGAACACATCCAGATTATCGACAGCGGCGCCGACCTGAACGCCTACGCGAAGGTGGAGAACCAGTCGGGCTGCTGCTCCCCGGCGATGGACGGCGACAACGCCACAAGCTGCTGCGCACTTACGGCCGCCAGCTTCCACGAAGAGCTTACCGAGGTGTTGTCCACCTATGACGTGAATCAGGGAGCGGCCAGCGTAAAGATTTATGCGCTCAAGCCATCTGGTCAAGCATGCTGCGGGCCGAACTGCTGTTCCTGATTGAACGACCACAGGGTAAGTAGAAAGCGAGTACAGACCGATGAAGCACTACAACGTCTTGTTTCTTTGCACGGGCAATTCAGCACGCTCGATCATGGCGGAAGCGCTCATGAACTGGCGAGGCAGACCGAACTTCACCGCGTACAGTGCCGGAAGTCATCCCTCCGGCATCGTGCGTCCTGAAGCGCTGAAACAGATCGCAGAGGCAGGGCTGCCGACAGAAAATCTCCGCAGCAAGTCCTGGGATGAGTTTGCCCAGCCGGACTCGCCTCATCTCGATTTCGTCTTCACAGTTTGCGATAACGCTGCGAATGAGGTCTGCCCGGTGTGGCCGGGCCAGCCGCTCACGGCGCATTGGGGCATCCCTGATCCTGTCGCATTGCCGGAAGGCACTGCGGAATCTGTCCATGCTTACTCGCAGGCGTTCCGCACCCTCGAACGGCGCATTTCCTTGTTTCTCTGCCTTCCGCTGGCAAGCCTGGATTCGATGGCCATTCAAAAGAAGATCGGTGAGATCGGGAAAGAGTAGCCATCATCGTGCGACTGCTAGTGATTGGTGGAAGTGATGCGGGAATCAGCGCCGCTCTTCGGGCGCATGAACTTGAACCGGAGGTCGCGATTGACCTCGTGTTGGCGGATGCGTTTCCGAATTACAGTATCTGTGGCCTGCCCTTCTTTCTCAGTGGCGAGACGCCGGACTGGCACATGCTGGCTCACCGCACGACCTTCGACGGCATCACGATACATCCCGAACACCGCGCCGAAAGGATTGACTTAGCCAAACGCAAAGTGTACGTCACCCATTCCGCTGGAGCGCGGGAGTTCTCTTACGACAGGTTGCTGCTGGGCACAGGCGCTCGTCCAAGACAATTAAGCATTCCGGGTGAAGAACTGCCTGGAGTCTTTCTGCTGCACACCATGAAGGACAGCTTCCGCGTTAACGACTTTCTGGAGGAGGCCAAACCAAAGCGGGCTGTGATTGTCGGAGCAGGTTACATCGGACTGGAGATGGCGGATGCACTGACCCACCGCGGAATCGAAGTCACTGTCATAAGCCGTCCAGCAACCACCCTCCCCACGGTCGATGCGCCATTGGGAGAGAAGGTCGCCACTGAGCTGCGAAAGCATGGTGTGGATGTCCTCGCCAGCACAGAGGTGCGTGAGATTACACAGGCAGGCGACCATCTTCGCGTGCTTACCTCTGTGGGGTACCGGGACTGCGAGATGGTACTGGTCGCAGCGGGCGTCATCCCCAACACCATTCTTGGCGAACAAGCGGGTTTCCCGACTGGCGAAGGCGGAGCGTTGCGGGTAGATCGGCAGATGCGGACAGGCGTCCCGGATGTCTTTGTCGCGGGCGATTGCGGGGAGACGTGGCACCGCCTCTTAGAGCGCAACATCTATCTTCCGCTTGGCACCACAGCTCATAAACAGGGGCGGGTCGCCGGAGAAAACATGCTTGGCGGAAGCCGTGAGTTCGCTGGCTCATTGGGAACACAGGTCGTCAAGATATTCGACCTGGTGATTGCGCGAACCGGGCTGCGTGAGCACGAGGCACGAGCTGCGGGTCGTGCGCCATACACGACCGACATCGTTGTGAATGACCACAAAGCCTACTATCCCGGCGCGACGCCCATTCAGATTCGAGTCACTGCGGATCGCGAGAGCGGAAAGCTGCTGGGCGCGCAAATGATCGGAGCTTACAAAGCGGAGGTCGCCAAGCGCATCGACATCTTCGCCACAGCACTTTTTCACAGAATGACGGTCGATCAGGTTTCGGACCTCGACCTCAGCTATACTCCACCGCTGAGCAGTCCATGGGACCCCGTCCAAATGGCATGTCAGGCATGGTCCAACACTCACAAACCCATCTCTGGAGGAGTTCATGTTTAACGTCATCTTTGCGTGTGTACACAATGCTGGGCGGTCTCAGATGGCCGCTGCATTCTTCAACCATCTGGCAGACACGCACAGGGCAAGGGCCATATCGGCCGGAACGGAACCCGGCGAGCGCGTCCACCCCGAAGTACAGGCGGTGATGCAGGAAATTGGGATCGACCTTAGCGGCGCGAAACCTCAGAAGTTAACGGAGGAACTGGCGAGGGAGGCCCAACTGCTCATCACGATGGGATGCGGGGACAAGTGCCCTTATGTCCCAGGACTGCGCCGCGACGATTGGCCACTCCGTGACCCCAAGGGGTTACCGAGTGAAGAAGTGCGAGGCATTCGTGACGAAGTGCGAGAGCGAGTACGGGCGTTGATCTCTACCGAGAGGCTATAGAGAGCACGATATCCCTCTTTGATCAGGCGCCTTCAGCATGCCAAAACCTGCTCTCACGATGTGCCTGGTGGCCTCTCTGCGAACATTCCCCTAAGCTGTCAACCTCCATTTCTCTTTCAAAGCGGAGGTCGGGCCTAGGAATCGAGCGTGGGCACGTACAAGGATCGCAGCACTCCACAATGCGTCCCCACGCTCAATAGACGTCACTTGGATGTGGCAATGGAATTGACAACAATTGTGCTCTTTGACATCGCCCCTTTTACCACGACCTTTTCTCCGGCAAATTTATCGATCTGCGCCTTGTCGCCTTTCAAGATATAGACTTTGCCATCACTGACGAGGGCGAAGTCCGAGCCCTGCTTGACACATGCGCGGGTGCACTTCGCGGAGGTCGCATCTTTCATCATGTGGTGCGCTCCGCACATCGCATCGCTCACCGTGCCTGTGAAGGTTTGTGTTGTTTGCGCGGCTGAGAGGGCAACGCCAAGTATCAGAATGGCCGTGGACGTCAACAGTTTGTATTGCATTATCAGTCTCCTTTATGTGGTTGATCGGGTTGAACAGCGGAAGGGTCTCGCTAGGGAGTGCGCGAGTTCTTCATCTTGAGAGCTCTTTCCTTCATCATGACGAAGAAGACGGGAACCAGAATCAGAACATGAATGGTTGAGGTAATCATGCCGCCGACGATGGGCGCGGCAATGGGCTTCATCACGTCGGAACCGACGCCTGACTCCCAAAGGATGGGGATCAGGCTGGCGAGCACGGCAGCGACGGTCATGAGCTTCGGGCGCAGACGGTGTACCGCGCCCTCGATGGCCGCAGCCTCGATATCTTCTTCCGACTGGAGGCGGCCCTCCCGCTCCCGATCCTGCAACGCCTCATGCAGATAGACCACCATGACGACACCCGTCTCCACGGCGATACCGAAGAGTGCGATGTAGCCCACAGCGACCGCCACGCTGAAGTTATAGTGCAGGAGCCATTGCAGCAGCAGGCCGCCGCTCAAGGCATAGATGGTGGGAAAAATGAGCACCAGCGCTTCCGTAACCGAATGGAAGACAAGGTACAGCAATAGGAAGATGGTGAAGAGGACAAGAGGGAGAATCAGGCTGAGTCGCTGTTTCGCGCGCTGCTCGAACTGATACTCTCCCGCCCATTGATAGGTGTAGCCAGGCGGTAATTTCAGCCTCGATTGCAACTGACGGTTAGCCGCTGTCACAAAGCCACCATAGTTCGCATTTCTTAGATCGACATAGACGTATCCGGTAAGTTTCCCGTCTTCGTCGCGGATCATCGCGGGGCCTCGTGAGAATGAGATATGGGCGACCTGACCCAGTGGAATCTGTGCTCCCGTCGGCGTTCCAATCAGCACATTGCGCATCGTCTCTGGGCTGTCGCGGAAGTCCCGTAGATAACGGACATTGATGGGATAGCGTTCGCGGCCTTCGATGTTCTCGGCGACGTTCTCTCCGCCGATCCCGGAAGAGACGGCCGTCTGCACATCCGCAATGGTGAGTCCGTACCGCGCTGCCTCTTGACGATCAACTTCGACGTTCACATAGAAACCCTGTGAGACCTTCTCGGCGAAGAGAGAACGGGCCTCCGGCATTGCAGCCAACACGGCCTGGATTTGAGCGGCGATCTGCTCTATGCCTGCCACGCTTGAGCCTTGGACCTTCAGACCGAGCGGGGTCTTGATGCCTGTCAGCTCCATATCGAGACGATTCTGAACAGGCATCGTCCAGGTGTTGGAAAGTCCGGGAAACTGGAGTTTCGCATCCATCTCTTGAATGAGACGGTCATAGGTCATTCCAGCACGCCACTGCTCTCGTGGTTTGAGCATGAGAGTGGTATCGAACATGTCGAGCGGAGCATTATCGGTAGCACTGTCGGAGCGCCCCACTGAGCCGAAAACACTCTGAACCTCTGGGAAGCTACGAAGAACGCGGTCTTGCTCCTGCAACAGGATCTTGGCTTGTTCAATCGAGATTCCCGGTAAAGCCGTGGGCATATAGAGCGCAGAACCTTCAAACAGCGAAGGCATAAACTGGCTGCCCATGCGAAAACCCAGCGGTACCGTCACCGCAAGAAAGATCAGGTTGACGACAATTGTGAGCCAGCGATGACGCAGGCAAAAGCGAAGGATGGGCAGATAGAGTGCCTGCGTAAAACGGGAGATCGGATTCGCGCGCTCCGGGCGCAGCCGCCCCCGGATCAGGATCACCATCAGAACCGGTACGAGTGTGATGGCGAGGATGGAGGACGTGCCGACGGCTAACGTTTTTGTCCATGCCAACGGACGAAACATCCGGCCTTCCTGTGCTTCCAGCAGGAACACGGGAAGGAACGAAACCACGATGATGAGCAACGAGAAAAAGAGTGCCGGACCGACTTGTTTCGCGGATTGAATGAGAATGTGTTTCCGCTCCTCGTTCGTCACCGGCGCCGTATCCCGCTCCTGCCGTTCAGCAAGATGGCGGTACCCATTCTCCACCATCACAATCGAAGCGTCTACGAGCACGCCGATCGCCAACGCCAGACCGCCGAGGGACATGATGTTGGAGGTCACCCCAAGCCAATACATCGGCAGAAATGAGACAAGGATGGCAATGGGCAACGCCAGGATGGCGATGAGCGCCGAGCGGAAGTGAAACAGGAACAAAACGATCACGAGGCTTACGATCACAGCCTCTTCCAGCAAATCCCGCTGCAGCGTCCGAATGGAAGCGTGAATCAATCCGGAGCGGTCGTATGCCGGAAGAATCTCCACGCCGGCTGGGAGCGAAGGAGCAATCTCCTTGAACTTCTGTTTCACGCCTTCAATTACATTCAAAGCGTTCTGTCCCTGCCGCATGACGACAATGCCGCCGACTGTTTCCCCCTCTCCGTTCCACTCGGCGACACCTTCGCGAAGATCAGGACCAAAGGTCACAGTGCCAAGATCGCGCAGCAGAACGGGTGTTCCGTTCTTGCTGCCCACGGCAACGTTTGCCAGATCATCGAGCGAGCGCAGATAACCAAGCCCGCGGATCATGTACGCCGTGCCACTCATTTCGAGCGTGCGCCCGCCTGTCTCATGGGTGCTGGCCTTTACACGGTCGATCACTGTGGAGAGCGGAACACCAGAGGCAAGCAGCTTACTGGGGTCAAGTTGCACCTGGTACTGCCGCACAAAGCCGCCGATGCTGGCCACCTCGGATACGCCGGACACGGTTTCGAGCGCGTACCTCAGATGCCAATCCTGCAAACTGCGCAGGTCCGCAAGGCTATGGCGGTGGCTCTTGTCCACGATGGCGTACTCATAGACCCATCCGGCTCCAGTCGCGTCCGGTCCAATGACCGGATGCACATCCTGAGGAAGACGCCCTCCAATCTGCTGAAGGTATTCGACGACACGGGAGCGCGCCCAGTAGAGGTCGGTGCTGTCGTCAAAAACGACGTACACATAGGAGTCGCTCAACATCGTTTGGGCCCGGACGGCCTTGACGTGTGGCGCGGCCAGCAAGCTGGTCACGATGGGATAGGTCACCTGGTCTTCGATCACATCCGGCGGTTGACCATTCCAGTTGGTATGAACGATCACCTGAACATCGGAGATGTCGGGAAGAGCGTCCACGGGAACATGCTGCAACGACCAGATGCCAGCAACCGTCAGCAGCAGGACGAGAGTAAAGACAAGAAAGCGGTTTTGCGCACAGGATTCGATGATCTTGGCCAGCATCTACATGCCTCCCGTCGCATTGAGACTCATTTGTTTGGTCGCGATCGTCCGGCCGTCTTTCCTGGCCGTAACGGTCACCTGCCATGTCCCCCCGGAACCGAGGGCTCCGGACCCTTCATAGAAACCGGCGCTTTTTTCGGAGAGTTTGGAAGCGGTGTTCATCGCGGCCATTCCCATCGCCGGCATGGCGGCCATGTAGAAGGTCACGGTTACGTCGGCTCCGGTCACGGGCGCTCCGCTCGCGTCGGCGAGACGCACACGGAAGGTGTTTGCTCCTCGCGCCGGAGGATCGGGACTGGTGGTGAATTCGATCTTTCCTTGCGATGCGGTCAGAGTCTCTTTGCCCGACGCACCTGGGGGCGGTGGCGTGAAGGAGCCTGCGGCGGCCTGCAACTGACTCTCGGAGTCGATGAGGAAATTAGCGGAGGTCACGATCTTCTGCCCTGCGTCCAGCCCCTTCGTCACGACGAAGCTGTCGCCGGATGGTGCGCCCAGCGCGATTTCTTTGGGCTCAATTCTTCCGTTCCCGCTGTAAAGAAAGACAAGCGTGCGTGTTCCCGAACGCATGACTGCCGAAGCAGGAATGGCAAGCTGTCTCCCAAGATTCGTTTTGAGCGCGACGTTTACAAACATGCCTGGCTTAAGTTGGATGGACGGGTTGCTGATTGCGAGCCGAACATGCACGGTGCGCGTCGCCAAATCGACCTGAGGCAGGACCTGTTCGACGCGACCGCTGAAATTCCGGCCTGGATACGCATCGACCGTGACCTGTGCCGACTGTCCTGGACGGACTCGTCCCACGTCGTCCTGAAACACCTGCGCTACTACCCAAACCTCCGCAAGATCGGCAAGGGTGTAGAGCCGCGTTGACGGCTCAACATAGAGATTCGGCAAAGCGTTGAATTCCGTGATGTATCCGGACGCTGGGGCATTAAAGGCGAGGTCGGTGATTGGCTTACCAGTCTGTTTCAGTTTCGACAATTCGCTTGCGGGGACGTCCCATTGGGCGAGCCTCTGTTCTGCCGCATCGACGAGGGTGGCAGCTCCCGCAGCGACACCACTTACGGTGCTTGCTGCTAAGGCTCTCTGATTCTGTTGCGCCAGCAGATACTCCTGCTGGGTTGCAACCAGTTCCGGACTATAGATGGTGAAGAGCGGTTGCCCTTTGCGGACATACTGATAGGTGGCATTGGCGAAGACCTGCCGGATGTACCCCGGAAACCGGGTCTGCACGTAGGCGATTCGCCGCTCATCGATCGCGACCGTTCCAGTAGCACGGATGTCATCGGTCAGTTGCTTGTACTCGACGGAGCCGATCTTCACACCGATACTCTGCATGCGTTCCGGCGAGAGTTGAACGGGGACAAGAGGTGCCAGATTGTCCGCCATCGGTGTCGGAGAGGTTGCCGGTCGGGTATCGTCGGCAGGGCCGGATGCGACCGGCTGGACGGCACTTGGATTCTCACCGCGGGGAAAAGAACTTGCCTTCCGCGAGCGATAGAAGGCCACGCCAGCAACGGCTGCAAGCAACGCCATCCAGACCAAAGAAGTACGAACGATGTATTTGTTCATCGAAGTGTCGCTCCCGTCAGCGTTTCGAGGCGGACGAGGGCCGCTTCGTGGTCTTGCAGCGTCTGTGCGTAGCTGAGCTTGAGCTGTAGGACACTCGCAAAGGATTGCAGCACGCGCGTGAATTGTTCCTTGTTCGATCCATAGGCGCTCAGCATGGCCCGTTGGACTGCCTCGGACTGCGGCACGAGGCCTTCGCGATATTCCTTGAGCAGTTCGGCGTCGCCGGTGACTTTCACGTAGGCTTGCTGGGCTTCCGCAAGCTGCTGTTGCAGGTGAGCATCAAGGGTGGCCTTGGATTGCGCCAGCATCTCCACTGCCTCGCCAATCTCCGCGTCCACGCGCTTCTTTCTGGGCAGACGGAGGCTGAGCGTCAGCATGTAGTAATCGCGGTATTTACGATCCGTGTTTTCGTACTGATATCCGAGCGCGAAGTCCGGTTTGCTTTCCCGTTTCGCTGATGCCAGTTGAGCATCCTGCTTGCGTACCTGGCTCGCATCAATCTGCACTTGTGGATTCTGCTTCTCGATCATGGCCAGCAATTCCACGCCGGTTCTCTGCAGAGGAGTTTCCGCGAGATCGACTGGGATGATATCGGGCGAACTTTGCTCCCGGTGGAGCAAACCCTTGAGATGAGCTTGGATCGCGCTCACCTCCTGATGGTGCATCGTGACTTCGCGTGTCAATCCGGTGCGTTCGACCTGAGCCTGCAGGATGTCCTGTTGCATCCCCTGACCGACCTTGTAGCGTTCGGTCGCATCCGCGAGTATCTGATCCAGAAGGTCGCGGCTCTGCACCAAGATCGCGAGTGTCTGTTGCAGATAGGCGAGTTGTAGATAATCCGCTTTTACCGCTCCTGCAATGTCAGAGCCCAGAGCAAGAGTCTCCACGACCTTGGTGTCAGCTTCCCGGTCAGCGATCTCGGCACGTAGTCTCAATTTTCCTGGGTACGGCAGCTCTTGAGATACGCCTAGACCGATGTAAGCGAAATCGCTGTTGGAGTAACCCGCGAACGGGCGAGGACTTCCGACGCTGAACTGCTGCAGTGTAAAGGTGGGATCAGGCAGTGCGCTTTTTTGCGGCGCTACCAGCCGGGCAGCGCGGGCCGCATGATCGGCGGCGGCGATACTACTGTTCTGAGTTTTAGCCTCGTCCACGAGTGTGGCAAGAGGCGTAGCTTGCTGCGCCGCGGCGGATGTCGCGACAGCGAGGGCAAACATGGCGATACGCCAAGCAGATACCTGCATTGAAAGTCTCCCTTTTCATTCATCCAACAGTTCACGCAGACGCGCCGATACCGGATCGCACGCAATCGCGCAAGATGAGCGAAAACAGAGAATCAGATTCTGAGGATGGTGATCGAGACGGGTGGAGACGGCGGTGGTGAAACATCTGCCAGGATTACTGGGAGCGCGTAGAACGTCGGCCAGAGAATCGGAACGAAAGCTGTTGGATGGGTAATCGCTGGAAGCAGCAGTGGCGCATGTTGCTGTTTCGCCGTCACCGCAGAAAGCTCGGTCCGCACCTGCTTGTGGCAGCAGGGCATGTCCATGTCCCCACAATGATGGTGCATCTGCACGCAGCAGGAATGCTCCACCGGCGTCATGGGTTCCTCCGGCAACGAGCAGGCCATCGCCGGTACGAAAGACCAAACGAGCAGGAGGAACAAGGCTCCGAGTTGTCGTGCGCGTCCCACGGTCACCTCAGTTTACTCCGGACGATGCATGATACGTAATCCATTCCGGCCTACTGATTTCGCAGCCGCAAGGAGTTCGCGATCACGGACACAGAACTAAAACTCATAGCTGCTGCCGCGATCATCGGGCTAAGAACCACGCCGAAAAGTGGGAACAGAACCCCGGCCGCCAAAGGTACACCCAGCACGTTGTAGATGAATGCGAAGAACAGATTTTGCCGGATGTTCCGCATCGTCGCCTGGCTCAACTTGCGAGCACGCACCAAACCCCGCAGATCACCTCGCACCAGCGTGATACCGCCCGCCTCCATGGCAACGTCGGTCCCCGTTCCCATTGCAATCCCAACCTGCGCCTGGGCAAGAGCTGGAGCATCGTTGACGCCGTCGCCCGCCATCGCAACGATCTCTCCCCGTTGCTGGTGTCGTTTGACGACCTCGGCCTTCTGTTCCGGCAATACGTCCGCCTCAAACGCGACCCCCAGCGTGTCTGCGACCGCCTTCGCTGTCGTTGCGTTGTCCCCCGTCACCATGATGACGTTCAGACCAGCGGCTTTCAGGTCGCGAATCGCCTCGGGTGTCGATTCTTTGATCGGGTCAGAGACGGCCACCAAGCCCGCAGGCTTTTCGTCCACAGCAGCGAGCATGACGGTCATTCCTTGATGACGCAGGGCGTCGGCTTCTCGGGTGAGACCATCGACGTCGACACCAATCTCGCGAAGCATTTCCGCGTTGCCGATGGCAAGATTCTTGCCGTCGATCACGCCGCGCACCCCCTTGCCCGGGACCGACGAGAATTCGCTCACACTCCGCAAGGAGAGCTGGCGCGCCTCCGCTCCCCGGACGATCGCGGCGGCGAGTGGATGTTCACTGGAGCGTTCGAGACTGGCGACCCAGGCTAGAAGCTCGCTTTCCTCAATGCCTGCAGCGGCTTGGACGGCAGTGAGCGTGGGTTTGCCCTCAGTTAAGGTTCCGGTTTTATCGACGAGCAAGGTGTTCACTTTGCCAAAAAGCTCCAACGCCTCCGCGTTACGCACAAGAATGCCTGCACCAGCTCCGCGCCCCGTACCCACCATGATGGCCATCGGTGTGGCGAGACCGAGGGCACAGGGACAGGCCACGATCAGGACCGCTACTGCACTTACGACCGCGTGCGCCAGGCGCGGCTGCGGCCCAAGCATGTACCAGAGTGCGAACGTGAGCACAGCTGCCACAAGGACGGCCGGAACGAAATACGCCGAGATACGATCGGCAACGCGCTGGATAGGGGCGCGGGTGCGTTGCGCCGCGCTCACCATTTTGACGATCTGCGAGAGCAATGTGTCCGCGCCGATCCGTTCAGCGCGCATGGTGAATGCTCCTGTTCCATTGATGGTCCCCCCGACCACCTTCGCTCCAGATGCTTTCTCCACCGGGATGGGTTCACCGGAGACCATCGACTCATCGACAGAGCTTCTGCCATCAACCACCTCACCGTCCACGGGGACTTTCTCGCCGGGGCGGACGCGAAGGATATCCCCGAGGGAGACCTGGTCAAGCGGGACATCGGATTCGCTGCCCTGAGAATCGATCCTGCGTGCACTCTTTGGGGCGAGCCCAAGCAGCGAACGCAGGGCGCTGCTGGTCTGGCCGCGCGCCCGGAGTTCCATGACCTGACCAAGAAGTACCAGCGCGACGATCACTGCCGCTGGCTCGTAGTACAGACCGATCTGCCCATCCCCATTCCGTGCTGTGGCTGGAAAGATCTGGGGCGCGACGGTGGCTACCAAGCTATAGAGATAGGCTGCTCCCGTACCGAGGCCGATCAGAGTAAACATATTCAGGCTGCGGTTCGCAATCGATTGCCACGCTCGCTCAAAGAACGGCCAACCACACCACCACACCACCGGAGTAGCAAATGCAAACTCAATCCACGCCCAGACCTTACCGGAGAGCATATGCTGCAACGGCATTGACGGCAGCATCTCCGAAACCATGAGCAGCAGCAGCGGGATCGTCATCACGACGCTTGTCCAGAAACGACGTGTCATATCCCTTAGTTCGGGATTAGCTTCATCGCCAGTGATTTCGCGTGGCTCCAAAGCCATCCCGCAGATAGGGCAGTTGCCCGGTTCCGAACGAACGATCTCCGGATGCATGGGGCAGGTGTATTCCGTTCGCACGGAGGGTGGAGCTACGGTCGCTGGCTCAAGCGCCATCCCACACTTTGGACAGGAGCCGGGTCCCATCTGATGGACTTCCGGGTCCACGGGGCAGATGTACTCCACCTGTGGACTGCGCCCATCCGGTCTTGCAACCTCGCCCGATCTCTGCGGTTCCAGATACCGTCTGGGTTCGGCATCAAATTTCTTCTTACATCCAAGGCTGCAAAAGAAGAAACGCCTGCCCTGGTGGTCGGAGTGTCCCGCTGCCTTCTCGGGTATGACCTTCATGCCGCAAACCGGATCGATCTCCGCAGCCTGCGGAGCTCCCGGAGTCGGCGCGCAGCAACCGCCCGGACTTGGTGCAAAGTGTTCTGGATCAGCATCGAACTTGGTCTTGCAACTTTTAGAGCAGAAGTGGAAGGTTGTTCCGCGGTAAGTACTTGAGCCCGCAGCCCGCTCGGGCTGAACGGTCATGCCGCAGACCGGATCTTTGATCTCCGAGCTTTTTGTATTGCAGCAGCACATGGCGTTTCTCCTCGTTTCATTACTGCAGACGCACGATCGGGCAATCTCTTACACCCGCGCCCGGCGGCAGGAACAATCCAGGCATTTGTGCTCTGCGCAGGCACCACAGACCGAGGTCAGTTGTTTTGCGATGGCTTTGCGTGCGCGGTGCAGCCGGACGGAAGCATTGTTTTGCGTGGTGTCATGGGTCCTTGCGAAGCTCTCTACGGTCTGGTCGCCGAGATCGATCTGCTGGATCACCTCTCGATATGCGGGCTTCAATTCTTCGATGACTTCATGAACGCAGGAGCAGATCTGTGCCTCCAGTTCCAGCTCATAGCTGGGGCTCAGCTCTTTCGCGTAGTTCTCATGGGCTGCGTTTTTCGTTGTGGTGCGCCGGTAATGATCGATCACGGCGTTGCGCAGGATGCGATAAAACCAGGCCACGACGCTGCTCTCGGCTTCCAGCGCATCCTGATGGGCGACTGCTTTCAAATACGCGGATTGCAAGATGTCCTCTGCGGTGGCCTCGTCACCCACTCTTTGGCGCAGGAATCCGAGGAACCGTTGGCGAAGCGCCAACAGGCTTTCGAACGAAATCTCTCGCGCTTCAACGTGATCCATCATCTGTTTCCTCCTTCCACTTGCAAAGGTGGGCTCCGTTACCCCTCCGGAGCCGTCCTCGCATCAGTGGCTCTTGGCGCCGCTCATGTCCATACCGGCCATGTTGCCGTGCATGCCTTTCATGCCATCCATAGACCCGAGCTTGACTTCGACAGCGACCAGTTGGCTGTCCTTCTTCGTTGCATTGACGACTACGTGATCACCCACCTTCACATCCTTGAGACTGGCCTGCGCCGTTCCCTTGGACACCTTTGTTGTGGCAGTCAACGTGACGGTTTGCGTCTTGCCGTCGGTCGTCTTCACCGTGATATTCGTCGTTGTGATTGCGGTGACTGTACCCATGACATGTTCGACTCCGTTATGGGCATAAGCCGCGCCGGCAAGCGCCAGGATGGCGGTAAGTACGATGAGGATACGTTTCATTGGTGATGACCTTTCCTTGAGTGATTTGTGTGCGGAGCAGCATCGTTGCTGCCCCCGTTCAGAAACTCTTCTTCCTCTTTCTCCTCTTCCATGTCTGCAGGAGTTTTTGGATTCATCGTTTCCATCTGCTGTGCATCAGCTGAAGTCAGTTGAGGAAGGTGGCGGATGAAGCGCACCAGCTTCCAGCTGTCTTCAGCCGAATCTTGACCGCCGAAGGCGGGCATGCCGGACATGCGGATTCCGTTTTCGATGATGTAGAAGATTTCACCATCGGTCAGTGTTTGCGTTCTTGCTCTCAGATCCGGAACCTTCGGATATAAACCGCGACCGAACATAGTGTCCCCGCTGCCATTGTTGGCATGGCAGACCGCACAATGATCTGCGAAATGCGCCATCGCATCGTGCTCGACTTCGGGCGAGTCGGCGACCGGATTGGTGGTCCCTTTGGCAGAAGAAGGCATCGCGGTACTCCGCGCGTACACGGCAAGCATCGCCTCCACATGGGACGGTTCCGCCCGTGCGCTGAATCCACGCATGGCGTACTTCATGTAGAGAAACGCGCCGACTGCCAGCAGCAAGGCGGCGATTGCAGTTCCAAGAATGATCGTGCGCTTTTGCATTCTGGATCACCTCCACAAGGCGCTACAAAGCACCGTTTTCCAAAGGGTGTGATTTCTCACAATGGGTCTCCTCACGCGCTATTCGTTGCTGCCGGAGCCGGTCGCAGGCAGGTTGATGGTGGTAGTACCGCTGCCGCTTGGCTCTGGCTCGGTAAGCCCGCCCGACAGGTTGAAGTTCTGGAGCATGACCGCGCTGTCCCACGCCTCATGGAGCGCATTGAGATAGCCGACCTGCAGTTGGAAAAGCGTGCGCTGGGAGACAAGAACCTGAGGATAGGCTTGTGCCATCGCCTGATACTTCTGCAAGTAGAGTTGGTAGGCGCGCTGCGCACGCGGGATCAACTCCTCGCGATAGCGGTTCGCTGTAAAGCGTGCGGTCTGGTAGGACTGCGCCACCGGCGCTGTTTGCTGTTGCAGGAAGAGCTGGGTACGGGCCACGCTTTGTCGCGCCCGTTCCAGCTCAACCCTGGCGGCGTCTTTGTTGCCTTGATTGCGGTTCCAGAGCGGTATCGCGAGGTTCGCGCTCGCAATGCTTTGGGGGCCGGCGTGCACGTTGGGGTTTTCACGCACCAGCTCTCCGTTGTACTGCTCTCCCGCGCGCAACGTGAGGTCTGGAATCGGCTCACGTCGGGCGTCCTTGAGGCGCGCTTCCGCAACTGCGATCTCCTGCTGGGCGCGGCGCACCTCCGGACTGTTGGCGATGATGTTGGCGACCTGTTGTTCGGTGTCGATCTCAGGCGGATGCTCAAGGTCTCCCGCAAGCAGAGAAGGAGCTAAGGAACGTTGACCGGCGTATGCGGCCAAAGTGCGAAAACGCTGAAGGAATTCCTGTTGCGCCGATAGGAAGTCAACTTTTGCCTGTTCTGCTTCGACTTCAGTTTGCAAAATATCGGGCGCATCGGCTTGTCCCACATTTGCCAGCTGGTGAACGGTCTCGACCGCATCCAAGGCAACGCCTAGAAGTCTGCGGCGGACATCGACGAGAGCCTGCGCGGTTAGGGCAGCGTAGAAGGCACGAGAGACATCGCCATGTACCCGGAAGGTCTGCGCCTCCACGCCAATCTCATCGGATCGCTGTTGCTGTCGATAGATATCGCGACGAGCTCCTAGCTTTCCCCCTAGCACAATGGTCTGCTGAACATAGGCGCCATGCTCGCCGCCCCCGTAGCTTCCGCCACGTATCTGATCCCCCTGATAGCCGATGCTGGGATTCGGATAGAGTCCCGCCTGCTTTGCCTGAGCGGCGGAACGCTGCGCGAGCGCATTGGCTTGGGACACCGTCGGGTTCGACCGATCCGACATTGCCAGGAAGTCGGCAAGGCTCTGCCGAGGTCGCGTTACGACATCTTTGAGCAGCTCCGGGACCGGGTCATTCTTGCCCGTCTTCCGGCTGGGATTTTCCGGTTCCTGCAAGCTGAGCGTGTCATGGGTGACGGAACCCTGTTGTGGGGCTTCAGCCATGGGCATGTCCATGTGCATGCCCTGCATGTTCTGCATGTCGGTGCCTTTCGATGGCTTTCCCGCATCATGCTGGCCCATGTCCGTACCCTGCATTCCATCGTGGCCGGTGTGGTCCATCCGCATCCCAGGCATGTTGTCCATGTCGTGTTGCGGTGTCGTATGCCCGGTGTGCTGTCCCATGTCCATACCGGACATGTCGTGACCCTTGGCAGGCTGCTTCGCCTTCGGAGCCGGACGGCTTTGCTGCTTTGCCGGTTTGGCCGGGCTCTTGGCCGGCATCTGCATACCGGGCATCGAATTGTCCTGGGCGGCGGCTCCTGTCGCAAGTACAAGCGCGGCTACCATCAACGGAAGTCTCATTTCATTTCTCCTGCGGAAGCTCATCAGCCGCGGTTGAGTACAGACGCGTAAGGATCGTTGGGACGATTGGCATCGCGCATCCGCGAGATCACTTCGTCATACTTGTCAGGGGGAAGCACGCGGATGAAGGTCATCATCCCCTGCATGAACTGGCTCCATCCCGGATTGAGGCCATAGTTCTCTGGGCGGTCTACCATCTTGTCCATCGCCATCATCGGCCCTTCCATGTACGCGTCCTGCGGGAAGTTGGGCACGTTGGTTGCATTCGGAGCGATGTCTCCGGATTCCATCTGCATCCCAGACATGTCCATGCCAGGCATGTTGTCGTGTTGCATTCCCGGCATGTTTGCATGGTCCATGCCCGACATCGCGGACTGTGCTTTCCCCGGCGAGAGAGGGCCGTTGGTGGTCGAAACATCGTTGCCGTTTCCGACTCCACCCAGACCTTGTCCGAGGGCCGGACCGTAGTCTTCTCCGGTAGGGGCTCCGGGGGTTCCCCGGAGCATGCCCATCCCTGTGTTCATATCCCCGCCAGCGGGCATACCACCGCTCATGCGAGTCATCCGGCCCACGTTCGACGACATCTGGTTCATCATGTGGTGCGGCAGATGGCAATGCACCATCCAGTCGCCCGGATTATTGGCAACGAATTCAACATCCCGGGCCTGGGCCACACCTACAAGAACCGTGTTGCCCGGCCACCAAGCGCTTTCGGGGATTCGGCCACCTTCCGTCCCAGTGGTGTAGAAGGTGTGGCCGTGCAGATGCATGGGATGGTGGTCCATCCCCAGATTCACGAACCTGATCCGCACCCGGTCGCCTAAACGAGCGATCAAGGGTGTCGTCGCCGGCCCGGCTTTGCCGTTGAAGACAAGCCAGTTGAACTCCATGTTCATGGTGTTCGGCACCGTGTTGTTCGGCAGTACCGCGTATTCCTGCAAATGGATGAGGTAGTCCTTGTCACAGTGGGGGCGGTAAGGTTCCTTCGGATGCATGATGAACGCGCCCAGCATCCCCGCCATCTCCTGCATCGCCATGTGGGAGTGATAGAAGTACGTGCCTTCCTGATGGATCGTGAACTCGTAGACGAACCGGCCGCCCGGCTTGACTGGAGGCTGGCTGACACCGGGCTGACCGTCGAACTGGATCTGGTCCTCGAACCCATGCCAGTGGATCGAACTCGGCTCCGGGAGCTGGTTGTCGAAGATCACACGGACCCGGTCGCCTTGGGTCACCTGAATGGTCGGCCCCGGGGCCGACCCGTTGAAGCCCCAGGCATGGATGTACTTGTCGGGAGCGATCTGTTGCTTCACAACCTGCGCGATCAGGTGGAATACCTTGACGTCGCCATCCATGGTGTAGGGAAGATCGCCGATATCGGTGGTGACCACCGGGATATGGGAAGCACCGCGACGGTCGCGCGTGCGGCTCTTCTTCAGGTGCTCAGCAGCGGATGGAGATGTGGATGCGGACAGCCGGTCTGCCGAAAACAATGCGGCACCCAGACCGAACGCGCTCTGTAAGAAAGAACGGCGATTCGCCATGGTTTAGAACTCCGTGGGTAAGTGAAGCCAAATGATTCTGGCGCCACTGGCACGAAGTGCAGGAGCAAAGGTCCAGGGGTAGTGGAGACAAAGCAACGCACTCCGGCCAGTGACATAAACATGTCAGTGATGGCTAAGTGCGATGGACTAGACGCGAAGGATGGAATTCAGTTCGAGGGGAGTAAGGCCACGCAGAGGCGGCGTCTCGAAAGCTGCTAAAGAGCCGATGGCGAGTTGCAGCTTCTGCGGATGCAGAGTTGCAACGTACACCGCGACGAAGGCAGCCAGTTTCAACGTATGCTCAGGCTGCGTGACGACGGATTCATGCTCACACGCATGGTGGTCGCAATTGATATTTGCGCTGAGTTGGATCCCACCGTTTTGAGAGGATTTCGCGCTGGGACCATCACAGTCCATGCCCGGCATGTCGTCCATGGAAGCCTGTTGATTCGTATCGGCCTTCGCGGACTCAACCTGCGTATGCATGTGGAAAGGACCCGTTTCGCAAACAACTTCACACCGAGCAGACACGCAGGAAAAGACCAGCAGAAAGACTGCCAATACTCCTCCGGTCATTGCTCGAAGCCTCATCGTCGCTCCTGGAATCCGCGTGCTTATCAAACTGCGATGGCAAGCCCGCAGTTAAAGTTGTAGCACCAATCCGTCACTGACGCATTTCGTCGGTCCTTGTTTGCCCTTTGGTGCAACGAATTGAACCGTGCGGGAATCGGACTGGCTGTAGGCGCTGGTCCAGGGGACAACCGAATAGGAGTACCGCCATGTCTCAGACCCCTGATGCAATGCAAAAGTGTATAGCCGACTGTACCCAGTGCCACCAAATTTGCACTTCAACTCTCCTTTACTGTTTGCAACAAGGTGGCAAGCACGCTGAAGCCGGCCACATTCGAGCCCTCCTCGACTGCGCCGAAAGTTGTGAGCGCTCGGTCCACTTCATGCTGCGCAAGTCTTCTTTCCATTCGAAGACATGCGCCCTCTGCGCCGAAATCTGCACAACCTGTGCGGAGAACTGTGAAGCGGTGGGCGACGATCAGCAAATGGCGGAGTGCGCCCGATCCTGCAGAATCTGCGCGGAGTCGTGCCTCCAGATGAGTCGAGCAGCCTGATTATCGCTTGTCTTCGCGGGCGCAGAGGAGGCTTTTGAAGATCCCTGCGCCCATCAGGTGGCCAGCTTAGCTGGGAGGGACGTACTCGCCATACGGCGTGGGCAAACAGCCGGACAACGCAACCTGGACGCGACGCGGCCAAGGAGCAAAAGATCCTGCCCTTGCTGAACCCGCGGCTTTTCAACGATGATGGAGGGTGGGACGGGTACGCACCGTCTTGGGGTGTCGAAACCCCTTAGTGCGAATCGCGCTTACGGGCGCGTGGAACTCTCTATGCCTTTGGCGTCGGGGAGCCTGTGACGTATGTCCAGGCCCCTAAAGCTAAAGGTCACAGGAGCCGCGCACTAACGGCTTTCGAACTCCCCGACCTTGGGTTCATAGAGCAATGTTTGCGGGGGCGCACCGCAAGCGTCGTTGCTCTTGGACCGTTGTCGAGGAGCCGAGCTTGATCCCTCTTGAGGCTAAACACGAGGCGCGCCGTAACACGTACTGGATGAACGCGGCACGTGCGCATGACCCGACTTTGCATCTGCACTGCGTGCACGTATCCGAACTGTGCGCATGCTTCTCCGCCTTCCTGAATCTGCCGCTAGACCAGCAAACCGCCTTAAAGCGTTCCGGGTTACTGCATGACATTGGAAAGCTCAAACTCCCAGCCGCCATCCTGCAAAAGCCTTCGCCTCTCACGCCGGAAGAGACAACAATTGTTCAGGCTCATACATACCTCGGATACGAGATGCTGCTCGAAAACGGCGAAACGGACGAATTGCTACTGACGACAACCCGCGACCACCATGAGCGGCTTGATGGCAGCGGTTATCCCCGGCAGCTCACGGCTCCCGAAATTTCCGCAGCCGTCCGGATTGTGACTCTATGTGATGTTTTCGCGGCCATGACGGAGCCGCGTCCGTATGTTGCCGCTATGAAATGGGACGAAGCGTTGGCAACTATGGCGAAGATGCGCAACCGGCTCGACCACGATCTCTTAGCCGGTTTTGCCACAATGATGACGGCATTACACGCGCCGAAAAAGCGGTTCGGTCCGCTGGGAAACCGTTTAAGGAAAAAGAAAACATGACACTTTCCCAGCCTGTATGTAAGGAAGAACCGTCGATGCAGAGGCTCATGCATGAGATTGTCCGCTATCTGGTGGACGATGAAGCCGCTATCCGAGTAGATTGTCTGGACGGCAACGACGGCGTTACGACGCTCAATGTCCATGTCGCTCCGTCCGACACCGGCAAGCTCATTGGCAAGCGAGGCCGCACAGCGCGCTCGCTGCGCATGATCCTCTCGGCCGCCAGCATGAAATTGCACCACCGCTACGCGCTCAATATTCAGGAAACGATTGAGTCGTAGTTCTGCCTTGGATGTACGAAACGAATCGCAACGTGCATTCGGTACGTGACACGGAGGTTGGGCGCAATGGAACCATTCTGCCGTCTCTTAACAGCACCGGTTGAACTGAAGTTCTACGGCGAATTTGAGATAACCACAAATCTCAAATCGGTCGGGGGATTCTCGCCGGAACAACTTACTCTGCTCGAATCTATTCTTGGCTCTCAAGGCGCCAAACTGCACTTAGCAAGAATGGCTCTTGAAACCGATTTGAATTCAATGACGGACTCGCACTTTCGAGACCGATACAGCGGCCCCAGTGACCGGGATTTATTGGATGCCGTGCTGCCATGTTTGCCACCAGGGCAGCATTTCTATTGGGAATCGCTTCGAGAGGGGCCGGGCGATTGTTTGCACAACGAAATTATGCCGGTCTTCTTCGTATTTGAAGTGCGCCTTAAGAAGACGGGAATCGAAGAGATAGCGACGTGATTAGAGCGAAATGCCGTATCCGCTGTCCGTTGGTCCGTCTTTGTTGATTCCTGCGCTTTGTTCGTTGCCTCGTGTGATTGCCGTTGAGAGTCCAAATGGTTCCAGCGCCGCCTGCGCAGCGATGGGCTGCGCGTTTCGGTCGAAGAATTGGCCATGCGCGTCGATGTGTAGCCAGCCGGGATTCTGGTCATTCCGATAGCTTTGAATTTCCGCATGCTCTTTCCGCCATGCAAATGGCTCCGCATGTTCTATCCCGATAGATTGAACCAACGGCTCCCAATGCCGCCTTTCCTCGGCAGTCGGTTCAAGGTGCGTGGCTTGCAGGTCTACCGGAATGTCTGGCCCTCTGTAGGCAAGTTCTGTAACGCGGTCAGCATAGCGCTCGATGAGTGCACGCTGATTGTGCTCCGGCTCAGAATCATGCTGATGCCGTTCCGTGATGGCGCGTGCGGTGTCAGCAGGGTCTACTCCATTTCTGGCTTGCTCCTGCGACCACCGAAGATCGGTAAGTACGGTCTCCCGGTCAAGAGACGTGGCATAGACGGATGGCGGCACATGGGAAGTTGGTTGATAGGGCTGCATCCCTTCCACGTGTTCTTTGCGGTAGGTCATCATCTCACCTCTTGGCTGTTCGGCTTTTTGTTGAGTGGGTTCTAACGCCGCAGTCTTTGAGACATCGCGGCTAAGGTCTTTGGTCAGCCGCGCGGCGTTGTCGGTATAGAGCTGCACATCATGCGCCGCGCGAGAGACCGCGACGTAGGCGAAGCGTTGGTTGATGAGGTCGCGGTGAGCGGAGACCTCCACGTTGATAAGCACACGGTCTGCCGTCAATCCTTGCGAGCTATGCGATGTCACTGCATAGCCATGATCGAAGTGCCTCATTTGCTGAGGATCGAATGAAACCGAGCGCGCTGTTTGCCCCTCAACGCGCACGGTCATTTCGTGCGGACGAATACTCTCGATGGTTCCGAGTTGGCGATTGGCAATTTGCAGTTCACGGTTGTTGGTCGTGAACTGAATCCGGTCGCCCTCCGCAAACTCGCGTGTCACTTCCCGATAGGCGGTAATGCCTTGCAGCCGCTTCGGGTCATAGGAAACCTGACCGCAGTCCTCACGCTCCACGGTGATCTGATTCAGCTTCGTATCCACGTCACGTACGGTCGCGTAGCTGTACGGCTCCAAGCCCAATTCCTTGCTGCCGCGTGTGTATTGGAGGACATCGCCGGGCTGATACTGCGCCGCCCAAACTCGATCTGCGCTGCTGAGGTCGGATCGGGGCATGAGCACAGCGAATTCGCGGTCAATTCCGCGCAGCGCTTCCACCGTTCGCAGCTCCGCGCGGATCGCCTGGTTCAGCTCCATGCGGCTGGCGTTGTCGGGCGAGATGACAAGCGTGTTCTCTGACTGCGTGACGTAGGCGCGGGCAATCGCAGCGATGCGTTCGGGGCGTCCCGCATACTCTTGCACGCGCCCTTGCTCCTGCAATAACTGCACTCCGTCCACGGTGTGGTTTTGCGAAAGTAATTCGACAGCACGGAGCAATTCCGGCTGTTCTTTCTGGCGCATGATCTGGTCAAGCTGCGAAGTACGCATCCCTTCCGCTTGCAGTTGCTCAAAGGGCTTTCCCGCATCCACGCCCTGGTGCTGGCGAATGTCACCAATCAACAGAACCCGATCTTGCGGCCCCAGCTTCTCCATGAACGCCTGCATCTGTTTCGTGCTTGTCAAACTGGACTCATCGACCATGTAGAGATGGCGGCTGGCGGGATCTCCCGCTGTCTCGCCCGTTGCACCGCGAGCAAGAAACCGCTGCAAGGTTTCCGCGTTGATTCCGGCGTCACGGAGCTGGTTCGCAGCACGGTTCGTCGGTGCGAAACCCTCGACGGCAAAGCCCTCGGCCTCGGCCCCGGCCCGGATGGTTCGTAAGCTCTCGGTCTTGCCTGAACCCGCGTAACCCTGCAAACCGTGTACGCGGTCGGTAGTGCTCAGTACCTCCTCCACAACGCGACGTTGGGCAGGATTCAACCGCTCCTGCTCCGCAGCATGAGAGCGGGCACTTTCCGCTGACATGATCGGCGTCACGACGGCCTGCCCACGCTTCATGAACTCGATATTGCTGCGCTCGGCCTGGAGCATGTCGCGAGTGGTATACCGCTGCCCGGCATAGTGCCGTGGACTATCGACCTTCAAGAACTCGCCCATCGCTTCTCGGCGCCGGAAATTCTCGCGAATCTCGGCATACGTCACATCGCCCATGCCGCGACGTAAGGCGTCGCGCATGATGCCTCGGTCGTCGGTGATGGCCTCGCGCTCAAAGTTGCGGGCCTTCGCAAAGCTCACGCTTTCGCGCACGCGCTGCTGTTGCTCGTCGGGCTTGTGTGCCTGTTCCTGGCCGCGCTGCTGCATTCGTTCCTGTGCGGCAGCGATAACTTTCTCGGGCTGGTTGCCATACTCTTCGGCCAGCTTGCGATGCGCGGCTAAAGTCTCTTCCGGGCCAAGGTGCTGTTTGCGGTCGCGGGTGGTGAGCGCGGCAAACTGAGCCGCTTCCGGGCCGCTCTGACCACGCTTGGCCATCTCTTCTTCGATCTTCTGGCGGCGTAAACTGGAAGCGTCCAAGTAATCCTGCGTGTAGCCTTTGATCTCCGGTGCTCCGCTCTTTCCGGCCTGGATTTCATAGCCAAGGTTCCGCAGGCGGTACATCAGTTCGGCTTGATACACGGCGGTCGCAAACTGCTGGGACGCATAGTAGCTGTGGGATTGAAGAGCGCGGAAAGAACCATCCTCCCGCGTCGTCATATTGAAGATGACGGTGTGCGTGTGGAGCTGCGGCGCGGCGTAGCCATCAACCGGCCTCGCTGTGTCATGTTCAAATTTTGCGACGAGAAAACGACCCGTAGTCTCGGCAGGGCGGTTGCCGCCTAGCCGGGCCTGCGTGTACCGCTCCAACTCCGTCAGCGCAATCGAGACGGCTTCGCGATGTGCTTCCCGCACGCGATTGTCCCTACCTACCAGAGCCGTAAGAGAGACGGACTTCGGCGCGGAGAAAGTAGCGTCCCATGCGGCGCGATGCTCAAGCGGTTTGACCGTCTCGCCTTCGGCGTTCGTGTATTCCTTCCCGTCGCGATGCTGGATGAGCTGCTGGCCTGTTATGGGATGCTGGCCTTCGCTCAGTAAGGAAAATTGGCTGGCCCGGACGTCACCTTTGAGACCAAAGGTGTCCACTAATTTTCCTTGCCATCCGGTAGGAATTTGTTCGTGCTCTTTCCAGTAGTTCTTTTCGGCAGCAATGAACTCTTTGACGTGATACTCCTGCGCTTTCCCGGCCGTGAGCGGTTCTGGAGCGACTTTGAACATGGCATCTACTCGTGCTCAAATCGACCATCGCCTGCGACGACAAATTGAGGAAAGATGGGGGTGGATAGGTCGTCGGGCTGAGGCAGCGGCATCACAGGATCGGGCTTGGGCATCTCCGCTTGAGTGGCAACCGCAATCGGCGTTTCTACTGTTGGCGGGGCGGGAATGTGCGGAGCTTCCTCGTCTTCCAGATCGACTGTGGGTGACGGCGGGACGATGGCTTTGGACATACGCTGTGGGTCATAGTCCAGTTCATCGTCGGCCACCGCACGACGGTCAAAATCCTTTGCCACAACAGGCAGGTCAAGGTAATCGAATGCGAAGCGAGCTACGTTATTGCCGAGCTTCAAGTACGCACGCCGGTCCTCAAGGCCGCTGATTTCGGAATCGAGCACAAGCGGTTCCACCTGACGGTCGATGGTGAAATTTTTCCCGTTGCGCGTGCCATCGAAGTGCGTCTCTTTCATGCGTTCGATTTCGACCTTCCCGATGGCATTGGACACCCATTCGGCAGCCTTCGGCTCTGTGGTCTTCAGGAAGATTTTGGTGGCAGGCTGCGACAGCATCACCTCGGCAAGATGACCGTAGATGGTTTCGAGCTGTGCCTTGCCCTGGAAGCCCAGCACCAGCGGATTTTTCGACTTCCGATTTTCGGTTATAGCGGTATGAAGCTGTGGCAACCGCTGGAGGCTGGCCAGCTCATCCAACACAAACCAGACCGGGGTTTGGTGTTCCTTCGGAGCACTCAGGAGCCGCAAAACGAGCCAGTCAATCCAAAGGCTATGAAGCGGCTGCAGAGCGTCGCGCTCGGTCGGACGCGATGTGATGAAGATCCAACCTTTGCGCTGATCGGCCCACTCCGTGGCGCACCACCTTCGGCCCTCCGCTTCTTCCAGAGTGGGAAGCATTCGTAGGCTGTCCGCCACCAATCCGAGAGACGACAACACGCCGTTACGCTGCGGCGGCGAATCCTTGGCAATCATGGTTGCCATCTCCGTACCGACGACTTGTTTGTCGATTTCAGCCGGGTTCGCCATCCACTCTGCGAGTTGATGGGGAGTCGGACCAGTGCGCAGGAGATGGGCAAAAATCTTCTGCGGCGTCTTGGTAAAAAACTCGTCCTTTTGGGTGTCGGTCGGCTGGTAGAGCGATTTGGCGAGCGTCTTTGCTTCGGCCTTGCTGCGCAGTTCCTCGGCTGGCCCCCAATACGGGCAACGCTTGTCGAGGGGATTCAGGACGATATCGCCACGGCCTTCGTCATAGAACCTCTGAATGAACTCGCACGCCGGGTCGTACACAATGGCCGTGTGTCCCCGGCCTTGAATCTGCCGAAGTATCTGCATAATCAGAGTGGTTTTTCCGGCTCCGGTGTCGCCCATCAACTCGATGTGCTGCGACTCGTAACGCGCCGGAATCCGCATTAAATCTTTTGCCTCGGTGGTCTTGAACCCGATGCCTTCGCCGGCGATCGTTCCGTTGAATTGCTTAGGCGTGAGCATCACCGGCCCTTTCAGGCGCCGGCCATATTTCAATTCGCGGCGGCGCTTCATGTCCTTCCGAATGGAGAAAGGAAGCTGAGCCAGAAGGGCGAGCAAGCCGAAGCCAAACGGCTGCTTATAGATGTCCCATAGCGTGTTGCCACCATACACGCTCTGGCGAAGATAATCGCGCAGCGGGACATCGAAGTAGCTGTTTTCTGCGCCTCGATAAAGAGCAATGTACCCCTGCCGGGCTGCGGTTTCGGTCAGCGTCAGCGGAATCGGTTTCGTTCCCGGTTGCTCGGTGACCCCGGGCAGAACATCTGGTTCCACGGCAGGCTTTGTAGGAACATTCTTTCCTGCCTCGAAGAGCATCCGGTACTTATCCTTGCGGGTCTTACCAAGCTCGGCGGAGAGCGAGGTCCGCATGTAGATCGGCGTGTAGAACTGCTGTAGCGGTGTCATGGCAAAGGCGAACCGCATGTAGAGAAATGCGCCCATAAGAACGACGGCCAGGAAAGTCGCCCCATAGGTATAGATGGGCGAATGCGGTGGCCAGATGATGGTCTCCTTGCGGCCCCATTGTGTCGGCATCAGCGGCCTCCTTCTGTCTTCGCAACCAGGTCGCTTGCGACCTGCACTTTGCTGCGACGAACCTCTGCCATGATGGCTTCGAAGCGTTCCTCTGTGATGGGCTTCGCCTGCGAAATTGGGCGCAAAAGGTTGGTAAGGATCATCCGCAATCCGACCAATTCCACCAGCTCTGGGCGCAACCGGTTTGTGTCGGTAGCTCGTTCCAACTCTTTGAGAGCAACGTCGCGCAACCATTCGCTGCGGGCTTGCCCCAAAGCGTTAGCGTATTCGGTGATCCGGCGATGCTCTTCTTGCGTAAGCTTCACAGTGACGGGGCATACGCGATTTTGGTTTGGTTCTGTGCCTTCTGGCACCGCAGCTTCCTGATCGAGGAGAGCCATAGAAACCTCAAAATCCCAGGTGCACCTACGTGCACCTGACTTTGGTAAGTGGTTGTTTCTAAATAGGTGCACCTAAGTGCACCCTGCATGACCCTTGGAGGGGTGAAGTGTAAACTTTCACCCCATGCGTAGCATGGTTCCCGTACTGCCGAGGGGTTCGATGGAGCATCATGCTTTCCGAACCGCCACAGACTCACCGGGTTCCACCGATGTTGAGGGCTTCTTAGCAGGTCCACGAGACGCCTTAGAACCATTCGGGCGACGGGCCTTCAATAGCTCTGGGACATCCTTGCAACGATCGGATGTACGGAACGTGGCAAACTCGCGATCCTTTTCAAACAGGTATTCAAGACCTTTGTTGATGACCTCATCGGGAGTTGCACCGATGAAAGCAGCGTATTGGTTGATCTGCATAACGATGGGTTCATTGAACCGAACGTGGGCCGTTACGCGGCGGGTTTGAGTGACTTCGATGAGTGGCATTACAACCTCCTTTAGTGGGTGGAAAGAGATGACTCTTGCAGGCTGGGAAAGACCGTCTCAAGCGAGAAGCATTTCGCTTCGCGCGAGAAACCTTGGACGTGAGCAACATCGGTGATGCGACGGCCAGCTTGAGTACGCTGCGCCTGGATGACGTAATCGACGGAATCCGCAACTTCCGCCGCGATGTCATCGCGCAACGATTGCTGGTGCGAACGCATAGCAAGCTCGCAGAATCGACGCAGGGCCTTCGTGGGTGAATTGGCATGGATCGTTGCCAATGAGCCACCGTGCCCGGTGTTGAATGAATCCAGCAACGTGCGAGCTTCTTCGCCACGTACCTCGCCCAAAATGATGCGGTCTGGCCGCCACCGCAAAGCGCCCTTCAGAAGCGTGGCGAAGTCCACGACTCCGGCAAGGGACTCAACCTGGCATTCGGTGGCCAGAACGTTCGGCTTCGAGATGCGCAGCTCGGACGTATCCTCGATCACGACGATGCGCTCTTCCTCTGGAATGGCATCCGCTAATGCATTCAGGAGAGTGGTCTTTCCACTGGATGTTCCGCCACTGATGAGCAGCGTCTTTCCGCTGCGAATCTGTTCTGTCAGGAACTCACTCATTTCCTCAGTGAGCGCACCGCGCGCGATGAGGTCGGCAAGGGTATAGCGAACCTTGGCAAACTTGCGAATGGTGAGCGACGGACCGGGGCGCACGACCGGCGGCAGCACCGCCGCAAGACGGCTTCCGTCCGGGAGTTGTACGTTCAATAACGGGTGAGATTCATCGAACTGCTTTCCGAGGTGATTGGCGATGATTTCAAGTCCTGTACGAAGCGCCTTTGCATCGAAGCGAACCGACCCTGCGCAGGTGAGCTTGCCCACCTTTTCAAACCACCACGAACCATCGGGGTTGCCCATGATCTCGCTCACGCCGTCGTCAAGCAACAACTGCTCGATGGGCCGAAGGAACGGGAGGATCAAATCGAAGCTCATAGCGGAACCTCACAGCGATCGAAGCCCGGCGTTAGCCGAGCTTCCGAGATAGTGAAAGACGTGGCCTATGCGGCCACGTCCTCGGACTCTTCTTCCTGCTCATCCGCGGTGGCCTTAGCCGCGCGGTCCAGCTTGAGAATGGAATCCACTCGAATCTCCCAGATGGTCACTTCCGAGTTGGTCTTTGTGCTGTCGTACTTCCGGCTGCGCAACTCGCCCTCGACCATCAGGTGAGCGCCCTTCTTTAGCGTGCCGGCGAACTCCGCCAGCTTCTTGCCGAAGACGATGCAACGGTGCCATTCAGTGTGCTCAACATACTTCCCGTCCTTCTTGTAGGAAGACTTGGTTGCGAGTGAGAGGGTGGTGAAGCTGCGGTCGTCGTTGGAGCGAACTTCTGCATCCGTTCCGAGGAAGCCGATGAGGGTGACTTTGTTGGTGTACATGGTGATGATCTCCGTTTCGTTTGAATTTCCCGTATCCTGCTCGGGTCACACCTAGCGAAGCGAGCGAGTGGGCCCGGCTCCCAAGTGCCAAGGAGTGCTTTCTTGGCGGGGCCCGAAAGAAGTTTATGCAGCGTTCTTTGCTGCGGCTTTCAAACTTCTTTTGGGAGGAACCGAGACCCTGAAAGGGCGGCGCAGCCGAAGCAGAACGACGCCGTGCCGCAGGGCGCCGGAATGGCCCCGAAGCGTGAACCCGAGCAGAGGACGGGATACGAGACGGCAGACGCTTCAATGGGCACAAGTCACTCATCGTTTCCCGGTGACGGAGATGTGCCATAACCGCAGACTTTCCACTGCTGCAACCGTGTCCAGGGAAGGACGGCAATGAGCCACCGTAACCGTGCTCTTCGGCGCTGCAGCAGGACGGCTGCTGGGGCGCGTGTAGAGACGAGTTGGGCTGTGCAGCCGGATTAGCAGCATGAGGGAACATCAGAGTGACCTCGGAATCTCAGGCGATAGCTGGTGCGCGCCAGGCACGGATGAGCTGGTTGAACCGTGGTCCATAGCCCAGGGTGTCCGGGTATTGATGGACTCTCGAAATCAGGCCGGTCACGGTCACAACGTCGGCTGCAATCGCTGTGTCGAGCGCCCAGAGCTTCGTCAGATCAAAGCCGCCACATTCCTCGGCATTCCACCACGCTAGGAGGAAGTCTGCGACGTAGCAGGACTGCCCGCTAAGACCGTCCGCATGATCCAACAACCGTTCGAGTGCAATTCTTTCGTTTTCCTGCATTGGCGTGTCCTTTCTCCTAATTGAATGCCTGGTCGGCGCGGAACCGGACGATGGCGAGCCCGAGTGGATTGACGGCCAGTTCGTTGTTCTTCACAGCGTCACGAAAGACATACGTAACGCTAGCAACCCAATGCTCCCGCTTCAGCTCCGTATGATCGGCGGGATTGGTATAGACCTTCTCGAATTCAATCCGTGCCGAATAGGGCGACTGGCGAAGGTCATCCAGCACGATGTTCTTCACTTCAACATCCACGTATGGCAGCGTCGCATCGTTGCGATACGTCGTGATGAAGTTGTCCTTGCGTTCCTGCTCAATGACGGCGTGCTGCACGTCGCCATTCAGGAAGTACAGAGCATTCGTCTGGTCACGTTCAATGGTGAAGCGATTGCGACTAAAATACAGTTCCGCCCAGCGCGTCAGGTAATACTTGTTTTCCGCTTCTTGCGGGCGGTACGCGAAGTTCCTGTAGTCGATGGCTTCCGCACGTCCAACGTCATTGATTCGGACAATCATCGGGTGCATGGAAGCGAGCGCTCGTTGGCTCTTGTACGTTAGCGCCCCAAGCACGCCACAGACTGCAATCAACGCAAGAATCACGATGCGTTGCCAAGTGCTTTCAACCAGTGGTGCGGCGTTCTCTTCAAGGTAGCGTTGCGCTGCTCGCGTGATCTCCGGAGAGGGTGTCATCGTCGTAGACATAGTGAGCCTCCTACTTCATAAGCGCCGCGGCGCTGGTTGCGATGGAAAGGCCGCCATCATGGCCTCCGGTGTGGCCAGAGAAGAGTGTCGCCGTCATCGCTGGGATCTTGAGCAAGATGAAGCCGGCAACAAAGCAAAGCATCAGTAATGCAGGCATAACCGCGACTAATGTTCTGGGACTCTGAACATTTGCCGCACCGCTAGTCAAATATGTAATGAGCAAATGACTGATGACGCTCATCGTAGCTGCTGCTACTACCTTGTAAAACTGGAAGCCGAGGTACGCGCGCAGCCAGCCCCAGAATAGAAATTCTGTCTTATCGAAGACCATGAATGGAATGAAGATCGGACCAAGCAAGCCAATGATGGTCGCTGCAATCGCACCGTATGCAATGATGACCGCTATTAGAGCGGACAGAATACTAAGAACAATCTGAATGGTATACACGCAAAGCAACGTGTATGGTTCCGTGAAAGATGGGGACAGAGTTCCCATGTTGCTCAAAGCGTTGTGGATCGTGTTTTGAACTTCTTGCGTTGAATCTTGGCCGATGTAGTCCACCAGGCTGCTTGTCCCTCCACTGATGAATCCCTTGAGTGAATAACCAATGCCCGGAATAGCGCCGTCATAGAACTTCACAAAGCAGTAGGCAAAGGTGATGAGCAGGAAGAAGTTCAGGAACTTTGCCATGCTGAAGCCACCGGCTCCCTGTGAAGACGCGAGGGCTTCCTGCACGCCGAACCAGACCAGCATGATCGTCGCGAGCGACAGAACCATGTGGAGCCCCAGCGAATCTACCGATAGAGCGACGGTTGCTGTGAGATTGTCGCAGCCGTTCTTGATGAGGATGAGGAAGTCCATCGCCGTCTCCTTATTTCAGTAGTGAAACGCCCATCGAGTCCCGGCCGTGGATTGCTGCGGCGTGACTGTGTTGAACGTTTGTTGATACGTGTTGCCGGTCTGGAAAAGCGTTTTCAGGTTGTCTTGCTGCGCCTTCTGACCGACCATCGTCTGAAGTGCTTGAGCCTGCAGGATCTGGTTAGTCTCCTGCTGCGTGCGAAGTTCGATAAGCAACGCCTGGTTGATGCGTTGCAAGGTAGCCATTTCCGTGTGTTGTGCAGGGTCGGCAGAGTGAGTCTGCGATTCAAGCTGGCTGATGTCCGTCTCACGCTGGTTTGCGTTCGCACGGATGGTTCCGAGCGCCTGCAAGTTCGAGATGTTCACGGAGTCAGACAGGTCTACAGTTGCACCCCTCGCAGCGATTTCCTGCTGTCCGGTGACGGATAACGAACTGTAACCCTGAATCTGTGCCGGGCGTGAAATGCTGGCTGTCTGGTTAGCTGCGGCTGCACCGTAGCCGGTGGAAGCCGAAGTCATCCAAGGGGCAGAGTTGCCGTAGGTGTTGGCGGGCTGCTGCAGCGTGTTCCATTGCTGGCGGCCCATATTGTTGTAGACGGTGTAGTAGTTCTGGGGGAGGTTCGCCATCTTTTGCGCAAGGTTGTACGCACCGATGACGTTACGGCTGGTCTCTACGGTGGTTGTGTAGAGTTGGTTAGCCTGAAGAATCTGCTGGGCGGCATGTGCTGACTGAGTTGGGTCTAGCACGATACCGGAGCCGAATTGCGCTCTAGCCCCTGTCGTAGAGACAGCAAGGGCTATGACGCTTATGAACATAGCGCCCTTCATCGTTCCTCCTTGTTGTTTGTGTTACTTCTTGGCGCGTTCAGCTTCTAAACGCTTCCAAGCCTCTTCCTGCTTCGTTTTCTCGTCCTGGCATTTGGGACTGAGCTTGGCAGGCATGTTCAACATTTCTCCGGAGCAGTCTTTCTGAAATTGCTGCCCGAGCTGGTCATAGTCCTGCTGCAGTTTGTCGATACGTGCCTGGTGCGATTCACATCCTGCGGTGAAGATCACAATCGCGAAGCAGCAAATAATTAAGCGAGACCGCATGTTGGCTCCTTAAAACGATCCGGGGATCGTGTGATGTTCGTAGCCAGGCAGAAGCATGTCTTGCGTGATATAGACCTTCACGCGGTGTCCTTCCCGAATCGTGATCGTGGGAGGGATCTGCATGAACCGGTCCAAGACAGTCGTCGCCGACTGCGAAACGGACGATGCGGCTCCGTTGGTAAAGACTTGTGGGCCGGAGCCTGC
>JAFDVR010000016.1 GCA_018268855.1 Acidobacteriota bacterium | reverse complement strand
TACATGGACCGTATTCCGGCCAAATGGCAGGGCGATTCTGTGACCAGCGCGCACGAAGAAGGCGCCTATCAAGCCACCAAACACCTCATCGGACTGGGCCATAAACGCATTGCCACTATCGCCGGTCCGCCCACGGGCACAAGCGCGCAGGGCCGCCTCAAAGGCTTTATGCGCGCTATGCACGAGGCGAAGCTGCGCATCCCGCAGGATTACATCCAGCATGCAGACTTTATTAAATCTGCGGGACACGAGAAAGCCGTGCAACTTCTATGCGGAGACAAAGGGCGACCATGCAGATCATTCTTCAGCCAGAGTTACGCTTGAAGGAATCCACAGCGAAGCCACCACGCGCAAAAAGCCGCTAATTACCTAGCATCAACAACACAGCGGAAGCCAATGGTAGCCGCCCGATCTCTGCCCGGCGACATCATTAGATATTTGCCATGCTGATCCAATGCATACGCCTGCGGGAAATACCACAGCGATCCCATTGGCTTGTAGTAGCTGCCGCCGCGCAACACGGCCGCACGCGTGTGGTCGTCCATGTACTCGTCCGTCCACTGCCACACGTTGCCCACCAGGTCTTCTACGCCATACGGACTTGCAGCCTGCGGATGCGTGTTCACGTTCTCAGGACCGCTGGCTTCGCGTGAGCGATTGGTCTTCGGCACCATCGCAGCGTTCCACCTATCGCCCCACGGATAGCTGCGCCCGTCGGTTCCCTGTGCAGCGAGTTGCCACTCCCACTCATGCGGAAGTCGCTTGCCTGCCCACGCCGCGTATGCACGCGCGTCTTCGAGCGATACCCACGTCACCGGCTTCTGCTCCCAACCTGCGGGATAGGTGCCGTCCTTCCAATCTTTCAAGAAGTTGTGATCGTCTCTCGGATGGTATTTAGTCGCATCCATAAACTTTTTGAACTGCGCGTTCGTCACCGGATACTTATCGATGTAGAAGCTTTCCACCTGCATCCAATGCTTGTGGCGGCGTTGCGCAATGTTCTCCCACGGATATTGGAAGTCGACACCGGCGATGTTGCCACCTTCAATCTCGATGCCTTCGATCTCGAAGTTGAATGAAGCCGCAGGGATCTTCACCATGCCTTCCGGTGCGGCGGGCGCAGGTTTGGTCTTCGCAATCTCCGTCATCTTCTGCGGAAGCACACTCCAGTGCTTGGAGAAGCTGTCGAGACGAACCGCATTCAACTTCTTCATTTCGCCAAGCAGCGCGTGCAGCTTCTCATCAGGATTTTTGGTCGCGAGTATTGCGCCGAAGCCTTCTGCTTCCATGTCGAAGCTGAGCACTGCCTTGCCATCACGTATGGCAGGCCTCAACTCCACACCATGCCAAACATCGAAGTAACGCATGCCTGCCTCTACCGGCACTTCCATCTGTTCGCCCAGCAGATCGAACTCATTGCGGTTGACGATGGTCCACAACGTCTCCCCGTCGCCCGGCCATTTGCTGGCGTAAACCTGGAAGCGCAGCATCGGCCAGTGTGGCTCCCAATCCGCACTCACCAGATCGGCGGAGAAGTGCCGTTCAATCTTTGCAATGCGCCTCACCGTCTCCGAGTCGCGCTCCGTCATGCCGTTCCAGATGCCCCAGATGTTCTCCCATGTCTCCATGCCCACGCCGTTGAAGAAGGCGTATTGCAGATCGACATTCTTATCGCGCTGCCAGCGGTCGGAGATGTTCGTCATATGCCGCGTCTCAAGCCATTTGTACTTGTTCACGTACATGGGTCCCGCAACGCCCTGATACTTCCGCATCGGCCCCGGCTTCGGCTGAGGATTAGCGGGCTCAGCCTGCGCCCAATCCATGTTGTTATAGGCGAGCGCTTCGTCCTGCGTAAGATGTTCGGGTTCGAATGCCAGCGGATGACCTGTCTTATCCGACGCGATACGGAACGAACGCGGCACTGCAATCATCGTGTCGCCATTCACGCCGTCTGCATTCACAGCCGTGAGCTCTTCTGCTAGAGCTTCCGCCTCGGGTTTACCAGGATTATGCGTCCCTTGGTCCCACAACATCACAGGAAACAACACACGCACATGGCGCCGATGAAAGTCAGCCACCATCTGCTTAATGCCATCGATGCCGCCCGGCATGTCGTGAAACATATCGAACTGATTGCGGCTGTCTATACCAATGTTCGGATACGTGGGCCACACCAGCACCGCGTCGATGCCGCCATAGCGATTCTCCAGATCGTCGAGATAACGGTCCACCGTGTATTTGCCTGCGACTGGATCGTAGAAGTAGCGATCTTCGATCATCATCTGCGGCTGCATGTAGCTGCTCTGCGTCCACTTCAACTCAGGACGCTTGTACTCCGCATCATCGTACCCGATGCGAACACGCTGCTCGTGCCGCCAGCGTTTCATATCGGCGAGCCATTTATGAAAGTCCTGCGGATCGGCGGGGCCTTCCATCAATGAATTGCTGACAACGCGCACGGCAGGGTCCTGCGCATGCAGGGCCGGTGCGCTCCAAAGAGTCGCACCGGCAATCAGGAGTGAACAAACCGCAGACTTGCAACGCATACCTTCGCTTCTCGCCTCCGCTTAGAACGATAACCGCAGGGCTAACTGCACGATACGCGCAGGGCCCGAATCCGAGATTCTCCCGAAGTTCGCGCCTGCATTGAGATTCCCGTTCGGGTTATTCATATTCACGTTATTGAAGACATTGAAGACCTCACCACGGAACTGCAGCTTCATCTGCTCATAGATTGCAAAATCCTTGAAGGCAGAGAGGTCCGTATTCACGTATTTCGGTCCAATCATGGAATCGAACTGCACATTGCCGTAGGGCGATACGGAAGGCGAGTTGACGTTTACTGGTGCAAATGCAGCTCTGCTGAAGTACGTCGCCGCTCGTTCTGCGCGGCTGCGTCCTCCCGGCAACTCAGGATTGCCCACTTGGTTCGGACGATCGTTGTTTGTCCCGTCACGGTTCGCATCCACGCCAGAAGTGATATTGAATGGCTGCCCCGACTGGAACTTCGTGATGCCGTTCAACTGCCATCCGCTAAGTATCTGCTTACCTATAAAGCTGAAGCGATGGACCTCAGGCGTAACGTAGATATAGGACACAACAAAGGCATGGCGCAGGTCGATAGGAAGAAGTCCGCGGCTGCTGGCTACGTCGTATTGATTGACGACAGGGTTATAGCCAATCACCTTCGACCACACATAGCTGGCCTGCAAGGAAAAGTGGTGATCGAACCTGCGCTGCAATGTTGCCTGCAACGAGTGATATGCCGTATTCGAGCGGGGCGCCGCAATCGAGATGCTGGCATATTGATACACATTCGGTGAAAGAAGCTTCTGGATAGGACGGCGAGCATTCAACCCCGCCGTGCTGGTCGCAGCATTATACGAATAGATCGGTGAGTTGATGTCCGTCGTGATGTAGAAGCGGCGACCCAGGTTCCCAACGTAGCTGACCTGCGAACTCCATTTAGGGCTGTACTGCTGCTGAACGCCCAGGCTGAACTGATGCACCGAAGGAATGTAGTGGTCATTCTCTGACAGACCGAAAAGGTTCGCACCGGCCAGGAAGACTGCGTTCGTCGTGCTCGGTGTATAGGGGAATGGATCGTCATCGGGAGCCCATGGGTTCACAAGATCCGGTGTCTTGTTTGCCGTCTTGGAGCGCGAGAACGGCTGCTGTACCAGATTGTTCGACACAGATACCTGATTCATTGCCGAGTAGAACAAGCCATACGCACCGCGTAAGGATGTCTTGCCATTGCCAAAGACGTCGTAGGCAAATCCCACTCGCGGAGCAAACGTATTCCATGGCGTATGCAGAATGCCATCGGGAATTCCTTTATCGCCAGCAAAGACCAGGCCCAGCGGTGCAGTGGGGAAGCGTGTGGATTGCTGACCGAGAACGAAGGTCCCAGTGTTGTTCTGGCCTGTGTACATCGGGAAGTATTCCCAGCGAAGGCCCAGATTCAGACTCAAACGCGGATGAATGCGCCAGTTGTCTTGAATAAAGAGCGATGGGTCTGCATTGTGATTGCGGAAGGCAACGCCGTTGTTCTGAACGAGAGAATTGGCATTTCCCTGAAGAAAATCGACAAGCGGAGCACTCGCTTTAGTCGCTCCAACAGTAGAGCCGGTAAAGGTAAACAATCCATTCGAAGATCCACCACCTGTACTGGCGAAATGGTTCCAGATATATGCACCGCCAAGCTTTAACTCATGCTTGCCGTGGCTCCAGTGGAGTACGTCCGAAATACCGAGAGATGCGGAGGGCAGATTATTAGGACCAGCATTGCTAGTTCCCATCTGCCAGAACCCTTGAACATTGAAATAGGGCTGCGCGTTGTAATTGCCGCCTTGTGCAGCATTGCTCCCTAAATCGGCCAGCATGTGCTGATTACCGTAAATATTTCCAATAATGTAGTGATTCAGTGAATAGAAGGCGCGAACGTCGTTTACTTTGTTCGGAGAAATCGTCCAGATATCGCTGGCAATCGCGTTGTACTGGCCTTCGTAGTTCGTCATTCCGGCGTAGCTGACGATCTGGTTGCCACCTACGGTAGGCGCGTTGGAAACACCCTTGGATTCAAAGTACAAGCCTGAGATCTGGTGCTTCTGGCCAAGATGATAATCCAGGCGAACCATGCCTTGATCCGAATTGATATTCCCATTCGCCGACTGCTGGACCGTATGGCGGTAGTTGTTAGGGTCCGAATCGCCTACAGGAACAAACTGAAGCAGCGCCTGTGCTACGGGGTCTAGGTCAGAGGGGCATATGTAGTATTTAATTGAGCCGCAGGAAGCACTGGATGTGATATCCGGGCGTGTCGGGACATTATTGACGAACTCCGGTGTCAGCCGGAAATCTCCCATACGTTCCAGCGCTGTAGGTACTGACAATTGTGTTGAGGTTACATTCGCGGGCTGATGAATGCGGAGTCCCTGGTACGAAAGAAAGAAGAACGCCTTATCGCGCAACATCGGCAAAGGCCCGCCAAAGTTCGCGCCAAACTGGTTTTGCTTCAGCGCAGGAACGCCACTCTGAAAATAGGGCTTCGCATTGAACACATCGTTGCGCAGATACTCGTACACCAACCCGTGATACTGGTTCGTTCCCGAACGCGTGATGGCATTCACCACACCACCGGCCGAGCGGCCAAACTCCGCATCGAAGTTGCTGGTCAACACGCGGAACTCTTCCAGCGCATCTGGATTCGGCAACAGGTTTCCACCAAAGCGCCACACCTGCGTGTCATACGTGCCGTCCAGATAGTAGGCCGTGTTCTGTCCCGGGATTCCGTTGACCACAATCTGAGCGCCCTGCCGGGAACCTGTCTGTACGTCAGGCGCGTAGTTGGTCACGCCCGGAAGAATCGAGAGCAGATCGTACGCATTGCGGCCATTCAACGGCAGGTCTTCGATGCGCTTCTGGTCCACCGTCGCACCGATCTGCGACTCGCGCGTATCCACCAGTGTGGTGTCTGCCGTGACCACGACGTTCTCTTCCGTCTGGCCCACCTGCAGCGTAAAGTTCACATGCACGTTCTGGCTGGCGTCCAAACGGACACCCTGCTGCGTCTGCGTCTGAAAGCCGGTGATCTGCGACGCCACCGTGTAGTCGCCAGGCTCGAGCACCGGGAAGGTATATTCGCCGGAGTTGCTCGTCGTTACGGTCTGCGAAGTGCCTTTGCGCACGTTGGTCGCAGTCACCTTTGCTCCCGGAACGACAGCACCAGTAGCGTCTACAACGGTTCCGTAGATTGTGCCCGTCGCGCTCTGCGCCGATGCCCGTCCTGAAAACGCGCAAACGAAGAGCACCAGCAGTCCCAGGCAAAAAAGTTTGCGTGTGGCCAACACAATGTAACGATTCATATTCCCTCCCAGCGGTATCTCCGCGGTGCCGGCTTTGCGGCTTTCAGAGCGTTGAAATGAAACGTTTCATTTCAACGCTGCAAATCTATACGCCCACTCAAAAAACTGTCAATCAATTAATTTCTGCATCCCGCAACGTGTGCTCCATCCAGCAAGAGCGCAGCGGCTCCGTTCTCCCTCGCCGTAGCCGCCTGCTCCGCTTAGGAGTGTCCGTCGTTGCGCGCTGCCTTTTCCTTCGCACCCGCATTCGCCGGCTCGTGCAACTCAAGCGTCACCGTGTCGATGGTGCCGGTAAACCGCGCCGGGCTCTCATACTGCGTGCTCACTGCCGACCCGAGATCGCTGCCGATATCCAGCGACTCCGCCGGCGACCAATAACCGCCGCTCGCAGGCACGTTGATGAACTTCGCCGTCGCTTCCTGCTTGCCATTCACCATCAGCTTGCCCGTGCCCGGGAAAGGACTCACGCCGTTCCGCTTTGTGCCCGCAGGCACTTCGGGGGATGGGCTCGGCGCGACCTCCACCACAATCGTGGAGTGTCCCATCGGAAGATCGGTCGTCGCAACCATCTCACCTGAAGGATGCGAGGACGAGTTGATCTCAAAGTGCACACGGTTGTTCTTCACAAACAGCGTGATGCCGCCATAGTGCCCGCCCTGCGCAAGAATCACACCATCCGCATGGCCTTTGTTCTCAACCTCCGCGGTGATGGTGTAGCCAGTACCCGCGCCCGTATGGACGTTCATGGTGGCCCCAAGCCGGTCCACACCGCTGCGGAAGACGAACTTCGTCCGGCTGTCCTCGGGCCTGCTGATCAACTCGCGCAGCGGAAGCAGCGGATATACCTGGTTCCGCTTCGCCTCCGAATCGAACAGCGCCTTCATCTCCGCCAGCTTCTGCGGATACTTATCAGCAAGGTTCACTGCCTGACTGTAGTCTTCGTCCAGGTTGTAGAGCTCCCACGGATGCGTGTTGTCATCCAACAGCTTCTCGCGCTCGTAGCCCGGAGTGCCGATGCGGTCCCACGACGAGCGCAGCAGATTACCCGCCCACCATCCGTCTTTGTAGATGGCCTTGTTGCCGTTTGTTTCGAAGTATTGAATGTGGTGACGGCTCTTCGCATCGGGATGGTCGAACGTGTACACAAGGCTCGTTCCTTCCCACTGTGTCTGCTTGATGCCGTCCACTGTTGTGGGAGGAGTGATTCCCGCCGCTTCAAAGATCGTCGGCGCAATATCGTTCAGATGCCCGAACTGCGTGCGCATCTTGTCATCTGGATGAATGTGCGAAGGCCACGAGATCACCATCGGATCGCGTGTTCCGCCAAGGTGCGATGCGTCTGCCTTCGTGCCCGGAAACGGAGTGCTGAACGCATACGCCCACGGCGCGGCGGTCGCATTCATATACAGTTCGCCCCCCAGATCGTCCATCTGTTCCACACGCGCAGCAATTCCCTTCAACTGCCCGTTAATCTGCCGCACGTCATAACCCGTAGGCCCGTCTTCACCGCTGCCACCGTTATCGCCAAAGATCTCGATAATCAGCGTGTTGTCCAGCTTGCCTTCGTCTTGAATGGCTTTGATCACGCGCCCAATCTCGTAGTCGGCCTGCGCCGTAAAGGCGGCATATACTTCCGCCTGGTGTGCCAGCAATTTCTTCTCATCGTGCGAGAGTGAATCCCACGCTGCCAAACCTGCCGGACGCGGCGTCAGCTTCGCATCCTGCGGAATGATGCCCATCTTCTTCTCGCGCTCAAAGTTCTCCTCGCGCAGTTTGTCCCAACCCTGATCGAACTTGCCCTTGAACTTCGCAATCCACTCCTTCGGCACATGGTGCGGAGTATGCGTCGCGCCCGTCGCAAAGTAGAGAAAGAACGGCTTGTCCGGCGCTGCGGCATCATGGCGGTGCAGCCACGTAATCGCATCGTTCGCCAAATCGGTCGTAAGGTGATAGCCCTCCTTCACCGTCTTCGGCGGTTCTACTGGAGTGGTGTTTCGATACAGCCGCGGCGTGTACTCGCTATCAAACGCCGCCAGAAATCCGTAGAAGTAATCAAAGCCCTCGCCGGTCGGCCAGTGGTTGAACGGGCCGCCCGCATTGATCTCCCACACCGGCGTATTGTGCCATTTGCCGAACGCAGCCGTGTTGTAACCATTGCCCTGCAAGACGCGCGCAATGCCCTGGGAACTCAGCGGCCAGATCGAGTTGTACCCCGGATAGCCCTGCGCATGTTCGCTAATCGTGCCATAACCTATCTGATGATTATTGCGTCCAGAGAGCAGCGTAGCGCGGCTGGGAGAACAGATCGCGTTCACATGGAATCGGTTGTACTTCAAACCCGACGCCGCCAGCCGGTCGAACGCCGGCGTCGGCACCGGGCCGCCGAAGGTTGAAGTCGTGCTAAAACCTACATCATCCACCAAGATGAGCAGCACATTCGGCGCGCCCTTTGGCGCATGCACGACTTCAGGCCATGCAGGCTTAGCATCTCGAACATTGCGCGCAATTTTCCCAGCGAATGGCGCGTCCGCGACAGGCAGATTCGTCTGCGCTCCTAGAGGCGAGGCGGCGCTTACGGTAAACAACGCCGCGAGCGGCAGCGACAGCATCTTTGCAGCGGAACGAAGATCGACAGTACGCATTTAAATCTCCCACCTCGCCGACGTGAATTATCGAACGGATATGAAACGTTTCATTTTTATGGATACAGATGTATATCTACTCGCATACTCTCGTCAAGAGTCATAAAGGATCGCAGAACCGCACAAATTCTCGTAGGCTGGCTGCAATTCTGACGCTTCAATGCCATGGCATCACATGAAGCAGAGAATTGCCACGCCATTACTGACGTTTATTGCTCTCGCATTTCACTTCGAATCTCTCGATAGAAAATAAGACCGCCCAGTTCTCGGGGAATCTGGGCGACTCGCGTAGATATAAGCTGTCTGTTTTTAGAATACTTAGTGGCGGAGAGAGAGGGATTCGAACCCTCGATAGAGCTTTAAGGCCCTATAACGGTTTAGCAAACCGCCGCCTTCAGCCTCTCGGCCATCTCTCCGCATAGATGCGCAGGCGGTGCGCAACATCTTCGATTATAGCCCGAGCTGCCGCAGGTCTGGGACGAGGCCGCTTCCAGCAATCTCAGAAAATTTGAAACTTTTGCGTCCTGTCGAAACTTTTTCGCATGGACGCGCGTTGAACCGACTATGAAGGAGAAAAATTGCCATGTTTAAACTCACCACTCGCATTGCTCTGCTCTTGGCCGCATTCACGCTTGCTACGGTGGCCTATGCCCAGACTGCCGTGTATGCACAACTGAACACCTCTCTCGACAGCGGCTCCAGCAAGGTAAACGACACCGTAAGCGCCAAGCTCCGGCAGTCGATTAAGCTGCCTGACGGCACCAAGGTTCCCAGCGGAGCGCTGCTGACCGGACATGTCACATCCGTAAAAGATGGCGAGAATTCTTCTCTCTCCTTCGTCTTTGACAAGCTCGTTTTTGACGACACCACTATGCCTGTCCAGGTCGTTGTCCGCCGTCTTGACGAGGCGCCGATCAACTCCGAAGACACAGATGAAGATTCGAGACAGATCAAAAAGGACGGTAAACCAGTTTCGAAACTGCACAACATTGATCTGGAAGCTCCCAACGCCAGCGATTCCGCCACTGTTGCGAGTAAGGGAAAATCCGTTCGTCTTGAATACAAAACTTTGCTCGGCTGCATGATCACTGCAGGTGCGTAAAAACTGTTCCCGGCACCTGATAGCTGTCTCACAACAGCTATCAGGAATTCTCCGCAAATGCCGCCGCTTTGGTTGCCGCCCTCTCAATATCAGTAGTCAGGGGTACTAAAAAGAACTTCGCTCGTTCTAATTTGCTGCGCCGATCCGCCAATCCGTTTGTGCCTCCATTGATCTTTTTCGTAATTGCAACAAGATCGTCGGTGTCGGCGAGGGCATTTAGCTCGTGCTGGTTCCAAAACCATACTGCTGTTTGTACTGCAAGCATAGGCTCAGTGGAGATACGCGCCATCGCATCGCCCACGGTAAAATCCGCATTGGCAAATTTGCCAAACGCAATGTAGTTAGCACGCCCGGTAAGCTGAATCAAGCCACGTCCTTTAAATCGAACTCCATCCCCTTTCTGCGTATTCCCCAGGTCCTTGCGGCCTTCATACTGCTCGCCGCTAGCGAGTTCTTCTGTGTAGCGGAGTTCTCCGCTCTCATGGGCTACCTGTGCCAGAAAATGCGCCTGTCGCAAGGGTGTGTCGATACCACCCACATGCATACTCGCGATTACCGGCATGAGGAATCGCTCAACAGTGGCAGACGGTGCATGGATCATTACTCCCTGGAATTTTTCCCGGAGCATCCCCGGTGGCATTCCGGCACGCAAAGCTGCCAGCGTAGATCCGTTCACCCCCACCACGCCTGCCGGATCGGCATGCCCCACCACACCATGCTGGTAAAGCTCAATCGCAGCAATCGTTCCTGGCCCGCATATGCCGTCGGCAGTCAGCGGCCCTGTTACTTGCGGCGAATTCAAATTCAACAGCAGCTGCACTGTGCGCACATCTTCTTGCGCATTCTTCGCTCCCCGACCAACCGGTCCACTCAGGCACATGCAGCGAACATTAGCACAATCAAGCCAGATCCCGATCCAGCATAATCTCACATATTTTTCTGGGCATTAAAGCGCTGCAATGATATAAACCCTCTACCAGCAGGGACTTACTCATACTCATGCCCTGACTGCCAGCGGACCTGTTTTGTATCAGATTGGTTTGTGGTGACGGTCTCCATTCAGTCATACACATCCATTCCGCGTCCCCCGAGACGACATCTGTTTGATTTACTCACCACCCAGGAGATGTTCATGTTCATCAACGCACTTCGCACCTGCACGGCGCTTGCCGTGTTAGCCACGGCTTCCGCCGCTTATGCTGGCGGACCATCCATAAAAACAGAGCGCACTGGCGGCCTCAAAGGCAAATCTACAGTCGCAATTGGCGCATTCCGGGTCATATGGGTGCGGCAGGATTCTATCGGTGCTTCCAGCACCAATAACTTCGGAGGAGGTCTCACCGGTCGCGCTACCGTGGAGCAGGAAGCCTTCCTCCTCGGCCTTGAAAAACCGCAGATGCAGAAGCTTACCGACCAGATTTATGCCGATTTTCTGACCAAGCTCAAGGCGAAGGGATATACCGTTATTGAACCCAAAGACTTGCTCGCAAAAGCTCCGCAGGCGGCTTCTCTTGAGATGACGGAGAACTTTGAGACAGGCCGCTGGGGTACCTATGTGGTGCCTTCAGGGCAAAGCTCCATCCAACTGGCGGCGGACGAATCAAAGGCCGTGGGTCGTGGATCAAAAGGCGGTGTCTTCTCCGGATTTAAGCAGCAGGGGCAAAAGACAAAGAAGGGCGAAGCCGACAAGGTGCTGCCGGAAGCGTCCAAGGCGATTGGCGATACACCAGTGATTGGCGTCACGATTGTCGCTTCATTTGCACAATTCAAGGGCAGCGGCTACTCGCATTGGGGACAGTCCGCCAAGACCAAAATCATGACAGGCGCAACCATCAATGGCGCGCAGGAAAAGCAGGACGCGATGGTTACCGGTATTCAGGTGTGGGATGCGCACATGTATGACAATTGCAAGATCGCATGCCCGCTTTCAACGCTTGCCCTTGTCGGTGATATCCACGATGAACACTCCGTTGGAGAAATGGTGAAATATGATGCGAAGACCCACGGCGAACGCATCACAAATGCGTTTTCCGACTTCACCGGCGATGCCGCTAAACACAAAGGCTACATTGTCAATCTGGATCCAGCCGCATATGACCAGAACATGCCCGTGGTCGCAGCTCAGGCAAATGACTTGCTCGTGGCAAGTCTGGCAAAAGAGCGCTAAAGCAATCTGATGAGTGGAACGAGAATGCCACCCGGATGGGTGGCATTCTCGTTTCCATGATATCTATTTCGATCACTATTTATCGTTCTTGAAGGCCGCTATCGATCTCTCGATCAGTTCGCAGGCATAATCCGAATCACGCCAGCCGTTGATCTCTACCGATTTCCCTTCAAGATCCTTGTACGTCTTGAAGAAGTGCGAGATCTCCTTCAGCTTATGTGGATGGATTTGTTTGTAGTCGGTCACATCGAAATAACGGGGATTCGAGACACCCACTGCAAGAATCTTCTCATCTCCTTCGCCGCCGTCCACCATCTCCAGGCAACCGATCGGGCGCACTTCCTGTAGACACCCCGTAAAGCTGGGACGGTCTACCAACACCAGCACATCCAGTGGATCGCCGTCGTCTCCCAATGTCGAAGGAATAAAGCCGTAGTCGCCGGGATAATGCACCGGCGCATAGAGGTTGCGATCCAGGCGGAAGACATGCAGCTTCTTGTCGTACTCAAACTTGGTCACGCCATCGAGTGGGATCTCGATTACGACGTTCACTTCCTGCGGCGCCTTCGCACCTACCGGCAACTCCAAATAATTGGTCATAATAAATCGCTTCCCTTGCTGATCGTTCGAATGGGGTTTCGTTCAAGGTGCGCCCTCGGTCCTGTCCGCCGGATCGGGAAGGCGGCTCAGCGGGGCAACTTTGCTATCTTATCCCACAACCCGCATCCTTGTGATGGAAAACGCTCGTCAGCCTGGCACGTTCGCACCATACATGGACCATTCCACAGCCACACTGGAATCGGTCGGGTCCGAAGCATTTATCATCTACGTATGACCGCCCACGTCTACGTCACACTTAAGCGCACGGTGCTCGATGCCCAGGGGCAGACCATCGCCAACTCCCTCCGCCGTCTTCACCATCCTGCGGTCCAGGACGTACGTCAGGGCAAGTACTTCGTGCTCACGCTGGACAACTCCCTGCAGAACGATGCCGCGAAAGCCGAAGTGGAGCGTATCGCCTCCGAGGTTCTCACGAACCCTGTGATCGAAGAATTCACGTACACGATTGAAGCTTAAGACCACCTATCTTCGTGAGCCTGCAAATGCAGGAATAAATGCGTTCACCATAGGGAATAGTCGTTCCGGACCAGAGCCAACATTGCGATAGCAAGATTCGCTGTGGCATGCGCGGCAACAGCTTCTCCCATCCTGTTCCTCATCTTCGCTACCAGTCCGAAGACCAGGCCGGCAATCGTTCCAGCGATCCACATTTTGCCATGCATGGCGCCAAAGGCAACAGAGCTGAGAATAAGCGGAAAGGCTCCGAGCCGAGCGAATGGAAGTTCCTGAAAGTCTGCGCTTTGGGTGCGCCGCGCAAGGAATCCCCTGAAGGCAAGCTCCTCGGCAATTGGCACAGTAATCACGGCAGCCAAAATGCGGATGCCAATCCAGCCATAGCGGGGCAACGCAGAAAGCTTCGCCAGTCCCACAGCAGTAGCAACTCTGGATTGCTCACCATGGACCACCGCAAAGTGAAGTCCCATCCACATGCCCGCGACTGCTAAGCCAGCCACAATTCCCATCCAACCAAAGCGCCAGTTGAGGGCGCGATAGTCCTTTCGGAACACCCACAGAGCTATCAGGCCGACAAGAAAACGCAACGGGTAAAGCCACTCAAAACCACTGGAGACTGCCTGCGTGATAAGCGAGGCGACCACAATTGCAGAAAAAGGAAGAAGGTAGATGACAGCAAAATTGGGAGAAGGGGAACCCTCCGTATCTGTCCGAGTTGGACGGTGTGCATCCCTCCTCTCATCTACTACTGTCTTGCGGAACCATCGGACCCGCTGCACGAGAAGAAGAAAACTCAACGCGATCAGGTTCAAGGTAATCCAGCCTGCCTGTGCATGAAATCCCTGTGCGGCGATTTCTCCATGACCAGCATTTCCCATGGCAATCAGCGCTGTCAGCCGGACGATGTTTAGATACCACGTCACAACCAGGGCCAGAGGCAAAAGCAGAATCGCGCGATCAATGCGCAATTCCCGGCGCGCATAGATCAGCCAGGCCACAATAAAAACGGCGACCAGCACCAATCCTTCAATGCCTGAACACAACCACGACACCCTCACCATAAAGGTAGTCGTTCCTAAAAGGTGGCGTTCCGGATCGGCAAGCACCAGCGGGTAGAAGACATGCAATAACCATTGGGTCTGGCGAAAACAGGCCTGATGCAGAAAACGGCCCAAAGGGGACGAGGCAGCATCCCAGGTGCTGTCGCCAATAGACCGGATGATGACGACCGCCGCGGTGCAGCTTAAGGCATATATCCAGGCAAACCCTAGTTCCCACGCTATACGCCACTGCCTGCGCCAAGGAATGAACGCAGCTATAAGAGAGAAAATAGCCACGATCAGTAGCCCAGTCCACAATGTGGCAATTGCCTGGAAGCGCAAACTATCCGCTGAGTAATGGGAAGGCGGAAGCTCAAAACGCAGCACAATGATCGCGATCAATGCGACTACGTGCAGGAACACGAAGCGATAATCAACTGGAAGATACTGGAGATCAATAAGAGACGATTTGCGTCTGGAGAAGAAAAGCAGAGAGAGGCTAAATACAATTGGAGTGCCACCCAGCCAGTGGACTCCGCTTAGCATCCACCCTGGAGGTAGATGGAGCACCAGGAATTTTTCTGCGGCAAAGATGCCTAAGAGAGCAACAAGTTTAGGAGAAAAGCCAGCCCACAAGTCTGCATCTGGCTTTTCATTCACCATTTACCTGGCATTCGCCTCATTTCCTGTAAGAAGATGCTACTACTTCACCTTCTTGCGGCGCCCGCGAATCATCATAATGCCGCTCATCAGGAGCGAAATTCCGCCGACGCAGGCAGAGCTGCTGACTTCAGGGGAATCATACGTAATGATGGGGGGACAAAAAGTGCCGACACCCGGAACCACAATGGGAGTTGCGCCACCGGGGCAGGAGTAAGTCTGAGCGAAACCTGCGCCTGGCATGGCAAGCGCTACGGCTGCAACGAAGAGACCGAGTTTAAGCGTATGTTTCACAGCAAATCTCCCACTAAAGATCTTTAAATTTATACTCCGTGTCGTGCGATGAATCTAAAGGGAGCCAGGGTTGTGAAGCGGTTTGTTCCGCATACCCATCGATCTTTCCCTTGGGTACTGAATAAGATTCTATTTTCTTATACGAGAATGCCCAGCAAGAAATAGAGAAGCCCAATGGCGCTTTTTGTCCATTTTATAAAGATAGCAACCCAATGAATGCCAATATGAAGCGACCTCAATAGAGGCCGCTTCGTGTTTCCAGATCCTTATCTCTTCCGTCCATGCCCACCGAACTGATAAAAACACCGCGAACAGATATCAGTACATGCGCGGCTTCGCTGTGCCATAATCCAACTCAGGCCGCAAATGATTGTCTTTCGTGCCACACTCGCCGCCCTTCTCGGCGCCTTTATCGCGCTGGCGCTCTACCTTGCATGGTTCTTCGCGATCACGCATCATGAAACACCGTGGGATGGCGCCTCCTTCAACTTCATGCTGATAACAGGTTTCTTTGCTGTCTTCTGCGGTTTCGTTGGCGGATACATCGGCGCTGTTGCCGCTCCGGTCACACCGCGCGGCGTGGCTGATGCCATTGCTGCACTGATTGCAATCGCCGCAGTCTTCGCCGACCGCCATACCCCCGGCCAGCATCACTGGGCACAGCTCATTGCTCTCTTTGCAGCCGCGCCCGCAGCCTACGCTGCAGGCCGTCTGCGTAAACCGGTACCACATACCCATCAGTAAATGAAGCTCCCAGTCATTCTCGCGCTCCTGCTCAGCCTGCCTTCGTTCGCCGATAAAGTCGTCAAAACCTCATCTCCAGGGCAACCGCCAAAGGCGGTCAAAGACTACGACTGGAACGAATGGCAGACACCTGTGCTCCTCTACTCAGGACCAGATGAAGACATTTACGTCGCCAGCCTGCAGGACAAAAAGAAACACCCCACAACCGCCATCTTGATGCAGGACTACGGCGCGTTCTCGGCCAAACTGTACACCTTCTTCAAGAGCGCTGATGCCTGCCTGCGCGAACGATTTACAGAAGGGGAACGCACGCTGCCTGCCGCTGTCGCAACCTGCAAGGCCCAACCCATTTTTCTTCGCAAGATAGAAATCAAACTCAACGACCGGACCATTACGGATATTCACACTGCCGGCATTTTGCCCAACGGTTCCATTGAGCCTTCCACTAATACGGAAGTCAAAGGCAAAGTCGCTTTTAAAGATTTACCTGCATCTTTGCTCGCGGCTATCGGCGCATTACACAAACTTGCGGCACCTTTCTATCCCGCGCTCGATCGGCAGGTCTCAGCAGAGTGCAGGAATAGTCTCGAGTTTTCGAATGACGGCGACCATGGAATTAAAGCTCCTAAACCCATTTACCAGCCTGAACCGGACTACACACCGGCAGCAAAGAAGGCGAAGTTCGAAGGTGACACGCGTATCCGCATCATGGTCGATCCAACAGGCGCAGTGCAATGCGCCCGCATCATTCAGCCTCTGCCCTATGGACTCGATCAGGAAGCACTAAAGGCTGTCTCCGCTTATCGCTTCGAGCCTGCACAGCAAAACGGAAAAGCCGTCGCCGTCGATATCCTCGTGCAGGTGAATTTCCGTGTGTATTAAAAATCGGATAAGAAGCATCTCACCACGCACAAATGATTTCCAAAACGCCTAATCCATTGCGACTCTCCGTTCTTCTCCTCCTCGCGAGCCTCGCCGCTTCAGCCTCAGCACAGCGGTTTATCAAAACCGATAAGCAGAGAGCCATCAAAAAGATTCGTACTGAAGCGGGCGAATGGGTTGATGCCGTTCAGATCGTCTTCGACGCCAATACTACCGTCTACATTGCCAGGCAGAACATCGATAAACCCAATGACGGTGTGGTTCTCGTCAACTACGGCAGCTACAATACCACCCTGTATCTGGCCTATAAAACACCGGCATCATGCCTTGCCGACCATCAAGATTTGGATGCGGCAATCCGTGCCTCAACTTGCAACACACTGCATTACTCGAGAGAAGTGCTTGCGATTTTCTATACGGACCAGAAAGCTCATCTGGTTAGCCGCGCCGACATCTCCGATGACGGAACGATCCAGCCTGCTGTGTCCATCAAGAGCGACCCCGTTTCCTTCACGGCCCTGGCGCCGACGCTAGCCCGTTCCTTGATGACGCTGCAGGAAGTCGCGGCGAAACTTTATCCCGAAGTCGCCATGACGCCTAAGCCAGAAGTGTGCACAGAGATTCAGGGAGTTCGCAAGATGGACGGCCATTTAGAAGCTCCTCGCCTGCTTCGGCAACCCGATCCTGATTACAGCGCAGAGGCCAGGGAGAAGAGGTTCTCCGGTGAGACTGTTATCGGGCTCATAATAGACATCGACGGCAAACCCAAATGCATTCACGTCGTACGTCTCCTGCCCTATGGTCTGAGCAGAAAGGCTGTGGAAGCCGTATCGCGGTATGTTTTTGAGCCCGCAAAGCTCGATGGCAAGCCGGTCCCCGTGGAACTCAACGTCTCGGTAAACTTTCAAATCGATCCGCGCTAATTGACCCACAAAAAAGTTTCTGAACTCTGTACAGCCCATCTAAGATGGTCGCCATGCGTAAGAACGCTGGCTTCATCTTCTTTCTTCTGTTCCTCTGTTCGCCCTCTCTCCATGCTGACGACGCCGTCATCCGGCGCAGCCATGACAATGTCATCAAATCCATCCGCACCGATTCGCACCATTGGCTAAAAGCGGTACAGATCTACTCATCACCCGACGAGGACATTTACGTTCCCACACTGGTCGATGACAACAAACCTACCGAGGCACTCATCTTTCTCCAGTTCGGCGAGTATCAGGTCACGACGTATCACGTCCTCAAGCAGCAGGACAAAATCTTCGCTCATACACTGCAGATTTATGCCCGGCGTGACCGCCTCTTTGATGCGGAGAAGGTCGAGATCGGCCACAATGACGCTCCACTCAATGGGACTGTCGAGGTCAGCAGATCCCTCCTTCCCACCTTTGAGTTTGGCCCCACAATCGTCGCCGTGGTCAAGGCGCTCAACACCATCGTGGCTCCCGTCTACCCTGAGATCAAGCCAGACTACCCGCTCACCGGCTGCGCCATTCTCTGGGAAAAGATCGCCACAAAGTCGCCCGACGCTCCCGCGCATGTAAGCACCCGCACTGGGCGCCCCAAAGTCATCAATCAGCCGAAGTTCGCCTTCACCACCGACATGGAACTCGCCCGCTTCCGTGGTGTCGTCACTGCAAACGTCATTATCGAGCCTGACGGCACAACCAGCTGCGCACGCATCGTGCATCACGCTCCCTACGGTGCCGACAAGGCGATGCTGCAATACATGCAATCTCTGCGATTCGAGCCTCCGCAATGGAACGGCTTTCCTCTCCGCGTAGAAATGGATTATGCCGTCTATCCGCGAGTTCTGATGGGAGCGCTTCAAAACTAAGGACTGTCATGAAACCCACCTCATACGCCATCGCACCTCTTGCAGGTCTCCTCTTCACCTCTTCGCTCCTTACGCAGACGCCAACCCCAACCTGTCCTGATTTTTCCAATGTGCACGAAATACGTCGAGCGGATATAGAAGGAACCAGTCCACTCACAGCGCCGCGCATAATCGATCAGGTTCAACCCGAGTACAGCGAAGAAGCTCGCCGCCAAAAAATCACCGGCGACGTGCTGCTCAGCTTTGTGGTGGATGTGAATGGCAAGCCGAAGTGTATCCAGGTCGTCAGGCCTCTGGGGCACGGTCTGGATGAAAAAGCTATCGAAGCTGTTTCGCAATGGCGTTTCAGGCCGGCCATGAAAGAAGGCAAGCCGGTGCCTGTCCAACTCCGCGCTTCCGTCTTCTTCAAAATATACGGCCGTCGATGAAGGACTAACGATTTCCCAAATCACCACACCGAGACTTACCATCATCGGCATGAACGCGAGCCGACGTAGCTTCCTCTCCACAGCTCTTCTCGGTCTGCCTGCCGCGCGCATCTTCGCGCAATCTACCGCACCCGCCACGCTCTCTATTCAGCAAGGCGAGACCGGCCCCACCATCCCGCAGGACTTCGTCGGCCTCTCCTACGAGGTACAGCAACTCACCGATCCCACCTTCTTCTCACTCGCGAACCACGGCCTCATCGCGCAGTTCCGCGCACTCTCGCACAGCGGAGTTCTCCGCCTCGGCGGCAACACCAGCGAGTTCGCCTACTGGAAGCCAACTGCTGACACACAACCGCCGAGCGCACCGAACGTAAAGACGGTCGTAGGCCACTCCGTCGCGCAGTTTTACCCGGTAACACCACAGGCCATTCGCAACCTCGCCGCGTTTCTGCGCGCGACGGGATGGACCTGCCTCTACGGCATGAACCTCGGCACCAACACGCCCGCACGCGCCGCGGAAGAAGCAGCGTTCGTAGCAAAGACGCTCGGCAATCGGCTGCAATACTTCCAGATCGGCAACGAAGTCGATCTCTTCGACAAACACATCCGCGATCCAAAAACATGGTCGGTCAAAGAGTATCTAAAAGAGTGGCTCGCCATCGCCCGTGCCATTGTTGCCGTAGTACCGAATGCAAAATTCGGCATCCCTGACGTGGCAAGCAAGATCGACTGGCTCAAGGAAGTCGCCACGCTCTGGCCCACGATTCCCAATCCACCGCATGTCACCACGCTTTCGCACCACTATTATTTCGGCGGTCCAGCTACCAATCCCAAAGTAAACATCCCCGCGCTGCTCTCCGATAAAAGCAAGGTCATTCACGATGCGAAGGTCGCTTCCGCAGCAGCGGCCAAGATGGGTGTGCGCGTCCGCATGACGGAAGGCAACACCTGCTATCGCGGCGGCAAGCCGGGCGTCTCAGATGTCTTCGCCTCCGCGCTCTGGGCGGCAGACTACGCGCTCACCCTCGCCTCCTTCGGCTACTCCGGCGTCAATCTCCACGGAGGCACAGGCAAATCTGTCGCTAACTCCGTCGGCGGCTTTCTTCCCGGCGATATCATGCTCAAGGAGGCCGGTATTTCCGGTGCCGACATTCAGAAGCACCCGCACCCGTTCTACACGCCTATCGCCACCTTCAACGGCAAGTACGTTGCAGAACCGGTCAGCTATGGCCTTCGCTTCGCTGGCCTCTTCAGCGGCGCAACGCTGCTTCCAGTCGACTTCAATCCCGGCCCCGTGAACGCCACCGCCTATGCAGCCAAGCTCCCCAGCACGCATCTCTCCTTCATCGTCATCAACAAAGACGCGACACAGGACCTCAATCTCACACTCAACTTCGGTAAGGCGAGATCCGGGGTTGTATTGCAGGAGATGCTTTCAGCGCCGTCCCTTGAAGCGCGCGAAGCCCACATTACGCGCTCCCCTAAACTCCCGCACCTGAAAGATGGCAAGCTCATCGCCACCGTGCCGTACGCAACCGCGATCCGGTTCACGCTTACTTAGCACTTCAGTGATTGGGGTTCCGGTACTTTTGGGGCACGTTCGGACACTTTGAAATTGACCGGCATCCCGCGTCAGAGTGCATACTTCCATCATGTGCGGAATCATTGGCTACATCGGTCCACGCCCCGTTGTCCCCGTCATCATTGAAGGTCTGCGCCGTCTTGAGTACCGCGGATACGACTCTGCCGGCATCGCAGTTGCCGGGATGGAAGCGGAACCCGGTCGGCTCGAAATCCGCCGCGCGCCCGGCAAGCTCTCCAACCTTGAAGCCGTTCTGCAATCCTCGCCGCTCATCGGCACCTACGGCATCGGACACACCCGCTGGGCCACCCACGGCCGCCCTACCGAAGAGAATGCCCATCCGCACCGCGACGGCTCCGGCACGCTCGTCGTCGTCCACAATGGCATCGTCGAAAACTACCTCGCCCTCAAGCGCGAGCTCACCGCGCGCGGCCATCAGTTCAAGTCCGAAACCGATACCGAGATCATCGCCCACTTAATCGAGGACGAACTCGGCATTCGCACTGACCAGACACGCGCTGCCAATGAGTCCGCCGCACTTATCGACGACAGTTCCGAACTCAGCAACGCATCCGCCGGCGATCTCGCCGCCGCTGTTCGCCGCGCCGTGAAGAGACTCACCGGCGCCTTCGCCATCGGCGTCCTCTCCGCGCATCACCCCAACACGCTCATCGCCGCGCGCAGCGGCCCGCCCGCCGTCATCGGCATCGGCGACGGCGAATTCTTCCTCGCCTCCGACGTCCCCGGCATCCTCCACCACACGCGCGACATCGTCTTCCTGCAGGACGGCGATCTCGCCATCCTCACCCCCACCGGCGTCCGCTTCACCGACTTCGACGGCACCGAGATCCAGCGCCCCCCGCAACGCATCACCTGGGACCCCCACCAGGCTGAAAAGGGCGGCTACAAGCACTTCATGCTCAAGGAGATCAACGAGCAGCCCCGCGCCGTCCGCGACACCACCCTCGGCCGCGTCTCGCTCGACGACGGCACCGTCTACCTGCCCGACCTTAAACTCTCCGCCGACCAGCTCCGCGCCGCAACCAACCTCACCATCGCCGCCTGCGGCACCTCGTGGCACGCCGGCCTCGCAGGCAAGTACATGATCGAGCGCCTCGCGCGCCTGCCCGTAGACGTCGACTACGCCAGCGAATACCGCTACCGCGACCCCATCCCCTCCGCGCTCGGCCTCCTCATCACGCAGTCCGGCGAAACCGCGGACACCATCGCCGCGCAGGCCGAAATGATCGGCCACAACACCCCCACGCTCGCCATCTGCAACGTCGTCGGCTCAGCCATCACCCGCAAAGCGCTCGGCGTCATCACCACCAACGCCGGCCCGGAAATCGGCGTCGCCTCCACCAAGGCCTTCACCGCCCAGCTCACCGCCCTCTTCACGCTGGCGATGTACCTCGGCCAGCAGCGCGGGACTTTAAGCGCTGCACAGAGTCTCCACTACGCCAACGAACTCGCCAAAATCCCGGCCAAGATCGAAGACGTCCTCCGCCGCACCGACGACCACATCCAGACGCTCGCCAAGTCCTTCTCCACCGCGCGCGACTTCCTCTTCCTCGGCCGCGGCATCCACTACCCCATCGCCCTCGAAGGCGCGCTCAAGCTCAAGGAGATCTCCTACATCCACGCCGAAGGCTACCCCGCCGGCGAGATGAAGCACGGCCCCAACGCCCTCATCGACGAGGAACTCCCCGTCGTCTGCATCGCCACCAAGGACGACGACGACCCCACCAGCGTCCTCCGCTACGAAAAAACCCTCAGCAACATTCAGGAAGTCACCGCCCGCAGCGGACGCGTCATCGCCATCGCCACCGAAGGCGACCACGAAATCACCAACCTCGTGGAACACACCATCCACATCCCCGCCGCCCCCGACCTCCTGCTCCCCATCCTGGAAACAGTCCCGCTACAACTGCTGGCTTATCACATAGCAGTAAGACGAGGAGCGGATGTAGATCAGCCAAGAAATCTGGCCAAGAGCGTGACGGTGGAGTAGGCGAAGCATTACTCCACCGAGACATCTGAAGGCAGCGATTTTATAGCGAACGGCTGGTTTAGTACTGAGAACGTATATTGCATCTGGGTGAAGCTGAACTCAATGGAGACGGAAGCTAGCGTAGCTCGAGGGATGCAGGCGTGATCGTGGAATGGATAAATATCTTGATTTGTTTTCGATAAATAATTACGCTGGCCACTCCGGAACGGAGCTATATGCCAATCGATTTTAAAACCTTCGGCGCGTCTAAGGCCGAACCTCCCCCTTCAGACCCGATAGAGATATTCAGACGGCTTCCCAAATCCGAAAATCTTATTGACCTACATGTCAGCCAGGCAGAGGTACTTGAGGAATGGAATAAAAAGCGAGGTGCTAAGGACACTGTCATAAAGCTGCACACCGGAGGTGGCAAGACTCTAGTCGGTCTCCTGATTGGGACTTCTATCATGCGACATTCAGGAGAACCGGTCGTATATCTCTGCCCGAATAGACAACTGGTGGACCAAACGATTGCTCTTGCGAACTCTTACGGACTGGATGTCTGCGCGTACGTAAAAGGCAAACCGCTCCCGGGTCCATTCTTCGATGGGAAATCGCTTCTTGTTTGCACGTATCATGCCGTGTTCCATGGAGCCAGTAAGTTCGGCACACCCGGGCGGCCTATTGTTACATTGGGAGGCGTAATATGCGACGACGCTCACTCCGCATTTTCCATACTTCGTGATCAGTTCACACTGTCTATTGATCGCTCTTCGAGGGCATATGAGCGTCTCATTTCGCTTTTCGCATCATCCTTCAGCGAAGTAGGAATGGTCGGCACTTTCGAGGGGATCGCTCAACGAGCGGAACGCTCAATTATCGAAGTGCCCTACTGGAGCTGGTTCACTAAGCTCGAAGAGGTCAGAAATATCCTGGGCACAACTGGGGATATTTCTGAATCTTTGGAATGGCAGTTCCTTAGAGATAACCTCCAGTACTGCCACGCCCTCTTTTCCGGAAACGCAATTTCCATTACTTCGGTCCTCCCCTTCGTAGACCTTATCCCTTCATTCGACAAGTGTAGGAACAGAGTTTTCATGTCTGCAACATTTCCGGATGATGGAAGCTCGATTCTTGCTTTTGACATAGATCGCACCGCCGCAGAAACCGCCATCACTTCTTCTTCACTCGCCGGCATTAGCGAACGCATGATTCTGATTCCTGCAGTTACAGGCGCAGGAGAAAAATCGCACACATGGGTCCGGTCGGCTCTTAAGGCTATAGCGGGCAAGGTCGCTACTTGCATTCTCACTCCTTCTGGTACACAGGCGGATAGTTGGTGTCCACCCGCATCGCACCCCGTGTCTGCAGAAGGAGTCCAGGATGCAGTCAAGTTTCTGACAGACGGTTCAGATAAAGGTCCCTATGCGTTTGCCCAAAGATATGAAGGGATAGACCTTTCGGGGAATGCTTGCCGCATCTTGATCATCGACGGCACTCCAACGGCGATGTCCGCATACGATACTTACCGTGCGGTGGTACTGAATGGTAGTCGCAGTATCGATTTGTGGGTCGCTCAAAAGATCGAACAGGGTGCAGGACGGGCCTCTCGAGGTCCGAGCGACTATTCCGTAGTGTTGCTTGTGGGAGATTCTCTTGTTCATTGGATAAGCAGACAGCGCAACCTCCAGTTGATGACAAGCGCAACACGTGCCCAGATTGAGATTGGACAGGAGGTAAGCCGTCACATCGAGTCCTACAAGGATTTTGGCGATGTGATGAATAAGTGCCTAGGACGAGACCGCGACTGGAGACGCTTCGCCGCAGAACAACTGGCGGACCGCATGAAATCAACCGAAGCTGAAGAGAGTGATCTCAGCGATGCGTCCACCGAGCGGAAAGCTCTTCGTATTTGGAGAGACGGCTTCCATGAAAAGGCTATTACTACCATCGTTAGGCATCTTGAGAAGAAGAGCCTAGACGACGCAACGCGAGGATGGTTTTTCCAATTAGCAGCGCGCATTGCTTCGCACTGGGGCGCAACCGAGAAGTCAGAGGAATTCCAGAAGAGCGCTTACCTTTCGAACAGGCTCCTTCTGAAACCACGTGCGCCGCTGCCGTATGCGCCAATAACGATTGTCGATGATCAAATCGAGAAGGTATTCGGCCGACTGAAGTCTTTTGCATTTCGTCGTGCAGTTCTACAAGAATTCGACGATGCGATGCAACCGCTAGTAAACGCGGCAAGCAGTAATCAGATGGATGCGGCTATGGAAAAACTGGCGGACTTCATCGGTCTGAAGGCACAACGACCAGATAACACAAGTACCAACGGAAAGGGACCTGACCTACTATGGTTTCTTTCAAATCTTGACGCATGGGTAATCGAGTCGAAGAGTAAAAAATTAGCCCAAAATGCTCTAACCAAAGAGGAGCACGGTCAACTGTTGGTGGCTGGTGTATGGTTTGACTCGATGTACCCTAAACATCAGAAGCTATTGGTAAGCATGATTCCCTCTGGAAAGTGCACTGATTCTTCACAGGCTGTGGGTGTACTTTCGCTCGATACGACCGCTCTATCGAACCTAGTTACCGCAGTCAGGGCAGCCTATGACGAAATCTCCCACGCCGTGCTCGAAGGAGAGCAGTTGAAGCAGCGTATCGCCCAAGTTTGGGAGAAGTACAAGCTAACAGCGGAAAAGCTAAGTACGCATTTGAAACCACTCCAGAAGAACTGACTTCTACAGAGATGTAGAGAGGCAAAAGCCGTCAAGGGCACGGCTTCAGTCGTGCCAATAAACAGCCGCGCCAAAGGCGCTTCCGCACTGCCGAAGGCCGGAGTGAAGGCGAAGCCGCAACGGCCCGCACCACTTCCAGCGCAAGCGCACGTTCACTCGCCAAAGACGCTCTCTGGCGTCCCTCCCCGCCGCCCGCGCCTGCGTCCAACTGCCTTACAAACCAACTGGAGCGACCATGGCAAACCCACGAGCAACCGAGAACGAAGAAGACATCCAGCAGAACCTCGCTGAAGACGAAGACACCGGTCTGATCGAAGACGACGAACTCGACGACCTCGATGAGGACGAAGCAGACGAAGAAGATCTGGACGACGAAGAAGAGGGCGAAGTCGAAGACGACGAGGAGGAAGAGTAAGCCGGCACAACCCAGGACGGCGCCCTAAACCGCCCGCCGTCCCAAAAACCGTCGCAACAGCCAGGCACCGAGACAAGCCGCGATCCCAATCGCCACCCAGTAAGCCAAAATATCCGCCCAGGCAAAATACCGGCCCAGCAGCAGAATCCCCGGAAGTGTCCCGCGAAACCACTCCAGCCATGGCGCATGCACCAGCTTCAAAAACTCCACCGCCGTCCCAATCCCACCAGACACGACCGCCGCCCGCGCCACCTGCCCCGGCCGCCGCACCATCACGGCCCACACCACCCAATAGATCATCAGCCCCCACATCGCCGACCCGCCATACTTCCGCACAAACAGCGGCTGCCCCAAGTGCGCAAACCGAAGCACCACCCCAGCCATCCCCGTCACCGCCATCAACGCAACGGGCATCCCAACCGGCCTGCGTCTCTCTGCACCATTTCCTCGCATACCTCACCGCAACCTAACCTTTACACATCTGTAAAGGGCTGTGACCGTATCGGCCATGGCCTTGTAGGCAAAGCAATAAAACACAAGGGCCGCCCGCAGGCGGCCCTTGTATTAGGTCGATACAGATCTTAAGCAGCAGCGGAAGGAGCGAACTGGTTTGCTGCCGTCTCCGCAGCCTTCAGCGAAGCACGGCGCATCACTTCAATCTCTGCGGGAGCAAGGTCCTGCGGCGAGAAGCCACCCACCACTACATAACCAGGGTTATGGCCCAATACCTCAGAGATATGGTTCCACCGCAGGAAGGGCGACGTGGTCGGCAGCATAATAAAGCGCCGTTTCGGCTCCGGCACCGTGAAATACCATGTCCATCCGCCCAATACACAGAGCGCGACTGCCGCGTTCACCTGGTCATACATGTTGTACATGGATTCAGAAACCCAAGCTGAACCCACCATGGAAAGGGTCGCTATCATACCGAGTCCGAAGGTAATGGCAAAGATACGACTCCGATACGAGAGGCCCATGGGACGGATAGCAAAGCAGACAAACAGAAGCAGAGACAGGGCCAGAATACTGCTGGCTCGTTCTAACTGGTTAGCTGCAGAGATGATGAAATGGCGTGTATCCACCATACGTCCAGCGGAGATAGCTAACGCCACAACGGTGGAAATAGAGGCTGCCCACTTGAAAACAAGATTGCCTAAGCTCTGGAGTCCCTTCAAGGGTTCCATCGCTGTCCTATAAATACAGTACGTGGTCAGTACAATTAGCGCGGAATCGATAATAAAGGTAGACCAATAGCCGTAGTAATAAACGCTATAAGCCTTCTGAGGACCCACCCAGTATTTTGCATATCGGGCCCATGGCAAAAGAAAACTGGAATATACGACACGAAGAGCGAGGAGTAGGCCAAAGGCCCAATACTTCTTCAATTCCTTCGAACGATAAATAGCGCACAGCGCGATGATCTCCGCCGCTATCTGCGTATATCCCAGAATTTCCGAAATGAACTTTGCCGACATCTCAACTCTCCACGCTGCAATGTCCAGCATAGAAGAGGAGATGTCGGCAAGCAATCTTTTTTCTTATATAAACATTAGGTACTAAAGACTCTATTCCTCATTGGGAACAGAGAACTTAGATACCGCAACCATCGGGAACGCCGGGATCGCACTGCGGACGGGGAAGGCTATGCAGTGCCTTGTTCGTCGAGATCTCGCCCTTATTGGCGGTGTGAGCGGCGGCAACAGTACCGGTGAGGACAAGGGCAGCAACGAAGGCGCGGATGATATTGTTCATGTGTTTCTCTCCTGGGGAACGTCAAAAGTCTTCTCTGGACTAACCAGATGAGAGAAGCATAGGGTTGCCTGGGACCTAAATCCATTAGAATGAGATGTATATAGGACTAATAACGTAAGTGTTATTACTGAGGTAACGTGACACTCGAATGTAGCCGTTCTGGGGATGCCGAGACATTGCTCCTACATCTTTTGTATTGAGTTACTTACACAAAAGTTGTAGACATTCGGAAATCAGGATATGCCGCAAATTCGCGCGAGATGACCGAATAAGCCGTCAGGCAGAGGACGTTTACTTCACACATTTCCCACAAGAAAATAGTGCAAATCTTGTGGAAAACTGGCATCAGAGAGTGGAATGTACAGAGCTTCATTCCTATGGAGCGACATAGGAATTCAAAATCGTCTAAATAAGAGAGAAAATCAGGCCCGAGCGATCCTGTTTGCCTGCTTAGGACGCTTCGAAAAAGAGGTATTTGCGCCAGTGGGCTTCTCCAGAACCCAGCATGCGCATGATGTGGCGGGAGGTATGCAGCGTGAAGGGCGTTGGCTGCCGCATGAGCTTCATGTCGGTCATCTCATGCAGAAGCTGATTGCCTTTGCGACGGTTGCATTCATGGCAGCAGGCAACGAGGTTTTCCCAAGTGGACGTGCCGCCGCGAGAGCGCGGGTGGACATGGTCGAGCGTGAGATCGCTGGACGGCAGCACGATCCCGCAGTACTGGCAGGTGTAGCGGTCGCGGAGAAGGATGTTCTTGCGGGAGAGGGCGCGGGTCTGGTGCGGAATGCGACGGTACTCCAGCAGACGAATGACACTCGGCAGCGGCATGTGCAGGCGGGCGGCATGGAGCGTGGAGGCGTGCTCTTCTTCGGTCCGGGCGATTCCCTTCAGTACCAACACCAGGGCACGACGCGCTCCACAGATATTGATCGGTTCATAGGAGGCGTTGAGGACGAGCACCGGCGTCTGCAGGCTGGATCCGCGGTGCGCACGCTCCGTCTCCATTCCGGTGGCAAGGGCGTGGCATTTGGCCAGAGACTTTTGCTTGCGCGGTTTGGAAGGGTGCTTGGTGTGCATCGTTCGGATCGCTCCTCAATTCAGATAGCTTCGACTCGGTGGATGAAGATGTTGCGGCGGCTGCCACAACGTGGCGGTGAGTTTTTGCGCGCGTGCCAGCGTGACCACGCGAACAGAGGCTGCTCCGGCGCGCATGAGCACGCGGGAACATTCGCGTGCGGTGGCGCCGGTGGTGTAGATATCGTCCACAAGAAGAATGTGTTTGCCGTTGATCTGGCCGGGCTGTCTCACTTCAAAGGCCCCACGCAGATTGAGACGCCGCTGACGCGGCGACAGTCCAAACTGGCTCGTGGTATTACGCGTGCGCTTTAGAAGCAGGTGCGCACGATGCAGTGTCCACTCCGGCTTGCGCTTTGCCAACATGCGTATGGCGTGGTCGGCTATCCGTTCGCTCTGATTGAAGGGGCGTTTGCGGCGAAAGAGCGGGACGGCGATAACCGTCATCTCCGCGGGTGCATTGCGCAGGTCGAGAGCAGCTTCCGCCAGCATGGGCGCGAGCGCTTCGGCCATAGCGGGCATGTTCTCGTACTTCATCAAATGGATGAGCGCGCGCATCTCGGCGGTGTAGATGCCGAAGGCGCGTGCCTCCTCAAAATCGGGTGGTACAGCACGGCAAGGGGTGCATGTCTGGTCCTCGTCACGGCCTTCAAAGCCGAGCGATTCTCCGCAGCGAACGCATTGCACCATAGCTTGTGGCTGCAGACGCGCAAAGCACGTCTCGCAAACAGGAACGGCCGAGGCGCGGAGAAGAGCGCTCTCACAGACGCGGCAGGTGCCAGGCGCAAAGACGGCAGTCAAATCATCTATGAGGGATTGGGCAAGCTTTTTTGCCGCGCGCAGAGGCGCGAAAGTGAGACGGCTACCGGAGCTTTGGTCAAACGCCCTGTCGAAGACGCACCTCGCTGATTGCGTCGAGTATATGCCGAGGATTAGCAGGAGGGCAACAATTATCAGACATATATGGTGTCCGCTCGAAGAATCGCTCTTACCTGGCTTTGAAGGGAAGAAAACATCCGCGCGAGGACATAAATCCTTCTGCTCATTTATAAAGCAGCGACGGGATGGGGGTTTGCATCTGATGAGGAACACGATGGCCACGACGCTTCCCACGGCGGGTTCTGCCGCTCAGACTTCTTCTTTGCGAAGCCGGTACGCAGCTGTGCGCGTGGAGACGGAGCGGATGGCTGCTCCTCTCAGCGCCGAAGACCAGATGGTGCAGGCGTGTGCTGAGGCCAGTCCGGTAAAGTGGCACCGCGCGCATACGACGTGGTTCTTCGAAACTTTCGTACTTCGCGAATTTGCCGCCGGATATAAGCCATTCAATGAAGCCTTCCACTGGCTCTTCAACAGTTATTACATCTCCTTAGGCGAAGAGATTCCTGAGAAGAAGCTGCGGGCCTCGTTCTCGCGGCCTGCTCTGGATGAGATTGTGGCGTATCGCGCGCATGTGGATGCGGCGATGGAGCTCTTTCTCTCTGCCGGAGATGTTCCCGATGAAGCCGTACGACGCATCGTGCTGGGGCTGAACCATGAGCAGCAGCACCTGGAGTTGGCACTGACGGACATCAAGTTTGCGTTCTTTACCAATCCGCTGCACCCCCCGTATCGGGACATGGCAGCTCCCAGGAATGAATCTGTGCCGCTCAGTTGGACAAAGTTTGAGGGCGGCTTGCGAGAGATCGGGTATCCATTAGATGCAAGCCATCCTGAAGACTTTTGTTTTGACAATGAGACACCGCGGCACACGGTCTATGTGCCTCCGTTTACGATTGCGAACCGGCTTGCGACGTGCGCGGAGTACCTGGAGTTCATGACTGATAACGGTTATGGCCGGGCAGAATTGTGGCTTTCCGAGGGCTGGGACGCCGTGATTCGCGAGCAATGGCAAGCTCCGCTCTATTGGCACCGCGATGCGTCCGATAAAACAGGATGGAAGGTATTTACGCTCGGAGCTTGGCGCGGCCTTTCTGGCCTGCTGCATACGCCGGTGTGCCATATTTCATTCTTTGAGGCGGACGCCTTTGCGCGATGGAGTGGCAGGCGTCTGCCCACGGAAGCAGAGTATGAGATTGCCGCTGCCGACATACCTTCAAATGGAACGCTGTTGGAGGACGGCACCCTGCATCCGCAGTCTGCTTCTACTCAGGAATTAGCGCAGATGATCGGCGACTGCTGGGAGTGGACAGCGAGTCCGTATACCGGATACCCGGGATACAGGCCATTGCCGGGAGCGCTAGGCGAATACAACGGTAAATTTATGTCGAGCCAGATGGTATTGCGCGGTGGCTCCTGCGCCACACCTGCATCTCACATCCGTAGCACCTATCGCAACTTCTTTCCGCCAGCAACGCGCTGGCAGTTCTCCGGAATTCGACTCGCACAGTAGAGGGCCTTCTGCTTGGCAACCGCCGTCTCACCACTCGAACTTGATACCGCCGCCGACGATCTCCGCAGCGCAATGGTCCGCGAGGTCCAGCGCGGATTGCTGCCGCAGCCGCGCTCACTGCCCGCGTGGATGTTCTACGATGCCCTTGGGACGCGACTGTTCGAGCGCATCACGCATCTGGCCGAGTATTATCCGACGCGCACCGAGCGTGGCATCTTTTCGGGATATGCAGACACCATCGTGTCGCGAGCGCGTGGCGAGAGTTCCAAACCCCTGCGCATTGTGGAGCTGGGTGCGGGCACGGCGTCCAAGACAGGCATTCTGCTGGATGCTGCGGCACACATGCAGGGTCGTGTGGAGTACATTCCGGTTGACGTTTCGGAAACAGCGCTGGAGGCTGCATGTGCCAGCATTGAGCAGTCGCTGGCTGATGTAGAAGTAAAGCCCGTGGTCGCCAATTATGTGAGTGCGCCGATCCAGCTCGCACCGCATGACGGGCCGACGCTCGCACTCTACATCGGATCGAGTATTGGCAATTTTTCGCCGGAGGAACAACGCACAATCCTGCGGAACCTGAAGGTAGAGCTACAGTCTGGTGATGCGCTTCTGCTGGGCGTGGACATGGTGAAGGACCGCAAGGTGATGGAAGCAGCTTACCGCGATGCCGAAGGTGTAACGGAAGCCTTCAACCTGAATATTCTGCGGCGTTTGAATAAAGAATTAGCAGCAAATTTCGATCTGGCCTGCTTCCGCCATGTGGCGTTCTGGAATAAGGACGAGTCTCGTATCGAAATGCACCTGGAGGCTATTGAACCGCAGCATATTCGCATTGCAGCCGCACGATTGAGTGTGCGGCTGGCAAAAGGGGAACGGATTCATACGGAGAACAGTTATAAGTTCACGGAGAATTCGCTGCTGTCGTTGCTGGAAGATTCCGGGTACTTCACTGAAGAGACGTGGACGGACGAGCGTGGCTGGTTTTCAGTCACGCTGGCCCGCGTTGTTTGAGAAATTGTGAGTGGCGGGTTCTTTGCTGTGAGTGGTTGCTCCAGCGCCCTATCCCGGTAATCTGAGTCTCATACACACGTTAGCCTGCCCGTGCGAAGTCGATGAAGGCCCGCTCGGGATTGGTACCTATAAGCTTTACCTTTACCTTGTCGCCGACATCCAGATCGGCATCGCCACGAACAATCTTTCCTTCCACCGGCGGCTTAAGGATGCGGACCCAGGTCCCCTTATTGCTCGCGCCCGTAACGATGCCGTTGTAAACATCGCCAATGTGGTCGGCAAGCGCAACGGCGCTGATACGTTTGAACATGGCCCGGGCAACTTTGTTGGTGGCGCGTTCGCGATCGTTCGTGTGTTCGGCAATGGCGGCAAGTTCGTCGTCGGTGTAAGGCGCAGGTTCATTGTTGAGCATGGCTTTGACAAGCCGCTGCGTCACAACATCGGGAAAACGCCTGTTGGGGGCTGTGGAGTGGGAGTAGTCCTGTGCGGCGAGCGCAAAGTGGGCTGGAGGATGAGGGTCGCGTCCGCTGGAGAGAACGTACTCACCTGCACCCATCAGCTTAATGATGGTGAGTGCGAGATCGGGGTAATGATCGGGATCGCTGCGGCGCTGTTCCAGCAGGAACTGGTTGAGCGCACCGGAGTCAGGTTCGGCGGGCAACTTGGTTCCCTTCTCTAAGACCAGATCGACAATGCGCTGCCACCGTTCAGGATTGCGCACAATACGGCGCAAGCTGGAGCGCCTGGCATTATGCAGAGCATTGGCCACTGTCTCATTCGCAGCAATCATCAGGTCTTCGATAAGCTCCATCGCGCGGTTGTGGATAACGCTGTCGATACCTTTCACCTTGCCGTCTGCAAGAATGGGTTGTGCCTCTGCGCGGCGGAAGTCGAGTGCGCCGGCGCGGTTGCGGGCTGCACGGAGCCACTGCGCAGCCTGGTCCTGGAGCTTGAGTTGATCGGCAAGACCGGCATTGGCAGCCAGTTTCACCTGCAAGCGATCATCGATCTTTCCTTCTTTGAGAAATGGGCCAACGCTTGAGTACGCAAGCTGCGCCTTATTGCAGACCTGCGCGCGATAGATCTTCTGGCCGGAGAGAGAACCGTCGGGCGCCACCGTAAATTCAGTGACGACAGCAGCGCGGTCTTCCTGCTCATTAAGTGAAGTGAGTCCGGTGGAGAGTTCGTTGGGCAGCATGGGGAAGTTGCGGACGCCGGTGTACACGGTCTGCGTCTGCTCGCGCGCGAATTTATCGATGGGCGTGTCCTTTTTGACTGCGGCGTCCACGTCAGCCACTCCAATCAGGACGCGGATGCTGGCGCCGGTCTGCTCGGCCCACTCAATCTGATCGAGGTCACGAGAGGTGTCGTTGTCGATAGACGACCAAAGGAGAGAGCGCAGATCTTGCAAGGAATCTAGTTCGGCGCGCGGGACGCCGCCCTGGGCGACAATTTGGGCGAGTTGCTGGCGCTCAGCTTCTGTGTGATGGAGGTTGAAGCCCTGAAACTGCATCTCCCCAAAGGCGGCCTGGGCGAGATCGAAATGATGACTGTTCATGCGGATAAGACTAATGCCAACAGCTTTAGGTTGTGATGTTTCTGCTAATTGGCTGGATCGCTACGAAAAAGGCCGCCTTCTATTTGCTCTGCAGGACAACTTTCGACGCAACATGCTGGTCTGTGTCTAAATGGAGAAGATGGTTCTTTACAGCAAAGCGGGAGACGCCCGATGAAGCGGGTGCTGGTGACCGGCGCCGCCGGGTTTATTGGATCGCACCTGACGGATGCGCTGGTGGCGCGTGGCGGGCTGGAAGTCCGTGGCATGGACAACTACGCCACAGGTATGCGCGGCAATCTGCGGAAGAGTTGGAAAAGTATCGATTTTATTGAGCTATCGCTGCTGGACCGCGAGGGACTTACGGAAGCCTGCGATGGCGTAGATACGATTTTTCATCAGGCCGCGCTGCCGAGCGTTCCGCGCAGCGTAAAGCGTCCGCGCCAAAGCCATGCCGCCAATGTGGACGGCACATTTAACGTGCTGGACGCAGCGCGCGAAGCTGGCGTAAAGAGGGTCATCTATGCGGCGTCTTCATCGGCATATGGGAATCAACCTGGCTTTCCACGCGTGGAGACGATGCGCCCCGAGCCGCTCTCACCCTACGCCGTACAGAAGCTGACCGGCGAGTATTACATGCAGAGTTGGTGGCAGGTGTACGGCATGGTGACGGTGTCGCTACGATATTTCAATATCTTTGGGCCGCGCCAGGTCGCGACATCGCCTTACTCCGGCGTAATGGCCAAGTTTGCCTTGCAATTGCTGGAAGGCAAACAGCCCACCATCAACGGCGATGGTGAGCAGGGACGTGACTTCACCTATATCGACAACGTAGTGCAGGCGAATCTGCTGGCAGCCGAGGCTCCGGCGGAGAAAGTGGCAGGCAAAGTATTCAACATCGCCTGCGGCGAGCGGCACACTTTAAATGAAACTTATGCCTCCATGGCGCGTCTGCTAGAGACGAAGATCGCGCCGAAGTATGGGCCTCCGCGCGATGGTGACGTGCGCGATTCCCTGGCCAGCATTCAGGCTGCAAAGGACGCGTTTGGATATGCGCCGGTTGTCGGCTTTGAAGAAGGTCTGCGGAGGACGGTGGAGTGGTACAAGGGACGCTATCGCAAGTAAGTCCGGCAACAATCCAGGAGTGGCGTGAGCGTGTGGCGCGTCGCGAAGCCCGCGTCGGTATTGTGGGACTGGGATATGTCGGGCTTCCGCTGACATTGCTGTTTGCCGATGCGGGTCTGCGCGTGACCGGATTCGATATCGACCGCAGCAAAGTCGAAAAGCTGAATCGCGGCGAAAGCTATCTGTGGCGCATTGAGAACGAACACATCGCGACTGCACAACGGAAAGGCTTCGTTGCGACGGACGACTTCTCCGCTGTGCGCGAGTTGGATGCGGTGCTGATCTGTGTTCCCACGCCGCTGACGGATCATCACGTTCCTGATTTGAGCTTTGTAGAGTCCACTATTCGCGCGATTGCGCCTCACCTGCGCGCAGGGCAACTGGTAGTGCTGGAGAGCACGACCTATCCAGGAACAACGGAAGAGATTATCGCTACTGAAGTCGCGAAGCATGGGCATCGTGTGTTGCGTGACGAAGGAGATGCGCTGGACGGCGTGATGGTGGCGTTCTCGCCGGAGCGCGAAGACCCCGGCAACATGGAGACCGCGCGGCGCGATGTGCCGAAGGTGCTGGGCGGATGCGATCGGCGCGCGACGGATGCTGCTGAAGCGTTGTACGGATCCATCTTCAAGCGCACCGTGCCTGTCTCGTCTCCTGCTACGGCGGAGATGACGAAGCTGCTTGAGAACATCTATCGCGCGGTGAACATTGCGATGGTGAATGAGATGAAGCAGCTTTGCCTGCGCATGGGCATCGATATCTGGGAAGTGATCGATGCTGCAGCGACCAAACCCTTCGGTTTCCAGGCCTTTTATCCGGGGCCCGGCATCGGCGGACACTGCATTCCTGTCGATCCGTTTTACCTGACGTGGAAGGCAAAAGAGTTCGGCTTCCCCACACGCTTCATCCAGCTTGCCGGTGAGGTCAATGAAGAGATGCCGCGCTTTGTGGTGCTTGAAGTCGGCAAGGCCCTGAATGAGCGCGCAGTCGCGCTGAAGGGCGCGAAGGTGCTGGTGCTCGGCGTGGCATACAAACGCGACGTGGACGATCTGCGCGAATCGCCTGCGCTCACCATTATTGAACTATTGCAGGGACTCGGCGTGGATGTGAGCTACAACGATCCCTTCTTCCCCGAAGTAGGCCGCGGACGCAAATACGATCTACAGATGAAGTCCGCTCCCCTGGACGATCTTGGCCAGTACGACTGCGTGCTGATCGCAACCGACCACAGTGCGTATGACTATGAACGCGTTGTAGCTGAATCGAAGCTGGTGGTCGATGCGCGCAACGCAACGCGCGGCATTATGTCGGACAAAATTGTGCGCTGCTAGTTGGCAATCCGAGGCTTCGCGAAGCGAACTCTCCGGTCTGAGAATAGAAGAGACAGGATAAAGTTCTGTACACTCTTTTTATTCAAAATTCTGGTGAGATCCACGTTGAGAAGTTGGGCCCGGGTGTACGGGTATCTTATGGTCGCGCTGTGGCTGACAGCGGTATCTGCGCACGCGCAGCAGCCGCAGAGATTCTCCGCCATATTGACACCAGTCTCGCTGGATTTTCCAAATACAACCCTGGGCTCCACCAGCGATGTGCAAACTATCGTTGTAAACAACACAGGCACAATAAGCGGCAGCATCGGTGGCTTTGCGGTGACAGGCGACTTCCTCATCGCTGCAAACACATGCAAGGCAACGCTTGCGCCGGGTACAGGCTGTACGATTTCCATTGCGTTTAGACCAACTACGTCCGGTACACGCGCGGAAACGTTTTCCATGATGAGCGATTCCGGGCCGCTGACGGCGGCATTACATGGAACGGGCACCACAGTTGCGACCGGCACATTGTCTGCAACCTCCTTGAGCTTTTCTCCTACTCTGCTGAATTCCACCAGCGCAGCGCAGACGCTGACCATACGCAACGATGGAGACGTGCCGCTGACGCTCATCTCCGCAAGCATTCTCTCGGGGAGCTTTGCCGTAACGAATGGCTGCGGAACTACGTTGGCAGCGCACTCCGCATGCGCATTGCAGGTAACATTTTCTCCAGTCAGTGTTGGCCCTCAAACTGGTGTGTTGATTGTCCGCGACGCCCTCGGAGCGCAGACAGTCACATTGACGGGAACGGGACTTGCGCCCGCAGGGGTTTCTCTGGCACCTGCAGCATTTGCATTTGGACCGGTGGGGGTCGGCGTGGCCAGCGAACCGCAAACGTTCACGCTGACGAACAATGGCGCTTTCCCCCTGGTTATCTCCAACATAGGGTTAACGGGCGACTTCGGCCTGACAAGCAGCGCAAATGCATGCTCCACAGTAACTCCGCTGCCGGTGGGAGCAAGCTGCAAGCTGGTAGTCGCATTGATTCCGCAGGCCGCAGGCGCACGTTCCGGCTCTCTGCTGCTGGCCAGCAATGCATCCAATTCTCCACAAACAGCCGCGTTGAGCGGCACCGGCGTGGATTTCACATTTTCTGCAAGCGGAACGACAACGCGTTCGATTGCGAGTGGTGGCACGGCAACTTTCGCGGCAGTGCTTACGCCGATTTTGACCATGCCGCAGAGTGTTTCGCTGGCATGCACGAGTTCGCCAGCAAACGCGAAGTGCACGATCTCACCGGCGAGCACGGACCTGAACGGCCAGCAAACCATCACGATCACGCTGCGTACCGGCCTCTCTGCAAATGCGGTGCGCGTACCAGCGACTATTGCCGTTGGCTTCCTACTGTCATTCGCTTTGGCATGGAACCGCAAGAGGCGCATTGTCGCTCTGCTTACATTGTTCATCCTGATCGGTGAAATCACAGGCTGCGGTGCAGGCAGGCAAATCCCAGATAATTACTCTGACGGTGGCACAAATGGTGGAGGAACAACGCTGGTAACGCCTCCTGGGAACTATCCTGTCGTCGTGACGGCGACGGCAGCAGGACTGTCCCGCGGCGTCACCTTCAATGTGGTGGTGCAGTAAAGCGCAGGAATCTGGATCTGCGGCTCTGTTATTCTCGCTTCATCTAATCGCCGCTTCTCCGCGGGACGCCGTATGGATTGAGCGAGCCTAACTCTCCTTGCGAAAGAGCCGAAATGCGCCCAAAGATCTCTCGTTTCGTTTCCATTGCGCTGGTGGCCACACTGGCGTCTGTCCCTGCGCTCCACGCCCAAAAGAAACACGCCATGCATGCGCCAGCTTCGGTTGCTGCCGCGCTTGCGCCAAAGTTTGAAGCACCAAAAATTCCGTTTGAGAAGTATGTGTTGCCGAATGGCCTGGAGGTCATCCTCTCGGAGGACCATACGCTGCCGCTGGTAGCTGTGAATGTCTGGTATCACGTCGGCGCGAAGAACGAGCACCCTGGGCTAACGGGGTTCGCGCATCTTTTCGAACACATGATGTTCGAAGGCTCCGGCCATGTTGGTCCCCGCGCACACTTCAAATATCTGGAAGCCGCTGGCGCAAGCGGTGTGAATGGCTCCACTAACTTCGACCGTACCAACTACTACGAAACCCTGCCCTCCAATGAGCTTGCGCTGGGGCTCTGGCTGGAGAGCGACCGCATGGGATTTCTGCTGGACACACTTGACCGTACCAAACTCGCCAATCAGCGTGATGTGGTGCGCAACGAGCGCCGTCAGTCGCGCGAAGGCGAGCCATACGGTCTCTCTGAGGAAGCCCTGTATCACGAACTATTTCCGAAAGATCATCCATATTACGGCGTGATTATCGGTTCGCATGCGGACATTGAAGCTGCACGCCTGGGCGATATACGCGAGTTCTTCAAAACCTACTATGCGCCCAACAACGCAACGCTCACCATCGTGGGCGACTTTCAGAAAGCAGAAGCGAAGGCGCTCGTCGAAAAATATTTTGGGCCGCTGAAGCACAGCACCGAACCGAAGCCTCCGGTGAAAGCCATAACACCGCCGATCACGTCCGAACGCCGCATCACCGTGACCGATCAGGTACAGCTTCCGGCGGTGCAGATGGCGTGGCTCACACCAGCGCTCTTTTCGCCCAGCGATGCCGGCCTGGACTTTGCCTCATCCATCCTCGGTTCAGGCAAAACCTCGCGCATGTACCAGGAGCTTGTTTACAAACAACAGATCGCGCAATCGGCCACCTGCGAACATTCTTCACTGGAATTGACCGGCATCTTCTCCTGCAACATCATCGCGCGGCCGGGCGTAACCGCCGAACAGATAGAGAAAGCGGCCGACGCTGTCATCGCCAACTTTCTCGCCAATGGTCCAACGGACGAAGAGATTACGCGCACCCGCACGCGCACCATCTCCAATATGATTCGTCCGCTGGAAGAGGTACAGGACGTAGCCGACATGCTGCAAAACTATAACCAGGAGAAGGGCGATCCCGGATATCTCCCCAAGGACATCGCGCGTTACGAAGCTGTCACTAAAGCGGCGGTACTTGCAGATGCGAAAAAGTATCTGACGCCAACGGGCCGTGTTGTTGTCACCACAGTGCAGGGCGAGAAGAAGCTGAACGATGTTCCCCGCGCTCCCGCTGATGCGGACAAAGACTACAAGGTAACGCCGGAGTATTCGCCGGAGTTCATGGCCTCCCAGGCATTTCGCAAGACGCCACCCAAACCTGGCCCGACGCCTAAACTTCACCTGCCAGTCCCAACAACCTTCACGCTCGCTAATGGATTGCAGGTGTACGTAACTGAACGGCATAAGCTTCCACTTTTCGCCGCTGCGCTGGTGGCCAATGCCGGATCATCGAGTGACTCGCCCACGCTTCCCGGCGTGTCGGGCTTCACCTCCGCCATGTTGACGGAAGGCACAAATTCCTTTTCATCCACGCAAATTGCGAACCGTACCGCCGACCTCGGAGCGCACATGGGCGCCTCAGCAGGAACGGAGACGGCATCGATCTCCATCTCCGCGCTTACCAGCACCGTAGCGCCCAGCATGGATCTGTTTGCCGATGTAGCGCAGCATCCCGCATTCGATCCAAAGGAAGTGGAACGTGTGCGCGCACGTCGCAAGACACAGCTTCTGCAATCGCGCGATGAACCCATGGCAATCGCGCAGCGTGTAGGACTGCGCGCTCTCTACGGAGCGGACTCACCCTACGGCTACACCTCACAGGGAACGCCGGAATCGGTGTCTGCAATCAAAGCCGACGACCTCTCGAAGTTCTATACATCGCACTACGGGCCAAAGAACGCCGTGCTCGTCTTTGCCGGAGATGTCACCGTTGCACAGGCAAAATCGCTTGCTGAGAAGTATTTTGGCAAGTGGTCAGGCACGGCCACACCACCCCCCTTGCAGAAGGTGGAGCAGGCCAACGCCCACAAAATCATGCTTGTAGATACGCCAGGAGCGCCGCAGACGGCGATGCTCGTCTTCGAGTTGGCCGCACCGCGCTCCTCGCCAGACTACGCCGCGCTCGAAATTCTCAACACTCCGCTCGGCGGACAGTTCTCTGCGCGCATCAACATGAACCTGCGTGAAGAACATGGCTATACCTACGGCGCATTCACCAACTTCGCCTATCGCCGCGTGCCCGGCTTCTTCTACGGCGGAGGACAGATGCGGACCGATGTCACCGGTCCCGCCGCAAAGGAACTGATGGGAGAACTGGAGAAGCTGCATACCCATCCGCTTACGCCCGAAGAGTTGAAGAGTGGCAAGGACAGCGTGGTCCGCTCGCTGCCCGCGGAGTTTGAAACCAATGCCGGGCTTGCGGGACAGATGGCCGAAATCTGGGCATACAAATTGCAACTGGACTACTTCTCCACGCTGCCCTCGAAGTTTGAAGCAGTGACTGAAGCCGAGACAACCGCAGCCGCCAACAAGTACATCCATGCCGACCAGATGATCCTCATCACCGTGGGCGATAAGGCCAAGATCGAGCCGCAGTTGAAGGACCTCGGCCTTGGCCCCATCGAAGAGTGGACGGTGGACGCCGAACCAAAGAAGTAAGACAAGCCAAATGTAAAGAGCCGCCGCACCCGCGGCGGCTTTTTCGCGTCTAAATTAAGTAGACGCCATCTGGCGTTATACTTTAGCCAGGTGGCTACACATGACGGCACAGGCGATTGCAAATGTTCTAGGCGGGGCGAAGGTGATCCGGCGAAGGATAGCCTCCAGTTCCGACCTGATGCGGGCCATCCGCGATGGTCTGCCAGCGGAGAGCGTGCCTGTGCTGGCAGGCGGTCTCGCAGTGGATAGAAAAGCAGTCGCACGCATCGTTGGCATCCCGGAGCGGACACTGACGCGCCGCCTGAGTTCTCATGCGCGCCTCACCTCAGACGAATCGGACCGTACCGTTCGCGTGGCACGCATCCTGGCGCTTGCAAGCGATGTGTTGGGAGATAAAGCCAAGGCATCACAGTGGCTGCAAACACCCAACCGCGCTCTTCAGAATGTAGCGCCGTTTGAATTGCTCGACACCGATACCGGCGTGCAAACAGTGGAAACCATTCTGGGGCGCATCTCCTACGGCGTATATAGCTGATGCGCGTCTTTCGCATCTGCAAAAAGAAGTTCGCTCAGGCTGCTTTCTCAGGAGAAGGCTCACGCCTGTATGCCGGGCGCTGGAACCCCGCAGGCGTAAGCATGGTCTACACGTCTGCCTCGCTCGCGCTGGCTTCCGTAGAACTCTTTGTGCATCTCGATCCAAGCGTTGCACCGAACGATCTTGTCTCCATCGCTGCCGATATACCGGATGATCTTGCCATGGAAACGATCGCGGTTGAAAGTCTTCCCCGGGACTGGCGTTCGCTCAACCACGCATCGCTGCGCAAGCGCGGAGCGGATTGGATTCGCGCAGGCCGCACGGTTGCCATGCGCGTGCCTTCTGCTGTGGTTACAGGTGAGTGGAATGTGTTGCTCAATCCTGCGCACGGCGATTTCACAAAGATTGTTCAGCAGAAGCCATTGCCTTTCCGCTTCGATGATCGCATGTTCCGGTAAAGCTGTTCTGCGGTAATAGATACAAAGGCTTTCATCTATATCTACTCACGCGTGCCGTGCTGCATCCTAGCCGGATATGGCTACGGTTTACGATGCGATCATCATTGGCACGGGCGCGGGTGGTGGCCCGCTGGCGCTGCATTTGGCGCAGGCAGGCAAGCAGATTCTTATCCTGGAGCGCGGCCCGTTTATGCCACAGGAGAAGCTCAACTGGGACACCTCCGCCGTCTTTCTGGACAATCGCTATCACACGCGCGAGGTGTGGCAGGACAAAGACGGCAAAGACCTGCATCCGCAGCAGGCGTACTTCGTGGGCGGACAAACAAAGGTATTCGGCGCGGCGATGTTCCGCATGCGCGCGGAAGACTTCGGTGAGATCCGGCACAAGGGCGGCATCTCGCCTGCATGGCCCATCTCCTATGCCGACATGGAGCCGTACTACACACGCGCGGAAAAACTCTTCCACGTTCATGGCGATTTAGGCGATGCACCCGCAGTCCCCGGCGGATACGGCAGCTCCTACGATCCGACTGAGCCGTTTCATTCTGAAAAGTATCCGTATCCTGCATTCGCCAATGAGCCGCGTATGCAATCGATCGAAGACAGCGTTCGCGCGCTCGGTGTGCATACATTTCCCATTCCTCTTGGATTAAAGCGCAACGAGGCCAACCCGCTTGCATCCAAGTGCGTTCGTTGCGATACGTGTGATGGATATCCTTGCCTGGTGCATGCCAAAAGCGACAGCGATATCAATTGCATTCGCCAGATCATGCATCTGCCCAACGTGACGCTGCGTACCAACACACGCGTCGTGCGCCTGCTGACGAATGCGAGCGGAACTGCGGTGACCGCAGTAGAAACAATGCATGCGGGTGAGGTCGAAACCCACGCCGCGCACCTCTTCTGCCTTTGTGCGGGCGCGATCAACTCGGCTGTGGTGCTGCTTGCCTCAGCCAACGACAAACACCCAAAGGGTCTGGCTAACAGCTCCGATCAGGTTGGCCGCAACTTTATGTATCATCAGGCCGACGCGCTGTTGTCCGTCTCTACGCACCGCAACGAAGATGCGTATACCAAGACATGGGGCACGAATGACTTTTATCTGAAAGACACCGACCCTGCATATCCCTATCCTTTAGGACAGGTGCAGCCCGTCGGGAGTTTTCATTTTGAGATGATGAAGGCCGATGCGCCCTTCCTCACGCCGGAGTTTGTGCTGGAAGGCGTGAAGCACCATGCCGTGCCCTGGTGGTTGACTACCGAAGACCTTCCCTCACCGGACAACCGTGTAACGCTACACAATGCCACGCCCATGAGCGTAGATAACCGTCAGCCCGGAGTGGGCGGCGCACATCCCTCCGGTGATACCGGACATACCAATGAAACCGAAATCGTCTCCGATCACGCTCCCCATCGCATCCAGCTCTCTTACACGCCGAACAACACTGAAAGCTTCGATCGCCTGAAGGACCGCTGGGTAGATGTGCTGAAACGTGCCGGGCACGCCGATGCCTCTCTTCCGTTGAACGCATATTTCAAAAAAAGAATTCCGCTCGAGGGTGTCGGCCACCAGAACGGAACCTGCCGCATGGGCAACGACCCACGCATCAGCGTGCTCGATCCGCATTGCAAAGCGCACGATCTGGACAATCTGTATGTTGTGGATGCTTCATGCTTCGTGTCGGCCAGCGCGGTCAATCCGTCGCTTACCATCATCGCGAACGCAATCCGGGTAGCCGATCACATTCTTGCGGAGCGCTTCAAGTAATCTCAGCAGGCGGCGTATTCCAGGGCAGCGCTATTTCTCTTGACGGCGTATGCGAAATGTTGCAAAGTCAGCATCATGCGCCTGCGCAGCGCGTTCCTCGTAGCTCTCACGCTCGTTATCGCTCTTCCTCTACGGTCGCATGTGGCGGCTCCCGCTGCATCTTCGCGCATAGCTAAGCTTCCACACATCACCGTATGGGCATGGGAGCGGCGCGATGACCTGACGGCGCTCGATACCCAACGCGCCGCCGTTGCACAACTCGTCGAAACCATCACACAGGACGGCCCGGTCCTGCGCGTCGCACCACAGCGCAACCGCATCTACCTTCCCGATCATGTACGGCGCATGGCCGTGGTTCGTATCGAAACGCACCAGCCGCAGCTTACACACGGAACAGCCACCGCAGTTGCCAGAGAACTCGCACGTATATCGTGGCGCACACGTGGACACAAATCCGGAGATCAGTTGGACGGAGAGAGAGCCCTGGCCTTTCAGGTGGATTTCGATGCCCTCCGCTCAGAACGTGCCTGGTATCGCGATGTGCTCACGCAATTGCGCACAGAGATGCCGCAGGATATGCCGCTGTCTATCACAGCACTCGCGTCATGGTGCTCAGCAGACCGCTGGATGGCGGGTCTGCCAATCGACGAAGCCGTGCCCATGCTCTTCCGAATGGAACCAGGCCAGCGCGGCGACCACAACATTCCCATTCGCGAACCATTATGCGCCGGCTCCGCCGGAATCTCCACGCGTGAAGACTGGCCGGGCAATCTCGCGGACAAACGCATCTACATCTTCCCTGACCGCGGCTGGCGTCAGGATGACCTCACCCAAACTCTGAAAGCACTCCCATGAACCGCATCCATAGCTTCGTCTATACCCACTCTCGAAGATTTTTCCTCGCTTCCATCCTTGCACTCATCGCTGTGCCATTGGTTGTTGTTGATGCCTGCACAGATCCTGGCATACCGGCCGAGTTCGTCGCGCACTTCCAAACCAAACGGCCGGAAGAGTTTGCAAGGGGGCAGTTGGGTCTGCTGCAAAGCACGTTTTACATGGCTGAAAAGTTTGTTGCGTATCGCTACCTGATCGGCGGCACGTTGAATGCTGAAGAACAGAAGGTCTGGCGTGGCAATTCTCCAGAAGTGATTGATTGGGTCCGTATGACTCCTGAAGAAAGGGAGGCAAAACAAAAGGCAATCGAACAGGAAGCTGCGAATACCGGAGTCGCGCGCTGGAACTCCGCTCGCGCGGCATTCTCACCCACGCCTGTAGCACAGGTGAAACAGGAGCGGCATGAGTTTGCCTGGGAACGCGACGAGTCTGGGAACAACTTCACGGGATCGATTCTGAACTGCACCGATAGCGCTTTCGATACCGCAACCAACACCATGAAGGACCGTGCTGTACTGTGGGGTCCCATGAGCCCCGACTTCCGGGACTGGCTTTTGGCACAGGATGCTGTCTTTTCCAACTGCGATACCGTTCAAACGATGCCTCAATCAGCACACACAGGCGCATCCAGGCTCTTGCAGCAGGACCGCTCTTACCAGATTGCAGCAGCACAGTTCTACCGGGGCTCGTATGACGAGGCAGCGTCTAGCTTTGCTGCTATTGCGCAAGATAAGACGTCTCCGTGGTCACGTTGGGGGACTTACCTGATGGCGCGATCGCTCGTGCGCAAGGCCGCACAGATTGCGCAGTCGAGCGCCGGTCAGTCTGATATGGCCCGGTTCGATAAACCAACTCTGGGCCGAGCTATGGAAATATTGCGAGTGCTGGCTGCTCAAAAGCAGGACGCAGTCATCTCACGTGCTGCAGAACGCGAGCTTGGCTTTGTTCTGATACGCTATGATCCCCGGCAGCGCAGTGTCGACTTAGCAAATGCAATCGCGGGGCCGCATCACGATCCAAACTATAAGCAGGACATAATCGATCTGCGCTTTCTTGCGGACAACGGATCTGTAGGAGATGCTCCCCTGCTCAACTGGATGCGCCTGACCGGCACAACTTTTCCGTACTCCTATCCATCACCTGGACCAGATGCACACCATGAGGCTGCCGCTCTACAACAGTGGCACGCATCTCCCACGCTGCCGCTGCTGGTGGCCGTTCTGATGAATGCGCGATCCGCAGATAGCGCTGTTCTTGATGCGGCCAGCCAGGTGCCGCCTGCCTCTCCGGCGTACATTACTCTCCAATATCACCGCGCTCGCTTGTTATTTGCGGCAGGCCGTACCGTAGCTGCCCGTGCGCTTGCGGATGAAGTTCTGCAAACGGCTCACGCGCAGAACGATATCGGTGCAACAAACGCGCTGCTGCAAATCCGCGCTGCGACTGCGAAGAACTTCGACTCAATGCTTGCCGATCTGCCGAGACAGTTCGTTCAGACGGGAGACTATGGTTGCGGAGAAATTGCGAAATGCCCTTTAGCGCCAAAGGAGCACTTCGACAGTGATGGTGCACGTATTTTCAACCTTCGACTACCGCTCTCTATGTGGATCGATGCAGCAAAGAGCCCAAAGCTCCCGCTCAATATCCGCGAAGGCATCGCCATTGCCGGATGGACACGAGCCTATGTACTCGAAGACGAGAGTGCGCTAAAGCAGTTCGCGACCATGGTGAAGCCCGCCCTCCCGCAGAATGCGGGTTTCGCGGCTACGTACTTTGTGCTCCACTCCTCGCGTCTTCAGCCCTATCTTGATGCTGGACTTCAGCCTACATGGACCTATGCACCTGGCAGAACGTCGCTGACCGGCGGAGCATGGTGGTGTGCGAAACAGGATTCAGTGGCTGAGGAGAGGATTGGTGTGGAACAGGTGAAGAACGAAGACACTATCCAATCGAAGTTGACGTTCCTTACATCTACGGAGCGGGCGCAAGCCGCAAAAGAAGTAGCCACGCTGGATGCTCGCTATTTGTCCATCCCGATGATCGGGAGACGAGCGATCGATTACATTCGAGCGCATCCCCAGGATGGCCGCGCTCCCGAAGCCCTTGCGCGGATCGTACTCGCTACTCACTATGGCTGTTCAAGGCAAGACAAGGGGCCTACCACAGCAATCAGCAAGGAAGCATTCCAACTGCTCCATGCCCGCTACGGAAGTAGTGAATGGGCAAAGAAAACGAAGTATTACTACTGATCTACTTCCTTTTAGATAGTTGCATTGCCTACACGAACGGAGCAGCAGGAAATGCGGTATGAATTTCCGCAGCCACTTCGTTTGCCTTTTCAGCGTTATAGTGCCGGTCACGCTGCGGTGCTGCGAATTCTTAGTAAGTGAGGCTGGGATACCAGTGGGCGGGGCGGCCTTCTGGTGTGTTGTCGAGCATGGACCAGAGGGGTGAGGGGTCGGGGGCGCCGCGGCCGTCCTGACCGGGGTCGGCGAGGCTGCTGCCGAACATTTCGCTGGTCCAGAAGTGGCGGATGGTGCCGTCGCGGCGAGTGAAGACGCTGATGGATGGCTCGTCGCCGCCTTCGGGCGAGACGCCGAAGTAGTCGCGCGAGTAGTTGTCGTTGAGATCGGTGTAGAGGCGGATGTGCTGCCAGCCGCGTTCGCGCTTCCACTCCTTGAGGCGTTCGATGGGCGAGCGCGCGACGACGACAAAGGACATCTGCTGCGCCAGGTCGTCGGCGACCACGTCCCATGGACCGACGACGTTGGTACACATGGGGCATGGGCGCTGCATCTTTGGGCCGTACATGGCGGAGTAGATGCCGAGCGTCTGCTTGTCGCCGAATAGTCCGGCGAGATCGGTGGTGGAACCGTCTTCGGCCATGAACTGATAGTTGCCACAGACTTCGCCGCCGGGAGGAAGGGCGCGGCGCATCTCGGCGACGCGTTCGATGTGGCGGCGGAGTTCAATCTCCTCGGCGAGAAGCACGGTGCGCGCGGCGCGGTATTCCGCACTCTCATGGGGGATGCGGACGGGATTGTTTTCCGCCATTTCTTTGGCTGGTTTGAGTGGGGAGCCATTTGCCATGAGTGTTATCCCTTCGGTGATTTCTTCCGGGAGATATTGTTGCAGATGGTCAGGGCTCGTTGCGAGTGCGGGCGGTGGGTCGTTGCGTCCTGCGCACTCCACGACGGCCTTCGGCAAAGAGGAAGGCACTTTCGCGCCTGACTGGTTTTAAGGCGGACTGAAGCTGGGTTTTCCTCGTTTGGCCGAAATAAAATCCTTTCCAAAATTGAAAAGATGCCATACCTAATAGATAGGCGATTGGAGGTGGTTGGTGTCTGAAGAGCAACAGTTCGCATCTGTAATGGCTCTCCTCTATGGAGGTCCGCAGCGGCCGATTGAGGAGAATGTCGACATTCAATTCCGAATTCGAAATCAAAATGGATTTGATCGCACCATCTCACACAAAGGCACTCGGTGTGATTTGCAAATCCCTTTTAACAACGGAATGGGGGATGAATATTTCATCATCGCCAGCGTTGATGGCTTTCGCCCCGCAGCAGCCACAGTAAAGGCCGATCCAGCGATCCATCAAACTATCAGCTTTCTGCTCATCCCGGACAAGGCAGAATTTCAATTTCCCCAGTGGCCCGAATTAAAACAATCAAAACCGGCTATCGCTGCTCTGATCGCATCAGGCTTAGATGAACGAGATGCAGAGAATCTCTACGAAAAGCTAAAGAACGAAAAACCCTCTGCGATGGCTTCTTTCTTTAATCTATGTACTGCAATGGAAGACATCGGTATTGGCGCAGGTTTCACCCCGATGGACTACATCAAAGAAGTATGTTGGGATGAGACTTTTGCGCAAGACCGCTTTTTTGGATACGCAGATACTGCTATCATCCCGATGATTAAGGCAGCTTCAAAGGAGGGCGAATTCGCTGAAGAAGAAGATTGCGCTGCATTTCACCCAAACGCAACTTGCAGTTACAAGCAAACCACCTACGATTATGCCAATGTCCAACTAACCTTTCACGAGAACGATAGAAAGACAATCCAAGGGATCGAATGCGTTATGATCGAACCCGATATAGATCTTTATAAAAACCTCGGTGAACACGGCATAGAAGAAGTCGTTCCAAACTTATCGACTGCGAGAAAGACCGATCCATTGCAGGTGCTCCAGCTTCGGTGGATGGATGCGGTTCGTAGTGATAAATCGATCTTCGATCCAGGCTATGTAATTAGCTAAATAAATTTACTGTGTATCTTAGGTATGCAGTAGCTTAAATAGCTTAGTTGCTCATCTGTTTGGAATTTACTTCGTATCTTGCATCTGTAAGATTCGAATTCAAGAAATCATCATCTAGGAGCTTGAGGAGCTTCCACCTTCTTTCTCTTGAAGGGTCAAATACGAGACCCTCTACGCCATCAATTATAGAAATTTGAATATCTAGCCCGTGGTCTTCAATAACTGCGCGCAACCTCTCAAATGAAAGATCAGCAATATACGGTTTTGTGGATATAGATGCAAGCTTTGCCATAAACCGAGTCTGAGTGACGCAGGCGGCACGAAACTGTTCCGCATTGTGTACCGGGATTGCACTTAAAACACAATCCACGGTCTCCTCAGCACAAGCCAACAATCGCCCTAAATAGTTGAAGGTACTCTCAAAATTCTTGGTGTTTTTGATGAACATGAATTCCCCGTCGGTGAAGCAATCCACCTCCGTGTCGAAGAGGAAAGTAGTTCTTTCGATGGAGTCGAAAGCTCCTCGAGAGAATGTAGCCGCGAAATACCTGCTTCTTTCTAGAAGCATGCTCGGCTTCATTTTTCGAAAAAACACAAGGGGTTGCGCCGGAACTCGCGTATCTACCGTAGCAAAAAGGACAAGGCTGATAACATCTGTTGCGATTCGCCGAAGAGAGCTAAAGAATCAGGCATGGAAAGACGTCTGTAAAGTTCCGGTCCCCCCGGTATCTCCTGTAAAAGACACCATGCTATCTGCTCACCTTCTAAGAGATATTGGGGATCATATTCGACAAGTTCCGCATCTTCCCAACGGTCTAAGCGCGAAATCACATCCCCAAAATCCTGCTGCAAAGCAGCGGTAATATTGACGGTTTCTAGCCGCGCAGGCTCATCCACATTGGATCCGAGAACCAAAGAAGGTGTTACATTACCCGCGACCGCTCTCATGACCGCACGGAAGTTTTCTTCTGCTGGCATTACTTCTCCAAGACAACAAGATTGCCAAGTGAAATTCCTTGGATAACTGACCCCCGCTCTATGTATCCACGTTTAGTAAGCAAGGCTTCCCTCTTTTTAGAGGAAGTCTCTATCTCAAAGAGATGATAACCCAGCAAATTTATCGTTGGATTGATATAGATCATATTTGAATTTACATAGAGTATTCCTACCACGGCGAAAAGAAAGAACAACGCAATGGCACTAGCAGGTTCCTCAAGCTTTAGATCAAGAAAGGGAATGAGATATGTAACGATATAGCTCATCCCTTCCGTGTCCTTTGCGGATATTTGCTCAACGGTAATTGAAGAACTTCCCAATTTAGCTGCCGAACTAAGAAATAACTTGAGCGCCAAGACGGAAACGAGCGCCAGCCCTGTTAACGTCAACGCCAAATGCGGATGCTTCGCATGGTATTTCACTGCTGTAATCAGCAACAGTGGCGCATAGGAACTCATAAATAAAAGTATCCGTACCAGTAGGCTCGGCATATATAGGACAATCTTCCTCAAAAAAGATACCCCTGTCCACTAAAGAAAGTGCAGGGGTCTTAATATATTGAAACGTTTACCTGATTCCCTACTGCAACAATCCTTGCTCCGGTTCTTTGTTTCCTGATTCATCCGGTGGGATGACTACGGCTGCGGCTACCTTGTCGTCGGTGTCGAGGTTGAGGAGTTTTACTCCCTGGGTGGAGCGACCGGCGGCGCGGATGATCATATCTCTAATGCGTCTGCCGATTGTCTTCTTCCCGGATGCGTTTGATATCCGCGATGATGTCGTCGATGGTGACGCCTTCGAGCCACTGTTGGCGCTCTGCAGTGTAGTCGCCTTTGCCGGAGCGGTATAGCCGGAGGAAGCGCGCGAGACCATCCACGCCAAGTTCGCGGCCTAGTACACCCAGAGCATACTGCTCGAATTGATCGTCGGTCATTTGGTTTTGCGTAGCCATGGGCGTGACCTCTCTAACCATTGTATCGGGTTTACCACGGAAATCTTTGGAGTTCCAGCACCGCGTTCTGCCAACCTGATGAAGCGATCATCCGTTGTAAGGAGCGCCAAGACCTCTGCGGATTCAGCACACGCAAGATGGAGAGCGTCGAAACTTCCGTAGCCGCTTGTAACCAGCGCTCGCGTCCGCAGCGCTGCGGCTTCATCGCCCGGAACGATGTAGCTTGTGTGGTGCAGTAACGCCAGAATCTGCTCTCGCCGGTTCAGGTCGGGATTGCGGCGGAGCTTAACTTCCAGGGGCTCGCTTCCGATCCATTGCAACTGGCCTGATCGAACGAAGGTGAGGATTTCTGCAACGGCTTCGGCTTCTGCACGGATACGCGCCTGACCTTGATCGTCTGTTAGACGATTCAAGGCGCAGGCGTCGAGATAGATTTTCACCGTGCCAGCCTACTGGACGAGTTGTCCCTGCTCCGGTTCTTTATTTCCTGATTCATCCGGTGGGATGACTACGGCTGCGGCTACCTTGTCGTCGGTGTCGAGGTTTAGGAGTTTTACTCCCTGGGTGGAGCGGCCGGCGGCGCGGATGGTGGTGGTGTCGATGCGGATGATTTTGCCGAACTGGCTGATGGCCATCAGTTCGCTGGTCTCGTCGACGAGCTGGATGGTGGAGACCTTGCCGGTTTTGGCGGAGCCCTTCATGTTGATGACGCCGGAGCCGCCGCGCGTCTGGAGGCGGTACTCTTCGACGTCGGTGCGCTTGCCGTAGCCGTTCTCTGAGACGGAGAGGATGAGGCAGGGCGAGAGGTGCGCGTCTTTGACGCCCGCTGCCTTTAGCTCGGCGAGGCGCTTCTTCTGCGCGTCGGGCGAGGGGGTGGTGGCGAGGCCGACGACGTAGTCTTCCTTCTTTTTGAGGGTGATGCCTTTGACGCCGCGCGCGGGACGGCCCATGGAGCGGACGTCGTTCTCGTCGAAGCGGATGGCCATGCCCTCGTGGGTGGCGAGGAAGACGATCTGGTTGCCGTCTGTGATGCGGGCGGAGATGAGGTCGTCGTCCTTGTCGATGCCGATGGCGATGATGCCGCGGCTCATGACGTTGGAGAAGTCGGGCAGCGGGGTCTTTTTGACCGTTCCATTTCTAGTTGCGAAGAAGATGTATTTGCCCTCTTCGGTGAGGTCGCGGACGGCGAGGTAGGAGACGACCTTTTCGCCGGGCTGGAGGGCGAGCAGGTTGGCGATGTGTTTGCCCTTGCCTGCGGCGCCTACATCTGGGATCTCGTAGATTTTGAGCCAGAAGACGCGGCCGGTGTTGGTGAAGCAGAGCAGGTAGGCGTGGGTGCTGTCGACGATGAGCTGCGCGACGAAGTCTTCTTCGCGCGTCTTCATGCCGAGGCGGCCGGTGCCTCCGCGACGCTGCTGGCGGTAGGTCGAAATAGGTGTGCGCTTGAGGTAGCCGGAGTGCGAGACGGTGACGGCGACCTGCTCGTCTGCGATGAGGTCTTCGAGCTGGAGCTCGGCGGACTCTTCGACGATCTGGGTGCGGCGCTCGTCACCATATTTGTCGCGGACCTCTTCGAGCTCCTTGATGATGACTTTGCGGAGCTTCTTGTCGGACGCGAGGATGGACTCGTACTCGGCGATGTTGTCGCGGACCTGGCCGAGTTCTTTGAAGAGCTCGTCCATGGAGAGCTGGGTGAGGCGATAGAGCTGCAGTTCGAGGATGGCGTCGATCTGGCGGTAGCTGAGGATGAGGCTGCCGACTGTGCCTCCGGGGCCGACGGGGAGCTGGTCGTCGGTGATGCCGTACTTTTTGGGGTCGAGCGTGACGCCCTTGAGTTCGGTGCCCTTGAGCGAGATGGCCTTGCCGCTGAAGTATTTGAAGAGGTTTTCGCGGGCGTCTGCACGGCTGCTGCTGTTGCGGATCGTCCGGATGACGTTGTCGAGGTGATCCAGAGCAATTTGATAGCCGAGCAGGATGTGTTCGCGGTCGCGCGCTTTGCCGAGCAGGAAGGCGGTGCGACGGCGGACGACGTCGATACGGTGATCGATGAAGGCGCGGATGGCGTCGGGCAGCGGCATTTCGACCGGGCGGCCGTTGTGGACCGCGAGGAAGATCATGCTGAAGCTGTCCTGCATCTGCGTGTGTTTGAAGAGCTGGTTGAGGACGATCTCCGGCTGCGCGCCGCGCTTGAGTTCGATGACGATGCGCATGCCGTCGCGATCGGACTCGTCGCGGACGTCGGAGATGTCGTCGACGATCTTGTCGGTGACGAGTTCTGCGATGCGCTTGATGAGGGTGTTCTTGTTGACCTGGTAGGGGATCTCGTTGACGATGATCGCCTGACGTCCGCCGGAGATGTTTTCGGTGCCGACTTTGGAGCGGACCATGAAGCGTCCGCGGCCGGTGCTGTAGGCCTTGGCGATTCCTCCGGTGCCGTAGAGGATGCCGCCGGTTGGGAAGTCGGGGCCTTTGACGAACTGCAGGACTTCGGCCAGGCCGGCGCTGGGGTTGTTGACCAGCATGATGGCGGCGTTGACGATTTCCGTGAGGTTGTGCGGCGGGATGTTGGTCGCCATGCCGACGGCGATGCCCGAGCTGCCGTTGACGATGAGGTTCGGGAAGCGCGCGGGGAGGACGGTGGGCTCGAGCGTCGACTCATCGTAATTTGGCGTGAAGTCGACGGTGTCCATGTCGATGTCTGCGAGCATGTCGCCGCAGATCTTCATCATTTTGCACTCGGTGTAGCGCATGGCCGCGGGCGGGTCGCCGTCTACGGAGCCGAAATTTCCCTGGCCATCTATTAATGGATAGCGCATGGAGAAGGGCTGGGCGAGGCGCACGAGGGCGTCGTAGATGGCGGAGTCGCCGTGGGGGTGGTAGTTGCCCATGGCGTGGCCCGTCACCTTGGCGGACTTGGTGTATTTCTTGTTGGCCTGCAGGCCCATCTCCTGCATGGAGTACAAGATACGGCGATGCACGGGCTTGAGGCCGTCGCGGACGTCGGGCAGGGCCCGGCCGATGATGACAGACATAGAGTAGTCGAGATACGACCGGCGCATCTCCTCCTCGATGTTGATCGGGATGATGCTGAGGGCGCCGGGGCCGGTGGGCTTCAAGGGGTCATTGGGGGCCGCGTCGAGCGGGAGTTCGCCGTTGGGATTCTGGTTCTGATCGTCTGCCATGGTGATGGCTTAAGTATAAATGGTGGGCGCGTGCTATCACCGCGCCTTATCGAAGGTGAATCAAGCGTCGGTCCAGCTTGAAACGAACTGAGCTTTCGAAGCTTATATGTGAAAATTCACTGTGGGCTGGATCGAGGACAAAATTGTGCTCCATGCCACTGACGGTGATACTCGGCACCCGGAGAACTGCCGAACGGCCTTCTTCTATCCACTGGTTTCCAAATCGCTGCGAGTCCGTGTCTACTGCCATATCGCATGTTCGATCAGCACTTCCGCAGGAATAGTAACTCTGGCAACCGATTTAGGTGGAAGAGGAAGACCAGTTGTATGTACCAGAGTCTCAAGCACCGCGAGACTTATGTGTTCTGCCGCATAGAGTACATGCTTTCCCTGAGTGTGCCAGCGTCCTCCCTGAAGGAACGCGCCCGTGGTATCTGTTGCGGCGTAATGAGAAGAATGCAACCGATAGATTACGGTATCAGTCGCCTTTGGCATGCGCTATACAGGAAAGCCATGTTCAAGAGCGATGAGCAGTTCCTCAACACACCTGCCGCCTGATTCTGTTTTGAGGAACGAGAGCGGTGTAGCGCCTGATAATTCTTCGTGCGGACGATTGAGCCATTGGGCGGCGATGGATGCATCACCCCAAATTGATTTCGCCAGGTTGAAAACACGTTCCACCCGCAACGCAGCCTGACTTGCAGAAGCAGTCAGCTTTTGGCCAGCGCGCTTCCAGGATGCGCGCGGAATGATCATCTGCCGCAGTTGATCTGCTGGAATGGATGATCCCGTGGCCATCTGTTCAAAGAGAGAATTTGCTGCGCGTTTCGGAACCAACGGATGCGCAATCGAACTCTGTGCAGCGGAGGAGGTGCGGAAATATTGCGTCTGTCCTCTGTGTACTTTATGCGTTGAGCGCTTCTCCGCCATACACTGCTCCTTTGAGCTTATTTACTCCTTTAGAAAACAGAGCTTTACGAGCAGTGCATCTGGTCTGTTCCTAGGAGCGGCGATTCCAGTTCGCCCAGTTCGCTTTACGTAGCCGGTCCTTTGTACTTCGGTAGCTGTATTCAAGTTCGGCAATCTATCTTCCAGTTGGCGAATATAGAGTTGTGCCCGTTCTGGAAGCGCGGCGATTTCTTCTTGAGTCAGGTTCGATGTATTTTCAGGGCCGGCAGTCATCACTCTTCTCCAGACAAATTCAATGTGAGATTCTGCGCAATCGCGCTTAAGCAGATGACCGAAGTTTTTAAAGTTGCTGCTTTGCAGATAGGCGACGCGGATCGGTGGACACAATTATTTCAAAAGCGCGTAGAGTGTTGAGCATGAACCGTCGAGACTTTGCCCGCCTCTCTGCCCTTTCGCTTGCTGCCAGCCAATTACCGCGTGTGGGAGAAGCGCAGGCCTCGGGCAAGATTGGATTTGCCGTGATTGGTTTGGGCACGATTGCGCGGCAGTTTCTGGAGCAAATTGCTAATTCATCCACGGTGGAGTGCACGGCGCTGGTGACCGGACATCCGGATACGAAGGGGCCGGATTGGAAGCAGAAGTTCAATCTGCCGAATGCGAAGGTCTACACATACGAGACGATGGACCAGTTGCGCAGCAATGCTGCGGTGCAGGCAGTGTATGTGGCCACGCCGAACGCGCTGCATCTGCGTGATACGCTCGCCGCGGCCCGTGCGGGCAAGCATGTGTTGTGCGAGAAGCCCATGGCCATCTCGTCTGCTCAATGCAAGACGATGATCGATGCGTGCCGCGCAGCCAATGTGAAGCTGATGATTGGATATCGCATGCAGTATGAGCCGGTTTATTTGAAAGCGCGCGAGATGGTGCAGAACGGAGCGCTGGGTAAAATTGCGGCCATCGAAGGGGCGTTCGGATTTAGCGCGCAGCCCGGCGTGTGGCGTTTGACGAAGGCTCTTGGTGGTGGCGGCGCGGTGTTTGATGTGGGTATTTACCCGTTGAACGCGATCCGGTTTTTACTGGGCGAGGAGCCGACGAGCTATACCGCCGCGATGAGCACGACAGACACCACATCGGGCCGTTTTAAAGAGATGGAAGAGACGACGGCGTGGACGATGACTTTTGGCAACGGTGCTCTGGCTGCATGCACTACAAGTTATGGAGTCTCGATTCCTGGCATGCTGCGCCTCCATGGCGAGAAGGGCATGTTGGATTTTCAGAATGCATATTCCAACGGGCGCGTTCATCTGACTGGCCGCACGACAAATGGCAAGGTGGATGAAGGCACCGAACACGAAGAGAACCAGCTCAGACTGGAGGCGGAGGCTTTTGCCGAGAACATCCGGCAGAACACGCAACCGCGCGCAGCAGGTGAAGAAGGCCTGCGCGATCTTCTGGCGATGGAAGCTATCTATAAAGCTGCAGGACATCCGTTGTAAGCACGTTCGAAGCTCTTGCGGCTTACAAAGCAGATATTGCAAACGTGCCAGCCCTGAAGAAAGCGATGGCCAAGACTACACGAGAGGATGATTGCTTCAACATTGCAACATAAATAGTGCAAATTGCAGATTTTTTATTGCACATGCGACGTATGAGATCGAAAAAGGTTTGCACATGAAATAGATCGCTGTGCTACACTCAGCGCACATCGCAGGAATCGACCGTGGTCCTTTGCTCGTCCCGCAGCACTGCTACACGACAAGCCCTAGTCACTGATTCAGCGGTAAATTCAAATCAGCATTAGGAAACAAAACATGGAACAGGGTATTGTCAAGTGGTTCAACGACGCTAAGGGCTTCGGCTTCATCTCTCGCGATAACGGTGAGGACGTTTTCGTTCATCACACCGCGATCCAGTCGCAGGGTTTCCGCAGCCTTCAGGAAGGTCAGCGCGTTGAGTTCAACGTGGTGAAGGGACCGAAGGGCTGGCAGGCAGAGAACGTTCGCCCTGTCGCCTAAGCGATCAGAGCTTTAACGTAAGTAAGGACGGCTTCTGGCCGTCCTTACTTACGTTAAGGACACAGGTAATTCTGAGGATTTGGCTGGGCGTCGTCGCGTTTGCACCAAAATCTGCATCCAATGACATAGCACCTGAGAATCCGATGCCCCTAACCGAGTTCCCCGGGTTCCATTCCGTGTGCATGGAGAAAACATAGAACATGCGTGCCCTGGTACAGGACAAATACGCCCTTCGCGATCTGCATCGCGAGATTGATTTGCTGGATCGCAAACTGAGCCATACGTCGAAGTTTGAGAGCTTCGAAACAGAAGAAGAGCGCGCTGCCGCTGTGCGCAAACTTACTATCCGGCGCGATCAGCATGTGGTGCTGGCGCAGTCGTTGATTGATCTTGGCATTGAGTATCACCCGTCGGAGGTGCCCCCCTCGCTGCGCACGCCGGAACAGATTGCCGCGCTGGGAGCGGATGCGCAGGCCACACCGAAAGTAGTTGCAGAAGTGGAAGCGATCGAACAGGAAGCACCGGTTGCGCGGCCCGATCCTACAGACTTCGGTGCGATGGTAAGCCGTCTCGAGCGCGAAAACAGCATGACATCCAGCCCTCTTGCGGCGTGGAAGGACGATCTGGCAGCGTATCGCCGGCGCCGTCAGAAGACCCAGTCTGCATAATGCTTCCCTGCACTCCTACTGAAATTCAGGTATCTCTTTGCCATGGCGAACGATCTCTATAACATCTCTCTCCATCGCATTGATGGAACGCCGGCAACGCTGGAGCCTTATCGCGGACGTGTTCTTCTGCTGGTGAACACCGCTTCACAGTGCGGGTTGACTCCGCAGTACAACGCGCTTGAGGCGCTGTATCAACGTTTCAAGGAAGACGGTTTCTTCGTGCTGGGCTTCCCCTCAAACGATTTTTCAGCCCAGGAGCCGGGCACAAACGAGGAGATTTCCAGGTTTTGTGCAACGCAGTTCCACGTTTCGTTTCCCATGTTTGCGAAGATTCCCGTTGTAGGCAAGAACCGGCACCCGCTTTACAACGCACTCACAGCAGCGCGGCCAACCTCTGTAGGCGACAGCAAACAGAAGTTCATCGAAGGCCTGGTGAACTTTGGAGCTACGATCAATCCTGAACCGGAGGTGCTTTGGAACTTTGAGAAGTTCCTGGTATCGCGGCATGGTGAAATTGTTGCGCGGTTTTCGCCGAACGTAGAGCCGGATGATCCAAAACTGGTGAAGGCGATTGAGACGGAGTTGGCTAAGAAATAAGTTCTTTTGTTCGTGAAAGAGGCCGCGATGATCGCGGCCTCTTCTGTTTTGGATGAAGCTCTGATTATGCGTTGATCAATCGCAGGATGTATCCGGCGAAGGCTGCTCCGGCGAGGGGGCCGAGGACTGGAACCCAGGCGTAGGCCCAGTCTGAGGTGCCTTTGCCTTTGATCGGCAGGAGGAAATGCGCGATGCGGGGGCCGAGATCGCGGGCCGGGTTGATCGCGTATCCCGTGGTCGGTCCGAGCGAGAGGCCTATGCCCCAGATTAAGCAGGCGATGAGCAGCGGTGTGAGTCCGGCGGCGGCGCCAGTAGTGAGTACGAGTTTGGATGTCATGCCGCCGATGACGATGATGAGAATGAACGTGGCGACAGCTTCGCAGAAGAATGCCCAGGCATAGTTGCGTACCGTGGGGCCGGTGGAGAAGACGGCGAGCTTTGCGCCCTTATCCTCGGTGAGTTCCCAATGCGGGTAGAAGAAGAGCCACAGCACGACACCAGCAATGAAGGCGCCGGAGGTCTGCGCAATGGCGTACTTGATAAAGGTGCCGTAAGCACTTGCCTTGACGGCAAAGGCCAATGTGACGGCGGGGTTCAGATGCGCATCTGCGCTGCCAAAGAGTTGTGCAGTAAAGATGCCGCTCAACACGGCGAAGGCCCATCCGGCGGTGATGGAGATCCAGCCTGCGCCTTCGGCCTTAGTCTTGCGCAGCACAGCGCCGCCGACGATGCCGCCGCCCATGAGAATGAGCACAAAGGTGCCCATTAATTCACCTAAAAACGGTCCACGAACCATTACGTTCTCCTGCAGAAATTGTGGGGTAACGAAGCGAAGCGTAGCGGACGAGTCCGCCTGTAAGCAAGCACAAAATGAGAACGGCATCTGCTTCCTAAAGTGGAAGGAGATGCCGTTCCTGATTACTGAGGGGTATTCCAGCCTTTGGAAAGCTCCACCGCCTGTTTCCAGCGGCTGACGAGTTTCTGCACGTCGGCTCGATCAGCCCTGGGTTCAAAGACGCGGCCATCGCCCTGATGCTTGCGGATCTCATCCACGCCGCTCCAGAAACCGACCGCGATACCGGCGAGGTATGCCGCGCCCATCGCCGTGGTTTCCACGAGCACGGGACGGATAACGGGAACGCCGAGAACATCGGCCTGGAACTGCATCATCATATCGTTGGCGCTGGCGCCGCCGTCTACGCGAAGGGCCTTGAGCGGAACGGGGGTGTCCTTGTTCATGGCCTCAAGCAGATCGGCTACCTGCAGCGCGATGCTTTCCAGCGCGGCACGTGCGATGTGTCCCTGTTCGGTCCCGCGGCCGAGACCGATCATGAGGCCGCTCGCGTAGGGGTCCCAATGCGGGGCACCAAGGCCAGTGAATGCCGGGACGAAGATGACGCCGTTGGAGTCTTTCACCGTAGCGGCGGTCTTCTCCACGTCTTTGGAGTTGGCGAACATCTTGAGGCCGTCGCGGAGCCACTGCACGACTGCACCGCCGATGAAGACCGAACCTTCGAACGCGTACTCCAGTTTGCGATCGACGGAGCAGGCGAGCGTTGTGAGCAAGCGGTTCTGGCTGACTTTGAATTCGGTGCCGATGTGCTCCAACAGGAAGCAGCCGGTGCCGTAGGTGTTCTTGGCCATGCCGGGCGTGACGCAGAGCTGACCAAAGAGGGCCGACTGCTGATCGCCCGCGATACCGGCGATCTCGACACCTTCGAGGCCGAGCGTGGTGGACACAGGGCCGAGCTTCTCACTGGACCAGACGACCTCAGGCATCATGCTCTTCGGCACATTGAGCAGCTTGAGCATGTCGTCATCCCACTTGTCTTCAACGATGTTGTAGAGCAGCGTGCGCGATGCGTTGGTACGGTCGGTGACGTGGCGCTTGCCGCTGGTGAGGTTCCAGATGAGCCAGCTATCGACGGTGCCGAAGGCGAGCTTGCCGGCCTCGGCTTTCTCGCGTACACCTGGAACGTTGTCGAGTATCCAAGCCACCTTGGTGCCGGAGAAGTAAGGATCGAGACGCAGACCGGTCTTGTTACGGACCATGTCCTCGTGGCCTTCTTTCGTGAGTTTTTCGCAGAGCGCAGCAGTGCGGCGGTCCTGCCAGACAATGGCGTTGTAGACGGGCTTGTTCGTCTCGCGGTCCCATACGACGACAGTTTCGCGCTGGTTGGTGATACCGACCGCGGCGACGTCGCGCGGGCGAACGCCGACCTTGCCCAGCACCTCCACGGCAGAGCTCATCTGGCTGGTGAGGATTTCCATGGGATCGTGCTCGACCCAGCCAGCTTTGCCTTCTGGGAATATCTGCGTAAACTCATGCTGCGCGGTGCCAACGATCTGCCCCTGCTTGTCAAACAGAATTGCGCGCGAGCTGGTTGTGCCCTGGTCGAGTGAAAGAACGTAGTTCGCCATCCGTGTATACCCGGTCCTTTAGATCTTGAATGTGAAATGAAATTGCGGTTCGACGTCTTCTCTGGACTCTGCGTGGAACGCGCAATAACCTTACCAGTTTTTGCGTACCTCTGGCACCTTCCGTCGTACCAACCATGAGGTTCTCACAAGGAATACCGCGTTTGCCTACCGGCCTTCTGACGGATCACTCGTGGTTGCCGTATTCAGGTCCACAAATATGGCCGGCACACCGGGCGCATAACAGTTTCCGTCTGCTGCCGCGTTCTTTGGACAGGCTTTGCTGAACTCCATCCGTCGTGGAGATTGCGCGTACTGCCAGACCATTGTGTTTTTCGCGATTTCGTGCGCAACGCCTGCGGCAGGAGGTCTGGCGCTCATCGCGCACCCAGGAGCAGGGGGGCACGCATCGTTTGCTACCCATAGCTTCAATGGCTCCTCGCCGGTTTTGCGCCGGGCGGCGTCACGGGCTACAAGATCGCGCGCCGTGCTGATGATCGTGTGCGCATCCTCGCGAACGTCGATTCCGGAGCAGTAGACACCTGCGCGTGCGCCAGCATTACGTACTGCATCCACCCATGCGAAGATGTAGGTGGCCTGCACCTCTGTCATGCGGCCTCCTTCTTCTATATCCAAAAAGATGCGAACGCCGGAGGGGAAACCCTCGTTTTTTGCAGAGGCCACAGCGGTGAGGGCGTCTGCCTCACCTGCTGCGCGGGGATTGCGGCCTTTGAGTTGCGCTTCCAATTTTCCGTTGAACAAAACAAGAAAACCAAAACCGGCTGCCTTTACAACATTTCGTTTGCCCACCCAATTGTTTGAGCGCGCGCCCGGTGGAGTATTCAGCCAATATCCGGTAAACGCGAAGTTTTTATGCAATGCTGGCAAGGCAGCATCTCCGGGATAGATATTGCGATCGAATCCCGTGTATGCCTGCTGTGCGAAACCTGCGACGGCCATTCCGGCCATCATTGCCACTGCTACCCCGCGCAATATAAGTCTGTTCATCGTCCCACTCCCAAAAGAATAAGGCCGCATGCAGCGGCCTTATTCCTAATGAACAACCATAGTTATGCGCGATGACGACGCGATGCCTTGCGGCCCGTGCGTTCGCTTGCGCCGCCAAAACTCCACTGACGCACCGGGCCTACGTCCACATGGACGAACTGACTGACTGGATAGTAGCCCACTCCGCCCATGCCGAGACTCAATGCCGCATTACGCAGAGCAAGTGTGCTCACGCCCGGCACACGGATATCGATCGCCTTGCTCAACATGTGCTGGGAATGCTGCGCCACACCCGTTACGGCAGCGCGTGTGCGCAGATAATTGTTGCTCTGCGGCGTGCGATAACCGCAGACGATATCAATTTCTCCATTCGGTTTGCCCAGCCTGGCCATCAATTTGTGCAGCAGATCGAATTCCTTCGGATCATAGTCCGCGTCGTCCATCGTGCGATGGTCGCGCAGGAAATGGTTCAACTTCGCGATTCCCTGCTGATCGTACGTATCGCCCTCGCGATAGACCACATTGATCGTCTCGCCCGTGTGCAGATGCCGCATCCGTAGACGAAACGTTTCGGCCATACGCTGCACAGGAGAAGCCATCTTAGGAAGCGAGGAGGTGGAGGAGATATCAGCGGCCTTCACCGGCGATTTGGCACCAGCCAGAATGAAGGTAAATGCAGCCGCAGCCAAAGTGGCGCGGCGAAGGGACGGGGTCTGTTTCAGGGAAGTGAAAAAGGCCAAAACGCAAAAGCTCCATTGGGGGATTGAGTCGAGCTTGTTCGGAAGGGTGGTCGTATGCCGCCCTCTAAAAAGAATACCCTCTGCACAAGCAAAGGTTGTGTCACAGTTTCGTCGCTGAACGCCAGATGACGCCATACAGAGGGCGTCATTTCATGCAACTTAATTGTTCGCCATTGCGCGTATAGCAGAAATCTTGGCGCGCAATGTCTCTCCTGATCGGAAGGTAGGTGCCACCAATCGCAATGTCCCTGCCTTTACATCTCTCTGAAGGTCGCCCGGTTTTATGGGCTTGCTTAATAAATAGCCCTGAAGCTTTCCGACTCCTAAATCGTGCAGAATCTGCCGCTGGTCTTCCGTCTCGATGCCTTCCGCGATCACGTCCAGCCCGAGATGTTTTGCCATTTGACAGATGGCCTGCACAATGCCGAGCGAGCCTGAACTGCCCGGCAGTTTGTTCGTGAAGGAGCGGTCTATTTTGACTGTAGTGATTGGCAGCTCTGTAAGCCGTTCCAACGATGAGTAGCCGGTACCGAAATCGTCGATGGAGAAACGGACACCCGCCGAAGCCAGCCGCGTCATTTCCAGAACAACCTGGCGGTAATCCTTCATCAGTGTGGTTTCCGTCAGTTCGAGATGCAGCATCTCCGGAATGAGGTGGTGACGATCCAATGTCCGCAACACTTCATCGGCAAAGTCAGCCTGTAGCAGTTGATTGCATGAAACATTGACGGCAAAGGGCAGCATACCGAGACCACTCTTTTTCCAGGCAGCCACATCCGCACACGCTATGTCGAGTACGCGCGAACCGATCTGCAGGATCAGCCCACTCTCTTCCGCAAGAGGAATGAACTGGTCCGGCCCTATGCCTTCTTTCTGCAACGCCGGGACACGCACCAGTGCCTCAACCAGGCAGATGCGACGTTCTGCGTTGAAGATCGGCTGGTACTCCACCTCAATGTTGTTATGGGCAAGCGCATGACGCAGGGTGTTTTCAATATGCGTGATGTTTTCCAGCTCCGGCATAATGCGATCGGAGAGAAACACCGCACGGTTACCGCCGATCCGTTTGGCTTGGTAAAGGGCACGGTCCGATTGTTTGCGAATATCTTCCAGCAATTCCCCGTCTTTGGGAAAGAGCGCTACGCCAACACTGATCGTGGTTTTAATTTCTGTTGCACTGAGCCGCAGTGGATCTTTGAACAGCGCAACCAGATTGCCAGCGATAGCGCGCGCCTCCGCTTCAGACGACAGGTTCCCAACGACTAGCGCAAACTCTTCGCCGCCTGTGCGTGCAAGCGTGTCCGCTTCGCCGACGTGGGCTTGCAGACGTGTGGCAATCGCCTTCAAACACTCGTCTCCTACAAGATGACCAAAGGTATCGTTGATCGACTTGAAACGGTCCACATCGAGGGTAAAAATCGCCACCACATTATTTGTGCGCCGCGCATTGGAGAGCACCTGCTGCGCGCGATCTTCGATCAGCAGACGATTGGGCAGGCCGGTAAGGGCATCATGCTGCGCCTGATACACCAGTTCACGCGTCAGGTTTTCGCGGTCCGTAATGTCGAGCGTAAGAACGAATCGTGCGGGGTGGCCCTGAAAGACCACATCGTGCACAGTGAGATCCACAAAGAAGATGCTTCCATCTTTGCGCATGTGGCGCCACACTTCACCATCGGCGGTTTTGCGCCCATCTTGAAATGCCTTCCGCAATCTTCCTCGCTCCGCTTCTGGACGGATGTCATAGAGCGTCATGGAAAGGAACTCGCTGCGCGAATATCCGTACAGGCGGACGGCCGCATCGTTCACAGAAAGAAAGCGGGTGGTAACAGGATCGAAGATCCACATTGGGTGCGGGTTTGCTTCATACAGAAGACGGTACTCGGTGTTGAGCTGCTTCAATCGCGCCGTATCTTCTTCCATCACTCGCAGCAACATGCCCAACGCCACAAAATACTTCGGCATGTTCCATATCTGATTGGAAAATGTGGCCAGATGTGGATGCGTCGTCAATACACCGTGGTACGCATAGTAAAGCGCCCATGTGGCAAATCCGATGGATCCAATCCAGCGTGAGACATGTCCGTGGCTTGACTCCAGAACAAAATACGCTCCTGCACAGACGAGCATCTGCATCAATATGCAGGTGTAAATCTGATAAGGCCCAAGCTGTAATACGGTAAGCAGGAACAGCGTGACGGGAAGAGAGCAGATGGCCAGCGGCGGCCAATATGCCGTGAACCGGATTTTCGATGGCACGCGATAGAGCACAGCTTGCAGCACGATCTGCGCCACTGCAATCAGCCAAAGCGCCCGCATGCTTCCGGAGCCGAATACGCCTATTTCAAATGCGCCCCAGGCAGGAAACGCAAGGATAGAGGCATAAGTAATCGCCTTACGCCAGCTTGTGTCCGGAGGGAGAAACGACAGGAGAAAACACAAAGGACCGGCAATCAGAACGTCCAGGCGCAGATGGTCCTGGAAATTTGTCCAGTGGTGGCTCCCTTTGAATCCCCACGCAGCTATGCCAGCCAGAATAAAGATCCAGCCAAAGAGCCAATAACGGAAACGCCGCTCCGACCTCCTGGCCTGGAGAAGTCCAAAGCAGAGGGTAATCAACGGCAACAAAATCAGGTCGAACAGGGTGCCTCGCATTGGGGGAAAAGAAGGCCTCGCAGCGAGTAAACCAGAATCATGACCGGTCTGCATAGGTAGTACATGCGTGGTAACGTGACGAGTTGTGTAACCGATTTCTCTGTCGCGAAAACCCCATTGGCAGACTATGGCGTGGGTACGCACCGGTGCATGGCGTCATCGCATGAGAGTGATTCATGCGGCCATACGGGTCTGCATACATAACGAGGAGGTGCATGGCATGAAGAAGCTTACAACGCTGATCCTGAGTGGAGCGATGTTGGCAAGCACAGCCGGTCCGCTGGCAATCACTGCGGATGCGCAGCGGTATAACAACGGCTATAACAATCGCCACTACTCGCAGAACTATAACGGGTATTATCGTGGCGCACGCAGCCGGGATGTTTATAACGACCGGTACGACCGCAGCTACTACGAGAGCGAACGGTACCATAAGGCCCATTCCGGCATCGGCCCTGGTAAAGGCGCAGCTATTGGCGGTGTAGGTGGCGCGGTGCTTGGCGCGTTGTTTGGTGGTGGCGCAAAGGGCGCTTTGATTGGCGGCGCTGCCGGCGCTGGTATTGGTGCGCTCCTTGGTAAAAACGCGGAAGATAACCGCCACGAGAAATATGGCGATTACCGCTACGACCGTAACGGCCGCAGGTATTAACAGAGAGGGCTGCGCCTGAGGTGCAGCCCTCGCCATTCTGCTGTGAATGACTTTACACGGATGATCCAAATATGTCCGTGGCACGAAAATTGAGACTACGAATGGGAGAACCACGATGAAGATAGTTCACATGATGTTGGCGGGAGCTTTGATTGCTGGACCGGCTTATGCGCCTGTGCTCGCCCAGACTTCAACTCAGATGGACAGCCAGACCGCGACTGCAGATGTCAGCGATAACCAGTTAGTCACCATGACCGTACATGAAGCCTGGGTAGCAAGTGGCCGCAATGAAGACAAATTTTTCGATTTTGTGAAGCGCATTGCCGACATGAGCGCGACCAAGCGTGGCGTCACCCTGCCAGACAGTGAAGCTGCCGGAACAAAGTTCGGTGATTTGATAAAAACCAGCGCCCGCAGAGACCCTGACCAATTGCTCTATGCAGTTGTAGATAACGCAGTAAAAACTACAGCCGGCGCCGGAGCAAGAGCCACCAGGGCAGCCAATCGAACAAAGAAATAACGGTAGCCACCAAGAAAATAACGGTAGCCACCGAATAGTTCATGCATAGCGGGAGCAGCGTACAGGCGCTCCCGCTTTCCTATTCAAGACGCGCACTACACTTTCCTTACGCCTCCGCCTGCACCTTCTGCACAGCAGGTTTCTGGGGATAGGGCGGCCCATGCCGTAAAGCGTCCTCCAGCATCTTGTCGTAGCCGTAGGTATCGTTGAAGAAATGGATATCGCCATCTTCCGCGTAATACGCCGTGGCGTAGAAGATGACGATAGGGATGGGATGCGAGAGGAGAACGGTCTTATTGTCCTGTCCGTTCTCCATCGCATTGTGAATCGCTTCCTGGTCCCACTTAGGTTGATCGCGCAACAGCCATACGGCGAGCTTCTCCGGTTCCTGCAGGCGAACGCATCCGTGCGAGAAATCACGCTTGGTCCGGTTGAAGAGTTCCGTCGCAGGCGTGGAATGCAAATACACGTTGAACTGGTTAGGAAAGAGGAATTTCACCAGGCCAAGGGAGTTCCTGGGTCCGGGTTTCTCACGAATGACCACGCGCGCATGCATGACGTCATCCACTGATGCGGAAACAGGGTTGCCGTTACGATCGACAGCTTCAAAGTTATGCGAAGCAAGGTAGTTCGGGTTTGCGCGCATGTGCGGCGCAATCTCGGCCTTCATGATGGACGGGGGTACATTCCAGTAAGGACGAAATACCAGGTACTTCATATGGTCGGTGATGACGGGCGTGCGGTGTTCTTTCACGCTCTGGCCTACTACGACCTTCATGGAAAAATCTTCTGTCTGGCCGTTGTTGGAGAAGGCACGCAGCGTGTACTCAGGCAGGTTCACAAGAATAGTGGGATTCTGGTATTCGTCCGAAAGCCAGCGCCAGCGCTCCAGCGTGTCCATGATGGAGTTGATGCGCACACCGAGTGGTGTATTGATGGCGGCAATCGTGTCTTTGCCGAGTTTTCCATCCTCTGCAATTCCGTGGCGGTGCTGGAACTTCTTTACGGCATCCACAAGCTGGGGATCGTAGTGCTCGGCATCGACGCTCGCAGGAACATTATCAAGATCGCCAAACAATGCAAGCCGGCCAGCAAGTTGCTGCGATCCGAGAAATGGCTTACCTGGTTCAATCGCTTTGCCTGTAACATTTGGGACCGGCTGTGTGTGGTCTTGCGCCAAAAGACTGACGTAACGGCCAAGTGCCTCTTTGAGGTGCGCATATTGCGCTGTCTGAGGTTCGGCTTCATTGAGTGCATCATCCACGTCCGATGAGTCGATGAGCTTGTCCTGCACAAACTGCGCCAGATCGTACTTCTTGCTGTCCACATTGACGCCGAAGGAGAAATGCAGCGGATTGACGCGGCCAATGTGCAGGTCGGAGATAAAGCGCATCACATCCACGGTCATCATCACATCGAACTCAGCCGTGGCCTGCGGATTTTTCTGTTTCAACGCGGCCATACGCGAAGGCAAGCGCCATGCGTCGTAATCGTCTGGGATAAGCCCTCGTTCCGCAGCATGCTGAAAGTTCCGGAGAACGGCCTCAGCCTGCCGCGTAGGCTTGCCGTTGTCGCTCCAGACCACGTCCCAGTCATTCTGCTGGTAAAAGGCGTCGATCCACTTTTGATAGTCGGTGTAATTGGGCCAGCGCATCCCGTTGAGATGACCGGTTTTCGCAATCGCCTGTACCTGGGCGGAATAATCAGGCGCATTCTCCGCCGTCTGATGACGTTTGCTGCGACGTTTGCAGGCATCGGTGGGGACGAGGAGAGCAAGAAGGCAGAGAGCGAAGACCAGGCGTTTCATCATGGTGATGTGAGTGTGATGCAGGATACACCTCTTGCGTCCGTTTGTATCCAAGGATCTGCGCAGGGACAGGAATTAACCGTGCAGACGCGGAAGACTTGTCCAGCAAAGCACGGCTTGTGCCAGCAGGACGCAGCCTGAGAGCGCGAGGTACAGTTTGCGAGAGCGCGTCTCCAATGCATCCGCAAAGACGCCCGCTGTAAAGGTAAAGAGAAACGGCAGTGACCACAGCCATGGCGCACTGGCTACTTGCGTAGTCGTCCAAAAGAGCAGCGCCAGCGCGATCAGAAGCGGCGTGGTGTTGCCAAAGTAACGGGACCGCCGTACGGCAACATAAAGAACAATCGCCACGGCAAGCGCCATCCAAGCCGGAAACTCCAGCGGATTGGTAAACAGCCGCCGCGCATTTTCCGTACTCGACGTAATCAATCCTGCGCCCGCCGTAAACGCATAGAGAAAAGTATGAAGGCGGAAGCCGAAGCTGGCCAGCAGGATCACCAATGCCCCGCAGGAGGACATCAACAGAATTGGGGCTACATTACTCCTGCGTCTCTCCGCAACGTAGAGCATAAAGACAGCCGAAACGATAAGCCCAAAGACCGCAGCGGCGATATGCGCGGCAGCCGTCATGCCCAGTGCAAACGTAAACAGCAGAATGCGCGGACGCCACTTTCTGCGCGGTCCGTACATGGCGTGCGCAATGCCGATTGCGGTGTAAATAAGGCCGTACAGTCCCCACAGCGCGAGAATCTCGTTATTCGGCATGGTTGCATAACGCACGACAAGAGGCGAGAAACAGAACAGTCCAAGCGCGAAAAATCCGCCCAGATTGCCAAAGAGCCTGCGCGACACCCACCACACGCCTCCGCCTATCCACACCGCGAACAAAGCGAACGGCACGCGCAGCAGATATGGAATGCCTTTGATCTGATGGCGCAGATCGTGTGTCGCGCCGGAGAGCGGATTGGCGATGTAGTTCTTATCGAAGCGCCGATGAACCGCGTCCTGCACGCGCAACAGCAGAATGTTCGCGCTCATTGGTGCGCCGGCGACGCGGTAGGCCAGTGTTCCATCACCCTGCATGTTGCCGCAACTGGTAAAGTATCCCGCAATCGCCGAGGGCCGTTCCCACATCTCGCGTCCGCACAAAGCGTAGCGGTAATCCGTCTCAGAAAGAGGCGTGCGGCCAATCACGTAAAGACACTGCGCAAAAAACAGAAGCAACAGAACCGCGGCAATGCGCTGCGGCCAGAGAATACGGATGCGGGGAAACTTCATCTACTCCTCTGCCGATGCCGTGTCGGCATCCTCGATTGGAAATTTCACGCCGCGCCTACGCGCGAATACTTTACGCAGCATATAGACACTGATCGCCACCAGGCCAATGCCGCCGATCGTCCACATCATGCCGGCATGTTCGTGCATTAGCGAACGACCAATGTCCAGAATCTTTGGCCCAAACAGAATCAATGCCAGAGACATCACTGAAAACTGGAGATATTTGCCACAAAAAATCGCCAGCAGGTACGGCAGTGGCTTCATCTCGAACACACCGGCGGCAAACTCAAACAACTTGATTGGCGTTGGCGGCGGAAGCATCGCAGGAATCATAATGGCGAGATATTCCTGCTTTTCAAATTTGTCGCGCATACGCTCGTAACGTTCGCGATTGATCTTTTTCAATAAAAACAGCTCGCCACCGCCTCTGCCGATGTAATACGGCACGAGACTCCCCAGGGCCGAAGCGACCGCTGCTACCAGGCAAACCAGTAGGAAACGATTATGTGGATAGGTGTCTACATAAAACCAGACGGTTCCATCCATCGTTGTTGGCAGAGGAATAAATGCTGCGTCAATAAAGGAAAGACCGGCCAGGCCCCAGATTCCAAAAGGGGCCATAAAGGCGGCAAGGTAAACGCCGAGCTTCTTGACCAAAGCTATGGGATGAATAGTCACGCTTCTTCCGATTCTATCGGGTTCGCATGCGCGGTTTCTCCAGCCAGCAGGTCCAATGCATGCGGCAACAGGCCAAGGATGCTCTCAAGCGACGCCACCGCTCCCGCAGGACTGCCCGGCAGATTGATAATCAGCGCCGAACCACGCTGCGCCGTAAACGTGCCGCACAGTCCTCGCGACAGCGCTGCCAGCGGGGTTTGCGCCTCTCCATCGCGGCGCATCTTCTCGCTCAATCCAGGGACAAAGCGTGTACAGATCTGCGCCGTCGCTTCGGGAGTGACATCGCGCGGAGCCAACCCTGTCCCGCCTGTCGTAACAATCAAGGCCGCTTCCTCTGCCAGCGTCCGGAGCCCATCCACAATGGCGGCTACTTCATCCGGCACAATCGCACGGTCCACGAGCAGAAATCCGCTTTCATGCAGAGACCGTTCCAGCGCAGGGCCGGAGAGGTCTGCCTGCGTGCCCGCAAAGCAGCGGTCGGAGATGGTCAGAATGGCCGCCGTGTGTTTAGGCATAAAGAGATTTTAGTGCTCAGCAGTTCCAGCACCTGATTTGTCTTTATTTGAGAGAATGAAGAGACGTGCCGAAACGAATCGACTACGGGCAGCGTCCATACCTCGCAGATGTCTACCACTCCACCGACTGAAGAACAGCAGCAACCCCGCTCCTCGCGTTACCGTGAGATGGAGCACCATGAGTTGATTCATCTGCTGGACGAGGTGGATGACGACCGCGCCCGTGCTCGCTTCCGCGAATCTGTCTATCTCTCCATTATTGTTTGGCTTGTGCTTTTGCTGGTGCTGCGCTACGGGCCGCACTATTTATGGAAGCAGCCGCACGTGATTACCGAAATTCGTCCTGAAGAACAAAAGCAGTTCACCATGCTCAACCTGCCGCCTGACATGGTGAAAAAGATTCCACGCACCAAGCCCGCACCGCAGATAGCTGAACGCGACCAGGCCGGTCAAAGTCCGCAGCCTGCGCCTACACCTCCGCAACCTGCCCCGGGAGAACGCTCTGCGCCCGCGCCGCAACAGGCTGCTCCTCAGCCACAGCAACAGCCTCAGCAGCAGGCGCATACGCAGCCTCCACCGCCGCCGCAACAGCGTCCTCAACAGGCGCCGCTTATCGACACTCCGCGGCCTTCTCCGCAACAAGCCACACGGCCTAACTTCAATACCGGTATGAGCGCAGGCGAGCAGATACGTCAGGCCGCGCGCGATGCTCGCGGAGGCGCAACTACGCAGTATGGCGACTACGGCAATGCGCCTACAAAAAATGGTTCGCAAAAGATGGGCACGCAGATCTTGTCAGACACGCAGGGCGTGGATTTTGGCAAATATCTACAACGGCTGCTCCACGACATCAAGCGCAACTGGGACCCGCTGATTCCGGAAGAGTGCAAGCCACCTATTCTGAAGCAAGGCATCACGGACATACGCTTCACGATCAACCGCGATGGCAGCATTGCAGCCATGAATCTCGATATGCGGTCTGGGGATGTTGCCATCGATAGATCTGCCTGGGGCGCAATCACTAGTCTTGGGCAGGCACAACCGCTTCCGCCCGAGTTCAGAGGACCGAACCTGGTTCTGCGCATTGAATTCCGCGTGAACAAGGACATGGACGTGCGATGAACGAACGCGATGCAGCAGAGCGCAAACGACAGGTGCGCGGGCTGTTGCTGCTTGCTCTGATTGTTCTGGTAGCTACGCTCCTTCACGCCGGTGTGCGCAATGTCTTTCTTCCAGGATGGTGGAGGTTGTGGTGAACGAGCCTCTGCTGATCGTGATTGCCGGGCCAACCGGCAGCGGCAAAACCGCATTGTCTATCGAGCTGGCCGAACATCTCGGCGGCGAGATTGTTTCCTGTGACTCCGTGGCCGTCTATCGCGAGATGGAGATCGGCACGGCCAAGCCATCGCACGAGGAGCGTGCGCGCGTGCCGCATTATCTGATTGATGTGGTCGATCCTTCCGTGGAGTACACCGCCGGACAGTACGCTCGCGATGCTCGTGCAGCCATCGCGGAGATTGCCGCGCGCGGACGTGTCCCCATTATGGCTGGAGGGACCGGCCTCTATTTGCGGGCTGTGCTGGAGGGCCTTAGCCCTGTTGCCCGCCGCGATGAAACGATACGCGCACGTCTACGACGAAGTGTCGAAAGGTTCGGCTCGGCCCATCTCTATCGCATTTTGCAACGGCTCGATGCGCCCGCTGCCGCCAGTATCCACACCAACGACATACCCAAGCTGATTCGCGCGATCGAGGTCTGCCTACTGGAAAAGAAGCCGATGAGCGAAGCATGGCAGCATCAAAAACCTGAACCGCTCACCGGATTCCGCATTGCCAGGATTGGTCTCAATCCGCCTCGCGCCGCACTCTACGACCGCCTGAACGCCCGCGCCGCGCAGATGTTTGCGGATGGACTGGTGGAAGAGACGCGCACTCTCATCGCAAAATACGACCGCGACTGCCGGGCCCTCACCTCACTCGGATACGCACAGGCGATGGCAGAGATCGAAGGGACCATGCCACGCGAAGAAGCGCTTGCTGCCGTAGCACAGGGCCATCGGAATTATGCGAAGCGGCAGCTTACATGGTTCCGGCGCGATGCGGCGATGCAGTGGATCGAAGCCTTTGGCAGCCAATCCACGCAGACGGCACTTACTCTGGTGAAAGTATGCGGGTAAGATAAACAACATGGCGAGCAGCGAAATCATCTTCGAAGTAGAAGAGAGTGCTGAAGGCGGATTCGAGGCCCGTGCGCTCGGTGCCTCTATTTTCACGCAAGCCGAAACCATGAACGAGTTGAGGTCGGCCGTTCGGGACGCAGTGCTTTGCCATTTCGACGAAGGGCAGGCGCCGGCCGTGGTCCGGCTGCACCTTGTACACGATGAGGTCTTCGCAGTTTGAAACTGCCGCGCGATATCAGCGGAAAGCAGCTCGCTTCTGCGCTTCGTATCCTCGGATATACAGTGACCCGGCAGAGCGGCAGCCATATGCGGCTAACCAGTCTTCAGGGTGGTGTGGAACATCACATCACCATTCCCGCACATGTTCCTCTCAAGACAGGAACGCTGGGCGCATTGCTTGCCGAAGTTGCAGATGCTCGGGGATGGACACGCGAAGAACTGCTGAAGCAAATACGCTTGTAAATAAAAATTGGGCAGCCTCACGGCTGCCCTTCTATCCCAAAGGAATGTTCTTTCTATTTACTGAGGAGGAACGACAGAGAGAGGCTCCGTAAGGCGAAAACGCACAACGGTTTCCGCTGGGATGGTGATGTCGTGATTGCCCGTTGCGCCGGCGATGAGCGTTCCTGCTCCGCCGCCCGCGAGACCGCCGGCGAGCAGGCCCACTCCGCCCGATGCAATGCCACCGATCAGCATGCCCACACCGGAGGCTCCGCCAATCCAGCCTGCTGTGCGTTTGCCCTTGCCCTTTTTCGTTTCTGTCATGCGTCCGGTGGAAAGGCGGTAGTTCTGCCCATCGAGCGTCATGTTTGTGAGACGCAGCGACAAATACGAGTGCCCCTTGAAGTGTCCGCGTTTATGGGCCGCGCTGATTACACCTGAAACGGGAGTTCCGCGTGGAACAAGAACGTGCCCATTGTCATCATGCAGCGCCTCGGCAAATGTGCCGGAAAACGTATCGCCTGCCATGGCATCTTTTACGCGGATAGTTTGATTGATGCGGATAGGCAACGTAGTGCCTTCAGGAATCTTTACATCGAGCGGCTGAATCACCGGCTCCTGCGGTTGCGGTGCAGCCGCGGATGCATTGTTGTTAGCAGCAGGAGCATTGGGATCGCCCGTAGTTGTGGTGGTGGTCTTTGTGACGGTTGTAGTCACAACCGGCTCGGTTTGGCCCTGTGCCGGAGGCCGGACCACGCTGACAATGGTGTTGCCTTTCTTGTCCACCGAGGTAACCTGCTGCGGCTGTCCGGTAGCGACGGCCTGTTGCTTGGCCGTTTCAATGGCCTGCTCCTGCATCTTCTCTTCTTTGGACTTGCAACCCGCAACAGCAAGTACGGCAAGCACGAGTAGAGCCAGTGCAAACGAAATACGTTCGGCCAAAGAGATTGAAGAGAACCGGTGTTGCATCGTGTGTGTGCGCACTATTGTTGTCCTTTCTCCTGTTACGCTAAGGAGACGAACTGATCGTTCTACAAACGGCTCTGATGCGTGGGAAAGAACGAAGCGATGCTCACACAACAAATATTTTGGCGCGAGATGATGCTGCTTATGGGAAAAATATTGTTTTCTGCCAGCAACCTTCCGTTCACATGTTGAAAACGGATTTGCCGCGTACAAGAGTGCGGCGGATGCGTCCCTGCATCGCTATATCGTGGAAGGGTGTATTCCGCGACTTGGAAAACGATGTGTTCGCGTTGTATGGATAGACCGTTGCAGGTTCGAAGAGTGTCAGGTCAGCGGCCTGTCCAATAGCGCATCGTCCTGTCCCTGCGAGAGAGAATACCTGCGATGGGCCACTGGTGAGCAGACGGAGCGTATCCATCAGAGACATTCCGTGCTGCATATGGAGGATACGAAGCGCAAGCCCGAGGGCCGTCTCGAGGCCGGTAATCCCATTGGGCGCGCGCTCGAATTCCACGTTCTTCTCGTGGTGCGCATGCGGCGCATGATCGGTCGCAATGCAGTCCACCGTACCGTCGAGCAAACCGGCGATGCACGCCTGACGATCGCTCTCAGTACGCAGTGGAGGATTCATCTTGAACCGGCTGTCGTAGGCGCCCTGCGTATTGTGTCCGGCCCCACTCTCTGCAATCGCTTCATCCGTCAACGCGAAGTGGTGCGGCGCCACCTCGCATGTCAGATGTAGGCCACGCTTTTTCGCTGCACGAATCGCATCGAGTGCGCGTTCAGTAGAGACATGCTGCACGTGCAAATGCGGACGAAGTTTTTCTTTCCTCTCAATTTCTTCGCAGAGACGAATGTCGCGCTCCACGATGGAGGACTCCGCTTCGACTGTCATACCGCGCAAACCTAACCGGAAAGAAACATCGCCCGCATGCATGGAACAGCCTCCGGTGAGGCGTGTGTCTTCCGCATGCTGTGAAACGGGCAGGTTGTTTTTTGCGGCCAGCACCAGTGCAGCACGCATAATGCTGTCGCCGAGGATCGGCTTACCGTCATCGGAAACAGCAACAGCACCAGCACGCTTAAGTGCGGCATAATCGGTGAGTTTCTCGCCCATGCTGCACACAGTCGCAGATGGAACTGGGAGCACATGCACGCTCGCGCCCCGGTCCGCATGCTGCATCCACTCTGTAATTTCCGTCGAATCGTTCACCGGCGTGGTGTTCGGCATCGCGCAGACGGTTGTGAATCCGCCTGCTGCGGCGGCCATCGTTCCCGTGCGGATCGTCTCTTTATGCGTCTGGCCAGGCTCGCGCAGATGGACGTGCAGGTCGATAAATCCAGGTGAAACCACGAGACCCGCGCAATCAATGACCTCCGTTCCCTTCTCCATCTTGATCGATTTGGCCTTCTCGATAGCAGCAACCATGCCATTGTCGATAAGAATGTCGTGCAGCGCATCCGTCTTCGATGCCGGATCAATGAGGCGGCCGTTCTTGAGCAATGTCTTCATGCACGCCCCCCATTGAAGGCGCGATCGAGCAACGCCATGCGCACGACAAGCCCATGATGTACCTGCTCCTGCACCGCGGACTGTGGCCCATCGGCAACAGCAGAATCAATCTCCATCCCGCGCACCATTGGTCCGGGGTGCATCACCAGCGCCTTGGGCGCAAACGCCGCGAGGCGCTCGGTGTTCAGTTGATAGCAGTCGATGTACTGCGCCGCATCGATCTCCATACCCACCAGCCGTTCCCGTTGAATGCGCAGCATCATCGCTACTGTTGCCTGCGAGAGTGCGCGATTGAAGTCACGCTCAATCGTGACGCCGGGTGAGAGCGCAAGCGCTTGTTCCGGTAAGAGCGCCTCCGGCCCGCAAAGGACCACGCGTGCCCCAAGACGCGGCAGCAGCATGGCGTTGGAACGCGCAACACGCGAGTGCAGAATATCGCCAGTAATGGTGATGGTGACACCACGAAGCGTCTTCTCATTGAGTGCTTTTTTCGCCAGCCCCAGCCGTACCAGCATCGTACGGAGATCGAGCAGCGCCTGCGATGGATGCTCGTGCATGCCATCGCCCGCATTCAGTACCGGCAACTGCGTGGAGCGAGCCAGCACCCACGGTGCACCGGACAAATTCGAACGCAAAATAATGGCTTCCGCACCAAGCGCGCGCAGGGTTACGCCGGTATCGTGCAGAGATTCACCCTTTTCGATGGACGAGCTTTTGTCAGAAACCAGCGTCGTCATCGCCCCCAGCGACTTGGCCGCCAACTCAAAGCTGGTACGCGTGCGCGTGCTCGATTCATAAAAAAGCAGCGCGATCTTGTGCCCGTCCAGACGTTTGACACGTTTTACATGGGGCATCGCCTCAAGTTGCGTAGCCAGTGAGAAAAGGCTGGAGATTTCGTCAAGGGAAAGGTCATTGATCGACAGCAGTGAACCGGCTGCAATCGTATTAACTGTCTTCGGTTTTGCGGTGCGAAGAGGCATGCAGGTATCTCAACGAGGATAACAGCGCATCCGCTTCTTGCGCAGAGCGCGCGTGAGGACGAAGATGTTTGCATTCCTCTGCGAGGGTTTCTGATGCGTTTGAAATTTGCAGGTGCATGCGCGCTTGCCGCTATGTTGCTGGGCTTGTCCCAATCTGCCGCCGCGGAAGTGCGGCTGGCCAGGCTCTTCTCCGATCACGCCGTATTGCAGCGCAACCAGCCGGTGCGCATCTTCGGCTTCGCCAAGCCAGGAGAAAAGGTCACTGTCCACTTCCACGACCAGACCGCCGACGCCACAACCGACAAATACGGCTGGTGGGAGACGATGCTTGCGCCCGAGAAGGCTGGTGGACCGTACACGCTCACCGTTAGCGGAGATGCCACCGCTAAACCGGTCGAGCGCACAGACATCCTTGTGGGTGATGTGTGGTTTGCCTCCGGCCAATCCAATATGGAAATGCCGCTCGGCGGCTTTATGAACCGCAAGCCACAACTGCCCATCAAGGACAGCGAAAAAGAGATCGCCGCAGCCACGCACCCGGAAATCCGCCTCTTTCTGCAGAAGCGCAGCACATCTTCCTATCCCGAATACGACGCCAATGGTGAATGGACACTCTGCACACCTGAGACAGCAAAGGACTTTTCTGCCGCTGCATACTTCTTCGGACGCGACATTCAACAGCACGAACACGTTCCCATTGGACTGATCGACAGCACCTGGGGAGGTATGCCTACGCAGGCCTTTTCCAACCCGGCAGCGCTCGCAAAAGCAGGACTCACGGACGTTTTGCTCGATCAATCGCGGCTCGCAGAGGCGCAGGCAAAGGCTGCCATGCTACGCGAGCAGAGGCGATACGAGGCGACCGCCGCAGGCAAAGAAACAAAGCCTGAGCGTCCAGTGGCAGATACCTGGATCGTCGGCTCGCTGTATAACGGCATGGTCGCACCGTTTACGCACTACACCATTAAAGGCGCTCTCTGGTATCAGGGTGAAGCCGACCGGACCGAGCCACGCACTTCCAATTATCGGCGCGCGTTTCCAGCCATGATTCAAGACTGGCGCGCAGAGTGGAATGAAGGCGACTTCCCTTTTCTCTTCGTGCAACTCCCCAGCTTCGATTTCGACAATGACAAGTGGCCCACCGTGCGCGATGCACAGCGCCGTGCGCTCGCGTTGCCGAACACGGCTATGGCCGTCACGCTCGATACAGGCGAAGCGAAAAACATTCATCCACCAGACAAATTGACCGTCGGCACGCGTCTCGCACTGGCTGCACGTGAGATTGCATACGGCGAAAAGATCGAGAGCGCCTCGCCCACCTTTGTAAACGCCACGGCTGATGGCAATGCGATGCGCGTGCATCTCTCCCATGCCGATGCGCTCATGCAGAAAGGCGATGCCACCGCGAGTGGATTCGAAATCGCAGGTGCGGACAAGGTCTTCCATCCGGCCGCGGTCACCGTCCAAAAAGATGGCACCGTCCTCGTCTCCTCACCGGAAGTTACCGCGCCCATGTACGTCCGTTATGGATGGCGGGGCTGGGTCACCACCTTCTACTACAACAAGACCGGGCTGCCGCTCGGCACCTTCACTTCGGAGCCATAATGCACGTTCGTTTGCTTGCTTCTCTTCTCATCGCGGCACTTCCTCTAGCTGCGGAGGTGTCCTTGCCCAATGCATTGAGTAATCACGCAGTCCTGCAGCGCGATGTTCCTGTGCGCATTTGGGGATGGGGCACACCCAAAGAGAACGTCACCGTAAAGTTTCACGACCAGACAAAGACTGCCATCGTGGACCGTCTCGGAGCCTGGCAGGTCATGCTCGCGCCAGAGAAGGCAGGTGGCCCATATACGTTGCAAGTCCGCGGCGATAAATCCGTCACGCCGCAAACACGCACCGACATCCTCGTCGGCGAAGTGTGGATCGCATCCGGCCAGTCCAATATGGAGTTCCCGTTGCGCGGACGCCCGGGCACTCCTGGGTCGTACCACCCGGAAGACATCGCGGCAGCCACCCATCCGCAGGTCCGTATCCTGCACATCGCGCACACGCTCTCAGCCGTTCCACTGTGGGATGTAAAAGACATCTGGACCCTCTGCACACCGCAGACCGCAGACAGCCTCTCCGCGGCGGCCTACTGGTTCGCGTTGCAACTCCGCGAGTACGAGCACGTTCCCGTCGGCATCATCCAGACAACATGGGGAGGCACTCCCGTAGCTTCATGGACCAGCCTGCATGGCCTCGCCGCTCTGAACGGCGATGCCTTGAAGACTGTCGCTACGGATGGAGCAGTCAGCGCGGATGAGCAAGGAGTTGCCGACCGCATTCGAGCGGAACGTGCGGAAGAGGACCAGGCCCTGCGGGCAGCCGGCCAGCAAGTGCCGAAACGTGGCGCTATTCCCGGCGATCACTATGGAGGCGCCTACACACCCGGAACGCTTTTCAATGCGATGGTCGCCCCGCTTGCGCCGTATACCGTGCGTGGCGTCATCTGGTATCAAGGTGAGGCGGATACAAGAGGCCTTCGCGCAAAGAACTACGTCCACACCTTTCCCAACATGATCCAGGACTGGCGCAAACAGTTCGCCAACCCGGATATGGCATTCCTCTTTGTCCAAATCTCCAACCTGAAGAACACCAACGACTGGGGCTCCGTACGCGACGCGCAACGCCGCGCGCTTAGGCTTCCCAATACCGGGATGGCTGTTTCGCTCGATATTGGCACACCGGATAATATCCACCCGCCAGACAAAAAGACTGTCGGGGAACGCCTGGCGCTCGCAGCTCGCGCCATTACCTACGGCGAAAAGGACCTCGAATATGCCGGGCCGCTCTTTGCAAGCGCCACGCCGCAAGGAAATAGCATGCGCATCTCCTTCACCCACGGCGAAGGACTGAACGCAAAAGGCGATCTCGGCGACTTCGAGTTACAAGACGCTAACGGCAACTGGGTACCGGCCACCGCAAAGATCGACGGTTCCACCATCGTCGTCAGCGCACCGTCTGTTACCGCTCCGCGCGCAGTCCGCTACGGATGGGCAGGCGAGGTCGATCACTACTTCTACAACAAGGCAGGCTTGCCGGCAGGCACCTTTACTTCAGAGAAGTAATAGAAGTTATTAGTTCTTAGTTGTCAGTAAAAAGCTCCGGTCACGGAGCTTTTTTATTTCGACATGCTTCACTCTGACTTACTGTTAATCCGCTAACTCCACCAGCAACACCTGCTCATCGCCGTCAATCTCGCGGAGCTTCACTTCAATAATCTCCTTCGACGATGTCTGCACAGTACGCCCGACAAACTGCGCCTCAATGGGCAGTTCGCGATGGCCGCGATCGATCAGCACCAGCAACTGCACCGAGCGAGGCCGGCCATGGTCAAAGAGCGCATCCAGCGCGGCGCGGATAGTGCGGCCAGTGTAGAGAACATCGTCCATCAGAATGATGTCCCGGCCTTCAATATCAAAACCAACTGCCCCCGGTTCTACGACGGGACGAATGTCTTTGGTGGAAAGATCGTCGCGATAAAACGAGATATCGAGCACGCCTGTCTCCACAGGCTCCTTCTCGATCGTCTCAATCATCTTGCCGATCCGTTCAGCAATGGGTACGCCACGGCGCTTGATGCCGATAAGGCCAAGGTTCTTGCAGCCTTCGTTCTTTTCAACAATCTGGTGCGCCAGGCGGACGAGCGTGCGCTCGATCTCGGAGGCCGACATCAGGCGGCCCTTTTCACGCAGGTTCGGCTGCTTCGGTGTGCTCATGGGAAAAAGTATAGCGAAGACCGGCTGCATTTCCGCATCTCGCGGCATAGCACCTGAGATACCTTGCAAAAAGCTGTCAGAGAAACGATCTGACCTTGCTTAGGTTCTTAACTATCTTCTTCTCTTCCGCTTCGAGGCAGGCTGCGGCGCAACCAGAGTCCAGGTCTGCGAAGGTCCATTCCACCGCCGTGTCAAAACGCATTCCTGCGCCGCACACTGCTCCGGCATTCCATCTTCCAGCGGGGGAAAGCGCATCACCAGGGCCGGCAAAAAATCCACAGGATTATTCGCGTGCAAACGCGCTACGAAACCTTCTTCGTTCACGGTCAGATCAGCCGTTCCTCCCCGCAGCGATCCCTCCATTGCGCGCGAACGGTCGGCAGGCAGAACGGTTACATCCAGGGCACGGCCGCCTGTTCCATCACCATCGATTACAGCCGCTGCCCGCAAAGGCAGAACGCTCGGTTTACCTGCCTGCGGAAGCACCAGCGAACAATCGCACGTTGCTTCGCCTGCCCATGTCTCCTCTGTATTGGGCCCATGCGAAAAGCTGCCATCCAGCGATCCCGTGGCATGCATCGCCGCAGGTATCCGCCTGGAGAAAAGCCGCAGCCAATCCAGCGCATATCCCGGAGCAACGCCCGCCAGACTTACGCGCACATCGGCGTTTTTAGGATGCAGCGCATCCGGCACATCAGCTGTTACGGCCAGCGTTCCAGTCCCGGCGCTCTGGATCTGATTTCCAGTCTTCTGCGGCTGTGCAGAATCGACCGGCATAGAGCAGCGCACCCCACGCAACTGGTGCAGAATGCCGGTCGCCCTGGCCTCGCAACGCGCATCCACTTCCATCAACCGTGGAGGGACAAAGTCCGCCCGCCGCACATCCGTCAGGTGAACTTCCGATGTCAAGGAAGCATCGCCGAGCGTTCCATCCATCCGCAGCGAGACTGCCGCATCGCCGCGCCATCCGGTGTCGTACCCCAGCAGGACCTTGCTCGCCTCTCCCATCGGCACGTCGCGCCAGCGCATCTCCATCTGTACTGGCACGTCGCTTGCACGGGCCGCGCGATGCAGCGTTGCCTCCGCGCGGAACTCGCCTGTGTCGGTGGCATTCGTATCCGTCCGCACCGGTTTGGCTTTGATGCGTACGCGCCACTCCTGTGGGTTTGGCAGCCACAACGCAAACTCCGCAGCAGTCAGCGAGAACGGCGTCTTCTCATCGCCCAGCTTCAGGTTTACACGGCCATCTGTCGCTTCAATGTATGGGAATCGCGGCGCCGGCCCAGCCCGCTTCTGCTCGGTGGGAGCAGCATCCACGCGCGATGCCTGCATCAGAATGTTCTCAATATTCCATCGCCCATCTGGCGCGCGCACAATGTTCACGCTGGGTTCAGACAGGCTGATGGTTGAGATCTCCAGCTTGCCGCGCCACAGCGAACTCCACCGCAACGTCGCATTGACCTCGTTGGCACGGATTACCGGCTCCGCACCAAAGTGAGGATCTTCGCTGACGACAAAGTTCTCCAGCGTCAGACCCGGCAGCGGCAGCACATGCATCGTCACCCTATCCAGGTGAACGGGCCGGCCGATCGCACCTGAAATGCTCGATGCTATCTTCCGGGAAAAGCGGTTCACGTTGATTAGCGGCGGAAGCAGAGCCAGCAATACCAGCGCCAGCAACACGCAGAGCGCAATCACAACGCCGCGCCGGGCACGGGAAAGTGGTGCCACCGTTAAACCACCCTGTGGAATGTCCGGCTCCACCGCGTCTCAGTGAAGAAGTGCGTAACAATGTGCACAAAAAACGCGATGCGCTCTTGCGCCGTCGTCTTATTGATCTGGTCTGCCGGAGTCATAAACGACCAGTACACAAACAGCGGACGGCCAAGAATGTTTTCGCGCGGCACAAATCCCCAGAAGCGGCTATCGAGTGAATTGAGGCGATTGTCGCCCATGGCAAATACCATCCCATCAGGTACCACCAGTTCGCCATTCTTGATATGCTTCGGCATCTCCTCCGCCCATAAGGCGGTGCCGCCGTACATCTCTGCGCCCTCAGTCACTGCTGGAAAGTCGTCACGATAGGGTGAGTAATAGTGGTTCTCATCGCTGTTGTCTGGCATGGAGATGGCAGGCTCTTTCTGGGCCACGCCGTTCACGTACAACACGCCATGCTCAAGATGAATACGGTCGCCCGGCAGCCCGATCGCACGCTTCACCAGAATAAAGTCGGGTGTTTCCGGATGCGGCTTCAAGAAGACGATGATGTCGCGGTGCTGCAAGGAGCGATAGTGCATCAGCGGCATCCACTTCGCCGGTGGCGCAAGCGTGGAGTGGTCCACCACAACATGGTCGCCGATCAGCATCGTTGGCTCCATCGACGACGACGGAATCTCAAAGTTCTGCGCCACAAATGTCAGCACAAAGAGACCGCACACCAGCACGTACGCCATGCCGGCAATCGATTCCAGCAGTGTCTCTTTCTTCTCCGGCTCAGCTACGCCCTCTTTTTTTGCTTCCAGTTCCGCCAATGCAGCCCGTCCTTTTCGCTCGACCAGTGTACGGCGTGGGCTTGCCTGAATGAAAGTCTGGCTAATCCAGAGTGTTCAACGCACCACAGTCAACGTTCGCCGCCAGCGTGCCGCATGGCGTATCCGCTGCCACAGCGTCCCACGCTGATCTTCCCGGACCGACAAGTGTATGAGCAGCGGTTCGCCCACGATATTTTTCTGCGGCAGAAACCCCCAGTAGCGGCTGTCGCGGCTGTTATTGCGATTGTCGCCCATCACAAACACATCTCCATCCGGCACCTGCACCGAGCCGTCATGCATCATGCGACGGAGTTCGATCCACCACCGCGCATCGGCATCCGGATCGGCGTTTTGTAGATTGGGGAAATCGTCGCGAAAGCGATTGCGTGCCGAAGGTGTATACATCGCATACGCCTCCCACTGTGGAATACCATTCAGCACCAGCTCTCCTGCGCGCAGGCGCACAGTGTCTTTACCTACTGCTTCCACACGCTTCACCAGCAACGTGCCCTCGTCCATTGGCTGATGAAAAATCACAATGTCTCCGCGTTTCGCCGCGCGGTACGGGAGGAGCCAGCCCCAGTGCCCTGGCGGCGCGAACTTCTGTTTATTCACCAGCAGAAAATCGCCCACCAGCAGCGTTTTTTCCATCGAAGCGGAAGGAATCCTGTCGGGCTGTATTACAAAAGCAAATACAAAGATGGCGCACACCATCACACGGCACACGCTCAAGACAGAATGGGGCCAGCCATGTTCGTGGTGAGGATGCGCGTGCATCATTCCGCGCGCCCGGCCTGCTGCTTCAGCAACGTATAGGCTGCCTCGGCTGCTCTTTGCTGCGCGGCCTTCTTGGTTGCGCCCTCACCGTGTGTGGTGATGGGACCATCCTGCACCTCCACGCGTAGCTCCACGTAGAAGCGCTCGGCATGCGCATGGCCACGGTCTTCCAGCACGACATACTGTGCCCGCGCGGTCGTATCTGGCTTTGATTGCAGCAACTCCTGCAACGCAGTTTTAAAGTCGCCTGCAGCGCTGCCAAACGCCTCCCCGGCAACCACTGCCGCGTGCAACTCCTCCATGCGAGGAGCCATAATCTCGCGTTCCACAAACTCCCGCGCCGCATCTACACCACCATCACGATACAGCGCAGCAATCAGCGCCTCCGTTGCGTTCGCCAACAGGACAGGCTTCTTCCGCCCGCCGCTTTGCTCCTCGCCACGCCCTAGCCGCAGATACTCACCCAATCCGAGCCGCAACCCCACCTCGCCCAGATGCTTGCGGCTTACCAGCATCGCCCGCAACCGCGTCAGCGTGCCTTCTGCGCAGGCAGGAAAATGCTGGAGCAGAGCATCGGCCACCATCAGGCCCACCACAGCATCCCCCAGAAACTCAAGCTGCTCGTTGTCCGCAGAAGGGTCGCCGTTATTGCCGGCCTCAAACGCGAGTGAGCGATGCGTCAGCGCCAGTTCCAGCAAATCACGCTGCGCAAACGTGTGCCCGATCGCCTGCTCAAGCGATGCAAGACCGTTTGCCTCCGGTTTGGTCTTCTTCGTCACCTGCTCCACTCTACCGAATCCAATACACTAACCCCATGCTCTTTCAGGCCAGCTCCGACGCCATCGCCCGCGCAAAAAATATCCGCATCCTTCTCTTTGACGTAGACGGCGTCCTCACCGACGGCACCATTTGGCTCTTTCCGCGCCCGTCCGGCACCGAGGAAACCGCGAAATCCGCCGCTCCGGCCGAGGGCCGTGTCGGCTTCGGCAACCCCTCGGCCATGGTGGAGGCGAAGGGCTTCAGCGCGCACGACGGCCTCGGCATCTCGCTCGCGCGCATCGGCGGTCTGTCCTGCGGCTTCATCACCAAGCGCATCTCAGACACCGTTGCCCTCCGCGCCCGCGACCTCAAGCTCGAACACCTCTACATGGGCCAGGCGCACAAGATGAAGGCCGTCAACGACGTCATCGCCAAGACAGGCGCCACGCTCGATCAAATCTGCTTCGTCGGTGATGACGTAGTCGACCTCCCCGTGCTGCGCCAGTGCGGCCTCGCTATCGCCACCGCAAACGCTCGCCAGATCGTAAAAGACACCTGCCACTGGACCACGCCCAACCGCGGCGGCCAGGGCGCAGGCCGCGACGCTATCGACTTCATCCTCGAAGCGCAAGGCAAACTCACCTACGCCATCGAAGAGTTTTGCAATGAACACAGCGAAGCCGCAGCAGCAGCCGACATTGGTCAGGGCGGCATGTAGCTGGCGTCAGTTCCGGCTCTCCGAAGCCTCTACTTTCCACGGCAGTAAATAAAACACCGCATGCACCGCGAGCGCGATTGCACCGCCTATCAGCGTGGCTTCCACGCGGTGCAGAATGACCTCACGCTGCGGCACCTTCACAATCGCCAGAATAAAGACGATATATCCGGTTAAAAACACCGCAAACGCGCCGTAATTCACGTACATCAGGCAATAGGTCGCAAACAGAAAGACTGCGACCCACACTGATAGCGTCTCGCCTGCCGGATGCACCAGCACAATCAGCAGCGTACACAACAGCGCACCCTCCACCGTGCCGCCAAGTCGCAGCGCCGTGCGCACCATCGTCTCCATAAACTGCGGACGCGGCAGCAGTAACGCCGTCATCGGAATCCAGTACGCGTTGTTGAACTTCACAAAATGAAAGACCGCGACCGCTATGGCTACCGTCACGGAGATACGGATTGCGAACCGGAACCAGATCGATCCTGCACGAACTTCGTTTCTCAAATGCCGAAGCCGCAGCACGGCGGGATCAAACTCCGGATCGGTAAAGGTGGAAGCTGCGCGCGGTACCCATCGCCACATCAGCACGATCCAGAACATCTGTAACAGCGCGCCTGCCAGCAAGCCTCCGCCACGCGCCAGTCCTTGCAGAAGGTCATCCTTTGGGCCACCCAGCGAATGCGGCGCGGCAGCCGAAATCACAAGGTACACACAACACTGCAAACCTACCCACGCGGCCGCAGTCCCCATCGCGTTCGACAGCCCATAGACAAACGCCCAAAGCACCACCACCGCGCCAAAAGCGAAGATGCGCTCATGCAGCACCGTCCCCACAGCGCCGGAGATCGCAATGCCAACCGCCGCGGCCAGCATCGGTCCCCATCGCCAAACCAGTGGCTTCTGGAACGATCCAAACCCCACACACATTGCCCCGCCAGCCATCAGCACGCCGGTGCCGGGATATCCATAGTGCGCACCAGCAATGAGCGGCACGATCACCGCAGGCAGGCACAATGCCGCATGCAGAGGCTCACTCTTCTGCCAATCGAACCGTGTTGTCTGTTGCGCAAATCCTTCGGTCACCAAGGCCTTCATCATACAAAGCAAAAGGCCGGCAGACTACGCCGGCCTTTTCCATCATTACCTCAGGATTACGCCCCATCCTCCAGCACCTTCGGCACGTCGATGCCGAGCGCCGTCGCCAGATCGTGCTGGTGCTCCTGCTCCTGCTTCAGAATCTCGCGAATCTGCTCTGATAAGGAATAATGCCCTAGAGCTTCGGCCTGCTTCACGCGCTTGCGATACTCCCTGATCGTCTCCGTCTCATTGTCCAGATCGAAGCGCAGCATGTCTTTCGGCTTTTCAGAGAGCTTTACCGGCTTGGGCGTTACCGTCGGCATCCCTCCCAGATAATCGATCTGATCGGCAATAATCATCGCGTGCTGCAACTCTTCAGTAGCGTGCAGCTTCAGCTCGTCGGCTATCTTCATATACTCCGCGCCCTTGAGCACGTTGCTGTACACCGTATACGCAATTACCGCCTGATATTCGCGGGCCAGGTCCTCATTCAGCGCGTCAATCAGTTCCTGCACCTTCGGGTTTTTCTCGTCTGCCATGCCGTTCCTTTCTGTACTGCTTTCTTAATGGGATGACAATCCGGCGTCCTGCGTCGCTTCAACTTACCCACAAGAGTGGCTGGCGTACCGGAAAATTACGAATAACTTCAGGATCGGTGGAGTCGGGGTCAAGTTTCTCCCACAATTGGATGTACTCGCCCCGCCCGCATGCCAGCCCAGAGAAGAGCAGCCCCGGAGAACGCACCGGCCAGCTCTCCCAGTGCTGCACATCATGCGCATACGGCCACTTGCTTTTGTCCTTTAGATAGGGAAAGATCCACGCCGCCGCCTTGCACACGCAGGCGCCCTCCATATCTTTTTGCGCAAAGAGTGCCTTCCGGCCATCGCGTGTCTCGCCCAGCGACCAGGCCAGCGCACTCAGCACGTCAAAGTTGAAGATCGAATATCCATACGGCTTCGTCCGCTTTACCTCGCGAGGGAAATAGCCTTCTGGAGCCATCTGCGGCACAAGCTTCTCCGCAAAAATACCCCGAACTTCGGCGAGCGCATCGTCATCCTTCACCAGCCGCGCAAACTCCGCCACCTGCAAGCCCCAGCATGTCGCATGATTGTTGGTGGCATCGCGCTCCTTAATGCCCTTTGCGCTTGTACGCATCCAGTGCACATATTCCCGGAACCAATCCTGAATCGCTGCGAAGGTATCGTGATGACAACCATCCGGCCCAAGCACACTGGCAGCGCGCGCCACTTCAACAAGGTGCAGCGTGTCGATGATCCCATACGACCGTCCCGTCACCCCATTGCGCACACCCTGCGCATATTCAAGATTCGGATTCATCCGCGTAGCCGGATGAACAAACCAAGCCAATAAATGCTGCACTGCCTTACGGCTATACCGGACATCTTTCGTCAGCAGCCAGGCAGCCGTCAGTGCAGGCATCTGCACGCTCAAAGCAATCATCGCCTTGCGATGACCTAAAAAATTGTCAGGATTAGTTACGCCGTCGCGCTCTTTATAGGGCCCATTCGGGTTCGCAGGATTCGGCCAGAAGTAATCCGATTCCGAAAAGAAATCGTGCAGGCCGCCCGGATTTCTCTCCGAAGGAAAGGCCGTAATCGTCCTGACCGGCTCCTTCAAATACCGTGCCGCAGCGCTCAAAATCCGCTTGCGATCGGTCCTCGCCACCAGCGCATAGGGTGATTCGTCGCTCTTGTCACCTAAAGCAAATCCATAAGAAGCAAAGACGCCCGCCGCAACTCCCAAGCAGAATCCTCTTCGATCCATCCTGCCTCCGTAGTGCAAACGGGCGTCTACATCTATGCCTAAACTTCGAAACTACTTTTGAGGAGCTGGTGCAGCCGCCGGCGCATGGGGAGGGTCCAGCGGAGACAGCGTAGGCGGAGTAGCGGCCTTCATCTTCTCATTGAACTCGCGGGTCGCAGCCTGCAGCGACGGAGCAATCTCGCGGAACTGCGCGCGCGCTGCATCGCCCACCTTGTTGCCTACTGCCGGAGACTTCGCAATAAAATCCTTTCCAGCAGGCGACGAAAAGAATGCGATGTAGGCATCCAGGTCGGCATCGCTGAACTCCTCCGCATACGCGCGAATCACGGCCGGTTTGGCTTTCTCCCAGTTCAACGTAGCGGTGGCTGCGTCTACCTTAGCCAGGTAATCCGCTCCGATCTTCTTCTGCTCATCCGTTGTACCTGCGGCTGCGCGCTGCGAGACCTGCGTATGCAACTGCTGCTGCGTCTGCGTGATCATGTTCTTGATCTGCGCATCTGTCGTCATCAGCGAGATCAGTTTCTCAATCTTCGCTTCCTTCTCCGGTGAGATGGGCGCAGGGGCTGGTGCGGCCGCAGGCGCATTCAACGACGGTGGAGCAGCCGGAGCTGCGGTTTGAGCGGAAAGCGTAGCTGCGCAAACAGCCAGCATGGGAAGAACGGCAAGACGACGCATGAAAACTCCAGAGGAACTCGGTTCCACGATATTCAGAATATAGATATTCAACAGCCTTTGTCGCTATTGAGGAGGCAGCCCGCCAATCGTATCAAAACGCATGGATTCCACTCGCGCTGCAAGTTTGGCAATCTCCGGGTGGTCAGGGAAACGATGCAGATAGGGCACCGTCCATGCAAACTGGCCGCCCGTAGGTTCCGGCTTTCGTTCCTGCGCTTTGCCTGTCTTCTTTTCAAAGAACGAGGGATCGTTGTAACCGTCCACGCAGACTTTCACGAGCCGGTGGATCGCTCCGCCAGACTGCTCATACATCTTCAGACCGTTCACCTCACCCAGCTCGGCCAGCATAATCAGCGGCGTCAGCGCATACAGATGGTAGTGCAGCGCCCGACTGGCCCGGTCCATCTCACGGTCCAGTGTCCCGTCAGGATGGATTGCCGCTACGCCGCGATCGTAGTACTTGATGCCCCAATCGAAATCGTTGCGGTTATCATCCGCAATCCCAATCGCCGCCAGCGCAAATCCTGCCCAATACGAGTGATTGTTCGTGCCATCGCTCTTGTCTGTTCGGGGATCGTAATACGCGCGCACGCTCCTGCCCAACGCATGCAGCCACTGGCCAACCAGCCGGTTCTCCTCTGGCGTAGCCATCTGCCGCACCTTCAACCAGTCAACTGCGGTGGAACCGGCCACCCATCCCTGCACGTAAATCGGCTGGCCGTTCGGCACCTTGCCGCCCATCGCGTTCTCTCGTGCCATGGTAGTGATCTGCGTAATGGCACACCGGGCCGCCGCCCGCGATCCCGTCGTGCGGAACGCATCCGCAGCTTTATTGTCGTTCCGCTGCACGTCGTAGAAAGGCTTCACTAATGCCTTGTTCCGCGCGTCGGCAACCGGATCGATAATGGAATGCGTTGGATCGCCTTTCAAATAGGGGCTGTTCGCCTGGATGTCCGTGGCCACATGCGCCACATCAGGACACACGTATTGTTTGTCCGTCACCACAACCTTGCCATCCCATGGCGACTTCAATGGAGCAGCAAACGCAAGTCCACCACCCAAAACCAGAACCACAGCCAAAGCACGCATGGCACCTAGCCTACACCGTGCAGGAGTAACGTTCTAGCTGCCGCAGAGTGAGCCATTAAGCTGCACTATACAAACTCCGCAATAACCCTTTCAGCAGGGGATAACAATCGCACGCTGCCAGTGCCAGGTTCTCGCGGTCCAGAATCTCCACGATGCCGCGGCGATATTTAATCAATCCGCCGGCTTGCAAAGCGCTTGCTGCCAGCGCTACCGTCGACCGCCGCGCCCCCAGCATCTGTCCCAGAAACTCCTGCGTCAGCGGAAGGCCTTTGCTTTCCACCCGGTCCTGCACCATTAACAGCCAGCGGGCCATCCGCTCTTCTGCGCTGTGCAGACGGTTACATGCAGCAATCTGCGAAGTCAGCGCTGCCTGGTTCTGCACAAATTGCAACACCCAGCGACGTAACGGTTCGCATTGCAAAAAAATCTGCCGCAATTCTTTGAAAGGCATACATAATGCCGTGCCTTCCACTTGCATAAAGCAGCGTGTCAGCATTGGCGTGGGACCCAGCAGATGCATGCTTTCCACCAAAGCTTCATGGCCCAGCAGATTTACCTCGGCTATTGCTCCGTCCGGCGTTTCCACGACCACGGAGGCGATGCCCGACGTCATAAAATGCGCATACTGCGGCATCTCCTGCGGCTCATACAAGACCGTTCTCTTCGGTAGTGGCACCGGACGTAATCGGGATTTAATTTCATCAGCAACTGCTGCTGGAAGAGAGTCCAGAAGCAGGTTACGAGGCGACGTCGTCATGGTGTTGCGCAACTTTCTCAATCGCTACACCTGGCGCATCTGCCAAGGAACAATTTTGTAAATCTCTATAAATACAGAACTTATAAGACGGTAAGAACACTGCGAGTATTCGTCTGTCTGATTCCGGACACAATTGGCAAACTGTTGTCCGTTCATGAGTGGCATTTACTAATGCGACCTTTCAGAAATTGGATGGCCGTCATTTCACGCAGCATTGGACAAAATGGCGTTATCCAATGATCAATATCGGACAGTGATTGCATCTCGGGTAACGTTACGCTTATCCACGATATTCGTCATCTCTGAACTTCCACTCCGCACCACACAGGTGAGCTATGGCCCAGCGGTTAGAAATTCTTTGCTACGGACACGATCAAACCTTGCTCGACACGCGCCGCATGATTCTGCAGTCTTCCTTCCGCGTCGAAACAGCATCCAGCCTGGCGGAACTCGCCCATCTGGGCGGCGTCATGGATGTTGCACTTATCGTGATCTGTCACACCGTCCCGGAAGAAGAGTGTCGGCGCGTGATGCAAATATCCGGCGCTCTCTGGCCCAAATCGGGAGTCCTCAGCGTACAGGCACTCTCCGATCATGGCTATTCCCGCAGCTGCCTGCCTTCCCACTATCAGGTAGACTCCACCCCGCAACACCTCAAAGACCGTATCTGTCTCCTGCTCGCGCAAGAAGCCGCGCTCTCTGAGCGTAAGCTCGCCTGAAACGTGCGTGGCACCCGGTTTTCACAAAAAATGAAGGCGGCCTGCCGCCCCCCGCACAGACCCTACTTCGTCTCCAAAGGCTTACGTGCAAAGTAGTACAAGCTAAACGCCAGCAGCGCAAACATCACCACTGCCACCGGATCACGGTGCAACGGATTTGTTTCCGAAAACCGCCAAATTGTGCGATTGAATGCGCTCTCATACAAGCGCACACCCACACCCAGCAGACCCACGATTCCGCCCGCTGCAATCAGTCCTGAGGCATACAGCGATCCCGGTGAGATCTCATCGCTTGCCAGATCGGTAAGAGGCTCGTTATCTGTAACCGATGCCTCCACTTCATCTGCGGTCCGCAAGGAAGCGGTGCGCAATTTATGCCGCGCCACCGCGCGGTCCACCATCCAACGCATCACGCCGCCTATAAAAATCGCCAGCGTCGTTGCGATGGAAAGGTACGCACCCACCGCAAAGGTCAGCGACCGCACTCCCAGCAACTCCACCAAAATTACGAGCGCCACACCCAGCAGCACCAGTCCCCACGGTAGTCGCTGCGAGAGAATGCCGTTAATCACCGTCGCCATCAGCTTGCCCTGCGGCGCGGCGGCCTTTTCGCTGCCGATGCCCTGCACCCACTGCACCTCAATCTGTCCAGTCTGTCGATTGTAGAGATACTTGCCGTCTGAGAGCGTGTTCGAGCCAATCGCGTTCAGCAGAACATACTTGTGCGCGTCCGCAATGTTGGTGCCGGCATTCGCATCCTGCCCCTGCTGCAACGTGAAGTGATCGCGCGCAAACTGTCCCTTGTTCTGCACACCTTCAGGCAACGAAGCCAGATTCAGCGCAACCGGCTTCGGCATCGCACGAAAACTTTCGAGGCCGGTATTCATCGCATTCAGCGTGATGCCGATCGAGAACACACTCACAATCACGCCCACCATCACCGCAAGCTGCTGCTTCCACGGCGTGGCGCCAATCAGAAAACCCGTCTTCAAATCCTGCGACACATCGCCAGAGTTCGAAGCCGCAATACACACCACGCCGCCAATCGTGATCGCCAGCGCGCCAAAGGCCGGAGCCGTCCACCCATTCACCAGAAAGATTGCCGTCGTCGCCATTAGGGTGGCAATCGTCATGCCCGACACCGGCGAAGCCGAAGACCCCACGATACCCACAATGCGGCTGCTCACCGTGACAAACAAAAATCCGAACACGATCACCAGCAGCGCCGCTGCAAGATTCGCCAACAGCCCTACCTGAGCGCCGGGCACCGGCTTGAAGTAAAGAAACGCCGTCATGATCAGCACCAGCAGCACCGACCCGCCATACACAACCGAATTCGGCAGATCATGTTCCGTACGCACCCGCGCATCATTTGCCGATGCCGCAGCACCCACGCCCTTCTTGCTCGAAGCGAACGTTCCGCGCAACGCACTCACAATCGTCGGCAGCGTGCGCAGCAGCGTAATCAAACCCGAACACGCCACCGCACCCGCGCCCATCGGACGCACATACGTTCCCCAAAGTTCTGAGGGCGTCATGTTCTTAATCAACTGCGTTCCGGGATAGAGCGGCGTGGTGAGTTGCGACCCGAAGAACGAGATCGCCGGCATCAGCACCAGCCACGAGAAGACGCCGCCTGCCAGCATCACCGCCGCCACACGCACACCGATGATGTATCCCACACCGAGATACTCCGGCGTCACATCCGCGCGGATGGATGCGCCCTTCATCAAATGCTGCGGGCCAAAATCAAAGTCCTTCTTCGGCGTAGAAGGGAACAGCCCGAAGAGGTTGTCATTCTGAAACAGCGTGTACAGCCCGCCCAGCCCCAGCCCCAGAAACACGCGCGAGGCAAACGACCCGCCGCGCTCACCGGCGATCAGCACATCGGCGCAGGCGGTTCCTTCGGGATAGGTCAGCGTCCCATGCTCCTCCACAATCAACTGCCGCCGCAGGGGAATCATGAACAGCACGCCAAGCCATCCACCAAAGAGCGCGAGCGCAAAAATCCGGCTATATTCGCGGTCAAATCCCAGAAAGATCAGCGCAGGCAACGTAAAGATCACACCCGAAGCAATCGACTGGCCCGCATTGCCGGTCGTCTGCACGATGTTGTTTTCAAGAATCGACGCGCGTCCCAGCACCCGCAGAATCGAGATCGACAGCACCGAGATGGGGATCGACGCCGCCACGGTAAGGCCCGCGCGCAGACCCACATACACCGTCACCGCGCCAAACAAAATCCCAAAAAGCGCCCCAATCAGCACCGCCCGGAAGGTGAACTCCGGCCGCGATTCGTTCGCAGGCACAAACGGTTGAAAGGCGGCAGGCGCGTGGGTGGTTACGCGGACGGTTGGTTCAGCCATCAGGAAGCTCCTCGGCAGGGCAATGTGAGCGAGTGTATCAAGCGCGTCTGAACGAAAATAATTAAGGCTTAATTCGCATCTTTTTTACACAATTCCGGGTCTGTATCTGACGTTTGGGATGCATATTTCCATGGTTTTGCTGGAAGTCTGCGTCCCTCCGGAGAATAAAACCATGAAAAAGTTCATCTTTGCAGCCGTATGCGCCACCCTTCTGGCCACCACCGGCCACACGCAGGACCGCCCCCGCCGCGGCATGGGCGGCATGGGACGTGGTGGACAGCGCGTAATGGGCGTTATTCAATCTGTTTCGGCAACCTCCGTCACCGTGAAGGACGAAGAAGGCACCCTTTGGACCGTTGACCTTTCCGACAACACCCGCGTGATGAAGGAGCGCGAACCCGCCAAGGCCGGCGATCTTGCCAAAGGGCAGGCCGTCTTCGCCGTGGGCATGCCTGAGCCGGGCAAGAAGGAAGTGCACGCCATGGTGATCTCCATGCTCAGCCCCGAACGCGCACAGCGCATGGCTGAGATGGCCGATCGCATGAAAGAAAACCTGGGGAAAACGTATCTCGTGGGCAAAATTACAAAAATGGACGAGACTAAGCTCACGATTAAACGTCCCGACGGTGTGGAGCAGGTCGCCGCAGTGGATGAGAACACCTCGCTCCGCAAAGGCGGACGCATGGGTGGTGCCATAATGGGCGGCGGCGCTCCCATGGGCGAAGGTGCGGCCCCGGCAGCAGCGGCGGCGCCGAACCAGGGCGAACCGATCACTCTCGCCGACGTGAAAGTAGGTGACAACGTAAATGGGCCGGGCAGCGTGAAGGACGGTGTCTTCCTCTTCAAAGAACTGCACGTCGCAACGGGACGCGCTGGAGGACGTCGTCAAGGTGGCGGCACCCCGGCACCAGACCAACAGTAACTTCAAAGCTCTGGCAAGCATGGAAGCGGTACGATAGAGGCATCCCGCCTCCTTAGAGATGGAAGAGCCCAAAACGAGGCGAAGCCGCGTCCTTTGCGATGCGGCTCCAAACATAAATACGAAGTACCTGAAATTGAGGCAAATGAACGTGGGTAGACGTGTATCTGGTTGGTTCGGTGTGGCAGCGCTGGCATTCGCCGGACATTCTTATGCGCAGACGGCAATGCCACCGGAGAGTGCACCGGCCACCCCTGCAATAACGGCACCGGCCAATCCTACTGTGGTCACAAATACGCCTGCGGTTGAAGGCGGCAAGATCCATGGCACGGTAGCGGCAGCCGGAGGGACAGGCAAGAATGCCGCTCCCGGTATCCCGCTGCCCGGCGTCGCCATCACGGCCACCAACACTCTTACCGGCCGCAAGTACACCACCTCGACCGACGTCGACGGACGCTTTGCCCTTGCCATCCCAAAGAATGGCCGTTACGTCGTCCGCGCCGAACTGGCTGCCTTCGCCACAGGCGCGCAGGAGATTGTTCTCAACTCCACACAGCACGAAGGCGCTGCCGCCTTCACGCTGGAACTTGCTTCGCGTGTGAAGCCCACGGCTGAAGAATCCACCACCGATACCGCTGTGGAAGCGATGGAGAGCGTACAGAACAGTGGACGCGGTGTGCAGGCTCTCGGCGTTCACAATGGCACAGACGCAGCCACCGAAGACGCCACTGCCGCAGGCTCAAACGCGAACAACGGTACGTCGCTTCCATCACTCAGCGGCTTCGACACCTCCAGCGACTCGGTCAGCATCAGCGGACAGATGGGCCAGACGAACGGCTTGGCCAATTACAGCGAAGATGAAGTACGCACCCGCATCGCCGACGCCATTCGCGAAGCGCGCGAAAACGGCGGCACCGCCATGGACGGCATGAACAACGCTGTCAGCGTGCTCGGGGGCATGATGAGTGGCGCAGGCGGTCCCGGCATGCGTGGCGGAGGTGGTTCACGCGGTGGTGGCGGCGGAAGTATGCGCGGTGGACGCGGAGGCGGCATGAGTTCCGGCGGGTTCTCTGTCTCGCGCGGCAACTTCAAAGGCTTCAACCCCGGACAGATTCACGGCAACGCCTACTACTATGCGGGCAATGCCGCTCTCGACGCCACACAGTTCTCTGTTGCTGGAACGCCGTTCAAGCCCGATTACGCGACGAACCGTTACGGTGCCAGCCTTACCGGATCGCCGTACATCCCCGGCTTGACGCAACCCAACCCTGCACAGTTCCTCTTCCTTAACTTCACCGGACAGAAAAGCACCTCGCCGGTCAACATTACCGGCATTGTGCCTACGCTCGCGCAGCGCAGCGGCGACCTTAGCGGTCTGCGCCCTGTCTATGATCCGCAGACTGGAACGCAGTTTGCGAACAATCAGATCCCCAATGCGCGCATCAGCGACGCTGCCAAAGCGCTGCTCAATTACTTCCCTCTGCCGAACGTCTCTTCCGCGCAGGGTTACAACTATCAGCGCATCGCAACGCAGGGAACGAACGTTACGCAACTCTCCACGCGCTTTGTGCGTAACTTCGGGCAGAATGCCGGTCAGCGTGGCGGCGGGTTCTTTGGCTCCCGCTTCAGTGGGGGCAGCCGCGGCGAACGCCGTCAGCAGCAGAACACCTTGCGCCAGAACATCAATGTCGGCTTCAATTATCAACACAGCGCCGCCGATAGCCGCCGGACTTTTGTCGCTTCCGACTCCAAAACATCCTCTGAAGGCTATGGCCTGAGCGCCGGATACGTGATCGGCTACGGACGCCTGAATGTCAGCACGTCCGTAAGCTGGAACCGCAGCCATTCGCTGACGACGAACAACTTTACGTACAACCTCAACGATCCGTCGAATGGCTTGAATATCCCGCGTCCTGCAAGCTTTGAACCCGGCTTCTATAGCGGCCTGCCTTCCCTCGGCATCACCAACTTCACAGGATTGAGCGGCGTCTCCCCATCCGACCGCGTGGTGCAGACCATCTCGCTCAGCGAATACGTTGGCTGGAATCATCACAAACACAACTACCGCTTCGGCTTCAGTGTGCGCCGCCTCCACCACGATGTGATCGGTGGCAATAACGGCATGGGTTCCCTCTCGTTCACAGGCTACGCCACACAGGATGGAACCAACAGCACCAGCACAGGGGCGGGACTCGCAGACTTTTTGCTCGGCGCACCACAGCAATCCAAGATTCAGGCAGGCCAGTACAAGACGTATCTGCGCGATTGGATCTTCAGCGGCTACGCGCAGGACGACTGGCGCATTCGCAACAACCTTACGCTGAATGCCGGTCTGCGGTATGAGTACTTCTCACCATATGTAGAAAAGTACGACCGTCTCGTGAACTTGTATCCGAACGCCGACTTTTCGGCTGTCGATGTTGTGCGCGCGGACCAGCGTCCTTCTGGCGTTCCGCGTTCGCTTATCAATCCTGATCGCACCATGTTCTCGCCACGTCTGGGTATTGCATGGACGCCGACGAAGTACGTGAAGCAACTTGTGGTGCGCGCAGGATATGGCATCAACTACAACACGTCGCAATACAGTTCGTTCGCTAACTCGCTTTCGTATCAACCGCCATTCGCGATTACTCAGACAAATACGGCCAACGAGTTCAACTGCGGCAACATCAACTCCGGTTTCACCATCACCAATGCTTTTGGTTGCACAAATGTGACTCAGAATAACTTCGCGGTGGATCGTTTCTATCGTCTCGGACGCGTGCAGGTGATCAATGTCGATATCCAGAAGACCTTCCCGCTCGGTATCGTCGGCAACATTGGTTACAACGGTTCCCTTGGCTCCAACCTTGATATGCGACGTTCGCCCAACCGCACCAGCACGACAAATGCAACGACCGTAAATACACAGGCATTTCTTTTCGAAGATGCCATTGGCGACTCGCGTTTCCATGCGCTCAGCGTCAGCGCGCGCAAGCGCATGAGCCGCGGCATCGCACTGGGTGCGACCTACATCTACGGCCACTCCATCGACAACGCCTCCTCGGTGAATGGAACTGGAAACAACACCATCCCACAGATCGATAAGCGCCTCGATCTCGAGTACGGCAACTCCACTTTCGACATTCGCCACCAGGTGAGCGGTGATTTCGTGACCGAACTTCCGTTTGGCCCCAACCGTCTGTGGCTGACGAAGGGCGGTTTCTGGTCCACGGCCCTGGACGGCTTCTCTTTCTCTGGCAACTTCAAATTTGCAAGCGGAACGTACTACACACCACAGTTCCAGGGCACATCCACGCAGGTGGCCTCGGGTGGCAACTACACACAGCGGCCTGACCGCGTTGTGGGTCAGCCGATCAATGATGGCCCCGACACTGGCACGCTGAAGAAGTGGTTCAACACAGCGGCCTTCAGCAGAGAAGCGCCTGTTTCACCAGATGGTTATGGCACGGCGCAACGCAATGCTATCGAAGGTCCCGGCACTGTGAGCGTAAACATGACGCTGTCGCGCTCGCAGCGCCTGGGCGAGGGCACCAAGAACATTGAAGCGCGCATCACTGCCAGCAATGTTTTCAACACGGTGCAGTACTCCGGCATCAACGTGGTAGTGAACTCCCCCTACTACGGACAGGTGACCAGCGCAGCCGCACCGCGCAAACTGACACTCCAGGCACGTTACCGCTTCTAAAGAGGAGAGAGCGATGAATATTCAGACACTCGTAAAAAAATCGATCGCTGCCTCCGTAGCCACCATGCTCATGGCGCCAACGCTCGCGGTCGCGCAGATTCAGCAGCAGGGCGACTCGTCCTCAAAAGTTTTCACGCTTACCGTGCGCTCCGAGATGGTGCTCACGAATGTAGTGGTACGCGATAAGAAGACGGGCGAAGTAGTAAAAGGCCTCAAGGCATCTGACTTTCAGATTTTTGAAGACGGCAAACCGATGAAGATCGCTTCGTTCGATTTTCAAAATGTGGATGAAGCCGTTGCGCTCAACGAAAAGACCGTCAGCGGCAAGACGCCCACGATCGCGGAGATGATGGAGCACTCCATCGCCGCGGATCCACGAGCGCTGCGCGATCATCGCCTGATCGTGATGTTCTTCGATCTCTCGTCGATGCAGCAGGACGACATCGACCGCTCCGTGGAGGCGGCGCAGAAGTACATCAACGAACAGATGCAGCCTGCCGATCTTGTTTCAGTGGTCAGCCTGAGCACATCGCTGCAACTCGATCATGACTTCACCGCTGATAAAGCCGCGTTGCTCGCGGCAGTGAACAAGTACAACGGCAGCAGCAGCGAAGGCATGGGAGAAGGAACCACCGGCGACAGCGAAGGAACAGCCGACGACGGCTCCGATTTCACTGCTGACGACACCGAGTACAACAACCTCAACACCGACCGCCAGCTCTATGCCATCCAGTCCATCTCGAAATCACTGGAGAAAGTCGACCAGCGCAAATCGATGCTGTACTTCTCTGGCGGCATGTCTCGCAACGGCATTGAAAATCAGGCCAGTCTGCGCGCCGCAACCAACGCAGCCACACGCGCGAACATGAGCATCTATGCCGTGGATGCGCGCGGACTTGAGGCAATCCCGCCTGTCGGCAATGCATCCACCGGCAGCCTCCGTGGTGTGAGCGCGTATAACGGCAAGGCGATGCAGTCGCGGCTGGACAAGAACTTCTCCTCGCAGGAGACGCTGAACACGCTCGCGAGCGATACGGGCGGCAAGGCATTCTTCAACAACAACGACTTCGCTCCCGCCTTTCAGCAGATCCAGAAGGACACCGAGGCGTATTACATCCTCGGCTTCCGCTCGCCTAACCAGGCACGCGATGGCCGCTATCGCAAGCTGACAGTCAAACTGAACCGCTCCGACGTAAAGTTGGAATACCGCCCCGGCTATTATGCTCCTGCGGACTTCGAACATCAGAAGAATGAAGATCGCGAGCTTGCACTCACTACAGCGCTGCGCAGTGAATCACCTGTAACGGATGTTGCTGTTTACCTGCAGGCGTTTCTCTTCCGCCTCTCCGGCAACAAATATTTTGTGCCGCTCTCGCTCATCGTTCCGGGCTCGCAGATTCCGTTCATCAAGAACGGTGACAAGGACAAGGCATCGCTCGACATTATGGGCGAGTTGAAGAACGCGCAGAAGATTCCTGTTGGTACTATTCGCGAAACGGTAAAGCTGAACCTCGGCGAAGACCAGCAGGTAAAACGCAAGAACATTCAATACAACACCGGATTTGCGCTCGCGCCCGGCAACTATCACCTGAAGATCGTGGTGCGCGAAAATCAGACAGGCGCGATGGGCAGTTTCGAAACCGATCTGAATGTGCCCGATATGAAGAAAGATCCATCGCTTAAGCTGTCGAGCGTCATCATGTCGAATCAGCGCGTGCCTAGTTCCGGCAAACGCGCGAAGGACAATCCTATGGTGCGCGATGGCGCCGAGTGGGTGCCTAACGTAGCGCACCTCTTCCGCCAGGACCAGCACATGTACGTGATGTACGAGGTCTACGATCCCGCAAAGCAGAAGGAAGCAGCCGCAGCGGATGCCGCAACTGCCGAGAACGCTCAGGCCAGCGGACTCAAAGCGCATCCCAGCACGAACGGCGTGCGCGTGCTCACGTCGATCGAATTTCTGCAAGGCGGCAGCAAGGTGTACGAAACGCCGCTCGTGGAATCGAAATCGCTCAATATCCCAGAGCGTGGTGCGGTTGGCTTTCAATTTGAGGTACCGCTCGATAAATTGAAACCCGGTATCTATACCTGCCAGGTGAACGTGATTGACGATGCAGCAGGAACGTTTAGCTTCCCGCGCAGTGCGGTGAAAGTAGTTGGCGCTGCACCCGCTACACCAGTGGCTGCACCGTCTACCACCGCACCAGCTCCAGTTACACCTTCAGGAAATTGATAATCCACAGATAACAAATTACTCCAGCACGGGCGCCCCACTCTTTCACACGCTTTCTGTGTAAAGGGTGGAGCATCGTGCCGTACGTAGCTCAATCTACCGTTTGCGTGGAGGCGGAATCCTCTTCCCCTCGAGCCGCAGCGCCGGCGACTCTAACGCTTTGCGCATCGTTTCCTGCAATACGGCCATCGTCTCCGCAGGCAATGTGCGCACAGAGACATACCGTACCGTCAAGACGGGTGCATCCCCCTCCAGCGCAAGAGCAAAGCCTTCCAGCGGCACCGTCTGCAGCGGCCATGTTTCAGCAAGCTTCTGTTGCACAATCGCACGGGTCTGTTCTGCCAGCGCACTCAGTTTTGGCTGCTGTGCTGCTGGCGTTTCGAGAACAGGCGCGTTCGCAATCTTACGCATCAGGTCGTTCACCTCTGAACGACTGGCCACCTCAGTCACATGCAGTTGTACATCCTTGCCTGTGCGCGCCTTGATCCATTCGGACGCAGCGTGCACTGCCTCCTGCGTCACCTGCTTCGTCGTAATCAACTCCACACTGATCTGGTGAGTACCCAACTCAACCTTCTGCGAGACAAGATCCTGCGGTGTGGCAAGTTGCTTCAGTCCATCCTGAATTGCCGCGCGGTCGCGCGTCTCCGTAACCACCTGCGTGAGTGAACGCCGTAGAGGTACAGCAATCAGCCCAAGCAGCGCAAGCAGGATCACCACACGCCAATGCAGCTTGCTTGCTACTCCTCCTGCTGCAAAAATGCGATGTTGCAACAGATGATCGATCGGACTTGCAGATGACTCTCTGCGTTGCGTTTGCGCCTCTTCCATGGCAGCGGCAACTTGTGTTGTCTTCATGCCTGAAAGCAGAAATACGAGGAAGGCGCTTGCGATGATTGCCACAAGGTTTGTCAAAAACAGCAATCCCGCGCCAATCATTGTGGGCATGTTCCATTCATTGCCCACGCCGAATCCAACGGTGCACAGCGGAGGCATCAACGCGACCGCAATCGCCACTCCTGGGAGAGCCGTTTCTCCACCCTCTGACGAGCCTATACGCACGGTCGCTACTGAGCCTGCGAGTCCCGAAGCGATCGCGATGGCCAAGTCGAGCAATGTGGGGTTGGTGCGCGCCAGTATCTCCGGTGTGGACGAGTGAAATGGCAGCAGCCAGACCAGAGTGGCGGAGAATGCGACGGCCGCTATGATACTTGCAATGAGCGTAGCTATGGCCCTAAGGGCCAATCGCATGTCGCCCAATGCCATCGCAAGGCCGGTCGCCATGATGGGTCCCATCAGGGGCGAGATCAACATCGCACCAATGATGACCGCCGGAGAGTTCAATACCAATCCGAGCGTTGCGATCACGGAAGAAAAGAGAATCTGCAACCAGTAGGGCACATCATCAATGCGCGCAGTGGCTGCAACCTGCCGGTAGATGTCAGGTTTGGAAGACTCGCGCAGCCGCAGCCAGCGGTCGATATTGCGTTGTGAAACAGGGCCTTGCGTCATTGGCTCGCCAGTCATGTTTACCTTTATATCTGTGTCAGGAGCTAGCGAGCATCATCGCTCCTGCAAACCCATCGCTGCACGATCGTCATCACTATTGCCATAAGGACAGTGGCGGCAGTTATTGCCGCAGCAGTAGCCGCGCTTCAGGTGGTATTGCGCGGTGAAGACCATGAAGGGGCCGTCCATATAAAAATCGCCCGGTTCAAGTGGAATTTCGGTAGGGTTCTCACTCATACAAACAATCCTTCGTTTTTAGGAGGGAGCAGCGAGAGGTCTACAATTGCTGACGGTTCTTCGGTAGCGGTGGTTTCGCTCATCAGCTTGCCTCCCATAAACGTGACGCGCTTGCCTGCCACGGCGGCTGTACGCTCGCCAGGCACAATTACTCCGGCCAGGTTCATCGGATCGCTCGCAGCGATCGTGACCGCATCCTCCTGTGAGAGATTGCGTGATGCGCGCAGTGACTCTACGGCTTCTGGCAGCGCGTACTGCTCGCCATGAAAGCCGGAGACGAAACGCCCCCCGCGAATTTCTCCGCGTGCTTCCAGCCTACGGAGCATCGCAACCAGATCGCGCCACTTGGGAATGTTCGTTTCGCGCGCGAGCAGGTCGCGAAAGACGATACCGTAGCGCGCCAGCAGCATGCGCGCCGAAGAGGCAATGGCTGCTTCTTCTTCGCGGGCGCGTTCGGTGATGGAGAGCGGCGAGTGCTCCTCCTCTACAAAGAGCGACCATCGGCCAGCGGTGGAACGCGTCGTCCGTTTTGCGAGATGGGTGGATGTTTGTATGGCGGATGGCCGGCGTTTGGGGTCCATCATCTGGCGCAGTTGATCGAAGCCGTCGCTGGAGGCGAGACCTGCGGTGGCTAATTCCCACAGCGCATTTGTCGTTTGCTGCTTTGTCAGCACGCAGAGTCGTTGAATGTCCGAGGCGAAGCATGCGCCGCGTTCCCGCAGCAAAGTACGCACGCGCATGGCCTCAGCAGACAACGCAAGGGAGAGCTTGTTTTCCTCCACAGACTTTCGTGCGAGTGCGGCGGGAAGCCAATCCGCGCTCTCACGCAGGAAGAACGTGATGGGCGCCATATTGGTGGGGATGACACGGCGTGGTGCGGCGCCCTCGCCTGCGGCCCAAGCCGGATGCGGCGAGATGCGCCCCCAGCCGACTGCTCCGGAGAGGCATATGTTATCGAGCCAGCGCGGGTCGTAGTTATGCACACGAGCGGGCAGGAGCACGCGTTCCCACTCGACTGCGGGCGCTTCAAAGCCTTCCATTTGTGCCAGCACTTCCAGCACGCCTTCTTCGCCGCTGAGTTGAGTCTGCGGAGCAAGATGCTGCCAGCGCAGCAGCCATCGCATAAAGGTGGCGGGTGAAACAGCTTCAATCTGTTTGCGGAGATTTCCGAGAGTCAGCCGGTGAATTCTTTGCAGCACACGGCGTTCGCACCATTCGATCTCTTCGGCGACTTCGGTTGCGGGGTGCTCGTAGATGCCGCGCATCGCGAGGCCTTGCGATTCCATGTGCAGCAGTTGCGTAGACACATCCGTTGGATTGAGTGAGAGCAGATTTGCGAACGCGCGGGATGTCACTGGCCCGAGAAGTTGGAGCCATCCCTGCACGATGACGCGCAGCGCATCTTCACGTTTTACTTCGAAATCGGTTTGCGCGCCGGTCTCCCAGAGTGCATCGACGAACGGCAACCTCTCTGCTGCGACCCAGCACTCATGTTCGCCGAGACGCATTTGCATGGCGCGTCCTGTTTGTGCCAGGCGAGAAAAGAAGATATGCCATTGCCGCGATGTTTCTATGCGATGCTGTAGCGCGTCCTCATCGGTGAAGATGGCGAGCGGAAGCGCGATGACGGAGAAGAGCAGGTCGTGAAGTTCGTGTTCATCGCGCAGGTCGGGCCATAGCTCTTTGCGTACGGCTGCAATAGCTCCACGATCCAGTCTTCCCGTTTCTTGCAACACCGCATCCGGAATCGTCCGTCTCAATGAGACAGCACGTGCACGGCGCTCTTCCAATCCTGCCTCATCCAAAAACGCGTTCTGGTTGGCATTGATCAATTCATGCGCAAAGACAGAAGGAACAGGCGTGTCCACGGCAACGCACTTCAACTCTCCACTAGCGATCATGCGCAGTACGTGGAGCAGGCCATCAAGGTCCATCGCCTCCTGCAGGACGTCCTGCATCACTTCGCGAACGAGCGGATGATCGGAAATCTGGATGTCTCCGACGATCGTTTCAAAACACGCTGCAGCTTGCGGGAAGACGGATGCAAGCAGATCTTCGCCACGCGTGCGTTGTACCTGCGGCGGAACCTTCTTGCCTTTGTTGAAGCGCAGCAGTTGCAGCGAACGGTTCGCGGCCCAGCGCCAGCGCGTTTTGAAAATAGGTGATTGGATCGCTGCCTGTTCCAGCAGTTCTTTCGCAGTCTGCTCACTTAGAAAGTGAAATACATCCGCAAGTGGAAAACTGTGCTGCTCAGCGAGACAGATGTTGATGCCGTTGTCGGTTGCGGCGGCTTGCAGTTCAAAGTTGAAGCCACGGCAGAAGCGCTTGCGCAGTGCGAGTCCCCACGCGCGATTGATGCGGCCGCCGAAGGGTGCGTGCAGGATGAGTTGCATGCCTCCACCTTCATCGAAGAAGCGTTCAGCGATGATGGTCTTCTTGCTCGGAACTGCACCGAGCACTGAGCGCCCGGTGACAATGTACTGGATAAGTTGCAGCGCGGCGCTCTCGCAAAGGCAGCACTCTTCCATGAGCCAGCCGATCGTAGATGCCACTTCCGATACATCCTTCGTGCAAAGGTCGTGACGCACGTTTGCGGTGCGATTGGCAATGGATTCACGCAGATTGCTCACAAAGCCGGACAAGACATCGGTACGCTGCGGCGCCTCGCCGAACCAAAAAGGAACGCTCGGCGGAGCGCCTTGCGCATCTTCCACCAGAACACGGCCTTCCTTCTCGACCGTTAGCACGCGCCAGCTTGCGTTGCCGAGTTGGATGACATCACCGGGACCGGAGTCAACGGCGTAGTGTTCGTCCAGCGTGGCGATGGTGGTCTCCTCCGGCATGAGCACCACGTTGAAGATGGCGGTGTCGGGGATGCTGCCGCCGTTGCCGATGGCGGTGAGGCGCGCGCCGCGGCGGGGATGCAGATGTCCTGCGATGCCGTCGCGGAGGAGGTAAGCACCATAGCGTCCGCGTGAGTTTTCGATGCCCTGGTGGAGAATGCCGATCAGCTCGTCGAACTCCGCGCGAGAGAGATTGCGGTACGGATAAGCGCGGGTGAGTGCGTGGAAGAGCGCGTCTTCTTCCCACGGCTCGGCGGCGACTGAGGCGACGATCTGTTGCATGAGTACGTCGCGGGGCTGCGGTGGAATTTCGAGTTTGTCCAGCGAGCCACTGCGCATCGCCTGGATAAGCGCGGCTTGCTCAAGGAGGTCGTCGCGCGTGGTGGCGAAAAAGCGGCCTTTGGGAATGGCTCCGCGCCAGTGTCCGGCGCGGCCAATACGCTGCATACCAACCGCAACAGCGCGCGTGCTGTTAATCTGGATGACGAGATCAACGGAGCCGATGTCGATGCCGAGTTCGAGCGAAGCAGTTGCGACGAGGCATTGGATTTCACCCGCCTTCAGGCGTTGCTCCGCATCGAGACGCAACGCACGCGACAGCGAACCATGGTGCGCGGCGACGTTCTCCGGGCCGAGCCGTTCACCCAGTTGTCCGCAGAGGCGCTCGACCATGCGGCGCGTGTTTACGAAGACGAGCGTGGATGTGTGCTCACGCGTAAGCTGCGCGATGCGGTCGAAGATCTCGTCCCACATCTTGCTGCTGCATACAGAAGAGAGTTCTTCGGACGGAATCTCAATAGCGAGATCGAGCATGCGACGCTGGCCCACTTGCACAATAGTGGCTGGTTCTTTGTCAGGCCCAACGCCGGTCAGGAAGTCTGCGACGAGCTCAATGGGGTTCTGGGTGGCGGAGAGGCCGATGCGTTGCGGCGCGTGTACGAGGCCGGTGAGAAATGTTCCGGGTGAGAGACGGTTTTCGCCAGTCACCAGCGCGTCGAGACGTTCCAGGGTGAGTGTGAGGTGCGCGCCGCGTTTGTCGTCGGCCATGGCGTGAATTTCATCCACGATGACGGTGCGGACGTGGCGCAGGTTCTCTCTCGCGCGTGCGGAAGTGAGCAGCAGATAGAGCGACTCCGGTGTGGTGACGAGAATGTGCGGCGGATTTCTGAGCATGGCCGCACGTTCCTTAGGAAGCGTGTCTCCCGTGCGCACACCGGTGCGAATGGTGGGGCAGAGATAACCCCGCTCCATAGCGAGTTGTTGAATTTCTTTCAGCGGCTGATCAAGGTTTTTTTGTACGTCATTCGAGAGCGCCTTGAGAGGCGAGACGTAGACCACCTGCGTTGTTTGCGGTAGATTCCCTTCGCATGCGGACCGGAAAAGACGATCGATAGCTACGAGAAATGCCGAAAGAGTTTTGCCGCTGCCGGTGGGCGCGGAAATAAGTGTTGGCCTCTCTGCAAGGATGGAGGGCCAGCCTTCGATCTGTGGCTCGGTGGGTGTGCCGAACTTTGTGGTGAACCACTCCCGCACCACCGGATGTGCCCAGGCGAGCGCCTCGGAAGCAGCAGAATCAAGCGGTATCTGAAAGACCGTCCCCATCGAGTCATTGTACTGTTTCAGTTCGCCGAATGTTCGCCTTCGGGAATCCGCCAGGTCTATTGCTTTTTGGATTGCAAGGTGCGGATGTGGGTGTCGGCGCGAAGTTCGGGAACGGTACCGTCGTTAACCTGAAGTTCAGTGGGCTCTGCCGGAACGAGGATGCGGATAGTGGCGTGACTGTGCGGAAGGATGCGCAGCGGCTCGGTAGTGCTGAACTGGTCTCCACGCAACGTGACGGGCACCTCGGCGGTAGCTTCGCCATCATTCTGCACTTCTACAGCAACCAGCCAGCCGCCACGCGTGCGTGCCCGCTGGGCATCGGGGGATGTAGTCTGCGCACCGGAGCCGATCACGCTGCTGGTAGTTCCAGAAACAGCGCGAGGAGAAACCCCAACGATGGAGAGATCAGGCAGCCCACGATCGTGATAGATCCAATCGTCAAAGAACCAACCGAGGTCTTTACCGCTGGTGCGCTCCAATAGAGATTGAAACTGCTGGGAAGTACCGTTGGTATCACGAAAGGCCTGCAATGCCTGCTGCAACGGGTCCTCGCCAACCAGAAAGCGCAGCATGCGAAAGACGGCTGCGCCCTTGGTGCGATAGCAGATGGGATCGGCGCAGCGGGTGAGTGGTGGTCGTTCGCTGACAACGGAAGACGACGAGGTCAGCCCGGAGCCCTCCGGCTTTGTGGATTCATAGATAGCAAGTGCGAGTGCCGTTTCTTTTTGCGTGACGATCCGTTTATCTTCTCCGCGCAACTCGCGCTCTGCCCATAGGCGTTGCATAAAGGCCGCCAGGCCGGAGGTCATCCACGTCTCCGGTGCGCGAAACCAGGCATATGTAAGCCACTCCGTCATTACGGGAGCAAAACGGTCCTGGTCTTCGATATGCATGGGGAGGACGATCAAGGTGCCGTCCTGAAACGGCAGTGCGGAACGTGCGCCAAGATCAAGCAACGTAATCTTCGCTAACGGACGCGCTCCAAGCCATGCTTCCATCACAGGCCGCACGGCCACTGCGGCAGCGTTATACGATGCGAGCGTTTCAGGTCGTTCCGTGTAGGCCTCCATCAGACCGCTGGACGCAGTGCTCGCTTTTACAGAAGCGATAAAGAGGCTGGGAGCGCGCTGACCGATGTGCGCGAAACGCCACTCGGCGGTGAAGAGCGTAGGAATGCCAGTGATGGGCAGTTTCTCATCCACCTCATTCGACACCTTTTCAGTAACAGCGAGCGGTTGCAGCGGCTGTCGTTCTCCGCAAAAAAATGCATCTGTAAGCGGCGTCGGCGATTCCACCGTGAGCCGCAGATGGAACGGGATGTCCTGCACAGCGATGCGTTCCTCCGCAATAGCTTTGAAGAGCTCGTTGCCTTTGCCGAGATGCAGTGGGCGGTGAACCACCGGGTACCAAAGGACATTGCCGAATCCGCGAACGCCACTGGCAGGAGCAGCGGAGTTGAATCCGTCCCAGTCGGAAGCACTGGCCTGCGACTCAGGCGCGCCTACGGCAAGCAGGCGTGCGGCATTCTCAACCAGCGGACCTTCGTAGAAGAGATCGAGATTGATGGATGTCCCTGCCGCAACAGGCTTCGAAGGCGTAAGCCATATCTCGCTGACGCGGCCAGTGTGATCGGCATCCGTGATGAGAGCGTGCTCTTCATACGGAATAGCGCTGCTGCCGCTGGCTGTGTGTACACGCGCGGATTGCCAGTGCATTGAAGATGTAACCTGCAATGGAATGCGCGCAGCGGCTTCCCCACTGTTGTTGCGCACGGAGATGCGGGCGCGGATAGTAGCCTCTCCAGTAGCGTAGTTCAGGTGCAGGTCGAGATCGTATGCGGTAATAACAAAGCTGTCGCGCAGTGTGTCTGGCAATGTTGGTTCGGCCGGCACGCTGCGGGTATGCAGTGCAGGACTGGCAGGTGGTATCTCCGGAACAGGTTCTGCATGGCGCTCAAAGAGCACCTTGCCGCGTGGCGGTTCCTGCTGGTCAGATGGTGGCGCGGATTGCGTTGCGGGCGCGCTTTGCAGCAGCATGAGCGCGAGCAGAGAAAGAACGAACATCAGGAACCAAGACCTTTTTGCTTCCTGGGTGTGACGGCCGCCGGCGCCTGCGGTGAGCGGCGCTGGCGCATCGCCTCAAACATCACCACGGCCCCCGCCACCGAAACATTCAGCGACGAAACTTTGCCCGCCATAGGAATGCGCAGGAGATGATCGCAGGTCTTCTTCACCAGATCGTGCAGCCCTGCGCCTTCGCTGCCGAGGACGAGCACGCAGTCCGTATCGAAACGAAAATCGGTGTAGTCGGCCTTGCCGCGTTCATCCAGTCCAATCACCCAGACGTTCTCCTGCTTCATGCGTTCCAGCGCACGCACAAGGTTCGTCACCCGCGCAATCCGGACGTGTTCGCTGGCTCCCGCCGAACTTTTCGCCACCACCGCCGTAAGTGGCGCAGACCGGCGTTCCGGCAGAAGAATGCCGTCCACGCCTGCTCCGTCTGCCGTGCGGAGCAAGGCACCGAGGTTGTGCGGGTCTTCCACGCCGTCCAGCGCGAGGAAGAAGCGACGTTCCCCGGCAGGCTTTTGAATGGCGAGCAGATCTTCCAGATCGAGGAACTTACGCTCGCGCAGGAAAGCGACCACCCCTTGGTGCATGGGCGTTTTGGCCATCCGTTCAAGCTGCGCCTTGGGTTCCTGCGTGATGCGGACACCGGCAGTGCGGCAGGCCTGGATGAGCGCTTCCAGCCGGGCATCGTGGCGTTCCCGGGCGACGGTAATGTGGTCAAGGTCGCGCGGACGCGAACGGAGCGCCTCCTGTACCGGGTGGACGCCGTAGAGCACTTCCATAGCTTCCAGTGTACGGCGGGATGGACTTTGAGCAGAAAAGCTGAGAAATCATCGTTCCGCAGCGCGTCTTTTGCTGGTTTAATGGCGTCACTAGAGATATGCGCGTGACGGCCGCCATCACCGACCCCGCAGTGCTTGCAACCATGCAGGCCGAGAATGCTGCGATTGCGCGCGGGCTGAAGCTGGGCGATGCCGACCTGCTGGACCGCCTGATCGATCAATATCAGCACCGGTTGATGCGCTACCTGGTTTTTCTGTGCGGCCGAAGCGATGTAGCCGAAGATCTGTTTCAGGAAACATGGGTCCGTGTTCTGCTGCGCGGCGGACAATACAACGGACAGGCGCGCTTTGACACATGGCTGTTCACGATTGCGCGCAATCTGGTGATCGATCTCTCACGCAAACGCACCATGGCCAGCCTGGATCAGATGCAGGACACGGAAAATGGGGACGACCGGCCCTTTGAAATTGCAGCGGATGATCCCTCGCCCTTTGAACAACTGCGTCTCCGCGAAGATGGGGCAGAAGTAGTGGAAGCAATGCTGGCATTGGAGCCAAATTATCGCGAAGTGTTGACGCTGCGCTTCTACGAAGAGATGGCGCTGGAAGAAATCGCGAAGGTGACGCGCGCTCCACTTTCCACGGTGAAGTCGCGTTTGTATCGCGGCATGGCAGCTCTAAAGCCACTTATTGAAAAATTACGCGGGTATGCAAAGGCGGAGGTGCAGGGTTGAACCAGCAGCCTCTCCATGTACACGGTGCGCGGGCCCAGATTGTGAATCGCACGCACCGCATAGTGCGGGCACGCGCCGCAGCCATGCATGCGCGTAAAGCACGCGAGCGCAGTCTATGGGTCCCCCTGGCCATCTGCTCCGCTCTGCTGATTACCTTGAGCTATGCAGCATGGACCATCTTCTGGCCGGCAAATGGCGGAGAACAGCCAGTGCTCTCCTCTGAACCTGGCACCATGATGGAAATGCTCTTGATGTGGTTCCTGCCACTTACTGTCGCCTTGGGAGTTTTTATTCTGGTGCGCAGGAACCGTGCCGACAGCGGGAGATATAGCTGACCATGTGGCAGACCGTACGAGAACGGCGTGAAGGCGAGCCGAAAGATCCGATCGTAAGTATGATCCCCGTGTGGTCGATGGTGCTTGCAGCGCTATTTTTCATAGCCGCGCAGTACTTCTTCTTCCGAGTCTTGCCGCCCCCGCGTCCGGGCATTCTGCCCATGCGCATGCTTATTAGCTATAGCTGGGGCACGGCATTTGCCAGCTATCTGCTGCTCATCGGCTACATCAGCCGCGATGTGCGCCGGCGTGGCATGTCGGCCACCATGTGGATGCTGCTGGTGCTGGTCATGCCTGGCGGCATCGGCGCAGTCGTTTATTTCCTGATGCGGCAGCCGCTGCTACAGCGTTGCCCCTCATGCTCTACCGAAGTAGAGGCGCACTTTCACTTCTGCCCTCAGTGCCAGTTCCAGATGGCGCCTGTATGTGGACGTTGCTATCGCGGAACGCAGATCACGGATGTCTATTGCGTTAATTGCGGCCACGACCTGGCGAAAGACAGCACGCCGGAACGTCTTCGCCTATATAGCGACTAATCTTCTACGCGCGAGGTGACTCATCGCGCATCCCAGCATCTAATCCGATACATCCCCGATATGGCGAAGCAGACGTTCTCTCCTGCTCCGCATCCTTCACTGAGCTGAATCTTGCTCCTTGTAAGCGTCCTGCTGGAGCTATTGATGAAAAAGTCCGAAGTCATAAGGGCATGGGGGTCTATTCTTGCCGGACGGCCGCCGTCGCTATCCATCGAAATTACGAAGGAATGTCCACTGCGCTGTCCCGGATGCTATGCGTTTGATGACGCGCATTTGGGCAATGGTACTGTTCTCCGGCAGCTCTCGGACTTTAAAGGCGAGGAACTGGTGCGGCGCGTTGTCGCTATCGTCGAAAAATATCGGCCTCTGCATGTCTCTTTGGTAGGCGGCGATCCTTTTGTGCGGTATCGCGAACTGGAACAGATTCTGCCGGAGATGGAACGGCTGGGAACGCATACGCAGGTGGTGACCAGCGCATTTCGAACCGTGCCTGCGGAGTGGGCGACCAAGTTCAAGAAACTGAACGTAGTGGTGTCCATCGACGGTCTGCAGCCGGAGCATGACGCCCGCCGCAAACCTGCCACGTATGAACGCATTCTGAAGAACATCGCCGGGGCGCGCGTCAACGTGCACTGCACGATCACCTCGCAGATCATGGAACGTGAAGGATACCTCGAAGAGTTTCTTCGCTTCTGGAGCGGACGCGATGAAGTAGTGCGGGTCTGGTTCAGCATCTTTACGCCGCAGCGCGGAAGCACCGATCCGGAGATTCTTTCTCCGGCGCAACGCACGCATGTGGTGGCAGAGTTGCACAGATTGCGCACACTGTATCCAGTGCTGGATATGCCACCGCAGGTGATCGAGGAAATTGCTCGGCCACCGAAGAGTCCTGAAGAGTGCATCTTTGCTCGCACCACGGCGACGATCTCCGCTGATCTAACTACGCGCATTACGCCCTGCCAGTTTGGCGGCGATCCGGACTGTTCGCAGTGCGGCTGCATCGCATCCATGGGACTGGCTGCTGTTGGACACTACAAATTGGCCGGTGGCTTAACGGCAGGCAAGGTATTTATGGCTTCCGACACGATAGGCAAAGCATGGCGGCGTCTGCGCACGCACGCAGAACCACCTGCGCCAGCCAATCCGCTCCACATACTTCCGTCGAGATAATCCGTGTCCGCGCGCTCTATACTGCAAACGCATGCCATTAAAAGCCATCATTGTCGACGACGAGGCGCTGGCGCGCGAAGAGTTGGAATATCTGCTGAACAGTATGGATAGCGTGGAGATTGCCGCTCAGGGATCGAACGGCATCGAAGCAGTAAACCTGATTCGCGAACACCAGCCGGACATCGTATTTCTGGACGTGCAGATGCCGGGGCTGGATGGCTTTGCCGTGATGAAGCGGCTGCTCTCGCCTGAGTTCAAGAAAATGCGGCTGCCGGAGATCGTCTTTGCTACGGCATTCGATCGCTATGCGGTGCGTGCGTTTGAGGTGAATGCGATCGATTACCTACTGAAACCTTTCGATCGCGCACGTTTGCAAAAAACAATTGAGAAAGCCAAAGCGCGCAGGCAGCAGAGTGAAGAAGCGGCACAGGCACCTGCAACAGATACGCGCGATGCCCGGCTTGATTCGTTGATGAAACTGCTGGAGCAGCAGGCAGTTCAGATCAATGCGCCTGTAGCTTCGAGACCTACAAGCAAAGTTGTGATGCGCGCACAGCAGCGGCTTCTGCTTATCGATCAAAAAGACATCTGTTTTGCATCGACAGAAGAAGGGTCCATCCAGATCGCAACGCAACACGTAGAAGGCCGTTCAAACTGTCGCACGCTGGATGAATTAATGGAACTGCTTGATCCTGAGATGTTCTGGCGTGTACATCGCTCACACATGGTGAACATTCAGCACATTCGCGAGGTGGTGCCATGGTTCAAATCGAGCTATCAGCTACGCATGGACGACAAAAAAGCCACCGAAATACCCGTGAGCCGCTCGCAAACCAAGCGTCTCCGGGAATTATTCAATCTTTAGAACTTCATCTGATTCGGACGGCCATGTACGTTGCCCATAAACAGGAAAGCCCCGCGATGCGGGGCCTCCGTCTATTTATCTCTGTGGATGGTTATGCGGTGCGCCGCGCACATTTGCTTCACCGTATGCGCTGCGTCCCTCCAGTTTGTTCGGACTTCCACGTTCCGTTTTGCTGTCGCGCATTTTTTCATTAGGCGACGAGCGGTTCTTCATTCCAGCATCATGCGAGATATTTCCGCTTCCTCGCATATCCGATTTGGCGTTGTTCATGATGCAAACATCTCCTTTCTCACTGGTTCGAGGGTTGCGACCATCGCAACCGGGAGATGGAAAGTAAGACGGGTAGTTACAGCCAAAAGGTGGCCGCCATACGACGACACCTGACGCCGTACGCTGACAGCTAATCGTATCGCTCAAAAACAATCTGCTTGCGCTCCCATCCGAGAGACTTGAGCAACTCACGCACAGGACCGATGGCCGCATTGAGTCCACAAAGATACGCCGTCTGGATCTCCGTATGCTCCGTGAGAAGCTTGCGGACTTGTGCAGCAATGAAGTCATCGCCGGGAGCGACGAGCGGAAGATACCGAACATCGGGCGCCGTGCCGAACTCGTCCCGGAAAAGAAGATCGTCGCGCGTGGCCGCCGTTTGCATCAACGTGCTGTTTGCAGGCACAGCTTCACGAAAGATGCTGCGAATGGGAACGATGCCTGCTTCCGCTCCGAAGTAGAGGCTGGGCTGCTGTCCTTCGCGGCGTGTGAAGGTTCCGTGCGGGCCGTGGAAGTGGATCGTAGTGTCGATGTTGAGCGCGCAGAGTTTACGTGAGAAGTCGCCGACGCAGTTGAGACAAAGCTGCACTTGATTGCCGCGCGGCGCGTCCGCAAGCGAGTAGGCGCGCGTCTCCTGCCGCGGCTGTCCTGCTTTGGGATGCCCTTCAGGGTACTCGCTGTCGAAGACGACGGAGACGAACTGGCCGGGAAGAAATTCAAATGGTACATCGAGTTCGAAGTCGAGCAGATACGTCTGGCTCGGCGCAGCGATGAGTCGTTTGCCGGTGAGCCGTGCGGTGAGGAGTTCGCGATCCATATCGATTCGACTACTCACCCCGGCGATAGTCCCCGGATTTGCCGCCACTCTTGCTGAGCAGAACGAGCTCGCGAATACGGATGGATTTATCGAGCGCCTTGGTCATGTCATAGATGGTCAGCGCGGCGACCGAGGCAGCGGTCATCGCTTCCATCTCCACGCCGGTGCCTGCGATCGTGGCCGCAGTCGCGCGGATGCGAACACCGCCGGGTGTATTAAGCAGTTCGGCTGGATAAACAACGGTCGCTTCCACATCGATAAAGCTCAACGGCAACGGGTGGCACATGGGAATCAGTTCTGCCGTCTTCTTCGCGGCCATGATGCCGGCGAAGCGCGCAACCTCCAGCGGATTGCCTTTTGGATTTTGCGGCAGCGCATCGAGCACTTCGGGCTTCAACTCCACAAAGGCTTCTGCCACAGCCTCACGGCGCGTGGCCTTCTTTGCGCTCACATCCACCATGTGCGCTTCGCCCGCGTCGTTGAAGTGGGAGAGCTTGCTCATGGCTACTCTTCTTCCTTCTTCTTGTTGCGCGCCTTTACCTTGAACCAGATGGGCGTGCCTGCGAACCCGAACGCTTCGCGCAGTTGGTTCTCAAGAAAACGTTCGAAGGCAAAATGCAATTTCACGTCGCGATCGGTAAAGAGGACGAACGTTGGCGGAGCCACTGCAGCCTGTGTCATGTAGTAGATCTTCACACGCTTGTTCATGGGCACGCTGGCACGCTGAAAGTCGATCTCATTCAAAAAGCGGTTCATGTTACCTGTGGAGATGCGCTTGCGGCGTTCACGCGCAACACGCTGCACCTCGCGGAAGACGGCGCTGATGTTTTTGCCTTCCATGGCGGAGATGAAGACGAGCGGAGCGTAATCAAGATACTTGAGCGCGTGGCGCACCTGTTCTGTGTACGCCTTCAGGTTCGCTTCCGGCTTCCCGTCTTCGCGATTGGTTGTGACTGCGTCCCACTTGTTCACGACGATTACGACGCTGCGTCCGCTCTCATGCGCGTAGCCGCCGATGTTCGCATCGAGCGCCGTCACGCCTTCGGTGGCGTCAATCACAAGCAGCGCTACGTCAGCCGCTTCCAAATGCTTGCGCGCCATGATGACGGAGAGCTTCTCCGCCATCAGCGTGGTCTTGCCTTTGCGACGAATGCCTGCGGTGTCGACAAAACGGAAGTCATGATTGTTGCGCGTGACGACCTCATCCACTGCATCGCGTGTGGTGCCAGCGATGGGCGAGACGATGGCGCGCGTCTTGCCGGTAAGCGCATTCAGCAGCGTGCTCTTGCCTACATTAGGACGGCCGATGATGGCAATCTTCGTTTCTTTGGAAACATGCTCGCCGTGCGAACGCAGCTTGCGCTCCTGCGGCTCGTCTTCCGTCTCTTCTTCTTCAAGAACAGAATCAAGATCGGTTTCATCATCGGCGTTCTCACTGAATGTGAGTGAAGCGAAGACCGCATCGAGCAGATCGCCGATACCGTTGTTGTGCTCGGCGGAGATGGGAAAGACCTGTTTGAAGCCAAGTTGGCGGAAGTTCTCCGCGCTCGGCGTGATAACAGCCGTGTCCATTTTGTTCACTGCGAGAAAGACAGGCTTGCCGCTTTTGAGCAACATGCGCGCAAGATCGACGTCGGGTGCGGCGAGTTCCGTGCGTCCATCGACGACCATCACTATAGCTTCAGCCTCTTCCAGCGCGACGCGGGCCTGGCGGAAGATCTCTGCCGGGATAAGCTCTTCATCGTCGGGCACAACGCCACCCGTATCGACAATGCGCGCAAACTTCCCTTCCCACTCCACATCGCCGTAGATGCGGTCGCGCGTGATGCCGGGCTCGTCTCCCACAATGGAACGCCGCGTGCCAGTGAGGCGATTGAAGAGCGTGCTCTTGCCCACGTTTGGGCGTCCGCAGATCGCAAACAACGGCGCGTTGACGGCTTCCGCAGGACGCTGCACATCTTCGATAAGCGGCATGTTCTCGCGCACGGCGCGCTCGGTTTCCGTGTCGCTCCAGCTTGAGATGTTGACGCGACCGCGCTGCTCTTCCAGATGCTGTGCACGCGGTTTGCTCTGGGCTTCGGTACGAGCAGCGGCAATCGTGCGTTTGGACTCGAACTCCGGCGATTGCTTTGTTTTGAGCGATGCGCGTGCTTTATCGGCTGCGCGTTTGGCCGCTGCCTTACGGCCCTTAGGCGAGGTCACCGCGAGGCGATCGCCTTTAACCGATGCAGCCTTTGGCGTTCTGCCCTGCTTGGGACGCGTGGAAGCGTGCCTGTGTTTTTTGCCGAGTCGCTTCTGTGTGCCCTTAGCCATTGCTATCAAGGCTAGCAGCTTTCAGCGCGGCGAAGATGGGGCGAATATCATAGAAGAGACGCATGCCGCACCAACTCATCGAAACCGACCGCCTTCCCTCGCTGCACGAGTTCTTCTCGCCCGGCGGCGTACTGGCGCGTTCGTCGCTGAACTACGAGCAACGATCGGGCCAGTACGAGATGGCGAGGGCCGTTGAGAAGGCGCTCGAAGACAAGCGGCATCTCGTGGTGGAGGCCGGGACAGGAACGGGAAAGACGCTGGCGTATCTGCTGCCTGCTTTGCGTATCGCACGGGAACGCGAGCAGCGCATCATCGTCTCCACCGGAACCAAGAACCTGCAGGAGCAGTTATTTTTCAAGGACATTCCGTTTCTTGAGTCGCTGCTGGGGCCGCTGAAGGTCTGCTACATGAAGGGACGCGGTAATTATCTTTGCCGCAACAAGCTGTATGCGCTGCGCACCAACCCTCTGTTGAGCGGGCTGGAGGAGATCGAGCAGTTCCACATTCTGAGCAATTGGGAGCGCGAAACAGAGACGGGCGATCGCGCGGAGGTGGATGGATTGCCGGAGAACTCTGCGCTATGGCCCAAGCTGGATGCGCGCGGCGATGCCTGCCTGGGGCAGACGTGTCCTGACCTGGAGCGGTGTTTTGTCACGACGATGCGGCGCAAGGCGCTGGAGAGCGAGATCGTGATCGTGAACCACCATCTCTTCTTCGCGGACATGAACATCAAGCTGCAGGCCGAGGGCGCTCCGGATGCGGGCGTGTTGCCGGATGCGGCTGCCGTAATCTTTGATGAGGCGCACGAGCTTGAGAGCGTAGCCAGCGAGTATTTCGGCATTGCGCTCTCGCACCAGAGGTTCGATGAGCTTGCGCGGGATACGGAAGCAATCCTGCGTTCGCGCAATGCTTCTTCGTCTTCGTTGGAGTCGGCCACGCTGGCGATCCGTGAACGCGCGCGCGTCTTCTTCGCGTCATTGCCGCAACAGGGTACCGCGCTTGGCCGTATGCCGTTTCATGGTCGCGAGGAGTTTTTGGAAGAACAGGGCGATGCCTACATCGGTGTGCTGGCTGCCTTGCAGCGGCTGGAAGGCGAACTCGAGCGGCTGAAGGAGATTGAAGAGGCACCGGGACTTCGGCGTCGTGTGGCCGATGTGCACACGAATCTAAAGTTTCTGATGGAAGCAAATGACCCGAACACCGTCTTCTGGATTGAGCGGCGCGCGACCGGCGGTGTGCGTGCTGCGGCGCGCGGGCAGAATGCTCCTCCTGCCTTCAATACGTATCTGCAGGCCACTCCGATCGATGTCTCGGAGATTCTTACCAGTAATCTTTTCGACGGCTTTTCAAGCGTGATTCTCACATCCGCGACGCTTACTGTGCAGGGTGGCTTTGAACATGTCCGCAAGCGGCTGGGCCTGGTGACTGCGCGCGATCTGGTGGTGCCGTCGCACTTTCAATATGGCAAACAGGCACTGCTGTATCTGCCACCGTATATGCCCGATCCCCGCGATCCGGAGTTTCTGCCGCGGGCTGCGGAGCGTGTGCGGCGTGTGCTGGAACTGTCCCACGGTCGAGCGTTCTGCCTCTTCACCAGCTATGCGCAGATGCGAGAGATGTACGAGCGCATGCTGGTAGAGCTTCCTTACCCGCTGCTTCTGCAAGGCACTGCGCCACGACGCACATTGCTGGAGGAATTTCGCAATACGCCGAACGCAGTGCTCTTTGGTACAAGCTCATTCTGGCAGGGTGTGGATGTGCAGGGTGAGCAGTTGAGCTGCGTCATTATCGACAAGCTGCCGTTTGCCGTGCCGAGCGACCCTGTCGTACAGGCACGCATGGAGGCGGTGGAAGCTGCAGGCGGCAAGCCTTTTTACGATCTACAAATCCCGCAGGCGGTCATCACATTGAAGCAAGGGTTTGGCCGGCTGATTCGCTCCATTCACGATCGCGGCGTGCTGATGATGCTCGATCCGCGCATCCAGACGCAGAAGTATGGCAAGGTCTTCCTGAATAGTCTGCCCCCCTACCGTGTGACCAACGATCTGGAGACGGTTGAGGAATTTTTTGCTGAGGCTGGCGATACAGCGGATACTGATAACTAGCCATGTACGCACGCAACCTCTACGTTCTCGCTGGAAGCCTCGGTTTTTTTGCCGTGGTCTCGTTTGTGCTGGCATTTACGGGCGTCATGCAGGAGTCTGGAGCGCCCTCGCAGGCGTCTCTCTGGCGGACAATCGGAATCCTACTCGTCATCGGTGCCTTGATCGCGTCTCTACTCGGCGTGCTACAGCAGATGTTTGAGCAGGCTGAACGGCGGGACGTGGAGCGGCGTCAGGCTGAGCGCGAACGACGCCGTCGCGGCTAAAGCAGCTAAACTGGATGTATATGTTCGAAGTCACTGTGGAAGCGTCATTCTCTTCCGGCCACTATCTCCGCAACTATCACGGCAAGTGCGAGAACCCGCACGGACATAACTATCGTGTGCTGGTGACACTGGTAGGCAAAGAGTTGGACGCGAGCGGTCTGCTGCTTGACTTCAAACAGTTGAAGCACGTCATGCGTCCGGTGGTGGACTATCTTGATCACCAGATGATTAACGACCTGGAGCCGTTCACCACGATCAACCCTTCGGCTGAAAATCTCGCAAAGTATTTCTTCGATGAGACAAACAAGCAGTTGATGGAGATGAGCGGCGGCCGCGTGCGCGTGAAGCAGAGCACGATTTACGAGACGGACACCTCCATGGCGACGTACTACGAATCATGAGAACCGGTGTCTTGCTGCTGTGCTGCTGGCTCCTTATAGGCCTTGCCGCACGCGCGCAGACGCAGGAAGAAATCGACCACGCCGTGGCAGCCGCAGTCGCGCAGAACCTGAAAGATGAAGACGAGCTAAGGCAATATATTTACGTCGAAGATGCTGCGTTCTCTAACGACTACAACAACGGCAGGAACTGGACGCCTGTCCGACACGAGCGGTATGAACACCTGATTGTGGGCGGCAAACCGTATCTCAAGCTAATCGCCAAAGACGGCAAACCGCTGAAGGGCCGCGATGCCACACGCGAGGAGAAACGGTATCAGGAAGCGATGGCCAGGGCAGAGGGCTTCACGATGGAAGACCATCTGGATGAAGGTGTGGCCGTCGTCGAAGTGGATGATTCGCTGGAACCCGTGCCGGAGAAATATCGCCACCGCCTCGTGCGCAAAGAGCAGATGGATGGGAAAGATCTGTGGGTGATCGAATGCGATCCGAAGAGCGGCTCCGGCCTGAGCACAACATTTACGCTATGGATCGATCCATTGACCGGTAAGCTATGGAAGTATCGCTATCAGGTGCATCAGGATACGAATACTGCCCTGATCGGCACGTATGGCATTCATGAGTACATGGATGAACGCGGCGTTATGCTGCCGTGTCACTCTGAGATGCACTTCCGCACACGCGAAGGAGACCGCTTCTATAACGGCATAGGTGAGCGCGATTATTCTCAGTACCGGCGGTTTCAGGCCACTGCGCACATCGTAGACGTAAAACCTTCCGCGAGTGCAAATCCGGGATCGGCTCCTGCCAGGTAGTTTCTGTGGGCGGTACATGCGTCCGGCGTAAACTGGTAGATAGTTTCCTTTCTCCATGCATCTCATCGAGCTTTACAAATCGGTCCAGGGCGAATCGAGTTTCGCTGGCCTGCCATGCATCTTTGTGCGGCTGGCAGGTTGCAACCTGCGCTGCGCGTGGTGCGATTCCGAATACACGTTCAGCGGCGGTAAACCGTTTAGCGAAGACGAAATTGTGCAGCAGATTGAGGCGCTTGCTCCTTGCCGTTTGATCGAGTTCACAGGCGGCGAGCCGATGTTGCAAGCCAAACAGCTCATTCCACTTATGCACCGGCTGCTCGCCGCTGGCTATACGTTGATGATGGAGACAAGCGGCGAACGTCCTCTGGACGAGGTTCCCAAGCCCGTCCATAAGATTGTGGATGTGAAGTGTCCTGGCTCCGGTATGGCCTTCGGCAGCTTCCGGCTGAGCAATCTGGAGACGCTCACCCGCAACGACGAAGTGAAGTTCGTCCTGCGTGATCGCCGCGATTATGAGTTTGCGCGCGAATTCATCGAGCAGCATGCACTCGCTTCTCGTGTGTCGCAGATTTTGCTCTCGCCCGCCTTTCATAAAGCCGCTTCGATCGAGCGCAGCACGGCAAACATGGAACTGGATCCGCGCATTCTGGTGGAGTGGATGATGGAAGACGGCCTCGATGCCCGGCTCTCCCTTCAAATCCATAAGTTCATCTGGGAGCCGCAGAAGAAAGGCGTCTAGTGGCGCGGCATCTGCATCAGAAGAAGACATGAACAAGAAGATCAATAACGACGAGATCGTAACCATCGCCAGCTACTCCGATCCAGCGGCCGCTCACCTGGCTTTGAGTGTTCTCAATGATGCTGGTATTGATGCCTTCCTTTCAGGCGAGGAGGCTAACAGCCTCATTCCTCCGGCGCTCGGAGCACGCCTGCAGGTCCGTGCAGCCGATCAGGCTTCTGCCACTGCCCTGTTGAACGATGTTCCTGGACAGGCAGCACTGACGGGCGATGGCAACGACCTTTAATGCTGCACGCGAAAAGGCGGTGGTCTCGCTCTCGGGCGGGATGGACTCTACTGTTTGCGCCACGTTGGCAGCGCGCGATTATGACGTTTACGCGCTGCACTTCAGCTATGGACAACGCACCGAAGCGCGAGAGTTGCAATCGGCGCAGGATGTTGCCACGGCTGTGGGAGCAAAGCAGTTTTTACAGCTCCGCATGGACCTCTTCCGGCAGATCGGCGGCTCCGCATTGACCGACACTTCCATAGACGTCCCAGACGCTCCGGCCGATGATGCGACTATCGGCAATCATGTGCCGGTCACTTACGTACCTTTCCGCAATGCGCATTTCCTCTCCGCTGCCGTCAGTTGGGCAGAGGTAATCGGCGCACGAACAATTTATATAGGAGCAGTAGAGCAGGATTCCTCCGGCTATCCTGACTGCCGCCCGGCGTATTATGACGTCTTCAACGAACTGATTCGGCAGGGCACAAAAGAAGGCGATATTCATATCCTCACACCACTTATTCACCTGAAGAAGAGCGAGATCGTGCGCCTGGGAGTTGAATTGGGCGCGCCGTTACATGTAAGTTGGTCATGCTATTCCGGTGAGGAAAAGGCCTGCGGGACCTGCGAGAGCTGCGTTCTGCGTCTGCGGGCGTTTCGCGAGGCCGGAAAGCGCGATCCGGTGCCTTACGTCTAACCGGTATGCACAACTTTTCGCGTACGGAGTGTCTGAATCATTCCAGCGCAGCTCATTTTGACAGGAGACGAACGACCTTATGAACCGATGGAAAAAACTTCTCCGCAGCACACTCTCCGTCTCCGCACTGGCGTGTGCCGTGATGCTGGGGACAACTACCAGCGCCGCCCTCGCTCAGAGCCAGAATGAAGACATGCCTGTAGCAGGCGCGGGCAAAGTTCATGGCCACATTACAAATGCCATCGGCGAGCCGATGACCTCCGGCGAAGTGAAGTTGACCCAAGACCGCGAATCGGAAGCCTCCAAGCGTAAGTTCACCTATACCTTTCCGGTCGATAAGAATGGCGACTTCAAAGGGGACAACATCAAGCCCGGCGACTACCTGCTTGTCTACTTTCAAGACAACAAATCAGTCGATTTTATCGATCACGTGGACATCAAAAATGGTGTGGATACCCTGCAGAACGTCGATATGACGCGCGAGGAGTATCAGAAGACCCTCACCGAAGAGCAGAAGAAACAGTACGCCGAGATCAAAAAGAAGAACGCCGGCGCCATTGCAAACAATGCCAAAGTGGCAAACGTAAATGCGCTTCTGCTCAAAGGCCGCGACGAGACTAAGAACAAAAACTTTGATGCCGCCATCGCCGATCTTACCCAGGCTACGCAGGTCAAGGGGGATGAATCCATTATCTGGAATGCCCTCGGTGACGCGCAGTACGGCGCAAAGAAGTATGACGAGGCGATCACCTCGTATCAGAAGTCGATTGACCTGAACGCCGCCTCCAAAAAGCCAATGGCCGATGTAGCGGCTTCCGACTACAGCCAGATGGGCCTTGCTTATGCCATGTCTGGCAAGCCAACCGATGCAATGCAGGCATTTGAAAAGGCCGCTGCCGCAGAACCTGCCAAAGCTGGCTCTTACTACTACAACGCCGCTGCCGTGCTCTACAACGCGGGCAAGACGGATGAAGCAGGTGCGGCCATTGATAAAGCTATCGCGGCTGACCCCAACAAGGCTGAGTCCTACTACATCAAGGGCCAGACATTAATCGGTAAGTCCACGGTGAAGAACAACAAGATCGTACCTCCTCCGGGAACAGTGGAGGCTTACGAGAAGTATCTTGAGCTTGACCCCAATGGCCGTCACGCCGCAGATGTAAAAGGCATTCTCGCGGGCTTCGACGAAACCGTAGTAAACGAGTACCGCGCCCGCCGCGGAAAGAAGAAGTAACCGCCATCATCAGAAGCCCCGGACCTCAGCAAGGTCCGGGGCTTTTTTATTCGCCGAGGAATCGATATGCCCGATCAAGGGAAGCCAGAGACGTTATTAGCTTGCGAAGATGCGCTGACACTTGTGCTGCGGCTATGTAGGGAGCTTTCTCCTCAGCCAGAAGAAGAACTCGTCGGTCTTGATGATGCGCTTGAGCGCGTCTTGTTCATAAATATCTGTGCCGATCGCGATCAGCCTCCCTTCCACCGCTCCACCCGCGATGGTTTTGCAGTGAATGCAGCACACGCGAGTACCGGAATGCCCATTCAGGTGCTCGGTCAGCTTCGCGCCGGAGAAGTCTGGACCGGTTCTGCCCTTAATCCGAACGAAGGCGTCGAAATTATGACTGGTGCTCCGGTGCCTGCGGGCGCGGATGCCGTCGCGATGGTGGAACACACTGACCGCAACAAAAGCGGAAGCATTCGGCTTATGGAAAGCCGTTCCCTCGGTTCTGGAGAGAACATCGTCCCGCAAGGTAGCGAAGCCCGTGCAGGAGATGTCGTCCTGCACGCTGGCACACGCCTGCAAGCAGCACATGTTGCTCTGCTTGCCTCGCTTGGCTGCGCACAGGTGAAGGTGAGCGCACGGCCTCGCGTGGCCATTGTGGCCACCGGAGACGAACTGGTAGATATACAGGCCACCCCAGGACCGTACCAGATACGTAATTCCAATTCGCACGGTATTGCTGCAATCGTGCGTGCGTGCGGTGGCGAGCCGCAAATATGGCCGCCGGTCAAAGACGATCAGAACGCGCTGAACGAGGCCGTGGCACAGGCCAGACAATCGGCGGACCTGCTGGTGTTAAGCGGCGGAGTTTCAGCGGGACGCTATGACTTTGTGGAATCGGCGCTCGCGCACCACGGCGCATCGTTCTTCTTTACGGGGGTCCGCATGCAGCCGGGGAAACCAGTCGTCTTTGGACAATTACCTGCTCTAAATGGTCATCGCCCTCTCTATGTCTTCGGCCTGCCTGGTAACCCGGTCTCCACGCAGGTTACTTCCCTGCTCTTTGTTGCTCCTCTGCTGCGTGCGCTGGCTGGTGACGACGATCCTGCACCGCGCTTCGCCTCCGCCACGCTTGCGCACGAGGTAAAAACACGCAGCGGCCTTACACGTTTTCTGCCCGCCATCTACGCCGCTACACTCACAGGCACGAAAGTTTCCCTCACCGGCTGGCAAGGCTCAGGCGATCTCTCTGCAAATGCGCGCGCAAATTGTTATGCAGTCATTCCTGCTAATGCAGAAAAACTGAACCTCGGCACGCAGATACAACTGCTTCTCCGCTAGCCTGCCGGCTGCGGATTCAACGGCAGATCAGGCCCGCTGCTATCGTCTTCGGAAGGCATCGACGGAGGTGGCGTAAACGTGTCCAGCACCACCGGCGGCTCCAGCAGATCACCGAGCAGGGGATAGCGTCCGCCGAGATAATACGTTCCCCATGCAATGTAGAACGTCAGGAGCGTTCCAAAGACAGCAATCGTGAGGACCAGCATCCACGCGAGGAACACTACACACAAAAGAACTCCGAATATGCCTGCAAAAATATGCCCTGCGGTCGAAGCATGACGCAGCGGTAGCCAGACGAGGAGCCCGGCAACTACAAACGGAATTGCGCTGATCATCACCGCAAAAAGCATGGCGATGTAAGCGCAGATGCCCAGAACAAAGCCCAACAGAAGCCGCAGGAACAGAAATCCAAGGATTCCTCCTGGTTCTGCGCGCAGCCACAAACCAAACCTTTTTAGGCCAAATCGAACCGTTGTTCCCTCTAATGCAACTGAAGGCAGAACAAAATCGCGCGCAGCCGTATACAAGAGGATAAAAGGCACCATCAGCAGCAGAACAATGCCCATCAACCCCAAAATGGCGGCGAATGGTGTCGCTGCCCCTGCCTTACCCTGAGCCAGGCCACGCACAAAGATGAGGACAACTGGGATAAGTGGGACGATAAAAGCGAGCATCAACAAAATCTTGAAACCCATCCAACGCCACGTGAGCCTTCCATACCGGCGCCACAGCGGAGCGATCGTCGTATCGCGAAAAGCTATGCATGAAAAATGCACAAACTGCATGCGCGAGCCGACGTAGAACAGAATGACCCCGAGCACCAGGAAAACAAACCCGAGAAGAAGAGCCAGTCCGACCATCGCTGCATGTACGGCACCTGGCAAATGGCTATAACGGCCCGGCATGCTGAAGTTGAAGCTCGCCCCGCCCATCTCCGCAAGCAAGGCGACCAGGGCTATCTTCAGTCCCGTCTGCCAGCGGCGGTGCCTCCACATCAACTCGGTTGTCTGTTCCCATGCCGGCCCAATCGCCTCAGCGGCGGAATAACGTCGCATAACTCTCCCTCAGTGCGTGTGCAGAGAAGGGTATCGCAGATACTTCCGTTCGTCTCTATTTTTCGGTAGGAGAGTTTGCCATCCACGCGCGCCACGCATCCAGCGCTCGCTCGCACTGGATGCGATGCCGCTCCTTTTTATCGCGGATTTTCTTACGCAACTCCTCTTCCAATGGCGGAAGCAAATCGAAGGTGATGTTCGCTGGTTGAAAGCGCTTCGCCTCCGCATGCGTGATGTAGTGCATCAGCGATCCATGCGCTGTGCCGCGTGGCGCAGGTTCAGACTGCTGACTGCGAGCAAGTGTCGCAGCATAACGGCCTGCAAGCATACCGCTGGCGATAGATTCTGTGTAACCCTCCACGCCAGAGAGTTGGCCGGCGATCATGATGCCGGGATGCGCACGCAGTTGCAGCGTTTCCGTCAGCAGCGAGGGCGAATGGATATAGGTGTTGCGATGGATCTGTCCATAGCGCAGAAAGGTAGCATTCTCGAGGCCAGGAATCAGGCGCAACACGCGCTGCTGATCGCCATATTTCATGTGGTTCTGAAAGCCAACCAGGTTGTAACTGTCCGCGCGTAGGTTCTCTTTGCGCAGTTGGACGGCTGCATACGGCCAGCGTCCTGTCTTTGGATTCGTAAGACCGGCAGGCTTCATCGGCCCGAAGCGCAGAGTGTCACGCCCACGCCGCACCAACTCGTCGATAGGCAGGCAGCCTTCAAAATAATCGAGCTTCTCCCACTCCTTTGCCTCTACTTTTTGCGTATCGAGCATCGCGTCAATAAAGCAGTCGTACTCTTCCCTCGTGAACGGACAGTTGATGTAATCGGCCGTCCCACGATCCCACCGGGCCGCAAAGTAGACGCGCTCCATATCAATGGTGCTCGCATCCACAATCGGTGCAATGGAGTCGTAAAACGCCAGATGCTCCGCGCCTGTAAGCCGCTGCAACTCTGCTGTGAGCGTAGGCGAGGTCAATGGTCCACTGGCAAGAATGGTGATGGCCCCGCTCGTCTCATCCAGTGAGGTCACCTCTTCCCGCACCACCTGAATGCGTGGATGATCTTCAATCAGCTTTGCCACACGCCCGGAAAATTCAGCACGGTCCACCGCGAGCGCATGTCCGGCAGGTACAGCAGACGCATCCGCTTCACGCAGCAAAAACGATCCTGCAAGCCGCATCTCCTGCTTGAGCAGCCACGGAGCAGAGTTTTCCGTCTCGGATTTCAGCGAATTGGAGCACACCAGCTCGGCAAAATCCGCTGTCTGGTGCGCCTCCGTGGAGCGGTGGGGCCGCATCTCGTACAGCGTTACTTTGCATCCTGCTTCGGCGGCCTGCAGGGCCGCCTCGGGGCCGGCGAGACCACCACCAATTACTTTTACTTCACGCATCACCTATTCATTGTCGCCGCTCTGTTCGGCCAGCGCACGCAGGGCGTCTCCAGTCACGCGTAAATTGAGCCAGTCGCGGAGGATTTTGGCCCCATTTGCCTCATAAAAATCGAGCCCCGGCTGGTTCCAGTCCAGACATTCCCACTGAAAGCGCGTGCAGTTTTTCTCCAGCGCAACCTGCGCCAGCCGCCGGAAGAGCGCGCGGCCGATGCCCTGCTTGCGGAACCGCTCGCGCACGAAGAGGTCTTCGAGATAGAGCGCCGGACGGCCTTCCCATGTGGAATATTGGAAAAAATACAGCGCAAATCCGGCGATTTCTGCACCAATTTCGACCATTAAACAGCGAAAATACGGCTCTTTTCCGAACCCATCGCGGAGAATGTCTTCCTCCGTTGCCACCGCTGCTTCCGGTTCTTTTTCATACACGGCAAGTTCGCGGATGAGCGCAACAATCTCCGGCGCATCCGCTGGTACCGCTTCTCGAATGAGGAACAAGCTCACTTGGTTTCTTTGTCTTTCGAGGCAAGATACTTGTTCAGCGAGATCGTGAATGGAAATAGCCTCTGTTTGCCATCCATTGTGCGGATCTCGCGGACGTAAATCTCCGCACCCTTCAGCGGCGCATCGCCCATATCGTTGATGTCATAGAAAAGAAAGCCAGACAGCGTGGAATGCGGCTCGACGGTGGTGCTGCGAAAGCCGAAATCCTTATCGTCATCCGCGATCTTCTTGTCCACGGGCGTTTTGTGATACGTGATGATCGGCACGCCGGGAATGTGCTTTGCGCCAACGTCTTTGATACGGAAGACGCGGCGGTTAATCTCGGACGGAAGCGCAGCCGGAATACGTTCGCCATGCGCGGGCACAAGCTGGATACGGGCGTCATCGAGCGAAAGCGCTTTGTCACTGTCGTTGCGAATGATGACGCGCACGGGCAGAAATCCGTGGCCAACATAATCAATCCGGAAGAAGTCCGCGCGGGCGCGCGTATCGTATGGATCGACCGCAATCGTCACCTTTTCCTGCGCGTGGGTGTCATTCGCGGGATATTGCAGCACATCCTGCAGCGGCGGAGCTTTTTTAGCAGCATGTGCGCTGAGCGAACAGACAAGCAGAACGGCAGTGGCAAAGGTACGTAGTTGCATCCATCTCACTCTCGGGACAATTATCATCGTCGCTGGTGGCCTCGGCAAAGTTTGGACGCGCCAGATCTGGAGTTAGCTTACAGAATGATGCTGTTTTACAGTCTGGGACTCGCTTTGGCGCTGGTGATCTCGTCGCCGTGGTGGCTCGTGCAGATGCTCGTAAGCGGCCGCTACCGTGAGGGACTGGCTGAGCGCCTGGGGCGTGTGCCAGCGCGGTTACAGGCGAAGCCCGGATGCATCTGGCTCCATGCTGTGAGCGTGGGCGAGGTGCTTGCGGCATCGCGGCTTGTGAGTGAACTGGAGGGTGCCGGACATAGCGTCGTCATCTCCACCACAACACGCGCTGGCCAGCAATTGGCCCGTTCGCGATTTGGGTCTGAACGCGTCTTTTACTTTCCGCTGGATTTCGCCTTCGCGGTGCGTGCGTATCTACGCACGTTGCGTCCGTCGCTTCTGGTGTTGATGGAGAGCGAGTTGTGGCCACGCGTTCTGGTGGAGTGTGAGCGTGCCGGTGTGCCGGTGATGGTGGCGAACGCGCGTGTTTCGGACAGGTCATTTCCCCGCTACATGCATCTGCGTGGACTGTGGAAACCACTTCTTGCAAAGGTGCATCTTCTGCTGGCACAGAGCCACGAAGATGCGCAGCGATGGAAGCAGATTGGCGCTGCGCGTGTGGAAACCAGCGGCAATCTGAAGTACGAAGTACAGCCGCCGAAAGAGTCACAGATCGTAGACCTTATCCGCAAGAATACGAATGACGCGATACTGGTTTGCGGAAGCACGCTGGAAGGCGAAGAGCGCATGCTGATGGATTGCTGGCGGACGCACCACCCTGCCGGCGTGCTGGTGCTTGCCCCGCGGCATCCGCAGCGGTTTGCGAGTGTCGCCGCATTGATCGCAGAGTATGGGTTCCGCATGGCAAAGTTGAGCGAATGGAGAGAGGCGCCTTCTCCTTTGCAAACGGGAGATGTTCTGCTGGTGGATACAATTGGTGACCTTGCTGCTCTGTATTCCATCGGTTGGGGAGCTTTTGTGGGCGGCAGTCTTGTAGATGCGGGCGGACATAACCCACTTGAGCCTGCGCTGTATGGCGTGTCTGTGGCCATCGGACCGAGTTATCAAAATTTTCGCGAAATTGTGGAGAAAATGATCGCCGCGAATGCTATTCGTATCGTTACGCCCGAAAGTCTGTGTGCTGCAATGGGTGACATGCTAGGTTCGCCTGATGTGAAGATGGGGGAACGTGGCAGAGCATTCTATGAATCGCAATCGGGTGCGACGCTAAAGACGCTGCGGGCAATCGAAGCAATCTTGAAGGGAGAACAGTACGCGTGAAGCGTCCCTGGTTTTATCCGTTTGTCCCGTTCTATGCCGCTGCGGCTGCCTGGAAGAATGGGCGATTTGATCGTGATGCGTCCGCTGCAACGGAGTTGAAGTGGCCTGTGCTCAGTGTAGGAAGCCTTTCCATTGGAGGGGCAGGCAAGACTCCGCTTGTCACAGCCTTGGTCCCTCTGCTCCGCGATGCAGGCTTTATGCCAGACATTCTTTCGCGAGGATATGGCCGCACAACAAAGGAAACGCTTCGCGTCGATCCGCAAGGACAGGCAATCGATTTTGGCGACGAGCCATTGATGCTTGCACGTACCACCGGTGCTCCGGTGTATGTTGCCGCGGAACGCGTTCGCGCAGGCCGTCTGGCAGAGATCCAGTTGGATGCATGGCAGCAGCATGTACATCTGCTGGATGACGGCTTTCAACATCGCCAGCTTGCTCGCGCATTGGATGTTGTTCTGTTCACCCATGAAGACGCGTACGACCATATGCTGCCCGCAGGCAACCTGCGAGAACCGTTGCAATCGCTGCGGCGAGCTAACGTGATTGCAGTGCGCGAAGAAGAAGCAACGGAGTTGGAAGACGTGCTCTCTCGTTTGGCCCGCCCGGGCACAAAGGTATGGACCATCCGGCGCACGTTGCGTGTTCCTGCGGCCTCGTCAAAACCGTTTGCATTCTGCGCACTTGCGCGCCCCTGGCACTTCTTCGCGCAGCTTCGCATGCAGAACATTACGGCGAACCATACCATGACGTTTCGCGATCACCATCACTACAGCCAGAAAGATATTGAGAAGCTGTTGCGAATAGCAAAATCTTCCGGTGCGAATGGCTGGATCACAACCATGAAGGATGCAGTAAAGCTCCCTGCGGCCATGCTGCACCAGCTACAACAGATTGGTCCAGTGTCGGTAGCCGATTTGCGGACAGAGTTTGTAGACAGAGAAATTGTTATTCGCGACCTGAAGCAGATGCTTGCACGCTGGCAGGAAAAAATGCCATCCGGCCAATGAGAATTCTGATTGTGCGCACGGGAGCGATGGGCGACATCATCCATGGGATGCATGCTGTGGCAGGTCTGCGTGCGTGCATGCCCAAAGCAGAGCTTGGATGGGTAATCGAACCACATTGGGGACCGCTGCTCCGATCTTCAGATGGTGACATGCCGCTCGTGCATCGTATCCATCGCGCAGAGACAAAAGCCTGGAACCGCGCGCCATTCTCGTTATCTACACTGCGAAGCGTTCTCTCTCTGCGCGATCAGTTGAAAGCTGGAAGCTATGATCTCTGCATCGATCTGCAAGGGTCGGTTCGTTCTGCTGTGATTGGCCGCATGGCCGGTGCTAAACAATTCGCAGGGTCTGCAAGTCCGGCAGAGAACATCGCGCGCCTCCTCTATAAGACGAGGGTGCATGTCAGACAGCCACACGTGATTGCCCAGGCAGCCGAAATCCTATCCGGTGCATGTGCGACAAACATCTCTCCATATGAACGCGTTCCATTTCCTTATGACCAACGCGATGAAACATGGTGCGATGATCTGCTGGGTAACGACACACGACCGGTGGCAATGATTGCTCCGCGCGCAGGCTGGGGGGCGAAGCAGTGGCCCGCAGAGCGATATGGCGCAGTGTCTCTTCAATTGGCGGAGATGGGCTTCCGTATTCTGGTGAACGCACTTCCAGGCGGAGATATGACCGCAGCCGAAGTAGTTACAGCCAGCGAAGATACAGCACAGGCAATGGAGTGCACACTTCCGCAGCTGATTGCGCTCACGCGACGGCTTAAACTATTTATCGGTGGAGATACAGGCCCGATGCACCTTGCCTCAGCGATGGGTGTGCCTTGCGTTGCTCTCTTTGGACCTACTGACCCGAAACGCACAGGCCCGTGGGGTACAAATGCAAGAGTGCTTCGCAATGCGAAGAGCGTGACCGATCATCGCCGGTATAAAAATCCGGAGCCTGGGCTGATGCGGATTTCTACTGAAGATGTCATGCGCGCGGCGCGGGAGCTGACAGAAGGGAGCGGACGTTCATGACCTGGCAACAAATTGCAAAACGCATCCGTGTCCCTCTTGGCTTTGTGTTTGCGATTGTATTTCTATGGCTCGCGCGACCCACAATCGCATCCATGCTGACGAGCCTGGTCCTTGTGGTTCCCGGTCTGTGGTTACGTGGGTATGCTTCAGGGTATGTGAAAAAGAATTCGGAACTTGCGATGACCGGCCCATACGCGCATACGCGCAATCCGCTCTATCTCGGGTCGATGATGATCGCCTTTGGATTTGCTCTGGCGTCGATGCGGTGGGAGGTTGCGGTCGCTCTGGCGGTACTGTTTTTGATCATCTATTTACCGACAATTCGCGGGGAAGAAGCGTTTTTACGGTCACATTTTGCTTCTTTTAACGCATATACGCGCGCTGTACCGAGACTTTTTCCACGACTAAGGCCTGCGCGCCTCACGACTGAACACGGACAATTTTCCAAACCACTGTATATGCAGCATCGTGAGTACAATGCTTTGATGGGTGCTGCGGTGCTATATGTGGCGCTCATAGTGCGGCTGTTCTGGCATATGTAAGCAAGGACCGACACAGATTTTGAAGATGGTTCACAATCCGGCCTGGGCAGCCATACTGGCAGCCACCATGGGCCTGTCTGCACATGCGCAGACAGTCGCCACGCCGATGCAGCCTCCTGTGCCGGGCTTTGCCTTTCCGCAACGGCAGACACTCACGTTTACGGTCGATTGGCGTGTCTTCACTGCAGGTGTCGCGGTTTTCAAGCTGGAGCAGCAGGGTACACAGATGAAGATCTCGGCCACGGCAGATACCGTAGGTGCGACAAATATGATCTACCAGGTCATCGATCGCTTCCAATCGAGTTTTAATATGCAGACAGGATGCTCTGCCGGTTTTAGCAAACAGACACAGGAAGGAAGAAGGAAGGTGAACTCCGACCTTACCTTCAACTACGCTGCCGCAAAAGAGACACTGGTGGAGCGCAACCTGATAAAGGGCACCACTAAACAGCAGGAAGCGCAGATCCCGTCGTGTGTTACGGACTCTCTCTCAGGCATCTTTTACGTTGCTTCGCAAAAACTGGAACCGGGGCAGGACTTCAAGCTGCCGCTTGGCGATGCGAAAGGTCCTGTTGAAGTGACCATGCGCGTAGAAGGCCGCGAGGATGTGAAGACACCTGCGGGCACTTTCAAGACCGTGCGTGTGCAGCCTACTGCCGATGCGGGCGTGGTGAAGAACCGCGGATCGATCACCATCTGGTACACGGATGACGCACGGCATCTGCCTGTCCAGATTCGGGCCAAGCTGCTGTGGGGCACCATCATCTTCCACTTGCAGAGCGTCGAGAATAAATAGCTACAATCGCGCGAAATCGTCAGGCGTATCGATGTCGAAGTCTCCATCTGCCAGCGGAATCTCTGCAACCTCTTCTCCAAGCAACAGTTGGCGCGCGCCTTCATCGCCTTTCAGTTCTCTGAGCGCGGCAAACTGCGATCGGCGAAAGGCCGCAGGGACGCCGCGTTTGTTCGCGTAGAACGATGCAGCTATTTCATGCGTGCCTAAAGCGGTTATGAGATCTCGAAGATGCTCTGCACTTACGCTTGGCTGATCACAAGTCAGCATGAGAACTGCATCAAGTGGTGCACTGAAGGACAACGGAGCATAAACTTCCGCACACTCTAGTCCTTGTCGAATAGAACTCGCTATTCCCTCTCGCCAGTCAGGGTTGTAAGACGTTATACCGCGGACGTCCAGATGAGGCAGTAGCGTGCCCCACTCTGCTCCGCAAACGGTAAAGACTTGACCAACACCGCTTGCCCACGCAATTCGCTGTGCACGCTCAATGAGCTTCTCGCCTTTGTACTCAACAAGCTGTTTAGGTTGACCGAGTCGGGTGGATGCTCCTGCGGCGAGCACAATCGCGGCGCAGTTCACAGTTCGTTATCCATGGCGCAAGCATGCGAGTAGGTTGTGTTTTCCTTCTCGCGTAGCTGCGCTTCTACTTCCGCTTCTGTCATGCCGCGATTGGCTGCGGCTCGATCGTGCAGAGCGGCTTGAATCTCAGCGACGATGGAGAGTGCTACGGCGTGTGGACCGTCTCCACCGAGATCCAAGCCGACAGGCGCATGAAGGCGGGCGCAAGCTTCATGCAGGAGAAGGTTTGCAGCCGACGACGCTTCCGAGAGCAACAGACTGGAGCGATGGCGCGCGCCGAGCAATCCCAGATAGCGAGGCTGCAGATGAAGCATCTCAGCGAGCAGCCTGCGATCTTCTTCATACGAGTGCGTCATCAGAACAACGGCGTCGCGCGCGTTGCAACCAAGGGACGCGATCTCTGCGTGCGCGATGACGCGAGTAGCTTCAGGAAACCGCTCAGGGCGCGCGTGGTGCGCGCGACGGTCGGCCACGATGACGTGCCAACCGACCTCCGATGCGAGATGAACGAGCGGCCTGGCGTCTTCACCTGCACCGAAGATAAACAAGCGCTGTGGAGGTTCGAGGCGTTCAAAGAAGAACGTGCGATAGGCCTCCGCAAAAACGCTTTCAGGCGATGCGAATTTCTGCCGCAGATAGGCGCGTAGATCGACGATATCGTCTGTCGCGATCCAATCGCTGGCAAAGAGTACGTCGCCGCGCTCATTCACCACGATGCGTCCGAAGGTCGATTTCTCTTCAGGCAGCATAGTGGCGACGAGCATCTGTTCGCCATCCAAAGAAGCGCGCATCGCTTCCAGCAGTGCAGCGTGTTCAGGCGTACCGGCTGGCTCCAGCAGGAGGTCCACTTCGCCGCCACAGCCGAGGCCGTAGGGGATTTCGGTCGTGTCGTCAAAGGCAGTGGAGAAGTGTTCCATTACTGCTCCGTCGCGGACCTTCCATGTTGCCTTGCGCAACAGGTCGGCTTCGAGACATCCGCCAGAGATGGTTCCGGCGAAACGGCCATCGGATGCGATGGCTAATCTTGCTCCCGGTCTGCGATAGGTCGAACCCGTGGCGCGAACGAGAGTGATGAGTGCACCGGCACCTTCTTCCTGAAGATGAACAATATCGCGGCGCTCACGCATACTCATCCGGTGGCCTCATATGGATCAGGTAGTGTCTGACGAATCCTGAGGATGATCAGATCGATCGAAATCCTCTCCCTCAGGGGCTAAAGCCCAGCTTCTTTGCTGCTCTAACGGCTGGGCTGAAGCCCAGCCCCTTCAAAGCAATGATTCATCAGACACAGCTAGAGCAGGTAACAATTTAGCTGTTTCCTAACTCTTCAATCGTGACGCTTGAGTTGGTGTAGATGCAGATTTCGCCGGCGATCTTCATGCTCTTCTCTGCGATTTCCCGCGCGGAGAGTTGTGTGTTCTCCATAAGCGCGTAGGCGGCGGCTTGTGCGAACGATCCACCGGATCCGATGGTGGCGACCATGCCATCGTTTACAGCGTCGGGCTCAATCACATCGCCGTTGCCACTGAGGAGATAGACCTGATTCACGTCCGCCACGATAAGCAGAGCTTCGAGCTGGCGCAACATCTTGTCTGTTCGCCACTCTTTTGCAAGTTCAACGGCAGAACGCGAGAGATTGCCCGCGAATTGCTCCAATTTGGACTCAAAACGCGCAAAAAGAGAGAAGGCATCGGCGGTAGAACCAGCAAAACCTGCGAGCACCTTGTCCTGATAGAGACGGCGGATCTTTCTTGCGCCGTGCTTCATCACGGCGGAGCCGAGCGTGACCTGGCCGTCGGCGGCCATCACCACTTTGCCGTTGCGTCGCACGCAGATGACGGTGGTAGAGCGGATGCGGCGACCATCTTCGAGATCGTAAGGATGCATGTTTGGAGTCTGGTTCTTCATCTATTTGCCTATGAGCATGATATGCGGCTGGAAGCCGCACGGATTTGTTGAGGTTTGTTTGTCATTCCCAACAGTCAGATTAAAACTGTGAGGGTACCCTCCCCCCCCGGGGGTGTACTGCCAGGTTCTTTGTTTGCCGCAGATGCAATTTACACAGGCTGCAAAATCCTCTTTTTATTGAGCTTACAGGCAAAATCCTGGTTCCAAAGGGTTTAGCTGCGCAGCCGGGTTGTTCGTGTGTTTTGTTCCTCTTTTATTGTTTCAAATCTGGAGGGGTAAATCGGCACCGGATAAGTTTTGGTGATTGTGAGACTTAGAAGGAATGCGGCTTGACAAGGATTATTCGGCTTCAAGGCTATAGAGCGCGCCTTCAGCGCTCTATTTGATACGTTCCGCATACCTGGGCCGTTGGCCCAGGCTAATAGAGACCGGGCCTTCGGCCCTTAGTGCGGTCGTTTACATCTTTGTATTTGCGAGGCAAAACCAGGGCTGAAGCCCCTTTTCTTTTGGTTGCGAGACAGCGGCCTAAAGGCTGCTTCTAATCCCTCTTCTCAAGAGAAGCTGTGGCCTAAAGACCGCTTTTAAGTCGCTATTTCAGCGAAATCGTGGCTTAAACGTCGCTTCTAATCCGGTTTGTTTGGGTATTGTTCGCTTACGGAATCTTTCCCTCAAGGCTAAAGCCCGGGTCTTTGCCGTTGCTAACCGCTGAGATGAAGCTCAGCCCTTCCCAAGGTCTGCACACTCGACTGGAGCTTTAGTTTTCGAACTTCGGTTCTTCCTGCGAAGCGGGTGCGTTCTCGATTTGCGCTTTCGCGAATGGGTGCGGAACGCTGGGACCTTCGCCTAGCTTTTCGCCTGCGCCTTCCATGGTTTGGCCGTGTAGCGCAGAAGAGACGGCTGTGTCCATCATGACCTCTGCGAAGCGGCGCGTGGCCTGATCGAGTTTTTCGATACCTGCGCGAATGGCTTTGTAGTCTCCGCTGTTTACTTCGCGCGCGAGGTTTTCTTCCGCGGACGCAATAGCGATTACTTCGTCTGGTGTGAGTTGCTGCCATGCTGCGTGCGACTTGCCTTTGGTGACAGCTTCCTGAATGGTCTGCGCTTCGTTCTTTGCTTCGACTAATTGACGCGCTGCGATGTCTTCTTCCGCGTTGTCGAAGGACGAGAGGATCATCTCTTCTACCTGCTCGTCGGTAAGACCGTAGCTTGGCTTGACCTCGATCTCAGCTTCCTGCCCACTGCGCTGTTCGCGAGCGGAGACGTGGAGGATACCATTCGCGTCGATGAGGAACTTCACCTCGATGCGCGGCAGACCGGCCGTCATGGGCGGAATGTTCTTTAGATCGAAACGGGCGAGCGAGCGGCAGTCTTTTGCAAGTTCGCGTTCACCCTGCACCACGTGGATGGCGACATTGGTCTGTCCGTCTACCCCGGTGGTGAAGTGTTCTGTTGCCGATGCGGGAATGGTGGAGTTGCGTTGAATAATCTTTGCGACAACGCCGCCCAGCGCTTCAATGCCGAGCGAGAGCGGTGTGACATCGAGCAGAAGAAGTTCGCTGGTTGCAGCGGAGGCATTGCCGGAGAGAATATCGGCCTGCACGGCTGCTCCGAGCGCGACCACCTCGTCCGGATTGAGTTCCGTATGCGACTTCTTTCCGCGCGCGGAGAGTTGGAAGACCTCGTCCACCAACTTGCGCACGGCGGGGATGCGTGTGGAACCGCCGACGAGAACTACTTCGCTAATCTCTTCCGGCGTGATGCCTGCATCCTTCATTGCCTGTTTTGCAGGTTGGGCCGTGCGCGCGATGACAGGCGCGATGAGTTGTTCGAATTGTTCGCGCGCGATTTCACGCTGATACTTTTTGCCGCCTGCAAGCGTGACGTTCAGCTTTGCTGAATCTTTCGACGAGAGTTCGATCTTAGCTTCGATGACCGCTTTGCGTACTGCCTGCACGGTGGCTGGTTGCTTGGCGAGTGCCGGATCGATCTCGTTCGCGATCTCATCGAGCGCAATGCCGATGAGCAGGTTGTCGATGTCGTCGCCACCGAGATGCGTATCGCCGTTGGTGGCGATGACCTCGAAGATACCCTCGTGCAGTTTGAGGATGGAGACATCAAAGGTGCCGCCGCCGAAGTCATATACGGCAACAATGCCTTCTTTCGCACGATCAAGACCGTATGCCAGTGCAGCAGCAGTAGGTTCGTTCACGAGGCGCAGCACTTCCAGACCGGCGATGCGGCCTGCATCTTTCGTAGCCTGCCGCTGCGCATCGTTGAAGTATGCGGGAACGGTGATGACTGCTTTGGTAACGGACGCGCCGAAGAAACGTTCCGCATTGCGCTTGAGTTGCTGGAGGACGAGAGCGGAGATCTCCGGCGGCGTGAAGGTGCGTCCGCCGACATTGAGCCGCATCACGCCTTCGCTGCTGCCCTCCGCAATCTGAAACGGAAAGAGTTTCAACTCTTCGCGGACATCGTCAATGCCGCGTCCCATCAGGCGCTTGGCCGAATAAACAGCATTGCCGGGTGCATTAAGAAGAGTAGCGCGAGCAGGGTTTCCGACCACCGTGCGATCGCCTTCTACCGCGATGACAGATGGCACAAGGTTAATGCCATCTTCCCCTGGAATGACGACCGGCTTGTCGCCCTGCATGAAGGCGACGAGCGAATTCGTGGTGCCAAGATCGATGCCGACGACGCGGCCATTCTGCTGATCTGCCATGGTGCGAAAACTCTCTTCCGGTGCGCCTTTGGTGCGTTGCCGCGGCGCGTTTTCTCTGCTCTTCTATTGTCGCAAAACGGTGCGTAACGCGAGCGCGTCCAAACATATTGGATGATAGTGAAGATGCTTGCGATGCAGACTACCGCGGCTGTTTTACTCACGGGGTGCATACTGTGCGCGCAGGATGGGGTTGCGCCCGCGCCGCGCGTGGAAGCCATTGCTCCGACAAAATCTGCCGCGCATGCAGAAAAACGCAAGGACAAGTACACCGTAAAGGTTGAAACCGCAGGATGGGTGGATACCGGAATCCCGCTTGTTGCCGGCGATGTGCTGACCATGACTGCCGAAGGAGATGTGAAGCTGGCTGACGGCCGCAGCGCCGGTCCGGAGGGCTCGGCTCGCGGATGGCGCGATATGTTGCGGCAGTTTCCCATGCCGCAGGCGGATGCGGGCGCGCTGGTGGGCCGCGTTGGAGATTCAGCAGCGGCAGTGCCCTTTCTGATTGGCAGGTCCGCAACAGTGGACGTCCGTTACAGCGGCCATCTGTATGTGCGTATCAATGCGCCGGTGGAGCTCTTTGCCAGCGGAAGCGTAAAGCTCAAGGTGCAGTTCGACAGATCGCAGAAGCAGGTCAACGTGGAGTCTCACGATCTGGCCCAGGATCTGGCAGAGACCCTGCCGCTGCAAATCTTTGCGCAGATCCCTCGACGCGTGGAAGACGAGCAGCACCGTCCTGGCGATGTGGTGAACTTTGCTCTGATTGGCACAGAGCAGCAGGTGAAGGAGGTTTTTGCGCACGCAGGCTGGATAGCGGTGGACAAGAGTGTTGACGATGCCATCGTCAACGGTCTCTTTGCCACGCTGGAAAGGCGCGCCTATCTGGCCGTGCCGATGAGCACGCTGTATCTCTTCGGGCGTCCACAGGACATGAGCTACGCCCGTGCCGAAGCGATTCGCGTGGCCGCCGTGCGGCACCACTTGCGCGTATGGAAGACGAAGTTCACTGTATATGGCAAGCCGCTGTGGGTCGGCTCTGCCACGCACGACAACGGGTTTGAGCGCGACGAACGCAACGGCGGCATCACCCACAAGATTGATGAAAACATCGATGAGGAACGGGACTTTATCCGCGCCAGCTTTGAGGCCTCGGGCGGCTACCTTTCCGCGGCGTATGTCACACCTGTCCATCCGGTTTCCAAAGCGCATACGGCAACAGGCGGCAGCTTCCACACCGATGGCCGCATTCTGGTGATGGAACTTAATTGACAACGTTTGCATAGCTGCCGGAGAATGGCTGCCTACGGCGGCTAGAGATCAAAGGCGATGGCTGCCCTGCAATCTGCGGGGCGGCCTTTTGCTTTTTTCCAGGAGACATGTGCATGGATCGGCGTTCGTTTATGAAACAAGGTGCGGCAGCAGTGGGAGCAGCCGCTGCAATGGCTACGGCGGCGGAAGCGGCAGAGAAACCTGTGACCCCCGCGAACAGCCGCAAGCCGAATATCATTCTCTTTCTCGCCGATCAGTTCCGCTGGGATTTTGTGGGCGCCAATGGAGCGAACAGTTCCACCAACACGCCGAACATTGATGTCATGGCAAAGCGCGGCACTAACTTTTCGCACACGCTGACCAATCAGCCGGTGTGCGGACCGGCGCGTTCCGTGCTGATGAGCAGCCGTTATGCCACCGACACGGGCGTATGGCACAACGACGATATGGGCCTCAAAACCACCCTGCCTACGCTTGCCGGCGAGTTGCGTAAGGCGGGATACACCTCCAACCTCATCGGCAAATGGCACCTTGGGCCCGGCTTTCTGGCCGGACACAAGGACATGGGCTTTGTCGATAAAGCGCACCGTGGCGGATTCGATGACCTGTGGATTGGCGCGAATGCCCTGGAGCTAACATCGCATCCGTACGGCGGATCGATGTGGGATGGCGACGGCAAAGAAGTGAAGTGGGAAAACGAATATCGCGTGGATTTTCTTACCGATCTGGCTGAAAAGTTTCTGCGCGATCAGCAGCATGCGGAAAAGCCGTTCTTCCTCTTCCTCTCGCAGCTTGAGCCGCATCAGCAGAACGACATGGAGCACTCCATGGTCGGTCCAAAGGGTTCGGCGAAGAAGTACATCAACGCCTTTGTTCCACCCGACCTGAAGGCGTTGCCTGGCAATTGGCACCAGCAGCTTCCCGACTATTACGGTTGCTGCGAAGAAATCGACAAATCAGTAGGACGCGTGCGCAAGGTATTGGAAGAGACGGGCCAGGCGGAAAACACCATTCTTGTATTTATGAGCGATCATGGCTGCCACTTCATGACCCGCAATACGGAGTACAAGCGCAGCGTGCATGGTGCCTCCACGCGCATTCCGTTTATTGTGGAAGGCCCGGGTTTCAACCACGCGGAAGAAGTGACGCAGTGCTGCGGCATCATCGACATGGCGCCCACACTGCTGGATGCCGCCGGTGTGGAGCGTCCGGCGTCATGGCAAGGACGCAGCGTGATGCCCCTCATCACAGATAAGAAAGCGCGTGCGGAGTGGAACGATTCCACCTTTATCCAGATCAGCGAATCCCTTACGGGACGCGCTGTGCGCACACGCGACTGGACCTACTGCATTGCCGATATCACGGGCGATGTGAGCAAGCCGGCTGCTGCTTCATACCGCGAATACCAGATGTACGATCTGCGCAACGATCCGGCTGAACTGGTCAATCTTGCCGGGCGCAAGGAGTATCGCGCCAAGGCAGATGAGTTACAGGCAGAGCTGAAGCGGCTGATGATCGCGGCGGGCGAGAAGGAGCCGGTCATCGAAGAAGCGAAGATTTATCCGTAGAACTGAGGAGAACAATGGCAACACAGAAGGTCATTGCAAGACGCGAGTTCATCAAATCGACTGCGGCGGGTGTAACCGCGGCGGCAATTTCCGGCCCGGAGATGTTTGCCGCGCCGGCGAAAAAGCCGAACATTCTGCTCATTATGAGTGACGAACACAATCCATTCGTCACTGGAGCGTATGGCAACAGGATTGTCCACACCCCCAACATCGATGGACTCGCAGCGGACGGCATCACGTTTGAAAATCATTACTGCAACTCGCCCTTGTGCTCGCCGTCGCGGATGTCGTTCACTGCGGGCAAGTATGTGTCACGCGTGAGCGCATGGAATAATCGCTGCGATCTGCCGAACAACGATATTGCTTCTTTACCGCGCGTAATGACGGCTGCGGGTTACGACTCTGTGCTCTGCGGAAAGATGCACTATGACCGCACTCGTCGCTATGGATGGACGGAGGCGGGCGGCAACTTCAATAAAGCGTTCAAAGATGGTTTGAGCGCTGGACGCTGGAACCCCGAAAAGACCTTTTCGCCTGTGTTGTCACCGCGTTTCGAGCAGTTTCATCCCGGCGAGAACAGCGGCATCCTAAACCATGATCGCAAGGTGACCAAAGGTGCGGTCGAGTTTCTCTCGCAGCGCAAGGATGACGATAAGCCGTTCTTCCTGCTTGTTGGCTACCTCGCGCCTCACTTCCCACTCATCGTTCCTGAGGAGTGGGACAAGTACAAAGGCAAGATTGCAATGCCCGAGATCCCGAAGGGCTTTCTCGATCAGTTGCCTACCAACTACAAGACACTGCGCGCCGGTTTTGAGATGTGCACCGTGCCTTCTGAAACGGTGAAGCGCGGACGCGAACTGTATTACGGCCTGACTTCGTGGTTCGACAACGAGATGGGCAAAGTGCTGTCCACGTTACGCGCCAACAAAGAGATGGCTGAGAACACCATCATTATCTACACGAGCGATCACGGCGAGAACATGGGCGAGCATGGCATGTGGTGGAAGAACACCATGTACGAGCAGTCCGCGCATGTGCCTACGATCATCTCGTGGCCGAAGAAGTGGAAAGGCAATCAGCGCAGGAAGCTGGCTTCCTCGCACGTTGACCTGGTGCGTACCATCATCGACATGGGTGGCGGCAAGGCACCGACCGATTGGAACGGCAGTTCCATGGTGCCGTGGATGAATGATCCATCGTACGCGTGGAAGGACTTCGCGCTCAGCGAGTACTACGCGCACAACGTGGCTTCGGGCTATGTGATGGTGCGGACAGGACCGTGGAAGTACACCTATCACAATCGCATGACGGCGAAACATGGGCCTGAGCGCGAACTGTACGATCTCGCAACCGATCCCAAGGAACTGAATAATCTTGCCGCAAAACCGGAACATGCAAAGCGCATTGCCGCCATGCACGCCATGATGTTGCGCGAATTGCGTGGCAAAGATCCTGAACAGACTGAGTTGCAGTGCCGCAAGGAGCTTTCCATCGGTTACAGACGGACGGACAAGCTGCCGACGGACCACGTATCCCTCAACGAATAAGCAGCGGCAACCAGCGCCGTTCCATAAGGAGAGTTATGCGTCTTTCCCAGTTAGGCTGCGCCGCGCTGGCGGCTTGCACATTATTGGTTGCGCCCCTTGCGCATGCCGTACCGAAGAAGCATGTGCTGGTGATTTCGCTCGATGGTATGCGTCCAGACTATGTGACCGAAGCCGATAAACATGGCGAGAAGATTCCCAGTCTGCGCCGCTTTTTGAAGGAAGGGACGTATGCCGAAGGCGTGAACGGCGTCATCCCCACACTGACGTATCCAAGCCACACCACCATCATGACCGGTGTGTGGCCGGTGCAACACGGTGTGTACGGCAATATGAAGTTCGATCCCGAGGATAAGCCCGGCAGCAGCGCCATTACGGATTACAACACCATCAAGGTAGAGACGCTCTTCGGGGCAGCCAAGAAGGCCGGTTACACCGTAGGTAGCGTGGGATGGCCTGTGGCGAGCAATACCAATGGCAGAGATTTCAACTGGGTCGCTCCAGCGAACGCGCAGATTGAAGGGACTGCCGATGGCGAAAAGCCCGACAACGTGCCGGTATCGCAGATCGTTTATCCCGCCAATCTTCTCAACACTCTGGACGTGGGTCTGCCGAAGAAGAACGGCATCACTCCTGACGAGTACCGCATGCACCGCACCCTGGCGATGATTCAGAAATACAAGCCGGAGTTCATGTCGACACACCTGATCGATCTGGACCACGCGGAACACGCGCACGGCCCGTTCTCTCCTGAAGCGATTGCAGCCATAGAAAAGCTGGATGGCGAGGTAGGCGAGTTGATTGCGGCGGAGAAGAAGGTCTATCCCGATGCGATCATTATCATCGTCTCCGATCATGGATTTCTCCCTGTCGATCACAACGTGAGTCTGCCGACTCTGTTCAAGAAAGCAGGACTGCTGACAAAGCCGTGGAAGGTTGCGTTTTATCCGACAGGTGGCGTGGTGGCCGTCATCCTGTGCGATCCGAAGGACACAGCACTGCGCGACAAAGTAGGTGCGCTGCTCAAGGATGCGGCTTCGCACAAGGAATACGGCATCCGCAAAGTGCTTAATCACGATCAGATTATTGCGCAGGGCGGCAATCCGGATGCTGCATTCATCGTCGGATTTGAAGCGGGCTACACTTACTCGCGCAAGGTGCGCGAAAACGTTGTGGAGGACACAAAACGTACCGGAACGCATGGCTATCTGCCAGACCGCCCGGAGATTCGTGCCAGCTTTATGCTGATGGGGCCGGGCATTGCGGCTGGACGCGATCTCGGCGTCATCGACATGCGGCAGGAAGCGCCCACCATGGCGCAGATTCTCGGTGTAAAGCTGCCTGCGGCAAAACAGCCCGCGTTGCATGTTCAGAAATAACCAGCACTGCTCAGGAAGAGAACGATGACAAATCTACGTAAATGGATATGCCTGATTGCGCTTGTTGCAATTGCTGTTATCTCGCCATGCGCATATGCCGCAGGGAAAGCCCATGTCCTGGTGATCTCGATTGATGGCATGCGGCCTGACTACATTACGCAGGCAGACAAGCACGGGCTGAAGGTGCCTACACTGCGCAAGCTGATGGCCAGCGGCACGTACGCTGAAGGTGTGGTGGGCGTAATTCCAACACTTACTTATCCCAGCCACACCACCATGATGACGGGCGTGTGGCCCATTGAACATGGTGTCTTCGGCAACCAGGAGTTCCGTCCTTTCCACGAAGGCAAGGAACAGATCACGGACTTCAGCACCATCAAAGTCCCCACGCTTTGGGAGGCCGCGAAGAAAGCCGGTTACACCACCGGCAGCGTGGGCTGGCCCGTCACCACAGGAGCCGCCTGCATCGACTGGCTGCTTCCTGCGAACGCCGCGTTTGAAGGAAGCGATCCCGACGGCGGCACGGCCGCTCTCGATCCCAACAAGCAATACGACAATCCACGCGGCCTGAAAGAGCAACTCGCTTCTGTGGTGCCGAAAGATCGCAAGCTCGACATCAATCAGCTTCGCCACATCTGGTACGTGGAGATACTGAAGCGGTATAAGCCGGAGTTCATGACCATCCACACCGGCGATCTGGATCACCAGGAGCACGCGCACGGTCCATTCAGTCCTGAGGCGAACGCGTCCATCGAAGCTATCGATCGCGAGGTTGCGGAACTGGTCGCACTCGAACGCAGCAACTATCCCGATGCTTACATTTTGATTGTGTCGGACCACGGATTTCTGCCGACCGAACACACCTTCTATCCAAATGCTCTGCTGGCAAAGGAAGGGCTGCTGGACATTCCGCAACACAAGTGGGAAGCAGCCGCGTATAACACTGGTGGCACGTCTACCATCATCGTGCGCGATCCAAGTAATGCTGCGGTGGTTGCGAAGGTGAAATCCGTCGTGGAAGCTGCGGCGAAGAATCCTGCCTACGGCATCGGACGCATGCTGACGCACGAGGAAGCGGTGAAGCGTGGCGGCAATCCCGCAGCCATGTACATACTGGATGCGGCTTCCGGCTGGCGTTTCGGAAGCGGCACAAAGAAGATCACAGCCGATGCACCCGGCACAGGCGCGCACGGACAACTGCCTGACCATCCCGAACTGCGTTCCAGCTTCTTTCTTGTTGGGCCGGATGTAGTGAAGCGCAACCTGGGTGTGATCGACATGCGGCAGATTGCGCCCACGCTGGCGAAGATACTCAATGTGAAGCTGCCCAGCGCAAAATTGTCTCCAGTGAAGTACACAAAGTAGCGGGCCTTGTGGCAGGATGGTGGGCATGGAAAACACTCACGGATCCACCGTCATTCCAGGCGTGCGCTATCGCGACTGTGTCGCAGCCATTGAATGGCTGTGCAACGCTCTTGGCTTTGCAAAACACGCCGTCTACATGGGCGATGACGGCACCGTGATGCACGCCGAGCTTACCTCGGGCAACGGCATGATCATGCTGGGTTCCACACAAAGGGATTCCCCCTACAAGCAGTACGCCACCACACCGGAAGAGACAGGCGGACGCGAGACCCACAGCGTCGCCATCATTGTGGAGGATTGCGATGCCGTTTATGCCCAGGCCAAAGCCGCTGGCGCACAAATGGTCTTCGATCTGGAAGAGAAGCCTTATGGAGGAAAGGTATTTACCTGCCGCGATCCTGAGGGTTATCTCTGGCATGTAGGCAGCTACAATCCGTGGGAGCCAAAATGAAGTTATTTTTGACAATTGCGTTCGGTGCGCTTGCTGGAACTGCTTTGGGACAGCGTGTGGGCTACAACGGTCCTCCGCTTGGACAGGGTGATTGCCAGATTATTGTTACCGTCGATTCGCAGGGAAGAACGTGGTCCAACCGCTTTCATGGCTGGTACCAAACGAGTGATGCCAAACTCAAATCGGATGTAAAGAATGGGTGTAAAGAAGCTCCGATCAGCAGCATCACATTCACTGCAGATTCTCGTGCTCCTCAAAAGAGAGTGGAGCATGTTTTGGAATTGATGCGCGCGAATGCTCAACCGCCCATGAAAGTTGAAGTATTACCTTCGCTGAAGTTATCTCCGGAAGGAAAATTTCCGAAGTAGCTACTCCAGCGCGGCGTTCACGTCGCGCACGAGATTGCGAAGGTAGCTGCGCCGATTCAGCGTGGCTACCATCTCATCTTTGGCAGCGTCCTTGGCGCCATCGTCGCCAGAATCCACTGCCGCATCCCATGACTGCCACAACGCTTCGAGCGTCTTCTGCGAAGCATCCAGCATGGCGGTGAAGTTGGCCTTTGCGGCTTCCAGATCTTTACGCAACTGCAGATCGTCGTCCCCCATCTGCTTCGCCATCTTCATCTCTTCAAGCTGCATGTTCAGCTCAAAGGCCTCTTCCAGAAGATCGGGCGGAACAATCTGCTTCTTCTCTTTGCCTGCTTCCCTGGCCGCAGCCGTGGCCTTCACAGACTGCTCTTCCAACTCGATGCCTTCAAGTTCCAGCAGATATTCCGTACGCCGGATGGGGTCTTTCAACGTGCGATACGCATCATTCAGCAGCGACGACATCTCCGTGGCTTTGTTCTGCTCTTCGACGGATTTTGAAGCGAAGCGGTCTGGATGGTATTCACGCGAGAGTTTATAAAACTGCTTTTCAAGAGCGGCAGTATCCAGCCCGAGTTTTGGCGGAAGATGGAAGATTTCAAAGTATGTCATGCGCGTGGAATGCTCCTGCTTCATGTGTCATTCTATGAGACGCAGAAAAGCTAATGTCCGCAGTGGCTGCACGCCGCACCATTCTGGAAGTGCGGACGCGCAAGATAGCGGCTCATGAGGAAGATAAGAAAGAAAGCACCAGCACAAAGCAGTGCAATGTTGGTGTCCGCCGTGATCGGCTGCATCACGCCTGTTGCTGTCGCCAGCACCACCGCGAATCCGATCACCGCTATGAGACTGATCCACCGCGCTGCGTTCTTCGGCTTTGCGAGTGAGATCAACCCAAGCAGAAGCAGCGCCGCGCCTAGAGCCAGCAACGACCAGTCCGTGATGCGTGTGACGTTGCGGATGTAGAAAAATAGATTCGCTGCGCCGACGAATCCTGGCAGCAACGCAAGCACCATGATGAAGAGCGAAGAGAGCACCTGCAGCGTGCGCACCAGACGCGATGCCTTCGTAATACAGCGGTCGCTCGTCTGAGTAGTTGCCATGCGCGCTCTCGTTAAGCGGAGAAACTCGATCCGCAGCCGCAGCTCTTGGTGCTGTGCGGATTGATGAAGTTGAAACCCTGACGCATGATCGTCTCTTCGAAGTCCAGAATCATGCCGCTGAGGTAGAGGAACGACTTGGGGTCCACAAACACCCGCACGCGTTCGCCCTCCTGCTCAAATTCCCACACACGGTCGCGGTCGCGCGGCTGACTGTCGAAACGGATGTTGTAGCTCAATCCCGAACATCCGCCGCCTGTAATGCCAAGCCGCAAACCGCCCTGTTCCGCCGAGACATTCTCCTTCTTCATCGCGGCGCGGATGCGCTTGAGCGCCTTCTCCGTCACCTCGATGCTGGCCGCCTTCGCGTTCGCCTCCGGTGCGGAGACCGGAGGTACGATCGGGCTCGACAGCTTGCCAGCCTCGGGTGCTGGGGCCGACATATCCTGAGACGTCGTCGAACTGATAGAGACGGTAGACATAGCTCTATTTTAGATGGCGGCCGCTGCTTGCACGATGCAGCGGCCCTCATGGTCATTAAACAGAAACGCCCCGCTGCTCTGCCGAAGCAGACCCAACGGGGCGCTCAGTTTTCTAAGGTTATACGCTGACGGAAGCGAGCGCCGGCTCAGCTTCAGCCGAACCGTTCTTCTTCTTCCAGTCACCAATCGCGGCGCGGATTGCGTCTTCAGCGAGCACCGAGCAGTGAATCTTCACTGGAGGAAGCGCAAGCTCCTTCACAATGTCGGTGTTGGAGATGGTCAGCGCTTCGGCAACCGTCTTGCCTTTCACCCACTCCGTCGCAAGTGACGAACTGGCGATGGCCGAGCCGCAGCCGAAGGTCTTGAACTTCGCATCTTCGATCACCTGGGTCTCGGGATTGACCTTAATCTGCAGACGCATCACGTCGCCGCACTCCGGCGCGCCGACCAGGCCGGTGCCGACCTCGGTGGAACTCTTATCAAGCGTTCCCACGTTGCGGGGATTTTCGTAGTGGTCTACGACCTTATCGCTGTATGCCATGGTGGTACTCCTGTCCTCTTAGATGATAACTCTTGCTATCCGGGTGCGGGAAGATATCAACTTCGGTTCGAGCAAGTTACGCCGCTTCCTCGCTATGCCCCGGATGGTGCCCGGCACGCTGTGGAATCAGCAGGATACAGGCGATGATGAACACCGCCAGCACGCCCGTGGAGACGAAGCGGCTCAAATTAAGCCCACCGCTTGCATGCGGTTTGGTGAGGAAGTCGCCAACAGTGGCACCGAGCGGCCGCGTAAGGATGAACGCCGCCCAGAAAAGCACTGTACGACTGATCTTGGTGAAGAAATACAGCAAAGCGATGACCGCCAGCAGGGCGAGAAAGAGATAGATGCCACCCGCAAATCCGGTGCCTTCACTTGTCCAGTCGCCGAGCGCCGTCCCCAGCGTGTTGGAGAAGAGGATGGTCAGCCAGTAGAACATCTCCGCCTTGGGAGTAACGATGTTGTTCACAGACACCGTACCCACTGCATACTTCCAGACCACCAGCGAAAGAATCACCAGCGTGAACAGGATCGCCGTCCCGCCGGGATATCCGATGCCGAGCGAGCGGTCGGCAAAGTCGGCCATGGTAGTGCCGGCAAGCGTAGTCGCCACAATCACAGACCAGTAAAGGAACGGATAGAAGCGGCTCGCCTTAATCTGCGCGACTACAAGAATAAGGAACGGCACGATGAGAATAATCGTGCTCACCAGATAGCCGAGATTCATCGACATCGAGAGCGCATCGCCCCCCGTTTCACCCAATGTGGTTGCCGCAATTTTGATGATCCAAAAACCGAGTGTGACTTCAGGGACCTTGCTCAATGCATACCGCGTGTTTTCTGTCATGGCGCCTCGCTTGCATAGTGTGCCAGCACAGATGAGATGCGTCCATCAGAATCGAAGGCCATCACCTCGGCCGCCAAAAGGTTCTTCACACTGCCGTAGTAGAGCGTGACGCTGTTCACGCCTGCAAGAACGGTATACAGCTCAAACCGCAGATCAGGATACGCAGCCAGCCCGCGGCTGAAGTAATCGCGCAACGCGGGAATGCCCTGCACCACACCATCCTGCTGCCCCATGATGCGCTGCACAAAGGGCGAGACAAACCGCACATCATCTGCATAGTGCGACAGAATGCGGTCGAGGTCGTGCGCGTTCCATGCAGCGATCCACTCGGCGGCAAACTGTCTCGCATCCGTCTCCGTCATAGTTTTTGTGGCGGGTTTTCTTCAAAGGGTGGCATACCGAGTTCTGCCGCCCAAGTGTCGATTTGCTGCTTGAAGAGCGGCAATGAATCCTGAGCTGTCTTCCAGACCCGCTTGTGACTCACCTGTTCGTATTCATGTACAAGGAAATTACGAAATGCCGAGATCTTCAATAGGTGGTCGATCCGTTGTGCTGCATCTTCATTGACATGACGCATCCTTCGAATTGCTTCGCCAATCGTAATGAAATTTCTCTCTACTCCATCCTGGAGCAGAGAGTTTTGTTCGTACTGCTCGAATGTGACATTGTGCGTGTACTTCTGAATATGACAAATGGATCGGCGGATGTCTTCTATAAGCATCCGGACGTCACGCCGCATACAATGTGACCTCGTCGGCTTCAACTGCTTGTCTGAAATAGGGATTGCGGATTTCGCCGCTGATCACATCGACTTTTCGATTGAAGAGAACTGGCAAGGTGTCTTCAATCGCATAAAGATTTTTCAAATAATCCGCATCTGCTTCGGGCAGAAATTCCACACGCACATCCACATCACTCGTCTCAGGATTGAAGTCATCGCGCACGGCAGAGCCAAAAATCGAAAGCCGCCGCACATGGTGCTTGCGGCAGAGGCTTTCGATTTCGCTGATCCGTTCTGTAATGAAGTTCTGCATCGTATCGATCTAGCTATGTAACATCTTCCACAAAACGACTGCGCCAAGCACAAGCAAAAACAAAGTGATGGAGTACCTCGGCCAGAGCCAGACAGGGTATCCCTTCAACTGCTTCCGGTCATAGCTTAATATCTGCTGGACGAAACTCTGCCGAATATATTATTCCGCTTCGACATTTCCATCCTGTACAAATCTTTCGTCGCTTAGTGCGCAGCCCACTCGATCTTCGTCAGATCGATGCCTTCTTTCACCATTTCGTACAGCGGCGAAAGCTCGCGCAGTTTCAGCACCACGTCAATCAGCTTGTCGGCAACGTAGTCCACTTCTTCCTTGGTGTTGAAGCGGCCGAGACCGAAGCGAATGGACGAGTGCGCTACGTCATCACCGAGACCGAGCGCCTTCAGCACATACGACGGCTCCAGCGTGGCCGAGGTGCAGGCCGAGCCGGACGAGACGGCAATTTCGTTGATGCCCATCAGCAGCGACTCGCCTTCCACGTAGACAAAGCTCATGTTCAGGTTGCCGGGCAGATGGTGTTCCATGTTGCCGTTCACGTGAACGTAGTCCAGCTTCTCTTCCAAACGCTTACGAAGGTAGTCGCGCAGCTCCGTAAGGCGCTTCGTCTCGCTCTCCATCTCGTGCATGGCGATCTCGCAAGCCGCACCCAGGCCAACAATGCCCGGAACATTCAGCGTGCCGGAGCGCATGCCGCGCTCGTGGCCTCCACCATCGATTTGCGCATTCAACTGCACACGCGGATTGCGGCGGCGAACATACAAAGCGCCCACGCCTTTCGGCCCGTAAATCTTGTGTCCTGAAAGCGAGAGCAGATCGATATTGTCGCTGATCACGTTCACCGGAATCTTGCCCACGGCCTGCACAGCATCGCAGTGGAAGAGCACGCCCTTCTCATGGCACAGCTTGCCGATCTCAGGAATGGGGTTGACCGTGCCGATCTCGTTGTTCGCGTACATGATGGAGACGAGGATTGTCTTATCGGTGATCGCATTGCGAACGTCTTCCACATCCACCAGGCCATCAGGCTTCACCGGCAGATACGTTACCTGAAAGCCATACTTCTCAAGACGCTTGCAGGTATCCAGCACAGCCTTGTGCTCCGTCACCTGCGTGACGATGTGGTTGCCCTTTTCGCGATACATCTCGGCCACGCCCTTGATGGCGAGGTTGTTGCTCTCCGTCGCGCCCGAGGTGAAGATGATCTCCTTGCTGGTCGCGCCAATCAGCTTCGCGATCTGCTCGCGCGCTTTGTCCACGGCCTGCTCGGCTTCCCATCCAAAGGAGTGGTTGCGGCTGGCCGCATTGCCGAAAATAGTGGTCAGGTAAGGCATCATCGCCTCGAGCACGCGTGGATCCAGCGGCGTGGTGGCGTGGTTGTCCATGTAGATCGGCAGCTTTACTCCAGTGGGCGTTACGGCAGTGGTGCTCATGTTGAATTTTCTCCTGTACTGTGCGAGCGAAAACTTCAGCTTGCTTCGTCGTTCTTTTACCTGCGCATTTATTTGCGCTACAGTGCGATGGAAACCAGGCCACCGGCAACCGGCACGGCGTTCTTGCCCGCAGCTTCGTTGGCCTCAACCAGATCGGCAATGTGAATGCCGCTTAGCAGGTCTTTGATACTGTCGTTCACCTTGCGCAGCGGTTCTTTGATGGTGCAATGTCCCGCCAGGTCGCAGGTTCCGTGGATAGTGATGCAGCTTGTAATAAAAAGCGGACCGTCAATCGCGCGGATCACTTCAAACGCGTTGATCTCCGCTGCCGGGCGTGAGAGGGAATATCCGCCATGCGTACCGGCGTGCGATACCAGAATGCCGGCCTTGGCCAGCGTTTGCAGAATCTTGGCCAAAAGCTGCGGCGGAATGTGATATGCCTCGGCAATGTCCTTGGCAGAGTGCGCCGTGGGGCCGTCCCCCGTGGCCTGCTCGGCCAGATACTTCAGGGCCATCAGACCGTAGTCCGCTTTTTTTGTCAGCCTCAGCATGGCAATCTGCCTCAAAATCCGCGAAATCCGCCTGAAAAGATAGCGCCGGACGGAACTCGGACTATTTTGATTTTACTTCCAAAAGAATGGCTCGCAACCGCAAATTGCTCATCTTTGAGAATTCTTCTCCAACACAGAGTTGACATGCTTTGCAGCTAAGCGGAAAATCGACCATCATCTGCGCCGTTTTCCTATATTTGCGGCGCTTCCTGGAGAGATCGGAAGGGCATGGCAGAGGCTTGCAAGCACCCGGCGGTCCGCGTTGTTTCGCGCACCGAAGACAGTGAATTTGTTGAGTGCGTGCAGTGTGGTGAAGTCTTCGACTCAGAAGAGTTCGAAGACATGCGCATTGAAGAGTCTTTGCGCGACGGCGAAGAGGACAAAGAATAGTCCACACCTGATTTGGAATGCATATCCACGAGATTCAGGGACATCTGTCCTCTGTAAGCGATATCATTCTTCCGCAAGACTAAGTTTTCCGGGAGAACTTCCGCATGCGCCTCACGCCTCTTTTTGCCGCCTTTCTGCTCTGTGCTTCGTTGCACGCGCAGGACACGATTGAATACACGCTCTGCGGCCTCGATTTTCGCCCTATCGGCATGCATCAGAACCTGCCTGCAAACGCCATCTACAGGAACACAAAGGCCACAGCGGAGGCGCGCGCAGCAGACGTAGTGAAGCGGCTCACCTTTGACGAAAAGCTGACGCTCACCGGCGGGCTGAAGACCTTCTACTATCCCGGCGTGGAGCGGCTTGGCCTGGCGCCCGTGTACTTTGCCGATGCCACGCAGGGCGTCCACGAGAAAGATATCTGCACCAAGGTGCTGAAGACCACGGCGTTTCCCAGTGGACAGGCCCTCGCAGCCACATGGGACCGGCAGATGGCGCACGACTATGCGCAGGCCATCAGCGAAGAGACGCGCGCGTGGGGCGTCGAAGTGCTGCTTGGACCTGGCTTAAACCTGTATCGCAACGCAGAAGGTGGACGGAACTTTGAATATTTTGGCGAAGATCCGTTTTTAGCGAGCCAGATAGGCGTGCATTACGTAAAAGGCATGCAGGCCAACGGCACCATCGCTACCGTAAAACACTTTCTCGGCAATGAGCAGGAGTTTTACCGCCACATCGCCGATGTGAAGATCGGCGAGCGTGCGCTGCGCGAGCTCTACCTTGCACCCTATAAGGCTGCTATCCAGCAAGGCGGCGTGCTGGCGGTGATGACAGGCAACAATCTCGTCAACGGATATCCGGGCGCTGCGGACATGCCACTGTCAAAAGGTGTGCTGCGCAATGAGTATGGCTACAAAGGCATCATCATGAGCGACTGGGCCAACAGCCTTTATTGGAAGAACCGGCTCGACCTGGAACTGACTTCAGGCCACAGCCTGCTGATGGCCGACAATGCTCTTTTTGCAAAGTGGGTGAACAATCAAGTGACGCTCCATCCAGAGAGCAAGGCTGCGATTGAGAAGCAGCTCGGCATGATGGTGCAGGAGAACCTGTACAGCTTTTTCAAAAGCGGCTACTACGACCGTCCGTACCGCGATCCAGCTTTAGTGAGCAAGATTGAGAGCCACAATGCCGTCGCGCTCAAGGCTGCCGAAGAGGCGATCACGCTGCTTAAAAATCAGGATGACGTTCTGCCCATTGCGCAGGGCAAGAAGATTGCTGTCGTTGGAACGGATGAGGCGTTGACGGTTTACGGTGGCAAGGGGTCAGGAGCGGTAAAGGGTTACGACCATGTCGACTTTATGGCTGGGCTAAAGGCTGTCTACGGCGACAACGTGGTGCGCGCTACGGACGATGCCGCGGTAAAGAGCGCGGATGTGGTGCTGCTGTTCGTCAACAAGCCGGCGAGCGAAGGCAAGGACATTCCGTTTGAGAATCCCGCGATCGATGAAGCGGTGGAGAAGTATGCGTCGATGAACTCCAACGTGGTGGTGATTATCTCCGCCGGCAATGGGCTGCCGATGCCGTGGCTTTCGCAGGTGAAGGGCGTCGTCTTCGGATACTTCCTTGGCCAGCAGCGCGGGACGGCGATGGCAAACGTGCTGAGTGGAAAGGTAAGCCCGTCAGGTAAGCTGCCCTTCACCATTGAGAAGACGTTCAAGGATTCGCCTGCGTTCGACTACAACAAGATGGAAGACGGCACCTACGCCTGGGGCGGCGGTAAGGGCGATTCCGCAAAGTTTCAGCAGAACGGCGGCAAAAACATCCCTGTGGTGTATCGCGAGGGTATTTACATCGGATACCGCTGGTATGAGAAGAAGCAGATTCCGGTGCAGTTTCCATTCGGATTCGGACTTTCTTACACGAAGTTCGCTTATTCCGACTTCAAAGTCTCCGGCAAACCGACCGCATCCGCTCCGGCAACGGTGAGCTTCACGGTAAAGAACACCGGCACACGCGAGGGCGCTGAGATCGCGCAAATCTATATACACTCCAATGCCGGCCCGGTCGATCGTCCCGTAAAAGCGCTGAAAGGATTTGAACGCGTGGACCTGAAGGCAGGCGAGAGCAAAATCGTCTCGATGCCCATCACCGTGCAGGACCTCGCCTACTGGAGCGAAGGCAAACACGGATGGATGAGCGATCGCGGTGAGTATGACGTACTGGTGGGGTCGAGTTCGCAGGACATCCGCGGCAGAGTTTCCCTCCAGTATTAAATCCGAGGAGGAGATTACGACTGCCCTATCTCCTCCTCCACACAATGTTTCCGTCTCCACCTCACGCTTGATTTGTTTTCCGCGGTTCAATATCCGGCAGGAAACCCGTAAGTAAGCCGATTGCCGGCAGATAGGCGCAGAGATGATAGACAGTGATGATGCTCGTCATGTCTGCGATCTTGCCCAGCACGGCGGCGCCGATACCTCCCATACCGAACGCGACCCCGAAGAAGAGACCAGAGATCATGCCGACACGCCCAGGTAGAAGCTCCTGCGCATAGACCAGAATTGCCGAAAAGGCCGATGCGATGACAAACCCGATGATTACGGAGAGCACTCCTGTCCAAAAGAGTGATGCGTAGGGCAGGACGAGCGTAAAAGGCAGTACACCCAGAATCGAAATCCAAATGACGAGTTTGCGGCCCCACCGGTCGCCTGCCGAACCTCCGATCAAAGTGCCTGCGGCCACAGCACCGAGAAAGGCGAACAGCATAATCTGCGAGGTCTGGACGGAGACCTGAAAACGCTGTATCAGGTAGAAGGTGTAGTAACTGGACAGACTCGCGAGGTAAAAATACTTCGAGAAGATAAGCGCAATGAGAATCAGTAGAGCAATCACAATGCGGCGTTTCGAAAGATGAACGGCAGCATGTTTCTCAGTATGTTTTTCGCATGAGCGCTCCGTCTGCCGCTGTCTGTACCAGGAGCCGACGCGATAGAGTACCGCAATGCCCACGATTGCAGGAATTGCGAACCACGCCATTCCCTTCTGTCCCTGAGGCAGAACAATAAAGGCCGCCAGAAGAGGGCCGATCGCCGAACCGGAGTTGCCACCTACCTGGAAGAACGATTGGGCGAAGCCATGCTTACCTCCAGAGGCCATACGCGCAATACGCGAACTCTCCGGGTGAAAAATTGCCGAACCGATACCTATCAGGCATGAGGCAACGATGAGCCAGGCGAACGTTGGTGCAACAGCAAGCAGCAAAAGGCCGATGAGGGTGAACGTCATGCCAACAGGAAGAGCAAATGGCATAGGCCGCTTGTCTGTATATTGACCGACGAGCGGTTGCAGCATGGAGGCCACCACCTGATAGGTGAAGGTGAGCAAGCCGAGATGAGCAAAATCGAGATGAAACTGACTTTTGAGAATCGGATAGATCGAGGGCAGAAGTGACTGCACCATGTCATTGAGCAGATGACAAAAACTGATGGCAGCCAATACGCGCAGGAGCGTTGGCGATGGCTGGCCCGGTAGCATTGCGGGCGTTGTTTCCTGAAATCTTTCCTCAGGCATATCGACAGTAGAAATTTCATTCATAGGCTCGATAGCAAGTGACCATGTAAAGAATCAAAGTGTAGTTCCAATCACCCGTTGATTCGAGTCCTATAACAAGTGTCTATATTCGAATAAGCCACACGATGCTATGGAATGCTGTGAAGGTTTGGAGTTGTTTATGAAAACGTCTGTCCCAGTGAAATCTGCATCCAGACTGATTGACGAAAAGATCGAGCAACTTGGCGACTGGCGCGGCGAGATGCTTGCGAGGGTACGCGCCCTCATCCACGCCGCAGACCCTGAGATCGTGGAAGAGGTAAAGTGGCGCGGGACGCCTGTGTGGTCGCACGGCGGTATCGTGTGCACAGGTGAGACGTACAAGAGCGTCGTGAAGATGACCTTCGCCAAGGGTGCTTCGCTGGACGATCCCGCTGCGCTGTTCAACTCCAGTCTGGATGGGAATGTCCGGCGTGCGATTGATATTCGCGAAGGAGAGAAGGTGAATGAGGCAGCGCTGAAGAGGCTGATTCGGGCTGCGGTGGCGTTGAATGTTGCGGGGAAGAGTAAGAAGAAAGCGCGGTGAGTAAGAGGAGAGCGGATCGGGTAGTGACAATTAATCCAATGCTTCGTCGATCTCGCATCTTAGCTCGAATTTTTTATTGGCGTAGGGACATCTGCCGTACCCGGCTGGACGGCGCAAACAGGCCAATTCCGCACAGCGGTAAGTTTTCGCTCTTGATCTACTGGCTCTGCGATGTTTGGCGCGGCGCATAACGCCGGCACCAGTCGCTCACGCATCCATCCGTAATCCGCTGCTTCTCTTCGGGAGTCAGGGTCCACGCTTTGGCTCCCAGGAGAGAACTCACCAGCTCCTGTTCTTCGCTCTTCGCCATGTAAGCGGGAGTATTTGGCTGAACATGCTGCATCTCCGCTTCACGGCCACGCCACTGCGCGCGAAGCGCAGCCAGGTGGCTTTCCAGCAGAATCCGGTCTTCGGGACCGCCGAACTGTGACAGCTCATACGCCGCATACTTTGGCGCTTTGGGGCTGCGCAGCCAGACCAGCACCTGTGGCGGCAGCTTGCCGCCCAATGCCTCATACACCTGATTGGCCGGATACCACTGGATATCTGGCTCACGCTGCAGAAGAACCACGGCTTCTTCGGGAGCATCACGCATCAGCACGGCCAGCATGGATGCGTCCTGCGATGGATTCGTCCAGGCAGCTTTAATAGAAGGCAGGACCGCTGGCGTAGCAAACCGGGCAGCACGCAGCGCTGCCTGTTCCCACTCGAAATCGTGTTCGCGCTGCTCTCCCCTGGCAAGCATGGAAGTAAGACACGCATCCACTTCAGGCAGACGGTCTTCCTTTATGCCGTTCAGCTTGTTCAGCAGAAGCCCCCGGCCGGGGCGGCAGATCATCTCCACGACGTAAGGGCGGGCTTCGGGCCAGTCGATTTCTACCAAGCGCTGGACAGCGGCCGCCGCATCCATGTTCCGGGCTTTGCTCTTGATCATTGCGATCAACTCCGGCGCGAGCGAGGGATCTCTGATCGCATTCCAGCGTGTTTCAATCAGCATGGACCGGGCTATCGGGCTCATGCGCGAGAACTCTTCCAGCACCACCGGTTTCACGCGCGCCATTTGACCGGGCGTGAGCTGGTTGTCCTGCATCAGGTAATATGCGGTGTCGCGCCGCACATCGCCGGTCCGCTGCGGCAGGGTGGCTATTACCCGGTCCAGATCGGCAGCATACTCTGCCTCCAGGGCGCGCGTAGTGGCATCTTCTTTCCGCGTCCTTATCATCGTCCATCCTGGCTCCATCTGCCCGCGCGCAAAAGCTTCGGCGCGTTTGAGTGCCCATTGCAGAGTGCCATCCGGCGCATGAGATGGATCGGCCCAGGCGGACTTCAACAACTGAAGCTGTAACGCCTGATCTTCCGTTGCCGCCAACCCATCGGTCATAATGCTTGCGACCCACTGATGAGGCCCCAACAGCCATTGCACCTTTGCGCGCGCGGCATCCTCCCCTGGAAGAAAAGCTAGTTGCTGCGCAGCTTTTTGCTGCTCCTTGCCGCGTGTGCTCGCAATCGCAGCGTTCAACGACCAGACCAGCGCAGCTTCGTCTTCCGGGCTACGCGCCGTGATATCGATACCCACCGCATTCGTGGTGATGGGAGTGCCTGCCATGCGCCTTGTGGTGATGGTGATTTCATAGTGGCCGGGCTGGCGAAAGACATAACCCTGGTTCAGCAGCACCGGGATGCGAATGCCTGTGGCATCCACGGGCGTCCGCGTGGAGTAGTCATGTGCGCTCTTAGCTCTCCATCGGAACCAGCCCGTCGCGGGCGTGATGGTCGCATCGTCGGCAATATCTGGATAATTTATGTTGTTTACGGTTGGCTGCCCCGGAAGCGGCAGCCAGGGCCTGTTGCCCGGCTGCTCGGCCCGTATATCCGGAAACGCCGCATCCTGAAAGACAAGATCGAGCTGAATCAGATCGCCTAGTTTGAATTGTGTCTGCCCATCATGGGCTTCCAGCCGCACTTCAGCCCGCGAAGACTGCTGCGCCATTGCGTGAGTGACGAACCCTACATAAAAGATTGCAGCCCATGTCCATCGCATAGAGCACCTTGTAGATTGACGGATGAAAGAAGCCATCGCTTCGCGACGCCAACATTGTCATCCTACGGAGATTCCCTCTGCAACTCTGTGATGCGGCGCGTCGAAGCTCTTTGCACAAACGTTGTGGGTTGGGGTCTAGCGCGGGCGTTTTGCTCTTCCGGGCTAAAACTCTTTTCTATCTGTTCGGAATCGAATGCTCGCTGCTCCCCTCCCTGTCGGGTGTTGCGCGATGCAAGTTACGACCACAATGGGCTTGTATTGAGCGGAATATGGCTCATTCCTTTTGACAATCCATAACCATTTGGCTATTGTTTATCTGTGCCAAGAACGAACGCCAATTACGTATTCCGCGCTCTTGCTGATCCGACGCGCAGAGCTATTTTTGAAGAGCTGACACGGCAGGGGGAGCAGACGGTGCATGCGCTGACACGCTATGCGGGCGTCTCTCAGCCTGCGGTTTCGAAGCACCTGACTGTGTTGAAACGGGCGAAGCTGGTGCGGCACAGGCGCGAAGGGCGGGAGACGCACTATCGCGCGCAGCCGGAGGCGCTGGGGCCAATGGTGGATTGGATGGAGAAGTACGGTGCGTTCTGGCGCGACAGGTTCGATCGTCTTGAAACGGTTTTGGAAAGGATGGATGCATGAGCAATCCAGCAGAAGAGAGCAAAGCAGCAGAGGCGACGCGCACGGTTGTGATGGAGAGAGTGTTTGCGCATCCGCCGGAGAAGGTGTGGCGCGCGCTTACGGAGAGCAAGCTGCTTGCGCAGTGGCTGATGAACAATGACTTTGAGCCGGAGACGGGACGCGCGTTTCAGTTTCGCGCGGAGCCGATGCCGCAGTGGAATGGCGTGATCGACTGCAAGGTGCTGGTGATGGAACCGCTGAAGTGGCTGTCGTATAGCTGGGTTTCGATGGGGCTGGAGAGCGTCGTGGTGTTTACGCTCACTCCGGCAGAGGGCGGAACGCAACTGCGCATGGAGCAGAGCGGATTCCGCGCGGACCAGGAACATGCCTACAAAGGTGCGAGCTATGGATGGCAGAAGTTCTTCGATGGCCTGGAGCACCTGTTGGATGGAGGCGCGCGATGAAGGCTTCCAAGGGAGTGGTGATTGGCTTCTGGATTGCGACGGTGCTCTTTGCGTTGCAGATGAGTTTCACTGCTTATGCTCAGTTGCGTTTGCCGCAAGTGGCTGAGGAGTTCGCCCGGCTTGGCTTCCCTGCTTACTTTCGCATAGAGCTATCCGTCGCAAAGTTTGCAGGAGTCATCGCGCTGGTCGTTCCCATGGTTCCTGCACGGCTGAAGGAGTGGGCCTATGCGGGATTTGCGATCACGCTGGTGTCCGCGGTAGTCGCCCATCTGGCAGTTGGTGAAGGTGTGGAAGCCTGGGGATGGGCGGTAGTAACGGGTGTTCTGTGGGGCCTGTCGTACTTTTTCTTTCGCAGGCTTCACGCGGGTGCGGTTGCGGTTTGATCGATATATCGTTGTGCGATAGGTCGAGCCTTCCATGTTTGACTCGCGGGTGCCCATTCTTTCGGGATAAAGCCGCGAAAGAATGAGGCACTCGGTTAAGGGAGATGACGGCATGTATGCAAGGAAGGCTTGTAACTATAGCGATGGCGCATTTGCAATAAGGCGACGGTGCTTTTCGCTATTTGTGACGCAGCACGATCACTGTGCAGCGGTGTGGCCCTACTGTAACTAGCGCAGGTATTGTGACTGTGCGTGTCTTTTCAAATGGCGTGCTGATCTCCACCATCTGTCCGGAAGCTTCTGGAATGTTTACCGTTGCCGTTTCCGGTTTGTCGTCGTAGTTCACCACTACGACGGCGCGGTCGTGGTTGGCCGTGTCTAGTGCGTTGAATACCGAGTAGCGCAGGGCATGGTCGCCAGTGACCTGGGCTCCGATGGTGTCGTTGAAGCGGCCGAGAAAGAGCAAGTCCTCATACTGTTTGCGGATGCGGATGAGTTCCGCTACGTATTGCGAGAGCGGCCGCATCAGCTTTTCGTCGGCGGATTCGTTGTAGTGGCGTGCGGCGATGTCCCAGACCAGGCCGTAGCGCATACCGTTGTTCATCACGTTGATGTCGCCGGGACCTTCAGCGAAGATGGTCGATGTCCACTCGGGAAAGGTGTACCGCAGTGCAGTGGAGTGCAGGTCGATATCCGGTTCGCGAACGTAGGAGACATCGACGTATTGAAAGGCGCGGTCGGTCCAATTCTCAGCGGCCAGAGCGAAGTTTGGATGGATGTCGTGCGCCTTCTCCAGAAGTTCGTGGAAGATGTCCAGGATGCCTGCTTCGATGGATTTGTCGGGAGACGTAGGCAGCAGCGGATTGAAGTCCAGCACGTTGGTGTGCGTCTTGTCGAGTTGCAGGCCGTCCGCACCGTCGCGCACCAGACCGAGATACTGCTTCATCAGGTAATTGTGAAACTCCGGGTGCCGGGGGCTCACCATGGTCATGTTGGACTGAGTCAGGCCAAGGCGTGCGCTCATGGTGCCCTCGCCCCAACCTTCCGTGCTCCAGTCTTTGGCCCACTTGCCTTGCACGGCGAATCTCGCAAACCGGTCGCGGAAGATGGGGAGCGCCGTATCCACCACCTGCACGTTGGAGAAGATGAGCGGATGCACGCCCATGGCGCGTATGTCGGCCAATGCCTTGCGAAACTCCTCCGGCGTGCCGAGGCGCGGGTTGGGCGTGTAGAGAGGATATCCACGGTCGATGCCGCCGATGTCCCAGCCGAGGATCTCAAAGGTAGTGATGCCGTACTTTTTCGCATCGGCTGCGAGCTTTGGCAGTTCGCTGAAGCGATGCACCACTACATCTTCAGGATTGGAGATGATGATGGACTGCCACGCGTTCTCCTTGCGTAGCCACGTAGGAGGACGCTTGACGTGGAAGTGCCGGTCGAACCAGGCACGGTAGATCGTGCTGCCGGTGTGCCAATCGCCGGTGTGGACCTGCAATGCAACCGGGCCTGCGGTGAAGCGGCCTTTAGCGGTGTAGGGGAAGTTGAGCCAGCCCATTGTGAGGCCCATGGGGACATCCGGCGGGACCTCGCCTGCCGCAGGCCAGTCCTCACCACGCACGGCATTCTTCGCGTACGGACGCATTTCGAAGTAGAGCGCCGTCAGCCGCATGTCTACATCCTGATCGGCGTAGTAGTAGCCAATGCCGGCCTTCGGATTCCATGCATCCATCCAGGTCATCGGCATCTGACCGGGATACATGTAGCCGCTCACCTCGTATCGCGCGCCAAAGCGGGTGCCGCCGCGAGCGCCATCGCGAAAGCGCGTAAACAGATGCGGCTTCAGATTTGTGATCGATCCCGGCACCATCGTCTCGGTGGCAGAACGGCTGCGGATTCCCTGCAGGCCGCCGAGAATGCCGTAGTAGACCTCAGCGATTTTGCGATCGGTGGGATTATCGATGGCGATGGAGAACTGCAACTGCCCTTCCACGGCACGGATGGTGTAGTCCACGGCGAGCGGGACAGTCTCATGCTCGTTTTTCAAGAAGGAGTAGTGACATATGGCTCCGTCCGCAGTGGTTTCCACGCGTGTAACAGCCTGGGTGCGACTGTTGAAATAGTCGGCTTCCAAACCCGGCTTCGGAAGCAGGATGCGGAAGTTTTCTCCGAGTCTCGGTTCGTCGATGATTTTGAGAGCGGGCTGTTTCCAGTCGACTCCGACGAGATCGCAGGTAGCGCTGTTGAGGCGAAGTGTGGCGATGGAGGTTTCTATCGTTCGCTTTGATGGACGAGGCTGTGCGTAGCTGTCCAGCAGGGACAAGGAGAGAAGGGCGCAAGGAATCCATTTGCAAGATGGCATCGGCCACCTCCTGCGCAAGATAAGGCCGCGTAGTGATCATACCGCATAGGAGACCGGTTTCTTAAATAAGTTCTTATCTTATAGAAGCGCCCATCTAAGAACCGTGACTTTATGCTTGCGGCACACCTGCATTGCGGAGCCTGGTGGGCCAGCCGATGCGCACCAATGTGCCGTCTGGATCGGAGAGGGCAAACTCGTACATGCCCCACTCTTTGTCTGCCGGGTGTTTTTCTCTGCCGAGAATTTCGTTTTTGAACTTCGCTGCCAGATCGTCTACGCGTTCCGTGTAGAGGTACAGAGCGAAGGGGTTCTTGCCCGGTACGAGCCAGCCCTTTACAGCGTCTGTGAGATGGAGGTGACCGCCCTCGTTGTTCGACAGGATGCGATAGGTGTCGTCCTGGCCTGGAGCTGGCTTTTCGCTTTCCGGCCTTGAAAACCCGAGGCGGCTATAAAAGCGTTCGGAGGCGTCCAGATCGTTGCACGGCAGAATGGCCGTAAGTCCCGGCGCTGGAGGAGGGTCTTGCTGTACTTCGCTCTCGTTCATCAATGCGATTCTCCTTCTTGATACAGAGGAGACGTCAGCAGGAAGGAGAGAGTTTCGAAGATATTTATGCTTCTACTTCGGGCGTGTTACCGGCGATGCTGGCGACGACGCAGGGAGCGGCGAGCATGAGAATGAAGGCAATAGCAACAATCAAATCGTGCATGGTGGTTCTCTTTTCCGGGGAGGGATTTTTCGCTCTTCCCTCTTGCCATAGACAGAATGGGCGCAATCCGGCGCGAACAACATTCCACCTTTGGTGTGAGGGAGCGGACGGAAGTGGTAGAGGTAATAACACCTCCTGGGGAGTGGCGGGTGTGCCATCCTGGCGGGCGCAACATCCAGACCCTTCTGCCGTCTTACAATGACGAAGGTGTTCTTTACGGTCCGCAACTCGCGATGGATGCTGCTGCCCATGACGGCGGCAGCCCTGGTACTTACCGGCTGCCCGTCGCAGACAGCGACCACTCCTCCCCCGCAGGCGACCGCTCCGCCCATTGCTCCTCGTACTGCCGCCGCACCGCAGGAGCAGGCGAAGAACAGAGCACAGGCGCAGAAAGAGCAGCAGTTGATCGCGCAGGTTGAGAAGGTTTACCAGAGCGGCGTGGACAACTATCGCGCCAACCGGCTGGATGCCGCGCGCCACGACTTTGATTACGCCGTGGACATGATGCTGACCAGCGGGCTCGACCTAAAATCCGAAGGGCCAATGGCAGACGAGTTCAACCGCATTACCGCTGCCGTCTCCTCGCTGGAGATGGATGCGCTGAAGCAGGGCACGGGGTTCTGGCCGAAGGTGGAGCAGTCTCCTGTGGAAGCCGCCGGTGAGCTGACCTTTCCTTCCAACCCAGAGTTGAATGCAAAGATCAACTCGGAGTTGCAGACGACGCGGTCCGACTTTCCGCTGGTCGTGAACGACTATGTTGCGGGGTACATCAATTACTTCACGAACAATCCCGCGGGCCATGCTCACCTTGCCCGGTCCATCGAGCGTGCCGGCAAATATAAGGACATGATCCAGCGCATCTTCCGCGAAGAAGGTGTTCCGGAAGACCTTATCTATCAGGCTGTGGCAGAGTCGGGTTTTCAGCCGCAGGCGTTGAATGCTCGCAGCGGCGCTGCCGGCATGTGGCAGTTTATGCCGTTCAAAGGGGCCTATGGGCTGGAGCGCAATGGCTGGTTCGATGAGCGGTTCGATCCGGAGAAGTCGACGCGCGCCTATGCGCGTTATATGAAGACGCTCTATAACCAGCTTGGCGACTGGTACCTGGTGATGGCGGCATATGACTGGGGTCCGGGCAATGTGCAGCGCGCGGTGATGCGCACCGGCTATGCCGACTTTTGGCAGCTATATAAATTGAATGCTTTGCCAAAGGAAACGAAGAACTATGTCCCTGCCATGCTGGCAGCCGTCATCATGGCCAAGAACCCAAAGCAGTATGGGCTGGACAATATTGTGCCCATGGCGCCTGTGGCCAGCGATACCGTGACGGTGAACTACGAGATCGATATGAGGCTGGTCGCGGACCTTACCGGAACAACGGTCGCGAACATCGTCAGCCTCAATCCTTCGTTGCTCCGGTTACAGACGCCGCGCGATCTGTCGTTCGATCTCCATATTCCGCAAGGGGCGAAGGAGACTTTTCTCAAACGCGTTGCTGCTATTCCGGAGGACAAGCGGGATACCTGGCGTTTCCATGAGGTGCGCGCCGGGGAAACGCTGGACAGCGTGGCCGGCCAATTCAAAGTGCGCGCGCACGATGTTGCCGTGGCTAACGATCTGCAGGACACCGATGCGATCGATGCGGGCGACGAACTTGTTATTCCGATTTATGCGGTGACCTCCGCTTCCACCACGCGCACGCAGCAATACAAAGTGCGACGCGGCGATACGCTGGTAACCATTGCCGATCGCTTTGGCGTCTCCGCGGACGCTTTGCGGCGCTGGAACCATCTGCGTTCCAGCAGTGTTCCGGCGGGCAAGACGCTGTATGTTTCCGAGCCTGTGCGCCTTGCGCCCACAGCACATGCGCGCAGCCGCAGATCACGCACATCGAGCCGGCGCACAAGTTCGCATTCCTCCCATACGAGCAAAAGCACATCGCATCGTTCCTCCAAATCCGCTTCGAAAACTACATCGAAGTCTGCTTCCCACAAGCCGTCGCACTCCACTTCCTCCTCCGCGAAACGCAGCACGCGGTCGAAGAAGCGTTGAGCCACGCTCCCCGGCAGTCACCCCCTTTCTCACTTTCTCGAAAAATTTTGTTGCCTTAGTCGCTTCGGCGTTGCACCATAGTTGCTGTATTGCGTGCTGCGGTGTTTGTGCATCTCAAAATGCAAGCACCACCGACGAGCAAAGGGAGCAAGCGGATGATGGATGAAGAAATCTACAAGATGTCTGCAGCAGCCGCGGAAGAAGATAACTTCGACGACGACGATGATCTCGATACCGACATCGACGATGACAATGAGCCGGACGCGGATGAAGAAGACGAAGACGGTAATGTAGTGCTGGATGACGACACCGATGCCGACGAAGACAAGATGCTGCGCGATCAGCACCATGCGGAAGATGCTGTGATGTATAGTCCACCTTCCACGCAGGTTGATCCGTACGATCCGCCTTCCAAGCTCTCCGCAGATCCGGAACCGAATCCCGCAGAAACCCCAGTGGGCAAGTCGATTAAGAGCGCTGCTGCTGCCGCAAAGAAATCTCCGGCAAAGAAGTCTGCGGCGAAGAAAACACCCGCAAAGAAATCTGCTGCCAGCAAAGCGCCTGCGAAAAAAGCAGTCGCCAAAAAGGCAGCCAGGAAAGCTCCAGCCAAGAAGGCAGCGAAAAAAGCCGCTCCTAAAAAGGCTGCAAAGAAATCTGCGCCAGGCAAAAAAGCCGCTAAAAAAGTTGTGGCTAAAAAGGGCGCGAAAAAGTCTGCTGTAAAGAAGACATCGTCTTCGCGCAGCGGAAAGGCTGCTTCGAAAAAAGCAGCCGCAAAACGAAGCAACAAATCACGTCAGGGAGGAAGTACATTGGCAACCAAGAAAGCAACTGCAAAGAAGTCGACCGCAAAGAAGGCAACTGCTAAGAAGGCACCGGCGAAGAAGTCCACTGCCAAGAAGGCAACTGCTAAGAAGTCGACTGCCAAGAAAGCAACGGCGAAGAAGTCCACCGCCAAGAAAGCAACGGCGAAGAAGTCTTCCGCCAAGAAGTAGTTCACGCAGTTCTAAAAGGCAAGCAGAAAGGCCCGGGTTCGCCCGGGCCTTTCTGCGTCTGCTGAAAAGTTACTTTTTATGGGTTTGCAGTTCCGCCAGCACCTCTTCGCTGTGCTCTCCCGGCTTAACCGCAGGCCATACCTTTGCAACTTTCCCATCAGGAGAGATGAGATACGTCACGCGCTTGGCAAACGATGCCTGGCCACGCGTCAGCACTGGCACGCCGTAGGCGTCCACCACTTTGTGATCGGGATCGGCGAGCAGCTTGAAGGTGAGGTTCTCTTTTGTGCAGAAAGTCTTGTGGCTGTCCGGCGTATCCAGGCTCACACCCACAATCGCCGCGTTTAGAGCATTGTATTTTGCCTGATCACGCTGGAAGTTGTGCGCCTCCAGCGTGCATCCGCTGGTCATGTCCTTGGGATAAAAGTAGAGGACAACCCACTTTCCTTTGAAATCGCTGAGATGGACGGGCGTGTTGTCTTGCGAGGGCAGCGTAAAGTTTGGTGCGGTGGCGCCCACAGCTAGCATGTCACCCGCCGCCGCCCAGGCCATCTTCGCCGTTACAAGCACCACAATCAGAGCGATTGCGAATACAGACCATAATCCTGCTCGTTGCATGATCGTTCTCCTTAAAATGTGAAATCGGAACCCAGACGCAGCGAGAGAGATGCGCCTCACAAGCCCTTCCAGTATGCCCTACCGTACGCCAAGGATGGTGACGCCAGCTTCATCCGCCGCAGCGACCATTGCCGCCTGATCGAAGATCAGCGTCCGTCCAGCCTCAATGGCAAGACACGTTGCACCTGCTTCGCGCATGGTTTGGATGGTAGGCACCCCAACCACCGGAACATCGAAACGCATGTCCTGATTGGGTTTGGCGACCTTTACTACGGTGAGCGCGCGGCGCAGTGTGGATTCTCCTTCATCGAGGGTGCGGAAGAGTGCGCCTGCGCGGGCAATGGTGGCATCGGTGCCCTCCATCGCCTCTACGGCGACACACGCCTGCGCGGCAATAACGACCGTCTGGCCCAGATCGAATCCCGCAATACCGCGTGCGACCTGCAAACCGTAGGCGATGTCCGCCTGTTCCTGCTCGTCGGGAGCGCGGTGTGTGAGTACGCCTTCGCGCGCGAGCATCGGCTCCAGATACTGCGTGGACGAGATCAGCTCAATGCCTTCATCGCTCAATACTCTGGCCACCGCGCCCAACAGCATGTCCGTATTGCGGGTACGCAGATTCATCAACAGCTTGGCCAGCCGCCAATCAGGACGTATCGCAGAAAAAATCTGCTTATGCTTCACCTGCCCAGCCATAACGGCTTTGGTCACGCCCTCGCGCTGAAAGGTTTCGATCAACTTTGATAGTTCGCCGAGTGACATCCAATGCACGCGGACATGCTCATCCGTCGCTGCACGCGCATCCATCTCCGGGTCCGTCTCTTCCTTGATGGCCGCGACCACAACGTCGAGCCCATGCGCCCGTGCGGCTTCCAGCAGAAGAAAGGGAAAGTGGCCGTTACCGGCAATGAGGCCAAGTTTAGAAATGTGGGAGTTCAATCTAACGACTCGCGCGGGCCACTTTGGCAGATGAAGCCGCCACTCGTGCAACGGGTCGTTTCACACTACGCTTAGCGACATCCACTAACCCACGGAGAGCGGAGTTCACAGCCTTCGCGTCAGGAAATACTTCCATCAGATCTGGGTCGATCAGAATGAGATTAGTCCCCGCCATCGCGCGCTCGTAGTATTTTCCGCGAACTCCTTTGCGGAAGTCGTATTCAGGCTTAGAGTTCAGCTTCTTCATACTGCTTCCTTTCCTGCCGAGTGGCCTTGCGAGCACTGATGATGCGCAACTGATTTTCAACAAACTCAGTATGCACCACAAAAAGGATTCTGCGCTTTTTAGACATGCCAAGTGTAACGAACCGGTCTTCTTCGTCGGAATGGTCATGATCAGGCAGCGTGCGGGCGTTCGGGTCGAGAAAGACCTCGGTTGCTTCGTCGAAAGAAATTCCATGCTTACGGAGATTGGCACTGGCCTTTCGGGAATCAAAGCTGTAGACCAGTCCAGCCATAATGAAATTACTTAATCACTCCGCGCTCGCTCTTCGCGATAAACTCCGCCAGATATGCCACGCGCTCGCCAAACTCGCCGCTCTTCACCTTTTCGCGGATGGCCTCAAGCGCCTGCGTTGTATTCAGCTTGCTCACCTGCAGCAGGCGATAAGCAGCGCGGAGCTGCTTCAGTTCGTCCGGCGTGAATCCCCGCCGCTCCAGACCCACTCTGTTCAGGCCGAAGGCGCGGTTTTCACGGCGCACGCTGGTGAGCGAGTAGGGCAGCACATCCTGTGTGATGGTGGTGCCGCCGCCGATGTAAGCATACTTACCAATCGTGCAGAACTGGTGCACGGGATTGAGAGCGCCCACCACAGCGTAATCTTCTACCGTGACATGGCCTGCCAGCGTGGCGGCGTTTGCAAGGATGCAGCCGTCGCCGATCTTTGAGTCGTGGCCGATGTGTACATAGGCCATGATGAGGCAGCCCGAGCCGACCTTCGTCTCGCCGCCGCCGCCAACGGTGCCGCGCGAAATAGTGACATACTCGCGGATGGAGTTGTTGGAGCCGAGGGTCAGCTTTGTAGGTTCGCCCTTGTACTTGAGGTCCTGCGGCGCAATGCCAAGGCAGGCGAACGAAAAGATAGTATTGTCATCGCCAAAGGTCGTGTGTCCGTCGAGAACGACATGGGAGACGAGTTCGCACCGTTCACCCAGAACAACATCCGGTCCAACGGTGCAGTACGGTCCAACGGTGCAGCTTTCCGGGATAACTGCCCCTTCTGCAACGACGGCCGTGGGATGGATGCCCACTAGACCGCTGCCTCGCTTGCCGCCGATGCTGTCTCCATCCGCGGCTTTGCTTTAGGACGCGCCGTAAGGGCGCACATCACGGTAGCCTCGCACGCAAGTTTGCCGTCCACCGTGGCTGTGCCCTGCATCTTGACGGCATTAGAGCGCCAGTTCAGCACCTTCACCTCGATGCGTAACTGGTCACCCGGCACAACCGGCTTGCGGAACTTCGCGCCGTCGATGCCGGTAAAGACCATCAATTTTTCTTCACGTTGTTCTGCCGTGTACTCGGTGAGCAAAAGCGCCCCGCCTGCCTGCGCGATCGCCTCGATCATCAGCACACCAGGCATGATGGGGTAATCCGGAAAATGTCCCTGGAACTGCGGTTCATTGGCCGTGATGTTTTTGATGGCCACGATGCGCTGCTTCGGTTCCATCTCAAGCACGCGGTCGATTAACAAAAAGGGATAACGGTGCGGCAGGATGGCCATGATCTGCTGGATATCCATCGTCTGCATTGCGGCGGCAGCGGTGTGAGTCTCGCTCATAACCACTCGATTATACGGTGAGCCGTTATTTGTGTTTGTTGTACGGCTGATTGATATCGAAGTAGTTTTCGGGCAGAGGGATGTTGTACTTCACACTTTGCAAAAATCTCTGCGTGACCATGTCGCCATTGCGATAGCGCGTCGTGGATAGCGGCGTCTGCACGCCATCATAAGCGTGGTAATCCTCGTACTCTTCCACGTCCTGATCGAAATCCTTGTATGTGGGATTGCGCCATTTGAACGTGCGGCGCAATGGTAGATGCGTGGATGCTTCGAGTTCAACATCGACGGAATCGTTCTCTCCGTTGACGATGGTGATTTTGTCTGCCATGCGGCGGCCTACAATGCTGGTTCCGTCATAGATATAAATTGCCTTAGGATCTTTCATCCACACACGCACAATCTCATCCATGGAATGGCGCTGCAGACGGAAGTGGTCTTCCACGATCTCCTTGGGCAATGCCTTGCGGCCTTTATAGGTAATCTCGTATCCGTTGTCCGCCGTCCATATGGTGACGATATCGCGCTTCTTCGTCTGCTCCGTGCGGTCCAACCCAGCAGTGCCCTCCACTGATTTGTGAAAGAACCAGACAGGTGTGCTGCCCTGCGCCACATTTTTATAAAAACCTGCGACACGGCCCTGCATCTCCCACGTCTGGCGATGCAGCCATGCGTCGCCGCCGAGAGCGGTGATCATTTGCTGTAAAAGGTCCCGGGCTTTCGTTTCGCTGCTCTGCTCCTGTGCGCGCATGGGCACGCCCATCACCAACAGCAGTGCAAGGGCTACTATCGATCGAAGCATTCTCTCTCCCATTCAGCCGGCAGATCTCTACGCTATCAGACAGCACTTTCTTAGACGCATCCACAGCACGCAGGGCGTCCTCGGCTCTGCCGGGCCGGCGAGGAAACCTCCTCCGTTATCGAGGAGACTGCGTGCCGCAGTTTGCCCTTGTACCTTATATGCTGCCGAAGCTATCGTGTCTCTCTAGAAAGAAGCAAGCCGTACGGAGGCACCGCCGATGAAATACGCCGTTATCGCAGCACGCGTCATCCTTGGACTTATGTTTCTTGTTTTTGGTCTGAATGGGCTTTTGCACTTCATTCCCAATCCGCCCATGCCGGTAAACGATGCCACTACATGGATCACCATTATGAACGACCATAAGTATGCTACGTTCGTCTCCGTGTTGCAGGTCATCGGAGGTCTGCTGCTGCTGGTTGGCCGCTATGTCCCCATTGGGCTCGTGATTCTTGGACCGATCATCGTAAACATCCTGCTCTTTCACTTCACGCTGATGCATGGCGGGGCAACGGGTGGTCTGATCGCGCTGGTGCTGGAGATCTTTCTGATCGTCGTCTATCGTCAGGCCTTTGTGCGCATCTTCGAAGCTGACCCGCGTAGTGGTCCGGATACGGGCAGGTAATTACTTCTTTCTGCGGGCTGCTGCGATTGCTTTCTTTTGTTCGACTTTAGAAAGAGCAAAGAACCGCTGCATCTTCGGTGGCATCTTTGCGCGTGTGCGCTCATAGGCTGCGGTAAACTCCTCGAGCCACTTACTGTCGCGCAGGACACTCCAGCGCTCCACAGCTACCCAGTAGATGCGGGCCATGTATGGAGCAGGAAAGATGCCGTCCTGCTCCAAAAGCTCGTTGTAATGCTCTGCCCCAGCGGCAAAGGAGGCGACGCACCCTTCCTGCTCCAGCGCCAGCCGCGCGAACATCTTTCCGCCAACAGCCTTATCGCCTACCCAGAAGACGAGGCCTCCCCATTGCTCCGTCTCCACCACATCGGGCAGCGACAACAGAAAGACGCGCGCTCGTTCAGCATCCATGCGGCGAGTATACGTCCGCCGCCGCTGACCGGATTCAGTGCCTCGTCTTCTCTCGATTTCGAGCAGCCGCAGCGCGGCTGTCTGCCTTCTTCTCGGACTTCGTCTGGTGTACCTTTGGTTCGCAGCTTCCCTTTGTACCGGCTTTCTTTCCCGGCACGCGCTTGTATCCGGGCCAGCATGCTCGTCCACCATCGCTGCTCTTCTTCGTAGTCATAAGTAACCTGGAGCGCGCTTGCCCTTCGTACGCACCTTCTCCTCACATGAAGTTCTCAGCCTCAAGCGCACAGGACCTCGCGCGCTGCTCAAATCGATGATTTGACCATGTTGCATCACGTCCAAAAGGCCGCGTTCGGCCAGGCGCTGTGCAGCCGCATGCACAACACGCATCTTCGGCTGCCATGCGGCAGGATCATTGTTTTCTGCCAGAGCCCGTGCGGCCTCGCTGGGACAAATTGTTTTGCCTTCGCCTCGCTGGCGTAACAGCCTCATAATCGCGCTCTGTGCCGTGGCAGCCATCGCCGTCTCCTATACTTGAGATGCAACCATGGCAAAGTTTCCATCGCTCCAGGAGCAACTCGACCTCATCACCAAAGGCGCCGCCGAGATCATCCCGGTGGACGACCTCTCGCGTCGCATCGAAGCCTCCATTGCTTCCGGTAAGCCGATGCGCATTAAAGCCGGTTTCGACCCCACCGCACCCGACCTCCATCTGGGCCACACCGTGCTGATGCGCAAATTGCGCCACTTCCAGCAGCTTGGCCATACCGTCATCTTCCTTATCGGAGATACCACCGCGCTCATCGGCGATCCTACGGGCAAATCGCAGACGCGCAAGCCGCTCACGCGCGAGCAGATCAACACCAATGCGCTCACTTACCAGGAGCAGGTGTTCAAAATTCTCGATCGCGACAAGACCGAGGTGCGTTACAACTCCGAGTGGCTCGACAAACTGCGCATCGACGACATCATCAAGTTGCAGGCACAGTTCACTGTCTCCCAGATGCTCGAACGCGAGGATTTCCATAAGCGATTCAACGAGGAAGAACCCATCTCGCTGCATGAGATGACCTATCCGCTTATGCAGGGATACGACTCTGTCGCACTTGAATGTGATGTGGAATTGGGCGGCACGGACCAGAAGTTCAATCTGATGCGTGGGCGCGATCTGCAACGCTACTTTGGCCAGCCACCGCAGATCGTGCTGATGATGCCGATCATTGAGGGCCTCGACGGTGTGCAGAAGATGTCCAAGTCGCTCAATAATGCCATCGGAGTGACCGAACCGCCGTTTGAGATGTTCGGCAAGGTGATGCAGGTTGGCGACGAGTTGATGTGGAAGTATTACACCTATCTCACAGACCTCACCATTCCGCAGATCGATGCCCTGCGCGATGCGGTTTCTGCCGGCACGCTGCATCCTATGCAGGCCAAGAAGGACCTGGCACGCATGATTACTGCGGGGTTTCACTCAGAAGAAGCGGCAGGGCGCGCCGAAGAAAACTGGAGCACGCAGTTCCAGAAAGGCGGCGTCAGCGAGGATACGGAACGCGTCACGCTGCTGAAAGCAGACCTCGGTTATGAAGCCACGCCACCAGCTATCAATACCGATCGTCTTGTAGTCAGCGCGGGTTTGGCTTCTTCCATGGGAGAAGCACGGCGCAAACGTGCGGAGAAGGCCGTAAAGATTGGCGATGAGCCTGTGACGGCAGCCCGCTACGATCTGCCCGCGATACCCGTAACGCTTACACTGCGCCTTGGAAAACGGGTGAAGCTCGTCACGATTGAATAGCTACTCCCATTCCAACTCAGGGCTGTAAGCTACCAGACGCGCTTTTCCGGTACGCTTTGCCCGATACAACGCAAGATCGGCCCGGTGCGCCAGTTGTTCTGCTGTCTCATCATCCTCAAGAGTGGCGATGCCGATGCTGGCGTTCACCGGACGCTTCTCCCAGGGATATTCGCGCATGGCCGTCAGCAGGCGTTCGCAGACGATCGCCGCTGCGGCTTGATCGGAGCGCGGTAATAACAGGGCAAATTCCTCGCCGCCATAGCGCACTGCAATGTCTTCCACACGCTTATTCGTTCGTAAAACTTCCGCCATCTGCCGCAATACATGATCGCCATACGGATGACCGAAGCTATCGTTGATCGCTTTGAAGTTATCGAGATCGATCAAGGCAAGCGTCAGTGGAGACTTCATGCGATGCGCCACCGCCATCTCTTCGGCAATGCGAATGCCGAAGGCGCGACGGTTCCACAGATCGGTCAACTCGTCTGTAACAGAGAGGTGCTGCAAACGCCGGTTTGCATTGCGAAGATCGTCTTTCGTCTGCTCCAGGTTGCGCTCCCGTAACTGCTCCGCAGTTAAATCGATACCGACGCCAGCCATCATCGGCACACCGCCCTGATTGAAACGCACCTTGATGATCTTCCAGAAGTTCATCGATCCATCGCTATTGGGCAGCGCAACATTGCCTTCAAACGATTTGCCGGTTTCCATCACATAACGATCTTCCGCTGTAAGTTGATCGGCCGCCTCGCGCGACCACAAATCGTAACTCGTCTTACCGATCCACTCTGTCTTCGAAATACAGAACCGCTTAGCCAATTGCTGGTTGTAGAAGACGAACCGGCCATTTTTGTCTTTGATATACGCTTCGACCGGGAGAGCATCCACAAAGGACTGGAAGCTCTCCCGGCTCTGCTCCAACTCACGCGTCATCGCGAGCATCGCCTGCTCGTGTGTGTGCGACTCTTGAGGACCTAACGGAGCTATCTGCTTTGCTTCTGCGCCGGCAGAATGCCGGGACGATATCTTTTCTCGTTTTGTCTGCTGTTCGGCAATTACTTTGCCGCGCTCATCCTTAAGCAGCTTCGTCATCGGAACATCATGATCGTGAGGAAAAAGAACGAGCCACTGTTCCGCAATGGCTCGCGCATAAAAACGTTTGCGCTCCTCTGTGGTGCGCAGCGGCGCAAGATCGTAGCCCATGGCCCACGTGGGCTCCAGATGGGCAGATGTTGGCACCAGATCCGAGACGAAACATGCGTGCTCGCCTTCACTTTCCACATGCACCGTCATCAACTGCTCCGTGTGACCGGGAAAGATTTCCAGCCATACGCCGTCCATCAGATGGCAGCGTCCATCAGAAAAATCTGCGGACTCCACAAGGCGCATCTGACCGTTCGCAATGAGTGGCTCATAATTGTCGGCAACATAACTAATGCGGTCGCGTTCGAACTGCTGCCGTCCGTGCTCCACCTCACCTTGGTGCGCGATGTACTGCGCGTTGGGAAATGTCGGCGTAACGGAACCGTCCGGCTGCAGTGTTGTGTTCCAACTGCAATGGTCCCAATGGAGATGTGAGTTGATGACGATGTCCACATCGGCAAGAGCGATGCCGGCTTCGCGCAATGACTCCGGTAGGAGGGATTGTGCGCCATAGATTTCGCGCAATTTGGGTGTGAGCTTGTTGCCAAAGCCAGTTTCGATCAGCAGTGTTTTGCCGCCAATCCTAACTACTACGCAATTCAAACCAATGGCGATCCGGTTCTGTGCGTCGGCGGAGACTTTCCTGGACCACAGGGTCTTTGGCACCACACCGAACATGGCACCCCCATCGAAGAGCGCAGTCCCGTCTGTACAGACAATGATCTCCGCGCCACCTACCTGAGCGCGTCCACGGACGAGCTCATGGCTCCCTGAAGCGACGGCATACCTCATGCATTCAGCAGATTAGCGCATGAAACCGCTTACTGGTACGGACTAGTTGGAAGTTTCGGAAGAAATGTCGGCAACAGTCTCCGCCATGCCCAAATCGGAACTCATCTGCTCCAGGCTGGTGGCCGCAGCCATCTCCGCCACAGCATCACTCGCCGTGAGTGTGACAGACGGCTTCTGTTGGAAGCATGAGCGGCAAAGCACAGGCCGGCCTTGCGTAGGCCGAAACGGCACCGTCGTTTCAATGCCGCACGAAGAGCAGGTGGTACGGGTCTCGGTTCGTGTCAAAGGCAGAGGCTTGCCATCATGCATGGTACGGCCATGCAGGGTGGCGCGTTTTGCTTTGCACGGTTTGCACCGCTTCGGGTCGTTCTTGAACTGCTTATCGAAGAAAAACAGTTGCTCACCGGCGGTGAAGACAAAGTCCTGCCCGCAATCTCCGCAGCGTAATATTCGGTCCGTAAATTCCATCTGCTTCACCCTCGGTCGTCGGAAAGGTGCGTCTCCGCCTGACTTCGGTTTTCGGTAAAGACTGGGGCCCGGGATGGTCAATGCAAAGGGTGTGCAGCCGTTCGGCGAAACACCCAGCGCCTACAAAGTGCGCCTGTATACAGCTTGTACAACTCGCCGCTGGCATTGCGGTTACAGCCGGATGGGCTTGGTGAGAGCTGCCATCCGGCCATCATTTAACGAACGGGAGATTAGTCCTGTTCTTTACGGACTTTCTTGCGATTGCGCTTGCGTGCCAATGCTTCCTTCACGCGACGCTTCTCGCCCGGCTTCAGGTAAAAGGAGTGGCGCTTCACTTCCTTGATAATGTCTTCCTGCTGGACCTTTCGCTTGAAACGTCGCAGGGCATTCTCAAGGGGCTCGCCCTCCTGAATTCGTACCTCTGCCAAGGGAACTACACCTCCAAACCTTCCCGAGACGGGACAACTACCAGTGTACGCTCAAATGTGAGCGCATCCGCACCTTATTATGCAAAAACCTGCCGAACCGCATTGCAGCGGTCGAAGCAGTGCTGTTGAGCGATCCACCACCCGGCCTATCCCACTGAGATACTGAGGCTCAATGCGGCCGTTCCCGTGGTAATAACGAATTCCTAATCAATAAACCACAGTTGCGCGGCCCCATCGTTTACGGATGTAGATACCTGGCCGGAGCTATCGAAGGTGAGGAACTTCCCGGTTCCGCGATTCTGGAGAGCGAAAGCACCTCCTGCCCTGCGTCGCAGAAGCCATTGGGAGGTCGCCACTCCAGCATCGCCAGAATGATCGACAACATCTCCATTTTCCGTGCGTAGATCATGGACGTAACCATCTGCCGTCTGCAACACTGCATATCCCTTGGCCGTCTCAGCGATTGAGATCTGGGGCTGACCGGACGAGGTATATGCCTGCGCTGCTTGTGCAGAGGCCGGATGCAGGCGTGACATCATTGCTGGAGCGGTGGTGGAGGGTGTGATCCGCAGACCTGTGCTGGCCTTGCCATAGATGCGTGAGATTCTTATCTCTGTCCCGGTTGCGTTTGCTGCTCCACGAGCAGTTAGACCGCGTGTTCTGGCAGTGCGCAGCATGTCCGACATCCATTGATCTCCCGGAATGCTGTTCTCAACTTTTCTTTCTCCGCTGGTATGCAACTGAGCATAAGAGCCGAAGCTGCCCGTCACTGTAGTGACCGCATCCAGCAGCAAGGGATTGAGCTCGTTGGTCTGATAGAAGCCAATGGAGAGGATGTTTCCGGGCGAAGCCTGGTCGATGCGCACCTGTGAACTGCTTTGTACTCCAACCAGGGCCAGCTCTCCCGAAAATTTTGTGGCAAGCATAGGGAATGGATTGGAAGACAGGTTAGATCCTCCGGACTGCGTGATTTTGCTGTTGCCGGAAATTTGAAATACGGAGGATCCCTGGCCACCATCATGGAACCCATCAGAGATGAAGAGCTCGGCACCCGAATCAGCAACATACGAATCTGCGGTCATCGAGAATGCATTCACTTCTCCCAAAACCGGCCGTCCCTGTACCTGGTTCGCGCCTCCGTGCACAGCCATGCCTGCTGCATGTCCTCCCATGGTGGCTACTTTGAACTCCACCAACGCCTCTTCCATACCATCCAGCAATACGCCAGTGTTGGTCGCGCTGTCCGAGATACATTCGTCGCAGAAAACTCGTGTTGAAGGTAAGTCAGGAACGGCAGTTTCTATCTGGGTGTTGCCACTTACGTACTCCGTGATCTCCAACTCCTCGATATCTACTTGTCCACCGGTCACTTTGATGACCGGTCCTATCAGAGAATGCGCATGGAACCCGCTCGTCTGGCCATCTCCAATGATGGCTACACGCGCATCCGGCACGTTAATGGTCTGGTCGGCAACGTGGAAACCAGCGATATGCACGATGCCCCCGGAGCTTGCCGCTGCGGCATTTACCAGTCCCTGGATAACGGAGGAGGGGGCATTTTCCGGCACCTCAAAGATGCGGCCCTGACTTTGTGCTGGCACATAGGTCTCATCCGGGATGGATGGTATGGGCCCATCGTACGTCTGTGACGTATCTTCATCGAACTCGTCCAGGTTCATCTGACCGGACCATGGACCCGTTGTACCAACCACGTTGCCCACTGCCACCACGCCCGTGGGATCGGCACATATCGTGAACACAAAGGGTTTGTCCGGTTGAATGCCTACAACCTTGTTATCGATAAGAGTGAGCGGACCAAGGTTCGAGAACCCGATGACAACGTTTTTGGGACGAACAATCAGGTTTCCTTGCAACACGGTGTTCGATCCGCTCCCGATTTTGTTCGCGGAGAGAAAACTGGCCGAGTCATAGGAGATGTTGTTTCTGGCAGAGAAGGCCCCCGTATTGCCGATGCCCATGTCTGCATTTTTCGAGCGTACGAACACGCTGTTCAAAACGTTATATCCGCCCGCCATGCCAAAGTTGGTAACACCCCAGCCGCAATCGACAAATAGCGAATCGATGATGTTCCAGTTGAGAGCATTCCAATTTCCGAGTTGGATACCTGTATCGGAGATGTTTCTGAATTCATCTCTATCGATGGTCGTTTCTCCGACCCAGTCTGCACGAATGCCAAACTGAGAGTTCCGGAATTTCACATCGTGAATCAGATTTCCCGTGGGATAGTAGTTCCCTCCTGGGGCCTGAGACCAGGCCAGATGCAGCCCCGTAGAAGCCCGGCTGTTTCCGTCAAAGGCAATCCGTCCAACCCGGAAGTGATTCATCCCATCCAGGACCATCATCTCCTGCCCGGCTGGCCCATCCCACTCCAGGATAGTGTTTCGTGGATCTTCTCCCAGCAGCGCAAAGCCGGATACCGACGCTAGCCTGAGCGTCTTCGTGATGCGATATCGTCCGGCAGGCAGCCAGAGCACCTTCGCACTTTTTGAGAACGAATCAAGCGCTGCCTGCAACGCCTGCGTGTCATCAGCTTTGCCATCTCCAACTGCGCCGAATACTTTTTTAATATCCAGCCACGAATTGAAGGGCCCATAGAACACCTTGCTATGTTCGGTAAAACCGACCGTAGATGAGGGAGACCGCATGACGCAGGTAAAAGAAACCGCAGCCGTCGCCCCGCCATAGCTGGCGGTCAGGGCCGCATTTCCCGGATGATTGCAATCCACCAAACCCGTTTGGCTCACCGATGCAGTTTGATCGGCATAGCTCCAACTCACGGAACCAGTGACATCTTCGTCTGTACCATCGGTGAAGTATGCCTTCACGGCCAGCTTCTGCCATGTATCTGAAACGATGCTTGCAGGCAGGTGCGTCATCTCCAGCGATTGAACTGTTTTTTGGGAGTTCTTCAATGGCTCGCAAGTAATCTCCGTACTCGCAGAGAACTCTCCCACATTGGCAGAAACGGATCCCGTGCCCGATTGCACGCAGGTCGCTACCGGACCTGCAACAGCCACACTCTGGTTTCTGGCAGACCAGGTTGCTGACGATGTGACATCGCGATCGCCGGAGACATCCGTCAACACTGCGGAGAGAGGCAGCTTCTGACCGACAAAAAGCTGTTGCGCATTTGGCTTGACGCTCAAGGTAGGTGCCTTGCCGCCCATGCCGCAGCCGATCACGCAATGCATCAAAAAGATGGCAAACATTGAAAAAAGGGGCCCGAACCGGAAGTATCGCATGTCTTCCGGTTCATCGGCCTGATAAGCGCAATCCTTGAATAACCGGCTGCGCCTCTGTGTTGCCGCCAGTGCGCTCGTAGAGCAGCATGAAGCAACCGCAAAAGCACTCCTCCGGGGGAGCGGGCCGACGTATTTTGAGGACAGGTCGCCTGGCGCTCGAAAGGTCCTTCGGGCGTGGCGGCGTTTCGATAGTTCCATTGCGTGGGGCGATCGTAGCAATGGAAAAACCAATCAAAAATCCCACAAATGCAGTGGTAATAGCCAATTCATGGGCGTTACCAAAGGAATGGAAGAGGCCCTAAAAATAGCTTTCAAGGGTCCGGCAATCCGCTTCGATACACTGAAGAAGCATGTCTTCTGTTCTCAAAGCAGTCCGTGGAACCCGCGATCTTTTGCCGCCCGAAACAGCTCTTTGGAACCACGTCGAAACCGTCGCCCGCTCCGTCTTCGCACGCTACGGCTTCGGAGAGATCCGCACGCCCGTCATCGAACCCACCGAACTCTTCTCTCGCGGCGTCGGCGAAGAAACCGACATCGTTTCCAAGGAGATGTACACGTGGGAAGACCGCGCCCGGGCCGCAAGTGAAAAGGCGCAATCCCTCACTCTGCGTCCTGAGAACACCGCCGGCGTCGTCCGCGCTTATATCGAACACAAGCTCGGCGAAACAGGGCGCCTGCAAAAGCTCTGCTACATCGGGCCGCAGTTCCGCCGCGAGCGCCCGCAGAAGGGCCGCTACCGCCAGTTCTTCCAGATCGGGGCCGAAGTCATCGGCCCACCATCCTCCGGGAGTGAATCGCCTTTGCGCGATGCCGAAGTGCTGGAGATGCTCGCCACCCTGCTCGACGAGCTGGGCATTGCGCGCGCGTCTGCCGAGAACAACTACAAAGGTTGGAAGCTTGCGCTCAATTCCGTCGGTTCTTCGACCGATCGCCCGCGCTACGTCGCCGCACTTCGCGAAGCGCTCGCGCCGGTAAAAGACAAGCTCTGCCCCGACAACCAGCGCCGCGCCGAAACCAATCCCCTGCGCGTGCTCGATAGCAAAGACGAGAACGATCAGGCCATCATCGACAGCCTTCCCAAAATCGTCGACTACCTCGACGCCGAATCCAAGCAGCACTTCGCCGACGTTCTCGCCGCGCTCGATGCCTGCGGTGTTCCGTACACCGTGAACCCGCGTCTCGTCCGCGGCCTCGACTACTACACCCGCACCGCCTTCGAGTTCACCATGGAAACCGGCCTCGGCACGCAAAACGCCCTGCTCGGCGGTGGACGCTACGACGGCCTCTCCGAAACCATCGGGGGCCCCAAGGCCCCAGGCATCGGCTTCGCCATCGGCGAAGACCGCCTCATCCTCACCCTGCAGGCGCTTGCCGAAGAAAAACAATCCGCCGAAGCAGACAACCACCTCCACGCGCACAAACTCGACGCCTACATCGCCCCGCTCGGCACCGAACAGAACGCCGCCGCACTCGCTCTCGCCAGCACCCTTCGCCGCGCAGGCCTCTCCGTCGAAGTAGGCGATGGCACCTTCAAAATGAAGAAGGCGATCCCATTAGCCGACACCCTCGCCCGCCACCTCATCATCCTCGGCGAAGACGAAGCCAAAGCAGGTGAAGCCACCGTAAAAACCCTGGCCACAGGCGAACAAGTCCGCCTCAGCAGTTCTGAACTTCCGAAGAGGTTGTCATCTGCAAAACCCTAAGCGCTGAGTACCCATTCCAATAAGGGGTGCCCCATGCATGCGGCTTTTTGCATGCATGGGTTATCGTCCGAAGGACGATCCCTCTACACGTACGCAGCCCTCAATACTTTTATTACGAGAACCATCCCGATCATCGTCTACTCCGTCTAACCTTCGCGGTCGTCAACAAAATCTCTTTGACGCGCCACGAGGGACAGGACTAATATCCCGCATACGCGAATGCCAAAGCTCTTCTCCAATCCCACGCGTTATGCAACAGCGTTCTTACTCCTGTTCGCCGTGTTCTGTTCTGCGGAGAACACCAGGCATCCCAAAGCGCGTGTCCCTCACGATCAGAAAAAGATCATTCAGCAAATGGAAGACGCCTGGCGCACCGCGCTGCTCGCCGGCAATCCCGCACCCCTGGAGCCGATCATCGCGGACGACTTTCTTGGTATCGGCGCGAACGGCACAATTTCCAATAAGGCACAGTATCTGGAGAATCTCCACGCTGGGCGGTTCGCATTTAAATCCATGGATGTGGAGTCCACCAACATCCGCATGTTGCGCGACGTTGCCATCGTCAACTCCACCATTCGCATTGACGCCACTCTGCACGGCTCGCCCTACCGCGGCCTCTTTCGCTACACGCGCGTCTATCGCCTCATTGGCAACGAGTGGAAAGTCATCAACTTCGAAGCCACCCGCGTCTCCGGTTCCGGCAGCAATGACGACATGCAACGGGGACAACCGCTTCCTACCCGGCCTGTCCAGAGATAAGCAAAAAAGAAGCCCCGGAATCTCCGGGGCAATGTCGTACATGGTTGCGAAACTCAGAAACTTTTAAGCAATCCGCTTCTCTGTCAGGGAACCGAGCGTGATGGAAGCTATCTGTTTGCGTTGGGTCTGCGCCGGCATATTGAGCGCGAGCAAACGGCGATATAAAGAGCGCGTAAGTCCGCAGAGTTTGGCATCTTCTCCCTCGCGCTGCGTGATAGTTCCCAATGCCGCCGGTGCATACTCAGCGATGCGGCCAGATGTAAATTTTCCTTGAATGATGATTGCGGACTGCATAACCCTCTCCTCAAAAACAGTTATGTGAGGGCCTCGAGATGACAGGCCTTGGTTGAAAAGGTACTTATCTTTTCAGCTTGTGTGCGGCCTAATCAGCGGCACACTACATGAGATGAGAAGGCCTGCATCCTGGTTGTCCACAACGCGCGCGCGAGTTGCGCTCTGCAATGCGCAATGCCGCGACTTATTGCGCCGCGAACGAAGATCTTAGCCGCTCCCAAGTCTGGTCCAGCATCTCCGGCAGAACCCGCGTCTCCGCTGTCACTCCCATAAAACTGTTGTCACCCACCCAGCGTGGCAGTGCATGCAGATGAATATGCTCGGCCACACCCGCACCGGCCGACTCTCCCATATTCATGCCCAGATTCAAACCATCCGGCTTATACGTCGTACGCAACACCCGCTCCGCACGCTGCGCAAGTTGCATCATCTCCGATGCAGCTTCCGCAGGAAGTTCCGCCAACGACTGCAGATGCTGATACGGCACGATCATTAAATGCCCACTCGTATAAGGAAACGCATTCAGGCAGACAAAATTATGCTCCGCCTGCAACACAATGTGCGAAGCCCGTTCCGCATCCTCACGCGACATCGTTCCACTCGCCACCGCCCACTCTGTCGCGCCAAGCATATTGCAAAAGACGCAGTCCTTCTCGTCCGGCCAAGCCTCCAACTCCTTCGGCACACCCTTGCGCCCCTTGCCCTTGGCATAGTCGCCCGTCTTCGTCACATACGCATACCGCCAGGGAGTCCAAAGCCTATCCATGCCGAGCAGTGTATAAGAATCCACCACCGCTATCCTCATTACACGCTCTATCTATATAGACCGTCATAGGTAGTTCGATACATCGTCATCTCGACCGCTCGCAAAGCGAGCGGAGAGACCTGCTTTTGCGGCGCAGCTATCAAATGCGAGCCTCACAAGACTGTCATTCCGAACTAAGTGAGGAATCTGCTTTTGCTGATGTTCGCGTGAGCGAACATCCATTCGCGCAAAAGCGCGAACCGGAGAGCAGCGGCCTTCTAGCAAGTACGTTCTGCATTGGCGCATGGTTGCGTTGACGCCCCCAAACGCACAGCGTTATAGTTGAGTAGAGCCCGTGCCAACCATGAGTTCGGACACCTGCTCCTCCTGACAACCCGAAATCTGCGCCACCACGAGTTGAACGCTTCGCCGTCTCTGTCTGCTGACCCCGGAGTTTCGCGGGCGGCAAGGTTGAGGGCTAGCTCAGGAACACCAGCCACCTCGAAGGCTGAGTCCGAACCAACTGGGAGCACGTCAACCAAGCTTATGGAACACAATTCCAATTCCCAAACCGAGAGCAACGTCCTGAATACTGAACTCGAAACCCTCGCACCCGAAGAGACGCAGAACGCGCCTGAAACCACCACGCCTGCCGCCGCTCAGACCGAAGAGCCTGATTACGACGCAACAGACTTCGCCGCCGCCCTCGCCAGCTTCGACGCTGAGCAGGCCGCCGAGAAGGAAGCCGCTCAATCCGTCATGGAAGAGGACAAGGTCGTCACCGGCACTGTTCTCAAGATCACGGACAAGCATGTCGTCGTCGACATCGGTCTTAAGTCCGAAGGCCTCGTGCCCAAGGAGCAGGTACTCGACCACACCGGTGAGTCCAAGGTGGCCGTAGGCGACGTGATCGAACTCGTCGTCGAGCGTGAGGAGAAGGAGGGCGGATACCTCGCCTCCTACGAGAAGGCACAGCGCCTCCGTCTCTGGGACCAGCTCGAGAAGGCATGCGAAGCCAAGGCGTCCGTCACCGGGACCGTCGTCTCGCGCGTCAAGGGCGGCCTCACCATCGACATCGGCGTCAAAGCGTTCCTCCCTGGCTCACAGGTTGAGGTCCGCCCCGTGCGCAATCTCGACAGCTACATCGGCCAGCCGATCGAAGTCCGCGTCATCAAGCTCAACAAGAAGCGCGGCAACGTCGTCGTCTCCCGCAAGGAAATCCTCGAAGAAGAGCAGAATGCGCTCAAGGAAGTCACTCTCCAGCACCTCGAAGAGGGCTCCATCGTCACCGGCGTGGTCAAAAACCTCACCGACTACGGCGCATTCGTCGACCTCGGCGGACTCGACGGCCTGCTCCACATCACCGACATGTCCTGGGGACGCCTCACCCACCCGCGCGATCTCGTGCAGGTTGGCGACGAGATCCAGGTCAAGGTGCTCAAGTTCGACAAGGAAAAGCACCGCGTCTCGCTCGGCTTCAAGCAGCTCACGCCCGATCCGTGGCTCGACGCCGTCGAACGCTACCCCATCGGCGCGCACGTCAAGGGCCGCGTCCTCTCCGTTACCGACTACGGCGCATTCGTTGAGCTCGAACAGGGCATCGAAGGCCTCGTCCACGTCTCCGAGATGACCTGGTCCAAGCGCATGAAGCACCCCAGCAAGATGGTCAAGCCCGGCGACGAGGTCGAAACCATCATCCTCGCTGTCAATCCGAACGACCGCCGCATCTCGCTCGGCATGAAGCAGCTCCAGGAAAACCCCTGGGAGAACCTCGAGGACAAGTACCCGGCCGGCACAGAAGTCGAAGGCCGCGTCCGCAACCTCACCGACTTCGGCGCCTTCATCGAGATCGAAGACGGCATCGATGGCCTCGTCCACGTCTCCAACCTCTCGTGGACCAAGCGCATCAAGCATCCGTCCGAAGTGCTCAAGAAGGGTGAGAAGGTCAAGGCAGTCGTGCTCGGTGTCGAGCCCGAAAACCGCCGCCTCTCTCTCGGCGTCAAGCAGCTCGAGCCCGATGTTTGGGATACCTTCTTCGCGCAGCACCGCACCGGTGATGTCGTAAAGGGCAAAGTCCTCCGCGTCGCTCAGTTCGGTGCCTTCGTCGAAATCGCAGAAGGTGTGGAAGGTCTCTGCCACGTCTCCGAAGCAGTCGACGCGCTCGGCCATCAGACCACGCTCGAACCCGGCACAGAGCTGGAGTTCAAGATCGTCAAGATGAGCCCCGAAGAGAAGAAGGTCGGCCTCTCCCTCCGCGGTATCGGAGAAGAAGCCAGCCGCGAGGAAATCGAGTCCTACAAGGCCTCCGCCCCCAGCGCCAAGCGCGAAAAAGGCGACCGCCGCAACGACTCCGGCTCCTCATCCTCCTCCACCGGCACAACCCTGGGCGACCTCCTCAACTGGAAGAAGTCCGAACGCGAAGAAAACTAAAGCTGCGCGCTTGGCGACAAGCGCTACACGCCAAACAACCAGAAGCGCCGCCCATCGGGCGGCGCTTTTTGCATCTCATTACAGAGCAAGATTGATAAAATAGAACAAAAGGAGAACTCATGAGCGCTGCTACACATTTCACCGCCCCATTGCAGAGTTCTCCTGCCATGTTTACAGATGAGCAAGTTAAGTGCATCGCAAACACTGATTCACAAACCATCGCAGCATGGGTACGCTCTGCCGCAGGGCAGCGCCACATCATGTACACACCGAGCATCCTTCGCAAGTTCGCTGAAGCGGCCTCTCGTCTCTCCGATGCTGACGTGGAACTGGACGAAATCGAGCACCTGCTCATCGCTCTCCGCCGCGCTCACGTTCTCACCCAGAGACAGCGCACCATGCTTCAGGCAGCCTATCTCCAGCGCTAAATGGAACTGAACGTTCTCGACCCATTCGGGGACTATGAAACCGCTGGTTATCTCCGCAATTTCGAATGTGTCAAAGATCTCGATGTAATCGCCAAACTGGAGGCGGCAGCGTTTAAGGACAACGTAGTGGACGCTGTCCGCCGCCTGCGTCGGCGCCCATCACTCGCATATTCCGACGTTCTCGAAACCCACCGCCTGCTCTTCAACTCCGTCTATCCATGGGCCGGAGAGGACAGGTCCATCCACGCACCTGATATCGCCATCACCCGCGCAGGCTACAAAACTCTCTTCACCCACCCAAAGGATATCGCCGCGCCGCCGACTATGCCCTCAACCGTGCCGCAGATGCCACAGACCTGCGTCAACACCCAGGAGAAATCTTCGGCTACTTCGCCCACGCCCATCCTTTCCTCGAAGGAAACGGCCGTACGATTCTCACCCTCTTCAGCGAACAATGCCGCCGCGCCGGCTTCTACGTGCGCTGGGATCTCATCGAAAAAAACGAATTCCTGCACCTGCTAACGGAAGAACTGCAAAAGCCCGGCTCCGCATTGGACGCCCTCGTCCTGCGCTACGCTCATCAAGGCAAGCCATTCATCACTGAAATCGCCGAACAGATGCACGCCAACTTTCACCGATAGCCCCTCTAGAGGCCAGCCGCGAGGAAATCGAGTCCTACAAGGCCTCCGCCCCCAACGCCAAGCGCGAAAAAGGCGACCGCCGCAACGACTCCGGCTCCTCATCCTCCTCCACCGGAACCACCCTCGGCGACCTCCTCAACTGGAAGAAGTCCGAACACGAAGAAAACTAATCCTTCGCGGATGGCGATACGCGCGTTCTGCGCCAAACAACCAGAAGCGCCGCCCGATGGGCGGCGCTTCTGGTTTCCATCTTTTTGTTAACAGGTTCTATATGGTGGCGCGGCAATTTATGTAAAGGTTGCGTTCCTCTTCCAATGAGATGCACCGGGCATAGGCGTGATCACCTACGCTGTCTACAACCTCAAGGTGTTTAGGGTAGAAGTGCGTGATGACGAAGCGTATGAACGCTTTGATCGAAAGTGCAGAATGAACGGGTATCCGTGCGTCTGCGCTATTTAGGTGAACATGGCTGACAGGTTCTCCATCCGCTGCTGCATCCGGAGAAAAATCGAAGCGAATCGGCGATCGCAGACGGAGTAGTGAATGCCTTTTGTTCCGCATGTCGTTTTCAGAAGATGCATTCTCGAGGCTGCTTAACTCAATCTCAGTGAAAAGATTCTGTTCTAGCAGATCAACCCATGCATCTGTATTTGACGCAAAGGAGGGATCCGGAATGGCAAGCGGGCACGGATAATAGCAATACCGATGTCCGACCAATTGGTCATGCTTGAAATCGAACGATAGCTGGAGCAAAGCACCATCAAAAAGGAGACTCGTATAGTGACCGCCTCGCACATAATCGAGGTACTCCGATAAACAGCCAAATGGATTTCCAGTAAGCAGCCCAAGAGTTTGCTTCGCATTTGGCCATGACAATCTGGTCTTCTCACCGACTGGAAACCTGATGGCGGGATTAACAGCTATTGCTATATCGCCCTCCAGTAGCACCGCGTTCAATCTTGCCACGGCTGACCTGGCCTCACTCGGAGTCATCTGTTGCTCCGAAAGCAGACTGGAAGCGACGCAGAAACGTCTCAGGTAGTGTCTCGGTTGAGAGCTCACCCGATTCAATCATCGCTATAAGTTGCTCTGCGTTTTTCACTGCTGTCTTTTGCCTTGCGATATCTTGCTCCGGCATATCGCGATGTATGCGCCTTATCTTTTCAAGTTGAAGCGCTGTGGGCACTTGAAACCTCAGTTGGTAAGCCGCATTCGCAACCTGCTGTAGTTCTGCGACTACAGCATCCATCCCTTCCCCGCAGCCACACACTCGGACCCAAGCTCTGGAACGAGTGATAGCCGTGAAGAGGACATTACGAGCTTTGGAAGCCTGAAAGCTTTGAACTGCATACTCGCTATTCACGACGTAGACCATAGCCGCCTCATTACCCTTCGCGCGAAAGATGCTGCTAATCGCGACAGAACCGGGCTGGTATAACCTGTCTACACTGCTTGTGACCCCCGCTAGGTGCGCAGAAATATCGTATTCATCTAGCGCCGCTATGATTCTTCCACCCACATGCTTGGAACTGAGTGCATCAGGTATCACAATCAGAATGTCTGTGTGCTGTAGTTCATCTTGCTCCAAGTTTCCTTGAATCTGGCGAGCTATCCATCTATATTGCTCTTCCGGCTCCGAAAATCGCGCCCAGCTCATCGAATCAGCAGGGTTCAGTAGCTCGGAAAAGTAAGACGGGTAGGAATTCTCTGACCGCTGAAGAGCGACTTGATTTCCGGGCTCGAACTGTCCTTCCGTTACCTTGTAACCGATCTCTTGCCACAGGCTTGGGTCGTCGAAGAATTGCACGAGTCCTTTAGGGCGATAAATACCGAATCCTATAGCATGCGCTGAAGTCAGCACCCAAGGTGTATTTCGATAACAGACCGGCAGTACTATATCCCGACGCGCTGTACCAGGGGTCTCATTAAGATTCGGAACTCGTGCTTCTCCATTTTCCTTGCTACCAAAGAGTTCGGCTGGAGGAGCCATCGAATATGATCCTAAGTTCTGAAGCTCGTCATACGCCCATACCACACGCTTGGGAGGGCGTGCGCTCAGAAAACATGCCTCAAAAAAAGAACGCGGCAAATCCTGAGCTTCGTCAATGAGGACTGCGTCGAAGAGCTCTTTCGCGTTACCTTTCTTTTTCAGTTCCGTTAGCAACTCATCACATACGCCGCCGAACATGTTTTCGTAGATGAATCGCTCGCGGGCGTAAGACACATCTCTAACGTCAATGTCATTTTGTGCCGCAATCTCGGAGTAAACGCCCGCCTGTCGCGCGCTCCCCCAAGCATGCAATATTTTCAGCTTCGTCCAGTCCGGTTCATCATTCTTGTATTCATAACAAAAACGTCTTATGAGATCTTTGAACTGCTGGTAAAGTGCACGGCTATGAAAAGTGACTGCTATATCCCATTCGGGATTGGCAGAATGCAGAAATGCCGCTTTCAGCGCAAGCACGATTGTTTTTCCCGATCCTGCCAAGCCTCGGATTCGTTGCGGCCCATCTGGGCACTCAATAGCTGCCGTCTTTTGCCATTTATCCAAATTTGCTATTTCACGCTCAATCTTCTGCATGATTGCGCCACGTGAATCTGCTTTCGCTAGACCTTCCCTCTTGTTAGCCGGTTTGATAGTGGAAATTTGCTGAATTGCAGCATTCACATACGTGAGCATTTCTGGGCTAATCGGGGCAAACTCTGCCAATGTGCTCGCTAATGATTCCGGGCCGGCTAACAAGACTTCCGGATCGTTGCTCTTCAACTCAGATGGAGCATAAGTCAGCACAGCTATTTTGACTGCCAACTCCCGCTTTACTATTAGTGGTTTGAACGCCAATAGCTTGCGGAACACAGCATTGAAGGCGGAATCCTGCCTCTCCCGAATCACACTCTCACTCGCTCCGTCAGCAAAATCTATCGCTACCACGCCGTGCTCCAAGGTTGTAAGGAGCGCGTTGATTGTCACCATATGATCGGCACTGGCAAGAATGGGGTAGCCGACATAAAGAGTTCCATTGAGATTCAATGTCTGCAGCGTTGCGATCAGCGAATTCTGGGCGAGCATGTTCGCTTTGACAGGTGCGATTATGATGTCGAGCATAAGATTCTCTTGAGTGACTTTAGCCAGCTGCAGGAAAGTGCAAGCTGGTCGTTAGACAAGCGTACCAGTCTCAAGACATTCAGGCGTGACAAGCGACCGATAGGAACAGTCCCTGCGGCTTCAACCGTGCCAAAAACCAGCCGCGCCGAAGGCGCTTCCGCTCTGCCGAAGGCCTAAGTGGAGTCCGAAGGACGTAACGACCCACACCGCCCGTACCTCCAACGACTTCCCGCCAGACGCAACTTTCCCGTCAACCCACTCGTATGCAGGAGCATGAGAAACCTAGTGCTGGCCCTCGTCCTTCTCACCGCTCTCCCCGTCCTCGGCGCCACTCCAAATCCGGCTGATTTCACCGTCACCATCAACGTCCGTTGCAACCGTCTCCGTCCGAAACATGACCCATTTGAATACCAACTCATGGGAGTCACCATCGACGGCAAACCGTATGAATTCAGAACAGACGCCCGGCTTGGCTTGCTCACGCCCGGCACCTACAAAGCTCGCCTCATGCGCCACCGTTGGAAGCCCGAAGAAGACAGCATCGATATGGTTTATGAGATTCTCTTGCCCAATAAGAAGACATTGCAGATGGAACTCTCAGGCATGGGATACGATCCCTGCGGCACCACCGACTGAGGTGCGCCCGCACTGAAGATCGGTGGATGAGACCTGTCCCCTCCACCCCCAATCGGCATCTCACCCAACGTGGAGAATCCGATGCCAACAACACAGGACATCATCGAAAGCCCAAAGCTGAACCCGCTTGAAGAGGCCCTGCAGAAGTACGTTCACGCAGCCTACGCCAGCGCGGGCGAAGGCGGACAGGCGCTCAAAAACTTCCTCAACGGAACCTGGCTCGGCGAACCGCTCCACGTCGTCCTCACGGACGTGCCCATCGGCGCATGGACCGTCGCGCTCGTCTTCGATGGCCTCGACATGATGAGCCGCAAGCGCGAGTTCGCCTCCGCAGCGGACGCCTCCATTGGCATCGGCCTCATCGGCGCGGCAGGCGCAGCCGTCACCGGCATCACCGATTGGCAGGACGTCGATCCGCCCGCCCGCCGCCTCGGCCTCATCCACGGCCTGCTCAACGTCGGCGCCGTCTCGCTCTTCGCCACCTCGCTCGTCCTGCGCAAGAAAAACGCGCGCAGCAGCGGACGCCTCTTCGCCGCCCTCGGCTACGCCGCCATGACCGTAGCCGCCAACCTCGGCGGCAAGCTCGTCTACGAACACCGCGTCGGAGTCGATCGCACCAAGGGCCAAACCTTCCCCGAAGACTTCGTCGCGGTAATGCCCGAATCAAACCTCGCAGAAGAGAAACCAACCCGCGCCGAACACAACGGTGTCCCCATACTGCTCGTCCGCCGCGGCGAACGCATCTACGCGCTCGCCGAAACCTGCTCCCACTTCAGCGGCCCACTCGCCGAAGGCAAACTCGAAGGCTACAGTATCGTCTGCCCCTGGCACGGCTCCCGCTTCGCCCTCGACACCGGCGAAGTCCTCGACGGCCCCGCCGTCCACCCGCAACCCTGCCTGCAAACCCGCATACAAAACGGACAAATAGAAGTCCGCAAACCCAACTGCAAAGCCGCAAATCAAAACACTGACAACTGAGAACGGATCACTGACAACTACCCTTCCAGCGTCCGCCGAAGATGACCCTTCTTCGCGGCCAGCTTCGCCTCCGCCTCCTCGCGCGAAACGCCAAGCATCTCCATCACAATCGCCACCTTCACGGTCCCAGCCTGCTTCAGCAACTCCGCAGCACGAGCGCGATCGCATCCAGTCGCATCCACAATAATGCGCTCCGCGCGATCGACCAGCTTCTCATTGGTCGTCTGCACATTCACCATCAAGTTGCCGTAAACGTATCCCGCGCGAATCATCACACCCGTCGAAAGCATATTCAGCGCCAGCTTCGTCGCCGTTCCCGCCTTCATCCGCGTCGAGCCGGTAATCACCTCCGCGCCCGTCGCCGGAGTAATCGCGATCTCCGCCGCCTGCGCCACCAGCGAGTCCGGCACGCACGACAACCCAACCGTCAGCGCCCCAACCTCCTTCGCATACTCCATCGCCCCCAGCACATACGGAGTTCGCCCGCTCGCCGCAATGCCCACCAGCGTATCTACGCAAGCGCCGTCCACAACCTTGCCAAACCCAACAGCCTTCAACTCCTCCACGCCGCGCTCGCGCGAATCCTCCGCGCCCTCCACCGGATTCCGCAGCGCATAATCGCCGCCCGCCATAATCCCAACCACCAGCTCCGGCGACACAGAAAACGTCGGCGGACACTCCGAAGCATCCAGTACACCCAAGCGTCCGCTCGTTCCCGCGCCCGTGTAGAACAGCCGCCCGCCGCGCTCAAATCGATCGGCAATCGCATCCACCGCCCTGGCAATGTTGGGAATCTCCGCACGCACAATCGCGGCAATCTTCGCGTCCTCATCGTTGAAGACGCGCAGCATCTCCTCCGTCGGCAGCGCATCAATGTTGGCGGACGCCGGATTACGGGTCTCCGTGAGCAGAGCAGCAAGGTTCACATCTTGGGCCATCTCTCGATGATGCGCGATGCGCCCCGCGCATAGCAACGCCCTCATCTGCGTTAAGATAAAAAGACGCGGAAAATTCATGCTGGTTCATCGCTCAACCGCAACCACCATGCGCGAAAGTTTCTTTTTTCAGAAGTGAGGATGTGAGATGTCATTGACCACCAGGCAGGCCGAGCAGGTTCGCGCCGCCGCACAGCAGGCGGGCCTCGAAGTGCTCTTCGCCGAAGCCTCCACCGGCTTCAACGACGCGCCCACCGCGCGCTACACCATCGCCCTCGCCGGCGACACGCCCAAGACCGAAACCCTCGAACTCAGCGAGAGCTTCGATCCCACGCGCCACGCCGACGCGCTCGCCGGCTACCTCAAAGAAAGTGCCAGGCGCCTGCGCAATCCGCTGCCCGACGCCTACGTCACCCTCGGCGGCCTGCCCATCCTCTTCCGCAACTGGAAGTGGCCTTTCCACCGCTCCACCTCCGGCGCGGACACCTACATCGTCCACGGCGACGCCGTTCTGCACGACGGCAGCAACAGTGATACACCACTGCACGCAAAAGTTTCCGCATCCATGACGGTCACCTTCGCCGACGTTGTCCCCGCACCCGAGCAGCCCTTCTGCGAAGGCTTCATCTACAACGCTGTGCGCAAGATCATGGACCAGGGCCAGCTCGAACTCGTCAAGAGCGGCAACCGCCAGCCCGTCCCCGTCACTACACGCTACTACTCGCCCAAGCAAAACAAGTTCATCTTCAACGACACGAACGAGCAGCAGCGCCAGGACTTCCTCGCCGCCAAAATTTACTGGCTCAGCGGACGCCTCGGCAACAACGCCCCCGTCTGGATCCTCGATCCGCGCGACGCGCAGTACCTCGACACCACCGTGGACGTGCTCAAGAAGACAGCCGAAGCGCTCGCTGGCGAAGGCATCATCCGCCTCGAGATCGACACGGAATACGCCACCGCCACCGAAGCGCTGATGGGTCACGCATCCCAGTATGAAGCCGAGATGGCAGACGCACTCGCCTTTACCAAACCCAGCTTCAACGAAGACATGCGCGCCGGCCACACCAACATGTAACGCAACTGCGTACAACTCTATGGGTTTATATTTCCATCCGAGCGGAAGTTGCTCGAAGGAGAAGACGATGAAGACCATGAAGCTGTTCGCATCTGCAATTCTCAGCCTCACGATGGCCGCACCAGCGGTTGTTATTGCGCAGGGTCCTCCGCCTCGTCCCGGTTATCACTCCGGCGAAGACTGGCAGCGCCAGCCATGGGCCATGGCTCCTGGCAGATACGACGCAGTGCGTCAGCAGGGCTTCCGCGATGGCATGTACGGTGCGCGCAAGGACGTAGAAAACGGCCGCCGTCCCACGCCGAATAACCGCGATGAGTACCGCGATCCGCACGTGCCTCGCCACGACGTGCGCGCCTACCGCGACGGCTTCCGCGAGGGATATAACGTCGCCATGCGTCACTTCATGCGTGGTGGATACTGGCGCTAAATCACTTACCGAAATAGAAGAAGCCTGCCACACGCGGGCTTCTTCTATATTTCGCGCAGAAACACCGTCATCTCGACCGGAGTCATCGCAGCCTTACCGCGATGACGTAGTGGAGAGACCTGCTTTCTTCCGCACCAGCAACACTCTACCTCGCGCCCAACGGAAGCGCCAAGCGAAGCTATCCGCCGGGCGCGCAGCACCCTAAATCCTGATCTCCCAGCCCTTCTGATACGTCCGCGTTCTCATCTTCGTCGCCGCGGGATCGTTCACAAACGCGCCATTCGCCGTGTTCAACTTCAGCTCACGCTTAAGGTCATACGCAATATTGCTCATCAGCAAAATCGCGACGGAAATGCTCGCCTCATCGATCGGCGAATCCAGTTTCTCGCCCACGCGGATCGCATTGATCAGGTTCTTGAAGTGCGTGTCCGTCATCGAGTCCGCGCCAATGGTGTCCGCGCTGCTCGTCTTGCCCTTGCGTGGAACATGGTAGCCGTCTACGCGCTTGCCCTTGATGTCAAACACTTCATATCCATCGCGGTCCACAATGACTGAACCCGTCGTGCCAAAGATCTGTGTGCCGCGATCCCGATTGTTGAGCGAAGCATTGTTGCAGCTCGTGCTGTTCCACGTAATCTGCTTGTCTCCCGGATAGAGGAACTCCACCTGCTGCGTGTCCGGAAACTGCCAGTCATCCTTATACGCATACCGCCCGCCGCTGGATCGGATCGTCTCCGGCCACTTCACATCCAGCGCCCATCGCGCTACGTCTACTTCGTGCGTGCCGTTGTTCAACGCCTCGCCCGTACCGTAAATCTTCAGCCAGTGCCAGTTATACGGATGAATGTTGTCCTTATAAGGCCGCCTCGGCGCCGGCCCCTGCCACAACTCCCAATCCAGCGTTGCCGGAACAGGAATCACCTTGCCAATACCCATCGACTTGCGCGCGTTGCGATACCACGCCAGCGCATAGTACGCGCGCCCAATCAGCCCATCGTGTATCTTGCCGACGATCTCTTTCGTATGCGCCGACGAGCGCTGCTGATTGCCCATCTGCACCTTCTTGCCATACTTCTTCTGCGCGGCAACAATCAACTCGCACTCATGCGGATTGTGGCTGCACGGCTTCTCCACATACACATGCTTGCCCGCCTGCATGCCCGCAATCGCCATCGGAGTGTGCCAGTGCTCAGGCGTGGCGATGGTAATCACGTCCACGTCCTTCGATTCCAGCATCCGGCGGAAGTCTTTCTCCTTCTTCGCCGGCTCGCCCATCACCTTCTCAGTCCGCGCCGCAAAGCGGTTCAGGATGACCTCATCCACATCGCACACATACGTAATGCGCGCATCTTTCTGGTTGGCACGCAGCGACTCCAGGTGAGCATTCGCGCGGCCATTCAAACCAATCACCGCAAACTGCATGCGCTCATTCGCACCCACAATCTGCGCATAGCTGCGCGCGCTCATCCCCAGCGTGGCCCCAGCGGAAAGAACAGCAGCGTTCGATAAAAATTCACGGCGTGTCGGCATCGTTTCTCCTGTGTGAGAAGAAATTGTAATCGCCACGGGAATTCTCATGTGTCTGAAAGAATTACCCTTCTCGATCGAGCGCAAAGCGCGAGCGGAGAGATCTGCCGATGCTGGTGTGCGAACGTCCATCGCGCGGGGGCGCGATGGAGAGTGTGGCTGAGGCGGAAGAAAGCAGATCTCCGCTCCTCGTCGCGATAAAGCTGCGATACCTCCGGTCGAGATGACGATGCTTTTAGGACGAGCGTTCGTTATCAGAGATGTTGCTGGTCATACGTTAAGCAGTTGGAACGCAGTGGCGGCCTTTGTGGTGACGGTGTTCATGGAGAGTTCGGGATCGTAGGCGATCTCTAGAACGCCGACTGGGGGCTGCTTGAGTGCGGCGATGCCGTCGCGGACCTGTTGCCAGTCGATGGTGCCTTCGCCGGGCCAGAGGTGCTCGTCGTGTTCGCCTGCGTTGTCGTGGATGTGGAGTTCGAGGATGCGGTCGCTGAGGAGTTCGAACGCTGTCTTTACGCCGGTGCTTCCGGGCAAGTGGACGTGGCCGAGGTCGAGGCAGATGCCGACGGTGCTGAAGTGTCCGACGCGCAGAATCTCCAGCAGGTGCTCGGGCGTGGTGACGTCGTTGTGCAGGGTTTCTACCAGGGTCTTGCACATGAGCGGATGCGCGAAAGCTTTGACGTGTTCGATGGCGGTGAGTGAGTGATCGAGCGTTCGCTCGCTCCACGTGTCGGACGAGGTGCCGAGGTGGAGAACGATGTGGTCGATGTCGATCTGTTCGGCAGCTTCGAGTGCGCGCTTCACCTCGTCCATGGCGTCGATGCGGCGGGACTTCTCCACATCGATGAGGTTGATGGTGGGCGCGACGTGGCGGCTCCATTGCGTGGAGGGGTCGAAGAGCGGCTGGTGAAGCGTGGCGCGGAGTCCGTTATCGCGGAACCAGGTGGCGATCTCTTTGACAGCGGAGCGGTCGGTGTAGTCGAAGTGATGGCGCGCCGCGAAAATCTCAATGCTTTGGGCGCCTGCGCTTTTCAGCGCATCGAGATGGCCTGTATGCAGGCGTTGGTGCAGAAAAACATGGGTCGAGACAGCCCGTTTCATCGCATTCTCCACCTTACATGAGATGCAGGCGGCAGACGGTATCTGCCGAGGTACATGGCGGCTCGGTTATTCTGGCTATCTCGCGGAGGAAGGGAATGATAAAGACGTGGAAGGCACGGCTCATGGCCGGTGCGATGTGTGTGGGCATTGCGGCATATGCAATAGCGCAGACAGCCGATGATCCGGATGCAAAGCTGATTCCGCCTGCGGTGGCGATGTCGCCGGTCACGGCCATCCAGGGATATGCGACGGACGGCACGCTGCACTACCTGTCGTCGACCTCAGAGATCATTGCGTACGACAGCAAGTGGAATGTGGTGTGGGACAACAAAACTCCCTTTGCCGACATGTTCAAAGACGAACCAGCGATCAATGCATCGCGCAAGGCTGAGGGTTTGCCGGAGTTGCATAAGCACGTTGGCGACATTGACGCGTACGACGGAAAGATTTATGCGCCGGTGGAGAGTTATCAATCCTGCCAGGACAACGTGGTGCAGAAGATTGCCGTGTACAGTGCGAAGGACGGATCGTTCCTGAGCTTTACGGACATTGCGCAGTACAAGCACGAGATTTCTTCGATTGCCGTGGTGCCGTCGAAGGGGACGATGTATGTCACGAGCTTCTGCGAGAGCTGGGAGATTCCGCAGTACGACCTGAAGACGATGCAGCCGCTCGAACCGCTGAAGCTGGACACGGCGATTCCGAAGATGCAGGGCATCTCGTGGAGCGAGAAGCGGAAGATGTTTGTAGTGACGAGCGACTCGCCCGCGCAGAAAGTGGGTTATGTGTGGGGCGTGACGCCGGAAGGGCATGTCACGCTGCTGTTCACCGCGCCGCAGACAGGCGAGATGGAAGGTGTGGATTACACGCAGGACCAGATTCGCTATCTGCTGAAGCATGTGTGGTTCCTTGATCCGGAGGTTGGGCGCGATGTAAAGCCGCTGCCCGCGGGATGGAATTGGACGATTCCGACAACGGGTGAGCTGACCGTGAACCAGGCCAACGGTTACAAGCGCCTGAGCTATGACATTGCGCAGCTTGAGCGCTACCGCCATGAGAATGAGCGGTTGACGGAACAAAAAAACCGCGTGGTGTTCTACGGCGATTCGATTACGGATGCATGGGACAGAAAGGGCACGGAGTTCTTCCCTGGAAAGAATTATGTGAACCGCGGCATCTCCGGCCAGACCACAGCGCAGATGCTGATCCGCTTCCGGCAGGATGTGATCGATCTGCATCCTGCTGTGGTGGTGATTCTTGCCGGTACAAATGACATTGCCGGAAATCTTGGACCTTCTTCGCTAAAGATGGCTGCGGACAATATCGAATCGATGGTGCAGCTTGCCAGGGCCAACGGTATTCGCGTGGTGCTGTGCAGCCTTCTGCCTGCGGACCACTACAACTGGCGTCCGGATGTAAAGCCGGCTGCGTATATCCGTGAGATGAACTCGTGGATGAAGAAGTATGCGGCGGACAAAGGTGTGGTGTACGTGGACTACTACTCTGCCCTTGCGAATGCGGACGGTGGCATGAAGGAAGGCACGTCGAAGGACGGTGTGCATCCGACGGCAGAGGGTTATGCGATTATGGCTCCGCTGGCCGAGGCAGGCATTACAGCAGCGATGAAGAAGAAGCCTTAGTCTCTGAGTGCTTCCTAAGCAGATGGAACCCGCAGCTAAACGGCTGCGGGTTTTTCTTGTATGCGTCGCGTCACAATCCAGGCGTATTGCGCGGCGGAGAGTGGGGCAAGCCATGCAATCGCAACAATCAGGAGATTATTGGCATGGTGAACACGGGGCATGTGCCAGCGCTGCACGATGAGTGCAGTGAGCACAGCTACAATCTGCGCCAGGGTATTGAGTTTGCCAAGCAGGCTCGGACGGAAGTCTCGCAATGTATTGGTTGCAAAGAGCAGTGTGGAGATGAGCAGAATGCCGAAGTCACGCGAGAAGACAAGTACGGCCACATAGCGTGGAATCAACCCGATATGTGTGAGCGTGAGAAACATGGTGGAGAGCAGCAGCTTGTCGGCGATGGGATCGAGATATTGACCAAGGCGGGTGCTCTGCTTCAACGCGCGCGCCATCATGCCGTCAAGTCCGTCTGAGATGCCGGCAATGATGAACAACGTGAGCGCGATGCCGTAACGCCCGTCGAGGATTTGAATCACCAGATACGGGATCAAAAACAGACGCAGCAGGGTTAACAGGTTTGGCGCTGCTCTAAGCTGTTGCAGGAATGACATGCAGAAACGAGGAGACCTCTATTGAATGCAATGCTAAACTAACGCGCTGGACTACGAGTGCTGAGAGGGAAGTCTGGAGGAATAGTGTGCAGGTGCAGTACACATTAACAGCGGCGGAATGGCGCGAAGCGCGTTATCTCTTTCATACACGCGGCAAGCGTGGTGCAGGCGAAGCGTGGGCGTGGATGCTGGTTGCGGTGCCGATCCTCGGCTCGATTGGCGACCTGGCACATACGGCACAGGTTTCCGGCATTACGCTGCACGATTCCATTGCGCCACTCCTCTTGCTGTTGGCCGCAGCAGCCATAGCGGCGCTGATTTTGACCAATCGCTGGCGCGCACGCAATGCAGGGCGCGCAGCAGGCCTGATCGATGAGACCTGGAGCGTGCAGCTTGGTGAAGCTGGAGTGCAGCGTTCACGCATTGGCGACAACGGTGAGCCTGCCGCTGCGTACACCTGGGAACAGTTTGCGACGTACCGGCTTGGCAGGCGCGTACTGATGCTGGCACTCCATGATGGAGCGCGATTCGAAGCAATTCCTCTTGTAGCCTTCGATGCGGAGGACCGCGAACGTTTGCAGCGACTGATCGCGCGCAAGATCAAACCAGCGCGCACGGTTGAGGAACCGCGCACCGGCCCACGCAGGCGCTAGAAATCGCTACGCGTAGCGATGCGTTGGGCAGCCACCAGAATTAATGATTCTGTTTGAAGGGAGTAGCGGTTTCTGCCGCGTGCGCAATCTTCGCGTGGAGAACGCCCTCTCCAACGGCGCCGTGCGATTTCCACGTCAACGTGATAGTGCGCTCCTCGTTCGGAAGCATGTCAAAATCATTGTCACTCCACTCCTGCGCATACGGTGCATGTGCCGGGTCCCACACAGTGCGTAGATGTACGGCATGAGCGACCTTTGCGCCATTCTGCAGACGGAAGCTGCACCGATCTGCGGCGCACGACGCCGTAATTGCGACAGGACCACCTGATGATTCTTTCAACATTTCAAATGTTGGAGTGACACGCTGCTGCAACAACTGAAGGCTGCTCCGGTTTTGCTGCGGGAGCACGGAACGCAGCAACTCGGCAAAGACTGCGAAGTGCGCGTTCCAGGCCGGATCCTGGCTCAGGTGCTCATCCAGTGACCATGCAGCGTGCGGGTCGTTCGGAGTCATGCCTGTGTAGATTGCAGTCTGTCCGGAACCGAACTTGCCCGTTACGAACAACGGTTCCCCGGCAATCTCCATGCGGAGTTTCGCATCTGTGCGGAGTTTTGTGCGGTTGAAACCTTGTATGCCTGCTTTGCTCAACAGGATTGCAAGATCGTTGTGTGCCTGATCTTTAGCCTGGACATCATGCATGAGCGTGACTGCTGCGGGATCGTCCATGGGACCGCGGCCTGCAACCACCATGTCTTCGGATGTGGAGAGTTCAATGGGCATCACGGCAGCGAGTGCCGTAGATTCCAGCACAGCCGCGTGCGACCATCCACCATGGAAGCTCCCTTTCCCTCCGGTGTGGATGAATGCAAGCCCGGCGTGTACGGCATCGCGCATGGCTGCGCCTACATCGCTGGGAAGCAGACGTCCGAGGCCGTCGTAACGGCTGAGCCACAGAACGTCATAGTCCGCACGCAGCTTTGCAGGATCTGTAAGGCGCGCGATCTGCTTCAGCGAATCTTCATCGAGTACGGTGACGTTTGCTCCCATGCCTGTGAGCATGGTGGCGATAGGTTGCGAATAGACGCGCTCTCCGATCAGCAGAACACGTGGAGCGTGCGTGAATAGTGGTTCCACCACTTTGATGGGCCTGCGAGTGTGGAGTGGTACCTGATCCGTTCGCGGCAGTTCTGCATCCAGCCAATACACTCCGCCTGTGCGCGGAAGGTCTATATCGAAATTGGCGATGAGGCGATTTGTATCGGTCTGCGTTTGCGCGTTGAGAGTGACTTCTTTCACGATGCGGCCTTCCGGGCTGAGCAGCCGCACATGCATGGCACCGGAGAGCGCATTGTCTGTATCGTTGAGCAGCCATACAGGCACGCTGAGATGTGATCCGCCGAGATGACTTTCCAGGGCGTCACGCAGCGCAAAGCTGATTGCAGCCGGCGCTTGTGCGTGTTTCAGCATGTAATAGCCAGCCTTGGGAACGCGATCGTAGTCCACCACGCCGAACCGGAAGCCTGGAGCGAGTTCAAGAAAATCCCATGAACGGATGCCCATGATGGGCGCGTACTTTTTGCGGCGGAACGATTCTGCAGCGTACTGCAAGATGAAACCATGCGTGTACTGTGTTGCGCGCACGAGTTCCGTTGGCGACTGCGGATGCGCGTCGGACATGTGCACCATGCGATACAACATGCTGGCAAGGCCTGTTTGTTCGAGGCCGTTCCAGTAGGCGTACGCAGGGACATCGATCGGCAAGCCGAACCATGTGGTGCTGGGCGGGTTCTTCACTCCCCACTGCTGTTGTGGGGTAAGGAGCGTGCCGAGGTTTTCGGCGGAGGACATGGACATGCCGCCGAACTCAGAGACGAAGGGCGCCTCCGCATCGAAGAGCGAGCGGTAGCTGTCGTTTCCGCCAAGTCCGGGTGCGGACATCCAGAAATGCTGCTCGCCGAGATCGCAGATGCTGGCATGGAAGATGTCGCCCGGGGCAAGGCGCTGCACGACTTCGTGCACCTCATCGATAAAGGCGTTGTAACCGCTCTGGTCGAAGATGAAGCCGTTCATGCCCCACTTTCCGTTTTCCGCTTTGTCGTGCGCTTCAGCAAGTGGCGCCCACTCCACGATGGATGGATGCTGGCGAAGCTCCATCATGACGTCTTGCACCATCTCTTTTGCCGCGCGCAGAAACGGCTCGCGGCGCGGATTGCCTGCGTCGAGCGAATGCATGGGGCCAAACTGCGGGAATGGAAACTGATGGATGACGAGAATGCCGAGTTCGTCGCAGAGATCGTAGAACTCCGGCTTTTCTACGACCGTGTTGTTCACGACAATGTTGTCGTTGACTCCGCGTAGCAGACGGAGGTCGCGCTCGTAGCTGTCATGCGTCGGCGTGGAACGATAGTAGTCGGCGATGGGAAGATACGTGCCGCGCAGAAAGATGTGCTTCCCGTTCAGGTGGTAGCTCATATCTGCGCCGCGAGAGATGGTACGGATGCCGACACGTTTGGAGATGGTTTCCGTTGAGCGGCCGCTGCGCATGGTTGCGGTGACGCGGTACATGTCCTGGCGGCCATGGTCCCAACTCCACCAGAGATGTGCGTTTGGCACGATGATCTCTTTTTGGAATGAGTGCTCGCCGGGTGCGAGATGAATGTCTGACGCGGCCTGGAGTTTAGCGGTGGATGAGAAGTTGTCGGGCAGAACGGTTAGCTGGACCTTTGTATCCACGCTGGTTTGCGTATTGTTTTGTGCAGTGAGGGATACCTCCAGCACGGCACTTCCATCGGCACGCAGTTCTTTTGTGGAGATGTACAGATCGTTGATGCGCACGGGGCTTTCTGTTACCAGACGGACGCTGCGCCAGATGCCCATATCGAACGTGATATTGCCGCCCGCTGGCAGGCCATCCCATCGCACCTCTGTGAAGTATGGAATTTCCTTGAGAGGCATGTTGGCCCATGGCGCAGCCATGCTGAAGTCGCCATTGAGCATTTCCAGCAGACCGCGGTCGTTGGGGATGGGAGGATGCGTGACGCGCACAGCAAGCACGTTGTTTCCATTGCGCAGGAGATCGGTCACATCGAACGAGAAGCGTGTGTACGTGCCCTCATGGTGTCCCACGCGCTTACCGTTGAGCCACACATCGGTGAAGTAGTCCACACCGTCGAAGGCGAGCCGCATGCGCTCACCGGTGCGGGGCTTATGAACGACACGAAAGCTGGTGCAGTACCACCACTCCTTGCGATTGATCTGCAACAGTGCGGCCGTCTGGCGGAACCGGCCCATGTCTGTAAAGCCAGCCTGCAGCTGGGTGTCGCCGGGCACAGTCACCTGCTTGAATGCGCTGTCATTGAAATCCACCTTCCAGGCGCCTGCGGCTTCACCTGCACCGAATTCGAATGAGACCATCTTCCATGCCGCGCCGTCGAGTAGTTGTTCGCGCTGCTCAGCATGGAGCGAGAGACAGAAGAATGCGAGAAGCGCAATGGAAAGAAGTAAACGGCGCACAGAAGACCTCCCTGAGGTTGTCCATTGTATGCCATTTTGGAATCGATTCCATACGGGCGAATGGTGAGGGGTGGTTTTCTTTGTAGGAGGACAGGACAAGGCCTATTCACAAGGTTTATATTGAGGTGCGTTCGTTTCTCGTGTTTTATTGGAATCGATACCAAAATACACGCACTCCAGAGCGAACGCACAGAGGAATGATGGCGGCCAGCGAAAAGCAGAAGAGACTTGAGAAACTCACCACCTCACGCGGCACGGTTGCGGCGATTGCGATCGATCAGCGGCGCAGCCTTCGCGGATTGATGGCAGCAGCCGCCGGAGTTGCGCGCGAGCAGATCCCCGATGAAAAGCTGGTGGAGTTCAAGCGAGCCATTGCCGATGTGCTGAGTCCATATGGCAGCGCCATTTTGTTCGATCCGGAATACGGCATGGACGGCGCGGCGCATCGCGATCCCAACTGCGGTCTTCTATTGGCGTATGAACTGGATGGCTATGAAAATCCGCGTCCCCACCGGATGCTGGCGCTGATGCCGCATCTCTCTGTGCGCCGTCTGGCGGAGATGGGTGCGGATGGTGTCAAAATCCTGCTGCACTATGCGCCACATGACGATGCCGACGCCAACGAACAGAAGCGCACGCTCATTGAGCGCATTGGCGATGAATGCGTCTCAGTTGGACTTCCCTTCTTTTTTGAGCCGGTGGTGTATGACCCTGACGGAACGGCAAACCCGAATCTATCTCCTGAAGACGCTGCATTCGACTATGCGAAACGCAAGCCGGAGATGGTAGTGGAGACGATGCGGGAGTTCGCCAAGCCACGCTATAACGTGGACATTCTTAAGGTCGAGTTCCCTGTTGTGACCAGCTTTGTGGAAGGAAGCGATACCTTCAGCGGACGCGCTGCATACAGCAAAGAGGAAGCCATGAAGTGGTTCCAAAAAGCGGACGCCGCGGCGAACCAGCCTTACATCTATTTGAGTGCGGGCGTGAAGACAACGGAGTTCTTTGCATCGATCCGCATGGCGACGGAGGCGAAGACGCGCTTCTCTGGAGTGCTTTGCGGCCGCGCGACCTGGCAGGACAGCTTGCCTGTATTTATGCGCGAAGGACGTGAGGGCCTTTATCGCTGGCTGGAGACACAGGGTGCCACCAATATTCAGGAGTTGAATAAGCTGCTTGAATCGGCCACTCCCATTCAGGAGTTTGCGAGCGCACGCAAGGCATGAAGACAGAGGCGAGCACGGCAGCGAAACCCGGCGCTCGCACTGCGAGCGTAACGCTGCTTGTCGGTCTGCTCGTGCTCTCCATCTTTATCAACTACATCGACCGGTCGAACCTTTCCGTCGCTGCGCCGATCATCGAAAAGGAGCTGTCCTTTTCTCCAGTGCAGATGGGGTGGCTCTTTTCGGCGTTCTTCTGGACGTACTCCACGCTTCAACTGATTGGTTTTTCGGGCTGGCTTTCGGACCGTTTCCCTGTTGGCAAAGTGTTTGCTGTTGGCTTTGCGCTTTGGTCTGGCGCAACGCTCGGCACCGGCTTTCTGAGCGGATTTACTGCGCTGTTTGCAATGCGTCTTCTGCTTGGTGCGGGTGAGTCGCTGGCGTATCCGTGCTACTCGCGCATTCTTGCATCCGATGTTCCGCAGCAGAAACGTGGCCGGGCGAATGCGTTACTTGATGCTGGGTCGAAGCTAGGGCCTGCGCTTGGGACCTTTCTCGGCGGCCTGTTTCTGTCGCGTTACGGATGGCGCATCTTCTTTATCGGCCTGGGCGCGCTGAGCCTTCTCTGGCTGGTTCCGTGGCTGCGTTACACCTCAGGCGCGACGAACATCGTAGACGGCGAACGTCCGGTGCTTCCTCCTGCGAAGCGGATGTTCCGTTTGCGCAGTGCGTGGGGAGCATTTGCAGGGCACTTTTTTGCGAACTACTTCTGGTTCTTTTTGCTGACGTGGCTGCCAAGTTACCTGGTGAAAGAGCGCGGCTTCTCCATGCAGCACATGGCGAATGTTGGGTCACTCGCTTATTTGATGATGGCGGTAGCAACGCTATGCGCGGGATGGATTTCAGACCAGCTCATTGCTCGCGGTGTTTCTACGACGAAGGTCCGTAAACGGGTCGTCGTCTCGGGGCTTCTGTGCTCGACGGTAATTCTGCCGGTTGCGTATGCCGAGGACCCGCGCGTCTTTGTGGTGCTGCTTTTGCTCTCGTGCATGTCATTCGGTGTTTACACCTCGAACCACTGGGCGATTACGCAGACGCTCGCGGGACCGCTGATGGCCGGCCGCTGGACCAGCGTGCAGAACGGAATTGGAAATTATTCTGGGATTGTGGCCTCGTGGCTTACCGGAGTTCTGGTGCAGCAGACCGGATCGTTCCGGCTGGCATTCTGTGTTGCAGCGGCCTTTGCTGTGATTGCTGCTGTGATGTGGGGAGTGGTGGTCGGTCCGGTGCGCGAGGTGGATTGGGGGAGCGTGAACGATGCAGCCTGACTTGCTCGAGCTGGTGCAGACGGCGAAGTCGCTCTATGAGCGCGGCTACAGCTTTGGAACGGCTGGAAATCTGAGCGTGCGCATTGGCGACATCATCTATGCAACGCCTACCGGATCATCGTTTGGACAACTGACCGTGGAAGGACTCGCGGCATGCGATCTGAGCGGTAAACCAACAGGGCCGAACAAGCCGACGAAGGAGCTGCCTTTTCATCTGGCTGCTTATCGTGCGCGGCCGGATGCACGCGCTGTCGTCCATCTGCATTCCACATACGCTACAGCCGTAGCATCTATGCGCGATCTGGATATGCAGAACGCGCTGCCGCCGTTGACGGCGTACTATGCCATGCGCGTGCCGAGCCTTCCTGTGGTGTCGTATCTCCCACCCGGAGACACCGGATTGGCCGTGGAAGTAGAGAAGTATGCGAAGACCACACCTGCAATGCTGATGCGCAATCATGGCTCTATCGCGATTGGCACAACGCTGCTGGAAGCTACTGCTCTCGCCGAGGAGATTGAAGAGACAGCGCGGCTTCATTTGCTGTTAGGAGAACGCGCGCATCCCTTGAATGATGCGGAGATCGCAACGCTCCGTGCGAGGTTTGCGCGATGAGTTTGCTGTTTGCGGCGATTGCGGACGACGACACCGGCGCAACCGATATCGCCGGCATGCTTGCGCAGCAGGGCGTGCGCACGCTGCTGGTACTGGAAGGCGCCAGCGACGAAGAGTTGCGCGAGTGGGCAGGCCATGCGGATGCAGTAGTCATTGGCACGGCGTCCCGTAACATTCCGCCGCAGGAGGCATATGACCGCACTGCTGCGGCCATTGCGCGCATCACGCCGTTTGCGCCGAAGACATTTTTCATCAAATACTGCAGCACGTTCGATTCGACGGATGCAGGAAACATAGGGCCATCCATCGATGCCACGATGGATGCACTGCAACAGACGTTCACCATCGCCCTGCCTGCCCTTCCCGTGAATGGACGCACGACGTACATGGGCCATCACTTTGTAGGCGCGCAACTGCTCTCGGAGTCGTCGATGCGCCATCATCCGCTTACGCCCATGACCGAGTCGGACCTTGTGGTGCATCTGCAGAAGCAGACGAAGCGGAACGTCTCTCTGATCGATCTTCATACGGTACGCAAGGGTACTGGCGCTATCCGCGAACGCATTGTGGCGTTGACTGTTGCCAGAGAGACGATCGCGATTGTGGATTGCACCTGCGAGGAAGATCTCGCGGCGATTGGTGAAGCGGTTACGAATGCGCGATTGTTGAGTGGCAGTTCTGCTCTTGCGAGTGTTCTGCCTGCGAGCTGGAAAGCACAAGGTCTCCTGAAAGGAACGCGGCATTCCTCCTTGCAACGCAAGAGCAAACCAAACACAGGATTTTTTGCCGCCGCTGGAAGTTGTTCCGCCGCGACCCAGCAGCAGAACGCGCACGCTGCGGCGCATAGCTGGATTGTGATCGACGTGGAGACAGTGGCGCTGGCGAGTGGGGCCGATCTTAGCGAAAAGGTATTGACCATCTGCAACAAAATTGAGCGAGGCGAAAACGTCCTGGTTAAAACGACATCGACTGCGCCGGATGTGGAGCACTTTCGAAAATGGTGCGATGCACGTGGCATCTCCCAGGCAGAAGGCGGGGAGAAGATTTCGCGCGGATTGGCTGCGCTGGTGCGCGATGTGGTGGATCGGAGCGGGCCACAGGGGGTGCTGATTGCGGGAGGCGAAACTTCCGGAGCGGCGTGCCGCGCGCTTAACATTCGTGCTCTTACGGTAGGGGAGCAGATTGCGCCGGGTGTGCCCGTCTGCATGCCTCTCTCTGGCATGGATGTGCCGATTGCTTTGAAGTCAGGAAATTTTGGGGGAGAGGATTTTTATGAGCGCGCGATCAGAGTGATGCGCGCCCTCCCGATTGGAGACGAACGATGAAAACTGTGTATGCCATTCACACCGGTCCAGTGCTTGTGGATGTATTGAAAAAGCTTTTTCCGGAGCATCTGCCGGGAGTGCGCCTGGTGAATGTAGTGGACGACGGTCTGCTGGCCGATGTGCGTACAGCGGGCCATCTGATTCCCTCCGTGACGCGACGGCTGGTCGGGTATGGTGTGCTTGCGCAGGCTTCGGGTGCTGATGCCATCTTCAACTGCTGCTCTTCGGTCGGCGAAGCGGCCGATCTGCTGGCGAAGACCGTCGATATTCCAGTCGTGAAGATCGATGATCGCATGGCATCGGAAGCGGTGCGTCTTGGAAGACGTATCGGGATACTGGCGACTGTCGTCACAACGCTCGATCCGACAGAGCGGCTGGTGCAGCGAAAGGCTGCTGAGGCAGGTAAAAAGATAGAAACGCAGCGCTATTTGAATGATGGCGCATTTGATGCCCTGGTGAATGGCGATGCCGCAAAACATGACGCCATGGTAGCTGCGGAGATTGAGCGCGCCATGAGCGAGAACGATGTGGTGGTGCTGGCGCAGGGGAGCATGGCGCGCATCGTGCCGACGATCAAAAATCCGAACGGCGTACCGGTCCTCTCCAGCCCTTTGCTGGGCATTCAGGCGCTTAAGGAGCAGTTGGGACTGTAATGAACGGCGTTCTTTGCGCAGGAAGCATCGTTTATGACACCATTGTTCGCGCGTTCACTAAGCCGGCGTGGGGTACGACAGAGTTTGTCGACTCGATCGAATACCGGGTGGGCGGCAATGCTGCGAATACCTCGCGCGCGCTCGGTATTCTGGGAACTCCGGTGCGCCTGCTCGGCACGCTGGGCGCGGACACGCCGAGCATCTTCATTCGTAAACAACTTGCCGATGCCGGAGTGGAGATTACGTTCCTGTGCGAGTCGCAGTTTCCGACTGCGGCGACGGTCGTCCTGGTGAATGAAAACGGCGACCGGCAATTTCTTCATCGCAAGGGTGCGAGCGAAGAGGCCTTTTGCGGCGCCATCGATTTCAACGCGTCACTCTGCGAAGGGATGCAGCACTTCCATCTTGCAAGCCTGTTTGTTATTCCTCATCTGCGCAGCGGAGGACCGGTGATTCTTCAGCATGCCCGCGCGAAGGGCCTTACAACATCGTTCGATACCAACTGGGACCCGCAAGGTGAGTGGTTGAAAGCTCTCCAGCCCTGCCTGCCTTATCTTGACTTTCTCTTTATGAACGAAGATGAAGCGCGCATGGTGGCTGGAACCGATGATCCAGACGTTATCGGCGCTGCCATGCTTACTTACGGCGTGCGTACAGTAGTTTTGAAACTTGGCGGGGCAGGATGCGCCATCTACACAGAACAGGAGACCGTTCGCTGCCCTGCCTATGATGTGATCGCGAAAGATACAACCGGCGCGGGTGATTGTTTTGTTGCAGGATTTCTGGATGCGTACCTGCGCGGCGAAGACTTTCGAGCTTCCGGCCAATTTGCCAACGCAGTGGCAGCGCTTAGCGTGCAGCAGATTGGCGCCGTAGAAGGAATTCGCAGGCGAGATGCCGTTGCCGAGTGGGCACACCATGCACCTGTGCGCGAAGCAAAACGCTAACTGCGTTCCGCCTGCCTGCACTCTTCAATCAAGCGGTCATATGTTGTGCGTGCGTGAGCGTACGCGTGCGCAGCATCCGGTAGTTCTTCTTTACGGATACGCAATGACTTCTGTCCCCAACAGACATCCACCGCCTTGCGGCACCACTGAGCGCTTGCTAACGAGGCACGCACCGGCTTTCCTCCCACTTCCACCATGATGGGATTGGTGTGCGCCGATGGATAGATGCGCAAGGCCACCCAACTGCTCTTCGCAATGGAATGCGTGAAGCGCACCGGCTGCACGGTGCCGTCCGCAGTGATGGGCGTGGAGGCTACGGGCAAACCATTGACGACCAACTCAACCATCACAGTACGCGTATTGCCCATGCGCGCGCGTTCGAGATGCCAGTAAGGTTTGTCATACGGAGAGGCGTGTTGGATGGCGCGCAGTTTGTCGTTCGGGTGCTCGGCAAGCAGCGCGCAGATGTCCGCCGTTACTTCCACGGTTTTAGCGGCTGAGAGTTTCACGTCTTCTTTGCTGCGGCCTTGCCCCTCTACTTTGAAGTTGAAGATATGGCTGCGGCCATCGCCGAAGTACGCATCGCCATGCAGCAGGTTCTGGAGCCACTCCCCATAGCCTGTGTCGCCCGCTGGCGTACCTTGCATATGCACGTACGAACGGCCTCCCCCAACGCACTCATCGGTGAGACAGGGAAAGTCTGTTTCGCCTGCAAAGGCCGTGCGGAAGCCACAGTTGAGCGTGTGGTACCAGATGTTCATCTCCGCGAAAGGCCAGAGGTCGCAGCCGGAGATGAAGTCGATGATGCCTTCCTGCGTGACATCCACAATGTACTCATTCGCTCCTGAACTGTTGAACGGAGGCATCAGCAGATTCGGCAGTTGCGTGCTGTCCACCACCAGGCCATGACCGGAGTGCGCGTATCCAACAACAGCGCCTTGTGCTTTGGCCCACTTCAGGATGGGAATATTCCAGCTTGGCCAATCGTTAATGGTGTGCGTCCCTGGATAGTGCTGGTCCTTCAACTGAAGCAGCACAAGATGACCGCAGTGACTCGATGGAAAACCGGAGACCTCAATGTCATAACGAATCGTGGGCTCTGCTGCGATGCCAGTTTGCGGGTGCTGCACATGGCCGGAGAAGAACTGTTTCTGATATTCGAAGCCGGGTCCCCAGTTAAGGACGGAGCCGACGTCGAGCGCTTCGCCTTCCACCTGGCGGTCCATCACCTCAGGCGGAACGCCTTCCGTGGGACTTTCATAGTGCGAGCATCCTGCCGCATGAATGTGTGTATCGCCGGAGTAGTAGCCCTGTGTGCTGGGATCGATCCACCGGAAGAGAGATACATGCAAAGTCGCGGGCTGTGCGTTGACAGTGAGTTGCTTGCGAACGCGCAGATACTCGGGGCCGCGGCCCATCTCTACGGTGTACTCGCCCGTTGGTAGAAGGAGCGTTTCACCATTGCGGCGATAGACCTGCGGCTCGAAGGCGAGGTCAGGCAAATCGCGTTTGGTCTGCGTGGGATAGATGCGCCCCAGAGCGTCCATTACGAGAAAGGAAGCTGTCGTTGGCCTTCCTTTCTCATCGCGAACATCCAGGTTTACTCTGTGCGCCGGTATGCATTCAAAGAGCACGGGTAACGTGCTGCGAAAGCCGAGGTCCTGCTCGCCGAATCCCAGATCGGCGGTGAGACTTGCTTCGCGTTTTCCATGGTCGCGGCTGTAAAGCTGCAGGATGCGATACTCCACGGGCAGGCCGGAGAGGGTCGCCGCCATCGGTGGAGCATCGAAGGTCGCCACGGCAATCCAGCGCGCGCGAGCTTCTACGGAATCCACGGCGCCGTTGGTGAAGTCGTGTACGCCCTCAATGGCAAGCGACGACTTGCGGCCCATCGCTCCGCCTTGTGGAGACTTCACTTTGAACGGGGCCGTCGTCATGGATTGGTTATCGATCTTCACCAGAAACGATTTCCAACCTGCTTCGTACAGAACAGCGGGTGCGGCCCCTCGGGACACACTCACGCGGTTCTCCGGATTGACCGTGACGTTCATCAGGACATAGCGGTCGAGGATGGCCATCACATCGCGCGAAGCATCCCCTGCGCGCTTCATCTGTTGATGGATACTGCTTACGTCTGCCGCAGGCAGCGGTTCGCCGATCATGGCGAGCGCCTGCAACACGCGCTCCACCTGCGCGTACAAGGGCTGCGTTTCCACACTCTGCTCCGCATGCAAGCTGCGCACAGCGGGAAGAAAACAGCCGACGGATGCGGCCAGCGCTCTCTGGTGGAATTGCCTGCGGGTAAGTTTCATGTCCTGAATCTCGCGTGTGAAGAGTGTACTCGTTGGACGAAACAACAAAGCAAAAGGCCGGAGAGCGTGTGCTCTCCGGCCTTTTGGGTTATGCGTGGTTTAGAACAAGGCCCGGAAGCCAAGCTGTACGCGACGGGCCTGATTGGCCTGGCTGACACCTACCAGACCGAAGTTGCTGCTGTTGGGATCCATGTTTGGATTGCCACGAATGGCGGTATTAGTCAGATTGAACGTCTCGAAGCGGAACTGTGCTGCGACACGATCAGTGATGTTGAACTTCTTCGAAGCAGACAGATCGGCATTCGGAGCGTTGGGACTACGTACGTAGCTTGCGCGGAATGGCGTCTGACGCAGATCAAGATTGGCAGTGTTGATTTGTATCCACGCCGGATTCGAGCAGGTTGCACCGGTGCGGTCTTTCGTTTCGGGAGCGTTATAAGTATGTGTTGTAGTGTTGAATACTGGCGCACGCTGCACGCATGTATTGAAGTACTGATTGAAGCTCTTCTCAGTTCCGTTGCGTGGATCGCGGATTGCATAGGCAGCACCGTTCAGGTCGACAGGTGTGCCGGTCTGAATGGTTTCGATCAGGTTGAGTGACCAGCCACCTACCAGCAATTCCATCGCACGGTTTGCATGAGAGAGGAATGCATGATTGCGACCGAAGGGCAACTCGAGAACACCCGAGATCACCAGACGGTTTGTGCGATCGGCTGCTGACAGGTTCTTGAAAGGTTTCGCATCCTGATTGTTGAGGAATGCGAGGGCCTCCTGCGTCTTGGACCAGGTATATGCGCCCATCAGAGTAAAGCCATGGGTATAACGCTTCTCAACGAGCAACTGTAGAGAGTCATACCAGACCTTACCTACTGATTCCTGACCGATACTGACACCGTTGAATGGGAACTGCGGATAAGGAACAAGCAACTGCTGACGGCTCACAGTCGGAAAGTTCAAGCTGCTTCCCGGAATAAGGCCCGCAAACGGATTCGCAACCGCCTGGGTTACATAATCACTGGCGCGAACTTGTACACCACCTGGTCCTCCTGTGAGCGCAGCGGCACGAGCAGCAGCGATCTGTTGATTGCTGAGCACGTTCAGATTACGTGCGCCACCTACCTGGTTATCATTGGTGTTTACATGATCAGTTCGGCTTCCAACATACGAAACATCGAATTTAATGCTCCCTGGGAACTGCTGTTGGATACCAACCGAGTACTGCTGGGCACGGGGAATTTTACGATCAACATTGTTGAAGATGATGTTCTGTCCCTGGAACGTAGCTAATCCAGCACTGCTTCCAGTGGGCTGCAGGATTCCCGTCGTGAATGGGTCGTTCAGCGGAGGAGCAGATGCGCTTCCGCGCGGAGTGTTTTGGAGCACCGAACTTCCGGACTGTGTCGGGATAAAAGCAGTGTCCTGAGCAAATCCCTGAGCCGCGCCAAAGGCAGCTTCCGGAAGATAGAACATGCCATATCCACCACGAACAATAATGCTGTTGGTCGCACGGAAAACGGCGCCGAAACGAGGTTGAATGTTGCCGTATTGGGTATTGAAGGCACCCTTAGGCTGCCCACCTGTACCCGCAAACAGCAGACCACCCTTGAGCGCAGAGCAGGAGGGGCAGGTTGATGGCGAGGCTGAAGCTGCTGCAGCTGCCAAAGGTGAGGCGCTATCGAATGCAAACCCTCGGTTTTGTCGATTAGCTTGTTCAGTCGGAGAGCCCTCGATGTCATAACGAAGACCGAGGTTCAGTGTCAGGCGCTGACTGATCTTCCAGTCATCCTGCACATAGAAAGCGGAATAGCGCCAACGGTAACCGAGACGTGGAGTGTACTGGATTACGCCGCTTGCAGGTGTTCCAAGCAAAAGCGAAGCGATACCGGAACCTTGCGATGAAGTGTAAGTAGCATTCGGATTCTGCTGCGTAAGGTTAGCATTGAAGACAAAGTTGCCACTACCGTAAACGAACGATCCACCGCCCGTGTTGTAACGGATGTCACGCAGGTCCGCACCCACATGAATAGAGTGCTTGCCGTAGATCATCTGCACACCAGGCTGGAAACCGGTGATGTTGCTGATGCCGAAGCGAGGATTACGAGAGCCAGCGTCAGGAATACCGCCAGCAGTGTTCTGGATTTGGATATGCGGAACCACATTCGTGAAGCGGCTGTTCGCAAATCCGCTGCTATAGCCTAACGTCGTAATGTCCACAAGACTGGAACGCGTGCGCGCCACCGTCTCGTCGTAACGAGTAAACGAAGCACGAAGATCCATCGTGATGTGCGGACCAAAAGATGTAATGGAGTCCAACACAGCATTATGGTTCGTACGTCCGAGCGGATCCTGCGCATCAATCAGAGGACCTTGATAATTAGCGGAACCGTTGTCCACTTGCTTACGGCGAGCAAAGGCATACCGTCCATAAATACGCTCGCGTTGGCCGAAGTTCTGGTCCACACGCGCGATCCAGTTGCGATAGTGGTCTTCGCTCAGGTTGGCGCCTGTGCTGTAGTTGTTTGCTGATACTGGATTAGTCAGCGGATCTCCGCTGGCTGCATAGTTCGGCGCAGGATAGGCCTGAGCAATCTTGAAACCCGCGCTATTGGCAAGACGCGCCGCAGGAATGATATTCCCAGCGAATTGAGTACGCGTGCAGCAGTTACCAAACGCATCCAAGGCGGTGGTGTAAGGATCGTAGATGTTAATGCCAGAGTGCGAGAAGTCTCCGTTGCGCTCAGGAATACTCGGAACTGTCGTCAAAGTTGGGCTGGGGCTAGCTTCATAATAATTTTCCCAACCAAACATGAAGAAGGTCTTGTCTTTGCCGTTATACATGTGCGGGATGACCACAGGTCCATCGAGGACAAATCCATACTGGTCGATCTTCTGTCCGCCGATGTTCGCCTTCGTAACCGGATCCTGCGCATAGCGCGGCAAATGCGCCACTTTGTTTTGGATTGTGTTGGCATCCAACTGATAACGGCGCATGAAGTAGTAACCCACGCCATGGAAATCGTTGGTGCCAACCTTGGTGGAGATGTTGAAGATACCGCCGCCTGTACGACCGTACTGCGCATCGTAGAAGTTATTTACGATTTTAAATTCGAGTGTCGCTTCGTTGGTCGGAATGTAGGCTACGTTCTGGTTGGCGTGCGAACGATCACCAGCCGTATCGGAGATCGCGTCATCCGGAGCACCGTCCAGAAGGAAGGCGTTGGTCTGCCGCAGGCCACCATTAATGGAGAAATTTGCGTTGTCGCCGTTATCGAACGGACGGATGAACTGCGGATTGCCCTGGAACGTAACGCCTGGGAGAAGGTTGGCATAGTTGATGGGGTTGCGGCCCACCACGGGCAGCTCCGTTACGCGCACATTATCGATCAGGCCGCTGCGCGATGCAGTGCCCTCGTCCAGCAGAGGCGGGGCTGCGCTTACGGTGATCGTCTCCGATGTTTCACCAATTGGAAGGTTCAGATCGACGGTGATTTTGTCACCGACGTGGAGCTGGACGTTGGCACGCTCCGTGCTCTTAAACCCAGAAGCAGTTGCGCGCACCGTGTAAGGCCCTGGAACCAGGAAAGGCACGGTGTAGTTGCCGTCTCCAGAGGAGGTGACAGTGGTCTCCACGCCGGTGGCCGTATTGACGACAGTCACCGAGGCGTTAGGAATCGCTGCGCCGCTGGCGTCCTGCACGCGGCCGTTGAGCGTAGCACGGACGTCCTGTGCATACACTGTGGCGGCGCTGCAGGCCAGAACGCATAGAAAGAGAAGGCGCAGGAGCGTTTCTCTGAGATGGAATCGCATGTTGAATGACCTCACAAAAGGTGAAACATCGCTAAAGGCTTGCCGAGTCCAGTTGGAATCGATACCAATTTGCCGAGCGGACAACACCATGCGCCTTTGAGGGGGCAAGTGTCAAGAGTTTTCTTTATCCAATGTTGACGCACCTTTGAAACTCTTGACATTGGAAATCTGTCTGCGTACAGTTCAGATTTGCCAGTGCTGGAATCGATTCCATCCACCGCACCCGCGCAGAAGCTCTGCGCTTACAGGACGCTGATGAAGAATTCCCTCTCCTTCTTGCCGGGCCGTGCTGCCGCTTCGGCTGCCCTGATCGCAGTCAGCCTCTTTGGCGGTGCGCAGAATGCGCCTGCGCCCGGCGCTTCTGTTGCCAACGTGGCTACCAATCGTCCCAACTGGGCACCGGATGCCAAGTCGCTCCGCCTGCACATGATTGGCAATTCGCACATCGATGCAGTGTGGCTGTGGCCACTCGCAGAGGCCGACTCGGTTGTGCATAGCACCTTCCGCTCTGCGCTGGACCGCATGAAGGAAGATCCAGATCTGCAGATGACTACCAGTTCTTCGCAGTTCTATGAATGGGTGGAAGCAAGCGATCCCGGGCTGATTGCCGAGATCAAAAAGAAAGTGGATGCAGGCAAGTGGGACCTCGTTGGCGGATGGTGGGTTGAGCCGGACGTCAATATGCCGAACGGCGAATCACTTATCCGGCAAGGCCTGTACGGTCAACGTTCCCTGCAACGTATCTTCGGCCGACATGCAAAGGTGGGTTACAACCCTGATTCCTTTGGCCACACTGGTTCTCTTCCGCAGATTTTGAAGCTCCAGGGCATGGATGCGTATGTCTTCATGCGGCCGAACCAGAACGAAAATCCAGCGGTCAAACAGAACCTCTTTGAGTGGAAGGGGATCGACGGCACCACGGTGCTTACCTTCCGCATTCCGCTTGCGTATGACGACCCGGGCGATCTCCGCAACCATATGGAGCGTGAGGTAGCACTGCTGCGCGGCCAGCCTATGCGCACGGCCATGGAGTTCTTCGGGGTCGGGGATCATGGCGGCGGACCTACGAAAGCCAATATGGCTTCGCTGCGGGAGATCCAGAAAGAGCCCGGCGCGCCGACCATCTTCTATTCCACGCCGGACAAGTTCTTTGCCGATGTACGCATGCGCCTTCCCAAAGACATTCAGGTGTACACCGGCGATCTACAGCACCACTCGGTTGGCTGCTACACCGCTGGCGCTGAAATGAAGAAGATGAACCGCACCACCGAAGCTGCGCTGCAAGCAGCAGAGAAGATGAGCGCTATCGGCTCGGCTGCATGGGGTGCGGCGTATCCCAAGGCTGAGTTTACGAAGGCGTGGCAGCGTCTCCTGTTGTTGCAATTCCACGACGGCCTGGCGGGTACCACGCTGCCGGAGCACTTTATCGCTGCGCGCGATGCCTTTGGACGTGCGCGCGATATTGCCATGGAAGCGATGACCAGTTCCACACAGCGTCTTGCGTGGCAGATTCCGACGACCGATCCTGATTCCAAATATCTCGTCATCTTCAATCCCCATGCATGGGCGAGCAAGACGCATGTGGAGTACGACCTTGGCTGGGACAAGGACAAGCCCGCACAGGTGGAAGACGAAACCGGACGCGCGCTGCCCTTCCAGTGGGTACCCGCAACCACGGTGGTGACAAATCGCATAGGCCTCGTCGCTGAAGTGGATGTGCCACCCTTCGGCTATCGCCAGATCCGTGTGCGCAAGGTGGAGAAGACGCCTGATGTCGTTACCGGCGCTCCAACCGCGCAGAACAGCGTGCTGGAAAACAATCATCTGCGGCTTGAGTTCGTGAAGAATGGTGGTCTTAATCTTTTCGATAAAGACACCAACGCTCCTGTCTTTGCCGGCGAAGGGACAGGTATGCGCGCGCTTGTGATGGAAGACCTCAGCGATACCTGGAGCCATCACGTCGTCAGCTACGACAAGCAGATTGGCGAGTTCACGCGCACCTCACTCGAGGTTATGGAAAATGGTCCTCTCCGCGCGCGCATTCGCGAAAAGCGCACCTTTGGCGCATCAACCCTCACTATTGACTGGCTGCTCTATGCCAATAGCCGCAAGCTGGAAGCGCGTGTCCAGCTCGACTGGCACGAGCACCAGAAGATGCTGAAGTTCTCCTTCCCGGTGAACGTCGAATCTCCCAAATCGACTTATGAAATTGCTTATGGCGCAATGGAACGTCCCACCAACGGAGATGAGAATCCCGGGCAGCGCTGGATCGATCTGAGCGGAGTGCAGGGTGGCAAGCCGTATGGCCTTGCCGTTCTGAACGATGCGAAGTACGGGTACAGCGTTAGGGGCAACGACATGCGTTTGTCGGTAGCGCGAGCAGCCGTCTATGCGCACCATGAGCCGCGCGTGCTGGAGCCCGGCGTCGATTACGCATGGATGGACCAGGGCGTCCAGGAGTTCCGTATGGAACTGATGCCGCACACCGGTCCATGGCAGGATGCAGGCGTCGTCCATGCAGCGGAAGAACTCGTCGAGCAGACGCCCATCATCTATCAGGGCATCCATCCCGGCACGCGCGCAGCTTCAGGCTCGTTCCTCAGTGTGGATGTGCCAAACGTTGTGGTGGAGGCTGTGAAGCGCTCTGAAGATGGAGATGACATCATCATCCGCTCCTATGAAACGGCAGGCCGTGCCACAAATGCCACGCTGGACCTGAAGTTTGCCGGAAAGCAATGGCACGGCAACTTCCATCCTTTTGAGATCAAAACGCTGCGGGTCGCAAAGGGCTCCGGCGCAATTACTGAAGTCAACGCATTGGAAGAGTAAGAGGCATCGATTTTGCTCGTTGGGATCGACATCGGAGGAACCAAGACAGCGGTCGTGCTGTCAGCCAGTGTTCCGGACATTCTTTGGCGTGAAGAATTTGCCACGCTTCCGGCGCAAGGGCCGAAACATGCTTTAGATAAAATCGTCGCGCTGGTTCGAACGGCCATGCAACAGGCCACCGAGCCTGTGCGCGCCATCGGCATCAGTTGCGGAGGTCCGCTCGATCGCAACGCAGGCATTATTCAATCGCCGCCGAACCTGCCTACATGGAACAACGTGGAGATCGTGCGCATGCTGCGCGAGGAGTTTAGGCTTCCCTGCGCACTTGAGAACGATGCGAATGCCGGGGCCATCGCTGAACATCGCTATGGGAGCGGAAGCGGTTGCCGGCACATGGTTTTTCTCACCATGGGCACCGGCCTTGGCGCTGGTCTTATTCTCAATGGCGAGATCTTTCATGGAGCTTCCAACATGGCCGGCGAGATCGGCCATGTCCGTCTCACTGCCGATGGCCCCATGGGCTACAACAAGACCGGCAGCGTGGAAGGCTGGGCCAGCGGCGGCGGCATGGCAATCCACGCCGCAGACACCATCCGCAAAGCGCAAGCAGCAGGCGAAACAACATCGCTGACGGAGGTGCTGGAAAACCTGACGGCGCGCCATATTGGAGAAGCGCTCCTCGCTGGAGATGCCGTGGCCAAGCGCATTGTGGAAACCACAGGCCGCAAACTCGGCAACGCATGCGCCATTCTTGTGGACATCCTCAATCCGGAGCGCATTGTGGTGGGCGGCCTGGCGCTTCGTCTGGGCGATGCTCTTCTGCAACCAGCACGCCAGCGTATGCACGAAGAGGCGCTGGAAGCCTCTTCTGGCATCTGCGAGATTGTTCCTGCATCGTTAGGAGAACGCATTGGCGATGTGGCGGCGCTCTGCATCGCGGAACAGGCGTTGTTGGGTTAGCTGTTACTTACTGTGTTTGGCAGACGAGCCACGCACTACCAACTCAATGTCCATCGTCACAGGCCGTTTTGTCTGGTGACCGCTCACCATCGCATCAAAGAGCATCTCGGTCGCGCGCGAAGCCATCTGCTGCACCGGCTGCCGCACCACGCTGATCGGCGGGTCGAGCGCGTCTGCCAACTCAAAATCATCAAAGCCGAGCAGAGCAACGGATTGCGGAATTTGCAATCCCAGTTCGCGGCAGATTTTGTAGAGGTCCAGGGTAGTTGTGTTCTTCGTAGAGAAGATTGCGTCTACAGGTTTTGGCCCCGAAAGATGCCGCACCAGCGCAGCACGCGCGCTCGCATAATCTTCCACTTCAAGCTCAGCAAGATAAGGCAGGCCCGCTCGCGTCACGGCATCTTTATGTCCACGAAAGCGGCGCTGGCTGGTGAACAACTTCGCATATCCGCCGATGCACAAGATATTTTTGTAGCCATTGCGGATCAGGTGTTCGGTCGCGATTTTTGCACCACGATACGAATCAGCAAGTACGGTGGGCAGATCGCTCCCCTTGATGGGACGGTCGAAACAGATGGTTGGGAACCCTGCATGCTGAAGCAGATCGGAATCGGCAGCGTCAGACGGAGCAATGATCAGACCGTCAATACGGCGCTGGATGAGTGACGTCACCTGTTCGCGCTCGCGCACGGGATCGTTTTCGGATGCGGCCAGCAACACAAGCGTCTCATGCTCGCGTGCGACCTCCTGGATGGCACTCGCTGCGCTGGAAAAGAACGGATCGGCAACGCTGGGAACGATCAGACCGATTGTTTTAGACCGGGCTGCGCGAAGACTCCGCGCGGCATGGCTGGGGTGATAGCCAAGTTCTTCGATGGCCTTTGTGACGGCGGCCATCGTTTTCGCGCTTACGTTTTGACCGCCATTGATTACGCGCGAGACCGTGGCGGCGCCCACGCCCGCATACCGGGCCACGTCCATCAGCGCGGGAATACTCTTCTTTTTCTTCTTCATGCCCGTGAGACCCGTTCTAACACAGACAACGTGCTATTTTGCATAATTCATTGCGGCTGCACTCTCGTTTTTGATCGTTTGACACTCCCGCCGTGCGTCCATACTCTTCGAGCAAGACGGTTTTTGGTATCAATTCCAATTTTCAACTTCAGGAGTGGGTTGCATGATGAACCGGCGCGAACTTGCCAAGGGAATAGCTGCTGGATTGACGCTTGCCGCTACAGAGATTTCGGCCGAGGCTGCCACTCCACATGCCGCAGGCACATCGGTCTGGAAGCCTGTTCTGCCCGGTATCTGGCGGGCCACGGTAGGCGTACCTGAGGCGCAAACGCCTGCGCGTTGCCGCCTGATTGCTCCAACAGAAGCGGCCTTGCACGCCATGCCCTCAGCACATCGACCAGACCTTGCGCTTACGTCGTCGATGGATGCACGCGGTGTTCATCTCAATCTCCCTCTCGCCCCGGGGGAATTGATCTACGGCTTCGGCCTGCAACTGATGTCGTTCGAGCAAAGAACGAAAAAGCGCACCATCCGCGTCAACGCCGATCCGCTTGGAGACTCTGGCGACTCGCACGCGCCGGTCCCTTTCTATCTCACGACACATGGTTACGGCGTGCTGGTAGATACCTTTCGCCAGGCAAACTTTTATTGCGGACAGGTGCAGCCCAAACCTACAAAGAGCGAACCCGTCACCAGCCTCACTGTAAATGTGCCCACCGATGTCCGTGCGCGCCAGCGTGAACTGCAAGCGGAGATGCGTATTGAAGTGCCGCGCTGCAAAGGTGTGGATGTTTATCTCTTTAGCGGCCCATCCATGATGGACGTGGTGCGCCGCTACAACCTCTTCTCCGGTGGCGGCGTGACTCCACCTACATGGGGCCTAGGCTTCTGGTATCGCCCGGAGATGCATCTCGATGCCGATCAGATTACGAAACTCGAACAGGAGTTCCGCGATCGCAAGATCCCGTGCGATGTCTTCGGTCTGGAACCTGGTTGGCAGACACACGCTTACTCCTGCTCTTTCGCATGGGAGAAAGCGCGCTTTCCGGATCCCAAAGCATTCGTGCAAAAGAGTGGCGAGATGGGCTTTCACATCAACCTATGGGAGCATGCCTTCACCCATCCCTCGTCGCCCATCTTTCCCGCGCTCGTTCCGTACGCAGGCAATTATGCCGTGTGGGAGGGCCTTGTGCCCGACTTTGCGGGTGCGCCCGCGCGCAAGATCTTCGGCGGCTATCACGCCAAAGAGTTGATCGACATCGGCATCTCCGGATTCAAACTCGATGAGTGCGATGGCTCCGACTTCACCAACGGCTGGTCCTTCGCAGACTTCAGCCGCTTCCCCTCCGGTCTGGACGGCGAACAGATGCATGCCTGCTTCGGTCTGCGCTATCAGGACACAATCCTCAACGCATTCCAAAGCCGCAATAAATCCACCTATGGACTCGTGCGTTCCAGTGGCACCTTCGCAGCGCCGTATCCATTCGTCCTATACAGCGATTTATACGATCATCGCCAGTTCATCCGCGCGCTCGTGAACTCAGGTTTCTGCGGTCTGCTCTGGTGTCCTGAAGTGCGCGACGCGCATACCGAGGAGGATCTGTTGCGCCGCCTTCAGAGCGTCATCTTTTCACCGCTTGCGATGGTGAATGCATGGTACATCCGCAATCCACCGTGGAAGCAGATCGACCGCACGAAGAACAATAACGATGAATTCACACACGACTGGGAAGCGCTCGAAACCAAGTGCCGCGAGATCATCGGCTGGCGCATGCAGATGCTTCCGTATCTCGAAGCTGCGTTCGCAAAGTATGCCAAGGACGGCACGCCACCCTTCCGCGCACTGCTGCTCGATTTTCCTGAGGACGCCTCACTCACCAACGTGGACGACCAATACATGATGGGCGACAGTCTGATGATTGCGCCGATGTTCGCAAAAGAAGCAGGCCGCAACGTTGTCTTCCCCGCAGGCGAGTGGCACGACTTCTGGACTGGCGAACGCATTACTGGCCCCACAAAGAAGCACATCCCGGCAACCTACAACGCCATTCCTGTGTATGTTCGCTCGGGCTCAGTGATTCCGTGGGCCGAAGTGACACCGACTACGCAAGAAAAGCAGGTGCATGTGGACGTGCGCGTCTATGGCGATGGGAGCCGCAGTTGGCAGAGTGACGCCTTCGCGCTCACCTGGGATGCAACTGCATCCTCCGGCCACGCAGCGGCTGGCGCAACGCAGTCGTCGCGCTACATCATTCGCGATTGGAAGAAGATCGGATGAATCACGCAGTCAGAGATGGCGGCATCGCCGTCTCTGATACTGCGAAGCTCTTGTTCGGCTCTGCGCCAAGATGGAAGAGCAGGTGCGCTCCATCCACAAGCTCTGAGTGATGTACCCATAGGCGGTCGTGCGGTTTGCCATTCAACGTAACGCCGTGAACATACTTGTCGCTATGCGATGACCGCTTCGCCCCGATCACCAACTTCTTCCCGCCGCCCAGCTTTACCGTCACGCGATTGAAGAGCGGCGCATTGAGCACATACGTCCCGCTTGCTGGATCGACAGCATACAAACCCATCGCACTCATGCAGAACCACGCCGACATCTGCCCGCAATCTTCATTGCCCGACAAGCCATCCGGCGCAGCATGATACAGCGTCTCCAGAATTTGCTGCACCCGCTCCTGCGTCTTCCACGGCTGCCCGGCCCACAAGTAGAGATACGCGATGTGATGGCTCGGCTCGTTGCCATGCACGTACTGGCCGATGTAGCCGGTCATGTCCATCACGTTCTCGTTGGTCACGCCAAACGGCTCGGTGAACAATGCATCCAGCCTCCGCGCAAACGCTTCGCGTCCGCCGAAGAGATGCATGTATCCCTTCACGTCGTGCTGCACGCCAAAGGTGGATTGCCATGCGTTTGACTCGCAGTAGTCGCGCCACGCCGGACTATATCCCGTAGCTTTTGGATCGAAGTTCGGCGTCCAATCGCCATTGGTAAGTCGCGCGCGAATGAACTGCGTCTTCGCGTCGAAGAGTTTTTTATAACTCTGCGAACGCTTCCGCTGAATCTTCGCGTCTACATGTGCGCCAACATGTTCAGCCACCTGCGAGGTTGCCCAGTCGCAGTACATGTACTCAATGACCTTGCCGACGCTCTCCTTCTCGCGATCGGCAGGAATAAATCCCACGCGGCGGTAGATAGGCAGTCCCATGTAGTCGTCGTCCATATTGCGTTTGCGCATCGCGCGATACGCGCGCTGCCAATCGATGCCCGGCACCTTCTTCACGCAAGCCTCAGCCATTACGCTCGCCGCGTGATATCCCGGCATGCAATACGTCTCGCCATCCTGCAACGGCCAGATTGGAAATCCATAAATGCTCTGCTCCGCTATGCGAATCAGGCAGTTCACCATCGGCGCCACGCGCTCCCTCTGCCACAACGTAAACGAGGGATGCAGCGCGCGATACGTATCCCATAGCGAGAAGGTGCTGTAGTTGTGCTCGCCCTTTGCAAGCGTATGCACCTGCTTATCCAGCCCTCGATATTCGCCATTCACGTCATCATTCAGCGTAGGCGCGCACATCATGTGATACAGGCCGGTGTAGAAGATCTTCTTGCGCTCAGCGTCCGCATCTTCAACAACGATCTTCGCTAACTCCGCCTGCCACTTGCGATTTGCCGCAGTGCGCACGGCGTCGAAATTCCACCCCGGCAACTCCGTATCGAGATTCAGCCGAGCATTCTTCGCGCTCACAATGGAGATGCCGCTCTTCACCAGCACCGTGGAACCGGGTTCAAAATGCAGTGCCACCTGCAAGCGGATGCCGCTCACCCTTCTGCTATCGACCGGCTTGCCTTCGGCAAAGACTTCAATCTTCTTCGGCCTCTGCGAGAACTCCGTCGCAAAGTAGATCTCGCGCTTGGGCGTCCACTTGTCCACACCGCGACCACCGGAGATACGCTGCTCATCATCCACACGCAAATCAGCCCATGTCACTGTATTGTTAGTGCCATAGACGTGGTACCAGTCGAGCAGAATGTGTGGCTCCTCACCCTCAGGAAAGTGAATCCGCGCAATGCCGGTGCGCCCCGTCGCGCTCAACTCCACCTGCACCTGCTTGCCGCCGGCAGACTGCATCTTCACCGAGTAATATCCCGGTTCGGCATGCTCATTCTTATGATCAAAGCGCGAGCGGTATCCCTCCTCAGGATGCTCGCGCGTGCCGGGCTCCAGCTTCACCGCTCCTGTACGCGGAACTAGCAGCAGATCCAGCATGTCGCCCACGCCAGTACCGCTCAGGTGTGTATGACTGAAGCCCATGATCGACGTGTCGTCTCGGTGATAGCCAGAAGCCGCATCCCACTGCTTGTTGTACGTATCAGGACTGAACTGGACCGCACCAAAGGGGACCGTCGCGCCGGGATAGGTATGGCCGTGCCCTCCCGTGCCGATGATGGGATCGACCCATCGCGTCAGATCTTCCGCCGCACGTTCGCTTGCTGCATGTGCAACCGTAGTTCCCAAAACGCTCTGCGTTGCCGCAAACGAAGCAAGCTGAATAAATCCGCGCCGGTCCATCATTTTTATCTCTCTTTAGCGTAAATTGGAATCGATTCCAATTTGCGTCCTTCAGTATGCCCCAAATGCCTCGACTTCGGCTACAGTGGTCATCTACCCCGATGATCAGATGTCTCTTCGGTGATCCAGGAGTTCTCATGCATCGCACGCTCATCCTCGCTCTCGGCCTTCTCTCCGCCACCGTCATCGCGCAGGCTCCACCACCCGAACCGCTGCCCGCAGGCGTGGCGCAGATGCCGTATCGCAATCCGAAGCTCCCACTCGATCAGCGCGTAGACGATCTGCTGCATCGCATGACGTTGGAAGAGAAAGCTTCCCAACTCGTCAATCAATCACGCGCCATTCCGCGCCTTGGTATTCCCGCATACGATTGGTGGAACGAAGCGCTGCACGGCGTGGCTTACGGCACAGCGACTGTCTTCCCCGAGCCGATCGGACTCGCTGCCACCTTCGATCCCGACTCCATTCACAAGATGGGCGTGGTCATCGGCACCGAAGGCCGTGCGAAGTACAACATGGCCGTCCGCGCGGGCGAGCGCACTATCTTTCAAGGGCTCACCTTCTGGTCGCCCAACATCAACATCTTCCGCGATCCGCGCTGGGGGCGCGGGATGGAAACTTACGGCGAAGATCCATTCCTCACCGCGCACATGGGCGTCGCGTTCGTAAAAGGTGTGCAGGGAGACGATCCTCACTACTACCGCGCTATCGCCACGCCTAAGCACTATGCCGTGCACAGCGGGCCTGAATCCACCCGTCACACCGCCGATGTAAAAGTAAGCCTGCACGATATGGCGGACACGTACTTTCCCGCCTTCCGCGCCACTGTTGTCGAAGCAAAGGCTGCCTCCGTCATGTGCGTCTACAACTCCGTGAACGGCGAGCCTGGATGCGCGAATACGTTTCTGCTGAAAGACACGCTGCGAAAGAACTGGGGCTTCCGCGGCTATGTTGTCTCCGACTGCGATGCCGTCGCAGACATCGCCAAAGGCCACAAGTTCGTTCCCACACTGGCGGAAGCAGCCGCCGTCTCTCTCAAAGCCGGCACCGATAACGACTGCGCCGACTTCCTCACCATCAAGAAAGATGCCTCCGACTATCAGCGCTACATCGACGCGGTAAAAGAAGGCCACGCCACCGAGGCCGATATCGACACCGCTCTGCGCCGACTGCTGGAAGCACGCTTCCGCCTTGGCATGTTCGATCCTGTGGAGATGGTGCCCTACGCCAACATTCCCGACTCAGCAAACAACACCGCCGCCAGCCGCGCACTCGCGCTCAAGCTCGCCGAAGAGTCGATGGTTCTGCTCAAGAATGACGGCACGCTTCCGCTATCTCCGCGCACAAAAAAGATCGCTGTTATCGGTCCGCTGGCTGATCAGATCATCGTGCTCGAAGGCAATTACAACGGGCGTTCCTCACACTACGTGAACCTGCTCGACGGAGTGCGCAAGCAGTTCCCCGCTGCGCACATCGTGTACGAGCCCGGCACCAACTTCCTGCACAAGCCCATCGCGATTGAACCCGAAGTGCTCTCGCACGATGGCAAGCCCGGTCTACTTGCAGAGTATTTCGCTGACGAATCGATGAAGGGCCAGCCCATCCTCACGCAGGTTGACTCACAGATCAACTACGGCCTCACGCGCAATCTTCCCGCTGGCATTCACCACGTCTTTGCACGTTGGTCGGGCACACTCACACCGCGCGAGTCCGGCAAATACACGCTGCGCATTCACGGCCACGCCGCGCGTCTGTTCCTCGGAGGCAAACTGCTCGGCGAACTCACCAAGCCCGGCACATCCGATTACGTGGAAACCATGACACTCAAAGCCGGCCACGCCTATCCCATCGCAGTCGAGTACCACGGCGGCACCACGCTCGATGTGCGCCTGCAGTGGGTGCGTGAAATTCCTGACGCTCTCGATCGCGCCGTTCGCGCCGCGCGTGAAGCGGACGTCGTCATCGCATCCGTCGGCATTACGCCCGAACTCGAAGGCGAAGAGATGAAGGTCGACGTCCCTGGCTTCTCCGGCGGCGACCGAACCAGCCTCGATCTCCCAGCCGAAGAACGAGAGCTCGTCAAAGCAGTAAAGACCACAGGCAAGCCGCTCGTCGCCGTGCTCATGAATGGCAGCGCGCTCTCGGTCAACTGGCTCGCCGAAGATGCGAACGCCATTCTCGAAGCCTGGTATCCGGGTGAAGAAGGCGGCACCGCCATCGCGCGTACGCTCGCAGGCGTCAACAATCCTTCGGGCAAACTTCCCGTCACGGTCTACAAGAGCGTAGACCAACTTCCGCTCTTCGATGACTACAACATGGCGAACCGTACCTATCGCTACTTCCACGGCGAGCCGCTCTTCCCCTTCGGCTTTGGACTGAGCTACGCACATTTCGCCTACTCGAAGCTCGCGCTCAGCAAGCCCATCGTCGCCGCCGGTTCACCGCTCAGTGCAGACGTTACCGTGCGCAATACCAGCAAACGTGCGGGCGATGCCGTGGTGCAGTTCTACATCATCCCGCCGCAAAAAGAAGGTATGCCACTACGAGCACTGCGCGCCTTCAAACGCATTAATGTCAAGGCAGGCGCAACCAGCCGCGTTCATGTGGATTTCAATCCACGCGACCTCAGCTTCGTCTCACCGGAAGGCAAACGCATCATCGCCGAGGGCGACTACACTCTCACCGCGGGCGATGGTCAACCGGGTACGCAAGCCACAACGGTAAAAACCATCTTCAAAATCAAAGGCAATACAACACTGCCGGATTAGCACGAAGCGCTTTGACGATCAGCCACACCAAAGACTAAAGTGCGCCCATGAGAAAACTCCTCCTCGTGGGCGCATTTTTCTTTGTCGCGATCTCAGTTGCGCAAACGCCACGCCCAAAGATCACGGGCATCGCCTACGTTCGCTTTCACTCTTCAGATCCGCAAGGAGCGGCTTCCTTCTACGCGGGTCTTCTCGGAGCTCGCCACCTGCATCCCGCTCCACAAAGCGACGAGTATCTTCTTTCTCCCACACAAGCCATATTCATCGATCGCAGCCCGGCTCCTCCGCCGGAACTCGAAGAAGAGATCGGGCTGGAAGTAAGCAGCACTCGCCAGATGAGGGCATACTTGCGCGAACACCACATCAAGGACATGCGCGAGACAAACGGCGGCGGATTCTCCATCCAGGGACCAGAAAGGAAACGCATTGCGTTCGTGCTGCGTGGTCTGCATGTGAGATCAAGTAAAACCGCACAGCCCGTTCACGCCACAGCAGTTTCCAGCCGCATCATCCATGTAGGCTTCGTCGTCCACGACCGGGCCGCCGCAGACGCTTTCTTCCGTGATCTGCTCGGCTTTAAACTCTACTGGACAGGCGGCCCCAATTGGGACGGCACACCCGAACACGTCAACTACGCCAGCATGCAGGTGCCGGATGGCCGTGAATGGGTGGAATATATGCTGAATCGTCCGCCCAACATGACAGCCCGCCAATACGGCAGCGCCAACCACGTTGCGCTGGGAGTGATCAGCATTAAGGAAGCAGTGAAGAAACTACGCGCGAACGGTTGGACCGGCACAGCCGAACCGCGCCAGGGGCAAGATGGCAAATGGCAAATCAATCTGTTTGATCCAGACGGCACGCGCATCGAACTGATGGAATTTACGCCGAAGCGCGAGCCCTGCTGCACCAAATACCAGCGCCCGCACCCGTCGCCGAACGATCGCTAGCTGATGCTCTGCATAGCAGGCAGAATCTCGTTCACATCCACCCACTGTGTGGGATAGTCGCCGGTGTAGCAGGCCACGCAATATCCGTTCGGCTTCTCATCGCCAAACGTGCATGCGTGTTTCAAACCGTCGAGTGAGAGATAGGCGAGCGAGTCCGCTTCGATAAAGTCCCGAATCTCTTCGAGCGTTTGGTTTGCGGCGATCAGTTCGCGGCGGTGCGGCGTATCCACCCCATAGAAGCACGGTGAGATCGTTGGCGGACACGAGATGCGCATGTGGACTTCTTTCGCACCCGCGGCGCGCACCATGCGCACAATCTTGCGTGACGTGGTTCCGCGAATGATCGAATCGTCGATCAGGATCACGCGTTTTCCTTCTAAAAGCGCACGAACAGGATTCAATTTCATGCGCACGCCGAAGTCGCGCACGCGTTGTTCTGGCTGAATGAAGGTGCGACCGACGTAGTGGTTGCGGATGAGGCCGAAGTTGAACGGAATGCCGGACTCGGCGGCGTATCCGAGTGCTGCGGTCACGCCGCTGTCCGGAACAGGAACGATCAGATCAGCGGGAACGCCGCTCTCACGCGCGAGCGTCTTGCCCATCTCTTCGCGGCTCTTCTGCACCCAGCGACCGTAGATTCTGCTATCGGGCCGGGCGAAGTAGACATGCTCAAAGATGCAGCTTGCCTGCCTGGTGCTGCGGTTGAAGTAGCGCGAGGTCACGCCGTCTTCGCTCACCATGATGAGCTCGCCCGGCTCCACATCGCGTTCGTACTTCGCTTTGAGCAGATCGAAGGCGCATGTTTCAGAGGCGAAGACAATCGTGTCCGGCGCACCATCCACTCCGGGGATGCGGCCCATCGACAACGGACGGAAGCCGTGCGGATCACGCGCTGCAAAGATACGATTGCGCGTGAGCATCACCACCGAGAAGGCACCTTCCACCTGCGAGAGTGCTTCGGCCATGCAATCCACCAGCATCGACTGCTTGGAATGAGCGATGAGCTGAATGATGATCTCGGAGTCGCTCGTGGTCTGGAAGATGGCACCGTCGCGTTCGAGGCGTTCCTTCGCCGTGCCAAGGTTCACCAGGTTGCCGTTATGCGCAATAACGATCTGGCCCTTGGTGCTCTCCACCGAAATCGGCTGCGCATTCAGCAGCGCCGAATCGCCGGTGGTGGAGTAGCGCGTGTGGCCGATCGCAAGATGCCCCGGCAGTTTTTCCAGGACGGGATCGGTGAAGATCTCGCTCACCAGCCCCATGCCCTTCAGATCGGTAATGTCCTCTCCATTCGAGACAGCAATACCACCGGATTCCTGCCCGCGATGCTGCAGCGAGTACAAACCCCAGTAGGTGTAGCGCGCCGCGTCAGGATGGTTATACACCGCCATCACGCCGCACTCTTCGCGGAGCTTGTCTAGGTGCTCGTCAGCTTCGTGCATTTCTTCATTCATCAACGACTCGTCATCTCGACCGGAGCGCAGCGCAGTGGAGAGATCTGCTGTTTTGCAGTTCATGCGAGCACCTCCTCACGAAAGGACGCATTCAGAAGCGTGTTGGAGAATGCATCGGCGAGTTGGGCAACATCCGACTCGATCTTCACCGCGCCATTGTGGGCAATTCGCAGCGTATCGCCACCCGTCGTTCCAATCACGTCTGCCGCGTATCCATGTTCCTTTGCAACAGCAATCACGGCGTCACAGGAAGCACTTGCACATGTCACAACCACATGGGTTCCAAACTCCCAGAAGAGCAGGCCCTGGAATCCTTCATTCGACATCGAACTTTTGAGCTGAATCTCTGCGCCTACGCCTCGTGCAATCGCAGCTTTCGCCAGCGTGACGGCGAGCCCTCCATCACAAACGTCTTGCGAAGAAGAGATCAACCCCTTTTGCGACAGTGACACCAGAACCTTTTGCAATCTCGCCGCGCCTTCGATCGAGAGCGCAGGTGGTGTTCCCCACATCTGTCCCAAAACGACCTGCGCGAATGCCGTGGAACCAAGGGCAGATTCGGGAGCTTGTGTCTCCGGCGCATACAGCATCACCACACTCTCACCGGCTGCCGAAAACCCGCTCGGCACAGCTTTCGTCACATCATCAATGATTCCGACAATGCCCATCACCGGCGTGGGATAGATGCTCTCGACTTTTCCGCCGATATTCGTCTCGTTATAGAGCGAAACATTGCCGCCAGTAATTGGCGTTCCGAGTGCCGTGCAGGCTTCGGCAATGCCGTCGACCGCGGCGGAAAGCTGGCCCATCACCTCAGGCTTCATCGGGTTGCCGAAGTTCAGATTGTTCGTCGCCGCGACGGGCTTTGCGCCTACGCAGGCCACCTTGCAGCAGGCTTCTGCAACGGCGTGCATCGCGCCGAGCTTGGGGTCCATCGCCGTCCAGCGGCCGTTGCCTGCAAGGGCCATGGCGAGTCCGCGCTCGTGGCCGGGAGTGCCGGTGCCCTTGATGCGCATCACGCCGGCTTCTCCGCCGGGGCCCTGCACGGTGTTGGTCTGCACCATGCTGTCGTACTGCTCAAAGATGTAGCGCTTGTCGCAGATGTTCGCCGACGCGAGCAGCTTCTTAACGTCAGCCGTGTAGTCGCGCGGCTGCTTCAGCTCCTCCAGAACATGCGCCGGAGGCTCTGCGGGAAACGGCGACTTCCACTGTCCAATAGGACGGTTGTAGAGCGGAGCGTCGTCGGTCAATGATTCGTTGGAGAGATCAACAATCAACTCGCCGTGGTGACGAATCCGCATGCGGTTCTCAGCAATCACTTCACCGACGATGGCAGCATCCAGCCCCCACTTGCTGAAGACATCGAGCACTTCCTGCTCCTTGCCTTTTTCGGCAACCAGCAGCATGCGCTCCTGCGACTCGCTCAGCATGATCTCGTAGCTCGACATGCCCGTTTCGCGCTGCGGAACGAGATCAAGTTCCACATCCAGACCAACGCCACCGCGCGCGCCCATCTCGCAGATGGAGCAGGTAAGACCCGCTGCGCCCATGTCCTGAATACCGAGGACGGCCTTCGACGGAAGCGCCATCACCTCAAGACAAGCCTCGAGCAGCAGCTTCTCCATAAACGGATCGCCCATCTGCACATTGGGCCGCTTCTGCTCGCTGCCTTCTTTGAACTCTTCCGAGGCCATCGTGGCGCCGTGGATACCGTCGCGACCCGTCTTTGCGCCGACATAAATGACGGGATTACCGACACCCGTCGCCTTCGCATAAAAGATCTGGTCCTTGCGGACAAGACCCAGCGCAAACGCATTGAGCAGTGGATTGCCGCTGTAGCAGGGCTCAAAACGCGTCTCGCCGCCGAGGTTCGGCACGCCAAAGCAGTTGCCGTATCCGGCCACGCCGTGGACGACGCCTTCCATAATCTGGCGATTGCGCGCGCGCACCTTCGGGTCCGGCTCGTCTTCATTCAGCGGCCCAAAGCGCAGCGCATCCATGACCGCCAGCGGACGCGCACCCATCGTAAAAATGTCGCGCAGAATGCCGCCCACGCCCGTCGCCGCGCCCTGGTACGGCTCGATATACGAGGGATGATTGTGCGACTCGATCTTGAACGCGCAGGCCCATCCATCGCCCACATCGATGATGCCGGCGTTCTCGCCCGGCCCCTGCACCACGAGCTCACTCTTGGTCGGCAGCCGCTTCAGATGCACCTTGCTCGATTTGTAGGAGCAGTGTTCGCTCCACATCACGCTGTAAATGCCCAGTTCGGTGAGCGATGGCGTGCGGCCGAGCGCCTTCTCGATCAGGGCGTACTCGTCCGGCGTAAGGTTGTGCAGCTGCAACAGCGCGGGCGTAATCTGCGCCGGTGTGGGGACACTGGAGACGGGGGACTGAACTGAATTTTCAGGCATGGCTCGCTACATCGATTGTCGCACGGCCATGAGAGTCTTAGCCCCGGTAGAAACGCGCAATCGGCTATATCGCCTGTAAACACAGGCATAAAAAGGCGGCCGCAGCGTTTCCGCCGAAGCCGCCTTTTCAGTCCCGGGCATCAATTAGCGATCGTGATGGTCCCCGCCGTGCTGTCCGCCACCACCGGCATGTGGATTACCACCTCCATGCGGCGCAGCCGGGGCCTGAGGACGAGGAGCAGCTTGTTGCCGCTGCATCTGATGCTGTTGTTGCTGCACCGCGCGCTGCTGCTGTTGGTCCGCCCGCTGCTGTGCCTGGGCTTGACGCTGTTGCATCTGTTGAGCGCGCTGCGCAGATTGCTGACGCTGTGCCTGTTGCGCCCTCATCTGTTCGGCACGCTGCTCCGCCTGCTGCTGACGCTGTTGATCGGCCTGACGGCGTTGCTGATCGGCTCGCTGATTTTCCTGCTGCCGCTGCACATTCGCCTGCTGACGTTGTTGCATCCGCTGTTGGCGTTGTTGCTCCTGTTGCTGACGTTGCTGTTGCATCTGCTGGCGCTGAAGATCAGCACGCTGACGCTGTTCGTTCATCTGCTGATGTTGCTGCTGCACATTCGCTTTCTGGTGCTGCACCTGCATCTGCTGGCGCTGTTGCATCTGTTCCACGCGCTGTTGTTGCTGCTGGACCTGATGATTGTCTGCCGCACCGTGGCCATGCAGCCGCTCCAGCGTCTGCCGCTGCTGAGGAGTCAGGTTCTGCGCAGGCATGTTCTGCCGCTGCACATTGTTCGGCTGGTTGAAGTTCGTACGCTGCATCTGCGACCCGTGCTGCTCATTGTGTTGATTGTTCTGCCGCTGCTGCTGCCAGCGCACACGGTCTTCTTGCATTTTCTGCATCTGCTGGTGCAACACAGTGGGAGAGAGCGCCGCAGGCCGCTGGATACCGCGGTCTGCACGAAATCCTGTCTTCGCAGAAACGATCTGCGGACGCCCATGGTTCTGCTGATAGAACTGCTGCGGCTGCCGCTGAGCAAAGTTGCGGTTTTCCACCTGCGACCGCATGGGAGGGGCCACCCGCTGTGCCCGCGCCAGCAACTCCGACCGCACCGGCGCGCGTCGAATGCCATTCGGCCCGCCCCAGTACGAGACGCGTCGCGTATCTACAAAACGATTATTGATGACCACGCGGCGCTCGTAGACGTAGTTGCGCACCACCACCGGATTCACGCGGTTATACGCGCGGTTGTAGTAGAAGTGATCGTTATTCCAGTAGCCGCCTGCATATCCAATGCCAAGGTATCCAAATCCAAAATTGATGCCGCCATAGAAGCCGACATTGCGGCCCCAATAACCGTGGTGATAACGGTAGCGTCCACCGTAGTAACCCCAGAAACCCGGCGTCCACAATGCGCCTACATACGGTGGCTGTACCCACGCGCCGGGAACCCAATAGTAGCCGGTGTTGGCGTAATCCCAATATCCGGGTGTCCAGATATAGTCCGGTCCGGGTGCATAGGGCTGCTCATATTCCGGGATCGGAGGCGGCGCTTCGGTCGCATAGGGAACGCTCTGGTCCACGTACTCCGCATAGGGATCGTTCGTGCCATCCAGATCGGCGTACATGGCGTCGTTATCATCGTAATTTTCACCATTCACGTTCTCAGGAGAGCTGTAGCTCGCTCCCATCACCTGCGTTGCGGCGTTACCATAGGCGGGCTGGGCCGTTCCCGGCGGTACTTGCAGCAGGTTCAGCCCTGATGGATTCTCTGCGGCCAGAGCCGTCTCGTTCATCGGCTGATCTTTTTTGCAGCCCGCTAACATCAGCATTGCGCTTAGGCCTGCAACGGCAACATACCTGGTTCCCCTGACCTTCATGGCGAAACCTCCAACGGTATAGAGTGCCAAAAGCAATCGGATGTTGCGCCGCGCCAAGGAAGTCTTAGCGTCACAGAGCGTTAGGAAACGCCGAACCGCGTCAGGATTGCAGTTGCGTCTCGAGCAATTTCCGCAGTAGATCCACCATCTGCGACATATCTACGCGCTCCTCGTCCCACGCTGCATCCGCCGCAAGCAGCGCCCTGAAGTAAGGCTCGCGATCATCGGCAATCTGGTCGGAGATGGTGCGTTTGCCGCGAATCGTAAAACCGAGCCGCACGGACAGCACGAGGTATGCCACAATCCTCGCCGTACGGCCGTTGCCGTCGGTAAATGGGTGGATCCAGTTGATACGCCACATCAGATAGGCCGCGAGAAACAGCGCATCCTCCAGACTGTCGTTCCGCGCACTCCACTGCTCGCGCACGTACTCGCACATGGCGCGCATCAGTTGCGGCACGTCTTCATTGTGCGGCGGGAGATGCTTCGTATTCGTGATCGCCACATCGCACGCGCGATACGAACCGGCAGATGCCCGAATCTTCTCCACCGCCAGCTTTTGCAAGGTGCAGATAAGCTCCGGCTTCAGCTCAAAGCTGCCCGCCTCAATCGCCTCTTCGATGCAGCGCATCGCATAGTCAAACTGCAGCAGACCGTTCTGCGCTTCTTTCAGTGCAATGTCCACCTCGTTATCCAGCAGCAGATCTTCGTCTTTCTCCGACGGAACGACGGCGGGCGGCTCCGGCTCCTTCGCCTCTTGCGCAGGTTTATCGGAGATAGGCGCGGAGATATCGTCCAGCGAAAACGTGTATCCGGCCAGCGACGACTCGGGATCGAGCGGACGCGGCGCACTCGGCTCCACAATGAATCCGTCCTTTAGAACAGGAGGCGGTGGCGGCTCATTGGGCGTGGCGGGTTGTTCAGGCTGGGACTTGTCTTTGTCGAACGGAAAGGCCACCGTTTAACGCGCGGCCTCCATGCGCTGGAGCCTCTGCGCGGCATGCTGAATGGTGGCGCGCGTAATCTGACCGTTCTCAAAGTGGGTGTTGCCGTAGGCAAAGCTCAGGCGTTGCGCCTCGCGTTCTTCCAGCGACATCTTTGCGGTGGAGGCCTGCGCGATCAACTCTCGTAACTTGTCCTGCACGCGATTGCCCTCCCCTCAGCCAGCACCATCATGGCACATCCTCTTGGATGCGGTCTTGTGCAAATTGGGGCTAAAATCGGAACAGCGAACCATGCCTTATTCCTCTTACAAAATGTTCGCTCTCAAGCGTTTCCGTCGCGGCAAGCACGATCGCGGCCGTGCCCTCGCGTAGCTTTTCGCGCCTCCCATTTTTATGAGATTCATTGCCCTCCGCATGGCGGTGGGCCTATCCCGTTATTGGAGATCACGATTCCATGAGCACTGCAAACTCCTTTGGCGCCAGGGCGACGCTCGCCTCCGGCGGAAAAAATTACGAAATGTACCGGCTCGATGCGCTCACCGCAAAGGGCATCGACATCGCGCGGCTGCCCTTCTCCCTGCGCATCCTGCTTGAAAATCTTCTGCGCCGCGAAGACGGCGTCACCGTCACTGCCGCCGATATCGAATTCCTGGCCAAGTGGGAAGCGAAAGCAGAGCCCTCGCGCGAAATCGCCTACATGCCCGCTCGCGTCCTCATGCAGGACTTCACCGGAGTTCCCGCCATCGTCGATCTCGCGGCTATGCGCGACGCCATGAAGGTGCTCGGCGGCGATCCGGAAAAGATCAATCCGCTGCAGCCCGCGGAACTCGTTATCGACCACTCCGTGCAGGTGGACGAGTACGGCACTGCGAACGCCTACGACCTCAACTCGCTGTTGGAGTTCCAGCGCAACCGCGAGCGCTACGCCTTCCTCAAGTGGGGACAGACGGCCTTCCGCAACTTCAGCGCTGTACCTCCCGGCATGGGCATCTGCCACCAGGTCAATCTCGAATACCTCGCGCGCGTTGCCTTCACCACACCCGACGGCAAGGTCTATCCCGACACCCTCGTCGGCACTGACTCGCACACCACCATGGTCAACGGCCTGGGCGTTCTGGGCTGGGGCGTCGGCGGCATTGAAGCCGAGGCGGCCATGCTGGGCCAGCCGGTTTCCATGCTGGTGCCGCAGGTTGTCGGCTTCAAACTCACGGGCAAGCTGAAGGAAGGCGCCACCGCCACCGACCTCGTACTCACCGTAACCGAGATGCTGCGCAAGCACGGCGTCGTGGGCAAATTCGTGGAGTTCTACGGTCCCGGCATCAGCGAACTTCCTCTCGCCGACCGCGCCACCATCGCCAACATGGCGCCCGAGTACGGCGCGACCTGCGGCATCTTCCCTGTCGACAAGGAAACGCTCGCCTACCTGCGCCTCACCGGCCGCAGCGATGCGCAGACCCAACTCGTCGAGGACTACTACCGCGCGCAGAACATGTTCCACACTGCCGACGCGTCCGAAGCGGAATACTCCTCCACACTCTCACTCGATCTCTCGACAGTGGAGCCCAGCGTTGCCGGACCGAAGCGTCCGCAGGACCGCGTGCCTCTCTCCGGCGCGGCGGAAGCATTCGCCAAGGCGCTCCCCTCGCTCTATGGTCCGAACGCCAACACCAAGGGCGATCGCCAGATCGTGCGCTGGCAGGGTGAAGGCGGACACTCCTCCGCGGACGGCTCCATCGAGAGCAGCAAGGCGATGCCCGAACCCGGAAAAGACGGCCATCTCGCCACCGGAGCGGAACCGATCCACAGCGTAAAGGAGCGTCTCGGTGTCGATGTGGACCAGTACCTGCACCACGGCAGCATCGTCATCGCGGCGATCACCTCCTGCACCAACACCTCAAATCCGAGTGTGATGATCGCCGCCGGTCTGCTCGCAAAGAAGGCCGTTGAAAAGGGACTGCGCACACCGCCGTGGGTCAAAACATCGCTTGCGCCCGGTTCGCGCGTGGTGACGGACTATTACAGGAAGGCTGACCTCACGCAGTATCTCGACGCACTGCGCTTCAACACCGTCGGCTATGGATGCACTACCTGCATCGGCAACTCCGGCCCGCTGCCTGCCGATGTCTCGAAGTCCATTGAAGAGCACGGCCTTGTTGCGGTCTCCGTACTCAGCGGCAATCGCAACTTTGAAGGCCGTATCAACTCCGATGTACGTGCGAACTACCTCATGTCGCCGCCGCTCGTCGTGGCCTACGCGCTTGCAGGACGCATCGACTTCGACTTCCAAAGCGAATCGCTTGGCCGCGACAAGGATGGCAACAAGGTTTATCTGCGTGATATCTGGCCTTCCCAGAAGGAAGTTTCGGAAACAGTCGCTGCTTCCATTGACTCCAGCATGTTCCACAAGGAGTACTCCACCGTTGCCGAAGGCGATGCCAACTGGAAGGACCTGAAGTTCCCGCTCGGCGATACCTACGGATGGGAACCGGACTCCACCTACATCCGCAAAGCGCCGTACTTTGACGGCATGGCCGCCATACCCGCACCGGTCGAAGACATCCACGGCGCACGCGTACTCGCCCTGCTCGGCGACTCCGTGACCACCGATCACATTTCGCCCGCAGGTTCCATCAAGCGTGACGGCCCGGCAGGCAAGTACCTCACAGATAACGGCGTGAAACCCGGCGACTTCAACAGCTACGGTTCCCGCCGCGGCAATCATGAAGTGATGGTGCGCGGCACCTTCGCCAACGTCCGTCTGCGCAACAAGCTCGCCCCCGGAACGGAAGGCGGCGTCACGCGTCTGCTGCCGGAAGGCACGCAGATGTCCATCTACGACGCGTCGGTCGAGTACGCAAAACGCAACACGCCGCTCGCCATCATCGCCGGCAAGGAATACGGCTCCGGCTCCTCCCGCGACTGGGCTGCCAAAGGTCCGCGTTTGCTGGGAATACGGTTTGTGCTGGCGGAGAGCTATGAGCGTATCCACCGCTCGAACCTTGTTGGCATGGGCGTTCTTCCACTGCAGTTCCAGGCGGAAGAAAACGCTGCTTCGCTCTGTCTGACTGGCGAAGAGGTGTACGACGTGCCCGGACTGAAGGAGATGCTGGACGCTAAATTTGCCAATGGAAAACAAATTACGGTAACAGCCACGGACAAAGACGGAAACGTGAAACACATTGCGGCTACAGTCCGGATCGATACACCGCAGGAGATCCTGTACTACCAGCACGGAGGCATTCTGCAGTATGTGCTCCGTCAACTAGCAGGCAAAGCATAGTGAAGAGGCGGCTAGATGCGAGGATTGTCTCGCATCTAGCCGCCAAGATCTGCACAAACCAAAATTATGTAAAACTTCGGCAACGTTGCCAGTTGTACTCTGACCACACATGAGAGGGAAATTCATGGCAAACCGCAGAACTGTACTGAAATACATCACCGCCACCATGGGCATGGCGTGTGTGAATCCCGCCTTCAGCGCGCTTGCTGAAACCACAGGCTCATCCCAGAGTGGTGATCGCCCCAACATCGTCTGTTTCGTCGGCGAAGGGGTGCGAAACGATGAGTTCTCTTTCACCGGCAATCCCATCATTAAGACGCCGAACATTGATGCCCTGAGCCGCGAAGGCTGCACCTTCAACAATGGCTTTGTCATCAATGCGCTCTGCCTTCCTTCGCGCGCCACCATTCTCACCGGCATGTATTCGCACACTACCGGTGCCGCTACCAATGTGGAAGGAAAGGTCCCTGACCGTTTCCCGCTCGTCTCCGATCTCTTGAAAAACGCTGGCTATGAGACAGCGTTCATCGGCAAGTCGCACATTGAAGGCGCATTGATGAACCATCCATGGAACTACTACTTCGGCTTTGAAGGTCAGGGTGACTTCTATCGCCCGGTTGTTACTGAAGGCGTGGATGGCCACTATACGCCCGCCAAGCTCTATGCCGGTGAATACGTGGATACGCTGCTCACACGCAAAGCTGTGGAGTGGATGCAGAAAAAGCGCGACAAGCCTTTCTGCCTCTTCCTGTGGTTCTATGCGCCGCACGCGCCTTTCTTCAGGCCCAAAGACATGGTGAACCGGTACAACGGCACCGGGATTCCTTTACCCTCCACCTTCCACGAAGATGCTGAAGGATACCCAGGGAAGCCGCGCAGCGTGGCTGATGCCGATAACAAAGTCGGTTATTCGGAAGTAGGAAGCGACGATCCGCGTTCGCCTGAAGAACTGGTGAAAAACCATTACGTCGGTGTGGAAGATAACGACAGAAATGTCGGCACGGTAATGAAAGAACTCGAGCGGCAAAACGTGCTTGATAAAACAGCCGTACTCTTCTCCTCCGACCACGGCTTCTTTCTCGGTGAACACCACATGTACGACAAGCGCCTGATGTACGAGCCATCCATCCGCATTCCAATGATCATTCGTTATCCCAAACGCATCAAGTCGGGAACAAAAAATGACGAGATGGTGCTCAATCTGGATATGGCGCCGACGCTGCTCGATCTGGCGAACCTGCCTGTGCCTGCGGAGATGCAGGGCAAGTCGATGATGCCTCTTGCCGAAGGCAAGCACGCTGCATGGCGGCAGGATTGGCTCTACGAATATTACGAGTATCCCGGCTGGGAGAACGTGAAGCCTTGCCGCGGCGTTCGCACCAAACGCTATAAGTACATCCACTACTTCGTGGACCCGCAGGAGTTCGAACTCTACGATCTTGAAAAAGATCCGGATGAGAAGACAAATCTCTACGGTAAGCCGGAGTACGCTGCCATCCAGAAGAAGCTACAAGAGCGTCTGGAAGCTCTGCGTAAAGAAACGGGCGATCACTACCAGTACAAGCCGAGCGGTCTTCCCATGCATCCCTCGCGTCAGGGAACAGGCCTCGGTGGATCGACCATGTCTTAACCGCTTATCTAAGAATTATGAGAAAGGCACGGAGATATCCGGGCCTTTTTTCTTTGACTCGCGTGAATGATATAAAGGCCATCCAGTCCACATAAAAACAAAGAGGTTGCCAAAGATGACGGACCAGAACAACGCGCGCTCAGTGACGCCTAAAACTTCCCGGCGGGAATTTCTTCAAACCAGCGCCGCTGTTGCTGGAACCATGCTTGCTCCCGAGATGGCTCACGCCGCACCTGCTGCCAAAGGTAAGAAGCGCCCGAACCTGATCTTTTTCCTCGGTGAAGGTCAGCGTGCGGATGCGTTATCGCTCGCAGGCCATCCGCTCCTCAAGACGCCGAACCATGACCGCATCGGTAAAGAGGGTGTGCACTTCCGCAATGCCTTCTGCACCAACGCACTCTGCGCTCCCGCGCGTACTGTTGCGCTTACCGGCATGTACTCCCGCTCCACCGGCGCGCTTTCCAACGAGCACATGAACAAGGCGATCGTCCCCAGAGACATTCCTCTATTCACCGATCTTCTGCGCGAAGCGGGATATGAGATTGCGCTGGTGGGCAAGACACATGGGCCCTCCGGCTACACCGATCGCAATTGGGACTACTACTTTGGCCGCAATAATCCCGGCAATTTCTATAACAACCCCGTCTTCCGCGAAGGCCGCAAAGGTGTAGTGGGAGAGCAGAAGAAGTACAAAAACGTCTATCCCGACGACCTGGCGACTGAACGTGCGCTCGCATGGCTCGACGAAGACCGCGGCGACAAGCCATTCTGCCTGCTCGTCTGGTTCGTTGCGCCGCATGAGCCGTTCTTCCGTCCACGCCGCCATCTGGACCTCTACAACGGAGCCTCCATTCCCAAGCCCGCGACCTTCGATGACGATCTGAAAGGCTATCCGGGCAAGCCGCAGTGCTTTATCGATGCGGAGAACAAGATTGGCACAACCGATACGCACATCGCCTGCGCCTCGCTGGAGGGCATGGCCAAGGACTACTACGCAGGCCTTGTCGCATGCGACGACAACATCGGCCGCATCTTCAGCTATCTCGAAAAGAAAAACATTCTCGACGACACCGCCATTCTGCACACCTCCGACCATGGCTATTTTCTTGGCGAGTGGCGCATGTTCGACAAGCGCTCCATGCATGAACCCTCCATTCGTGTGCCGATGATGGTGCGTTATCCCGCGCGCATTCCCGCAGGCACCGTGCGCGACGAGATGATCCTGGATGTGGACATTGCGCCGACGTTCCTCGATCTCGCGGGTCTGCCAATCCCGAAGCACATACAGGGAAAGAGCATCCTTCCGCTTGCGCAGAAGTCCGATCCCGAGTTTCGCAAAGAGTGGTACTACGAATATTTCGAGTGGCCTAACCCAGAGGCGGTACGTCCACACCGAGGCATCCGCACGGAAGAGCACAAGCTCATCCACTACACAATGGAACCGCCCGCATTCGAGATGTACGACCTGAAGAATGATCCGCACGAAACAAATAACCTGTACGGCAATCCCAGGCACGCAAAACTACAAGCGCGCCTGATGGCACGCATGGATGCTCTGCAACAGGCGGTGCCGAAGCGCGAACCGGAGCACGCATAACAACAAGCAGAGAAAGGGCCCGGAGTAAATCCGGGCCTTGCTTTTCACTTCTGGAGATCATCTAATGATAAAGGCGAGGTGAATCATGCTGCCGAATCAAACGAAGACATTCGTTGCTAAAGATTCGCTTATAACC
>JAFDVR010000015.1 GCA_018268855.1 Acidobacteriota bacterium | reverse complement strand
ACGCCACTGCGACTCACTCAACTCATGTCGATAGCCAGCCAGAAAATTACCCCCTGACCGTCTTCTACTCAAGCAAAACAACCCTGCAAAGAATCAAAACCGATTCGTCAGACACTGCCTAATGCTCAAGCTGCAGATTGGAATAAGCTGCAGCGCCACTCGCCAGCCCCACCACAACAGGCAAAACGCGCTCCACGCGATGGTGCCCTCGCCGATGTGCCAGATACATCACTCCAAGCTGCGCTCCATTCACAATCACCGCCAGCCCAATCTGCCCACCCCAGCCTTGCTGCACAAAAGGCCGCGCAATCGGATTCACTTCGCGGCGTCCATGGCTTAGCCCTCGCTGCGTCGTAATGGCATCAGCCGCCTGCCCGGTCAGGCTAACTGCAAACAGAACCTTGTTCTTGTGGTCCCAGAACGCATGCGGCACAAATTTTTGCTGTGTGTTTCCCTGAGCGGCAGAAGCCGCTCTCACCGCGCTCGGCGCCTCGGCAAGGTCACTCGGCGAAGCGGCCTGCTGCGCAATCGCTGCAGGAGCGCACAACATCATCGCAAAGACACAAGCAAAGCAACACAGCATGAATACCGGCTTTACACGCAAGATGCCAAAAAGTGAGTTTAGGCGTGCAGCAAGACTACCGCATCCCAACTCGATCTCAACGCACCGCAAATCGGAATCCTTCCATAACTGCATCCAATCAAACGAGTACCCTATCTCTAGGAGGGAGATTTATGCATCTGCTTCTCATCTGGCTTGTCACCGCGATCGGTATTCTGCTCGCCGCATACCTGCTTCCCGGCATTCAGGTGGAAGATTTCGGCTCGGCCCTTGTAGCGGCGCTCGTCATCGGCATTCTCGATGTGCTCTTCGGCTGGGTCTTCAAGCTGCTGCTCTTTCCCATCTTCTGGCTGCTGCCCAATCTCGTCATCCTGCTCATCAACGCCGTCATGATCCTCTTCACTGGCCGTCTGATGCGCAGCTTCAAAGTGGCCAACTTCACCAACGCATTTCTTGCCGCGCTCGTCATCTTCGTCCTTCGTCTCGTCCTCGGCGCCTGATGCGCCCAGCCACTGCTCAACGATAGGAGTTGAAGGCGTCGAACGATGAATCCTGAAGTCGGCACAGGCACCACGCAGGAACCCGTAACCCAGGCCCCCGCTCCACCAGGCGCGCTCAAGCACGACCGCAGCGGCTTCGCGCCGCTGCATATTCCGCTCTTCCGCAACCGCTGGATAGCCTCCACCGTCTCCGGCCTCGGCACCTGGATGCAGGACACGGCAGCGACATGGCTGATGACGGCGCTCACCGGCTCACCGCTGCTCATCGCCCTCATGCAGACCGCGGCCTCCGCACCCGTGCTTCTCCTCGGCCTGCTCGCGGGGGCCACGGCAGACATCTTCGAACGCCGCCGCCTGCTCTTGTTCTGGCAAAGCTGGCAGCTTGTCTCGGTCGCATTGCTTGCCATCCTCGCGTTCCTTGGAGTGATTGGGCCTTGGACGCTGCTCGCGCTCACGTTTTTGATGAATATCGGTTCCGCCATGAACAATCCCGCATGGCAGGCCATCGTCCCTGAACTGGTCCCACGCGAGCAGTTGCCAGATGCCGTCTCGCTCTCAAGCGCCAGCAACAATCTTGCCCGCGCCGTGGGTCCCGCCATGAGCGGATTGATGGTCGCCGCCTTTGCGCGCGCTGTCACCGGAGCAGGTTGGGTCTTCGCGCTCAACGCCGGCTCCTTCGTCGCCGTCATCTGGGTGCTCTACACCTGGAAACGCACACCGCTCTTCAAAAGCGCGCTTCCGGCGGAACGGGTCGCGGGCTGCGCGACTACGGGCCTGCGCTTTCTCCGCTACTCCCCGCCCATCCAGGCTGCTTACATCCGCGCCTTTATTTTTACCTTCTTTGTCTCCGCCGTCTGGAGCCTTCTGGCCGTGGTCGCCGCGCGCGAGTTCCCCACCCGCGGAGCATTGGGCTACGGCATTCTCAACGGGGCCATGGGGCTCGGCGCGCTCACAGGGGCCATCAGTCTTGCGCAGGTCCGCGCACGCTGGAAAGCTGACCAGATTCTCCTTACCGCATCCATCGCCTTTGTGGCTGTTGCCGCAGTGCTGGCCTTCATTCACAAGCCCTGGATTATTGTTCTGTTCCTGCTGATGGGCGGCTTCGCCTGGACATGCACCATGTCCACCCTCAACACCTCGGTACAACTTCTCTCCCCAGGCTGGGTTTCCGCCCGCACACTTGGCATGTATCAGATGGTCTTCCAGGGAGGCCTCGCGCTCGGCTCCATTCTCTGGGGAAGCATCGCGGAACATACGAATATCCGTATCGCATTCAGCGTATGTGGAGCCGGTCTCGCACTCTCCATCCCGCTCACCCGTCGCCTGCATGTCCTGCGCGGAAAACTCCCGGACCACACGCCCTATCAGTGGCGCAATCCCGTCCCCCATCTTGAACTCGAACCCGAACCCGAAGACGGTCCCGTCCGCGTCGTGATCCAATACATCGTCCGCGAAGAGGACCGCGAGGCCTTCGTTCGCGCCATGCACAAACTACGCTACGCGCGCCTCCGCTCAGGCGCCATCCGCTGGGGCATCTTCCGCGACGCCAACGATCCCGAACAATTCGAAGAGACCTTCGTGATGGAATCGTGGCTCGAATACCTGCGCAGCCGCGAACGCATGACCGCCGCCGACTTCGCCCTCATCGAACGCGTCCGCAGCCTGCACAGCGGCACAGAACCACCGCGCGTCTCTCACCAGGTCTACGCAAAAGAACGTGAATAACGCTCTAAGTACGGTACTCGCGCCCTTTCCATTCCACTGTCTTTAACAACGTGACCCGCTGCCAGCTTCGCACCAGCATCACCGCAAAGACCGGCAATCCAATCACCGACAACACCAACTCACCCACCGGGAAATTCGATCGCGAAATCCGGTTGTAATACCGCCAGATCACGCGCAACCACAATATCCATAAGGCCGCCTTCTGCCACGTAATCAAAAACGGGATCAACAACGCCATCGCCGGAAGCCCAAGCAGCAGCAGAAAATCCAGCATGCGGTTCGCTGCAAGAAACATCGGATTCCCAAACAGCAGTGCCAGGTTCTTCGTCCACCCCGTCCACATCTCGCCAAAGCTGCGATACATCCGCGCGCTCACCGCCTCGGGCGCATACCGCAATCGAATCGCATGCCTCCGCTTCATCTTCCGCGCCAGCGCAACATCCTCGAGCACCTGATCGGCCACTGCGCGATGCCCGCCAATCTCAAAATACGGCTCACGCTTCACCAGCAGAAACTGCCCATTCGCCGCCGCCACAGGGCTTGAAGGATCATTGATCTTCTTCGGCGGATACACACTCGCCAGCTCCGAAAACACCAGCGGCATAATCGCCCGTTGCAATAGCCCAGTCGTAATCTGCTGCGGCGAGTACGACAGCATCGACAACTGGTGCCGCTCCGCCTCCACCACCGCGCGATGCAGCGACTCCGGCTTGTGGATCGTGTCCGCATCGGTAAACAAAATCCACTCCGCAGACTTCACCTCATCCTGCTGCGCCCCGTGCCACAGCGCCGCGTTCTTGCCGGTAAATCCATGTCGCTCACGCTTCCACTCCGGAGCCTGCAACACAACCACACCCTCATGCTCCGCCGCCAGTTCGCGCGCAATCCGCAGCGTGTTGTCGGTGGAGTGATCGTCGATCACCCAGATCTTCCAATGCAGCCCCAGCCGGAATCCGTCTTCGCTCTGCGCCGTCAGCGACTCCACGCACGTGCGCAGATTCAACTCCTCGTTGCGCGCGGGAATCAGAACGGCGACTTCCAGCGAATGCTTTTGAGCCTCTTCCATCGCGCCTATTATAGAGAGCGTGATGCAATTTCGATTTCTCATTGCGGCATTGCTTGCTCTGTCTCTCGCAGGATGCAACCGCGGCAGCCACCCCGGCCAGATCGGCTCCAGCGCGCCCGACTTCACCGTGAGCGACGGCGCAACGCGCGTTCACCTCTCTGACTATCGCGGGCAGGTCGTCGTTCTCAACTTCTGGGCCACATGGTGCGCACCCTGTCTCGAAGAACTCCCCAGCCTGCAGCGCCTGCAAAAAAACATGCCGCAGGTCAAAGTCATCGCCGTCTCCATTGACGACGACGCAGACGCCTACCGCAGCTTTCTCAAGCAGTACGACATCGGCCTGCTCAGCGTGCGCGACGGCTCCGAAGGCGCGAACCTCAAATTTGGCTCCGTGCGCGTGCCGGAAACCTTCGTGCTCGACCGCAAAGGCGTGATGCGCCGCAAATTCATCGGCGCGCAGGACTGGACCAACCCCGAGATTCTCAGCTATCTCAGCAAGCTATAAATCACCGCCGCAATCACAACCGCAGCCGCAACCAATCCCATCGCAATGTGGCGATGCGAACGCCTGCGTTCGGCCAGCAGCAGCGCGCGCGACAACTCTTCCGGCGCAGCCGCATCGCGGCCTTCGCGCGAAGCAAGATCGAGCCACTCCGCCAGATGCAGACCTTCGCGTGTGCAGTTCTGATGGATAGCCTCTTTGCATGAGAAGCCATCGCTGATTACCGCATCCATCGGCGCAGCCTCACGCACCGCCGGCAGCAGCACGCGGTTCGCCAGCGCCTGCGACACCTCAAACTTGTCTGCCTCAAACCCAAACGGCCCCGCCATGCCGCAGCAACCTGCATCCAGCGTGTGCAGATCGGCACCCGCGCGGCGCAGCACATTCTCTTCCGCCGTCATCTTCATCAACGCCTTGTGATGACAATGCCCATGCAGAATCGTTCTCTTCGCCCAGCGCGGCGGCGCCCACTCCGGCGCAAACTTCTCCAGAAACTCACTCAACAGATACGTCTGTTGCGACAGCTTCTTCGCGCGCTCATCGTTCGGAAACAGGTCCTTCAACTCATCGCGAAACACCGAAGCGCAACTCGGCTCCAGCACCACCACCGGCAAGCCCTCATCGATCTGGTGCCCGATGCGGTCCAGATTACGCCGCATGTACTTCTTCGCCTCATCCAAAAATCCAAAGTCATACAACGGACGCCCGCAACACACATGCTCGCGCGGCACAATCACGTTGAAACCAGCCGACTCCAACACGCGCGCGGCAGACTCCGATACCTGCGGCGAAAAGAAATTGTTGAACGTGTCCGGCCACAGCACCACGCTCTTCTGCTTCACGTGCGCCTTCGTCGGATAACGCCCTGAGAAGTAATACGGCGCAAACTGCGGAATCTCGCGCTCACCCGGAATGTTGAGCACCTTCTTCGCCAGCGCCGCCACGCCGGGGATCTTCATCGAAAGGTTCGCCAACTCCGGCGCATACGACGCAAGCCGCGCCCACTTGTCGATAAATCCAAACGCATACGCATTCAAGTGCCGCGCGTGGTGCTTGTGATAGTGCGCCATGAACTCCGACTTGTACGTCGCAATGTCCACCTGCACCGGACACTCCGACTTGCACGCCTTGCACGACAAGCAGAGGTCCAACGTCTCCTTCACATCCCCGTCGCTCCAGCACACCTCACCCTTCTTACCAACCACTTCACCCTGCAACAACTCAAACAGCGCATGTGCCCGCCCGCGCGTGGAGTGCTTCTCATCGCGCGTCGCCATGTATGACGGACACATCGTTCCGCCCTCTTCCTTGCGGCACTTGCCCACGCCCACACATCGCTGCGTTGCATGAGCAAAACTTCCACCATCATTCAGAAAGTTGAAATAGGTATGCCTCGGCTCCGCAGGGTTGTAGTCCGCGCCATAACGCAGATCGCCATGCGGCGGACGCGCCTTCACCAGTTTGCCCGGATTCATCTTCCAGTCCGGGTCCCACAGATGCTTGAACTGCTCAAAGCCCCGCATCAACTCCGGCCCAAACATCTTCACCAGCAGAGCGCCGCGCGCCTGCCCATCGCCATGCTCACCAGAGAGCGATCCGCCATGCTGCACCACCAAATCCGCAGCACGATCAAGAAACGCGCGGAACTTTCGAATGCCCGGCTCACTCTCCAGATCGAAATTAATGCGGTTGTGTACGCAGCCCTGGCCAAAGTGCCCATAGAAAGCCGTATCGTAATCAAACTCATCCAGCAGATCGCGAAAGTCTCTTAGGTAGACACCCAGATGTTCCGGCGCCACCGCGTGGTCCTCCCAACCCTCCCAGCGATTGCCGCGCCCCGGCACCGCTGCAGTTGCGCCAAGCGCCATCTCGCGCACTTCCCACAAACCCTTCTGTTCCGCGCTGTCGGTCACAACCCGCACGTCTGCCGCACGAAACGTATCGGCAAACTTCTGCGCCTGCGCCGTCGCATCTTCCATCGAGTGTGCGCCGAACTCGACGTAAAGCCATCCGTTCCCCTCAGGCAGCGAAGCAATGTTCTGCGTCAGCATGTGCTTGCGCTGCATAAACTCCACCAGTGTGCGGTCAAACCCCTCCACAGCAATCGGCTTATGCTCCAGGATCTCCGGCAGATGATCGCTCGCAATAAAGATGTCTTCAAACCCGCACACCGCCAGCACGCGGCACGCGGGGTTCGTCACCAGCCGCAGCTTCGCGCTCAGCACAACAACGCACGTTCCCTCCGATCCCACCAGCGCCTGCGCCACATTGCACTTCGCCTCCGGTAGAAGACGATCGAAGTTATACCCGCTTACTCTTCGCGGAATATCTGGAAAGCGCTCGCGCACCAGCCCCGCATACTCCTCGCGCAGCCGCTTCAAACCTGCGTAAATCTCGCCGCGCCGTCCACCCTCGGCGATGATGCGCTCCATCTCCGCGTCGCTCGTCTCGCCAACAGTCATGATGGTGCCGTCATAAAGCAGCACCTCTAATTCCAGCGTATTATCGTCCGTCTTGCCGCCCATCAGCGCATGCGATCCACATGAGTTGTTGCCGATCATGCCGCCCAGCGTGCAATGCGTATGTGTCGCCGGATCGGGCGCAAACGTCAGCCCAACCTTCACCGCCTGCGCGCGCAGATCGTCCAGCACAATCCCCGGCTGCACCACCGCATAACGCTCTTTGGCATTCAGTTCCAGCACGTTGTTCATGTACTTGGAAAAGTCGAGGATCACCGCAACGTTGCAGCACTGTCCTGCCAGCGATGTGCCTCCACCACGCGACAACAGCGGCGCGCCAAACTTGCGGCACGCGGCCACCGTTGCAATCACATCTTCGCGCGTGCGCGGCAGCACCACACCGATCGGCACCTGCCGGTAGTTCGACCCATCCGTCGCATACAGCGCGCGCGTTCCGCGATCGAAACGCACCTCGCCAGAAACACTCTGCCGCAACTCCGCGGCAAGCGCCTCCGCCTGCGCAAACTGGTCAGCAGGAAATGCATGGGAAGACGGCGGCAGCGGATCGTAAACAGAGGTACTCATCACCGATGAGGATAACTCTCTGCCCCCGCATCCCGCCGCGCATTCGTCCTATTAGCTGGATAGATCGTGTCGATGGATTTCTTTTTAGAGCATTTCCCATATATAGGTATAGATCTCATCCAATAGCCGTCATCCTGAGCCGCAGGCGAAGGATCTCTGTATTTCGTCCGGATCAGAACTACGCTGCACGAAAACCACTGACCTGCTTTGAAGAGGTTGAACCTGCACGAAACCATCAGCCAGCTTTGAAGGGGCTGGGCTTCAGCCCAGCCGTTAATGATCAGCAAAGACCAAGGGCTTTAGCCCCTGAGGGACTGGATGCTGGCCCTTGCGATTAGCTGGAATACCCCATCTTCGCCAGCGTGCCGCGCATCGAGGCAAAACTCTTGCGCACGCCCGGCATCGGGTCATCGGCCTTGATCTCGTACTCCAGATCGACCACGCCGGGATAATGTATCGTCATCAACGCGCGGAAGATCTTCTCCACCGGCATCACGCCCTCACCCACCGCAACCTGCGATTCTTTCTTATGCGGATCGGCAAGGTCCTTCATATGCACGCCATACAGCCGCTTGCCCGCCATCTTGATGGCCTCAGCCGGATCGGTGTCCGTGCGCAGCGTATGGCCGAGATCGATGCAATATCCAACCCGATGATCGAGATTCGCAATCGCCTTCTCCACATCGTTCGGAGAAGGAAATTCCTTGTCCTCCGGCCCGTGATTGTGGATGCCCATAGTCACGTCATACTTCTTGCAGAAACTCGCCACGCGGCCCAGCGTCTCGTGCGTCGGCGCGCCGGTAAAGTTTTTCAATCCCGCCAGCTTTAGATACTCAAACACAGGCTCGATCGCCGCATCCGTGTCTTCCTTGAAATAGATCACGCCCGCGCCCGTCAGCACGATGCCCGCCTGCCGGTAGTGCTCCGCTTGCGCATGCACCTCGCTCAGCGGCTTCAGCGGAAGATGCATCTCCTTTACCGAGAGATACGGCGTCTTCAGCTCATGCATAAAGCCGATTACCTGGTCAGGCGTGAACTTGCGGAACGTGTAACTCGTCACACCCAGGCGCACCGGCGACTTGCGCAGCGCGGCAAACGCATCATGCGGAACACAAGCGACTGCGGCAGCCGCAGCAGCACTCTGGCAAAGAAAGGATCGGCGAGTCAGCATGGTAGTCATCGTATCTGCACGGGCAAACAATCGTCCATTCCGCTGCGAAGGACACTGTGACTATAAGGGGAGTGTGTGGATGAGCCAACGGCGCGCCCTATATTAGCCCTGGGTAAACGCTCCACATATAGCGCAAGGGCGGAAGGCCCGCTCTATAGGTTTCGACCAACAATGTTTGTGCAGAACCGGATACTCCAAAAAAGAACTGCCCTGCAATAGCAGGGCAGTCTCTACCAAAGAGTGAACTATTTCGCGATGCCAGCTTCTTTCGCCTGCTCCGCAATCCACGCGTAGGTCTTCTCCATACCGGCGCGCAGCGACTGCGAAGGTTCCCACCCCAGCTTCTCGCGAATAAGGCGATTGTCCGAATTGCGTCCACGCACACCCTGCGGTCCCGGAACATGGTTGATCTCCAGCTTCTTTCCCGCGATATCCATCACCATCTCGGCAAGCTGATTGATCGTCACCATCTCTTCGGAACCAACATTTAACGGTCCTTCAAATGGCCCCTCCATCATGCGGCGCACAGCTTCCACGCACTCATCCACATACAGAAACGAACGCGTCTGCTTGCCGTCGCCCCACATCTCCATCGTGCCGCCAGCAGATGTCTCGGCAACCTTGCGGCACATCGCAGCAGGTGCCTTTTCACGGCCGCCACGCCACGTTCCCAGTGGTCCAAAAATGTTGTGAAAGCGCGCCACACGCACATACATGCCATAGTTGCGCATATAGGAGAGATAAAGCCGCTCACTGAACAACTTCTCCCACCCATACTCCGAATCCGGCTCCGCAGGATAGGCCGAATCCTCCGAGCACTTCGGATTGTCCGGGTCCATCTGGTTATATGCGGGATAAATGCACGCCGAAGACGAGTAGAAGATGCGCTTCACGCCGGCTTGCCGCCCAAACTCCACCACGTTCAGATTGATCGTTGCGGAGTTGTGCATTACATTGGCATCGTGATCGCCGGTAAAGATGTATCCCGCGCCGCCCATATCGGCAGCGAGCTGGTACACATCGTCCATGCCGTCCACGGCACGCTTCACCACTTCAGGATCGCGCAGATCGCCCTGGATAAATTCGTCCGCTGCGGAAGTTTCAAATTCGTGCATCTTGATGTCCACGCCGCGCACCCAGAAACCTTCCGACTTCAGACGCTTCACAAGATGACCGCCGATAAATCCACCGGCACCGCATACCAGAGCTTTCTTAGACATTCAATTGCATCCTTTTCGCAAGAGAGACCGTGCACGCCGAAGCATGAAGTTCGGATCTACTTCAAAATTGGACCAGGCGAGGGTGTATCAGGGATTTCGCCGTATACCGGACCGTCGTTTCGCGTCCTGAGATAGTTGGATGGTATCACCGTGAAATCTGTCACTTGAATGCCACAAATGCGTCAGATGGTTGTTGTTTCTTATAGTTTGGGAAGCGGTAGCGCAAAGCATGCGATACATTCGGAAGCATGCCCGAGAGCATCGCCGCTGCTCCTTCCCCAGACTCCCGCGCCCGCAAGTTGCGTCTCATTCCGCTGCTCGCCGCCACCTACTTCATGGTCTCTGGCGGCCCGTACGATTTGGAAGACATCATCGGCTACGGCGGCTATAAATGGGCCCTCATCCTGCTCACTCTGCTGCCCTTTTTCTGGAGTTTCCCCACGGCCATGATGCTTGGCGAACTCGCCTCCGCGATTCCAGAGGACGGCGGCTTTTATGCCTGGGTGCGCCGTGCCATGGGAGAGTTCTGGGGTTTTCAGGAAGCATGGCTCTCCCTCGCCGCCTCCGCCTTCGACATGGCTATTTACCCGACAACCTTCGTGCTTTACCTCGAACGCGTCGCGCCTGTCATGACAGAAGGCCATCGCGGACTCGCTCTCAAACTCTGCGTTGTCGCCGCCGCCGTTATCTGGAACCTGCGCGGAGCAGCAGCCGTAGGCGAAGGCTCGGTCAAACTCTGGGCCATCTCCATCTCGCCTTATCTCGTGTTGATTGCGATTGCCATCTATATCGGCCTGACGCATCCTGTCAGCGGACATCACGCAGCTATGGCCCGTCCCGTGGACAAGACCTTCTCCACCGCCATCCTCGTCGCCATGTGGAACTACATGGGTTGGGACAACGCCACCACCATTGCTAACGAGGTCGAAAATCCGCAGCGCAACTATCCACGCGTGATGTTGCTCGCCGCCTTCATGGTCATGCTGACGTATCTCATCCCCATTGCGGCGGTCGCCTGGGCTGGGCTTCCATCAACGGAGTTCTCCACTGGCGCATGGGCCGACGCTGGCCGCGTGCTCGGTGGATCGGCGCTCGCCTTCACTATCGTCATCGCTGGCGTGATCGACGACTTCGGCACCTTCAGCAATCTCACACTCTCCTACACCCGTCTGCCGCACGCTATGGCCTGCGACGGCCTGCTGCCCGCCGTCTTCACGAAACGGCTTAAAAACGGCGCTCCCTGGGTTTCCATCCTCGCTTGCGCCTTCTGCTGGTCGCTGGCCTTCAGTTTCACCTTTGAAGGACTTATAACCATCGATCTTGGCCTTTATTCGCTCTCTATTGTGCTCGAATTCATCGCACTTATCCTTCTGCGCAGGCGCGAACCCAATATGCCGCGACCATTCCGCATCCCCGGCCCAGACTGGGTACCCATTCTTCTGGCTGCAAGTCCAACCATTCTCACGGGATACGCGCTCTATATCGCGCGCAATGAGAAACTTACCGGCATCCCCGGTTTGGAAGGCATGCCCGCAAGCATCTTCACCGCCGGATTAGTGGTCCTCGGAATCCCACTTTATCTGCTTGCCCGCGCCCGCAAGCGGCGCCACGGAACACTTCCGGCAGCGCAGGTTTAGCCGAACTAATGCCAAAGAAAACCCCTCCAAATGGGAGGGGCTTTTCTCATAAACGAACTAGAAGCGGTAACGGGAGCCATGATTGGTCACAAAGAAGTCATGGTGATGACGCATCCGTTCGCGCTCACGGCGCGCCTCGCGCATGTGTTCTTCGCGCTGGCGCCGTTCGAAATCGTGGCGATCAAAGCGGCTGTACTGCTCGAAGGAGCGGCCATCATACCCACCGCGTCCGTCACGAAAGTTCTGCGCGTTTAAACCCGCGGTGGATGCCAATAGTGCTGAAAGTGCGATTGCTGCGATGGTGAATTTGTTCTTCATGGCCCTGTTTCCTCCGAGTACGGTTCCAAGCTGCGGATGCCGTCTGTTGTAGGAAGAAACACCCTCTTTCATGCCGAGTTGCGGCCTCTATTTCACGCCAATACCGCAACTTATGCGAGGAATGTTCCACGTGGAACAATTTGGAATGAACGGCGCGATGGCCATTTACGTGGAATAAAACACATGTTTTGGGGCGAATTAAGGTGTATTTGTTGCTTTTTAGCTCCCTTTTCGCTATCCTGAAAACTCCGCAGAAGCCCCGGCGCCGCCGAGCGGCCCGCAAGCGAAACGAAGCCAATGAACAGGCCCAGAGCGTTTCCCACTGCGAGAATTTCCTCGTCTTGACTGGCGTTTGGAGCATAGAGCTATGGCACAGGTTTGTGAGTACTGCGGCAAGGGTCCGCAATTTGGCAACAACATCTCGCACGCGCACAACGTGACGAAGCGCCGCTGGAACGTCAACCTCCAGCCGGTTAAGGCAGTTGTACATGGTGCAACCAAGCGGGTCCGCGTATGCACGAGCTGCATCAAGGCCGGCAAGGTGACCAAGGCCTTGGTCCGCAAGACCACTGCTGCCTAAGAGATTTCAAGCACAGAAAAGCCGCCGGATTCCGGCGGCTTTTCTATTTTTGGCTAAAGCAGTTTCCCTCCGGGTGTAAGTTCTGATGCGGACGAAATACAGAGATCCTTCGCCTACGGCTCAGGATGACGGCAATCGATGAGAGTTAGACCTATTCGAAAAATGCTCTAATTGGCTATTTTTGCGGCTCAAAGCTCAGCGAAGCTGAGTTGATGCAGTAACGCATCCCTGTCGGGCGTGGGCCATCGGGAAAGATGTGTCCCAAGTGCCCTCCGCAGGTGGCGCAGGTGACTTCTATCCGCCTCATGCCAAAGGTATTGTCCTCGTGCGCTTCGACAGCATCGGCGCTGATGGGAATGTAAAAGCTTGGCCAGCCTGAGCCAGACTCGTACTTCGTCTCACTTTTGAAGAGCGGAGCATTACACCCGGCGCAGTGATAGATGCCTTCGTCATGGTTTTCGTAAAGAGCGCCGGTGAAGGCGCGCTCCGTTCCCTTTTCGCGCAGGACGTGGAACTGCTCGGGCGTCAACAGTTCACGCCACTCCGCTTCCGTTTTTTGGACTTTCTTCCGCTCGGTTGTTTCAGCCATGGGTATGACTCCTATGCATTAGACGCTGCATGGTGGAACGCAGACTCTGTCACTATGCCTTGGCGATAGCTTCGATCTCAACCAGCGCGTCCATGGGCAGGCGTGCGACTTGTACGGTGGAGCGGGCGGGCGGTACGTTGCCTTCTGCGGCGAAGTAGGAAGCGTAGATCTCATTCATCGCTGCAAAATCGTTCAAATCCTGCAGAAAAACTGTCGTTTTTACGACATGGGACGCGTTTAGCCCGGCAGCCGTGAGAACGGCGTTCAGGTTGTCCAGAACCTGGCGGGTCTGCTGCTTTACATCCCCTTCAATGGCAGCAGCGGCAGGCGCGCGGCCAATTTGTCCGGAGCAGAACAACAGATCGCCGATGCGCACGGCCTGCGAGTAAGGGCCGATGGCGGCGGGTGCATCTTTGGTGGAGATTACTGTTTTTTCGCTTACGTTCATGGCACGAGTTTACGCCCAAACCCCACCGCGCTGACAGCATCCATACGTCAAGAGGATACAAACAACCATGGCAGATTTGAATGCGCTGAAGCAGAAGTATCAACCGGTGATCGATGTGATTCAGAAGTTTTCCGCTGAAGGAGCGAAGGTGGAAGACGTATCGCTTGCGGGCGAGCAGTTACACCTGAAGGCCACGGTGCCATCGAAGGTGGTGCTCAATCGGGTGTGGGACGAGATTAAGAAGGTCGATCCGAATTATGCCGATCTGAAACACGAGATCATCAATACCGGTGGCGACACGCAGAGTTACACCATTCAGAACGGCGATAATCTGAGCCGTATTTCGCAGCGCTTCTATGGTGATGCGAAGTTTTATAACGAAATTGTGAAGGCGAACCATATTTCTGATCCGGATAAGATTCGGGCGGGGGAACAGATTCAGATTCCGGCGCGGGCGGCTTGAGTTTAGTTGTTCGTTTTTAGTTGTTAGTTGTTAGTGCGACCGGGCTGAAGCCCCTTTCCTTTGTGGGCTGTATCAGGGGCCTAAAGGCCCCTGCTCCCTCCGGACGCGCTTTCAGCGCGAGCGATGCCTACGCATTGCGGAAAGCAGATCCCTCACTGCGCTCGGAATGACACTCCCGTTGTCGCTCTACTATTTTTTGTAAAATCCTAATTCTTCTTTGCGGGCTGCTTTACATCGCCTACCCAGTAAGTTCTGCGCGCTCGGATCTTTGCGTTGGGATATTCGGGGACTGAGACAGTAATCTCATGCAGGCCGTCAGTGGCGTCGTTCGGCACAACGAAGCTCAGCAGGTAGTAGTTGTGTACGCGGTTGCTCAGTAGCTGCACGCTTTCTTCGAAACCCTTTTTAGTTGTGAAGTTGAAGTACTGTCCGCCGCTTAGCCGAGAGATGGTCTTGGGGGCGTTCTGGCGCAGGGCCTGAACGGCTGCGAAGAGAAGTTTCAGTGGGTTGAAGCCTCCGCCGCTGTGCCAGTCATCGACCACTTCGCTCTTGATGGGTGAGAAGGCGATGGCATTCACGACTGTGTTGGTGCGGCCTAGCTGTTCGATAACACGCTCTTCTTTTACGGTGGAACCGTGATCGCGTGTCTCGGATATGAGCAGCACCGCGCGGCGGAAACGGTCGCGACGATTGGCGAGAATGGAGGCAGCGTAGCTTACTGCGTCGATGGTGGCGGCCTTGTCGTCGTCGCATGGGCCCATGCGCGCCATGGCGGCGTTCACTTCATCCAGATTGCGCGAGAAGGGCTGCACCAGTTCCGGGTGCGAACCGTAGCGCACGAGTGCGATCTCGCGTGGCGCTCCGCCTACGAGGGATTCGATCATGCCGGGCAGGGCTTCGAGCTTGGAGTATTCGGCGATGGCAGAGCGGGAACATTGCAGCAGCACGACGAGCGAGAGGCCCTGCGCGTCGGAGTCTTCGTCGAGCTTTATTTGTTGAGGAACGCCGTTGTCTTCTACGCGGAACTGGTCGGCTTTGAGACCGTAGAGGACTTGGCCCTTCACCTCGACGGTGGTGGGAACCTGGACTATCTTGGCGTTGGCCTGGATGGTGTAGGGCTGTTCCTGATCTGGCGCGGGCGTTCCTGTTTGCGCGAGCGTGGAGTTAGGGGATGCGAGCAGAGACAGGAGCGCCGTTGCAATCAGATACCGCATAGCAACATCATCCCACTGATGGTTCAGTTCGTCTTGCTGAGGATGTTGATGGCTGTTTCCATTTCTGCGGCACCGATGCGATCGAGAGATGCGAGCTGCTGTTTATAAAGGACGGCAGCGACGCAGGCGCAGGCGAACATAACGGCCGTCATCAGCCAATCCATGTGATACCACGCCGAGAGAGTGAGCAAGGCGGCCCCGAAACCAGGAACACCAAAGAGGACGACCAGAGTACGCCAACTGTTTGCGCCACGCGCGCGGCGTTGCGCCCGGAGAGACTGGATATCCAACTTGCCTGCGTCGATACGGACTGGACGGCGCAGTGATGTTTTATTTCCCATCGCAAAGTAGACCGAGAGAGCAAACATGGCGAAACACGCCGAGAAGACCGCGAATACTGGAACGATATGCGAAAGGAAGACGGCGATGGCTATCAGCGCAACCATCTGCGCGGCGTAGATGGTAAAGGTTGCAAGATTTTTACCCAGCATGACATCACGCATAGAGACGGGAGCCATACGGTAGACCTGTGCACCTGGGCCATCTGCTCCAAGGCTGTTAGACGCCTTGCCTCCAAGATCAAGGGAAAGATAAATGGTGGCGCCGGGCAGCAGATATGGACCAGAGTGTGCCCAGCGTATCCCGAAGAAGACAACGATCAGCAATGGAGAGACAAGCTGGAACATCGCGGAGCCGTTGTGCCACAGCTTGCGAAACTCATTCTCCCAAACGATGGCAGGGACCTTGCTGCTGCCTCCCTGCCGCAATCTTTTCTCGTGGATTTTTCTTTTTTCCTGAACAGTGCGCGGCCCGTCTGTGGCTTCATGCAAATTTTCGCCGCGATAAAGAGTGCGCAAACGAAGAAGAACAAGAGAAGCGAAGACAACGGTCAGCAACACTAAGGCAAATGCAGAAGACCACACCCGTGCGGCTGAGGAGTTGCGCATAAGGGCACTGGCGAATAAGGAACCCGGAAGCCATTGCATGCCGTTGCGCAGAGACTGGGGCAGATGATGCATGATGGCTTTGCCGTAGTTCCGCATAAGGTACGGCAAAAAACCAACGAAAGAGAAAAGCAAAACCACAACTTCGCGTATGCGGCGTTTTGCAAGAAGCTTTTCCATCCACAGCAACACTGTGCGCGAAAGAGCAACATTCAAGAGGAAAAACGACAGAGCCGCGAAGAGTGCGGGAATGGGTGGGGCGTCCGCCAGCAATGCTCCCATAAAAATTGCCAGCGTCAGGGATCCGCCGAGAATGGTGGGCATATCGAAGATGCCGCTCAGCGTCCACAGTGAAGCGTATGTACGAAACCGCATGGGAAACCGTAGGAGTTCGCGGCTTACATTGTGCGAAGTGGTGCTGCGCAGCAGAACGTATCCCTGCCATATCACCATCAACAGGCCTAAAGAGCCTGTTAGTGTGCCGTATCTTCCTTTTTCTACGCAGAGATAAGTTGCAAAGCCGAAACCGATGCAGATGCCCAGCACGAAGAGACCGGCGATGCTCCAGAAGATAATGCGCAGCACCAGAAGCACAACACTCTCTTTAGAACGGAGCGATCGCTTAAAAAGTACCCAGCGCACCTGCATCAATGCGCGATATTGGTCTCGTGCTATGGATGCCTTATTTATCTCAACCACGAGAGTTCCTTTGTGCTGACTGCATTTTCCGCGCCTACGATGCGGATGAATATCTGTTCGAGCGTCAGCCGTTCGCCGTCTGCGCGTGTGACGCCCCGACGAAGCTCTTCGATAGAGCCGCTTGCTACGAGCGAACCTTTATCAATGATGGCGACGTGCGAGCAGAGAGCTTCGACGATCTCAAGAACGTGCGTTGTAAGAAAGATGGTTACGCCTCCATCGATCATCTTGAGCAGCATTTTCTTAAGTGTGCCGGCGGCGACAGCGTCCACACCTTCAAAGGGCTCATCCAGAAAGAGAATGCGCGGGCCGTGGATGACAGCCGCAGCAAGCGCGAGCTTGCGCTGCATACCGTGTGAGTAGTCGGTAACGAGCTTGTTGGGTTCATCGCTCAACTGCATGAACTGGAGAAGCTCTTCCGCGCGTTCGCTCGCTTGCGTGGCGGGCATGCCGTACATGCGCCCGACGAACCGCAGATATTCGAAGCCGGTGAGACGTCCGAAGAGCGCCATCCCTTCTGGCACTACGCCGATCAGGCGCTTGGCCTCAATACCCTGTGTGGCGAGATCGAACCCTGCAATCTGGATGGTGCCCGAGGTAGGTGCCAGCAAGCCGGTAAGCATTTTGATGGTGGTTGATTTGCCCGCGCCATTCGGACCAAGAAAGCCGAAGAACCTTCCGGATTCCACGGTCAGGTCGATTCCCTGTACTGCCACAACATCGCCAAAGGTGCGTGTAAGGCCCCTGACCACTACTGCTGGTTGTTCCATGATGCTGCTAAGCATAAGCGTTCACAGCATTTCGCGAAATAGATTTTTTTTGGCGTTTAGAGCATTTTCCGCTGAGAATATATAGTCCCGATAGGTCGCGCCTTCAGCGCTCTGGAGTATGTAGTCCGCATACCTGGGGCGTTGCCCTAGGCTAATATAGCGCGGGCCTTTGGCCCTGAAAACACGACCACCACACCTAAAAGGAAATGCTCTAGACCTTTTGCACGCGTTGGACGTCGCGGACTCCGTTGACGCGTTTGAGGTCTACGAGGAGTTTGTTGAGGTGGCGGACGTCCTGCGTTTCGATGACGAACTCGACGGCGGCTTCGCCGTTGGTGGTGGGGTGCGAGTCTACGCTGCGGATGTTCGTATCATCGTCGGAGATGATGGCGGTGAGCTCTTTCAGCATGCCGCTGCGGTCGTCTACGTGGAGCAGAAGTTTGACGGGATAGCGTGTCTGTTTGGTTGAGCCCTTGCCATCGACCGGGCCCCACTCCACCTGGATGCGGCGGTCGCTTTCGTAGAGCAGGTTCTGCACGTTGGGGCAGGAACGCGCGTGGACGGCGACGCCTTTGCCGCGCGTGACGTAGCCGATGATCTCTTCGCCACGGATGGGATTACAACAGCGCGCGCGGTAGACGAGCAGATCGTCCTGGCCTTCGACCTGGAGCGAGTCGCTCCCTTTGCCGAAGTAGACGCGTTTGACGGCGTCGGACATCTGCGGCGCGTTGGGTACGCCGGGCAGTTCCATCTGCTGTTCGTTCTGCGAGGTGGTGGCGCCGGGCTGCAGCTTGTTGAGCGTGACGCGCGCGGAGTATTTGCCGAAGCCGATTGCGGATAGAAGTTCGTTGCCGCTGGTGAGGCCGTAGTCCGCAGCGATGCGATTGTAGTCTTCGTCGGTGAACTTGTGGAGCGAGACCTTCCACTTGCGCGCTTCGCGTTCCAGCAGCTTGCGGCCGATCTCCATGGCGCGTTCACGCTGGTGCTCGTTGAGCCAATGCTTGATCTTGTTACGCGCACGGCTGCTCTTGACGAAGTTGAGCCAGTCGCGCGAGGGCGTGTGGCCGGCCTGTGTCTGAATCTCTACGATGTCACCGTTGCGCAGACGCGTGCGGAGGGGAACGATGCGTCCGTTGACTTTTGCGCCGACGGTGCTCTGCCCTACCTCGGTGTGGATGGTGTAGGCAAAGTCGACGGGCGTGGCGTCTTTGGGGAGAACGACGACTTTGCCCTTGGGCGTGAAGGTGTAGACCTCCTCGGGGTACAGGTCGATCTTGAGCGTCGACATGAACTCGTTGGGGTCGGTCATTTCGCGCTGCCACTCCATCAACTGGCGCACCCAGGCGAGACGCTGCTCGTCTTTGGCGCTGACGCTTTCGTTGGCTTTGTACTTCCAGTGCGCGGCGATACCTTCTTCCGCAATGCGGTGCATGTCTTCGGTGCGAATCTGCACTTCAAACTGGTGGCCGCCTTCTGCAACGAGCGTGGTGTGCAGCGACTGGTAGAGGTTGGGCCGGGGCATGGCGATGAAGTCTTTGATGCGACCTGGCACCGGACGCCAGACGGAATGCAGCAGGCCGAGCGTGGCGTAGCAGTCCTGCACGGTTTCTGTGATGACGCGGACGGCGAGCAGGTCGTAGAGCTGGTCGAACTCGATGTTTTGCGCGGTGAGTTTTTGCTGGATGGAGTAGAGGCGCTTGATGCGGTACTCCACGCGCGCGCGAATGTTTTGTTCGGCGAGCTTTGTTTTTAGCTGCGTGACGATCTGCTGGAGAAAGTGTTCGCCTTCGGTGCGGAAGTCTTCGACTTCGCGCGAGACTTTTTCAAACCCTTCGGGATCGACGTAGCGGAAGGAGAGATCTTCAAACTCGCTGCGGAGACGGCCCATGCCGAGGCGGTGCGCAAGCGGCGCGTAGATCTCCAATGTTTCGCGCGCGATCTTGACCTGCTTTTCGGGCTTGAGGTGCTCGAGCGTGCGCATGTTGTGGAGGCGGTCGGCCATTTTGATGAGCACGACGCGGATGTCGGTCACCATGGCGAGGAGCATCTTGCGAATGTTTTCGGCCTGATGGTCTTCCTTGTTCGCGAACTTGATGCGGTCGAGCTTGGTGACACCTTCGACGATGTGCGCGACCTGTTCGCCGAAGCGCCGGGCGATCTCGGGTGTGGATACGTCAGTGTCTTCCACGGCGTCGTGCAGCAGGCCGGCGGCGACGGCGGTAGCGTCCATCTTCATCTCGGCGAGAACGTGCGCTACTTCAAGCGGATGGATGATGTACGGCTCGCCGCTGGCGCGGAGCTGGCCTGTGTGCTTTTCCATGCAGAAGCGCCAGGCGTCGCGAACGATGTCGAGGTCGTCGTTCGGGCGTGTCTGATGCAGGACGTGGAGAAGATCTTCAAACTGCGCGTCGATTTTTTTTGCCTGCTCGTCGGTCAGTCCGCCGTAGCCTACGGCAGAGGTGTCGGAGGCGAGATCGGAGACCGCGTCCTGCTTGAGCGGGGGCAGCGTGCCTTCCGGCTCCGGGAGCACAATGGCGGAGGCCTGAGGAGTGACCACTGAGGCGGTCGCGGGCTGCACAGGCAACGCCGCTTCGAGGTCCATCCCCGAATCCTTACCAGGCTTGATTGTGCTGGGACCTTTGGCGGCCATAGTTCATTATAGGATGCGGGATTTTATTGAGTTTGGGATGCTCACGCGTTGTGTAGTGGTGCGTCCGAACTTCATTGTGTCAGGAGGTCGTTCATGCAGGTCCGATTTAGTGTTGCCGCTCTCGCACTTACACTTGCCGCTGCTGCAGGATGGATGGCGCATCGTCCTTCTGTTGCAGCGCACGCCGCGTCGGCTTCGTCCGATCCACGCGCTTTCCAGATGCAGGGTACCGGGCCTTCCGCGCAACTGACGGTGTATGAGCCGGCGGAGCACCGTTTCTATGTCTACCAGGGTGTGGGTGGCGGGTATAGCAGCGTATTT
>JAFDVR010000014.1 GCA_018268855.1 Acidobacteriota bacterium | reverse complement strand
GATCCTTACTGCAGGAGGTGGATATGCCACGTGAACCGGGTATCCGCTGGTCCTTTACAGCGTCAGAGAAAGTTGTTCTGGCGCTGATTGGTCTGGTGATGCTGGCGTTACAGCATTTCCTGAAGTAGCTTACTTCAACCCCACGGCGCGATAGCCTTGTCGTTCCGTGGGCTCTTCTATTATTGGATGCCTTTTGCGGGACGACGTCAACACTTTTTGTTGGTCTGGTGGCCATCAGGAACCGATGGCTGTGCGCCAGGGCTGAAACCCATTATCTTTTGTGTTTGCGGGACAGCGACCGAATGCCGCTTCTAAACCCGGTCGCGTGGTGCGCGCAAGGTTGTAGATGTTCCCGTGTGGTGACCTGGAAGGAATACAGAGATCCTTCCCTTCGGTCAGGATGACGGTGGACTCAAAGAGTGGGCTTGCAGATATAAACCTTGTTCTTTGCACTCGAGCTGGATGGCTCTAGCTGCTGAGCAGGGGCAGGACTTCGCCTACGAGGTAGACGGAACCGGCGATGATGATGGTGCCGGGGTGGGTGAGGGCTTCGCGCCAGGCTTCTTCTACGGTGTTGAAGATTTGTGCGGGTGTGTCTGTGTCGTGCGCGAGGGTGGCGAGTTGTTCGCGCGTGGCGGCGCGTGGGTTGCGCATGGCGGCGAGAAGGATGCGGTGTCCGTCGCGCTCGTCGAAGAGCGGGAAGAGGATTTGCGCGATCTCATGCACGGCCTTGTCGCCGAGTGCGGAGAAGAGCAAGGTGCGCGGGCCGTCGTCTGGGAGGCGGGAGAGGTAGGAGCGCAGTGTCCATGCGCCAGCAGGGTTGTGGGCGACGTCGATGAGGACCGGATGGTTGTCGAAGTGGCGAAGCTCAAGGCGTCCGGACCATTGCGTGTTGTGAATGCCGTTTGCGATGGCGTGGTTCGGGATGTCGAGTTGCACGGCTGTGGCGATGGCGAGTGCGATATTGCGCTGCTGATGTTCGCCGGGAAGCGGTGAATCGACGGTGAGCGGTTCGTTGCGGACCTTCACTGTGTAGTGGTTGCGCAGGTCTCCGATGGCCACGTCGCGCGTGGGCATGTAAGCCGCGGCGTTGATGCCGGTGACGTTGTTGGCGACGGCGATTTCGCCGATGGCAGCGTTCGCTTCCGGGTGTTGTGGCAGTGTGACAAGGAGGCCGTTGGGGCGAAGGATGCCTGCTTTTTCGCGCGCGATGAGGGTGATGGTGTCGCCCAGCCATTCGGTGTGGTCGAGCGCGATATCGGTGATGACGGAGATTTCCGGATCGACGATGTTGGTGGCGTCGAGACGGCCACCGAGGCCTACTTCGAGGACGGCGATTTCGATCCTTGCTTCTGCGAAGGCGAGGAAGGCAACGGCGGTCATCACTTCGAAAAAACTAGGCGGGTGCGGGAGTGCGCCTTCGGAGACGAGGCGATTGGCTCTGTCGTCCACTTTGAAGTAGAGTTCCGCGAATGCATCGTCGGAGATCTCATCGAGTGTGCCGCGGGCGCTGCTGATGCGGATGCGCTCGTTGACGCGCACGAGATGCGGCGAGGTGTAGAGGCCTGTCCTGCGGCCCGCAGCGGTGAGGATATGCGCGAGCGTGGCCGAGGTGCTGCCTTTGCCGTTGGTGCCTGCGACGAGAACGCTGCGGAAGTGCGTTTGCGGATTGCCGAGCGCGGCCGCGAGGGTGCGCATGTGCGCGAGATCGAACTTGCGGCGGGCTGTCAGCTCCTGTCCGCGAGCGTAGAGGTGTTCGATAGCTTCGTGGTAACGCATAGAGCAATTTTAGTGGGTGCTCCTGCGCGGAGGGCGGGCGACGCGCTTTGCGCGTGTTCATTGACGAGATGGAATGTTATGGCGCTCCCGTTGGTCGCGAGGGGGAGGGTTGCGGAGGCCAGGGCTAAAGTCCGCTTCCCATCCAGTCGCTTTCAATGGTTTTTATGTCGCCGTTATGAGAGCCATCTGTGCGGCAGAGCGGCGCAGAATGGGAGAGGCGCGGACTGGGTCCGCGCCTCTTGGGATTGTTTTCGTGTGTGATTACCGCTTGCCCTGGATGACCTTGGTCTTTTGCTTGCGAGCGCGCTTGGCGGCGATGGCTTTCATCTCCTTGCCGAGCGAGCTTTGGTTCATGACGTACTGCTGGATGATCATGATGACGTTGCCTACGCACCAGTAGAGTGCGAGGCCGGAAGAGTAGTTCCACGTCATGTAGCCGGAGAAGGCCGGAAGCATGAAGGCCATCATCTTCTGCTGTTGCGGATCGACGCCAGGGCTGGGCATGTAGAACTGCACCAGGAACTGCGAGACCACCATGAAGATGGGCAGGATGTGATAGGGGTCGGCGGCGGTGAGATTGTGCAGCCAGAACCAGTGCGCATCGCGCATCTCCACTACGCGCTCCAGCATGGTGAACATGGCGAACAAAAGCGGCATCTGGATGAGCGAGGGGACGCAGCCGGCGAACATATTAACGCCGTTGTCCTTCTGGAGCTGCATGATCTCCTGGTTCATCTCGCTGCGCTTAGGGTCGGTGACCTTGTATTTGGCGTAACGGGCCTTGATGGCGTCCATCTGCGGCTGGAGGCGCTGCATCTTGATGGCCGACTTCATGGATGCGTAGCGCAACGGCAACAGAATGATGTTGATGATGATGGTGAAGACGACGATCGCCCATCCCCAGTTGGGAATGCCGTGTTGCTGGAGGAAGTGCAGTGCGAAGAACAGGCCTTTGGCGATGGGGCCGAAGAAGCCGAAGTCCACCACCGATGAGAGGTTCTCACCGCCCGGCGTGGAGGTCGCCTTCATCACTGTGTACGACTTTGGCCCGACGTAGACCGACAGAATGGAGTGTCCACTTATATCGCCTGCTGCCGCGCCGATGACGGGAATGTTCACCGGTTTGGCTTTGCTGTTTTTGTCTTTGAGCTTTTCGAGATCGGCTTGTCCGTGCAGCGTGACAGCGGTGGCTGTTTGCGGGTGCTCCGGCACAAAGATGGCCGCGAAGAACTGTCCGGCTACGCCTGCGTAATCAAACGGAGCATTGATGGTATTGCCGTTCGACACCTTGGAGTACGCGATGTGCTCCGCCTTGCCGCCGGACATCTTCTCGATCTGAAATCCGTTGTAAGAGACCTGCTGGTCCTGGTCGCCAAAGCCGCTGGGCCACGCAAGCAGAGCGCGCACCGGAGCTCCGTCGCGCCTGGCGATGAAATCAGCCTTGACTTCATAACCGGTCCCGAAGGAGAAGGTCTTGGTGATATCGAGGCCGTTGGCGTTATAGCGGAAGGTGACGGTCTGCGGCGCGGAGAGATTGCCTGTCGCGCTGGCGACATACATCGCATCGTTGATCTGGTGCGTCAGGCTGGTGTCGTACGTCCACAGCGTGAGCGGCAGACCGAACTCCTGCGCCAGGCCGTGGTTCACCAGGTCCAGCGGCTTGCCATCATTGCCTTTGTGTTTCTTGAGAATCCAGCTTTTGACCGCCGCGCCTTTGTTGGTGAACTCGATGCGATAGAGCTCACTGTCGATGACGGTGGTGGTCTCCGCTGTGGCCGTGATGGCAGGGGTAGCGGGCGCGGCGGCAGTTTTCTTGCCTGACGATCCGGGAGCAGATGCTGGAGTGGCGCCGCTGGCGGTAGCCGTGGACGCAGCGGGCTGGGTGGCCGGTGCGGGCTGCTGCGCCGCGCTCTTTGCGGTTTGCTGTGCGGTGCTGTTTTCCAGCGGAGTGGTGTGTTTGCTGCGGAAGTACTGCATGCCCAGCAGCACGCCGAGCATGACCACCATCATTACAATGAACGAGCTGTTGGAGCCGCTACCGCCGCCCTGCTGGTTGGGATTACGAATTTCTGCCAAAGGAAACTTCCTGTCTTTCCTTCGCCGCGCACACAGGTGGCGGCGAACTGCTTCAAAAAAAATCTTATTGCGATGGGAGAGGAGGCGTGCGCTCAGGCGCCATCGCGGACATGGAAATGTCCACTCCTGATGATACTTGTGCGGGCTTATTCCGGCACGGGGTCGAATCCGCCTTTGCTGAAGGGGTGGCAGCGGGCGAGGCGTCTGGCGGCCAGCCAGCCTCCCCGGAGCGCGCCGTGCCGGAGGATGGCGATTTCGGCGTATTCGGAGCAGGTGGGCTGGAATTTGCATCCGCCGAGGCCGGTGGAGTGCAACAGGGGAGAGAGGATGCGGCGGTAGAGGCTGAAGATGAGGGATGTTGCCGTTCCGGTTTTTGGTTGTTCGTCCGCGCCACCCATGGAAGTGATGGTAGAGCGTAGGGGTAGATGAAGGAAAGCAGGTCACTCCACCGCACTCTTCGCACAGTGGATCGAGATGACGGTTCTGGGTAGGTACTTTCGTAGAGCACGTTGAACTATTTGCCTCGCGAACAGACCCCACCCTTTCGCGATAAAGCCGCGAAAGAATGGGGCACCCGCAGTGGTGGAGATGGCGAGGTTTAGTGTTGCGCAGCAGTCGAGATGATGAGGCTTTTAGCTGGACACTCATTGGCCTCTACAATCAACAGCAGCATGATTGCTCATCTTCGCGGACGTCTTTTTAGCAAGTCTCCTTCGCAGGCCATTGTGGAGTGCGGTGGCGTGGGTTACGACGTAGCCATCAGCGTGAACACCTTTACCGCTTTGCCGGAAGAGGGGCGCGAGGTGGAACTCTTTATCAACACGCAGGTGCGTGAAGATGCGATTGCCTTATTCGGCTTTACCGACCGCGATGAGAAGCGTTTGTTTGAGCGGCTGATTACGGTGTCTGGCATTGGGCCTACGCTGGCGATCAAGGTATTGAGCGGCATTGCGGCGCCACTGCTGGTGGCCGCCATCAAAGGGCAGGACCACGCCACGCTGACGAAGATCCCTGGCATCGGCAAAAAGACGGCCGAGCGGGTTGTGGTGGAGCTAAAGGACAAGCTCGACGATATGGCGGGAGCCGCTGCCGCGGCCGACGCGGCATTTCATGCAGGTCCGGCGGGGGACGATGTGTTGTCTGCGCTGGTGAATTTGGGGTATCAGCGGAATGCCGCACAGAAGGCTGTGCAGACGGCGATTGAGCAGGAGCCTGGATTGCGGAATGATTTTGAGGCTTTGTTCCGTGCGGCGATGGGGGCGATCCGATGATCGGATGCTGGATGCTCACCGCTATTCTGTCCTCACCACTACTTTGTCATTCCGAGCACAGCGAGGAATCTGCTGTTCCGTCGCGCGAAGCGCGACCCTCACGCACCTTCAGCGCGTGAAAAAGCAGATTCCTCACTTCGTTCGGAATGACAATTCTGTATGCTGGCCCGGCATCAGAATCAAATTTATTCTCGGCGAGTACCATGCGTGAACACCGTTATTACGTTTACATCGTGTCCAACCGAAGCCGCGTCATCTATGTGGGCATCACCAGCGCAATCGAGCGTCGCATGCGGCAGCACCGTGAGAAGACATATGGCGGATTTACAGCGAAGTATGGTTGCCACCGTCTCGTCTATTACGAAGTCTGGCAAGATGTGCATCGTGCGATTGCTCGCGAGACAGAGCTTAAGGGCTGGGCTCGTGCCAAGAAGGTCGCGCTGATTGAGCGTAATAACCCGACCTGGGAAGATCTTTCCGCCGAATGGGCTAGACCGATCGATGTGTACCAGTGGCCCTCAGATTTGAAGCCGGACTGAGCAAAAGCAGGCATCTGTACTCGCGCTTTGCACTCAGTCGCGATGAGGACAGGGCGAGAAAGGTCGCGCGCTGCGCGAAGGATGACGCTTCGCGTCATGGCAAAAGCAGATTCCTCACTTCGCTCGGAATGACAATACTTTCGCTCGGAATGACAATACTTTGGATTGTGCCGAATCCGATAGTCGACCATTTGGCACTCATTTCGATTCAGAGAAGGAGCACTCATCAGTGCAATCAGGTGCGGTTCAACATACGCCGATGACATCTGCCCATTCCGCGCGATATCCTGCGCTCGATGAAACTCCATAATCTCTTCACTGCATCCCTTCTCGCCGCAGCGCTCGTTGCTCCTTTGGCCAACGCGCAGACCTCAGAGCCCGCCACGGACAAGACCTGGTGGAAGCACGCCGTCATCTATGAGATTTATCCGCGTTCGTTTCAGGACACGAACGGCGATGGCATGGGCGATCTCAACGGCATTACGCAGCGGCTCGATTACCTGAAAGAGCTGGGCGTGGATGCGATCTGGATCTCGCCGATGTTTCCTTCCCCCCAGGTGGACTTCGGGTATGACATCTCGGATTATCGCGGCGTGGACCGGCAGTACGGCACCATGAAGGACATGGACCGCCTGCTTGCCGAGGCGAAGAAGCGGAATATCAAAATCCTGCTCGATTTTGTGCTCAATCACACCAGCGACAAGCATCCCTGGTTTATCGAATCGGCTTCGTCAAAGAACAATCCTAAGCGCGACTGGTATATCTGGCGTGACGGCAAGAATACGGGAACAGTTCCCTGTAACCCGGCGCACCAGAATGCCGCACCGTATACGCCACCAGGCTGCATCCAGCCCCCAACCAACTGGGTGAGTATCTTTGGCGGATCGGCGTGGGAGTTCAACGATAAGACAAAGCAGTTCTACTATCACGCCTTTTATACGCAGCAGCCTGATCTGAACTGGCGCAATCCCCAGGTGGAGAAGGCGATGTTCGACGTGCTGCGCTTCTGGATGGACAAGGGCGTGTACGGCTTCCGCCTGGATGCGGTGCCGGAGTTGTTTGAGACGGTGGCGCTGAAAGATGAGGCGCTCACCAATAAGAAGAACAAATATGGCGACATTCTGACGACGCGCACCAATTCGCACGATCTGCCCGAGGTGCATGACACCATGCGCCGCATGCGCGGTGTGGTGGACAGCTATCACGATGGCCGCGTGCTGATCGGCGAAACGTATCTGCCGAACGTGGAAGACCTGGACAAGTGGTACGGCGGTGCCAAGAAGGATGAGCTGCAACTGCCCATGGACATGCAGGTTGGTTTCACCAATAAGCTAGATGCGACGCGCTTCCGCAAGCTGATCGGCGAGGCGGAGACAGAGATCCATGGATCGCAGCCGCTGTTTGTCTTTGACAATCATGACCGCGACCGCTCGTGGGACCGCTATGGCAAGTTTGGCAAGACGCCGGAGCAGAAGCTGGCCATTGCGAAGCTGCTGGCGACCATGCTGCTTACATCGCGTTCCACGGCGCTGATGTACTACGGCCAGGAGATCGGCATGACGACGGACAAGCCCGCGCGCAAGGAAGATGTGCGCGACCCGAACGGCATTCACGGCTGGCCGAAGGAGAAGGGCCGCGATGGGGAACGCCGTCCTATGCAGTGGGACAGCTCCGCGCAGGCAGGCTTCTCCACCAATGCGACGACATGGCTTGGTGTGACGCCCAACTACACCACGATCAATGTGGCAGCGGAGAAGGCCAATCCCAATTCCCTGCTGAACTGGTACAAGCAGCTCACCGCATTACGCCGCAACAACGCTGCGTTGCACGAGGGCAGCATGACCATGATCAATACCAGCGATGCGAACGTGCTCTCATGGGTGCGCTCCACAGCGGATGGCAAGATGGTGGTTGTGTCGATGAATATGAGCGCCGAACCGCAGAAGATTGCCCTTGCTCTGCCTTCGGGCAAAGCGGCGCAGTCCGTGCATACGCTTGTGACGAGTGACGATGCGCTTAAGAATGCTTCCACGCTGGATGTGACCCTTGCGCCTTATGCAAGCTGGGTCGCGGAAGTGAAGTAACTTTTGTTGCGAGCAACGAAGAGCGCGCCTGCATGGAGCAGGCGCGCTTTGTTTTTATGGAGACTAGATTTATGCGCTGACGAGTTCCGGCTCGCTTACGGCTGCGCGCTCTTCCAGCACGGGACCGATGGCATGGATGACGGCGCAGACGCGGACCACGGCGGCGATGGTCTCTTCGGTGATACCTTTTTCGCGCACGACGCGCTCGTGCGAGTCTACGCACTTTCCGCAGCCGTTGATGGCGCTTACTGCGAGCGACCACAGTTCGAAATCCACCGGATTGCTGCCGTGTGAACGCAGCACGTTCATGCGCAGGCGCGCAGGCAGCGCGGCGTACTTGTCGTTGGACGAGAGGTGATGGAAGCGGTAGAAGATGTTGTTCATGCCCATGATGGCCGCGGCGGCTTTGGCGGCATCGAGCGCGGTGCCGTCGATGTGTTTTGCGGCTTCGGCAACGGCGGCTGCGGTGAGGGTTGCGTTCCGTGTGGCGATGGCGGAAGCGACGACCGTTCCCCAAAGCTGTGTGGGCGTGAGTTCGGTGTTGTTGCGCACGAGCGAGGAGTAGTTGAGCTTGAGGTCTTTGGCGTAGTCGGGGAGGGTTTCGAGCAGGGTGTCGAGGGTCATTGCGTTTTCTCCTTGCGCGAGGGTGATGTGTATCCGGTTTATGAGCGATCGTCATCCTGAACCGAAGCAACGCGAAGGTGAAGGATCTCTGTATTTTTCGTGCTGCCGAAAAGAGCCATGCCGGCATGGAAGAAATACGGAGATCCTTCCCCTTCGCTTCGCTCAAGGGTCAGGATGACGTTCTTCTGAAAAACGACGGTTGGGGATCGGCTGACGAGGTTAGACGCTCAGCGTCTCCTGGCCCTTCTGCCAGTTGCAGGGGCAGAGTTCGTCGGTTTGCAGGGCATCCAGCACGCGGAGGACTTCCTGCGGATTGCGGCCTACGTTGAGGTCGGTGACGTAGGCAAAGCGGATGACACCCTGCGGATCGACGAGGTAGGTGGCGCGCTGGGCGACGCCTTCCGCTTCGTCGAGAATGCCGAGCTCACCGCACAGGTTGCGCTTGATGTCCGACAGCATGGGGAAGGGCAGATCGGTCAGTGCCTCGTGGTTGTTGCGCCAGGCGAGGTGGACGAACTCCGAATCGGTCGATCCGCCGAGGATCTGGCAGTCGCGGTCGGCGAACTCGCTGTTCAGCTTGCCGAAGGCGGCGATTTCCGTTGGACAGACAAAGGTGAAGTCCTTGGGCCAGAAGAAATAGAGCTTCCACTTGCCTTCATAGCTCTCGTTTGTGATGGTCTGGAATGCCTTGTCCTTGTCGCGGCTGACCACGGCGTTGACCGAGAAAAACGGGAACTTTTCACCTACTCCAAGCATCGTAAACTCCTTCTGTTTCTGTGGCTTGTCTCGTTGTGGACACAGCCGGACACCACGCCGCTGGCGGGCGTTCTGGGCATGAAAAAACGTTTTTCTAACGTAGAGCCCGCAAATCTATTAAACGATAAAGATTCTTATCCAGCAAATTTTGTCCGATTTTCGGTACTGCGGTGCTGCGCGCACGGCGGGATACGCGCTTTTGCGCGTGTTCCTTACCGAGTAAAGTTCTTTGGCGCTTCCGTTGGTCGCGATAGGAAGTTGTGGAGAGAAAGGCCCGGGGCTGAAGCCCCGTTTTGTCTGGTTGAAAGTCAGAAGGCCTAAAGGCCTCTGCTCTCCCCGGCGCGCTGGCGCGCGATGGATGTTCGCTCACGCGAACATCGGTAAAAGCAGATTCCTCGCTTCGCTCGGAATGACAATGCTTAGGTGGGTGAGAGGTGTAGTCTCCAGCGGACGAACAGCAGGTCTCTCCACTGCGGGCGCCAAAAACGCTCCTTCCGGTCGAGAGGATGAATGATGGGCCGAACACTTCACGTTGGCAAACAACACGCGCGAAGCGCGTCGCCCGCCCGTCCGCGCAGAACCTACCTGCGGCGGAAGGCTTTGCCGATGGCTTCGGCGCGGACGGTGTTGCGGGCGTTTTTGGGGTAGAGCACGACGAAGCGGCGCGGGCCTTCGCCGCTGGATTCGGTGCGGAGATCTTCCTGCTCTTTCAGGACGAGGTGCAGCATGCGACGTTCGCGCGAACTCATGGGCGGGAAGCTGTAGGGGCGTCCGGTGGAGGTGACCTGGCGCACGCCTTGATCGGCCATGGCTTTGATCTCGGCGGCGCGCTCGGCTTTGAAGCCAAGTGCGTCAAAGGAGACGCGGTCGTGCTCGGCTGGGTCGAGACGAAGTATCTGGGCGGCCATGTGTTCGAGCGCGCGCAGCACCTCGCCTCCGCGTGCGGTCAGCAGCGGAGCGTCGGGGCCGGCCAGTTCCACGTAGATGTCGCGTTGTTCAAAACCGTCGGGGTCGGCGGCGCCCGCTCCGGCAGTGATGCGGTACTTCAGACGAAAGCGATCTTCTGCGGTGAGTGTCTTCAGGAATTGCGCAATCTGCTGCGCCTGCGATGCCAGATCGCTCATCGTGCGGAAGCCTCCAAAGTGTACCCGGAACTACTTTACGTTTGCTGTTGCGTGAAGGTTTCAACGAGCGCTCGCGCGCTTCTCTACCGCGCCCTACAATATCGCTCATGGCGACCTGGCTGCAACCCGCCGGACTGCGATTTTTGCGCAGCCTGGCAAAAAACAACGATCGAGCATGGTTTGGGGAGCGTAAAGAAATCTTTCTTGCAGAGGTGCAAGCGCCTTATTTTGCGTTGATCGAAGCGGTAAATGAACACATGCTGCGCTATGCGCCGGAGCATGTACGGCCAGCGAACAAGGTCGCCCTGCGCATCTATCGCGACACGCGCTTCTCTGCCGATAAACGGCCTATCAAGGAGCACTTCGGCGCGTGGTGGTCGCGTGCGGGCATGAAGAAGACCTCCGGCGCGGGCTTTTACATGCACATCGGTCCGAAGGATGTTGTGATCGCCGCGGGCATCTTTATGCCGACGCCTGAACAGCTCACCAAAATGCGCGCCTACCTTGCAGAGAACCACGACGAAGTGCGACGCATGTTGCAGGCGCGTGCGCTGCGCAAGCACATGCCCGATGCGGAGATGGATGCGATGAAACGCGTGCCCAAGGGATACGCTGCCGACCATCCTGCGGAAGATCTTTTGCGTGCGCGCAGGCTGGGCGTTTCGATCACGCTGCCGCCGGAAGAGATGTTGTCGAAGGACCTGACGAAACGCGTGACGGCGGCGTTTCAAATGGCTGCTCCGCTGGTGCATGCGTTGAACACACCGCTCGTCAAGCGCGCTCCGGTGCGGGCGAAGCCGCTGTTTTAGGGTTGAAAAAGACCTGTTTTGGTTCGAAAATCCAGAAAAACCGGAAAAACCCACAAAAAACTTGAAAAACCCGAAGAAAACCGGTTGACAAACGTCTGCGAAGGCCGCAAGGTTGACATCGGAACAGTTCACCGCACCCGCATGAACATTGGGAAATCGCATCCTTCGGTGTGCGGTCCGGTGCGCACGGTTTCACCAGAAGTATTTTTCTACGCAAAGGAGTAACAACTATGGCAAAGGGATTGACCAAGACGCAGCTCGTCCGCTCGATGGCGGAGAAGCTCGAGTTGACCAACAAGCAGAGCGCTGCATTCTTCGACACGCTGGCTGAGACGGCCGTGAAGGAGACGAAGAAGAACGGTGAGTTCACGATCCCCGGCCTCGGCAAGCTGGTGAAGGCAGAGCGCAAGGCGCGCCTCGGCCGCAACCCGCAGACCGGCGAGACCATCAAGATCAAGGCGAAGACGGTGGTGAAGTTCCGCGTCGCCAAGGCTGCCAAGGACGCAATCGCTCCGGCCAAGAAGTAGTTCGGGTCAACACACTAACCAGAAACGCCGTGGATGGGGCGGAGAAACATGCTGCGTGGAGGCAGCATGCGAACCCGGAGAGTCCATGGCGTTCTGCTTTTAAGGGGAGAGGCTACGGTGAACCACCTGTACTATCTTCCCGACGTGACGCGTGGCCGATAGAATGGGCCAACTTCCATGCTGAGTCCAAATGAGATCAAGACGCGTGCGATTGCGTTTGCGCGTGAGTGGCGCGACGACACCTCGGAAGATGCCGAGGCGAAGAGTTTCTGGGATGCGTTCTTCGATGTGTTTGGCATCAAGCGGCGGCGCGTGGCCACGTTTGAGAAGCCAGTCAACAAGTCTGACGGCAAGGGCGGATTTATCGACCTGCTGTGGAAGGGTGTTCTGCTGGTGGAGCACAAGTCGCGCGGACGCGACCTGGACCGCGCGTATGGGCAGGCGCGCGATTATTTTGCAGGACTGAAGGACCGTGATCTTCCACGGTATGTCATCGTCTCGGATTTTGCGCGCATCCGCCTGTACGATCTGGAGGCGAAGGACGCCAAGCCGCACGAGTTCGATATCAACGATCTGCACAAGCACGTCGGGCTGTTCGGGTTCATCTCCGGCCATGTGACGCAGAAGATCAAACCGCAGGACCCGGTGAATGCCGAGGCTGCCGAGAAGCTGGGCAAGCTGCACGATCTCTTGAAGGCGTCGGGTTACGACGGGCATCCGCTGGAAGTGTTCCTGGTACGTGTGCTGTTCTGTCTGTTCGCGGAAGACAACAGCATCTTTGAGCAGCAGACGTTCCGCGAATGGCTTGAGGTGTGCACGTCAGAAGATGGATCGGACCTGGGGCGCGCGCTGGCGGAGCTGTTCCAGATACTGAACACGCCGGAAGAGAAGCGCCCGGGCAACCTTGATGAGCGGCTGGCTGCGTTCCGGTATATCAACGGACGGCTGTTTGAAGAGCCTATGCCAATTCCGCACATGGACAGCACCATGCGCGAGATGTTGCTCGACTGCTGCCGGACGAACTGGGCCGCGGTATCGCCTGCTATCTTCGGCGCGCTGTTCCAGTCGATCAAAGACAAGAAGGCGCGGCGCAACCTCGGCGAGCATTACACCAGTGAGACGAACATTCTCAAAGCGTTGCAGCCCCTTTTCCTTGACGATCTGCATGCGGAGTTTGAGCGCATAAAGCGCGACCGCAAACGGCTGGAGCAGTTTCACCAAAAGCTGGCGGAGATACGCGTCCTGGACCCGGCGTGCGGGTGCGGCAACTTTCTGGTGATTGCGTACCGCGAACTGCGCCTGCTGGAACTGGATGTGCTGCGCGCGTTGTTCCCGTATCCGCGAGAGGGACGGCTGGATGTAAGCACGATTGTGTTTGTGGACGTGGACCAGTTCTACGGCATTGAGATTGAGGAGTTCCCAGCGCAGATTGCACAGGTGGCGATGTGGATGACCGACCACCAGATGAACCAGCTTGTGTCAGAGGAGTTTGGCGATTACTTTGTGCGCCTGCCGTTGAAGAAGTCGGCGACGATTGTGAACAAGAATGCGCTGCGGATCGATTGGGCAGAGGTGGTGGCTCCGGAGAAGCTGAGTTACATCGTAGGAAATCCGCCGTTTGTTGGAAAAGGCATGCAAAGCCAACTGCAAAAGGCTGACATGCAGTTGGTTTTCGATGGTTCAAAACGCGCATCTGCGCTCGACTACGTAGCTTGCTGGTATGAAATCGCTGTCAAATATTGCTCGGCCAAACCTGAAATTGAGATTGCACTCGTCTCAACAAACTCAATCACGCAAGGTGAACAAGTCGACCTCCTATGGTCAGAATTGCTCCGCCGGGGAACAAAGATCATATTCGCTCATCGGACTTTTAGTTGGTCAAGCGAGGCATCAGGTAAAGCTGCTGTTCACTGTGTCATCGTAGGCTTCAGCTTAAAAGACAGGCAACAAAAAATTCTATTCGAATACGAAGATATCAAGGGTCAACCTAAAGCAAAACTCGTAAGTCATGTAAATCCCTATCTAGTCGAGGCGGGTGATGTAATCCTGAAAAATCGCACTAATCCGATCGCGAACGTTCCTAAATTGATATTTGGGAGCATGCCCAACGATGGTGGTGCACTGATGCTTACTGAGACAGATCGCCAAGGAGTTATCCAGCGAGAGCCACACCTCAAGCCATACATTCGGAAGTTACTCGGCGCTGAGGAATTCATTAATGGGATAGATAGGTACTGCTTTTGGCTGATTGGTGTCGAGCCGAGTGTTATCCGGTCCTCCCATGAATTGAGAGAACGTATAGATCGCATTCGAAAGGCTCGTCAAAACAGTACAAGGGAAGCTACTAGGCGGTTGGCAGCCACGCCCACGTTATTTGGAGAAATTCGTCAGCCACAGTCACGTTATCTATTAGTTCCTAGTGTCTCGTCTGAATTACGGGCGTTCATACCAGTGGATTTCATGAAGCCCTCGGTTATTGCGAACAACCTAGTATTCACGTGCGAAGGCTGCGAGCTCTATCACCTCGGAGTGATCAGTTCCACGATGCACATGGGATGGGTGCGAGCGGTATGTGGTCGATTGAAGAGCGACTATCGTTATTCCGCAGGCATCGTCTACAACAACTTTCCATGGCCGGAACCGAATGAGCGGCAGAAGCAGCGGATAAGCGATGCGGCGCAGGGTGTGCTGGATGCGCGGGCGAAGCATCCTGAGTCGACGTTGGCGGACTTGTACGATCCGCTGGCGATGCCGGACGATCTGGTGAGGGCGCACCGCGCGCTGGACCAGGCCGTGGATGCGGCGTATGGCAAGACGAACTTTGCCTCGGAGGCGGAGCGCGTTGCGTTTCTGTTTACGTTGTATGAGAAGCTGACCTCGCTATTTCCCACGGAGAAGAAACCTGCGCGGCGCAGGGCGCGGACTTGATGCGAAAAGGCCAGGGCTAAAGCCCTTGTCTTTGTGGTTGGGGGACAGCGGGCTGAAGCCCGCTTCTACTCCGGTTGCGCTTTGCGCAATGGCGATGCTTCGCATCGCAGTACATGTTCGCCGTGGGTCTTGACTTCCGGCGCGGTGGTGTTCGCGTGCAGACGCTCGTATCCTCAGGGGCGAAGCTCCGGTTTCTTTGCTGGTGTGATGGCTGGACTGAAGCCCAGCCCCCTTCCGAGGCAATCGTATTTTGATTTGTCACGCGCTTGAGGGTTTGTTGCGAGGGCGAGGAGGGTCGCGCTTTGCGCGATGGATGTTCGCGAAGTGAACATCGGCAAAAGCAGATTCCTCACTGCGCTCGGAATGACAACTCTTTCGGAGTGGCAACTCCCTCGAGTACAACTCTTTCGGATGTAACTCGCTCGAGTACAACTCTTTCGGATGTAACTCGCTCGTGCGGTGACTCTTTGGCGGATTTGGCGGGGATGCGTTCCGTCATCGCGATAAAGCTGCGATGACTCCCGTTGAGATGGCGGGGCTTATTGCGATGACGAAGCGGGTCGTGTGCTGCGCTTGGTTTTTGGTTTGCCCGATGTTTTCTTTGCGCCGATTTTTTTGGCTTTCTTTTTTTGTGCAGAGGTTGGTTTTTGTGGGCGCAGTTCGTGTTTTGAGTTTTGTTTGGTGCGTATCTTGCCGCTGGCTTCCTGGGTCATGGTGGCCTGGAAGCGTTGGGTCTTTTCGGGGTTCATCAACTGGTGCGCGGTGTTGATGAGGGAGATGTGCGAGAAGGCTTGGGGGAAGTTGCCGAGCATGCGGTCTGCCTTCGGGTCGTACTCTTCGGAGAGCAGGCCGACATCGTTGGGCAGGCGGCAGAGGCGGTCGAACATTTCCATGGCGTCTGCCTCGCGGCCGATCATGCGCAGGCAGCGCACATACCAGAAGGAGCAGGCGAGGAACTGGCCTTCTTCTCCGCCGACGCCGTCGTCGGTGCGCGCGGTCTCATAGCGCAGCACGAACCCGTCGCGCAGCAGCTTCTTTTCTACCGCGGCGACGGTACCGAGGATGCGCGGGTCGTCGGGTGGAAGAAAGCCTGCGAGGACGAGCAGGAGCACAGAGGCGTCCATGGTGGTGGAGCCGTATGCCTGCGTAAAGGCGTTGAGTTTTTTGTTGAAGCCGCGACGGCAGATCTGGCGGTGGATGCGGTCGCGGAGCGCTGCCCACTTTGCGATGGGCGCGCGCAGTTTGTGTTCGGTGGCGATGCGGACGGCGCGATCGAAGGCGAGCCACGTCATCATTTTGGAGAAGGTGAAGTGCTGGTAGTCGCCGCGCACCTCCCACATGCCTGCGTCGGGCTTGTTCCATACGCCTTCCAGGCGATGCATGAGGTGGCGCAGCATGGCGAATTCAGCTTCGCCATCGTGCTTGATATCGCGGAAGGCCCAGTAGAAGGAGTCGAGCACTTCGCCGAAGATATCGAGCTGCCGTTGTGTGGCTGCTCCGTTGCCGATGCGCACGGGCAGCGAGTTTTCAAATCCTTTCAAGTGGCACAACTCGCGCTCGAGCAACATGCGTTCGCCGCTGATGCCGTACATGATCTGAATGTTTTCGGGATTGCCGGCGATGGTGCGGCGCAGCCAATCCATCCACGCGCGCGCTTCTTCGCGATAGCCTGCGTTGGAGAGCGCGAGCAGCGTGAAGGTGGTGTCGCGGAGCCAGCAGAAGCGGTAGTCCCAGTTGCGTGTGCCGCCGATCCATTCCGGCAGGGAGGTGGTAGGGGCGGCCACAATGCCGCCGGTCGGCGCGAAGGTGAGCGCTTTGAGCACGAGCAGCGAACGCATTACGAGATCGCGATATGGGCCGTGGTAGTTAGACCGTTTCGCCCAGCCGCACCAGAAGTCACGCGTAGATTTGAGCGCGCGCTGCGGGTTGAGGTGCTCTTTGATGAGGTGTTCCTGATAGTCGCCATGCGTGCCGCAGATGAGCGAGAAGGTGACGCTCTCTCCTTTGTGGATGGTGAAGCGTGCCAGCGTGCGCATGTTTTCGCCGGAGAGTGGGATGTCTGAGCGCAGCTCGGCCGCATCGGGGCCGGCCACGGCGCGAATGCCGTATTTGGTGTGCGTGACCCAGGGAATGACGTTGCCGTAGGAGAAGCGCAGAGAGAGTTCGCTGCACATCCGCACCTTGCCGTGGATGCCCTGCACGATGCGGATGATCTGCGAATGTTCGCGTTTGGTGGGCATGAAGTCCGTCACCAGCACTTCGCCGGTGCGCGTCTTGTGCGTGGTCTGGAGGATGAGCGTGTCGCCGTCGTAGCGGCGCGTGGTTTTGGGTTGCGCGCCATCGGGAGCGAGTTTCCAAAAGCCGTTGTCGCAGTCGCCAAGCAGTCTGGCGAAACACGCTTCGGAGTCGAAGTTGGGCCAGCAGAGCCAGTCGATGGAGCCATCGCGGCTGACCAGCGCCGCAGTCTGGCAATCTCCAATCAGAGCGTAGTCTTCAATGCGCAAACCCTGTCCCCTCTGGGAGTGGGACGCGCGGAGCGGTGTGCGGGGTTGTGGCGTTCAGGAGTTGAAAACGGTATGCGGTAGATTCTGCTGGCTGTTAAGGGCAGCAGAGGAGAGGACAGGAGCGGGTGTTTCAGGCAGGAAGTCTGGCAGGCAGTCGACGGCGAAGCCGATTGCGGTGTGGCCGCCTGCGAGGTGTTGCCGGCGGAGGTCCCGGGTGACTGCTTCGCGTTGGAGCAGGCGAAGATCGCGCGAGCGCGCTGCGTTGTGGATGAGGATTCCCTGGCCGCAGACCGGACACCGGATGTCACTGGCTGTCATGGAGACGCTGCACTGCACGCGCATGCTCACTCACTCCCTTGGTGATGCGGAGAACTGTACGCGATTGCAGCAACCCTTTGCGATAGTGCTTCTGTGGAATGGAGAACCAACCTTGGTGCCAGTCTGCGCAGACGTGCAGGAACCTTCCTGCTTTGCGAAGCACACGATGGTTTACCGACTTAGGTACTGATTGCACTGAGGGTTAATCCCTAAAAGTGTTAAGGGTTGCCTGCGTATGTGGGATAGGGGAATCTGCCGTTCACGTTCACGCTGTAAATGTCGATAACGGTAACAGCCTGTCGATGAAAGGACTTGTTCTTATGCATGACTTTATTGTTTCTGCCGTTTTCATTTTGATGATGACCGTTCCCTGCGCTCTTGCGGCGAGGGCCGGACGCGAGGAACGCGAAGCGTAATCCGGCTACTTCCATGCGGAGAGCAGGCGGCCTGAGCCCATGATGGCGAAGTCGTCGTTCCGGTTATGAAAGTAGCGCTGGTTGATCGCATCGCGACCGAGGTCTTCTATCTGCGTGAAGCCTGCTGTGTGCAGGCGGGAAGCAAGGTCAGACGGTGTGAAGAAGAGCTGAAACGGCTCGCCCACCATGGCCACGCGGGCAGCCAGTGAATCGAAGGCCATCCGCTCCAGTGTGGAGAGCGTCTCCGGAGGGGGAGCGTAATCCATCACAAAGCCCGAACCGGGCGGCTGGGACGCGATGACGTGGAGTGTGGATTGAAAGGCCGGTTCGGTGAGGTAAGGAACCACACCGAGCCAGGCAAAGAACGCCGGCTTGTCTGTACGAAAGCCACTTTGAGAAAGACGAGTAGCGAGGGCTTGATGCTCAAAATCGACAGGAACGTGCGTAACAGTGGGTGGCACCGCAATGCGGGAGCTGCTGAGCAGATCGAGCTTCCATGCCTGGGTGGCCGGATGGTCCACCTCGAAGATGCGCAGGTTGGGAAAAGGATTGCGGTAGGCGAAGGTGTCCAGCCCGGCGCCGAGCAGGACGTATTGCGTTATTCCGTTTTCGATGCCAAGGGCGAGCGTGTCTTCCGCGTATCGCGAGCGCGCCACGAGGAAGGCCCGAAGAACCCTGGAACTGGTCCGCTGGGGGGCGCGAAGCTCCTCCGCATGTGGCCCAAGGATTCGTTCGGCGAGCGGGTCGCGAAAGACGAGCGGCGAGTCGACAGTCTGGTGAGCAGCGCGGCGAAGTGCGACGCGCAAAGCAGTGCGGGATGGACGAGCTTCTTGCATGATGATCTCAGCATAGCTGCTGAGATAAAGCGCCAGCAGGCGCGGATGCAGCCGGCGAAGGCGACGTATGACTTACGGCATGCGATCACGCGCATGTTGCATGTGATTACCGGGAAGACATACGCTGGCGCATGAAGATGACCGCCGCGCGCTGACAGTACGGCCCGTGGCGTAGTTTGTGTCAATGCACCTAAGCTCGCCGCATCTCCATCGACAACTTTCCACGTGCAACATCACCCTTCGATTTAAGCAACACGCGCCAGACTGCATCTCCCCAGGCATGCTTCAGGCTTGGGTCGGTGAGAGCGATACGCTCCACCACAGCTTCCAGGACAGATGCATCGAACCCCAGCAGCACTTCGCCTACACGGACGCCGTCTTTTTGAATGACGGCCTCATGCGCGCACATGAACGTCAGCATCACTGGCCCTGCTTGCGCTAAAAGAAATTCCTCGTCCACAAGAACGCGATGCGCGGCGCGGTCCAGCGTGACGGTACGCTTCCACGACTGCACGCCCGCGGTCTTTGGATATGCAGGCGCAAGATCGACACGCAGTGAAGACGCAGAATCGCTCTTGTTGTAATCCAGCACGCGCGCCTTGTACTGGCGGCCTTCGTGCTGCATCACGCCGGCAATTGTCGGCAAATTGTGAAACGCGCTTTGCATGGTCCAGATCTTGTAACGGTCTTTATTGAACGTTTGCGCTGTATAGGTTCCTACGCCCACATCGATAAACACTGGCTGGCCGTTGTAAAAGACCATAAAGGAGCCGGAATCGTTATGGCCATGGCTGCGTCCGTTGCTTGCAGCCTGCATCGCTGTGTAGAAACCTTTCGTGCTGCCTTCCTGCTCACGGGCCACCATCAATCCAAGCGATGAGTACCAGGCATCGCGCGTCAGCGCATCGTGGCGTTTTGCCTTTCGAATTTCAGCGGAACACATCACTGCAGCCAGACCGCGCGATAACGAGCCAAGTTCGCTCAAAGCCGAATTCACGTTCTTCCGCAGGACCGCTCCTTCCGCAGCCATGCCACGTTTTACGGAATCGAATGCTCCCATCTCTGCAAGCGTGGCATCGTTCGTCGCGCGTCCAAAGCGATAGGCAAGCTCCGGTTCGGGGGCGGCGGGCAAGTGCACATCGCCGAAGTTCACATAATACAGATTGGCGATGTGCATGTCGGCGATGTAATGGCCCAGCGCGCGCAGATACGGGTGCGTCCATACCGATCCGCCCTGGCCCCCATGAGCGCTCACCAGCGTGTTGCAGATATCGAAAAACGAAGCGCCTGCACGGGTCCAGTACGCTGGCCCTTCTTCGCACGCCCCATCCGGCGAGCAGTCTCCCAGAAACTCGTCAGCGCTGCGGCACACCTTCTCTACCAGTTGCGCACGCCTCTGTGGATCGCGCTCCACGATCAGAGCAGCAGTCAATACATTCGAGTTGATCCACGGGTTCCAGTTATTCAAATGGTGGGGCTTGCCGTTGAGCCCCATCCACCAGAAATCATTGCGCGTGAGATACGGACCGAGGATGCGCCGCGTAATCTCCGCATGCGCGCGCTTTACCAGTTCTGGCGACACCGCATCCAATTGCTGCTCCAGCAAATACACAATCCATGCAACGGTCGCCGCCGTCTCCGCCGCAAATAAATCGATGATCGGCTCCGATACATCTGCCAGCCCAACCCCATCCTTCTGTCCGCCGAGATGCGCGGGCACGCCCCAGAAGGTCTCTTCGCACACGAGCCAAAGACCGTTCGCCACCTGGTCGATGTACTTGCCTTTCGGATCGATGCTTTCGCCAAGGGCCAGCTTGCCCAGCCGTGCCCGGCGGCCGAAGTGCAGCGCCTCAAAGTGCGATCGATTGCCGTTGCGTTTGAACTCCAACTCGTCCGTTGCCAGAAGCTGCGGCCAGTCGCCGCTGTTCGCCTCATCGGCTACGGCCAGAACCGCGGCACGCACCTCCGGCGCAACGCGCTCCCAACCTTGGGTCTCACCTGCCCTGGGATAAGGCCGCCACGCATCCACACGCAACAGGGACGTCGCAAGCGGCGTAAACGTCTGTGTAAGCAGATGTTTTGGAGGCCATGGCTCATGCGTTTGTGCCTGCGCAAGCAGTGTGATGGGTCCATTTACAAACGTGCTGGCTGCCAGAGCAGCAGAGCGGGCAAGAAAATTACGCCGGCTGAACATGCCTTCCAGTGTGCCATCGATTCGCACACACGCGTGTCGCAAAGTGGCCTCCTCAGCAGACGCAGACCGCCTTCGCTATTTATCCTGAAGGACAAACATACAGATATTGCACGTTCATCCACTGCATCCTTTTGCTCAAAACGTTACAGGACATCCATGGCACCAACCGCCGAGAAGCACATCTCTGCAGAGCACAAGCCGGCCACCCCCGCCGCGCGATACGTCTGTGTCCACGGACACTTTTATCAGCCGCCGCGCGAGAACCCCTGGCTTGAGACCGTAGAGCAGCAGGCCTCTGCCGCGCCCTTTCACGACTGGAACGCGCGCATCACTGCCGAGTGCTATTCGCCCAACAGCGCCTCGCGCATTCTCAACAAGCAGGACAAGATCGTTCGCATTACCAACAACTATGCACGCATGAGCTTCAACTTTGGGCCCACGCTGCTGAGCTGGTTGCAGGAGTATGCGCCACGCACCTACGCAGAGATCCTTCGCGCGGACACACTCTCCGCGCAGCGCTTCAGCGGGCACGGCTCGGCCATGGCGCAGGTCTACAACCACATCATCATGCCGTTGGCGAACGATCGCGATGCACGCACGCAGATCCGCTGGGGCATCCTCGATTTCGAACATCGCTTTCGCCGCAGGCCCGAAGGCATGTGGCTCGCCGAGACCGGCGTAAATGCGCACATCCTCGATCTGCTCGCGCAGGAAGGCATCCGGTTTACGGTGCTTGCACCCTCACAGGCTGCGCGCTTCCGTGTTCTCGGTGAAGACAACGAAGAATGGACTGAGGTCACGGACGGCTCCATCGACACTACGCATCCCTATCTTGTGCGTCTGCCGGAAGGCCGTTCCATTGCTGTCTTTTTCTACGACGGCCCTACCTCACGCGCCATCGCGTTTGAAGGTCTGCTTAATAGCGGAGAGCACTTCGGCGAGCGCCTCGCATCACGCTTCCGTCCCACGGTCTACGACAACAACGGCGCTCCTGTCCCGCAACTCGTGCACGTTGCCACTGACGGAGAAAGCTATGGGCACCATCACAAACATGGCGATATGGCGCTCGCCTACGCGATGCACTATCTCGAAGAGCAGGGCCTCGCACGCCTCACCAACTATGGCGAGTTTCTCGAAAAATTTCTGCCGCAATGGGAAGCAGAGGTCGTCGAGAACACTGCCTGGTCGTGCTCGCATGGCATTGAACGCTGGCAGAGCGACTGCGGATGTTCCGGCGGTAAGCCCGGATGGAACCAGCAATGGCGCGCACCTCTGCGTTCTGCGCTCGACCAGTTGCGCGACGATACGGCCAAGCTCACCGACGAGCTTGGAGATATTTTTTTCAGAGACGTATGGGCCGCGCGGGACGCTTATCTGCGCGTCATTCTTAACCGTTCGCCTGAAAATGAAGATGCCTTCTTTGAAGAGTTTGCGCGGCACGAGTTGTCTGCGCCACAGCGTGTACGCGCGCTGGAACTGATGGAGCTGCAGCGCCACACGCAACTGATGTACACCTCCTGCGGATGGTTCTTCGACGACATCTCCGGCATTGAAACGGTGCAGATCATCGCCTATGCAGGCCGTGTGCTGGAACTCGCGCGCAAACTCTGGGGTCACCGCGGGCTCAAGCTGGAGAAAGCATTTCTCGACCGTCTTGCCGAAGCCAGGAGCAATCTGCCCGATCCTGCGCATGGCGAAGCCATCTTCGAGCGCTGGGTGCGTCCGCTTATCGTGGACCTGCAACACGTTGGCGCGCACTATTCCATTTCATCCATATTCCGGCCTTATCCGGAAGAGGGCAGCATCTTCTGTTTCAATGTGCAGCGTCTCGGCGAAGAGGTCTTCACCTCGGGCCGTGGACGCCTTGCCATCGGCCGCGCGCAGGTGCAATCACGCATCACGCATGAGTGCGAAGATGTCACCTTCGCCGTGCTGCATCTGGGAGATCAGAATCTTTCCGCCGCGGTTTGCGGATATACCGACGAGAACGCCGCCGCCTTTGAAAAGTTTGCGAATACGGTGCGTGATGCTATGGCCGGCGCAGACCTGCCTGAAGTCATTCGCCAGATCGATGCCTATTTTGGCAAAACCGCGTACTCGCTTTCTTCGCTTTTCCATGACGAGCAGCAACGCATCCTGCATATCATTCTTGATGCCACGGTTTCAGAGGTAGAGAACAGCCTGCGCACTATCTACAGCGATCATGCCTCACTCTTGAACTATCTCTCGCGTGTGGGCATGCCCGCTCCCCCAGCGCTCGGTTTGGCCGCGGGATTCGCGATCAACGCCAGCCTGCGACAAGCGATGGAGAGCGAAGCATTCGATGCGGTGGCTGTGCGCTCATTGCTGGACCGCGCTATCAGCGAACGTGTGCAGTTGAACCCCACTGAACTCGCATTCAGTGCCAGCGAATGCATTACCCGCACCATGCGCCGTCTGGAAGATGCCGCCGATCCACAGCACGCGCGCGACATCCTCTCCCAGGCACTCGATATCGCAGCCACCATTCATGCCATGCCGTTTGAGGTAGATATGTGGGAGGCGCAGAATATCTGGTACCGCCTGCTGCTCCGCAGTGGAGGCCTGTGGGCGCTGGACTGGCGCGACCAGTGGATGCGCCTTGGCGAAGCACTCGACATTGACACGGAAAATATTGTGCTGGAGATCGCCGCGGCCCCGGAGGAGATGATCGAGGCATGAAATCGCCTGCGACGATGTGGTGAAATAAGGCGAACTTCACTCCGCAATATAAGCACCTTACGAGCGGTGTCTGGGGTAAATCTGTTGACATTGCCAATACGAAGCATCAAATTAAAGAGGTGATTGTTGCCTGTAGCGCAATACGCTATGGGCAAATGAATTGTGGATGAATGGCTGGCACCACTCACCCACAGGTTGAATGACAACACTAATGCAGCATGTGCTGAAGAAGTGTCACAAGGGAATATTTCATTACCAGGCAGAACGCTAAAAAGAGTTCTGCTGGGACTTCAAATGAAAATCCCCGCCAACGGAACTTTACAGTCCCCATGGCGTCTTCCTACCTCCACGATGAAATCGCCTCGGGGCTGCAACCCCGAGGCGTTTCGCTTTTCAGGGCGAAACTTTCCTCTTCGTGGGTGTCCCTGATGCGGCCAGCTCGTGAAGACCAGCCCAGTATCTCATTCAAAATGTTGGAGAATGATGTGTGGAAATCGGATCTTCCATGCGCAGCCTAACCAGAACGCGTCTAATCAATGAATGCCCTCATGCTGGACAAGACGCGAAGCCCTGCTGGGCGCGGCGGCCCTCCTCACTGCCACGCGCTCTTCAGCACAACTGCCCGGAGACCCTTCGCTCGACGCCCGTTCGCTTACGTCTTTTGTCGATCCGCTTCCACTTCCCGAACTCCTGAAGGCCACCAGTCCAAACCATTACGCGATCACCATGCAGCCGCGCCTTAGCCGTCTGCATCGCGACCTTCCACTCACGCGCGCGTGGAGCTACGGCAGCAGCGCTGTTCCGCCACTTATCGAAGCGCGCAAAGACCAGCCGACCACCGTGGAGTGGATCAACGCGCTGCCTGAAACGCCGCTCATCTCGCACCAGGGCTTTATGGTGATGGATGCGCACCCGGGCGAGTCCCCTTGCCGCACCTCGCCGCACCTGCACGGCGCGCATGTGGATACGAAGAACGACGGGTTCCCTGAAAACTGGTTTGCCCCCGGACACAGCTACACCTGCCACTATCCCAACGCGCAGGACGCGATGGCGCTCTGGTTTCACGATCACGCGATGGGGGTGAACCGCTTCAACATCTATGCAGGGCTCAGCGGCATGTATCTCCTGCGGGACGAGCAGGAAGCTGCGCTCAACCTGCCGCGTGGCAAGTACGAGATTCCGCTGATGCTCTGCGACCGCATTCTCACCAAAGACGCGCAACTCTATTACCCCAATCCAGAACAGACCGGTGATGAAGAAGACGAGTTCTATGGCGATGCCATGCTGGTCAATGGCAAGATACAGCCCTTCTGCGACGTGGAAGCGCGGCGCTATCGTCTGCGCCTCTTCAACACCGCCAACGCACGCACCTTTCCGCTGCAGTTCTCCAATCATCTGCCGTTCCACATTATCGGCAGCGATCAGGGCTTGCTCGCTGCACCCGTTGCCACTACACGCTTCGACCTCGCTCCGGGCGAGCGCGCTGACGTGATCGTGGACTTTTCTCAAACACGCGGCGAAACCTTCCAACTCATCGGCGACGGGTTCGACCTGATGCAGTTTCGCGTCAGCGCACAGCGCTCGCAAGATGAATCCACGCTGCCGAAACAGCTCCGCACGATCACACGTATCGCAGAGAATACTGCCACACGCACGCGTCTACTTACTCTTGCCGAATATGGCGAGAACATGGTGATGCTGCTCAACGGCAAATTCTGGCACGAGCCGGTCACGGAGATTGTGCAGGCAGGCAGCACCGAGATCTGGCAGCTCGCCAACCTCTCGGACGACATGCACCCCATCCATCTGCATGCTGTCCGCTTCCAGATCCTCGACCGGCGCACCATCAACGTGCCCGCCTACTTTGCAACCGGACGCGTCGAGTACACCGGCCCCGTCACACCGCCACTGCCGTGGGAGAGGGGCTGGAAAGATCTCGTGCAGTGCCCGCCGCGCTCCATCACGCGCATCATCGTGCCGTTCGCCGCAAAGCCGGGGCGCTACGTGTGGCACTGTCACATCCTGGAACACGAAGCCAACGATATGATGCGGCCGTTCGATGTAGTTGTGTAACGCGTTTTCCGCGATTCCCACAATGTGTCCTCAACCCGCACAACAGCCGCACCGCGATTGATTCAAACGCTTGTGCCGTCCACCGCTACCATAGAGACATGGCCTCCTTCATTCAGGCGAACGACAACTTCGGGCTCCCCTCTTCCGTCCATACGGAGATCGCCATCCTGGGCGCGATGATGCTCGACAGCGTCGCCGTTACCGAGGCCACCGGCAAACTCAAGGCCGACGATTTCTCGCTCGACTCGCACCGCCGCATCTACCAGGCAATGCTTGAGATGTCCGATCTCGGACATGCTATCGACTACATCACCGTTTCGGAAAATCTGGCGACGAAGAAAGAGCTTGATGCTGTCGGCGGCATCCCGTACCTGCACTACCTGACGGAAGGCATTCCGCACAAGCTCAACATCGAAGACTACGTCCGCATCGTCAAGGACAAGGCCTTCCTCCGCCAGATGATGGGCCTCTTCAACGAGGGCCTTACGCGTGCGGGCGACCAGAGTGAAGTCGCGCTTGAGCTTTACAACGATCTCGCCGCGCGCATGAATGAGATTGTTGACAGCAACATCTCGCGCGGCTTCTCTTCGCTCGAACAGATCGTGCAGGAGAGCTTCGGCTCCATCGATCAACTGATGGAGCAGGGGCAGGAGGTCACCGGTCTCAAGACCTGGTACACCGAGTTCGACCGCATGACCAGCGGCCTGCAGCCGAGCGAACTGATCATCATCGCCGCGCGCCCTTCGATGGGTAAAACCGCCTGGGCCATCAACATTGCGCAAAATGCGGCGCTGCGTGGCGATGCGGTTGTGGCCGTCTTCTCGCTCGAAATGTCAAAGGAGTCGCTCCTGCGCCGTATGCTCGGCAGTGAAGCGCTCGTCTCCGCGCGCAAAATTCAGCAGGGCTTCATCGCGCGCGACGATCGCGGCAAACTCGTCAACGCGCTTGATCGTTTGATGGGTTCGAAGCTCTTCATCGACGACACGCCTGGCATCTCGCTCGCCGAAATGCGCGCCAAGGCCCGTCGTTTGCTGCAGCAGGAAGGCAAGCTCGACGCCATCGTGATCGACTACCTCCAGCTCATGACCGCAGGCTCCTCCGGCCCTGGCCAGCGCAAGGTAGAAAACCGCACGCAGGAAGTCTCCATCATCTCGCGTGGACTCAAGGCGCTCGCCAAAGAATTGTCCGTGCCCGTCATCGCGCTCTCGCAGCTCTCCCGTGGAAGCGAACAGCGCACCGGCGACAAAAAGCCGCTGCTCTCCGATCTCCGCGAATCAGGCTCTATCGAGCAGGACGCCGACGTAGTCTGCTTCATCCATCGTCCCGAGTACTATGACCGCGAAGATGAAGACCTCAAGGGCAAGGCCGAGATCATCATCGCCAAGCAGCGTAATGGTCCTACCGGCGTCGTCAACCTCACGTACATTGCCGACTTTACCCGCTTTGAAAATCCTGCCGGCGCAGGCGATGAGCAGTATGAAGGATATTAAAGGCATCGCTCGCATGCTGCTGACACCACGTTGTCAGTAGCATGTCAGTAGTCTCCATGTGACCGCTGCTGCGGCCTAGGAGACACACGATGAACAACGCCATCACCTGGTTCGAAATTCCCACCGTAGATATTCAGCGTGCTCGCGCATTTTACGAGACCGTTCTCGACAAAAGCCTGCGGACCGTTCCCAAAGCTGAACCTGTCTACCTCTTCCCGCATGATGTCTCTGCGGTAGGTGGATCTCTGATTCAGCGCAAAGAGCAGCAGCCCTCGGGCGCAGGTGTGACGGTCTATCTTCGCGTCGAAGGCAGTGTCCGTGAAGCGGAACAGCGGGTAGCACCTGCGGGCGGCACTGTCCTCGTCCCTGAGATGTCGATTCCCGGCGTCCCCGGCACACTTTTTGTCCTTAAAGACACGGAAGGAAACTGCGTCGGTATCCATGGTGGTTTCTAATCCATGGAATGGCAGTAGCATGTCAGTATGCGGCGCGCTGATCGTCTTTTTCGCATTGTGCAATTGTTGCGCTCTGGTCGTTTTGCCACCGGAGCGCAACTTGCTGCCAAGCTGGAGATCTCCGTCCGCACTCTCTACCGGGACATCGCCGATCTGCAGGCCAGCGGCGTTTTGATTGAAGGAGAGCCCGGTCTCGGTTACACACTACGGCGCGAGATGGACCTGCCGCCCATGCAGTTCACCGCAGAGGAGACAACGGCACTGGTGCTGGGTACGCGCATGGTAGCGGCGTGGGGAGGGGCCAGCATGGCCTCGGTGGCCCGCGATGCCCTGCTAAAAATTGAAGCCGTTATGCCTGAACGTTTCCGCGTGGAAATGGATGCTGTGCAGATGTATGCTCCCGATCAGGTCCTGCCGTCACAGGTCCGTAATGATATCGACGCATTGCATACCGCCTGCATTAAACAGTGCGTAACCACCTTCCTCTATCATCGCCTTGATGGTGCTATCGCGCCGCGGCGCGTACGTCCTCTCGCTCTCGCCTTCTGGGGCGGTGTCTGGACGCTGGCGGCATGGGATGAGCATCGCCAGGATTTCCGCAACTTTCGTCTTGACCGGATGCAGTATCTGCAGGTCACTGAAGATATCTTTCATCCCAAGCGAGGCCAGCGCCTCAAGGATTATTTGCGTCAGGTTGTTCCTGCAAAAGAACTCCGCAAGCTCGGTCTTGCATCTTCTGAAAAAATAAAGAAAACATGAGAGAAGTCCCCAACTTTCAAACGCGACCGCTGTGGATGGAGGTCTCCGCCTCCAGGCTGCGTGCGAACTGGAACGCTGTGCGCAAAGCCGCAGGCGTCTCCATCGACGTGATTGCCATCGTCAAGGCAGACGCGTATGGTCACGGATCGCGCGAGTGTGCTCCCGTCTTCGCGCAGGCGGGCGCGCGCTGGCTCGGTGTTACCAGCGTGGAAGAGGGAATCGCTGTCCGCCAGGCACTCGGCGTTCTGCCGCGCGACCATGAACCGCGCATTCTTATTATGTGTGGCGTATGGCAGCGCGAAGCCCGCTTCTGCATCACACACCAGCTCACGCCCGTGGTGTGGGAACCGTATCAACTCGCCATGCTGGAAGAAGAAGCGCGCCGCCAGCGCCTGCTTCCGCGCGACCTCGCCGTACATCTCGAAATCGATACCGGTATGTCGCGGCAAGGCGCGATGCCCGGAGCCGCGCTCGATAAGCTGCTGGCGCATTTCACACCTAAATCGATGCTGCGTCTCGAAGGGGTGATGACGCACCTGGCCTCCGCGGAAGATACCGCAGGCATGCAGAATGCAGCGCAGATCGAAGTCTTTCGCGATGCCGTGAAACAGTGCGCGAAGGCAAGGCCGGAGATCATCCACATCGGTAACACCTCCAGTGTGGATGGCAACGTGGTGCAGCCCTGGCTTCCGCAACTTGCGAAGAGCATCGGCGCGAAGGCGATGACGCGCGCAGGTCTCGCGCTCTACGGATACGAGCTTCCACTCACCGCAGGAAGCTCACTCGTGCTCACACAGCCTGCGATGGAATGGAAGACGCGCATCGTCAGTATGCGGAGCGTTGCCACAGGAACGTCCATTGGCTACTCCGCCACCTTCACCGCGCCGGAACCCATGCGTCTCGCGTTGCTGCCCGTCGGTTATGCGGACGGGTTTCGCCGCGAACTCTCCTCGCGGGGATCCGTACTCATCCGCAACCGGCGCGCGCCCATCGTCGGCCGTGTTTCGATGGACCTTACCGTGGTTGACGTTACGCATATCCCATCAGCAGAAGTTGGTGACGAAGTGCTGCTCATCGGCACACGCGGCAGCGAACACATCGACGCGAACGACCATGCGACGATCGCCGAAACCATTCCCTACGAAATTCTCTGCGGTATCAGCGACCGCGTTCCACGTATCCTCGTCGACTAATGCCACTCACTAACTGGATGGTGCGCCCTATACATGCTTACCTTTGGCATTGGCATTTGGTTGGTAACGTGCTCGATCCGTGGCTCTTGCCGAAGAGATAAATCGGCTTGTATTTTTACCTGCTCGCATAACGAGCAGACAGGTTAGGAGAAATGGGATGGACGATTACCATACGCGCTGATTCATGGCATGGTGGGTTCATCGCAGCGTGCATGCGCGATCACGCTAAAAAATCTTATCGATCCGCCGCAAATTTCCTACGGACGCAATGTTTGCGAGCGTTAGGTTGAACTTGTATGCGTTCTCCGCTGGACGGATCGTACCCAATTCATAGCGCCGGTATTCCATGGAAAGACCACAGCAACGCCAGTTATATCCCGTTTGAATCGCCTCATAAAGCAAGGACAAAGGCTGGTCCGCCGCGGGGGTCGCTCCGCGTGTGGAAAGATTCAGTCCCGCAGTGGTCGCTAAAGAAAACCCCGGCTTAAGCGTGTCTCCATATCCAGCCAGAAATTTGAGTTGGGAAAAGTTAGAGGTCGTTGAAATCACACTGCCGCTCTGCGCACGCCCTGGAGCATTCAAGCGAGCATGCGACAGTCCACCGAAGTATTTACCCATGTGGTAGTTCAAAAACACGTTTGATTGCGTGAACTTGCCCGCATGCGTGTCATAGTTCATGTCCCATTCAAGATCGAGCCGTTCACTCGCTGACAGACGCATCTGCGACAGAATCGGCGATACATCGCGGGGCTCGGTCAGAAACGCTACGCCAGAAAAGTCCAGCGTGGTCTGCAACACATTGCGGCGCCCCGGGTTCAACGCGCCCCCAAAGCGGGGGTCGAAGAACCGCTTCTGCACAACGCGCCATAGCAGCGACTCGCGCGTGCCTCCGCACTTTGCGCCTTCTTCTGAAGGTGTTTCATCCTCGCGGCAATCGCGTTCCTTCGTTGGCCGCAAAAATAGCCTCTGGGTTATGCCGTACTCGACCTCGTTGGTGTTGGAGACCACGTCCGTTTCATCGAAGCGGAGATATTTGTTGAACTCATCCACGCCCGTGCGATAGGTGTAGCGCAACTGCGGCTCGATGGTGTGCTTCACCTTACGGCCAAGAAAACGCCGGAACACTCCCGTATCGAAGACGCGTTCCAGCACCGGAGCGCGCATTTCAAAGTTGGCATCTATCACAGCGCGATTGATGCTCGAATACACCTCCACCGGCACCGTCCCGGGCAGCGGCCCCGGCTTGCGATGGTGCGTATAGAACGTATCGCGCACTGCGAAGCCCGGGCGGAAAGTCCATCCTTTGGCAGACAACGGAAGCGATATGCGCGGCTGCACATCTACACGCGTATTGATCTCCGTGCTGAAGTTCGCCCCGCCTCGCTGCACGCGTTTCAGCACTGCGACAGAGTTCTGCGCGCTCCACACCAGCGGGGACTTGCCTAACGGTTTCTCCATCACATCGAAATCGATGGATGGCGCATGGAAGATGCGCACTTCCTGGGACGTGCTTACGTTCTTCAGCCCCTGATACCGGTCCGCATGGATCGCGCCGACGTATCCGTTGCCGTCACGCTGCAGGAACGCAGACGAGGTGATGTCGGAGACGACTGCCTGATTGAAGTTTTCGTTAAATGCTTCGCGATACACAAAGCTGCTCAGGTAATTCACATCGGCCACAGCACGCGTGTGGTCGTTGATGTCCTTTCGAGCGCTCAACGCGAACTCTTCGCCGCCCTGGTTCCGTTCCGCAGGTAAACGGTCGAGCACGCCTGTATACCGTGCCGTTGCAAAGTCCAGACCTCGTCCGCGATACCGGAACAGCGCATTCTGCTCCCATCCTCGTTTCGAGAAATACTCTGCACCCACCAGCAGGTCCATAGACCGGTTGATTGCCAGATAAAACTGCTCGCCCACAATCGACCCTTTGAAGGTGGACTGTCCAATCACCGGCACCATAAACCCGCTCTGCCGCGTGTCGATGTCCACAGGATGGCTGGCATACGGCAGAAAAATTACCGGCACATCCAGTACACGGAACTGCGTATTCCGCGCGGTTGCTTTGCCATCGCGCACGGTAAAGTGCGCCGCCCGCAGTTCCCAGTCCGGACGCGGCATCTGGCAACTCGTCACCGTGCCGTCGTAGATTTCAAAACTGTCCGGTCCGGTCTTCACCACCATTCTTCCGCTAAACAGAAACGGATCGCCCGTGGTGTACACGTTGGGCCGTTGCGCCGGAGTGCCTCGAAACCCCACCGAACCTCGCACGTTATAGAAGCGGCCCTGCTGCGTACGGAGGTTGAACTCTCCACGGTCGGCGCTGATGGTCTGCAACTGCTCGCCGCCGGTCATGCGCAGATGCCCTTCCGCTTTCACGTCACCGGTCGCTGCGTTGTACTCCATGCGGTCTGCGTGGACGGTGTATTGCTTCGACACGATCTGCACATCGCCTTCCAGCGAGTACAGATCGCCAATCTTCTTTTGTACGGCGGCATCGATGGTCACGCGCCGGCCACCCTCGGGGGCGGCAAGCACTGCGTCCGGGTAGCGCGATATCGAAGGATCGTCAGGAAGAGAAGCAGGACCATCCAGCCCTGCCGGGCGGTCATCCACAGCCGCGGGACCGGATGGTGCCGTCGCAGTTACCTCCTGCGCGCGCATCGTCGTCCCACGTACCCACAGCGGCGTGATACACAGAGAAACAAGGGCCACAGGAAGCGCAGACCGGAGCGATTTTCTTCCTGAAGAGGCCACGGATTTAAGGCTACATCAATTCATTCGTGAAAGCTGGAGACAAGCAGTGAGCACCACCAGTCCTCTACCATTCGATCCTTTTGAGACCTTCGATCGCGCGTTTGAGGAACCGCCTGTCCCCACGCTTAAGCGGGAGATTGCCGAGCGGCTGGCCACGCACCGCCGCCGCAAAGGCGCCAGCGGTCCACGGACCTCTCTGTCCGCCGACAGTACACCGGCAAATCCCATTGCTGCCGCCGTTGCCGCACGTTTTTCCAACGAGGTCTCGTACCAGGAATTTCTCAAGGCCGAGGCGGAGTCGCAGCGCCGGCAGGCCGAAGCCGCTGCCGAGATCGCTCGCCGCAACGCCGAAGCGATTGCCCAGGCGCAGCGCGAGCTCATGGAAGATCTCGCCGAATGGAACGCACGCATCGCCGCCGCCAATGCAGCCAATCCGTACTACGCTGCCGACGAGAACGAGATACAACCGGCTATTCATCCCATGCTGGTGGAGATGCCCGCGGCACAATGTGAGGCAGAACCCAGCGCGGCTGTACCCATCACGCAGGAAATCTCCGCGCAGGAGGACGCCTCCGACGCACGTACACCTGAAGCGAGTGCGCGCATCGACAGCGCTATCAGCCGTTTCGAAGAAGCTGTCAGCGCCTCTACCCTTTCCGAACCGACGGCGCTTATTGTCGAGCCAGAGCATACTGTATCTCCAAAGCTCACCGTACCTTCGCCGAAGGAAGAAGCTCTGCGTTCCATCCGCGAAGCGCTCGCGGCAGCCGCCCCACCGGTCCCCACCACACCGATTCCTGCGAACCTTATCGAATTTCCGCGCCAGCTCGTTGCCACGCGCAAGGCGCGTCCGCGTCTGGCTGAGGGCCCGTTGCGTGAAGAGACCTCACCCGAGCGTACGCAGCTCCGTATCTTCGAAGTAGAACCCGATCAGGTCTCCAGCGAGCCGGTCTCCACCAGCGCCTTGCCTGAGTGGTCGTCTATCCGTCTTGATGCGAACAGCGAACCACATGCGCCCGCGCACGTGGACGCGCAGGCCTCCTTTACCTTTGAGCCACAGACCGCGCCTCTGGAACAGCGCGTGATGGCTGCCATGGTAGACGGTTGTGCCATGGCTGCGGCGTTTCTGCTCTTCATCGGCGGTGTTTTGTGGACTGCGCCTGTAGCGCCCACAGGTATTCCTGCCGCCGCAGCCGCTGCAATCGTACTGCTGGCTCTCTTTGTGGCTTACCATCTTTTTTTCTTTACCTTTTCTGACGCAACGCCCGGCATGCGTTACGCGCGCATCGCCTTCTGCACCTTCGGAGACGACTATCCCACGCGACGCGCCATGCGTTTCCGCATCCTGGCCATGTTGTTGTCGGCAGCACCTATGGGCATGGGCCTGCTCTGGGCCTGCATGGACGAAAACAAACTCGGCTGGCACGACCGCATCTCTCGCATGTATCCCCGCTCCTACTAGACGATTGAATCGGGTTCTATTCTCGTGGGCCGTCATAGCTCACAGGAGCTACGAATGATCTGAATCTTAGGGTCTCTGATTGTTTCATTCAGGAGACACGGAGCTACTCTCTCCGGGCTTTTGCGTCCTACAGGCCGGCATCCTCGGCGAAGCCCGACGGGCCGCTATCGCTTCCATGATGCTGTTTCGGCAGGCAACGATGTCAACCATGATGCGAGCAGTCTTCGAATGCTTGAGACCGCCCCCGTGGAGTAGCTTCTCATAACTATATTTCTGGACGTTGAAATATATGATCCATTCTCCATCTGTCTTACGAAGTTCATGGAGATGCTCGACGGCGGAATGGGCCTCTACATCGCCAATCGGCTTGGCCGGATGCCCTTCGAACCTTTGTGCGTCGGCCAACTCGAGTGCCCTGATAGCTGCTTGTGCGAAGGGTTCGCTCAGAACCGCACGATTCGGATGTTCGGCAAATTCTCTCGCGTAGTACCGCGATCCACTTTCGGTTTCAATCTGCGCGAAGCATGAAAGCGTGGCGAGCAGTGGCAGCAGGATTAGCCTCTTCATAGCGCAATGGTACTCGGCATCCAGCAAAAGTATGCAGCACCCCACACCATCGCCAAAATGTCCAACCCAAACCCCGCTGCATCCAATAGCAGGGGATTAAACTAACTCAATGCACATGCACGCCAATTCGGCGACCGGCTCCATGAAGCGCGTGCTGCAACTCTCCGTCGTGGCCACCACGCTCTATGTGGTCGCCACGCTCGTCTACGGCCTGCGCGCCCACTCCCTTGCACTCATCTCCGAAGCGGGCCACAACGCCAGCGATGTTGTCGCGCTCCTGCTCTCCGCCGTGGCCGTACAGTTCCAGGCGCGGCCAGCAGACGAGCGCCGCACCTTCGGCTACGGACGCGCCGGTGTGCTCGCCGCTTTCCTCAACGCCATCACCCTCGTTCTGCTCTCCATCTGGATCGGCTATCTCGCCATCGTGCGTTTTCTGCAGCCGGTCACCGTGCAGCCGCGCATCATGATGGTGGTTGCCGCCATTGGCGTGTTGATGAACGGCGTCATCGCCGCGCTGCTCTGGAAGCAAGCGCACGACGTCAATATCCGGGGCGCGTTTCTGCACATGCTCAGCGATACGCTCTCCACCGCCGCTGTCATCCTGGGCGGCGCGGCAATCGCCTTCACCGGCCTGCAATGGATCGATCCGCTGCTCTCGCTCGGCATCGCCGTTCTGATTCTGTGGAGTTCCATCGGTATTGTGCGCGAAACGCTCAACATCCTGCTGGAAGGCACACCTGTCGGCGTTCCGCTGCATGACGTTCGTCTTGCGATGCAGGCGGTCGAAGGAGTGACTGAAGTGCATGACCTCCACATCTGGAGTGTCAACGCAGGCGCGCATGCACTGGCCAGCCACGTGACCATCGGCGATGTGGCCATGGTGGAGAGCGAGCGCATTCTTCAGGACATGCTCGACGTGCTCCGCATGCAGTTCGGCATCCTGCACGCAACCATCCAGTTTGAACGTAAAGGCTGCCCTACTGAAAATGGATGTAGCGGCATACCGACGGGCGATGTGACCGTACACGCACACCATCACCACGGCGCAACCTGTTCTCACTAGAGACGGTTCTCCTGCTTACACCAAACCATTTCCGTAAAATCGCTGCATGTTCAAACAGCTTTGGTTAACGGCCGCCACAGTATGCGCACTGTGCGCCACCTCACCCGCACAAAATACTGCATTGGCTAATGCACACTGGATCGCTGCTCCTGCGAGCGATCCAGCCATGGCAGAGATGCCCATCTTCCGCCGCGCATTCGTTGTTCGCAAGCCAATCGCAAGTGCCACTCTGCAGATCACCGGGCTGGGCCAATACGAGGCCTCCATCAACGGAAACCAGATTACGCAGGCGAAGATCACGCCAAGCTGGAGCAATTACCGCAAACGCATCTACTTCGCCACGTATGACATCACGACGAAACTGCATCGCGGACAGAACGCAATCGGCGTCATGCTGGGCAACGGCATGTACAACGTGGTCAAAACACCCGGCCGCTATACCAAATTCGTCGGATCATTCGGGGCGCCAAAGATGATTGCGCATCTCGATCTGAAATTCACTGACGGTACCCACCAGTTCATCGACAGTGACGCCGCATGGATGACTGCGCCGGGTCCCATTGTCTTCTCCTCCACCTACGGTGGCGAAGATTACGACGCCACCCGCGAACAATCCGGCTGGAACACCGCCGGCTTCGATGACCATGCATGGACGCACGCCGCTCTTGCAGACAGCCCCGGCGGCATGCTGATGCCGGAACGCATCGAACCCATCGTACTGAAGGACCGCTACGAAACCCAGCGCATCACACACCCCCAAGATGGCGTCACCATCTACGATCTCGGCAAAAACTTTGCAGGGTTTCCCGAGATCACCGTGCGCGGCGAGCGCGGTGCAAAGGTAACCCTGCTGCCGGGCGAACTCCTCGCCGCAGACGGAACCGTAACACAGCGCAGCGCGGGTGCTTATCCCGATCGCCGCGTCGAATTCAACTACACGCTTCGCGGCCACGGCGAAGAAACATGGAGCCCGCGATTCACCTACTACGGCTTCCGTTATGTTGAAGTGCATACCACAGGCAACGTGCAATCGCTCAAGATCGCCGGTCAACAGATCCACACTGACGCGCGTACTGACGGCACGTTCACTTCATCCAGCCAAACCATCAACCAGATCCACACGCTGATCGACCGCGCCATCGTCAGCAATATGATGAGCGTCCTCACCGACTGCCCGCACCGCGAAAAGCTCGGTTGGCTCGAAGAGGCACACCTCATGGGTGCGTCCATCATGTACAACCATCACGTCGCAAAACTCTACGCAAAGATCGAAGACGACATGCAGGACTCTCAGCTTGAGAACGGCATGGTGCCCGACATCGCACCGGAGTTCACCGTCTTCAAAAACGGCTTTCGCGATTCGCCCGAGTGGGGCGCCGCCGTGGTGCTTGCACCGTGGACGGCGTATCAGTTCTACGGCGACCCCGCACCGCTGCGCGAACATTACGCTTCCATGAAGCACTATCTCGAATACCTGAAGAGCAAATCTGATAATGGATACATTGCCTATGGTCTAGGCGACTGGTACGACATCGGCCCCAAACGCGCAGGCATCTCGCAACTCACCAGCCTCGGCCTCACGGCAACCGGCGTCTACTACCAATCGCTCGTCGCCATGCAAACCATCGCGCGCGTTACCGGCCACACAGACGATGTCGCCATGTGGCAACAGGAAGCAGCAAACGTAAAACGTGTCTTCAACGAAAAACTTTTTCACCCTGATACCAACCAGTACGACCGCGGAAGCCAGACCGCAAATGCCATGCCGCTGGTGCTTGGACTGGTGCCTCAGGATCGCCGCGCCGCCGTGCTTGCCAATCTCGTCGCAGATATTCGCGCGCACAAAAACCACGTCACCGCCGGTGACGTTGGTTTCCACTATGTTGTGCGCGCATTAACCGACGGCGGACGCTCCGACGTTCTCTTCGACATGCTGGACCCGGCGGGCAAGCCAAGCTACGGCGACCAGATCGCGCACGGCGCCACCACACTCACCGAAGCATGGGACTCCGACCCGCGCGAATCGCAAAACCACTTCATGCTCGGCCACGCCGAAGAGTGGTTCTACCGTGGACTCGCCGGCATCGACCTCGACATGTCGCGCGGAGTGCCTATCCGCATCGCACCATCGGTCGTCGGCGACGTCACCAGTGCTTCAGCGAGCTACCAATCCAAGTGGGGCAAAATCTCCAGTAGTTGGAAACTGCAAGACGACACGCTCACTCTGCGCGTCACCATCCCCACTGGCGCAGAGGCACATATCGTCGCCCCGCGAGGTTTCGACCACGCCATCACAAAGAACGGCCACCCCACTGAAGCGCATGCATGGGAAGTAAAAAGCGGGACCTACCTCTTCACCCTAAAGAAATGACCACACGGGGGTTTCATTCTTTCGCCATAAAAGTGGTAGTTCGCAAAAAAATTGTCACTCTAAGCGCAGTGGAGAGAGAACCTATGTCATCACCTTGCGGCTGTGGTGGATGGTCCCGTCCGGTTCCTTATGCCGCTGGATGCCGCGGTCCTTCAACATCAGGCGAACTTTACATGCTTTGCAGCGCCAGGGATAGCGGCCAAAGGATGTAAGGATCCACCTCTCCAGCAACCCATCTCGCTTTGAACGTGTTAGTTGGGGCTGGCCGCATTGGGGGCAGGTGAGCCGGTGAGCCATTCGTGAGGTTCCCCTTCATGAAATTCGTCCCGCTCAGCTGTAGGAATTTGTACAGCGACTATTGTTGGCCGCAAATGCTTTTCCGTCAACAAAGTAGTGCGTCAATATAAGCCGTTTGCTGAATTTTTTCGCTTACACCTCTTCGAAATGAGCTGGCACAGGAAACGGGTTCCGCTCCAGATTGGCCTGCTGGTGCCAGTACGGATAGGCCGGCACCTGCTGGCTTGCCTTATCCAGCGCCGCAATCTGCGCCTCAGATAATTTGAGGCTGGCGGCATCCAGATTTGGCCGTAGCTGTTCCTCGTTCCGCGCTCCAATAATCACCGAAGAGACGGTAGGCCGGGCCAGCACCCATGCCAGCGCCACCTGCGGAACGCTCTTGCCGGTTTCGGCTGCTACCGCATCGAGCGCATCCACCACCTTGAACAGGTGCTCCTCGTCCACCACGGGACCGGCCTCTTTGCCGGTTTTATAGCGCGTGTTCTCCGGCACCGGAGCGCCGCGGCGAATTTTGCCGGTCAGCCGTCCCCAACCCAGCGGCGACCACACCAGCGCGCCAATGCCCTGATCGACGGCGAGCGGCATCAGCTCAAACTCATAATCCCGCCCAACGAGTGAGTAGTACACCTGGTGCGCGACAAACTTCGACCATCCATACCGGTCCGCCACAGCATTCGACTTCATCAGGTGCCATCCGGAATAGTTCGACGCGGCGATATAGCGCACCTTGCCCTCGCGGACGAACTTGTCCAGCATGTTCATCGTCTCTTCCACGGGCGTCAGCGCGTCAAAGCCGTGCATGTGCCAGATATCGATGTAGTCGGTCTTTAGTCGCTTCAGCGAGGCGTGGAGCGCTTCCGTCAGGTGATAGCGCGAGGTTCCGCGCCCATTGGGCCCGGGCCGCGTGGGATAGAAGGCCTTGGTGGACAGCAGAATCTCTTCACGCTTGAGATGGCTGGTGGCCTCGGCGAGAATGATCTCGCTGTTGCCGTCCGAGTATCCGTCCGCCGTATCGAAAAAGTTCACACCTGCTTCCATGCAGATGTCGATGAGTTTGCGCGCTTCTGCGGTCTGCGTGCTGCCCCACTGTTTGAAAAACTCGTTCGTTCCACCAAAGGTCGCCGTGCCAAAGCAGATCTCCGGCACCATCAATCCCGATTTACCAAGCTGACGATATTCCATAGCACCTTGGATGATAGCCCTGCGCAAAAGTCGCGATGAATCGATCAGGGGTGCGCTGGAATTCCTTTTTGCGAAAGAGAAATGTCATCTTGCACCTGCGGCGACGAATGGCGTGGCTTATAACCTGAGCGGTTCACAAAGTTCACCAGGCCTTTGCCATCTCACCCCCAGAGAACAATTACTCCATATCGCGAGGCGCACTGCATGTATCACCACGTAAAAAAACTTATGTACACCGTCAACGTTGACACGCCGGACGTGAGGTTCGGCAATATGCTGCTGGAGCAGTTCGGGGGCGCCAATGGCGAATTAGCAGCCGCCATGCAATACACCATCCAGGGCTGGAACTGCGTGGACGACATCGCCCGGCGCGACCTTCTGCTGGACATCGGGACGGAAGAACTTTCGCACCTGGAAATCGTCGGCGCGCTCATCCGCATGCACCTCAAACCCATGAAGACAAACCGCGAGGCCGCTGAGGCCGATCCGCTCGTCACCATTGCCGGTGGCGGCGGACTCAACCTCTTCAACTCCATGGGTAATCCGTGGACGGCGGACTACCTCAAGATCACCGGTGAACTTGACGTCGATCTGCGCAACAATATTGCCGCCGAGGCGCGCGCAAAGATCGTCTATGAACGCCTTATCGACCACACCGACGATCCCGGCACCATCGACACGCTGCAGTTCCTGATGACCCGCGAGATCACGCACATGAAGGCCTTTACCGCCGGTCTCGAGAGCATGGAGAAACCGCCCTTCTCCATTGGACGTCTGCGGCCAACACCCGGACTTGCAGATCAGTACTTCAACGGATCCACGGGCGATGGAGACGAGGGCGACACCGATATGCGCGGTCCCTGGCAGACCAGCTTCAACCTCAGCCCGGTCGATTCGGAAGTTGTCGGCGGCGAGGGGCTGGCCATTGAGCTTGTGGACGGCAAACTGCCTGGTGAAGATCGTGGCAAGCAGGACATGGCCCACAAAACCACAACGGCACCAAAACTGGATGAGCTTATCGGCGTAGCCTCCAGTGACGGCAAGCTCTAATACTGCACACAAAAACAGGAGGGATGCCGCAGACCGTGCGGCATCCCTCTTTATTTATCCGCTGATGATAGCGGGATCCGACACGCCAGACCCGCATTACGCTGCGCGTGGAATATAACTGACCTTTTCGTACCGGTACCCCTTGGGCTTGAACATCTCATTCAGATACGTGCCCTTGGAGAACGCTGTTTGAAACGCCGCCCATTCCGCAGGAGGCACATCGAAGTAGCGATAGGTGCCGCGACCATCACGAAACGTAATCGTCAGCACCCGCCCCACCTCGTCATATCGCATCGCCGCAATCACCGTAGAAGGCATAATGACTGTGTGATGCGCCAGTGCCGAAAAGGTAAACACGCATTCTGCACAAATCTGTGGACATTTTCGCAATTTTACCTCTCGAACGATGCCATTCCACCACACCGTCATCTCGACCGAACGCGAAGCGTGAGCGGAGAGATCTGCTTTCTTCAACCCACCCACTCTTTCCGTCGCGACCAACGGAAGCGCTAAAACTATTCACCCAGTAAGGACCACGCGCGAAGCGCGTCTCCCGCAGGAGCGCAGTACTATCATCAACATCATGAGCACACAGACCGCCGCCAACCTCAACGAGCGCTTCGCCATCCTCGACCACATCCTTTTTGAAGAGACAGAAACCGGCCTTGTTCGCATCCTGGTGAACACACCCAAGGCGCAGGCCGTTCTCTACACCGAAGGCGCGCATCTTGCAGAGTGGACTGCGGCGGGGCAGAAGCCCGGCCTCTTTATCTCACCGCGCTCCCAATTCATTGAGAACACGGCGATCCGCGGCGGCGTGCCTGTTATCTTTCCATGGTTCGGCGCCTATACGCTTGGCGAGAAAAAAGAAGGTCTCACTTACCCGATGCACGGCTTCGCCCGCACTTCCATCTGGACGGTAGAAAGCACGCACTTCTCACCCGACGACGACGTTCGCATCTTGCTCTCGCTCTCGCCGAACGAAGTATCCAAGAAGTTCGGCTGGGACCGCTTCCGTTGCGAGCTGACCTTCCACATCGGCGACACGCTCAAGATGTCGCTCGAGGTCACCAACACCGGCAACCAGTCCTTCGTCTTTGAAGACGGCTTTCACACCTACTTCGCCGTGGGGGACGCGCGCCACACCACCGTGGAAGGCCTGCAAGGCACCACCATCCTCGACAAGATGCTCGACTTCAAACGCCGCGAGCAGCACGACAAGCTGCTGGTCTTCGACAAGGCAGTCGATCAGGTGCACATCCACACCGCCGCTCCGCTCACCATCCACGACAACGCCTGGCACCGCGACATCCACGTCGATAAGGAAGGCTCCGGCGCCACCGTCTGCTGGAACCCGTGGAGTACACTCACGCCCAACTTCAAAGACCTCGCGCCCGATAGCTGGGAGCACTTCGTCTGCGTGGAAGCGATCAACGGCATGGAAGACAAAGTCACGCTACAGCCCGGCGCATCCCACACCATCGCCTGCACCATCCGCTACAAGCCGCAGGCATAACATGCGCCTCATCCTCGCCTCAGCTTCTCCAAGACGTCGCGATCTGCTCGCGCAGGCCGGCCTCACTTTCACTGTGCAGACAGCAGACATCGACGAGTCTCTCCGCACCGGTGAAGATCCTGTCACTTATACCACCCGCCTTGCGCGTGAGAAGGCTGCTGCAGTCTTCGCAAAACTCGACAACACCGCAGACGTCATCGTTCTCGCAGCCGACACCACCGTAGCTATTGACGACCACATCCTCGGCAAACCCGCCGACGCAGCAGACGCGGCTCGCATGTTGCGTCTGCTGCAAGGCCGCAAACATCAGGTGATGACGGGCGTTGCACTGATGAGTGCGGACGAAACAAAGGTCCACTGCGAAACCACCGACGTCTTCTTCGCACCCATGACTGAAGAGGAGATCGCCGGCTACATCGCAGGCGGCGAACCCATGGACAAAGCCGGAGCCTACGGCATCCAGGGCCGCGCCGCCCGCTGGATCACCCGCATCGAAGGCGACTACGCCAATGTAGTTGGCTTGCCGCTAGCCGCCACCTGCAACCTGCTGCACCGCATGGGCTAATGAGCAGATGAGGTAGAACCACAAGGACGAAACGGGCACTTGCCCGTCCGAGCGTTACGCGCTCGCTGATGAGTCCATCAGAATGGCAGCTTACGGAGATTCCCTAGATGCGCTTTCGATTGCAGTGCAGGGTGGCAACGACGTTGCGAAAGCAACTCGCCGCCACTGCGCTAACAGTGGCGGCGAATCTACTACCGAAAGGAGAGACGAAACGCGCAAGTGGATTTGCATTTTCGCCTATCGGCCAGCGTGAAGTTACGTTGGCTCGCCGCGCTGGTTTATCTGTTCCTTAGATAACCAGTGGACTAACCCCATCGGAGAGGGATACTCCGGTGGGACTAATTAAGTCTATCAAATAGGATGCATAGACTGCGCTAAAAGTAAAGACGGTCCTACCGCACCACTCGGGCCAGCCAATCCACTACATACAAGTGACGTCAGCGCCACCCGCCGCAACGTGCACTTTGTTAACCTCAGCGGAGCTTTAGGAATTAGAGTTCAATCACTGGTCGAATGAGTGAGGATTGATCGGAACGATGAAACTTCTGCTTCTGCTTGCATTCTTGTTGATGGTCATTGAGGTGTTGTTCAATACCATCTGGATGATTGCTTCTCCGAAAAGATGGTTCGCTTTACCTCCCTGGGTGAGATTGAGCGGGGGCCTCACAGCTTCAAGATTTAGTAAAGGTGGAGGAGCGCTGCAAGTGAGGATACTTGGAGTGATTCTCCTTGCTTTGATGTCATACTTAATTTATGGCGCCTTCTGGGGCACTCGCTGATTTCGCATTCGGCATCGATCGATGTTTTTACCGCACCAACCGCGCCAGCCAATCCACCACCAACGACGTCAACGCCACCCGCCGCGTCGCGAACGCATGGTCGGTCCGCATGGGTATATACAACGTCTTCGTTCCGCCGGCCTTCTTCAACGCATCGGCCAGCGCCTCATTCTGCTTCTGCAATCCATCCTCCGCACTCACAATCAAAATCGGACGCGGGGCAATCTTCGGCACTTCTGCCGCAGGCATCCACGCCGCTTTGTTCGCGGCAATATCTGCAGCCAGCGTAGAAGCCGTGCATCCTTTCAGAGGTAGAAGGTCGGCAGGATCAACCTTCTCCGTATATCTCTCTGCACTCACCGCAGGATTCGCCCCACTGATCACAATCGCCGCCAGCAACTCAGGATGGTGCGCCATCATCTGCGCTGCCAGAAACCCGCCCATGCTGTGCCCAATCACCACCACCTGTTTTGCGTTTACGTGAAACTTAGCATCCGCATGCAGCGCAAAGTCCACCATTGTGTCCGCATCCTCGATCGCGTGCGTAAACGAGAACTCCCCACCTGTCCCCCACGATCCGCGATAGTGTGCCATCAGTACATTCCATCCGCCGCGCCGCAGCGCCTGCGCGATGTCTTCGTTCTGCTCATAGCCCGGAAAGCCATGCAACATCACCGCCGTCGGGTGCGGACGATCGCCCACCGCCAGCAGCATGCGGCCGATCAGCTTCTCGCCATGCGAAGGAATCGCCAATTCCACATTGGCCGCAGGCGACTTCACATCCACAGCAGGATCGGTAAACAAGTTCGAATTGATCTGCGCCGCCACAGGCAGCGAACAAGCTAGAAGAAGAGCAGCCGTAAAAATACGCATGCCTAAAAGTATGCAGCCAGGAGAGCATTGGTGGAATTTTTCCAACTGGAGAACACAACCGCTCTCGCGCGCATCACACTGTTGCGAACGATGCACAGCGATATAACGTAAGTGGGGCCGAATGGGTTGGGTAGCAACATGGGTGGCGGCGCATGGATACTTCGCCGTGGCGGTGGTGCTGTTTACTTCAGCACTTGGTTTGCCCATGCCTGTTGCTGTCACTCTGCTGCTGGCAGGTACTGCCGTTCATACAGCCCAACTCTCGCTCGGATTGCTGCTATTGATCGCCATCTTTGCGGAAAATTTCGGCGCCACGCTTATGTTCTTTGCCGGACGCGCCACAGGGTGGTGGCTGCTCAATCGCCTTTGCAGCCTCTCGTTCAACCCTGAGGTGTGCATCTTTCGCTCCGCCGATTTTTTCTACGAGCGTGGCTCGCTTACGCTGCTCTTCGCGCGCTTTATCCCCGGCCTCAACACCATGGCCCCTCCACTCGCGGGAAGTCTCAACATGCGTCCGTTGCGCTTCTGGCGGCTCGATGTTACGGGCGCCATCCTGCACGTCTGCGCCTGGGTGGCCGCCGGTTATTTTCTGGCTCCCATCATCCGTCGGGTGCTCGCTGGATTACAGATCTTTGGTCACTGGATATTCTCCGTCTTCGTGGTGGCCGTCCTCGCGTACGCTCTCACCCGTCTCGCCATGGCGATCCATGGCCGCAAATACTCCCGCGTCGCCCGTGTGAAAGCTGAAGAACTCCGCGAGCGACTAGAACACCCCGATCCTGCGCACCCCATCGTCATCGCCGACGTGCGTTCGCACGGCTACTACGATCCCGGCATGCAGCGCATCAAGAACTCCATCCGCATTGAACCCAGCCGCCTGCTGCCCGAACTCGAAGCCTTGCGCGAAACCATCGCGCCCATCTGCGACATCTACGTCTACTGCTCCTGCCGCGGCGATGCCACCAGCGCCCGCGTTGCCCACATGCTGGAGCAGCGCGGCAACCGCGTCTTTGTGATCGAGGGCGGCCTTACCGCCTGGATGAAGGCTGGTTGTCCCACGGAACCTGTACCGGAAGACGACATTCGTCATTTGCCGCGATTTGAATGATTAAGAATTTCCGTAAGCATCAGCCTGCACAACAACTCCCGTGGGATCGTCATCCTGAGCAACGCGAAGGATCTCAGTATTTCTCCCGTGCAGACTTCAATTCCTCCGTTCGGTTCAATTCATCAGCCGTCCACCGATAAGGCTCTATTTGCTTGGTCCACTCCTCACTCAAATCCCGCCACGTTGGATTCTTAGACACAATCAGCGCAAACTTTTTCAACCGCACCCAACCCTTGAGCTGTTTCTCCCGAGCAATAGCCTGTGCCATCGTTTCGAAGTGTTCCACATAGACCAACCGGTTTATGTTGTATCTCTTCGCAAACGAAAACGAATCAGGTTCAGGATTCTTATGCTCGAACATGCGTTTCATCAAATTCGAAGTCACACCTATATACAAGCGCTTATATTTGCTCGACAAGATGTACACACAAGGATGCCGTTCCACCTAACTTCTCCTTTGCTTTCCATGCTTCTGCCCGCTTTACGCCTAGACTGTACACGGATGCGAATAAGTGACTGATTCACATTACTCACGCCTTGTACTCTCGTCTTTGATTTATGGCTCAACGAGCAAAATACAGAGATCCTTCACTGCGTTCAGGATGACGACCCCACTTTCAGATACCTTCTCCCATTGAATGCAAACCTCTCCACCTGCTGCTTCCCATGCACAGCCTCAATCATCTGCATTCCGCCACTCATCTGGGACAACAAATTCACCTCGTCTGCACGCACTTTCAACACCAACTGGTTCTTGCGAAACAACCAGAAGGGCGCATCGGTCTCGCCGCGATAATCCCCCGTCCCCATCACCAGCAATCCTTCCTGACCGGGCGCTAACTGGACGCGCACGCACAGCAGCCGGTACGTGGCATCCAGCGTCGCGTCATAGGTATCTTCTTTCTGGCATGCAACCGCTTCGGGCGCCTCATTGGGATACTCTGCCGCATCGTTCAGAATTGCCTGCGCATCCGCCTCCGGAAGATCAATCCGCTCCGGTACATTGGTTGTCGTGGCTTTCATCACAAAGACAGGCGCGGCGGCTACCTGTGCAACAGCAGCCAGACAAAACACGGCAAAGGAAAATACCAGCGGACGCTTCATCCCATCGGTGTATCACGCCTGAAACGATAAAATGAAACCGTGGGCTTTACCGAACAATACGACGTTGCCGTAGTGGGCGCGGGCCACGCCGGATGCGAGGCCGCCGTGGCTGCCGCGCGCATGGGCCTGCGCACGGCGCTCTTCACGCTGAACCTCGACCTCATCGCGCAGATGAGCTGCAACCCCGCTATCGGCGGCATCGCCAAGGGGCATCTGGTGCGCGAAGTGGACGCGCTTGGCGGCGTGATGGGCATCGTCGCGGACCGCTGCGGCATCCAGTTTCGTCTGCTCAACACCTCGCGAGGCCCTGCGGTATGGTCGCCGCGCGCGCAGTGCGACAAGGCGCTCTACCGCGTCCGCATGCGCGAGGTGCTGGAAGCGCAGGAAAACCTCTTCATCAAGCAGGCCGAAGTGGTCGACGTTGTTCTGGCAGAGAACGATGGCACTCGCCGCATCACCGGTCTGCAACTCCGCGACGGGCGCACCGTTCTCGCGAAGTCTGTCGTCATCACCACCGGGACCTTCCTCAACGGACTGATCCACTGCGGCGAGCAGCAGTACACCGCCGGACGCAGTGGCGAGCCTGCCAGCGTGCTGCTTGGCGAATCGCTCAAGAAGCTCGGTCTGCGCGAAACCCGTCTCAAGACCGGCACACCGCCGCGCCTCGACGGACGCACGATCGACTGGGCACGCTTTGACGAGCAGCCGGGCGATGCCGAGCCTACGCCGTTCTCCTTCCGCACGCCTGAAGAGATGTTTCCGGAGCTGAAGCAGATCTCCTGCTACATCTGCACCACCACACCCGAGACGCTCGAACTCATCCGCAGCAACGTGCACCGCTCGCCCATGTACACCGGCCAGATCTCCGCGCGCGGTCCGCGCTACTGCCCGTCGATTGAAGACAAGGTCGTGCGCTTCCCCGACAAGTCGCAGCACCAGTTCTTCCTTGAACCCGAAGGCCTCAACACGCACGAGGTCTACATCAATGGCATGAGCACGTCGCTGCCCATGGAAGTGCAGGCTGCGATGGTGCACTCCATCCCGGGGCTTGAGAATGCGGAGATGCTGCGTCCCGGTTACGCTATCGAGTACGACGCGATTGACCCTACCGAGCTCGATCGGTCGCTGAAGGTGAAGAGCATCGACGGCCTCTACCTCGCCGGGCAGATCAACGGCACCTCCGGTTATGAAGAGGCGGCATGCCAGGGCCTGATGGCCGGCATCAACGCCGCGCTTGCCGCCAAGGGCGAACCCGCCTTCACGCTCGGCCGCTCCGAAGGCTATACCGGCATTCTGATCGACGACCTTATCGCCAAGGGCACCGACGAGCCGTACCGCATGTTTACCTCGCGCGCCGAGTTCCGCCTGCACCTGCGCATCGACAACGCCGACCGGCGGCTCACGCCGAAGGGCCGTGCGCTTGGCCTCATCGATGACGCAGCATGGGCCGCCTACGAAGCCCGCCAGCAACGCATGGCCAATCTCAAAAAGCTGATCGAAAGTACGCGCATCGAAGGTGGCGTCTCATTGGCGCAGACGCTCAAGCGCCCTGAAGTCTCCATCTTCGACATACTGCCTAAACTTCCCGCGAACGAGTTCTCCGGCGAACTTTCACCACGTCAGAAGACCGAAGCACGCACCGTCGAAACCGAGATCAAATACGTCGGCTACCTCAACCAGCAGCAGCGATCGATCGAACGCCTGAAGGCCAGCGAAGAGCGGGTCATCCCCACCGACTTCGTCTACAAGGGCATCAGCGGCCTCTCGCACGAGCTGCAGGAAAAGCTCGCGCGCATCCGCCCGCAGACGATCGGCCAGGCCAGCCGCATTCCGGGCGTAACGCCTGCGGCGATGTCACTGCTCAGCACGCTGATCGAAGTCCACAATCGCCAGCAAGCGTCGTAATCACGCAAGCTTGCGACGCCTTCCCCTCAGCCGACTCTAATAGTTATGTCCTTACTCCAGCCCATCGTCCGTGCGTTTATTGATGTCTTCGGCATCACGCGGCCCACACCTGCCCAGGAAAAGCGCGCAACACAGTTCATCGCAGCGCTCTTGATCATGGTCGCAGTTCTATTTGTGCTGGTTGGCTATATCTTCATCGTGCATGCGCGATAGAGGAAGAACTTAGTAAGTCGTGTCCCTTGATTGTTGGATTTAAGAAGCAATGAAGGGCTGATGAAGGCTAAATATAAAGCCTCAGCTATTTGGGTTGCGTAATTTTTCCTGCGGCCAGGTCGCAGGCGCGCCACATGTACCAGCTTGCGACGGAACGATAGGGCTGCCACTTCTTTGCGCGTTTTTCGATGATGTCTTTCTTCGGCAGATCTTTGGGCGTGATCTTGTCTGTCGGCTTCATGCCGAGGAAAGTGAGTGCGAAGCCTTTACGTACCGCGTAGTCGTCTGTGGGTAGGACGTCCGGGCGGCCGAGGCGGAACATCAGCATCATCTCGACGGTCCACTTGCCGATGCCACGCACCTGCGTGAGGTGTTCGATGATGTCTTCGTCGCGCATGCGGCGGATTTGTGCGAGTGTGGGCACGGTGCCGTCGAGTGTTTTTGCGGCGAGGTCGCGCAGCGCCAGCGCTTTGTTGTGGGAGAGGCCGGCAGCGCGAAGTTGTTCGTTGGGGCAGTCGAGCAGATGTTGCGGCGAAGGATGATTGCCGATGCCGCAGACGGGATGGAAGCCTTCCAGCAGACGGCGATGAATGGTTGCAGCCGCTTTGCCGTGGAGTTGCTGATAGACGATCGCCTCGGTCAGGGCTTCAAACGGGGACTGTGTGCCCGCAAGCCGCAGTGTGAATGGACCAGCCTTTTCCATCAATTTTGCGAGTTTTGTGTCTCGCGCGGAAAGATAGGCTACAGCTTGTGCTGGATCGAAAGGCGGCTTACGCGTGCGTGCGGTGTGGGGACTGGGCATTGAGGCGGATGAAACTCGTAATACTCGGATGCTTAATTGATCCGCCTCCAGACAGCAGGAGACGGCATTTCAGAATCTGCTTAAGTATGGAACTCAGTCAACTCCTCTGGACGAACCTGGGAAGCAAAGGAAATGATCTCAATCATTCTGTATGCTGGATTGCCCCAGCTCCGGCGAGCTAAGGCGAGAGCATTGGAGGTCAGTCATGGGAATACCTGAATGGCGGCGTTCGCGATCCATCATCGTGCTGCCCGTGTTGGCTATGTTTTTTCTGTTTTGTTCGTCTTCTGGTCTCGCTGCATCGCATCCCACACCATCATCCGCCTGGCTGCTGTCGCAAAGTGGGAGATCGACGAACCAGGTGACATGGGACCCTCGATTTAAATCTCTTCTCCGGAACACCCTTCCACATGTGCAGGTACCTTTCTGGGGGAAGAGTAGCGCTTATGAAACCGTCTTGACCTTTCTCCGTGGGAGATCACAAGACATTTCGGTCAAAGACTCACGGTTTGTCGTACTCTCTGCTCAAGTTGCCCATACGATGGGCAACTACGGTTTTCTCTGGATAGATACAAAATCTCCTGAAAACCGTATGATTTTCGCCGCGAACTATAACGTGGACAACACAAATTCCGCTTCTGCGTTTATCGTTAGCGAAGCTGCGGACGCCAAAAACCTGCCTCCTGAATTCCTTTCGGCATGGAAGAAGTGGATGGATAAACTTCATCTCTGCTGTGGCTCTGGTTCCATTGAGATTTTTGGCCCGAATGGCACACATCGAATTGTTCCGGCTAATACGCTGTGAGGGTCCTGTTCGTATGCTGGATGCGCCTGCTTACATCCTTTCCAAGCGTTGGCTGTGCGGTATCCGTTCACTCTGGTGCAATCCATAAATCGGACTAATTAGGCCGCAATTTACAACCTGTATCCGGATGGATGACCTTAGATGTTGTGGTTCGGTGGGGAGTAGTTTTCGTCGTACTACGAGATATTGGGCTCAAGGATGAAGGCGATGGTTCGATTATCGAATGTCGCAAAATTTTCTGACGCGTAACGAACAGTCATGCATTTTGCCTGGCTATTCACACTGATATATTGAACTTCGCGGACATGTTTATCTTTCTGCGCTCCGTGCGCAGGCCCAGCCGCAAAGTTATCAGGTAGACGAAGCGAAAGCCGCTTCGGAAGCAGGTTTTTGTAATAGTTTTGCCCTTTTTTCAGCAAGGAAACAGGACGCACTCATGGCGCAAGTTTTTGACCGCAGTTCCAATGCCCTGGCACGTGCCGGTCTGGTGCTTACCGGACTGATCGTAATCGCGCTGGGCGTGGCTCTGAACCAGTTGCAGCGTTCCCCGTGGGTCACCCGGCAGGGACAGCGCGCTGACCAGCCGGTTCCGTTCAGCCATCGTCACCACGTGGAAGGCCTTGGCCTTCAGTGCCAGTACTGCCACACCTCGGTAGAGAAGTCGAGCTACGCGGGCATTCCGCCGACCAAGACCTGCATGAACTGCCACTCGCAGATCTGGACGAACGCTCCCATGCTGGAGCCGGTCCGCACGAGCTGGGAGACGGGCGAGAGCATCCCGTGGGTGCGTGTGCACGATCTCCCGGACTACGTCTTCTTCTCGCATGAGATCCACGTGAACAAGGGCATCGGCTGCGCAAGCTGCCACGGCCGTGTGGATGAGATGCCGCTGATGTACGCGGAAAACACACTCCAGATGGAGTGGTGCCTGAACTGCCACCGCGATCCGGCGAAGAACCTTCGTCCGACCTCTGAGATCTACAACATGGCGTGGGCTGGACCGAGCAAGGAAAAGCCGGTGTGGTGCGCCGAGGTTTCTTCCACGGGCCCAACGGCGCAGCGCGTGAACTGCGTCACCACGCCTCCGGGCGAGAAGAACCCCGAGATTGCCTTTGCGCAGATCAAGAGTGCTGGTGGTGGACGTCCGACAGGCGGGTCCAACTACAATCCTCTTCCCCTGGAAGGCCCTTCCACCTATAGCGATGCACCGGCTGTTCTTGTGCCGGCGCAGTACAAGAAGTTCACTTCGCAGCGCGACCTCGGCAATTACCTGACGGAGAAGTACCACATCCGTACGCCGAACGAACTGCAGAGCTGCGAGGTATGCCACCGCTAGTGCTACGCGCACGGCGAATCGCTTCGCGTGGAACGCAAAGAGATGCAGGGCAAAACAAAGCCATGAGAGACGGAATGGTTGAGAGTACGAAAAATCCCGAAGTGGTCACCACGATTCAGCCCGCAAAGCTGACGCTGGCCGAGGTGCAGGAGCGGCTTGCCGGCAAGCGCGGCAAGCGGTTCTGGCAGTCGCTGGATGAGTTGTCGGAAGATCCCGGCTTTGAGCAGATGGTGCGCGAGGAGTTTCCGCGCCAGGCCTCGGAGTGGACCGATGGCGTGAGTCGCCGCTCGTTCATGAAGGTGATGGGTGCGTCGCTGGCCCTGGCCGGCATGACGGGTTGCACCAAGCAGCCTGACGAGCAGATCTTCCCCTATGTGAAGGCGCCTGAAGACCTCATCCTGGGCAAGCCGATGTACTTTGCCACGGCGATGCCCTTCCCTACGGGAGCGGTTCCGGTGCTGGTTAAGACCGACGCGTTCCGTCCCATCAAGATCGACGGTAATCCCGAGCACCCGATGTCCAAGGGCAAGACAGACGTCTTCTCGCAGGCATCGTTGCTGGATCTCTATGATCCGGACCGTTCCAAGCGCACTGTAAAGCGCGTAGGTGGAGAGAGCGCCGATTCGGAGTACGGCGATTTTGCGGTTGCATTTCAAAATGCGGTCAAGGCAACCGGCAATGGCCAAGGCCTCTGGTTCCTGATGGATTTCAACCATTCGCCCACCTTTGCCGCGCAGTGGAAGCAGCTTGCGGCGAAGTATCCGGCGGCGAAGATCGTTCAGTACAACCCGGTGTACGGCGACGCTTCGAAGATGCCGGCGGCGCAATACAAGCTGGAGAATGCAGACGTCATCCTCTCGCTGGATGCGGACTTCCTCTCGTCGAACGCCTTCCCGGGCTTCCTGCCGATGGCTGCTGCGTACGCTGCGCGCCATCGTTATGAAGAAGGCAAGACCATGAACCGTCTCTACGTGGTAGAGACGATGCCATCGGTGACCGGCTTCAAGGCTGAGCATCGTCTGGCGCTCAAGCCGAGCGATGTGGTTGCCTTCGCGAATGCGCTTAATGGTGGTGGCGCAGTTCCCGGCGAAGCGCAGAAGTTCTTCTCCGCCGTGGTTGCGGACCTGAAGAAGGCCGGCGCAAAGGCGGTTGTCGTTGCCGGCCCGCAGTCACCTGCTTCTGTGCAGGCTGCTGCCATGGCGATGAATACGGCCCTTGGCGCAGTGGGTTCCACGGTGTCTTATGCAGCGCCCGCGGCGCTGGAGAACTCTGCCGACTTCAAGCAGCTTGCGCTGGCGATGGATGGCGGACAGGTGAAGGTGCTGGCGATCCTTTGCAGCAACCCTGTGTACTCGGCCCCGGCTGATTTCAACTTCGGTATCAATCTTGCAAAGGTGCCGTTCTCGGTGCACCTCGGTCAGCATCTGGACGAGACGGGTGTGACGGCCTCGTGGCACCTGCCGGAAGCGCATTATCTTGAGTCGTGGTCGGACACGCGCGCTGCGGATGGCACCATCTCCATTATTCAGCCGCTGATCGATCCGCTGTACCCCGGTGCTGTTTCCTCGCACCATGTGGTGCAGGTGCTGCTCGACAACGCCACGGCGACTCCGCGCGATCTGGTGCAGCAGACGGCGAAGACCTATATTGCCGGCGACTTCGCAACTGGCTGGCGCAAGGCGTTGCATGATGGATGGGTGGAAGGTACGACGGCCACTGCTCCTGCAGCAGCTCCCGCCGCTCCCGCTGTTGCTGCTGCCGCGGTCCCCGCAGGTGGCATCGAGATCAACTTCAAGGCTGATTCGAACACCTTTGATGGCCGCTATGCCAACAATGGCTGGCTGCAGGAAATTCCGAAGCAGGTCACGCGCCTGGCGTGGGACAACGCTGCTCTGATGAGCATGGAGACGCTGAAGAAGATCGGTGCGGAAGAGACCCAGTTGATCGAGGTGACGCTGAACGGCCGCAAGCTGGTTATTCCGCCGCTCATGGTCGCCGGTCACGCGCCGGATTCGATTACCATCCACCTGGGTTCGGGCCGCAAGTTTGGCCGTGTGGCCTGGGGTGTGGGCGCGAATGCGTACGAGCTTCGTACGTCGGATGCTCCCAACTACCAGGGTGGCGCTACGGCGAAGACAGTCGATACTTACTACGATCTGTGCGTGACGCAGGTGCACGATCTCGATCATCGCGGCAAGTTTGCGCAGTCGGACCTTGAGCACCCGGTCGATCCGAACGGTTCGTTCTCTGAGCCTGGACACGAGGCGATGGAGCGCGGCATCATCCGCTATGCCACCCTGGAAGAGTTCCTGAAGAACCCCAAGTTCGCGAATGAAGAAGAGGGTGAACCGGAGAACCTGAACAGCACGCACACTGCGATGCGTGAGGTCCCCGATAAGGAAACCAGCTTCTTCCCCAATGCCTGGGATTACGGCAAGATCGATAAGTCAACCGGTCTGCTCCAGAACAAGTGGGGTATGGCGATCGATCTGAACTCCTGCATCGGTTGCAGTTCCTGCGTGGCGAGCTGCTATGCGGAGAACAATATTCCGGTCGTTGGTCGCGAGCAGGTAAAGATCGGCCGCAAGATGGACTGGATTCGCATCGACACGTACTTCGAGGGCGATTTGCATGCTCCGAAGGCGCACTTTCAGCCGATGCTCTGCCAGCATTGCGAGAACGCCGGCTGCGAGCTGGTATGCCCGGTGGGGGCGACGGTCCACACGCCGGAAGGGCTTAACACCATGGTCTATAACCGTTGCGTGGGCACTCGCTACTGTTCCAACAACTGCCCATACAAGGTGCGCCGGTTCAACTTCCTGTTGTACTCGGATTACGAGACGGAGAGCCTGAAGTTGATGCGCAATCCGGACGTTTCCGTCCGTTCGCGCGGCGTGATGGAGAAGTGCACCTACTGTGTGCAACGTATTCAGGAAGCGAAGATCACAGCAGACAAGGAAGGCCGCGCGATCCGTGACGGAGAAATCGTTACGGCTTGCCAGCAGGCCTGCCCGACCGAAGCAATCATCTTCGGCAACCTGAACGATCCGAACGCCAGGGTGACCAAGCGCAAGCAGGACGAGCGCAGCTACGCGGTGCTGGGCGACCTGAACTACCGGCCTCGCACCAGCTATGTGGCGGGAGTCATCAATCCGAACAACGAATTGGGGGAGGCATAAATGGCGACCAAACCTCACCATGACCCTGCGCTCGATCCGATGATCGATCCGGTGACCGGCGAATTAGCGGTCCTCGCGCCCGGTCACACCTTCAAGTCTGTTACGCAGAAGATCGCGGGCGTGGTGCTTACCTCGCATACGCCGCTCGGCTGGTTCTTCGGCCTGATTGCGGCCGGCGGCTTCGTCGTGATGTTCATCGTCTCGGTCACCTGGCTGGTGCTCAAGGGGGTTGGCATCTGGGGCGTTACGATGCCGGGCGCATGGGGCTTCGCCATTGTGAACTTCGTCTGGTGGATCGGTATCGGTCACGCCGGCACGCTGATCTCAGCGATTCTGCTGCTTTTCAAGCAGGGATGGCGTAACTCGATCAACCGCTTCGCGGAAGCCATGACGATCTTCGCCGTGGTCTGCGCCGGTATGTTCCCGGTGCTGCACGTCGGGCGTCCGTGGCTGGGTTACTGGCTGCTGCCGCTGCCGAACACCATGAACGTCTGGCCGCAGTTCCGCTCGCCGCTGGCGTGGGACGTCTTCGCGGTTTCGACATACGCGACCATCTCGGTGGTGTTCTGGTACATGGGCATGGTGCCCGACTTCGGCACTCTGCGTGATAAAGCGCAGCATCCGCTGACGAAATACATCTACGGCATGCTTTCGCTCGGATGGCGCGGGTCGACCCGCCACTGGATGCGATTCGAGACGGCCTCTCTGCTGCTGGCCGGTCTGGCCACGCCGCTGGTGCTCTCTGTGCATACCGTCATCAGCTTCGACTTCGCGGTGGCTGCTCTGCCGGGCTGGCATACGACGATCTTCCCGCCGTACTTCGTTGCCGGCGCTATCTACTCTGGATTCGCCATGGTGCTTACGCTGGCCATCCCAATCCGCAAGTTCTACCACATGGAAGATTTCGTCACGCTGCGTCACCTGGACAACATGGCGAAGGTCATGCTGGGTACCGGTCTGATTGTGGCCTACGGATACAGTTCGGAGGTCTTCTTCGCCTGGTACTCGGGATCGCACTGGGAATTCTTCATGATGTGGAACCGCATGTTCGGTCCCATCGGCTGGGGATACTGGCTGCTGATCACGTTCAACATCGCTATTCCTCTGTGTACGCTGTGGTGGCGCAAGGCGCGTACGAATGTGACGTACCTGTTCATCATGTCACTCATTGTGAACACCGGTATGTGGTTTGAGCGGTTCGTCATTGTTGTGACCGCGCTCTACCGTGACTTTCTGCCATCGAGCTGGGGCACGTACAAGGCCACACGCTGGGACTACATGATCTTTATCGGGACGCTGGGACTGTTTACCTTCCTGTTCCTGCTGTTCGTCCGGTTCGCACCGATGATTCCGATGAATGAAATCAAGATGATGCTGCCCGGCTCTGCCGCGGACGGCGGCAAGGAAGGCAAAACTGTGGCAGAGGAGATCGCCTGATGCCGGTTATGTATGGAACTTACGGCCTTCTGGCGGAGTTTGATACTCCAGCCGAGTTGACGCGCGCTACGTATGCGGCCAAGGAAGCCGGATACCGCCGCATGGAGTGCTACACGCCATATCCCGTGGAGGAGGTTGCCAGCGCGCTGGACGTGCATGACAATCGCGTTCCGCTGCTGACCCTGCTGGGCGGCCTGATGGGTGTGACCACTGCGTTCCTGATGGAGACGTGGATCTCGGTATGGTCTTATCCGATCAACGTGGCGGGCCGTCCGCTCTTCTCGTGGCCGGCGTTCATCATTCCGGCGTATGAGTGGACGATTCTGTTCGCCGGTCTCTCGGCCTGCTTTGGCATGTTCGCCCTCAATGGTCTGCCGCAGCCGTATCATCCGCTCTTCAACGCGCCTAACTTCCGTCTCGGCGCCACAGACAATAAGTTTTTCCTCTGCCTGGAGGCGATCGACCCGCAGTTTGACCGCGAGCAGTCGCGGGCCTTTCTGGAGCAGTTGCAGCCTGTGAGCGTGGTGGAGGTGGACCTCTAATGCAGGCGACTTTCAGGAATTTCAGGAATCAGGGAATATCGATGCGGCGCAATGCACTTGCACTTCTGGCCATGGGATCGACGCTGGTAATGGCCGGTTGCCGGCAGGACATGCACAATCAGCCGCGCATGTTCCCGCAGCGCCCCACCACTCTGTTCGCCGACGGCCGCTCCGTGCGTCCGCAGGTGACGGGCACGGTGGCGCGTGAACAGGGCGATGCAACCAGCTACTTCATCACGGGCAACATCAATGGCAAGGTCGGCGACGGTCTGCCGATGCCGGTTACGATGGAGCTGCTTGAGCGCGGCCAGGAGCGCTTCAATATTTACTGCACGGCATGCCACTCCCGCGTGGGAAATGGTGGCGGTGTTATCGTGCAGCACGGCTATCGTCCTGCGGGCGACTTCCAAACGGAGCGTCTGCGCAGCATGCCGCTTGGGCACTTCTACCAGGTGATGACCAACGGATATGGTGCCATGCCGGACTATGCGGCACAGGTGACTCCGGAAGACCGTTGGGCGATCGCGGCTTACATCCGCGCCCTGCAGTTGTCGCAACATGCGACGCAGGCCGATGTAAAGCCGGGCGAAAAGCTTGAGAAACTCGGCGATATCGCAGAACGGGAAGGGCTGCCGCGCGACTTTGCCGCGGATTGGGAACTGCCTGCCACCGCGGTCTACGGTACGCCGGACAACCAGGATGAGGGAATTCCCGGACAGCGTATTGTGTTGGGCGGGGCAAAGGGCACCAGCGGGAGTTCGCCTGTGAATGCCAAGCCCGGCGCAGTGAGCGAGCAAAAGCCGGCGGCGACACCGGCGGCCAGCCCGGTTCCACAGACCTCGGGACATAACCGGTAGAGCGAGAGAGACTGAATGGCACACGCAATCGACACTCACGGACACGCACACGGTCACCATGGACCGCGCGTGCTTCCTGCCGACCTGAGCGCACCGCCGGTGGTCAACCTGTGGCGCAGCCGGGCACTGATCGTCGCGGCGGTCTTCGCCGTGCTGGCTGCTCTGGTGGGCCTGCTTGGCGGGCCAAACGGCGCAGCGCACATCATGCGCGGCTATCTGCTTGGCTATATGATTTGTTTCGCGTTCTGCGGCGGCGGCCTCTGCATGCTGATGCTGCAGTACGTTACCGGCGGTAAGTGGGGCCTGCTTCTGCGGCGTCCGCTGGAAGCCATGGTCGGCACTGTGCCGTATTTGATGGTAGCCACCATTCCTCTGCTGCTCTTCGGCAAGGGCCTCTATCTGTGGGAGCGTTTCCCCACGATCGCATCCGTCCACGATGCTCTGAAGAACGGCCTGATTAATGAAGGCCAGGCGCACAGCCTGAGCTGGAAGCATGCGATGTTGAACCCCTGGTCTGTCTTTGTGCAGATGCTGGTGGTGTATGGCTTCATCTTTGTGTGGGGCAGCCTGCTTCGCCGCTGGAGCCTTCAGCGGGACCTGGATCCGAACCGTGGCACGATGAAGAGCTACGACTACTGGCGTATCAAGACCGAGAACCTCTCCGGCATCGGCGTCCTGATCTATTCGATCATTCTCACGATCGTCGCGATCGACTTCATGATGTCGCTCGATATCAACTGGTACTCGACGATGTTCGGCCTTACCTTCCTCGTCGGCCAGGGATATGTTGTTCTGGCGCTGAGCGTGCATACCTCCATTCGTCTGTCGAAGTGGGAGCCCTTCGCGACCATCCTGCGCAAGACGGAGCAGTATGATCTGGGCAAGTTCATGCTCGCCTTTGTGATGCTGAACATCTATCTGACCTTCGGTCAGTTCCTCATCATCTGGAGCGGCAACCAGGCTGAAGAGATTCCGTGGTACCTGAACCGCATCCGTGGCGGATGGTGGGTGATCTGCTCGCTGGACTTTATCTTCCACTGGGTAGTGCCGTTCATGATGCTGCTGAGCCGCCGCCTCAAGTATTCACGGTCCAAGATGCTGGCGCTGACTACCTGGATGATCTTTGCGCGCTGCTTCGATATGTTCTGGCTGATCGAGCCGGGCTTTCCGGATACGGCACGCCACTTCCACATCAGCGTGGGCACGTTTGCCTACCTCACCGTACCGGTAGCGATGATCGCGCTTTGGATGGCGTACTACCTTACCCAACTCAAGTCCCGCGCGCTGGTTGTGGTGAACGACCCGCACACCGTCGAGATTCTGGAGCCTGAGCATGCACACTAACGATCCATCGAATCAGGTTGAGCAGCATCGTCCGCCGTCACACGTGGACGAGTTCGGCAATCCCAAGCCGGTGCCGCATCCTGCGCCCAAATTTGACGCCGACCATCCCGGTTATGAGACGACAGACGTCAATACCAATGGCGTTATCGTCTTCCTTGCTGGCCTGTCGGCCTCGGTTGTCGTCTTCTTCTTCCTGTGCTTCGGCATCGGTAAGGCCTTGAACTATGGCAATCAGAGGCAGGACGCTGAAGAAGGACACCGCAACCCCGTTCCGGTCAATGCCAGCGGCAGTCCGGCTCAGCCCAACAAGCGCGAGAACCTGGTGAACAATCCGATCATGGAGCAGCAGGAATCGGCGCGCATCGCGCGCTCGTTCCCGACGCCCCGCCTCGATGCCGATGACGGCGATCAAGGCACGGCTGATATGCATGCCAAGGAAGACCTGTTGTTGGAGCACAACTCGGTGGATAAGAACGGAGAAGTCCGTATCCCGATCGAGCGCGCCATGGAGCTGATTGCACAGCGTGGGCTGCCGAGCCCAGCCACTCCGCAGGCGGCAACGCCCATGGCTGGCGAGCGTACCATCGCGGTTCATGCTCCATTGACGAATGGGTTTGCGCGCACGGCGTATGAGATTGAGCAGATCCAGTCGCGCGAGCAGAAGATGATGCTGGAGCATGGAGCGGGCGAGCGCGCTTCGGCGGAACACAAGTAGTAGCGGTAACGGGACAGGCAGTACGGGCCAGAAGTGAGGTACAGGATGAAGATTGCGAACACAATACGGAATGGAGCACTTGCGGCGATGGCCTGCCTGCTGCTCGCTGCTCCACTGTGCGCGCAGGTTTCGTCCTACGGCGATAAGGAGCAGGGCGTCAATCATGGTGATGAGCTTCCCACGGTGCTGAAGCGCACCACGGTGGAGCAGCATTTGAACCGCCCTCTGCCGCTGGATGCGCAGTTTGTGGATGAGACAGGCAAGCAGGTCCGGCTCGGCGACTACTTCGGTTCCCATAAGCCTGCCGTCCTCGCTCTGGTGTATTACAACTGCAAGATGTTGTGCTCGGAAGAGCTCGACGGCCTGGTGCAGGCGCTGGTGATGGTCCACCTGGATGCCGGTAAGGACTTCAATGTGATCGTGGCCAGCATCGATACTTCGGACACTCCAGCGATGTCCGCGAAGAAAAAGGCCACCTATGTGCGCCGCTACGACCGGGAAGGCAGCGCCAGCGGTTGGCATTTCCTCACCAGTCCTAATCAGGCTTCCATCGATGCGTTGACCCAGGCGACTGGTTTCAATTACGTGCGCGTTCCAGGGCCAGACGGAAAACTGGACCAGTTTGCGCATGCGTCGGCCATCCAGTTGGTGACGGCAGACGGAAAGATTGCGCAGTACTACATGGGCGTGGAGTACTCACCCAAGGACATGCTGCTGGGATTGATCGAGGCTTCGGGCAACAAGATCGGATCGCCAGTGGCCAACATTTTGACTTACTGCTACCACTACGATCCGGAAGCCAATAGCCACAGCTTGATCGTGGCGCGTGTGGTGCAACTGGGCGGCATGGTCACCATTGCCGGTCTGGGTGGATTTCTGTTTGTGATGTTCCGCAAGGATTTGAAGCTGGGGCGCGATCACTCGCTGACCCGGCACGATAACGACAACGGCTGAACGGTATAGAACGCACCGCGCGATAGAGATAGAGAGAACGGGATAAAAGGCGAACGATGCAACACTTCATCAGTCCAGTACTTTGGCAGTTTCTAACACACTGGCTCACCTCCTCGGCGATCTGGCCGAAGCAGGCGTCGACAGTCGCGCCGTGGGTAGACGCGCTGTACCTCTCGCTCTGCCTGGTGACCGGGACCGGCATCATCTTTGTGGTCGCGTTGATCGTCGGCTTTGCCGTGCGCTACCGCAAGGAGGCGCACCCGAACGCCGTCCAGATCGAAGGCTCCACGCTTCTGGAAGCCACGTGGACCATCATCCCGCTGGCCTTCTTCCTCTTCTTCTTCGTGTGGGGGGCCTGGCTCTACTTCCGCATCTATAACCCGCCTGCGGATGCGATGAACATCTATGTCGTGGGTAAGCAGTGGATGTGGAAGGCTGAGCATCCGGGCGGACAGCACGAGATCAACCAGTTGCACGTGCCAACGGGACGGAACGTGCAACTCACGATGATCTCCCAGGACGTCTTCCACTCCTATTCCTTGCCGGAGTTCCGGGTGAAACGTGAGGTTATCCCTGGCCGCTACACCACGGTCTGGTTCAACGCCACCACGCCGGGTACCTATCACCTCTTCTGCTCGCAATACTGCGGTACGCTGCACTCGGGCATGGTGGGCGATGTGGTTGTCATGACGCCTGAGGATTATCAGGAGTGGCTCAAGAGTTCGACCAGTGGCATGAGTTTGGCGCAGAACGGTGAGCGCATCTTCGCGTCCATGGGCTGCAACCAGTGCCATACTGGAGATGCGGCCGCGCGCGGACCGAACCTCGCCGGCATCCACGGAACGAAGCTGCAGATGGAAAATGGAACCACGCAGGTGGTCACCGACGGCTTCCTCCGCGATGCGATTTTGAATCCGTCGGCGCACGTTCCGGCGGGCTGGAAGCCGATTATGCCTACCTATCAGGGCCAGATATCAGAAGAGGGGCTGATCGATCTGGTCGAGTACATCAAATCCCTCAAAACGAACTACCGCGTGCAACAGACGCTGATGACCACGGAGTCGAACCAGGCCGCGCCCAACGCGGAAGGAACGGTGAAGCCATGAGTACGATCGTGACCCTGCCCGATCAAACGACAGCCAAGCTGCCGAAGCGAAATTACATCAACAATGAGCACGGCCTCATGAGCTGGCTGCTCACCGGCGATCACAAGCGCATCGCCATGCTGTACCTGGTGTCGATCACGTTCTTCTTCCTGCTCGGCGGCTTCTTTGCCGGCATGGTGCGGCTGGAACTGCTTACGCCGCAGGGCGACCTGATGAGTGCCGACACCTACAACAAGATGTTCACGATGCACGGCATCGTGATGATCTTCCTGTTTCTGGTGCCCTCTGTACCCGCAACGCTCGGGAACTTTGTGCTGCCGATCATGATCGGGGCAAAGGACCTCGCGTTTCCGAAGATCAATCTGCTGAGCTGGTATCTGTACATGGCCGGCGGCATCTTCACGATCGCGGCCCTGGTGCTCGGTGGCGTGGACACGGGCTGGACTTTCACCACCCCGCTCTCGACGCATTATCTGAATACGCATGTCGTCACGACGGCGACAGCCATCTTCGTCGCCGGGTTCTCGTCCATCTTCACCGGTCTGAACTTTATTGTGACCATCCACCGCATGCGTGCTCCGGGCATGACCTGGTTTCGCCTGCCACTGTTCATCTGGTCGCAGTATGCGGCGTCCATCCTGATGGTGCTCGGCACTCCGGTGCTGGCCATCTCCATCGTGCTGGTCGCGCTGGAGCGCACCATCGGTATCGGCGTCTTCGACCCGACCAAGGGTGGCGATCCGCTACTCTTCCAGCACTTGTTCTGGTTCTACTCGCATCCGGCTGTGTACATCATGATTCTGCCGGGCATGGGCGTTATCTCCGAGGTGATCTCCACCTTCTCGCGAAAGCGGGTCTTTGGATACACCGCAGTTGCGTTCTCCTCGGTGGCGATCGCGCTCTTCGGCATGTTTGTCTGGGCACACCACATGTTCATCATGGGCATCTCCAACTACTCCGCGCTGGTCTTCTCACTGCTGAGCATGCTGGTCGCTGTCCCCTCCGCTATCAAGGTCTTCAACTGGGGCTTCACGATGCAGAAGGGCTCCATCACCTTTGAGACCCCGATGCTGTACGCGATGGGCTTCCTCGGCCTGTTCGCCATCGGCGGTGTGACCGGCATCTTTCTGGCTGCGCTGGGTATGGACATCATGCTCACCGAAACGTACTTCATCGTGGCGCACTTCCACTTCGTGATGGTGGGCGGCATGCTCATGGCCTTCCTCTCGGGACTCCACTTCTGGTGGCCCAAGATGACCGGTCGTATGTACCCGGAAAGCCTCTCGAAGTTCGCGGCAGTGGTCACCTTTGTTGGCTTTGTTCTGACCTTCTTCCCGCAGTTCCTGGTCGGGTATCTCGGTATGCCTCGCCGCTACCATGCGTATCCGGCGGAGTATCAGGTGCTGAATGTACTCTCCACGGCTGGCGCCACAGTGCTGGGCATCGGCTATATGTTGCCTATCCTGTACCTCGGCTGGAGCCTGAAATACGGCGCCATCGCCGGCAATAATCCCTGGCAGGCAACTGGTCTGGAATGGCAGATCCAGTCTCCGCCGCTGACCGAAAACTTTGTTGAGATCCCGATCGTCGAGCAGGAAGCTTACGACTACGAGTGGCTCGCGCACCAGAAAGAGGTAACGACCGTTGGCTAACGACGCGACAACCAGCATGCATAGCGAAGTCGTTGCGCCCCACGACGTGCATGAGCACCCGTGGTACCAGCGCCATCACTTTGAGACGGCGGAACAGCAGCGCGAGGCCGCAAGCTTCGGCATGTGGCTCTTCCTGCTCACCGAAATCATGTTCTTCGGTGGCCTTTTTATGGCCTACCTGCTGTACCGTAACTGGTACTACGACGCATTCGTGTCGGGTTCCAACACGCTCAGCCTGTTCCTGGGCACGCTGAACACGGTGGTGCTCATCACCTCGTCGTTCACCATGGCGTGCGGCGTGTGGGCAGCGGAGACGCGCAAGAAGGGCATGCTCCTTCTCTTCCTCGGGATTACGTTGTTCCTTGGCTTTGTCTTCCTTGGTATCAAGGGCATCGAGTATAAGGAAAAGTTCGATCTGAACCACGTCCCGGGCGCGCACTTCGATATCTCCGAATTTGTGAACCCGCCTGCGCACAGCCATGAGAAGCCGCTCCCGGTCGACATGGCCAACCGGACGCAGATCTACTTCTCGCTCTACTTCGCCATGACCGGCATCCACGCGCTGCATATGATCATCGGCATCGGGATTCTGTTTGTGCTGCTCTATAAGGCATGGCAGGGTGTCTATACCACGGGATACGTGCAACCGATAGAAAACTTCGGCTTATATTGGCATCTGGTCGATATTGTGTGGATCTTCCTTTTCCCGCTTCTCTACCTGATTAACCGGCACTGAGGCACTGGAGACTTTTGCAATGGCCCATCAAGTAAGTTCTGCACATAACGCGCACGGTCATCATGACCCGTCGAACGTCACCAATCCGGAGCATGTTGAGCACCATCTCGTCACGCCGATGATGTATCTCGCTGTGTACGGCATTCTTATGCTCGGCACGGCACTCACGGTCGGCGCGGCCTTCCTTCCGCTTGGCGACTTCAACGCCGTAACGGCCATCGCCATCGCGGTCACCAAGGCAGTCTTCGTTGTGTTGTTCTTTATGCACGTAAAGTACAGCTCCCGCTTGACCAAGCTGACCGTAGCTTCTGGGTTCTTCACTTTCCTGATCCTCGTCGCACTCAGCCTCAGCGATTACATCTCGCGCGCCTGGGGACAGTGGTAGAAGAGTACTTGTCTCAGCAGAAGAGCCGCCCAGCGGGCGGCTCTTCTGTTTGGCGAAAACACGATCCAGTTACCTGGCCTTAGCGAATCGTCGATCCATGCTGAATTCTCTCGCAGTGAAGCTACCGTGATTCCGCGTAAATACAAGGCTTTGTAGCTGACCCAAGACAGAGCAGATGTGTTTGCTCCCAATGGTGCAACCGCGATAGCTTGAATAGAGTGATGGAACCTATCTGCCAGCGCTGCGGCGCCGATCTGACATCGTCCGATGCATCCTTCTGTGCGAGCTGCGGCCTGCCCCAGTTGCGCGTCAGCGAAGACGCCATTGCGCATGCGGATGGTGCTGCGTCCGGTGTTCACGCAGCCAATCGCCACGCTGCTAAAGCGCATGGTGTTCTTCGCGCGGACTGGCGTTTTGCTTTACGGTGCGCGTTTGGCGTGGCCGCGCCCGCCGGCGTGCTGCTGATCTTCTCTGCAAAGTCGGAAGCCGCGACGCTGTTTCTGGTCTTATGGATTCTCACCTCATCGCTGCTCGCAATCGTGCTCTATCACCGCGGCCGTCCAGCGCTTCCGCTGAGCTTTCGCCTGGGCGCGCGCATTGGCATGGTGACGGGCACGGTGATCGCGGCGATGCTCTTCGGCATCTTCGCTACGAGCGCTTTCATCCTGCGTTTCCACAGCCACTCCCCAACGATGGACAATGAGTACCGCGAACGCATTGCGCAGGTTGCCGCCCAGCAAAAGCTGCCGCCCGAAGTAGAAGCCAAGCTTGCCTCTCCAGAGGTAAAGGCCGGTATCACCGTTACAGGCTGTGTCTTCTATGGACTGATTTTGATTGGTATGTCCGCCATTACCGGTGCTGCAGGAGGCGCCATGCTGCGGACCGGGCGCTTCACTCCGCGATAACTTTGCGGCGTGGATGCGCGCGATACTCTGGATGCGATGAAGACAATGCAATTCTCTCTTCGCGATTGTTCCACGCAGGACAGCGCACTCCTGTCGCTGGTCGCATGCGGTACTTTTCTGGAAGCCTATGCCGGTTTTCTGCATGCGCAGGACATTCTTGCCCACTGCGAAAACAACAACTCGCCCGCTGCCTATGAAGAGTATCTTGCCGGAGGTATGCGCGCTTCTCTGGCGGAGGCGCAACCGGGCAGCGCGCCTGTGGGCTACATTCTCACGTGCGAACCCGATCTGCCTGCACATCTGGTGCAGCCGCATGATTATGAGCTGAAACGGATCTACGTCTTCCATCGATTTCAAGGAACCGGTGTCGGTCGCGCATTGATGGAGAGGGCGCTCGCCATCGCTCACGAGCTTGAGCGCAAGCGGCTGCTGCTTGGCGTCAACGCGCATAACGATGCGGCGATCGCGTTCTATCGGCGATGCGGTTTCGAGATCGTCGGAGAGCGCCACTTCACCGTGGGCGCCACCACGCATGACGATTACGTAATGGGAAGAAGTGTGAGTGCGTAAGTCCTGACATGATTCACGAACGGCTTGCAGATCCCGTCATGCCGGCCAGACTACAAGCTATATGCAGAAGCACTGAGGTGTGACTCTATTTATAGAGATGCATCTCAAAGAAAGTACGGCAATCGGCCCTTAGTCGTCTTCATCGGAACTACCGGGAAAATCGAGCGCAACGATCTGCATGGTAGAACCGTTTCCTTTCCGTCCGATCGCAACAATATGCTGGTGCCGTTTGGATCCCGCCTTCAATTGCACATCGTCCTGTCCATCCGAACTGATGTTGAAGTTCAAACCCTTATGCGTCCCTTCCTTGTGCTTGCCTGCGTCTTCACAGGTAAGTCCCTGTCCCGTGGTCTGAAGACTGCCTACAGGTTTTCCATCGCGGCACTCCAGCACGTCACCGTAGTGCTGTAGTTCGCTCAGATAAAAACTCTTTACCTTGTCATACGGATCGGGAGTGGAGACATGCACTGTCTTCATACGAAATTTGAATCCGCCGAAAGCCATATCGACGTTCGCATTATCGTTGTCCTTGTCCACTGTGGCACCCGGATACACAGCCACCCCCAGACCTGCTTCAGACGGTGTTTTGTCTGATTTGATATGCATGCTTGCGCCGGGAACGTCGATATCGACAGATTTCTTATCGCCATGTTTATTGGCGTCTACGTGGCATCCGCTGAGGAGCAGAACTGTGCCGGTGAGGGCTGCGGCGGCAAAGCGAGTCATACGGGAGGGACTCCTGGTGAGGTAGAGCAGCTAACAACGATACGCGATTAGACGAGCCACTGTTCCAGAGGTTGAAAATTTGTAAGAAAAATCTTGACAGGTTTACGCATAGACCTCAATATTTGGTATGGCTGGTTAGCAGCACCCCAGTAGTAGGGTTGGCGTATCAGGTTCTGGGTTTCTTGGGAGAGCCCACGGAGGCAAACCAACTTTACCGCTATGCATGCGAACCGCTATGTACCTGTCCATTGAGCGAGGCCCTGCGTTGAGCAGGGCCTTCTTTTCATTGTATTCAGGGTGTCATCCTCCATCAAAATGGAAGTCAACAATCTCAGGCTTTGCATGTTGAAGTCATTGGAAGAGGGTCTATGTCGATCTCGCGCCGTTCTCTGGTAAAAGCTGGACTTGCAACGTCTGCAAGCGCTCTCAGTCTCTCTTCTCTTTGGGCGGAGAACGGAGAGATCGCTGCCATCCATCCAACTTCACGCAATGCTGCGAAGTCCACCCAGACCGCTTCTTCCGTGGCGGATTCGCAGCGGGAACGATTGCTGATGGATTTTGGATGGAAGTTTCATCTCGGCAATGCGGCGGACAGCAGCAAGGACTTTCACTTCGGTTCCGGCAAGAACCCGAAGGCGCATACGTACAGCAAATCGGGGCAGGCGGGTGCGGTGACAACTGTTGCGTTCGATGACAGCGCCTGGCGCACGCTGGACCTGCCGCACGACTGGGCCATCGAACTGCCATTCGTACACGATCCCGAACTGACCAATACGGGCTCAAAGCCGCTGGGGCGGCGCTTCCCCGATACCAGCATTGGCTGGTATCGCCGGACGTTTGAGATCCCTGCTGCAGATGAAGGCAAGCGCCTTCAGGTGGAGTTCGAAGGTATCTTTCGCGATGCTACGGTCTTCCTGAATGGACAACGTCTCGGTGAGAACTACAGCGGCTTTGTGCCAGTGACCTACGACATCACCGATCTGGTGGACTATGGCGGTAAGAACACGCTGGTGGTGCGGGTGGATGCCACGCTGCAGGAGGGCTGGTTCTACGAGGGCGCAGGTATCTATCGCCATGTGTGGCTGACCAAAACTTCTGCGCTGCACTTTGTACACGACGGAATTTTTGTGCAGAGCGATGTAAAGGGAAATGCCTGCACGCTAAGGGTCAGCGCAGAGGTGCGGAATGAGACTGCGGCCGAAGTTGTTTGCAGCGTTCATGGTGGTGTGCGCGATACTTCAGGAAAGTCAGTTGCAATGCTTCGCTCCGAAGCCACGACGCTGGCTCCGTTCTCTACGACGACAGTTCTATTGAGTGGCAAGTTGAACTCTCCTCGTTTGTGGTCGCTGGAAGATCCGCATCTTTATAGCTTCGTGGCAAAGATTGAATCCGGGGGAAGGACATTCGATGAGGATGAAGTCCGGTTCGGCGTGCGGACGATTCGCTTCGATCCGAACGAGGGCTTTTTTCTGAATGGGAAGCCTACGAAGGTTCTGGGTACCTGCAACCATCAGGACCACGCCGGCGTGGGCGTAGCACTCCCCGACCGCATCAACGAATATCGCGTGGAGTTGCTCCTCGGCATGGGATCGAATGCTTACCGCACCTCGCACAATCCGCCAACGACTGCGCTTCTGGATGCATGCGACCGGTTGGGCATGCTGGTGATGGATGAAACACGTCTATTCTCTTCTTCTGAAGAAGGCCTCGATGAGTTGAGGCGTTTCGTGCGGCGCGACCGCAATCATCCGAGTGTGGTGATCTGGTCGATTGCGAATGAAGAGCCGCTCCAGGCCACTCCTGTGGGAACAAGAATGGCTGCAACAATGAAGCGTCTTGTGCAGGACCTCGATCCTACACGCCCCGTAACTGCTGCCATGAACAAGGAGAAGGAGTGGGGTGAAGGCATCTCCAGAATTGTCGACGTCCAGGGATTCAACTATGGCGATGCTGCCCATATGGATGAGTACCATCGCACGCATCCGCACCAGCCGCTTATCGGAACGGAGACGGCAAGCACCGTATCGACACGCGGCATCTATGCAAACGATCCAGCGCGCGGATATGTCAGCGCCTACGATCTGAACCATCCGGCATGGGCGGCATTGGCTGAAGAATGGTGGCCCGTATACAGCAACCGCAAATGGCTTGCAGGAGGGTTTGCCTGGACTGGGTTTGACTATCGTGGGGAAACTACACCCTATGACTGGCCCTGCATTCATTCGCACTTCGGCATCATGGATACCTGCGGTTTTCCCAAAGACATTTATTTCTATTACAAAACCTGGTGGGGCAAGGAGCCATGGCTTCATCTGTTTCCGCACTGGAACTGGGCTGGCACAGAGGGGCAGCCGATCGACGTCTGGTGCTATTCCAACCAGGATGCTGTCGAACTCTTTCTCAACGGCAAGAGCCTTGGCAAACAAGACGTCGTGCGTGAAAAACATCTTGCGTGGAAGGTGCCTTATGCTCCCGGCACGCTCGAAGCACGCGCATACAAAGGTGGCAAGGTCGTACTCACGGCAAAGCGGGAAACAACCGGCGCGCCTGCCAGATTGGCCATCACTTGTGATCGTGGGACCATCGCAGCAGATGGGCAGGATGTCTCGATGCTGACCGTGCGTGTGCTCGATGGCAACGAACGTGAAGTACCGACGGCCGGTAATCCGATCACCTTCACGGTGAGTGGGAAAGGCACGCTCATTGGGGTGGGCAATGGCGATCCAAGCTGTCATGAATCCGATAAAGGGCCGGAGCGAAGCGCTTTCAATGGATTATGCATGGGTATTGTGCAGAGTATGCGGAACGGCCCTGGTGAAATGCACATCACTGTTTCATCGGCGGGACTCTTATCTGCCGATCTCACTGTGCTGTGTAAGCCGGCGAAAGATATCGTGGGACAGAGGAAATCCGGCATTCTTTCGTAAACAGAGGAGAGAGCGCAATTATCCAGGGAATGATTCGGTCTCCCAACAAGGGAAGAACATACGCTGAATAAAAAGTAGTTTTCTGCGAAATAGAGGGGCTTATACTCGCTTTATCGCGGTCATTCCGGTGGCCGCCTATGCAAATCTATGGCCGCACCTGCTCCAGCTCGCCGCAATGAAATTCCGGACAAGCTGTATTTCCGGATTGGCGAGGTGGCACGGCTATGTGAGGTGCAGGCCTATGTGTTGCGCTTCTGGGAGAGCGAGTTTCCGCAACTCAAGCCAAACAAGGGCGGCACCGGCCAGAGGCTCTACCGGCGGCGCGATGTGGAAATGGCGATGAAGATCAAACGCCTGCTCTACGATGAGGGCTACACCATTGCAGGCGCGCGGCAAATTCTCAAATCGGAAGTGAAATCGCCAGCACCTCAGCTTCCGTTTCGTGAAGAAAAGCCCGCGAATACGGCTGGTTTGCGGCGTTTACGTAACGATCTGGAAGAGATTTCGCGCTTATTGTCACGGCCTGTTCCTGGCACGGTGGGAAGTAAAGGAAAACAAAGTTTATCTGAATCGTCGAAGCCGCGGCTGGTGTAGGTCCGCTCCTGGCAGACCTGTCGCACGGAAGTTGGACATCAGGTTTTCAACGCTGGAGGAACTTTGCAGCACGAGACGCCTAATCCAGATGCAAAGCCCTTTCCCCGGCAGGATGAGATGCCGGAAGGGGACACGCCTGCTGTTTTTACCGTACCTACGGGTGTCGCCCACTGCCTGTTCTGTCCTGGCCGGCATCTGCGTCTGTCGCGCGTGCGCTTCTTCGATCTGTTCAGAATTCTTTTATTTCAGCTTCCTGTGCGTTGTGGACGTTGCGGGCAGAGGCAGTACGCCCCACCGCTGGTTGCCGCTCTGCACGGCCGGCATAAGGTAATGCGTGGCAAGCTCCGCCAAAAACAACCTGAACAGAGCTGGGCATCGTGGACAGGCGATATACCGGGCCAGCCGAAGCCGCGTCCACTGACAACGGTGGCCGAACCGCGTGCAGGCCGTCTTCAAAACGGGCCAGATCATGATGATTCTGTTTGATTGGCTGGAACTCACGGTTGTGAGCGTGTAGAGCTCAGGAAGGGCCACCTTAGCGATGTAACCATCACTAAGGTGGATATCCTAGTTGTTATGGGGACCTCTCCAGTTTAGCCGCTCCCGAACTTTGGGCAACTGTCTCTATTTCGATGCTTCTACCTGCTTCGAAGCTGAGCCGGAGCCGATGGCTACTTTAATCTGCTTCGGCTTGGCCTCGGGCTTCTTCGGCAGTTCAATGCTCAGTAGGCCGTGTTCGTAACTGGCGCTCACCTGTTCGGTGTCTACTGTCTGCGGCAGGGTAAAGCTGCGGACGAAGGAGCCGTAGCGCCGCTCGATGCGGTGATAGTTTTCCTCCTTCTCCTCAGCGGAGAACTTACGTTCGCCTTTTACGGTCAGCGTGTTGTTTTCCACGCGGATGTCGACGTCTTCAGGCTTGATGCCCGGCACTTCCAGGCGGAGCGCCAGTTTTTGCGCGTCCTCGTAAATATCTACCGCAGGGACAAAGGAGCCGGAGTTCAGACTCTCGGTCTCTCCCGTAGCCGGTCGGGCAAAGTCGTTGAAGATGGAGTTGAGGCGGTTCTGAAGAACGGCCACGTCATGCAGTGGGCTGAATCGTGTGATGGTCATGGTACTGATTCCTCCGTATGGCTGATGGGTCGCGTTTTATATCGCGGTAGGCCGGTTGCGGTGGCCTTTACATCATCTGACGCAGATAATAGCAAAACAGATGCATAAAATATTAGTGTATGGCGCTCATGTTATGCCAGAGTACGCCTTCGATTATGGCGTACGAATAGAATGATCGATTCGCGCGGTGGTTAGTCTACGGATAAGACCAGGCATTTCAAATAGATAGTTTCCGGCAACGTGAGTACTTCCGGATGATCGGGCGCAGCTCCGCGAATTTCCAGAATGCGCACTCTGCGTCCGGCATCCGCCGCTGCGGAAGCGACCGTGGCGGTGAAATCGGCCAAAGAAACGTGATGTGAGCAGGAGCAGGTAATCAGCCGTCCGCCAGGACGCAGCATCTTCATAGCACGCAGGTTAAGTTCCTTATAGCCCCGCATTGCTGCTTCCGACGCCCGCTTGCTCTTGGCAAAGGCCGGAGGATCCAGCACGATGGTGTCGTAGCGCTCACCCTGCTGCTCCCAGGCGCGCAACACTTCGAATGCATCTCCCTCCCACCAGTCCACGCCGGCCTTGATCTGGTTTCGATTGAGGGCGAGGTTCTGCTCTGCGACTTCCAATGCAGCCCGTGACTGGTCGATTCCTGTAACGGAATCGCAGACCGTTGCGAGATGGAGCGCGAAGCCGCCCTGATACGTACAGACATCGAGCGCGCGGCCGTGAGCATACCTTGCCGCGGCAGCGTAGTTGAGGCGCTGATCGAGAAACGCTCCTGTTTTCTGACCGGCATTCGCATCGTAATGAAATCGCAATCCGTTCAGGGTGGCGATGGTCGCGGTCTTCGGCATATCCGGCTGCGTAGCAACAAGCGGCGTGGAACCAGGCATACCAAGTTGCTCCAACTCGCGAATACGCGGATCGGGCCGCTCAAGAATAGTTGCAGGGTTTAGCCTGGAAGCGAATACCGAGGCCAAAATTTCGCGGACATCGTCCTGCGCCGTGCCCTGCGTGAGTAGCTGCAGAAGAACCAGGTCGTTGTACTTATCGGCAACAATGCCCGGAGTTCCATCCGCTTCTGAAAACAGCAGACGGCAGGAGTCCGTCTGCTCATTGAGCATGGTCTGCCGTAAAGCAATGGCAGCTTCTGTGCGAGTGCGCAGATCGCTCAGGTATGCCGCGCGTGTGAGGCGTGTCTTATCGCTGACCTTGCGCAATGCAATCTGCGAGGCCGAGGAATATAAGGCGGAACCGAGCGGAATCCGCCGGTTATCGAGTAGCGTAACGAGTTCCCCCGGTTGCAGCTCCGCTTCCCCACGGGTGGGCAACAACGTTTCCATATCGGAGCGGTAGACCCAGAGATGACCTTCGCGGAGACGGCCGGCAGCGCGCCGGGCGATGATGACAGCCGGTGCAGCCTCGTCATTCAGCAGGGTATGCGGCTCACGCGGAGGTTGTGGCTTACTGTGCCTTTTGAACAAGGGGCGCGCAGACATAATTCTATGGTCGCATGGGCGCTTACGGCGATTCTTCTATGATCGTTTCGAACAGTGGTGGAGCGTGCTTACCGAACCTTTACGATAGCCCTTCGCAATGAGTGAGACGGTGCAGACACTTTAAAGACATTGCAGCAAGACGACAACAACCAACCGCGCATTCAAAACGGTAGAGAGCGAGATTTCGAAATCAGCACCGGGACGCAGGAGAATCTGCTGGAGTTAGAAGAGATGGCCGCGATGCTCACATCGAACAACGAGTAGGAGAGCCACGCTGTTATCCTGGCGCGGTGCCAGCCTTCCTATCACTGACAGTTGAAAGTTTCCTTTCTAGCGATGCTTCTATGGTGGCTAGCCGACTCGTTGAGCGGTATGCGTCGAACGGTTTTACTGACCTGAAGACAGACCAGATACAGACTTGGCATAGCGATCTCAGGATGCTCCAAGGTGCATTGGCACGCGTGGTCGATGCTAAACCGAATGCATGCGGTTGGACCTTGATCTTCGAGTTCACTGTTCCTCGCAAAAACGATCGCATCGATTTAGCTCTACTGGCAGGCTCTGAGATTGTCCTTCTGGAGATGAAGAGCTCCGAAGCATCAGCTTCTGCGGCGCTACAGATCGAACGCTATGCACTGTTGCTTCATTACTTTCATAAGCCATCATTCGAACGGCGGATTTATCCGATTGTTGTTGGAAGTACGGCAAGGGCAGAAAAAGCGGAAGTTCGAGATCAGCTCTCGCTAAAACTCAATATCCTTCCGACCTTCTGGATTCAACCTGTTCGGAGCACAACGTGGGCAAGTCTCGCGGATGTCCTGGTCTTTCTGCACGACGAACACACCGGAACCCCCATCCATCCTTCTGCATGGATTGACGGGCAATATCATCCAGTGCCGACCATCATCGAAGCCGCGCGAGATCTGCGATCGGGCTTGAAGATTACGGATATTGCTCACAGTGAAGCGAGTGAACATGAGATCGCTGACGTCGCTGATTCGATCCGCGAAATTGTAGCTTGTGCACAGATTGAGCAGCATCACGCTATTTGCTTTCTCACCGGCGTTCCAGGATCAGGCAAGACTCTTGTTGGGCTCAGTCTCGCTCACCTCGACTCTTCAGGGACAGATGCCATCCATTTCATGAGCGGAAATGGTCCACTCGTTATGGTTCTCCAGGAGAATTTTCGGCTGCAGGCGATGCGTCAAGGGATTCGCGCAGTGGAAGCGAAAATCCAATCCGAAGCATTGATCGAGAATGTTCACGTTTTCGCTAGAAACTACACCACTAGCGATATTGATCGGCCACCATCAAATCGTGTGGTCATTTTTGATGAGGCGCAGCGTGCCTGGAATAAGGCGCAAAATCTCCGCAAATTTAAACGAGATTACTCTGAACCTGAAATGCTCCTTTCGATCATGGGTCGTCATCAGGATTGGGCTGTTGTAGTTGCTCTGATCGGCGGCGGCCAAGAGATCAATAGTGGAGAGGCAGGGCTTGAGGAATGGGGACGTGCCTTGTCTGCCTCACCCATTGATTGGAAAATTTACGCTTCTCCCGAAGTATTGACAGGTGGCCCATCTACGGCAGAAAGGAAGCTCTTCGATTCCGAAGCTGCGAGCAGGCCAGTCATAGCCCAGTCCAGACTTCATTTGAGGACGTCGAACCGCAGTTTGCGTGCGGAGCAACATGCGTCCTGGGTGAACGCAGTGATCGTAGGGGATGCGGAACGAGCGGCTTCGTTCCGCATCGCCGAGAAATTTCCAATGCTCCTGGTGCGCAACCTTGATGATGCACGCACAATATTGCGCCGCAATTCAGTCGGGGGCAGTCGTTATGGGCTCGTGGGATCTTCGGGAGCGGCTAGATTGCGTGCTGAAGGTCTCGAACCTAGCTCGAGCTTTCACGCCAACTATGACTGGCACCATTGGTACTTGTCCCCACCAGAAGATGTCCGCTCGAGCTACCAATGCGAGGTTTTCGCCACGGAATTTGAGGTGCAAGGTCTGGAGCTGGATTGGGTAGGGATTTGCTGGGGTGGAGACTTTATTTGGACTGGAAAGCAGTGGCTACCCCGTAGTCTGCATTACGGCAAAGTAACAAAATGGTCTGCCGTGAAGAACGAAGAGAAGCAGATGCATCGTCGGAACGCCTATCGCGTGTTGCTCACGAGAGCTCGCCAAGGCTCCGTTATATATGTTCCGGAGGGGGATTCTCAGGATCAGACACGTAATCCTGAAGAGTTCGACAAAACTGCAGAATTCCTCATTGATTGTGGGGTTTTGCCAGTGATCCTGGAGCCCGGGCAGCTCTAAAAAATCGTGTAATTTCCCGATTCAACGTGTTCGCCTGCATGGAGCGTGACGCCTCAGCGGCTAAAGCCAATTTCCAGTCTGTCCCTTTGTGGCACGGCTGAAGCCGTGCCCTACCAGAATTTTTAGATTCGATGTTCTCGGCTCGGAGGATGGTTGAAGGGTTATCCAACGGCCAGTTCGTACATCCTTGCCCCCATTTGCTTTACACTGCATAGGGCGTGTCGCAGGGGCGGGGGCAGCTATCCCGCGGAAGATTCTCTGCGTCCCAAGAGTTAAGTTTGCATCTACAAGAACAGGAGAACCCGGTCGCATGGCAGCCGTTGATGAAAAGGTAAAGCAGATTATTGTTGAGCAGCTTCAGGTGGACGAGGCCGAGGTGACCCCCGGCGCGTCGTTCCAGGAAGATCTGGGCGCGGATTCGCTGGACGTGGTGGAGCTGGTCATGCAGTTTGAAGAGGCCTTCGACATCCAGATTCCGGATGAAGACGCCGAGAAGATCAAGACCGTGCAGGACGCGATCAGCTACATCGAGTCGCATTCCAAGAAGTAGTTTCACGGAGCAAGAGAGACAGTGCAGCAAGCGAAGACAATCCCGGCGCACCGCGTCGTGGTCACCGGTATCGGCCTGATATGCGGCGTAGGCAACACCGCGCCCGAAGTGTGGCAGAACCTGATGGCCGGCAAGAGCGGCATGGCGCCGATTACGGCTTATGACCTTACAGGTCACTCCGTCACCTTTGCAGCGGAAGTGAAGAACTTCGATCCGCACGTGTTTGTGGAGAAGAAAGAGGCCCGCAAGATGGGCCGCTTCATCCACTTTGCCCTGGCGGCAGCGGCGGAAGCGATGCAGCAGTCCGGGCTGCAGGTGACGGAAGAGAACCAATACGACATCGGCGTCCACATCGGCTCCGGTATCGGCGGGTTCGATGTGATTGAACGCGAGCACACCAATCTGATGAGCGGCGGCCCACGCAAGATTTCGCCGTTCTTTATTCCGGCGTCGATCGTGAACCTCGCTGCCGGACACGTCTCCATCAAGTACCGCGCCAAGGGCCCGAACGAGGCCACGGCGACAGCCTGCACCACGTCGGCACACTCCATCGGCGATGCCTTCCGCATCATCCAGCGCGGCGACGCGAAGGCGATGATTGCGGGCGGCGCTGAAGGCGCTATCACGCCGCTGAGCGTGGGCGGATTCGCGTCCATGAAGGCGCTCTCCACGCGCAACGATGACCCCACGCATGCTTCGCGCCCGTTCGATAAAGACCGCGATGGCTTTGTGGTGGGTGAGGGCGCAGGCATCCTCATTCTTGAAGAGCTTGAATTTGCCAAGGCGCGAGGCGCGAAGATTCTGGGCGAGATTATCGGCTATGGCATGAGCGCGGATGCGTATCACATGACGGGCATGGCGCCTGAGGGCGAGGGCTGCTCACGCGCGATGAACCATGCGTTGCGTGTGGCCGGCATTTCAGCCGACGAAGTGGACTATGTGAATGCGCATGCCACCTCCACGCCGGTGGGTGACGTGCTGGAATCGAAGGCGATTGAGAATGTCTTCGGCAAGCGCGCGCTGGATGGCGATCTGCTGGTGTCTTCCACCAAGTCGATGACCGGCCACCTGCTGGGTGGCGCGGGCGGTCTGGAAGCGGGCATCACGCTGATGGCGATGCAGGAAGGCTTTGCTCCGCCGACGATGAACCTTGAGAACGTTGATCCGGAGTGCAAGCTGCACTACGTTCCGAACAAGCCTATCCAGAAGAAGATCACGACGGCGCTTTCGAACTCGTTTGGCTTCGGCGGAACGAATGGATCGCTGATCTTCCGCAAGTACGAAGAGTAGTTTTCAGTTTTAGTGGAGAGTCTTAGGGAACGCCGCATCTGCCGATGCGGTGTTCTTGTTTAAGCGGTTTCCTAATGCCTTCCTCCGGGTGTCGTTCTGGTCCGGGCAGAATATGGAGATCCTTCGCCTGCGGCTATGGGTGCGGCGATTTGATGAAATGTCTACGCTAGTGGAACGACATGCCGCACGGGTTTGCAGGCATGTGTGGATGTGCGTTGCCATGCGATGAAGAGGATGATGGAGATCACGATCAAGGACGCGGTGAGACCTGTCCACAGGCCGTAGACACCCCAGCCGATACGGAAGCAGAGCCATGCGCCGAGCGGAATACCGAACGTCCAGTAGCCGAAGAAGTTGGCGACCATGGAGATGCGCGTGTGGCCCAGGCCGCGCAGCGCTCCGCTGGCGACCGTCTGCGTGCCGTCAAAGATGGCAAACGCAGCGGCGAGGCCGAGCAGCGGCACACCGATCGAGGTCACACCGATGTCATGTGTGTAGAGGGCAATGAGCGGCCTCGGCACAAGGAAGAAGACGACAGCGACGAGCGCCATGAAAGTGATGGCGAGGCCAATCGCGAGCCATCCTGCCAGCCGCGCACGTCGCGGATCGCTGCCGCCGGTGGCGTGTCCTACGGCGACGGACGCGGCAGCGCTGATGCCAAGTGGCACCATGAAGGCCAGCGACGCATAGTTGAGCGCAATCTGGTGCGCGGCCAGTGCAACGGGCGAAACTTTGCCTGCGAAGACCGTCGAAATCCCAAAGGCCCCAACCTCAAGAACAAGCTGTCCGGCAGCAGGAAGGCCGAGGCGAAGCAGTTCGCGAATCTCACGCAGGTGCGGCGCTGCCCAGTGCGCAAACAGCGGGTGCCCGCGCTTCTTCTCATACCGCCATGCGAACCAGAAGAGCGTAGCCGCCATCATGATGCGCGAGAGCACGGTAGACCACGCCGATCCCGCAACGCCCATCGCCGGGAAGCCGAGCTTGCCGTTGATGAGCACCCAGTTGCCGCCCCAGTTCATCAGGTTGGCGACGACAAACGTAATGGTGATGACGCGCACCTCTCCCACCGCTTGCAGATAGCGTCGCGACGCTGCATAGAGCAAAAGCGGAAGCGTACCCCAGAGCTCGATGTTGAGATACGTGATCGTGGGTTTCAACAACTCCGGTGCGACGCCGAAGTACGGCACAAGAAATCCGACGGCAAAGACCAGCACCATAAGCACCGGTGTAATGGCTGCCACGATGTAGACACCCTGCGCGAGCCACCGGTGACAAGCATCATGGTCTTTGCGGCCGTAGGCGTGCGAGATGACGGTGTCCAACCCAAGCAGCAGCCCGAGACCGAAGAGCGACGGAGCATAGTAAATCGCATTGCCCAGCGCGACGGCGCCAATGGCAACAGGGCCGAGCCTGCCGACCATAATCACATCGACGACGCCCTGCAGCATCCAGCCAAGCTCAGCCAGCACCACAGGCCAGGCGAGACGCAGCATGGACGCAAGTTCTTTGCGCCAATGGAGGGGTTGCGACATCCCCCTAGTTTAAGGTGTTTAAGCCAGAAGCGCCTTCACCACAATGAGGACGAGCCATGTGGCAAACACAAGGATCATGCTGTTGCGCACCTTTACTTTGGCAAGGATGGCTCCGCCGAGCGCCAGCAGGGCAACCATCCAGATCATCGTTACATCGAGCGACGTGCCCAGTGTTGTCATCCACTTTGGTGCGTCGGCGCTGAGATAGTAGCCGATGTTGGTGCCTGCGGGATTTTCAATATAGAAGCTATCGTTGTTGCCAAACCAGATGGACACGATGGCGACCACAAGCATAAGCAGTCGCGGCAGACCGGCATAGATGGCAAGTGTGAAGAGCCGCGTGTAGTGCGCCGTGCCTCCCAGTACAAAGTTCATGCCAAGCCAGAGCAGAAAAGATATGACCACCGCAAAGACCAGAGAGAACAGCGGCGCGACCATAAAGATGCCTTTCGTGATCGCTACACCTATCTTCATCCCTTGCGCACGTTGCTCGGGCGAGAGTTGCTGGCCAGTCTTCTCGGCGCGCTGCTCCATCTTTTGCTGCACAATCTGATCGAATCCAACTTTCTTTGCGACGGTAAACATGAAGGCGTAGCTGAAGATGCAGGGGGATTAAAGTCCTCAGGCTCCGAAGCCGGAGCCTGAGGGCAGATATCTACGGATCTCTTGAATACCCACACGCGGTGGCAACCTTTTCTGATGGGATCGGCGCCACGGCTTTCGTCCGCTGACATAAGTACGAAAATGCAACCGTCAAGCAAAGTTGCGGTTACTGGGCGTCCTGCCACTCCTCATACCAAGCCATTTGGATGGCTTCGAGGATGCCTTCGTTGGATTTGGCGGGGTCGCCGGTGAAGCCGGGAAGTTCGAGCACGCGCTGGCGGAGCTCGGTGAAGCGGACCTGCAGCGGGTCTTCGTCGGGGTACTTTTCCTGTAGCTGGATGCCGATCTCTTCGGCGTCGGTCCAGTTGATCTCCTGCGGCATGGGCGGCTCCTTTGTTCAGCTACTTTACGACGGCGGCGGGTTTGCCTTCCTGCACGTAGTTGCGGTTCCACTTGGGGATTTCGACGATGTAGGTGCCGGGCTTTTCGATCACGGCCTGGCAGCCGAGGCGCGAGTTAGTCTGCGGACCGGCGGCGAGATCGACGCGATCGAGCTCGTCGTCATCGGGTTCGGAGAGGCCGGGCTCGCCTTCTTTTACGTACAGATGGCAGGTGGTGCAGGCGCAGACACCTCCGCAGGCGTGATCGAGGAAGATGCCGTAGTTCTCCGCGACGTCGAGGAAGCTCATCGGCTTGCCGTGCCCGTCGTAGGGCAGCTTGCCGAACTCGAACTCCACAGCCTGGTTCTCTGGCTGGAAGATGACACGGACGATGTTCTCCGCGGGAGGCTTGGAAAGATCGACGGCTGGAAGCGGGTTGTGTTCGTGCTCGGACATGACACTTCCATTCTATGCGAGTGGCCTATCCAGGGTTATGTTTCGGAACGTTGCGCGTATTCGGCCCACGAACCGTCGTAGAGTGCTACATCGTGTGCGCCAGAGAGTTCAAGGCCGAGCGCGATCACAGCCGCTGTGACTCCGGAGCCGCAGGTGGTCGTGATGGGCTTCTCCAGGTCCACCCCTTTGCCGGAGAAGTATGCGCGCAAAGCATCCTGCGATTTGAGCTTGCCTTGATCGACAAGGTCTGTGAAAGGCGTGCTGGTCGCGCCGGGCATATGGCCTGATCTGAGGCCAGGACGTGGTTCCGGTGCTGTTCCGGCAAAGCGCCCGGCGGAACGTGCATCGAGTATCTGCTGTTGTGCGGCGAGTTTCGATTGCAACTCTTCATAGCTGACTACGGCAGAGGCGTTGAAGTTCGCGTGGAATGTTGTTGGTGCGCGATGGACTTCGCCGGTTTCCAGGGGCAGGCCCGCTGCACGCCATGCAGCGAGATCGCCGTTGAGCAGATGTACGTTTTGCGCACCCATTGTTTTGAGCATCCACCATGCACGCGACGCGGAGAAGACGCCCTGCTGTTCGTACACGACGATTGTTGCTGTGTCGCTGACGCCGAGCGCAGACATCTTTTGCGCGAACTCCTCAGGTGAAGGCAGCATGTGCGGATAAGGGCTCGCGTGATCGGAGATGTCGTCGATGTTGAAGAAGATCGTGCCGGGAATATGTTGCGCGAGGTAGCGCGCGTGCGTGTCCAGCGGAGGTGTGACGCCGGTGGGTGGGAGTGTGGCGTCTAAGACGACGAGGTTGGTGTCAGCGAGATGTTCCGCGAGCCATGCGTGTTCGACGAGGATGCTCATGCAGACATCTTAGGACCCTTTCGCTAGGAGTGGCAGCATGGCAACAGAAAAGCCGTCCTACCGGACGGCTTTTCTGCAGGTAAATTATGTGGTTGATCTCTCAGATACCCCGGCGGCCGCGGCCGAAGATCAGGAAGAGAATCACGATGAGAAGAATAAGGCTGATGCCGCCACCACCATAGTAGCCAAGGCCAGGCCCCATGTAGTAGCCGCCACCGCCGAAGAGAAGAAGCAGAATGATGAGAAGAATGAGCATGCGCGAGTTTAGCAGAGCGGATGCAGAGATGGATTTGATTTTTCGATGGATTGCAGAAGTCATTGGCGGACAGCACCGAATGATTGTCGTTCGCGATGGAATCGCATATGCCGACGAGCATTTCAATTAGATGCTTTCTCTTACCGCCGTCGCGCTATCAGAACGCGCGCGATGCCTTGTAGATCGTGAGCATAGCGGATGCGGGCCCAGTCAGCGAAGAGCGGATTGAGGCGATGACCTTGCGTGCCAAGCTCCAGGAGCAGGACGCCGCCGGGCTTGAGCATGGCATGTGCCTGTGGGATGAGCCGGTGATAGATATCGTCTCCAGATGCTCCGGCAAAGAGAGCCAGCGAGGGCTCGTGTTCGCGGACCTGGGGGTGCAGGCCATTGCGCTCGGATTCGCCAATGTAAGGCGGATTGGAAAGGATGATGTCCTGCGGCTCGTGAACGGAGGCGAGCAGATCGGATTCGAGGAAGGTGATGCGAGCGGCGGCGTTATGATGCTGCGCGTTTTGTTTTGCGACGAAGAGCGCGGCGGGAGAGATATCGAGTGCGGTGATGTGCGCATGAGGTAACTCGAGGGCGAGAGTGATGGCGAGAATGCCGCTGCCGGTGCCTACATCCGTGATCTTGAGTTGCTGCTTTGCCGGCGCGAGCGCCTTCACCTCATCCATGATCAGCTCGGTTTCAGGGCGTGGGATGAGGACGTCGGGTGTGACGAGGAAATCACGGCCGTAGAACTCCTGCTTACCGGTGAGGTGCTGAATGGGAGTGGCGCGGAGGCGTTTTTTGATGAGAGTGTTGAAGGTGACTTGTTGTTCTGCGGTGAGTGTGCGCTCAGGGTGAGCGAGAAGTTGAGTGCGCGTGGAATGGGTTACGTGCTGCAGGAGCAGATTGGCGTCGCGAGCCGCCCACTCGGCGATGTCTTCGCGGGTGCGTAGTTGGTGGATCGCCGAACTCAGGGCTTCGCGGAGAGTCATGGAAGTTGTTCGTTGTTAGTTATTAGTTGTTAGTTAGGGCATACGCTTTTGACTTCCGAACAACTAATAACTAACAACTGCTTTAAGCAGCCGTTGCTTCTGCGGCCAGACGCTTCGCTGTGTCATCTGCGATGAGGGCATCCACGATGGGTTGCAGACGTCCCTCCATGGTGAGGTCGAGTTGGTGCAGCGTAAGGCCGATGCGATGGTCGGTGACGCGGTTCTGCGGGAAGTTGTAGGTGCGGATCTTCTCGCTGCGGTCGCCGGTGCCTACCTGGTCTTTACGCGCAGCGGCTTGTGCGGCATGCTGGCGTTCCATCTCCACTTCATACAAGCGCGCGCGGAGAACGCGCATGGCCTTCTCGCGGTTTTTGATCTGCGATTTTTCGTCCTGACAGCTCACGACCGTGTTTGTGGGCAGATGCGTAATGCGCACGGCGGAGTAGGTCGTGTTCACGCTCTGTCCGCCCGGGCCTGAAGAGCAGAAGGTGTCGATGCGGAGATCTTTCTGTTCCACCTTTACATCCACTTCTTCGGCCTCAGGCAGAACGGCGACCGTAATGGCGGAGGTATGAACGCGGCCTTGCGTTTCGGTGGCGGGCACGCGCTGCACGCGATGTGTGCCGCTCTCATACTTCATCTGCGAGTAGACGCCTTCGCCTTCAAAGATGGCAGTCACTTCCTTCATGCCGCCCGCGCCGCCTTCACTCTCGCTGGTGATCTGCACCTTCCATCCATGCTGTTCGGCAAAGCGCAGATACATGCGAAACATTTCGGCGGCAAACAGCGCCGCTTCATCGCCCCCCGTGCCCGCACGGATTTCAATGATGATGTTCTTCTCATCGTTGGGATCCTTGGGAAGTAGCATGACTTTGAGCTCGTCTTCAATCTCAGACTTGCGCGGTGTCAGCGTGGCAAGTTCTTCCTCCGCCATGTCCTTCATGTCGGCATCAGCCAGCATGGCCTGCGCGTCGGCAATACCGCTCAGAACACTGCGATACTCGCGATACTTCTCGATCACGGGCTCAAGGTCGCGGTGCGCTTTGGCTATCTTTTGAAACTTCTGCTGGTCTTTGACGAGTTCGGGGTCCGAGAGCTGCTGCTCCATCTCCTTGTAACGAACTTCCATCTGTTCGAGGCGGTCAAACATCTCGTGTGCTCCTCTCGCGCGGTGGGCGAGGCGTGCTGCTGAAAATCCTGATGGGAAAACGGAACGCGAGTAGGCGCAGCTAGAGGAAGCTGGCAGTAAAGGCCGGTTTGGCGGCAGGGGTGTGCATCGCGTTCTTATTTAGATGATAACGCGGGTGCGCTGGAACCGGCATCTCAGCATGCATGGCTACGGAACGCGAAAAGATGGTTGCTGGCGAGCTTTATTTCGCTATGGATGAAGAGCTTGTACGAGAGCGCGAACGTACGGAAGTCCTGTTGCTGCGTTACAACGGTGGTGAAACGGCGGTTGTGCGCGATCTGATTGGACAGATAGGGGAGCGAAGCGTGCTGCGCGCGCCGTTCTTTTGCGATTACGGCTGGAACATCACGCTGGGCAGCGATGTATTTCTGAACTTCAACTGCGTACTGCTGGATGTCTGTGCCATCACCATTGGCAACCGCACACAGATCGGTCCGGGCGTGCAGATCTATGCTGCCGACCATCCACGCGATGCGGAGATACGCCGCATGGGGTTGGAGAATAGCAAGCCTGTCCACATTGGCAAGAATGTATGGATTGGTGGTGGCGCCATCATTCTGCCGGGCGTAACCATTGGCGATGACGCCATTATTGCTGCGGGAAGCATTGTGACGCACGACGTTCCTGCCGGCGCAACGGCGATAGGGAGCCCTGCCCGAGTGCGAAGCTAGATGGCGCGGAGCATGCGTGCAGGCAGGCTAAAAAGCGCGGCGATCAAGTCGAACACGCCGTGAACGGCTATTCCCACAATGCGAAATGGCAGCGCCAACAGCCAGACGATGGGATACAGAATCAGCACCGCCAGCGCGGCGGGCCAGCAGATAACGAGCAGGATGAGAAAGAGCAGGAGTTTCATAAATCGCCTCGCAGAAATATACGAGCGGCCCCTGCCTTCAGTTCCATAAGGAACGTAGTCGGTAGCTGCCGCATCCCATAATCTGCAATGGCGCTTTTTCTCCAACTTGCGGAACTAGCGGATGTGCTGGCGGCGACCTCGTCGCGGCTGAAGAAGCGCGCCGCCATTGCGGAGGCGATTGCGCATGTGCGCGCGGAGGATGATGAGCGCGAAGCAGGGCTGTTTGCGCAATATCTTGCGGGGGAGCCGTTCGCAGAGGCCGATCCGCGCAAGGTAAATGCCGGCGGCGCAATGCTTTCCACCGTGGTGAAAGAGGTGAGCGGTGCGAGCGATGCTGCCATGGCGGCGGCGTATCGCAGACATGGCGATCTGGGCGCCGCCGCGCACGATCTGTTTGTGGATGCGCAACACGCGCCGGATGCGGCGATCACGCTGCACGATGTGAGCGATGCATTCGCGCAGTCTGCGAGTGCGAAATCCACCGCTGCGCGTAAGGCTGTGTTGAAAGATCTGCTGCAACGCGCCATGCCGGTGGAGGCGAAGTACCTGGTCAAGCTGATGAGCGGAGACATGCGCATCGGCGTGAAACAGTCGCTGGTAGAGGAGGCGATTGCTGCCGCATCCGCGCAGACAGTTGCGGATGTGCGCCATGCGGTGATGCTGGAAGCCGATCTTGCGCGGGCGACGGCGATGGCATTTACAGGGCGTTTGCATGAGGCGCGCATGCGTCTCTTCCATCCCCTGGGCTTCATGCTGGCTTCTCCGGTGGACACGCCGGAAGAGACGGTAAACCGCTTTGCGGCAGTGCCTCAGGAAGCGGATGTTGAGGTGCAGGTGTCGCGGGTGGAACCGCTGCGTTCTGAAGAAGCGGAGGACCTGCCTCGTGCTTCGTCGAAGGCGCGAAAGAAAGCAGGTCTTTCCGCTACGCTGCGCTCCGGTCAAAAAGGCGACGAATCTAATGGTGTGAATGCAACGGACAGCATCGACGGTGTGCCGGTGGATGCGGTGCATATCCGCGCACAGATTGAAGACAAGTACGACGGCATGCGCGTGCAGTTGCACTGCGGCGATGCGGCGCAGCCGGGGCGTGTGGCTCTGTACTCGCGCAACCGGGAAGATGTGACGGAGAGTTATCCGGAGATTGTGGAAGCCTTCGCGCGTGTAGAGAACAGGCCGCTGATTTTGGACGGGGAACTGCTTGCCTGGGATGTGGCGCAGGAGCGCGCTCTGCCGTTTGCGGTGCTGTCGCCGCGCATCGGACGCAAGCGCGTGAGCAACGATGTCCGCCGTGCAACGCCGGTGGTCTTCATGGCGTTTGATGTGTTGTTCGCCGGTGGCACGTTGCTGCTCGATCTTCCATTGCGCGACCGTCGCAACCGGCTGGAGGCGATTACGGAGGCGATCTCCGCCGTAACCGTTTCTCCACTGGAAACGCCTGCGCGCGCGGATGAAGGCCTATTTGCAGGCGAGCAGGATGCGGCAGATGGCGTGCAGCGGCTGCGGCTCGCGCCTGTGTCTGTTGCGTATTCCGCGGCCGACCTGGACCGCGCGTACAACGATGCGCGTGCGCGCGGCAATGAAGGTGTGATGATCAAGGCCGCGGAGTCGCTCTACCAGCCGGGCCGCCGCGGACTCTCATGGCTGAAGCTGAAGCGCGAGCTCGCAACGCTGGATGTTGTCATCACCGGCGCGGAGTATGGACACGGCAAACGCGCAGGCCTGTTGAGCGACTACACCTTTGCCGTGCGCGGGCTCAATGGCGATCTGCTGAACGTCGGCAAAGCTTACTCCGGCGTAACCGATGCGGAGATTGCCGAACTCACCGAATGGCTGCAAGCGCACACGCTTGAGGACCACGGCCACTTCCGCACCGTAGAACCGCTGCGCGTGATCGAAGTGAGTTTCAACAACGTGATGCGCAGCGATCGCCACGCCAGTGGATTCGCTCTGCGCTTTCCGCGCATCGTTCGCTTGCGCGGCGATAAGCCGGTGGAAGAGATCGACACGCTCGATCGCGTGGAAGAGATTTATCAGGAGCAGCCGGATAAACCTGTTGAGTCTTAGTGTTAGTGCGTTGTTAATATCTGCGTCTGCGGCTAAGCACAATATCTACTCCGCCTACGAACGCGCGGCCCTGCATGCGCACTCCCTTGATTTCTTCATAGCCGGTGTTGGAGAGGTTCGTCATTTGCAGGTAAGGGCGGATGATTCCCTTCTCGCGCGCAACGGATAGGTCGACCGTGGCATACGGATCGCGCTGAAACCGTTGCGTGACGCCAAGGCGCGTGCGCAGCGTGAAGTTGCGCAGCGGCGCAATCCACTCTGCACTTGCGTTGTTGGAGGGATAGTTGAAGAGATAGCGCGACTGGATGCCGGCGAGTGCGTCCTGCGCTCCTGTAACTCCGGTGTAAGCCAGACGCAGTTGCTGGCGGTGCGCAAGCTGCGCACGCAGCGAGAGTTCCGCGCCGGTGAACTGAAAAGCGCTAAGATTCTGTGCCTGATAAGGCCCAGCGTTTCCGCTGCGCACGTAGTCGATCGCATCATGCTGATGCGAAGTAAAGCCCGTCGCGGAAAACGCCAGGTGCGGCGTGGCATACCAGTCGAAGCCGCCTTCATAGTTCCACGCGCTTTCAGGTTGCAATGCAGGATTGGGATTTGTGGTGGGGTCTTTGTAGTAGAGGTCCGTGTACGTCGGTAAGCGAAAGCCGTATCCAACAGCGCCGCGCACCTTCACATTCTCCGTAAGAAAAGCGGCGCCGCTGACGGAAGGGGACGCGACGTTGCCATATCCGCCGATAAGTTCATTCCGCACGCCCACCGAAAGCGAATAAAACTTCGAGCGAAAATCTACATCCACATAGCCTGCGCCGCGATTGCGTCCGTGGCGGCCGAGATTGTTGCTGTTTACCGTGTCCGCATTTTCTTCCAGTCCGGAAAAGATGCTGATGCGCGAACCGATGGTGTCCTTGCGTCGCACCACACCCTGCCAGCTTGTATCGATGTGGTTGTTCTCATACGCAGCGGGGTTATTCCGAAAGAGTACGAACACATCCGAGTGCCGCCGATACGCTAGCGAGGCAGAAGTATTCTGGCCGAAGTTCTGCGTGCCCGCGGCGAACCACGCCTTGGTGCGCTCCCACGATGGATAGTTGCCATAGAACTGGTCAGCGCCATAAGCGCGGTCACTCGTGGCCAGCAGAAGATCGGTGTCGCCTAGAAACGTGTTGAGGCGCGTCTCGCTGGCGGCGTTCTCGCTGCGGTAGTCGCGGTCGGCGATAAAGCCGGTGGAGAAGTCGCGCGAGCCGGTGAGCATTTCGCTCATCTGCCTCTTCGCAAGCGCAGCAGCAAGGCCCTGCTGATTGATGCCGTAGCTGCCCACGCCCGCACGCAGACGCAGCGAAGAGACATCCGGCTTGCTGGTGCGCAGATCGACGACACCACCCACAGCATCCGAGCCGTACAGCGTAGAGCCTGCGCCGTGCAGCACGTCGATGCTGGAGATGCCAAGCAGCGGCACTGGAACATCCAGATTGAAGTGTGAGGTCTGCGCGTCGTTGATGCGCAAACCGTTCAGCAGCACAAGCGTCTGCTCAAACGATGTGCCGCGAATGGAAATGTCGGACTGCACGCCCATCGGCCCGCGCATCTGGATATCGACCGAAGGGTCGCTGCGCAGCCACGTTGCAGGCCCGCTTACCAGCGCCGGATGCGATGCAGTGTCGATGGTCTCCACCGAGCGCGAAGACTCGCCTTCGGTGACCGGCTCTGCCGTGGCCAGAACGGTGATGGAATCGCGAATGCCTGCCGCCGGTTTTGTCGTCTGCGCGAAGAGCGGCGCGGCTGCGAGGGCAATCGCAGCAAGAAGAGAGGAACGTACGTGCATCCCTCTAGTGTAGTAGGACGGATGCGCTGCGAGGCCATCTTCGCGGCGGGAGGATGCCGCGAAGATGGGCCCTGCGCATACAGTTTGCGCTTACTTTGCGGAAGCGGCCACGCGATCGATATCGGCGCCCTTGCTCTTCCAGCCTTCGCCCATGGCCTGATAGGCAAAGTCGCCCGCGTGGAAGCCATGATGCACCAGCGTCAGCTTGGTTCCGCCGTTCTCCGCAGGTTCCAGCGTCCACGTGACAGTGGTATCGATGCGGTGGCCGAAGGTCTCATTCTTGTCGGAACCGCCGGCCCAGGTGTAGACCAGGCGCTTCTCCGGAACGACCTCCAGCACCTCACAGTCAACGATGCCGTTCCAGTCGCCGCGCGGCTGCGCGCGAAAGTGAAATGTGTGCCCGACGACCGGCTTGAAGTCATTCTGCATCAGCCACTGCGCCAGCAGATCGGGCTCGGTGAGCGCGCGCCATACTTTACTGGGCGGCTCGGCAAGGTGGTACTCCACAACAATCTGTTCAGTGCCTTTCATCTCTTCTTCTCTCCTTCGGGCATGGTTTTCAGCAGCGCGCTCAGGGTGTCCAGCCTCTCGGGCCAGAACTTCTGGTAGTGCGCGAGCCAGTTGATAAGCGGCCGCAGACCTTCGGGCCGTCCGCGATAGTGGGCAAAGCGGCCTTCGCGCCGCTCATGCACTAGCCGGCATCGTTTGAGCACACGCAGATGTTGCGAGATTGCCGGCTGCGAAACGTCGAACCGCTCGGTGAGCTGCGTCACCGTCAGCTCGCGTTTACAAAGCTGCTCAAAGATGGCGAGCCGCGTGTCATCTCCGAGCGCTTTCATGAGGATGACTTGCATGTCGTTAACGTATAAGAAAATACTTATATATTGTCAAGTAAGAAATCTCGTATTTGCTTGTCTTACTGTTGTATTCAACTTGGCTAACTCTTCGTTTGGGATCTGATGTGAATCTGTGTGCCGTCCGCCGCAAGCCGTGTATCTGCATCATCGTCAACAAACATCCAACTGAGCGTCTCGACCCAGTCTGCTTCGGGATACCAAAGCACCTCGAGATATTCATCATGTGAGGCGTAGAAGCTGAAGTCGGTTCCAGTGGAAGCGCCTGCTACATCAAATAAAGAGATGAGTGAGATGTGCAGTATGTTTCGCAATTGGCAAGCTTCATGGGCTTTAAACACATGAAAATTCGCTTCAATGAGAGGGCGCTTTTCTCCCAGAAGCTCGCGGTACGAATAGATAAGGTCCATGTTTTGCGACGATGGCCAAACTGCCCAATCGCTGATCTCCAGCGCAGCAATGCAATCGGGAGTTGCAATGAGGTGGTTGGTCAGCGCATTCGCCCACACACAACGTTGACCAACGTCTGTACTGAACTGCGTCCGTGATGTCTCAGGGGCAAGATGATCAAACGCATCTGTCCACCCATGTTGTATTTTGAAAGTCTCGGCCTGCTCAGGAGTAAGGACGCGCATAGCGTTATCTTACTGAGCCGTAGGTTGCAGCTTCCGTCGCTCGGTTTCCAGGTACGTGTAGCGGATGCGGTGAATCACCGTTGTGGTCGAAAGCACGGCGAGTACCCACAGCGCGGGCGCCATCGCTCCCCACTTATTGAACAGCGCACCCAGAATCACGAGCACGATGCGTTCAGGACGCTCCATGAAACCAACTTTGCACGATCCGATCAAGGCTTCGGCGCGGGCGCGCGCGTAGGAGATCATCACTGAAGCCGTCATCACAAACGCAACCAGCACCACGTATTTGAAACGGTTGGCGCGCGCGTAATACACCAGCAGGCCGAAGAAGATGGCTACGTCGGAGTAGCGGTCCATCACCGAATCGAAGAACGCGCCAAAGACGGATACCTGTCCGGTAGCGCGGGCCACGCGGCCGTCCACCATGTCGAAGATGCCGGCGCCGATGATGACCAGGCCGGCGTAGACGAACATGCGGTCGGCGTTCTCCACGCGCGCGTAGCCAAAAAAGAACGCCGCGGCAATGTTGATGAGCAGGCCGATGAAAGTAAGCGTGTTCGGCGAAATGCGCGAGAGCGCAAGCCCACGCACAATCTTCCATAACAGCCAACCGCAGGCCTTGCCGAATGCACTTGTCCAGGTCATAGTCCGCTTTTCAGTCTACCGGAGTCCTGCGCGGACGGCGATACGCTTCGCTCGGCGCTCCCGCTGGTGCGATCAGTATTTTAGGAGTTCTTTGACTTTGTGCCATGGTCAACTGTTCTTGCTCTCAACAGAGTTGTCATCCCGAGCGCAGCGAGGAATCTGCTTTTGATGTTCGTGATAACCAACATCCATCGCTCCGAAGGATCGACCGGATTAGAAGCGGACTTCAGCTTGCTGTCCCGTTGCAGTAAGAATGGGTTCAGCCCTGGCCCATCCCAAACCAGCCGTCCGCCTTTGCCTCAATCAGCAACGGCTCGATATAAGCCCACAGCGCTGGACATCCATCCTCAATCTGCCCGCGAATACGCTTCACCACGCGCTCATAGCTGATGCCGTTCTCGCGCCAGCTCTGTCCGTTGTTGTGCATGTTGAGCAGAGCAGGCATCGCGCGATCGATAGCGTTGGCAAACCGCGAAGCGTCCGTTTCTCCAGCTTCGAACTCCTGCCACAGCGCAACATACTCCTCCGCAATTGCGGCAGGCAGAATGCCAAAAATCCGGCGCGCGGCAGTAAGTTCCTCGGCCTTGCGCTCCGCCCATCCACCTTCCACGTAGACCATGGTGTCACCTGTATCGATTTCGCCAATATCGTGCAGGAGCAACATACGGATCACTTGATTCATGTCCACACCCGCTGGTGCGAATTCCCGCAGAGACATAGCCAGCAAAGCAAGTTGCCAGCTATGTTCGGCAGAGTTTTCGTAGCGCTCAAGACCAAGCGGCTTGTTCTTGCGCGTGACGGCTTTCAGCTTATCGATTTCGAGGATGAACTGGATGATCTGTTGCATGGCGTTGCACTACTCGCCGTCGTGAATGGTCTTCAGCTTCAAAATCTCCAACTCACGCTTGCCCGCAGGTGTTACCACGGTGGCCATGTCGCCCACTTCCTTGCCCACCAGCGAGCGGCCAATCGGCGAGGTGGTAGAGATGAGGCCTTTGGTCACATCACTCTCTTCGCTGGTCACGAGTTTGTAGGTGAGTTCCTCGTTCTTGGTCGTGTCAAATACCACCACGGTCGAACCGAAGCCTGCTTTGTCGTGCGGGATGTTTGCCAGGTTCACCAGCGCCAGCTCGGCCATGCGCTTCTTCAACTGGCCCAGGCGCGCGTTCACAAACTCCTGCCGCTGCTTGGCCATGTGGTACTCGGCGTTCTCGGAGAGGTCGCCCAGGGCGACGGCTTTCTTGATCTCGGCGGGCAGCTCGGTGGTGAGCTCGTACTCAAGTTGTTTGATCTGTTCTTCGAGCTGCTTCTTGATGTCCTGCATCCTGATGTCCGATCTTTTGCTGTAATGAAACAAAAGATCAGCTCCCGCTTCTCTTCGAGGCGGTGCTGACCGTGAAGCCTGATTATACGCAATCGGGCAGGAATGGCTAGCCTGGGCCGGTAACCGGAGAAGACGGAGATCCGGAAGAAGCTCTCTCATCGAGAAATCCCTGCAAAATCAGTGCTGCAGCCATCTGGTCCACCAGCGCCTTGCGCTCATGCGAATTGCGGCCGCCCTGCTTCATCAACTCATCCACCGCATGCGACGTAAGCCGCTCATCCAGAAAATGCATTGGAAGTTGCACCCGTTCCGCCAATTCCTGCGCAAATTTACGGGTTTTCACCGCTTGCGGACTCTCTTCTCCCGAAATATGCAGCGGAAGTCCCACCACAATCTCGGCAACCGCATGCTTGCGCACCATCCGCGCAATGGAACGGACGTCTTCGCGGCTGCTCGACGTGCGATGCAGCGTGAACAGCGGCTGCGCCGTAAGGCCAAGGCCATCGGAGATGGCGATCCCGATCCGGCGGTCGCCGATATCGAGACCCATAATGCGTGCTGGTGTGTGGGGCTGCTCCATAGATTGAGTCTAGAGCGATTTCAGCGGGGGAGTGCGATAGCATCTACGCGTGAAGTTCCTTGGCTTCCTCTTCCTTCTCGCCGTCCTCGCCGTAGCCGCCATCGGCTTCTTCCTCTACGTTCCCTTCGGCCCATCCACGGAGACTTTTGTCGATATCCCCAGCGGCACGCCAAGCCGCGCGATGTCTGCACAGTTGGAAAAGGCACGCATTATTCGCAGCCGGTATGCGTTTCAACTATTGCGTGCAGTAAAAGGCACCCGCCTCAAAGCAGGCGAGTATCGTTTCGACCATCCGGCAACGGCCATCGAGGTGTACGACCGCATCGCACGTGGCGATGTGTATACCCGCGCCGTTATTATCCCGGAAGGGTTCAATCTCTTTGACATAGCTGCCGCCGTTGAAGCGGCGGGGCTGGCGCCGCACACTGTAATGCTGGATGCAGCCCGCACCAACACCGCACTCATTCAACAATGGAACCCCAACGCTACATCGCTGGAAGGCTATCTTTTTCCAGACACATACCGCTTCAGCCGCCACACCACCCCGCAGCAAATGCTGGCCGTAATGGTAAAGCGATTTGGCAAAGCCATGAATCAGCTTGGAATTAAACCAGGAACGACGGATGTTCCACGACTGGTCACGATGGCTTCGCTGGTGGAAAAGGAGGTGCGCGAAGACAGCGAAAGACCCCTGGTTGCTGGAGTTTTCGAGAACAGATTGCGGGTGGGCATGCCTTTGGCGACGGACCCTACGGTAATTTATGCGGCCATGCTGGAGGGGCGCTGGAAGGGAACAATCTATGCCAGCGATCTCGCAAATGACTCTGCTTACAACACTTATAAGCATTCCGGATTGCCCCCCGGCCCTATCTGTTCGCCCGGAATGGCGGCTTTGCGGGCCGCCCTGCATCCTGCTGTGACAGACAAGCTCTATTTTGTGGCAGATGCGGCAGGACATACGCGTTTTTCCGCCACATTGAAAGAGCATGATGAACAGGTGAAAGCCTATCGAAAAGCAGTGAAATAGTAGCGAAGTAGTGAACTTTTCGCGCTTATTTTGATGAAACGCTGCGTCTTTGCCCCTGAAAACTCATCCATTACAAAGAGCGCTTATTCCGCGAGCGCAGGGCCTATCTTTTCCCGGACGGTATACTTCAGGTTTGAGACGTTGCATCCAACGAGGCATTGCGCTTGGCGCGCTGTGTATACTGCCGGCGCTTACGGGCTGTTTTCGCGTAACCCGAGCGGTGCAGAAGAGCCACCCTCCTACCGCTGTATTTACTACTTCTCTTGACCAGATTCTGCGTGAGACGCAGGAGCGGTATGACGCAATCAAAACCATGAATGCGTCCGTGGAGATCGTGGCCAGCACGGGCGGCGACAAACAGGGCAAGGTGGTGGAGTACACCGCTCTCTCCGGCTATGTGCTGGAGCGGAAGCCGAACGATCTGCGCGTCATCCTGTTTCTGCCGATCGCGCACCTGCGCGCCATGGACATGGTGACAGACGGAACAACCTTCAAACTTTCCATTCCGCCGAAAGATCGTTTCCTCACCGGCACGAATGCTGCCGAACCGCACAGCAAGAACTCACTGGAAAATCTGAGGCCGAACGTCTTTAGCGACTCGTTATTTATCAAGCCCCAGCAGGAAGGTGAATTGGTGGCCTTGACGTCGGATGAGCGCGTCTACCGTCCCTCCTCCAATCCAAAAGATTTGATCGCTGAACCAACGTATGAGTTGAGTTTTCTGCGGTCGGTGCCGGGACGCACGGAGTTGAAGACGCAGCGCGTGGTCCACATCGGTCGCGGAACGATGCTTCCGTTTCAGCAGGACATCTACGATAAAAGTGGACAGCTCGACACGCAGGCTCTGTATGAGAACTACGAAACCTTTGGCGGTGTGCAGTTTCCAGCTAAAATCACCATTCGTCGCCCGAAAGATCAGTTGAGCCTGGTGCTGACGATCAATAAGCTGGCTGTAAACCAGACATTGGAAGACGATCAGTTTGAATTGAAGCCTCCCTCAAACGTAAAGGTAGAGCAGCTTCCGTAATCTTTCGCATAACGCACAAAAAGCCGTTACCACTCATGACCGGTGCTTGTAGATGAAGGTCGATGAAGGAGATAAAGACGTTCTCCAGGTAAAACAGCTAAACTGGTGTGCAGGTTATCCAAGACGATGAGCTGGTTCAAGCGTGAAGACAACAAGATCGTCAACACCGAGGAGCGGACCGTCCGCACCGAAGGGTTGTGGACGAAGTGCCCTTCCTGCGGCAAGGCCATCTTCAATGCCGATCTGGAGGCGAACCAGCAGGTGTGTCCGGCATGCGGGCACCACTTCAAGATGGGCGCGCGGGAACGGCTGGCGCTGCTGCTGGAGCCGGGCTATCAGCTTGTCGATCTGGAACTGAAGTCGACCGATCCGTTGAACTTTACCGACCTTAAACCGTATAAAAAGCGGCTGGTCGATGCGCAAAAGAAGACTGGTCTGAACGACGCCATTGTGAATGCGCTGGGCAATATCGGCAAACATGAGGTCGTTATCTCGGCGATGGAGTACGCATTTATCGGCGGCTCCATGGGTGCCGTGGTGGGCGAGACGATTGCCCGTGCGGTGGATCGTTCACTGGAGACGCGCAGGCCGCTCATCATCATCTCGGCTTCAGGCGGCGCACGCATGATGGAAGGCATTGCCAGCCTGATGCAGTTGGCTAAGATATCCGCTGGACTGGCGAGGCTGGACGATGCCAAGGTCCCGTATATCTCTGTGATGACAGACCCGACGACGGGCGGTGTCACCGCATCGTTTGCGATGCTGGGCGATTTAAACATCGCCGAACCGGGCGCGTTGATCGGTTTTGCCGGACCCCGCGTCATCGAGCAGACGATCCGGCAGAAGCTGCCCGAGGGATTCCAGCGCAGCGAGTTTCTGCTGCAGCATGGGTTTCTGGATGCTGTGGTGCCCCGCAAGGAGATGAAGGAGTATCTCGAGCGGACGCTGACCTGGATGGTTGGATAATCAGTTTGTTGCAAGTAGATAACCCCACCTCAGACGCACGAAACGACGTCTGAGGTGGGGTTATTGCATTGCGCTATATATCAGCGGTTATGCCGCGATTCTGTCCTGCCAGGGGTCGATCACGATCTTGGTGACATGCTGCTCCTTATCGCGCCAAACCTTGTACATCTCCGGCGCCTGTTCGATGCCGATGCGGTGCGAGATGAGGAATGTTGGATCAAGCTGACCATCCTCAATACGTTGCAATAACGGGCGCAGATACTTCTGCATATCCGTCTGGCCCATCTTCATGTTGATGCCCTTACCAAACGCCGCACCAAAGTTCACCTTATCGATAGCGCCGCCGTACACACCAGGGATGGACAATGTGCCGCCCTTGCGTACGGCTTGTATCGCCTGCCGCAGAACGTATGGGCGGTCCGTTTCCATCATGAGCGCCTGCTTCACCTTGTCATACGCGGCAACAACATCTGTCCCATGCGCCTCCATGCCAACGGCATCCACGCAACTGTCTGGGCCGATGCCATGCGTAAGATCGCGCAACGCTTCAATCACACTGACATCATCCTGCGAATAATCGATCACCGTAGCGCCGCAGTAATCGCGTGCCAGCGCCAGCCGCTCAGGGAAGCGGTCGATGGCGATCACGTTGCTCGCTCCCAGCATGTAGGCGCTGGCAATGGTGAACAGGCCCACCGGACCGCATCCCCATACCGCAACGGTGTCGCCCGGCTCAATGTCGGCCTGCACGGCTGCCTGATATCCCGTGGGGAAAATGTCTGAAAGAAACAGCACCTTCTCGTCAGGAATATCGCTCTCAATTTTGAGCGGCCCGACATCCGCAAACGGAACGCGCGCATACTGCGCCTGCCCGCCGGCGTAGCCGCCGTAGATATGCGAATAGCCGAACAGCGCCGAACCGGAGTAACCGTACATCTTCTCCGCCACATGCGCGTTGGGATTGGTGTTATCGCACAACGACCACAACTGCTTTTTACAGAAGAAGCAGTTGCCGCACGAGATGGTGAAAGGCACCACAATGCGGTCGCCGCGTTGCAGGTTCTTTACCTCGCTGCCCACCTCTTCCACAATGCCCATGAACTCGTGCCCGACGATATCGCCGGTTTCCATGGTGGGGATGTAGCCATCGTACAGATGCAGATCGCTGCCGCAGATGGCCGTGCGCGTAATGCGGATGATTGCGTCGTGCGGATTGAGAATCTCAGGGTCCTTCACGGTCTGCACTTCCATCTTGCCTGTTCCTGTCCAGCAAACGGCCTTCATTACGCCACCTCTCTTTTGTCGCCAAGCTCGTTTTGTTTGGGATAGTCCTGCCGCTGTTCACGCTCGCTGGTTCCCGGAGGCGTGGGGTTCGTTTCGCCCAGCATGAACTCTTTCCAGCGGCCCATCACGCCACGCTTTCCGTGCGGCTGGCCTTCCACGCGGGGAATTTCACCGCTCTCCGCAAGCTGTTTGAGATGGCGAAGATTTTCAATGGTCATCTGCCGCGGACTACGCGATACCACCGCAGCAACGGCATTCCCTACCACACCGCCAGGCATCACGAAATCGCTGATGAGCGTAACTACCGTGCCGCGGCCACTCGGGTGAGGCTCAAAGGTGATGTCGTCGGTCGAACCCTTACCCATGCCTTCGATCACACACATGGAGAGATGCTGGCCCGGTTCGTCATCAATGATCTCGGAATCGAATTCGAACTGTTTCCCCGTTCCCGGATCGCTCATTACCCAATGGCTGGTGCGGTCGCCGGTGCGCGTAATGGAGACGACGCCCTCCATCCACAGGGGGACAAACTCCTCGCGCCTCCAAAGTTGGTACAAGGCATCCGCCGAGGCGTTGACGGTCTGGATCGCATGCGCGCGAACATGGCCATCTTTCTTCTCATCAGCCAGCGGCGCAAAGGTGCTTCCTTGTCGTGGAAATGTAACAGCAGTCGAACTCATGGCACATCCTTCCTGGTGTAACCAACTACACAGGGGCATAGGACGCCAGACTTATCTCTTGTGTTTTCTCGCCAATTTTCGCCGAAGGTGCTGTGCGCACGGCGAAACGCTTCGCGTGGCGCTCTCAAAGGACAGGGATTTGTGAAAGGGGTGGAGCTTCTCCAATAAACAATCAATAAAGAGGGTTACGCGTAGAGTTCAGTCTCAAAGCGCTGCATTACCTCGTCACTCCAGGCATGGTCACTGTGCCGCCACGGCGCACGGCCATCATCCAGAAAATTCGGGAAGTTCGACCGGCAATAGCTCTTGCGCTCGGCAAAATCCATCAGCGCCTGTGGCACGCCGTCCATGCGCAACACGGCGCACTGGCCATTGCGCGACCACTCCACAGTAGCCAATCGGCTGCGGTCTGCGTCCATGTTGTTGCGCTCGTCGGCGCCACGCAGGGCAGCCACGTTGTAGATGAGCATCGCATCCAGCACGGTCGGCTCGAAGCCTTCCCCGGACTTCTCCAGACGGCCATCGCAGGCATAACAGTATGCCGCATCGCCTTCATCTTCAAAGATCACGCGCCAGTGCAGCTCTGGCACCGGCGAGTACGATACGAGCTTCGCCCTGCCTGGACGGAACTCGATCGAATCCATCACCGTGCTCATCGTTCGCGGACCGCCACCGCATCTTTATCAACAGCAAACTCGCGCAGCACAGCCGCCGCGCCAAACAGTACGCCGCAGATCACCATGGTGGCAATCGCATCGTTGCGATAGAACGGCAAGCCCGCTTCATAGCACATCATCAAACCGGCGAAGGTGTGCGGGTAGACTTCCTCAGCAAAGAGCCAAACCGCACCGTTGCTGACGAGGAAAAAGCCCGTCGCGGAGAACAGCGCGGAGCCAACCACGCGTCCGACGGTCTGCTTCTTCGAGAGCACAGCGGCAGCAAACAGCACCAGCGCGGCTTCCCACGCCCAGCTCACCAGGTAAGCCTTGGGCCGGAACGCAAACCCGTACGCAATCACCGTGAGATATACATCTACGCACGCCATAATGGCTACTGCCGGGAGCACCTGCCACCAGTCCCGCTTCAACCTTGAGCCGAAGAAGAGCAGTCCGGCACCGGCAGCGGTCACACCAATACCAGAGGAGTGCATCCACAACGGCAAACAGCGGCTCAATGCAGCCAGGATGAGAACGAGATAAGCGGCCATAACGGTGTTCCTCCGGAAACGGTTCACCTTCTATTGTGTCACGCTGGGCAATCCCAAGTCAGCGCGCCCGGATTAGAAGCGGACTTAGCCCGCTGCTCCGATACGCCGAAGAAAGAGCTTGAGCCAGACCTAACCATTACCGCGCCCGCGCATCGGGCCCATTCATCCTTATTCGCACAACCCGGTTCTGCGCGTCCAGATACGCGATCGCCTGTAACGGCGACTCCTCCCGCCCATGATACGAAAGCACATCGTACAAAAATCGCGCATCTCGAAACCGCACCATACGAAGTCCAGCCAGATCAGGATCGTTCTGGACAAGACCAAGGTCTTCCACCAGCGGCGCCTTCGACCAGTCCAGATACACGTGTCCCAATTCGCTCTCTTTCGCTGCCTGAATCGCGGGCGTCACCGGTCCCTTCCAGAAGATGTCCTGCGCCGTCCGCGACATCATGCCGGTGCGCGTGTCCACCATGCCCACCTGGTAGTACGAGGGCGTCTCAATAATGGCCGCCCACCGCCACGGCGTAAACGGCAGCGGACTCATCTGCAGCTTCACAATGGGCTCATCGTGCAGCATCTCCTGCTGCGCGGCAATCTGCATGGCCTTGTCGCGTTCATACCAGCGCCAACTCCACAGCGTCACAATCAACGCCAATCCCACGCTAGCCAGCAGTTGCCCGCGATTGCGTGGATCGCGCGCCCCAATTTCGCGATCGGTAAGCCGGAAAAGCGGTGTGAGCGCGAGTGCCAGCCCAAGAATGATTACCATCACCGGCTCAACGACGAACACAATCTCGCCCTGATACCAGCGTGGATTGAATGGTGCGAACGGACGCACGCCGTAGTTATTCGTCCAGTCCAGAAAGATGTGCGACAACAGCGCCAGAAAACAGATGCCGAACAAAAATCCCCACCGCAGAGGCGGCGCATCCTTCGGCTGCGGCCTGCTCGCTCGCGTCTTCCATCTGTGCCACGCGTACACAATCCCTACCGTGATCGCGGCCCATAGCGGCATCCATAAAAACGTGTGGCTCCATCCGCGATGGTGCCGGAAATAGCTGAGTGGACTGACTGCGGTGTACACGAAATCCGCATCTGGGATCTCCGCTGCAATTACCATCGCCAGGGTGGCATACCGCGCGCGCCGATTAAAGCCGCAGGCCCGCGCCATGCAGGCGCCGGTCAACATATGCGTAACAGGTTCCATCGTGCCGCCAGCATATCAGCGGCAAAGCCCTCTTATCCGTACATAACTAATCTCTTCTGCCGTTGACACACCCCGCCTAAACAGTAGAACGTCAAAGCTGTATAAAGGATTTTGCCGATGAAGCTGCTTACGTCCATGACCGCCGTTGCCACACTGCTCGCTGCCACCGCGCTCACCTCGCAAACAGGCGCCGTCTTCAACGACAACGCCAAGCCGCAGCATGCCACTGTCAGCATCCTCGCTGTGAGCTCGCAGACGCACAACGGCTACTCCGGCTCGCAGGACATCTACATCGCCGATCTGTCCACGAAGAAGGACCAGCACCAATTTGTAAAGCTGGTTGATATCTATGAAGGCTACGGTTATCCCATTCGCCAAAGCGTGCTGGCTGGGCGCACCCTGCTCAAGATGGACGTCATCCGCCAGACCGGCTGTGACATGCGCGGCTCCGAGCTCTTTCTTCCACCCGATGCGCAAATCTTTGACGCTTCCACCGCAGACACCCTGCGCAGCAAGGCCGGCGAGATGATCCCCTGCTACCGCACCGTGCACAAAACCATCAGGATGGCGAAGCACAAGTAGATATGCCAGGTGCAAAATCAGGATTCCGTAAGTGGCTGCCGCTCGTGGAATACATTGGCCTCTGCGAAGCAGTGGGACTCGCCGGCGCATACTTCACAGCGCATGCCATTCCTACCTGGTACGCCTCACTCGTCAAGCCGCTGTTCAATCCGCCAAACTGGCTCTTCGGACCGGTATGGACGCTGCTCTATATTTGCATCGGCATCGCAGGCTGGCGCATCTGGCGTGAGCCTGCCTCTCCGCACCGCAATCAGGCTTTCAAGCTCTGGTGGATACAACTCGCGCTCAATGCCATCTGGGCACCGATCTTCTTCGGCGCACACGCCACCCTCACAGCCCTCATCGTCATCGTTCTGCTCGATCTAACCGTGATTGCCTTGTTGCGTCCCGCATTCAAAACCTGCACCGTCGCCGGCGCTCTGCTGGTGCCGTATTTCGCATGGATACTCTTCGCCACAGCTCTCAATGAAGAGCTGTGGCGATTGAACCGCTGACGCGCCTGTCTACTTGATTGGCCTAAGCCGCACAAACAGATTCACTCCCACCGGATGCTCTCCATACGTGCTCTGCAGCGGCTTGCCCACTCCATACGCCGTCACCTGCGCGCCCATCGCAACCGACAAGTGCGCCGCACGGCTCACCTCGCGATCATAGCCAAACGTGTACGCCTGCACATGCGTGAGCGGCTCCTCGTGGAATCCCACAGGCAAAGGCTTCTCTCCATTCAATAACTCATTCGTACGCGCCGCATTCTCAATGCGCGTCCATACGCTGTTGCGTTCAGCAAACTGCAACGTACTCTCCAGCAGATAGCTGTTCGCCACATGGTTTTCCGCTAAATCGCGCGTCCTTCCCCACACCAGCGAACTCGCCCAGTTCCCCTTCGCCAGCGGACGGTTATACATCGCGCTCGCCGTCATCCTCTCCTGGTCTTCATCAGGAAACAGCGACTCCGACGACTTGATACGCGCATAACTGTACTGGCTGCTCCAGTTCTGCCCCGGCTGCACCGTCACACGCGCCGACCACGAATCCAGCTTGCCGCTATCAATGTTCCAGCGCTTCTCATCCGGTTCGCGGCCATGGAACCCGCTCGCCTCCACACGCACCGCGCGATGCGTCACACCGGCCGTCACGACATCGTTTGCAATGTGCGTGGAGTCCTGCTGATGGTGCCCCAGCGTGCCTACCGGATTCTCAAACGCACTCATCCTGTGCGGATAGGCTGTAGGCCCCACCGCCGGATCCCCATGCGGCGCAACATAAAAACTCAACAACGTTCGCTCGCTCAGCTTTACGTCATACAGCGCAGCCAGTTCCATAAAAAAATCATGCGGATGCTGCCCATCGGCAATCGGTAAACCATGCGCCGTCTCCCCCTGCTGAAACAGCAGAGGATAGCGCTGGTCCGTTACTGTCGCAGGCTCCAGTGAAAACATTGCCCGCAGCGTAAGCTGCTGCCGTCCCCAGCGCCGCTGCGCCATGGGCATGATCCAGTTGGTGGAGAAGAACTTGTCCGCACCGCGTGGCCCGCTCTGCTGCGTATCGTTCACGAAGGCGTTCGCGTGCAGCATCAGCATCCATTCGCCCTTCATCCCCATCAGCATGTACTTCTGCGCCGGCGTGGAGTTCGGCTGCGCGCTCGTGCCCGAGTCCGCATGGCGCAATACGTCCTCAATAAAACTCTTCGGCTGCATCTGCTGCATGAGCGCGTGCATGTCCGCGCTCATCGAAGGCATCTGCATGCCGTTATGTTGCATAGGCGCGTGATTCTCGTGCTGCATGGCATCATGCTGCATATTAGGCATCGCATCCTGCGCCCCAGCGGAAGCGGCCATAAAAAGAACCGCCGCGCTTATCGAAAGCAATCTCATCAAAAAAACTCCTGTGTATAGAAGACGGGTAAACGCGCGCCACCTTACAGTGCGCGCATCACAATGCAGTCACAGGAGAGTTTTAGATACGAAGAGCGCTTTGCAATGAAACGATAAGGCCAGTTCGTTCCGGCGGAGACACATCGACAATCTCGCGCCCAGTCAACGCAACCGGAACGGCAGGTCCAACGAGCGAATCTATTGCCAGAGGAGCGATGCTGAACTCAGGCGCGCGAACGTGCTCTTCCGTCTGCGCCGCCTCCGGAGCATGCACCATGCGCTGCACGCACGCGCCGCTCACAGACACGCTCTGGCCCATCTTTGCCATGGGGCAATCTTCCATGCCCGGCATAGCCGCCATGTTCCGCGTCAGCGAAGCATTTGCGGCAAACAACGCAGCCGCAGCCTGGCACTCCGACCCGCAACGTGTCTCGCGCACGGAAATCGCCGCGACGACAAGTAACAAACACGCGGCAATGGCGGAACGCAGACGCATACCGCTATGCTACTCCGTTCCACCCCATTGACGCACAGCCACTACCGGACAGTGATGTAACCGAAGTAGCTCAATGTAAAGTTACTGCTCGTCACCACAGTCGCAGGCGAAGCATTTCCACTGGCTGTTGGCGAAAACGTCGCAATCCCAATCGCTCCCAGGCTGGTGGAGGATGACGGCGAGTAGACACAATAGAGATTATTCCTGGAATCGAGTGCAATTCCATAGATGCCGCCCTGTGCATTCAGCGCGTGTCCTCCTACTACGCGCGTTGGCGTTGGCAAATTTCCGGAAGCGGTAGACGGAAATACGTTCACCGCACCGTAATTTCCAGTGGTGTCCGCAAGCGGCAGATAGAGGTTATTGGCGCTGTCGATGGCGATCTGGAAAGGCGCATAGAGCGTAGTGAAGCTTCGCGCGGGGGCCACATCACCGTTTTGGGTGCTGGTAAACGCCGAAACACGCCCTAAGTATCCATCCGCAACGTACACCGTGCCTGCACTATCTACCGCCAGTCCAGCAGGAGACGTTAGACCTGTTGCACCACCGCTGATGGTGCGCACCGGAGCCACATTGCCGTTCGCATTGCTGGCAAATACAGAGATGGAGTTCGCTGCGGCTCCATTGTTCACCCAGGAAGAAACATACATCTGTCCCGTGGTGTCCAATGCGAGTCCCTGAATGAGTTTGAGCCCTGTAAGAGAACCCATGATGGTCCGCGCAGGTGCCGCCGAACCGGTTGCCCCAGCCGGATAAACCAGCACCTCACCCGATCCGGAAGCGATATCCATACCGCCTACATACAGATTGCCGGCAGCATCTGTTTTTACGTCGCTGACAAACATGCCCACAGGCGTAGTCAAGGTAGACGTGGCTCCGACACTCCCGTTCGCCGAAGTTGGAAACGACATCACCACATCCGCGGCAGAGGAGTTCAGGCTTCCCGTAATGTACGTATTGTTCTGCACCACATACATGGTGGTGGCACCACCCGTCACCAGTGGCCCACCTGGCGTCGGCGGCTCCGGGGCAGCATCGCTCACGGAGGTTCCACTGCTGCCGCAGCCCGCAACAAACACACACGCCAGAACCACCGTTGCCGCTACGTACTTCTTCCAGATCGCCATCGCGGACCTCCCTAGGAAAACACTACATTCTCTCGCGTAGACGCAATCCTACGCCATAGGTTGCGCAGGCCGTCCAAATCATTGGGGGCCGCAGAGTACTTAAGAATTTCGAAGATAGAAAAAAAGGCCGTAGCGTTGCTGTTGCTAAGCCAGTCCGGTGCTCTGCGCCTGCTCGTGGGCGTGGTAGCTGGAGCGGACCAGCGGGCCGCTCTCTACATGCTTAAATCCGAGGCGGAGCGCTTCTTCTTTCAGGAAGGCGAACTCTTCCGGCGTGTAGTAGCGCTTCATCGGGATGTGGTCTTTGGACGGGCGCAGATATTGGCCGATAGTGAGGATATCGACGTGGATGGCGGCCAGGTCGCGGAAAACTTCTAGCAACTCGTGCGTCTCTTCGCCCATGCCGACGATGATGCCGGTCTTCGTGACCTGCTTCGGGTTCAGCTCTTTGGCGAGTTTGAGGTAGCCGATGGAGCGTTCGTAGCGTCCGCCGGATTTAGCGACGCGATAGAGACGCGGCACGGTTTCGATGTTGTGGTTCAGGATTTCGGGAGCTTCGGCGACGACGAGACGGATGGCTTCTTCCGTGCCCTGGAAGTCGGGCGTGAGGACTTCTACCTGGCAGCCAGGCGCTTGCGCGCGAATCTCGCGGATCACGTTGACGAAGGCGCGCGCGGCGCCCACGTTGTCGTCGTCGCGGTTCACGCTGGTGATGACGGCGTGTTTGAGGCCGAGTTGCGCGACCGTCCAGGCGACGCGGCGCGGCTCGTCGTGGTCGATAGGCTCGGGCTTGCCACTGGGCACGGCGCAGAATCCGCACCGGCGCGTGCAGCTATTGCCGAGCATCATAAAAGTGGCCGTCTTGTGGTTCCAGCACTCGCCGATGTTGGGGCAGTGCGCGCTTTCGCAGACGGTGTGCAGGCCCTGCTCGCGCGCCAGCTTTTTGAGCGCGTGATAGGTCTCCCCCATGGGCGCTCGCGCCTTTAGCCACTCGGGCTTGGGCTCGCGCTTCTTCGGGCTGAGGTCGATCTGGATGAGATCGACGGCTGCGGTGGGCGGCGTCATGCTGATATCAAGTTTACGCCCCGGCGCGGTATGCTTGCTGCGCCATGAGATTGCTCGCCTTTGTTGTTGCTGCCGGTGCGTGCCTTACGCCTGTTGTGTCTGCGCAGGTGAAGGTTGTGAAGTCAGATGCGGAACATCCGGCAACGTACATCATCCCGCTGCGAAACGGCGAGCGGGCTGCGCGTGGCGAGGGACATGTTTCATTGCGGATTCAGTTGCCGGGGCGCGAGCCTGAGCGTGTGCTGGTGGACACCGGTTCGGTCGGGCTGATTCTTCCGGCGGACGAGTTGGGGCATCCGAAGGGCACGCCGGGATTCATTCGGTATTCATCAAGCGGCATTGGCTACAAAGGCGTGTGGGCGAAGGTGCGCGTTGGTTTTCCGGAAGCGATGCCAGGCGATGCGCACGGCATCGCGATTGCCGGTGCGAAGCCGGGTGCGATTGCTGAGGTGGAAGTGTTCTCCGCTAAGGAGCGAACGTGCGATGAGGGCACGGCGCACTCTAACTGCGCTGAGGTGATGAAGAAGCCGATCGGTGTACACATGCTCGGTATTGGCTTTGGACGCGCGGCTGCGTTTGCCACGCCGGAACACAATCCGTTGCTGCAACTTGCGCCGATGGTGACAGGCGCAATGCGGAGGAGCTATTTATTTCGTGGGAATAAGGAACTCGTCTCCGGCTTTATGTTTGAGGCGGTACCGGAGAAGCACTGCGTTGGCCAGCGATTGAAGCCGTTTGATGCCCATACAGGAGACTGGCAGACACCCTCGGCAAAGATCACCATCAACGGCAAGTCGTTCGAAGGTACGGCGTTGGTGGATACCGGCATCAGCGACATGCTGATTGCGGCAGAAGGATTTCCGTCCAGTGGGTTAGTCGCCAAGGGAACGACGGTCGGCATCGATCTGCTCGGCGACAAATTTCCGGAGTATCGCCTGTCGTACAAGATAGGTGATGACGATCATGTGCCGACGCGCACAGCGCATTGGGTACGACTATTGCATGGTCCGTATATCAATACGGGCTACGGTCCGCTGGCGCAGTTCGATTACTTCTTTGATGGAACGAACGGCAGTGCAGGCTTTTGCCAGCAATAGTGGCTAGCGCAGGCGTATGCGCACATCGTCGCGGATGAGATACAGAAAGAAGACCAGCGAAAAGCCCGACATGAAGATGGGCTGGATCGCGTGTGTCTGTCGCCAGAAATAGAAGTAACCAATGGTGAAGAGAAGGGTTCCAGCGACCATGATGGCCCATCCCCAGCGCCGCAGCCTGAGAAAGCCGAGGATGCCAATGGCAAGCAGCGTGGACATGCCCAGCACCATGTATTTCAGGTGCGGATCGATCTTGCCGGTAAGCGCGCCAAAGCCCGCGACCAGCACGATCATCAGCATGAACATGGCGATCATGGCCATGCCGGGCAGCATGGCGGGCCCGGTATAGCCAGGCTGTTTTTTCTCTTCCGGTGAGGGCTTGCTGTCGAAAATGTTGCTCATAGTGTGTGCAGGTAGGCCAGCAGATCGGCTGTCTCTTCTGGTGACAGTCTATCGCCCAGGGCAGGCATCATGTTGCGGCCGTGTTGGATGGTGTGTGTCACGCGTTCGTCGTTAGCCGGCGCTCCGCTAGGCAGATACGGCTGTTTGTAGAGGCCGAGCAACGATGGCCCATGCAGCGGTTTGTCGATGCGGTCGTTGTGGCAGCGCGCACAGTTCTCGTTGAAGACCGCGCGCCCTGCGTGCTCCTGCGGCGTTAGCTGCTCGATGGGTTTGGGTGGCGGCAGGTGCTTGCAGCCGGTGAGGAAGATCGAGAAGGCGAGGAAAGAGACGAACCTTGTCACTTTGGATTCTCCCGGGCAGCACGCGCGTCCATTACGGCCTCGGCATCGGCAAGATCTTTATATCTTCCGACGGCTTTTTTATTGGCGACAAAGTCATCCGCCGAGATGTAGAAGGTATCCAGTTCGCCGTCAACTTTCCAGGGCAATCGTTTAGGCCACGCATCCTTGAACGCTACGGCGTCGATATTAGACAAGATATCGATGCGATAAGGAGAGATGCCTACCTGGAAATGTGATTTCGGATCGATGAGATCGTCCGACGTCAGCCCGGAAACAGGAGCTCCGAAGCGCGCAAGTGCACGATAGACGCGCTCGGCATTTGTCGCATCATCGCCGATCCATATGTCGATATCGCCGGTATATCGCGGCTGCGAATGGATAATCAGAGCGTATCCGCCGATAATCAGATATTCAGCCTGCTCGGCGTTCAATTCGCGTAAGAGATCTTTGAACAGCAGGTCCATCTGACTCCTCTGTTATGCCGTGATGTTCACGGACCATGTCCCACGCCGCATTCGCGCGCTCGTCCACCGATCTGCTCTGCCAGTAGCGATATTCGTCGTCCTTTACTTCTTTGAAGGAAGAGAATTTCCGAAGTGTAAGCCCTTCACGCATATCTCTATTTTACTCGTTCATTTGTTATTCGGCTGCCTGAATGACGGCGACGATGGCGTCCATGATTTTCTCGTCCTCATGCGTGCGGGGCGTGTGGTTGTTCACCATGATGGAAAAAACGACAGTCTGACCGCTGGCGCAATCGAGATAGCCGGAGAGGGCACGCGCTTCGCTGAGAGTTCCGGTCTTGGCGTGGAGATGGCCCTTGATAGGTTCTTTCGGGAAGCGGGAGCGCAGGGTGCCGTCTTCTCCGCCGACGGGGAGTGAGGCTTTCCACTTTTCGCCCCATGGCTGTGTGACTGCGTAGCGAAGAAGTTGCGTGATGGCGCGCGTGGTGACGAGGTCATGTCCGCTGAGGCCGCTGCCGTCGTAGAAGATGAAGTCGTCTGGATCGATGCCGACTTTGGTGGTTAAGAAGGAACGGACGACGCGCGCGCCCTGCGCGATCGAACCGACGGTAACTGGCATTGTGTGGTCGCAGTCGTCTTTGGAGCCGAAGAAGCCGCCCAGCAGCCGCAGCATAAGTTCCGCATGCTGGTTCTGCGAGACCTTGTTGGTGACAACGACATCTTCATACAACGGCGCGGAATAGTGGTTTGCAAGAACGCGCGTTTCGGGCCGGGCGAAACCTGCAATGGTGCCGAAGTAAGGGTCTAGATTCTCGATGAAGTGGGCCTGTTCAGGAGTTACGGATTTGAGTGGCTCCAGATGCTTGATCGGCGCCGTCGCTTCTTTTGTGAACTGCAGGGTTGGTTCGATGCGATGGTCGGTGCGGACCTTACCGGTTACCGGGATGCCGCGTTCTTCTAAAGCGTTTTTCAGTGCGAACGCCGCGTATTCGGCGGGATCTTCGATGGCGATGTCTTCGCTGATCGGGCGATGGCCGATTGCGATCGTTCCATAGAGACGCAGCGTGCGCGAGCCTATGGTGCGCTGAATTTCGTAATGAGTTTCTTCACCTTTCGCCACAGTTCTTAGCTGGCTGGCAATGGTGTAGTACGGCAGAGACGGATTCAGGACAATAGTCGCGGAATCGCCCACCTTGGCACCGGGCATGATTTTCAAATTGATTGCGTTATCGGCGATCATCAGCGCGTTGACCGGGGCACCGTAATACCAGACCGCATCGTCGATGCTCCAGTCATTTGCGTAAGGCTCCCACGGCAGCATAATGTCGTCGCCGATCACGTCGCCTTCTACACGCGTAATGCCTTTGGCTTTGATCTGGTCGGCAAGCTCGCCGATGTAGCGCAGTTCGTTCGGAGGAGGCTGTGGGCCTGTAGGGCGCAGCGCCGGCGGAACATACGGCAGCGTTCGTCCTGAGAGGTTTGCATCGCCGCCGCCGATGAGCATCAACCGGCCGCGCAAGACACCGTCCTTCTCAAAAACGCCTTCGCCCTTCACTGTTGTTACGAAGCGTTGTGTCTCGGTAGGCAGCAGCGCCATGACAGTGGCTGTCGTGAACAGTTTGTTATTCGAGGCAGGCTGGAAGAGTTGCCCTTCATTGATGGCAACGATGGGCGTGCCGTCGAGCTTGGTAACGTGGATGCCCCAGTGCGCGCGGGCCACTTGCGGCTCGTGGATCATCGCGTCGATCTTTGCCTGCAGTGCGGTGTCCTGCGCGTGCGTGGCGAGGGTGACGGTGAGAAACAGAGCTGCGGCAGAGAGGCGGGCGCGCTGGGTGAACATGCGCGGAGTGTAACAGGGACGCATTACTGTTCCACGAATTTGTCATTCCGAACGCAGTGAGGAATCTGCTTTTGTGCGCCGGAGGCGCACGGATCGCGCTGCGCGCGATGAAACAGCAGATTCCTCGCTCTGCTCGGAATGACAACTCTATGGGAATGACACAATGAAGAGGCGATGCAGATTATTTCTAGACCGCTTTTTACCTGGCAGCTTGGCGGCGAACGCACGCTTGCCCTGGGTGAGCGGACGTGCGTGATGGGCATCGTGAACGTCACGCCGGATTCGTTCTCCGACGGCAGCGCGTTTCTCTCTCCGCAGCGCGCGATCGATCACGCGCTGCATCTGCTGGATGAAGGCGCGGACATCGTGGACATCGGTGCGGAGTCGACCAAACCGGGGACGGTGCTCGCGCTTTCGGTAGAAGAAGAACAACAGAGATTAAAGCCAGTGCTGAAGGGTGTGTTGCAGTCGCGACCCGATGCGCTGATTTCAGTGGATACGTTTCATGCCGAGACGGCGAGATTTGCGGTCGAGCATGGTGCAGCCATCGTGAACGATGTCTCCGGTTTTCTATGGGACAACGCGATGGCCGAAACGCTCGCGAAGCTGGACTGCGGCGTAGTGGCGATGCATACGCGTGGGCGTCCCCATGAGTGGGCTTCGCAACAGCGCCTTGCTCAAGACGAAATAGTGCCGCTAGTGCGCGATGGATTTGCGCGCATTCTGCGCGATGCAGATGGGGCAGGTATTGCCAGAGAGCGCATCGTGCTCGATCCAGGCTTTGGATTTGGCAAGCGCGGCGCGGAGAACCTGGTTCTACTTCATCATCTGAGTACCTTGCGGGATGCGGGCAGGCCGCTGTTGATAGGGCTTTCAAGAAAAGGCTTTCTTGCTCCGGAAGCAGCCGCAAACCAGCGCAAAGCCGCTACTATCGCCGCGAATACAGCGGCCATTCTGCAAGGCGCGCACATCGTTCGCGTGCATGATGTGCGGGAGGCGGTGCAGGCGGCAAAGCTGGCGGACGCACTGCTTTCGCAGCAATCCTGAGAAAGTGCCGCAGTACGATGGAATTGTGCGGCCAATCCCGGTCCGCGCGCGAGCTTTCAGATTTGGAGATCCAGGTGAAGCTGATTGAATTTTTAAAACGACATCCTGTGATGTCGTTTCTATTGTTCTGTCTCATTCCGGCCAGTGGATTTGGACAGGTGATTACGGGCGACGTGCTGGGCACGGTAACGGACCCGAGCGGCGCCGTAGTGGTGCATGCAGACGTCGCGCTGGACAACACCGGCACCGGTGAGCACCGCACCATCCAGACAGATGCGCAGGGCAACTTTATTTTTACGGCGTTGCAGCCGGGTGAGTACACCGTCACCGTGCAGGCTGCGGGATTCCAACCCTTTCGCGTACAAACCTTGCATGTGGGTGCGGGCGCTCGTGTGCGCGAGATCGCCCATCTGGCCGTAGCAGGAGCAGATACGGTAGACGTTACGTCGCACGATACGGACACGTTGAAGACGGACGAGTCCGATGTGACGACGATCATCTCGCAGCATGAGGTTGAGCAGCTTCCTCTAAACGGTCGTAATTTCATCCAGCTCGCGCAGCTTTCCGTCGGAGTGAATGAGGCAACAGAAGGCGCGCTTGGCGGAGGCCAGAGGCCTGACGATCGCCGGCAGACATCTTCCATCTCGGCCAACGCTCAGAGCGACACGCTGAACCAGATGCTCATCGACGGCATGGACAATAACGAGGGTTCCGTCGGCACTATCGGCGTTCGGCCTTCGATCGACTCCATCGCGCAGCTCAACGTAGTTACGTCGAACTATCCTGCCGAGATTGGCAAGACGGCTGGCGCGGTGGTGAACGTGTTGACCCGCGCTGGAACGAACCAGTTCCATGGTTCTGCCTTTGAGTTTTTCCGAAACGACGCGCTTGATGCGCGTAATTTTTTTGCCCGAAATGGCCGCAAACCCGAGCTTCGGCAGAACCAGTACGGCGCATCACTGGGCGGACCGATCTTCCGCGACCGCACGTTCTTCTTCGCCAGCTACGAGGGCTATCGGTCGATCAACTCGTCCACGTATCTCAACGTGGTTCCCACGGCCTATGAGCAGGCGCATCCCGGCGACTTTACCGATCAGGGAGGCCCGCTGCTTTCTTCGCCCAACCCGGTGGCGCTGAAGTTCTTCGCGCTGTACTCGCTGCCAAACACCGGCACCAACACCTTCACCTACTCGCCGCGCAATACGCAGAACAGCAATGTGTACGATGCCCGCGTGGACCACCGCTGGAGTGAGCACGACCAGAGCTTCGTTCGTTATGCGCACAATCAGGTGAACACGTTTTACTCAGGCACCATGCCTGCCGTGAATGGCATTGAGCCGAGCGGCGGCGGAGCCAACTTTCCCGGAACATCCTTCCAGCGCGCGCAGCAGATCATGATCAATCATCTGCATACGTTCTCGCCGCACACTTTGCTGGAGTTGAAGGCGGGCTATACGCATCTGCTCAATCGCACGCTGCCGCTTACGTACGGCCAGCCCATCGGCAACCAGTTCGGCATTCCGAACTCGAATTATGATGCGTACTCCTCCGAGATGCCGTACATGAACATCACCGGTTTCGCCAGCTTTGGTGTGGACGCGCTGCCGCTTTTCAATGGAACGAATACGTTTCAATATTCGGCATCGCTCTTTCACACTGCAGGACGACACAGTCTGAAAGCTGGCGTCATCTTCCTGCGTCGTCAAATCTTTAACCAGCAGAACGCCGCGGCGAACACTGCCGGTTCGTTCGCATTCAACGGACAGTACGCGCTGAATGCTTATCCATCCACGCCGAGCAGCATTCGTCCGCTGGTGGATTTTCTTGCAGGCAAGCCGTACTCAGTGCGCCGCGTAGTGCAGCTCTACGGACGTTACACGCGTGAGTTTGAGCCGAGCGCCTTCATCCAGGACGACTGGCGCGTGACGCACTCACTCACGCTCAATCTCGGCCTGCGCTGGGACATGTGGACGCCGCTCAAGGAGAAGGACGGCCACATCTCCATGTTCAACACGGACACGAACACCATCGCCGTGGCGAACGTGAACAGCAGCGATACGCTCGGTGTGCACACGGATTACACCTCGTTCGCGCCGCGACTCGGCATGTCGTGGAACGTGCACCCCACTACGGTGATCCATGCAGCCGCGGGTGCAACGTACTTCCGAGATGTGAACGGGCCGCAGGTGCCATTCGCCACGCCGCCGTACACGTTTGTGTATTCGTTTATGTATTCTCCCGCGCCTACTGCTCCGACGTTCACATTGGGCGATGCGCTTCCGTTACCTGTCCAGCAGAGCACTATCGATCTGAGAGGCAGTGTGCGCGGCATTGATCCGAACTTCAAGAATGCGATGGCGGACCAGTTCCATGCCGACGTGCAGCAACAGATCGGAAACAGCGTGCTCACCATTGGATACGAAGGCATGCGCGTTCGCCGCTTGAAGATTGCTCCAGATATCAATCTGGCCGCACCGAGCACGCTAAGCCCCGCAGGCCGCCGTCCATTCCAGTTGAACGGTCTTTATCCGAACCTCAATGCGAGCATCAACATCTTCCGCTCGCAGGGCATGAGCAACTACAACGCGCTGCAAACAACGTGGATGCATCGCGAAGCGCATGGACTTACCGCGCAGGTGAACTACACCTGGGCACATGCGATGAGCGATACACAGGCATTCTCGCAGAGTGTTCTGTTCTCCACCGTGGACAACTCGCGTTTCCATCAACTGGAATACTCCAACTCCGATCTCGATCAGCGGCATCGCTTCACGCTTCTGATGACGTACAGCATTCCCATCTCACGCAACATCGGTGGACTGCCGCGCAAGGTGCTGCATGGCTGGCAACTGAATGCGATCGACGTCTGGGGAACAGGTTTCCCGTTCACGGTGACGAACTCCACGGCGCGCACGAACACGGGCGCGTTCAGCGATCGTCCTAACCAGTCGCGCGATGCGAACATTGCCAATCCAAACATTGATCGCTGGTTCGATACATCGGTGTTCACGCCGCAGGACTTCGGCACGGTTGGCTCTGCTCGCCGCGCGAGCGTCTACGGACCGCACTATCGCCACTTCGATCTGGCGCTGGCGCGTACGTTTGCCTTGCACGACAACGTAAAGCTCCAGTTCCGCGCAGAGAGCTTCAACCTGACCAACACGCCAAACTTCGGGCAGCCCAATGGCACGCTCGGCACATCGACGTTCGGCAAGGTCACGGCCACACGCCTCGGCAGCACGCCGCGGCAGATGCAGTTCGCGGCTCGTCTATCCTTCTAAGGATGACGTGGCGTGAACAGTTAGTCGCATACATTCGCCAGGAGGCGCGGCCGGTGGAGAAGTTCTCTCACCAGCCGCGCCTCTACGCGCTAGCGCGGCAAATTGCAGCAGGCACATATGCGGATGACGACGTACTCTTCGCCGCCATCTATCTGCACGATCTTGGTGTCTTCGTCGGACACCGTCCAGAAGATCCTGAACAACTCGCCAGGTGGGACAACACGGCGTATGCGATGCAGCAGGCGCCTGCCGTCTTGCAGCGCATCGGCTTCCCGCAGGAGAAGGTTGCGCGCGTAGTCGAATGCATTGCGCACCATCAGCCGCATGCGGAACCTGAGTCGCTGGAAGCCACGATTCTTCGTGATGCAGACATCCTCGAACAGCTCGGCGCGGTAGCGGTGCTGCGCACCGTATGCAAGGTGGGTCGCGACACGCGCTTCCATACCTTTGCGGGTGCGATTGGCTCGCTGAACCGTGCTCTCAATACGTTGCCCCAACAGATTCGGACGGACCGCGCACGCGAGCTTGCTGCTCCGCGTATTGAAGTCCTACGCAGCTTTCTGAAAGCAGCACAGCAGGAATCCGGTGGGGAACTTTGAGATTCAACGTTCTTCTCTCCAAACGCAACTGCAGATAGATGGAGGTATATCTGTGCATTCAAGTGGCCTAAGACATACACCGGAAAAGTTCCGAAGCATGCTTCAATTCGTTGTGCTGTGCACAGTGGTAGTTGTTTGTATTGCCTTGTCCTGTTCACGTATGAATGCTCAATCAGCGCCATTCAGCAGGAAGGCATAGATTCGGGACTACGAAGTTCTGAAACATGCATTGGAAAGCAGTTATTCAAATCTTGCGTGGTTTGCTTCCCCACAAGGCGGTGTAGATATTCCCCAGCTTGATCACAGGACCATGCGTTCACTTCAAGTAGCTAGAACTGACGGAGAAGCAAGAACAGCAATACTTTCCTTTGTCGCGGCATTCAGGGATGGACACTTCTCTCGCATCCCCGATATAGAACCAGCAGATATTAGAAAGCAGGCGCCTTTGCCCGCATTTCCTTATCAGCGTGACAAGTCTGAGGCGGGTTGCGCGGCGTTGGGATTCGCTCCGCAAGGTGTGATGGCTTTCAGCCTGCCGTTCGAATCCCTTCCGGGTTTTCGACTGATTTCCCAAACTGAACGAGAACCCTTCCGTGCAGGCATCATTGAGACCGACGGGAAGCCTCAGGTCGGACTGATTCGTCTACCTGAATTCGAGACGTCTCGTTATCCCGACTTATGTGAAGCTGCCTGGAAAGGAGATGTCTGGGACAAAGAGGGAAAACTCAGAACGAATGCTCTTCAGAACAACGTAGAGAGGATGTGGTATGAAAATCTCGCCGCTCTGCTCAAACAGTTCAATCACAAAGGTGTAGGCGCGATCCTGATTGATGTTTCTTCTAATCCGGGAGGAGACGATTCCGGTGACATGTCTACCAGGCTCTTTACGGATAAGCCAATGCATTCGGCCGCTCTACTGATGAGTCAGGATAAGGTAGCGTCGAACAGCTACTTCGAAGAAGTCTTAGATGACTTAAAGCACGCTGCGAAACTCCATCCAGATGTCGATTCAAAAAAGTTGCTCGAAGAGCAGACGGCTTATTTTCTACAGGAGCAATCCAGGCTCGCTTATCCCTGCTCTATGGCATGGGTTTGGAAGGAGCGGCGCGACTGGAACACAATGCCTTGCAAGCGCCTGGTTCCCGCTGGATCGGCCGGAGGACCTCTCAATTATCTAAACGCTGACAGCGTTCAGGACATACGCATCGCAAGGCGGCTTCATTGGCCCGCAAAGTATAGGGACCTATGGGGCAGTTGGACCCGCCCTGTGTACGTCCTGGTCAACAATCGTACTTTTTCTTCTGCGGAGATGTTCGCTGCAAACTTTCAAAACAATCATGCTGCCAAAGTTATCGGCACTCGAACCGGAGGGGATGGATGCGGCTTTATGAACGATCCATCCCCTGTTACGTTGCCTCACTCACGATTGCGGTTCCGCATTCCCAATTGTGTACGGCTAAAGGCAGATGGCACCGATGAGGTAGCCGGAGTGGTTCCGGAGTTTCCAGTATTGCAGAAAGAAGGAGAGTCTTCTCGCGAGAGAGCCAATCGGGTTCTCAGCATTGTTTTGCAAGATATTGCGAAATGATCCGCGCAATAAATGGGACAATTCCGTCTTCGGTCGCGCGGCGGTTCCTTCCGATTTATCTGCTGCAGTCGGCAGCGTGAAGGGATACACTACATCTAAAGTAGAGGAGGAATTACGCGATGAACTCGACCGCTTACGCGCCGAAGGAAGTATCTCGCCAGAACTCTACGCCAGTTTCCGCGGAGCGAAAGCTCCTGCGTCAAATGTCTCCCCAAGAACTGGCCGACATGGCAGCTCCGGCATTTCAGGCGAACATGCGCAATCGTCTAGCCAAAGTGAAGCATGGATAGGTTTCAACGCTCATGAAAAGAGCAGCAATATACCTATCTTTCTTAAGTCGCTTGTATCTCTCCCCGGCTAGCAGGAGCACCTTCTGATTCGGTCGCAGTAAGAAACACGCGCACAGCGCTTCTTTCGCAGTTCGCGCAGGACCGTAGCACCCACGGAAGTTGTAGTGTCATTTTGTGCTGGAGGTTGCCGGATGAGTAAAGAGAACCGGATTGGTCACTTACAATCAGAGGCAATCCCCCGCTAGACTTGCACTTGCTCTGCCGGTTCTTTGCGGCTCTCCTGTCTGCTTATGATGGTTCACTCGTCACGCAGGCGCCGCTACGGCGCTTCCATTCCGTTACTGCTCGCGCTGCTGATGCTGCACGCGCCGCACCTTTTTGCGGCCCAGCGGCACAGGACAAAAGCGAAGTCTTCTGTGTCGAAGAAGGCCGCTCCTCCGCGCGCAAAAAAGGTATCTTCGCGCGTAAAGAAGGCCACTCCTGCAAAGCTCGTACACAGGTTGACAAAGGAAGAGGTAGAGCAGGCCGGATTGCTGGCAGCAGAGCGTGCGGATCGCGAGCAGGCCGAGAAGATGGACCCTTCGGCCAGGCAGGTGCAGATTGAAGATCGCGTTCACGCGTGGATGCGGACTCACCATCGTGCAGCTCCGGAGACCGCAGACGATACGGGCAAGCCCCGCACTCGCACGGCAACGAAGGCCTCCTCTTCGCGCATAACGACTGCTGCATCTGCAGGCAAAAAAGACACCCGCACTGAAGAAGCGAAGTCCAGCACGCCATCACACTCCAGCCGTAAGAAAGCGACGGCGGCAGACTTTGATGCCGCGGCAGCCGCGCAGTCGCACGCACCAGAGCCCAAGCCAGACGCCAAGCCGCGTTCCGCTGTTGCATTGCCGGATGAAGAGAGCGGCGAAAACGATCAGGTAGCGGAGGAGGGAACGCCAGCAAAGGTGACCAGGGCAGAGGCCGCGCGCGTGGCAAAATCGCCCACCCCACAGGTGAAATTGGAAGCTCCCGAAGAAGAGAGCAAACCGGCATCAGCTATCGCCGCTGTAGCAGCGAGTGTCCGCGTAAAAAAGAAGTCGCTCGATCCTGAAACAGCAGAGAAAATCGTTAGCAAAACATTTAAAAAGCAGCAGCAGAATGACGACGACGATGACGATCCGCAAACAGCCGAGCTGGACGATGATGAAGTGCCCACCGGCATGCCCGCTTCTCCTGCGCTGCGTCACGATACCCGAGGACGTCTTATCGTTCCAGCGCCCATGAAGGGCACCCGCGAGATCCTCATCCATCAGAATGTAATGGCCGATCGCGAAGGCCTGGATCGCATAGAGGACAACGATCACCTTGACCGTCTGCGCAATGCAAAACTGCTGGTACCCATTCCGGCAAATTCGGCCCTGTTGGTCAATCGTGGGCTCCCGGCAAACCGGCGCTATACGCGTCCGTGGACCGCTCGCTTTCTTGCGGACATGGCCAGTGCGCATTATTCCCGTTTCCACTCGCCTATCCAGGTAAACTCCGCTGTGCGCACCATCGAGTTTCAGCGCCGCCTGATTCGCGTGAATGGCAATGCGGCCCCGCCCACAGGCGAAACAGCATCGCCGCACCTTACCGGGCAAGCTGTCGATCTTGCCAAGCGTGGCATGAGTCTCACTGAGATTGCCTGGATGCGCGGCTATCTGCTGCCCTTGGTCCAGGAGGGCAAGATCGATGTGGAAGAAGAGTTCCAGCAGGCTTGCTTCCACATTAGCGTGTACAAGGCATACATGCCCGAGGCCGTACACAAGCGCAAAATTACGAAGCACCGCAGTCCGCGCCTGCTCGCCGCCGGCGTGGAGTAATAAATTTTTTCGTTGCAAGAGAAACTGCCCGCTCTACAATCGCGGCTTTCACTGTATGTGAAGAGCGCCTATATTCGAGGTCCGCGATACAAGTCAAACCGTCCACAGGGTCACATTCATCGCATAGATTAGCGGCGGCATGCCCATCCTTCACAGACTGCTTAAAATACATCATGCAGGGGCAAGATGATGAATATCATATTCTTTACCGCAATACCGGGCCGGAACCCAAACAGAGTCTCATACAAGCTGAACACTAAGTTTGTTGTCACCCAATGTAATCTGTAACCGCGGCAACTCGTCTATTCAGATTGCCGAGGTATACCATGCCCCCAGCAGCCGCCCAGACCGCTATCCTTGCCTTTGCCACGGAGGCAGCAAAGATTAACGAGCTCGACGATATCGAGACCGTCATCCGGCTCTACCGGTCCAAGATCTTGCGTTACGTCATGTTCTCGCTTAACGATGCGGATGCGGCCGAATCCATCACTCAGGACACTTTCCTCAAGGCCTACAACGCTCGCGCCAGCTTCCGCGGCGACTGCGCCCTCTCTACATGGCTCATCTCCATCGCGGCCAATCTCGTCCGCGACCATACGCGCACCCAGAAGTTCCGTTTCTGGAAGAACGTCCGCAACACCGCCGCCGATGTCACCGAGATGGCGCACAGTATCGCCAGCCGAGAAGGTTCCGCCGAGCGCGGCATGATGGCGAAAGAACAAGTGGCGCACGTGCGGCGCGCCATGGAAGAATTGTCCGCGCGGCAGCGTTCCGTCTTCGCCATGCGCTTTATGGAAGAGATGGACCTCGCCGAAATTGCAGAAGCCACTGGCATGCCTGTCGCTACTGTCAAAACTCACTTGCATCGCGCGGTCATGGCCGTCCGCGCACAGCTCAACCAAAGCAACACAGGAGGCACGCGATGAACACACATAACGTCGCGGCTACTCACCTGACCGCCCATCTCACGGAAGACCAGTTCGCCGACTACGTCCTCGGCCTCTCCACTGAAGCGATGGACATACACATCCAGCAGTGCGCCGCCTGCCGTGCAGAAGTGCTTGCCGTGCAGGACAGCATCGGCGCCTTCGCCTCCGCAGGACGCGCATGGTCCGAAGCGCAGCCCCCTTCTCCTACACACAACTTCCGCCGCCGCGCCCTGCTCATTCAGATGCGCCCCGTCGCAGGCTTCGCAGCAGCCGCAGCGATCGTCTTCGGCGTCACCTTCAGCACGCACCACAATGCGCAGGTGGAACCGCAACGCGCTACCATCCCCACAACCACTCCTGCCGCACACACACTCGAACCGGCTTCAGAGCCCACTGCACAAGCATCGCTCGCAGCCTTTGCACCGGAAGCGCAGCCCGATCAGATGGAGCAAATTGTGCAGCCCGCGTCCGCAACGCATCGCCCCGCTACGCCGGCTGAACTTGCACAAGACAACGCCATGATGGCCGCCATTGATGCCGAGATCAACACGCCGTTCGCCGTCTCTCCAGACGTCGGACACGCCTATATCAGCCAATAACATCAGCGGCTTTCGTTCCGGAGGAAAAGACCTCCAGCCAAACACCATGCACCTCTCCTCTGCCAAATCGAAGTTTGCTCTTCTCGCCCTGGCACTTGCGCTTACTAGTGCGGGTGCCTATGCGCAAGGGCGTGGCCCCGGCGGCGGAGGCGGGCACGGCGGTCCTCCGCCCGGAGGAGGTGGCTTTCCGGGAGCCTCTCACGGAGGATTTCCCAGCGATAATCGGGGCGGATTTCCTGGAGACAATCGCAATAATTTTCCCAGTCGCAACCATGGCGGCTTCGGCCACAACGCACCTGTCCGCAGCGCGCCGCGGCCACAATTCACGCATCCCGTGGTGCAGCTAGGCCCATCCGGCCGCTGGTGGGACGATAAGAAATTTTCGCGATCTGTCGGCATTGACGACGATACACGCAAGCGCATGGACAGCATCTTCAACGACAACAAAGGCACGCTCACAGACAGTTTCAAGAGCCTTCAACGCGAAGAACAAACGCTCGGTAAACTCATCGACGCAAAGGAACCCGATGAGCCAGCCATCCTCGCGCAGATCGATCGCGTAGCCCAGGCCCGCGCCGACCTGGAAAAGGCCAGCACCCGTCTGGTGCTTGCCCTCCGCCGCTCCCTTTCCCCCGAGCAGCAATCCAAACTCGAAGCAAAGACCCGCCAACTCCAGGAAGAACAGCAGCAAGAATCGCAGCTACAAGAACAACAGTAATTCGCAGCAGATGCAGGTCTGCACCTCATCGCATACTGTGCTCGCATGCAGATAGACGGTTACGATAAATCGAGACCGTGAGTCAGCCTCGTAAATCCTTCTTCGCGCGCTCCTCCGCCGCTGCCGTAGCTGCAGGCATCCTGCTCAGCCGTCTCCTTGGGCTGGTGCGTGAAAGCGTCTTTGCCTACTTCTTCGGCAACTCCGACGTAGCCGATGCACTCCGTGCAGCTTTACGCATTCCCAATCTCCTGCAAAATCTCTTCGGCGAAGGTGTGCTGTCCGCCTCTTTTATTCCCGTGTACGCACGCCTGCGTGCGAAAGAAGAACATGAAGACGCCTCGCAACTTGCCGAAGCCGTCTTTGCCGTTCTCTGTCTCGCAGTCTCGGTGTTCACGCTCGTGGGCATTCTTGCCACGCCGCTGCTCATCCATCTCATCGCACCCGGGTTTCACGGAGCAAAGCGCGAGTTCACCATTCAACTCGTGCGCATTGTTTTCCCTGGCGCAGCGTTGCTGGTTCTTTCTGCCTGGTGCCTCGGCATTCTCAACAGCCACCGAAAATTTTTTCTTTCGTATGTTGCACCTGTTGTTTGGAACCTGACCATGATCGCGGCCTACTTTTGGCGCGGCAGCCGCGTTCCGCAGGCGCGACTCGCAATCATCATTGCTATCGCCTCTGTCATCGGAAGCCTGGGCACGTTCCTGGTGCAATTGCCTGCTGTCCTTGGCTTCCTCAGACCTCTCAAGCTCCACTTCAAACTAGCCGGCAGCCATCTTCATTCCGTCATCAAAAACTTCTTCCCAGTCTTCATCAGCCGTGGTGTAGTTCAAATCAGCGCCTACGTAGACTTTATGCTCGCCAGCTATCTGTCTACCGGTGCTGTCTCCGCGCTGTCGTATGCGCAGACGATCAATTCTCTCCCCGTCAGTCTCTTCGGCATGGCCATCTCAGCAGCCGAACTGCCTGCCATGTCCAGCATTCTTGGCACCCACGATGAGATTGCCGCAGTCCTGCGCCAGCGTCTCGCCGCAGGCCTCCAGAACATCGCCTACTTTGTCATCCCATCTGCCGTAGGCTTCGTCATACTCGGCGACGTCATCGTCTCCACCATCTACCGCAGCGGGCACTTTACCGCCGCTGACGTCACTTACGTCTGGAGCGTGCTCGCAGGCTCCGGCGTTGGCTTGCTGGCTTCCACCTCAGGCCGTCTTTATTCATCAGCCTTCTATTCCATGCACGACACGCGCACGCCGCTACGCTTCGCCATTCTGCGCGTTGCACTCACCATTGCTCTCGGATACTTCTGCGCGCTCCATCTGCCGCGCCGGCTGCACATTGATCAACACTGGGGCGTCGCCGGACTCACACTCTCCGCGGGCGTTGCGGGCTGGATAGAATTTTCACTTCTCCGCCACGCGCTGCACGCACGCATCGGCGTAGTGCCCTCCTCAGCAAAACGAACTGTACTCCTTTGGGCGACAGCTATCTTCGCCGCTGCAATCGCATTCGGTGCGAAACACATCATCCCGTTGCACCGGCCCAGGCTCCTTGGTCCCTGCGTGCTGATTATCTTTGCGGCAGCCTACTTCCTCGCCAGCACACTGCTGCACATCAGCGCCCCAGGCGGAATTGGAAAACTTCAGCGCCGCTTCCGCAAATCCGCATAATGCAAACGCAACAAGCAAGAAGGGCTTTCCATTTGGAAAGCCCTTCTTGCTTTGTTTGAAAGCAGACAGCTTATTCTGCTTCTTTATGGTGTGTCGAGCCGGAACCTGCGGTCACCAACTCCCAGCCTCCTTCTTCCACGTATCCGCCATGCTCGTCATATGAGCTTCCTGTCAGCAGCCCGAAGAGGAACCAGCAGAACGCGAACATGCCGATTGCGAAGAGTGTGTCACCCGGGACGCGCAGCCAGCGCAGATCGTTCATCAGCGGTGTTTGCATAAACTCCGCCGAACGCGCATACCAGGTGCCGTATTTTACCGACGCCCAGCCCTGCAGCAGGCCCACAGGCAACATGCTGAGGATGACCATGAAGGTCAAGCCGATGTTGATCGACCAGAACGCGATGGCCAGCGGCTTGTCTTTCCACGCCTTGCCCGGTTGCAGAGCGCGCAGGCAGAAGAGCATTAGACCTAGGCCCAACATGCCGTACACACCGAAGAGCGCCGTGTGTCCATGCACAGGAGTGGTGTTCAAGCCTTGCATGTAGTACAGAGCTACGGGCGGATTGATAAAGAAACCAAACAATCCCGCGCCTACAAAGTTCCAGAACGCGACAGCCACAAAGAACCAGATAGGCCATTTGTACGCCGCGATCCACATGGTCTTATTTCTCTGGCGACCCAGACGGATGTTCTCCCACGCCTCCGATCCGATCAGCACCAACGGCACCACTTCCAGCGCGCTGAATACTGAACCCAGGGCAATCACTGCTGGTCCTGTCCCGGAGAAGTAGAGATGATGGAACGTTCCCAAAATGCCGCCGGCAAGGAAGATAACGGTGGAGAAGAGCACCGAGCGCGTTGCCGTATCAGCCCGCAGCAGCTTGAGCCGCGTGAAGAGGAAGGCGATCACCACGGTTGCGAACACTTCAAAGAAGCCTTCGACCCAGAGATGCACCACCCACCAGCGCCAGTATTCTGCCGTGACCAGATTGCTGCGCTGTCCATACATGAGGCCCGAAGCGTAGAACAGCGGAATCGCAATGCTGGCCAGCAGAAACAGTACCAGAAGCGGCCTGCTCTCGGATGGGCGTTTCAGCGCAGGCTGCAACGCACGCCACATCAGCCACAGCCAGAACGTCAGTCCAACAAACAGCAGAATCTGCCAGAAGCGGCCCAGTTCGATGTATTCATAGCCCTGATTGCCGAACCAGAACCACAGGTTGCCGAGCTTCTGCTCCACACCCAGCCACTCACCGGCAAGCGACCCGCCTACCACCAGCACCAGCGCACCGAACAACAGGTTCACGCCCAGCCGCTGGCCCTTCGGCTCGTATCCGCTCACTGCCGGAGCAACGTACAAGCCCGTCGCCAGCCACGATGTTGCAATCCAGAAGATCGCCAGCTGCAAGTGCCATGTGCGCGAGATCGAGTACGGCAGCCACTTCGCCAGAGGAATGCCGTACAGCGCCGATCCCTCCACGCCGTAGTGGGCCGTGATGATGCCGCACGCAATCTGAAGAATTACCATCGCGGCCGCAACGTAGAAGTACTTCACCGTAGCGCGTTGTGAAGGCGTTGGGCTCAATCCGAACAGCGGATCGCGCGCAGGCGGGTTCTCATGCACGGGTGATGGATCGCGCGAGGAGAAGTACCACACCATGCCGCCGACCGCAGCCAGCAGCAGCACAAAGCTGATCACACTCCACACAATCGATCCGGGTGTGGGCTCATTTGCCACCAGAGATTCATGCGGCCAGTTGTTCGTATAGGTCACATTGTCGTTCGGACGGTTCGTGCTCGCGGCCCACGCCGTCCACCAGAAGAACGCAGCCATCTCACGCTGCTTTACAGCGTCGGTCAGAGCGCCCGGCTGGATTGCATACTCATCGCGGCCCTTGCCGAATACGTCCGCGTAATACTTTGCGAGGGCATCGAAGACCTGCGCTCGCTCGGCCGCCACGGTAATTGTCCCTGTCTGCGCGTTGTAGGTATTCGGACGAATCTCTTCGCGTAATCGCGCCTGTAACGCACCTTTCTGCTCAGCATTCAATGCGTCATACGATGTCGCACCTTGCTGCTGCGCCCAGTGGTCCAGCGTCATCACCGACTCGCGATGCAGCCAGTCCGCAGTCCAGTCAGGAGCCACATACGCTCCGTGTCCCCAGATTGATCCGATCTCCTGTCCGCCGATCGATTGCCACACACCTTGACCATTGCTGATGTCGGTGCCGGTAAACAACAACTGTCCATCGGTTGTGACGACGCGTTGCGGGATTGGTGGGGCCTGGCTGATCAGATGATAGCCAACGCCTCCCAACACCGCGAACGAAATCACAACCACGAGGGTAAAAGCGATCCACAACCCTTTGTACGATTTCATGCCGCTCCTTTTGAAAGAGAAGTCTTGGTTTCAGAACGAAGATGTGCAGGCGGTTGCCAAAGCGTCGCGCCCAGGTTCAGTGCAAATAGACACACAGCTGTCATCTCGACAATCGCCGAGACAGGCAGTACCTTCCATGCCGGCGCCCACAGTCCGCCATAGGCAAGCGGTTCCGCGCTCACGCGCAGCAGGCATCCGAGTGAAAGCAGAAACATCGACCAGAACATCAGCCGCGTGCTCCACAAGATGCGCATGCCGCAGAACGCCGGCAGAATTCTCTGTCCAATCGCGAAGACCATCAGCGCCACAAAGCCTACGGTGATGGCATGGCGGCTCGCGCCCCACAGTCCGCCCGCGCGGTCCAGAGGCACAGCCAGCAACGCCAGCACACACGAGACCAGCAGCCACGCATAGGCCACGCGCAGAAAGAACGGAAAACTCGAATGGATGTTTAGAAGTTTCGGCGGCTGCACGGCACGTTCCCAAACGTGCAGCGCGTCGACGGACACTGTCGCCGCCGCCATCAACACCAGGCCGGAAGCTAGCCATTCACCAAAGAAAGTGAGTGCAATCCCTAAAAGGGAGAGTACATACGCCAGCAACAACCGTTTGCCATCCGGCTTCTGCAATCCAGCAAAGATCGGAAGCCATCGCGCATTGAAGCCCCAGATGGTAGGCACAAGAACGCCCCACACCGCCAGGGTGACAAACTGCTGATCGAGAAGATGCGGCACTGCGGGAGAATTGCCCAGCCACGCCTGCCGCACCAGAAGCGCACAGTTCACCATAAGAGTGCTCAGAAAGGTGATGGTGGATGCAGCTACAATCTGCATCCAGACTTCTGGCCGCCTGGATGTCGTATGGGTGCGATGGCGCCGCACCGAAATGAAGAAAAGTAAAAACGCGGCGCATTGCAAAAATGATCCCAGTGGTAGCAGCACACGCCACTCCCACGCAGTTACGCCACTGCCCCAGCGAAGACTTATGCCCGCAAGCCACAACGCCCACACCCACCATCCGGCAACCAGCGGAAACTTCCTTCCTGTCTGCATCTTGGTGAGCGAATAGAAGCCGATGCCGAGGATGAACGATCCGATCCATCCAAAGATCTGCGCCTGTCCATGCGCCTGCAACCAGCCTAGTGGCAGCGTGCTCGCATCGTGCGCTTCGGAGATGTTTAACAGGTTCCATACACCAAGAAACGTCCCCGGCAGCAGCATGAACAACACGCCGCTCACAATAAACGCAGTCACCAGATATTGGCTGCGCCGTTCATTGCGAATGCGCAGAGCATTATCTTGCGTTTCGCCCTGCACACTCCCAATGTGGACTGCGGTGCTCATCCCCGCTCCTTCGCCAGCGCCAGCGCGCGCGGAAACAGGATGTTGTTCTCCAGATGAATATGCTGATGGAGATCGTGCGCCAGCTCTTCCAGGGTCCTGTACAGAGCGCGGAAGGTCGTGCAGGCATCCGCTGGGGGCTGATATTCGTTTGTGATTTCGCGCAACAGCCGAAGCTCATTGCCTGTGTGGTCATGGTCCTGCATCATGCGCGCGATGGGCTGGTCAAGGCTGCTGAACACCGGCGGAAGAGCCAGCTTCTCATTTGCTTCCAGTTGTCCAATATGCGGAAACAACACGCCCTCTTCACATCCAAAGTGGTGCAGCAACTCCGCGCGCGCTGCATTCAACGCCGTACTTACCTGAAAGATCTCAGGATGAGTACTGCCATGCCGCCGCTCCACCTTGGTTACAAGCTCCTGCAACAGATCCAGTTGCTGCCGCGTAAAGTCATGGTGGTGCGCAACAATGTGCGTCATCAACTGCTTGAGCGATGCAGTCTTCCAGTGCGACTCAGGCAGGTCCTTCCGCTGCTGGTGCCGCTCCAACTCCTCCAGCACCGGTGCAAGATGCACGTTACGCCGTGAGCACGCTTCGGCCAGCGTATGTTTGCCACCACAGCAGTAATCCAGGCTGAACCGCTCCAGAACAGGTATGGCCGTGGGCAGTTCTACTGCAATCTCACGGACCGGCGTCTCCGACGTAATCACCATGGCGATGATCCTCCTGAAGACAAGCTACGGCTGCGCAGTAAAACTCTCAGTGACATTTGTCACAAGGCTTGCAGCACTCCCTCGCATCCGCGAAGATGAATCATGTCTCTCGCCCGCCGCCTGGAAGTCATGGGCAAATCCGCCCTCTTCCAGAACATGCCGGAATCCGCTTTGCACGATCTCGTCTCTGGCGCGGTTGAGCGCAAACTTGCGAAAGGGCAGGTCCTATTCACGGCCAATCACCCTTCCGAGGGCCTCTACATTGTGCTTTCCGGAGCAGTGCGCGCCTTCCGCGTGAACCTCGATGGACGCGAACAGACCATTCATATCGAACACGTCGGCGGTACACTCGCGGAAGTTGCGGTCTTCGATGGCGGTCCTTATCCCTCCACCACGATCGCCGAAGAAGATTCCGAGGTGCTCTTCCTTCCGCGCAAAGACGTTCGCCGCTTCATGCTGCAAAATCCTGAGGCAGCGCTCACTGCACTTGCCATCCTTGCCAAAAAGCTGCGCATGGTCGCCGGCATGGTGGAGCAGCTTGCGCTCATGGACGTAGGGCAGCGCCTTGCGCACCTGCTGTTGGAAGAAGCAAAGAAAACTGGTTTCCCCCTGCGTGACGGCATGTCCTTCTCGCTCCCGCTCTCGCACACACAGATTGCGGCGCGGCTAGGCTCTGTGCGCGAAGTCGTCTCACGCGCGCTTCAGAAACTCACGCAACACAATGCCATCGAGCTTCATGGCCATCGCGTCGTCGTACTCAGCGTAAAGGACCTTCGCGCCTTCGCCAAAAATCAATTTACCGGATAGCATCTCCGCGCATCCAAACCCACAGGAGGACGATGTATGCCGATAGAAGGCTTTGCAAACGATGGCAATATGGTGCAGGACCTTGCCGAATTCAACCTTGATCAGGAAATCGCCAACGCGCTTCAAACAGCGCCGACACAGGGCCACTCTGCGAAAGTCCTGTTCAAGAAATCCGATCTCCGCATCCTGCTGATCTCCATGCAGAAAGGCTCGGTGCTCAAGGAACATCATGCCGATGGAACCATCTCCGTCCAGGTGATCAAAGGTTCAGTCCGCTTTACAGTACAAGGTCAGGCACACGATCTCCGTCTTCACAACCTGCTGACGCTCGGTGCCTCTATCAAACATGAGGTGGAAGCGCTCGAAGACGCCGCCATTCTCCTCACTATCGCCTGGCCCAGCGCCGAAAAGCTGGAATCCTTGCCACACCGGGGTTACGGCAAGTAAACCGCCGCGTTACGAGATCAGCTACATTCAGATCGCTATATGAAAACTAAGGCGCGGGTCCGAGAGGCCTGCGCCTTTTGTAACTTGCTGAAAAATATCTCATTGGTTTCTCAGACGTGCGCACTCTGGCTACTCATGGTTACGGAAGCTATGATTAGAGGCGAACTCTGGGATCCTTAATGTTTCTGCTGAAGCTGCTGAACCGCCGTATCGTTTTATTGACTTTGTGTATATGGGTTGCACTTGGGGCGCATGCGCAGCTTCCTACTACGACTACTCTTTCACTTTCCACGCACAACGCCCAGCCGAACACGCCTGTCACTATCCAGATCTCCGTTTCGGACGGACAGGGGCCTGTTACAGCCGGGGTTGTTGACCTGTTTAGCGGCAGTCAACTTATAGAGACCGCGCAATTAGTTCACAGCAATACGGCAGGTTTCACGCCGGGAACAGCGACGATCCGCCACGTCTTTGGTTCGGGCCTGTATGCCTTGCATGCTGCGTTCCGGCCATCGGTTGCAGATGCGGCTTCCAGCTCTCCGGTGGTCCAGCTTGTAGTCGCCGGAACCACCCCTGCCTATACCCCGACCCCGGTCTACAAGAACACACGCGATTTTACCTTTGGCACCGAGCACAACCTTATTACTGCACCTGTGGTCGCGGATTTCAATGGTGACGGAGTTAAGGACATGGCAGTGGCTATGTTCAGTCCGGCGCGCATTGCAATAGCGGCGGGCGATCCAGCCCGTCCCGGCGAATTTCTTGCGCCGCAATTTCTCAATGTGACTGCGGGCGACCTGGAGTATGTCTATCCAGTAGATGCCAATGCTGACGGTCTGATCGACCTGATCGCGCTCAGCGTCGACGACGGAACATTGTTCTATTTCCAAAACGACCCAGCGCATCCGGGATCGTTTCTTGCGCCGGTCTCTTATTTTCCGAATGTGGGCTATCCCATGTGCCGGGTAGGGGACATGGACCTGGATGGCTTTCCTGACATTGTCTGCATTGGCGCCCCGTCGAACCATAGTGTCGTCCAGGTGTTACTGAACGATGCGACGCATCCCGGCACGTTTCAACGGAAGAGCAGCTATTCTCTTCCCGGCTTAGGTTCTTTCTTTACGCTTGCAGATTTCAATGGCGACCACTTCCCAGACCTCGCCATAGGAGAGCCCACCTCTCCCGGCATAAATATTGTTTTCGGGAGTTCGACGAATCCCGGAACATTCGTTTCGTCCACACACTATGTCACCTCATCAGGGATCGCGGATATGGAATCCGGAGATCTGAACGGAGATGGATTGCCAGATCTGATCTTCGCGCAGGGGCCGTATGGGGTAGGCGTGATGCTCAATCAGACCGCCCAGCCAGGCGTCTTTGGACCGATACAAAATGTGGTCCTTTCGCCGGAAGCAGGGCCAGAGGCATACGTGGTCCAGGTAGGCGCAGTGGACGGAGATACAAATTTAGACATTGTTGCAGCGGGCACGAACAACTATGTGTCTATCGTTCGCGGCCGCGGTGATGGAACGTTCGAAGCGCCGCTCCCATTGATGACCGGGCCGACAGCTCCGGCATTTTCATCGGATTCGATCCTGCTGGCCGATGTGGATGGAGACGCACAAGGCGACATCGTCACGGTTGGTTATCCCCAGAGCTCGGTAGAGATATTCCGGCATAGTTTCCCTCCGGAAGAGCTCATCCGTACCGCTACAGATATTTCGGGTCCGACATCTATTCGCAAAGGGCAGCTCTACACACTCACCATTACAGAGACGGCCACCAGCGGCGCGCCTACGGGGGAGATAGAAATCTATGACACAGGGGGAGGCGCCACATTTATAAGCCAGGGAAGAGTCCCGATTACAGGCACAAGCGCCGTCTACCAGACCTCCACACTGGCACTTGGATTTCATACCTTCTCTGCAGTGTTCCATGGAGACGCTGTGTATGCGCCCAGCCAGTCACGCGTTCTGGGGGTTGTGGTCGTCAATGCCCCTACGGCAGGCGTTGTGCTTACCGCCAATCCCAATCCTGCTACGGTGGGCCAAACGGTAAACCTGCATGCTGTCGTCAATGCACTTACCGGCAACGCCGGACAGCCAACAGGTACAGTTACCTTTTTGGAAGGTAGCTCGGTCCTCGGGACTGCATCGTTGGTAGCAGGTACCGCTAATTTCAACGTCAACACGCTTGCGCGCGGCACGCATGTCATCGTTGCTCGCTATGACGGCAACGCTGATTATCAAGCCACCACTTCTCCTGCTGTAAACCTTGTAATTGTGGGGGGAACGACCAGCACGGCATTGTCTGCTTCCCCCAATCCCGTGCCGTATCAGGCAGGCACAACGCTCACTGCTGCGGTTACCGCAAATGTCTCTGGCGCGACCGGCAACGTTACGTTTTACGAAGGGACGAATGTTCTGGGAAGCGGTCTAGTGGATGCTTCCGGCATTGCCCGACTGGGGGCAGTGCAACTCTCTCCCGGAACACATCTGATTTATGCCGTGTATTCCGGCGACACTTCTTTTGAACCGAGCACATCTCCGGCGGTAACGGTAACAGTGCTTGCTGCACCCACAACGGTCACAGCCGCCGTTTTGCCTCCATCTCCGGTAGCGTTCCAGAACGTGCAACTGCGCGCCACGGTCTCCTCGGCGGCTTCTCCAGCCGTCTCCACGCAGGGTGGCACCGTCACCTTTTTTGTGAATGGAAACGTCGCAGGCAAAGGTGTGACCGATGCGTCTGGAGTGGCGGTTGCAAATGTAGTATTGCCCGCCGGTCCGTACACGCTGACAGCGAGTTTTGCAGCCACATCTATATTGGCGGCAAGCACATCTGCTCCTCTGGCTTTCACGGTAGAACGCGCACCTACCGTGACACAGTTTGTGATCAGTCCGAGTCCGGTCTTCCAACAACGGACAGTGACTTTGCAGGCCGGCGTGAGCGCTCCAGCTTCCACACATATTCCCGATGGAACAGTCTCCTTTATGGAAGGCGCGAATGTAGTCGCCAGCGGCACCCTCGATGCGCAAGGAAAGATAAGACTTACAACTTCCTTCTCGACCACAGGCCTCCACATTCTGGTTGCTACATATAGCGGTTCGGCGAATTACCTCCCCAGTTCATTCACCTTGTCGATGCTGGTTCTAAGCAATGATTTCAGCGTGAGCGCCGATCCCCCGTCCTTGTCTATCCAGACAGAGCACCACGCACCGCTATCGGTGGCTGTCCATTCCATCGGAGGTTTTCAGGGGACGGTCGCTCTGTCATGCGCTGATCTGCCTGTCTACGCAAGTTGCACCTTCGACAAGCAGGCCATCACGCTCGCTGCGGGAGAGACTGCGACAACGCGCGTCGTTATCGATACGGACACGGTCTTAGGCTATGCCTCGGTGAGGCATGAAGGCCGGAACAATCTCCAGCTCTGCCTTCTGGGGCTGGGTGCACTCGCACTATTTGCTGTTCCCAGACGGGCGGCTCTACTGCGCTCGCTCTTATTAATGATGTTCCTGTTCTCGACCCTATGGCTGAGTGGCTGCAGCGCGCGCTACCCCGATCACACCCCTCCGGGGACATACACCATCCAGATTGTCGGATCAGAGCCTGCTTTGGGAGTCCGAACCTCGCAATTTAGCCTTGTTATAACGCCGTAAAAATATGAGTGGGTTCCGCTCATATTTTGCATCACGCCGCCTCAGAATGCATCCAATAGATGTATAGAATCCGTATTCGAGGCAAACCCCGCATGGCTATTAACTGGGAAAAACTAACCGTAAAATCGCAGGCCGCGATTCAGGCGGCGCAGCAGCATGCCGCGGAGAACGGCAATCCGGAGATCGTTCCGTTGCACCTGATGGCCGCTTTGCTGGAGGACCGCGAGGGCATTGTGCTGCCGGTGCTGGAAAAGATCGGCGTGCCGGTGCAGCAGTTGCTGTCAGGCGTGAACGACGCGATTGCGAAGCTGCCGAAGATCCAGGGTGCGCAGCAGAACCCGGGCATTAGCGCGGCGCTGAACAAGGTGCTGGAGCAGGCGCAGCAGGAAGCGAAGAACTTCAAGGACGAGTACGTTTCCACCGAGCACATGCTGCTGGCCTTGGCGCAGCAGAAGAATGAGCCGGTGCAGACGGCGCTGGCTGCGGCGGGCGCGACGCATGATGCGATTCTGCGTGCGTTGACGGCGGTGCGCGGCAATCAGCGTGTGACCGACCAGAATCCCGAGGGCAAGTTCCAGGCGCTGGAGAAGTATGCGAAGGACGTGACCAAACAGGCGCGCGAGGGCAAACTCGATCCGGTGATCGGGCGCGATGAAGAGATCCGCCGCGTGGTGCAGGTGCTGAGCCGCCGCACAAAGAATAATCCTGTGCTGATAGGCGAGCCTGGTGTGGGCAAGACCGCCATTGTGGAAGGGCTGGCTCGGCGCATTGTTTCTGGCGACGTGCCCGATGCGCTGAAGAACAAGCGCGTGGTGTCGCTCGATCTGGCGAGCATGCTCGCCGGCGCGAAGTTTCGCGGGGAGTTTGAAGAACGTCTGAAGGCGATCCTGAAAGAGATTGAAGACTCGCATGGCGAGATCATTCTCTTTATCGACGAGTTGCATACGCTGGTGGGTGCGGGCGCTGCCGAGGGCGCGATCGATGCGAGCAACATGCTGAAGCCCGCGCTGGCACGCGGCGAGTTGCGTGCCATTGGCGCGACGACGCTGAACGAGTTCCGCAAATACATCGAAAAAGATGCTGCGCTGGAGCGCCGTTTCCAGCAGGTGTATGTCGGCGAGCCGAATGTTGAGGACACGATCAACATTCTGCGCGGCCTGAAAGAGAAGTACGAGGCGCACCACAACGTCCGCATCAAGGACTCGGCGATCATCGCGGCGGCCGAGTTGTCGCACCGCTACATCTCCGACCGCTTTCTACCGGACAAGGCGATTGACCTTGTAGATGAAGCCGCGGCTTCGCTCGCAATCCAGATTGGCAGCGTACCGGTGGAGATCGATGCGCTGGAGCGTCGCGCCACTTCGCTGGAGATCGAACGCACTGCGCTGAAGCGTGAAGAAGACGAAAACTCGAAGGAGCGGCTCATTGCGGTGGACAAGGAGCTTGCCGAATTGCAGGAGGAGATTGGCGGTCTGCGCGCGCGGTGGCAGCGCGAACGCGACGCGATTACGTTGATTGCCGATTTGAAGAAGCGCATTGAAGGGCTGCGTTTTGAGATGGAAGACCAGACGCGCAGAGGCAACCTGGAACGCGCGGCTGCGATTCAGTATGGCGAGTTGCCGCGTGCCGAGGCTGAGTTGCGCGATCTGGAAGCCGTGCAGGACGGCAGCAACAACGCGCAGCGCATGTTGAAGGAAGAAGTCGAAGAAGAAGACATTGCGGCGATCGTTTCGCGGTGGACCGGCATCCCTGTAAGCAAGATGCTGGAAGGCGAAGTGCAGAAGCTGGTGAAGATGGAAGAGCGTCTGCGCGAGCGCGTGATCGGTCAGGACGAAGCTCTGAGTGCTGTTGCGAATGCGATTCGCCGCAGCCGCGCGGGCCTAAGCGATCCAAAGCGGCCGATTGGCAGCTTTATCTTCCTCGGACCGACGGGTGTTGGTAAAACCGAAACGGCGCGCGCGCTGGCTGAGTTTCTTTTTGATGATGACCAGGCGATGGTACGCATCGACATGAGCGAGTACATGGAGAAGCACGCCGTGGCTCGCTTGATCGGCGCGCCTCCGGGATACGTTGGCTTTGATGAAGGCGGGCAGTTGACCGAAGCGATCCGCCGCCGGCCCTATGCGGTCGTTCTCTTCGATGAGATTGAGAAGGCGCATCCAGATGTCTTCAACGTGCTGTTGCAGGTGCTGGACGATGGCCGTCTCACCGACTCAAAGGGACGCACGGTGGACTTCAAGAACACGGTGCTGATCATGACGTCAAACGTGGGCGCGCAGCAGTTGAACACGGCGTGGGCGGAGGGCGAAGAAGGTTTCAACGACGCCAAGCGGCGTGTGCTCGACGAGTTGAAGAAACACTTCCGTCCGGAGTTCCTGAACCGCGTGGACGATATTGTTGTCTTCCATCCGCTGGGCGAAGGGCAACTGGAACACATCGTCGATCTGCGGTTAAAGGATCTGGAGGCGCTGCTGGCCGACCGCCGCATCACGCTGGAGTTGACCCCTGCGGCTCGTCATCTCGTCTTCACGGCTGGATACGACCGAGCGTACGGGGCGCGTCCACTGAAGCGCGCGATTCAGCGGTTGTTGCAGGACCCACTCGCCATCAAAATCCTGAACGGTGAGGTGCTGCACGGCGACCATGTTGTGGTGGACGCGGAAGGTGACAAACTCACCTTCCGCGCTCAGCGAAACTCAAGCTAATGAGTGGACGTTGTCAGAGATATCGCTCTGTCTAAAGCAGCTATGAGCGTCTCGTAATTGTCTCCTGCTGAAATATTTTGAAAGATGATCTGTCCGTTCCGATCCATGACAAGCGTCATTGGAATGCCTTGAGCAGCCAGTGCAATCTGCATGGTGCGTTTCTGATCGTGAAGGTTCGTCCAAAGAAAATTGTGGCTGTGCAGGTACTCGATGGCAGCGGATTGCCTCAAGTCTTCGTCAATGGAAAGGACAATCAAATCGGTTGCTTTGTACTTTGCCGCGAGGCGTGAGAAATCCGGCATCGCGCTCAGGCACGGAGCACACCATGTTGCCCACATATCGATGAGTACAGGTTTTCCGAGATATTCGCTTAGCTTGTGGCGGCTGCCATCTTCCGCGATGAGATCGATATCCGGCGCACGATGAGGCGGACTGCTTTGGATAGCAGCAGTTGCGTGACGAGCCCATTCGGGTTCCAACGTATTCACCTTTTTTACTCCATTAAGAGGAACGAAGGAGAAGGCCGCATCTGGAGAAACAGGATTGAGATCGAAGACAGGAAAGAGACGGATAATCTCCTGATTAAAAGGTGAATGTACGTCACCGTTGATCAGAGAATTCTTATTGCGCTCTATTATCTTGCGGAAGACATGTGTTCTCTTATCAATCCAAAGCGTGCGATCCGATGTAAATTCATCGTTTCTCTTTTTCATTTGTCCGTGTACGACAAAACACGGAATCCGTTGTGTGCCGACCGTGATTGTTTCATCTGGAAAGCGCTCTAGATTGATAGTGGTGCGCGCCAGCTGCTCCAAATTGGTTGCGATACTCCAAGCTTCGCGCAGGTACTGATCGTCAGCCATAACTGCATGAAGAAAGTGTGGGATTGCTCCAATGAGCGGATGCTCCTCATAGCGGGCGCCGTCAATCCAGTAGGTCCATTCCGTTTTACCGTCGGACATTTGAATCCATGAACCGGTACCGGCATGGCTTTCGATGCGAAATCTATTCGGCGAAGACCGTATTACGCTCATGTCGAGCTTGCGCCAGTTTCTCCAGCGAGGTGCACTGTCGGTCTGTTCTTTCGACATCTCCGTATGAAAATTGTCGGCATGTGCATACATGGTGGCCGCTTGCTGGAGCAATTCTTCTGCCGTAGGAGAGAATGCTGTTTGTTGTGCCGGCAGTGATGCGCACACGACGATCGCCGGTACAACCATCATTAGAAACGCAGTCTGTCTCTGAAGCATCATGAGCCATTGTCGATGAGAAAAAAGCCATTGCCAATGATTTTTTTGGCGAGCTTGTAGAGGAGAGCCATCGTCGCGAACATCAGCAGAAGAGGATACCTTGCCGCTGGCGCTTCGCAGTCTAGCTAGATGATGCTATCCGTGAGGCGCCGCGTGGACAATTCCGGCACTTAGCGCTTTACGATTTCACTTAAGGGTACGCGGCTAATGGCGATGTCTTCTTTGCCTACGGAATAGAGCGTGTACAGAAAACCACCATCAATGATGGAACTCGTGTACGCGAACCCAGGATTTCGGCCGCCAACGTGCGGGATGTGCCACGTCTTGGGAGCGCCGGTGCGAAGCGTATACGTCCGGTCGAAGTGGAACCCGTCATGGCTTACCGAAACGGTGAGCGGATCTCGGTCAAGATAGAGCGCGCTGTCGAGACGCGGTGCGTACTGCGTGCCGATCAACAGGATGGTTCCATCTTTCAAGCGCAGCGCGTCGCCGCGTGTCGGTGAGTCAGGAATATCGGTCGGATAGGGCGCTGTCCAGTGACCGTACTCTTTGCTGAAGCTCACGTACATGCGGTTGTTATGTACAGGGTTCGAAGGCGTCCCCCAATTGCGCGCCATCAGCACGAGCGTGTCGTCTTTCGCGCGGTACATGAAAGTTTCAATCAGGGTTGAGCCGTCCACCGCCTTGCGTTGCACGCCCTGGTCTTCAGCCGCCCAAAAACTGACCTTGTCATGCTGCGGATACCAGTCCAGCAATTTGCGCGCGACTGCTGGCGGAGTGGCATCGTGCATATAAACCGGCAACTCGGCCTTTGCGGGCAGCTTGTCCAGCAGAAACGGATCGCCCATCTCGCCGCCAATTTCGAGGCGCCGCGCGATGGGATATCTGCCCGCGCCGTGGACATACACGATGGCATAGAGCGCGCCGTCCACAATCACCCAGCGGTCGGGCTTCAGATGAATTCCCCTTTCCTTACGCTTCTTCACGGGTCCCGGAGCAGCAAAGAGTTCGCGCGGCTTCGACCAGACGCCCCACTTGTCAGATACGGAGTACAGAACGCGCTGGCCGGGACCGTCCTCACCAAAGGGATGATTGCCCCACATGGCAAACAGCTTGCCTTTGTAGCGGATGAGGCAGGCGTAGTGGTTGTATCCGCCCTCTTCCGCATTCGCCGGACTCCACACAAGCTGGTGCTCCTCTTTCAAAACAGGGTAGTCCGTAGGATCTGTGGCCAACTTCTGATTCCACATAGACACAATGGGAGTGCCTTTGGCCGAGCGCTGTTCCACCGGAAATGCCCTGGCACCGGCCTGAAAGGTGCTACTCGATGGAGTCTGCTGTCCGGTGGCAGCGAGGGTGGCAGCAAGCAGCAGGGCGGCGGGCGCGTGTTTCAGCGAAATCATCAGGTCGTTTTCTTTCCGGGATAACTGACACGTATTGCATCACTTTACTGATATTCGTCGCAAAAGAAGCGAAATCTGCCACTAATTCAGACACTAAAATCAACCGTATGCTCACGCGCATTCGTTCCTACTCCAAGATCAACCTCGGTTTGCGCATCGGCCCAACGCGTCCGGATGGGTATCACGGGCTCTGCACGCTTTACCAGACCATCGGGCTGTACGACGTACTGACGGTTTCGGCGCAACGTGCTGATAACACGAGCATTCACATCACCTGCAACCATCCCGGCGTGCCCTGCGACAGCAAAAATACGGTCTGGAAGATGGTGGAATGGGCGCTGGATGCGATGGGAATCTCCGCCGAAGTCCATATCGATATCGACAAGCGCTTGCCGGTGCAGGGCGGTCTGGGGGCAGGGTCGGCCAACGCAGTGGCGGCCCTACTTGGTATCGAACGTGAACTAAATGAGTCACTTACCCCAACCAGCCGGATATGGCTTGCGGGTCAGGTGGGGTCGGATTGCCCGTTGTTTTTGTGCGGGGGGACGTCCCTGGGGCTGTCGCGGGGCGAGATGTTTGTGCCTTATCCTGACCTGCCGCCAATGCCTTGCGTGATTGCTGCACCGGCTGTGGGTGTGAGCACTCCGCTGGCCTTCAAAGAGTGGGACCAGCGCATGGCGAATTGGCTTTCCGACGAAATTGCGGCAGAACAGCCTGGCGACGCAGACCCGAAGGGCCAAAAGGCGTCCACGGGTGCTTTGACCCGGCAACTGCAAAACGATAGACTTGAGGAGTTGAGCTGCGTCTACGCGTCCGTCTTTTCACCGGCGGGCAACAGCGTGACCGGCGCCTCCGGTGTCTCCTCCTCGGGTGGAGACCTGGCTGGGAACTACCTTTCCGAGCTTGTCCGCACCGGGATCGCAAACGACTTCGAAGAGGTCGCCTTTGCACAGCATCCTTCCCTGCGCGACATTCTCACCGCCCTTGAGGGCACCCAGGTAGCTTCTCCGGACGAGCAGGCTATTACCGCCATGCTGTCAGGTTCCGGCTCGTCGCTCTTCGGTCTTTACCGGACCGAAGCGGACGCCGAGGCAGCGAAGCAGCGTGTGGAAGCACTCGGTACGCGGGCCATGGTAACAACGACCTTGCCACGCAATGAGTACTGGCGCACGATGTTTGAAGGATAGTTCTTAGTTTTTAGTTGTTAGATGGCCGATCGTAAGGCTTACTAATAACTAAAAACAAACAACTAAGAACTTTTGTTGGGCGATCGACTAACGGTAGGTCAAGTGCCTTTGACGCACTCAGTCCAGGTTCGAATCCTGGTCGCCCAACCAGAAATTTTGTGTACGTGAAGCAGTGACGTTCAACCAAAGCTAACCGGCTGGGAGGATGGATCGGCATGAAGAGCGAGATGACGCAGGCAGCAACAGCAACGGAGACGATGGAAGCACCGGTGGCAGTAGCCGTCGAGGCGTCCGTTGCGCCCGTGCAGGTAAAGAGCGCCGCAGAACGCAAACGCAGCGGCCGCCTGGCGGAAGACAAGCGTTTCAAGATCTTCTGCGGGACTGCGAATCGTCCGTTGTGCGAAGAGGTCTGCCGCTTTCTTGGCGTGCCGATGGGCGAGACCAAGCTGCTCAAGTTCTCCGATGGCGAAATTCACTTTCAGCTTTTGGAGAATGTGCGCGGCGCCGATGTGTTTCTGCTGCAGCCGACATGCTATCCAGTGGACCAGCACCTGGTTGAATTGCTGATCATGATCGATGCACTGAAGCGCGCTTCTGCCGGTCGCATCACGGTTGTGATTCCGTACTACGGATATGCGCGGCAGGACCGCAAAGACCGTCCGCGTGTTGCGATCTCATCGAAGCTGATTGCCGATCTGTTGCAGACTGCGGGCGCGAACCGCGCCCTGCTGGTAGACCTGCATGCAGCGCAGATTCAGGGCTTCTTCAATATCCCAGTAGACCATCTGTTTGCATCGCCGGTGCTGGTGTCGCACTTCCGCGATTTGAAGTTGCAGAACCTTACGGTGGTTTCTCCGGATGCGGGTGGCGTGGAGCGTGCGCGCTTTTTCGCGCAGAAGATGGAAGCTCCCCTGGCGATTGTGGACAAGCGCCGCACCGACATCAATGTGACCGAAGTGATGCACGTGATCGGCGATGTGCAGGGCCGCACCTGCATCATCCTGGACGATATTGTGGACACGGCAGGCACGCTCACCAAAACCGTGGATGCTCTGTTCGCGAACGGCGCGACGGAAGTGTATGCGTGCGCGTCACATGCCGTGCTCTCCGGACCGGCGGCGCAGCGCATCAAGGATTCGCGTTTGAAAGAGCTTGTTGTAACCAACACCATTCCGTTGCGCGAAGATGCCATCGCAACGGGCAAAGTTCGAGTGCTTTCCATCGCTGGCCTGCTGGGGCGCGCGATTGAAAGTATTCATATGGAGACCAGCGTGAGTACGCTGTTTTCTTAGCAAGTTGTTAGTTCTTAGTTGTTAGTTGTTAGTCGACTGCTTCTGAGGTAAACGGAAACCATAACAGCGGTGAAGAACCGCGAAGGGAGTAAGGCAGAGTTAGAGCAAAGTGGGTTGTTAGAAAAACTAACAACTAAAAACTAAGAACTAACAACTGTCTCGCGCCCGAAGGGATAACAATGGCAAACACAGCAAATGTAACTGCGATCACAGCGACGCCCCGCACGGGCAAGTTCAACAAGAATGCAGCACGCCGCGTGCGCGTGGCAGGTCTCATCCCCGGCGTGGTGTATGGCGCGGGACAGGATTCAGTCGCCGTCACCGTGGACCCGAAGGTGGTTACGCAGATTCTGCACTCTGAAGCCGGCCACAACAGCATCTTCGATCTGAACATTGAAGGCGCAGCGGCGACCAAGGGCATGATCGTTGACTGGCAGTATGAGCCGATCAAGGGCAAGCTGCTGCACGTGGACCTGAAGCGCATTGCGATGGACAAGGCCATGCGCGTCTCCGTACCCGTCATGCTGGTTGGTACGGCTACCGGCGTGAAGAACCAGGGCGGCATTCTGGACCAGGTACTTCGCGAAGTGCACATCGAGTGCCTCCCGGCAGACATTCCTTCGCACATCGATGTGGATGTGACGAATCTTGCGCTGCATGGCGTGATTCGCGTATCGGACCTGCCGCACGGTGGCAAGATCAAGTTCCTCGATGATGAGGATGCGACCGTTGCGCACGTGACGATTGTGAAGGAAGAGGCTGCTGCTGAAGCTGCTCCTGCTGCCGCCGAACCGGAAGTGACCAAGGCAAAGGGCAAGGAAGCTGCGCCTGCCGCCGCGGAAGCGAAGAAGTAAGCTTTTAGCCTTTAGCTCTTAGCGTCTAGCTTGTTTGCAATTACTGAATGGTTGCAGAGGAATTGAGAGCTAAAGGTCGAAAGCCAGGGGTGAATAAGTACGCAACTAGCTAAGAGCTAGAAGCTAGAAGCTAAAAGCTAGGAGCTAATCCGCGTGAAGTTAGTAGTCGGTCTTGGAAATCCCGGTCCCGAGTACACGTTCACGCCGCACAATGCCGGGTTTCTTGCGATCGATCGCATTGCAGAGGAGCGCAATGCTTCGGTGAGCAACCGGCGTGGCAAGGCACTTACGGGCAAGGCGAATCTTGCAGGACATGAGTGCCTGCTGGCCAAGCCGGAGACGTACATGAACCTGAGCGGGCAGTCGGTTGCCGCGCTGGTGCATGAGTTGGAGATCGATCCGAAGAAAGACCTGATCGTGCTGTATGACGAACTGGCCTTTCCTCTGGGCGAGTTGCGTGTGAAGGCGGATGGAAGCTCGAACGGCCACAACGGCGTGAAGAGCATTACCGCTTTCCTGGGCACGGAAGAGTGGATGCGGATTCGGATTGGCGTTGGCCGGCCGAACGTACCCGAGGGAACCAAGGCAGGCGGCAAGGATTACCTGCTGGACCCGATGCGCAAGGCAGATCTTGCGCTGCTCGATCCGGTGCTTGATCGCGCGCTTGAAGCGGTGGAGATGATTTTGCAGGACGGCATTGCGAAGGCAATGTCGAGGTTTAACCAGAAGCAACAAGTTGTTAGTGATTAGTTGTTAGTTGTTAGTGAAATCTTGCTGAGATCGAAACTCTCGGCGCAGAAGTAAAAGTTGCTAGTTCGAAATGTCGGTCCTAAAAACTAACAACTAAGAACTAACAACTGTCTCTAAATATCTTCCAAGCCTTGAGCACTCAGGGCGCGGAGCAGAACTCCGCAGAAAGAAGTAACTATGAATCGCACGTATGAAGTGATGTACATTGTCCGTCCTGACACGACGGAAGAGGACCTGGACAAGCTGATCGAAGGCTTCAACACCGTTGTGACTTCGGGTGGTGGCGAAGTGGCGTCTGCTGAGAAGATGGGCCGCCGCCGTTTGGCTTACACCGTTCGCAAGTTCAACGATGGCCAGTACATTCTGATGACCATCTCTGCTGATGGCAAGGTTGTTGCCGAGCTGGAGCGCCGCCTCCGCGTGACGGAGCAGGTGATCAAGTTCATCACCGTCCGCACGGACGAGGAGAACAAGCGCCTGGCCAAGGTGAAGGCACATCGCGACGCGCACAAAAAGGTGTCGGACATGCAGGCCGCCGCTGCTCCTGAGCAGGCCGATGCAGCCGAGACCGAAGCCGCCGCTACCTCGGTCGCCTAAGTTTTTATCTCAAGAGATTTGCAGCAACACGCAATGCACTGCACTGGACGCGCTTCCGCTCAGGCCGTGGGACTCATCGCAGTCCTGAGGCGCGACAGGGCCACAACAGAAGAAAGGATTCACCCTCATGGCTGATGAAGTCAGCACCGCAACAGCAACACCCGCAGCTTCTTCCGAGCGTCCTGCCACCGGTGGTGGCGAGCGCCCCTCCGGCCCTCGTCCTCCGCGTACGGGTGGCCCCGGTGGCGGAGCAGGCGGACGCAAGTTCTTCCGCCGCAAGAAGGTTTGCAAGTTCTGCACGGAGAAGATCGATCAGATCAGCTACCGCGATCATCGCCTGCTGCAGCAGTTTGTGGCCGAACGCGGCAAGATCGTTCCTCGCCGTCTGACGGGCGTTTGCACCACGCACCAGCGCCAGCTTTCGCAGGCCATCAAGCAGGCACGCAACATCGCCCTGCTGCCGTTTGCCGCAAAGTACTAAGCGACCCGGCGCGCGTTATGCCCGCCCACTAGAAGATTCGGAGAATTGCAATGGAAGTCATTCTGAAAGAAGACGTAAATAAGCTTGGCCACGCCGGCGATGTGGTGAAGGTTGCCGACGGTTATGGCCGTAATTTCCTCTTGCCGCAGCGGCTCGCGATTGAAGCCAACGCGGCCAACAAGGCTGTGATCGAGCAGATGAAGACCTCTGCTCTGCGCAAGGCGGAGCAGGGCAAGGCCGGCGCGCAGGAACTTGCTGCGAAGCTGGACGAAGCGGAAGTGGTAATCGAGCGCAAGGTTGGCGCTGCCGATCATCTGTTCGGTTCGGTTACCTCGGCCGATATCGCTGCCGAGCTGGAGAAGCAGGGCATCACGATCGACCGCCGCAAGATCGCGCTCGACGATCCGCTGAAGACGCTTGGCGAGTTCCACGTGCCTGTGAAGGTGCATCGCGAAGTGACCGCGCACCTCAAGGTCGTCGTGAAGAGTGACGATCCGAACTACGTGCCCTCACATGAGAAGCAGGTCGTTGAAGAGGAGCGTATCCAGGGCGGGTACGACATGGACCAGCACCACTACAGCGAACTCGAATAGTCTCCGCATAAACCAATAACAAGGGCACCGCGTGCAGTGGTGCCTTTGTTGTTTTATACAGCGTTTGATTGATCAGAGCATTGACATTTGCATAAGAAGGTCTCTAGCGTGGTAGGCATCGTGAACGTACACGATAAGCCTCTTTGCTGGAGTCTCTCATGCGTCTGCGTCATCTGCTTGTCCTTCCTCTCGCGCTCGCCTCGCTGGCCTTAGCGCAGACCACGATCACGCTCGACGCCTCCGGGCCAGGACGCACCTTTGACGGTCTGGGAGCAGTGAGCGCGGGCGCAAGCTCGCGCCTGCTGTACGACTATCCCGAGCCGCAGCGCTCACAGGTGCTCGATTACTTATTCAAGCCGCACTATGGCGCAGCGTTGCAACACCTCAAGGTAGAGATCGGCTCCGACGTAAACTCCACCGACGGTTCCGAGCCGAGCCACATGCGCTCGCGCACCGATCACGATTACACGCGCGGCTACGAGTGGTGGCTCATGCGCGAGGCCCGCAAACGAAATCCGCATATCATTCTCGACACGCTGGCATGGGGCGCGCCGGGTTGGATTGGCAATGGCACATACTACTCGCACGATATGGCGGAGTATGTTGCGGACTTTCTCAACGGAGCCAAGAAGCAGGGCCTCGACATTCAGTACACAGGTGCATGGAACGAGCGGAAGCCCGATTATGCGTGGGTGAAACTGCTGCGCAAGGTGCTCGATGAGCGAGGTCTGTCCAGCGTAAAGATCGTCTGCTGCGACATGGTATCGCGCGCGCATCCGTTTGAGCCGAGCGACAAGATGAGTGAAGACCCGCAGCTTGCGAAGGCCATCGCTGCTATCGGCGTGCATTATCCATCGTGCAATAAAGAAGGCTTTGCCACCCAGAAAGCCATCGACTCCGGCCACGTTCTCTGGTCGGCGGAAGACCAGCCCAACTGCGGTGCCGGCCCCTTCATCCAGCGCGAGTGGGCTGCGGGCGGCCGCATCATGGCGCATCGCTACAACGACAACTATCTGAAAGGCCGCTTGACCAAGACGGAGATCTGGTCGCCGGTCACTTCGTACTACGACAGCCTCGCCGCGCCCCACTCCGGCCTGATGTACGCAAATACACCATGGTCAGGCCACTACAACGTGCAGAGCACTATCTGGGTCACGGCGCACACCACACAGTTCGCGCAGCCGGGCTGGAAGTATCTCGACAATGCTTCCGCATATTTGCCGAATAATGGCGGCAGCTATGTAACGCTGCGCGCTCCTGAAGTGAAGGGGCATGCGGCAGCATGGAGCATTGTGCTGGAGACCACGCCGGCTAAGTCGCCCCAGAAGATTGCATTCAACGTCGGCAAAGGGCTGGCGACAACGCCGGTCTATGTGTGGCAGACAAACGGCAAGCGCACGTTCGAGCGCGTTGCCACGCTTCCAGTGCGCAATGGCAAGGTGGAGTACACCTTTGAGCCGGATTCGATCTATACGCTGACGACAACGACTGGGCAGGCGAAGGGAACGGCGCAACCACCCGCAGATAAACCGTTCCCCTTTCCGTATCGCGACAGCTTCAACACCACGCCGCTCAATCGCGCCGCGAAATATCTCTCCGATCAGAATGGCGCGTTTGAAGCGCATGCCTGTGCTGGCCGCGCAGGCCGTTGCCTGGAGCAGGTGATTACACAAAAGCCTATTCCGTGGCTGCGCCAGCCGGAGCCGTTCACGCTTGCCGGAGATGCCGCGTGGCAGGACTACACGCTGCGCGCGGACATGATGCTGCCGGAGGCAGGAAGTCTGTTGCTCATCGGACGTATCGATTCTGCCGACATTTTTCAGGACAAGGTATCGATCTATCCCGCGGGATATCTCTTCCGGCTTGAGAGTACTGGCGCCTGGAAGCTGCTCAGCACACAGTTCAAACAGCCAGTGCGCGTGCTCGCTGAGGGCAACATCGCTGCGCCTGGCAAGACATGGCATCGCGGCGAGATGCGCTTCGCAGGAGACAACATCTCCGTGCTGCTGGATGGAAAGCAGATCGCTTCTGTGCACAACAGCGATCACACGCATGGACAGATCGCACTGGGCAGCGGATGGAATCACGCACAGTTCGACAATCTCAGCGTTACGAAGTAAGAGCGTCGTCCAGAGACATCGTTGAAAGGAAGTATGGAAACCAGTACCAGCGCGTCACAGCCGTCGAAGCTAGTGCTTCCATCGGCACCTGCATCGGAGACAGGCAGCGTAAAAGCATGGCAAGAGCCTGTGCAGATGAAGACATATCCTCCATGTGCGGCGGATGTGCATCCGATGTTTCTCGACAAGCGCGTCTATCAGGGGTCGAGTGGAAAGGTGTATCCGCTGCCAGTGATCGATCGCGTGGCGAGCGAGCCCGTGATGCAGATCTGGGACGCGATCCATCTGGAAAACGAGTATCTACGCGTGATGGTGTTGCCGCAGATCGGCGGACGCATTCACGTCGGGTACGACAAGACGAACGGCTACGACTTTTTCTATCGGCAGAACGTCATCAAGCCCGCGCTGGTTGGGCTTGCAGGGCCGTGGCTCTCCGGCGGTGTGGAGTTCAATTGGCCGCAGCACCATCGTCCCAACACCTTCATGCCTGTCGATACGTTTATCGAGCGGGACGAAGATGGATCGGTGACGGTGTGGTGCAGTCAGCAGGATGCGCTATCGCACCTTAAGGGCATGCATGGAGTTTGCCTGCGGCCAGGGCGCGCCGTGGTGGAGTTGCGGGTGCGTCTTTATAACGCGACGGAGCAGACGCAGACGTTTTTGTGGTGGGCGAATGTAGCGACGCGCGTGCATGAGAAGTATCAGTCGTTCTTTCCGCCGGACGTGCGTTATGTTGCCGACCATGCGCGGCGTGCGATTACGGCGTATCCGCACAGCGATCGACCGTACTACGGCGTGGACTATGCGCAACGAGCAATCGAAGGTGTGCCTGAGCACGAACAGCCGCAACACTTCCGTCCGGAGGGTTCTTATGCTGCGGATGATCTCGGCTGGTACGCCAACATTCCTGTACCCACGAGTTACATGATTACGTCGAGCGCGGGCGACTTTCTCGGCGGATACGATCATGCAGCGGATGCAGGTCTGGTGCATGTGGCGAACCATCACATCTCGCCGGGCAAGAAGCAGTGGACGTGGGGCAATCACGAGTTCGGCTATAGCTGGGACCGCGCGCTCACGGATGACGATGGACCATACATCGAATTGATGGCAGGTGTATACACCGACAATCAGCCGGACTTCTCCTGGCTGGCGCCGGGAGAGGGCCGCAGCTTTGAGCAGTATTGGTATCCCATTCGCAGGATTGGTGTGCCGCAAGCGGCCAATGTTTCCGCCGCGATGAGTCTGCGCGTGGAAGGCGCGAAGGTACATGTGGGTGTGTGCGTTACGGCAGACTGTGAAGACGCGCTTGTTGTGCTGGATGCAGCGGGACGGGAGATTGCGTCGTGGAAACAGGCGATTTCGGTTGGCGATCCACTTGTTGCCGAAATTACATTGCCGCAGGGAGTGGTGGAGAGCGATCTGTGTCTAACGCTGTATGCGGGTGAGGAAGAGATACTTTTCTATGCGCCCGGAGAAGTCATTGCTGCTCCTTCGCTGGAAGTTGCCACGGAACCTGCTGCGCCGGAAGAGATTGCGAGCAACGATGAACTGTATCTCACAGGACTGCACTTGCAGCAGTATCGCCATGCCACGCGTTCGCCGGAACCGTACTGGCGCGAGGCGCTGCGACGCGATGCGGGCGATGCGCGGTGCCACGTTGCGATAGGTGGATGGCATCTGCGGCGCGGTGAATTTGTGCAGGCGGAGGAGCATTTTCGCGCGGCGATTCAGAGGCTCACTTTGCGCAATGCGAATCCTTATGACGGCGAGGCGTCTTACCAGCTTGGCGTAACGCTGCGGCATCAGGAGAGATGGGAAGAGGCTTACGCTGCGTTTTATAAGTCGACGTGGAATGCGGCTTGGCGTACGCCTGCGTTCTATGCGCTTGCGGCGATGGATGCGCGTGAGGGCAAGTGGGCTTCTGTGCTGGCCCACACGCAAAAATGTTTGCAGGCTGAAGCGCAGCATTTGCAGGCGCGTTGTCTGCGGGTGGTTGCCTATCGTGCGGTGGGTAATGGGAGTGCTGCTCAGCGCTTGCTGGATGAAACACTTAGTTATGACGCGTTGTATGGATGGGCGCAGTATCTTGCGAGTGGAGCGGTGCCTGCCGTTGGCCAGGACAGGCTCGATCTTGTGTTTGATCTGATACGGACTGGATTGTGGGGTGATGCGCTGCGCGTGCTGCAACATCCATATGCGCCTACAGAGAATAATGGCGCGGGACCGATGCTTCTGTATGCGTTGGCGCGTGTGCATCGCGCGCTGGGGGATCACAAGCGAGCGGAAGAAACGGCTCAGCAGTCTGCCTCTGCGCGACCGGATTACTGTTTCCCAAATCGCCTTGATGAAATGACTCTTTTGGAGAAGACGTTACGCGAACATCCGGAAGACCATCGCGCTGCGTTCTATCTTGGCACCATGTTTTACGATCGCGAGCGTTACGAAGAGGCGATTGCGCTGTGGGAACGCACACCGGCGGACGATGCGTGCTACTCCATCGCGCAGCGCAACCTGGGCATTGCGTACTTTAATGTCCGGCATGACAAAGCGGCAGCGCTTCGCGCGTATGAGAATGCTTTCGCTGCAAATCCGCGCAGCGGGCGGTTGTTGTATGAGCGCGATCAGTTGTGGAAGCGCGCCGGAGTATTCGCGGAAGAACGTTTGCGTGCATTTGAAGAACATCGTGATCTCATCGGGCAGCGCGACGATCTCTCCGTGGAACTCGCAACACTCTACAACCAGCGCAATCAGTCGGAGCGCGCGTTGGAGGTGTTGCAGCGCACCTTTCAGCCGTGGGAAGGCGGAGAGGGTCTGGTACTTGCGCAGTTTGAGCGTGCGCAGATTTTGATTGCGAAAAAACTTCTTGCTCATGGAAATGCATATGGTGCTGTGGCCGCGCTCGAAACAGCGCTCACCCCACCGCATCACCTCGGCGAAACCTTCCATCTGCTCGCGAACCGGAGCGAACTGTTCTACCGTCTCGGTCAGGCGTACAGCGCAGCGGGCGAAGCAGACCGCGCGCAGCACTTCTACACGCTGGCGGCCAGCAAGCAAGGCGATTTTCAAAACATGGCTGTGAGTGAGGTGTCGAACAATACTTATTGGAGCGCGCTGGCCCTAAACGCGCTTGGCCGCAGCGACGAGGCGAACACTCTCTTTGCCAAGATCGCGGAGCATGCCCGCACGATGCAGCAGAAGCCGGCGAAGATCGATTACTTTGCCACCTCACTGCCTACGCTGCTGCTCTTCCATGAAGACATACAAGCACGCAAAAACAGGCAGGCCGCATTGCTCCTGGCGCAAGCGAATGTAGGTCTGGGGAACATCGCAGAAGCAAAGATGCAGTTGGGCGAGCTATTGAAGGAAGATCCCAATCAAATGGACGCGCTCGGTCTGATGCAGGCGCTCTCATAAATGGCCTGCGCATTCTTAGCGCGAAGAACTGTAATTCTTACGAATAATTGCGATCAGAATAATGAGAAACGCGCACAAACGCACCACGTAGATCCACGGACTGCCTTCGTTAGGGTGCTCCACAAAGAGAATGGCAGTGCGGTTTACCGCTTCAATAGCAAACGCGAGCGCAAAAGCGAGAAACAAAAAGTCTTCTGTACGTTTCCAGTATTTGAGAAAAAAGACGGCTGCGATCAGAGATGTGATTGCGATGATGCCGAGTAGGAAACCATTAATCATCCGAAGACTCTCCTTCCCAGATCAACCCATAGACGAGCAGCATCATGGCTAGTGCCGCGGTAATCAATCGCCAGAAGTAAAGGTCGATCTCCTTAGGCAGAATCACCAGATCGATAAAGAGCAGTGTGTGCGATACGGCAAGTGTGCAAAAGCACACGCCGCTCCATAGCAGGAGTCGTCTTCGCGATCGAAGATAACCGCGAAACAGCATCACACCGCATGCCAGCGTTACGACAGCCCCCAGCAGGTAGACAAGTCCGGCCGCCATTTACTGTCCCCGTTTTCTGAAGTCGAACGCACGCGCAAATTCTCGCATGGGCGACGTCGCATTGGAATGAATCATTTTAGAGATACGAACCAGTTCGCGGCGGTAAGTTTCGTCTACCGCCTCAATTAGGGCGCTGCGCTTTTCCGACTCCGTATCGAAGCGAAAGCGCGCTCCATCCTCTTCTACGATCAAATTTCTCTGCACCAGATCGTGCATCACGCCGGCAGCGCGCACCGCGGGTATGAACAGCTCTTTGGCCATCTCCTCTACAGAACACGCGCGGGGCTGCTTCCTCCATAGAAGAAGGAGCGCCTCCAGGTGGGGAACGCTGTCGATCTCATCCAGAATGAACTGATCTACGTCGTGCGGGCTCGGCTTCTGTGCGGACATCCAGAAAATACAATCCCCAGAAATACAATCCAAGGTCAGAAAAGTTTACAAGAGCGCAAGTCATAGGGCCTGCGCATACTGCTCTGCTTATGCAGGTTCGTTACGTTGCACGATTGGTTCGTGCGTTGGAATAAAGATCTGGAAGCATGTTGTGGTTCCTGACGCGCCAAAGTGTGTTCGGAAGCGAAGGGTGCCGTCGTGTTTCTCAATAATGCCTTTGCTGATCCATAGGCCAAGTCCGGTCCCTTTCGTCGACTTGGTCGAAAAGAAAGGTTCAAACAGACGTTTCGCGTGATCTGGCTTGATGCCGCATCCTGTGTCGCAGATGCTTATGTGCAGCCCTGGCGTCCTTCCCGGACCGCGTGCAGCGCGCTTTACCCGCACACGCAGACGGCCACCTTCCGGCATGGCCTGGATAGAATTGCCGATCAGGTTCATGAATACCTGCTTCAGCTCCACAGGAAAGCCGTGTACAGGTATGTGAACGTTGTAACGCTTATCCAGTGAAATCTTGCCCATCTGCATGGGACGGTTCTGTAACTCCAGCACATCGTCCAGCAGGGTGGAGATAGAGATCGGAATAGCCTGCTGCGACTCGCGATAGAAACTGAGCGTCTGCCTCGTAATGTGCGAAACACGCGCTAACTCCTGCTCCGCCATCTTTGCGTAATAGCGCGCCTCATCATCCAGAGAAGGATGCAGGTTCAGCAGATAGAACGCGTTCGTGATCGCTTCCAGCGGATTGTTGATCTCATGCGCCACAATGCCCGCCAGCTTGCCCATCGCGGCCAGCCGGTCGCTGCGTTTTAAGGCTTCTCCTGCGGCGAGCTCGGCGGTAATGTCGCGATTGATGGCGAGCACCACGGCACTGTTCTTCTTTAGTGCCTGGCGGCTGGCGACCACAAGCTCGCGTCCATCTTTTGTCGTATGTCTAAGATTGCCTTCCCATCGGCCAGATCTGGTCAACTCAGCATTTACTGCATCCAGAGATTCAGGAAACTCCGTCTGCAACAACTCTTGCGATCGTTTCCCGCAGGCATCTTCGCGGGTCCATCCATATAACGCTTCCGCGCCTGCATTCCAAAAACGAATGGTGCCCTCGCGGTCGTGCACCATAATCGCTTCCGTGGCGAGCTCCAACAACTCGGCACGCTCGCGCAGGGCTTCTTCAAGGTTCTTCTGTTCACTGATGTCGAGAAACGCACCTACCGCGCCACATATATTTCCTTCTTCGTCAAAGAGCGGAGAAGCGTTGGTCAACAGTGTACGCGGCTCCTGATCTTTTGGAGTCAGCCGGATCTCCATCGTGCCCGTCGGTTTGCCTCGCTTGATGGCCATCTCCAGCGGAGTGGCTGTGGGCAAAGAAGCTCCATCTTCCACCACTTCAGAAGGCGTAGCCAGGGCCACGGCAGCAAGATTGTCGCCCTGCTTCATGCCAAGAATCTCGCTCGCGGCAGCATTGCCTGTCACCACCGCGCATGCCGGATCGTGTGCCACGGCAACGCCTACCGGCAATACCTGCATGATCGATTCCAACTCGGCCACGCGCTGCTGCAACTGCCCATTGGCCACGCGCAATTCTTCACTGCGTTCCGCCACCCGTTCTTCCAGCTCGCGATTCAGTTCCTGCAACTGCCGCGTCTTGCGATGCAGTTCGGCAAACACGCTCACCTTCGCGCGCAACACTTCGGGAATCACAGGGACGGAGATGTAGTCCACTGCGCCGCTTTGGTAGCCGCGAATGCGGTCCACTTCCGTCAGGTGTACGGCAGAGACGAAGATGATTGGCGTCTTTTGAAAGCGCGGATGCTGCCGCATCATGTCCGCGAGTTCAAAACCATCGATCTCCGGCATACTCACGTCCATCAGGACCACCGCCACATCAGATCTCAGCAGATGATCGAGAGCGTCGCGGCCGGAGGTCGCCTTCACCAGCCGCTCGCCAAGGTCCTTGAGGATGACCTCATAACTCAGCAGCTTTGCAGGTTGATCGTCCACCATCAGAATGGTGACCGGCTCACGCGCTGGCTCGCTGGCGGCTACCTGCGGCAGCGTGTGCGGTACTGGCATCGGATTGAGCATCGGCGGCTGAGTCATTTTACCTGTGCAGCCATGTCCGCAGTCCGGACAGAAGTTGGTCGGTGTTCACTGGTTTCGCCATGTACTCCGAAGCGCCCGCTTCCAAACACTTCTCGCGATCGCCCTTCATGGCCTTCGCAGTCAGCGCAATGATAGGCAGCCGGCGGAACTCTGCATTCTGGCGGATCACCTGCATCGTCTCGTATCCATCCATCTCCGGCATCATGATGTCCATTAATACGATGGCAATGTCCGGCGTGGATTCCAGCAGATCGATTGCTTCGCGCCCTGTGCCGGCGGTGAGCACGATCATGCCACGCCGCTCCAGCACACTGCTCAAGGCAAAAATGTTGCGAACGTCGTCATCCACGACCAGCACCTTCTTGCCCACCAGCGCTTCATCGGATCGGTGCAGGCGGTCAAGCATCTTCTGCTTTTCTATTGGCAGATCGCTGACCACGCGATGCAGAAAGAGCGCCGTCTCATCTAGCAAACGCTCCGGCGACTCCACATCTTTCACCACCACGCTGCGCGCCAGCGTATGCAGACGGGCATCTTCTTCGGGCGAAAGGTCCTTGCCTGTAAAGACCACTACAGGGAGTTCAGCCAGCGCCGGATTTTCGTGAATGCGTTCCAGCACATCGAAGCCCGACATGTCCGGCAGCCGGAGGTCCAGCACCACGCAATCGTACTTCTCCGCATTCACCGCAGCCAGGGCGGCTTCGCCATTATCCACCACTTCCAGATCGATATCGTCGTGGCCGAGCAGTTCCCGGATAGTGAATTGCTCAGCAGGATTGTCTTCCACAATAAGCAGCCGCTTGCGGCGGTCTCCGGCGTACTCCTTAATGCGGCCAAGTGCCCCATCGAGATCTTCCGGCGTCGTCGGCTTCTGCACATAGGCAAACGCGCCGCGCGACAAGCCGTGATGACGGTCCTCATCCATCGTCAGCATCTGTACAGGGATATGCCGCGTGTGCGGGTCCTGCTTCAGATGGTTCAGCACTGCCCAGCCCAGCATGTCCGGTAAAAAGACATCCAGGGAGACCGCCTTCGGCTGGAACTCGCGCGCCAGCGTCAGCGCCTCCTGTCCGCGCATGGCTACCAGCACTTTGAAACCTTTATCGCGGGCCATGTCCTTCAACACACGCGCATAATGCGGATCGTCTTCCACGATCAGCAGCGTGTTGTCGTCCGGAGCAATGTCATCGCGATCATCGTCCACGCGATCGGCAATCTGCTCCGTCACTACGGAGAGTTGCAGCCCCGGATAGGCGCGTCCGGAAGATGCCTTCTCCGGCAGCGCCATCACCGCAGCGGTCGCGCCTACGTAAGTCTGCGGAATGAACAGCGTAAACGTGCTGCCCTCTCCCGGCGTGCTGCGCAATTGAATCTCGCCGCCCAGCAGGCCCGCAAGTTCGCGGCTGATCGCGAGGCCAAGCCCCGTCCCGCCGTACTTGCGGCTGGTGCCCGCATCCGCCTGCTGGAAAGCCTCAAAGATAATGCGCTGCTTCTCCTGCGGAATGCCGATGCCCGTATCCTTCACCTGGAAGGCAATCACCGATCCTGCACCATTCAGCACAGGATGATCTTCGCTCCATCCAGAGGTGACCGGCGCAACAGACAACTGCACCATGCCTTTTTCTGTGAACTTGAAGGCATTCGAGAGCAGGTTCTTCAACACCTGCTGCACACGCTTCTGGTCTGTAACCAGTGAGCGAGGCAGATTGGGCGAAGCGTTGATCTCGAAGTTCACCCGGCGGTTTTCCGCTTCGTGACGGAACGGACGGCCCAGCGCATCCAGCAGGCTGGCAAAGAAGACTTCTTCGGCTTCCACAGAAACCGTACCCGATTCGATCTTCGACAAATCCAGAATGTCGGAGATCAGGTTGAGCAGATCGGTGCCCGCACCATGGATCGTACGCGCAAACTCGACCTGCTTCGGTGTGAGATTGCCCTCCGGGTTGTCCGTGAGTTGCTGGCCAAGCACAAGGATGGAGTTGAGCGGCGTGCGCAACTCGTGCGACATGTTGGCCAGAAACTCCGACTTGTACTTCGACGTAAGCGCCAGCTCCTTGGCCTTGTCTTCCAGAGCGCGGCGTGCCTGCTCGATCTCCTGGTTCTTGCGTTCCACTTCGGCGTTCTGTTCGGCAAGCTGCTGCGCCTTCTGCGCCAACTGCTCGTTGGTGGTCTGCAGCTCCGTCTGCTGCGTCTGCAACTCTGTTGCAAGCTGCTGCGACTGCTTCAGCAGGCCTTCCGTCTGCATCGTGGCTTCAATGGAGTTCAGCACGATACCGATCGATGCGGTGAGCTGTTCCAGAAAAGCGAGATGAGATGCGGTGAAGTTGTTCAGCGTCGCCAGTTCAATCACAGCCTTCACGCGGTCTTCAAACAAAACAGGAAGCACAATCACATTGCGCGGCTTGGCCTGAAACAACCCCGAGCGAATCGGGATCGTATCGTCGGGCAGATCGTGGATGAGCATGCGGCGTTTCTCGCGCGCTACCTGCCCCACCAGCCCTTCGCCAATTTCAATGCGCTCCAGATGTCCATCAGGAGTAGAAGAATAAGCGGAGAGCAGCTTCAACGTATTGCCGCCTTCGTCCTCTTCGTCCATCTGGTAGATGAGGCCCTGCTGCGCGTTGACCAGCGGGGCCAGTTCAGAGAGGAGCGTGCGTCCCACCGTCCCCAGTTCACGCTGGCCTTGCAACATACCAGTAAAGCGCGCAAGGTTCGTCTTCAACCAGTCCTGCTCATTGTTGCGATCGGTGGTGAGGCGAAGGTTATCGATCATCGTATTGATGTTGTCCTTCAGCTCGGCCACCTCACCCGAAGCTTCCACCTGAATCGAACGCGTAAGATCGCCCTTCGTCACGGCCGTAGCTACTTCGGCAATCGCGCGCACCTGGTTGGTCAGGTTGTCGGCCAACAGGTTCACATTGCCGGTAAGGTCCTTCCACGTTCCGGCAGCGCCGGGCACGTTGGCCTGTCCACCAAGCCGGCCTTCCACGCCCACTTCGCGGGCAACCGTGGTCACCTGATCGGCAAAGGTGGCCAGTGTTCCAGTCATGTTGTTGATCGTGTCAGCAAGCGCGGCAACTTCGCCCTTTGCATTCACGGTCAGCTTCTGTGTCAACTCACCGTTCGCCACGGCAGTCACCACCTTCACAATGCCGCGCACCTGCTCGGTAAGGTTGGTGGCCATCACGTTTACATTGTCGGTAAGGTCTTTCCAGGTTCCGGCTACACCGGGCACCTGCGCCTGTCCGCCCAGCTTGCCGTCGGTACCCACCTCGCGGGCCACGCGCGTCACTTCACCGGCAAAGGCGTTCAACTGGTCCACCATCGTGTTGATGGTGTTCTTCAGTTCAAGAATTTCTCCCTTTACATCCACCGTAATCTTGCGCGACAGATCGCCGCGAGCAACGGCAGTCGTTACCTCGGCGATGTTACGTACCTGACCGGTAAGGTTGCCGGCCATCGCATTCACTGAGTCGGTAAGATCGGCCCACGTTCCCGCCACACCGGGCACGTTGGCCTGTCCACCGAGACGCCCTTCCGTTCCCACCTCGCGGGCCACGCGCGTCACTTCGGCGGCGAACGAGCGGAGCTGCTCGACCATCGTGTTCAGTGTTTCTTTCAATTGAAGAATTTCACCGCGCACGTCCACCGTAATCTTCTTCGACAAATCGCCGTTCGCGATAGCGGTTGCGACTTCGGCGATATTACGCACCTGGCCCGTCAGGTTCGAGGCCATGAAGTTTACGTTGTCGGTAAGGTCCTTCCACGTTCCGGCCACACCAGGTACGTTCGCCTGCCCACCCAGTTTTCCTTCCGTACCCACTTCACGAGCAACACGAGTCACTTCACCGGCAAAGGCGTTCAACTGGTCCACCATCGTGTTGATGGTGTTCTTCAGTTCAAGAATCTCGCCCTTCACATCCACGGTGATCTTGCGCGACAAGTCACCACGGGCAACGGCAGTCGTCACTTCGGCGATGTTACGCACCTGGCCCGTAAGATTTCCGGCCATCGAGTTCACCGAGTCGGTCAAATCCTTCCACGTTCCGGCCACACCGGGCACGTTGGCCTGTCCACCCAGACGCCCTTCGGTGCCCACTTCGCGGGCCACGCGCGTCACTTCACCGGCAAAGGCGTTCAACTGGTCCACCATCGTGTTGATGGTGTCTTTCAGCAGAAGAATTTCGCCCGACACGTTCACGGTGATCTTCTTCGATAAGTCGCCCGAAGCGATGGCCGTCGAAACTTCCGCGATGTTGCGCACCTGACCGGTAAGATTTCCGGCCATGGCGTTGACCGAATCCGTCAAATCTTTCCACGTTCCGGCCACGCCCGGCACCTGCGCCTGTCCGCCCAGTTTGCCTTCGGTACCTACTTCGCGAGCCACGCGCGTCACTTCGCCTGCAAATGCGTTGAGCTGTTCCACCATGGTGTTCATGGTGTCTTTCAGTTCCAGGATTTCGCCCTTCACGTCCACCGTGATCTTGCGCGACAAATCGCCGCGGGCTACGGCCGTGGCCACTTCGGCGATGTTACGCACCTGGCCCGTAAGGTTCGAGGCCATGAAGTTCACATTGTCGGTGAGATCTTTCCACGTTCCGCCGACGCCCGGAACCTGCGCCTGTCCGCCGAGCTTGCCTTCCGTTCCCACTTCACGGGCCACGCGCGTCACTTCGGCGGCAAAGGCGTTCAACTGGTCCACCATCGTATTGATGGTGTTCTTCAGTTCGAGAATTTCGCCCTTCACGTCCACGGTGATCTTGCGCGACAAGTCACCGCGGGCCACGGCGGTCGTCACTTCGGCGATGTTACGCACCTGACCGGTAAGGTTTCCGGCCATCGAGTTAACTGAGTCGGTAAGGTCCTTCCATGTACCCGCCACACCGGGCACGTTGGCCTGTCCACCGAGACGCCCTTCCGTTCCCACCTCGCGGGCCACGCGCGTCACCTCGCCGGCAAAGCGGTTAAGCTGATCCACCATCGTGTTCAGCGTCTCTTTTAGTTGGAGAATTTCGCCGCGTACGTCCACCGTAATCTTGCGCGAAAGATCGCCATTGGCAATGGCCGTCGCGACCTCGGCGATATTACGTACCTGGCCCGTTAGGTTCGAGGCCATAAAGTTTACGTTGTCGGTGAGGTCTTTCCACGTTCCTCCAACACCCGGCACCTGCGCCTGTCCGCCGAGCTTGCCTTCCGTACCCACTTCGCGGGCCACGCGGGTGACTTCGCCGGCAAACGCGTTCAACTGGTCCACCATCGTGTTGATGGTGTCCTTCAACTCCAGAATTTCGCCCTTCACGTCTACCGTGATCTTGCGCGAAAGGTCGCCACGGGCCACGGCGGTCGTCACTTCGGCGATGTTACGCACCTGCGCGGTGAGATTGCTGGCCATGGAGTTGACCGAGTCGGTAAGGTCCTTCCACGTTCCCGCAACGCCCGGCACCACGGCCTGTCCGCCCAGCTTGCCATCGGTACCCACTTCGCGGGCCACACGCGTCACCTCCGAGGCGAACGAGCGAAGCTGGTCCACCATGGTGTTGATGGCTTCTTTAAGCTGGAGAATCTCGCCGCGCACATCCACCGTGATCTTGCGGGACAAATCGCCGCTCGCCACAGCCGTGGCTACCTCGGCGATGTTGCGCACCTGACCGGTCAGGTTGCTGGCCATGGAGTTGACCGAATCGGTAAGGTCCTTCCACGTTCCGGCCACACCCGGCACCTGCGCCTGTCCGCCCAGCTTGCCGTCAGTACCCACTTCGCGGGCTACACGCGTCACTTCGCTCGTGAACACGCCAAGCTGCTGAATCATCGTGTTCACGATCTTGGCGGAACGAAGGAACTCGCCTTCCAGCGGACGTCCATCCACGTCCAGCCGCACTGTTTCGTTTAGATTGCCCTGGGCCACGGCGCCGATCGCGCGTGTCACTTCCGTCGTGGGACGCAGAAGATCTTCCACCAGCGTGTTCACGGAAGCTTCCATCGCTCCCCACGAACCGCGTGTCTGCTGGAACCTCGCACGCTGCCGTGTGCGGCCTTCCTTGCCCACCACCTGTCCCACGCGCGTCAACTCACCGGCCATCTGCTCATTGGCCGTCACAATGTCGTTGAACGTGTCGGCGATGCGGCCTTCCAGTCCACTCCATGTGCTCGGCAGACGCACGGAAAAGTCGCCATCCCTCATGCGTCGCAGGGTCGTCAGCAGGACGGAAAGGTCCAGCGTCTTCGAGTCTGCGATCGAAGAAGACGCGTCCGCTGGTGCATCGGAAGCAGTCTTTGCTTTCCGGCCAGAAGCAGTTTTCACAGGCTTATCCAGCACAGCAGTGGATGGGAGAGATGTAGGCGCGGGCGCTTTGCGGCCACTGGTCTTCAAGCGTGGACCTCACAGAAAAGGATGGTGCAAGACAGGGAAAGTACCGCAGACCGCACGCCGAGGCGTCCTTTAAACACGAACGAATTCAGAGCCGTCATTGGCCGCATGCGGGGTACCAGAGCAGGGTTCTCCGAGGAAATGCTCGGAGAGAAATATCAGGGAGCAAAAACCACAAATGCAAAATTAATGGAAAACTCCCACTCCGGGGAGTGCGCTTTTGGATGCGTTCCCATTCCGGATAGGTTGCCACTGCATCACTGCGCCACAAAGCGGCATGTTGATTGAAACTCCGGAGACCTCTGTGTTAACAGAGTTTGACGTGTCACCATTTCCCTCTCTACGATGGCGAACGTTTACATTCCCTCTCTGGAGATAGCCATGAGCACCAGGCGCGAGTTCCTTGTCAGAAGCACCTCTGCGGCTGCCGCCTTTACGGTTCGTGGCGCATCGGGCGCAGAAAGATCGGGCAAGAGCGGCGCAGATAAACCCAATATCGTGCTGATCTTGGCCGACGATATGGGGTTCTCCGATATCGGTTGTTTCGGTTCGGAGATCGCAACGCCGAACATAGATAAGCTTGCCGCCGGGGGGATGCGGATCAATCAGTTCTATAACAACCCGCGCTGCTGTCCCTCGCGGGCCTCCATTCTGACTGGCCTCTATCCTCATCAGGCTGGCTTCGGCATGATGGCCGACGATTACGGACGTTATCCGTGGCCGCAGTACGCCGGCGATCTCAGCCCAAAGTGCGTCACCATCGCCGAAGCGCTGAAGCCTGCCGGATATAAGTGTGCCATCGCGGGCAAGTGGCACCAGACCTCGCAAACGCAGGACCTCGGCAAGCATAATTGGCCGTTACAGCGCGGATTCGATCGGTTCTGGGGCACCATTGCCGGAGCTTCCAGCTACTACAATCCAGCTACGCTGGTCAGTGATAACGAACATATCTCCCCACCGGCTGACCCGAACTTCTATTACGCCGACGCCATCGCCGATCACGCTGCCGGATTTGTAAAGGAGTTCGCGGCAGAGAAGTCGCCGTTCTTTGTCTACTGCGCCTTCACCACGCCGCATTGGCCCATGCAGGTCCCCGAGGCCGATGTCCAGAAGTATGCGAAACGCTATGCCGAAGGCTGGGACAAGCTGCGCGTGGAGCGTCACAGGAAGCAGATCGCCGAAGGCATTGTGGAAGCAAAGTGGCCGCTCACGCCGCGCGATCCACGTGTGCCAGCATGGGAGAACGCATCGTACAAAGACTGGGAGATGCGGCGCATGGCCGTGTATGCAGCCATGATCGAGCGCATGGATGCCGGCATCGGACGCCTCGTGAAGTCGATTGAAGATGCAGGTGTAGCGGAGAACACGCTCATCATCTTTATGGCCGACAACGGCGGCAACGCCGAGGAGATGGGGGATCCCGGCCCAAACGCTCCGCGGCCCATTTATATTCCCGCGCGAACGAAGGACGGCACGCGCGAGGTGATTCGCGGCAACAAACCCGAAGTGATGCCCGGTCCGGAGGACACCTATCAAAGCGTCGGAATCCCGTGGGGCAACTGCACCAACACCCCCTTCCGCCTGTACAAGCACTACGCGCATGAAGGCGGCATCTCATCTCCGTTTGTGGCCTATTGGCCAAAGAAAATTAAACCAACAAAGCGGCCACTTTCATCCGTCGGACATGAGACGGACCTCATGCCAACGTTCCTGGAGATGGCGGGAGCAACGTATCCGAAGAGCACCAAGGCAGGCCCGATCCCCGATCTTGCCGGTCAGAGCCTGATGCCGCTGTTCCTCGGCAAACCGCGCACGCGCAAGACCATCTTCTGGGAGCACGAGGGCAATAAGGCCGTTCGTGATGGCAAGTGGAAGCTGGTCTCGCGCTTCCCGGATGCGTGGGAGTTGTACGACATGGAGACCGACCGCACCGAGATGCACGATCTGGCTGCGGCACAACCGGCGCGGGTAAAAACCATGGCTGCGATGTACGACAACTGGGCAAAAGAGATCGGCGTGCAGCCATGGCCAATGCCGCAGACGCCAAAACATCAGCGGAGTGGCGCAATGTTAACGCCGGATTATCTAAAAAAAGATCAGGGAAAATAGGCGAACGCGAAGCGATGGAACGCAGAGATTTTTTGAAACTGGCTTCAGCGATGGCGGTAAGCGCGGCGGCACCTTCGGTGACGCATGCGGAGGAGACCTCCGCGAACAAGCCGAACATCATCGTGCTGATGGCCGACCAGTGGCGAACAGGCTTAACGAAGGGGAGCGGGTATCCACTGGATACGTGCCCGACCTTCGATGCGATGGCCGCGCGGGGTGTGCGGTTCGATCGCGCGTACTGCACCACGCCACTCTGCGTACCAAGCCGCATCTCGCTCATCACAGGCCGATGGCCCGAGGCGCACCGGGTCCGCATGAATCTTCAACCGGAAGACGCGTACTACGAGAAAGATCTCTTTCAGGTGGCAAAAGAGAGCGGCTATCGCACTGGACTTGCCGGCAAGAACCACACCTATCTAAAGAAAGACCGGCTCGACTTCTGGCAGGAGTACATGCACGGCGGTGGATACAAAGCGCCCAATGCTCCAAAGGAGTATGCCGAGTTTGAGAAGTGGCTTGGCAGTCTGCACTTCAATGTGGCGTTGGAACCCGCGCCATTTGGCGTAGAAGCGCAGTTGCCGTACCGCATCGTCAACTCCGCGATGGAGTTCATCGACATGCCCAGCGAGCAGCCGTTTCTTGTGCAGGTGAGCTTTCCGGAACCGCACGACCCAGAGCAGGTGCCCGCGCCGTACTGGAACATGTTTCCTCCGGAGAGCGTTCCCGGCCGTTGCGGCAACGGCGAGACGTACAAGCAGCTCGGCGATCGCGCAAAGTGGCTGCACAGTTTGCAGGAAGACCACTTCCCGACGGAGAAGCACTGGCGCCGCTATGTATCGAACTACCTCGGCGCGCTGCGCATGATCGATGATCAGGTAAAGCGTCTGCTCGATCATCTGCAGGCAAAGGGCAAGCTGGACAACACCGTCATCGTCTACACTGCCGATCACGGCGACTACCTGATGGACTACGGTCTGGCGCGCAAAGGTGTGGGGCTGCCAGACTGCCTCGCGCGGATTCCAATGGTGTGGACCGGATATGGTGTGCATCCATCCAATGCCGGCAAAACAGCGCACGTCTCCAACGCAGACGTAATGCCAACCCTGTGCGAAGTGATGGGCGCGGCAATTCCACATGGCGTACAGGGACGAAGTCTATGGCCGGTGTTGCAGGGCGAGCGCTATCCCGCGGAAGAGTTCCGCAGCGTGTACGCAGGTGTCGGCGTAGGCGGCTTGTATTACGAAGAGAGTGACCACATCCCAACCTCCATCTCGCACGATAAGAAACGGCCCGGCTCCTGGGACGAGTTGAACAAAGTGACGATGAGCGGCAACGAAAAGATGGTCCGCATGGGCGAGTGGAAACTCATCTACGACATGATGGGTTACGGCCAGCTCTACAACCTCAAAGAAGACCATTGCGAGCTGCATAACCTCTTCAACAAACCAAAGTTTGCAGCCGAGCAGAGCAGGCTCATGGCGGAACTGGCGATGTGGGTTATCCGCACGCAGGACGCACTGCCGACCGGCCCGCAGAACGGCAAGTATCAGACCAAGTGGCCGCCAGAGCATAATTGGTACTCGCCCTATCGCCATGGAAGCGCGCCTGAGCCCTACATCCCGTAAGCGTGCACGCACAGCTCTGTGCGCAGCCGCATGCAGCGTCCTGCTGTGTACTGGCTGCCATCGCAGACGCAACGAGATCACCGCCATTCCGCGCGATATGGCCGAGGCCCTCTGGGTATGCGAGCACGGCGGAGTGGCCGAAGCCGCCGCGCGCGAACATGTGCGTGTGCGATGGAACGGCCCAAGCAGTGAAGATGCGGTTGATGAGCAGATTGCGATTGCGGAAAAAGCGATCGACAACGACACATACGGTCTGGTGCTGAGCCCGAACAGCCTCTTCGCGATGAACACTGTGATCCAGCGCGCATTGCGTAAAGACATTCCCGTTGTCATCGTGGGTGCCTCGCTGCCCATCAACGCAGGCGGAGGTCTTACCTTTGTGCTGAACGACGTGGATGTAGCGGGCCAGCTTGCCGCGAACCATGTCAAACAAGTCCTGCGCGAAGGCGATGAAGTCCTGGTCACTGGTCTCGATCCCACATGGCCGGGCAGTGAAGATCGCGCGCGGGCCTTCGAGAAAGAGTTGAATAACGTTGCACCGCAGATTCGCATCGCAGACAAGCTGAGCGGTGCGGTGAGCTTCGGCCAGGCAGAGTTGCAGGCAGAAAAGGCGTTGCGCGAACATCTAAAGATTGGCGTAGTGGTTTCGCTCAACATCACCTCGACGCGTGGCGCCGTAGCGGCAGTAAGCGCGCTGCGCGCAAGCAGCCACATCCGTGTAATGGGCTTTGACCAAACGCTTGATCTCCTTACAGGACTCCGCCAGGGACGGGTAGATGCGCTGGTAGTGCAGGACATGCGCATCATGGGCGCAATGGCGGTAGAGCGCGTGGTGGCCACACAGCGAGGGGAGCAGCCACCCGCGCGCACGCTGGTAAAACCAGTTCTCGTGACCCGCGCAAACATCGACACCGAAGCCGTGCAGCAGGTATTGCGCATGGACTGGAGACCACGTCCATGAAACTGCGGCGGCTTGCAAAGAGAACTGCTTTCGGAACAGCCGCGGCGATCGCACTGGCTGCGCTGGTCTATGGCGGCAGCCTCTATCTGCGCGGACGCTTGCCTTATCACGACTCGTTCACCACCAACGAAGCATCGGAGTGGAGGCAGTTTGGCGGCGCGTGGCAGATGCGCAATGGCGCAATGTACAACCGGTCAGACGAGCGCGGCGCAAAGCTGCTCGCCGGCTCCAGCCGTTGGAAGAACTACAAACTGCAAACCGACCTGCAGATCATCGGCCATGAAGGTGAAGTAGGCGTGGTGGTGCGCGCAGGCGACGCCGAGCGCGGCGTGGACTCCTACAACGGCTACTACGTCGGCCTGCGCTCGTCAGACTCTGCATTGGTAATTGGCCGCGCCGACCACGGCTGGGTAGAGGCCCTGCCTATTGCCATGAAAGGCGATGTAAAGATTGGCGCATGGTACCGCCTCCAAGTCGTTGCGGTGGACTGCAACATCGGCGCATCTGCCACCAACATCGCTACGGGCGCAACTTCATGGGCGGCTTTCCACGAACAAAACTGCGTTCGTGAAGGCCAGATTGGCCTGCGGTCCATGGGAACAGGCGGCGCATGGCGGCATCTCACGGTGGAAACTGCCAGCGCAAAAGATTGGGACGTGGTGCGAGCGCATGCCCCGTCAGTAAACGAGCCGGCATATCCAGGTCTTGAAGCGGACTACAGCCGCATGCGCGAGGCCTACGATCGCCAGAAAAATACATCAGCGCACGACGCGCAGATTACGGTGGAAGGGTTCCCAACACGTGCCGCCTATCGCGACCTCGCCGAAGACCATATCGTCCCGGTGGAAGAGTTGCGCAAAAACGTTACGCACGATGGAGAAGTAGCGGTGCGCGGCGTGGTTACGCTGGCCTCTCCGCTGTACGTGCAGGACGCAACCGGCGGCATCGCCGTAGACGCGCCGCACCCCATAGCGCTCAACCTCGGCGACGAGGTGCAGATCTCGGGCCGCCCTCTTGCCACAGGCGTATCGCCTCGCATGGTTGCAGAACATATTCGTCTTCTGTGGGACCGCACGCAGGCGGTGCCGCTCTCCATCACCTCCACGCAGGCGGCCAGTGGAGCGTTCGCCTCCTCACTGGTAGGCGTACAGGGCAAGTTGGTATCCAGGCAGCGGCAGCCGAACGGGACCATGCGACTGCAAATGGAAGATGCCTCGCAGAGTTTCACCGCGTATGTAACAGACGGTCTGTCCATGCACCCGTTGGATGAGATTGAAGATGGAAGCCTTCTCCGTCTGCGCGGCATCTGCGACTTCTCCAACGTCTCACGCGAGTCAGGATCGTTTGCCATTCTTCTGCGCTCCATGGACGACATTGAGGTGCTCTCCGGCCCGCCACTGTGGAGCGGCAAACGCGTAGCGCAGGCAATCCTCGCAGGTATCATACTCATCGCAATCGGCGTCTGGATCTATCTGCGCATCGAGCGATGGAAGATGCGCGCCATCATGAGCGAACGCGAGCGCCTGGCGCACGAGATGCACGATACGCTGGCGCAGAGCTTTGCCGGTGTCGGCTTCCATCTGCAGGGTGTGCGCAACAGTCTTCGCAGTGGCAAAGCGGCAAAAGAATCTGTGCTGGAGAAGCTGGATGTTGCCTGCGATCTGGTCACGCAAACGCACCGCGATGCGTCAGCGGGCATCGCCGCGCTGCACCCCGATGCGGACGAAGGCCGCGATCTGTTGGTCGCCCTGGAGCGGTGCCTGCACGCCATGCTGGAAGGGGACGACCTTCCACTCACGCTGGTGCGCGAAGGCACGCCGCGTCCGTTGTCGCTGCCCGTGCGCGATGCTCTGTTTCAGATTGGGCGCGAAGCCATCACGAACGTGTTGCGGCACTCCGGCGCGGGCCGCATCACGCTGAAGCTGCGGTATGAGCCCAGGGCGGTATCGCTGGAGATTCGCGATGATGGACGCGGCTTCCACTACGATCCGCAGACCACGGATTTCGGCATTCGCACCATGCACAGGCGCGTGAAATCGATCGATGCGGAGTTGTCCATCGATACCGCGCCGGGCCTGGGTGCGGTGATTATGGTGCGCTCACCGTACGGCCGCAAATTCACCTTCGGCGACTGGCTACGCGCCTTGCGGCATGCCCTGCCGCATCGTAGCGTCTGAATATTTCTCTGAACGTGATTTGTTTTCAGGGCCAAAGGCCCGGCCCTATATCAGCCTGGGGCAGCGCCCCAGGTATGCAGGTGGTAAGAACCAAAGGGCTGAAGGCCCGATCTATACGCACAACCCTATCCAGCCAATTGCTCTAATCATCATCCAGCCGGACAAGCCCTTGCCGAATCGCGACGGCGCTCGCTTCGGTGCGGTCGCGGCTGCCAAGCTTCTCCAGGCAACTGATTACATGGTTGCGCACGGTGTTCTCGCTGATAAAGAGCTTCTCCGCGATCTCGCGGTTCTTCCATCCACGCGCGACCCAATGCAGTATCTCCAGTTCCCGCGCGCTCAGTTCGTTCCGTCCAAGCCGCTCCGCCAGTTGCTGCGCAATATGCGATGGAATGGCGCGTTCATCGTTGTGTACAGCGCGAACGGCGGCAACAACCTGCTCCATCGGAGCGGTCTTCAACACAAAGGCCATCGCCCCGGCCTTCATCGCGCGAAAAACCTCTTCGTCGGAGTGGTAATTGGTCAGCACGGCAGCACGAATATCGGGGCGCTGGCGGCGAAGCTCTTCCAGCAGTTGATCGCCGCTCATCTCACCCATGCGCAAATCGGTGAGCACAACGTCGGCTTCAATGGTTTGCAGCTTCTCAAGCGCCTCGCGGCCGGAGGCTGCCATGCCGGTCACAACGATGTCGCACTCGCTTTCGAGCATCGTCTTCAGCCCCATGCGGACGACCTGGTGATCGTCCACCACAAAAACGCGGATTGGGTTAGCGGTCGTGGACTGCACGCCGTCATCCTACTCCTGCGCACGGTGAATTTGGATATAGTGCTGCGGCACTACCGGAGAACGATACCGCCGCACCATTGATTGTTGCCTGCGGAAATCCCTAGTATGACCAACACTTTACCCAAACGATGAGCGGCGCATGCAGACCCTGGGTCTGCCATACATCTGCGGGTTTCGAGGCAAACCACATGACGCGAACTCACTTCCGATCAGTCTGTGCAGCACTGCTCCTGGCCTTCTCCGTGGTCTATGGCCACGCACAATTGCAAACAGCAAACCTTACCGGCACAGTGACCGACTCCGCAGGCGCAGCCATTCCCGGAGCCACAGTCACCATCAGCGATCCCACGCGCGGCATCACGCAAACCGTAACGTCAAACGATCAGGGGCAATACACCATCCCGCTGCTGCAGCCCGGCGAAAACTATGTGCTCAAGGTGACAAAGCCCGGCTTCAAAGAGACAGTGCAAAACAAGGTCATCCTGCAGGTGGCGCAGTCGGCCAAGATTGACGTGGCGATGAGCGTCGGTGAAGTGTCCGAGTCGGTGAATGTCTCGTCTGCGCCTCCGCTGCTCGATACGCAAACGTCATCGCTTGGCCAGGTCATCACCGGAGAAACGGTCGAAGCTCTGCCGCTGAATGGGCGCTCTACGTTTCGTCTTGTCCAGTTGACACCGGGTGTCTACTTCTCGCCATCGGCATACGGACAGTTTGGCGACGTGCCGGTAAACACCACTTGGGACACCAACTTCAGCATCAACGGCGGACGTCTCCAATCCAATGAAATTCTCATCGATGGTGTATCGAGCGCCGTAGGGTTCTTCAATCAGATCACCACGCTGCCCTCCGTCGATGACACCCAGGAGTTCAAGGTAGAGAGCAGTAATCTGCCTGCAACGTACGGCCACTACTCGGGCGGCGTAGTCAACGTGAGCACAAAATCAGGTACTAACGCCTGGCACGGCAGCGCGTTCGAATTTCTGCGTAACTCATGGCTGGATGCAAATGATTGGTTCAACAAAAAGGCGGGTCTGGCGAGACTGCCATTCAAGATGAACCAGTTTGGCGGAACGCTCGGCGGCCCTGTTTTTAAGAATCGGACGTTCTTCTTTTTGGACTATCAGGGTACACGCCGTATCAAAGGCGCTCCCTTTACGGGCACGGTGCCAACGCAGGCGCAGCGTGATGGCAATTTCAATGGTGTAGCCAGTATCTATAACCCGTTTAGCACGCATGTGGTGGGCACGGTAAACACACGCGACCAATTTACGAACAATCAGATTCCGGCCAACATGATCGATCCGGTAGCCAAGGCGATTCTGAACTACTATCCATTACCAAATCAGCCGGGCAATACGAACAACTATGTGAGCGGCGCATCGATCCGTCTTACGCAGGACCAGTTCAGTACGCGCATCGATCAAAAGGTGACGCAGAAGTACAGCCTGTTTGGCCGCTATGCCTGGAGCTACACGCCGCTAACGCAGCCCAATCAGTTCGGTAATATTGCGGACAACAAGGGTGCGGTAGGTACAACACCCTTCACCAATCAGTCATTCACCTTCGATAACACGTATGCATTCTCCCCAACCCTGTTGCTTACGGTGGACTACGGCTTCGCTCGCTGGTATCAGAAGCGGTATACGCTGAGCTATGGGTTTGATAATGGGACCCTCGGTTTCCCGTCATCGTTGGTGAGTGCGATTAGTATCCCCATGTTTCCCGCCATCAACATTGCTTCCTACACAGGCCTTGCGAACCAGAGCGTACTGAACAACGGCAACGATGCGCACACCATTGTGGCGACGGTCACAAAGATCATGGGGCGCCATACCCTTATCGGAGGCGTAGACGGTCGCCTGCACCGCATCAACTACTTCAGCGTGGCCAATAGCGGAGGCAGTTACAGTTTTGCTGTAGCGCAAACGCAGGGACCGAACGCTAACTCTACGACGAGTTGCGCAACAAAGCCATGCGGCAATGCATTTGCCAGTTTTCTGCTTGGTGTTGGATCGTCCGGAAATATGCCGCTGGGTACCGGCGTTGCTCTACAGAATATGTATGGCGCTGTATTTATCCAGGACAACTGGCGTGTTACTCCGCGTCTGACGTTGAATCTTGGCGTGCGTTATGACGGCGAATCGCCGTATGTCGATCGTCATAACCGTCTGAACTACTTCGATACCGATGTGGCAAGTCCCGCAGCCAACCCCAGCTTCCCGCAGTTGAAGGGCGGCTTACAGTTTGCGGGCGTGGGCAGTACGCCGCGCAATGTTTACACCCGCCAAAAAAACAATATCGCTCCGCGCATCGGTGCATCGTTCAGTCCAAACCCGACGCTGGTACTTCGCGGCGGCTTTGGTATCGCCTATGCTCCGCTTGAAATTTCTGACAACGCTGTGGGCTTCTCGCCCAGTCTGGGCTATGCCTCTGCAACTGCGTGGAACACCTTCAATGGGATACTTCCGCAAAACCTCCTCAAGGATCCGTTCCCGCAAGGATTAGTGCAGCCTTCCGGTAACAGCCTCGGTGCGGCTACCCAGCTCGGGCAAAATATCTCCGTGTGGACCAAAGATGCAAAGACCCCGACGAGCTATCAATGGAATGCGGATGTGCAGCAGCAATTTCCAGGAGCATTCCTCCTGGATCTCGGCTATTCCGGTTCGCACGGTTTGCATCTTACTGGCCCATACCAGTTGAACCAGCTTGATCCCACTTACTTCAGCCTCGGTACCCAACTGACGCAGCAGGTGCCAAATCCATTCAAGCCTTTCGTGTCGATCGGCAACCTCTCCAATCCGACGGTGACCCGGCAGCAGCTCCTTCTGCCTTATCCGCAGTTCCTCAGTGTGATGGAGATCAATCGCAACTGGGGCAGCTCGGTGTATCACTCGGCCCAGGTCAAAGTAGTGCGGCGCGCTACACACGGCACCACCTTGCTGGCCTCGTATACCTGGAGCAAGTGGATCTCCGACGTGAACGCGCAGCTTTCGCCCATCGGCGGCAACAACAACACGGGTCCCCAGAACTACTACGACCTCCGTGCAGAACGCTCCTTGTCTGAGGTGGACGTGCCTCACAACCTGGTGATTAATTCCACAAGTGAGCTCCCGTTCGGCCGGGGCAAGCGCTTCGGCAGCCATGCCAATGGTGTGACGAGTACGCTCATCAGTGGATGGAAGATCAATGGCATCTTTACCGCACAGAGCGGTCAGCCATTGACGTTCGATGGCACTGCCACTGGCGGTGCGAACCGCGTGAACCTTGTCCCCGGAGTCGATCCGGTAATTCATGGCAAACGTTCCAACACGGATATCGTGAATGCGTACTTCAATACGGCTGCGTTTGCGAACCCGGCGGCTTACACCTACGGCACCGTGAAACGCACCTACGGTGGCGTGCGCGGACCGGGATTGGTGAATTTGGACGCTTCTCTCGTAAAGAGCACACGCTTCTTCGATCGCATCAGTACAGACCTGCGTGCTGAAATGTTCAACGTAACCAACACACCTCATTTCGGTCTGCCAAACACGTCGAGAAATGCTGCTGCGTTCGGCACCATCACCGGAGTCCGCAACTCACCACCGGCACGTGAAATTCAGGTAGCGCTGAAGATCAAGTTCTAGCCCGCTCTGTATAAACAAGAGAAGGCGCACAGCGATGCGCTCACAGATGAGGTATTCATGAATCGTCGCGAAATGATCAAAAACGCGCTGCTCTCCGCCGGTGCCATGACGGCCAGCGGAGCAGTAGCGCAGGAGGCGATGCCGCCACATCCACGGAAGCACAGCTTTCCTTCTCCGCCCACAAAACCGGACGGCGAGAAGATGCCGAACATTCTGTGGATCTGCACCGACCAGCAGCGCTTCGACACGATTCAGGGCCTTAGCAATCCGCTCATCAAAACGCCGAACCTCCAGAAATTCATGGCGGAATCGGTGACCTTTACCAACACCTTCGTGCAGTGTCCCATCTGCTCTCCGTCGCGCGCGAGCTTCCTCACCGGTCGATATCCGCATGTCACTGGCCTGCGCGCCAACGGGCAAAAGATCCGCGAGACCGAACGGCTGGTACCGCGCATCCTCGCCGACTTTGAATACAACTGCGGCCTCGCCGGCAAGCTCCACCTCTCGCCCTGCTTTGGCGGACGCAACGAAAGCCGCATCGACGACGGCTACAGCCTCTTTTGGTGGAGTCACGACGTAAGCGACCAATGGCCGGGGCAAAACCAGTGGTACAACTGGCTCGACAAGAACGGCGTAAAAATCCCTCCCCCGCCCAAACACAGCGAAGTATGGGGCATGCCCATCTCGCCGCAGTACACCCAAACGGCATGGTGCTCAGACATGGCTATCCAGTTCATGCGCCAGCAGCGCCTCTTCAATCCGTGGCTGATGTCGGTGAACATCTTCCAGCCGCACCACCCGTTCTGGCCGACGGAAGAGTACCTGAGCCACTACGATCCGGCAAAGATGCCCGCCCCTGCATATAAACAAGGCGAACTCGACAACAAACCCAAGTTCCAGCGCGACGACAACAAGGGCGCATACGGCGGTGTGGCCGTCTCATTTGCAAAAACAAGCGACGAAGAACACCGCAAAATCACCGCCGCCTACTACGCCATGATCGAGCAGGTAGATACCGAAGTAGGCCGCATGTTGAAGACGCTGGAAGAGACCGGCCAGGCCGACGACACCATCGTCATCTTCATGAGCGATCACGGCGAGATGCTCGGCGACCACGGCATGTATCTCAAGGGCCCCTACTTCTACGATTGCCTCACCCGCGTGCCGCTCATCATCCGCTGGCCAAAGAAGTTCAAGGCCGGCCTCAAGGTAGACGCGCTGGTGGAGATGATCGACCTCGCGCCGACGCTCATCCATGCCGCGGGCCTGCCGATTCCGTCTGGCATGCAAGGCCAGTCGCTCATGCCTCTGCTCACTGGCGAAACCACGGAGCACCGCGACTCCACCTTCACCGAATACTTCGACGCGAACGCGCTCTACAATCCACCACCCATCTGCGCTTCGGTGCGTACAAAAAAGTGGAAGCTATCGCTCTACAACAACCTGAACACGGGCGAGCTGTACGACCTGGAAAAAGATCCCGGCGAGTACAACAATCTCTGGAACACAGCCACGCTCAAAGGCGAACAGGCACAAATGATGCAGTTGCTCGCCTCACGCATGATGGGCACCGTCGATCCAATACCCGAGCGACAGATGACCTGGTAGAACTACGCAGTCTGCATCACAAAAAAGAGCGTGGCCGCTCATCAGGTGGCCACGCTTTGCAACACACGAAGGGAACGATTTAGGTATGAAAATCAGGGGCCTTGCGGCGCTCACAGCAGTAGCATCTTTCTTTGTCGCCGTAGCCACCGCGCAGCCGGCGCACCGTCCACCGGCTGTGCCGCTTATCGCCAACGATCCCTACTTCAGCGTGTGGTCCATGAGCGACCACCTCACCGACACGCCCACAAAACATTGGTCTGAAGCGGCACAACCCCTCACCGGCCTTCTGCGCATCGATGGCACAACCTACCGATGGATGGGCGTGCGTCCCCGGCAATACTTCGCCATGCCCGTGCTGGAGGCAATGCATCAGGACTCTGTGGAAGTAAAGTCGCTGCACACGCGCTATATTTTCTCCGCCGCGGGTGTTCAGTTAGAGGCGACCTTCTTTACGCCGCTGTTCCCGCAGGACCTCGATGTCATGTCGCGCCCTGTAACGTATCTGTCGTGGTCGGTAAGTGCGACCGACGGCAAAGCGCACAAAGTCGATCTCATGCTCGACGTCGATCCGCAGATTGCGGTGAACGATAGCGCGCAACCCGTAACCTGGGGCCGCACACGCGCAGGCGCTCTTACGCTGCTCAACGTCGGCACAAAAGACCAGGCCACACTGCATCAGGCAGGCGACCGCATCCGCATCGACTGGGGCTACTTTCACCTCGGCGTTCCAGACGGCGCGAACGCCACTACCGCGCTCGCGTGGAACAGCATGGCCCAGTTCAATACCGACGGCACGCTGCCCCACGCAGACGATCTCGCCATGCCAAAAGCTGCCGACTGGCGCGGTCATCCCGTGCATCTTGCCGTGGCCTTTCCGCTGGGAGAGGTCTCCGCGCAGCCGGTAAAAAAGCATGTGCTGCTGGCCTACACGCAAGGCTATGCCATTGAATATCTCGGACGGAAGATGCGTCCCTACTGGCAGCGCAACGGCATGACGGAAGCCGAGATGCTTCGCAAGGCAGAGAGCGAATACGCCGCGCTCGACGCCAAGGGAGAGAAGTTCGATGCCGATCTCACACGCGAGATGGAGCGCGTCGGCGGAGCGGACTACGCCTACCTCACCGCTCTGGCCTTCCGTCAGACCATCGCCGCGCACAAGCTCGTGGCCGATGTGGATGGCGAGCCAATGCTCTTCTCCAAAGAGAATGCGAGCAACGGCTGCATCGACACGGTAGACGTGACCTATCCCTCGTCGCCGTTCTTCCTCTACTTCAATCCGCGTCTGTTGCGCGCGCAGCTTGAACCGATGATGCGTTATACAACGCTGCCGCGCTGGCGCTTCCCATTTGCTCCGCACGATCTCGGCACCTTCCCGCTGGCGAACGGGCAGGTGTACGGCGGTGGAGAAGTCACGGAAGACAACCAGATGCCGGTGGAAGAGAGCGGCGACCTCATCCTGATGATCGCCGCGCTGGGCCAGGCCGAGCACGACTGGAGCTTTGCCCGGCAATACATGCCGCAGCTTACCAAATGGGCCGCCTATCTCGAAGACAAAGGCATGGACCCCGAAAACCAGCTCAGCACCGACGACTTCGCCGGACATCTCGCCCACAACACCAACCTCTCGCTCAAAGCCATTGAGGCACTCGGCGCCTTTGCGCAGATTGCGAAGCACACCGGCAACGAAAAACTCGCGGCGCACTACTCGGCATTGGTAAAGACGCTGCCTGCAAAGTGGGAAAAGATGGCGCGCGACGGCGATCACTATCGCCTCGCCTTCGATCAGCCCAACACGTGGAGCCAGGAGTACAACCTCGTCTGGGACGACTTATTGGACCTGCACCTGTTCCCCAAAAAACTCGCCGCCGATCTCTGGGCGTTTTATCCCAAACAGATGCGGCGTTACGGCCTGCCGCTCGATAACCGCAAAACCATCACCAAGCTGGATTGGCAGATCTGGACCGGAACGCTGACCACCGATCCGAGGCAGTTTACCGATCTCACACATCGTCTTGTGCAGTGGACAGATGAGTCGCCATCGCGCGTCCCCCTGACGGACTTCTACGACGCCGTGAGCGGAAAGCAGGTGAACTTCCAGGCACGCTCAGTAGTGGGCGGCATCTTTATCAAGGCACTCGCAGAACGCGGCATCGCGCCTAGAAAGTAACGCATCCCAGAGGATTGCCTTAGGTCGTATCTGATGAATCAAACACTTCTTGCTCTTGAAGGGGCTGGCAACCCGCTCCGTGAACCGTCATCACTGAACGCAGTGAAGTATCTCTGTATTCCTTCGCCGGGACCGTTGCTGTCTACGAGATAACACCGTTTCACATGGAGAAACCTTTGAAGGGCTGGGCTTCAGCCCAGCCGTATCCTTCGCCGAGCCCGTTGCCGTCTACGAGCCCACATGGAGAAATCTTTGAAGGGGCTGGGCTTCAGGCCAGCCGTTAGCACAGCAAGAAACCGGGGCTTCAGCCCCTGAGGGAAAGATCTCAATCCAGCTTCTTCAGGGGCCGTCAGACACGATGGCCCTGGTGCTTTCAGGGCCAAAGGCCCGCTCTATAAAAGCCTGGGGCAAGGCCCAGGTATACGGAACAACCAAAACCAGAACGCTGAAGGCGCGACCTATCCATCCTTCAACGCCTACTTCCTCCGCGAAGACTTCGCAGATTTCTTCTTCCCAGATTTCGCGGTTGCTGCGGCCGCATCCGCTTGCGCTTTAGCCAGCGCATCCTGGCTGGCCTTCAAAGAGACCTGCAGATCGTTCACACGTTTTTCTTCCGCCGCTGCCTGCTCACGAACGCGGTCTTCCAGCACCCGTTTCGCTTCTTGCAGTTGTGCGACGGCATCCTCCAGCATCGCTGTCTGTTCGTTAGGAGCAGCCACTTTGGCCGTTGCAGCCACACGCAGAAGCACGTTATACAGCGCATCCACATTGCGCGTAGCAGGTAGCACATGCGAAAGAAGCACAGGCCGCGTATCTGCTGCCGACAAAAGCTGCGGAAGCGTCGCGTCCATATCATGCTCGATGGAGTGAATGTTCTTAATCGTCTCGTCTTCAAGGGAGTTGGAGATCTTCCATTTATCGGGCCGCGCCGTCTCCACCGCGTGCCGCACGCTGGCCAGCGCAGGCTGCAATACGCCGGAGATCCCCGCATACTGTGGAGCACTCGCCGGCGCACCCGGCGCCGTCTGCGCGTGCACCCCCAAAGAAGTCATGCTGAGAGAAAAAAACAAAAGTCCAGAAACAAGGTGCATATCCACTCCAATTTAAATGCGTTGGGAGAGGGACGCATACAGCAGGCACACGTTAGCCTCTGTCTATCTGTGATAGCCAATACGGCAGATTGAGATGTCTTGAAAAGACACTATGCTAATCGGATAAAGTTGCGCCTCAGGCAGTTGGCACGGCATCCTGCTCCGCCTGTGCTTTGGCGAAACATTGTTGCGCAATCTCCGTCAGCACAAACGACTGCTGCCAGCGGTCGCACTCCTCCACCATACCGCCATTGCTCGGAACCATGCGCCCATAGAAGATGTCGTTTGCCAGCAACTCCGGGGCAAAACAGATATAGTCGCCCGCTACAGCCGATTGCAAAAATCCCGCAAACGCTGTCGCCCACATGCGTTTGAAATCCTCAACAAAAGCCTGCGTCTTTGAGGTATCCACGCACACCTGCATGCATCCCGGATCGCTGATGCGTCCATGCATAAACCGCACACGCGCAAACACCGGCGCAATCAGCGCGAGCTTGCTGTCCACGCCGCCGTACACCATCTCCGCTCCGGTATACCAATGAGAAAAATCCGCATTGAAGCGCAGTTCTGGAAACCGCTTGACAAACTGCACCGTGCGCCACATGTCTTGAAACAGCGTGGCGCGGTGCGTCTCTGCATAGAGAGGCAAACGATGTTTTGAGGAAGCGCTGAGCAATGCCTCAATTAGTCGTGCGCCTTCGATCTCGTCCTCCGTGCCCCAGCCAAGATGGATCGTGGCGCACTCCACGCCCTCTCCCGCCAGCCGTGATGCAAGCGCATCCGCATCGGCAGGCACGCTGATCCGTCCACTCTGCGCCACGCCCATGCCGAGCTTCAGGCAGCCGTCGATCGTCTCCTGGGCATCGCCATCGCCAAACTGGATGCCTTCATAACCAGCCTCATGAATCAGTGCGACATTCTCTGCAGGTGTGTTCTTCGCATACGCTGGCATGCTCTGCACGGCAAACATGCTGATGTATCGCCGCAGCCTTGGCGCCTGTGTGCTGCCGTCATTCGTATTCGGAATCAATCGCCTGCTCCTTAATAGATGGATCACTTGTGTGCATCTATGTTGATCTGCTTTGAAGGGGCTGGGCTTCAGCCCAGCCGTTAGGAACCATAGAAGACCGTGTCTTTAGTCCGCTGAGGCCCAAATGCATCTTTCATCTCCGCTTTACCTTGCATGATTTCCGTGAGTCGTTTCGCGTAACCTTGCATGATTTTCGTGAGTCGTTTCGCGTAGTCGGCGGCCAATCCGTCCTGTGAACCGTCATCCTGAACGTAGTGAAGGATCTCTGTATTCCTTTGCTGGGCCATTGTTCTGCGCTGAGACAACAGCATCACAGCGAAATATCTTTGAAGGGGCTGGGCTTCAGCCCATCCATTAAGCCCCACAAACAACCAAGGTTTTAGCTCCTGAGGGACTAAATATCAATCCACTCTTCTCCCATCCTTGATGGAATGTATCTCCTCAAGCACATTCAACATAAACGCCACATTTAAAATTCATCGAACGCAATCTGGTGTTCCGGCACGCCCGCCTCTGCCAGCATCCGCGTACACGCTTTGATCATCATCGGAGGCCCGCACAGATAGTATTCCGCAGACGCCGGACTTGCGTGCTCGCGTAAATGCTTCTCCAGCACCACATCATGAATAAATCCCGTGTGTCCGTCCCACGTGTCACTCTCCAGAGGAGAAGAAAGCGCAACGTGGAAATGGAAGTTCGGGTACTGCGTGGCAAGCTCTTCAAAGTAGTCCTCATAGAAGAGTTCCTGCTTCGACCGTGCTCCATACCAGAAGCTGACGCGCCGCGCTGTTCTCTCGTTCTCCAGCAGGTTCGCAAGATGCGCGCGCAGCGGCGCCATGCCCGCACCGCCGCCAATGTAGATCATCTCGCGTTGTGTCGGCTTGATATGAAAGTCGCCGAACGGCCCAATCGCATTCACCACATCGCCGGGCTTCAAACTAAAGATGTAACTCGAACCCACGCCGGGGGCGCACTGCTGTCCCGGGGGCGGCGTGGCAATGCGCACGTTGAAACGCAGCGCGCGTTCGGTCAGCGCGTTACTTGCAAGCGAGTAGTTGTTGCGCGTTCCGCCGTTCGGATTGTGCGTCTCCAGATCGAACAGGTGCTGCGCCTCCCAAACGCTGCGGTACGGCTCGGGAATATCGAAGTCACGGAACCGGATCGTTTCGTATGCAGGGATCTCAATCTGTAGATAATCACCCGGCTCAAACGCAACGCGATCGCCTTCGACCACCGGCTCCAGCACCAGTTCCTTAATAAACGTCGCCACACTGCGATTGCTCAACACACGTAATCGAAAACTCTTCTGTTCACGCGCGCCCGCTCCGCCTGCATGGATTACGTTGATGCGCAAACGTCCATCGATCTCCTCCACTGGATACGTCGCCAGACCACGGCAGATCGGCGCTCGTGCAGGGGAGCCGTCAATCAGGTGGAAGCGGCCATTGTGTTTGGGGCATTCAATCGTTCCGCCAATCACCAGTCCGTCAGCAAGATGCGTATTGCCGTGGGTGCAGATGCCGTCGGAAGCAAACAGCCTGCCCTCCGCATCGCGGTAAATGGCAAAGGTCTTGCGCCCATAATCGAAGCGAAGTGCATCGGCGTTGCGCAACTCAGATGCCGCGCACACATCCATCCACCCCTCGGCATCGGGCGAACCCGTGGCCACATGCGTCGCCTCGCGCGAGCGCACCTTCGCTGGAGGAAGCACGCGTTTCACATGCCATGCAGGATCGTGTATCTGCCGCAGAATCGCGGGAATGATCTCGCGCCATGCGTTGAAGATACTGGTATACGGCGGCGGACAATCGTCCTTGATCGCCTCATGCAGCTTCGGCAGAGCATGAAACGGCACCAGCGGAAACATGTGGTGCTCCACGTGATAATTCATGTTCCAGTACAGATACCGGTGGACCGGATTCATGTACACCGTGCGGCAGTTCAGGCGATGATCGAGCACGTTCTCCGCCAGGCCGGCATGCTGCGTCATTCCGTAAGTCACGGTAAGCCACGTCCCAAAGAGGTTCGTCGCGCCCACCAGAAGGATCGGCAAAAAGCTGCGCGTATAGATCGACAGCGCAATCGACGCCAGATAGATCGCAAAGTGAACGCGCGCCTTCCAATAAACCTTGCTCCACTCTGAATCGGGAATGTACGTAGCTTCCGTCGCCGTCTTAATACCGAACACATGCGGAATCAGTGTCTTGAAATACGCGGTGTACGCAGGAATGCAGAAGAACGTCTGGATAAATTTGCTCACGTTCGTCGGTCTCGGCACGGCAATCTCAGGGTCGCGTCCGACGATGATGGTGTCGCTGTGGTGCCGCGTGTGGCTCCATCGCCACGGCGTAGACTCGCGCACAATCATGAACGAAGCAATCTCATACAGCACAACATTCATCCAGTCGGTCTTGAACGCTGTGCCGTGTCCTGCCTCGTGCCAGCGTGAATCCGATACCGTGGCATACAGCACCGCGTACACCGCATACGGCAGAATCGCCCACCAGCTTCCCCACAGCCGGTATGTTGCATACCCGGTAGCAAACAGCAACGCAAACCACAGCAGCGTGTGGCGGATCGCCGGCCCGTCGCGCCGCTCCAGCAACTTGCGCATGGTCTCGCGTGGAACAGGGCACTGATACCACTCCGCCTCTGCGAGGCCCTTCTCCACGGCGGCGTTGGAGTTTACGCCGATCAGGCTGTAATCGATCTGAACAAGCGGCTTGGTAAATACGTTAGCTACCTGGCCCATGGTTCTCCCTCCTGTTGCACAGAGAATGCGTATGCAGTTACGTGGCGCTGCGGCTCGCCCGGACGCAGAATGATGTTGCCCATCTGCGGAGCGTTCGCGCCGTTCGCATACCCTTCGCATTCCAGGCAAATGCCCGCATGTTGCGGATATAGCGTGCCGGATTTGCCCCGGATCGTCCCATCGAAAGCCGATGCGGTATACACCTGCAAATGTGTCTGCGTAGTCGAACACCTAAGCAAACGTCCCGAAGCGGGATCAAAAAGCCGCGCAATCTCCGGGCCGTATTCGCTCGTCTTCGGTCCACACACCGGATACAACGCGCCATGCCTGAGCGGCAGCAGCGGAATCACATCACCCAACCGCTTCGGCACGCGCAGGTCTTCAGCGCGTCCATCCACCGGCTCCAGATGATCGCTCAACGTGTACCTGTCATCCGTGCCAATGTATGCATTCGCATGCACCTGCAGCAGATGGTCCTCGATCGTCCCGGAAGCCTCTCCACCCAGGTTGAAATAATCGTGGTGCGTCAGGCTGAACGGCGTCGTCTTATCCGTAGAGGCAAATGTCTCAATCACGAATGCATTGTCGGTCGTCACGGTATAGGTCACCGCCACATCTACCGTGCCGGGATAACCTTCTTCCCCATCCGGGCTGCGATACTCCAGCCGCAGAGAAGGCGCGCCATCTTCTCGCGCAACAGGCGTGGCCTTCCAGATCTTTTTATCGAATCCCACCACGCCGCCATGCAGATGGTTTGGCGGATTGTTCCGCGCCAGCGGATATCTCACTCCATCCAGCGTGAACGCCGCATCGGTAATACGCCCGGCCACGCGTCCCGTAATCGCGCCAAAATACGGATGCCCGGCCACATACTCATCCAGGCTGCTCAGCCCCAGCACCACATCCGCCGCATGGCCGTCGCGGTCCGGCACCAGCATCTTCATAACAATGCCGCCGTACGTCATCGCCTCCACCGTCAAACCGGAAGCTCCGCGCATCGTCCACACATCCACCACTTCACCCGTAGGCAAAGTCCCAAAGGGACGGGATGTAAGGGTGCCATCCAACACCAAACACGTTAATAAGCGCCTGCCACGGTTGTCTTCTCGACAAATGATGAAGACTTATCGTATTTTGTCCACCATGCTGCAGGACCTCAAAATCGGCAGGCAATACGAGGGGTTCATCTTTCTAGCGGAATCAAGCCGTAACGCGCCAAAACAGCTCGTCCCTCACCACCATGTCGAACTTGAGTTGAACCTCGTCATCCGCGGCAACATTACCTATGTTGTCGAAGGCCAGCGGTTTACCTTCTCCGCGGGCATGCTGCTTTGGCTCTATCCGGAGCAGGAACACCAGCTCGTCGATCGCTCTCCCAACGCGCAAAACTACATCGCTGTCTTCAAGCCGTCCTTCATCCGCCGCTCCTGCCGGACACCCGCCTACGCCGGCCTCAGATGCACAAAAAACGAAAAGCCCGGCGTGCTCCACACCATGCTCGACCCCGATGCCTTCGATCTCATCCGCAAAACCATGGACGCCGTGATGGTAGGCTCGCTCGACGCCGACGTTCTCAACCGCCAGGCAGGCTTCGGTTTGGAATCCGCCGACTTCACTTACCAGCACTTCGATCCCGATGGCCTCAACGCCGGCCTCCATCATCTCCTGCTTCTGTGCTGGCGATATCAGCGTGCCGGCGAATCGCTGGCCGGCGCCGTAACCCTGCACCCATGCGTCCGGCGAGCCCTGCAGATGATGAGTGAGGCCGACTGGGAAGGGAGCCTCTCCTCACTCGCAAAAAAGTGCGGCGCCAGCGAAGCCCACCTCAGCCGCACCTTCCATCGCCAGATCGGCGTGCCCATCAGTCGCTATCGAAACTCGCTCCGCCTCGCTCGCTTCTGGGAAGAGTATCGCCAGCCCGACCAGAAGAACATCGCCGAAGCAGTTTACGCAGCAGGCTTTGGCAGCTATGCGCAGTTCTACAAAGTCTTCGTCGAAGCCTACGGCCGCAGCCCCCGCGCCTGCCTCACCTCGTCTCAGATATAGTGGTTGTTCTCAGCAGCAAATCTCACTGCACAACACTGGAGTAGATCTCATGCACGGTGCCATCGTGAACGATAACGTCGCGCCTATCTCCGTACCAGCCGACAAACTTCGTTACATCTTCGGCATCTCGCTCGCCGCCGCGCTCGGTGGTCTTCTCTTCGGATACGACTTCGTCGTCATCGGCGGCGCGCGCCAGTTCTATGAGGTCTACTTCCACCTCACGTCAGCATCCGTCATCGGTTGGGCCAACAGTTGCGCGCTCCTCGGCTGCCTCATCGGTTCCATCGCTGCTGGATATTTCGCAGACCGCTTCGGTCGCCGCAAGCTGCTCCTCCTCGCCGCCGTTCTCTTTGCCGTCTCGTCCGCAGCCACAGGATGGGCCTTCAGCTTTACCGCATTCATCGTGTGGCGCATCGTAGGCGGCATCGCCATCGGCATCAGCTCCAACGTCTCCCCGCTCTACATCGCGGAGATAAGCCCCGCCAGCATCCGCGGACGTCTCGTCAGTCTCAACCAGCTCGCCATCGTCATCGGCATCCTTCTCGCGCAGATCGTCAACTGGCGCATCGCCCGGCCAGAAGCGGCAAACATCTCCGCTGACGCCCTCTTCCATAGCTGGAACGTGCAGTACGGCTGGCGATGGATGTTTACTGCCATCGTTGTGCCGTCCGCGCTCTTCATCATCGCGTCCATCCTTCTGCCAGAAAGCCCGCGCTGGCTGCTCAATCGCAAACGCGATGCCGCCGCGCGCAAAACCCTGGAAAATATCGGCGGCGAAGCCTACGCCGAAGCGGAGATGGCCAGCATCCATGCCACGCTGCTTGCCGAATCCAAAAACACAGCCACCATGCGCGATCTGTTCGCTCCACGCTATCGCGGTGTCCTCGCGCTCGGCATCGCTCTCGCCGTGCTGCAACAGTGGACAGGCATCAACGTCCTCTTCAACTACGCCGCCGAGGTCTACAAAAGTGCAGGCTACGGGGCCAACGACGTTCTGCTCAACATCGTCATCACCGGATCCATTAATCTCATCTTTACGCTGCTCGCATTCGCATTGGTAGACAGCCTCGGCCGCCGCAAGTTGATGGTCCTCGGTTGCGCGGGCATCGGCATCTCGCACCTGCTCTGCGCCTTCGCCTATCACCAGCACTATCGCGGCATCGCTGTCCTGGTGCTCACCCTCAGCGCCATCGCCTGCTTCGCGCTTACGCTTGCGCCGGTCGTCTGGGTGCTCATCTCTGAGATCTTTCCCAACCGCATCCGCGCGCACGGCGTCTCTGCCGCAGTCAGCGCATTGTGGATCGCGTGCTTCCTGCTCACCTACACGTTCCCATTGCTCAACAGCGCATTAGGCACCGGCGGCACCTTCGTCATCTACGGCCTCATCTCGTTCCTCGGGCTGGTCATCGTTCTGCTCTTTGTAAAAGAAACAAAAGGCCAGACACTCGAAGAAATCGGCGAAGCAGCATAACAAGCGCGAGTGACCGGCTGTAACAGTTTCCTGCTGGTCTATTGTTGCTAATCAGAGCATCTTTAGCGTCCCACATCGTCATCTCGACCGGAGTCATCGCAGCTTTATCGCGATGACAAAGTGGAGAGATCTGCTGTTATGTCGCTGAGGCCATCCCTCCCATCCGTCAAAAGAATTGTCATTCCGAACGCAGTGAGGAACCTGCTTTTACCGATGTTCGCGTCGCGAACATCCATTCGCGCTCCAGCGCGAACAGGGCCAAAGGCCCGGCTCTATAACAGCCTGGGCCAACGGCCCAGGTATGTGGAGTACACAAACCAGAGCGCTGAAGGCGCGATCTATCCAGCACTCAAACCTTGAAGAGAAAAGTCTCTGAAGGGCCATTCCGTCCTCGAAACTTGCAACACTCTCAATGAGTGCAGGGACCAGTCATATCCAACAAATCTACGGATACAAAAACGGACTCGCCACAATCTTCGGCGCGGGATCACCACTATACGCAATTAACTCCAGCAACTGCTTCCGCAGCGCGGACGTCTTTTCGTGATACCCCGTGCGGCTCGCCAGATTGATCACCTGCGCCGGATCGTTCGCATTGTTGAACAGCACATAATCCATGTACCAGTCCGAGTGCGGCATCGTGCTGCCGCCATCCGGCCTCGCCACGCCATACGTCCAGTCCGCCGTGCGCACAGCGCGTCCCATGCCTGTGCCACCTGTCTGGCTGAACTGGATAAGCTCGCGGTTCTCCCACGCGTTCTCGCCATCCAGTCCATGCATCATCGCCACCATGCTGCGCCCCTTCATCTCTTTCGGAACAGGCACGCCGCAAAGCTCCAGCATCGTCGGCGTCATGTTGATGTTGCCGGCAATCTTGTCCACGCGGCGATTGGCAGACACGCTCGGCCCCGCAAAGATCAACGGAATCCGGATCGAACTATCGTGTGGCGTGCGCTTGTAGTTGTTCTCGCGTGTCTTGAAGTGGCACCCGTGATCCGACGTAAAGATAAAGATCGTGTCATCCAGCATGCCCTGCTTCTCCAGCGTCTCCATAATCCGGCCAACAGACTTGTCAATGCTTTCGATGGCTGCGTAGTAGTCCGGCAACTCCTGCTGCCACACGCCCGGAAACGGCGTCAGGTCAGCCGGCACATACGGGTTCTGATACTTCGCCGCTTCGCCCTTCGGACCAATCACCGTATTCAAATCGTTCTGGAAGTGCGGCTCCAGTTGCGAGACGAACAGCAGGAACGGCTTCTCCTGCTTCATCTCCAGAAAGCGCACCACGCGATCGGTCAAAAAGTCGACGCGGTACTCGTCGTTATAGTGGATCTCCTTGCCTGCGCTGTCCCAGATGGTGCCGTTGTATGGATGCGTCACGCGCTCATACACATTCGCGCCCTCCCACACATCCAGAAAACCGCCACGCAACTCCGGCGGCACCCAGCCGTATCCCGTCTCCGTCTTCAGGTCCGCTTTCGCCAGATGCCACTTGCCAATCAGGTTTGCCGTATATCCGTTCGCGCGCAGAACAGTGGCAAGCGTCGGCAGATCGCGCCGCATGTCCACCTCCAGCTTCCACACGCCGGTCTCGGTGGCATAGCGTCCGGTCAGCATGCACGCGCGCGAAGGCGAACACAGCGGCTGGTTCGTCACCGCATGCGTAAACATCGTTCCACGCTTCGCCAGCTTGTCCAGGTTCGGCGTACGCACCATCGGGTTCGACCCCGCCGCGGCAATAAAGTCCGCGCGCACCTCATCCGCCAGATACAGCACAATGTTCGGCTTCTTCGCGCGCCTCGGCTTGTTCTCTTTCGCCTCCGCAGAAGCGGCCGCAGCAACACCCGGCAACATCGCACCGGCAGGAGCCATCATCCCCGCGGCAGCGGCCTTCTTCAAAAACTCACGACGCCCATTCGGCTTCATCTCTCCACCTCACTTGCCTTCGATTACTTTCAGGACCGTCATTCTGAGCGCAGCGAAGAATCTCTGTATTCTTTCGCCAAGCCATTGCTCCACTGAGGCAACAACATCACACATCGAAATATCTTTGAAGGGGCTGGGCTTTAGCCCAGCCATTAAGACCTCACAAAGAACGGGGCTTTAGCCCCTGAGGGACCGGACGCATCAACGTCCCTCCATCAACAAAGAAGCATCCGCCCCCAAATCCACCTTCATCCATCCACCCGACACCTGCGCCCCGGGGTTCTCCTTCCACACCGGCTTCCATACCGCACGCCACCCCGCAGGCAACTGCATCGTAAAGTGACGGCTGCGGTCCGCATCATCGCGCAATCCTTCCTCCACATTGCCAAACAGCATATGCAGCCTGCCATCGCTACGCCACGCACCCACAGCGCCCGTCTGGTCCATGTCAATGGACTCAGCGTGAAGAACGTGCGCTTGCATCAACAAAGCATTCAGCGCCGCTGCGGTAGCAGCATACGGAGCAGCACTCCCTCCCCACGTCTCTCGCAGAGACACACCGCGCTTGCCAATCGTCGCATCGGCCGGGTCCCACAGCACCAGCGTCCGTTTCGCATTCAACAAAAGCTGTGGAGAAGAACCAATGCTGTACACCGCACGCGCTTTACCGTTCCACTCTGTTTGGTTCAGCCGCGTCAGCGTAGGAAAGCTCTGCGGCAGATGCAGCGTATGCAAGCCGCTCACATCGCCCAGCGTAGCCGTGTGGATAGAGGCAGTATCCTCCGTGCTCTTCGCGCTCTCAACCCCCACCATCTTCAGCAGACTCGCATCCACGCCGCCTGCAAAGCTGCCAAAGATCGCGGTCGGCTTCCCACTCGCAATGCGCGCTTTCACTCCTGCCATCTCGCTCGCCGTCAGATGCACCGGCGTCTGCACAATCGCAAGATCAGTGTGTATCTGCGGCAGCCACTCCACCCGCGTGGCCGAAAGGATCGGCACCGGCCACTTGCCCACCGAGGCACCCAGTTCATCGATCCACTCCTTGATCGACGATGTAGGCGTGGCATGCTCCGCCTCCCACTGCATCGCGCTGCGCGCATACACCAGCGTCGGTCCATAAATGTCGGCAGTCTGATACGCATCCCGCACCGCCGCGCCAATGTTCTCGCTCAAAAATTGAACGTCGTCGTCACTCAGCAGACGCTTGCCCTGGTTCGCCCACGAGATATACGAGCCCTCCGGCATCCGCAATCCATGCGGCGTCTTCACGCCCGCATGCGAGTACGCCCAGATGCCCCACCTCAGCCGCTGCGGAACCGTATGCAGCACGTCCCACGACTCCCATGCGTCAAACGTCTCCACCAGCGGATAGTGCTTCACCTTCGTGTCCGCCAGCATCGCTCCATGCATCAGCGTATAGTCCAGTTGATACGTCCACCCCAGCGTCGGCGTATTCCAGAAGTTCGCATGGCGCGTGCCTACTTCGTTCCACGCACCGGCCCACGTCTGGTCCACAAACACATCGAGATAGCCTTCCTTCGCAATCTTCTCCAGGTCGCATCCATTGCTGCGCCAGTCTGAAATTGCGCTCGCCGCATTGGAATACATCATCACCAGCGCGCGCGGGTTCGCCTGCTTCGTCTCCTTCACCAGAGCTTCCACGCTCTCCGTCACGCGCTTGATCGCTTGCGGACTCGGCATCACATCGCCCACCGGTCCGCGCCGCACATACGGAATCAAAAATCCAATCGAATCGCGCAGCATAATCGCATCCAGCCCCGTCGTCCGCGACAGGCTGCCCCACTGCGCCGCAAATGCCTCATGCGCCGGCATGCCTTCGGTGATCCCATGCGGCAAGCCGCCCATGCGTGCATCGTCGCGATGCAGCGTCAGCGCCGGATCGAAGTACCGTCGCGCCCCCACATACACATGCTCCGCGCCCTTCTGCATCCGCGTAAACGCTTCAGGATGCCGCGTCGCCCACGGCGCCACTTCGCCATACGCGTTGTCCCACGCATACACCAGGCTGCCTACTTTGAACTGGTCAATGCCGCGCCGCTTTCCTGTCGCGCGCAGCATCTCGCCAAGCTGCTTCAGGTCGCCATACGTCCATGGGCCATAACCCATCTTCTGCACCATGATGGGCTTCGAGAACCGTTCCTTCCACGCCTTCTTCCTCTCCTCCGTCGTGCCAGCCAGAGAAGACGTCTCCGAAACCCACGGCTGCTGGCCCGTCCCCTTCGGCAGCGTGATGCGCTGCTGCAGATCGCCGCTCCACTCCATGATGTAGCCCACCGTCCAACCCACATTCAGGATCAGGCCACGGTCACCCTGCACACCCGCATACATCGGCGCAAAGCGGTTCCAGAACTCATCGACGGACTTCTGTAGATGGCCCTGATCGAACCAGTACAGATCGATCTCCATCCACCGGTCCCCAGGAACGGAAGCATCCGCCCGCGCAGCATCAGCCTGATGCGCAACCGTACGATGAGAAGCCTGCGCACTCACAGGCACAGAAACAACAAGCCCAGCCACCAGACCAAGCACAACAAGAGCCTTGTACATCGCCTTTAGCACCTCACTTCAAAGCGGGGAGCCAGCATACCACTTCTTTGAGATACCGGTCTCTCGACCCGGACGGAGTGAGGTCATTCAGGTAATCCGCTGAAAGAATTGTCATTCCGAGCGTAGCGAGGAATCTGCTTTTGCCGATGTTCGCATCAGCGAACATCCATTCGCGCAAAGCGCGAACCAGATTGCTCATCCACCGCACGATTCAGGCGCAACCCGCCGAACCCCAAACACCCATCGATGCCCCAACCAAAAATTAACCACCGAACAACAAACCACCGCAATCGCATTCGCCGGAACCACCGGCAAATGCGCCTCACCCACCAGCAGGCGCATCAACCCAAGGTTCCCCACCATCGAAGTCATCCCATTCGACAGATGAAACCGAACCAACTGCCCCAGCCTGCCCGATCCGTCCCTTCGGTCCCGCCACGTATACCGCAGATGCCATACAAAGTTGTGCAGCACCGCAGCCTCCACCGCAACGCCTGAAGCAATCAAATAGTGTCCGCCATGCCACCAGTTCATCGCAGCCAGAGACGCGAGCTGCACCACCATCCCACCCGCGCCCACCACATTGAACTTCCACCATCGGGCAAGTGTGTTCAAGCAATCGGCTCCTCGCGATACAACATCGCCGTATGCCTGATGGTCGTCACCACCGCCATCCCCGCCATGCACGCGGCCGCAATCACGCCGCCCAAATCAAACAACAACACCCGATGCCCAAACACCGTCGCAAAAGGACTTCGCAACAACGCAAGATTTCCCGCAATCAACAACAGCCGTATCTCCGTCGGCCCAAACAGTCCCTGCGACATCTCAAAACGCCCAAGCGTGTACGTAGCCAGATAACTCTCACTCGCCAGCAGCATGAACCCGAGGAGCATAGCAATCGCTACCGGCCAATGCACCATGCCGGAGAAGCCCAGGCCGCACATCAGCGCAATCGACCCAAATACGTCCACAATATGGTCCACATAAAACCCATATCGTGGCCGCTGCTGTCGCCGCACTCGCGCCAGCGTGCCGTCCAGACTGTCACCCAGCCAGTTCAGCACGATGCACACAGTCACACCCAATAACGCATAGCGATGGAACCGTGTCATCGCATAGCAGAGGCCAGCCCCGATCTGCGCGCTGAACCCCAGCACGGTCAGCCGGTCGGAAGTGACCCATCGCGGGGCCCGCTCCGCCATCCAGATTAGAAATGATTTCTCTATCGAAGCGGTCAGGGACCGATGAATGCGGGACGCCGGAACAAAACCCGAAGACTTTGTCGTGGAAACAGTCGAAAAGCTCACAAATCACCTCTTATTTGCTTATTTTTGACGCTTTATTTTTTAGCTAACGCAGACTGCGTCGACCGCAAGGTGAACTCCAATGTTCCACGTGGAACAATTTCGATGAACGGCCTCACCGCCCACCCAAGGCCCGTCGGAATCGACCGCGTCAACGAAACCGACTCAATTTGCATATAAAGCCCGTTATCGCGCTCTTCGTACGTCCAATACGTATTCAAACGCCACAAGAATCCATGCTCCTCATCCTCTTGCAGAACGCGCTCATTCCGCGCACCGGGCGACTGGATCTCCGCAATCTTCGTACTTCGCGACACGCTATATCCATGCTTTGCATCCAATCGCGCAAACTGGATGTCGTACGTCATATCCATCACTACAGTGATCACATGCTGCTGCTTCACGCGCATCCGCACCTGCAAGTGGTCCCCATGTTCCGCAAGCACCTTTGCCTGCATCACTTGCGGCGCATATACCTGCGGATACGCGCGAAAATCCTTCATTAAGCGTTCAAAATCCGCCGCCGTCGCTCCAGCCGCAAAGGCCGTTCCGCGCCAGTGGTGCAGCATCGCCCCATCCGGATCAGGTGTAGACGAGGACTTGAGCTGTTCGATCATCACCTCACCATTCCGCAAACGCGCAGCTTTTTCCGCATTTATTCCCATAAATGAGTTCGCTGAGCGGTGTTGTTCCGCAAGCCGGCCCTCTACTTTTTGCGCGTATGTATGGAAAGCAGCATTCGCCGCTGCCGGTGCCTGCGCGACCATGCTCTTCGCTCCAGGAAGCGTGACCAGAAGCATGGCAAGTCCAAGTGAGAAGCGGCATGTCTGTTCCGTTCGAGTTCTCATGTGCAGAATCTGACGCTTCCAGCAGACGGAAAGCAATGCAATCGCACCTCGCTTGTATCCGGAACGTTTCTCACGCAAAAAGTCTTTATGCATGAGCGATTTACCTGTACATCTCAAACGGATGCAACGACGAGATTTGTGTCTCGTTCGATACACTCAAGCAGTCATGGCAGAGCAGTCCGCGCGCTACCGCTTTGGAGTCTTTGAGGCCGACCCGGCCACGGGCGAGCTGCGCCGCAAGGGCATCCGGGTCAAGCTGCACGCGCAGCCGTTCCAGGTTCTGGCCATGCTGCTGGAGCGTCCGGGCGAGTTGCTGACGCGCGAAGACATCTCACAGCGCCTCTGGCCCGAAGGCACCTTTGTGGACTACGAGCATGGTGTGAACTCCGCCGTGAACCGCATCCGCGAAGCGCTCGGCGACAAGGCCAGCAACCCGCAGTTTATTGAGACACTGGCGCGGCGAGGCTATCGCTTCATCGCTCCGGTAGAGCGCATCTCCGATGCTGCATTCGCCCCTTCCATGGAAGAGGCCGCGCCTGCGGCAGCAGGTTCCCCAATAGAACCGCCTGCGTCTTCGAATCCTTTCTCCAACGGCATCCTTGCTACATCCGACGAGCTCCCTGACGCGCCACATCGTGTAGTCAAGACACTCTTCATCCTTTTGCAACTGATGTATGTCGCCTTCTATGTCGCTGCGCTTGCGAACCTCGGTGAAATCGGCGATCTGCTATCGGCTTACGAACGTGGTTCTGCGCTGCTTGCCATGGTGATCGTGAGTGCAGCCGTATTGATTCCGGTGCGCGCCTTTCTGGTTACGGCCATGCTCTTCCGCGCGCCTGCATTTGCAGAGAAGTACCGCAAGCTGTGGCCGTTGCTGCTCGTCGTGGACCTTCTCTGGGCACTATCGCCGTTTCTGCTGATGAACCACATCAACGTGGGCGTGGCGCTGGCATGTACCGCCCTGCTGGTGTACTCGCCCTTCGCGCAGCGGTCGCTGATGCTGATGAACATGAAGTCGGGACACGCATAAAACAGGCGAGTTCTGGATGCTGTCTTGTAAGATGAACGCCGATCTCCGAGTACAACTTTTAGGCCAAATAAATCGCCAAATCACTGTTTTTGGAAGGACTTTTCGCTCGAATGATGAACAAGCAAACCGGACCGTGCGTAGCCGCGATCGCCCTCCTGAGTGTGTGCAGCATTGCCTTTGCGCAGAGCGCGCACAAACCTGCTGCCGCCCATAAAGCAGCCGCCGCGGAAGCGCCGCAGAAGTACGATCCGGTGGCCGCGCCGGCAGCGACGGTGGTGCAGGGCAACGTGCGCATCACCGTGCTTACGCCGGAGCTTCTTCGCCTGGAGTGGGCTGCCGATGGCAAATTTGAAGACCATGCTTCGTTCACTGTGTTGAACCGCCATCTGCCTGTTCCGCAGTTTCAGCACCATCTCACACAAACAGCAGACGGCAAGACGCTCACCGTGGATACGGCTGCGCTGCATCTCGTCTACACCTTTCCGCCGAACGGCGAGACACCGCATTTCGATGCAAAGAATCTCTCTATCTCGCTCAAGCTGAATGGAAGGGACGTGCAGTGGCATCCCGGCGATAAGGACGGCGGGAATCTTCTCGGTACAGCGCGCACGCTCGATCGGGTGAAGGGATCGAACATCAAGCTGGAACAGGGGCTTATCTCGCGTGATGGATGGGCGCTGGTGGATGACACGGAGCGTCCTCTCTTTGATTCGGATGACTTCTCCTTCGCGAAAGGCGAAGCGAGCGCGCAGCCGTGGGTGATGCAGCGTCCTGCGGGCGACCGGCAGGACTGGTACTTTTTCGGTTATGGACACGACTATCGCAAGGCATTGAGCGATTACGTAAAGGTTGCCGGACGCATTCCGCTGCCGCCGCGATTCGCCTTCGGTATCTGGTGGTCGCGCTATTGGGCGTACAGCGATCAGGAACTCGACGAACTGGTGAAGGGCTTCCGCTCGCGCAACATTCCGCTCGATGTGCTGGTGATCGACATGGACTGGCACCTTGCGTTTCGTGGGAATGAGCAGGACCAGTCGGGCCATCGCAAAGGCTGGAGCGGATATACGTGGAACCGCAATCTGTTTCCTGAGCCGGAAGCGTTTCTGCACAACCTGCACGATCGGGGTTTGAAGATCACGATGAACCTGCATCCCGCATCGGGTGTGCAGCCGTTTGAAGAAGCGTATCCCGCGATGGCGCGCGCCATGGGACAGGATCCGGCTGCGGGCAAGTATGTTCCGTTCCAGGTGACCGACCGCAAGTTCGTGAAGAACTACTTCGACATCCTGCATCATCCGCTGGAGAAGCAGGGCGTCGACTTCTGGTGGCTTGACTGGCAGCAGGAACACAATACGGCTGTAAAAGGTGTGAATCCCACCTTTTGGCTCAATTACATCCACTTTGCCGACCAGGAAAAAGAAGGCAAGCGTCCGCTGCTCTTCCATCGCTGGGGCGGACTGGGCAGCCATCGTTATCAGATCGGCTTCTCGGGCGACACGATCTCTGTTTGGGATTCGCTGGAGTTTCAGCCGTGGTTCACAGCGACCGCAGCGAATGTAGGCTACGCCTTCTGGAGTCACGACATCGGCGGACATATGCCCGGCGCTATCGATCCCGAGTTGTATACGCGCTGGGTGCAGTTCGGTGCATTCAGCCCAATCCTGCGCACGCATACGACGAAGAACCCGGATGCCGAGCGGCGTATCTGGGCTTATCCCGAACCGTATAACGATGTGCTGACCGCGACGATGCGGCAGCGTGAGGCGTGGATTCCGTACATTTACACCGAAGCGCACCGCACGTATGAGACGGGCATCGCGTTTATGCGTCCGCTTTATTACGACTTTCCTGAAGAGAACGAAGCCTATCAGGCAAAGAACGAGTATTTGTTTGGCGACAACGTTCTGGTAGCTCCCGTGGTGCATCCGGTGGCTGCGAAGACGGGCCTGGCACAGGAGAGCATCTGGCTGCCGAAAGGCGATTGGGTGGAGCAGGTGACGGGCAAACATCTGCGTGGGCCGGTGCGGCTGGAGCGCAGCTTCTCGCTGGAGCAGACGCCGGTGTACATGCGTCCCGGAACGATTGTGCCGATGCAGCCCGCGATGCAACATGTGGGAGAGAAAGCCGTCGATCCGCTCATCCTTCGCGTAGAAAAGCTCGAAGACGGACAGAAGTCTGCGTATGCGTTGTATGAAGATTCGAGCAACGGGCGCAAGTATATGACTGGTGAATTCGCTTCGACTGGCATCCATGCTTCGCGTGCGGGCGATACGGTCACGGTGAAGGTGGATGCCGCGCACGGCAGCCATCCGGGCATGGCGACACGCCGTGCGTTGCGCATCGAATTGCCGGGAGACTGGCCTCCATCGAGCGTGCATGTGAATGGACGCGTGGTACCGCAGGTGGACCGTTATTCGACTAAGCCGGGATGGAAATTCGAAGGCAACACCATGACGACTTCAATCCTCACTGTCGAGATGCCAACGTCGCAGGCAACGACGATTGTGATTGAGCGCGATGCTGCGCTGGTGGCAAAAGACGATCTGCTGGATGGATTTGCAGGCCGCATGTCGCGTCTGCGCGCGGCCTATGCGGAGATGAATGATGTATGGCCGATTGACGATCTCGTGGCCGCGATGCAGACGGGCAACCGCATCAGCTATCACCCCGAACATGCGCGCGCCGAGGTGGAGAAGTTGGCGGGCCTGATTGCGAGTGCGCAGACATCTCTGGAGGAGATTGCGAAGGAGCAGAAGTCACGCGATCTGGGCGTTGGTTATAAGACCAAATCGAAGGCGGACATCGAGCGCAACAGGCAGGCCAATGCGTTGCGTATTGAGCGTGCGCGGGCGGCACTGGCGAGTGCGGCGAAGGTGGAGTAGGGTCCCTCAGGGGCTAGGCAGTGTCTGACGAATCGGCGGCATTGAGTGCGATTTTGATGAAGGCGAGTTTGAGCATGGCGAGGAAGCATTTTGCGAGCTTGTCGAAGCGTGTGGCGGCGGAGCGGAACTGCTTGATTC
>JAFDVR010000013.1 GCA_018268855.1 Acidobacteriota bacterium | reverse complement strand
TACATGGACCGTATTCCGGCCAAATGGCAGGGCGATTCTGTGACCAGCGCGCACGAAGAAGGCGCCTATCAAGCCACCAAACACCTCATCGGACTGGGCCATAAACGCATTGCCACTATCGCCGGCCCGCCCACGGGTACAAGCGCGCAGGCCCGCCTCAAAGGCTTTATGCGCGCCATGCACGAGGCGAAGCTGCGCATCCCGCAGGATTACATCCAGCATGCAGACTTTATTAAATCTGCGGGACACGAGAAAGCCGTGCAACTTCTATGCGCAACGCCGCGCCCCACCGCAATCTTTGCAGCCAACGATCTCATCGCCTTTGGAGTACTCGCTGCTATTCGTGAAGCAGGGCTGCGTTGCCCTCAGGACATCTCTCTCATTGGCTTCGACAATCTGGACGACAGCGATGCGACCGTGCCAGCCCTCTCAACCGTAGACCAGTTCGTCTACCAGCTCGGTGCGCGCGCAGCAAAGACCGTGATCGACCGCGTGCGTGGAGATAACGGAGCGGCGCGCAAGATCATTCTTCAGCCGGAATTGCGCTTGAAGGAATCCACAGCGAAGCCAGTGCAATCTTCAAAATCGTCAACTAACAAACATCGTTAGTTACTGCCCATCTACACAACGAAATCCAATGATAGCTCCGCGGTTTCTACTTGCGGCGTTAGCATCAGTTCCTATGTGAATAGACGGACTTGAATGAGAGATGGCATTCACCTTGTCTGAAGGAACCGTTCAAGCGGCTTCGAGTTCCTGAGCCATAAGAGGAAAGATGTCCTCAGACGCATCTTTGCCCATGAAGACGTCAAGGTGACCGTAGTTAGGGATAAGGTGAAGCGTGTGGCGGCCGGGCGCATGGGCATTTAGCCAGTCGTAGGTACGTTGCTGGCTTTCAGGAAGAAAGCATTTGTTTTCGAGACCTGCAAAAAGCGCAAAACGGGCGTCCGTTTGCGGGGCCTGAGCAGTTACATCCGCAGGCAAGCCAAGGTTCGTCTTCGGCACAAGATGCCCGGCACGAACACACTCGATCATCTGTTCGAAGAATGTTATAGGAACTTTGCCAAATTCCTGATGAATCCAGGTGTGTGTGTCTTCGTTGAGGTTTGCATGCGACCACAGCGCAGGAAAGCCGGCGCCATAGGTGAAACTCACCATCTTGCAGTAGATGCTGTTGCATTCATGATGGGTGAGACGCACGGCTTCCACAATGGCACGCGCTATGGATGAGTCGGGGTGATCGGGCCACTGGCAATCGATGTACGCAGTTTGTCCCTTGAGGATAGGAATAGCGAACGGAAGTTTGAGGTGTGACCATCCCGGGATAACAGGATGAAGCGAGACGGCATTGCTCACAATCACATTGACTCGCGGAAGCAGACCGGCTACAGCCGCCCACATAAAACTCGTCGATCCCTGGCAGTGGATGATGGCCTTTAGAGTGGATGCTCCGGTATGGGACAGAACGGCATCTACTGCTGCCGGATGATCGTAGACTGCGGCCTGATCGATGTTCCAGGAATTGAAAGCAAGATCGATGCTGCCCCGCCAGTTTTCGAGCCAAACGTCGTAGCCGAGGGAAAGAAGGTAATCGACAACATTCACTTCGGCAGGAGCCCGGAAGAGATTAGCACGAACGCCAGCGCCGTGAACCAACAAGACGGGACCGCGCGTTGGCGACGTCTTTCCGAGGACGTGAATGAGATTGCACGCAAAGCCGTCGCGAGCAGTGAAAGGGACAACTTCGTCGCGGTATGTAGGTGGGTTCTTCATTAAGTTCGTCCGCAGTTACAGGTGATCGGTCCAGACGGGAGTGCTGGGATCGGCATCGCTGTAGTAGTCGATTGTGGCTGTGGGACCGTTAAGTTTGAGAATGGCGTAGCCGTTCGAGAGGAATGGGCCATTAGCAGTTGGCCGGACGCCTTCATCCTGAATTTCAGGATGCGTTGGATTTGTATGCGCCTGGGAGGCAAGAACGGGCATGGCTCCATTGCCAATGCAACGGCCAAGGACACCGAGTGTCTGCTTGAAGATAACCATGTCATGTTCGTGGCCCCATAGCCATGCGGCCGTTTGGGAGAGTACGGAGCCAAGCTGATCTTGCAGGTGGGGATTGATAGCAAGCTCAGGCCGGCCGTCGATGATGTGGTCGTAGCGGGTATAGAGCTGGTGGTGCGAGAGTAGGATGGATTTTCGAGGCGAAGCGAGGTCGCTACCGTCGCGCGCTTTCGAAGCGAGCTCGTACCGGCGTTTAACCCATGCGACCTCCGTATCCTCCAGATAGGTAGGATCGCAACTGCCGGGAGTGCGGTCATGAAGGCCCGTGTCGAGCATGATGAGTTGCCAGTGGTCGTTGCGGAGACAGTTATAACTACTCTCCCAGCCAAGCTGTTTGATGAGGTTGTAATAGGGCTGGCCTCCGCTGTACATATCGTGATTGCCGGAGAGCGTTAAGGAAGGTATCTTGGCTGGATCGAAATACTGTTTCCAGATATTGAGAAAGTAGTTTGTAACTTCGAAGTCGGTGCAGGAGTAATAGATATCGCCGAGATGGATGACTACATCGGGCTTCTTCCGTGCGATCTGGGCAAGAACGTGAATGGCGGCCTGCTGACCCGTACCCCAGTCGGCCACAATGGCTACCGTAGCATCGGCGGGAAGCTTGTCATCAAAGACATAATCAGTGTCGATATTTTTATAAACCTGGTAAGGAATTTTGGCGCCGAGAGCGGCCTTGCCCTGAAATTCGGCGTATTTAGCCGCTACTTCCAGCCAGCCATTGTCGCACTGCTGGTACTCAGAGAACGCAAGCCTGGCCGCATCGGCAGCAGCATGATCGCCGCGAATAAGCGCGCCGGCATAGTCGCGGGCCATCTTGGAGCAGTAGTTGACAAAGGCGCCGACCCCTTCCGTAATGACAGGACCTCCAGGTGGGGGCACCTCAATGGGCGATCCAGCAACCTCGGCACACACGTCGGCAGCGGCACTTTGTTCCATGAAGTTGGGATGATCGGGGCGCTGGATGACCGCAGCTTCACCGGTGGATTGGCTTCTGGTGGAGTTTGAGGCAACAACTTCATCCACGGCGGACTGCCAGAGAGATAGATCAGGATCGCGAACGGTTTGGAGGTGGGCCATAGTATGTTCTCGCTTGTCAGTAACTAAACGGACATGATGGTACGCAAAAGATCGATCATGCCTGCGCCCTGGAAATCAACAGAGCGGCCAAGGTCGGTGGCAGATTTTGCAAAGAGTTCCTTCACAACTTTGGGCGAACCACGAAATTCATGGTGCACAGAAAGAAATGCGGAGATAGCACCTGAGACATGGGGCGCAGCCATACTTGTGCCGCTACGCTCCTCATACTCGTAGTTCGCACCGCCTTTGACCGATACCGAGATCACTCTTTCACCCGGAGCGACGAGATCGGGCTTATGGCGGCCATCCCCCGTGGGACCTTTGGAGGAAAAGTACGAGATGCCATAGGTGTGAGGATTGCATTTATGGACAGAACCGACGCTGATAGCATCCTCAGTATTGGCTGGATCGCTAATAGAGAGGGCAAGCCATATCGGGGTTTTTGTTCCATCATCCAGCGTGCTGAAACCATAGCCGGAGTTTCCGCAGGAGATGACGACGATAATGCCAGATTCGACGGTGCGCCGCACCTCTTCGCAAAGCGGGCTGTGACCGCAGGAGTACCACTTGGGATCGAAAGGATATCCAAGGCTCATGTTGACGCCATCAATAACAATGCTGCGGCTGTTGCGGTTGAGTTTGCGGAGGTATTCAAGACCCAGGATGGCGTTGGAGGCGGTACCTGTACCGTTGTCGTCAAGCACCTTAATACTGACGAGCTGAGTAAGCGGAGCTACGCCCGAAATACAGTCAGGGAGGTCGATGATCGCAGGCTCTTCCTGCTCCTCGACATAGGTCGCAGCATGCCACCGCGACCCGTCGGATTTGGATTTGGCAGCGCCTGAAATGATGCCTGCAACATGCGATCCATGGCCGTTGAGATCGTCATCGGATAAAGAATTCGAGAAGTTATAAGAGATATCTTTGCGAAGAATGCCATCGAAGTGGGGATGATTCTGGCTGATGCCCGTGTCCATAACGGCCCATACGATACCTGAACCGCGGGCCTGAAAGGTCCTCCAGCAGGCGGTCGCTTTAATGGTCTCGGTGGATTGAAGAAGGTGAGCATAGGTCGTCTCATCCATCCAAATGCGGTGTATCCATTTGCGACGTTCTGCGAGCGCGTCCAGCTGATCGGGAGTAAGGGCGGCAAAGAGGTAGAACTCGCTCTCTCGATAAGAGATGTTCTGCTGTTCCAAAATTCTTTTGACCTCTGTCTTAGCTCGCTCCAGGCCTTCATTCAGTTTGTCGCCGGAATCGTTCAGGGTAATGATGACAGGGATAGGCTTCCATACAGGGTTGATGGCCCGAAGCATCTCGTTCCGCTGAATGGCCATCTCCTCGCGGACGGGTGGGGAGATGAGGAATTTCCCTAACTTCGGTTGTTGAGGCGCGAAATCCATGGCTAACGCGCCTCCGACACGATGATCGCCGCGATACGTTCGGCAAGCGCTCCTATGGTGCGGGTTGGGTTAACGCCGAGTGCTTCGGGAATAATGGCGGCATCGGCGACATAGAGATTCCGGTAGCCGAAGACCTCGCCGGCATGATTGACCACGCCATCAGCCATGGACGTGCCCATGCAACACCCGCCAAGCGGATGCGGTGTGATGAGGTAATGGAGCATGGACCAGGTTGGCGGTACAACAGGCGAGCCGCCAGTGGACGCCGAGAGACGCTGGTGCATGGCGACAATGGCATCCATGGTGGGCCGAGACCGCTCGATCTCCCAATCAAGATTGAGCGTATGCGTGCCGGTAAGGACATTATTGTGAAGGTTGAGAGTGCCGTTAGCAGCATCGACCCCCTGGGCAAACCAGGGCATCACGTTGCGGAAGGACTCACCTCCGCCGTTTCGAAGCATATGACCGAAGCTATCGATGAGGAGCTTGGCCCAAAGATTTTCCGCATTGCCGCCGGCTTTCAAGGCTGCGACATAATTGCCGAGCAGATTAGGGAATCCGCCGTCCTCGATCCAAAAGGACTCGCCAGATTGCGACCGGTCTAGAAAGTCGATAGCACAGGTAATCGTTGGACCGGTGCTGGGCAGGATATCGCGATCATTGTAGAAAGCTGGCGTGAGGAAGTCGCCGTTGCTGCTCCAGTCGCGGCCTAGAAACGGGCTGATGTTGGGCAGCGTTTTAGAGAGGTTGCGACAACGAAGCAGTAACTCCGTGGAACCGAGCGAACTGGCGGCGACAATGACGATGCGGGCATCTTCCGATCCCTGTGTTCGCGTACGGGTGACGGTATCAAGCCGGTCGAAGTGGACACGATAGCCACCTGTCACGGGCTCAATATTGGTGACTAAGTGGAGCGGCCGGACCTCGGCGCCGTGCTTTTCTGCCCACGGGATGTAGTTACGGTCAAGCGTGTTGCGAGCGTCCACCTCGCATCCTATATCGCAATTGCCGAGGTGTACGCAGGTGCCTTGCTCAACCCCTTGAGCATTCGTAAAGGTCTTGCTGTGGCCAGGATCTTTTGGATTGATCAGATCGTAATTCCAGGCGGGATCGAAGGAGACAGCGAGTTCCAGCGGTTTGAACCGGTCTGCCGCACCGACGGCTGTCGCACCTTCCTGCATGAGCTTTGTGCGGATAGGCCACTGGTTGACGGGAACCTTCTGCACATTCATGAAAGCAGCGACTGTGTCGTAATGGGGCTTAAGTTCCGCGTACGTGATCTCAGCAGGCCAGCCTTTATTGAAGGTATCCTGTGGCGCTTCGCAGGAAATATTGGCGTAGATGAGCGAGCCACCGCCGACAGCCGAGCCCTGGGCCACAGCCATATGCCGGAAGGCATGGATTTCCATCCAGCCGTTCTTTTTCTCCGGGCAATTGCTGTCCCATATCCAGTTGTCCTGCGGTTGACGGGGATAGTTAGTCTTGTCCCAGCGGCGACCCCGTTCAAGGATAAGTACCTTGTATCCGGCTTCGGCTAGACGGCATCCCGTAATGGCCCCGCCGAAGCCGCTGCCTATCACCACGACGTCATAAGCCATGTGTTTCTCCTGAGCGCTTGATGTAGGTATCCCAGAGTTCGCCCATGAAGAACTTACCGAAGAGGCTTACAGCTTCAAACCCCGCACCAGCATTAGGCGCGCCCACAGGTTGGAAGTGGGTAGACATGGCGAGAAGCTGACCAAAGCTAAGAGAAATGATTCCTGCACCCACAACAGGACCGGACTTATCCGTCCCTTCATAAAGAAGGGTTTGCAGAGTAGTGGTATCGTGCCACAACTCAAGCACGGGGTGAACAACGACGTTTTTTTGGCCTGCGAAATAGTAGTTCTTACCATTAAGCACCAGGGGCCATTCATAGACCATGAGCTTTAGTTTCGGATCCCCTGTAGGAGAAAACAGCTTGAAAACGCCTCCCGGTGCCGGCAAACCGGTGCCGAAAGGTGGGTAATCCATAACGACATGAAGATGGCCAGGATGGCCTGGACTACTGATAAAGGTGTCGATGTCGTCGATGAGGATGGTGCCATGCATTGCGAGGGTAGCGGCATTCGGAGAAGCTGCACCCTCAGCGGGATCGGTGGCCCCCAGAGCAAAGGGACCAGACATGGTTTCCTGAAAAGTAATACCGCCGTGCGTTCCGGGCATCGTAAGACCCCCTTGAAAATAGTTACGGCTGGATCGAAATAAAGAGTTAGCTTCTATAGGAGAGCGGCTTCCATTTCGTCAGGAGCGTACGCCCAATGGTTGAGAGAGTCAACAATTTTGTAAGTCATTTCTTAGGAAATATTGCAAGGCAGCAGGACGCTCGCTGCTCAACACTCCAAGGCGAGAATCCTGCCACGCGGGGGCCGCAACTATGATCCGAACAAAAAAGACCTTCGCTATTGCACTAGGGAGTTTCCTCTTAGGATCGTTCTTTGCATGCAAAGTCCCAGACGACGCGATAGCTACCTCGCACCAAGTAACCTCTACCGCGACCAGCTTGAACGAATACTATTCTGCGCTAAGCGCGGGAATTGCCGACACAATCGCTCTCTACGAACTGGATGCTGCGATCTCAGGAATTCCTTACGGCGCAGAGGACCGGAAACTCCAGGAAACGACGCGGGCCGAAATCGAGAAGCGGAAGGAGTTGGCACGCACTTTAGCGAAGCTTGCTTCCTCCATGGCATCCCTCTCGAACTCAAAAGCAGCATCGGAGGTGGAGAACTCTGCAACTGAGTTGGGCAATGAGTTGATCGCTCTGAAGGCACTTCCAGATGGATCGCCAGTACCTGCTGCAATAGGCAAAGCAGGAAATTTCCTGTTGCAGATACTCCAACAGCACGAAGAGAAAAAAGCGGCTCGCGCCATGGATGAAACACTAAGTGGGCTGTTAACACTCTTTGAAAAAGAGAAGCCGGCTTACGACTCCATCGCTCGCACCCATGCTCGCCAGGCCAGCCAGGTTGCACGAGATCTTATCAACTCGAATGCGGTCGATCCTGCTCCCATGCTCTCTCCTGCCCTTAAGCCGTTCGGCCTGACTTCTCTTCCCCCAAGTTCCTCTTTGCAAGCATCTCTCAAGACGCTGGCACTTGCCCGTCTCAAGACGGCAACAGAAGAGGCCACGCTCAAGGAAGAGGCAGCTTCCACCGCAATGCTCGACGCTCTCCGGGAGATGAGCTCACGGGTACATCTGCTGGCAAATGAAAAGCCGATGCCTCTGCGAGGAGATCCAACTTCGTTAAAGCTCGTACGCTACTGGGTGGAATCCTGGTCTGCATCCTGATCGAAAGGAGAGTTCGATGAACCAATCTTTACAAGCACTCGAAGACCAGTACTTTTTGCTTAGGGGAAGTCTCGATACGTTTAAGCAGCAAGGAGCTACTCCCGAACAGATAGAGCAACTGCGCAGCCAAATTGTTCGTAGTCGTGCGAACTACTGGAAGGCGATAGACAGCATCTTTCACGATGATGATCCTGAGGTTTCGAATCTTATCCTGCAACTCAATACGGAACAAGAGACGCTAACTGCCAGCATCCATCATCTTGAGAACATTGCGGAAGTGCTGAACGCTGTCAATAAAGCCGTAGATATCGGATCTCAGCTTGTTTCGAAGGCCATATCCGTCTAGGGGGACATATGAGTACGAGCAGCCTGGTAGTCAGGGTCTTCGATGGAACTGGTCAGATCTTCCCGGCAGGCACACAGCTTCTCCTCACAGTTATAGATGGCAATCAAAAGCAGATTATCCGGCAGGAGTTTACCTCCGGACAGATCAGAGTCCAAGGATTGCCGTTCTATAACAACTTCGGCGACAACTACGCCGTTATTGCGTTCGTTGAGGGTTTCCGGCAAGCCGGCTATGCACCCGTGAAATTGTCGCCAGCAGAAGAAGTGACCGTTGATCTGATGTTGATTCCTAAGGACCCCGTCTTCAACTATGCCGGGTTTTCCTGGGAGGCAGCAAAAGCCAGACTGTCGTTTCTGGCACCTCTTCCGGGCCAGTCGGAAGAGGATGCAAAACAGCGTTTCTCACAGATGTGGGAGACGAACGGCTCAAAGTCTTTGGCTTGCATGCTGAATCTGGTTACAGCCATGGATGCAATCGATCTCGGCGGCCGCTCCCCTGTTTCCTATATTCGGCAGATCAGGTGGGACCACAAGTTTCCGGCACAAGACCGTTTCTTCGCCTATTGTGATGCAGCACTTATCGATGCGGTGCGAACTGCGGCAGCAAAGGGAATCTTTGAGCCGGAACATGGAGCTGGCATCTTTCATCCGGGAGCTACCCTCAGTTGGAAGCAAGTTGAATATCCGGAAGCAAATGTCCAGTTGACCTTCCATACCAATCCACTCGATTGCGTCTCTGGAAGCAACTGGGTAACCGTCGAGCCGGACATCGATTACTACAAGGACTTGGCAGCACATTCCATCCTTGAGGTGTGCAGAAATGAAGCGACTGGGAGCCTGACCGAACCTGCGGAAGTTTTCGTGCTTCGTTGGATGGAACAGAAACGTCTTGGCCGGCCCGAATTTTCGCCGGGCTACACACTCAGGAACGAATAATAACTACCTGATTCGGCCATTCGCCGAACTGCCAAAATAAAGTGCCGCCACAGGCAGCGCTTCTCCAGAATCCGGGCCTGAAAATTGAATCGAGCGCGATAAAAATCACGTCCAAAGATCGAGTGGCGGAGGGAGAGGGATTCGAACCCCCGTTACCCGTCAAGGTAAAGCTGTTTTCAAGACAGCCTGTTTCAACCACTCACACATCCCTCCGCAGGGCGTGCGACGCTTTTATCTAAGCGTAGCAAATTTGTCTTCGGATAGCATGAGAGAGCATGTCGGCCGCAGCCAGTAAACATAGTTTCGATCGCACGCTCAATTCGGCGAAGACCACCATGGTCTTCTCTGAAACGCTGCAGATCGCCATGGACAGTTTTCGCGCCAGCAAGGTGCGCTTTCTTTTGACCATGCTCGGTATGGTCATCGGCTCGGCTTCCATCATTCTTGTTGTGACGCTTGGGATGACCGGCAAACAATATGCCCTGGACATGATCTCAAGCATCGGCCCCGGCATGGTGGAGATGCAGTACGTCGGTGGCACCGTGGCGGGTCCGAACAACACCGTCACGTCGGACTTTATGACGCACGACGATGAGGCTGCCGTTCGCGAGCAGGTCCCGGGAATTATCGGTTCCTCGCCGATGGCTGAATACCACGACAGCATCGGCATAGGCAGCGGTGTAACACAGGACGTAATGCTGCTGGGCGTGTCGCCACAGTATAAAGATGTTCGCAATCTTGCGATTCTGGCTGGGCGTTTCTTTGATGACCAGGACGCTTCACAGCATACAAAGGTCGCCATCGTTGTAGAGCCGTTGGCGAAGCAACTGTTCGGCAGTGTGGATAATGCGGTGGGCCAGCACATCACGATTCGCGGCATTCCGTTCACCGTAAGTGGAGTCTTCAAGCAGCGTGTGGAAACGTTCGGCATGTCGGAGATCAGCGATCGAACGATGCTGATTCCCTACCCTGTTCTTCGGTACCTCACCGGCACAGATGTTGTAAAAGAAATTTTCTTTCGCATGCAGAACACGGCTGAGGTTCCCCGTGCTGCGCAGCAGATCAAGGCCGTTATTCAGTCGAGGCATAGACCAACAACCGTGTTCAATGCCTTCATTATGACTGGCGTGTTGCGCATTATGGCCCAGATTGCGGACATGCTGACGCTGGTGCTCACGCTTGCCGCTGCCATTACGCTGGTGGTTTCCGGCGTGGGCATTATGAACAGCATGTTGGCCAATGTGAGCGCGCGCACGCGTGAGATTGGCATTCGCAAAGCACTTGGAGCTACAAAGCGCGAAATTCGCATGCAGTTTTTGACAGAGTCGGTTTTGCTTTCCCTGGGAGGAGGATTGATCGGAACACTGGTTGGTATCTCTGTACCCATCAGTGTTCAGTTGCTTACACCATTCAACCTTCCATTTAGCTGGTTATCCGTGATTATCGCCTTGTTCACCAGCATTCTGGTCGGTGTTGTCTTCGGGACCTTGCCGGCTAATCGCGCTGCATCGCTCAATCCAGTGGAAACACTCAAATACGAGTAGCTACATAATGAGCGCGATGCGCTCCAGCTCTGTTTGCATCGTTTCCGTCGAACAGCGTTCCGCTTCGATGCGTGCTGCCGCTGCAAAAGCATCATCCTGCGAGACGCCGTAACCTCGCCCGGTAAGAAACGAAGCGATCAACTCAGCCGCTTGAAAGGAATCCAGGCCTGTTTGCAACAGGTCGTTGCGAAGAGCACTCAGGTCAGCAGTCGCAAACTTTTCCGTCATCTGTGGCGTCATCATTGTGCTCTTCTCCTCCTCGCCTCTGGTGTGCAAGTTGAATCGTTAGACGTCAACCATTTGTGCGGGTTTTCTCCACTGGAAAATAGTTGATTACCTTCGTCGCAGATTGGCGGCTGGAAACCATCCGGTAACATGAAGAACAGGATGACTACACAACCTCTCAAGCTCGACGGCAACGCAATCGCAGCAACCATCAAGGCTGAAGTAGCGGCGGAAGTAGATGTTCTTCGCCGCAACGGTATCACGCCCGGACTCGCCGTGGTTCTGGTGGGCACCGATCCCGCATCGCAGATTTACGTCCGCAGCAAGGTAAAGACATGCGGCGACCTGGGCATCTTTAGCGAAATGCTGACCCCGCCAGAGAGCGTTACCACCGACGACATGCTCGCCATCATTGCGGAACTGAATGCCCGTGAGGACATCGATGGCATTCTCATCCAGCTTCCTTTACCGAAGCACGTGGATACGAAGCGGCTGCTTGAGTCTGTCGATCCATCAAAGGACGTGGACGGATTTCACCCTGTAAATGTAGGCCGCGTACAGAGTGGCCAGCGCGCTCTCGCGCCATGTACGCCTGCGGGCATTATTGAGATTTTGAAGCGCAGCCAGCTCGCTATCGCAGGGCAACAGGCGGTGGTGGTAGGCCGCAGCGATATTGTGGGCAAACCCGCTGCGATGATGCTGCTCAACGAGAGCGCAACGGTGACAATCTGCCACTCCAGAACGCGCGATCTCGCTGCCATTACACGGCATGCGGATATTCTGGTTGCCGCCATTGGGCGGCCTGCGTTCATCACGGAAGATATGGTGAAACCGGGCGCTGTACTGATCGATGTAGGCATCAATCGCGTGGAAGACGCCGCACTTGTAGCAAGGTGGTTCCCCGGCAACGCATCGCGCAAGGAGTCGATGGAAAAACGCGGCTCGACGGTAGTAGGAGATATCGATCCTCGTGCCTTTGCCATCAGCGGCGCATACACTCCTGTTCCGGGCGGAGTGGGAGCTCTGACGATTGCGATGTTGATGCAGAACACGCTGACTGCGGCGAAGGCACGCCGGGGCCTGGTGTAGCCAGCGTGCTACGCGTTGCCATCACCGGCGGTCTGGGCAGCGGCAAATCCACAGTTGCGCGCATGTTCGCAGAGCGCGGCGCGCATGTTATCTCGTCAGACGAGGTCGCGCGTCAATTGATGGAACCGGGCGAAAGCATCTACGTATCTATCGTGGAAAGATTTGGTAAGAACGTACTTCTCCCACATGGGACCCTTGATCGCAAAGTGCTTGCCCAGATGGCTTTCAGTGAAGGCCGCGTGAAAGAACTGGAAGCAATTGTTCATCCTGCCGTACTGGCCTGGCAGAGCGCCTGGGTAAAAGATTTGGACACGAAATACCCGTCTGGAGTGGCGATGGTGGAGTCAGCATTGGTGTTTGAGACGGATTACACGGTACTGAACGAGAAACGGTTCGATCGCATCCTTCTTGTGATGGCAACCAAAGCCAATAAGCGTGCACGTTTTGTGCAACGCGCGATGGCTTCAGGAGCAGAGGAATCGTCTCGCATGGCGCTTGAGGCGGACGCCGAACGCCGGCTGGCTTTACAAATTTCAGACGAAAAGAAGATCGAAAAGAGTGATTTCGTCATCGAAAATAACGGAAATATCGAACAATTAGAACGAAAAATCAATGAAATCTGGCCCGTGTTGCAGACGGAAGCGGCGGCGGTCGCGTCCAAATGACTACATTCATCCCTTAGGGGCCAACGGACCAGGATTTCTCCCACGGGGATAGAGGACGGAATGCACGAAAACAAGTTTCGCCGCGTATTGCTGGTTTTACTGCTGGTTGGAAGTTTCTATTACCTCACCACTCATATCTGGCGCACAGGAACAGTGGCTGCGCTTATGGAGAAAGTGTCGTCCAGCGTTGGTCTGGGTAACACTCATCTGGCAACACTGAAGGGACCTCTGGGCCATTTCGAGTTGACCGAAGCGCGCGCCGAACCGGCGTTTGACGCAGAAGAACAGAACAATATCGCCGTCTACAAACGCATGCTGCCGAGCGTGGTTAATATCACTTCCACTGCCGTGGCCTTCGACTTCTTTTATGGCGCGGTACCGCAACAAGGGCAAGGATCGGGCTTCATCCTTGATAAACAGGGGCATATCCTCACGAACAATCACGTGATTGATAACGCGCAACGCGTTGAAGTAACGCTGAGCGACAAGCATAAGTACAAAGCAACGGTTGTTGGAGTAGACAAGGGCCACGATCTGGCGCTCTTGCAGATTAATGCGCCGAACCTTCATCCTGCAGAACTGGCGTCCGGCAACAACCTTCAGGTGGGACAGAAGGTGTTTGCTATTGGCAATCCTTTTGGATTGTCCGGCACGATGACGCGCGGCATCATCTCGGCCATCCGCTCCATTCGTGGTCCGACAGGATCCGCAATCGATAACGCCATCCAGACAGACGCGGCGATCAACCCTGGCAACTCGGGCGGGCCGCTAATGAACTCCAAGGGACAAGTGATCGGTATCAACACCATGATTGCTTCAAACAACGGCGTAGACCAGAGCGCTGGCATCGGGTTTGCCATTCCGATCACGACAGCTCGCTCGATGTTGGAAGACCTGGCAAAATATGGCCGCGTGCGCCGGCCTACGTTGGCATTTGTTCCGTTGGAAATTGGGCCCGATCTTGCCGACCAGATGGGACTGTCCGCCGATTATGGCGTGCTTATCCAGCGGGTATTTCCGGGCGGTGCTGCGGAACGTGCCGGCCTGCGTGGTGGCAATCAGAAGGCCTATCTCGGCAACACACCGGTGATGCTGGGCGGTGACTTTGTGGTTGCGATCGACGGTCAAGAGGTTGCGAGCATGCAGGACATCTCTGCCGCCCTGAATTCGCATCATGCTGGAGATACCGTTACCGTGACGATTTTCCGTGGACGGAAGCGGATGGATGTAAAGGTTGAACTGGGAGATGCGAAAGGCGACAACCAGGTGTAACCCAACATAATCTCTGCCGTTCCCGTATGATTCTTCCGACATTCATTTGGAGGAATCACAATGAAGCTTGCAGCGATGATGGTGTGCCTGGGAACAATGCTGGCTCCGTTGGCGCCGGCACAGAGCCCGAAGTCACTGGACATCTACTTTGTGGATGTGGAGGGCGGACAGGCGACGCTGTTCGTTACGCCTAATCATGAATCGCTGCTGATAGATACAGGCTGGGGCGGCCACGATTCCCGTGATGCCAAACGCATTGTGGAAGTAGCCAAACTGGCTGGCCTGAGCAAAATCGACGACGTTATCATCACGCACTTCCATGACGACCATATTGGCGGTGTCAAAAACCTCCTCTCGCTGATCCCCGTGGGAACGTTTATCGATCATGGCGCGCTGTACGAGCATTGCCGCACATGTGTGAGCGGATTTGACGAGTACATGAAGCTGATTGCGGAAGGCAAAGCGCGCCGCAAAATTGCAGCCGTAGGCGAAGTGCTTCCCTTCAAAGGGATGCAGGTGCGCGTGGTGAGTGCAGACGGCAAGGTGATTTCAAAACCGCTATCAGGAGCCGGACAAATAAATCCGTTCTGCGCGAAATCTGAAGCGCGTCCGCACGATGAAACGGAAAATGGCAAATCAGTCGGCACTGTAATCAGCTTTGGAAAATTCCGCACTAGCGATCTTGGCGATCTGACCTGGGACATGGAACGCGAGTTGATGTGTCCTGTGAACAGAATTGGCAAGGTGTCTCTGCTGGTGGTGTCGCACCATGGCTGGTATCAGAGTTCCAGTCCCGCGTATGTTGCTGCCGTGCAGCCGCAGATAGCGGTCATGGACAATGGCACGAAAAAGGGTGGATCGCTCGCTACGCTCAAAACACTGAATGATGTCAAAGAGATGGACCTCTGGCAGTTGCATCGCTCAGCAGAAGGCGGCAAGGCCAACACTGCGGATGCACGTATCGCCAATCTGGATGGCGGCAAGGACGGTTATTACCTCAAGGTCAGCGCACATCGCGATGGAGCGTTCGACATCTTCAACCCACGCACATCGAAGACCGTGCACTACCCGGCGCGGTGAGCCTTCATCGGCTCTACCGAGCGCAATAATGTAGCGTACGAGAGCGTGCCCACCGCAAGACAAACGCCTGCAACCACAAATGCGCTGGCGAAGGAATGTGTGCGCGCTACAAGATATCCGGTAACAATGGGCGCTGTAATGGCCGCGAGTTGACCGGAGAAGTTGACGATGCCGCCTACGGTAGCAACATTGGCACGCGGCGCGATGAGCGAGGGTGCGGACCACACGATGGGTGCCGCGGCCGAGAGTCCCGCCAGCGAGATCGTTATCCAGAAAAGCGCCGAAGCGGCGGTATGCGCCGGAGCAGCGCCCAGGATTCCAAGGCCGAAAATCATGCCAATAATCAACACACCGATGCGCAACTTACCTGGATGTACTCCGCGATGGATCAGCCAATCCACAAACCAGCCACCAACTGCCAGATCGACTGCAGTGGCAACAAGCCATGGAAAACCGGTATAGAGAAATGAGTGCAGCAGGTCGATGCCGAGCGATTGCGAAAGATACGTTGGCAACCAGGTGAGCAGCAGGTAGAAAACATAGTTGTATGCGCAGACGCCGAGTGAGAGTCCGATGACCTTGGGCTGCATGAGCAACTGCGGCAATGTGAACTGGAAACCTTTTTCGTGCAGCACTTCCGTCGAGGTGTGCTGGGAATGGATGTGCGCCCACTCTTCCGGCGTGAGACGCGCGTCTTCCTCCGGTTCGCGATAGATGGTGGTGAATAGAACAAAATAGATGAGGCTAATGAGTCCAGTAAACGCAAAGCTCATGCGCCAGCCAACATGCAGCAGGAGAATGCCGATAAGAGGGACGCCGATTGCAGATGAGAACTTTGCGGCTGAATCGAAAAGCGCCGTGGCGAAACTGCGTTCGTGACGTGGAAACCAGTGGCCGATAGCCTTCGCATTCGAAGGAAAGATCGGCGACTCGCCAATGCCAAGCAGAAAACGCGCTCCAAAAAATGCAGGAACGCTGTTTGCTATCGCAGCCGCAAACGATGCAATACTCCACAAAAAAGTGGACACTCTGCCGACGCGTTTGACGCCGAATTTATCGAGCACAACTCCCATGGGAAGCTGACAAAGACAGTAGGTGAAGTTATATGCACTGAGCAGATAACCGAAAGTTACGTCGGAGATGGCGAAGCTCTGATGGAGAGCATCGTGCGAAACCGACAGATTGACACGATCCATGTAATTGACGAGAACGCCCAGTCCCAACAGGGCCGCAATGCGCCAACGTCGCCGTCCAACACGTTCCATTCGCAATCGAATCTCCGTATGCCAATGTATATCGCGGCGATAAGAAGCAGCGCAGACACTTCAGCAAAAAGCAAAAGGCACTATTTGCATAAGCAAATAGTGCCTTGCAGATTGCGTGCATCGAAGATGCGCGTTACCACTTCTTCCAGGGAGCCTCTCCGGTGTCCCAGAGTTCTTCCAGTAGCTTGCGATCGTGGACTGTGTCCATAGGCTGCCAGAAGCCGTCGTGCTTATAGGCTGCGACCTGCCCCTCATGCGCCAGCGTCTCCAATGGTTCGCGCTCCCAGATGGTGGCATCATCTTTGAGATAATCGCCTACCTTGGGTGAGAGGACGAAGAAACCACCGTTGACCCATTTGCCATCGCCTTTCGGCTTCTCCAGAAACGAGTGAACAGTCGTTCCGTTGTCATCCAGAGCAAGTGCACCGTACCGGCCAGTGGGCTGCGTGGCGGTAAGCGTGACGAGTTTGCCATGCTTCTTATGGAACTCGATGGATTCCGCGATGTTCACGCTGGAAACGCCATCGCCATAGGTGAAGCAGAATGCCTCTTCGTTCTCTACGTAAGGCAGAACGCGCTTTAAGCGGCCGCCGGTCATGCTGGTAGCGCCCGTATCCACCAGGGTCACGCGCCACGGTTCGCAGTCGCTACGGTGAAACTCCATCTTATTATTCGCAAGATCGAGTGTTACGTCCGATGAATAAAGGAAAAGGTTGGCAAAGTATTCCTTGATGACATAGCCCTTGTATCCGCAGCAGACGATGAAATCGTTGATGCCGTAGTGCGAATAGATTTTCATAATGTGCCAGAGAATGGGCCTGCCGCCGATCTCCACCATGGGCTTCGGCTTGAGGGTCGTTTCTTCTGCAAGACGGCTGCCGAGACCACCGGCCAGGATAATAGCCTTCACAATTCCTCCAAATGCTGGCCGCCATATCGTTTCCATCACTGCGCAGCATGAAAAGAGCGCGATTGCGTGATGAGAACCTGTTTTGCGCTTTATAGGCCCTTTTATGGCGTACGAGTTATTGTAGCGTCCCTCCGGCGAATCTTTTCGACATCTCTTCTCCTGGCTGTCTGCCCAGCAGCTTTGGACGAGGAAATAAATCGCGTCCTCCTTCCGGAATGGAAATATCCTTTTCTAAGGAAAGAAAAGCAGGAAAAGGACTATCGCAGCTTATACTCCGCATAGAATCGAGTTGCTTCCGGCGCATGTGATTCCGGACGAGGAAAAGCTTGAATATTCGAGAAATTGCTCTGAAAGCTGGCGTATCTCGCTCTACCGTTTCGCGTGTGATCAACGATGTAACAACCGTCGATCCCAAGCTTGCCCGCCGTGTAAAAGCTGTTATCGACGAGGTGGGGTACCGGCCGAATTACCAGGCGCAGGCATTGGCCCGCGGCCGCAGCCATACAGTGGGATTGATTGTTTCGGAGATCAGCGGAGGAAATCCGTTTTTCGCGGAGATCATTCTTTATTTTGAGCGGGCAGCTGTTGAGAAGGGCTTCGAGGTGCTCATCAGCTTTGCCGATATTGAAACCGATCCGGAACACGTAGTCGCCTGCGTGAACCGCATGCGCGAACGCCAGGTGGAAGGGATTGCGGTGCTTACCTTCGGCATGGAAGAGTCGCTGGAGGGCAAAACGGATTCTGTAGGCTTGCCGATGGTTTTTGCCGGAGCGGAACTCAAGACGCAGGCACCCAATATCGAAATCAACTATCTTGCCGGCATGCGCGACGCTGTGAAGCACCTGATGGATTTCGGCCATACGCGCATTGGATATCTCAGTGGGCGGCAGACGTGGAGCAGCATGCGGACCCGCTACGATGCGCTGCGCAAGGCCATGAAGCTCAACAAACTTGCCTTCGATAAAGAACTGGTCGCCGAGTGCGATCACACACTGGAAGGCGGAGCAGAGGGCATGGCGAAACTGCTCAGTCTGCCTAAACCACCAACGGCTGTTCTCTGTTGCAACGATATGGCCGCAATTGGAGCCATGAAAACACTCCACGCGCGCGGTTTGGAAGTGGCAAAGGACATCTCGCTCATCGGCTTTGATGACCTGTCTGTCTGCGCATTCGTGCAACCTCCGCTCACTTCCATCCGCTTCTCTCCTCGGGAACTTGCCACGCTGGCGTTTGACACGCTCTTGCACGGTATTCAGGGCACGGGAGACAAATTGCCGCAGCAGTACCGCACGCATTTTGTTTTGAGAGAATCGACTGGATCTCCTCGTTCTGGAAGCACCGGCACAAAGAAACGGTAGAGAGCGGGGACAGGTCTCCTAAGCGATGCAGTTGCGTCGTTCGAAGTCTTCCCTTTCTGATTTCTCGAACGCAGGTCTTGCAGTAAAAGTCTCTGATAACTTCTGATTGCGTATAAAACATTGACATTGGAAATGGCAAATGTGTACTCTCTGATTCCCTTGAGAAACCGCTTTCTCAATGAATTCAGATGGAGCTATGCACATGAGCCAGACCTCTTCGTCGTCTTGTTATTCCACCGCATTGGAACAGGGAGAGGGCCTGCTGCGGCTCGCACCCACCTGGGTGCCGCGATCCTACCTCGTGCCCGGACGGCGTTTGAAGCTGGACAATCGCGACCTGTATGCGTACGGTGCGGATCGCGGCGGCATCGACGAGCGCTGGATCGCCTCTACGACCAAAGCGGAGAACGAGAACCGCACTCCAGATGAAGGTCTGAGCGTGGTGGTCACTGCGGATGGAGAACGTTTTCTGTTGAAGGACGCTGTAGCCGCGGAAGGCGAACGCATGATCGGCAGTGCGCTTTGGAACACCTACAAACGCTGGCCGATTTACAGCAAGTTTTTCGACAATCTTGGTCCTATCCCGCACCATCTCCATCAGAGTGAAGAACAGGCTGCTCTGGTAGGGCGCGAAGGTAAGCCGGAGGGCTACTACTTCCCTCCTCAACTGAACGCAACTTCCGGCAATTTTCCGCATACCTACTTTGGCCTGGAGCCCGGTACCACTAAAGCCGAGATTCGCGATTGCCTTGCCCGCTGGAACCAGGGCGACAACAACATCCTGAACTATGCAAAGGCGTACCGTCTGCAACCCGGTTCGGGGTGGCTGGTGCCCACGCGCGTGCTGCATGCGCCAGGGTCGCTGCTAACTTATGAGCCGCAGTGGGGCAGCGATGTGCTCTCCATGTTCCAATCCATGGTCGATGGCCGTCAGGTAAAACACGATCTGCTTACACAGGATGTCCCTGCCGACAAACATGCGGACCTCGACTTCATCGTCGATCTGGTGGACTGGGACCGCAACACCAATTCGAACTTCAAGAGCAAACACTACATTGAACCCATCGTGGCGGACGGTAGTGAAGACGCGGAGTACGTAGACCGCTGGGTCGTCTACGGCACCATTGCAGGCGAGCATAAGTTCAGCGCAAAGGAACTCACCGTGCAGCCCGGCGGCCGCTACACCATCCGCGACAACGCTGCGTCCGGCCTGATTGTGACACAGGGACACGGAAAAATAGGCAAACTCGCCATCGACTGCCCAAGCCTGATTCGCTTTGGGCAGATGACACAGGATGAGATCTTTATCACTGCCGAAGCTGCACGCGAGGGCGTGGTGATCGAGAACCATTCTGCAGCCGATCCACTGGTGACGTTGCGCTACTTTGGCCCGGACGTAACCAACACGCCGGAAGTGGGCGATCACAGCCGCTAACCCGCAGGAGAAGACGATGCGACGACAGCACTTTGAAGAAAAAGACGAGATTATCCGCGAACGTTTTCGTGAGTTGCGCAACTCCTCTCCTGAAAAGCTTTCTACACGCCTGAATCTCTCGTGGAGCAACTGGGGATTTGGCCGTGAGACACTCGCGGCTTCAGCAGAACGTCTCGAAAAAGCGAACGTTCCCTTCATCGAGTTGCATGGCAATCACTACGGTCCTGACCTCGGCTACAACGTGGAGGAAACACTGCGCACGCTCGGTGAACACGGATTGAAGGTTTCGGGGATTTGCGGCATGTTTTCCGCCGATAATGACATGGCCAGCAATCGCGCCGTGTGCCGCCAAGCGGCCATTGATTATCTCAGCTGTGAGATTCCCTTCACCAAAGCTGTCGGTGGAAGTTATCTGCTGGTGGTGCCGGGAGCAGTTGGACGTCCGAAGGCATACGACGACGCAGAAGAGGACCGCTCTGCCGAAGTCCTTGCGCAGTGCGCGCACTGGTTTACCGAGTATGGCGTTGAGGCGGCGATTGAACCCATCCGTTCGGCTGAAGTCAGCCTTACGCATACCATCGCCGACGCAAAACGCTACATTGCCAAAGTGAACCATCCTGGCGTGCGGCACATCAACGCCGATGTGTACCACATGCAGTCGGAAGAGAGCCACATTGGCACCGCTCTTCTGGAAGCGGGCGATATGCTGGCGAACCTGCACTTTGCAGACAGCAATCGCTCCGCGCTTGGTGAAGGCTCCATGGATGTCGCCACCATCATTCGCGCGCTGTACGTTATCGGGTTCAATCGTCCGGGGCGCTTCGTTACTTTCGAACCACTTGGCCCCGGCGGCGATCCGTATCCTGCCATGTATGGCAAGCCCGATAAGGCGAAGCTCGACGCGCTGGTGAACACAAGCATCCGCTACTTCCGTGATGTGGAGGAGATGGTCCTGGCGGACTGACCTACACTGCCCATGAAAACTTACTGCTTAGCGCTCGACCTGAAAGATGATTCCGAACTGATTGCGGAGTATCTGCACTACCACCAGCCTGAGGGAATCTGGCCGGAAGTAGCAGAACAAATCAAAAAGGATGGCGTACTCTCCGAGCAGATTTACAAGATTGGAACGCGCATGGTCATGGTGCTCAACACCACGGATGATTTCTCTTTCGAAGCAAAGAGCGCGAGCAATAAGGCCAGTCCTGTGATGCAACAGTGGGAGGCCCTGATGGACAAGTATCAGCAAAAGCTGCCTGAAGCAGGACCCGGTGACAAATGGGTGCTGATGGAAAAGATTTTCGAGATATAAACACACTCATACCCCGAGAACCTGAAGAAGCGTTTGGCTCGTAAACCCCGCCTGTGCGGAACGAGCCTGGAGGTTTCATGGCGATACCGTTTTTCTCAATGCCGATGATGCTGCTGCCATCGACAGACCGGCTCATCCATTTGACGACGTCCGACATAGCCATCATCGTCATCTACTTCATCACCGTGCTCGCGATAGGTCTGTACCTCAAACGTTATGCGAACACGTCTGACGACTTCTTCATGGCCGGTCGCGACATGTCCGCGTGGGTTGCGGGATTGAGTTTCCTCTCCGCCAATCTTGGCGCGCTGGAGCTAATGGGATGGGCTGCAGGAGCGTATCAGTACGGCATTCTGGCCGCACACTTTTACTGGATCGCTGCATTCCCATCCATGGTCTTCCTCGGCCTGGTGATGATGCCCTTCTACTACATCTCCAAAACGCACTCCGTGCCTGGCTATCTACAGCTTCGCTACGGCGAAGGTACACGTGCGCTAAGCGGCATCTCGTTCGCGCTGATGACGGTGCTGATGTCCGGCATCAACATGTATGCGATGGCGCTGGTGATGAAGGTGGTCCTCGGATGGAACATCCACTTCAGCATCTGGGTTTCATCCATCACCGTTGCGGTCTATGTCACGCTGGGCGGTTTGTACTCGGCCATCTTCAATGAGGTTCTGCAGTTCTTTCTTATCTGGCTGGGCGCGCTGGCAATTCCCGTGCTGGGCATGATTGAGGCCGGCGGATGGAACGGCCTGGTGCTAAAGATCCAAAGCCGCATGCAGGGCGACTATACACATCTATGGGCCCCGCTGGGCAGCTTCGCCAGCAATCCTATGGGCGTGCATTGGACAGGCATTTTGTTCGGTCTTGGTGGTGTCATCGCATTCGGTTACTGGACAACAGACTTCCTCGTAGTCCAGCGCGCGATGTCTGCTAAAGACTTGCGCTCGGCAAAGATGGCGCCCATCATCGCGTCGTACTTCAAAATGCTGGTCCCCATCATCGTTATCCTGCCGGGCCTGCTTGCTCTCGCCGTGCTTCCCTTCCATCTGGTGCCGGAGAGCGCAGTGGCTCCCGGCCTGCACAGCTATAACGAAGTACTACCGCTGATGCTTGCGCGCTATTGTGGGCCGGGCCTGCTGGGCCTCGGCGTGACTGCGCTGATCGCCGGATTCATGTCCGGCATGGCCGGCAACGTGAGCGCCTTCGCCACCGTGTGGACGTACGACATCTATCAGCCCTACATCCGCAAAAATGGCACCGACAAACACTACCTGCTCGTCGGTCGCTGGTGCACCATCCTTGGCGTGATCGCCAGCATTGGAACGGCATATCTCGTCACCCACTTCAAGAGCATCATGGATTACATGCAGGCGCTGGTAAGCTTCTTTATTGCGCCGCTCTTTGCCACTGTGATTATCGGCATGCTGTGGAAACGCGCGACCGCGAAGGGTGGCTTCTGGGGTTTGCTCGCCGGTACGGTCTCATCCGTTGCGATGTATACCGCCGTTGTCATCAAGCCTTCGCTGCTGGCAGTCATCGCGTTCTCACCCGATGCCAAGCCCATGGCGGAAAATCTTTACCGCGCGTTGTGGTCATGGATCATCTGCGTAGTCGTGACCATTATTGTTAGTTATGCCACGCAGCCAAAGTCAGCCGCAGAGCTGCAAGGCCTCGTGCTCGGATATGCTCCGCTCGGCGACGACAAAGGCCTGCCGCTCTACAAGCGTCCAATCTTCTGGGGAGGCGGCGTTGCCGTGCTCTTCGCCGTGATTCAATACATCTTCTGGTAGACACCAAAGGAACGCCGCCATGCAACAAAGCGTGCAACATCGTCATCATCGTATGCTCTCCGTCTGGTTCTTTATCGGCGTGCTGCTATTCGTCTACGGAGTTATCATCCTGGGCGTTGGCATTGCCGATTACCACCACCCAGGAGATGTCGTGCTCGCTCAATATCATGCGCCTATATGGGGAGGCGTGCTGCTGCTCGTGCTTGGCAGCATCTACACCGTTTTCAACTGGCCGAGCAAAGACCGTTCGTAATAGTCTCAGGCTTCCATCACCACTGCGATCGACTCCGCAGGGATCTCCACACTTCCCTGTACCGGTTTCGCATCCATCTGTTCCGGACTGGCGCACACAAGCGGAAGCTGCGTTCCCTCAAACTTCACCGTTGCTGCGATTGGCCGGCGGCCTGCATTCATCACCACAGCGGCACGTTTGCCGTTTGCGCCGATAAAGATGGCAAACTCCCGATAGGGTTTATCGCCAACCAGCACTTCAGCATGCTGCGTATCGCGGAACTCGCCATCCCACAGATACTGCCGGTACTTCGTGCGCAGTGCTTCCGCCTTGTTCGCATAGCCAACGGTGAGCGGTGCATCGCTGGCGTTGCCTTTGAAGTAGAACGGCTCAATGCTCATAATGTAGCGATATCGAAGAGCGCAGTTCACCATATCGCGATCATCAAATCCGGAGACGGCAATCATAATCTCGCGCCGGGGATCGGCATAACGGGCCATCGGCACATGCTCACCCACAAGCCGGATATAGCTGACCGAATACCACTGGCATTGGAAATCGAGCATCGCTTCACCGGCCATCAGAAAAGCACCGTCGCTGCCGCGCGACTTCTTTATCTGATCGCGGAACATCTGTCCCATCTGCTGATCGCCAAGCCACAGTGAAGCAGGCGAATGATGACCGTGGTCTTTGGAGAAGCAAAGGTCCCATGTGCCATGATGATGGTTCTCGTCATACAACATGCCGCTGGCGCCCAGATCGAGGCTCTTCTGGAACTCGCGCGCCGACAGCTCCAGCCAGCGCTTGTCCGTCACACACGCAACGCCAAAGCGGCGCGTGTTGATGTTCGCAAGTTGCTCCGGCGTCTGGTACTTGTAACCGTCACCCGTATAGATCAGGCCGTTCGGGTCCGTTGCCATGTACTTGTACAACTCTCGTTTGTACCAGTCAGTCGTCTGATCGGCCCAGCAATATTTGTTGAACAGCACAAGGCGAATGCCCATCTTCTCAATGCGCGCTATGGCTTGCTTCAAATCTTCATGCGTGCCGAGCCGGGGGTCCGTATCGTGCGACGGATTGTTGCGGTCCTGTCCGCCATCGTTCCATCCCGTAAGCTGGATGACCTTGATACCGTTCTTTGCGGCATCCAGTGCGCGGCGCGGAAGGTCCTTGTACATCGTGCGCAGATCGTCTTCCGAACTGTTGATCTGAATCTGCGTCCACATGTGCGGATGGTTGAGCCACTCCGGCTGCGAGCCGCGTTTGAACCAGGTCGCAAACCACTTGCGATAAATGTCTACGCCCTTGTGCCACGAACCCTTGAAGCCGGCCATCGTAATCCGCGCGCAGGTATAGGACTCGCCCGGAGCGGCAAAGGGAAAGTGCTGAATCGAGTGCACAAAACGCACAGGATGTCCGCCAATCTCTTTTGTCTGCGGGACCCGGAAGTTGCGCGTGGAAACATATCCCGGTTTGAGATCCAGCGCAAACCGTACCATGTCGGTGTGTTCGCAATCATGGCGGCCAATATAGAGGCCATGAGTCTCCGCAAGAAACAGATTGAAGCGGCCTGCCGCCAACTGGCCGGGAAAGCTCACCGAGCAGAAGCCAAAATCGTCTTCCATGCGCGGATAGACGTTCTTCTCGCGCCCAGATGTCGGAACATTGAACGCACTCTTCCGGAATGTAGAAGAGTTTTCCGGCACCGAAAAACCGCCGATGATCGGCCATTCGGCACTGGTGACAGTGTTCTTCGGAGAACCATTCTTCAAGGAGAGATCGAAATTAACGTTGCTGCCATCCAGCGTGACCACACCTGTGAGGACAATATCCAGCCGTCCGCTGTACTCCGTCTCAAGCCCATCCCACACAATGGTCACGCTGTTTCCGTCTGGGGATTTCGTTACCGAGGCCGCACGATTGCGCGCTCCCAGCGCAGGATTGTAAGAACGGTCAGTCGTCGCGGCAAAAACGCGAAAGGACTCAGCAAGCTTTGGATCTTTCACCAACTGCCATCCTGTAGGCTTCAGCAGAAAATCCACCAGCGCGCCCGTGGCCACGTCAAAGCCAATGCGCACGTCTGCATTCTCAAGCGCAACAGTATGTCCGCCAATCGGCAGCAGGCGGTCGGAATCATGCACAGGGGAGTCCTGTCCTGATTTCCAATCCTCAGGATTGTCCTGCGCTTCACCCGCACGCGTCATCGCACTCATGGCCGCAACGGTGGTCAACTTGCCGAAATCTCTTCTGTTCATCTTCATTCCCCATCCGCTTGCGCGAATCTGTCTGCATAAAAGATACCGGTGTGGAGCAGATACGCCCCACACCGGCTAAATCGCCGAAAGGAGTCCTGGCATGCGCTTACCAGATCCAAATTGCCCGCTGATAAACGTCAGGCGAGCATTCCATCATTCTGGCGGTCAAGTGCTGTGAGCGTGGGCCCACAGCACTTCTTGTTAGAAGCGAAGAATACCGGCAACCTGAATGATGCGCGGGTCTCTCGTATTCGTCACAATACCGAATGTTGCTTGGTTCGAGACATTCTCGCCCAACCCTATAAAGTTTGCATGGTTGAAGACATTGAAGAACTCTCCACGCATCTCTAACCGGACACGTTCGGTGAAGATGAATCCCTTTACCAGAGACGCATCCCATGTGTCCTGACCAGGCTCATAGATGCTGCCCTTACCCGAAGTACCGAAGTATCCGGCATCCGGCACGGAGTAGCAGGCCGTATTGAAATATTGGTGGTTATTGGTACGAACATATTTGCTGATGCTGCGAACATTCGCATAGCAACCGGGCACGCGATCGGCGCGTTCCATTACACCAGCATTATTAGTGACGTTCGTCGCCGTCACACTAGCGGCCATGCCATGATCCATGCGGCCGATCACACTTAGGCGCCATCCGCCAATCAAAAAGTTTTCAAAATAACCTGCGTTGCGTCCAAAAGTCTTTCCCCTGCCGAACGGCAGATCGTACACAGAAGACACTACAAAAGAGAGTGGAATGTTGTATGTTGTTGGCCCCTTTTCACAGGTGCGGCAGAGTGACTGCATACCATTCGCACCGCCGGTATTCGGCTCAAATCCATCCGAGAGGGCCTTTTGCCAGGTGAAGTTAGCCAGCAGGGTAAGTCCATGGGTTACCTGATGGCGATACTTCGTGATGAGTGCCTCGTAGTTGGAATTCGTGTTGTACGGCACGTACGACATGGTTCCGTATTGGGGATAAGGCAATTTGGTAAGGTCGCAGAAGAGATCCGCGCGGTATGGGCACATATTGAGGTTGTAGCGGTTTGGGTTTTTATGGCTGCTGTTGCCGATGTAGTCAAACTGGATCAGATCGTTGTGCCCAAACGTATGCTGTATAGAAGCCGTCCATTGCGTAAGGTAGGGCGTCCGGTTGTTCTCATCGAAGATGTTGAAAGACGCCCCTTTTGGCAGGTTCGCCGCAAAGTCCTTCGTCAGCGGCGGGTATACGATCACCGGAAAAACGCCGTTGCCTAATTGACGCTCAGGCAGGTTCGCCGTGGCCACGTTCTGAAACGAGAAAGAATTAGAGAACGGAGGTGCGGAGACACCATACTGCACGTCGTTCAACCCAAGCTCGCCGTAATAAAGGCCTACACCGGCACGAAAGGTTGTGTTCGGATCGAAAGGAGGCGAATAAACGAAACCAAGACGCGGCGCAATGTTGTTGTAATCTTCCTTGACCACTTGCGGGCGGACTTCACCCAATGCGGAATATTTGAGCAATCCAGTGGAGAAATCGAATGAATGCGGAAGCAATGCATCGGGTCCTTGCGGTTTGGGAATTTCGGAGTAATACCACGAGGCTCCGTAATTCACCGTGAAATGGGGCGTGATGCGCCAGGAGTCCTGGAAATAAGGATAGAAGTCCGTGAAGTAGTAATGAATCGGTTGAAATCCGGCAACGGAGCCCGACTGCGGCAGACCCAACAGAAAATCCGCGAAGGCGTCACCGTACTTTATTACTTTAGGAACATCTTTCAAATAGGCAGTTCCCGCAGCGTTGAACTGCTTCGTGTAATTTCCTTGGAAAGCCAAACTTCCCACAGCGCCGGCATTCGCGTTCTGCTGCTTCACACGATGATCAACGATGCCTACACCGAAGGATATGTTATGCGTGCCCCGCGTATAGTTCAGCGCCTCGTTTATCTGATAAGCGTTCGCGACTTCACCAACGCGGCTATACGCATTGCCGGGGCCGGTGTAATTAGTAAGTGTGATGTTTGGAATACCGTGCGGGTCCAGCGTACCCGGAATGCCGATCTGGTTCTCAATGTCTGGACCGCCCTGTCCTTCGCCTACCTGGAAGGTATAAGCGTGATTGAAGCCGATACGAGCAACATTCAACCAATGGCTGCCTAGCGATACCGTATGCTGGATCACGCCAAGTGATGCCTCCAGCGGGTAGCCAAGGCCTTTCAGCGGCTGGAGGTTGGTGTTACGCACCGGCGAGTTCTGATACGAGAAGTTCACATAGATCGATTGATTCTGAGAGATCGCGTTGTCCAGACGAATCGTGAACTGGTCGTCGCGGAGCGTGTTAGCTGTATAACCAGTCAGGTTCACACCTGAATCTATATTTTTTGCAGAACCCGGAATGTAATAGGCCAGCAGTGCCTTGGCAACGGGATTGATCAGCGAGGGGGGAATCACGTTCCCCGGGAAAATGGCGCGCTGGTGCGTTGTCGCGTTATACGAAAACGGATTGTAGATATACGCTGGAGCCTGATTAGGATCTTGCGGTGTCAATAAGTTGCTGAAATCACCGGCGAAGTTCGCTGCTGTCGGGACGAACTGGTTAGATACATTGCGCGTGATTTGTCGCGTTCCTTCATAGTTGCCAAAAAACCAGAACTTGTCGCGGCCACTGAACCATCCCGGAATTGCAACCGGACCTCCAATGGAAAAACCGAACTGGTTGCGCTTGATACTTTCTTTTTGATGTGGCTGGTCGAAGTAACTATGCGCATTGAGGTAAGGATTGCGCACATATTCATAAACTTCGCCATGGTATTTGTTTGTACCTGCTTTGGTAAGCACGTCCACGATACCTACCTGCGGCCCCTTATCCGGAAGAAAAAAGCCAAGCTCGATCTTGAACTGGTCGATCGCCGCAACCGAAATTCCCAGAGAGCTGTTGCCCAGACGCGGACTGCGCGTGGCAATGCCATCAATGTTGTATCCCGTAAGCCACTGGCTGGCTCCGGCAACGCTGATTGCGTTATTGTGTCCTGTTTGATTATTGACCGTATTCGGCTGTGTACCGCCGACAAGGTTTGCAAGCTGTAAAAAATTGCGGCCATTCAGCGGTAGTTCTTCGACACGCCTATTTTCCATAACTTCGCCGAGAGCATTGGAGATAGTGTCCAGCAGTGGCGTCCCGCCCTGATCGTTGACCTCCACTACCTGTGAAACTTCACCGACACTCAGTTTCGGGTTCACTGAAGCTACCTGGTCGATGGCAACCACGATATTGTCCACCGTGGTTGTCTGGAAACCTGGCTGCTCTACTCGGATCGCATATGTACCGGGCAGCACAGCGATGAACTGATAACCACCATCACCGTTCGTAACTGTATCGCGCTGTGTGCCATGCAACTTGTCGATAAGGACCACATGGGCTCCTGCGACGACGCTGGAAGACGCGTCGCGAACGGTACCTGCGACACTAGAAGTACCCAGCGTAGTCTGGGCCTGCATCCTACCTGGCAAACACACAACCGCCGCCATCAGCAGCAGAGAAAAGGCAGTCAGAATAGATAACGCTGTTGACCGTCTATGGTTCCGCATAATGTTCTCCTCCCTTTTTTGAGGGGCCATTCCGTTCCAATTCCTCGCGAGAGACGAATCCCTCAACAAACATGCGACAGAGGGACTTTAGCTCAGATATGAGAAACCGGTTTCTTGAACTTGTGCGGAAGAGTACGCGCCGGCAGAATAGGCTGTCAAGCTTAAAAAATCGCGATTGCTGGGTTTATGAGAGCGTCTTCGCTGCTCTGCTGGAAAGCCCTTTTACGCAGGCGAAGGTACTATGCGGAATCCGCTTTCTCGCAGAGCCCTCGGCCCTATGAGAATTCAGATGCGGACGAATATCTTCTTTCGATGCATCGTCCAAAGGACCATCCAGAAGAGGGTGAGTTCCACGGCGCCAAATACAAGACTGTCCCACACATGTGGCTGCTGCATCACCATGCCCCCTCCCAACCGAATCAGATGGTTCAAAGGGCTGCCGCATAACTCCGCAAGCAGATAGGCCGCAATAGAGTTAGTGCCGATAATTACCAGTGCAGTTCCCCATCGCCGATGTTGCCGCACATCGATCAGCCAGCCCAGTGCAGCCAGAACCAGATAGCAGATGCCTCCGCTGAAGAGCACCCAGGCCGGTGTCCACACGCGCTTCACAATAGGGCAGATTCCCGTGAAGTGAAGGAGCAGACCGCCAGTCAGTAGCAGCAGTCCGCCCACTATGAGCCGCCGCAACGGGATCGAAGGAGCGGAAGTAACAAACCATCGTCCGGCAATCAGTCCGAGAATCATCGTTCCCAGCGTTGGAATAAAACTCAGTGTGAGATATCCGCCCCGGTTGTAGAGAAACGGTTTGCTCCGCGGAAATAAATTCAAAAACCAGTGGTCGAACGCAGCCCCAAGATTGGCGTTCTTGTTCCAGTGCGCGGCAAATCCGCTGAAAAGGTGTGTGTGCCAATCGAGAGGCACGCCAACACTCGCATAGTCAAAACCTGCTCCCGCCACGGGATAAAGTGCCCACGCGAGCCAGTAGCCAAACAGAACGACAGCAAGGCTGGTCCACTGCCATCTTGGTTTGCAAAAGGCCAGCAGAAAGACAACCGTGTACCCCAGGCCGATCTGCGTAAGCGTATCTTCAAACGTGACATGCTGTATGCCGCGCAGCAGAATTCCGAGCATCACCAGCAGAAAGCTGCGCCAGATGGTATGCAGCAGCATGGAACGGAAGGTCTGTCCCCTCCTTTGGCGGCTGTGGATGGAATATGGCAGGGCCACCCCCGCCAGAAGCGTGAACGACGGCTGAATCATATCGTGCAGCGACAGACCGGCCCACTCCACATGCGTCTGGTTATAACCAAGAAACTGCCAGATGGGATTGTCCGGGTATCCCTTTGCCACTGTGGCAAGGCGAAGCACTTCAGCCATCATCAGCAGCATCACCGTACCGCGGTAAACGTCCACGGCAATATTCCGTGCCATTTTCTTTTCAGAAGGCGCTTGCATCGTCTCGATCTTTGCCTTTCAACACTTACATGTTATGCGCCGTTCTGCCCCGCCAGCTTGTACATTCGATATATATGAAGCGCGGCGCCGCAGGTCAAACCCCATCCACCTATACTGACCAGCAACTCATCCTTGCGGCACGCCTCTATTACATCGATGGCATGTCGCAGGCCGAGATCGGCACCTTCGTCCGCGTTTCGCAATCGAAGGTATCGCGCATGCTTGCTATCGCGCAGCAGCGCGGCCTGGTCCGCATCTCCGTCCCCGAGTACGAATCGCGCAACAAGGCGCTCGAAACATCTCTGCGCAAACGCTTCGACGTGGAAGCTATTGTGGTCCACAGCATCCCCGGTGTTGAAGTAAAACCGCTGCGCCAGATCCTTGGCTACTTTGCCGCGCCCGTAGTGCGGCAATGGTTCCAACCGCGTTCGCTCATTGTGCTGGCAGGCGGTCGCACCGTGCAGCCGTTGGTGGAACAGATGCAGCCCGTGGACGGCATCTCCGGCCTGCGCGTGGCCCAGGGCATGGGGCACATCGACGCCACGCCTGGCCCTTTTGATGCCGCCGAACTGTGCCGCTCCTTCGCCCGCGCGTGGAATGGCAGCGTGCTCAGCCTCAACGCTCCCCTGCTCTTTCCAGACAAGGAATCATGCCAGAAATTCATGCGCCTGCCGCAAATTCAGGACGTACTCCGCACCATTGCACGCGCCGATGTTGCTCTGGTTGGTATCGGAACCCTCGAACAATCCGTCCTCGTGGACCGCGCCATCTACTCCAAGTCAGAACTCAATGAGCTTCGCCACGCCGAAGCTGCCGGAGAGATCTTCGGCCGCTTCTACGATCATCGCGGAGTAGAGTGCCGCACCTCTCTACGCGACCGCACCCTTAGCCTGGAACTCAATCAGCTTCGCCAGATCACGCGGCGTGTTGGCGTGGTCGTCGGCGCAGACCGAGCACCGGCAGTGGCAGCAGCCATCAAAGGCAATCTCATTAATACGCTTGTAATCGACGAAGCCGGAGCCACTGCTCTGCTCGATACCACTCAAGGAAAGGCCGCTGGAACGTCCAGCCGAAGCACTCAGTCTAAATCCTAACGTTTGACAATGGCAGCATGATCGCGCTACGTTCAACTCCTCACAGTTATATCTATGCTGAATAATTATGCACAACGGAATACGATAATCCAATGAAACTAGCTATCGGCTGCGACGAAGCAGCCTATGACCTGAAGCAAACTCTCACTGCTTTCATGCAAGAGCGCGGGGTAGAGGTGACTGACTTTGGTACCTACGACAACAAGCCGGTCCTGTACCCGGACATCGCCTATCAAGTGGCCCGCGAAGTGGCCGCCGGAAAGTTCGAGCGGGCCGTGCTTCTCTGCGGCACTGGCATCGGCGTTGCCATCACAGCAAACAAGGTGCCGGGCGTACGCGCGGCCCAATGCCACGATACCTACTCCGCCGAGCGCGCCCGCAAGAGCAACAACGCGCAGATCCTCACCATGGGCGCTTACATCGTAGGCCCTGCCCTGGCAAAAACCATTCTCGCCACCTGGCTCGATTCCGAGTTTCAGGGCGGCAACTCCACGCAAAAGGTGCAACGTATCTGCGACTACGAAGAGGCGATTGCGAAAGAAACCCGCGAAGCCAATGAAAGGCGCGAAGCCAACGAAAGGAAAGCACTGTGAAACGCGTTATCAACCATCCTGACCACGTTGTGGACGATGCCGTTCGTGGCTACGTCAAAGCACATGCTGGTCGCATTGAAACTACAGACAATCCTCGCGTACTGAAATCTGCGCAAGCCGGAAAATCGAAGCGCGTTGGCGTCGTCACCGGAGGCGGATCGGGCCATGAGCCTGCGTTCCTCGGCTATCTCGGAAAGAACTTTCTCGATGCGGTCGCGATTGGTGAAGTCTTTTCTTCACCGACGGCAAAAAGCTTTTTTGATGCTATGCGCGCTGCCAACAGCGGCGAAGGTGTCGCCTGTCTCTACGGTAATTACGCCGGCGACAACATGAATGTAAAGATGGCGATCAAGCTGGCGGAAAAAGAAGGTATCCGCGTGCGCACCGTAGTAGCCAACGACGATGTTCCCTCTGCTCCCAAAGAAGACATCAGCCGCCGTCGCGGTGTAGCCGGCGAAATCCTGATGTGGAAGATCGGCGCCGCCCGCGCAAGTGAAGGCGCATCTCTCGATGAAGTCATCGCATCCGCGCAAAAGGCGCTGGACAACACCCGCAGCGTCGGCATCGGCCTTACGCCCTGCACCATCGCCGCACACGGCAAGCCGAACTTCTCCATTGCTGACGGCCAGATGGAAGTAGGCATCGGCCACCACGGCGAGCCGGGCATCACGACTTCTCCTCTCGTGAGCGCAAGCGAGATGGCCGACAAAATGCTCGACATTATCCTGCCCGATCTGCCGTTCACGAAAGATGATCGCGTCGCGGTGCTCGTCTCCGGTCTTGGCGCAACACCGTTGATGGAAATCTATATCCTTTTCGACCGTGTCGCCGAACGTCTGCAGCAGGAAGGCATCACCGTCGCGAAGACCATCGCCGGAAACCTCTTCACGTCGCTGGAGATGATGGGCGTCACGCTCACGCTCATGAAGCTTGATGACGAACTCGAGCGCCTGCTCAATACGCCTGCTGTTTCGGAAGGCTGGACAGAACAAGGAGCAGCGCAATGACAACGCCGCAATCCATCGCATCCACTGATGCCGTGCCCGCAGTGATGGGCTTAGTGAACGCGATCAATGCCAACCGCGAACTGCTCAGCGAAATCGATGGCGCCATCGGGGACGGCGATCACGGCATCAACATGAGCACTGGTTTCACGCGTTTCCGCGAAAGCGTAGAAGGCAAGCAGCTCACGTTCGCCTCCGCGCTCGACGCACTCGGAACCACACTGCTGGAAGTAACCGGCGGCTCGCTCGGTCCGCTCTATGGCAGCATGTTTATGGCGATGGCGGAGTCCGTCTCGGGCAAGGAAAACATCGACGCACCATCGTTCCTCGTCATGCTCGAAACAGGCCGCGACAGCATGATGGAAATCGGGGGCGCCAAACCCGGCGACAAGACACTGCTCGACTCCCTCTGTCCTGCTATCGACAGCTACCGCACTGCGCTCGCTTCCGGCGCAACCTTTACCGAGTGTCTTCAGGCTATGGCGCGAGGTGCAGAGACCGGCAAAGATTCCACGCGCGACATGATTGCGCGTATCGGCCGCGCCAGCCGTCTTGGCGAACGCTCACGCGGCGTGCTCGACGCAGGCGCAACCTCGTGCAGCATTCTTCTTAACTCGCTCGCGCAGTCACTTCAATCTCAGTTGGAAAAAACAAAGTAGTCATAAGCACCTCAAGAGGAGTATTCATGTCCGACATCACCATTCCAAAGACGATGAAAGCTGTCGTCTGTTACGCGCCCCACGATTACCGTCTCGAAGAAGTGCCCGTTCCTGTTCCCGGTGAAAACGAAATTCTCACCAAAGTGGAACTCTGCGGCATCTGCATGGGCGACATCAAAACCTTTCACGGCGCGCCATCCTTCTGGGGAGACGCCGAGCAGCCCCGCTACGTAAAGCCGCCCATGATCCCCGGCCATGAGTTCGTCTGCCGCGTCGTCGCACTCGGCCCGGGCGCGGAAAGCCGCGGCGTAAAGGTCGGCGACCGCGTCATCTCTGAACAGATCGTCCCCTGCTGGGGCTGCCGTTTCTGCGGACACGGACAGTACTGGATGTGCGAAAAGCATGATCTCTACGGCTTTCAGAAGAACGTGCATGGCGCCATGGCCGAGTACATGATCTACACCAAAGAAGGCATCGTGCATAAAGTGCCCGACTCGATCCCTTCGGAAGAAGCAATCCTCATCGAGCCGCTCTCCTGCTCGCTGCACGCTGCCGACCGCGCCAATCCCGGTCTGGACGATGTCGTCGTTGTCGCCGGCGCAGGCACACTGGGTCTCGGCATCATCGGCGCGCTCCGCCTGCGCAATCCCAAGAAACTCATCGTGCTCGATATGAAACCCGAGCGCCTCGAACTCGCCAAACGCATGGGCGCAGATCTCGTATGGAATCCGCGTGAGATGGACGTCGTGAAAGAGATCAAAGCGATCACCGACGGCTACGGCTGCGACATCTACGTGGAAGCCACCGGACACCACAAGGCCGTCAATCAGGGACTCGCCATGTTGCGCAAGCTCGGACGCTTTGTCGAGTTCTCCGTCTTCAACGACGAAGCAACGTGCGACTGGTCCATCATCAGCGACCGCAAGGAGCTCGACGTGCTCGGGTCTCACCTCGGACCGTATATGTATCCGCGCGCTATCGACTACATCGCAAATCGCAAGATCGATGTGCGCGATATCGTGACCCACAAGTTCCCGCTTGAGCAGTTCGCCGAAGCCTTCAAGGTGATGGAATCAGGACAGCACTCGCTGAAGGTTGTTCTCCAGCCCTAATAGCAAATGAGAGCGCCTCTAAGCAGCGGCGCTCTCATCTTTCTCCAGCACAAACAGCAGCACTGATCGGGCAGTCACACCATACTTCTGGCCCACTTCGAACTTCGGCGCATCCTGCATCGTCTCAAGATTTGTATCTACCAGAAGTGACCATTCATGTCCGCCTGTCGCTTCCGGTAACGTAAACTCCACCAGATCGAAGTGATCGTTGATCACAAGGAGCAGCGTTGCTTCTTTTCCACGTTGCTTGATGCCTGTCGTTTGCGCGCGCCCATCCAGCAACATGCCGAAGCAGCGCATATGTTCATCGTCCCATTCCTTCGTGTCCATCTCAGAGCCATTGGCATTGATCCAGGTAACGTCCTTTACGCCAAGCTCTTCGTTGTACTCACCGGTCAAAAATAGATTGCGGCGCAAAATTGGATATTTGTGTCGCAAGCCGGTCAGGCGCCGCACAAACTCCACAAGATGTTTGTTGTTTTCGGCCAGCGACCAGTCCACCCATGTAATTTCATTGTCGAGGCAGTACGCATTGTTATTGCCGCCTTGCGTACGCCCAAATTCGTCGCCTGCAAGAAGCATCGGCGTTCCCTGCGAAAGTAAAAGCGTAGCCAGAAAATTGCGCGACTGGCGCATGCGCAACGCCAAAATACCTTCGTCTTCGGTTGCCCCTTCCGCGCCGCAGTTCCACGACATGTTGTTATCGCTGCCATCACGATTGTCGTCGCCATTCGCTTCGTTGTGCTTGTCGTTATAACTCACCAGATCGTGCAGCGTGAACCCATCATGCGCTGTAATAAAGTTCACGGAACTCCACGGCCGTCGTCCCATAAAGTTATAGGTCTTTCCGGAGGCGGTCAGCCGTTCTGCGAGATCGGCGGCTTTGCACTTACCGCGCCAGAAATCGCGCACTGTATCGCGGAAGCGATCGTTCCACTCCACCCATCCGGGAGGAAAACCTCCAACCTGATAGCCGCCAGGGCCGCAGTCCCACGGTTCCGCGATAAGTTTCACTGAACTCAACAGCGGGTCTTGGCATACAGCCCGCAGAAATCCACTATTGATATCAAAGCCGCCAGGCTCACGCGCAAGTACTGTTCCCAGATCGAAGCGAAAACCATCCACATGCGTCTGCTCTACCCAATAACGCAAACTATCGGTCACCATCTGCAGCACCCGGGGGTGCGACAGATTCAGCGTGTTTCCTGTGCCTGTGTCGTTGATGTAATAGTGCGCCTGGTCTGGCAGCAGACGGTAATAGCTCGCGTTATCAATTCCTTTGAATGAGAGCGTAGGTCCCAGTTCATTGCCTTCTGCCGTATGGTTGTACACCACGTCCAGAATCACTTCGAGCCCTGCATTATGGATGGCCGCAACCATCTCTTTAAATTCCCGCAGAACATCATCCTGCTTCGCGGCATATCTCGGATCGGGAGCAAAAAATCCGATGGAGTTGTAGCCCCAGTAATCCGTCAAACCGCGTTCTACTAAGTGGCTCTCATTCACAAACATGTGAATAGGCAACAGTTCTACAGAAGTCACGCCGAGCGATTTGATGTAATCCAAAACAGGCTTGCAGGAGAGTCCCTTATAGGTCCCACGGAACTTTTCTGGTACTTCAGGATGCAGCTTTGTGTATCCCTTCACATGCAGTTCATACACAATGGTGTCGTCCCACGAGACGCGGGTATGCTCCATGCGCGCTGGCTGGCCGGCCCAGTCAAATCCCTGATCAGTCACCGTGCACTTCGGCATAAAGGGAGCACTGTCGCGCTCGTCGAACGTGTTCGCATCCATCGACTCCATAACATAGCCAAAAAGCGCAGGGTTCCACTCTAGTTGCCCCACATGTGCCATGGCATATGGATCGAGCAGCAGCTTATTTGGATTGAAACGATGGCCGTTCTGCGGCTCGTAGGGCCCGTACACGCGATAGCCATACATCGTACCTGGTGTTATGCCTTCAATGTATCCGTGCCAGATTTGGTTGGTGTATTCGGGCAGTTCGTAGCGCGCGGCTTCTTTCTTACCACTGGCATCGAAGATGCACACTTCTACCTTGGTCGCATGTTCAGAAAATAAGGCAAAATTTGTTCCGCGGCCATCCCATGTCGCGCCGCGCCGGTCCGGCGTCCCCTCATGTATTACAGACATCTTCGATCCACTCCAGAGTCAGAGAAGCCAGGCTTCTCCGTACTTCATCTTGTTATCTTGGCGCAACTTGTTCGATGCAAAGATTGCGTCAGGCGCTATCAGAAAAATTCAAGTGCAGCCTGCAACATTGGATGCACCTGCGCACCTCATGGGCAGTGGCACTGAGCAGCCAGCCTTCATCAACTTGCATCTAACCGGTCATGGCTCTGAAGAACCACGAAAACTTCAACCAGCAACCTAAACTTTCGGTCCTTTGTTTTTGCCATCTTCGTTGGGATTTCGTCTACCAGCGGCCGCAGCATCTGTTGAGCCGCTGCCAGTCGCTCGCGCAGGTTCATCTCTGGGAGGACCCTGTGTTTGCCGGTGTGCAACAACCCGAATTGAAGCAAACGATCGCCACGGAAGGTGTGCGCGTCCTTACGCCGCTGATACCCCACGGAACAAATGCAGATGAGGCGCAACGTACGTTGCTGAACAACTACATACAGCAGCAGGGGCTGGATTCATTCATCGCGTGGTACTACACGCCTATGGCACTGCGCTTCTCCGATCATCTCCTGCCCGAGATTGTGGTGTATGACTGTATGGATGAACTCTCTGCATTTCAGGGCGCGCCTCCTGAACTGATTGCGGAAGAGCAGCGCCTTTTTGACCACGCGGACGTCGTCTTTGCCGGAGGTGCGAGCCTCTATGAATCGAAGCGCGTGCGGCATGGCAATGTGCATCTCTATCCCAGCAGCATCGATTTCAATCACTTCTGTGCCGCGCGGACCATACAGGACGAGCCTGAAGATCAGAACGCTATCCCACATCCTCGCATCGGCTTTTACGGTGTTTTGGATGAGCGCCTCGATCGCGATCTTCTGCGGGAGATAGCTGCTCTGCGTCCTGACTGGCACTTCATCATGATTGGTCCGGTGGTAAAAATTCGTGAAGAAGATCTGCCGCGCGCTGCGAACATCCACTATCTCGGCCAAAAGAGCTATCGCGAACTGCCGCAGTATCTCGCTACATGGGATGTAGCCATGCTGCCCTTTGCGCGTAATGCCTCTACGCGTTTCATCAGCCCCACCAAAACGCCGGAATATCTCGCAGCAGGAAAGCCGGTGGTTTCCACGCCTATTCGCGATGTCGTCAATATCTATGGCGAAAAAGGTCTGGTGCTGATCGGCGAAACGCCAGAAGAATTCGTTTCCGCTATCGACGCGGCGCTCCAGAACAACAACGAACAGTGGAAACAAACAGTCGATACGTTCCTCTCTGAAACTTCCTGGGACAAGACCTTTCACGGCATGTGGAACGAAATTGTCCGTTGCCTGCAGGCTGAAGAACTGGAAACTCCACTTACAACGCATTCATAGATACAAAGGGGCTCATACGCATGTTCGATTACATGATCATTGGTGCAGGATTTGCCGGCAGTGTACTTGCAGAGAGGCTGGCTTCGCACGGCTCAAAGGTGCTGGTGGTCGATCGCCGCAATCACATCGGCGGTAATGCGTACGACTTCTATAACGATGCGGGCATTCTCGTGCATAAGTACGGCCCCCACATCTTCCACACGAATTCAGAAAAGGTCTTCCAATATCTCTCGCGCTTTACAGAGTGGCGGCCTTACGAACACCGCGTGCAAACCAGTGTAGACGGGCAGCTTGTTCCCATGCCCATCAACGTGGACACGCTGAACAAACTCTTCGGCCTCAATCTCACCTGCCAGCAGGTAGAAGGCTTTCTCCAGTCTCTCGCCGAGCCTCGCGAAAAAATCGTCACCTCTGAAGATGTTGTTGTCAGCAAAGTAGGCCGCGACCTGTACGAAAAGTTCTTCCGCAATTACACGCGCAAACAGTGGGACCTCGACCCTTCCGAACTTGATGCTTCTGTTGCAGCGCGCGTTCCGGTCCGGACCACAAGGGACGATCGATACTTCACTGACAAATTTCAAGCGATGCCGCTGCATGGATACACGCGCATGTTCGAAAAGATGCTCGACCATCCGAATATTCGCATCATGCTGAACACGGACTATAACGACATCAAGGACGAAATCTCATTCCGTAAACTCATCTTCACCGGTCCCGTAGATGAGTACTTTGATTACTGCTACGGCAAGTTGCCTTACCGTTCGTTGAATTTCGTCCATCAGACACATGATCGCGAAGTCTACCAGCCTGCAGCCGTCGTCAATTATCCCAACGAACACGCCTACACGCGCATTACAGAGTTCAAATACCTTACTGGTCAGGAACACGCAAAGACCAGCATCGTCTTCGAATGTCCAACTGCGGAAGGCGATCCGTATTACCCCATACCGCAGCCGCAAAATGCAGAGCTCTATGCAAAATACAAAGCGCTCGCGGAGGCGCTGCCGGACGTCCACTTTGCAGGACGCCTAGGGACTTACAAGTACTACAACATGGACCAGGTCGTAGCGCAGTCACTCACGTTGGCGGAAAAGCTGAGGCAGAGCAAGCCTGTCCGCCCTGCAACTTCGGTTGTGCATCTTACCAGCACTCTTTTGTCTACCAGCGAAACCGTGCAGGCGCTTGAAGAAAACGACGGCGCAGCAGCATAACCATCGGAGCATAAGGTGCGAAGTTGAGTAATAAGCAAGCGAACTCACCAGCGCAGGCACAGCCACTCGAAATCTGGGGCGGTGTGGAATACACATGCAACCGCGTCGAAGATACCTATTTCGACCAGATGCAGATCTCCGGCCACGCACACCGTCCGGAAGATTACGAACTCTTCGCTAATCTTGGCATCCGCACGCTCCGTTTCGGTGCGCTCTGGGAACGGCATGAGCTCGATCCTTCGTGGCAATGCACAGACCAGCATCTTGCTTGTCTGCGAGAGAGGAACATCCGGCCCATCGCCGGCCTCATCCATCACGGCAGTGGTCCGCGCCACACCAGTCTGCTGGATAGAGAGTTCCCCTCGAAACTCGCGAAATATGCTGCATCCTTTGCGCAGCGCTATCCATGGATAGATGCATACACGCCGGTCAATGAACCGAACACCACCGCTCGTTTCAGCGGACGCTACGGCATCTGGTATCCACACCACATGTCCGTGGAAAGCTATCTTCGTGCGCTGCTTCATCAGACCAAAGCGATCGTGCTCAGCATGCATGCGGTCCGCTGCGTCAATCCAGACGCAAAACTTATCCAGACAGACGACCTCGGCCGCATTACCGGCACAGAAGAGATGCGCAGCACATGGGAGCTCTCCAACGAGCGCCGGTGGCTTCCCTTCGATCTTCTCTGCGGATGTGTAGACCGCCAGCACCCTCTCTTCAACTACATGCGAAAAGCCGGCATTCGCGAGCGAGAGATTCTCTGGTTCAGCGATAACCCGTGTCCGCCGGACATGATTGGCGCAAACTACTATCTCACCAGCGATCGTTATCTCGATCACCGCACCGATATCTATCCTTATGACCGGCGTTCTGCCGAAGGACCATTCGTCGACAGCGAAAAGGTGCGTGTCTGCCCCAACGGCATCACGGGCTTCGGCGGAATCATTCAGGATGCCTGGGAGAGATACCATATCCCGGTCGCCATCACTGAAGTGCATCTAGGTGGTGATGTGAACGATCAGATCCGGTGGGCCGCAGAAGCCTGGGAAGGCGCGCAGCAGGCGCGCCAAAACGGGGCTGCATGCACAGCCATTACCTTCTGGGCCTTACTCGGCTCCTTCTTCTGGAACCACCTTGTTACCTGCGACAACGGCCACTACGAACCTGGGGTCTTCAGCGTTCGGCATGGTTCTCCCGTTCCCACAGCGTTGGCAAAAGTAGTTGCGCAAATGGCCGCTGGCCAACCGCCGCAACACCCCGCCCTCAGTGAAAAAGGCTGGTGGAGACACGACAGCCGCTTATGGTCTTACGCACAGCAGGCCCACGCAGAACGTCTCGCCGCTTAGCTCTGCCGCGCCATCGTGTGCTCTCGCCAGATCGTATCCGCCACCACATCGTAGTCAGACACCGCACCTGTCGTCGCCAGCGCAATTTCATCCAGCGGCGCCTTCGGGGTTCGATCGGCAAACAGCAATCCGTTCGTCTCCTGATAGGTGTCCGTAAACTGTGTGTAACAAAATCCGGCCAGTGCCGGTAAGCACCGCACTGTTTCCAGCAACGCTTTATAACGGTCCAGCAGTTGTTGCGATGAATCCGTCGTGGAATATCCCCACGCATCTGCGCGGTCTTTGTTATACGAAATGCCGCCAAACTCCGTCAGCACAATCGGCCTGCTCCACGCCCTGTCCTCACTTACAAACAACATGCGTCCGCCAGGCCGCTCACGCTTGAACAGATGCCCCTCAATCTCATCGATACCGTAGCGTTTTCCAATACGGCTGGGCTGATCGTCATAGTCGTGAATACCGATAATGTCTGTCGCAACACTCTCCCACCCATCATTACCCACGACAGGCCGCGTCGGGTCCAGCGCCTTCGTCATGTGATACAGCGCCTGCACATAATGGCGCTGCGACGGGCTCTCCGGCAGATCGGGCACGCCCCACGATTCATTGAACGGGACCCACGCGATAATGCACGGATGGCTCCGGTCGCGCTGAATCACATCGAACCATTCTTTCGTCAGGCGATGAATGGATTTTGTCGTATACCGGTATGCGCTCGGCATCTCTTCCCAAACCAGCAGACCTACCTTGTCCGCCCAATATAGAAAACGCGCGCTCTCAATTTTCTGATGTTTGCGAACGCCATTGAAGCCCAGCCGCTTAACCAGCAACACATCGCGCAACAGGGCATCATCGCTCGGCGCGGTTGTTCCACTTTGCGGCCAATATCCCTGGTCCAGCACGAGACGAAGGATCAAGGGACGTCCGTTCAATACAAAACGGTCTCCCTGAATCGCAACTGACCTGATCGCGCAATAACTCTGCACTGCGTCAATCACCTTTCCATCTGCATCGCGCAACTCCACCTGCGCATCGATCAGCGTCGGCGAAGACGGGCTCCACAACAGACCATTGCGAAAATCGTCGATACCAGGATCGGAGAGCGCAATCTTGCGGTTTGCTTCACCCGCAATCACCTCATAGCTGTCCGCCGCCAGAAGCTGTTCACCCGCCTGCAACCGTACAAAGATGCGCAGCTTCTCATCAGGCTTGGAGACAACTGTTGCATCAATCCCAATCTCCCACCGGTCAAGACTCGATGACCATTGCAACGAAGTGATATGTGTTGCCGGACGCACCTCCATCCACACACTCTGCCAAATGCCCGTCGTGCGCGGATACCAGATCGAGTGTGGTTCCAGCTTCCAGTCTTGTTTGCCACGAGGTTTCGATAGATCGGCAGGATCGTCCTCCGCCCGCACCACAACTTCCTGCGGTCCGCCGGGCAGTAGCGACCGCGTAATGTCTATGCTGAACGGCGTATAGCCTCCCTCGTGCGTGCACATCTTTACGCCATTCACCCACACGGTCGCACGATAATCTACCGCCTCGAAACAGAGCATAAGCAACTCATCGGGGCCAAGATCGGGTGTCTCAAACGATTTCCGGTACCAGACAGCCGAATAGAACCCTGTCTCATGGATGCCGCTCGCCTCCGTTTCAGGCGCAAACGGAACAGTGATAGTGCGGTCCCAATCCACATGGCGCGGAAGCGTGTGCACGGCTTTGGGATCAAACGAGAAATCCCATTGCCCATCCAGGGAAGACCATTTTTCGCGGCGCATCTGCGGACGAGGATGTTCAGGACTACGGGCAGACGTCTCTGCATCAGGCTCCAGCATCAACTCAGTCTTTGGATCTGGCAAACTATTCACCTCAATACTGCGGTCGAGAGTTTCACGAACCACGTTCTCTACGCTTGGATGCGCCCTGCGCGCGCACGTCGTTGCCTCGCGTTCAAACCTCGCTAAAGTTTCGCTGCTGCAGAAATTCCCGCTTCTGTTTCGCCTATAAGAATTCTTCTCGCCAAACGAACCATGCAACCACTACACTGCGGTTCTCGGACATCGCCCAATCAAACGGCCTCCGTAGTGGAGACAGTACACATGCGCATCACCTCAAAACTGCTCAGAAGCACCATCGTCGGTGCGCTCGGCGGCTTTCTCTTCGGCTTCGATACCGTTGTCATCTCTGGCACCACGCACTCACTTACTGAGGTCTTTCACCTCTCCGCCTCGCAGCTCGGCCTCACCGTCTCCATCGCGCTCTGGGGAACTGTGCTTGGCTGCATCATCGCCGGTCCACTCGGCCAAAAACTGGGTGGACGCAATGCGCTGCGCATCATGGCGCTGCTCTACATTGCTTCTGCCTTCGGATGCGCCTTCGCGTGGAGCTGGCCATCGCTCATGGTCTTCCGCTTTGTCGGGGGTCTCGGCATTGGCGGCTCCTCCGTGCTCGGCCCTGTCTACATCGCAGAACTGGCCCCCGCAAGCTGGCGCGGCCGCCTGGTGGGGGCCTTCCAGATCAACATCGTCATCGGCATTCTCATCGCGTATATCAGCAACTGGTACATCGCCAGCCTGGGCCTGGGCGCAACGGAATGGCGCTGGCAGCTCGGCATCGCCGGTCTTCCCGCCGTGCTCTTCCTCATGACACTCTTCACCATCCCGCAGAGTTCGCGCTTTCTCATTACGCAGAACAGCCATGAGGATGCGCTCGCTGTTTTGCGCGATATGGGTTCGGAAGATCCTGTAGCAGAACTAACCGCCATTCGTGCCTCGCTCCATCGCGAAGAGCATGAGAAGAGTGTGCCGCTCTTCCAGAAATCACTGCGGCTGCCGATCTTTCTCGCTGTTTCCATCGGCTTCTTTAATCAACTCTCCGGCATCAACGCCATCCTCTATTACGCAAACGATATCTTTGCCTTCGCAGGCATGAGCCGCATGTCCACCTTTTCGCAGTCCATTTTTATCGGACTCTCAAACCTTGTAGCCACCTTCATCGCCATGGCGCTCATTGATAAGCTCGGCCGCAAAACTCTGCTCCTCATCGGAGCAGTAGGTACCTTCTTCTGCCTCCTCGGTACGGGTTACGTCTTCACCACGCACCAACATCTTGGATACGTCGTCTGGCTGCTCGTAGCTTTCATCGGCTTCTTCGCCCTCTCGCAGGGCGCAGTCATCTGGGTCTACATCGCAGAGGTCTTTCCCACGCAGGTTCGCTCCAAGGGCCAAAGCCTCGGCAGTGGCTCGCACTGGATCATGAACGCCATCATCGCTCTGCTCTTCCCGCTCGTGGTGAAGAACTTTTCGCAGGCCATGCCGTTCTACTTCTTCGCTGCCATGACCGCGCTGCAGTTCATCGTCGTTCTATTGATCTACCCAGAAACAAAGGGCAAAACTCTCGAACAACTCCAGGCCCAACTGGAACGCTAAACACAAACAGGCTGTGCAGAAACTCTGCACAGCCTGTTCCCTGTTCCCTGTTCCCTGTTCCCTGTTCCCTGTTCCCTAAAAAGACTCCAGCATGTCGCTCACCAGCGCCTGCGCAAAATCTCGCGACAATCGCCGCACTGCCGCAGAATCCTCCTGAATAAACGCGCTCAGGTCCTGCGTCGATTGATATTGCTGCCGGAATGAGAACTTCGAGTTCGAATAAAGTACCCTGCCATCTGCACCCGTAAGCGTCACCTTTGCCGTAATCGTCACCAGATAACTGGAAGTCTGCCCGCTGTTAGGGTCATACGTCAGTGGCGCAACGGTCTGTGTAAGCACCGTTCCCCGCAGCACTGCGTCTGCGCGCGATGGATCATCCGTGTTCACAATGCGGTAGCGCGTCCGCGTATTCATCTCGTGAATCACTGCCTGCGTCATCGCCGTCTCGGTGTGATACGCCTGCGTATGGTTCTTGAACAGCGGTACCGTCAGCGTACGTACATTCGCTGGAATATGCGTGGCCGATCCCGCAACATGATACCCACACCCACAAAGAGCTACCAGCATCATGCTGATCACAGCTAGGTCCGTTTGCATCCGCAAACGCTTTCGAAATGCAAAAATCCGCTGACTTGCTGGCTCGCTAACTCGCTGACTCGCTGCTTTCTTCTTCACTCTACGATTGTCTCAGGTCAAATGTACCGTCAACACGACCCCAGTGAACAAGAATGAGCAGCGCCACAGAAACAGGTCAGCAGAGATAGAGAGCAACACTCGCCGAAACCAGCCGATTGACCGGAGAAAGCAGTGGGAGCCGATATCAAACCCTTTCAAAGACAAACGGCGCGGCCAAGGCCGCGCCGTTCACAACACATGAGAATTATGCCGGTGAAGGACGTCCTTCGTTGAATCCGGGAGCGCGTGCGCCCTCCGGCTTCAACACCTTCTGCGTGTCCGCTGTGTCCGAATCCGCATGCGCGAGCGCCGACTTCATCGGAGGCAGATCGTCTCCATTGATGATCATGCGAATTTCATTCGCATCGATCGTCTCGCGCTCAAGGAGAGCCTGGGCCATCTTATGCATGATGTCCTGGTTAGTATCGAGAATGGTGTAGGCCGACTTGTACGCCGAACCCACAAACTCGTGTACCGTCGCATCGATCTTACGTGCCGTCTCTTCCGAGAAGTCACGGTGCTGCGAGATCTCGCGGCCCAGGAAGATCTCTCCGCCTTCTTTCTTGCCGAAAGTCAGCGGCCCCAGGTCGCTCATGCCGTACTCGCACACCATGCGGCGGGCCATGTCGGTCGCGCGCTCAATGTCGTTGCCCGCGCCCGTCGTAATCTTCTTCAGGAAAATCTCTTCGGCGCAGCGGCCGCCCATCAGAATGGCAAGCTGCGTCTCCAGATAGTCCTTCGTGACGGTGTGCTTGTCCTCTTCCGGCAACTGCATCGTCACACCCAGCGCCATGCCGCGCGGAATAATCGTTACCTTGTGCAGAGGATCGGCGTGATCGCGCATCGCGGCGACAAGAGCGTGTCCGGCTTCGTGATACGCCGTTACGCGCTTCTCTTCGTCCGTCAGCAACATGCTGCGGCGCTCCGCACCCATCAGCACCTTGTCCTTTGCCACTTCAAAGTCGTACATGTGGACCGACTTGCGATTGTGACGCGCAGCCGCCAGAGCAGCTTCGTTCACCATGTTCGCCAGATCGGCGCCGGAGAAGCCCGGTGTTCCGCGAGCCAGAATGTTGAGGTTTACGTCCTCCGCCAGCGGCACCTTCTTTGAGTGCACGCGCAGAACCTCTTCGCGCCCGCGCACATCCGGACGGCCCACAATCACGCGGCGGTCAAAACGCCCCGGACGCAGCAGCGCCGGATCAAGCACATCAGGACGGTTCGTTGCAGCCACGAGGATCACGCCGTCGTTCGCTTCGAATCCATCCATCTCCACCAGAAGCTGGTTCAGCGTCTGCTCGCGCTCATCGTGTCCGCCACCCAAACCTGCGCCACGATGACGGCCTACAGCGTCGATTTCGTCGATGAAGATGATGCACGGCGAATTCTTCTTGCCCTGCTCAAACAGGTCGCGCACGCGCGATGCGCCCACGCCGACGAACATCTCCACAAAGTCCGAACCGGAGATGGAGAAGAACGGAACGTTCGCCTCGCCCGCCACCGCGCGCGCCAGCAACGTCTTGCCCGTTCCCGGAGGTCCGACGAGCAGCACGCCCTTCGGAATGCGTCCGCCGAGCCGCTGGAACTTCTGCGCCTCGCGCAGGAACTCGATGATCTCCTTCAGCTCTTCCTTGGCTTCATCCACACCGGCAACGTCCTTGAACGTTACCTTCTTCTGCTGCAGCGAGAGCAGACGCGCACGCGCCTTACCAAAGCTCAGGGCCTTGTTACCGCCAGACTGCATCTGGCGCAGGAAGAACAGCATCAGCCCGAGGATCAGCGCAAACGGCGCGATATTGATCAGCATCGACAGCCACGCGTTCGGCTGCTGGTCCTTGACCGTGATGTTTACACCCTTCTCGCGCAGGGTCTTGTACATGTCCGGATAGTTCGCCGGAATGATGGTGTGAAACTGTTCCTTGCTGTCGCGAAAGTGGCCTGAGATTTCGCTGCCGGTCACCGTCACATCGGCAATCTTGCCCTTATCGGCATCGTCCAGCATCTGGCTGAACGAGACAGCCTGATCGTGTCCGCTGACTGCGCCGCGCACCACAAACTGGTACACAAAAACCAGGCAGGTGAGCATGCAAACCCAGATCAGGACATTCTTTACGGTTGAGTTCAAAGTTTGGGTCCCCTCAATATCTACCGGCAGCCGTAGCCGGTCATCTTATTAGACGATGCGCGACATGGAACGATGCGGCGTCAGGGCAGTCATCCCACCCTACGATAGATACCCATATCTTACGCCTGTGTAACGCAGGAAACTGCTCCCTTGAACGTATTTTTCCGCCCCGGTAATGCCTCATTGGCGGCACGACCATCAAGCCCGGCGAACCAGTCTCAACTCCCGCGCAGACCGCTCCGCCACTAACCCGCTCGGAAGCATTAGCTTCGCACCCGGCTTCGCAGAAACAGTAAGATCGTGCACCGCCGTCTCCGGCTGCAATCCACATAGTCGCAAAAGCCGCATCGTCTCCGCCGCCGACATCCGAACCCCTAATGAACGCGCCGCCGCTCGCAGCACTCTCCGCCGCGTCGGAAGGTCCAGCGTCCGCAGTCTTTCCACTTCAATCGAAACCGACTGCTCCTCGCCCACAGCGCGTCCGCCGCCACGCACCGGCTTCCCGGGCAGCAGAAGCTGCGGAAGCAGCCGCTCTACCTCGCGTTCCGTCCGCTCTGCCTCTTCCCGCGCCAGTTCCGAGAGACACGCCAAAGTCCCGGCAATCTGCGGATTGAAGTCCCTAAGCAGCGGCATCAGCGTATGCCGCACCCGGTTTCGCGTGTACTCATGGGAGGCATTGGTCGAATCCTCGCGCCACCCCTGCCCCCGCGCTCGCAGAAACGCTTCAATTTCAGCACGTTGCACATGCAAAATCGGCCGGACTAAAGCTCCCGGCGGCATCTCCACGCGCGGATGGATTGCGCCCAAACCTTCCAGCCAAGCGCCTCGAATCAGCTTCAAAAGAACAGTTTCGGCCTGATCGTCTTCGGTATGCGCTGTGGCTATTAAGTCGGCTTCCTTGCGCGATAACAGGCCCTGAAATACCTCTTTCCGTGCATTTCTTGCGGCTTCTTCCAGCGTTTCGCGATCGCGAGCAGCCTGCGCGGGCACATCCGCCTCTGGCAAATACAACGGAATATCGAAACTTTCGCACAGATTTCGCACGAATTGGCGATCGCCATCCGCCTCTTCCCCCCGGATGCCATGATGCAGATGCACCGCGCTCAAACCAATACCCAACGCATGCTTCTGCTCCTGCAAAGCCAGCAGAAGTGCCGTAGAATCAGCGCCTCCGGACACCGCCACTGCCACCCGGCTGCCTGTTGGTAACAGAGATGTGTTCAGTGCAAGTTGGGGCAGTTTTGCCATGAAAGCCATGTTAGCGGGTTTACATTGGTGAAATGCACTCGATTCGTCTCGCTACGCCCGAAGACACCGCGCTCATTACCCAGCACCGCATCCAAATGTTTCAGGACAATGGGTTTACGCCCGCCTGCACATGGGAAGAAATGGCCAAAGAATTCGCGGCATGGCTGGAGCCGCGGTTGCGAGATGACAGCTATGTGGGCTGGATTGTGGAAGATAGCGGCCAGCCCATTGCCAGTGGTGGTTTGTGGCTCATGGACTTTCCGCCGCACTGGACGTCGCCTGTCCCGAAACGCGGCTATCTGCTGAATTTCTATACAGTTCCGGCTGCTCGGGGACGAGGCATCGCCAAGGAACTTGTCGAATTGGCGAAGAAGGAAAGTGTGCGGCGCGGGGTGAAAACCGTGACGCTGCATGCCTCGAAATTCGGGCGTCCGGTCTACGAAAAGCTGGGATTTACCGCGAACAACGAAATGATTTATCGCGAAAAAATGTAGATTACCCCAAGATGTGCTGAATTTCGCATTATCCCTGGGTGAGGTAAAACTCGGCCAATTCGAGGTCTCCGGGCTGTGTAATCTTGAAGTTACGAGGCGATCCGTGCACCACGGAGACCTCCACGCCAATGCGTTCGAGCAGGCTGGCCTCATCCGTCCCCACAAAATCAGCTTCGGCAGCATCCTTGAAGGCCCGCTGCATAAGTTCGAACCGTGCTCCCTGGGGCGTCTGCGCCTGCACAATGCGCTCACGCGGAATGGTGGCGGTGATGATGGCGCCGTCGGCGGTGCGCTCCACCTGCTTGATGGTGTCCACCGCAGGCAGGGCCACGATGGCCGCGCCGTGCTTCTCGATAGCGTCAATGGTGTGCTGGATGATCGCCGGCGTGATGAGCGGGCGAACGGCGTCGTGCACGAGGACTGGATCGTTTGGCGCAGCATCGAGCGCGGCGACGGCGTTGGCGACGGACTGCTGGCGGTTGTCGCCACCTTCTACCACCTTCACGCGTCCGGCAAGACCATGCTCGGACACCTGCGACTGAACGCGCTCCATCTCATTGACGCGCACGGCAACCACAATCGTCGAAACCGATGGAATCGCCGCGTAAGCACGCAGGCTGTGGATGAGGATCGGAACGCCGCCGAGTTCCATGAACTGCTTGGGTGCGGCGGTGTGTGCGCCTGCAGCCATGCGCGTTCCAATACCGGCTGCGGGAAGAATGACGTGTACTCGCATAGGAATGGAAGTATAAATGGACGGAGCAGAACCGTCGCTATCAGGAGGGGTACTACTGATGTTCAACATACTTGTGTTTTCCATTGCTGCACTTCTCGCACTTGGTTGGATTCTGATCTGCATCCGGCTCATTGCCGCCTTCCGGCGCACAAGACAATCGGGATTCCTGTGGCTGGGCGCAGCAATTGTGGTGTGGCCAAGCCTGCGAGACCTCGGCACTTACCTGAACACACATATTCCAGCAGTGCAACAGGCATCACAGCGAATGGCCATGCGTCCAACAAGCACTCTCGATTCTGTGCATACGATGGTGATCTCGGATTACGTTTCCGCACTTACTTCGACAGTTCTATTTTTGATTGCAGTTCTTCTGCTCACATCCAAACGAAGCAATTCGAACGTGGCACTCTAACCACAACCGTGTTTTCCTATTAAGAATGAGAATTGGTTACGGTTTCGACTCCCATGCGTTTAAGGCCGGCGTGCCGCTGGTGATTGGCGGCGTTAAGATTGAGCACCGCTCCGGCCTTGCGGGACACTCTGACGGCGACGTGCTGCTGCACGCCATTACAGATGCCCTGCTGGGCGCAGTGAGCGCCGGTGACATTGGCACCTTCTTTCCGCCGAGCGATCCGCAATGGAAGGGCGCAGACTCCACCATCTTTTTGAAGACTGCCGTGGAGGAGATTGCGACGGCTGGCTACAAGATCACCAACATCGATACAGTGCTGATTCTGTCGCAGCCTAAGATTGTGCCGTTGGCGGGAGATATTCGCGCGCGTGTGGCAGACTTACTTGGTATTAAACCTAATCAGGTAGGTATTAAGGCAAAGACGCCCGAGGGACTCAACCAGGATGGCGTTGCCGTAGCGCATGTGACCGTGTTGTTGGAGGAAATTAAGGTCAACGACGGTCTGAAGTCCATGAGTGCCGAGGCGGAGATGGACATGAATGATGTGGTGGAATCGTTGGTGAACGGTGTTCGCGATACGCGCGCCCTGGGGCGCAAACGGACATTTGATACGGACGACCTTACCTAATTCCTTATTTCCAAGAGCGGCAGTTATGAAGAAAAAGATCCTGGTCGTAGATGACGAGCGGCTTATCGCCGACAGCATGGCCATGTTTCTGAACCGGACTGGTGAGTTTGATGTGGTCGCCAGTTATGACCTGCATGGAGCGTTGTTTGAAGGCCGGAAGATCAAACCGGACATGGTGCTGCTTGATGTTCTCCGTCCACGGTCAAACGGGGTATTAGATGCCTGCCGCATACGCAAAGAGTTAAACTGTCCGGTGCTCCTGATGAGTGGTGCAGCGTTCAAAACGGGCGAAATCCAGTGCCCTCCTGAGGGCACTGGCGGTCCGTTTCAAATCCTGTCGAAACCGATCCTTCCAATGGTCCTATTGGAGCAGATCAAAAAGTTTGTAGAGACAGGGTCTATTGAGATGAGCACATCGCAGGCATAGAACAGCGGCTGTGTGAGTTTGGCGGCCAAGAAATTTTTCTGCAACAAAGCGATTAGCTGGGTTTTCGTATTCATTTGATTATCCGTTCGGCCAGAAACTTTTTCGCCTCTCCATTCAAGACGGCCATCCCATGCTCGACGTCCATCTGGAATACAGGTTGCTCCGTTTCCCACGCGTGTCCACGCGTAAACAGGACGTCTGCCAGTTTCCAATGTTGTTGCAGGGATGTCTTATGCGGTGCTTTCTGCTCCATCACACAGAGAAATAAATCCGGCTCAAGGTGCGCTCGCAAAGCAGTGGACTCCACAATCAACGCACTGCCCTGAGCCATGTGCGACAACATCTGTGCGAGATCTCCGAGCCTTTGCGCAGAAGCGCCCATCAAGAAAGCCGATGCCGCACCCGCAGCCAGCATCCTGCCCGTGGCGCTCTCCCCGGAGGCCTCCCGCTCCTGATGCATGTAGATCATGTCGTCATCGTTCGGTGATACCTTCACGGCCGTCCAAGGCATCCTGGGAAACTGCGCGATCACAGCACACACGAGCGCCGTTTTGCCCACACCCCGCTCGTCTCCACCGAGAAGAACAATCATAGCTTTCTCAATTTCGCGAGGTCGCGCAGATATTCCTTCAGCGGCTGTGCCGGACGCCCCCAGAAGACCTCCCCCGGTCCACGCAGTTTTTTGTTGCTCAACACGCCGGCGCCCCCGCCCAAAATTACATGATCGCCTACCATCGCATGCTCGCCGATGCCGACCTGCCCACCAAGAATCGCGCCGTCCTCCACGATGGAAGAACCGGAGATGCCTGTCTGCGCCGCAATGACCACGTTTTTGCCGATGCGGCAGTTGTGGCCGATATGCACCAGATTGTCGAGCTTCGATCCACGTCCGATGCGCGTCTCCTCCAGAGCACCGCGATCGATCGTAGCGTTTGCGCCAATCTCTACATCGTCCTCAATGACCAAGGCACCTTGCTGAGGAAAGCGGACATACTCTCCTGCCGCACTACGCGCATAGCCAAACCCCATTGCTCCCAGTACCGCACCAGCCTGCACCACGCACCGCGCGCCAATCTCCACACCGGGATAGATCACAACGCGCGGCCCAATCACTGTATGACCGCCAATGCGAACGTCATCACCGATGACTGCGCCTGCCTGGATGCTCACGTCTGTACCCAGCTTCACATTGTTTCCAATGACTGCCGCAGGATGGATGAATCCTGCCGGCGCCGGCGATAGTTTTTGCGCCAGGACTGAAAATGCATATCGCGGATCATGCACTGACAGAACGCGCGCGTCGGTCACTACGGCAGCATCCTTTGTCCGTGCCAGAATGCATCCTGCCGCGCTGCTTACGGCCCGTTCGAGAGTGATCAGATCTGCCGCAAAGACAGCATCGGAAGGGCGCGCCCGCTCGATGCTGGCAACGCCCGTAATTTCCCCCGCTTCCGGCACATCTTCGCTCTCAGAAAAAATCCAATCCGCGATCGTCTTCAAGGTAGGCATGGCGTTCAGTGTAGCCGAGCGCAATCGAGGCTCAATAAATTCCCGCATCTCCTGCTGGGCGCGTTTTCCATCTGCGATGCAGCCATAACCACTGTTCCGGCGCGCTGCGCACATAGTTTTCAATGGTGCGGGTAAACAGGGCGGTATTCGCTACCGCATCGGCTTCGGCATCCTCTGTTCGCTGCACGTCGAGCGCTCTACCAAAGTGCAGCACATATTTTTTCTCGTCCGCGCTCCACAACAGAAATCCTGGAATGACCGCAGCCCCTGTGGCACGCGCCACCCGCGCCAGTCCAGACGCCGTGCATGCTTCCACGCCGAAATATGGCACAAAGACACCCTGGGGCGGTGTCATGTTTGTATCCATCAAAATGCCGACCGTCTCGTTGGCTGCCATGGCCCGCAGGAGACCACGCGCAAAGTCATCTTTGTGCAACACACGATTGCCATGCAAGCAGCGAATGCGGTTTACGAACCGGTCCACCAGCGGATTGTCCAGCCGCCGGATCACCATTCCCATGGGAGAGCCGCACAGAGAATGCAGAAAGCTGGACAGCTCCCATGCCCCCAGATGTCCCGTGAGCACCAGCGTGCCCTTACCGCGCTGCTGCGCCTGCTCAAAGTTCTGCAGGCCCTCATAGCGGAAGACCACATCTTCAGCACCGCGACGGCTGTAGCGGCCCATCAGGCAGAACTCCGCGAGCTGCCATCCCAGGTTGCGGTACACAGCGTGCAGGATTGCCGTACGTTCCACCTCAGACTTCTCTGGATAGGCAATTTCCAGATTGCGCATGCCTGTGCGTCTCAGCCTGCCGAGAAGCCGATAGGCGACCCGGCCGACAAATGCTCCTGCTGCCCGCGCGAGAGTGCGCGGCAATATACCAAGACCGCGCACGAGCAGCCATACGACTGCAAACTCGATGCGCTGTCGAAAGGTTGGATGGGAACTCTGCAAGGCTTAAGTTTACGCGCTGTAGCAAACAAGAAGGCCGGCGAGGGCATCGCCGGCCTTGAAGATTGTTGTTGAGCAGGTTTACTGCGCGGCCCTGAAGTACTTCGATACCGTCCGCAGGAATGGCATCGCTTCTTTCGGAGCAGCCTGCTGGCCCTTCAGGATGGTTTCAAATGGCACGTTGACGCCGTACAGTTCGCGTGTATCACTGTCACTCTGCGAAAGTACGTCGCCGTTCAGATCGATGCCCGCAAACAGGCCCTTCGAGCGGGACCAGGTCAGGAACTCCGCACCCAGCTTCCAATCGGTCCCAGCCTGAGCGTTGCGGCCTACCGGGCCTGCCGAGGCCGCTGCATCGCCGCCGATTTTGAACTTGTTCTTCAGCATGTCCTGGCCGCTGCGCGCGTTCATGCCAACAAGAACTAGATCAGTGGATTGTCCGCCAATCTGGAAGCCGAACGAACCACCTTCCAGCTTGATCATGATGGGAGCAGACCACTTGCCTGATGGCGTGTTGCGGCACGTGGCCACACCACGTCCGTACTGGCCGCCCACCACAAATGCCGCTTTTTTCATGGAGGGGATAACAATCACGCAGTACGCGTTGGAAAGAATGCTGTTTGGAATGGCCTTGTCTGGAGTAGCCATAATTTCATCCAGCACGGATTTTGCATTGTTGAGCCGCTCCACCTGATCGGACTTATCGGCAAAGGCAGCCAGGCTGCAAGTAACCATCGTCAAGGCACAAATGGCTGTGTGTAGTCGCTTCATACGTTTCACTCCGTTTCAGAAAACCAGTCTGTTCAAAGCGTACGACCGCACCCATGCCGCACACCTGCCTCATGTTGGGATGGTATATCTCTTATGCAACGTTGCACGCAGACGCCAGATAAGCGTAGCTATGCTTCGGAAACCTCAATAGCAGCTCATGGCAGTATGTAAGAAGTCAGATCTGATTTGGAAGGCGTAGCTGGACGTTGGGATTAATTGATTGAGGCAAAAAAGGGGGGCTGCGCCCGGCCTTGCTACCGGCTACTGCAGCCCCTTCTCCCAGGTCTGTGTTACATGAGCTACTTTCAGCCATCGCGCTGATTTTTGGAATAGTACAGACGAGGCACTACTATCGTAACGAGTGGGATTACTTATCTGTAAACAGCGCACTTCATTTTTGTCTATTGTTTTCAAGGGTTTTAAGCGTTAGAGCGACACGATTATCCACGCCTACCTTACGCATTAGGCGGGAGACGTGCGCCTTGACTGTGGCGATATCGATCCCTAACGCATCGCCGATTTCGCGGTTCGAATTCCCTTCAGCCAGTAAGTTCAGCACTTCGCGCTCGCGCGGTGTGAAGTAAGGTTCGGAGTGCCTGCGCGGTTCCGGACCGGCCTTGTCCAGGAGACGTGCCAGAACTTTTCTCGGGGCCCAGACCGACCCGTCCATTACAACAGTGATGCACATTTGAACTTCCTGCGCGGTGGCCGTGTAATTGAGATATCCCTTGGCGCCCGACGCAATGACACGCTGAATCACCTCAGGATCGGCATTGGCACCCAGAGCAATGATGCGGAGCGACGATCTGGCACGCCGCAGGGTCGTGATGGTTGCAAGAAGAAGATCTTCCGAGGGTTCATCGAGAACAGCGATATCGAAATCCGGCGAGCGCAGCAGCTCTGGCGCAGTTATGTGATGTACGTCCGCAGTGCCGCCGATAAGCTCATGGAGCCCAGCGACCCGCAGTGTATCGGACGCCACCATGGCTATCCGTGGGGGAGTCGTTCTTTCGGGCATCGGTTGCCCCGTCCTCTCATTCCTAATTCAACAGGCCCTCAGGAGCTTGATTCTCATTACAGCTTTGGAAGAACAATGCCCTGCTGCTTCTGGTATTTGCCCGCTCGAGCGGCATAGCTCGTCTCGCAGGTCTCATCCGACTGGAAGAAAAGAATCTGGCACAAACCTTCATTTGCATACACCTTTGCAGGAAGCGGCGTGGTGTTGGAGATTTCCAGCGTCACGAAACCTTCCCACTCAGGTTCAAACGGAGTTACGTTCACAATAATGCCGCAACGGGCATATGTGCTCTTGCCGACGCAGATTGTCAGCACGTCGCGGGGAATCCGGAAGTATTCGATCGATCTTGCGAGCGCAAAGGAATTTGGCGGGACGATGACCGAGTCCGCCTGCACGGAGACGAAGCTGCGCTCGTCGAAATCCTTCGGATCGATGATGGCGGAGTTCACGTTGGTGAAGATCTTGAACTCGTCGGAAACGCGCAGATCATACCCGTATGAAGACAATCCATACGAGATGACACCCTCGCGCACCTGCTTTTCACTAAAGGGTTCAATCATGCCGCGCTGCGCCTGCTCGCGGATCCAGCGGTCACTCTTGATGGCCACTACAACTCCTATTAATGGGGAAATGTGCTTGAGCGCAAGTGTACGGTACGCCGTGCGCCACCGCAATTCGAATCGTCCAGCAGACACATTTTGCGTCACTTAACGGCACGCTCGTTGACAGAGCCGTTCCCGCTTTCTACCATCGGACAGTAATTGAGCGCGCAGCTTCCCGGGCCCCTAAAATTCCGCTAACGCAAGGCAGGGCAAGAGATTGATCAAACAGGATCTCATTCAGCGCATCGTCGACCGTACCGGCCTTCCGCGCACCAAGGCGGAAGCAGCCGTCGATACCATCTTTGACGGCATGAAACGCGCACTCGCCCAGGGCGACCGCATTGAGCTGCGTGGCTTTGGTGTATTCACCGTAAAACCGCGTAAAACCGGCATCGGACGTAATCCTCGTACGGGTGCAGAGGTATCGATCGAGCCCGGCAAGGCCGTGCGATTCAAGCCTGGCAAAGAGTTGCAAGCACTGCCGAACTAGTTACATCAGGTGGAGCGCGTCCACGTCGATCCCAATCTGGCGGCGTGGCGCTCCGATGGCCTCAGCCTGGGCCAGCATGGCGTATAAAGAGCGGTTTAAGACCGCTCTTTTTTCTGCTTTAAGCACGAAATGATAGCGATAGATACGTTTTATGCGTGTGATTGGAGCAGCGGCGGGTCCGAGTACCCGCAAGCCGGATATGCTGCGCGAGGCGAACCACTTCCCTAGCTGGACAGACCATGCCATCACCTCTTCCAGCCGCTCGCTTTGAAGCACTACGTTGCTCAACGCGGTGAATGGCGGATAGTGCATCCACCGGCGGAACTGCATCTCCTTATCTACAAAGCCGAGGTAGTCGTGCTGCGCAGCGAAGCGGATGGCGTAGTGGTCAGGGTGATATGTCTGTACGACGACGCGGCCGGGTGTGTCACCGCGACCGGCGCGTCCGCTTACCTGCGTGAGGAGTTGGAAGACGCGTTCGGCGGCGCGGAAGTCCGGAAGGCCAAGCGCGTGGTCGCAGCCGACGACACCGACGAGTGTGACGCCGTGAATGTCGTGTCCCTTTGCGATCATCTGCGTGCCGACGAGGAGGTTGATCTCGCCGGAGTGCAGGCGCGCGAGCATGCGTTCCATGTCCATGCGTGAGCGGACGGTGTCGCGGTCCATGCGCCCAATGCGGGCGCCGGGGAAGATTTCCTGCAACCGCTCTTCGCCCTGCTGCGAGCCTGCGCCGAAGTAGTAGAGATACTCGCTCTCGCACTTGGGGCACGTCTTTGGCACGTTGCGCCGAAAGCCGCAGTAGTGGCACTCCAGCCGCTCGCCGGCGTGCGCGTGCAGGTCGGCTCCGACAACGGGCTTATGCAGCGTCATAGCAATCGCGCAGTTTTCGCACTCGATCTTTTCGCCGCAGGCGCGGCACATCACCACATAGGAGTAGCCTCGCCGATTGAGCAGGATGATGACCTGTTCGCCGCGATCGAGCGCCGCCTGCGTCTCTGTAATGAGGGCGCGCGAGAAGATGTGGTCACTACCTGTCTCGCGAAACTCTGCGCGCATGTCCACGAGTTCCACTGCGGGCAATGGGCGATTGGAAACGCGCTCGTCCATGGTGAGCAGCGTATATCTGTCCTTCTGCGCGTTGGACCAGCTTTCGAGCGATGGCGTTGCGGAGCCGAGCACTACGGGAATATTGAGCAGCTTAGCGCGCATCACGGCTGTGTCGCGCGCATGATAGCGCGGCGTCTCTTCCTGCTTGTAGCTGGAATCGTGTTCTTCATCCACGAGAATGAGGCCGAGATTCTGCACGGGCGCAAAGACTGCGGAGCGCGTGCCGACGACGACCTTGGCTTCTCCGCGACGGATGCGGTGCCATTGTTCCGCGCGCTCGTCTGGCGTGAGTTGCGAGTGCAGCAGCGCCATGGTGTCGCCGAAGGCCGCGAACATCTGCGCCGCCATGGCGGGAGTGAGACCGATCTCTGGCACCAGCAGCAGCGACGACTTACCTGCCTGCAATGCGCGCTGCATCGCGGCAAAGTACACGGCTGTTTTGCCCGAACCGGTCACGCCGTAGAGCAGATGCGGCTTGAATCCGCCTGCAGCAAGCGCAACGGCGATGCCTGCGAACGCCTCGGTCTGCTTTTCATTAAGTGCATGTTCGTGCGCGTGTTTTTTGCCGGTGGCGTGTACGCCGCCGTAGTAAAAGCTCTCCGGCTCTTCGTCGATGCGAACGATCTCACGCTTGACCAGCGTGGCGAGTGTGGAGTCGGGAACTTTTGCCTCCCGGATAGATGCAGCATCGCGTAGATCGCTGACGCGCATGCGTCCGCCGGCGGCTGCAAGCTCGGCCATGAGCAACTGCTGATTTTCATTCAGCTTTGGAATACGCGCATCGGGCACAAGCGTGGCCCACTTCTCCAGACGACGCGCATCGCGCTCGCGCGCCACTACCTCGCGCGTGAGCCACTTCTTGCGCACCATGCCTTCCAGCAGCGGCTTGCCTGCTGCTGTGGCACTGCGCAGCGTGGTGAGCTTGGCCGCCTCACCGCTCTCCAGATAATTGAGTACGGCGTATTCACGGTTCTGGTCTTCAGGAGAGAGTTTCGAGCGGCGCGACGAACCCTTCTCAGCGCCTTCGTAGAGCACGCGCCTTCCCTGCTCAGCGATGCGGTAGAAGATGTCTCGCTTGACCTCTGCCGAGAGCGGCAACATGCCGCGCAGCACTTCGCCTAAGGGAGCGACATAGTATTGCGCGATCCACTCGGCCAGCTTCAGCAACTCATCGGGCAGAAGCTGTGCGTCGTCGAGCACTTGCTGGATGGATTTTATTTCGAAGTCGTCCTGCGGCTGTTCATCGTGCACGCGCATGACCACGCCCATGAGGCGCTGTCCGCTGAACGGCACCAATACGCGTGCGCCGATGACGGGCGTGACTCCGTTGACCGCGTAGGTGAAGGTGCGGTCGAGCGGAACTGGGAGAGCGACTTCTGCGAAGCGAGGCACAGAGTCCAGTGTACGTTTTATAAGGTCTCGAAAAGCTACTCGCCTGCGCACTCGGAAGATGCCCTATCCTAGAACAATGCAATTCGCTGTACGCCGCATCTGCGCTTTCACCACTCTCATTCTTCTTTGCTCATCAGGCACACTCTTTGCCCAGGAACCGGCACCGGGATACAACTCTCATTGGCGCAATGCGGATGGTTCCGAGAAACTTGCACTCGCATTTGGTGGAGGCGTGAATCTCTCCACCGGAGCCGCTCGTAAATATCAGGGCCCAGCGTGGAACTTTCAAGCGGGTGGAGGATATCGCTTCAACCGGCGATTTGCTTTGCTGGGAGAGTATGGCTTCCATCATTTTCGTGTGCCGCAGCAACAGGTGATCAACTACTTTCATTTTCCTGACTACGCGGAAAAGAGCTATGTTGGCCGCATTCGCCTCTGGTCGATTACTGCGCAAGCTCTCGTGCAGTATTTCGCAACCCCACGCTATGGCGGTTACCTGATCGGTGGTGGCGGATTCTTCAGGAAACACACCACCGTTTCGAGCAATGGCGATTGCAAGAATTCCACACCCGGATGTGCCTTTGCTGGGGGCCAGCCTGTACGGTTCAGCAACAACGCACCTGGATTCGATATCGGCACAGGCTTAGCATATCGTCCGATGTTCAACGACAGCCTGAAGCTGTTCATTGAGGCACGCTATGTATGGGTCCGCAATCAAGGCAACTCCAGCTATGCAGGCGCCGTTGCGCACACAACCTTTGTTCCGGTAACGGCAGGTATTCGCTGGTAGTTGGTTGTCGCATTACGAGAATCTTTTTACGAACGCTTTGGAGATTTCAGCCCCATAGCTACCATCACACGCTGCAAATCTTTCCACGCCTCGCCCTTCATGTTTGGATCGCGCAGCAGATACGCAGGGTGATAGGTCACAGCCACCTTGGCGCCGCGTACTTCGTGCCATGAGCCGCGAAGCGCGGTGAGCGGCTTTTTGATTCCGAGCAGATACGTTGCTGCCGTTGCACCGAGGGCTACGATGTACTCCGGTTGGACTACATCGATCTGTTCGGCGAGGAACTGTGAGCAGGTGTTCGCCTCGATAGGCTCGGGTGTGCGATTGCCCGGCGGCCGGCACTTCACCACGTTGGCGATGTAGACCTCTTCGCGCTTGAGGCCCATGGCCGTGATCATGTTGTTGAGCAACTGGCCGGCCTTGCCGACGAAGGGGACGCCGCTGGTGTCCTCGTCTGCGCCCGGACCTTCGCCGACGAACATCAGCTTCGCATCGGGGCTGCCATCTGCGAAGACGATGGTGTGGCGGCCGGCATAGGCGAGCGGACAGCGCGTGCAGTCGCCGATGTGGTGGCGGATGCTTTCGAGCGCGGCGTGCTTGTCTGCGGATGTTGTGACACGTGTTTGCGGGGGCGCGATACGTTCGTTCAGGCTGATGAGAGGCATAGGCGGAGGTGCGAGCGCCGGATCGAGGGCTGCTGGTTCTTGCGGCGGCGCGGGCGCGGGAGTGCTTTGCGCGACAGCACGTTGCTTCGACGCTTCGAAGGGCGAGAGCGAAGGTTTAGCTGGCGGAGGTGGTAGTGTCTTTGGCGCTGCGGCTGGTGCGGATGATCTTGCAGCAGGAGATGTGTCGGGACGTGGGGACGCCGGCTTTGCGCGCTGCAGTATTTCTGCAAGCTGGGCCTGCAACTCGGCGGGGACTTCTCCGTGACGATAGAAGTCATAGACGCCCAGGTCGCGGAAATATTCGACGTACGCGCGCAGGCGTGCTGTGGCTTCAGGTGTCATCGCTCAAGAGCGATTTTACGCGTGGAAGGTCGAAGGCGTTGTGGACAGCGGCTTCGGCTCGGGCACCACGTAGCGGACCTGACCTTGCAGGATCTCATCCTGCGCGATGCGGCACGCCTTCATGGATCGCGACTGGATGAGCGGGGCGGCGCCGGATTGCAGTTGACGGGCACGGCGCGCCGCGCCTTTCACAAGACTGTAGCGATTTTGCAGACCATCGTTGGGGGTAGTCATGGTTCCCTCGTGAGGCAGCTTTCAGATTGTCGTGCGATGCATAGACTGTAGCGCAGAGCAGCGTTATCAGACAAAGGGAATTTGCGGAGCGGTGGAAATCGTGGGTGAAATAGAGGAATGGTTCAGGACTGAGCGAACTTCGCCAACGCGTCCTGTAGATGCGCTGATGGAGCAGCTGTCCGGCAGTTCGCAGCAAGGTGCAGCGGATCGGCATCCCCTTCGCCGCGCTCCGTCTTTACGATGGCAACAAGTTCGGCCACCGCATTATCGAGCACGTCATTCACGATGGCGTAGTCGTAGTTGCTGATTTCGCGCAACTCGCTTTCGGCTTGCGCGAGCCGGCGCCGGATGAGATCTTCGTTGCTGATGTTCTCTGCCGCACTGCGGTTGCGGAGTCGCTTTTCTAAAACAGCAGGCGACGGTGGCACGATGAAGATGGATACCGCTTCCGGCGCGCGCTGCATCACCTGCATCGCGCCTTGCACATCGATGTCGAGCAGAAGGTCGAGGCCCTTGGCTGCTGCGTGTTTAAGCGCGTTTCGATGCGTCCCATAGTAGTTGCCGAAGACCTCAGCATGCTCCAGAAACTCGTCGCGCGCGATCATCTCTTCAAAGTGCTGGCGGGTGGTGAAGTGGTACTCCGTGCCGTCTACCTCGGAGCCGCGCGGTGCGCGTGTGGTGTAGGAGACGGAGAAGTCCAGCCCCGGAACCAGCGAGCGGAGTTGCGAAACGAGCGTCGATTTGCCTGACCCCGACGGCGCAGAGATGATGAAGAGAATTCCAGCCATGGCGTGTGCCTACGAGTGTACCGCGCGCGCTGTTTTATTCAAGGTTTTGTACCTGCTCGCGTGCTCGCTCGATCTCCGACTTTACGGCCAGGCCAAGTTCGGTGATGCGCATGCTGTGCGCCGATCCACCAGTTTTGGAGAGCAGCGTATTCGCTTCTCGGTTGAACTCCTGCAAGAGGAAATCGAGCTTTTTGCCGATTTCGCCACCGGTATTGAGATGCTCAATGAAGTGCTGCACATGCGTGTCGAGACGCACCATCTCCTCGTCCACATCGCCGCGCTCGGCCAGCATGGCGGCTTCGGTGAGAATGCGATCCTCGCTGATCGACGTATCTGCCAGCAGCGATTGCAGCCGCTCGCGCAGCGTGTTGTAGATCTGCGGAAGGGTTTCGGCGCGGAGGCTGCGTACCTCCGTCACCATTTGGTGGATGCGGCCCATGCCTGCGCGCATCTCGTCGGCAAGTGCAGCGCCTTCGCGCTCACGCATGGTGTTTAGTTCAGCGAGCAGTTGTGGCACTACTTCAATCACGGCTTGTTGCAACGCGGCCTGATCTTCTGTGGGCGCAGCATCGCCGGAGAGCGCGCCCGGCAGGCGGAGCAGTGCATTAAGATCTGGCTCACCGCTCAGTTCAAGATTGGTAGCGGCGGCACGGTAGGCATCCACGTGCACCCGCAGCAGCGGAAGATTTACCTGTACACCTGTACGCGCGCTGCGTTCGAGTTGCAGCGTGATCTCCACATGTCCGCGGCGGACGTGTTCCTTCAGCAGCTTGCGGAGTTCCATCTCCAGAGCGTCCATGCCGCCGGGCAGCCGCAGGTGCGGGTCGAGAAAGCGGTGGTTCACACTCTTCGCGGACAAGGTGAACCCCAGCGTCTCCGACGCGCGACCGGTCACCGAAGCGAAGCCGGTCATCGACCGGATCGGAGCACTCATGAAATTCCTCCAGCAGCGGCCGTCTCTACGTCCGCGTCATTGAATTGCAGATCGTGCAGGCGCTTGTAGATGCCGCCTAGAGCGAGCAGTTCGGCATGATTGCCGATCTCCGCGATGCGGCCCTGATCGAGAACAACGATGCGGTCCGCGCGACGCACGGTGGAAAGGCGATGTGCCACAACGAACACCGTGCGATTTTCCATCAGATTAGCAAGCGCCGCCTGCACCAGCGACTCGCTTTCGGTATCGAGCGCGGAAGTGGCTTCATCCAGAATGAGGACCGGCGCGTTCTTTAAGATGGCGCGCGCGATGGCAAGACGCTGACGCTCTCCGCCTGAGAGGCGGAAGCCTTTTTCGCCAATCATGGTGCCGTACCCGTCGGGCAACTGTTCAATGAAATCGTGCGCGAGCGCCATCTTCGCCGCAGTGATTACACGTTCAATGGGAACATCGGGACGGCCGTAGGCGATGTTGTTGCGGACGGTGTCGTTGAAGAGCACCGTCTCCTGCGTTACCTTACCCATCTGTTTGCGCAGACTGTCGATGGTGAGGTCGCGGAGATCATGACCGTCGATCTTGATGCTGCCTTCGGTCACATCGAAGAAGCGCGGAATCAGCTTTACGAACGTGCTCTTGCCGGCACCGCTGGGGCCGACGAGCGCGATTACTTCGCCGCGCTGGACAGTAAGATCGATATCCTTGAGGACCTGCTTATCCTCTTCGCCTTCCACATGGTAGGCAAAACAGACGTGGTCGAAGACGATGCTTTCTTTGAATTCCTTCAGCACAAATGCGCGCTTCTTTTCCGGTACTTCATCCTGCGCGTCGAGGAATTTGAAGATATCTTCACTCGCGCCGAGCGCCTGCTGAAAGCTGTTGTAGAAGAGTGCGAATTTGCGTACCGGATCGTAAAGCGTGAACACTGCGATGAGAAAGGCGATGAACGATCCGGCCGTCATCTTGTGCTGCACAATCTGGTTGCGCCCGATGAGCAGCAGCATCGCGATGGCGACTGAACCGATAGCGTCCATCAACGGTGAGGAGATGGCCTGCACACTTACAGACTTCAGGTTAGCGCGGAAGAGCCGCCTCGCCGCCACACGGAAGCGGTTCATCTCCCAGTGCTCCATGCCGAAAGCCTTCACAATGCGATTGCCGGTGATGGTTTCGTGCAGGATGTTCTGAATTTCAGCGAGCTTATCCTGGCCAGTTCGGGTTGTCTGGCGCACGCGGCGTCCGATTCTGCGCGCCGAGGAGATGACTACCGGTACAAACAGCAGCAGCACCCAAGCCAGCTTGCCGCCAAGCATAATGACCACGGTGATGGTGAAGAGCAGCGTGAAGAACTGTTGCAGAAAATCGCCCAGCACCGTGGACATCGCAAACTGTACTTTCTCGATGTCGTTGATGAGCGTGGAGAGCAGCGAACCTGTCGTGTGCCGCTGGAAGAACGCTTCCGACCGTCGCAGGATCGCGTCGTATAACGCGTTGCGCAGATCGGTGATCATGCCAAAGCCGGCGTAGTTCACCAGATATGTGCCTGCGTAATCGCAGACACTCTTGATCAGCGCAGAGACCACCAGCGCGAACGCCACAACCGTCCATGCATTGTGAAAGTGCGCCGGGACGAAGTACTGGAGATCGAGATGGTGACTGGTGTATGGAATGTTGAAGACGAGCACGCGGTCCGGCGAGGCCGTGGGCGAGAGTACGTTGTCGAAGATGGGCTTGACCAACAGCAGCCGGAACGCCGCCATACCGCCGACAACCGCCATCAGCACGACGGACATCAGGGCAAAGACGACATACGGACGGAGATAGAAGAGGAGCCGAAGGATGCGTCTCATCTACCGGTCTTCCTTTCCGTCTAAAGCTTTTCGCGTGCTGAAGATCTGCTCGGGCACGCCTTATTTTATCTTCCGTCTAGGTTTGGCGAGGCATGTCGCGATGCGCGATCTTGGTACGGTATTTCTGTTCTTCAAGCCGTTTGCGGATTTCCTCTGCAATGGTTACGGAGCGATGTTGCCCGCCAGTACAGCCGAAGGCCAGCGTGAGATAGCTCTTGCCTTCCTTGATATAGTGCGGAAGAAGAAATAACAGCATGTCGGTCGTGCGATCGAGGAACTCTTTTGTCTGCGGAAACGCCATCACATAATCGGCCACCGGCTTTTCTTTGCCGGTGCGATGGCGGAACTCCGGCACAAAGTGCGGGTTGGGCAGGAAACGTACGTCAAAGACCAGGTCTGCTTCCGTAGGCACACCATTCTTAAAGCCGAAGCTCATGGTGGAGATTAGCAGGCTGCGATCATCGACGTCCCGCTGGAACTGATCGTTGATGTGCGCGCGCAGTTCATGCACGTTGAACTTGGATGTATCGAGAAGAATGTCCGCCACGTTGCGCACGGGATCAATCCGCTTGCGTTCAGCACGGATCGACTTCTGCACCGTTTCATTGCGTCCCAACGGGTGCGGCCTGCGAGTCTCGGAGAAGCGACGTTGCAAAACATCGTCGCTTGCCTCCAGAAAAACGACTGTGGTGGGAATGACTTTGCGTACCTGTTTCAGAATCGCGGGAAAGCGTTCAATCAGTCCTTCCCGTACATCAATACCAATTGCCGCGCGCCGGATATCTCGTGATCCACGCACCAGGTCTGCGAAACGCGGAATCAGATCAAGCGGCAGATTGTCGACGGAATAGTAGCCGAGATCTTCAAATGCCTTTAGTGCGGAGAGCTTCCCCGCGCCAGACAATCCCGTAAGGACGACCAGTTCATGCCGTCCTTTAGGACGACTATTCTTTGAGCGTGTTGCAGTCTTTTTCGCAGACGCAGAAACGCGCTGCGAAGGTTTTTTCGCAGCGCGTTTCTTTGTTGGCTTTCCTGTTGCCATGCGCCGATGCTAGCACCGGCGACCATGATTTTGGAACCGTCTATTACATGGCGCCTGCATAGGACTTCTGAGTTCGATCGCCTGCCGGCTTTTGCGCGGTCATACGTTTGCGCGCCGCTATGCCAGGCTGCGCCTCCAGATCGTCATCCGAAGTTTGCAGACGGACACTACCCTCGGCTGTCTGGTCGGGGTGTCTCCGCTGAGTCACCGTCTTTTTCACCGTTCTAAGCACCTGCTTCTCCACCTTCATGAGCGCATCGTGGAGAGCACGCTCCATATCCTTGTCTTCGCATTTGGCGGTCAATTCATTGCATGTCTTGCATTGAACGATCACCTCAGCAATCTTCCGGAATTTGTCTTCCGTAAGGACGACATGCCCTGTACTCTCAACACCAATCAACTGCTCGATATCATCGAGCCGCTCCTGTGCCATGGTCCGCAGTTTTGCTGGAATAGTGAACTGCCTGCCGGTGAATTCGATGTGCATTCTCTCTCACCTCCTGGTTCGGGTTTGGATGCGGTTTACAAGCGCCGCGTGGTCAGTTGCGCCGGCGGCGTTTGTGCGTACTGGGAATTTGCATATCTTCGCGATATTTCGCGACAGTGCGGCGCGTCACATTGATACCCTGCCGATTCAACTCAGCAGCAAGCGCATCGTCGGTGAGCGGCTTCGCAGGATCTTCAGCCTCAATCAACCCGCGTACTTTTTTCTTCAGCAATAATAGAGGCAGGTCGCCGCCTTCCGGTCCGTTTACGCCTTCAGAGAAGAAGAAGCGCAGTTCATACACTCCCTGCGCTGTGTGGACGTATTTGTTGGCCACAGCGCGGCTCACGGTAGAAGGATGGACGCCTATCTCCTCGGCCACTTCTTTGATCATCATGGGCCGCAGAGCGTCGATTCCTTTTTCCAGGAAATCTCGCTGTCTCCGGACAATAGCGTCGCACGTTCGCACAATCGTGTTCTTGCGCTGCTCAATATTGCGCAGCAACTGAATTGCGGAACGATACCGCTCTTTCACATATTCGCGCAACTCCTTATCGGAGTTTTTCTGGTGCAGCATGCGCCTGTATCCAGCATTCAGGCGAAGATTCGGCATATCGTCATCGTTCATAACCACGATGAAGTCGTCTCCTCGACGCACAAATGCAACATCCGGTTCAATCAGCCGCGTCTCACTCTGGTTATAACGCTGCCCCGGACGCGGATTGAATGTGCGAATCAGCGCAATCGCCGGCTGCACATGCTCCGCGCTGCACTTCAGCTTGCGTGCAATCTCTTTCGTATCGCCGCGCTCTACCAACGACAATGCGCTCTGCACAATCTGTAGAGCACAGGCCGCAACAGCACGACGGGCGATCAGGGATTCATATTCTCCCAAATGCGCAAAGCCGTCTTCCTCGCCGCGTACTAAGGCTGCATCCAGATCGCGCAATACAGCCTCAGCCTGCATTTGCAAGCATTCGCGCAGGTCACGTGCTCCAACTCCTGTAGGATCAAGCTGCCTTAAGACCTCTCGCGCACTCTGCAGCCGTTCCGGGGTAAGCTGGCTTTGCAACTCCTCTTCGCTTGCGGTCAGATAGCCGTTCTCATCCAGGTTGCCAATCAGAAATTCCAGAGCAGAGCGTACGTCTTCGCTCAAGGACATGGCACCGATCTGCCAATCGAGATGGTCCGTCAGCGTTGTCGGGTTTGAGAGAAAGTGCTCGAACGAAGGTTTGTCGAACTCCTCAAACATGGATGGTGCGCGGAACCCAGGGTCCATGTACTCCTGGAAATAGCTGCCGAAATCCACCTCTTCGAAAGGATCCTTCTCGGTCTTTTGCTCGGTCTGTTCAGCGACGCTACGTTCGCGGCTACCCTCTTCTGCGGCAATCTCCTCAAGGCTGGGTGTGTGATCTTCAATCTCTTCGAGGACGGGATTTTCCACCACTTCGGTGTTGATCATCTCCTTCAACTCGATTTTGTTGAGTGCAAGCACGCGCACCATCTGCACCATGCCCGGAGTGAGCACCTGGCGCTGCGATACGTTCACATTCAGCTTGGGTTGAAGATTCAAATTCTCTGCCAATACCTTCTATGCCAAATACTCACGCATGCGCGTGCCCGTAGTCTACATCTGCTATAGATGCATGTACGAGAGGGAAAGCAGTCGATTCCGATCCTTTCCTTCGCAAGGAAAATACCGGTGCTACATCGAAAAATTTTCACCTAAATAAATGCGTTTTACTTCAGGATCACGGCCCAGTTCGCCCGGCGTGCCATCGCGAAAGATGCGGCCTTCGGTAATGATATATGCGCGGTCGGTTACAGACAGCGTTTCACGTACGTTATGGTCGGTGATTAAAACGCCGATGCCGCTCGTTTTTAACGAAAAAATTATTTGCTGCAACTCCAACACTGCAATTGGATCGATGCCTGAAAACGGTTCGTCCAGCAGGATAAAAGCTGGTTCTATGGCCAGACAACGTGCAATTTCCACTCGACGGCGTTCCCCACCGGAGAGTGCGTATCCATGCGTTTTGCGGACGTGCGTCAGACTGAGTTGTTCCAGCAATCGCTCCGTGCGGACGCGCCGTGTATTCCATGCGCCTGGCTGGACTTCCAGCACAGCAAGAATATTTTCTTCCACTGTAAGCTTACGGAAAACCGATGGCTCCTGCGGCAGATAGCTGACACCAAAGTCGCGAGCGCGCTGATACATGGGCAGTGCGGTAATGTCGCGACCATCGGCAACGATGCGGCCACCGTCTGGTCGAACCAGGCCGACGATCATGTAAAAACTTGTCGTTTTGCCCGCGCCGTTAGGACCGAGCAGGCCGACGACCTCACCCTGATCGATATGGAGGCTGACGCCGCGCACGACCTCGCGGCCGTTGTACGTCTTCCTGATCTCTTCCGTTGCCAGCCTTCGCATTAACGCTTCTTGTTAGCGGTCGACCCGCGTCTCCGTGTGCACACGTTTGCCGGGTACCGCAGCGACTATGACGCTATCATCCGCCGCATGGAATATCAATGAACTACCGGTTATGGACCCACGTTCCACATCCACAATTCTGGGCGGAGCAGATGGTGTGCCGGTTAGCTCAAACTCATCTTTCGCTGCCGTATAGACCAGCAGAGCACCCGTTCCAGTACGGCCTGGTTGCGTCAGGTGCACATCGCCCTTCGCCCGGACCGTTTCGACCTCGCCCGCAGGCATCGCCGTCCTACTACTTTTTCCAGCCGCAGTTTTGAAGGTGACGAGGACATCCTGTGCAGAGACGCTGCCTGCCAACTGCTGCATCTTAACGCCTCCACTCAGATGAGCGGTCGGCTGCGCAGCACTGCCGCTATATACCAATGCACTTGTCGTCACCCGCACAACACCGGCAAACATCTTCTGCTTTGCTACAGATTGGCTTGCATCACGCATAGGCAACACTGCGCGCACACTGCGTCCATCAATTGAGTATGCCCGCATCTGCTGTTTTGCACGTTCCATCTCGATACGCGGTGCAAGTATTTGCGAACTGCCCTGCCACAACCGGGCATCTCCACCCGCCACGCCGTAGAAGATGGCCAGATCGTCGGCGTGATGCAGTTCAGCGCGCGCTGCAAGAATGTGCGTGGCTTCGCGCCCCTTTTCGCCCGCGGCGGTTCCCTTCACATCGCCTTCTGCTGTAGCGTCTCCATTGGCCTGCGAAACCGTCATGCGTCTTGCCGACAGCGAAATCTCCGGCGACTCAAGACGCGGCGAACCTGTCAATACTGCCCGCTTCGTTGCGCCGTCGTACTCCGCGTGTTGCGCATATGCTTTGCTTTCAGTTGCGGCAGCGTGCGTCTTCGCATCCGGTGCCCTGCGGTCGATCACGATAACATTCCCATCTTCCACCGCATATTCCACCATGTTTGCAGAAGATTGCTTATTCCCTTTGGCAGTTTGCCTGAGTGTGATGTCAATGACGTCTGCAGTAGACCGTCGCAGCGCGCCAGCTGCAAGCATCTGCTCCATCGCGCTATGTCCTTCGCCACGTACATGCCGCAACGACAAGGAACTGTTTCCACCCGCTACCGTGGCGCGCAGTATGTCCGCACTTAATGAGGTTACCTCGCGTCCACGCGTACTCCATCGCGCGCTGCCCGTTGCAACAATCTTCTTTTCGCCATTGCCTTCCAGCGGAGAGATGTTCACCTTTTCAGCCGTCAATTCGCGCTGCTCTGTGCCGGCAGTTTCGCGAAAATGCACGCCGCCGTTGAACTCCGCCGCATGAGCAACACCTTGTGTGTCAAAAGACACATGCGCCTCTCGCGATGCTCCGTTTGCGTTGGCAGACGCGAATCGCACGCCATCCATCAAGCGCATATCGTGAATGCGATGATCTGCACCGATCGCCGCCACACCGCGCGGAGCATGGATGGTGGCACCGTCGCGGTCAATGATGGCCACCGTCTCCGCCCGCATTTGTGTAGGTGCGCCACTTGCATCCAGGTCCACAAATAAAGTTGTTGCGCGTAACGTGCGGTCTCCTGCTGAGTACGTCGCGTTGGTCAATCGCGCAACGTGATCGTTGCGGCGCACTTCTGCTGCCGATGCGTCCAACCTGGCAATCTTGCCGTTGTCTTCGCGACGAAGATGCACGTCTCTTCGCAGCACTAGTACACCTGTATCCGCATTAAACTCAGCGCCAACGGCATCGCCCTGCACATCATTCAGATGGAAATCAATTGGTTGATCGGTTGATGCAACGCCCTGTTTCTGATCGAAGACGAGTCCGCTCGTCTGCATGTGGATGCGTCCATCATTCTCATTGTCAGACTCATGCGCAGAAGAACCCGCTGGCGTCTGCAAATCGATATGAACCTGGCCCGCAGCGCGCACAATGCCGGCCGGCTGGTCATACTCAAATTCCGCGCCGGAGATGCGGTCCGTGCGGCTCACCTCGTCTTTACCGTGCTCTCGTTCGTACAGTTCGATCCATACATCGTGCAGCGTAGTCTTGCCGTTCTGCCGCTGGACGGCCTTCGCCGCATGCAGCGTAAACACCGTCTTGCCCTTGATGGATTGCGAATAGGTAAAGCCGTTCGTCTCAGATTTGATATCCACGCCCAGCTTGCCCGGAAGCTGCTGCAAGAAATGCCGGGCACGATAGCGCGCGTACCCTACAAAGCCGGCCAGCACCAATGCCAGCGCCACTGCGCCCACCAGCAGCCATCGCCGAAGCTTGTCCACGGAAACCCGCATCGCCACGGTCTATTCTCTCATCGCATCGGAGGCAGTACCCGCCGCATCTAAACTGGAACGATGGCCGACCAACTTTACCTCAGCCTCTGGTTTCCCAACTTCCGCACCGAAGCCCTGCCGGACAAGCTCGTCTGCGCGCTGGAACAGTTCGCCCGCGTCTCAGGCAGCAACCGCGTCTCTGCCGCAACAGTCACGCCGCTCAACTGGCACGAGTCACCCGTCTTCCAGCGCATTTTCGTCAACGACGAGCGCGCGCAGGAGAGCGACGACTCTCTCCCTAAAAACGCCGTAGCGGAAGCCACCGAAAACGGCCACCAAGACATGGCCTTCGAATTTGAAATGAAGTGGGACCTCTGGACGCCCGAGGACTCCGAACTGGACTTCGACCGCACCTGGCGCCTCGTACCCGCCACAGTAAAGATCATCGGCTTCGGGCCCGAGTTCGACGACGGCAGCTACGAGCAGAACGGCCACATCCGCGTCGACTTCGGCCTCGACACTGCATGGGTGCTCGAAGACGAAGACATGGACGAGATCGCCACGCAAAAGCTGCAACAGAACATCGAGAAGCTGCTCGCCTTCACGCTTTCCGTCGAAAAGCACTGCGGCGTAAGCTCACGCCTGCTCTGGACAGAAAGCGGCGAACCGCTCGCAGAAAAGCTCATCGCAAAACTGCAGCGGTTGAATTAACTATTTCCCGGTCACAATCTCCGAGAAATCGGCGATTCGCGAAAAGTCTCCCAATACACGCTGCAACAATCCAAGGCGCGCGCGGCGGAGAGCTGCATCGTCAACCATCACCATCACTGAATCAAAGAACACATCCACATAAGGACGCAGCTTCGCCACGCTTTGTATTGCCAGCAGATATTCGCGATCTTTACGCTGTCCATCGACCCACGCCGCAAGGCGGCCTGCTTCTTCTGACAACTCGCGCTCGGCGCGCTCTGTAAGGAACTCTTTGTCTGAAGCAGCAAACGAGTCTTCACCTTTAGCCTTGGCTTGTTCGAGGATGTTCTTCATCCGCTTGAACGCTGCGGCGATGGCGAGGAAATCTTCCGACCCGCGCGATGCGGTGATTGCTTCGGCGCGTGCCAGTGCGTCGGAGACATCCTCAACGCCAGCAGCCGTCACGGCCTTCACTACGTCATACGCCTGTCCGCGCACGTCGCGCAGGTAGAACTCCACGCGCTCCAGAAGGAACGTTCGCACGCGTTTGCATACGTCTGCATCGTGCGTGGCAAGCGTTGCCAATGCGCTTAATGTGATTGGTAGTTTGGATTCGGCAAGCATGCGCACGATGCCGTTCGCCGCACGGCGTAGCGCGAAAGGATCTTTTGAGCCGGTTGGCTCCAGTCCCAACGAGAACATGCCGGCGATGGTGTCAGCCTTGTCTGCAATGGAGAGCAGGAGACCTTCGGTTGTGCGCGGCAAGTCATCGTCTGTCGAAGCCGGGAGATATTGATCGTAGATGGCGACGGCGGTGGTTTCGCTCAGGCCCTGCGCGCGCGCATAGAGTCCGCCGATCACGCCTTGTAGTTCGGTGAACTCCTTCACCAGCTCCGTCGTGAGATCGGTCTTGGCCAGCAGCACGGCTTCGTGTAGCGCAACCACATCCACATGCACCCTGGCTTCCACTGCGATGGCCTCCAGCGCGGTTGCCAGCGCCGCTACACGCTCGGTCTTCTTCGCGTAGCTGCCGAGGTCTTTCTGGAAGGTGACGTTCTCCATCAGTTTCGTGCGCTCGCGCAGCGTTGTCTTCTGATCGAAGTTCCAGAAGAAGCGCGCATCGTTGAACCGCGCACGCAACACACGCTCATTGCCCTGCCGGATGATCGCTTCAGCCTCAGCATCGGGTTCTGTGTTCAACACGGTAAGGAAGTGCGGCAACAGCTTGCCGTCTGCGCCTTCCAGCGCAAAATACTTCTGGTGATCGCGCATCACCGTGACTAGCACTTCTTCAGGAAGCTCCAGGTACTCGCGCTCAAAGTTGCCGAGCAATACAGACGGCCACTCGGTCAGATGCGTCACCGCATCCACCAGCGCCTCGTCCTCGCGCCAGTGCGCGCCCGCAACCGTGCGCGTCACATGATCCAGCGCCTTGCGAATCTTTTGGCGGCGCTCTTCCACATTCACCATCACCTTCGCATCCAGAAGCGCGCCCACATACTGCGCAGGAGAAGCAATCGTAATCGGCGCATTGCCATGCAGCACGCGGTGTCTGTAGGTCACATTGCCGGCCTTCGTTCCAGCCCACTCCACCGGCAGAGTGTCGCCATCCAGCAGCGCAAGCATCCACTTGATTGGACGCACAAACCGCTCCGGCATGCCCGTACGCCAGCGCATGTTCTTCGCCCAGTAGATGCCGGCGATCTCCTTCGGCAACAACTCCGCAATCACCTCAGAAGCATTGCGCCCAGCGCGATGCACTGTTGCGGCAAGATACTCGCCCTTCGCATTCGTGATGGTGCGCAGAGCATCCATGCTCACGCCGGCTTTCTTCGCAAACGCTTCCGCAGCAGCCGTCGGCACGCCGTCTTTGAACGCGACCTTGGCAGAAGGCCCAACCATCTCCTCCTGCACATCGGCCTGCTTCACACGAACATCATGCACCAGCACAGCCAAACGCCGCGGCGTGGAATAGCTCTTCACCGTCGCGCCGTCTTCCAGCAGGTTCTGCTCGCGCAGCAGTTTTTCCGTGCGCTCGGCAAGCTCCTTCTGCGCGCTCGCAATCATGCGCGCGGGAACTTCCTCCAACCCAATCTCAAAAAGAAAATCAGCCACGAACCACCACCTGACTTGCTGACTCGCTGACTTGCTGACTCGCTGCACTCATCAGTTGTTCCTGCGCCGCGTAAGCCTTCGCCACGCCCGTTACCAGCGCACGAATGCGCGCCATCACACCCACACGCTCGGTCACGCTGATCGCTCCACGCGCATCCAGCGTGTTGAACAGGTGCGAGCACTTCAAGGCCAGCTCATACGCGCCGAGCACCGGGAAACGCTCGACCGTCTTGCGCTCACTCTTGTCATCCAGCGCCTTCGCTTTTTCCAGCAACGCGAGACACTCCACTTCATACAAACTCAGGTGCTCCCACAGCTTTGGCACATCCGCGTAATCAAACGAGTACGCCGACAACTGCTGCTCCTCAAACAAACGAATTTCACCGTAGGTTGTCAGCTTGCCTGTGTCCGGCTCTTTCGCCCAAACAATTTCGTAGATGGAATCGAGGTCCTGCAAAAACTGCGCGATGCGCTCCAGACCGTACGTAATTTCGCCGCAGATAGGGTCGAGGTCCATGCCGCCGCACTGCTGGAAGTACGTGAACTGCGTAATCTCCTGCCCGTCGAGCATCACCTGCCAGCCGACGCCCCACGCGCCGCCCACTGGCCACTCCCAGTTGTCTTCTTCAAACTTGATGTCGTGCTGCTTCAGATCAATGCCGATAGCCTCAAGCGACTGCATGTACAGATCAAGAATGTTCGCCGGTGGCGGTTTGAGGATGACCTGCAATTGTGTGTGCTTGTAGAGACGGTTCGGGTTCTCGCCATAGCGGCCATCCGCGGGGCGCCGCGACGGCTGCGCGTACGCAATCCGCACCGGCTTTGGCCCGAGGACGCGCAGAAACGTGTCGGGCGACATAGTACCTGCGCCCACCTCCACGTCATACGGCTGCTGCAACACGCAGCCCTGCTCTGCCCAAAACTGCTGAAGGCGAAAAACAATCTCCTGAAAGGTAAGCGTCTGCTTGTTCGACATGCGAGTGAGGCGAATCCTGACTGAAAGGGCGTTCTTCCGATTTTACTATCTCGCGCGCCGCACCATGTCAGAGGCTATGCAACCCGAGAATATAGCGTCCGCGAGGCCGCACTCGAAATATGGCTACGATTTGGACAAGCCTTGTCAGTTCACTCTTTGCGCCATGATGAAATCTCTTTCGCAAGGGCGGGATCGTTCGCGAGTTCTGCAAGCGTCTCCCGAGCAGTTGGAGACTTGGAACGGCGCAGGCCACGAAGCAGGAGCAAACGGCTACTGCCATTTGCAGGATCTTTAGCCAACTCAGCAAGTTGGGTGATAAGGCTTCCGTTCGAGGCTGCGGAGAGAACGACTGCTAGAGCATCTCTAACTTCCTTTTCCTTCTCGCGGGTGAATAAATCCCGGAGCGTTGACCAATAAATACATGCATCTCGAACTGCCATCGCACGCGCGATTCCCTCGCGAATGCGCGTGGAATAGGGGCGCGATAAATGTGATAACAAGACTGGCAACGCTTCAGGATATGGGGTTGAGGTTTTAACCAATTCCCAAGCCGAAGTAACTTCCCACCCAACCTTGCGGAGATCGGCAAGAAGCGGCTCCTCTTCGGTTCTGAGACGTTTGCTCCATTTTTCTAGAGCGGCATCTCGATCAGCCCTTCGCTTCACGAACTCGGGGTCAGCGTTCAATTGTGCCATCAGTTCCGATGCTGTGATGCTAGCTCTGCTCATATCACTCACTCGTGAGAACGACGTAGATTAGTACTACTGCAATTACGGAGCTCAAGGCTCAGATTTCGCTTATACCCAGCTTTACTGCAGGATCGGCACTCCGGCAAAATTACCAGCAATTCTAGCCTTCCACTCCGCAGGTCCAGTCTGGTGCACGCTCACACCGCGCGCATCCACGGCCACCGTCACTGGCATATCCTGCACTGTGAACTCGTAGATGGCCTCCATGCCGAGGTCTTCAAACGCGAGCACGCGCGATGCTTTGATCGCCTTCGACACAAGATAAGCAGCGCCGCCAACGGCCATCAGGTACACCGCACCGTTGTCCTTGATCGCATCAATCGCCACCGGGCCTCGCTCGCTCTTGCCCACCATGCCGAGCAGGTGCGTGGACTCCAGCATCTGCCGCGTGAACTTATCCATGCGCGTTGCCGTCGTTGGGCCGGCCGGGCCGACCACTTCTTCGCGCACCGGATCGACTGGGCCAACGTAGTAGATGAAGCGGTTGGTGAAATCTACTGGAAGCTTTTCGCCGCGGTTCAGCATGTCCATCATGCGCTTGTGTGCCGCATCGCGACCGGTCAGCAGCTTGCCGCTTAGCAACACCACTTCACCCGCGCGCCACGTCGCTACTTCCTCGCGCGTCACCGTATCCAGATTCACGCGCCGCGCATTCGCAGGCGAATATGTAAGCTCAGGCCAGTCCTTCAAACTCGGCGGATCGAGCTTCGCCGGTCCGCTGCCATCCAGCACAAAGTGCGCATGACGCGTGGCGGCGCAGTTCGGGATCACCGCAATTGGCAGATTCGCCGCATGGGTGGGATAGTCGAGGATCTTTACATCTAAAACAGTGGTCAGCCCACCCAGACCCTGTGCGCCGATGCCGAGCGCATTCACTTTTTTGTAAAGCTCAGTGCGTAGCTCTTCGGTCTTGTTCTGCGGCCCGCGCGCGATCAGCTCCTGCATATCGATCGGCTCCATCAGCGCCTGCTTGGCCAGCAACATCGCCTTCTCCGCCGTGCCGCCAATGCCGATGCCCAGCATCCCCGGCGGACACCAGCCCGCGCCCATCTCCGGCACTACCTTCAAAATCCAATCCACGATGGAGTCGCTCGGGTTCAGCATCGCGAACTTACTCTTCGCCTCGCTGCCTCCGCCCTTCGCAGCCACGGTGACCTCCACCTCGCCGCCCGGCACCATCTCGATCACCACCACGCTTGGCGTGTTGTCCTTCGTGTTCTTGCGGCTGAACGCGGGATCGGCCAGCACACTCGCGCGCAGGGTGTTGTCCAGATCCTTATACGCGCGCCGCACACCTTCATCGCACATCTGCTGCACGGTAAGGGTCGCGTCCCAGCGCACATCCATGCCAATCTTCAAGAAGATGGAGACGATGCCCGTGTCCTGGCAGATGGGCCTGTGCCCTTCGGCACACATGCGGCTGTTGATCAGGATCTGCGCCATCGCATCCTTGGCCGCAACGCTCTCCTCAAGCTCATACGCACGAGCGAGGTTGGTGATGTAGTCCGCTGGATGGTAGTAGCTGATGAACTGGAGCGCGTCCTGCACGCTGTGGATGAAGTCGTCCTGCTTGATGGTGGCCATTACAGCCATTTTATCCAGCAGCTACTTCGCAGACTTCCTTGCTTTGGCGAACAGCTTTTCCAGATTAATCTCAAAGTCAAGGTGGCGGAGAGCGAGGTTGGCTGTAGTCACCTGCTCGAACAACCCAGAGGCCATCCGATAAACTGCCACGGTTTGGGTATCAAATATCCAGACCTCAGGTACTCCCATCGCCAGATAATCCTGGCAACGCGCGCGCATTCCGCCGATGCTGTCTCTGCGGGAAAGTACTTCCACGCAAAGCGAAGGAGGATTGCGAATAATGGGCTCGTGAAGTTGACCTTCGTCTACGAGGCAAAGGTCAGGCACACGAAATCGGGTAGGACCGACCTGCACACGGATTTCAGGAATAGCGAACAGACCATGTGTTTCTTCAAGAGCAGCAAGCATAATCACCAATGCACGCTGCAATAGTCCGTGATCGACCTCACCCACGTTTCTTTCCTCCAACAGACCATCAACATAGTCAACATCGGGCCGATAAACAGTCCCGAGGTATTCCCCAACCGGAATGAAGTGAGTGGAAGCTGCTGTGGCGGCCATCGCTCGTCTCCCTTGACTATCAGCATACTCCGAGCGAATATCGCATCCAACAGACATGCAAACCCGCACGGAAAAAGACTCGCTAGGCACCGTCGACGTCCCCGCCGGCACGCTTTACGGCGCGCAGACCGCCCGCGCCATCATCAACTTCCCTATCAGCGGACTCCGCGCGAACCCCGCCCTCATCCGCGCCATCGCGATGATCAAGCTCGCCGCTGCGCGAGCCAACGGTGAACTTAGTCTCATCAAGCCCGATCAGGCAAAGGCCATCGAGCAGGCCGCGCAGGAGATCCTCGACGGCAAGCACCACGACCAGTTTGTCGTCGATGTTTTCCAGGCCGGCGCCGGTGTCTCTTTCCACATGAATGCAAATGAGGTGATCGCCAACCGCGCCAATCAACTGCTCGGCGAGCCACTCGGCACCTACACAAAAGTTCACCCTAACGATCACGTGAACTACGGCCAGAGCACCAATGACGTCTTTCCCACCGCCATGCGTCTCGCTGCTCTGCTCGCGCTCGAAGACCTCTACCCTGTCCTGGATTCACTCAGTGAAGCCTTTTCCGCGAAAGCCACTGAGTTCGACAACATTCTCAAGTCCGGCCGCACGCACATGCAGGATGCCACGCCCATCCGCCTCGGGCAGGAGTTCGCCGCCTACGCTGTCGCCATCGCAAAATCGCGGGACCACATCCGCACCACCGCCAACTCCCTGCGCGAACTCGGCCTCGGAGGCTCCGCCGTCGGCACCGGCATCAATACGCACCCGCAGTACCGCGTCCGCGCAATCGCCAATCTCGCCAAAATCTCAGGCCAACTCCTCGAACCCGCAGCCGACATGCGTTACACCATGCAATCCTGCGCACCCATGGCCGAAGTCTCCGGCGCGCTCCGCACGCTCGCGCTCGAAACCATCCGCATCTCCAACGACCTGCGCCTGCTCTCCTCCGGCCCAAACACCGGCTTTAACGAAATCGCGCTGCCCGCGCTGCAACCCGGCTCCTCCATCATGCCCGGCAAGGTCAATCCCGTCCTGGCTGAACTCACCGCGATGGTCGGCTTTCAGGTCATCGGCAACGACCAGGCCGTCGCCCTCGCCGTGCAGGCAGGCCAGCTCGAACTCAACGTGATGATGCCGACGATGGCGCACAACGTCCTGCAATCCATCACCATCCTCACCAACACCCTGCGCGAGTTCGATCACCGCTGCATCCGCGGCATCACCGCTAACGAGCAGCGCTGTAATTTTTACGCGCAAAGCACCGTCTCCATCGCCACCGCGCTCAACCCTTACATCGGCTACGCCAAAGCGGCCGAAATCGTAAAAGAATCCGTCGCCACCGGCGAGTCCGTCATCGACATCGCGCGGGGAAAAAACCTGCTCACCGAAGAGCAGATCGACGAAATCCTCGATCCACGCGCCATGACAGAACCGCGGGAAAAGCTGGATAAGTAGAGCTAAAATGTACGGTAGGAATTATTCACCGGGGTATACCATGCCGAACATTGAAAAAGTCAGCATCGCCCTTCCTTCCGAGATGCTAGAAAAAGTGCGCGAAGCTGTTGAAGCCGGAGAATATACCTCCAGCAGCGAAGTAGTACGCGACGCGCTGCGCTCCTGGTCGCAGGACCGAGAGTTCCGAGGCGAACATCTGGAATATCTCCGTGCAGCATGGGCACGAGCCATGGAAGATAAGTCTCCGGGATCAGATCCTGACGAAGTGTTTGACAGGATCCAAAGAAAGCTGGCCGAACAAGCGAAATGAAACTCCAACTATCAGGCCTGATTGAATTGGATCTCTCGGACATCTCTCAATTCATTGCTCAGAGCAGCGTCAAATACGCGCAGATCACAGTGGAGAAGCTTCGCGCAGAAGTAAAAGAAATCGGACGCCATCCAGAACACTATCAACTGCGTCCTGATATCGGCCCAGGCACGCGCTCTTCTACGATAGGAAGCTACGTCATCCTGTTTCGCATTACGGACGATATTGTACGTATTGAACGTATCCTGCATGGCGGACGCAACCTGTCATCGCTGTTGCAGTAGTCTGTCTCCATAACAAAGGCCGCCCGAAGGCGGCCTGCTCTTATCCAATAAACCTTACTGGCGCCCAAACCGGTACACAAATCCCATATTGAACCCAAGGTTGTGCTGGACGTTCCCCATGGAAGCTCCACGGTTTCCAAACGCGTCTTCGCGCACGCCTTTGAACATCGTCGCCTCGTAGGTGGGCATTACGCGAAACGCAATGTTCGTGTAGATGTTGTAATCAAGCGTCACACCTGCGCTGATGACCGGTCGCGTTGCTGTGTCCCACATGCCCAGGTGATACGCGGCAAACCCCTTTGTTCCGCCGTCGAAGTTTCCCATCGCTGCGCCACCCAATACGTGAACGCCAATCGCCGTCTTTTCCTTACGATAGAAGCGATACTGCGGACCGGCCATAAACGTATAGTGCGTAATCAGCGGATTGTAGACGTTGTAAAGATTATTGCCTGTCTTTGCATTGCCGTAATGACCACGCACGTCCGCAACTACGCCCCAAACCGGGGTGAAATTCCGCGTCGCACTCACTGCCCAGACCACTTCGTTGTTGCGTTGCAGATCTTCACCTGAACGGAAACGGAGATAGCCTCCTCCGCCAAAGATGTCGTATTTATGGCTATACGTCTGCTGGATGTTGCGAGCAATACGTGCCATGCGCGTCGCATTTTCGCGGCGTCTGCGTGTGCTCTGCGCAGTCATCGTCGTAGAAAACGCCCCAGCCGTCAGGGCCACAGAAAGCGCTGCTGCCAGCGCGCGAGAAAAACGGTACATCAACGAACACTCCTCGGCCTGCCATGCTGGCTGATACGTTCAGAAGGTAGACGCAGCGAACATTGGACAGTTATCTCCTTATTAGAACATCCGCTGTCCGGTTCTGCATGTTTCCCCTTAATACCAGGCAAGGAGCCGCCCGATGGCCGCGAAGTCCAGACCCAAATCACGCTCGTCAAAGTCCTCGGGTGGAGGCGGCCGCCTCATTGGCGGTATCGTGATTGGCCTTCTTATTGCCGCCGCAGCCTACCTGCTCTCCACGCATACCCCCACCTTTCAGAACTTCTTCACCCACAGAAAGGAATCGAACACACTAAGTCCGTCCAAGCCCACTTCCAAAGCCACGAAGAAACTTACCAAGGCAATGGCAACCGCCGCAAAGGACGCTCCTTTCTCCGCCTCAGAAGATGTCTTCGAAGCGGGCGCACATCTCTATGCCGTCAACTGCGCACGTTGTCACGGGATTCCAAAGCACGATGCATCCGAAGGCCAATCCATGCATCCGAAGGCCGTCCAATTCTGGGATCCGCATCAGAAAGACACGCTGTCCCACCAAACAGCGCACGAAGTCTACGGCACTATTGCCGAAGGGGACATTGAGAACGGTATGCCTGCCTTCGGCAATCAGTTCAGCGATACCGAAATCTGGCAGATTACTCTCCTGCTCCGCTCCTCCCGGCTGGAGTTACCTGACCCGGTCCTGCGTATCCTTACTACTTCAGGGAATAAGTGATGCCTGTGACGAGCTGGAAACTGTTCTTCTTGTAACCGAAGCTTGGATTGTTCAAAAAACTGTCAGCAGCCGACACTGACATGGCAAGCCGTTTGAACACGGGCATCGCAAACGTCACATTGCCGTTCGCTGCATAAGCATCCAGGTTGTTCCACGCAGGCAGAATGGAAAGTGCCTGCGTTAGCAACATTTTGCGCGGCAGGGTGAGTTTGTACGTCTCCGCAATGCTCGAGGCAAACAGGTTCTGGTTGCTAAACGGGTCTTGAAATTCTTCCTTGGTGTAGTGCAGATCGGCCTTCACATCCAACTGCTGCTTCGGCGTGCTGATCGGGGTCCAACCTACGCCACCGCCGTACAGCGTCTGCAACTCCAGGCCCTGCGCGTAATTGTGATCGAAGGCCATTGTGCCGAGTGCATAAAACCGCTTTGTAAAGTACTGATCGCGCTCCAGAGCGGTATGGAAGATGCTCGTCTTCACTACCGAATCCGGCTTCGGATTACCATTCTGATCCAGCGGCGGAATCGCAGGAGTGGTCAGCTTGCCGTACGTCTCCTGCAAATCGACCAGAGTCCGGTTCCGCGCGCGCAAGTAGGCCACCGTAGGTACGGTCCGCGCCAGCGAAACACCAACATGGAAAGTGCGGCCATACTGGGTAGACTGCACAATCGTTGCGCCGCCGCTCACTGTCCCGCTCCATCCATACAGAAATCCCGCCTTCCGCTCTACTTCGCGGTCGATCGTAGGCTGATCCAGGATGTAACCTACTTCCTTCACCGGAATCACCTCCGGCGCTCCAATCGGCGAGAGCAACACCACATTGCCATTGGTCACAGATACAGTGCCCAGATGCAGGTCACCGCGATGCACCTGTGTATCTTTGCGTAGAACAGCAAAGCTGCCGCTCGATCGCAGTTCCTTAATTTTTGCCAGCGGTACGGTAATTTCACCGGCCATGTCGCTTTTAAAGATGACGGAGTTCCCCACACCGCGCACCAGCACGCCTGTGAGTTGGTCGCCATTCACAAATACGATTGTGTCCAACTGCTGTGCAGGCTTCTCTTCGGCACTGGCTGTCACAGCACCCAAACCTATCATCCACATCACCACAGCCACCTTTAGAAGCTTCATCCTGATGCCTTTCTCACGTACTCTTTAGGATTGTTTACAAGGATACCGAGAATGCCGGCCGTCACACTTCCTCATCTGCCAGTTACTATCCCGCACGGCGCGCAGTTATCGCAGTCTCTTTTTCACGCGATTGAGTATGGTTCCCTGGTGCTCGGCGCCTTTGGCGGGGCCCTCGCCGCTCGCCGCGACCGCCACTACAAGTATGATTTCACCGGCATCGTCGGTCTTGGTCTGATCTCCGGTGTTGGTGGCGGCATTGCCCGCGACGTTCTGCTCGGCGATGGTCCTCCGCTCGCGCTCCAGAACCCGCTCTACCTTACTCTTTCTATCTTCGGAGCAGTCCTCGCACTCTTTCTCGGGCGGGTCGTCGGTACCCGCATTCTCACGCTTGTGATGGTCGTGGATGCCGCCGGACTGGCTCTCTTCGCCGTCGCTGGAAGTACCCGGGCGCTTGCCTACGGACTTGGCTTTTTGCCCGCCCTCCTGCTCGGCGTTATTACTGCTGTAGGCGGTGGCTCTCTTCGTGACGTCTTCTCCGGCAAGCCCCCTCGGATTTTTGGCGCGGGCGAACTTTACGCCATTGTGGCCGCGGCTACGTCCCTGCTTTTTCTGTTACTTCTCCGCATCCGCGTACCTGTGGGAGAGGCATCCGCCATTGCGACCACAGCAGGCTTCTCCATGCGCATTCTAGCCGTTCGTTTCGGTTGGAAGACTTCCGCTGTCGATGATCTTCCCTGAAATCAATAGCTGCTCTCAGAGAGACCGATTTCGCATTCCCTATTGCCAACTGTTGCAAGGCGGGCATACTATCTGCTTCACGTTAGGCAGAAATGCGCCATTTCGGCATTTCAGCCCGTAACGGCAAACAGATTGCGCAGTACAGCAACTTGGTTCTCTTTTGGAGTGTTAGTTCATGTCCTGGTACGCATATTGCATTGCAGAAAGAAACGCATTCGCTGAATTAGCTCGTCACCGTCGCCCTACCCCGCTTGAAGGTCTCTCCGGTCTCTTTGGAAATCAGGTTTTTCTCTTCCCCGCAGGTGATCTCACCGTTCTCGTCTCCGAGCACAATGCTGAAGACGATGTCCGCCTCGACCAGCAGTGCCAGAAGGACCACGCCCGCGTCATCGCATCCTGCTTCAAGACGTGCACTGTGCTTCCCTTCCGCTTCCACACCACCTTTGAAGACGACGATGCTCTGCGCCGTTCCGTCCGCTCCAATCACCGCCACTTCGTCGCCAACCTCGAGCGTCTTCACGGCAAGGCCGAGATGCATCTCAAGGTCCTCGTGGACGACACCTGCGGGGAAAATGGAAAGATTCTGACTGATCGTGTCGGGAAGGAATATCTCGAAAGTCTGCACAAGAACGCCGCGCAGCAGCGCGAACGCCAAAGCAAGGCCCGTGCCCTCTCCGTCCAGATGCAGCGCATGTTCCTCCCGCTCGACACGGAAGTGACCTGCAAGCGCCTCGACCAGGGCAAGATGCTCCTCGACGTCGCCCACCTCATCGACAAAAAGACAGTCGAGCGGTACCAGAACAAGTACAGCTCCGCTACACAAGCCATGAAAGACTGCCGTATGCAGCTTTCCGGCCCTTGGCCTCCGTACCATTTCGTCCAGCGCGGCGCAGCGAACTAGTTATTAGTTGTTAGTTCTTAGTTGTTAGAGAAGAAAGCAGAGGCGCGGAAGTCATCCGCGCCTCTGTTCTTTTATTACCCGATTGTTTGTGGACCGTCATCCTGAGCACAGCGAAGGATCTCCGTATTTTGCACGTGCCACCACAGATTTACCTGCGGCGACTCCATTCAAAAACAAACATTAAAGCAGTAACAACTGCGGCGGTCACCACGCCAGAAATCAAGGCTTCCAGACCACGGCCAACACCAGCGATCAGAGAAACGAACGCGACAACAACCCCAAGAAACAGCGGCCAGAAAATATAACGCCAACGCGCAATTCGGTATCCATTCATACGACTTATTTCTCATAAGGCGGCATAGCCTTCACCACCCCAGTCACCACATCGATTGTCCAGGGCCGAGGCTCCGGCAACCGCATCACACCGTTACCAATCTCCACCGGCATCCAGACATACCGCGAATCCCAAAGCGTCTCCGGCTCCCACCGGTCCCCCACATAGATCACGGCGGTCCTCTTCGTCCCCGTAACCTTGATCAGCATCGAAGACTGCGTCGCATACGTGTTCGTCTCCGGCGGAGCAACATCCTTAAACTCACTCCACGGTCCAACCAAAGAAGTGGATGTTGCATACACATTCGGGTTCGGCGCCCAACCCGTCAAATGCGACCCAAGCACGTAATAAAGCCCTTCATAATGCACAATCGCCCCACCTTCCAGCGGAGCATGCACAAACCCGACCTCCGACACATCCATACCGTCGTCACTCAGCCGCGCAATGTAAAACCCCTTGCTCGGCCTGCTCTCAAAGATCAGGTAATTGTGCGCGTCGTCATCCACAAACTGCCCGATATCGCGGCTCTCCTTGCCCAATGGACGGAAGTGCTTCACAAACCGGTATGGCCCTTCAATTTTGTCGCTCACGGCCACACCTACCTCGGCCATGTTGTATCCCCGGCCGCCTGCATCCAGATGCATGTACATTACAAACTTCGGTGCGCCGGTCTTCGGCTTCAAAATGCGGAACACCTTCGGCCGCTCCAGCACCCACCGCCCGCCCTGCGCCGCCCGCACGTCTTCCGGCTCCGCCATCGCAAGCGCAACGCCGCGGTTCTCCCAATGAATCAAATCCTTTGACTTGTAAACATGGACATACCGTTTCGCTGGATCGCGGGTAGGATCGTCCTCCAGACGGGTGCGGTCTTCCCCAAACCAGTACCAGTACGCCGCATACTTCAGAATCCCGCCGCCATGCGCCTGGATAGGTTTCCCATTCTCATCGTTCCACACCGCACCCGGAACAATGCGGCCCTCCGTCCATCGGGCCATCTTTTTTACCGCCGCAGCATCTTGCGGATTCTTAGGCAGCCGCCGCTCCGTCAACACCTGCCCTGGCTTCTGTGCCAAAGCTGGAACAGCCATCATCGCCATAGCCGCAGCCAAAACAGACCAACGCATCGCATTACCTCGCAAACCACCATATCAAGCACGTCATTCTAAGCGCGCATAAAATCCTGTATTCGTCTGCATTAGCAACACTCTTCGCTGTGAACAAATTAGCGGTTCAACAAGAGCTAACTCGCTAACTCCCTGGTTACGCATAGATTCCTCGCTGCTTCGTCGTATACGCCACCCGGTCCACAGCCAACATATAGGCGGCAATGCGATTGTTCACGCCATGCTCCTTCGCATACCGCAGCACCTCGCGAAAGCTCTCGGTCATGATCCGATCGAGCCGCTCATTCACCTCGGCCTCCGTCCAGAAGTAGCCCATGCGGTCCTGCACCCACTCGAAGTAACTCGTCGTCACGCCGCCCGCATTCGCAAGAATGTCGGGAATCACAAAGACGCCGTTCTTCTCTAGAATTTCATCAGCGCGGGGCGTCGTAGGTCCATTCGCTCCTTCGAGCAAAATCTTTGCCTTAACGCCCGCAGCATTCTGGCTGGTAATCACGTTCTCCGTTGCGGCAGGAACCAGCACATCGCACTCCCGCATCAGCAACTCCTCGGAGACGGCCTCTTCCGCACCGCTGAAGTTTCGCACCGACCCCGTCTTAGCCTTGTGCTCGGCAAGCGCGGCGATGTCGATACCCGCAGCGTTATACAAACCACCGTCCCACTCCGCGATGCCTACGACTTTATAGCCGCGCGCATGCAACTGCTTTGCCGCATTCGATCCAACATTGCCAAAGCCCTGCACGATCACCGTCGTCTCGGCAGGCTTCATACCCAGATGCGCAATCGCCTCATCGCACACCACGGCGATCCCATGCCCCGTAGCCGCCGTGCGTCCGCGTGAACCGCCGATGTTCACCGGCTTTCCCGTCACCACGCTCGTCACCGTCTGCCGCATGTGCATGGAGTAGGTATCCATGATCCACGCCATCGTCTGCTCATTCGTATTCATGTCAGGAGCGGGAACATCCTTCTCCGGCCCGATAAACTCGATGATCTCCGCCGTATATCGCCGGGTCATGCGCTCCAACTCTGTCTGGCTCATCTTCTTGGGGTCGCAGATCACGCCGCCTTTCGCTCCGCCGAACGGAATATTCACCACGGCACACTTCCATGTCATCCAACTCGCCAGCGCGCGCACTTCATCGAGACTCACATCTGGCGCATAACGAAGTCCGCCCTTCGCCGGACCACGAGCTACGTTGTGCTGCACGCGATAGCCCGTGAACACTTCAATCGATCCGTCATCCATCGTGACGGGGAAATGGACGATGATCTCCCGCGCCGGCTGTCGCAACACCTTCCAGATGCCTGTATCGAGATTCAGCTTCTTCGCCGCCAGGTCGAACCGTACGGCCTGCGCCTCCCACGGATTCAACTCTTTCTGGTCCACGCTCACATCATCCGTCGCTATCTGCATGCTGCTCCGCCTAACTTAAGCCATGTGCTCTCCGGCCACACTGTTTGAGACGTCTCTCAGCCGCGCAGGTTGCCGAAACCGCACTCGCCATACACAACGTGCTCTCGATAAATCGCGCACAGGTTGTGCCCGATTGAGTTATCAGGATATTTCTGAGCGCCATTCTGTGGCCGCATTGCCGGATTCACACGGCAAAAAAAGCTGAAAGACTGTGCCATGCACCCGTTCGCCTGCCCTGCTTCGCACTTTCAACCGTCCGTGATGCCGCTCCACAAGACTTCTTGAAATCCACAGTCCCAGCCCTGTTCCGTTGATGCCTTTTGTTGTGAAGAACGGTTCAAATAGCCGTTCCTGTGTCTCTCTTGACATGCCATGGCCCGTGTCCGCCACCGTGATCGCAATCCCACTTTCTCCATCGTTGCCGCTCCGGTTTTCAGTGCTTACACTCAGCCGCCCACCTGTCCCACGCATGGCATCGATCGCATTTGCAATCAGATTGTTCAGCACCTGCCGTATATCGTTTTCAAAGCAGCGCACGCGTCCCGTCGCGCGGTATCGCCGCTCCACACGAATCCCCGAGTTCACCAGCCTGCCCTGATACAGATTCATCACCGCGTCCAGCATTTGCGCAGGATCGGCATACACAGCGTTCTCCGACTGGCGATGGAAGCGTAGCGTCTGTGTGGCAATCTGCGATACGCGTTTCAACTCTTCTTGTGCCATGTGCACGTAATCCTGCGCTGCTTCTGGCAAGTCCTCTGCCGATGAAAGGTACAGCAGGTTTGTAATCGCCTCCAACGGATTATTGATTTCGTGTGAAATGGACGCGGCTAACCGTCCTACCGCCGCCAGCTTTTCATTCTGAATCAGCGCAGCCTCGGCGCGCTTCTGCTGCGTAATCTCCACGGTGGCGCCTGCAATTGCAGTTACGCTGCCATCGTCCGCAAAAATGGGGGAATAATTGATGTTCCAGTAGCGATAGTCGTTCGGCCGGGATGGCAATGTTCCTTCCACCATCTGGTTGAGCATGGGCTCACCCTTTGCCGCGCGCTGCAACATGCCTAAACTCGCAATCGCGTTCGGGACCAATTCATCGAAGCGCTTGCCAATCGCCTCCTCCGGCGATATGCCCAGAATCGCTGCCTGCCGCTCATTCAGGTTCAATACACGCAACTCTGTTGGCTCATAGAGCGCCATGCCAATGGGCGATCCGGCATAGATCGCTTTCAGCATACGGCTTTGCTTATCCAATTGCTCATACTGCGCACGCAACTGTGCTTCAGCCACGCGCGCTTTATGAATATCGCTCGCAATGCCGAGCCATTGTTCGATTTCGCCACGCTCGTTGCGCACGGGCGAAGCCTTGAGGCGGCACCATCGCGAAGTGCCATCGCCACTGCGCAACAGGCGCGCTTCTATCTCAAAATCTTCACCCGTCCGCAGACACTCATGCCAGCGTTGAAGCACCATCTGCCGGTCCGCAGGATCGAAGAACTCGATGTATTCCTTTCCTGAGCGAGGAGAAATCTGCCTCCCCACGTACTCAAGAAAACGCCGGTTGGCATAGATTAAGCTTCCATCAGGGGCCGCTGCCCACTGCGCCTGCGGGCTCAACTCAGTGAGTACGCGATACCGCTCTTCACTCGCCCGCAGCGCTTCGTCGCGTTTCTTCAACTCTGTTATATCGCGGAAGATCACCACAATCCCCGTGGGACCAGGATGAATCATCAGATGAAACCAGCGGTTCAGTGGCTCTCCGAAAAAAACCTGCACGTCGCTGTAGACCCGCCGCTCCATGGCTTGTAGCAACGACTGCCGGAAAGGTGAGTCTTCGTGCGTTGCATTCGCGAAAGCTTCCCACACCAACTTGCCCGTCAGATCGCCCGCAGGAGCCAGTAGTTCCGTAGCCCGCGCATTCATAAAGGTGATGTGCCAATCGCGGGCGACCCACACAACCGCATCTGTCGTGGAGTCCATTACCTGCTGCAACTCAGCCGTTGCGCGCTCACGCTCCTGTTCGGCACGCACCATCTCTGTGACATCGGCAAAGAGAACAGCAATACCCGCTGCAACAGGAAAGATCTTAATCTGCCGCCACGCGTCGCGGCGCGGATAGTAGAAACGCTCCTGCTCGATTGTCACCCGCTCGTCCATCACACGGCGCGTCATCGTCTCCAGCGCCGTGCCCACGATGTCCGGATATAGTTCCCACAGTATTCTCTTGCCCACATCTTTGGGGCGCACATCCGTCAGCTTGAACGCGAGTTCGTTTGCAAAGACAAGCTTCCACTCAAAATCACATATGTAAATAGCCGCTCCAGCCGCCGTCGCTACATCGCGGAAACTCTGCGCGAGCGCCTCCTCGATGTTGGTTGAGCTGAGCCCGGGATGCGGATGATCGCTCATGTGCTGAACAGGGTACTAGACGCACTACACTGTAGGACGCTTACAATCGCGCAGATGCACTTCACTCGCAAGCAGAATATTTTGCTGGCCATCATACCTCGTCTTGCCAGTGCGCTTATCCGCCTGCTTGGCTGCACCCTGCGCTTTGAGGACGTCTGCGCGCCCTGCACCGTACCTGGCGACACCCTTCCTGGACCCGGAGTCTTTGGTTTCTGGCACCGCTCTCTTTTGATGGCGGCCTACCGCTTCCGCAATCAGGGATTCGTCATCGTGATTTCGCAAAGCTTCGACGGCGAACTTATCGCGCGGACGGTCGAACGCCTCGGCTTTCTCGTTGTTCGCGGCTCTTCCTCTCGGCGAGGCGCGCAGGCCCTTATCGCCATGGAACGCCTCGTCCGCCAGGGCTGCGTTGCCGCCTTCACGGCTGACGGCCCGCGCGGTCCCGTCTACATTGCCAAACCCGGCCTCACCCGCCTCGCCCAACGCACCACGCAAGACGCAGGCGCCTTTCACCTCGCTCCGCAGCGCGCATGGCAGCTCAAAAGCTGGGACAAATTCCTTATTCCCAAACCGTTCAGCCGCATCACCGTCTCCTGGCCGCAACACGTCAAAGTGACCGCAGACGAAGACCTCGATACCGCCCACAGCCGCGTACAACACATGATGGAAACCGCCATCCGCATGGCCGAAGACGAAGACGCACGCTGATTACTCACTTATGAAAAATCCTTCCAGCAATCGCACTCTTCTCATCGCACTCTGCGCCATCGTCATCGCCGTCATCATTTGGTCGTGGATAGGCGCATTCGACCGCGGGACCTGGTGGCTCGAATCGTTTCCGGTGTTCCTCGCCGCGCCTGTGCTCGTTGCCACGCGCAAACGCTTCCCGCTCACACCACTCGCCTACACGCTCATCGCCATCCATATGTGCATCCTTCTGGTGGGTGGTCACTACACCTACGCGCAGGTGCCGCTCTTCAACTGGGTGCGCGACCATTTCCATCTTGAACGTAACGACTACGACAAGGTCGGTCACCTAGCGCAGGGCTTTGTTCCCGCGATCATTGCGCGCGAGATATTCATCCGCCGTAACGTAGTCTCCACGAGGTGGTGGCGCATCTTCCTCGTCCTCAGCGTCTGCCTCGCCATCAGCGCCTGCTATGAGTTGCTAGAGTGGTTCGTCGCTGTTCTCGAAGGCAGCGGCGCGGACGCCTTTCTCGGCACACAAGGAGATCCCTTCGACACGCAGAACGATATGTTCTGCGCTCTGATCGGCGCTCTCTTTTCGCAGCTCCTGTTAAGCCACTGGCATGATCGTCAACTTGCGCGGCTGAAAGTCAGACATCCTGCCGTTGAATAATATGTTGAACAATAGAAGTGTGCGCGTCTCCGACTTTCACTTCGATCTGCCACCTGAACTCATCGCCCAGCACCCACCCGCGGAGCGCGATGCCGCGCGCATGCTCACCGTCAGTCGCGCGATCGGAGCCTACGAAGACAAGCGTTTTCGCGATCTCCCTTCGCTTCTTCGCGAGGGCGATGTTCTCGTTCTGAACAACAGCCGTGTCATCCCTGCGCGTCTCTTCGCTCGTCGTGCCGGACTGCACACGCAACACAATTCACCTGTGCCAACCGGTCAGATCGAAGTCCTGCTCACGCAGCCGCTGGGCGAGAACAAATGGCGCGCGCTGGTAAAACCGGGCAAGAAAGTTCCCGCAGGGGAAACGCTTCTCTTCGGCGACAACGACGAACTCACCGCGAGCGTTCTTGAGGCAGGCGACTTCGGTGAACGCATCCTGCAGTTCTCGTCCACAGAAGACTTCTTCAGCATCATCGAACGCATCGGCCACATGCCGCTGCCGCCCTACATGCATCGCGAAGACACGCTCGAAGACCGCACCCGCTACCAGACTGTATTCTCCAGTGAGCAGCAGAAAGGTTCTGCCGCCGCGCCCACAGCGGGCCTGCACTTCACGCCGCAGATCCTCGAACAGATCAAAGCGCGCGGCGTCCAAGTCCAATACGTCACGCTGCACGTTGGCCTCGGCACCTTCCAGCCTGTTCGCGTGGACGAGTTGAAAGACATCCATCTGCACGAAGAGCCCTACACGCTGCCCGCCGGCACAGCCGCAGCCATCAACCGCGCCAAGGCAGAAAACCGGCGCGTCATTGCTGCCGGCACCACCACCGTCCGCACGCTGGAACATTGCGCGCAACAAGCCAACGGCGAACTGCAACCGCACTCCGGCACGACGAGCATCTTCATCTCGCCCGGCTTCCAGTTCCGCATTGTGGACGCGCTGCTCACCAACTTCCACCTGCCGCAGTCCACGCTGCTGATGCTCGTAAGCGCCTTCACCGGAAGAGAAAGCGTACTCCGCGCCTACAACCATGCCGTCAACGAACGCTATCGCTTCTTCTCCTACGGCGACTGCATGTTCGTCAGTTAAACGCCTTACTAACAACTAAGACCAACAACTAACAACCTCGGGAGCTATCCTTAACAGATGGCCGCCCCAACGAACACCGATCAAAAGCCGCCCGTCTACCTGCTCGACACCATGGGCTTCGTCTTCCGCGCGTACCACGCCATGCAGCGCTCGCGGCCCATGTCCACGCGCACCGGCGTTCCCACTGCGGCGACCTACGTCTTCATCAACATGATCAACAAGCTGCGCGCGGACTTTGCGCCGCATTACATCGCAGCTATCTATGAAGGTGGAGCGCCCGTCCACCGCAACGAAGCTGCGGCCACGATGAAGACCGTTCGCAAGTTCAACATCAAGACGCAGCAGTTCGACGAGGTGGACTACCTCGGCTACAAGGCCAACCGCACCGAAACGCCGCCCGACCTCGAACAGCAGCAGCCCTACATCCGCCGCGCGCTCGAAGCCTTCCGCATCCCCATCCTCGCGCACGAGGGCTTCGAAGCCGACGACGTGATCGGCACGCTCTCCTGCCGCCTCGCCGAGCAGGGCCACCACGTCTACATCGTCTCGTCCGACAAGGACATGATGCAGCTCGTCAACGACCGCGTCTCCATCCTCAACCCCATGAAAGATAACCTCATCCTCACGCCCGACAAGGTGGAAGAAGTCCTCGGCGTGCGCCCCGAGCGTGTGGTGGATGTAATGGCGTTACGCGGCGACGCAATCGACAACGTGCCCGGCGCGCCCGGCATCGGCGACAAGGGTTCCGTCGAACTCATCCAGCAGTTCGGCACGGTCGAAGCGGCCATCGACACCGCGCAGCAGACGCCCGACAGCATCAAGCGCAAAACCTATCGCGAATCGCTCGCGAACAACCGCGACAACATCATGCTCTCGAAAGAACTCGTCACCATCCACTGCAATCTGCCGGTGGAATACTCGCTCGAAGACATGGCCGCAGGCGCCGACCCGAACCTGCCCGTGCTGCGCGAACTCTACACCGAACTAGAGTTCACCACGCTGCTCAAAAATCTCGCGCCAGCACCCACAGCAGAGACCGCAAAGCTCATCACCAAACCCACTGCAGACGACATCGCCGCTTTAGTAGCGACTGCAAAACAAAACAATGCACTCTCCTTCTTTTTTGCGGAAGACCTGCACGCGCTAGCCGCAGAAGTGTGCGCCGACGAGGACTCCGCCTCCAGCGAGACATCTGAAGAGGAAAAAGAACCAGCGCCAGCCCAGAACATGTCTCTCTTCGGCGCACCGCAGACCGCCAGTACGAGCAAAGGAATTGTCATTCCGAACGAAGAGAGTAATCTGCTTTCTTCCGAGCAGCCACTCATGCTCGGCGCAGCCGCAGACGACAAAACCGCCCTCCTCCTCGATTTAAATGCGAGCGAAGCAAGCGAAATCAAAGCCCTCCTAGCCGACACCAACATCCCCAAATCCACGCACGATTTAAAGTCCGCACTCCGAGTAGCCGCGCAACACAACATCGAACTCAACAACATAGCGCACGACGTGATGCTCTACTCCTACCTTGTGAACCCGACGCACGGCTCCCACAAACTGCACGACGTCGCCGCGCGCTACAACGCCGCGCCCATCCCCGTGTCGCAGGTCAAAAACGCACCGCCGCCAGACACGGCCTTGCCCGCCTCCGCATCCGCAATCCACTTCCTGCAATCCATCCTGCTGGAACAAGTCAAGGAGGGCGATCTCACCAAGACCTACGCCGAGATCGATCTTCCACTCGTCCCCGTGCTGCAGCGCATGGAAGAAGCAGGCGTCCGCATCGACACGCAACTCCTCCGCGACATGTCCTCCAAGCTCGCCATCGACATGGACAGCCTCGCCGAGCGCATCTACACCCTCTCCGGCCACCGCTTCAACATCAACTCGCCCAAGCAGCTCGGCGATGTCCTCTTCAACAAGATGGACCTGCCCAAGCCGCTCAAGTACGGCAAGGGCAAAGTCATCTCCACTGCGGTTGATGTGCTCGAAGAACTCGCCGCGCACCATGAAGTGCCATCGCTCGTGCTCGAGTACCGCGGCCTGGTCAAGCTGCGCTCCAACTACACCGAACAACTGCCCCAACTGGCCGACGCCAACGCGCGCATCCACACCACCTTCAACCAGGTCGGCACCGCCACCGGACGCCTCTCCTCCACCGAACCCAACCTGCAGAACATTCCGGTCAAGACCGAACTCGGACGGCAGATCCGCGCGGCCTTCACCGCCTCACCGGATACGGGTTCGGGCGGCCACGTCATCCTCTCCGCGGACTACTCGCAGATCGAGCTCCGCCTCATGGCACACTTCTCGCAAGACCCGCTCCTGCTCGACGCCTACCGCACCAACCGCGACATCCACACGCTCACCGCCAGCGAAGTCTTCGGCGTCGATCCCGCCACCATGTCCAAGGAGACGCGCAACCGCGCCAAGGCCGTCAACTTCGGCATCGTCTACGGCATCTCGCCCTTCGGCCTCGCCGCGCAACTCGGCATCCCGCAATCAGAAGCCAAGCAGTACATCGAGACCTACTTCGAGCGCTACGCCGGCGTCCACCGCTTCATCGAGGAGACCATCAACACCACGCGTGCCACTGGAAAGGTCACCACGCTCTTCGGCCGCTCGCGTCCCATCCCAGACATCGGCTCGCGCAATCCCAACATGCGCGGCTTCGCCGAACGCACCGCCGTAAACACACCGCTGCAAGGCACCGCCGCAGACATGATCAAAGTCGCCATGATCCGCATCGACGCCGAGCTACGCAAACAAAACCTCAAATCCGTCATGACCCTCCAGGTCCACGACGAACTCCTCTTCGAAGCCCCCGAAAGCGAAGCAGAAGCAGTCAGCGCGCTGGTTAAAAAAGAAATGGAGAGCGTCGTTGAACTCTCCATTCCGATTGTTGCTGAGGTTGGGCGTGGCTACAATTGGAGGGACGCTAAATAGACTTCCAAGAAGCTAATTTAGGATTGGAACGAGCAATGGGTAGAGCAAGGAATTGGAATCGCAACCAGCTACAACGCAAAGAAAGCAAAAATGGTTTTGCATATCTTTCTTCCAACGCTGAAGAAGTGATTACACCCACCAGTGAAATAACACCAAGAAGACTCTTCTCCAAGAAGAAACTGTTAAAGCAGTCTTCGACTAAAGTCACTCAAGAGAAGCCTATATGGGATAGACGTCGGCAAGATAAAACAAGGAACACTCGTGAGAATTTAAAAAATGGTGGATTTCTTAAGTAAAAAAACTCCAACACCATAAATTTGCGAGTACTCGAGTTGCCTACCGGGAACGCCCCAGCATCCCGCGCACACTCTCCACCTCACTCACAAACTCCCGCACTGGCAGCCGCTCCAGCACGCGCCGCAGATCGCGAACCGTCGCCTTATCCATCTCACCGGAGGCCTTCGCCTCCTCCAGCAGCGAACACAACTCATCCTCCGCCGCAGCAATATGCCGGACGGTGTGCAGCAAACTATGCAAGTCGTAATACAAAGGCGAATACGCAGGCACAGCCCTCTTTTTCACCGCAGAACGTTTCACTGCCTTCTTCGCCGGACGCTTCGTAACAGCCTTTTTCATACCCAGTCTGATGCCACCAATTACTCCCCTGTAGCTCAAAAATAAAAACTTCTTTTACAGCTTCAACGGTATTATTTGTGCGGGGATAATCCATGAAACCGCTCACTGGTAAACGTTTAAATGAACTCTGCGCGTCTGTAATAACTTTGGTCACTCTTGGTAGTGCAATAGCTTTTACGATAGCTGCTTTCCTCCACATTGCGTGGTATATTCCAGCGACAATCGTCCTTGCCTCTACTTACGCCATTACGAATATTGCGCTAAAACACGATGAGCTAGAAGAACGGCAAAAAATCCATGCTCAACTAGAGCTTATGAATGCGCAAAAATAATAAGTACGCCAAACTGCTACTCCACCGCCAGTACACCTCCATGCGTACTCCGAGCACCCTGCGCTGGGCCTTCCTCCTCTTTGCCATGCCTTTGTTCGCTGCCGATGGCATCGACAGCTACGTTACCCGCACCGGCACACCGCAGGACTTTGACCTTGGCGCAACACACATTGTCTGCACGCCAGCCACGCAGACTATTACCCCTGTGGACACCGCAGAAAGCAAATCCATCCCTGGCTGCCTCCAACAGATTTATGGGCAGCGCCTCGTCGTGACAGGAAAGCTTGATAACAAGACGCATACACTTACCGCTGACACAATCGAACTTATCGACCTTGAGACCGGGCGCGATATCGATGGATTCTCGTTTATCGATGCAGTGCTCTCGCCCACACTCCTACGTGCCGATGGGCACGCTATCGTGATCGACAGCAATACAAAGATCACGCGAGAGAACGACCTTACCCCAGCGGACTCACCCGCCACCCGCCAATGGGTCAAGTACGAAGGGGTGCGTCGCGCCGACGGGGCAATCCTGGCCACCTCGCTCACCTTCTCCGCGCCCGAAATCACCAAGACGGAAAAGAACCTGCGCAAGAAAAGCGAGTTCGATCCCGCAAAGAACAATGAGGAGAACAAGCAAAGCGGCGCCAGCAAGTTCTTTCTCGGCAAAGATTACAAACGCATTCCCGCCAGCAAAGACACCGCACTGCAAGCGCGCATCGAAGCCATCGGCAACAAACTCATTCCGGCCTACCAGCGCAGCCTGACCGACGGCGATCCACACAAGATCAACTTCCGCTTCCAGCTCGTGCACGGCATCAAGTACCAGTCCATCTCTTTCCCAAGCGGCATCATCCTTGTGGAAGAGCGCGCGGTGAAGGTGCTGCCCAACGACGACCAAATCGCCTACGTCATGGCGGATGCTATTGCCATAGCGCTGGAGCGACAGGAGTATCGTTATCTGCCCGGCTACTACACGATGGCGGGCACGCAGACAGCAGCCGAGGTCGCAGGCCTATTCGTTCCCGGGCTCGGCTTGGTGGCCTGGGCAGGCAATCATGTCGCACTCTCAAAAATCCAAAAGACGCAGGGCGACCAGGCCTCGCGGCTTGCGCTTATTATGCTGCACGATGCAGGCTACGACATTACACAAGCACTGATTGCGGACTGGCATCTGGAAAAAGAGAAGCCGGATTTTATGCAACGCTCCATCCCCTATCGCGCCGCATTCCTCTTCCAAACGCTCGCCACGGATTGGCGCCCGGACTCGCCTCTGCGCCAGCAGCATCCATAACTCACAACGACAGATAAGATGAACACGTGAGCGCGCTGATCGACGTCCGCAACTTGACCAAGGTGTACACCACCGGCGGACGCACGCTGGAACTCTTCCGCGATTTGAGTTTTGCTGTGGCTGTCGGTGAGATGGTGGCCATCGTGGGCGAAAGCGGCGCAGGCAAAAGCACGCTGCTGCATATGCTGGCCGCGCTGGACACACCCACCTCCGGTGATGTGGTAGTGGATGGAGTTCCATTAGGTACGCTGACGGGAGCGCAGCAGTCGGAGTTCCGCAACCGCACTGTCGGCTACGTCTGGCAGTTCCATTACCTTCTGCCGGAGTTCACCGCGGAAGAGAACGTTGCTATGCCGCTGCTGGCGCGCGGGGTTTCGCGTGCTTCTGCTCTTGTGGAGGCAAGGAAGTGGCTGGCGGAAGTGGAACTTGGTGACCGGCTTACCAACCGGTCGGGGGAGTTGAGCGGTGGGGAGCAGCAGAGGGTGTCTTTGGCGCGAGCACT
>JAFDVR010000012.1 GCA_018268855.1 Acidobacteriota bacterium | reverse complement strand
GGTATAGCAGCGTATTTTGCAGCTACTCGCTGGAGCTTACGCAACCCGGTGGGCCGCTGGAGCGGCGGAACTGCGGTGTAGGGACAATCCGTTAGTTTGGCGCTTCTCACTCAGGGTGCGTAGATGAGTGATGCGCGGCCGCCGATCTCTACGAAGATGCACTCCTCATCGAGTTCGGCGGCGATCTTTGCGATGAACTCGCGGATGGCTTGAAGTTGCTGTTCTGTTGCTGCGGTGACGGTGAATTCGCGGTGCTCGCCGTAGGAGTTGTGGCCGGACTCGTCTTTCCAGTATCCGAAGATGTTTCCGCTGGCCGCGGTGTAGCCGCCGAAGTTTTCGATGAAGAACTGGTGGACGCGCTGCTCGGCGGTGGTGCCCGCTTCTGCGACCTGCTTCAGCTTCAAGGAAGGCAGCAGAAAGCGGACGACTTGCCCCATTGGTTTTTCGCGGACTGCCATCGGTTCACCTCGGTAAGTGAGATGCAAAGATCGTTTATGGCCATGAGAACAAGTTGGGATCTATACGGGGTTCTATAGGTCGCGCCTTCAGCGCTCTGACTTTGTGCGATCTGCATACCTGGGCCGTTGGCCCAGGCTCATATAGAGCGGGCCGTTGGCCCTGAAGGCAAAAGCTCTATCTTAGGGGAATTCTTTAATCCATACCGACGCGGCCGCGCTGGCCGAAGATTCCCGTGCCGATGCGTACGCAGGTGGAGCCTTCTTCGATGGCGATGGCGAAGTCGTGCGACATGCCGATGGAGAGTTCAGGTAGTGGGAGGCCGAATTCCGTCCGCAGATTATCGCGCAGTTCGCGGAGTTTGGCGAAGTAGGGCCGCGCGCCGCCGGGATCGTCGGTGAATGGGGGCACGGTCATCAGGCCGCGGATTTCGAGGCCGTCCATCTCGTCGACGATCTGGCGCATGAGGCCGGGGAGAGCGTACTCCACTACGCCGTGCTTGCTCTCTTCTTCGGAGGTCTTTACTTCGATGAGGATGGGAAGGACCTGCCCGGCCTGTGCGGCGACGGCGTTGAGCTTGGCCGCGACTTTGATCGTGTCCACCGCGTCCACACCGGCGAAGAGCCATGCCGCTTTGCTGGCCTTATTGCTTTGCAGATTGCCGATGAGGTGCATCTCCACTTTGGCGACGTCTTCACCGATCGAGCTTTGCAACTGGTCCCGCTTGTGCTCCCACTCCTGCACCTTGTTTTCGCCAAAGAGTGTTTGGCCGGCCTGAAATGCCTCGGCCAGCGCGCGTGGGCCGTGGGTTTTGGAGACGGCCATCAGTTTTACTTCGGCGGGGTTGCGGCCCGCTTTGGCGCAGGCTTCGGCAATTTCAGCACGCACCGCTGCAAGATTTTCTGCAATCGACATACTCTCGATTATCGCGCGGCATCACAATGGAAGCTATGTGGACGATTCTTCTGCTGATTGGCTCCAATATTTTTATGACGATTGCGTGGTACGGGCACCTCAAACATCGCGACACTTCGCTATGGAAGGTCATTCTGATCTCGTGGGGGATTGCGTTCTTTGAGTATTGCCTGCAAGTACCAGCAAACCGCTTAGGCGTTGGCAAATTTACCGTGGACCAGCTCAAGGTGATTCAGGAAGTCATCACGCTTACGGTCTTCGGCGTCTTTTCCGTTTACTACTTTGGAGACAAGCTGCACTGGAACCATGGCGTGGCGTTCTGCTGCCTGATCGCCGGAGCGTTCTTTATGTTCCACAAGTTCTAGTGCTGCGCGCACGGCGGATCGCTTCGCGTGACGCTCCCGCTCGTCGCGAATTTTTATGTTCCACAAATCTTGATGGACTTGCCGGGAGATCTATAGGTCGCGCCTTCAGCGCTCTATTCTTTTGCGACGCTCATACCTGGGGCGTTGCCCCAGGCTTTTATTGGGCGGCCCTTTGGCCCTGAAAGCCCGGGGCTGAAGCCCCTTTTTGGTAGCTTAAATTCAGTGGCCTGAAGGCCACAGCTCCCTCCGCTTCTGTGTGAAGAGTTTCAGGTTCTGTATGAAGAGTTTTGGGGCCTTAGGCTATACACAAACTGCTTGATAGCTTCAGGAGAATCAAGCACGATGTAGTCCCCTTGTTCGATTGCATCTATACCTTCCTGCACTGCCTTGCGCAGCCAATTCAGTTTTGAATCGTTCGAGTCATTCTGACCACGTTGCATGACTTATCGCCCGTGCTCTTCCAGATATTTCTCTACTTCGAGCGCGGCCATGCAGCCGGTGCCTGCGGCGGTAATGGCCTGGCGGTAGCGGCGGTCCTGCACGTCCCCTGCGGCGTAGACGCCGGGGATGGGTGAGCCGTTGTGTGTGCAGATGACCTGGTCTTTGGTGACGATGTAGCCGTCTTCGTCGAGGTCCATCTGGCCGTGGAACATCTTTGCATTGGGCGTGTGGCCGATGCCGAGGAAGAATCCGCTGAGCGGGACCTCGCTCGTCTGGCCCGTTTTGGTGTTGCGAATGACGATGCCGCGCACGGACTTTTCTTCCACACCGAGAATCTCTTCCACGATGGTGTTGGTCAGCATCTGGATCTTCTCGTGCGCCATGGCGCGTTCGAGCATGATTTTGCTGGCGCGAAAGCTCTCCGAACGGTGGATGAGGTACACCTTGGTCGCAAAGCGGGTGAGGAAGAGCGCTTCTTCCATGGCGGAGTCGCCGCCACCTACTACCGCGATCTCATGGCCGGAGAAGAAGAAGCCGTCGCAGGTAGCGCAGCTTGAGACGCCGTGACCGATGAGCGCCTGCTCACTCGGCAGACCGAGCCAGCGGGCCGATGCGCCGCTGGAGATGATAAGCGTGCGGGTGTGGATGATCTTATTGCCGAGATTCAGTTCGATGGGGCGTTTGGAGAGGTCTGCGGAGACGAGGTGGCCCATCTCAAACTCCGCGCCGAACTTGGACGCCTGCTTGCGCATGTTCTCGATCAGTTCCGGCCCCTGGACGCCGTCTGGCCAGCCGGGAAAGTTTTCCACTAGCGTGGTGATGGAGAGCTGTCCGCCGGGCTCGTGGCCTTCCAGCACAAGGGGCTTAAGGTTGGCGCGTGCCGTGTAGATGGCGGCTGTGAGACCGCTGCATCCTGAACCCAAGATAACGACGTCGCGCGTTCCGGCGACGGGCACTGCCTTTTCTTCTGCTGCCATCGTGTGCGTCATTTCCTTTTGCTTACGTGTCCCCTCATTCTAAATGCGCCCGGCGACAAAAGGATTCAGAGCGAGGCCACCCGGCGATATGGTGGACGCGTCCGACAAAGAGCATGGAAACGCATAAGCCACACATTCTCAAAGGCGCACTCGCAGGCTTGATCGGTGGACTCATCGGCACGGCAGCTAAATCTGCCGCGGAGAGGATGTTTCCGCCTCGCGCGGAAGATGAGCCTGATCCGCGTGATGTTGCCGCGCAGAAGGTTACCGGCGCCGTGGCCGCTCCCCTGCACAACCATGGGCTTGCTCTTTCTACCCGAACGGAAGAGGGCGAGACCGTTCACTGGGCCTTCGGTGCTCTGGCGGGGGCCGCATACGGAGCTTTGGCCGAGTATTATCCTCAGGCTTCCGATAAAGGTGGCGCAGCGTTTGGTATGACTCTTTGCGTGGCCACGCATGAAGGCGTTCTTCCCGCGCTTGGTTTGCAGGAGCGTCCGGCTGACCAGAGCACGCGCGAAAAAAGCAGCGAGATGGCTACGCACATCGTTTACGGCATTGTGACGGAGACGGTGCGCACCCTTGTCCGCCGGCTGATGTAGAGCACCGGTGTACCTTATATTCCATGCCGGTCGCACAGTTGATTCTCGAAATCGCCATTGAACATGCGCAGTCCATCAAAGACCGGCGCCAGGTGGTGCGCGCACTGAAAGACCGTCTGCGGCATGACTTCAATGTGTCCGTTGCCGAGCTGGACGATGCGGCCATCTGGAACCGTGCGACGATCGGCGTGGCGGCGATCTCGTCTTCTTCCAGCTATGTTTTAGGGCAGTTGGAAGAGGTGGAGAAGGCTGCACACCGGCATTGTGTTGGGCTGGGCGCGGAGATTATGGATTCTGCGATTATGCCGTTGGATGAGGATTTTTAGAGGTTACCTGTTATAGCAATAATCCTATATAATCCGTAGCAGTAACGTTTACAGCGACCGTGCCCTCGAAAACAAAAGCCGCGACTATTTCCTGGGAAGGGGACTCCTACGAAACACTTATGGGATGGTCGAAGGATGTGCGTATCGACTTTGGTGCCTCTTTGCGAGAGATGCAGGAGGGACGTCCCGCGAAGCTCAACGTTCGTCCTATGCAGTCGATTGGGAAGGGCGTGTTTGAGCTGAAAACGCAGGATGGCAAGACGTGGTACCGTCTCGTCTATCTCGCCCGTATTCACGATGTCATTTACGTTCTTGATTGTTTTGAGAAAGACACTGCCAAAACGGAAAAGAAGTATCTCGCTCGCGCAACATCTCGTTTGAAGGAAGTCAGACGAAGGCTCAGGGAGGAGCAAGTATGACAATTCGTAAAAAGAAATCCGCTCAAGCCAGCCATGTGACCAAGGGAGATGTTCTTGACGATCTTGGCCTTTCCCGTGCCGAAGCTCTGGAAGCAAAGGTTAAAGCGGACCTGTGGAAAGACCTCGTCAGTCATATCGAATCTCTTCATCTTTCCCAGAAGGAATTGGCTGGCCGCCTCGGCATTCATCAGCCGGACGTAAGCAATCTGCTTACCGGGAAAATTTCAAGATTCAGCGCCGGGATGTTGATTCATTACGCCGTAAAACTTGAGCTTGGGGTACAGGTAAAGCTCACAGCAGCCAAGACGCGCAAAGGACATACAATTCAGGCATCCATCCCTCCGCGCCAGAAATCCCGTTCCTTGGCGGCATAAGACCTTATCTGCAAATCAGCCTTTGTTCTGCTACTAAAGGTGACCATTAGAGCATTTTCCCTTGAGATAAATAGCAAGCTATAGGTCGCGCCTTCAGCGCTCTATTGATTTTTGCGACATTCATACCTGGGGCGTTGCCCCAGGCTGTTATAGGGCTGGACCTTTGGCCCTGAAAACACGAATCTCCATACCTGGAAGGAAAATTCTCTAAGACCCTGGAATGAAAGCGCTCTAAGACTCACAACTTCCCTATGCGTTACCCTAAGCAGGGTATGACGAATCCTGGAGAGCAGGGTTGGATTGGGATTCTCTCCCACAGGGGCTAAAGCCCAGGTTCTTTGTTGTTCAAACGGCTGGGCTGAAGCCCAGCCCCTTCAAAGCAATCGGAATTTGATTCGTCAGACACACCTTAAAGCTGCAGAAAGGGACCCCAGCCATGCCGGAACATAGAGCACGCGACATTCACCGCAGCCGCGTTGCAGAGACGCTGCGCGAAGAGATCGCCACCATTATTGAGGGAGAGCTCTCCGATCCGCGCATTGGGTCGACGCATGTGACCCAGGTGGCACTGGAGCCGGGCGGCAAGTCCGGACACGTCTATGTGGCTGTTGTAGGCGGTTTTGAAGAGGAAGAGGCCACACTGGAGGGCCTGCGCGCGGCGAAGGGATATATCCGGGCGGAGTTGCTGGAACGCATGGGAACGCGCCACATCCCCGACCTTGCCTTCCACATTGACCGGCAGGAGAAGATGGCTGCACGGGTGGATGAGCTGTTGACCCGGTCTAAAAAACGCGGTCCCAAATCCGAATCTGCCCCTCCCCCGGGCCCGTCAGAAGAGTGAAGCAGCCTTGATTCTGTTAGTTTGGTCTGGCACCCAGGGATGAGCGAACCCATACAGACAGACGCGACACTACGCGCAAAAGCGGTGGACTGGATGAAGGGCCAGGGCGGAGCCACGGCCTGGGAGGTCGTCATCCTGTGTATCGCGACGGCGGTGCTGCTCTTCTATGGCCTGGTGCCACTGCATATCGGCAAGGTGCAGATTTCGCGCCCGGAGATGGGATTGGTCGGGGCGGACGAGCCCCGTTATGCACAGATCGCCCGCGAGATGCTGGAGGTGCACTCGCAGGAGTGCCATGCGCTGCATGCGAGCGCCATTCCGCACAGTTTTCACCTGAACGATATAAAGGCCTCTTTCCGCTGCGCTATTGCCGGCGGCATTACTCCTCTTCTTTACGGGCATCCGTGGCTGGAAAAGCCGGCGCTGTACTACTGGCGCACGATGAGCTTCTTCAAGGAGTTTGGCCCATACGACTGGGTGGCGCGCCTGCCCTCCGCTACGGGCGCATTCGCCATGGTGTTCCTCATCTACCTGCATATGCGGCGGTTCCGTCCAGGCGGACATCTGGATGCCGCGCTAATTACGGCCTCATGTACTGCCGTAGTCGCGTTTGCCCGAGGCGCTTCGACCGATATGCAGCTTGCCTCGCCATTTGCGATAGGCATGCTGGGCTGGTACGCGTGGTATGAGACGGGCAAGAAGTTCTGGCTCTTCGATCTCTACTTCTTTGGCGCGCTGGCCGTGCTGGCCAAAGGCCCCGTCGCTATCTTTCTGGGCGGCGCGATCATTCTTCTCTTTGTAGGTCTGCGGCGGGAGTGGTCTGTGCTGCGGCGGATGATCTGGATTCCCGGCCTTCTGCTGTTCCTCGCGCTGGTCCTGCCGTGGTTTATTGCCGTGCAGATGCGGAACCCTACCTTTCTGCACTTCTTCCTACTGGAACAGAACCTGCAGCGCTTTGCGACCGACCGCTACCAGCACCACCAGGCACCGTACTTCTATCTCATTGTTCTGCTGCTCGCGCTTATGCCGTGGACCGTGATTGGTTTGCGCGCCTTAGTGGACGCCGTACAGATTGCCATTGCTGAGTGGAAGGTCCGCCATAACCCGGCACGCTATCTTGGCAACACACGAGCGGGCGATGCCTTTCCAGAGTTTCTTGTACTGTGGGCGATCTTTCCGATTGCCTTCTTTTCGCTCTCCGGATCGAAGCTGCCCGGCTACATTCTGCCCGCGATTCCACCCATCACAATTCTTGCGGGCGACTATATTTACCGCGTGCGCAAAACCGGGCTCTCCAACTGGCTGCTCATCTCGCACGGTATTGTGGCGGGCATCTTTGCCTTTGTGCTGCTGCTGTGCCCGCAGTACATGGTGTATCAGCGCATGGTGCCTCAGAGGAGCACGCTGCTGATTGCCACGCTGATCGCGGTCGCGTTTGCGGTGATGATCATCTTTCTGGTGCGGCGGTTCGGGATTGCGCGGCTGCGTATCCTCACGCTGACGCCAGTGCTCTTTTTGCTGTTCTTTTTGCTGCGCGTGAATGGCTGGCTGCTGGACGTGAACTACTCCGCCCGTCCGCTGGCGCAACAGATCGCCTTCATGGCGCCCAATGTGAAGACGCTGGCTACGTACTACATCCGGCGCGACACGGATTATGGCCTTTGCTTCTATCGCAATCAGCCGCTGCGGCACTACACGCACCAGCCCTCGGCCACCGAAAAGAATGCAGTTATTGAAGGCATTCCGAACGAAGAGCACATTCTCGTGCTCCGTTCCCAGGACACTGCCGCATTGCCAAAGCTGCTGCCAAACCGAATTTACGAGCCGCTCTTTCTGTATGACTGGCAGGGGTTGGCGGTCTATCGTGTGAGCGCCGCGCAGTAGACGAAACACGCTTTCCAGAAGCGCACCTTCGCGCATACTCCTCATAGCCGTCTCAATCCGCTACGCTTGTGCAGGCGTGAGTACATCCATCGACATTCGCGATCTCCGTTCCTACACCGGTCAACATCTCAAGCCGGTGCTGGAGGCTGAAGCGCGCGCTTGGAAGGAGCGGCTACTGTGGGACTACTCCGCATCGATCGATCTGCTTCAACGCTATGTGGATGCCCGCATTCTGCCAGGTTTGCTCGCGCTGATTGACGGTAAGCCGGTGGGCTACTGCTTTTCGGTTTATGAAGGCCAGAAGGCGGTTGTGGGCGATGTGTTTGCCATTCCTGGAAAATCTGCGACCGAAGTGGAAGTTGCGCTTGTGCGTTCCCTGCTTACTACTCTGCAACACACACCCGGTATCGACCGCATCGAATCGCAGCTCCTTCTCCACACAGGCGGGCAGATCGCCACGATGTTTCATAACGCTGGATTCACCGCGTACGAACGGATCTTTATGGAGGCCAAGTTATCTGCTAACGCAACATACGATGTGGAGAGCTATGTGCTTCCGCCGGGCCTTCGCCTCATTCGCTGGAGCAATTCGCATTTCCAAATTGCGGGCGAGCTCATCCACCGTTCCTATCAACAGCACGGCGACTCTGTGATCAATGACCAGTACCACTCTATCCACGGTTCGCTGCGGTTTTTGCATAACATCGTGCGCTTCCCCGGATGTGGCGTCTTCGATGCAGAAGGGTCATGGGTGCTCTGGGACGAGCGTAAATCCAGGATGGAAGGTGTGCTGCTCTGCTCTACGGTCGATCGCGGCATCGCACATCTTACACAGATCTGCATCGCTCCGGCGTATCGCGGTCTCGGCCTGGGTGAATTATTGCTTCGTTCCGCGATGAATGGGCTGGTGCGCCGCGGCTTTCAGCGCATTACGCTTACGGTAACGCGAGCGAACGCATCGGCCATGAGGCTTTACACAAACAATGGCTTTGGGGAGCGCCTCTCGTTCGACGCGATGGTCTGGGAGCGCCGCACGTAAGTGGTATGACGCCCTTTGGATCAGCAAGGCAGCGTATGAACCGTTATTCTGATTTCACGGCACCCTTTTGTTCGATGTAACGAGTGCCGTACTCAACAAGAAGGAGTCTCCGTGACAACTGAGTTCGGCCCAGGGAAGGAACCCGATCGGGCTTCTGCCAGTCTTTCTCGCGCCGGACAATCCAACGTACTCGTCCGCGCACTCTATGGCGCTTTGATGGGTACGCTGCCCATGCTTGTGAGCGTGCTCATGGAACCAGATCACCGGTCGCCGTATGTGCTTGCCTTTCCCGCGGTCGTTCTTAGCGCATGGATATGGGGACTGCCCTCCGCGGTAGCCTGCGCCGCTGTTGCCGGTGCGCTGATTGAACACTTCATCTTCGCCACACACCAGGTCAATCTTGCCCCTGACGCCAGCGGGTGGGCATGGCGGGAGTGCATGTTCCTTATCGGCTCCATCATGGTAGGGGCGCTTACCCGTACTGCTGCCCAGCAACGGCAACAGATCGTTACTGCCGCCCTGGAACAAAAGCTCGCTCTCGCAGAGGCAGAGAGGATCAGCGCGCTGGAGAGAGAGCAGTCGGCCGAACTGCGGCTTGAGAATGAAGTGCGCGCACAGATGGCGCTGGACGGCGCCAACGCCGGTGCCTTCGATTGGGACATCGTTACCAACACCTCCAAATGGTCAGCGGGCTTTTACCGCCTGCATGGGCTCGAGCCCGGCGGGCCAGCCAACTACGATATCTGGAAGAGCCGGCTGCACCCTGACGACGTGGACCGCTGCGAAGCCGAGGTGATGAAAGCCGTTCAGGAAGTCGGTTCCTTTTTTGCGGAATACCGTGTGCTCACACCGGATGGCGATGTCCGCTGGATCGCCTGCCAAGGCATCACGCATGCAGGCCCTGATGGGCGCGCTGTTTCCATGAATGGATATTGTGGTGACGTGACTCGCCGCAAACTTGCTGACATGGCCCTTCTGCAAAATGAAAAGCTGGCCGTGGCCGGACGCCTAAGCGCCTCCATTGCCCATGAGGTGAATAATCCTCTCGAGGCCGCCATCAATCTGCTGTATCTTCTGCGTGACGGTGTTGATGGCGAGGAGTACACCGGCTATCTGGACGAAGCTATGCAGCAGCTAGAGCGTGTCGCGCAGATCACCAATCAGACACTTAAGTTCTCGCGCACACCCACACGCTCCTCCCATTGCAAACTTTCCGATCTGGTGGAAGGAACTCTCCGCCTCATCCGGCCCAAGCTGCATTTAGCCAAGATCGATTTGAACGTGGAAGCGCGCGGCGAGTCCCTTTTCTACTGCTCACCGAGCGAAATACAGCAGGTGCTCACCAATATCATCAACAATGCCGCGGAGGCCATCACTTCCCCTGGCCGCATCCGTATTCGGATCAGCGATTCTCTCGACTGGCGTACGCGCTCCATACGCGGTGTCCGCGTCTCTGTTGCGGATACAGGTTCCGGCATGTCCGCTTACACCTTGCGCAAGATGCAGGAACCTTTTTTCACCACGAAACAGGGCACAGGCACAGGACTAGGCATGTGGGTGGTCCGCGAACTGCTGGATAAGCACCAGGCTACGATGTCGATCAGCACGAGCAGCCATTCAGAACATCATGGAACCGTCATGTCGCTGTTCTTTCCACTCGATCTGCGAACAGACCGGGAGTAAGGACGGACTGCGATAGCTACCTTTGCTGTTCCAGTGGCTGAAGCCAGCCCCTTACCTAGTGCTTGATGAAATACATCAGCCAGCTTGCCACAATGGTGCCCACCACAAATACGCCGAAGCAGAAGGCCCCAAACCGGACCATGGCGCGTTTCTCACTGCGCTGCGTGATGCCGAAGACGATGGAAGCGCACGCGGCGAAGATCAGAACAGCCGTAAAGTGTGAGATCACAGGTCCGCCTTCCGTCCGTTCGCAATCGAGTGCGCGTCTACCGCAGCCATCACATTCAGCAAACCGGCGCACACGATGAACTTCGTTCCATACTCAGCCACCGCGGAAAATACCGGATCGAGACCGGTGCGCGCGATCATTGCGATCAGCCACGCAACCGGATTGCCCATATTTGCAATAAAGCCGAGCATGTCCAGCAGGTCACCTGTATTGGACATGTAAATTTTGCCGCCCATCGTTAGGCCCATCACGATCAGAACCACGACCGAGGCAAACAGCAATGCAGCACGCACAGGTTTTTTGAGCAGCAGATGGCCCAGACCCGGAACCAGCCAGCCAGCAATCAACACAATCCACGGCCCTGCGCCGGTTCGATACGGGAGATGCTTCTCTTTCGCCATCATCGAGATGATATCAGCACGCTAGATTCTCACCAGCTCGCGCTGTATCCGGCCAGTCACCACGGCGTCGCCCGCGCGCGCCATCATGTCTACCTCGCTGCGGACGCCGAAGCACTCCGGCCCCGGCGGCAGATAGATGCCCGGCTCCACGCTGAAGCACGTATCCGGCAGGATTAGCCTTTCATCGTGCGTTTCGAGATTGTCCAGATGCGCACCTGCGCCGTGCAGTTCGGTGCCTATGTTGTGTCCGGTGCGATGCGTGAACCATTCGCCAAATCCGGCGTTGCGGATTACTGCGCGCGCCGCGTCGTCCGCCTCCCATCCAGCTACTGGCTCACCTTCCGCAAAGCGTGACTGCATCAGCGCAATCGCTGCATCGCGAGCATCGCGCACTGTGGTAAACACGCGCTGTTCCAGATCGGTGGGTTCACGGTCGATCACACCTGTCCAGGTGATGTCGTACCAGACGGCGTCTGGCCGTCCCGCAACTTTGCCCCAGATATCGATCAGCACAAAGCTGCCGGATTCGACCTTCGCCGCTTTCTCGCGTGCCGGTTCGTAGTGCGAGTCTGCTGCGTTTGCGCCTACGCTCACGTTAGGGCCGTGCTCCCAGATGAGACCTTCGCGCGCCATCGCATCCTGCAACCACGTCACCATCTGGAACTCATCGAACCGTTCTCCCGAACGCACGCGCGATTGAATGTGCCGCCAACCCACTTCAAGGATGTTGTCGATCTTCTGCTGCGCAACATAGTGGGTTGCGATCTGCTCTTCCGACAACACCGCTTCAAACTGGCTCACCAGATCGGCAGACGATACAACTTCTTTGCCCAAGGCGCGCACCAGCTCGACTGTGCCTGCATCCACCATGGAGACGTACATGATGGCATTGCGCGGCGAGTATTGCATGGCGATGCGCGTACTTCCGGACAGCATTGTCTTCAGAGCAGCTTCCATCTCCTGCCAACTTGCGTAGAGCGTTTTCTCGCCCGGCAGCGTATCCAGCCGCGTGGCTTCAATGCGGTGCGAGAGCTTCTGCGGTTCTCCGTGCGCAGGCACAAAGTAAAACCATCTCCGTGTGACGTGCATCTTCGCATCGAGCCCAAGGATGCTGTACGCCAGCGGGTCGCGCCCGTGGTGGTCGTAGAACAGCCAGCCATCCAGCTTTGCCTCGCACAATGCTGTCTGAATTGCTTCGATCTGCATGGATCATTCTCCGCTTCAAGTCTAGCTAGTGAAACGGAACAGCGTACGGCCTTGTGATGCTCAGCACAGGAAAGTTACTTCGCTTTTAAATCCAGACCCGCCACGCCTGCCGGGAGCACGCACTTCCCTGCTCGCGCTCCCGCGACAAATGCTTTTACCGTACTTATGGCGATTGGGCCTACGCGCTGCATTTCGTCGCCGTTGCCGCCAAAGTCGGCGTGCGTGGCTCCATCTACCGCGCCCAGCCAGTGACACGCGCGCTGCCCGTCTGTTGGCATCTCACGAAAGGGCTCGGTGCGCCACGTGTATTCGCCCGTCTCAAGCGATTTATCCAGCGTGCCCGTCATGACCAGCACTGGCTTATGAAACTCGCCCCACGCTTTTGCTGGAAAAACAGCTCCTACGCCCATCCCTGACAAGATCACATACGCGTCAAAGCGATCAGCGCCGCCCTTCACACCGAGTTTGTTCGGCGCGCCCGCTTCCATCTCTACGGTTTCCGCACCCATGGAATGCCCCATCAACACTTTGTAGGGCGGCGCGCATCGTTTCTGTTGCCATGCCAGCGCAGCGCCAATATCCATCAGTCGCGCTTCCATTGCTTTGGGAGTCGTGATGAGGGCCTGCAAACCTCCGCGACGGCCGCCGTTTTTCCGCATTAGGGATACGGCAACTTCGCGCCCACTTTCGCGGTGCCCCATCACGATCGCTGTCCATCCCTGTTCGCTCATTGCCCTGGCGAGATAAGCAAGTCCGCGTTCGGACCCACCGGCACCATGCGACAGCAACGCCAGCGGCGCGCACCCATGCACGTCGCCCTGCGCGGCATACACCATCAGCGGCGTGGAAGCGCCATCCGCACGGGGCGCGGAGGCCGTTTGTTGAGCAAACGAGAGAGCAGGAATGAGGAGTACGGACAGTAAGAGAGAGCGCATAAGGAAAGCAACCCACTCAGGCGACGAGAAGTCGCGCGATGCGCGCATTAATCTACAGCGGTGGAGGGAGTTTTTTCTTCATTGCCACGATGTGCAGAAGGCAACGCAGCCACAGGCACTTCGGGCTTTTTCTCTTCCGTGGGAACGTCCGCAGGAGCAGCAGGCTTCGGCGCTGCTGCCACACGGAGATTGTTTGCCTTCTTTCGCTGCTTGTCCACAAATGCCGTAATCACCTGCGCGGCCAGCTTTGCGGAGTTCGATCCCCAGTCGCCGTTTTCCCACAGCACCGCAACCACAATGTCAGGATTGCGCCGCGGCACCATACCGACAAACCACGCATTCGGCATTGTTTTGTGTCCGCCGCCTGAGCGGGCCAGCGCCTCGTGGCTCATTACCTGCGCTGTGCCTGTCTTTCCGGCAAAGTCCACTCCTTCCAGATGCGAGGCCGCAGCGGTGCCGCTATTCATCGTCTCTGCCATTGCGTCCGTAATGATCTGCCAGTTCTCCGGATGAAGCGTTACCTGCTTGTCGCCAGATCCTGGAAAACTTTCGCGGTAAGCCTCCCGCATGTTCTGCGGGATCTCGTCGTCCGGCACTACATGCGGACGCACCAGATGGCCGCCGGACGCAATGCCCGAGAGAGCACGCGCCATCTGGATAGGGGTGGCCGCAATCGCGCCCTGTCCGATGCCAACGGAGATCGTTTCGCCTGCGTACCACTTGTCGTGGAAGTTCTTCAGCTTCCACTCTTCGCTCGGCATAATGCCGCTGGCTTCTTCCGGCAGATCGATTCCGGTCTTCTGCGAGAGGCCCATCTCCGTCGCATACTTTGCAATGGTGTTGATGCCCAGCTTCTGCGCCAGCGTGTAATAGAACACATCGCACGACCACGGGATGGCATGGTAGATATCCACGCCACCGTGCCGCTTGTCGCACTTGAAGTAATGTCCGTAGAAGTCTGCGCCGCCCGCACAGTTGACGCGCAGGTCCTGCGCGATACCTTCTTCCAGCCCTGCCACGGACATAATGATTTTGAAGGTTGAGCCGGGAGCCAGTTGCGCCTGAATCGCCTTATTCAACAAAGGATGTTCGGGGTCGCTCAACAGCTTGTTCCAATACGCGCGCGAGAGGCGCACCGCAAATTCATTTGGATCGAAGTTGGGCCGCGATGCCATGGCCAGAATCTCGCCATTGTGCGGATTCATCGCCACAATGGCGCCGTTCTTGCCTTCCAGCGCCTTCTCAGCGGCCATCTGCAGATCAAGATCGATGGTCAGCCGCAGATCGTGGCCGGGAACGGCCATCGTCTCGCCCAGACGGCCTACTTCCTTGCCGTGCGAGTTCACAATCACATCGCGCGATCCGTCTTCACCACGCAGCAATGCATCGTAGGCCTGCTCCACGCCACTTTTGCCCACCACATCGCCAGGCTCATAAAACGCATATCGCGACTGGTTGAGCATCTGTTCGCTCACCTCGCCCACATAGCCAATCAGGTGTGAGGCAAACCCATCGCGCGGGTAGAGCCGGCGCTGTTCTTCAATCGTCTCCAGTTCGGGCAGCTCGTTTTTATGCGCTTCAATAAATGCCTGCTCGTCCGGCGTAATGTCCTGCTTCAGCGGGATGGGCTGGTAACGCGGCGCGTACTCGTAGTGCCGCAGGGTGCTCTCCAACTGCTCCAGTGGAAGATGCAGCCCCGCTGCAATCAGCGGCAGATCGATCCTGGGATCGTGCATCTGCTCGCGCAACAGATAAGCCGCGACCGAAGAGTAGTTGTCCACCAGTAAACGGCCTTCGCGGTCGAAGATCTTTCCGCGCGGCGCGAGGATCGGCACTTTTCGCACGCGATTGGCCTCGGCCAGCACGCGGTAGTCGCCACTCGACATGACCTGCAACCGCCACAGGCCGCACCCAAGCGCCACCAGGATCAGCGCAATGGCGTACTGCACGCCATGCAGCCGCAGCGCGGACACCTTGTCTTCGCCACGCGCTGCAAAGTCGCGATCTCGGCTGGAAAAGAAACCCATGGGGAATGAGCCAAGTGTACTGCCAAATGGCGCAGTTTCAGCACGTCTCTACACGTCAGCGGCTACAACCAAAGTAAAAGGCCGGCACCAGGCCGGCCTTTTACTTTCGAACTAAGACTTGCTTACGCTGCCTTGGCCACCAGCGCCTTTACACGCGCATTGAGGCGGCTCTTGTAGCGGCTGGCAGTGTTCTTGTGCAGAACACCCTTCTGCACGCCCTTGTCCAGCGCGGAGGCCGTGGAGCGGTATGCTTCCACCGCTGCCTTGTGGTCACCGGCGGCAATCGATTCGCGCATGGCGCGCAGGCTGCCGCGCAGCTTGGAACGGTTGGAGCGGTTCACAGCGGTCTTGGCCACCGTCTGGCGAGCGCGCTTCAGCGAGGAGACATGATTTGCCATCAGAAAACTCTTTTCTTGCCCGGTTGTCGGGAAAATAGATGGGGTACCGGCACGCCGCACAAAGCAGCTCAGGCCGCATCCCTGCACCATTCATGGTACGGGAACACGGCCCGAAGGTCAATTGCAGCATTTCAACTGCTAAGCCGTTCTTCTCAACTGCTACGCCGTTCTTCGGCCCACAATCAGGCGGTAAATCAGCAGCAGAATAATCGCGCCCACGACCGACATCAGAAATCCAGCGCCCTGTCCCGGCTGATACATTCCCAGCGCTCGTCCAATCCAGGTGCCTACAAAACTGCCCACAATGCCCAGGATTACCGTCACGATAAAACCACCCGGGTCTTTGCCGGGCATCAGGAACTTTGCAATAACGCCGATGATCAAACCGATGATGATGGTCATGATGATGCCGTGTCCAGCCATAGTGTTCTCCTTTGTGCCGGGCAGATGGATGCTTCTGCCGCGCATCCATCTTGCATCCTGCAAGGGCCCCGCGGATAAAAATCTTGCTTGACGCACCAGAAATGTTGCGGCTATGCTGTCGGCAATCGGAACCCTATTGGCACCTGTCGCCATCCCGGTCCGCTCCACCCGCGCGGCACACATCTGCGCTCTGCCCGCCGAGTCCCCAGACAACCGAACGCATCTAAACCTTGTGCAGTACCACGGAGGCATGGCCCACATTGGTTAAAAAGTCGATCGAGATCACTCCCCATATCGAGAACCTTTACGGCTCCCGCGACGAAAACCTGGACCTGATGGAAGGCTCGCTTCACGTCCACATCGATCTCCTCTCCGACTCCATCGACGTTTCTGGCCCCTCGCCTCAGAACGTTGACCGCGTTGCGCAAATCTTCGCGGACTTCGACCACCTCCAGCGCGCCGGCGTTCTGCTGCATAACGGCGAGCTTACCGCCCTGCTGAAACTCGTTGTGGCTGACCCTACCGCAACTCTGCGCGGCCTGGTGGACAGCGGCAAGCAGCGCACCGCCACCGGCGTAAAGCGCATGGTGAATCCGCGCTCCGCCAACCAGAAAAAGTACGTCGAGGCGATCGAGCAGAACGATATGACCTTCGGCATCGGCCCTGCTGGTACCGGCAAGACTTACCTCGCAGTGGCGATGGCAGCATCGGCCCTGATGGCGAAGAAGGTCTCGCGCATCATCCTCGTCCGCCCTGCTGTTGAGGCAGGCGAGAAGCTCGGCTTTCTGCCCGGCTCGCTGCAGGAGAAGGTTGATCCGTATCTCCGCCCGCTCTATGACGCGCTCTACGACCTGATCGATAAGGTCAAAGTGGACAAGATGCTTGAGACCGGCACCATCGAGATCGCGCCGCTCGCCTTTATGCGCGGCCGCACGCTCAACGACGCCTTCATCATCATGGACGAGGCCCAGAACACCACGATCGAACAGATGAAGATGTTCGTCACCCGTCTCGGCAACAACAGCAAAGCTGTCATTACCGGCGACTTTACGCAGATCGACCTGCCCAACCCGAAGCGCAGCGGCCTGCTCAACGCCATGGAAGTGCTCGACGGCGTGGATGGCATCCAGTTTTGCCGGTTCGAAGATGTGGACGTCGTTCGCCACCACCTGGTGCAGCGCATCGTCCGCGCCTACGACACGTACACCCGCGAGCAGCAGCTTCCACTCGATCTCGGTACGGAGGCCGCCATCGAAACTTCGCGCGTCGCCACATCCGCCCCGGCGCGCAAACAACGACCTACGCAATAACGAATCGCTATCTACTAATACAGCCATCTTCCCCGGAGATGGCTGTTTCATTTCCAAAACAAATTCGCTGATTCCTTAACTTGCTGATTCGCTGACTCGCTGCATCTGACAAAATGAACAACACGTGATTGTGCTCGACCATCCCGACCCAGCCGTCTCCGCGCAGATACCCAAAGCTGCGCTCGCACGCTTTGTTACTCGCGCCAAACGCGCCGCGCGGCTTGAAGGCGAACTCTCCATCCTGCTCGCCGACGACAAGCAGCTCAAGCAACTCAATAAACAATTCCGCGGCAAAAACAAGCCGACCGACGTGCTTTCCTTCCCAGCTCCGGAGGACATGAGGGAGCTCGCAGGCGACCTCGCCCTCTCCATCGATACCGCCGCAAAACAGGCAGCAGAATTCAATCACTCGCTGGACGAAGAGCTCCGCATCCTGCTGCTCCACGGCATCCTGCATCTCTCCGGATACGACCACGAAGCCGACAGCGGCGAGATGGCCGCCAGGGAAGAAGAACTCCGCACTGAGCTCGGCCTCAGCACAAATCTCATCCACCGCGCACAGTCGCCAAAAAAGAAATCTGCGAAAAAATCCGCAGCACCACGTGAAGCGAACCGCAGTACGCGCAGCACTACCCGACCCAAGCGCGCCACCATGGCAGAAAAGGTGGGCCGATGACCGGTGTCCTCCTGCTTATTATCGCCATCGCGGTGCTTACGCTGGCCGCCTATGCGGACCGCGTTTACTCGGAGATGGGCAAGTTTCTTGCCCGCGAGTACCAGGAAAATCTCGACGCATGGACGCGGCTGGTGGAACCCGGCATCGGGCTTTCGCGCGACAACATTGCGCTCTCCTGCTGGGTGCTGCGGCAGTCCGCGCTTGGCTGCATCGGCATCCTCTTCGGCCTCAAATTTCTCTACAAACCGATCACCACCGGTTCGGTGGCAGAGACGCTCTTTGAACTGATTGTCGTTATTCTCCTGTTCGACCGTCTGCTGCCGCAGCTCTTCTTCGCACGCACACGCGGTACATGGGCGGCCCGTATCCGTGTGCTCTTTCAGCTTCTCTTCTGGATTGCGATGCCGGTCACCCTTGGTCTGAGCCTGCTGCTTTCCATCGCTTCGCTTGCGGAACCCGATCAGGAGCATGAAGATGACTCGCCCGCTGAAGCCGTGGATGCCCTGCTCGAAGCGGGTGAAGAAGAAGGCATTCTGGAAGAGAGCGACATGACGCTCGTGCGCAACGTCGTTGAATTCGGCGACAAGGTGGTGCGCGAAGTGATGACGCCGCGCCCGCAGATGTTTGCCGTCTCCGACACCATGACCGTCGCGGCCTTCACGGACCTGCTCACGGAACACAATTTTTCACGCGTGCCCGTTTACTCCGGCACGGTGGACAACATCACTGGCATCGCCTTCGCGCACGATTTGCTGCAAATCTCCGATACCGAAGCCGCGCACAAAACCCTGCGCGACATTCAGCGGCCCGCGGTCTTTGTTCCTGAACCGAAGAAGGTGAATGAACTGCTCCGCGAGATGCAGCGCGCCAAGCAGCATATGTGCGTCGTGATCGACGAGTACGGCGCCGTTGCCGGCATCGTCACCATCGAAGACCTCATCGAAGCCATCGTCGGATCCATCGCAGATGAGCATGAGACCAGCGCCGAAGATACCGATGAACCTCTGCGTGAGGAAACCGGCGTCTATGTACTTCCCGGCAGCTTCGAAGTCTCGCGCCTGCGCGACCTTCTGGCCGAAGAGACGCCTTCGCAGGGGGACGAAGAAGAAAACTCCGAAGCTCCCGAACTCCGCATCTCTGCTGATTATGAGGCCACCACCGTCGGCGGCCTCGTCAGCGAGATCGCAGGCCACATCCCACAGGCGGGAGAAGTGATCGAAGCCGAAGGCCTGCGCTTTGAAGTGCTGGCCTCCACCGCCCGACGCGTGGACCGCGTACGCGTTCGTCTGGTTCCCACCAAGCCGAATGCCGAATAACCGCGCATACTAGAGAAGATGCCACTACGCTCCGGATTCGTCTCTATCATCGGTCGCCCCAATGCGGGCAAATCCACGCTGCTCAATGCGCTGCTCGGCGAAAAGATCGCCATCGTCACGCACAAACCGCAAACTACGCGCAATCGCATCCTTGGCGTGCTGGAGCTTCCGCTGCGCAAAAAGACTGCACGTGAACCGGGCCGTCCCGCCGCGCAGATTGTTCTGGTAGATACACCCGGCGTCCACAAACCTACTTCGCATCTCGATAAGCGCATGATGCAGGAGGTCTACGATGCGCTCGAATCCCGCGATGTTGTGCTCTTTATCGTGGACGCCACGCATCGTCTGCACGACGCATCGCGCACCACGCCCGGCAATGACCGCATCGCTCTCTCCGCAGCCGAAGACGCCTTTGCGCTCTCCCTGCTCAAACATGTCGAATCGCCGGTCATCCTGATTCTCAACAAGATCGACGCCATCCGCCGCACGGAACTGCTTCCGCTCATCGCACACTGGAACGAGAAACATAACTTCGCCGCCGTCGTCCCCATCTCCGCGAAGAAGAAAGATGGACTCGAAACCCTGCTCGACCACATCGTCGAATACCTGCCGGAAGGCCAGCGCTACTTCCCCAAAGGACAACTCACCGATCAGCCGGAGCGCTTCCTCGCAGCAGAGATCGTCCGCGAAAAGATACTGCTCTACACCGGCGAAGAAGTTCCCTACGCCTCAGCCGTAGTCGTCGAAAAGTGGGAAGAACCGCAGTCGAAGAAGAACCCTCTCACCAAAATCGCGGCCGCCATCTACGTGGAACGCAGCGGCCAGAAAGCCATCCTCATCGGCAAGCAGGGCGCCATGCTCAAGCAGATCGGAACCGCTGCCCGCAAGGAAATCGAGTCACTCACAGGGACACGCGTCTTTCTTGAACTCTTCGTCAAGGTGAAAGAAGACTGGCGCTCCTCCAAAGGTTTTGTCGAAGACCTGGACTGGCGCCGCCAGATGGAAGAGATTGCTGCTAGGCAGGCACAGGATGAGAATGACGAATAATTGGGGAGCCATCACCGTCCACCAGGCGTCATCCTGAGCAACGCGAAGGATTTCTGTATTTTGCTCGTACCCATAACCACGTTGGCACATCAGCAGAATACTGAGATCCTTCACTACGTTCAGGATGACGGATCGACAGACACTCGCGGCTACTCCCTGACCGCCATGCCCAGTGTCTTCATCTTGCGGTAAAGATGACTGCGTTCCATGCCCAGCGCTTCCGCCGCGCGGCTCATGTTGCCATGGCACTCGTCGATTTTGCGGAGTATGAAGTCGCGCTCGTATGCTTCGCGCGCTTCGGTCAACGTGCTGAACTCCTCGCTCCGTCCACCCTTCGCGGGGTTTTCGCGATACACCAGCGCAGGCAGGTGTTTCCGTTCGATCCGCGTCACTTTCGGGTTGAGGATGACCACGCGCTCCACCAGATTGCGCAACTCGCGCACGTTGCCGGGCCACCTGTACTGTTGCAGCAACTCAACCGCATCTGCTGCAATCTCCATGCGCGGACGGCCATATTGCGTGCCGAACTCTTTCAGAAACTCCTGCACCAGCGTGGGCACATCTTCCAGCCGGTCGCGCAGCGGAGGAACGTAGAACGGAATGACGTTGAGCCGATAAAAAAGATCTTCGCGAAAGTTGCCCTTCGCAATCTCGTCTTCAAGATCCTTGTTGGTCGCCGCGATCACGCGCACGTCCACATGCACCGGATGCGACGCTCCCACGGGCAGAAAGCGCTGCTCATCCAGTGCGCGCAGCACCTTGGCCTGCGTCTTCAGGCTCATATCGCCCACTTCGTCCAGGAAGAGCGTTCCACCATCCGCCCGCTCGAACGTGCCGCGCTTCTCCTGCGCGCCACCTGATACAGCTCCGTGGCGATAGCCAAAGAGTTCGCTCTCGATAAAGTCTTCGGGGATCGCAGCGCAGTTCAATTCGACGAAAACGCGGTCTTTTCTGGCGCTTTCTGCGTGCATGGTGCGCGCAATGCGCTCTTTTCCAGTGCCCGACTCGCCGTAGATGAGCACGCGTCCATTCGTCGGAGCCATCAATTTGATCTGTTGCCGCAGCGCTTTCATTGATACGCTATCGCCGGAGATTGGAGCCTGGGGCGCAAGCTGCGCGCGGAACTCCTCATTCTCCACACGCATCTGACGCGCCTGCGCAGCGTTCTTCAGCACCATCAAGGTGCGCTCGAGCGAGAGCGGCTTTTCCAGAAAGTCGTACGCACCAAGCTTGGTCGCTCGTACTGCGGACTCGATGGTGCCATGTCCGGAGATCATGACTACTTCGGGCGCGTTCGACATCTTCATCTCTCGCAGCTCGCTCAGCACATTCAGGCCATCGCCATCAGGCAGCCAAATATCGAGCAACACGATCGCGTACTCCACATCGCGCAGCAACTCCAGCGCTTCCGCTGCCGTACCGGTCGATGTGACTGCGTATCCTTCTTCACGCAGAATGCTCTCCAGCGATGCGCGGATCTCCGCCTCATCGTCCACGATCAATACGTGCGTCACGCATCACTCCTTTCACCAGCTACTGCATGCGTATCGCTGCCAGCAGATGGCGCCGCAATCGGCACATCCAGCAGAAAACGCGCACCCGTAGGCACATTCTTTTCCACGCGAATCGACCCCTGATGGTCCTGCATGATTTTTGCGGCGATGGTTAGACCAAGTCCGCTGCCGCGCTGCTTGGTGGAGAAATAAGGCAGGAAGAGCCGCTCGCGCATATCGTTTGTTACACCTGGTCCAGTATCCGCGACCACAATCTCTGCCATGCCTGCCTGGTCTGAAATTCTCGTAGACACGTGGATTTCGCGCACAAGACTGTGCTGCATGGCCTCGGCTGCGTTGTCGATCAGATTGGAGAGTGCGCGCTTCAAGGCCTCCGGATCGGCCATTACCAGCGGCAGGCCAGGAGCAAGTTTCTGGACAACGCGAATGTCCTGCAAACGGCCTGCGAATAAAGCGAGCGCATTTTCAACAATGGTATTGAGATCGGCAGGCCGTGGCACTGCGTTGGGAAACTGGGCCAGCGCGGAGAACTGATCGACGAGCGACCGCATGCTTTCCACGGAACTGCTAATCACTTCGCTGGAACGATGAATGATTTCGATAGAAGGAGAGTCCGCATTGGAAGCGTGCATCGCCTCTGCGACACGGCCAATATGCCGGCGTATCTGCTCTGCTGAAAGCGCAATGGGCGTAAGCGGGTTTTTGATCTCGTGCGCCACGCGACGAGCTACTTCTTTCCATGCCGATTGCTTCTGCGCGCGTAGAAGTTCCGTGGCGTTTTCCAATACCAGCACATACCCGCTGGTGAATCGCTCGTTGCCAAGGCCGCTCTCAATCAGCGCAGCGGTCGCGGCAATGCTCAGGGTGCCTGCTGGCGTGTGCATCTCCATCTCCGTTGAGGCAGTACCCATGCGATGACAGCGCCGCAGAAGACGGTCGATGGCCTCGCGCGCGTCGGGCGGAAGGACTTCGTCAATGGTGCCTGTAAATGTCATCGGGCCACCCGGATCGAGCATTTCGCCGAAGGCACGGTTCACGATACTGATACGCCGCTGCGCATCAAGCATTACCACACCATTCGGAATAGTCTGCAGCATCGTTTCCAACTCACGGCGGCGGCGCTCCGATACGGCGTTCGCTTCAAACACCTGCAGGTTCGATGCCTCAAGCTGCATACGGCTCTGTTCCAGATCGGCCGCCATGGTGTTGAAGGACTTCACCAGTTCGCCCAGTTCTTCCGTCGCGGTTTCTGCCACGCGATGCTCGTAGTGCCCATGCGCGATCTCGTCCATCGCGTCCGCGAGCGTTTCGATAGGCTTTGTTACTTGTTTGGAGAGATGCAGAGCGAGCCAGCATGCGGCAAATAATGCGAGGCTTGTAATCATCAGCATCAGCACCATATAGGTGCCGCGAATCTGGCGGCGCAGACGGAAGAGCGTCCAATACTGCTCCGCGGATTGCTGCATCTGCTCCAGCGTCGCACTCATGCCGTAAGGTAACGGCAGTGCCACCACCACTAAAGCATGTCCTTGCAGCCACGCAGAGCCGATGCTGTAGTCCGTTTTGCCGATGGAAAGAATGGGGTCGTCACTACGGCGCGCGGCCTGCAACAGCATGGCATCCACAGGACCGGACGCTACTTCGGTCGATTGCGGCAGTCGGTTCGGCGACTTACGTGCGACCCAGGTACGGATGCTCGCCTCATTTCCAGTGGGACGCTGGAAGTCGGCAATCAACTGATCGTCTTTGAAGACCAGCGCAAATCCGCCCTGGAGTGTCATCTCACGGCTGCGCAGGTTTGTCTGAATCTCGACCGGATCGCTGATGAGCGCGCCATCCGCTCCAGCGAGCGATGCTGCAAGACCGGTCGCTTCAGCGCGCGCGTTTGAAGAAGCGTAACGGGAGAGGTCCGTACCAATCTGCGTTGCGTTGTCGCGCAGTGTCGCGGCCGGCTGAGAGAACCATCGTTCCACGGCACGGTTCATCAGCAGATAGCTGAAACAGAACATAAACGCGATGGGCACAAGCGAGAGCAGCACCGCGCCCCACAGCATGCGCGTGCGCAACCGCACACCCAGCACACGGCTGCGCTGCTCGGCATAGAGTTTGAGCACGTTGCGAACAAGGGTAATCAGAACACCGACAAACAGCAGAAAGCCAATTGCGGAGATCGCGGTAAAGATAAAGATGGCTGCCGTCGTAGCCGGTTCCAATACCTTCAGGTTGAAGGCATTCAATGCTCCAAGCGCAAGAAAGAGCAGCAAGAGACACACAGCCAGCACAATGACGGTGATCTTCCGCCGTCGTGCAGTGCGCGCTTGATTGGATAGACGTTCTTCTACCAAGCTGCTCCCTCGTGCGGTCGATTATAGGCTTTTGCAAACGCAGAACCGCCACGCTTCGGCAACGTGGCGGTCTCTGCTTATCTTGAGTTCAGTTAGAGAAGTTCGTTCACTGATTGCCATGGCCGTTGCTGGTTCTCCGCAACGGCCTTGTATGTCAGCTTGCCTTTGAAGGTGTTCACGCCTTCGGCGAAGCCCGCATCGGATTTGAGAGCGGCTTCTACCCCCATATTCGCCAGCTTCATTGCATACGGAAACGTCGCATTCGTGAGAGCAAGCGTGGACGTGTTCGGCACAGCGGCAGGCATATTCGTTACGCAGTAATGCACCACGCCATCCACTACATACGATGGATCGCTGTGCGTCGTGGGGTGTGCGGTCTCAATGCATCCACCCTGGTCGATAGCTACGTCTACGATCACAGCGCCACGCCTCATCCTGCTCACCATCTTTGCCGTGACCAGCTTTGGAGCAGCAGCGCCGGGGATGAGCACTCCCCCAATCAGCAGATCGGCCTCGCAGCATGCGCGCTCAAGGTTGTAACTATTGGAGGCGAGCGTGAAGAGGCGTCCGTTGAAGATGTCGTCAAGTTCGCGCAGACGATTGAGGTTGACGTCGATCAGCGTCACTTTCGCGCTCATTCCCATGGCCATCTTGGCTGCATTGATGCCCACCACGCCGCCGCCGATGATGACCACGTTTCCCGGAGGCACGCCCGGGACCCCGCCCAGCAGCACACCGCGTCCGCCGTGTTCCTTTTGCAGATACGTTGCGCCTACCTGGATGCTCAGCCGGCCTGCGACTTCGCTCATGGGCGTGAGCAGTGGAAGCGCTCCGAAACGGTCTTTCACTGTCTCATAGGCAATGCCCGTCACCCCTTTTTCGAGCAGTGCGTCTGTCAGGCCTTTGATAGGAGCAAGATGCAGATAGGTGAACAGGACCAATCCAGGACGGAAGTGCTGATACTCCTTCTCGACAGGCTCTTTTACCTTGACGACCATGTCGGCGTTACGCCATGTGTCGTACGCAGAACCGACGATTTCCGCTCCGGCATTCTGATAGTCCTCATCAGGAAATGCAGAGAGTTCACCTGCTCTGGTTTCCACCAGCACTTTATGGCCAGCTTCGGTAAGGGCCTTTACTCCGGCAGGCGTAACGCCTACACGGCTTTCGTGGTCTTTCACTTCTTTGGGAACACCGATAATCATTGGGCACTGCTCCTGATTCATCGTATCCAACTTCCTGGTGAGATCGGATGCACAGGAAACGGTGCAGGCCTTCCGTATTGACGCCGTACAATCCATACAGCGTCTCAAACTCAGGAAAAGCACAGGATTATGTCTCAGAACGATTACAAGCGTTCCTCCCGTCAGCGCAATCTGCGCTCGATCTTTTCGCTTTTTTCCAACGATCTCGCCATCGATCTCGGCACGGCGAACACGCTTGTCTTTGCCAGCGGCAAAGGTGTGGTGGTCAATGAGCCTTCCATTATTGCGGTGAATAACGTCACCAAAGAAGTAGAGGCCGTAGGCACGGAAGCCAAGGAGATGCTTGGCCGCACGCCCGGCAACATCTCCGCCATTAAGCCGATGAAGGATGGCGTAATTGCCGACTTCAAGCAGACGGAGAAGATGCTGAACTACTTCATCCAGAAGGCGCACAACCGCAAGATGCTGGTGCATCCGCGCATTATCATCGGCGTGCCGTCTGAGATTACGCAGGTGGAAAAGCGTGCGGTGGAAGACTCCGCCTACCGTGCGAAGGCCAGTGAAGTGTACCTGGTGGAGCAGGCCATGGTAGCTGCGATTGGCGCCGGTCTCCCGATCACGGAGCCTGGCGGCAACATGGTGGTCGATATTGGCGGTGGTACTACGGATATCGCTGTCATTTCGCTCGCGGGCATCGTGTATTCGCGCTCCGTCCGCATGGCCGGCAACCAGATGGATGAAGCGGTAATGAACTATCTTAAGCGCAAGTACAACCTGTTGATCGGTGAGCGCACCGCAGAACAGATCAAGATGGAGATTGGCTCGGCGTTTCCGCTGGAGAAGCCGCTTTCCATGGAGATCAAGGGCCGCAACCTGATTGAAGGCGTGCCGAAGACGATCACCATTGACGATTCGGAGATTCGCGAAGCGCTCGGCGAGTGCATCGCCACCATTCTGAATGCGATTCGTGTTGCGCTGGAGCGCACCCCGCCAGAGCTTTCCGCCGACATTTCCGACCGTGGTATTGTCCTCACCGGTGGGGGCGCGCTCATCAAGAACCTCGACCGCCGCATCCGTGAAGAGACGGGCCTGCCCGTTTCCATCGCAGATGACCCGTTGGCGTCTGTGGTGCTGGGTACGGGCCGGATGCTCTCGGATTTCAAGTTGCTGCGTAAGATTTCAATCGACTAACAAATTTCGGAGAACGCGAGACACTCCGCCAGGCATGGAAGGTTTCTTTCACCGGTATCGTAATGCGCTTGTGCTGATCGCGGTGGTGCTTGTGCAGACCATCGTGCTGGCTACACAGGTGAAACGACCCGAGTACGGCGCGCACCATGACGGACACCACGTCCGCATGGTGCGGTTATGGATGAATGCCGTCGTCTCGCCTTTTGAAAAGGCGTTTACCTATACCGGTCATGGCCTGCGCAACCTATGGCATGGCTACATCGACCTTCGCCATACGCGTGAGATGAACCGCAATCTGCAGCAGGAGATCGCGCAACTGCGGCTGCGCGAAGCCGCGCTGGCCGAGGATGCGCGGCAGGGCATGCGGCTGCGCGGTCTGCTGGAGTTCCGGCAGCAGTATGTTGCTAAAACCGTTGCAGCCCAGGTCATCGGCACCAGCAGTACGGATTCTTCTCACGTACTGACCCTTGATAAAGGCAGTAACGCCGGTCTCAAGCCGGACATGGCCGTAATCACTCCTGACGGTATTGTCGGCAAGCTACGTAATGTGTTTCCTCGATCGTCGGAGCTGCTTTTGATTAATGACGCGAGTTCCGGCGCAGGTGTGATTCTGGAGAACACGCGTATCCGTGCCGTGCTGCATGGGTCGCCGAATGGCATCACGGAGATTACCAACCTTCTGCCGGACTCGCGCATTCAGCCGGGCGATCGCGTGGTGACCAGTGGCGGAGATATGATCTATCCGCGCGGTCTCAGTGTGGGCGTGGTCGAATCGATTGCGCCTGACCGTGACCACCAGCCGTATGCACGCATCGTTGTTCATCCTGCTGCGCGGCTGGACAAGCTGGAAGAAGTTCTTATCATCACGCAGACCGCGGACAGCATTCCCGGTGGCCCACCTCAGGAGAATGCGGAGGCTGAACCGAAATCTACCTCGCAGATCGTTTCAGAACGCCTGCCAGGATTGCATGATCCCAACGAGAAAAAAACGGAGGACGCCGACGGCAAACCCGTTATCAACGAAGTTCCCAACGCGAAGCCCACACCGCCCGTTCATCCCGATCGTTACTCTCCTGGCAGTACGCCGGCTGCCGCCGATCTGCAACCGGGCGCGCCTCACACAAATGGAGGTGAGCGCTAATGGCCCGCAGAGCAGCCACGCGCCGTGAACTGGAGCAGCATAGCTTTCATCCTGCTGTGATTTTGCTCGCAGCAGGCATCATGCTCTTTCTGGGCATGTACCTTCCGCACATCTTTCCGAAGTTTGCGCTGCTGGACCTGCCGCTCATTATCGTCATCTATTTCGCTATATCACTGCGCAGCCCAATCTCTGGCACGTTGATTGGCGCATCGACCGGCATTTTGCAGGACCTCGCCACGAACGCCCCTATCGGCATTCTTGGGATTGCCAAATCGATTGTGGGTTATGCCGCTGCCTCCATCAGCCTGCGGGTGGACGTGGAGAATATCCTCTCGCGAGCCATCCTCAACTTCGGGTTCACGCTTCTGCAAAGCTGCATCCTCTTCGCCGTGAACCACTGGATGCTCGATCTGCCTACGTATCGCCTGCTGTGGCTCCATGAATTGTTGCGTGCCGCAGTGAATACTGTTGTGGCGATTCCTGTGTCGTTTCTGCTGGACCGTATGCGCACCGAAAGCTGGCAGCGCCGCTAGGTCCGCCCTGCTAAGGCTTTGCGGGAACCAGTACGACGCCTCCGCTCTTCCCCGCCACCACCGTCTCTTTGTCTTTCTCTGTAAGTTGCGGCAGCGCATAAATTTCTACGGTGTCATCATTCCACACCGCAAGCTGACGCCCATCTTCTGAAAGCGCAAAGTTCTGTCTGCTTTGCATCGCTGGAATGACGGTGACGTGCATCAGCTCTTCGCCTGTGGCTGAACGCAATACCGTCATTCGTTGACCGGATGTTTCCTGAATTCCATCCACAAGCATTGCCGAACTGGGCGTATTGGTAAGCGTACGCCGAACAGCAAAACGTCCTGATCCGGGCGCAGGATAAAGCCCGGCCCACAGCAATTGGTCCCGTGGCCCCAACCACAACACATGTCCGTCCAGATCGAGCACGCCCATCATGTTGCGCGCCTCGCCACCACGGCAGCCCGCAACCAGAAATCTCGATTCGCTCAGAAAGCTTGCCTGTGGCGAACAACTTGTCTCCAGACCAGCGAGTTCTTTCGTCTCCCCGCTAAACGTATGAAAGTCGAAACCCCAGTGCGTCGCGTCTTCATCGCTCACACTTAAAAAACCCTGGGCGTTGAACGGCGCATGAAACTGCCCCTGAATCTCCGATCTTCCCTTGAGACGCAGCTCAGGTTTCACCGGATCGACCGCATAAAAACGGATCAACGTCTTATGTATGCGGTTCGCATCGGGATCGCCCTCCAAATCGAGGTCATCGCCGATCATCTTGCCGCGATGTGTTTGCAACTCGACCATCGTGCCGTCCGCAGTGACATCCACAAACGTCAGTTCCTGACCGTTCCCCGCATCGAAGACCGGGTGCGACTGCAACGCTTCAGCAGCAGGCGCATGGGCGGGGTCCAATATGCGCAGGCGGTTGCGCTCACGGAGCAGAAAACGGCCTTCCGAGAGGGGCCACAGGTACTGCCCCTCATCATGGACACGCCAATCAGTCTCAGCAATCAGCTTCCCGGCTGGCAACTCCAGCAGAACGACGTGCAGTTCGCGATCATGGTCGTTTTCCGTCTCATTGGGATCGCGTTTCATCAGCTTGCGAATTCCAAATGTGATCAGCACGCGATCAGTCCCTGCAAAATTGACTGTGATACTGCTTCGCCCGCTCATTAGAATGCGCCTGCTGATACGCTGAAAGCCGAACGGCTTCATATCGAACTGCATGGATGGCGAAGGCTCTGGAGTGGGTGGCTGTTTGCGATCAGCCGCATGGCCGAGGCAGGTTGCCATCACCATGCATGCAAGCACAGCGGTACGCGTCCTCAGGTGTTTCCCAAACCGGAAGCGCGCATGGAAGGAAGGCCGCATATACCGTCGTTGCGCCACGTCAAAAAAGGGCGTACTCCATGATGGCACACCATTTAGACGCAACCGCCCATCTATGCGACAGTGAAGGAGATGGCTTCCCCGAACCCTCATCGCACCCTGGGATTTGCCGCCTGCGCCGCCGCGGGCGCCCTGTGGGGTACAGGCTTTTTCTTCGGCAAAATTGCCCTGGCAGAGATGAGCGTGGGGCACATGGTCTTTTACCGCTTCTTTTTTGCGGCGATTGCTTTCGTGCCCATTGTGTGGATGCACCGCACGCACATACCCGCACGCGACTGGCGATTGCTTCTTCTCGGCGCATTTCTGGGCGTTCCACTGCAATTTCTGCTGCAATTCAAAGGTCTTTCGCTCACTACTGTCGCGCACGCCTCGCTCATGGTGGGCACCATGCCGGTCATCCTCGCCATCGGAGCTGCTATTTTCGCGCATGAACGCATGGACCGTACCGGCTGGTTTTCCCTGCTAGCATCCACTACCGGCGCTGCCCTGATTGCAAGCGGAGGAGCACGCAACACCACCGCTGGAGGCCCGACACTCGCGGGCGACCTGCTGGTCGTCTTTTCACTCTGTATCGCCCTCTTCTGGGTACTGCTGAACAAGCACCTGCTCCAGACATACAGCACCTGGGTAGTCTCCTCTTACACCGTCTGCAGCGGATTCCTGATGCTTGCCGCCTACACGCCGTTCGTCAACGGACCTCCTCCCGTGCATGGGGTATCGCTGAAAGCGTGGCTCGCACTTGCTGCCAGCGGCGTTCTTTGTACGGCTGCCACCACATCGCTGTGGAATTGGGGCATGACGCAGGTGCCCGCATCCCAAGCCGGGGTCTTCCTCAATCTCGAACCGCTCGTCGGTTCTGTTCTCGGCATTGTTCTTTTGCGTGAAAAGCTGGGACACAGCGCCATGATCGGCGGCCTTCTTATTGTGCTCTCGGCCATCGTACTGACAACACGGTCGCGCACCACTGTGCGTTCGCAGGTGCCCGCGTGAGCCAAATCTCTGTCATTGCCGTCGATATGGACGGTACACTCATCGGCTCCAACGACACGATCAGCGAACGTAATCTCAGCGCCCTTCGTGACGCCCGCCACGCGGGCATCCACATCGCCATTGCCACAGGACGCCGCCACAGCTACGCCATGAAAGTCCTTCGCGGACTCGACCTGCCAGCGGACACTACGCTCATCTCCTCTAATGGCACCGTCACGCGCTGCATCACGTCACAGCTTATCCGCCGCACGCTTCTGCCCATGGAGAACGCGCTCTGGCTCTGCGACCATCTCCGCGACTACCGCACCGCGCTGGTCTTTACCTTCGACCGCGTCGGCCACGACGGCGAAGACGAACGCGGTGCTCTGGTAGTGGAAGAACTCGACCATCTGCACAACAGCATTGGCGCATGGATGCAGGCGAATGAGCCTTACATTCTGTGTTCTAACCCTATTGAAACGGCGATCCGCGCAGGCGGCGGCAACGCTCCTATTCAGGCCATGGTCTGCGGAACTTTGGAGCAGATGCGCGCCGCCGAAGACGCTCTCCTCGGCCATGAGCACATCTATGTACACGGACACAGCCCCGCCGAGCGCATCCATACCGCGCATATTGCCGTACACCGCACTGAGTATGCCCATCGCGACCTCTGCATCGTAGACCTGCTGCCCGGCGGGTGCTCCAAGGGTGCGGCCCTGCGCGACTTATGCGCCGATCTGCAAACCACGCCAGAGAACGTTCTGGCGATTGGGGACAACTGGAACGACCTGCCGCTCTTTGAAACTGCAGGGCACCGCGTAGTGATGGGGAACGCTCCCGCTGCATTACAGCAGCTAGCCCAAAGACGGGGCTGGCACCTTGGCCCCCTGCATGACGAAGATGGTGTAGCCCAGGCCATTGAGAGTTATCTCCGTTAGCGGCCCCAGTGTTAAACTGAAAGCCAGTGCGCTCAACCTTCTCATGCACAATGGCGCTCTTTGCAGCGCTCACTGCCGGCACTCTGCATGCCGCCACGCTGGACCGCGTTACGCTCACCTCCGGCTTTGAGATGGACTGTGTCCATCGCGAAGCGCTCCCTTCTGGCCGCATCCGTCTTTACACCTCAGGCGATAACTACGTCGAAGTAGACGCAGCCAGTATCCGCGCGGTCACGCAGATTGAAGCACCGGTACCAGCAACCGCTCCAGCAAGGCAGCCGCAGCAAGCATCTGCTGCGAAGCCGGAGGTCCACGATCTTCTGCAACACGCCGGCCGACAGCACAACGTTGATTTCGAACTGCTCGCTGCTGTGGTGCATGCGGAGAGCGCGGGACATGCTCACGCTGTATCTCGCACCGGCGCGCAAGGACTCATGCAGCTTATGCCAGGCACCGCACGTGAACTCGGGGTAAAGAATGCCTTCGCGCCCGAGCAGAACATCAATGGCGGATCGGCTTACCTCGACCAATTGCTCACGCGTTATCACGACAATCTTCCGCTCGCGCTCGCAGCCTATAACGCCGGTCCCGGGGCGGTAGACAAGTATCGCGGCGTCCCTCCGTTCCGGGAAACGCGCGCCTATGTGGCCCGCGTTATCAAAGAGTTCAACCGCCGCAAGATCGCACAGCGCCGCTCCACTGGGGTGGCTGGCGAATGAGGGCAAAGCGCTTCGCACTTCCTGCTCTCGTAATCGCTCTTCTAGGTTTTGTGGTCTGGTATCTCGTTTTTCGAGCGCATTTTGACTGGGCAGCCTTTGGGCGGCAACTACGTTCTACCAGCCCGCTGCACATCGCACTCGGCATTCTCTTTATCTACATTGGCTTTCTGTTCCGTTCGTGGCGATGGAGTGTCTTTCTCCGCCCACGCACAATCGTGCCTTCTTTTTCACTCACCGGCACACAGATGATCGGCTTTACGGCTGTTGCGCTCTTCGGACGTCTCGCCGATCTCTCGCGTCCTTACCTTGTTGCCAAACGTGTCCGCAGCAGCGTTGCCGAACAGATCGCCGTCTATACCGTGGAACGCATGTTCGACATGGGCGCCGCCGCGCTCATCTTCTCTTCCGCGCTCGCCTTTGCGCCAAAAGATATGCCGCACCACGAACTCTTCAGTCGTATTGGCATCTTCTCACTCGCAGGCGTCCTCTTTCTTGCCGCAGTTGCCTTTGTGGTTCGTGTAGCAGGAGTGGCTGTCGCCCATGTTGTGCGGCGCGTCCTCGGCAGCCTCTCCGCTCCACTTGCTGAAAGTGTTGCAGAAAAGATCCTCGCGTTCCGTGAAGGGCTTGACGTTATTTCTTCCATCGGCGAATTTCTGCTTGCCGCCGTGCTCTCACTCGCTATGTGGGGACTCATCGCCGGGGCATATGTGCAGAGCACACACGCCTTTACGCACGAGCCTACCCTTGCCGCACTCTCCTTTCCGCAAACGATGCTGCTGATGGCCGTTTCCATCGGCGGCTCCGCTATCCAGTTGCCCATCGTCGGCTGGTTTACGCAGATCGCCGTCACCGCTGCGGCCATGCACGCCTTCTACGGCACTCCACTGGAACCGGCTACCGGATGCGGCGCGCTGCTGCTCATCATTACTTTCCTCAGCGTCATTCCCGGCGGTCTTATCTGCGCGCAGTTGCAGAGCGTCTCTCTGAGCAGCCTCGGCAAACGTTCTGCCGAAGCCGCCGCGGAAGAAACTGCCTGACCTCTTGATAGACTGAAGCTGTATGAAGTGCCCGTACTGCGGATTCGCCCAGGACAAAGTCGTCGATTCACGAGAAAGCAAGGACGCCGACTCCATCCGTCGCCGCCGCGAGTGCGAGCGCTGCGAAAAACGCTTCACCACCTACGAGCGCATCGACGAGATCCCCTACATGGTCGTCAAGAAAGACGGCCGCCGCGAGAAGTTCGATCGCCAGAAGATCCTCGCAGGTCTGCTCCACGCCGGACAGAAGCGTCCACTTTCGCCATCGGCATTGGAAAAGATCGTCGACGAAACCGAAGCCTATGTTGTGGATTCGCCTGAGCGCGAACGCAGCACACGCGAGGTCGGCGAACTCATCATGTCACGGCTCAAAGAGATCGACACCGTCGCCTACATCCGTTTCGCGTCTGTCTATCGCGATTTCAAGGACGTGCGCGAGTTCAAAGAAGAGCTTGAGCAACTGCTCCTCTCGCAACGCCGCAAGAGCTAATGCGCATCTCTGTGAGGTGAGATGAAACACACGATTGCCGTCTCCACGCTCGCTCTTTTTCTGATGGCCGGATGCAAGCCGGACGCCGCCGTGCGCAAAGGCGCCATCGTAGACAATCCGCAAAAAGCTTCCCAGAATGTTCCGGCTCCCAATCCGGCAACGCTCGGCAAGATCAGCGGCACCGTGCATCTTAACGGCAAGGCCCCTGCACGTATCGCGATTGACATGTCACAGGACCCGGCCTGCACCTTTGGACCGCCGAACCTCACCGAGCAGTACATCGTGCAGAACGGCAAACTCGCCAATGTCTTCGTCTATGTGAAGAACGCCCCCGCAGTACCGGTGCAACCTGCGATGCTCACGGCTGCTGTCGTCGATCAGAAGGGATGCCGCTTCATTCCGCACGTCGTCGCTATCGTGAAGGGAGGCGCAGTCGAGTTTCGCAACTCCGACCCGACGATGCACAACGTTCATTCCATGCCCGTGCAGGTCGGCAACCGCACGACAGACGTTTCGCAAGGGCCCGGGGGAAAGCCTGAAACGCTGCACTTTGCCGATGCGGAAAACATGATTCCCATCCGCTGCAACAATCACCCGTGGATGAACGCATTCCTCAACGTAAGCCCGACGCCTTTCTTCGCCGTATCGGACGAAACAGGCGCTTTCCACATCAACGGCATTCCGCAGGGCAACTACACGCTGGTCTTCGTGCATGAAAAGCTCGGCACAATCGAAGTCCCTGTCACCGTAAAAGCAGGCGAAACCGCAGACACGACAGCAACCTTCAGCATGTAGTAGTTCGCACGCAAACGCGACTACCGCAAAGCTTCGTCCACCTCGCGAATCCAATCCGGCGATTTGAGAATCTCGCGCGGCTTCGATCCCTCTGCCGGTCCGACCAGTCCATCATTTTCCATCATGTCGATCAGGTGCGCCGCACGGCCATATCCAATACGCAACCGGCGCTGCAGCAACGACGTGCTCGCCTTACCGAATTCAAACACCAGCCGCACCGCATCGTTGTAGAGTTCGTCATTGTCATCGCCAGCCGGACCCTCGCCATCGCGTCCGCCGGCCTTCTCGTCCTTCGGGCCTTCGAGGAAGCCGTTCACATACTCGGCCTCACCCTGGGCTTTCCAGAAATCGACGACCGACGAGATCTCCTTCTCCGTAACAAACGGGGCATGCACACGCTGCAAGCGCGACGTGCCCGGAGGCAGGAACAACATATCGCCGCGTCCCAGCAGGCTCTCCGCACCGTTGGAGTCAATGATGGTGCGCGAGTCCACCTTCGTCGCCAGACGGAAACTCATGCGAGTCGGGACGTTTGCCTTGATGAGGCCTGTGATCACGTCCACCGACGGGCGCTGCGTCGCGAGCACCAGATGAATGCCCACCGCGCGCGCCATCTGCGCCAACCGCGTGATCGACTCTTCTACGTTTGCCTTGTCGAGCATCATCAGATCGGCCAGTTCGTCGATGATGATCATGATGTACGGCAGTGGCTCCTGCTCTTCACCGTCATCGTTGAAGAGCGAACCGTTCTCAAACAGTTTGTTGTACTGGTCAAGATTGCGGACATGGCGTGAAGCCAGCAGCTTCAACCGGCGCTCCATCTCGCGCACCGCGTTGCGCAGCGCATTCGCAGCCAGCTTCGGCTCTGTGATGATTGGCGTGAACAGATGCGGAATACCCTCGTACATACCAAGTTCAACGCGCTTGGGATCGACAAGGATCATGCGCACCTGCTCTGGCGTAGCCTTGAAGAGCACGGACATGATCATCGCGTTGATCGCAACCGATTTACCTGAGCCCGTTGAACCTGCGATTAACACATGCGGCATGCTGGCCAGATCGGCGGTCACAATGCGGCCGTTGATGTCCTTGCCCATCGCCATCGCGAGGCGGCTCTTCGATAGCGCAAAGTTCTCGCTCTCCACCACATCGCGCAGCCAGATCGTCTCGCGCTCGCTGTTCGGCACCTGGATGCCGACCGTGCTCTTGCCCGCCATGCGCTCAATCAGGATCGACTCCGCAGCCATTGCAAGGCAGAGATCGTCAGCAAGTCCAGTCACGCGCGAATACTTCACGCCCGCGTCGGGGCGGAACTCAAACGTCGTAACCACAGGGCCCGGATTGATCTGTGTTACCGAACCATCCACGCCAAACTCGCCGCACTTCTCCACCAGCACGCGCGCCTCTTCGCGCAACGCCTCTTCACGTACGGAAGCATGTTCTTCGCTGCGGTGCAGCAGGTTCGACGGCGGCAGCTTGTATCCGCGCACGCTCTTCGCCACCATGGCGACCGTCTTCAGGCTCTCATCGGCACGCTTGCCAAAGGCGATGTCATCGGCTGGAGTATCTTCCTTCTTCGCCGCGACGGGCGCCTTACCCGAAGGCTGCTCCTCCGCCCAATCGAATGCAGGATCAGGCTCACGCTCCGCCTGCTTCAGGGCAGGCTTCTGCGCAATTTTCGGCTGCGGCTCATGCAAGGCGACTTCGCGCTCCAGCATCGCATCGGCCACGCCTGCCAGTTCCTCCGGCACGGGCGCAAACTCCGGTTGCGGTTCCGGCTCTGCATCCAGCACCATGCGCGGCATCTTTGCCCAGACGGAGTTCCCGCCGGCATTCTCTTCCAGCGGGAGATCGTCGATGGCATTCCTGTCTGCCTTGATGCCGCGACGCCACATGCTGAACCGCGCCCACAGACTGGAGATAAGCGAATTGTTCTCGCCGACCTGCTGCACCGGTATCGTTTGTTCCGCTTCCGCCAGCTTCTCTTCACGCTTGCTGTGAAATGCTTCTTCGCGCTCCAGCGCCTCGTTTTGCTTATCCAGCTTCTTCTGCAAACGGCGCTCGCGCCACCGCTCCACAAAGGCAAGCCGCGACTCCGTCCACTCCCGCCATGTGTTGAACGTAAACGTCGTGGACAGATAAAGGCCAACCGCAACCGCCAGCGCAATCACGATGCATGCACCGGGATAGTTCAGCAGGGTGATCAGCAGATCGCCCACCAGCCTTCCCGTAACACCTTCCAGCGGAAGCGCCCCGCGCCAGCGAATATGCAGTGGAAGCATTGCCAGCGATGCCGGCGCAAACACCGTCCACAGGACCAGCCCGATCGTCTTTGCCAGCGGCGAACCCGCACCGCGGGAACGAATCCAGCAGTACCCAAGACGCCCCATTGCCAACGGATATGCAAGTGCCGCCGCGCCAATTACCTGCAGCAGAAGATCGCTTACCCACGCACCAATCAGCCCTATCCAATTGTGTGCCGGACGGCCGGAGATATATCCACCCACGGAATTCATGGACGGATCGGACGGCGTATAGCTCACCAGCGCCAGCAGCAGCAGCGCGGCAGCCACCATCATCGTCAGGCCCAGCACTTCATTCACACGGCGATTCCGCGTCGGGGTCATCTCAAGCTTCAACGGCTTCATCGGCAATGGGCCTCCACCTGTACGCACACAATGCACAGGTTGCCTTCATTATCTGGTTTCGCATATCCCGGAAAGCACTGAAATCCAGCCTCGCGAACCCATCTCTATACCCCCTCTCTCGCTGCAAACCACCCGCGCCACGCCGCGCCATCTGGACAACCGGAAGAACTTCTTTCGCACTCCATTCACACAGCAACACACGCATGAAACGCATACACCGCCTGTCGCTCGGGCGGCACTTGGTAAGCGCGGATTGCATGGCAGGGGCGAGGGTTTTCGCGATTTCCTCCTCTTGCCGCCGGCGCAGGAGAATCGCCGCACAGCCGGCGGACCCTGCCAGCACCCGCGTGCTGGACATCCGAAGAATTTGGAAGAGAAGAAAGGACCACCCACTATGGCGAACGATACAAACAGCAACACCGAAAGCGTACTGAAGGACGTCATCAGCATTCTTGTCGACGGACAGGAGGGCTTCCAGGCCATCGGTGAAGATCTGAAAGACGATACGCTTAAGCGCTACTTCCTGGCCGAGTCGCTGAAGCGCGCACGCTTTAAGGGCGAGCTGGAAGACGTGCTCATTAAGCATGGGTATGCCGATGCCTTCAAAGAAGGCGGCACATTTGCTGGCGCCATGCATCGCACCTGGGGCGAATTCAAATCCAAGATGGGCGGCGGTGACGCAACCCTTCTCTCCACAGCGGAGCAGGGCGAGGACGCCGCCAAGGAAGCCTACGACAAAGCTCTCAAGGCAAATCTCCCCTTGCCTATCCATCAACTCCTAAGCGAACAGGCCGCGCACATTCAGACCTCGCACGACTATGTAAAGCGCGCACGCGACAGCCGCAAGGCTGCCTAGCATTAGCAATAAATCAACGAAGCCCCGCGCAAGCGGGGCTTTTCTTCTGTAGGAGAGGATGCGATTGCGAACGATAAGCCTTTCGATTCAGGGAATCTTCTACATCGGCGCCGGAATCAACCACTTCTGGCACGCGCCGTTCTACATCGCAATTATGCCCACGTATCTTCCTGCGCCTGCGTTTCTGGTTTGGCTAAGCGGGCTCTGTGAAATTGCAGGCGGCGTTGGCCTCTTGAGCCCATCATTACGACGCATTGCCGCGTATGGTCTGGCTGCCATGCTTGTGGTCTATTTCAGCGTCCATATTCATATGATTGCGCACCACGCCGAGCTGTTCCCGCACTATCCGTTGTGGCTCCTCTACGCGCGCCTGCTCTTTCAGCCCGTGCTCATCGCCTGGGCTGCATCAGCACTGCCTAGCGGTGCTGATGCAGCCAGAACAGCAACAGCACACCCACAATGATGCGATACGCCGCAAACACGCCAAAGCCGCGCTTACGCACCCATCCCAGGAACCACGCAACGACTACATATGCCACGATGAACGAAACCGCCGTACCGATAATGAGCACCATCCATCCATGCGCATCGATTGTGAGTGGTGTCAGCGTGTCCGCCGCGCTCTCCACCTTCGGATGGAGCGCCTTCAACAGCGAATAACCCGTCGCCGCAATCATCGTTGGGATCGACAACAGAAATGAAAACTCCAACGCCGAAGGCCGGTCCATCCCTACAACCTGGCCTGCGGCAATTGTGGACATGGAACGCGATGTCCCTGGAACGACAGCGCTGATGACCTGGCAAAGCCCAATCCATACCGCCTGCCAGAGACTCATCTCCTCCACATGCGTCACCGCCGGCTCGCGCCGTGAAGCCCACCAATCCACAACCCACATCACCACGCCGCCCACCACAAGCGCCAGCGCGATCACCGTCATGTTTTCGAGATTCTCGCCAATCTTCTTTGTGAGCAGCTTCGCCGGAATCGCCGTGCACACAAACGCAATCGCCGTCAGCGACACAGGATGCGTCAGCCACGTCTTGTCTCCGCGCTCGCCTTTGGGAAAGGTGCGGAAAAATCCAACAATGCGCCCAAGAAAAAGCAGCAAGAGCGCCAGAATTGCGCCAAGCTGAATCACGATCGTATACATCTTCCAGTACGGAGAGGTCAGCGAGATGTGCAGCAGATCTTCCGCGATGCGCAGATGCGCCGTGGAACTAACAGGAAGAAACTCGGTAAGGCCTTCGATGATGCCAAGAATGACGGACAACAGATAGTCGTTCAAGCGTTCTCCTGCGCCACATTTCGCGGTCGCGTTGGTAGTTAGTCGCGGTCGTTCCCGTAGATAGGAATTCCCTGCTCGATTCTGTATATCAGAGCATCCCCACGCGCCGCATAGTCACTTGACGAAAACTTCGCTTTCAACTGATCCACTAACTCGTGTGCGTGTTTTGTGGCCACCTCGACACGCTTGCGGTTCTCGTCCACCTCGTACATGCTTACCAGCACACCCTGGCGATACGCTGCGTTCCACAACGCCTCCGCCGTCTTCGGTCCATCCGGATACTGCGAGGCATACTTCTCATATACTTCGCTCTCCATCTGCGGACACTTCGGCAATCCCTGCCAATCGCCGCACAGCTTCGCATCCAGCAGGTCATACGCTGCCAGAGCCGCATACTTTGTTCCAGGACGCTGTTTCACAATGCGCTTCAGCGCTGCATCATACTGCGGCGGACGTGCATTCGGATCCATCTCCTTCGCGCTCGGTAGTGTGCGATTGTCCGCCTTCTCAATCTGCCAGCGGATGTCTGCCGATCGCCATTCCGCCTCACCCGCCAGCGGCGACTGCGGAAAATACTCTGCCGCCCTGCGGTACAACAGATACGCACTGGCCGCGGCACTCTTCGGTGCATGAGGCTGTGACGCAGCCGTCTCCGCAATCACCGCCGCGCCATACAGAATGCGGTCGCCATCCGGCGTCTGCGGCCCAACTACGCCCTTGTTGCGAATCCATCCACTCTTCGGCGGCGTCTCTTCACTCTCGGTAAATTCAGGAATCTCTTCCTCGCGTTGTTCCTGCACATCGGTGTTCGCAAACACTTTCAGCCAGTCGCCCGACTTCTGCTCAATAATCAATTCACGTCCAGGCAGCATCGTCGTAATCCGCTGCGACTGGGGATCGGCGCCCACATATACATTCGTTGTATGCAACACCGTGGCCCGCGCCGCGCGCTCATAGCCGGACTGCGGCTGGCTGGCGGTCTGCGCAGCCGATCCCGCAACGGAAACTCCTAAAGCAATTCCGAGAAGCCAATTTCTCATAAGAATTTAGACGTTATTCAGCCGTGCCAAGTAAACGCTCCTTCAACGCAGGATCAAGATTACCGCCACTCAACACTACTGCAACATCCTGTGCCGCCAGCAAATCCTTCCAATGAAACAGCGCACATGCCAGCGCCACCGCCCCACTCGGCTCTGCCACCATCTCCGTGGCGGCTATCACCAGCTTCGTAGCGCACAAAATCTCCTCTTCACTCACCGTAAAGACGCCATCCGCATACCGCATTACATGCGCAAAGTTCCGCTCGCCCATGCTCTGTGTCCGCAACCCATCGGCCACCGTCATGCTCGTCTTCTCGAACGGCCACTCCACCAGCCGCTTCCTCGCAAAGCTCTCCGTAGCATCGCCAGCAAGCTCTGGTTCTACACCAAATACCTGCACCTGCGGCGACATCCACTTCACCGCAGTCGATATGCCACTCAACAGCCCGCCACCACCCACCGGAGAAAGGATGACCTGCACCTGCGGGTTCTGCTCCAGAATCTCCACACCGCACGTCGCTGCGCCTGCAATCACTACGTCATCGTCATACGGAGGCACCATCGTGTACCCATGCTCGCGCTGCAACTCTTCCGCCTTTGCGCGACGCTCGGAACTCGCGGGCCCCACCAGCACCACTTCACCGCCCAGTTTCTTCGTCGCCTCCTGCTTGATCCTGGGAGAAGTGCTCGGCATCACGATCACTGCCTTCGTCCCCAGCACCCGCGCCGCATAGGCCACACCCTGCGCATGGTTTCCGCTCGAATACGTAATTACGCCGCGCTCCAACGCATCGGCATCAAGCGAAGCAATCTTGTTGTACGCGCCGCGAAGTTTGAAGCTGCCAATCGGCTGTTCGTTCTCCGCCTTGATCCAGATGCGCGGCATCTTCGCATCCACGGCAAACCCCGCGGGCACCAGCCTCTGCCTGTCCAACTCATACAAGCCCGTACGAACCGCAACACCAGCAATTCGCTGTTGCGCCGCACGAATCTCATCCATCCCAATCAGCTTTGCATCCATACACTACTTCTTCTCCGCGTCGTTCAACACCAATGCCATAAAGTGAATCAACCTCCACTGCTCCCACGCACCGGGCGACTGCTGCATGTCCAAATGCGACAGCACAGGACTCACCAGCGCCGCGCGCAGACTCGTCTTGCGCAGCTCGCTCGCCATCCATAGCGTCTCGGCCGCAGGAATGATGTTGTCCGCTTCGCCGTGCAGCAGATACACCGGGACCGTCAGCTTCTTAAGACTCTGCTCCGGCGAAACACGCTTCATCGCATCCGCATACTTTTCTTCGCTCGTCTGCAACAGCGCGCGCGTCTTCTCTGAACGCGCGTTCATCAGCTCCGCAGCTTCCAGCTTCTGCGCTGCGGTCAGCTTGTCCATTGCGGCCTTCTCAGACTCTGGCTCTTCATACAGATGGGCGCGCAGCACCGCACGAATCGCGTCAACATCCTGCGCCGGAACAAACTCATCCACGTGCTCATACTCCAGCACCAGTGGCCCATACTCATGCGCGGGAAGTAATTCGCGAGTGCCATCAGGCCGAGTCTCTTCATTGGTGCGATAGTACGCAGCCACGCGCCCCATCGAGTCCTGCGACCCAACGGCAAACACAAACTTCATACTCGGTCTGTACCGATCGTTCGCCGCAGCCACCAGCGCCAGCCCACCAGAGAAGCTCAATCCCAGCACACCCACTGGCGCATGCGTCTGTTGCGCAAACCACACCGTCGACGCGCCAATCGTATCGATGCTGCGTTCGCCCACGCGATAATCCGCAATCTCCGGCAACTCCGGCGTCAGCACGCGAATCCCGCACGATGCCGTCGCACGCGCAAAGGCCATCAACCGCGGCTCATTCATTCCAAGATGATGCACGCCATGAAAGACAACCATGCCCGCAGCCTGCGGATGCCGCACAGGCGTATACAGCCGCGCACGCACCGGCCCCGCACTCGTCTGCAACGTCAACTCTGTCTCTGTAATCGGCTCCGTCGCCAGCGCGCTTAGCAGCGGCGAAGGCTTCTCGCCACTCAATAACTTCAGCACCACAATCGACTGCAAATGCGCCCGCGTAAATCGCCACACCGGATACGCAATCAGCAACATCGACACAAGGAGCAGCAGAAGAACAATCCGCCGCCGCAACCCGCGTGGCTTGCCCGCACGCTCACGGCGCAACGCCTCCGCCGCAACGGCAACACCATGCTCTCGATGTGGGTGATGATCTTTCGGACGCGACATTAGAGCCTTTTCCGTATAGGTATAACTCTCATCACATCACCATCATCCTCAAGCCACAACCGCCGTCATCCTGAGCCGTAGGCGAAGGATCTCTGTATTCCGTTTGGACCAGAACTAAACCTACAGGACTGCCGCTCAAATCAGGGCCAAAGGCCCGCTCCATACCAGCCCAGGGCAACGCCCTGGGTATTCGCGAACCATAAAACAAAAGCGCCGAAGGTGCGCTCCATAGCTATAGTCATGCCTCAAGCAAATGATCTAAACGGATCCAAACAAATCAAAATTGCAATTATCTACAACGTTGTACTTGTTTGAAGGGGCTGGGCTTTAGCCCAGCCGTTGAACACCTGCAAGAATCCTGAGGGAACGAATTCAAAGACCAGCACTAGACTTCGAGAATCACGGGCATCACCATCGGCCGCCGCCCCGTCGATTTCTGGATGTACCGCTTCAAATCGGCGCGAACCTTCTCCTTGATCAGCATCCAGTCGCGCTTCTCTTCAGAAGACGAAGCATCCAGCGTCTCCTGAATCACCTCGCGCGCACGATCCGCAATCTGCATCTCGTTCACGGCCAGACCACGCATCACGATCTCCGGTGCGGCAACCTGCAGTCCGGTGTTCTTGCCAATCGTAATGATGGCCAGCACCAGACCCGCCTCAGAAAGATGACGGCGATCGCGAATGATCAACTCTTCCACCACATCCGAAGTCGAACCTGAATCGATCAGCACGCGGCCGGTCGTCACCTTCTCCGTCTTGCGGATAGAGTTCGCATCCACTTCCAGCACTTCGCCATCTTCCAGCAGCGCCGCCTGCTCAATCACGCCGGTCGAACGCGCCACCTCAATATGCTTCGTCAGATGGCGATAATCTCCATGCACCGGCACAAAGAACTTCGGCTTCAGCAGGTTCACCATCAGCCGCAACTCTTCCTGCGACGCGTGACCGGAAACGTGAATCAACCCATTCGTCCCATCGTCATGGATCACCTTCGCCTGACGCCGGTAAAGATGATCGATCATGTGATAGATCGGCTTCTCATTGCCCGGAATAACGCGCGACGACATGATCACCGTATCGCCCGCCTCAATCTTCGCGTGCTTGTGATTGTCCACCGCCGCGCGCGACAAAGCCGACATCGGCTCGCCTTGCGTGCCCGAGATCAGCACGCACACCTTCGACGGCTCATAGTCCCGCAACTGCCCCGAATGAATCAGCAACCCCTCGGGCGGATGGATATAGCCCAGGTCCTGCGCGATCTCCGCCGCGTTGTCCATCGAGCGCCCAACCAGCGCCACCTTGCGGCCATGCTTCCACGCCAGGTCCATCGCCATGCGAATGCGATGGATCGACGATGAAAAGCACGAGAAGAAAATCCTGCGATCGGCGCGCGAAAACAACTCATCGAGACGCGGCTTCACTGCCATCTCGCCCGGCGTATATCCCGGCCTATCCGCATTGGTGGAATCCTGCAACAGCAGCAGCACACCTTCCTTGCCAAGCTCCGCAAACGAGTGCAGATCGAACGGCTTTCCATCCGGCGAGGACAGATCGATCTTGAAATCGCCGGTATGCACGATCAAGCCAACCGGTGTGCGCACCGCCAGCGCCACGCAATCCACCAGCGAGTGCGTCACGCGAATCGCGGAAATCGTGAACGGTCCCAGCGTGAAATCTTCACCGGGAACGATCTCGATCAGGTCGGCATCATCCAGTAGCTTGTGCTCTTCCAGCTTGCCTTCCAGAAACGACAGCGTGAACTCTGTGCCATATACCGGCACATTCAACTGCGCCAGAATCCGGGGCAGGCCGCCGATATGGTCCTCATGCGCGTGCGTCAGCAGAATGCCGCGCACTTTGTCGCGGTTCTCCAGCAGATAGCTGATGTCCGGCACCACAATGTCGACACCCAGCATGTCGTCTTCGGGAAACATCAGTCCCGCATCGATCACGATGATGTCGTCCTTCCACTGGACGACCATGCAGTTCATGCCGAACTCACCGAGTCCACCGAGCGGAATAATCTTTAACTTGTCTGTACTCATTCAGCTTTAATGCTATCCCATCGCCGCGGCCCACTTCAGGGCACAAAAAATCCCGCACTCGCCGGTACGGGATTTAATCGCCCTATCTTTGGGGGTAAAGTGGATTTTTATCGCAAAATGTCTTCCAAAGTGGCGGACAGATCGGTCTTTTCATCGCGGTATTTCACAATAATCGGCGTATAAACCGACAGCCCCAAGTCCTTCGCCAACCCCTTCGAAATCGCCCGCGACCCCGGCACAACCACAGCACCCGCAGGGATAATCAGCGGTGTCTCCGCCGTGGCCTTGATAACAGTATTGTTCACAACGTCATACACCGGAGTTCCACGCGTCAGGATCGTTCCCGCTGCCAGCACAGCCTTGCTGCGCACGATGGTTCCCTCATAAACGCCCGTGTTTCCGCCGATCAGCGTATCGTCTTCAATGATGACGGGCGAAGCATTCACCGGCTCCAGCACGCCACCAATCTGCGCTGCGGCAGAGAGATGCACGCGCTTGCCGATCTGCGCGCACGAACCCACCAGCGCATGCGAATCCACCATCGTGCCTTCATCCACATACGCGCCCACGTTCACGTAGGCAGGCGGCATCATCACAACGCCCTTCGCCAGATACGCTCCGCTGCGCACGCTGCTTCCACCCGGCACCACGCGGATCCCCTGCTCCGCGGCAAACGTGCGCGCGGGATAGGTGTGTTTATCGACGAACGAAAGCGCCGTGCAGGCCATCTTCTCAAGATTGCCGAGGCGGAAGCCCAGCAGAATGCCGCGCTTCACCCAGGCATTCACGCGCCATCCGGTCGGCGAAGATGCATCGGGCTCAGCCGAGCGCAGCGTGCCTGCCTCCAGGCCGTCGCGCAGTTGTTCAAAGGCAGCCATCGCCGCCGCGTCGCCAATCGCAGCCGAACCGGCAGCGAAATAGTGCTCAATTTGCTGTTCGAGTATTTTGATTTCCATGAATAACAGCAGAATATCAGCCGAAATCAGATCAATTGTGCGAAACCGCGACCTCAGCTTCAGCCAGCAGACCAAGCGCATCGGCGGTGCGCTTCAACTGCTCCCGCATCGCAGAGGTCACAGGCGTCATCGGCAGGCGCAGATGTTCGCCGTTGATCCTGCCCATCATGTTCAGAATTGCCTTGGCCGGACCGGGACTCGGCTCCGCAAAGAGAGCGCGCGTAAGGTCCTCCGTCTGGTCGGCAATCTTCTGCGCGCCCTTCTTATCGCCCGCAAGAGCCGCATCTACCATCTCGACAATCAACTCCGGTGCGACGTTGCTGGCGACCGAAACAAGGCCAACCGCGCCCGCTTCGATCGTCGGCAGAGCGTAAGCATCATCGCCCGACAACACAGCAAAGCCCTTCGGCACGGACGCAATCGTCTCCGCAATCTGTGCAACGTTGCCGCTCGACTCCTTGATGCCAACAATGTTCGGAATCTCAGCAAGCCGCGCAACCGTGGCCGGCAGCAGGTTCGACGCCGTCCGTCCCGGCACGTTGTAGAGAACAACCGGCACCGGCGCGACCGCTTCCGCAATCGCCTTGAAGTGGAGATACAGCCCTTCCTGCGAAGGCTTGTTGTAATACGGACACGCGGTCAGAACGCCGCCGATGCCGCTGAGGTTCGCCACGCGGCGCGCGCGCCACACAGCCTCCTTCGTGGAGTTATGAGTGCATCCCACCAGCACAAACGCTCCATCGCCAGCAGTGGAGATCGTCATCCGCGCCACGGCGAGCGTCTCTTCTTCCGTCAGCGTGGAGGCCTCGCCCGTCGATCCGCAGGAAACCAGCAGCCGCACACCGCTTTCAACTTGCCAGTGCACCAGCGCATGCAGCGCGTTTTCATCCACGCTTCCATCGGCGCGAAACGGAGTAACGAGGGCTGTCCCACAGCCGCGAATACCAGAGATGTCCATGACAAATTAAGTCTATCGCGACCGGCCTTGAGGATGCTCGTCCGCCTCACATTCCGTGTGCGTCCCAAAAGCCGGGGTCATCCACAGCAGCGCCACCGCAACATACAACAGCAGTGCAACATGCGGACTTTTCAACGCAATAGGAATAGCAATCGCATAAAAAATCAACGAAATCGCATGCTTCCGCGCCTCCGCCTGATCGGCATGTTCAAAGGTGCCACTCTGCTTCTGGCGCGTCACAACAGACATTCGCAGAAGACCGTACGTACCTCCGGTAAGCACCATGATTACGCCGTAGAGCGCGGTGGAGAACGCATCGAAGTGCTTTTCACCGATATATTCCGTAAAGAACGGAATCAAAGACAGGCTGAAAAGCCATCCCATGTTCGCCCACACCATGGGAAAACTTATCTTCTCCGTGCGGCGACACAGTTCATGATGGTTCACCCAGTAAATCGCCACCATGGCAAAGCTCAGCAGATAAATACTCAACCACGGCACCACCGCAGCAAACCCGCGCCAGCCGTCCCCATGCGGCACACGCAACTCCAGCACCATAATGGTGACGATGACAGCGATCACACCGTCAGAGAAAGCCTCCAGCCGATTCGTGGATGCATGTTCAAGCTTCATGCGCCTATTGTGACCGAACTTTCAGAAATTTGAACGGAAAAGAACAAGAGGAGAGGACCAGCATCCTCTCCTCTGTTTGAGATCAATCCTTGTAAGGATCGAACTCGTTTGCTCCAGCCATCGCCACACCGAGCGGCGTGAGCGTGTGCAACACACGCACCGTATCGCCCTGCGCTGCGATGACCTCCTGCAGACGCTTGTAGCAGTGCGGCGACTCATCCAGCCCGCCACCCTTTAACACCACGCCTGCCTGCTCCAGCCACGCACGCATCATCTCCGGCTTCACAAGCCCCTCGCGTTTGCACGCTCCGGTCTTGCGATCGTAGACACCTGCGGCCTGCTTCCTTCCCATCACACGGCCAGCACCGTGGACGGTAGAAAACATCGCGGCCTTCTGTTGCGCGATCACATCGGCATCCGCGGAACTCACGCCCTGCAGAATTACTGACGTTTCGCCCATCGTTCCACCCACAAAACCACACTGGCCCGGAAATGCCGGCGTAGCGCCCTTACGGCACACCCACATCTGCTTACCGTCGTGCTCTTCCAGCCACGCAAAGTTGTGGTGATTGTGGACCTCTTCAACAATGCTCGCGCCCAGCAACCTTGCTACACGCGCGCACACCCAATCGCGGCCCGCGTATGCGTATTCACCGCCAAGCTTCATCGCGGCAATGTACTGCGCACCCAGATCGCTCTCTACATCGAGCCACACAGGATCGACCATCATGCCGTCCTTTGCGCCCGCTGCCTTGAAGAACCACGTCGCGATACCGTGTCCCAAACCACGCGAACCAAAGTGGACGCCGACCCATACACGGTCCAACTCGTCAGTAAACAGATCGACGTAGTGGTTACCACTGCCGATAGTTCCGAGCTGCGCATGAGCCTTGTGGCGCAGAGGCTTAGCAGCTTCAGTAAGCCAACCCTCATGCGTTTCGTTTACAAACGGCGAATCGTCATTGCGCTCAGGATTTTTGCGGCCAACGCCAAACGAGAGCGTGTTCCAGATATCGTCCATCACTTCGCGGATCTTAGGATGCAGTTCAGCGCCTGACATATCCAAACGGACAGCCTTGTTACCGCAGGCAATATCAAAACCCACAGCAGAAGGTGAGATACGACCTTCAGCAGCAACCACCCCGCCAATCGGCACACCATACCCAAGATGCCCATCAGCCATGAGCGATACGCGATCGGCTGTGCGCGCGCATGCCTTCGCCTGCTCAATCGTGTTTGCTTCGTGCTCTCCCCAAACCGGAATGTTGTCTACGTACTTCATTGCTACACCTGCTTTTTCCTTTCTGCCGCGCGTTTCCCAACGCACAGCGGTCTGTGTTGCCTGCGCACCGCTCCTCGGCTTGCAAACAAAGTTATGGATCGCGCCGTCGCGCAATCACGTTGCTGTCATCTGGCAAAACCTTCATCGCTCTGTTCTTCAAAAGAGCGCATGGGAAAACAAAAAGCCCGGGCAATTGCCCGGGCTTCGAGTTCTCGTACAGAAAAGCGGTAGGACTTATCCCTGCGCCTCTTCCGTAGCAACAACCTTAGCCTGGGCAATCGTGTACGACGGATCGCCTACCTTGAACCGTGCAAAACGGCGGATGGAGATATTCTCGCCAAGCTTCGCGATCTTGCTTGCGATGATCTGGCCAACCGTCTGCGACTGCTCCTTGATGAAGGGCTGCTCCAGCAGGCACACTTCTTCGTAGAACTTGCCCATCTTGCCTTCGAGCATCTTCTCGATGATGTTCGCTGGCTTGCCGCTCTCAGCAGCCTGCGCACGGAAGACGTCCTTCTCACGCTCGATGTCTTCAGGCGTCACTTCTTCCTTGCCCACGTAGCGCGGATCGGTTGCAGCAATATGCATCGCGATGTCGCGGAGCAGGTCCTGGAAGTCGTCGGTGCGCGCCACGAAGTCGCTCTCGCAGTTCAGCTCCAGCAGAACGCCGATCTTGCCGCCGGCGTGGATGTACGTGCCTACCGCGCCCTCGTTGGTTGAACGCGAAGCCTTCTTCGCAGCCGACGCCATGCCGCGCTTGCGCAGCACCACGAACGCGTTCTCCATGTCGCCATTTGCTTCCTGCAGAGCCTTCAGGCAGTCGCCCATGGGAGCGCCGCTCTTCTCGCGCAGTTCCTTCACCAGTTTCGCGTCAATCTTCGCTGTCTCAGCCATTTCCAGTTCCCTTCTTGAGTAAATCGAATTCCTTGTTATGCGCCTGTCATCAGCGGCGTGCAGACGTAAAAAGAGCGTGGCGCCTGAAATGCAGCGGCAGCCACGCTCTTAGTGAGTGTTCGTGAGTGCCTTGCTTACGCGCCTGCCTCAGCAGCTACCGGCTCGTTATCAGCCTCGGTGTCGCTCGCTGGCGATTTGCGGATGCCGCCACCCAGGGCAGCTTCCAGATCGACCGTCTCGTCCTCAGCCGAAGCATCTTCAGCCGGAGCAGCCTCAGCAGCGGGAGCGTTCTCGCCCTCTTCGCCAACAAAGTGTGCTTCCGTCTCAAGCGGAGTGATGCCTTCAGTCTCTGAAGCAAACGCCTTGTCGGAGATCATCTGCACACCCTCGTAAGCCGAGTCAGCGATCTTCGTGGTGAAGAGGCGGATGGCGCGGAGAGCATCGTCGTTGCCGGGGATCACGTAGTCCACAACCGTCGGATCGCAGTTCGTATCGACCACAGCGACAACCGGGATGCCGAGTTTGCGCGCTTCCGAAACAGCGATCGCTTCGTTGTTGGAGTCGATCACGAAGATCGCATCCGGCAGGCGGCGCATGTTCTTGATACCCGAAAGGTTCGTCGAAAGGCTCTTGCGCTCGCGCTCCAGGCGGATAACTTCCTTCTTGGTCAGCAACTCGTAGCGGCCGTCAACCGACATCTCGTCGAGTTCCTGCAGGCGCTTCACGCTCTTCTGCACGGTCACCCAGTTGGTGAGCAGGCCACCGAGCCAGCGCGAGTTGATGTACGGCATGCTTGCGCGCGTCGCTTCTTCAGCCACTGCGTCCTGCGCCTGACGCTTGGTGCCGACGAAGAGGATCGTCTTGCCCGAGGAGGTCAGGTCGGTCACAAACTTCGACGCTTCCTTGAACATCTTCAGCGTCTTCTGCAGGTCGATGATGTAAATGCCATTGCGCTCGCCGAAGATATACTCCTTCATCTTCGGGTTCCAGCGCTTCGTCTGGTGCCCGAAGTGAACGCCAGCTTCGAGCAGCTCCTTCATCGTGATGCTTGCCATATCGTCAACTCTTTCTTTGAGAGCATCCTCGGCAATGGCCGGGATTGGTCCCATGGTTCGGGAAATTTAACTCCAGTTGAATGATGACTGGTGTGGCCAAGAACTCCACACCAGCGTGAGATCACTAACAACTAAAAACCAACAACTCCAGAAACTAGCGCTTGCTGAACTGGAACCGCTTGCGGGCGCCCTTCTGACCGTACTTCTTGCGCTCCTTGATGCGAGCGTCGCGGGTCAGCAGGCCGTCGGCCTTGAGGGTCTTGCGCAACTCGGGGTTGAACTCCAGCAGAGCGCGGGCAATGCCCATCTTCACAGCATCGGCCTGTGCAGCCACGCCGCCGCCGGCAACCGTGGTGACCACGTCGAACTCATTGGCGACGTTTGCGGTCTGCAGCGTGCGCTTTGCAGAGGCACGCTGCTGTTCGGTCACAAAGTAAACCTCGAAAGGCTTGCCGTTGACCTTGAACTCGCCCGAGCCGGGACGGAGAAACACACGCGCGACCGCCGACTTGCGACGCCCCGTGCCGTAATACTGAACCAAATCTGCCATATTCCCTCTAAATCCTTCTTATACTTCCAGCGCGACCGGCTGCTGAGCCTGGTGCGGGTGCTTGTCGCCCTTGTAGACGTTGAGCTTGGTCGCCATCTGGCGGCCCAGCTTGCTCTTCGGCAGCATGCCCTTGATGGCCTGCTCCAGAATCGCTTCCGGCTTGCGGGCCAGCAGCTTGGTGAACTCTTCTTCACGCAGACCGCCGGGGAAACCCGTGTAGCGGCGATACATCTTCTGCTCAGCCTTGAGGCCGGTGAGGACGATCTTCTCTGCGTTGATCACAACGACATGGTCGCCCGTGTCGATATAAGGGGTGTACTGCGGATTGTTCTTTCCGCTCAGCACGCGCGCGGCAGCCGAAGCAAAACGGCCCAGCGTCTTGCCGGATGCGTCCAGCACGACCCACTTGCGATTGATTTCCTTCGCGCTCGGTACAAAGGTCGACATCGTGTTGCTCTCCAGTTCCTAGATACTTCTAACTCTTCGCTTTCCGTGGTTTACAACAACATCCGCACAGCCGATTGGCCTTGAAGCCAAAGGCAGAGAGCAAATGAAGTGGGTGCTTTCGAGGCCTCGTCCTGCACTCTATGGAGCAGCCTTTACGGCCTCGCTCCGGCAGGATCTGCTAGTAAACAGGATACTTACCTCACCCCGTCACCAACTGCCCCAGGTGGATCCACCACGTGTCTGCATCCATCAAGACGCAGATCTGCGCGAGTTCTTAGGATACCGGGAAGCTGAGATAGCGTCAACAATTAGCGCTGAAATCACACAAAAAATGCAAAAAATCTTACTTTCGGGAAGATAGGAGACCAGAAAGTCTCTGTTTAGGAGACCTGCTCGTTATACACCCGTATTTCATAGATTCTCGCCTGTGGCGAGCCGTTGGTGGCATGGACCACCAGGCGCAGTTTGCCGGCCGTGACCGGTTCCACTGCGTGGACGCGTCTCCGCTGATAGTTTTCCTTCTCCTCCACGAGAGTTTTCCAGCTTCCGTTCACCAGCGCCTCAACGGTGTAGTGCTTTACGCAGTCAGGATTGCGGAAGTTTGGCAGAGTGGTACGGCGGACCATGTTCGTGTCAAACGTCACCTGAATTTGATTGAACTGCACAGGTCTTTCCCATGCGAGTTCCATGTGTGCGGGCAAGGACTGTTGCGGATCGGAGAGATAGATGTTGGTCCAGCGATCAGGGCGGTTCGTTCCGGTGATGAGGTTCTGCGCAGTGTAGGGGCGCTGCTCCGGATGGACGCGCATGGCGAAGGCTTTCCCGTGCGTGAATGGCCGCCACATGGGGCCGCCGATGAAATCCGCAGGTGAGGCGCCGACAGGGATGCGCGAGGGTTCGCCAACTTTATCGACATAGATGGTCCAGGAGACGTGCGGGTTCTTGTCGATCTGGATGAAGTAAAGGCCGCCGGGTTCGGTCTGCATGTTGAGCGGAAAGGAGACGAATTGCTTGTCTCCCGGCTTCACAGTGCCGGTGGCGGTGGCGAGTATCTTTGTGGGACGCAGATCGAAGACAGAAGAGGCTTTCCAGACGGAGAGCTTCACGGGCTGCGGCGCGGTGTCGTTTGAGTGCATCAGCAGTTCAACTTTGTCGAGTTTGTCTGTGCTGATGGGAATCAGTTGACCAAGAGGAAGCGTGGCACGGTGCGCGATGCCCTCTTCTGGGAAGGAGAGCGGCGCGTCGTTGTTGGATGTTGCCTTTGCGCTGCGGGCAAGATCATTTGCATCGGCGTTCACGGCGGCGGGCATGGAGGCGTCCTGCCGCAGGAGGATCTGCTGCAACTCGGCTGCGTGTTCTTTGGCGACCGTGCGTGGATCGCAGTTGTATTTTCTGCAGAGCGCGGCTGCAACACCAATTCCCTGACCGACGATGGCTCCGGTGGGCAGAACGCGCGTGGAGGCGAAGGCTACGTAGCTGGCGCTGATGGGGCGTCCGGCGGTGAGGAGGTTGTGCACGTTACGCGAGTAGCAGGAGCGCAGCGGGATACCGTAAGGAATCGTCCCGCGATGCTTGAAGTTGATGTCCGTCTTGGGCGAAGGGTACGGCTCGGTATCGCGTTTGAGGATGCCGCCGGGAACGTGGATGTCGATGCCCCATGAGCCGTAGGCGATATCGTCTGCGTGGACAGAGGGTGTGCGCACGTCTTTTTCGGTGAGCACGTAGTCGCCGAGGATGCGGCGCGACTCGCGCTTGTAGGGCCAGAAGCCGACGAACTCCAGCGCATAGTTCTTTGCGCGTTCGCGAATGTCCTTATCAGAGCAGCGGTTCTTGATGTGGTCCCAGACACCGAGCAATTGACGCAATGCTTCGTCGCGAATCTTTTCGTTGTCGCGGATGGGATCGTAAGGTTGTCCAACTTCAATCCACCAGTAGCCACCTTCGATAAAACCGTGGCCGCGATGGGTGAGATCTTTCTCTGTCTCAAAGGTGGCTGCCCAGTCGGGGCATTTGAAGTCGATGGGCTTACCTGTATCGCGCGCGCGAAAGAAGAGCGTGTTGCCCATGAGCACTTCGTCTGCCTTCGGCTGCGCGAGGGCTTCGCCGTATTCGGATTGCGCTTCGCGTCCCCAGCGGAAATCAGCACCGGCGCGATAGCCGAGCACACCGTCGCCGCTGGCATCCACGAAGAGCGGGGCTTCGAGGACGAAGCCTTTCTCGGTGCCGAGTTGCGCGGCGTGGATGGCGAGGATGTGCGAAGGATCTTTCATTTCGACCTCGCGCATGGTGGTGTTGAGGAAGAGGTGCAGGTTCTTTTCGCGGCGCGCCCACTCGTAGAGAACGAGGTCCCACTGCGAGTTCATCAATCCTTCCGTCGCGGGTTCCCAGTTGCGCACGCGCTCTTCGACTGAAATTTCTTCGAGGATGCCAGCTTCCTTGATCCAAGGGCTGAAAGAGCAGGTCTCTTCGGGATAAAGGCGAACCTCACTGGATGAGTTTCCGCCGAGCGCGGAACGTTCATGCACGAGCGCGGTCTTCAAACCATTGCGTGCGGCGCTGATGGCAGCGCAGAGGCCAGAAATTCCTCCTCCGACGACAACGATATCGAAGTGCTCTTCGATGATGTTGATGGTGTTGGGGCGGATGTAGCCTTTGAGTTTTCTGGAGGTGTGTTCGTGATGCGGCGTAGAGGCCACGGCGTGAGATGCTTGCGCTTCGGGAGCGGGGGTTGCTGCGGCTTCTTCTGCGAGAAGCGGCTTGGATGAAACTGCTCCCAATGCGAGCGCCATGCGCTGGACGAATCCTCTACGGTTCAATGGCATCCGTTCATCTCCTGTGTATGTATGTGAATTTTGTGACACACAGTTTTGCGATTCGAGTGTGATTAAGTCAAGCGTTTGACCTTTGTTGTTCGAGCTTCGTCGCGCTGCTCCTCAGGATGACGACTCCGTCGTCAGGGCTGCGCCCCCGGTCGCGCTTTGCGCGATACCCCACCCTTTCGCGCAAAGAGCGCGCGAAAGAATGGGGCACCCGATGAGTGAGCATTGTTCTTCAGCTACCGCTCGTCACTCTATTAGCTGACGAGCATTCACGCTCCAGCTACCACTCTTTGGATGGCGTGTCCCGCGTTAAGCCATCTTGTTCGGGGCCTTTCCAGCGGAGGACGGGTTTGCGTGCTGCGGTGGTTTCGTCGAGGCGGCGGATGCGGGTGGTGTGCGGCGCAGTTTTGACGAGGTTGGGGTTTTCTTCTGCTTCGCGGGCGATCTGTTGCAGAGCGTCGATGAGCAGGTCGAGTTCTTCGCGCGACTCGCTTTCCGTTGGCTCGATCATCATCGCTCCGGGAACGATGAGCGGGAAGCTGACTGTGTAGGCATGGAAGCCGTAATCGATGAGGCGCTTGCCCATGTCTCCGGTTTTGACACCGTTCTTCGATTGCAATTTATCGCTGAAGACGACCTCGTGCATCGAGCGCGTTTTGAAGGGCAGATCGAAGATGCCTTCGAGCTTTGCGCGGATGTAATTTGCGTTGAGCACCGCGTCTTCGGTGGTGAGGCGCAGGCCGTCGTACCCGTTGGCCAGCGTGTACGCGAGCGCGCGCACGAACATGCCGAAGTTGCCGTAGAAGGCACGGACGCGGCCTACGCTCTGCGGGCGGTTGTAGTCGAGTGCGAATTTGTTGTCTTTCTTCACAACGACAGGCGACGGAAGGAACGGTTCGAGGATCGCTTTGCATGCGACTGGGCCGCTGCCTGGGCCTCCGCCACCGTGCGGCGTGGAGAAGGTCTTGTGCAGGTTGAGGTGCATCACGTCTACGTTGAAATCGCCGGGGCGCGTTTTGCCGACGAGCGCGTTCATGTTGGCACCGTCCATGTAGAGCAGAGCGCCCTTGGCGTGGAGGATGTCCGCAATCTTATGAATGTCGCTCTCAAAGACGCCGATGGTGGACGGGTTGGTGAGCATCAGCGCGGCAGTGTCTTCATCAACAAGCTTTTCGAGTTCAGCGAGATCGACCATGCCTTCGGCATTGGACTTGAGGTTCTGCACCTGGTAGCCGACGACCGCTGCGGTTGCGGGGTTCGTGCCGTGCGCGGAGTCGGGGATGAGGATCTTTTTGCGCGCATTGCCCTTGCTCTCGTGATACGCGCGGATCATCAGGATGCCGGTGAACTCACCATGCGCGCCGGCTGCGGGCTGCAGCGTGATGGCGTCCATGCCGGTGATCTCGATGAGGTATTGCGAGAGATCGTGCATGATGCCGAGCGTGCCCTGCGAGAGCGATTCAGGCTGATACGGATGCGCGTCTGCGATGCCCTCGAAGCGCGAGACAGCTTCGTTGACGCGGCCGTTGTACTTCATGGTGCAGGAGCCGAGCGGGAACATGCCGAGGTCGATGGCGTAGTTCCATGTGGAGAGGCGCGTGAAGTGGCGCACGATCTCAATCTCGGAGAGTTCAGGCAGCGAGCCGTAGTCTTTGCGGACGCTCTTGCCGAGGAGCGCGCCTGCGTCCACGGCGGGTACGTCGAGTTCGTCGAGGCGATAGGCCTTTTTGCCCGGCGAGGACTTCTCAAAGATGAGGCCCTCGTTCTGGTTGACGTGTGTGGTCGCTTTGCGCGGTGTTCCGACGAATTTCTGTTCAGCCATGATTCCTCTAAAAACCCAGGGCTAAAGCCCTTTTCAATTTGTGCCCGGGACAGCGGCCTAAAGGCCGCTTCTAATCCGCTATGCCTTGAGTCTTTCTATCCCACAAACGCCTTGAACCTTACTAGAACTCGTACACTCCGCTGCCGGTGATGAAGCTGCCGGCCTCGGTGGATTCCATGTCTTCTTCGCGCAGCGAGAGCGCGATGACGGTGCTGTTGTCGAACTCCATGGTGAGCTCGACGCCTTCTGTATAGGTGGCCTTCTCAACGCTGAGGCCGACGAGGAAGCAGAGCGCGTCGCTGTATCCCGGCTCGCCGTGCGCGATGGAGATGCCGTCGGCATCTGCGATGAGCGGCCACTCGTTGAGCGTGAGCGTGTTGTCGCCGAAGTGCAGCGTGAGTTGCGTCTGCATGAACTCGACCGAGGTGAGTTCTTCGCCAATGAGGAGGTCGGGATTCATGCGTGCTCCTTATGATGAATACGCAAGCCGATCTTCTTCGTCGCATAATGCAAGCTCAATACCTCACAAATGAGTAAGCCAAAACCAAGATAGAGATAGAGCTTTCCTTCGTGTCCGGGAGCATTCTTAGTCAGTTTCACAATCACTGCGTAAATAGGCAGCAATAGGGCGTGAACAACCGAAGCTCCTGCAAATGACCACCAAAAATGCAGTGCGTGCTTGTACTTCCAGAGTCCTCCACCGACGTATCCCACATAAAACGAAGTCCAACTCAGAAGTCCAAGAAAGATGCCCAATCGTCCATCAGCAATGAGATAGGGAAGGATAAGCAAAACACCTAATAAACATCCTGATTTCTGAATCCAGTTCATGGATGACCAGGCCCCCCGCCGCACTGGCTGGGGCTTGCTGATTTCATTCACTGTCGCTGCGAATTTGTCGATGTGATCCATTTGAAATCCGAATTAGAGTGCCTTTACGGCCGCGTCCATTTGCTCTTTGGTTGTAAGTTCCGTCGCGCACCACAAGGACGCGTTCTCACCAAGTTCCGGATACCACTTCGCGAGTGGCAGGCCACCGATGATCTTCTTCTCCAGCAGGCCAGCGTTGATGGCTTCGGCTGCTTGCGATGTCTCGATGACGAACTCGTTGAACCGTGGCGCGGCGTTGAAGAGCAGCTTTGCTTTTTTGCCGAACTCAGTCGCGGCGTAGTGTGCCTTGGCTAAGTTCTGTTCGGCGAGTTCGCGGATGCCTTCTTTGCCGTAGACGGTGAGAAAGATGGTCACCATCAGCGCGACGAGCGATTGGTTGGTGCAGATGTTGCTCGTCGCCTTTTCGCGGCGGATGTGCTGCTCGCGCGTGGAGAGCGTGAGGACGAAGCCGCGGCGGCCTTCTGTATCTTTCGTTTCGCCGCAGAGACGGCCAGGCATCTGGCGGATGAATTTTTCCTTGGCCGCGATGACGCCGCAGTACGGCCCGCCGTATCCCACAGGCACGCCGAAGCTCTGCGCTTCGAGGGAGACGATGTCTGCCTCGACCGGCGGTGCAACGATGCCGAGCGAGACGGCTTCTGCAATGCTGACGATGAGGAGCGCGCCTTTTTTGTGCGCGATCTCGGCGATGGCGGCGACGTCTTCAATCGTGCCGAAGAAGTTGGGCGACTGGATGAGGACGCAGGCGGTGTCGTCGCCGAGGGCTGCGTCGAGCGCGGCGAGATCGATGCGTCCGCTGTCGCGCACGTACTCCACTTCGCTGAGCGGGATGCCCTGATGCTGCGCGTAAGTGGCGATGACTTCGCGGTACTCGGGATGAACCGTGCGCGCGATGACGGCGCCGCTGCGTCCGGTGACACGGACGGCCATCATGATGGCCTCAGCGGCTCCCGTAGATCCGTCGTACATGCTGGCATTAGCGATCTCCATGCCGGTGAGGTCACAGATCATGGTCTGGAACTCGAAGAGCGCCTGCAGCGTGCCTTGCGCGATCTCCGGCTGGTAGGGCGTGTAGCTGGTGAGGAACTCGCCGCGCTGCGAGAGCGAGTCAATGATGACCGGGCGGTAGTGCTTGTACGCGCCCGCGCCGAGGAAGCTGGCGTAGCCGGTCGCGTTCTGCTCGGAATATTTGCGGAAGAGCTCCATCACCTCGTGCTCAGAGTGCTGACGCGGGACGTTGAGGTCGCGCTTGAGCTGGTACTCGGCGGGAATGGTAGCGAAGAGATCGTCAATGGAGGCAGCGCCAATTTCGGCGAGCATGGCCTCGCGGTCTGCAGGTGATTTTGGTAAGTAACGCATCGGGTTCTGCCTTTGATTGTAGTGGTTGACGATGGCCGAATGAGGAGGTGGAAAAAATTGTCGCGAGTGCTATCTATGCGGTGCGCAAGGGTGTCTAATGGGCACGTCTCACCCGGAGGTATTGCGATGTCGTTGGGTGGAATTGCCCGTTTGGGCCTGGTAATGCTTTCTATCCAGGCAGGAGCCCAGGTTGCGGCGATCAATTTGGGGCATGCTCCAGGATCTGTTCGATCCAGCAATGAGCCGCTGCCAACGGGATCAGTAACCGGTCATGTTTTCTGCGCGGATACGCACAGGCCTGCACGGCTAGCGCGGGTAATGCTGCGGCCAGTCCCAGTGTCACGGAAGGACGGACCGCGTGCGGATGGCCTCTCCTTTATGGGATTTGGTTCTGGCGGAAATGGCCAAACCGGAATGGACGGCGAGTTCAACCTGACGCATGTGAGGCCCGGATCCTACTACATAAGCGTTCAGATGCCGGGGTATGTCGATCCGATCAATACGGTTGACCATCATGATCTGGACAACTCGTCTGACGAAGCGCAGGCACGCGTGCAGCAGAAGTTACAAATGATTCAGGTTGGGAGCGACTCCACCAGCATTGATCTCACGCTGGAACGCGGGGGCGCGCTCAGTGGTGTCGTGCGATATGAGGATGGTTCTCCGGCAAGCAATGTGCGTGTATTGCCAATGATGTTTCGTGATGGGAAACATGTCACGATCCCCTTCACTGGCAGTCTGAATGCCACAGATGATCGAGGACAATTCCGCATCACAGGATTACCACCAGGGACGTATTACGTGGACGCCGATATCACCCTGCCAAGCACACGCTTAATGCGCAACAACGATCCCGAAATCGCGCGATCGAGCAGAAGGTTGTTCAATGTGTTCGCCCCCGGGACGTTTTCACGGAGCAAAGCGACTCCGTTTGAAGTGGGATATGGGTCCGAGCGCAATGACGTTGAAATCACGCTGAATCTAAGTGGTCTGCACACTGTCGGCGGGCATGTAGCCATATCGGAAACCAACAAGAAGCGCCAGTATGTGAGTCTGCGGGAAGCGGGGGTTGAGGACGGATTCTCCCGCAGCGCACAGGCTGATAGTAACGGCAGCTTCACCCTGGAGGATGTTCCGGACGGCACTTACTGTCTAATAATCACCGGCAGCCGCACGCCTGTGGCAATGGTGACGGTGCATGGTGCAGATGTGACAGATCTGAATCTAGCTCCCGCGAGTCAGCAGTCGGCCCAGTAAAGAGCGGCATCCAGACGAAGGCCTTTCCCTGTTGTGCGAGCTTAGTGGCCGGTTTCTTCCGCCACATACTTCTCGTACGCTTCGGCGTCCAGCAGATCGCCCAACGCAGCCGTGTCGCTGATCTCAATTTTCATGAGCCAGGTGGAGTTCGCGTCGGAGTTGATGGTTTCAGGCGCGTCATTAAGGGCGGAGTTCACCTCGGTAACAGTGCCGGCGACGGGCGAGTAGAGATCGCTAACGGCCTTAACGCTTTCGACGGAGCCGAAGGTGTCGTGTGCGGCGAGCGTGGCGCCGACCTTGGGCAGATCGACAAAGACGATGTCGCCGAGCGAGGACTGTGCGTAATCCGTAATGCCTACGGTGCCGATGTTGCCGTTCACTTCAATCCACTCATGCTCTTTGGTGTACTTGTACGTTGCCGGATAGCTCATGCCCGCTATTCTAGACGGGTACTGGCTGTGCATGGACATTCCTTCGATTAAAGAATTTCAGGGGCCGTAGAATTGGCTGTATGGAACCGAAGGAGAAGACCACTGCTACTGCTGTGTGGCTGGTGCTGAACCGCGCGAGCCGGTCGGTGCAGGCATTTGCCGAAAAATCAATCGCCGAATTAGGGATTGGACTGACCGACTTCGGCATCCTTGAGATGCTGCTGCACAAAGGCGCGATGTCGATGTCCATGATGGCGGAGAAGTCGTTGCTCGCCAACGCGTCGATGACATCGGCGATCGATCGTTTAGAAGAGCGCGGGCTGGTAGAGCGGACCTATCCGGCAAACGATAGACGCGTACGGCTGGTACAGCTCACGCGTGAAGGCACGCGAATGGCGCGGCAGTTATTCAATCAACACCAGGAAGATATGGAACGCGTGATGGAAGATTTGTCTGCTCCGGAGCGCGCGCAGTTGCGGCGATTATTGAAGAAGCTGGGTCTGGCGGCAAAATCGCTGGCGTAATTATGAGGAATATTTTTTCTTCCGACGCAGCCTGGAACCTCATATCTGCTTCCAAATACATGGAGAAATACACATCCATGAAGCCAATGAAGTTGGTTACACGAACTCTGCTGGGCCTGCTGCTGCTGGGTGCAGGCGTTTATGCCGGGATTCTTATCAGCTACAGCTTTGGCCTGTACCCCACGCTGAAGTTTATGCCGCTGCGCGACTATGCTGTGTGGTGGAACACGCATGACCGCACCACCGCTATCCGGCTGGTGCGGTATGAAACAGGCATGGCGATCTTCTACTTCATTACGCTGGCGATGATTGCCATCCGCCGGCGGTGGGTGCCATTTGCGGCGATTCTGCTGTCCTACTGCCTCATGCTGGGCGAATTTTATGTGAACCATCATCAGCAGGCGGCAATCAATTACCAGTTGCACCACATGGACACTTACACCGTGAACGAAGATGAGCTGGCAGTTATCCGGTCACGGACCTTCAAGGTGCTGCGCACGCGCGAGTATCTAGCGGGCATTTCGTTTGGACTGTTATGCATGGGCGTGAGCCTGTACGGAGTGCACCTGGACCGCAAGACGCATAAAGTTAAGGCTTGAGATTTAGACTTGCCGCCTACTTCTTTGCGCGCTTGTAAAACGGCGTGGGCACAACGACAGCTTTTACAGGAGCATTGCGGACCATCACCGCAACTTCAGTCCCCACTTCCGCAAAGTTCAGCGGCACATAGGCAAGCGCGATGTTTTTCTTGAGCGTGACAGAGGGCGAGCCACTGGTGACAACGCCGATCTCCTGGCCTGTGGGAGATACGACCGGATAGCCATCACGGGCGATGCCACGGTCTACCATTTCCAGGCCGACGAGCTTGCGCTTTGGCCCACCTGCGGCCTGGATATCCAGCAGGGCTTGCTTGCCGATGAAGTTCGACTCTTTGTCGAGCTTGCAATAGCGATTGAGGCCGGCTTCGAAGACGTTGATGGTATCCGAGATTTCGTGGCCGTAGAGCGCCATCGCGGCTTCCAGACGCAGGGTGTTGCGTGCGCCGAGGCCGCAGGGCAGAATGCCGAACTCAGCGCCCGCATCGAGAATCTCTTTCCAGACGCGCTCGCTGGTGGCAACGTCGCTGGGGATGTAAATCTCGAAACCATCCTCGCCGGTGTAGCCGGTGCGCGCGATCATCACGTTATAGAGACCGCAGACCTTGCCCCAGGTGAACCAATAGTTCTTGATGGTGGAGAGATCCGTGTCGGTCAACTTCCGGAGAACATCGACAGCTTTCGGCCCCTGGATGGCAATCTGCGTGTACATGTCGGAGTAGTCGCTGATGTGCGCGCCGGGCACCTGGCCTATCGCTTTGCGGATCCACTGCACATCTTTCTCGCGTGTACCGGCGTTGATCACGATCAGGTAGTCGTTCTCGGAGAGTTTGTGCAGCACCACGTCGTCGACGAAGGTGCCTTCGGGCGTGAGCATGGCGGAGTAGTGTGCCTGGCCAACCTGCAGTTTGCTGGCATCGTTCATCAACAGCCGCTGCACGGCAGCTAAGGAACCCGGCCCGCGCAACTGGATGTCGCCCATGTGCGAGACGTCGAAGATGCCGACACCGTTTCGGACTGCGTTGTGCTCGGCGATGAGGCCGCTGTATTCGACGGGCATGTCCCAGCCGCTGAAGTCGACCATCCTGGCCTTCATGGAACGGTGCATCGCGTTCAGAGCAGTTTTGCGCAGTTCAGACATTCAAGTTCTCCGGGATTAATCGTAGCAGCGCGGAGCAGGCCGTCTCAGCCACCCTTGATGACTAGCGTCTGCGCGCTTTCATAAAGCTGGTTGCGGAGAAGTAAAGAAACAACACGCACATAATGCAGAAGAAGGCCACTGTGGGGCGTCCATGCATGGTGCGGACGCGCCACGCGTTCACGCCGAAGCCGATGGCGAAGATGAGAAAGAAAGAGCCGGTGACCTCCAGCCACAACGCATGCCCTGCCCGTTTGATCGGTGCCAGCGCTGCCTGCTTCATCTGCCGTTTGCCACGTTCTAGGCTTTGCGCAGCATCCACAGCTTTGGCCACAGCAGTTACCACAGCGTCGCGGTTCGGCTGCGTGGGATTTGCCGCAGAACGCATGGAGGGCGGCATGACAGTAGGCTTCTGTGAAACGCTCGCCGCCACAGGTCTGTTTGCTGTTGGTTTGGGTGGGTTCGGATCGGGTGCAGTAGCGGCATCAATGGCATCCCAGGCCGTGCGCGCCGCTTGCCTTGCTCCCTTGCCCAGAATGCGTCCCAGCCGCACCTTATCCATGCGCCCAGTCTAACGTGGAAAAGCGACGGCTGGAGCGAATGTTGCATCCAAACCGCCGTATGCCATTTCTGGAGAACAAGGGGCCATCTACCATTATGAAAAGCATTTTGTTTGCTGTTGCGGGAATCTGCGCCGCCGCTGCGGGGTGGATCGTGTGGGGGCCGAAGCGTATGGAGCCAGTGCAGCAGCTTGCTGAATCGCTGGAGCACGCCTGGGCCGATCATCATACCGTCGCATAAAATTGGTCGCGTTTTGCACCGTGGCGCATTGCCCTGCCGCACCTTGCCGCGTAAGGTAAATGCAACCGGCAGCATCCAGGCCGGCAAATCGCCGTCCAATAGAAAGGGCGAGTCCAGCGGAGGTGACCATGAACGCCAGGGTAAAAGAGTTGATCCAACAACTAGGCGAAGCCATTCACGAGTCTGTCTCCGAATCCGACCAGATTGCCGGAGTTGTGAAAGACATTCGTGAAGAAGGGTTCGACGTGCTTCTGATGCTGGAAGCCACGATTGGATTGAATGAAGTGGAAGAGGATGAAACCGTAGAAGGCGAAGAGCACGATGCCGGAGCAGGGGCCCCTTTCACGCGTAACGATGTATCTTTTCTCAAATCTCTGCGCATTACTCTTCCATCTGAAGAAGATGAGCCAGGCTCCTGAGTGAGTTTTATTCTGGTGCAGAGGCCGCCATCGAGCGGCCTTTCGCATTCGGAGATAGAATTCTCGCCAACTGATTTTTTGCATCTTAACTGTTCTATTGCCTTAGCTCCCGAGGAAACCGTATGACGAACGATCTTATGCGCGGCACACTGGGCGTACTGCTCGCCGGTGGTGCAGGAGAACGCCTCTTTCCACTTACGCGTGAACGCGCCAAACCCGCTGTACCTTTTGCGGGACAGTACCGCATCATCGACATCACACTCTCTAACTGCATCAACAGCGGTCTGCGGCGCGTGTACATCATGACCCAGTACAAGGCGCTCTCGCTCAATCGCCATATCCGCGAAGGCTGGGGAACGCTGGTGGCGCAGGAACTCGGTGAGTTCATTGAGATTCTGCCGCCCATGCAGCGCGTGAGTAAAGACTGGTATCAAGGCACGGCAGACGCTGTGTATCAGAACATCTATTCGATCGGCTCCGAACAACCGAAGCAGGTCCTGATCCTCTCCGGCGACCACATCTACAAGATGAATTACGCCCGCATGCTGGACCACCACTGCTCCACGGGGGCCGCTGTAACGCTGGCTACGCTGCCTATTCCGCCCGACGAAGTTTCCCGCTTTGGCGTAGTAGAGGTAGGAAAAAACGGAGAAGTGATCGGCTTTCAGGAGAAGCCGAAGGAAACCAATATCCGCTCGCCCTTCAATCCGGAGATGGTTGACGCATCTATGGGCATTTATTTGTTCAACACAGACGTACTGTTGAAGGAGTTAATGGCTGATGCGGAAGATCCCAACTCCAAACACGATTTTGGGCACAATATTCTTCCTAACATTCTCGGGCGCTATCAGATGCAGGCGTTCAACTTTGTGGACGAAAACAAGAAAGAGGCGCTCTACTGGCGGGACGTAGGTACGCTGGAGGCGTACTACGAAGCAAACATGGATATGTGCTCCATCTCGCCCGTATTCAATCTCTATGACAAAGAGTGGCCGATGCGGACACGGCCTACGCAGTATCCTCCGGCGAAGTTCGTCTTCGGCGAACCGGGGCGAACCGGCATGGCAATCAACTCAGTGGTGTCTCCGGGATGCATCGTTTCCGGCTCTGTCGTAAGACAGAGCGTTCTCTCGCAGGATGTTCGAATCAACTCATTCTCTGATATCGATTCGAGCATCCTCTTTCCCCACGTCAATGTGGGACGCCACTGTCGCATCCGCAACTGCATTATCGATCGCGACGTTACGGTGCCGGATGGGGCCGTGATCGGCTACGATCCCAAGGAAGACCGCAAAAACTACTTCGTTACACCGAGCGGCCTCACCGTGGTGACACGCGAGATATCGCCTTTCGAAAATCCGGTTTCGCCGGAGTTTCTCGATAACGTGTAACAAACTGGATCGGGTACACCAAATGCAGGTTGGATTAGCCAACAAATCCAACCTGCATTGCTGGTACCGATTTACGGACGCAAATCCATAAGTAACGGATGATGATCCGATAGCTCCTTAGTCACGTCGTCATAAACAAAATCGCAATCTTTCACTCTCTGTCTAAGGTTCGCGCTTACCCAGATGTAATCAATCCGGCGTGCGTTCTGCGGATGGTTTTTCGCATAATCCGGACGGCCTTTGCCGCGCTCCAACCGGTAAGCATCCACCATTCCGGCCTTTTCTGCCTTGGCGGTCACTGAAAAATCTGGCTTTCCTTCCCACAGATTGCGCACTTCAGGCCGGCGCTCTTCTATTTCCTTCAGCTTCCCAAGCTGGTCGTCTGTAATTCCGGCGCCGTCATGCGCATTAAACGAGTTGAAATCACCGGCAAAGATTACCCTGCTGCCCCGGGGAAAGAGTGAGATGCGATACAGCAACTCGTCCATCTCCTGTCTTCTCTTCACCACCTGGTGAGGAGACAGATGAATAGCAACCACCTTGTATCCATGCACATCCGCGGTGATGTACGCGTGCCACATGTTATCGACGACTTTCTGCACATCCACAATCGGATACTTCGAAGAGAGCGCGACCGGATATCCAGCAGTCTTCGAGAGTACCGCATAGGGATGATCGAAGCGCCTCGCCAACTGCTCCAGCTTGACTTGCGTAAATCCATTCATCTCCTGGTAAAAGATGAGGTCTGGGTCCTTCTCCTTTACCCACGCAACAAAACGGTCCATCCGCGCCGGATCTTTGCGGAAGCCCTCCAGCACGTTATAGCTAAGCACACGGAAGTTGCCACCCTGCGCGAGAATTGCCGAAGGGGCAAATAGCGTAATCAGCAGCGCAGCGATGTAAGCAAAACGAATTTTCATCTATCAGCTTTCCTTTATAAAGAACAAACGGATTCGAGGTACACCCGAATCCGTTTGCTCCTATTCGCCAGGGGAACTACTGCGCTGCAGCTACCGGAGCAGCAGGAACCACGCCGCACGCAATGCGATTGCCCGATGCGCCGGATGGATCGCTCTTCTGATCGTCTGCCTTCTCATGCACCACGATCGAACGGTTCGCAAACTGTTCCAGCGTTACGCCTTCCAGCAGCATTGTCTTTTCGCCCATGTGGTTCTCTTCCACCTGGATGCTCTCAGGGGTGTCGCCTGCATGGTGGCCTTCAGGGTTCTCGAATCCGTGGTGCTTGCCGTCAGGATTGTAGTGGCCGCCCGCCGTCTTGAAATCCGGCGCGTCGCACTTGCCCATTTCGTGAATGTGAATCGCATGCTGACCGATGGGCAGGTTCTCCAGCTTCACGCGCATGCGCACGCCCTTTTTGCCCTGTACCAGCACCACCGTGCCTGCACTTTGGCCCTGCGCGTTCTTCAACTCTACTTTTACGCGCGGTCCAGCCGGTTTCTTCTTTGGCGCGTCCTGTGCGCCCATAGCTACTGCCGCGGACAACATGATTGCAACCACTGCATGCTTCATCGTTTCACCTCGCAATATTCGCGTTTTTGCTTTGCGAAAAAGGATACCGCGATATGCCTGTGCCATGCATGAATCCAGTGCGATAACATGGCTCCCACAGCACAGACCATATTCGTTTGCGCTCCCAATTTCCCCGACGGAGATAGATAGACTGATGCGCCTGAAGATTGCTTCGCTATTCCTGATTGCTGCACCTCTCGCCGCCCAGCAATGGGTGGGGACCTGGGCCGCATCGCCCGTGAGCACACCGGCAACGTTTACCGTTACCGTTCCTGGCGCTCCGATGGTTACTACGACGACACCGCCGAAGACCACTCCGAACACAGAGTCCGGCAAGACACAAGCGCCCACGCCAAATGTCGTTCCCGCTCCGAAGGCAAAGAAGTACAAGATCACCCTCGGCGCCAAGGAGATGACGATTCGCGAAACCGTGCATATTTCGCAGGGCGGGTCGGAGATGCGCGTCACCCTGACCAATGAATTCGGTGAAACTCCGCTCACCATCTCCGACGCACACATCGCAATGATGGCCACGCTTGGCCGTATCCTGCCCAACACCGACCACGCGCTCACTTTTAGCGGCAAGCCATCCGTCACCATTCCCGCCGGACAGTTCATCGCAAGCGATCCCATCAAACTCACGTTGCCCATCTTCTCCGACGTGGTCGTAAGCCTCTGCGTACCTGAGCAGTCGCTGAAAACGGTGACGCAGCACTCACTTTCCATGGCTACGACGTATCTTGCCGACGGCGATCAGACGAAGTCCGAAGAGCTGCAAGACGCCTACAAAATCGAGCACTGGTACATGCTCAAGGACATTCAGGTGAACGCGGAGAAGCACTCTGGCGCAGTCGTCACGCTGGGCGATTCCATCACAGATGGCGCGCATTCCACGCCGGATACGAACCGGCGCTGGCCCGACGTTCTGGCAACTCGCCTCGCGGCCAACAAGAAGACAAAGCATGTCTCTGTCTTAAATGAAGGCATCAGCGGCAACCGCATTCTGCACGACGGCACCGGTCCGCGCGCGCTGGACCGTCTTGATCGTGATGTTTTGAATGCACCTGGCGCAAAGTGGGTCATCCTGCTTGAGAGCATCAACGACATCGGCCATGCAGGCCAGCCGCGCAACGATGACGACAAAATCACCGCCGATCAACTCATCGACGCGATGAAGCAGATTGTCTCCCGCTGCCACGCTAAAGGACTAAAGATTTATGGCGCGACGCTCACCCCCTATCTCGGCGCAAAGTACGCTACGCCCATGGGTGAAGAGATGCGACAGAAGGTAAATGCCTTCATCCGCACACCCGGCAATTTTGACGGCGTAATCGATTTTGAGAAAGCGATTGAAGATCCTGCAAATCCAGGCCATTTCCTTCCTACCTTCGATCCGGGCGACCATCTCCATCCAAACGACAAGGGCTACGCAGCCATGGGAAATGCAATCGATTTAAAGCTTTTCCAGTAGGACCTAACTCTTAGCAAAAGACAGACAAAGGAAAGAGGCCGCCCAAACCGGTGGCCTCTTTCTTTGATCGTTATCTTCGGATTATTTCAATTCATAGCCTGCAAAGAAGTAGCCAATCTCGAAGGCTGCAGTATCCTCCGCGTCCGAACCATGAATCGCGTTCTCGCCGATGGACGATGCAAACTTCTTGCGAATCGTGCCCTCAGCAGCCTCAGCCGGATTGGTCGCGCCCATCAGCTTACGCAGGTCGGCGATGGCGTTCTCCTTCTCCAAAACCATCGGGAAGATGGTGCCTGAGCTCATAAAGCTGGTCAGTTCGCCAAAAAACGGACGCGCCGCGTGAACGTGATAGAAACCCTCGGCCTGCTCCTTGGTGAGAGCGATCTTCTTGATGGCGACGAGGCGGAAGCCGGCCTTCTCAATCTCGGCCAGAATAGCTCCGGCATGGCCCTTCTTTACGGCGTCCGGCTTGATGATGCTGAATGTGCGCTGTGACATGGTGCTCCTAAGCTAAATAGAGTGCAACCCTTCTATTGTAGCGAACATGCAGGATTTACGCGGGTACAGCGAGGTTGCTGTCCCTAAATCAGAGCGGGTTAGCAAGCTGACTCACTAACCCGCTGACTTGCTGCGTTGTTATGCCTTACCCAGCACCTTGGCCATCATGTCACCAATTTCAGCAGGCGATTTCACCACATGAATGCCAGCTTCCGCCATCGCCTTCATCTTGCTTTCGGCAGTGCCTTCTCCACCGGAGATGATCGCTCCGGCGTGTCCCATGCGGCGTCCCGGAGGCGCTGTCTGTCCGGCAATAAAGCCAACTACCGGCTTCTTCACATGCTGCTTGATGTAAGCGGCAGCGGCCTCTTCATTCGTGCCGCCAATCTCGCCGATCATCACAATGGCTTCCGTCTCCGGATCGTCATTCAGCATCCTGATCGCATCAATGTGCTTGGTGCCGATGATAGGATCACCGCCAATGCCGATCGCCGTAGACTGCCCGATGCCGCGCTGCGTGAGCTGATGCACAGCCTCGTAAGTCAGCGTTCCCGAGCGCGACACAATGCCGACATTGCCTTCTTTATGAATGCGCCCCGGCATGATGCCGATCTTCGCCTTGCCCGGCGAGATCACGCCCGGACAGTTCGGCCCGATCAGCACAGACTTCGAATCCTTCACCACGCTCCACGCCTTCACCATGTCATTCACCGGAATACCTTCGGTAATGCAGATGACCAGAGGAATCTCCGCCGCAACAGCTTCCAGAATGCCATCCGCGGCAAACGGCGGCGGCACAAAGATGACGGTCGCATTCGCACCAGTCTCCTTCACTGCTTCTTCCACAGTGTTGAAGACAGGCCACCCCTCGTGCGTTGTTCCGCCTTTGCCAGGAGTGACGCCGCCCACAACTAAATCCACGCCGAACTGCTTCGCGTATTCCGCACAACCCTTGGCGTGGAACGTGCCTTCGCGGCCAGTGATGCCCTGCACGATGAGGCGAGTATTTTTATCTACGAGAACTGCCATATAGCTTTTAGCTCCTAGCTCTTAGCTTCTAGCTGAAACCGTGGCGATGAATGCACTAAGCATTCTGCCCACTTCTTTACTCAGCTTCTCCGCTCTATCAATATGTTCCGATTTACCTAAGTTCATTCGTTTTGCGATCACAAGTTGCGTCTGCACCTCGTAATTCGATCCTTGCGCAAGTCCTAAGAACTGCCGGAATTCGCCATTGTTCAATCGTCCACGTCCCTCGGCTATATTGCTAGCAACGGAGACACTCGCTCTACGAAGTTGAGAAGTGAGTCCGTAGATTTCTTCTTTCGGAAAGCCCTTCGTTAGTTCATAAACGGCAACGCTTAGTTCGATCGAACGCTGCCAAACCAATAAATCATGAAAGTCCTGAGCCATACACTTCTCAATTTGAGCTAAGAACAAAAATCTAACAGCTAAAAGCTAAAGGCTAAAAGCTACTTCGCTGCAGCCACTGCCAATTCCGCCGCTTCCTTCATCGTTGCGCCCACTTCGAACTTGAGGCCGCTTTCCTTCAGAATTTTGCGGCCCTCTTCGACGTTTGTTCCTTCAAGACGAAGGATGATCGGCAGTTGCACGTTCAGATTCTTTGCTGCAGCCACCACTGCGGTCGCTAGCACATCCACACGCAAAATGCCGCCGAAGATGTTGATGAAGATCGCCTTCACATTCTTGTCGGCCAACAGAATCGAGAACGCTGCCTCAATCTGCTGCTGGTTCGCACCACCACCGACGTCGAGGAAGTTCGCAGGCGAGCCGCCGCTGTACTGGATGATGTCCATCGTCGCCATCGCGAGGCCGGCTCCGTTCACCATGCAGGCGATCGAGCCGTCCAGCTTGATGTAGTTGAGCGAGTCCTTCGATGCTTCCACTTCGAGCGGATCTTCTTCACTGATGTCGCGCAACTCCTTCAGGTCCTTGTGGCGGAACATCGCGTTGTCATCAAAGTTGATCTTGCAATCGAGCGCAATCAGCTTGTCGTCTGCCGTGACCACCAGCGGATTAATCTCCAGCAGCGAGCAGTCCGTCTCGATATAGGCCTTGTACAGGCCGAGCATGAACTTCACCGCCTCATTGATCTGCGTCGGCTTCAACCCCAGCTTGAACGCGAGATTGCGCGCCTGCCACGGCTCCAAACCAAGCGCCGGCTCCACGGCCTGCTTGAAGATAGCGTTTGGATTTTTCGCGGCGACTTCTTCAATATCCATGCCGCCTTCCTGCGATGCCATGAACGTCAGCTTCGCCGTCGCGCGGTCCAGCGTCACACCGAGGTAAAGTTCGCGCGCAATCGCCGAACCCTGTTCGATCAACAGACGCTGTACCTTCTGCCCCTGCGGCCCGGTCTGGTGCGTCACAAGCTGCATGCCGAGGATCGCTTTGGCTGCGGCGTTCGCATCATTCAGCGTCTTGGCCACTTTTACGCCGCCGCCCTTGCCGCGGCCCCCTGCGTGAATCTGCGCCTTGACGACGACCACCTTGTTGCCTGCATCGAACAGCTTCTTCGCAGCAACGTCGGCTTCGTCCAGCGTCGTCACCATTTCGCCCTCTGGGACCGGAACGCCATATTGGCGAAGGATCTCTTTGGCCTGGTACTCGTGAATTTTCATGGAATCTCCGGCTCGGATTGCGTTAACGCAGCCATGGTATCGGAGCGGGAAAACAGGCGGCAACTCGTAATCGCACGTTTGTGCGATTAGCGTAGCGGCGATGTGCCCCGCGCAATTTATTGTGGAGAGATGCAGACATTGCTGGATCGAGCTTTGAGCAATCCGCTGGAGCGGAACGATGCGCGTGCGCTGATGCAGTCGCTGCTTGCGGGCGAGCTAGCGGAAGACGAGATGCGCATGCTGCTGGTCGGCATCAACGCGCGTGGTTTCCATGCAGCAGAATTTGCCGGATTTGCCGAAGCCATGCGCGCCGCGTCTGTTGTACTGCCCTTTACGACGGCAGAGCGCGAAGAACTGGTCGACACCTGCGGCACCGGCGGCGATTCCAGCGGTTCGTTCAATATCTCGACTGCCGTGGCGCTTACCGCAGCGGCCTGTGGAGTAAAAATCGCCAAGCACGGCAACCGTTCCGTCACGTCAAAGTGCGGTTCGGCAGATGTGCTGGAAGCACTCGGCATTCCCACCAGCCTTCCCGCTGAAGCAGCCGCCGAAGCGATTCGCACGCACAACTTCGCATTCCTGATGGCGCCCATCATGCATCCCGCGATGAAGGTCGTCGGCCCGACACGTAAAGCCATCGGCGTACGCACGGTCTTCAACGTGCTTGGCCCGATGACGAACCCCGCAGGCGCTGCCGGACAAGTGATGGGCGTCTACTCCGCCGATCTGGTGCCGCTCGTAGCCGAGGCGCTCGCCATGCTGCGCGTTCGGCATGCCATGGTGGTGCACGGTGACGGTGGCTTGGATGAACTATCGCTCTCCGGCCCCAGCCAGGTTGCAGTGGTGCGCGAATGCGGCTACACCATCATCACCATCACGCCGGAAGATGCAGGTTTGCAACGCGCTTCGCTGAGTGAACTTGCCGGTGCCGATGCCGAGGAAAATGCCGCCATTCTGCGCACTATCTTTGACGGGGAAAAAAGCCCAAAGCGAGATATCGTTCTGCTGAACACCGCAGCCGTGCTGCTAGTTGCCGGACTTGCAGACGATCTGCGCAGCGGCGTGCAACGCGCGGCAGAAGCACTCGACTCCGGTGCCGTCACCCGACTTGTTTCGTTGCTCGCCACAAAATAGCAAACTACTCCTCCGGTTCTTCCACGACTTCTTCTGCGTCTTCAAGAGGCGCATTCAGCGGAATGTTATACCGCGCAGCAAGGTCGGACGCATAACGCGCAATATCGTTTCGCAACCGGATGAGCGACAGGTCCTTCGCCTTCGACTCCAGCATAATGTCAGTCTCCAGATGCTGGATCGACCGCAGAAATGTGATCGTCTCAAACGGATTGTTAAAGTCCGCATGCCCTGTCCACACCGGCGGTTGCAACACCGTCTCGTTCAGGCCCGTCTTGCGGTTCTTGCGCTTCAACTCGCGCATCTCGGTGCGTGCGCAGGAAAAGTGCATCTTGGGCCGCACGCCCTCAGGCCACGTCTTTAGGAATCTCTCCAGCGTCGGCACCAGCGGCAGCCGTTCAGGATTCATGCACCAGTGGTGCTGATAATCAAAGACACACGGCACGCCGGTGCGCTCGTAGATCGACAACACATCCGCCGCTGAAAAGCGGATGTCATCATTCTCCAAAATCAATCGCGCCTTCACTCTGTCTGAAAGCAGCGTGTTGTACGTCTTCACCCACCGTGAGCATCCGCTCGGCCGGTCGCCATATGCACCGCCAACATGGATGATGAGCTTCGCCTCAGGCCCGCATCCCATCGAGTCCAGAATCTCCGCCTGGGCCTCCAGATCGGCGATGGATTTCTGCGTGAGCGCATCGTTGTCGCTGTTCAGAATGATGTACTGCGACGGATGAAACGACAGCCGAATGTCATACGTTCTTGCCAGCCTGCCCAGCTCCGTAAGGGCGTCGCGACACTCGCGAATCATGCCATGAAAGCGCGGCATGTCAGGGTGCGTGACATACGGCGCCACATCGCTCGACATGCGATACATGCGTATGTTGTGCCGCCGCAGGTAGCCGAAGATCTCCGCCAGATATCCGATCGACACGCGCAGATGAGGGTTTTGCTGATGCCGCCTCGAATCGTTGCTCTTCAATCCTGGCTGCCCTAACACCTTAACCGCAAAGCCAAGACGCATTGCATCCGCAGGCCACGGTTCTACTGGCGTCCAGTCCGCATTATGCACCGCTTCCATCGGATCGGTGAGCCGGCGCTGCTCTGCTTCGGCTGCGGCCTGCTTTTGCGCCAACTTTGCTTCGCGCTGCCTGGCTGCTTTCTGTTTGTCCGTGAGGGGCTTCTTCTCTTGCTTTGCCATGCAGTAGTTCTGATGCTCAATCAGCATACGATTTTGCGAACTTTCGTCATGGATTTTGCGTAAAAAGATTCCGGGTGAGGCTACAATCTCCGCATCGCCCAGGAGGCAGACTTTCGATGTTGATCCATCCTTCCATGATTACGACCGCGCTCGAATTGCCAGGTTTTCGCATCCTTGAAAACAAAGGTGTCGTGCGTGGCATTGTTGTCCGTTCACGCTCTGTTTTTGGCACGCTGGGCGCCAGTCTGCAAACGCTCGTCGGCGGCGACATTACGCTCTTCAGCAATCTTTGCGAAAAGACGCGGCAGGACGCTTTTCTCCGTCTCTCCGAGCACGCAGCCGAGATGGGCGCGAACGCCATCATCAGCATGCGCTATGACGCGAACGAACTGATGCAGGGTGTCACCGAAGTGCTTGCCTACGGCACCGCTGTAGTTGTCGACAAAATCGAAGCATAATTGCGAGCTTTAGAACGAATCGGGGCGATTCCATACAAATTTGCCCCGATTTTTCACAGCCGCCGCCGCGCTACGATAGCCCCACACCCCAGAGTTGGAGCAGTGGATTGAGCGAGCAGCAGTGTCAGCCGGGCATTCTTGAAGTGGTCGTGGGTCCCATGTTTTCGGGCAAGAGCGAAGAGCTGATCCGCCGCCTCAAACGCGCGCGCATCGCCAAACAACGGGTGGCCTGCTTCAAGCCTGACATCGATCTGCGCTATCACCGCACCCACATCGCATCCCACTCCGAGCAGACGCATGAAGCGGCGGTCGTTACCCCGAACAGCGAACGCCTGCGGGAAGCGTTGTTTGCCGATGGCCGCGTGCATGAATCCGAAGTAATTGGCGTGGACGAGGTACAGTTCTTCGACGCAGGCCTGATCGATCTCACCATGGAACTCGTGGCGATGGGCAAGCGCGTCATCATGGCCGGCCTGGATACCACGTATGCGAATGAACCCTTCGGCCCCGTTCCAAACCTTATGGCGCTTGCTGACAAAGTCACGAAGCTGAACGCCGTCTGCATGGTCTGCGGACAGCCCGCCATCCACACACAGCGCCTGAGCAAAAGCACGGAGTTAGTGCTGGTAGGTGCAGCAGGCATGTACGAAGCGCGCTGCCGTGTGCACTTCAGCCCATTCATCGAACCGCCTGCGGAACAGATGGAGTTAAGCGAAGTTGTCTCTTCCGCTCAGTAGCCTTCAGCGATCAGAGAGAGTTCGGTGATTGTCTCTTCCTCTTGCTTCTTCTCCTGCGAGGCGCGCTGCTCCGCGTACTTCGCCATCACATCCACTTCAATGTTCACCTCTGCACCTACTTTCAACGTGTGCAAATTGGTTGCAGCGTAAGTGTGAGGAATGATGGCAACGGTGACAACACCACTTTCGATCTTCGCCACTGTCAAAGAAATACCTTCAATGGTGATGGAACCCTTCTCCACGACATAGCGCTCCAGCAGACCGGGCAAGTCGATGCGGAGAATCCAATCCGTCGTCTCGCGCGCTTCAGGATGAAGCGGCGAAAGCTCCAGCAGACGCGCCACACCGTCCACATGCCCCTGCACGATGTGACCGCCTAGCGGCGAGCCAGACGCTGTAGGCAGTTCGAGATTGACAACACTGCCAGTCTGCAATCGCGAGAGCGATGTGCGCGCGATCGTCTCCGCCGCAAGATCGGCTGTGAACTGATCGGCCTTGATATCAAGCGCGGTAAGGCACACACCGGAAACGGCAATGGAGTCGCCTTCGCGAAGCTGCTTCGCCAGCGTGGGGGCATTTACCACAATGCGCATCGCGCCCTGCGTGGGTGCAACGGAAACAATGCGGCCCGTTTCGGCGATCAATCCTGTGAACATAGCCCAAGTTTATCGTGCGCGCTTCGGCGGAGTAAGCGTAAAGACATCGGCCCACGGATCATGCAGATTGCCGCGCACACACGCATCGATCGAACCCGTAGCCGCATTTTTGAAGTCGCAGCGGTCGATCTTCTGTAGCTTCTCCATCAACGCGAAGGGCGAATGATTGCCGGTAGCAAACGGCATCGCCTCATTCCCAAGTTCCACTTCAGAGAAGAAGAGAATCACCTTGTCCACAAGATCGGCATCGAGAAACGCTGCATTCAGACGCGAGCCGCCCTCCACCAGCACCGACAAGATATCGAGCGTGCCAAGAAACTCCAGCGCCTTTTTCAGATCGATTGCGTGCGTTCCTTCCGCATAGCGCGTGATGGGAACCGTCTCTACACGCACACCCAGACCTCGCAACTGCTTTTGCTTCTCTTCCGGAGCAAAGTTCGCGCACAGCACCAGCACATCTTCCTGCGCGGTATCAAAAAGACGCGCTGTAATCGGCGCGCGCAAGTTCGTATCGAGCAGCACACGCATCAGCGGCCTGCGCCGCGGAATGCTGCTGCGATCTGTGAGCAACGGATCATCCGCAATGAGCGTGCCCACACCGGTAAGAATCGCATCATGCGCATGACGCACGCGATGCACCTCTTCACGCGCCGCAGTACCCGTCAGCCAGAAAGGCGTTGCCGACGTACGCTGAAACGGCAGCGGAGCAAGTTTTCCATCCACCGACAATGCTGCCTTCAACGTCACCAGCGGACGCTTCGTCAGCATGAAGTGCGCGAACGCATCATTCACCGCCCGCGCCTCTTCCTCCAACAAACCATGCTCGGCCACAATGCCATGCTGTTGCAGATAAGCAATGCCTGCGCCGGAAACCAGGGGGTTGGGATCAAGCGTTGCCGCTACCACGCGCGCAACTCCAGCATCCACCAGCGCATGCGCGCACGGGCCAGTGCGCCCATGGTGGCTACACGGTTCCAGCGTGACATATGCGGTTGCGCCATACGCAAGATCGGCAGCCTGCCGCAGGGCGATAACCTCGGCATGATCGCGTGCAGCATACCGGTGCGCGCCTTCGCCGACGACATCTTCTCCACGCGCAATCACGCAGCCCACCTGCGGGTTCGGCGAGGCAAGCCCCTCCGTTGCTCGCGCCAGTTCCAGCGCGCGGCTCATGTGTTTGCGGTCGAGATCAGTAAACGTTGCGCTCATGCGTCAAAGATTGGATGCAGGGCCCGGCAAAAATGCTCTTGCTTACGACTCCAACAATGAATCGACAAATGCATCCGAGTCGAACGCCAGCAGGTCATCCATTTTTTCACCAATACCGCAGTAAACGACCGGCAATCCAAGCTCACGCGCAATCGCAACCACAATTCCGCCCTTCGCCGTGCCGTCCAGCTTGGTGAGAACGATGCCGGTCACCTGCGCTGACTCCGTAAACAACCGCGCCTGCTGCAGACCGTTCTGCCCCGTAGTCGCGTCCATCACCAGAAAAGTCTGGTGAGGTGCATCGGGGACGATCTTCTTCGCCGTGCGCCGCATCTTTTCAAGCTCATCCATCAAACCGCTCTTCGTATGCAGACGCCCCGCGGTATCCACGATCACCACATCCGCACCGCGGGCCTTACCGGCAGAAAGCGCATCGTAAAGAGCTGCCGCAGGATCGCCCCCCTGCTTTGTCTTCACAATCTCCACGCCAGAACGTTGCGACCACACCTCAAGCTGCTCAATCGCCGCAGCGCGAAACGTATCCGCCGCGCACAGCAGCGGCTTCTTGCCCTGGTTGCGGAAAAAGTTTGCCAGCTTGCCAGAAGTCGTTGTCTTGCCCGTACCATTTACGCCAACCATCATGATGACATCAGGCGGCGCAGCAGGATGCGCGATCGGCTTCTGCACGCTATCCAGAATCGCGCGCAACTCCTCTTTCAGAAGACGCTTCAACTCCGCAGTGCCATCAATGCCTTCGCGCAACGCCTTGCGGCGAAGATTGTCGATGATCTCCGTAGTCGTCGTCACGCCAAGATCGCTGGTGAGTAGCACGGCTTCCAGATCGTCCAGCACGGACTCGTCCACCGTGCGCGTCACGGCCAACACAGAATCCAGCGAATTGTTCAGCGTCTCGCGCGTGCGCGTAACGGCCTGGCGCATGCGGCCAAAAAATCCGCCACGCTTCTCTTCTTCCGGCTTCTCCGGTTCGGGTGGCTGGTTCAGGCTGCCAAAAAGGGTCGTAAACTCCATACTCCCAGTGTAAAGGCGCAGGGAGATCGCGGTTTTGGCGTGGGGATTACGCCATAGCCGTGGGCGACTGCATCAGACTGGCCAGGTTCAACTCCGATATAAAAGCCAGCGCCAACTGCACTGTCGCAATCTCCTTTCGGCGCTGTGGCATCTGCTGCGTGCAGGTGCAACTCTCGCATAGTGCAAGATGGGCCGCTCGCGTTAACTCAATGCCGGAACCCACCAAAGCAGCGTAAAGATTGAGCATAGAGCGGTGCTGCACCTCGATCTGAAGCTCCAGCGCAGAGCCTGAAACACTCTTCTTGCCGAGAATCCAGCCGCCGGAAGAGGTTACAGCGGAGCGCACAGCGGGCAGGGCGACAGAGCGGTCGTCGTAAGTAAAGGCCTGCAGGACAAGCGGGTTGGGCGATTGGCTCACCCTTACCTTATCGGCAGATTCCGCTCATCCAACAGCGTGGAAATTCGGTCTTCATTTAAGCAAACCAGGAGTGATTAACCTTCGTAACAGCCTGCTTCAATGGAAACGGGTCTTTTGTATGCTCCAGCCACCCCTGAATTGCTACGTCAAATTTGTCCATCATCGCCTTGTACTCCGGGTCACGCACTAAGTTGTTCATCTGGAACGGATCTTTCTCATTGTCATAAAGACACCAGCGGCCATCGGCCATCACGGCATACGTATGCGTGGCCGTACGCAGACCGCGATAGTCCGGCAGATCGCTCTCTGCAGTGCGCGAACCACCGGTATTCGACATCAGAAAGACATGCTCGGGCCCATCCATCTTGCGCCCATGCATCGCTGCTGAACGGTCTTTGCCTTCGCAATGTGCAGGCACAGGAACGCCCGCAAGGCCGCAGAGCGTCGGATACATATCGATTGAGGCGAAGAGCATGTCGCTCTTGCCCCCCTTCTTCGTTATGCCCGGAATGCGAATAAAGAATGGCACATGGCAAGACTCCTCATGCGGCATCATCTTGCCGATGCGACCGTGCGACCCCATCAACTCCCCGTGATCGCACGTGTAGATCACGATGGTATTGTCCGCCTGCCCGGTCTCATCCAGCGCCTTCAGCAGACGCGCGAACTCCAGATCGATGGCCGTAATGCCGCCGTAGTATCCCTGCATTGCCTCACGTAGTGCAGCTTCGTCACGCACAGGAAAGTTCGGCTTCTTGGTCGCGATGTAGTCCTTGATGAACTTCACATTCGGACGCAACTTCAATGTGTCGCGATTGTATTGGTCTCGATCCACATCGGGAGGATTGTAGGGCGGGTGCGGCGGGTTCCACGACACCACCATCATCCACGGCTTCTCCGCCTCCTTCTGTTTCTGGATGATCTCCACCGCTTCATCCGTCATCAGTGTGGCGTTATAGCCGTGCGGCTGTTTGCGTTCGCCCGTGTTCTGGTCGTACGTCCACGAAGCGTAGTGCGCATTCGTGTCGCACCACATGTGCCAATCCTCAAAGCCAAAACGCTCTGGCCCCCTGGGGATGAACATGTGATCGCCGCCATGATGCAGGTGCCACTTGCCCACATACGCCGTGTGATATCCGTTCGAACGAAACTGCTCGCCAAGGCCATGCTCCGTCGTCGGCAACCCAGGCCCGTTCTGCACTACACCCGTCTGGCAGGGCCAGCGTCCGCTCATCAGAATCGCACGATACGGCGAGCACAGCGGATAATTCGAGATGCAGTTCGTCATCTCGAAGTTTTCACGGCGAAAGTTATTGAGGTTAGGCGCGATCACGGCGTTCACATCGCCACCCGGCAGAGACTGTACGCGATGTTGATCGCTGAACACGTACAACAGATTCATGCGCTTCTTCGGCGCAGCATGCATCTCGGCCGCAGCGCCCAGCGTTGCAGCCACACCCAATTGCACAAACTCACGACGGTCCATCGCCATAGCGCGTCCACCTCCAACATGTTCTCGTTGGAGAGTGATAACACCGCCAGCTTCTGCTTGTCGCGTATGCGCCAGAAAACAGTGCTGCAGCACTATTTATGCGTGTCTGACATCGACGGTGGCACCGCGCCAGTGTCCCAGTGCACCGGCTTGTCCGTCATAGTGAACACCAGCATTCCGCCACGCATCAGGTCTTCATGCGTGAACCACGCCTTGCGCCAGGGCTTGCCATTCCATGTGGCGCCCGCGATGTACATGTTCCTATCCGAGACATTCTTTGCCACAATCGTGAATGTCTTTCCATTCGGCAGTTGAATCACTGACTTTTCAAAATACGGCGAGCCGATCAGATATACATCCTGAGCAGCAAGCGGGAAGAAACCCAGCTTGTCGAATACATATAACGAACTCATCGCACCAGAATCATCATTACCCGGCAAGCCTCTGCGCCCCGTCTTGAAACTCTCCTCAAGAATCTTCCTCACACGCGCCGCCGTGCTGCTCTGTTGTCCCGCCCAGATATATAGATACGGCGTAAGGAATCCCGGCTCATTGCCTACATCAAAACGATTGCTGCGATCACCCTTGAAGAACTCATCGAGACGATCCAGAAAGGCTTCCCTGCCGCCGCATAGCTCCATCAACCCACGCACATCCTGCGGGACATACAACGAATACGTCCACGTATTCCCCTCGTAGTAGTTGTCCTGATTCCACGTCCCGTTTAGCTTCGGATCAAAGGGCTGTTTCCAGCTTCCCTCCTTGTGCTTCAGCCACACAAAACCCTTCACATCCCCATCCTGCGCATCGGCGTCCCACAGGTTCTTCCACTGCGCAGCGCGAGCAAGATACTTCTTTTCGTCTGCCGTCTTCTTCATTCCGTGGGCTATCAGTGCAATCGCATAATCGTTCGCGGCATACTCCGCATGACGAGAACCCGGCCTGTCAACATTCGATCCTTCGATCGATAAATACCCCTTGTTCTTCCACTCCTCAAGATCGCCGCGCCCGGTAAAGGTATAGTCCTTCGGTTCCACCTCGGCATCCTTCACCACGGCTGCGTATGCTGCGTTCCAATCGATTCCAGGAAGATGTTTCGCATAGGCGTCGGCAATCACCATGTCGGCATTCGATCCCCCCTGCGTCACTCCGGTGTAGTTGCCGCTGCGTCCGTCAGGCATCCATCCTTCATGCTGCTGGATGTCGATAAGCGACTGCACAATTGCAATCGCATGCGGTTGATCGATGATCGTAATGAGCGGGTTCGATGTGCGGAACGTATCCCAAATGGTATAGAAGTCGTCGTAGTACGGCGTGCTACTCTTCCATAGCGGATTGTCGCCCGTGCGGTCCACCGGCATCAGCAGCGTGCGATAGAGCGCCGTCGAAAACTTCGTCAACTCCTCATCGCTCACGCCGGTAAGTTGAATCTTCGAGAGTGCCTTGTCCCACGCCGCCACATTCGCTTGACGCACGGCATCAAAATCCAGCCCCGGCGTCTCTGCCGTCGCATACTTCTTAGCATTTTCGATCGACACAAACGAGATGCCAATCTTCAGCATCACCTGTTCGCCTGCTTGCGTGGCAAAGGTTAGCGTTGCTCCGTGTGACTCTGCTTCAGGCAACCCGCTCACCTTTGTTGGGATATGCCATAGATCCGAAGACGCAGCAGGCTTGCTCATCTGTGCATAGAAATAGACGGTGTACGGAACAGGCTGGCGGTTCCATCCGCCTTTGACGGATGTAGAGCCGACGACTTCGGTCGGCGATATCACCTTGATCTCCGAAGCAGTCAGCACCTGCGATTCGCGCGCATTAAACCGGCCAAGATGATGCCCCGCATCAAAGACAATGTTCGACTTCTGCGACTGCGGAAACGTAAATCGATACACCGCCACATGCTGGGCCGCAGTAATCTCTACACGTGTGCCAAAACGCGGCAGATCGATTGCATAATACCCTGCCGCAGCTTCTTCTGTTCCGCGTGGAGAAGAGATATCGTCCGGTTTCACGTCACCCGTAGTTGGCTGCACAAGAATGTTGCCGTACTTCGCTCCGCCGCCCGTGCCCGACACATGCGTCTGCGAGAAGCCGTTGATGTTGCCTTTGGCAGCCCATCCCGCATTCGCGCGATTATCACCCATATCAGGACCAGGCTTCGCCGCACCATACGGCATGGCAGGGCCAGGAATCACATTGCCGCCGCCATCCACGCCAAGCATCGGGTCAATGTACTTTGCGGACTGCGCGGCAACAAACGAAGTGGCAGAAAACAACAAGGCGGCTACGAAAATTCGCATGCCGCCAAGTTACATCACTGCAATGTGATTTTGTTTAGTCGCCCACCACATGCAGACGCATAAAGTTCGTCGCACCACTCGTGGTACTGGTGCCGGCCACAATGCCGAGAATCTGTCCTGTGCGAATGTATCCTTGTGCCTGCAAAATATCTTCACCTGCAATTACGAGCTGGTCGGTGTCCTCATATTTGGTGCAGAGAATCGGATAGATACCCCAAAGCATCATCATGCGGCCGATCACCTCAGGGTTAGGACACAGCGCAAACGTGCGGGCGTTTGGCCGGTACTTCGACAGCAGACGCGCCGTGGACCCCGATTCCGTAAAGATGGCAATGGCAGCCATATCCAGGTCGTCCGCCGAATGCGCCATGCACTCGCAGATAGTCTCCGCCACGCTCAATCGCATACGTGTCTTGTGAACCAGACCGTGGCCGAGGCTGCGTCCGTGGGCCGTTGGATCAGCCTCAATCTGCCGCTCCGTCTCCACAATGATTTTCGCCATCATAGCCACAGCGTTTACGGGATACTTGCCCGCGGCAGTCTCCGCGCTAAGCATCACCGCATCCGTGCCGTCATAGATTGCGTTGGCTACATCGCTGGCCTCTGCGCGCGTGGGACGCGGATTCTCAATCATACTTTCCAGCATCTGCGTCGCCGTAATCACAGGCTTGCGATAGTACGTCGCGCGTTTGATGATGTGCTTCTGGATGGCAGGCACCTTCTCCGGCGGAACTTCTACGCCGAGGTCGCCACGCGCGACCATAATGCAGTCCGTCGCCTCCAGAATCTCTTCCAGGTTCTCAACAGCCTGCGGCTTCTCCAACTTCGCCACAACCCACGCCGTCGATCCCAACTCCGCGATGCGGCGCTTGGTGTGCAGCACATCTTCGGCAGTGCGGACAAACGAAACAGCCACGGCATCTACGCCATGCTTCAAACAAAACTCGAGATCTTCTTCATCCTTCTCGGTCAGCGCGGGCACCTTCACCGGAATCCCCGGCAGATTGATGCCCTTGTTCTCACCCAGCATGCCACCGTTGATGATGCGGCACTCCACCGCCTGCCCGCTCACCTTCGTGACGTGCAACTCAATCAGACCATCGGCCAGCAGAATCACGTCTCCCGGCCCAAGGTTCTCCGCCAGCGTTGTGAACGTCGTGCCCACCGCCTGCGCCGTGCCTTCTTTGATAGCAGGATCGATGACGAGCGTATCGCCTTCCTTCAGCAACACCGGCTTGTGGTCCACAAGCTTTCCTGTACGAATCTTCGGCCCCTGCAAATCAGCAAGAATGCAGATTGGCTTGCCTTCGCTGGTAGAAACGCGGCGCACCATGTTGATCAGTTCGAGCTTCTGCTCATGCGAACCGTGGGAGAAATTCAGGCGCGCTACATCCAATCCCGCCTTTACCAGCGCACGAAATACATCTTCACTGGAAGACGCGGGTCCCAGCGTTCCCACAATTTTTGCACTGCGTCCGTGCGCGCCCACCAGGCCTGAACCGTCGATCGTCTCCGCCATCGTTCTCCCTACGCGGCCCTCTTATGAATGCGTTTTCGGATGAATACGTATTCGCAGCCGTCCCGCCAATTCTACCCGCAAACCGGCAGCCGGCTCATCTGCGCGCACGCTCTGGCTTCTTCTTTTGGAAGAGTTCCGCATTCAGCTCCGCACCGCATAACACACTCAGCGCTGTGAGAAAAAGCCACACCATCAGCACAATACCTGTGCCAAGCGAACCATATACGCGCGAATAGTTCGCAAAATGCGTCACATACCAGCCAAATCCGAGCGCGGTAAAAAACCACGTCACCGTGGCGAAAGCCGCACCCGGAAACACCTCGCGCCAGCGCAACTTCTTCGGCACGCCAAAACGGTAGATCACCGCAAGCATGGAGATCATGGCCCCCAGCGCAATCATCCACCGCAGCAGGTTGGCCACCACGTAAAACGCAGTCGTCAACTCCGGCCGTTGCCACTCCATCACCCAAAGCGTGATGTAGTGGCCAAAGATCACCAGCACGCTGGCAATCGTGATCGGGATAAATGAGATCAGCAGCAACACATGCGATCGCACGCGCCGCTGTATCTGCCCCCACGCATCCATCGGCAAATCGTAAGCACGGCGAAAACCTTCCATCAGCGTGCCAATCACGCCCGCCGCTCCGGTAAAACTCACAGTCGCCGCGCCCACAAGAACGCTTGTAGATTGTGGCGATTTGTCCGCATTAATAAAAAAATCTTCCAGCAGCGGCGCCACGCTCTCCGGCAACACGCGATTGAAGAAGACCGCCAGTTCTACGCGCAACGGCGCAAAGTCCGGAAGCAGAGTCACACAAGCTGCCGCCACCAGCAGCGCCGGAAAGATGGCAAACACTGCCGAATAAGCCGCAGCCTTCGCTGTCGTCACACAGCCATTGCGAAACGCGCTCCAATACGCGTGGCGCACATGGTCCGTAAACCGCAAGCCGTGCCCCGCAAGTTTTCCGGGCACAGCAAAGACGCCCGACTCGCGGGCGTCCTCTTGCTCGGGTTGCAGCTTCTTCGTTACGGTTTCCATCGGTCCAGAAAATCCGTGGCGTATTTCTCATCCATGTGCCGCATATCGGCAAACTCACCCTGTGCCTGCGAGTAAATCACGTTGCCACTCTGACCATCCAACACCGCCAGCGCAGGCACGCCCTTCTTAATGGGCACACCATACTTCGCAGCAATGTCTACGTTGTGGTCCATGCGCCCAATCCACACCGGCACCAGGACAAAATTCTTTTTCAGCACCTCTGCGTTCGGACTCTTATGCAGGTAGTAGTAGAGCACCTGGCAATCGCCGCACCAGTCGCCGCCAAAGTCGAGGATCACATTCTTGTGCTCGGCCTTAGCCTTCTTCTGCGCAGCGGCAATGTCCGCCTTGGGATCGGCATTCTCGTCATAAATGTGGTTCGACGGAATCGGCACAACCGGCGGCTTAGCCGCAGGCTGCGATGCAACCGGTGCTTCTGGCGCGGGCGCAGTTTCCTTCTTGCAGCCGGCGGCAAGCACAAGCAACGAAGACGCGAGGACCACTCCACGAAACTTCTTCATGGAGTTCATGATGCTCCAGCGCCACGTTCTATCGCAACTATTTCAGGTTTTCCAGCAAGGTCTTTTCGCTACACTCGACACAGCATGACAGGTGACCTCTTCGCTCTCTCTTCCGCAGAAAAAACGCAGCGCTCCGGCGGCTGGATCAACGCGCACTGCGACGGCGGCGCGCGCGGCAACCCCGGCCCCAGCGGATACGGCGCCGTCATCGTGGCAGAAGACGGAACACCCCTCGCCGAACTCAGCGAATTCCTCGGCATCCGCACCAACAACTTCGCGGAATATTCCGGCCTGCTCGGTGTCCTCCGCTGGACGCTCGAACACGGCTACACAAAACTGCGCGTCGTCTCCGATTCCGAGTTGATGGTTAAGCAGATTCAGGGCAAGTACAAAGTCAACTCGTCCGACCTCAAAACCATGCACGCCGAAGCCCGCAACATGATTCGCCAGCTAGATGCGTTCGAAATCTCCCACGCACTGCGCCACAAAAACAAGCAAGCAGACAAGCTTGCAAACGACGCGATGGACCGAGGCAGCAAACGCGCCACGAACGCACCTCCGCTGAACGCAACACCCTACCCATCCGCAAAGTCCGCTCCACCACAACCCGCCCGCATCGACCCTGCCAAACCGGAGATGTTGCGTGGGATTGTGAAGGATGGCGTGGTTGTGTTTCTGGGACAGAGGAAATTGCCGGAGGGTGCGACGGTAAAGGTGATTCCGGAGTAGTTTGTCCGTGGATAAGAGACATTTTCTCGAATAGGTGTAACTCTCATCGGATTGTCGTCATCCTAAGCCGCAGGCGAAGGATCTCTGTATTTTGCCCGCATCAGAATTACACCTAAAGGAGGACTGCTCATTTGGCGCGGATGCGATATTACCTGAGTAAAGAACAATACTCTGACGAAAGAATACGGAGATTCTTCGCTACGCTCAGAATGACGTTCTGAAATAAACGTTTCTACTAACGCGAGAACCGGCTAAACGCTATCGCCCGCGTGCAGAATCAACTCCGCAATCTCCTGCACACGCGCCAACGTAATTCCACTCCTCTGCTCACGCGCCAGCGGATGCTCCCCATCCTCAATAAAAAGATGAGGTCGCCTCCCCACCGGCATCGTCTGCACACGCAACTTCAAATTCGACGTGTTGTGATACGGAAAGATCTCCGAAGCCAGCCACCCTGTATAGGGTGGTTCGTTCTCGCGTCCTTCCGTGCGCCACAACTCGTTCGTGCGCGTAAAGTCTTTCGGCGACAACTCCGCCCACACGCCCCAGATAAACGGCTCATCCGGATAATCGAGGATAGGCACGGCAATCCGCCCGCGCACATAATGGTCGCGCTGATCGATCACGCACTGATCCATCGTGAGCACCACGCGCGAAGCCTGCTCTTCTTCAGGAATACGGATCGCCGCGTCCGGCGCTTTCACGCTGAAACTCAGCGGCAGAATTTCATGATGTTTCCCGCAGGCGCGGCAATCGAACCCCGTCGCAAGCTCAGCACCCACTTACTTTGCCAACTCCGCGCGAAGAAGCTCGCTCACCTTCTTATTGTCTGCATGCAGACCGCTGGCAAGAATGCGCTGCTGCACCACACGCATCGCCGGCCCCATGTCCTTCGGCCCCGGCTTTGTGCCGCTCTCCGCAAGATGTGCCAGCGCCGCCTGCACCACGGCAAGCACTTCCTCATCGCTGGCAGTCTGCGGCAAATACTTCTCCAGCAGCTTGATCTCTTCATGCTCCTTCGCAGCCAATTCAGCGCGATCGCCCTTGGCAAACGCCTCCGCGGCCTCCTTGCGCTGCTTCACCATCGTCTGCAAAACGGCCAACTCTTCGGCCTCGGTAAGCGGCTCGCGCTTATCGATCTCCTTATTTTTCAGCGCAGATTTCGCCATGCGCAGCGTGCTCAGCCGCAGCTCTTCCTTCGCCTTCATTGCCTCAATAATGTCTTTGCCGATCTGTTCGCTGATTGCCATGGCGCGTCTTTATCCTCAATCCTTCATTGTAGAGCGGCGCTGCCCTGCCCGTCGCTTCGCTAAAATCAAAGGAGAAAGGGATTTTACGAGCCAATGATTCGCAAGACGCGCCTCTTCACGCCCGGACCGACACCTCTTCTTCCCGCTGCGCAGTTCGCCATGGCCGCGGCCGACATCCACCATCGCACGCCCGAGTTCCGTGCACTCTTCACCAAAGTCCTCACACAACTCAAGGACTTCATCGGAACCAAGAACGACGTCATCGTGCTGTCGAGCTCCGGCTCCGGCGCGATGGAAGCGTCCGTCTCCAATCTCACCTCGCCCGGCGATCGCGTCCTCGTCATCACCGCGGGCAAATTTGGCGAGCGCTGGACCGGCATCGCCAAGGCCTTCAATCTCGAAGTGGACGTCGTCTCCGCACCCTACGGCAGCACCGTCTCGCTCGACGAAGTAAAGGCCGCGCTCAAGCTTGAAACGCGCGTCGTCTTCATGCAGGCCACAGAAAGCTCCACCGGCGTACGCCATGATGTAAAGGGCGTAGCCGAACTGCTCAAGAAAGAAAAATCCGAAGCCCTGCTCGTCGTAGATGCCATCACCGGCCTCGGCACCACGCACTTCGACGTAGACGCATGGGGAGTCGACGTCATCATCGGCGGCTCGCAGAAAGCCGTCATGATTCCTCCCGGACTCGCTTACCTCGCCGTCTCGGAGCGCGCATGGCAGCGCATGGAAGGCAGCTACAACCCGCGCTACTACTTCGATCTCCGCAAGGAGCGCAAGAACGCAGCCAAGGGCGAGTCGGCCTACACGCCGTCCGTCGCTCTCATCGCCGCCATGGGCGCCGCGCTCGACTACATCGCAGGCCAAGCCGATGGCGATCTGAAAGCGGGCCGCACAAAGCTCGTAGACAACGCCGAAACCTGCGCCGCCATGACCCGCGCCGCAGCCACCGCCATGGGCCTCAAGCTCTTCGCTCCCAAGGGCAGCGAAGCAGCCGCAGCCACGGCCATCCTGCCGCCTGAAGGCGTGGACTCCGGCCTGATCGTCAAGGGCCTCAAGCAGAAGTTCGCCGCCATCGTCACCGACGGTCAGGGAGAAATGAAGGGCTCGCTCTTCCGCATCGCCCACATCGGCTTCTTCGACTACCTCGACACCATCGCCATCATCGGCGCACTGGAGCAGGTACTGATCGCCAACAACATCATTTCCGGCCTCCAGTTCGGCACCGGCCTCATTGCCGCGCAAAAGGTCTTCGCAGAAACAACCAAGTAGTTGGGTGCCCCATTCTTTCGCGTTCTTTGCGAAAGGGTGGGGTATCGCGAAGCGTGACCTTAACGTCGCCCCAAAGAAAGACGGCGCGAGAGCAAACCTCTCGCGCCATCTTTATTTCTTCAAATACAAGCCCGTCATCTCGACCGAGCGCAAAGCGCGAGTGGAGAGACCTGCTGTTGCCGATGTTCGCAACGCGAACATCCATTCGCGCAAAGCGCGAACCTAAGTAGCCTTGCGCTGGAACGAGGTCTTCTTAAACCCCGCCGCACTCTTGCCTTTGACAGCCCCACCCAGCGCATCGCCGTGCAACTTCGCGCCGCCGTTCTGCCGCTGAGCCTTCTCCCGCAGCGCCTGCAACTTCTGCGCCTTCGGTCCAAGGCCACCCACTTTAACTCCACCTGCCGGTGCTTTCGGAATGAAATCGCTCATGCAGGCATTTTCTCATGGGCGCGCAGCAGCAGCTACGTCTGATTTTTGTTTTTGCCGGCACCTCGCAAGCGTAAAATCACCTCTGTACTTCACGCCGCCCGTTCGGAAAGGAGCGCGCGGTGTTGCCTTGATGAGCCGCCGCCGATCGCTCTCTGTATTTGCCCCCCTTCTCGCCGCTACCGCACTCACCATCACAACCGGCTGCAGAGAAAAAGAGATGCAACGCTGCGTCGATGAGAAGGGAACCGTCGTTGCCGATAGCTTGTGCCAGGGGCAGGTGCAGCAGCGTGTGGAACAGCGCCCCGACGGCCACGGAGGTTTCATCCCGCTTTTCATTCCTATGTATCGACCGTACTTCGGCGGCAGTGGTGGATACAGCATTGGCGACCGTGTTTATGGGGGCGGATATGCTCCTCTTCCCGGCCATGTGTATAACTCACCCTCCATCACCCGTGGAGGTTTCGGTCGCTCCTTCTCCTCACATGGCTTTGGAGAATGATGCCTATTGAGAACAGGCTGTATATGTGTGAGACATCGCAAAAAGCGAGCACTTAAACTTTCCTCTAACTGAAACGGACACAATGATTCGGCACAATCTCGCACCGCGTCCCAATTGGCAAGCAATTGTCGAAGAGCAAGGTCTTACTTTTCATTCGACTGAAGACCTCGCGGCCGAAGGCGCTACTTACTGGGACGAATCTGCCTGCTACGAGTTCACCGCTGACGAAGTGGACACGCTGGAAGCTACCGCGAATGAGATGCAGCAGCTCTGCCTCGCTGCCGCACAGCACATCATCGACAACAAACGTTACGTTGAACTAGAGATTCCAGAAGTCGCTGTTCCGCTCATCGAATGGGCGTGGAACGAAGAGCCACCCGCACTCTATGGACGCTTCGATTTTATGTACAACGGCAGTGGCCCTGCCAAATTACTGGAATACAACGCAGACACGCCCACTTCGCTGCTTGAGGCCGCCGTCATCCAGTGGCAGTGGCTTGAAGACCAGTACCCCCAAGCCGACCAGTTCAACTCCATTCACGAACGTCTCATCGCTAAGTGGAAGGGCATCGCGCCGTATCTCTCCAAACCCATCTACTTCGCCAGCGTGGACACCGAAGAAGACCTGCTCACGGCCACCTATCTGCGCGATACTGCCGAGCAGGCGGGTTTGCCTACCCAGCAGTTGTTAATGGAAGAGATCGGTTGGGACGAAGAACGCCAACGCTTCGTCGATCTCGAAGAACGCATCATCTTTTCTCTCTTCAAACTCTATCCTTGGGAAACAATGTTGAGCGAAGAGTTCGGCGCAGCAGCGCTCGAAATCTATCGCGATATGAAATGGATTGAACCCATCTGGAAGATGCTGCTCTCTAATAAGGGCATCCTGCCCATCCTGTGGGAGCTCAACCCAGGACATCCCAATCTGCTTGAGTGCTACTTCGACACACCGCACGGAATGCAAAGCTACATTAAAAAGCCCCTGCTCTCTCGCGAAGGAGCCAACATCTCCCTCGTTACGCCACAAGGCCGCACTGATCTCGATGGCCCTTACGGCGGTGGCCGCTTTGTCTATCAACAGCTTGCACCGCAAGCTAAATTTACTAATGCCAAAGGACAAGACCGCTACCCCGTCCTGGGTCTATGGATGATTGACCAGGAATGTGGCGGCATGGGCATCCGCGAGAGCGCCGGACCGATTACGGACAATCTCTCAAGTTTCGTGCCGCACTTCTTCAAATAGCTCCAGCAGTGGGAGTATCCATTCTTCCGTGTCGTTTGCGTGCAAAATCGCTATCGCGCGATATCGGGTTCCAGCGAGCGGAACTTTTCGATTGCGAGGGTGAAAGGCACAACCATGCGTACCAACGTTGGCTCCCATTTCTTCTCCCCATACATCGCATCCACCATAGTCTCCATCTACCCTAAGAAAAGCGGCGCGTCAGCGCACCACGACAAAAACTAAAAGGACTCCCCCTGTCGATGCGGATTTTCACTCGCGGCCTTGTCACACTGGCCGCTGCGGCCCTTGCAATCTCTCCTCTCTACGCCCAGACCAGACCCTCCATTGAAAACGCATCCGAACTTGGACAGAAACTCTTCCAGCACACCGCGCCTACCGGCATGGTGCTCGTGGTAGTGCAAAACAACAAACTCTTTTTTCAGGGCTATGGCCGCGTCTCCTATAACGCCGACGATCATCCCGGCCCTGACTCCGTTGTCCGCCTCTGCTCCATCTCCAAAATTCTCGCTACCGATCTGCTCACCAAGCTGGTGCTCGATAAAACAGTCAGCTTCGACGATCCATTACAGAAATACGCCCCAGAAGGGGTGACTGTGCCCACGCGCAAGTCGCGCGATGGAGTGGAACATCCCATTACGCTGCTCAATCTCGCCACGCACACCGCAGGGCTTCCCCGTGAGATTGCCTATCCGGAAAACGGTGCCGCGCACTTCACCTTTCCCGATTACAAATTTCGTTGGGACTGGATGCAGCACGGAGGGCTCCGCTTCGATCCCGGCTCCGCCGCGCATTATTCCAACATCGGCTTCGATCTTCTTGCGGACGCCATGGAAAAGGCCACGGGAAAAAGCTACGCGCAGCTCTTTAGCGAGCGCACCGCGCAACCGCTCGGATTGAAAGAGACGACGCTCTCGCCCACAGAAGCGCAGTGCTCACGCCTGATGCAAGGATCGCGCAATGAAGGTCCTTGCACCGACACCACACCTGCCGCAGGTTCCGGTGGCATGTACTCCACACCTCGGGATATGGTTCGACTTCTCCGTTACTTCCTGGGCATCGGCTCACCTGCCCAGCCAAAAGAAGCGCAGGCGGTCTACTTCGAACCCTCTCAACTCAAGTACATGGGCGGTCTCTCCCACGCAGGTGACCCCACCGGCCTGGGTCTCGGCTGGATCATCATCAACGATCGCAACTCGCCTTCTATGATCGTGCAGAAGACCGGTGGGGGCGCCGGCTTCCTCACCTACATCGCACTCAACCCCGCCACACGCACTGGCATCTTTGTTGCCGAAACGGAAGGCCGGCGCCGCGCCAGCAGCAATCTCTTTCACGAAGTGAACGATATACTGCTCCAGTTTGCTGGGCTGCCTCCCATGCCAGACGATAAGCAAGCCCACAGACCCGCGACCACGGCCGAAGCTCCAAAGCCCGGCGGCGTCGATCCCCGCAAGACCCGCGCCGCGCAAAAGGCAGGACATCCTCCAGTCAACAAAGCTGCCCGCCTTCGCGCCCGCAGTCATTCCATAAAGAAGTCTGCACCCGTACGGAAAAAGGCCGCACCAAAGACGCGAAAAGCAGCGCCTGCAAAGACGAAGGTCAAACCATCTGCTAACTCCACAAAGAAGACTACGAAATCTTCCCATACGAAGAGAAAGCGCTGAGCAGATCGCCTCTAATTCACAAACCGCTTCATGCGGATATTCATCACAATCCCCAGCGCGATAAACGTAAACATAGTGCTCGATCCGCCATAGCTCAGCAGAGGCAGTGGAATTCCAGCAACCGGCATCAAGCCAATCACCATGCCTATGTTCACCGCCATCTGGAAGACAAGCACGCCTACAATCCCCATAACAATGTACGTACCGGGCAGGTCAGGTGCGGTCTGAGCATTCTGGATCAATCGCATATAGATAAGGAAGTACAGCAGAAGCACCAGCGTCGCGCCCACAAAGCCATGCTCCTCGCAGAGCGCGGCAAAGATAAAGTCCGTATAGGGAATAGGCAAAAAGTCACCCTGCGTCTGTGTGCCCTTCGTCGCGCCCTTGCCCCAGATGCCGCCCGAACCCACTGCAATTTTCGACTGCCTTACCTGATACCCACTCCCCTTCGGGTCCGAATCAGGATCAAGAAACGCATTGATGCGTGCCTGTTGATATGGCTTCAGCCGCTTGCCACTCTTCCATGCAATGCCACCAATCAGCAGCAGCCCAAGCAGGATAATTCCCACCTGCCGCGCGCGAATGCCGCCCAGCAGCAGCCCCATCAGCAATACGGGAAAGTAAGTAAGCGTGGTGCCAAGATCGGGCTGCGACAGCACAAGCACCATCGGAACACCGACAAGCGCAAACGCCTTCAGAATGTCTGGCCATCGCAACTCGCGGCCGCCCAGGTTCCAGAAGAAGCGCGCGACCACCAGGATCAACACCAGCTTTACCCACTCCGACGGCTGGAAGTGAATACCGCCGGGCAGCGCAATCCATCGTCGCGCTCCTAATACCTTTTTACCTACCAGCTTGACCGCTACAAGCGAAACAATACTCACCACATACGCCCAGTTCGCGATACCGAGCAGACGGTGGTAGTCGATCATGGACACCGCAAACATCAACACCAGTCCAATGGCGAAAAAGCCAAGCTGACGGGTCTCAAATCCATGAAACTTTGTGTGCAGTGTCGCAGAATATATCTCAAAGACGCTGATCGTTGCCATCAGGCCGATAAAGCCAAGCAACGTCCAATCGAAATCCCGAAATCGCGATCGCCCAAACATGCAGAGATAATGCCAGTGTATCGTCGCCGTTGTTTGAAAAGCGCCGCTTCCTTTATGGTCTGCAAAAAAGACGAAGACCCCGCCAGGGCGAGGTCTTCTTTCGTGCGAACGAAAGGACGATGGTTAGTGCGCCATGATTGGCGTACTCAGGTCCGTCTTGTCCCACTTGATATGCAACTCTGCATGGTTTCCTTTGATCTTCTCAATAGAAATGGAAAAGACCTCCTGCGAAGACGGTAGCGTGCTGGACGTCAGCTTCACACGTCCCAGGTCCTGCTTTTCATCGTAAGTCAGGCCCCACTGGCCCGTCTGTTTGTTCACCACCAGCCACCATCCATCTGCGGTGGGCATGGTGTAGAGCGTGTAGCTGCCGGCTGGAACATGCAGCGACCCAACCATAAGGGCCCCGCTCGTCTTAAATCCCGTCGCCTCATTCGCTCCCGTGCGCCAGATTTTGTCCTGCTTCACCACATCAAAGAAGACATTGCGTCCCTTCACTGAAGGAGCACCGTAGTCGATATCGATCTTCGCCTTGCCTACCTGTCCGGTGGTAAGCATACGCGGACTCGGCAGCGGTTTACCGTTCTTGCCATTGGTCATCGTGGTCGTGGTGGTGGACGTGCTTTGCGCTACCAGGCCAGTTGCAGCCAAAGCGAGCACAGCGGATAACAGTACCTTTTTCATGCCTAAATACCCCCATCGCCAATCTAGCGAAAGCCTTGTTGGTCCTCAAATAGAACTTACATCACAGACGCACAGCCGGAGAAAATATCTTCCTGTGAGAGTTCCGGCACCATAGCGAAGCAGCAAAAGAAGAAAGGCTGGAGAACATGCATGCTCTCCAGCCTTTCTTCTTGCCAGACTGTAATTATCGTTTCGAAGACTTCTTCGCGCTGCTCTTTTTAGAAGCGGACTTCGTCGAAGAAGACTTTTTAGATGCGCTCTTTTTAGCTGGAGCGGATTCTTCTTCATCCTCTTCGTCCATCTCCTCCTCGTCATCTTCCTCACCTTCGGAGGCGCCCTGCTGCATCAGTTCCAGACCGCGTGCGGTCAGCTTCTCCGCTGTGGCAGACTCCTCTTCCAACGTCTGTTCCAGCAGATTGGCCGCCTCATCTTCGCCCAGCGTCTTGGCCAGATTCACACAAACTGTGTAAGCAGCCTTTTCATAATGCTCCACACGCAAAGCAGCACCGATCAGCATCACATCGCTTGCCGGCGGCTCCTCGTCCTCTTCCAGAGCTTCCTGGCCTTCTTCAATCAGGCCTTCCATGCCTTTGCAGTGTTTCGCCTTCGCTTTCTCACCCAGCAACTCAAACACCTGTTCAAGCCGCTGTGCATGGCCCTTGGTCTGTTCCAAATGCTCAAGAATCGAGGAGCGCAGCATTTCATCATCCGCACCCTTTGCCATCTTCGGAAGCGCCTTAATCAACTGCTTCTCGGCGCTGTACAGGTCTTTGACCTCATCAAGCAACACATCACGCAAACTCATCGCATCTCCTTATAGGCGCGGCTTTTGTGCACCGCCGCATCGAGAAGATGAGAAGCCAATTTGCGTCGGTCTGTTGCTACATTGCGCAACATGGCGCGAGCTACTTAGAAATGACTGGGTGTATGGCTTCTGCTCATGCGTGAGTAACGTCACGATGTTTTATGCATGTGCGAATACAGTTCCTGCAGAATACCGAGCGCGTCATGCGCCTCCTGCTTGTCCGGAGTTTCGTTCGCATCGCCAAAACCATCTTCTTCACTGGGCATTTTCTGCAAAACGATCCCGTCACGTCGCGCAAGTAGATACAGGTCCTTGTAATGCAGACTGTAATGCGCATTCTCCTGCGGAATAAGCCAGGCAATCTGGCCGCGTACCGGCGTAATGGTTTCATCACTCCACAGAGAGCGCGCTCCATACCCTGTGCAGTGATGATGACTTTTTCCCGCACCGAGGCGACATCCTGAGGAGAATGAAACTCGCGCCGCTCAAACTTACCGTCCGCAATATAAAAATCGTTAAGCAACTGCCGCGAATAATCCGCCACATTGAAGGTCAGCGAACTATTGCTCTCTTATTGAGAGCAAGCTTGCTGCATCGTTTACGACATACACTATTCGCGCTCCAGATAAGCCTTCGAATTCAACAGCGACCGCTCCATACTCCGCGAATAATCCGTAACCTCATCTTCGGACTTGCCTGCGGCCTTGGCGCGTTCGAACTCTGCGCGCATGTTTTGCATTTTTGCTTCGAGATCGTCGATAGCGGAGAAGACGATGGCTTCGGGTGTCATCGGCAGCTTGGGTGAGCCGAACTCCAGGCGGCCGTGGTGCGACAGAATGAGGTGTTCGACGAGGATGCGCAGGCGTTCGGGGAAGTTTTCCAGAGCGCGCACTTTGTCGCGAACCATGCCGATCACAATGGTGATGTGGCCAAGCAGTTGACCCTCCGTCGTGTAGCTGAAGCACGACTTCCATGCCAGCTCGCGCACCTTGCCGAAATCATGCAGGATCGCACCTGCCATCAGCAGGTCGCGGTCCACTTCGGGATACTGTGGCGCTACGCGCTCGCACATGCGCAGCAGGAATACGACGTGTTCAAGCAGACCCCCGATCCATGCATGATGCAGGCCTTTCGCTGCGGGAGCGGACTTGAATGCCGGGCCAAGTTCAGGATCATGCAAAAACGCCAGCACGAGCCGCTGCAGGTCTTCGTTCGAGAAGCCGTCTACGTAATCGAGCAGTTCTGCCCACATCTGGTCTATGTCGTACTGCGTGTGCGGCTGAAAGTCGGCGACTTCCACTTCGCTCTCCTGCGCGACGCGCATCTTTTGGAGTGTGATCTGGAAGCGGCCCTGATACTTATCGATGCGGCCTTGTACCTTTACGTAGCATCCCTGTGCGCATGTTGCCAGCGCTTCGGCAAACTCTTCCCACATGCGACCTTCAAACTGACCGGTCTTGTCGGCAAGCGTGAGCGCGAGGTACTGTCCGCCTGCGCCCTTTTTCTCGCGCGCGGCGATGGAGTGCAGCACAAAGTAGGTCGTAATCACCGCGTTCTCAAAACGCGCCGCATCGGCAATAAAAAATTCCTTCATACGAGTGCCTTCAGCATACCGCGCCGGACATCGTTCTCTACGCAAAAGCAAAGGGCGCAGCCAAAGCCGCGCCCTGAATACTTTCTGATGACTTATTTCTGCGCAGGCAGTGGAGTTCCACTGGTGCGTGCCGGTTCGCCCGGCTGTGCCGGAGCAGGTGTGGGAGAACCTGGTGCAGGTTGGTTCGCCGGAGCCAGCGTTGTCTGGTCGGCAGTTGGCTTATTGCGCGTATCCGCAGGCGGCAGACCGGTCTTCTTGTCCGGCATAGGGTTCTGAACCAGCGGGGCCTTCTTCTGCGGCTCTTTATCCTGCAACCGCTCTTTCGCCTCGCCCTTTGCACGCTTTTTCTTTTTCTTAGTGGCAGTATCGCCATTCAATCCCAACGGAGCAGATTGCACTTTCTGCGTTGTCACTTCGGGCTTCGAAGCGGGTGCCGGCGTGGCCGCAGCTTTATCCAGCACCTTGCGCTGCTCTGCCCGCTCCTTCTGCACCTTCACCTCTTCTGCTTTATGAGAAAAGCGCGTCTTCTTTTGTGGAGGAGCAACAGGCGCCAGCGGATTTTCCGCAGCAGACAGCGTATTGTTCTCTTCCACCGGCGCAATTGCCGTGCCCGGAGCCGCTTCCGCCGCTACGGTTGTATCTTCTGCACCTGCGGGAAGCGCAAGGCGCGGCGCCTGTCCATAACGGATCTTCTCGCGCTTGATCTTCTTCGGATGGCCCTTCTTGTCTAGTTCCACCGTTGCCATCTGCGGCGCAGCAGTGTTTGCCTTACTACCGTGACGATCAAAACGCTGCTTCACTTCCTGTGGCTTTTTCTTTGGAGCCGGAGGGGCATATGCGCTGAACACTGGCTTCGTCTGATTGGGTGAAGCACCCGTGTCCACAAATCCCGGCTTGATGTCGACGTATGCTTCTTCACGCAGCTTCGTAAGATAGGCACGCAGCGCAGGGGCCATCTGCTCGGTATACATCGCTTCCTGAACCTGCTGCTCTATCTGCTCCAGCGGAGGAGCGCCAGCAGCCTGGTGCTCGGTCGTCTGTAAAATTACGAAGCCCTGGCGCGTCCGCGTCGGCTCGGTATATTCACCCGGTTTCAGCGCAAACGTCTTCTGCTCCAGCACCGCAGCCAAAGCACCATGTTTGAAGTAGCCCAGATCGCCACCCTGCGCTGCCGTGGGGCCGCCGGACATCTGCTTGGCCACGTCGGCAAACTTTGCTCCACCCTGCAGCTTTGCAACCACCTCGTCAGCTTTCTTCCGTGCCGCTTCCACCGCCGCAGGATCGGCATCCGCAGCTACGGGAATCAATATCTCTGAAAGACGCACCTGCTCCGGCTGATCGAACTGGTCTTTATGCGCCTCATAGTACTTACGCTCCTCCGCCTGCGTCATTTGCAGGCGCCGCCCTACCTCGTCACGCACCACGGTAGAAGTAATGATGTTGTTACGGATAGAAGCCTTGAAATCCTCAAAGGAGACGCCCTGCGCGCGCGCAGCCTTCTCCAGGTCCTCCATCGACGCCATATGGTTCTGCTTGCGAATATCGTCAAGACGGCGAAGTACTTCCGCATCTGCGTTGATGCCCAGGTCCTTGCCCTTGGAAAGCAATAACTGCTGGTCGATCAGGTCTCGCAACAGGTTCTTTTGGCGGTCTTCCGCATCCGCCGGATGTGTCTGCGCCAACTCCTGCTGCAAGTTCGCCTGTGCCCGCTCCAGATCGCTACGCGAAATAATCTGGTCGTTTACGCGTGCAATCACGTCTTCCACTACTTTGCCGTCTGGCGTAATGGCGGGCGTTTCCGGCAGCTTGGGTGCCGCAGGCACCTGCGGTTGCTGTTCGAATCCGGGGCTCTGGTAGCGCGGCGACTGCATCTGCGCGCTTAGCGGCAGTGCAAGCAACGTGGCAAACGCAACAGCGTGCGCAGATCGGGAGCGGAGGTTCAGAAGCGTCATCAAAATCCTATTGAGGCCGGCCAAATTCTCATCACGCAAACGGGCCGTCCAGTTCTTTGGACTCACGCCGGCGAAGACAGTTAGGCCTGCCGTTATTCTACTTCCCCGCAGCCTGCTGCCCAAACCTGCAACATGAAGGTCTTGACTAAACCTATTCCTCAAAACAACGGCCCGGAGGAATCTCCGGGCCGTTGAGCAGAATAAGCAAACCTTATCGGTTAGATAATCGCCGTTTGCGCGAACTTCTTCACCATTGCCAGCAGCAGTTTGCGGTCGCTGTCGGACAAACTCGACGCATACCGCTGCACCTGCGTTAGAAAACGAATGTCATCGCTGGAAAGCGTCATCGCTCCCATTTCACGCGCTACATACTCCTCGGCAAAAAACTGGCTCAATGGAAGGTCTAACGCCTGAGCAATTTTCTGCAGCGTCTCCAGGGAGGGGACGGTGTGGCCGTTCTCTACGCGGGAGAGGTAGCAACGAAGCAAACCGGTGCGTTTTTCAATGTCGCCTTGCGACATGCCTTTTTGCAGCCGGTAGCCACGGATTGTTGAGCCGATATTCATCGCAGCGGGCCCTACAGTGTTTTCCGGCGTCGCCGGGATCATGATGTGCATGTCAGCCATTTGTGGTCAAAGTATCCATCCACAATGCCGCTGGCAAGAACAAAGTACGTACTTTCAATATTTGCGGAACCATCGCGGATTCTTGGCAAGCAAGGTGTCACATTTGCAAGCGTTACCTAATTGGATGACCACTACCGGTTGCGAGTACCTTTGCGATTACCGCTTTGGGCCGAAGACCAGCACAGAGATCCAGCGCGCAAATAATGCCAGCAAAAGAGCAAATGCCGCAAATACAATTTTCTGCCGCCGGAGATATTTTTCCCTGCCGCTGGTCATGCGTGGCAACAGCGGAACACCCATAGCCAGTCCGCAGACGAACCCACCAAAATGGGCGGTATTGTCCACCCGGATAGGGCCGCCCAGAATTGTCGCGAAACCGATGAAAAGATTCAATACTGCAAATTGAATCACTGATTTGCGGAGCGCCACCAACTCGCCCCATGGAATACCGGGCCGTCCCATGCGTGGCTCTGCCAGCTTACGGTTTGAAAGTAAAACGATCAGAATACCGGCAATCCCGAACACTGCTCCTGAAGCTCCGGCACCTACCTGGATCAAATCACGCGCAAATAAATTCCAGATGGTGGATAGCAGATTTCCTGCGGCACCTGTAAGAAGGTAGACCGAAATCACACCAAAGAAACCGAGCAACGGCTCACCCAGAAGACCCAGGTTCCACAGACACCACATATTGCCTGCCAGGTGCAACAAACCCACGTGAACGAAGGTGGCAGAGATAATCCTCCACCATTGATGCAAGTAAACCACCTGGAGCACATTGTTGCCGCCAAAGTGCATCAGCGCACCGACAGACGGGTTCTGCCAGTTCACTCCGCTCTTCACCATCCAAAGGTAAACGCCGATATTCACCGCCATCAACAAATACGTTGCTGGGGCATAGCGCAGCGTCGCAAACCGCGAAGGCTGCTTCGGTTTAAAGACGTTATCAGGAGGTGGAGCTACAACTTTCCCAGTGGGATAATGTGGTTCCTGAGAATCGTAAGGATGTTCTTCGAAAGAGGACATACTGCGTCGGGCGCTGCAATTAGAGATTGCGGCTGCGGACCTGCCTCACAGTACCGGAAATCAGACGCGGAGCGGGTGTTGCAATCGCAACCAGCACCCACATCAGCATGGAAAACAACAGACCACCGACCGCCGCTGCCTGCGCCGTCAATACCAGCGACAGATTGCGGACACGCACATCAGCCAGGGTGGCATGCGTCAGATGCATCCGGTGCAGCATGCCCGTGGCCAACAGAAAGACGACTGTGGAAAGCGAAAAGATGACCATCAGCGCAACGTCGATCGTCCGGTGCATCCGCTGCTTGCTGCGGCAGTGCGCGCATTCAGCGAAGTGCTGCTCATAATCCACGCGCATCTCAGGATCAAGCCCGGAGATGTCATACCTCCAGCCGGAGAGAATGTCGCCAACTACCTGATCGGTGCAGCCATCCGTAGCAAAAACGGTCTGGTTTCCAGTCGAGATGGGAGAGGCTTTAATCATGTTCCGCTGATAGTTCATTTTACGCGTTTTTGGATGTTCTTCGACGTATTTTCGTCGCGAATTCTCACGTGGTGTGCCTAAAACCGGACACTCTCAAGGGGTGCATCCTGCCTTGCAAGCAGCAGACGGTTGCCCAAAAGCGATGGATGTCCTCCTAACGCTTCACGCGCGGCCTGCAATGCCATCTCCGGATGATTATTGTTTTCAGAGAGATGCGCGAGCACCACAACTGCAGCACCGCCGTCGTAGTCCTTCGTTAAAAACTCCGCCGTGGCCGTATTGGATAAATGGCCTACCCGCGATAACACCCGCTGTTTCACACTCCATGGATACGGCCCGTCGCGCAGCATCTCCAGATCGTGGTTGGATTCGAGCAGGAGTGCATCACAACGTTTAAGGGCAAGCTTCACATTCGGTGGAACATAGCCGAGATCGGTAGCGAAGCCGATACGGACACCTTCCGCCTCGAAGACGAAGCCACAAGGATCGGCTGCATCGTGCGGAATGGTGAACGGAGTAACGTCGATATCGCCGATACAGAGATGAGAACCGGCTTTAAAGTGCTCCAGTTTTGGCAAAAAAGAGGGATTTTCGTTGATATTTCTACGAACAGGGGCACTATCGGCGTCTTCACAGAGATCGTCGGCTGCGGCGGTTTCCAGCTTACCTGCCTGATACGCTTCCCGCTCCAAAGCCGCGGAGGAAATATGTTCCAATGGCAAAGTATCTTCTGCACTGGCAGCAAAAAAATGATCGTCCGGCAATTCACCTGTGGCTGCTCTGGTCTGTAACTGGACTAATTCCTCATCACGCTGCTGCATCTCCGCTTTGCGTTGTTCGAGCCACTGTGCATAGCTCATCAGGCGCTTGCGCGGAGTGACCTGCCGTACCCAGGCCCGGTGCGTGGACTCAGTCATGTAAACCGGAATATTCAGCTTGCGTGCCATCACGGGCAGGCCCGCGACGTGGTCAGCATGTTCGTGCGTGATGATGATGGCATCGAGCGAGTGCGGGTCTTCTCCCGCGGCTACCATGCGGCGCATCAATTCCCGGCAGCTCAGGCCGGCATCAACGAGGATGCGGGTCTTTGAAGAAGAGACAACTGTGCTGTTTCCTTTGGAACCAGACGCCAGCACCGTCATTCGCATCATGGTGACTAGAATACGCCGCAGGGGTGTGGACATCGCGGCCATTCGAACCATGCTCGGCAACCACGCCAAATTGCGTGATTAGGAATTTCCTTCCATGTCATAGACCTGGCGAATCTCAATCACGCAGTCGTGAGACATGGGCGCTTTCTTTGCCCATTCGGCAGCTTCTTCCAACGAGTTGACCTTGAGCGTCCAGTAACCGCCGACTACTTCGCCATCGGCTTGCGTGTGTCCGGTATTCACGGAGGTCTGGCCGCCCGAGTGGATGACGCGCACAGCCTGTGCCGGAGCGAAGCAGCCGTTCAAATCCACGAGCACACCTGCGGTCTTCATCTCATCGTTGAATTTCATCATCCTGCTGATGGCTTCCTGAGATGGCATCCAGTCTTCGGGCTTTTCAAAGTCTTTTTGATGAATGACGAACATCATGACGCGCATGCGTAGTTCTCCTGGTTTGCTACTGTTGCTGCTGCCGCCGTGGGGCGAAGAACTTGACGGTGCTCTTCATCACCACTTCATTGTTCTGGTTAAGTGTGAGCGTGTAGATCGTGACCAGGCCGAGTTCAGGGCGGGATTTGGAGAGACGTAGGCCCACTACTTCCGTATCGGTGCGCAAGGAATCGCTAGGACGAACGGGATGTGTCCAGCGAATCTCTTCCACGCCAGCTCCGATCATGCCCCCGTGGACTTTGATGGTGTCCACACGCATCCGCATGACGAGGGCGGCGGTGAGCCAACCGGACGCAGCCTGGCCTTTGAAGAAGGTGCTTTTGCCGGCTGCCTCATCCAGATGAAACGGCTGCGGATCGTACTTCTGCGCGAACTCGGTGATCTCCTGCGCTGTGACCTTGAGCGATCCGTTGGAATGAAATTTTTGCCCCAGCTTGAAGTCGTCGAAGTAAAGCTCGTCTGCCATCAGTTCTCTTCTCTCCTGCTAAAAGCGTACACGCACCAGGATGACGGTTGTATTGTCTCCACCGCCAGCATGATTGGCCGCATCGATCAGGCGCTTGGCCGCGTCATCCAGTTTGATGCCACGCGTGGAAAGGACCTTTGCGATCTGCGCGTCGGTGAGGTCCCGCGTCAGGCCATCAGAACACAGAAGAAAGAGGTCTCCCGGCATCGCGCTCTGCACGTGCACATCTACTTCCACGTCCGGCTGCGAACCGATGGCGCGCGTAATGACGTTGCGCATGGGCGAGACCGCAGCCTCTTCCTCTGTAATTTCTCCGAGCCGGACCTGCTCGGCAACCAGCGAATGATCATCGGTCAGCAGATCGAATTGATCGCCGCGCAAGCGATAGCAACGCGAATCGCCCACATGCGCCACCGTGACCGGCATGCCTTTGGTGTGGCTGCCAGAGGGAGCTTGCTTAGGCACCTGCATGGCGACGAGCGTGGTTCCCATGCCGCGCAGTCGAGGGTTATCGGCGGCGTAGTCATAGACTGCGCGGTTGGCAGCGATAATAGCCTGCGCAAGATTTTCAGAATCGGATATGGGAAGCAGGCGGACCTGTTTGGCCCTGGCAAGAAAGATTTCTACCGCGATCTTCGATGCAATGTCGCCGGCCGCAGCACCGCCCATGCCATCACACACCACAAATAAGCCGGCGGTCGCGTCGAATGCGAACGCGTCTTCGTTCTGTTGACGTACACGACCGACATCGGTGCGTGCGGCCAGATCTATCTGGAGATTTTTCTGTTTCATGCAGATATTAGGAATAAAAATATGGACACACGAAACTCTACACGTTCACAGCCATACTGTACCCTCTGACCTATGCCAGCACGAACCAATGAACAAACCATCCCTAAAGATGCCGGTACCATCTTGCAATCTGAGAATCTTACTTTGCTCCGGTCGCTCCCTGCGGAATCGGTGGAACTGATCTACATCGATCCACCTTTCAATACAGGTAAAGTGCAGCGGAGAACACGTATCAGAACAGTCCACGATACAGCGGGTGACCGGACTGGATTTGCGGGGAAACGCTACCGCACTGAACGCATAACGGACCAACTTGCCGGATATGCGGACAGCTTTGATGACTTTCTAGGATTCCTGGAGCCGAGATTGCGTGAGGCGCATCGCGTGCTGTCCGTGCATGGCTCGTTATTTTTCCATATCGACCCGCGTGAGTCGCACTATTGCAAGGTGCTGCTTGACCAGATCTTTTCGCGTGCGTGTTTTCAGAACGAAATTATCTGGGCATACGACTATGGCGCACGCGCGAAGAACAAGTGGCCCGCCAAGCACGACACGATTCTCTGGTACACGAAAGATCCGTCCCACTACACTTTTAACCTCGAGGCTTGCGACCGCATTGAGTACATGGCGCCTAAGCTGGTCGGCGAAGCAAAAGCTGCTGCGGGCAAAACGCCGACGGACGTGTGGTGGCATACGATCGTCTCGCCTACGGGCAAGGAGAAGACCGGCTATCCAACGCAGAAGCCGCTTGGGATTCTGGAGCGGGTTGTGAAGGTGCACAGCAATCCCGGCGATACGGTGCTGGATTTTTTTGCCGGCAGCGGGACGACAGGAGAAGCAGCCGCGAAGAACGGCCGCAGATTTCTGCTGGTAGATGAGAGCGCGGATGCAGTGCGCGTGATGCGGCAGCGGCTGGCGTCGTGGATACTCGACACCTCTCATTGAAGACGGATATGCAGCCTATGCCGTGTGTTACGGCAGAACAAGCGAATACGAGAATTCCTCCTTCACTTCGCTTGAGTGCAGGAATAGTGGTCCGCATGCTGCCAAGATTTACCCGGCTGACTACTCTTCAGTGGAAGACTTTGGTTTTTTCTTCGAGATTGTGCCACCAGGCTTGCCAAAATTTGGATTCGACGTTGGCATGGCTGCTCCAATCTGTTCGCGCCATGCGTGGAGCTGCGCCTGCATTTTGAGGGCACGCGCCTGAAAGGTAGAGGTGAGCGGGTAACGCTCGCCGGGATCGGTGCGCAGGTTGTAAAGCTCCAGATGGCCGTCTTCCAGCCATTCGATCAGCTTCCAATCCCCGTCGAGCATGGAGGAAGCGGGCATGCCGCCTTGTCCGCTGTAGTGGGGGAAATGCCAGTAGAGTGTACGCTTTGGTACCGCAGCACCCTGGATGACAGGCACAATATCGATGCCATCGCACGGCTGTGGCGCGGCAGGACCTCCAACCATGTGCAGGAGGGTAGGCATGAAATCCATACCGGTTATGGGCACGTCGGACGTGGAGCCTGCCTTAGTGACATGCGGCCAATAGACGATCAGCGGCTCACGCACGCCACCTTCGTACAGAAAGCCTTTGCCGGCTCGCCAAGGGCCGTTTTCCGCAATGGGATGGAGCTTTTTTGCGTCGAAACGCACGCCACCATTGTCTGACGTGAGAAGAATGATGGTGTTGTCTTCCACACCAAGGGACTTCAACTTGTTGCGCAATCGGCCAACGGCTGCATCCACGGTTTCCACCATCGCGGCGTAGATGGGATCGGGATCGTCTTTGCCGCCATTCTTCTGGCGATATTTCTCAATAAGTTTTTCACGCGCCTGTAACGGCATGTGCACGGCGTATTCAGCCAGATAGAGGAAGAACGGCTTGCCGGATTTTGCAGCTTCATCGAGAAAGCTATCGGCTTTGTCGGAGAGCACTTCGGTGAGGTAATCGTCTTTACCGTATCCGCCGAGATTGTGCGCCTCAAACGGGCCAAAGTAGTGGCTGGGCCAAGAGGGGTGCCCGTGGTGATCGCCACCATAATTGATATCGAAGCCGAAGTTTTCCGGAAGCGAACCTTCCCCGCCCAGGTGCCACTTGCCTACATAACAGGTGTGATAGCCGAGCTTCTTCATCTCGGTGCCCAGCGTAGGTGTGCCTGCGGGAAGTTGGTTGAGAATAGGCGCGTCGGTGAGCTTGCGGTCTTTGAGGAGTGTGCCTGGAATCCAATCGGTAATGTGAATGCGGGCGGGCGCCTGACCAGTCATGAGAGCGGCACGACTGGGAGAACAGACCGGGCCACCGGCGTAGGCATGGGTAAACTTCATGCCCTCTCGGCAGAGCGCGTCGATGTTCGGCGTCTCGTGAAAGGTGCTGCCGTAGCAGCCAAAGTCACCCCATCCCAGATCGTCGATGAGCATAAAGACGATGTTCGGCTTGCGCTGCGATTGCGCGATGGCATGAGGCATGGAAGCCAGTGCCGTGGCGCCTGCGAGTGTCTGGATAAAGCTGCGTCTGTCCATCGGAATCTCTGTATCCCCAATTTAGACGTATTTGGAATCGGGCAATTCTATCGCGGACAAAAGAGAAATGCCGGAGCGGGCTCCGGCATGTGTGTAGATAAGTGGAATTTAGCGGTCTTTGCTGGCCGCGATCTTCTCTTCGGCCACGCGAATTTCCGCGCGGGCGTATTCGTAGGCTTCCATGCTGTCGCCGGCCTTGTTCCAATCTTCATGCGCTGCGGCGAGTTGGGCTTGTGCCTGCGAGGCGTCGATCTCTTCCGGACGCAGCGCGGTTTCTGCGAGGATAGTGACCCGCTCTGGAAGCACTTCGACGAATCCCCATGCGACGAAGAACTTCGCGTTGGAAGATGCGCCACCATGCAGCTTGACTTCGCCCGCGCCGAGTTCAGACAGCAGAGGAGCGGCGCCGTAGAGCGCTTCCATGTAGCCGCCGATGGCCGGCAGTTCTACCGCTTCGGCGGTGGTGTCCACCAGAACGCGGTCTGGCGTGACCAGACGGACGGTGAGCAATCCTGAGTTGTGTGTCGTTTCTGCCATATAGCTTTTAGCTCTTAGCCTTTAGCTCTTAGCTCAAGACCGGTGTTGCAAACATCTTGTGAAAGCCGTCAACTTTAGCTAAGAGCTAAAAGCTGACGGCTAAAAGCTGTTACGCGTTTGCCTTCATCTTCTCGGCCGCTTCGAGCACTTCTTCGATGCCGCCCTTCATGTAGAAGGCCTGCTCGGGAATGCTATCGTGCTTGCCTTCAATGATCTCCTTGAAGCCGCGCACCGTGTCCGCCACCTTGACATACTTGCCGGGGTTGCCGGTGAAGACTTCGGCCACGTGGAACGGCTGCGAGAGGAAGCGCTGCACCTTGCGGGCGCGGGCTACCGTGATCTTGTCCTCTTCGGACAGTTCGTCGATACCGAGGATGGCGATGATGTCCTGCAGATCTTTGTAGCGCTGCAGAATGCTCTTCACCGCCTGCGCCGTGTTGTAGTGGTCGTCGCCAAGGATGCGGGCGTTGAGGATGCGCGAGCTCGATGCGAGCGGATCGACGGCGGGGTAGATGCCGATTTCGGTCAGCGCACGCGAGAGCACCGTGGTCGCGTCCAAGTGGGCGAAGGTAGTTGCGGGAGCCGGATCGGTAAGATCGTCAGCCGGAACGTAGACGGCTTGCACCGAGGTGACGGAACCCTTCTTGGTGGACGTGATGCGCTCCTGCAGAGCACCCATTTCGGAGGCGAGGTTCGGCTGGTATCCCACGGCGGACGGCATACGCCCAAGCAGCGTGGACACCTCGGAACCGGCCTGCGTGAAGCGGAAGATGTTGTCGATGAAGAGCAGGGTGTCTGCGCCTTCTTCGTCGCGGAAGTGCTCGGCGATCGTGAGACCGGTGAGCGCCACGCGGAGACGGGCTCCTGGGGGCTCGGTCATCTGTCCATAGATGAGCGAGGCCTTGCTCTTGCGCCAGTCCTTGGGATCGATAACGCCGGACTCCTGGAACTCCATCCAGAGGTCGTTGCCTTCGCGGGTACGCTCACCCACGCCGGCGAACACCGAGTATCCGCCGTGCTGCGAAGCGACGTTGTTGATGAGTTCCTGAATGAGAACGGTCTTGCCTACACCGGCGCCGCCGAAGAGGCCGATTTTGCCGCCCTTCAAGAAGGGCTGGATGAGGTCGATGACCTTGATGCCGGTCTCGAACATCTCTTCCGAGGTCGACTGCTCGTCGAACGCGGGGGCCTGGCGATGGATGGGCTTGCGCACCTGCGTCTCGACGGGGCCAAGCTGGTCCACCGGCTCGCCGATGACGTTGAGCACGCGGCCCAGCGTCTCGCGGCCCACCGGCACCATGATGGGGTTGCCCGTGTCGATGGCCTTCATGCCGCGCACCATGCCTTCGGTGGCTTCCATCGCGACCGTGCGCACGCGGCCTTCGCCGAGGTGCTGCTGCACCTCCACGATGACGTTGAGCGGCTGCGGAATGTTGAAGCCCTCGCTCGTGATGCGGATGGCCGAATAGATCGGCGGCATGTGCGCTTCATCGAACTGGATATCAACGGCGGGGCCGCTGATCGAAATTACTTTGCCAATGTTCTCTGCCATAACTCTCTCTTTGCTAACTTGCGGCTTGCTCCGGCAAGCGCACTTCGATGTAATTCGTCAAAGTTGTTGGAACGGGAACGACTTCGCCGTGATCTTTCATTGCTGCGATATGGCCTTCAATCGCTTCGCGAATATTGGCCTGCGTCTCTTCAAGCGTGTCGCCCACGGTGATGCAGCCCGGGAGATCGGGCACAAAAGCACCATATCCATCTTCCGACTTTTCAAATACCACTGCGTATTTCAAGGCTTCGCTCATTTCAAACCTGCCTGCTTCAACACACTGTTCAATGTTCCCGGTGGAACATCTTTTCCTTCGTGCCCGGGGATCGTCACCGTTCCCGGTTTTGCCGGATGATAGAAGTGCCGGTGACTTCCCGTCGTTCTTACCAGATACCAACCATCCTTCTGTACAAGCTTAATCAAATGGCGGACTTTCACTAAAGTGCAGCCGCTCCCGAAACAATTTCGATAATTTCTTTCGTAATCGCAGCCTGACGAGCGCGGTTCATCGTCAGCGACAGGCGGTCAATCATGTCACCCGCGTTGCTGGTGGCTGCATCCATCGCGGTCATGCGGGCAGCGTGTTCGCTGGCTACCGACTCGATGAGTGCGTGATAGATCTGCGTGGCCACGTAGCGCGGCATCAGGTGACGGAACAAGCGCGCCGGGTCCTGCTCGAAGATGTAGTCCACGTCGGCGGTTCCGAACTTGCGGGCTTCCTGCTCGATGACCGACTCTTCCGGCTCGTGCAGCGAGATGCCCGCAGTGGCAGCAGCGCGACCGGCTGCTTCCTTCTGCTCTTCCGACATCTCTTCCGCTGCGGTGATCTCGTGCGATCCGAGCTTGCGCACCGGCAAGAGCTTTTCTACGACGACGCGCTGCGCGATGACGCTCTTGAACTCGTTGTAGACGAGGTAGACCGCATCGATCTCCGCGCGCTCGTAGCGCTCGATGATGGAGTGCGAAGCCTTTTCCACTTCAGAAAAGTCCGACTTGGCCAGAAGCACCGAACGGTCGTAGGTCAACTCGACCTGGTCCTTGCGGTGGCGGATATCTTCAATGTGCTTGGAGAGGCCGTTGTCGTACTCGGTCTCCTTGTGCTCCCAGATAGCATCGGGATACTTGCGCTTGAAGAGGTCGCGCGACTTGCGGCCCACCGTCTCAATATCGACGTTGATGCCCGCTTCGACGCGGCTATTGATGAAGTTTTGCGCGGCCTTGCCGATGTTGGCGTTGAAGCCGCCGGCGAAGCCCTTGTCCGCAGCGATGACGACGACGAGCACGGACTTCTCTTCGCGCTCGACGAGCAGCGGATGCAGCACATCGCCGCCTTCTTCGCCATACATGCCGGTGCGGCGTACGAGCGACTCGAGCACCGCGGCCATCATCTGCGCATACGGACGCGCTTGCAGAGCACGCTCCTGTGCGCGGCGCAGCTTTGCAGCCGACACCATCTTCATGGCGCGCGTAATCTGCCGCGTGTTCTTCACGCTGCGGATGCGCCGTTTCAGATCGAGTACGTTTGCCATCGGCCTAAGCGCTCACCGTCTGCCGGGTTTCCTTCTGGGCAGCCTGGAAGGTCTTCTTGTAGTCGTTGGTCAGGCTCGTAAGCTGCTGCTTGATCTCGTCATCGAGCTGCTTCTTCTGCATGATGGCGTCGAGCACGTTCTGGCCATTCGCTGCCATGTACTGATGGAATCCCTGTTCGAACTCGGAGACCTTCTTCACTTCGACATCGTCGAGCAGACCGTTGGTGCCGGCGAAGATGATCGATACCTGCTGCGCAGCGGTGAGCGGATGGAACTGCGGCTGCTTCAACAACTCGGTGAGGCGTTGGCCGCGATTGAGCTGCTTCTGCGTGGCCGGGTCAAGATCGGAACCGAACTGCGCGAAGGCGGCGAGTTCGCGATACTGCGCGAGGTCGAGCTTCAGCGTAGCGCCTACCTGCTTGGTGGCCTTGATGGCAGCCGAGAAGCCTACACGCGATACCGACAGACCCACGTTCACAGCGGGACGGATACCGGCGTTGAAGAGGTCGGTTTCGAGGAAGATCTGGCCGTCGGTGATCGAGATCACGTTGGTCGGAATGTAGGCCGAAACGTCGCCAGCCTGCGTCTCGATGATCGGAAGAGCGGTGAGCGAACCGCCACCCATCTTCTCGGAGAGCTTGGAGGAGCGCTCCAGCAGACGCGAGTGGAGATAGAAGACGTCGCCGGGATACGCCTCGCGGCCAGGAGGACGGCGGAGCAGCAGCGAGATCTCGCGGTACGCCGCAGCGTGCTTCGAAAGATCGTCGTAAATGATCAGCGCGTGCTTGCCGTTGTCGCGGAAGTACTCGCCCATCGCGGTGGCCGCGTAGGGAGCGAGATACTGCATCGGGGCGGGGTCGGAAGCCGTGGCGGCGACGACGATGGTGTACTTCATCGCGCCGTACTCTTCCAGCGTCTGCACGGTCTGCGCAACGGACGAGCGCTTCTGTCCGACGGCGCAGTAGATGCAAATGAGGTCGTTCTTGGCCGAGTTGATGATCGCGTCGAGGCAGATGGCGGTCTTGCCTGTCTGACGGTCGCCAATGATGAGTTCGCGCTGTCCGCGGCCGATTGGGATCATGGTGTCGATGGCCTTGATACCGGTGGCCATCGGCTCGGTGACCGACTTACGGTCGATGACGCCAGGAGCGAGACGCTCAACCGGCAGCGTGTGCGGCGTGTTGATCGGGCCTTTGTCGTCGATGGCCTGACCGAGCGCGTTCACAACGCGGCCAATCAGCGCTTCGCCTACAGGTACGCTCATGATCTTGCCGGTACGCTTTACCTGGTCGCCCTCGGAAATCTTGGTGTAGTCGCCCAGAAGCACGGCGCCGACTTCCGTCTCGTCCAGGTTCATAGCGAGACCCACAACACCGTGCGGGAAGTCGATCAGCTCGCCGGCCATAACCTTGTCGAGGCCATGAATGCGCGCGATACCGTCACCGAGCGAGATCACCGTACCGACTTCGTCGACCTGGACCTTCTGCTCGTAGTTCTCAATCTGCTGCCGCAGGAGTTCTGTAATCTCGTCTGCTCTGAGCTGTGCCATTCTGTTTCTTCCCTCAGCGGCTAAGGCCGCGTTCTTGCAAATCTCAAATGCGGCACGACTAAAGTCGCGCCCCTACCAAACCTACTGTGCGCCGGCCAGGTGCCGCTCAATCTGGCCCAACTGCGCGCGAACCGAACCGTCATACACCGTGGAGCCGATGCGGATGACCGCACCGCCCAGCAGCGAAGCGTCTTCTTTCCACTGCACGCGTACCTGCGAACCGGCCAGCTTTGCTGCCTGCTCCGCGAGCACCTGCCTGTCCGCATCGGAGAGCGAGCGCGCCGAGACGATCTCCGCCTCGTGAAGGCCGGACGCCTCATCGGCCATCTCGACATACTCCTGCACGATCTCGTGGAGCGCGTCGATGCGATCGTTCTGAATCAGCACGGCGAGGAAGTTGCGTACCACGCCAGTACCGAAGCCGAGCTTCGCGATGATAGCGTCGAGCACCTTGTTCTTCTGCTCGTGCGGAATGGCGGGGTTCGAGAGGAACTCACGCAGTTCCGGGCTGATGGACAGCGTGTCCGCAAAATCATTCAACTGCTGCTGCACCTGAGCGCGGTCGAGGTGCTGCGCGGCAGCGACCTGCTCAAAGGCGCGGGCGTACTTGAGAGCGAATGCCTGTTCTGCCATTAGTTGCTCTCCTTCGCCGAGAGACGCGCGGCAAACTCACGCACCAGCGCACTGTCCTGATCGGAAGAGATATGCAGCTCAGCCGCAGCGCGCTCAACCGCGAGTTTCGCAGCGTACTCACGCAAGCTGCGCTCCGCATGGCTTTGCGCCGAGGCAATCTCCTGCTCGGCAGCCTCCAAAATGCGCTGCCTTTCTTCCGCGAGCGACGCCTTGATGCGCGCCTCGTCAGCGGCAGCGTCTTTTTCGCTCTGCGTACGCAGCGCGGCAATTTCTTGATCGAGCCTGGCAAGACGAGCTTCTACACCGCCGAGACGGGCGTTCGCTTCTTCCGTCGCGGTGCGGGCCTCTACAAGGCCCTTCTGGATACCTTCGGTGCGTCCACGGAAGGCCTTCGGCAGCATCTTGCCCAAGGCATAGAGGATAGCCGCGGCAAGCAGGAAGAAGTTGAACCACGTAAAGGCAGTCGAGGAAGCCTCAGGCGAGAGGCCGACCATCTTGCCGAGAGCGATGACAGAAGGCGACTTCTTGAATGCCTCGGAACCCTCTTCCGCCTCGCGTCTCTTTTGCGCAGAATTTGCCTCAGGCTCACCTTGATGGCCCGATTCAGCCGAAGGCGAGGCAGGCGCGGGCGCTTCCTGCGCACGGACGCCAGCAACACCAAAGATAAGGACAAAGATCAGAGCGATACGAGCGAACATCTTCATCCCTGCACCACCTGACGGCTGCTGCCCGGAAGAATCGCCTCCAGAATGCGGCCTGAGAGCTGAGCGGCGGCGGCGGAAAGCTGGTGGCGGGCTTCGTCACCGGAGCGCTCCACGGCCTGACGAGCAGTAGCCACGCGCTGACCAGCCTGCTGGCGGGTCTCGGCAAGGGCCTTCTCCTTCTCATCGTTCCACTGCTTCAGACGCTGCTGGCGTGCTTCGTAGATTTCCGTACGGGCGGCGCGAAGCTTTGCCTCATATTCGGCAGCTTTTGCCTCGGAGGCGCTGATCGCGGCGCGCGCGTCTTCCATGGCACCGGAGGTGCGGGCGCGGCGTTCGGCCAACGTCTTATCCAGTGGACGGCGCACGAGGAAGTTGTACGCCACGATCAGGATGATGAAAAAGACCATCGTCGGCACAGAGCCGACCACAAAACCGCCAAGTTGGTTCAGAATCTCTTGCATGTAGTTAATCGGGGAGCATCGAATCAGAGTTCCGGACGCAAGGGCGGATGCTCAGGCCCTCGCACGGCGCTCCTCGGAGAGAGCGATCCGACGCGTTGCAACCTCTTATTTTTAGCATTCTGGGCAGCAGGGCGTCAATTTACGGGCGTTCATCGAACAATACGTCGAATCCGGTCATATATCCGCTCCGATTGCGACTTAAGTCGTAATTTTTCCTGCATTTTTAACGGGTGCAGGATACAAAAACAGGCGTAGCATTTTCTTACTACCTCGACCCGGTTCAGGGTCCGCTCAGGCCGCGTAGCTGGGACACACCTCCACTCCCACGCAGCGCGGCCTGACCTAGTTAAATTTTCCTCACTCTTGCACGTGGGCGGAACGCGGGGCTTGTCTCCGGATGCTGTGCATCTGCGATCTGAAATCTGCGATAGCGGCTCAGCAGCGAAGCTGGTCCACGGGCTCGCAGGTAGACGAGATTGCCTTCGAACTTTTTGTTTTCGATCCAGCATCCAGCCTCCAGCGCGGCGAGAGTGCGGCCTTCGCGCTGCGGAATGCGGAACTCGGCCTCGGCGGTAGGATCGGGGGCACCCTTGCCGCCGATGCGCTCATCGATAGCGGCGATGAGGTGGTCGAGGCCAATTCCCTTTGCGGCGGATATGGCGACTACATCCGAGCGCGACTCCAGCCCGACGCGTTCGTTGTCGTTGAGCAGGTCGATCTTGTTGAGCACCTCGATGCGCGGCGTCTGCTTGACCTCAAGTTCGTCCAGCACGGCTTCTACCTGCTGGCGCTGCTCTTCGAGCAGGGGAGAGGCGGCATCGCGCACATGCAGCAGCAACTCTGCGCGCTCCACTTCTTCGAGCGTGGCGCGGAAGCTGGTGACGAGCGCGTGCGGCAGGTTGCGGATGAAGCCTACCGTGTCACTCAACAGCACCTTGCGGCGCGAGGGCAGAACGAGTTGCCGCAGCTTGGGATCGAGCGTGGCGAACATGCGCGAAGATGCGAGCACGCCTGCCTCGGTGAGTGCATTGAAGAGCGTGCTTTTGCCTGCGTTGGTGTAGCCCACGAGAGCGACCGTGGGCACAGGCACAGCTTCGCGGCGCTGGCGCTGCTGGCGGCGGATGCGGCGCACCTGTTCAAGCTGCTGCTTTACATGGTCGATGCGGACACGCACGCGGCGGCGGTCCGTTTCGAGCTTGGTTTCACCTGGCCCGCGTGTGCCGATGCCGCCGCCCTGCTGCGAGAGCGCTTTGCCCTTGCCCGCCATGCGCGGCAGTTGATATTCCAACTGCGCGAGTTCCACCTGGAGATGGCCTTCGCGAGTACGTGCGTGTTTGGCAAAGATGTCGAGGATGAGTTGTGTGCGGTCGATCACGCGGCACGGCAAGGCGCTTTCTAGATTGCGCAACTGCGTGGGCGAAAGATCGTGATCGAAGAGGACGAGGTCAGCCTCGCTTGATGCGGCAATTGCGGAAAGCTCCTCCACCTTGCCGGGACCAATCAACGTTGCCGGATCAGCCTTTGGGCGCTTCTGCACGAGGGTCGCAGCGATCTCCGCTCCGGCCGAACGCGCAAGCTCCTGAAACTCTTCCAGCGACGCATCGAAATCAAGATCTACAGCTTCTTTTTGCGCAGCAGCAGATTCGCTAATCCCTAATCCCTGATCCCTAACCCCTGCCGCGGAAGCAGCAGCTTCTGCCGCATGCAGCACAGGCTTGCGGCGCTCGCCGGTCAACTCCACTGCGACCAGCACAGCGCGTTCGCGCACTTCGGTCAGGCGCGAGGAGGCGCGCTCATCCGCCAGAGCGGTGAGCCGTGTTTGCTGCTTTGTCACCGAAACCTACTGGCCTTGCGTTGCTTCCACGCCCGGCGGCACATGGGTGTGCGGACGGTCGCTGTGCATGCCCCCGCGCGAACTCACCACGGTGGAGATGGCATGCTTGAAGATCAACTGCTCCTGTGCATTGTTCTCCAGCAGAACGCTGTATTTGTCGAAGGAACGGATGCGCCCCGTCAGCTTAACGCCGCTGACCAGATAGATGGTGATGGGGCTCTTATCTTTGCGAACGGTGTTCAGAAACGTGTCCTGAATGTTCTGCGCCGGCTTGGAATCCATAGTGTGCCGATCTCCTCTTCGATTGTGCGGCCATTGCTGACCGGAATTTCTTCTTTCGCCGCCGCCTCAAACCCGAGGCGAAACTACGGCCGCCTGCCATACTCTGCAAGCCAGTTCACGATACGACTAACGGCATGCGCCGTGCAAGCCGCGTGCGTGTTGGACGCGCTGTGGCGCAGGAAGTTGCACAAAGTACAAAGAAAGAGCTCCGGCTTAGCCAACAAAGAACCCGCCCTTTCGCGCAAAAAACGCGCGAAAGAAATGGGGCACCCAGACCTCGATTTACCATGGACGACATGTCTGCCGTACCCATGCTTGATCTTGCCCGTCAGTACACTACCGTGGGCGAAGAGTGCCAGGCCGCCGTCTCCGAAGTCTTTCAACAAGGCCGCTTCATTCTCGGCAAGGAAGTCAGCGAATTTGAGATGCAGGCTGCCGCAATGCTGGGCGCGAAGCATGGCATTGCCACCTCCAGTGGCACCGACGCCCTATGGCTCGCGCTGGAAGCCGCAGGTGTGAAGCCCGGCGACAAAGTAGTGACCACTCCGTTTTCATTTTTTGCGACCGCATCGGCCATTCTCCGTTGTGGAGCGCGTCCGGTATTTGCAGATATCGACGCGGCGACCTTCAATCTTTCTCCGACAGAAGTGGGTTATGTGCTGGAAAGGCGTCCAGAGGTAAAGGCTGTCCTGCCTGTCCATCTTTACGGGCAGTGCGCGGATTTTGACGCACTGAATACGTTGAAACAAAAGCATGGACTGACCTTAGTGGAAGATGCGGCGCAGGCCTTTGGCGCCATGTGGCATGGGACGACGGCGGGATCGCTGGGCGATGCGGCAGCGTTCAGCTTTTATCCCACAAAGAACCTGAGCGCATGGGGCGATGCCGGCCTCGTCACCGCGAACGACGATGCGATTGCTGACCGTGCGAAGATGCTCCACGTCCACGGCATGCGCGTGCGCTACTACCACGAGACAGTCGGCTGGAATGCACGCATGGATACAGCACAGGCCGCCGTACTCCTCATCAAGCTGCGCTACATCGCGCAGTGGAACGAGCAGCGCCGTGCTGTTGCGGAAAGATATTCTGCGCTCTTCCGCGCAAGCGGCCTCGCAGTTGCGGAGACTGTCCTCGAACACGCTGCGGACCTTGCACTGCCATGGACCGATCCTCGCGCCACACATGTGTGGCACCAATACGTCATCCGTTGCCGCAAACGTGACGATCTGCGTGCGCATCTGACGGCGAACAAGATTGGCAGCGAGATTTATTACCCTCTCTCACTCCATCAGCAGCAGGCGCTCAATCATCTGGATTACGTCGAAGGAGATTTTCCGCATAGCGAACGAGCAGCGCGTGAAGTGCTGGCCCTGCCTATTTTTCCCGAGCTGCGCGAGGACGAGCAGCAGCGCGTGGTGGAAACGATCGCGCAGTTCTATAAAGAGGAACGCCTCTGATTACGACAGCTCACAAACACCATCAGCATCATGAACCGCATTCGTCTGCGGGCGATGTGGTGCGCGACATTGTGATTGGCATGTCCGACGGGCTTACTGTACCGTTCGCGCTCGCCGCAGGACTCTCCGGCGCAACAGCTTCGGCACATATCATTGTGACCGCAGGTTTGGCAGAGATTGCTGCGGGCTCCATTGCAATGGGACTGGGCGGATACCTTGCCGCACGCGGTGACCGCGAACACTATCTGAGCGAGCGCGAACGCGAAGTGTTGGAAACAGTGGAGAAGCCCGAAGCCGAGAAGCAGGAGGTGATGGACGTCTTCACCAACTATGGCCTCACGGTAGATCAGGCCACGCCGTTGGTGGAGGCGCTCTCGCATGACCAGAAGGCCTGGGTCGATTTCATGATGCGGTTTGAGCTTGGACTGGAAGAGCCTGATCCGGCGCGTGCCTGGAAGAGCGCATCCACGATTGCGCTGTCGTACATCGTTGGAGGATTTGTTCCGCTGGTGCCGTACATGCTGGCGTCGTCGATTCAGTCTGCCCTTACAGCATCAGTCGTCGGTACATTGGTCGCGCTGCTTATCTTTGGATATGCGAAAGGCAAAGCTACCGGCGTCTACCCATTGCGGTCGTCGATACAGACCGTGCTGATTGGCGGCCTGGCGGGTGCTGCTGCCTTTGGGCTCGCGCGTATCTTTTCACACTAGAAACTCTTCAGGAGAACAACATGCACGTCGTTCATCGCTTTGCTGCAACACTCGCGCTGCTGACTGTATCCGTATCCATAGCCCAAGGAGAGAAGCTCCGCGTCTGTGGACGCACCGGAATTGTTCACGAAGGTGAAGTGGTGAATGGCCAGTTCAAGCAGACGTGGACGTGGGATGCCAGCAAGAGCAAGAACGTTCCTGCGGCCTTTGTGAACAAGCTCACGCAGATTGATGACTGCAAAGCATCAGCCGATGGCAAGGAGATGTTGATCTCATCATCACGCGGCGGCATCGCCATTGTGGCCTACCCGTCGGGCAAGACTTTGTTCTATGCTTCTGTGCCGAATGCGCACTCCATCGACGTGCTGCCGAATGGCCTTGTGGCTGCGGCCTCGTCCACTCATCCGCAAGGCAACCGTCTCATTCTCTTCGACCGCAACGCGCCGGATAAGGAGATCTATTCGCTGCCAATGGAAGCCGCGCATGGTGTGACATGGGATGCGAAACGGAATGTGTTGTGGGCGTTATGCGATACGGAGTTGCTGAAGCTTACGGTGAAGCGGACTGGCCCACAATCCGTAGACGTGCAGGTGGTCAAGCGCTATGCATGGAGCGGTCGCGGCGGACACGATCTCGTACTCTCGCATGACGGCAGCCACTTCATCATTACCACCGTGCCGAAGGTGATCGTCTTCGATATCGCGTCAGAGAAATTCAGCGATTTCGCTCCTCTCAAGGGCATGCGCGACATCAAGAGTGTGACGTTCGCACGCGGTACCGAGCAGCTTGCCTACACGCAGGCCAACGGCAAAGGCGAGTGGTGGACGAGCAAGGTGCATCTGCGCAAAGGCGATAAGGACATTGTTGTGCCGTTGGATTTTGAGATTTACAAGACACGCTGGGCGGAGAGGTAGTCTGCTCGCCTTTACCTAACCCATCACACCGTCATTCTGAACCGAAGGTGAAGAATCTCTGTATTTTGCTCGCAGCCGCAAACATATACGCCGCGCGAACGAAATAAAGAGATTCTTCGCTGCGCTCAGAATGACGGTTCACAAATAATGGCTTACATATAAGGCATTCCATGCCTTGCATTAGCGCTTCCGGCTCCGCTTGCTCTTCTTCTCTTCCTGCACCAGCCTGAACTCCGCAGGTGCCATAGCTCCAGGAGCAAGCACGCGGCGCGTGACATTGCCTTCAAGGCGATACGTTTTCTCCACCAGTTTGCCTGGTTTGAAGATGCCATTCGCGTCTGCCTGCGGCAGTTGCTGTCCATCAGCCAGCACGGTATAGGTATACGCCGGAGCAGGACCAGTAGCGGGGATACCGCGGCCCGGACTGGGACTACCTGGATCGGTGTGAATCCTGATCGGCAAATAACCGGCAATGTTGCGATCACGTTGAGCCGTCTCATAGCGGTGCTTCTTCAGGTTCCACGTAAAAACACGAAGCTGATCGAAGTCATATGGCAGGCCCGATTTGTATGGACTCATCGCGGTGACGTAGATAGGCACGTCTTTGCTTGCGCCTTCGATTTCGGGATCCTGCACTTTTGTGAGCACATACGCGGCAACGATCCGCTGGCCTTCAGCGTAACGCGCGATAGAGTCCGGCACATCTACGTCCATCATGCGGCCGAGCATCCATCCGGTGTGGCCCTTGTCGTCACGCACAAGCCACCAGTCCTCCATCGGCGGAGTGATCGGCGCGCCTGTCTTCGGATCGGTTGTCGGTGCGGTGGTGCCCGGTGGCAGAGGCTTCAGCGTGCTGGCGCGCTGAAAGAGCTTCAACTTGTCCCCTTCATCCAGACGGTAGAAGCGGTCTGTCTCGCGGCCGGGCTTATCGTGCAGGTAGACATCGTCGCGTACCGTGCCAGTAGCAACAGGCTCAGTCTTCTCAAGCTGCTTTTGCAAAGCATCGAACTCGTCTGCTACCTGCTGTGTAGCAACCGCGTGCTCATCGATCCAACCAATCTCGCCAGCATCGGTTTGCACCTTGTACCAGCGCGGACGCGTATCCAACACCTTGAGACGCTGTCCATTGACGACGTTCCCTGTCCGGTTTGAAACGGCGGCTACCCGGTCACGTAAAAATCCGGTCTTCGCCGTGACATAGATGTACTTGCCTTCGGGCTTTGCTTTGAACTTTGAGCAACCAAGCGGAGCGAGCGAGATGCCGCACAGCACAGCCATTGCAGACCAGCGGCGCATCATGCGCCCGTAAACCATGAGCGATTTTGAAACGATCATCACTCCGGTGGGATTGGAGTTCTGCACAGTACCGTTGCCTGCCTTCCCGGCTTATCCGGTACAACCGGGTGCCTTGCTTGATGCGAATCAGTGTGTCAGTGCGAGCGCGCCGGGAGTGGTGCCAGCACTTGCTGAAGCAACTGTGTAAATGCGCCCAGCATTTGCGCTGTCGAATCCGTACAGAGAAATGTTTGGCGTACCTTTGGAAGCTACCCCAACGATCCAGTTCCCCTTCGATTCCGCTCCCAGTGCCGTAATGCCATTTGCGGCGCTATATGGCGACGAAGGCGCCGCAGTCAGAGCACCGCCTGCCCCAACGACATAACCGGAAATACTATTGTCTCCATTGTTGGCAACGTAGATATACTTGCCTGCATTGTCCATCACCACAGAGAAAGGTGTATCGCCAGTGGTGTACTTAGCTCCTGAAGTCAATCTGCCATCGGTCCCAATCGTGTAAAGGGTCAACCCAGGATCTGCGCCTGAGCGAGCAAGGTAGAGCTTTGAACCGTCTGGGGTGATTGCGAGCGAGTTGTCACTCGTGGCCCCACTGACAGGATTGAATTGAAATGGCTGATCTACAAACTTTCCAGCGGTGGTGTTGAATTTGCAGATCAGTGTGCCGTCAGTCCCTACCGTAGCGTAGATGTACGATGCATTGGGTGCGATGTGCACCTCATGCGGTGTGGATGTAGACGAGATAAAGATTGTGGAGTCATTTGGTCCAATGGTGCCATCGCTTGCAATGGTGAACGCAGTCAAAATAGTAGATTGCAGGGTGGCTGCATCTTTACCCAGCACAATCAACCATTTGCCATCAGGCGATGTTTCCAGCGAGGCCACAGCGATTGATTGCAGCACTACACCGTTCGCTATTTTGGACAATGCGCCCTTTGTGCCAATCTGAAAACCAAAAACCCCTTGCGCGGTCCCAACATACAGATATTTATTACTCCTCGTCACGGCGAGTGCCGTGGGAGCAAACTGGTTCGTACCGTCAGTAATTGAAACTGGCGTGCCGGTAATTGCCGTCAGCGAGCCGCTGGTCGAAATCTGATAGCCAGAAACAGTTTTCGATCCCGCATTGCCAACGTACAGATAATTGCCTGTACCCGAGCCTGTATCGCCTCCGCCGCCGCTGTCATCACTAGTCTTATCGAAAAATCCGCCACAGCCACCAAGCAGCAGAACAGCGCACGACATCGCCCCTAAAAAGAACCGCCGCGAATTCAAGACAGTACCAAACATTTCAGTGACTTGGACGAAGCTCCGTCACAGTGGTCTGTGCCGGCATCGTATTCTTTCCCGCAGCCTGGCACGCTGCGCACACACCAATAATGTCTACGGAACAACGCTCCACCCTGAAGCCGCCCGGAAGACGGTTCTCCGGCAGACGAACATCGATCTCGCTTGCCTCAACATCTGTAATCGAACGGCAGATGGAGCACACCATGTGGTGGTGTTCCTCGCGGTTCATCTCCACGCGTAACGTGCCATGATGCACACTCATCTGGCGGAAGACGCCGCTCGCTACAAACAAGTGAATGTTCTTGTATACCGTTGCCAGAGATACGGAAGGGATGGTGGTCCTCATCCGTTCATGCACCTCTTCCGGCGATGGATGTCCCTTCATCTCACGCATCGTCTCATACAGCACCTGCCGCTGATGCGTTACCGCAATGCCGCGCTCAGTGCACAGCCGACGAAAATGTGCGGAGGATGTGGGCATGCGTATAGTGTCCTTTTCCAGCATCGGGAGTGTCAACTACCGTTTTTCTGGCTGACCCTGGCTTCTTACCCAAGCC
>JAFDVR010000011.1 GCA_018268855.1 Acidobacteriota bacterium | reverse complement strand
TGACCCTGGCTTCTTACCCAAGCCGTTTTTTCATCACAGCGCGGCTTACGGCGTCCAAAACACCATTCAAAAAAGAAATACTCTCCGGCGCGGCATAGCGGCGGCCAATCTCCAGCGCCTCATCGATGATGATAGGGTGCGGCGTGGACGTAAAACCGATCATCTCCGCCACGGCCATGCGCAGTAAATTGCGGTCTACTGTGGCCATCCGGGCGATGCGCCAGTTCTGCGCGTGCGCCTCGATCAGATCGTCGATCTCCTCATTGCGCTCGGTGGCCACACGAAAGATATCTTCCGCAAATCCGCGCGTGTCCTCATCGTCGCCAGGTTTGCCGTTCTCATCGACTCGCGACTTCCAGAACGTCTTCTGCACGTCCGCCGGAGTTTGCTTTCCGAGGTCCATCTGGAACAGCATCTGCATGGTCAACTCGCGCGATTTTCTTCGTGTTCCCATCTACTTCGCGCTCCCATGCTTCTGGCCGATCTTCTTATTGATGGACACCATCTCAATCGCCGCCGCTGCCGCTTCGAATCCTTTGTTGCCAGCCTTCAGGCCAGCGCGGTTCAACGCCTGCTCCAGCGTCTCGCAGGTCAGCACGCCAAACGCATGCGGGACGCCCGTCTCCTGCTGGCTTTGTCCAATGCCCCGCGACACTTCGTTATAGATCGCCTCGTAATGCGCTGTTTCACCGCGCAGCAGAACGCCCAGCGTAATCAGCGCATCGAATTTCTTCGTCTCCGCCAGCGTGCGCGCCGCTGCAGGAATCTCCCATGCCCCCGGCACCCGCACAATCTCGATATAATCCTTCTTTGCGCCCGAGCGCAGCAGCGCATCCAACGCGCCCTGCAACAGGCGATGGGTAATCACCGCATTCCAACGCGCGACCACGATAGCAAATCGCATGCCGGTGGCAATCAGATCACCTTCCATAGCAGCAGGTTTGCCGCTGTACGGATCGTTACGCTCCCAAAATCCAATCTGGACGCCAGGCGCAGGTTCCGCGGTGAAGAGGCGCGAATTCCAATGCGTTTCGGCAACATCGCCCAACTTCGCGGTCAGTCCCTCAGCCGTCATCCACTTTTTGACGGCAGTATGCACCACGTCCAATGACGTAACTTCAACCAGCAACTCCGGCACGGCGGGCTGCCGACCGGTCACAAACTCCAGATTGCCGAGCGGCGCCAGAAACGCGGCGCCCTTGCCGGTGGCGTCTTCCCAGCCCTTGCCCGGCTCAAATCCTAACTCGCTTAATAGCGCTCCCAGGCGCTCCCAGGCGGCGGCATTCTCCACTGCCATCACCCGTGTCACTCCCTTAATCATGCTCTTGATTGTACCGTTCGCAAGTACGCGAAAAGTACGTTGGTAAGCACTGAAACTGACAACAGAGAACTTTCCCCGCTATCTTTAACGTGTGACCCGCACAGTTATCGCCCTTCTTCTCGCCGTATTGGTTCTTCTGCCCACTGGATGCCGGAGCAAATCGAATCCAGCCACTCTTACGCCACAGGAGCAGGCCGAACGACGCGCCAAACTGGAGATGGCCCGCGATGACCTGGCGCACATCCCTCCCCCCTCGAAGAACCTCTACATGAATGTTCAGTCCACCGCGCAGTGGGAGAACCCTCTGCTCACCGTGCAGGCAGACATGATTACGCTCACCATTCTGCGTGCAGACGCCAACCCGTCACCCGTTGGCAAAGGCACTCTGCTGCGACCGGTTGCTGCACGTAAGGATGTGGTCAGCATCCGCCTCTCCGACCTTGCCGAAGCGCTCAACGCCGTCCCACGCGATGCCTGGCCCTACGGCCGCGTAGTGGCTGTCGAAGAAGCGCACAATGCGCCCAAGCAGGTCCTCCCACAGATTCGCCGCAATATCGAAAGCACCATGCAGACGCTCTCCGATTTGGGAATTGTTGCAGATGAGTGGAACGATCAAAAGCCTGTGGGTGTTCGATAAGTTCCAAGATCGAGGATAAGCGAGGAGCGGTAGGTCACGGCTTCAGCCGTGACAATTGATCGGCCCAACTGCTCCGGCTTTAGCCGCTGGGGACGATAAACTTTTCCGATGCTGACCTCGTCGAGTTCCACGGCAACCTATTGTGTTGCCTTTCGCACCTATGACAAAAGACGGCTCTTCCAGGTGGAAGCTAATGCTCATCTGTTTATGGATACGCTGCAGCATTACAGACGCGAAGGCAAATATCGGCTACATGCCTTTGTGATCATGCCAGACCATGTACATCTGCTCCTCACGCCCCTGCGACATCACCATTGAGCGCGCAGTGGGCCTGATCAAAGGTGGCTTCTCTCATCGCCTTGCATCGAAATTTCCTGTCTGGCAGAAAAGTTTCCATGAGCGAAGAATGCGCGATGCTGAAGAGTTTGTAACCAGACGTGAATATATTCACCAGAATCCTGTTCGCGCCCACCTCGTCACAAAAGCAGAAGAGTATGCATTCTCGTCCGTATATCACGGAGATCGTTCCTCAGCGGCTAAAGCCGGAATTAACGATTCGGTTGAATGTCACGGCTGAAGCCGTGACCTACCGTGTATTGCATTTTTCCTATGCATTGAATCAATTGAGATTTCATATCGCACCATAGCGCGAGCATGCATCAACCAGAAATTCTGGAGAAGAATGAGACTCAGCCAAATACTTCGCAGCCTCATGCACCCGCAGCAACTGCTCCAGCGTTGACTTCAGATTCTTCAAATCCAGCGCATTCGCACCATCACTCAACGCACATGTGGGATTGTCGTGCACTTCCATAAACAATCCATCGATGCCCGCAGCCACAGCCGCGCGCGACAGCACAGGAATAAACTCCGGCTGGCCACCGCTCTTGCCACCTGCTGCTGAAGGCGTCTGAACAGAGTGCGTGGCATCGAAGATCACCGGTGCAAACCCGCGCATAATCGGCAGCGAACGCATATCGACAACCAGATTGTTGTAGCCGAAGGAAGCTCCACGCTCCGTCAAGCATACGCGTGTGTTGCCGCTGTCGGTCACCTTCTGCACAGCATGCTTCATATCAGACGGCGCGACGAACTGGCCCTTCTTGATGTTCACCGTGCGGCCAGTTTCCGCAGCAGCGATCAGCAGGTCCGTCTGGCGGCAGAGGAACGCAGGAATCTGTAACACCGCCTCCACATCGCCAAGCTCTGCATGCAACTGCTTCGCCTGCTCCGCTGAGTGAACGTCCGTCAACACAGGCAGCCCTGTTTCCTTTACCACGGCACGCAGGATCCGCGCACCTTCCACCAGGCCTGGGCCACGAAAGCTGGTGATGGACGTCCGGTTAGCCTTGTCATAACTGGCCTTGAAGATATACGGCACGTTCAGTTCGCGAGTCACTGCCGAGATAGCTGCTGCCATCTTTTGCGCATGCGCTTCACTTTCAATCACGCACGGCCCTGCGATGAGGAAAAGTTGTCCGTTACCTACAGCAATATCGCCAATTTGAAACACTAAAATGCCTCCAGCCATATTTATGGTAGCATCGCGATATGCGGACCACCGTGGACATTCCGGACGCAGAGTACGAGCAGGCAAAGATAGTTGCAGCCAGAAATGGCACATCCATTAAAGAGATCGTGCGTCACGGCCTGAAGCTGGCGCTTGCCGAAATGAGCAAACCTCGCCGGCGCAAATTGCAGCGCCCGCCGTTGAAATCAAAAAATCCGGGTTCAGTTCACCTTACCAATGAAATGATCTATGACCTCATTGAGTTTCCCTGATGTGAACGTCTGGGTGGCCCTCTCATGGCCTGGCCATATGCATCATCGCAAAGCATGGCAGTGGTATGCATCGCAACCCGCTACTACTTCGCTGGTCTTCTGCCGTGTTACTCAACTTGGTTTTCTGCGGCTTCTCACAACGGCCGCGGTCATGGGTGCAGACCTCCTCACGAATGAACAGGCTTATGATTCGTACGCATATTGGATTCGTAAAGATGCGGCGTTCATGATGGATGAGCCAACAACCTTCGAAAACACATTCCGCACTCTCTCGCCACGTAAGCAGAGTATGCCGAAGGCCTGGAGCGATGATTATGTGCAGGCATTTGCCACGGAAGCAAGGATTCCCCTTGTAACCTTCAATCAGGCACTCGCCAAGCGTACGCCCCACTCCATCCTTTTATAAAAGCAAAGCTGTTGATACCTAAGTTGTACGGCAGCATCCCAGCATTGGGCACTTCATAAGTCATCCCTTGTGACTCATCATGAACATATTCCCTAGTTTTATCGGAGCATTATGCGTACCTCGGGCCCACTTCGCGCAGCCGCAATGGTTTGCGCCGCTTCCTTCCTCGCCCTCCTTTCAGGATGTGGCGATAACGGCATTTCCAAATCCAATCTCAACGCGCAAACTGTAAATGGTAATTGGAAGTTCTCGGCTACCGCCACACCAGCATCTGCTTCGCAGATCGCTGCCATCTCCGGTGCTCTCTCCGGAGAGAACGATACGGTGACCGGGACCCTGCACACGACGGCCGCTGTTGGACAATTGCCCTCTCAGCTTTGCTATTCCGCCACATCGCCAATTGCGGTTAGCGGAAAATTAAATGCAGACAACACCCTTACACTCAAATCGCAGAGTTTTGCCGGAAACGTACTCACAATTAATGGCACATACGATGCATCTACTCAATCGTTGAACAATGCGAACTTCGCGATCTCCGGTTCCTGCGGCATTGCCGCACAGCCGCTTGTAGCCGCGCAATACCTGCCTATCAGCGGGACCTATACCGGAAACTTCACTTCGGTGGATGGCTATACCGTGCCGGTAAGTGCGCAATTTACACAGACCACTTCGCCTGATGCGAACGGCACCTTCCATCTCACCGGCAGCGCTACGTTTCCACCAGACGGATGCATTGCCTCACCTGTGGTTACGGATTCAGTGGTCACTGGAGACGCTTTCTCAGCCACCTACACCGATGCGAATACGCACGCGCAGGTCGTCGCTACCGGCTCGTTCAATACCGACGCAACGGCCCTGACAATCACCAGCTACACACTCACAGGGCCCGGTTGCACCGACACCGGCCACGGTTCTTTGACCAGGCAGTAATCAGCGTACCGTCACTGATTCAAAACCGAGTCCTGTCAACAAGGTGGTGATGCTGGCCCGGGCGTTTGCGCGTGCCGTGTCCAGCACACCATCGGCAATCGCGGCCTTCTGGATTTGCTCTTCTGCATGCTGCCGCGTCTCGCCTTCGAGATTGGCATCCTGCTGCACCAGCAGTCCTGTGGTACGCGCATAGACGCGTGTCTTGGAACTATCAAGCCGTGTAAAGAAAATCTCAGACGGCGGCAGATCCACAGTCACGCTTTTCCCATAAACATGCACTGCATCGGCCTGCAGCTTTGTCATATCTACTCCGGCTATCGTCTGCCCATGCGCAATCAGAAGAATTCTGTCGCCGAATAAAGCATCCGGCAATACAGGATTTCCTTTACTTCCTTCCACAACGGTGTCTACGGAAAATGCCACCGTCTCCAGCTTGTTCAGCTGTTGAATGCGGTTCACCACAGCCGGTGCAGAGCTGTCGAAGGACACATTTCTTCCCAACAACGCAGAAGCGATGCGCGCCACCGGACCATTCCCCGTTGCGGAACGCAAGAACAGAAATGCCGCTGCGATCCCAATAAGAAATACGAGTAAGAGACCGATAAAAATAAGGCCCCACGAACGGCCTCGCGGGTTGCGCGCCTCGTTGGCACGAATGCGCTCATCGCGCCGCACCTGCCGCTGAATCTCGCGCTCATCATGCATCTGCTGCTCGTCCAAAGCACACCTCCCTGAAACTTTATGACGCACTTTGGCCTTCGAACGACTATCTACCTGATTTCAATACTCTCAAAATCGAACTGATAGATATTTCCCCGAAATCTTTTTGCTGCAACTGACCGTAAGAAGCCTGCCTGCATCCCAATCTCTGCAAGGAGAACGACTATGAATCGACGAATCACAAGCTGGATGCTTGCTGCGGCATTGGCTGCCGGCTCTTCCGCTATGGTGGCCCAGTACCATGACAATGATCGGCATGACAACGGAAATCATAACGGCTGGGATCATAATGACCGCCGCGACAATGATCATCACGACAACGGGAACCACAATGGCTGGCGTGATAATGACCGCCGCGATTACCACTTCCGCAATGAAGATCGAGCACGCTGGGAGCGGTACTATCGCCATGACGTTGATCGCTACCGCCGAAGTCGGAACTGGCATCATCGCTATGACTTTCGCGCCGGCATGCGCATCCCGCGGGGGGTATATTTCCGCTCTGTACCGACGTATTACTATCGCGGCATGGCGCCACTGCCTCCGGGATATCGCTACGGATACTATGACGGCTACGTCGTTGCCTACGATCCCACTACACGCATCATTGCTGACGTAATGGATTTGGTAGCTTCGGCAGCCCAATAATGCTTTCAGTCGTGTGGTAGCTTACCCACATGCGTTATCGCGCGGTACCTAGTCTCAATAAATCCATTTCAGTGTTGGGCTTTGGATGCTCAGCAGTAATGGGGAGAACAGGCCGCGCGGATTCTTTGCGCGCCATGCATCAGGCATTCGACGCAGGCATCAATTTTTTTGATGTTGCACGTTCCTATGGTGGCGGCGAAGCCGAAACGGTGCTCGGGGAATTTATCCGTGATCGTCGAAATAATGTAGTTATCTGCACAAAGTTTGGGATCCTTCCTGTTCAGCGCAGTGGATGGAAGGCTGCGCTGCTGCCTGTCGCACGCAAAGCAGTGCAAGCATTTCCTGCGCTGCGTAAGCCGGCACGTAAGGCCGCAGGGACCCAGTTTGTTGCAGGACAATTTTCTATCGGAGTGCTTCGCTCCAGCCTGGAAACAAGCCTTCGCAAACTTCATGTCGATGCAGTGGACATACTGCTTCTGCATGCCGCGCCACCTTCTGCGATACAACAGGACGATCTACTAGCCGAACTAGAGAAGATGCGCGCCGAAGGGAAGATTAAGGTGGCTGGCATCTCGGGACCAGGCGAAACGCTGCGGGCCTATGCACAAAGCCCGCCTTCCGTTCTTACACACGGCCAATTTGCCTGTAATGTATTCGATCCTGCATTGATGCAGATCGCGTCTGCATTTGATCCGAGTCGGATATCGCTGGTAGCCAATCATGCTTTCGGTGGACCGCATGGAGTGGCCGAGACGCAACGCAGAATCGAAGCGCTTCGCGAACGCGCGGATGTTTCATCCGAGCTAAAAGCAAAACTTATTGCGGGCGGTCCATTGCTGATGCCAGAGATTATTCTCCGTGCTCTGACGCAAAGCGGAGCCATTGCCTCCGTGATTGTCTCAATGATGAGTCCTTCCAATCTGCGGAGTAACCTGCATGCGATAGAAGCGGACCGGTTCACAGAAAATGAAATCTCTTTATTAGGTGCAGCGCTGGGCTTGCACTAAGCGATCACTTCCCTTTGAGAAGATGGTCCGCAAGACGAAGTGTGAGCGCTCCAAGAGTAAAGGTGGGATTGGAGCTGCCGCCGGTCGGATAAACTGCGCAGCTTGCAATATAAAGATTTTCTGTCTCGTGCACGCGTAGATCGCGATCCACTACCGAGGACGCAACATCGGTGCCCATGCGAAGACCACCCATCGCATGAAAGGTATCGCTGAACTCGCGCGTGCATATCTCTGCGTTTAGAACGCCATCAAACCATTGCGGCTCAGGAAGGCCGGCTTCCTGCATAGCCGTACGAAGATGATGCGCAAACTGCGCCACAGTACGGCGTTCGCGTGGACTGACTGCCCACTGCACAACGGCCCGCTGCATACCGATGGGGTCTTTCTCTTCTGAGAGCCGGATGCAGTTCTCCGTAGAGGGTTCCTGTTCAAGATCGATGGCAAGCAGAACGCGAGCGCGCTTACTTACAGACCGGCGCTTACGCACCTTCGTAGACCAAAGAAGTCGCGCAACATCCAGGGAACCTCGCAAAAGGGGAGCGATGCATCGCACACCCTCGCCTGACTTCCTATGCTGAAGAGCCCGCAGAAAGTTCCGGATTGCTGCCATCCCGGAATCCTCCGGCTCCTGGATAACGATGTGCGCCATCACTGCAAGCATCCCGTGCTGCTTTCGTAGAGAACTCGAAGCCTCCAGCTTGCACGTGTGCAAATTTCCTTCAACAAAAAATGGACCAAGACGGCGAAGCCACTCCGTGCGTGCTCTGCCAGTGAACTCTCCTACAGGGACCGAGATGTGATCGTGAAAATAGCGGCCTGTCTGATTGCCGCCAAGACCCGATAGAAGCATGATGCGAGAGGATTCGATTGTGCCGGCGGAGAGGACAAATGTATCTGCGGTTACTATTGCAGCGTGGCCGCTGTAGTCTCTAATCTCTGCAGCTGTGATGCGATCCTCCTGCCGAACAAACCGCAACACATTGGCATGCGTGACAATGCGCACATTGCTCATAGCTGCCACTTGCTTGCCCACTGTGTTGGTGAGATTGCGGCGGGAAAAGGGCAGCCATTTGGAAAACCGCAGCCTGATCTGTTCGTTGAAACCTGCTTTTTCCAAACCCAGTGTGTTCAATAAAGATGCATCGAACGGCAGCTCATTCGCTCCGAGCAATGCAACTACCTCATCGAAGTAGGGGGCAATCTCCTCAAATGCAATGGGCCACTGCGGCAACCCGGTTTCAGGTGGAGGATGCAGTACATCCTCGGTATACGGCAACAACTGTCCGCCCCAACGAATAGATGATCCGCCTAAGGTGCGAAATCGGCCTTGCATGGTGCCCACATGCACGGCATTGGCCATCTCAGCGGCATACAGGTTCTGGCTGCGTTCTTCCAGCGATGTTCCACCCGCTTCAAGGAGAAGAACGTCTGTGCCTGCTTTGCCCAATTTAAAAGCAAGCAGCAAACCCGCAATTCCTCCCCCCACAATGCACACATTTGCATGTGGGTGAAACTCCGCGGTATTTATCTGCTCAAAATCAATAACTGGCATTGCTTATGGAATAGCAATCGCTTCCACTCTTTGCGGTTTTGCAAGACGGCTTTTGTAACTGGCCGCCGTAAATGCATGGAACAGCGGATGCGGCTCCAGCGGCTTGCTCTTGAACTCCGGATGAAACTGGCAGGCCAGAAAGTACGGGTGCACATCTTGCGGCAACTCGACAATTTCAACATACGTTGCATCCGTCGTCGTTCCCGTCAGACGTAATCCCGCTCCGGTGATAACTGCCTCATACTCGCGATTAAACTCATACCGGTGCCGGTGCCGCTCGCTAATCTCGGTCGCGCTATACGCCTTGGCGGCCAGCGAATCCGGTTCCATGACACACGTCCACGCACCCAGACGCATGGTTCCACCCATCTCTTCCACTCCGGTCAACTCGCGCAATTTGTAGATCACGCGGTGCGGCGTAGCCTGATCGAACTCGCTCGAATTCGCATCTTTCAATCCGCACACGTTGCGCGCATATTCAATGCACGCCGTCTGCATGCCAAGACAAATACCGAAGTATGGCACTTTCTTCTCGCGGGCATAACGGATCGCGTTCAACATGCCTTCAATGCCGCGCTTTCCGAACCCGCCAGGAACCAGAATGCCGTCAAAATCCTTCAACTGTTCTTCATAGCTGTTGTCCTCGGTCTCCAGCCCTTCGGCCTCCACCCACGTCACACGCAGCTTCAGGTTGTCCGCCAGCGCGCCATGGACCAATGCTTCTTTGAGGGATTTATAGCTGTCTTCATACTCGACATACTTGCCGATGATGCCGATATGCACCTCGTCCTTCGGGTGATACGCCCGGTGTACAAGGTCTTCCCATTTGCTGAGGTCAGCATCCTTCGCGTCGATACGCAGATACTTCAACACCAGCCCGTCTACACCCTCTCTATGGAACGCGAGCGGAAGCTCATAGATGTTGGCCACGTCACGCGCCGCGATCACCGCATCCTGTTCCACGTTGCAGAAGGCCGCAATCTTTCCGCGCATCTCCTTCGGCAGATTGCGTTCGCAGCGGCACAACAAAATGTCAGGCTGGATACCGATGGACAGCATCTCCTTCACGCTGTGCTGCGTCGGTTTGGTCTTCAGCTCCTGCGCCGCTGCAATCCATGGCACCAGCGTGACATGCACAAATAACGTATTGTCGCGGCCAAGTTCCTGCCGCATCTGGCGAATTGCTTCTAGAAACGGCAGCGACTCAATATCGCCTACCGTGCCGCCAATCTCAACCAGCGTCACATCGCAATCCGCGCTCACCTTGCGCATCGCATTTTTAATCTCGTTGGTGACATGCGGAATCACCTGCACCGTCTTGCCCAGATAGTCGCCGCGGCGCTCCTTCGTAATCACCTGCTCATAGATACGGCCGCTGGTCAGGTTGTTATCGCGCGATAGTCTGGCATGCGTGAACCGCTCGTAATGGCCCATGTCCAGGTCGGTCTCTGCGCCGTCGTCAGTCACAAACACCTCGCCGTGCTGAAACGGCGACATCGTTCCTGGATCGACGTTCAAATACGGGTCGAACTTCATCAGGTTCACGCGCAAACCACGCGCCTCCAGCAAGCAGCCGATAGAAGCAGCCGCCAATCCTTTGCCGAGTGAAGACACAACTCCGCCCGTTACAAAGATGTATTTTGCAGACATCCGTGCCTCGTCATTTTTTAATTGTCGTAATGGACCGTGCGAGGGGTGCACGATTAAGTATAACGTTGCCGACGTCCTGCTCACAAAAATTGGCGTCTGAAATTACGGAATGTGGGAAAATCACCTTATGAATCGCGAAGAGGTCCTCCGTATCCTGCGCGAACACGAACCGCAGCTCAAAGCCGCCGGTATCGTTCACTTGCGCCTCTTCGGCTCTGTGGCCCGCGGAGAACAACGTCCCGATTCAGATGTGGATTTAATGGCGGAATTTGATGATGAGCGAGTTCTCTCGCTTCTGGATCTCGCAAAGATGAAAATCGCCATGGAAGATTTACTTGGCCGCGATGTGGATTTCATCGAACAGTATGCGTTGAAGCCGCGGATCAGACAGCGCGCGGAAGCGGAGGCAGTGAGTGCCTTCTGAACGGGCTGCTGAATACATGGAGCACATCCTTCAGGCCATTTCGGAGATTGACTCTTTCCTCTCCGGCATGAATTTCAACGAGTACGAGCAAGACCGCAAAAACTCAGGCTGCCGTGGAACGCATGCTTCTTGTCATTAGCGAAGCAGCCAAACGACTTGGAGAAGATGCTGAGGAACTCTGCCCGAATGTGCAATGGAGGCCTATTCGGACGTTCGGAAATATAGTGCGTCATGAATACGACAGAATGGTAAATAGAAGAGTGTGGGGAATCGTTCAGGAAGATTTGACAGGTCTGCAAAATTCCGTGAGTGAAGCTTACATGGCTTACACCGGGCTTCCTTTCCAACCTTAGCTCTCCACAAACGCCTTCAACCGTCCCAAGGCATCATCCCACTGCTCAGAAACGCTCCGCAGATAAGCCGCAGCTTCCTCCATCCGCTCCGGCGTCAATTCCACCAGTGTCTCGCGGCCAATGCGGCTGCACCTCACCAGCCGCGCCTTTTCCAGCACGCGGACATGCTTCGCCACCGCCTGCCGGGTCAGATCTATCCCCTCAGTCAGCCGCGTGAGCGACATCTTCTCGCCACGCTGCAATCGGCCAATCAGCAGCAGGCGCGTCTCATCGCCCAGCGCGGCAAAAACCGGAACAGACCTCCTGCGTACTGCGTCATCCCTGCGCGACATAGGCTTCAATGTTCTTCATCTGCTGCGTCCAACCGTTGCTGTTCATGCGGAAGGCCTCATGGCGGCGGTGTGCCGGCACCTTGTCAAAGCCGGATTCAATCACCGTGAGCCGCGTGCCGCCATCCTGCATCGGTTCCAGCAAAAACTCCACCAGGGTCGGCTCCTCTGTGGAATAGTCCACATGTGGATCGATGCCGTACGGGTGCCAGGTAAACGCAAACCGCTTCTGCGGTTCAATGGCGACGATGTTTGCCCGCCACGTCAGATGCTCGTAACCGGGATGCAGGATTTGGCCGCTCGCCTCTTCTCCAATCGCGAAGGGCTTATCGAACTTCACCCGGAACCACTCGCCAAACTGGCGAGCCTCTGTGATCGCTTCCCACACGCGAGTGAGCGGGGCTTTCAACTCGATCTGCTTCTCAATACGGTCCGTAGACATAACAGGCAACCTCCAGGTTGCATATTAGTCCCACATAAACAAACATGCAACCTTCGGGTTGCATGTTTGTTTATCTGAACAATCTACTGGCGCTCATAGCTACCTTTTCCCCATGGCTGGCTAAAATGCAGCGAACATCCACCCGCCACAGAAGAGAACGTCAGCTCGCGTGTCCCACTCTCCTGGTCTGTTCCGGGAGGCAAGAGGCCTGTTACAAACACTCCCTTCGCATCGGTGTGGATGTCCTGCTCTGTTGTCTTGCCTGCGGTAGCCACATTCAGATGCACAAGCGAAGTCGCCGGAAAACCCTCTCCGAGAAGGACCAGGCTGCGGCCGTCCTTCGACCCCAGTCGAAGTTCCACACGGCACTTGCCCTGCTTCTGCTCAATCGGGAATGGCACCGCAACGCCGTAGATCGCCGTCTTTTTGTCATCGGACAGCAGCATATAACGATATGCTTCGCCTTTCGCTCCGCCGAATTTGAACCCGATGGAACCTTCTCCTGCCATCGCCTCCTGCGCTTCTCCCGGCGGACGATTGCGCCACAGCACACCTTGCCGGTTAGCCCACACATTGCGGTACTGCATCGCCGGTCCAGGCTTATCCAGTTGCCAAACGATCACGTTCCATTGGTTGTTGATAGGCGCGTGGTAGACGATGCCCGTCATCACCACCTCCTGTCCCCTGGCCGTGTTGTTGACCGATCCGGTCGGCGTAAATTCCCACTTCAATCCATGCGGATTCTCCGGTGTCACCGCACCCATCGCTTTTCTGTCCCACTGGATCATTTGCACAAGAATTTGTCGCGCGTCTGGCTCAGCAGTTGTGGTTTTGTTTTCAACCGGAGTGGCAGGGTGGGCATCGGTATGAGGCACATCCTGCGCGCGCAGAGCAAGCGTCAACGATGCTCCCAATAGAAAGGCGATTAGAGGTCGGGGTCTGAACATAGCAGCGAGAATACCGCATCCAGCGTCTAAACTTCTGCCGTGAAGTTTCTCCGCATTGCCGCTACCCTGTTTTTGCTGCCCGCCACACTTCCGGCGCAACACCGCTCTATCGCGCCTGCGCCAGTGCAGGAGAACCAGGATGCCTCTCACCGCACGCGCCTTTATCTCAAAGACGGTTCCTACCAAATCGTCCTCTCTTATCACGTACAGGGTTCTGTCGTGGTCTATCGCTCCGCCGAGCGCGCCGGGCATCAGGAAGAGATTCCCCTGGAGTTGGTCGACCTGATTAAGACACAATCCTGGGCGCAACTCAGCGATCCAAACGCTCCACGCACACCTATCCTCGATCCTGAGCTTGCACGCGAAGAGCGCGAACGCACGGAGCGGGTACCGGAAGTAGCGCCAAATCTTCATCTGCCGGAGAGAGAAAGTGTGCTCGCGCTCGACATCTTCCGCGGCACACCGCAGCTTGTCCCTCTCACGCAGACAGAAGGCGACCTCAACCGTCAGACCGCACATAACATCATCCTGCAAACGATCAATCCCTTCGCGCATGCGCACCAGCTTGTGGAGATCAAGGGCCAACGCGCCTCCGCACAGATGCATGTCGATAGGCCCGATTTCTATATTCGCGTCGATTCACCCCAGGACGCCGACGACGAAGCGCCCGCCGGAGCTTTCCAGGTAAAGACCGGGGCAGCCGACCGTAAACCAGAACGCGTCTCACCCAATAGTCGCTATGTCATCGTCCAATGCGACGTGCGGCAGGACGTCCGCATCGTTACTTCGTTTGAAACCAATCTCATCGGTTCAGGAAAGATGAATCAGGATGTGGTGGAGACCACGCAGACGCTTCTGCCCGGTGGCTACTGGCTCAAAGTTGTTCCCAAACAGCCGCTGCTCTTCGGCGAATATGTACTCATCGAGATCATTAACGACCAGACGCTCAATCTCAGTGTCTGGGATTTCGGCGTACATCCCGCCGCTCCGGAGAATCGTGATGCCATTCTGCCGCAGGAGCGCCGCAAACCCAGGCTGGAAACACGCGGACCACGGTAATCACCGCATGTTTTACCGGGTAGCCGATACGGCAAGCACCATATCCAGCAACGACGGCGTTAGCTTCTGTAATGATTCGGGCTGAGAAGCTAGCCCCTGTTCGCCGAACATCAAACCCAGTCCAGCCACAGCCAGATTGTCACGCGTCTTGGCCTTCACGTCGTACATCATCGTGTCCGCCGCACGAATAATCTCCTGGATGGATCCGCCGTCCTCTGGATACGACGCCAATCCGAAGCTGCCTTTCACATGCAGGCTCATGCCGGCAGCTTCAAGAAACGGAGTAGTGCGGAGCTTTTTGTATATCTCGCTGGTGAACTGGATAGCGCGCTGTTTGTCCATATCGCGCAGCATCACCACAAACTCATCACCGCCATAGCGGAATCCAGCATTGGTTGGACCAATAAATCGTTTCAGCAAATTGCCTACCTCTGCGAGTAGACGGCTACCAATCAGATGTCCATAGGTGTCATTCACACTCTTGAACTTGTCCAGATCGATGAACAGCAGACTGAACTTCTCCTGTTCACGAACAACTTCCTCCAGCGTTGCGTAGAGATGCCGGGCATTGAAGAGTCCTGTCACGTCATCGGTAATCGACAATTCGCGAATCTGCTTCATCCGGTCTGCATTCTGAATCGCAATCGCCGCGAAATCGCACAGCATGCGCAGAAACGAAAGGGAATATTCACCTAGCAGATCGAACTTGGAGTTCAGCAACTGGATAGCGCCTAGCACCTTGTCTGCCGATCGTACAGGTACACATGCAATGGATTGGATATTCAGTTCGGGATGCGCCGCAGCGTACGCTTTCCATCGTGCATCCAGATTCACATTCGGCACAACCAGTGGATTGCCCGTTCCAGCCACCCATCCGGCAACGCCTTCCCCCATTGGCACTCGCAGGCCCTTCAGGCTCTCGGAATCTTCACCTACGGCGATCGCATAAAACAGGTCGTTCTTCTCTTCATCCACCAGCAGCATCGACCACCGTTCCGGCCCAAAGAACTGGGCCATCCGCGTCATGATGGTGGTAAGCACCGTTTCCAGGCTTAACGTGCTGGTGATCTCGCGCGCTACGTCATGGAAGAGACGAAGGTGCTCTTCTTGCAGGCTTCGCGTAATTTCGACCGGTTCAATCCGGTCTTTCCGTTTCAGAAAACCCATGCGACGTTCCTTGAGCTATCCGCCAATATGTACCATGCTCCGCGAAGGTTTCAGAAAGCCAGGCTCACCTATATGGTGCCGAGCCTCTTTTGTGTTAACCGTTTCACGAATATACGTCCGGAGTTCGTCATTCGTTGCACCGCGTAACATTTTTCCTGCAATATCGTGTTCCGTCTGAGAAAAAAGACAGGTGCGGAGTTTGCCATCGCTTGTCAGCCGGATACGGCTGCAATGCCCGCAAAATGGTCTCGAAACAGGCGCAATAATGCCAATTTCGCCAACTCCGTCGGCAAATCCGTACCTCCGGGCTGTCTCACTGCTGTGGTTCGGAGGGAGCTCTACCAAAGGCATGACACGGCCCAATCGTTCAACAATTTCGCATTCCCGCACGACCACCTCAGGAGACCAGACCCTGCCCTCCTCTAATGGCATAAACTCGATAAATCGCAGAATGATGCCTTCTTTCCTTGCAAATTCACCGAATTTTTCAATCTGATCGTCGTTAAATCCTCGCAAAAGCACACAATTGATCTTTACCGGCTCCAGCCCCGCATCTTTTGCCGCCCGTACTCCAGCCAGTACACGCTCATAACTTCCGGGTACCCGTGTAATGCGTGCAAAAACTTCAGGATCAACAGCATCCATGCTTACAGTCACCCTGGATAGACCCACGTCCTTCATCGGCTTTGCCATGGTTTCCAATAGATGCCCATTCGTGGTCAGCGCAATCTCGAGTTCCCTTCCATGAAGGGTTCGCATTCCCGCAATTTCACGAATAAGATCCAGCAGTCCACTTCGGAGCAGCGGCTCGCCACCCGTAAGTCTCACTTTTTCAATACCTAAAGAGACGAATGCCCTCACAAGCCGGGCGTAGTCTTCGATCTTCAGTTCGCCAAATCCCGCCTCTGCCTCGTCGCGGCAATACACACACCGGTAGTTGCACCGGTCTGTGACGGAGAGCCGCAGGTCCACAATGGCGCGTCCGTGCGCATCGCACAAACCCGCAATGCCTACGGATTCAGGCTGCGCGACCGGCGGAATGGGAAATAGGATCGCCATGGCGGAGTGGGAATGCCCATGTAATTAAGGGGACAGTTGCCAGGTAAGTTGATTACTTTGATGCTGGCTGTCGATTCGCGCCTTCTCCATACGGCAGGATACATCTTCAGTATATCTTTCAGCGTCCCTTTATAAACGCGCGAACCTTCGTCGCTGCAGAGGGCCAACTATGTCCGTACCGGAAACGTTTCAGGGCTGGGTCGCAGTACAAGCCGTCCCGTTATTTCTGCTCATCGGATTTCTTGGGCTTGGTCTGCTGATCCTGGCCATCTCAGCGCGAAGGCGGCGGCATCGCATGCAGCGCGACCGCGCCGGGGAATCGATAGAAACATTTATCGAGCGCATGTCTACACAGGGTTTTGATCCTTATCTTTCCGGGCTGGTTTATACCTATCTCGTTGAGCATGAGGGGATCGGCTTTCCGGTCCGTCCCCGCGACATGCTGGAAGAAGATCTGGGCCTTTCCACCCAACAATCACAGGAGATGCTAAAGGCGGTGCTCTCTGCTTCCGGCCGGGAATACATTACCGGTATCACGGATGTTCCGTTATTTACCGTTGCCGATGTAGTCCGCGCCGTGCAACTTTCCCCAGGTATGGAACGCCTGGCCGCCTAAACCTTTTTTACAACGTAAAAAGCCCGCAATAAGCGGGCTTTTTATTTCCATGTGAGAGCACTAGTAAGAGGTGAACTCGTAATTTCCACGACGTAGCCGCAGACCGATCAAAAATGTCACGATGGAGATCAATCCAGTGATGCTCGCCCAGTAGAACATTGGGCGGTTCCATCCCGGCGAGTAGGTCAGGTCCTGCCCGACAAAGAGCAGTGCTACAAGCGCTGTCACGCAGGCTGTCTGCAGAGAGATGGTCATCAGCAACTGCCCGCGGCGGCGGCGTGCATCCAGCGCTTCAACTTCAGCGGGTGTCAAACGGACTTCGCTCAGGTGTGCAGACGTGTGCATCGTTCAAAAATCTCCTACTGCGTATTAAATCACAACCGCGCCAGGCATGCCGCCTGGCGTGTTAATCGAGAAACGCCATAGTTTTGATGCCGCTTAGCTCAAAGCGTTTGCGGCAGCGGATATTTTTGCAGGCTGCCATATCGTCCCGCAGCACCATGTAGCTCTGCGCCTTGGCGAACCGGGCGCGGTCTCGCTCGTCTGCCCGGCCGTTCAACTGACGTTTTTTGCGGCGCACCAGCCAGTTCAACTGGTACTCGTCGGCCTTGCCACAGAAAGGACACGTCAGCGTGTGACTGCGCGGCTCCTGCTTCTCATCAAAAAAATCGCGCTCTTCCATAGCCCCTCCCGCGTGTATTACCGATAACAGGATAGACCTTTCTTTAGTTTTCAGTTCCCAGCTTTCAATCTTCTCTTTGCCTGGCAACTAACGAACTAATAACTGAGAACACTATTTCAGGCGTAGGATTTTCCTCGGGAACAAAACGCCATGGCTAAAAAGAAAGACATCTTCTCCGTCACCAAGGCCGTAAAAGCAAACGCGCGCGAGCGTGTGGGCCAGCCGAAGCCTGAAGCTGTGCTTCCGGATGAGAAGACCAAGGCCGAGCGGCGTCAAAAGAAATACAGGGAGAAGCTCACCGATCTTCTCGAACAAGCTGAACGCGAAAGGTAAACACAATGCGCACACTTGCACTCGCCGTCTTGATTGGCACCGCCGCAGCGCCCATCGCCATAGCCGGGCAGACCATCCAGGTCAACAAGGACAACCGCACCATTGCGATCACGGCAACGGATACCGCCGAAGCCATCGCCGATCAGGCCGTGGTGACGGTAGGCTTCCTCGACTACGGCACAGACGAGGCCAGCGCATACGCCAACGGCTCGCGCCGCTCCAACGCCATCATCGCTGCGCTGGAGAAGGCGGGCTTCGCAAAGAACACGATTGAAAGCATGGACCAGCAGCTTCGTCCGCTGAATGAGTATGAGATCAAGAACCTGAAGGCTGAGCAGAAGAACTATCGCTATGTCATCTCGCAAAGCTGGACGGTGAAGACGGAGCCGGAGAAGGCAAACAAGGTTCTGGATATTGCCGTGAAGGCGGGAGCCAACCAGAGCGGCAACATCGCCTGGGAGATGAAGGACCGCGATGCTTTGGAAGCGCAGGCGGCGGAAAAGGCCATCGCCCATGCGCAGCGTATTGCCGCACAGATGGCCGCTGGTTTGAAGATTCACCTCGGCCCTCTGGTCTATGCCAGCAATCAGCAGGAAACTCCGGTCCGGCCTGTGCCGATGATGGCGCGCTCCATGGCTTTCAAGACGACTGACGCGAACACCGAACCTCTCGCAATCACTTCAAGGCACATCACGCAGAGTGCGACGGTGTACGCTGTCTTTGCCGTGACAGAGTAATGATCTCCGTCACCAAGGAGAACGTATGCGGAAGGTGCTGCTTCTTATCTTTGCCTGTGGCATTGGAGCAAAGGCCATAACGGCGCAAACGATTCAGATCAACAAAGACAATCGTACGATCGCTATTACCACGAACGGCGAAGCGTCTGAAATTGCGGATATTGCAATCGTCAGTGTTGGCTATACGGTTTATGGCAAAGATAAGGATCTTGTCTATGCTGATGGCTCAATCATCTCGAATGCGGTGGTCGATGCGTTACATAAAGCCGGTATTACCGATAGAGCTATTTCCAGCAACGACCAATCAATCACTCCCATTCAGGATGAAGATAAACGCTTTGCACAGGGTATCCGGTTCAAGCTTCATCAGAGCTGGAGTGTTACTGTCGATTCAAAAGATGCAGCCAATGTCCTCCACCTCGCTGTGCAAGCAGGAGCGAACGATGCTGGCGATGTGAGCTGGCGGCTCAGCGATCAACGTTCCATAGAAGCAAAGGCAGCGAAAGAAGCTCTTTCACATGCACGTGAAATTGCACAACAGATGGCCGATGGCTTGAATGCAAAACTAGGGCCATTGGTATATGCATCTAACCAGACGCCGCCGCGTGGTTTGGCAGCCTTACTCGCCGGTCAGAGAATGACATTTGAAACTTCAACAGCCTCAGTGAGTTCACGCAAGGTAGGCCCTCTCGTGATCAAACCAGAGCGAGTGCGCGAATCTGCGACCGTATACGCTGTCTTCGCAATCGAGCCATAACGACTATTTCATGGGGAATCGCTGGAAAACAGAATTGCGCAGGCAGAATATAAATCTATGACGACCCCGAGCACCATCGAAGTTCCGCGTCCAACGCCAGAGGCGGAAGGTATCTTCTGCCGCTGGCTAACGCACCTGAATGATGAGTTCACACGTCATCACCAATTTGAACGGCGTGCGGACATTGTGCGCGATGAGCTTTCGATGCTGCTGCTCGGACGTCCGCACCGAGGGCGGCATGCCGTTACACTCGACTCTGACCTGCCGCTGGATGTGGCGCTGGAAAATCTCGATCCTCGTAACGTTTCGCTTGCCGCGGAAATGCCTTCGCGAAACGCCGAGACGCTTGATAAAGAAAAGTGGATGCATGTAAAGCCGCTGATCTGGTTCTGGCTGCAGTTCGATCGCATGGCGCTGGGACAGAACCTATGGCTGGGCTTCCGCTTCCGCAACATTCTGGGAACGCACATCTTCCAGCACATCGGCAAAGACGTGTACATCTATCCGGGCTTCACCTTCGTGCGTGGATATAACCTTTCGCTTGCCGACGGCACCCGCATCGAGCCCAATGTGCATATCGACGACCGCGAGCCGGTGCAACTCTCAGGCACGGTTACGACGCGGGGCTAGGCGCCGGGCGCATGCTTGGTACCATGACAACAGCCTCATGTCGCCACATACCGTCTTCATCATCTTTCAATTTGCCGTCCTGATCTTCGCCTTCTGCGTGCATGAGGCGGCGCATGCCTGGACGGCTTCCCGCCTGGGTGACCAGACGGCGCGCATGCTGGGCCGCGTCACGCTGAATCCGGCAAAACACATTGACCCTCTCGGATCGATCATCTTTCCACTGATTGGCGCGTTCTATGGCGGATTCCTGATCGGCTGGGCCAAACCTACTCCGGTCACACCGAGAAACTTCAAGCACTATACGCGCGACGACATCCTGGTTACGATTGCCGGACCTCTATCTAACCTGCTGATGGCGCTCGTTGCCTTGATTATCCTGATTGCGGTCAAACACACTTCGCATGGCCTTCCTGCTCTGGCAGCGGCGCTTGCATTTACTGAGGGGCAAGCAGACGCAATGACTGGCGGATCCATCCTCGTGCCGCTGCTGCTCTTCCTTTACGTCAGCATTCTTATCAATCTTTTACTCTTTGTATTCAATCTGTTTCCAATTCCTCCGCTCGACGGCTCACGCGTGCTGATTCACTTTTTGCCGTACCGCGTGCAGGAAACCTACAACCGGCTGGGCGGATGGGCACTGATTCTTCTGTTCCTCTTTGGAGGACGGTTTATTGACATGTTCTACTCTCCGCTGCTGGCTATCTTTCAGACAGCACTCTTCCGCCTGTAGCTCATTTACCATCGGCAATAACGCGTATGACAGAGAACACCACACCACAGCGCCGCGTTCTGAGCGGCATGCGCCCGACGGGCCGCCTCCATCTGGGCAACTACATGGGCGCGCTCTACAACTGGGTGAAGCTGCAGGACCAGTATGAGTGCTACTTCTTTATTGCCGATTGGCATGCGCTGACGACGGATTACGCCAATCCTGGCAATCTGAAGGAGAAGTGCGACGAGGTGGCGCTCGACTTTCTTTCTGCCGGACTTGATCCGGAGAAGTGCGTGATCTTCCGGCAGTCGCATGTGCCTGCACACGCGGAACTGCATCTGCTCTTCAGCATGTTTACGCCACTAGGCTGGTTGGAACGTGTGCCGACGTACAAAGACCAGCAGGAGCAGCTTCGCGAGAAGGACCTTGCTACGTATGGCTTTCTTGGTTATCCGCTGCTGCAAGCCGCCGACATTCTTTTGTACAAGCCGGACTTTGTTCCTGTGGGCCAGGACCAGGTCGCGCATGTGGAACTTACGCGCGAGGTAGCGCGGCGCTTCAATCAGCTTTATGCGTCTGCTCCTGCGCCTGCGGTGGTTGAGGCCTCGTCTGATAAGGAATTGATCAAGGCCGAAGTGAGCGAAAATCTGCTGGAATATCAGGTCTTACCTGAGCCAAAGGTTTTGCTTACACCAAGTCCCAAACTACCCGGCACCGACGGCCGCAAGATGAGCAAGAGTTATGGCAACACCATCATGCTCAACGAGGAGCCGGAGGAAGTTCGCAAAAAGTTGAAGACGATGGTGACCGACCCAGCGCGTGTGCGGCGCACCGATCCTGGCGATCCGGACAAGTGTCCTGTCGGCGATCTGCATAAGGTCTTCTCCGATAAGGAGACGATCGACAAGGTGTATGCAGGTTGCCGTAGTGCCGGCATTGGCTGCATTGAGTGCAAGGGCTGGGCGGCAGACAGCATCATCCGCGAGATCGAGCCTGTCCGCCAACGCCGCGCGGAATACGCAGCTCAACCGAAGCTCCTGCAAGAAATACTCGACAACGGAGCTCGCAAGGCCAGGGCATGCTGTGAACCAACTATGCAGGAGATCAAGCGCGTCCTAGGTCTTGAGTAGCACAGGAGGCGCGCTGTGACCGACCCGAAACCTGTTCCGAACTTCGACACCATTCCTGCGATGGATGAACATCGCCGTCGCGATGCGAACATTTCGCCGCAGGGACAGGTGCATCCTGACGACGCTCCGCGCGACAGCAAATTTACGCCCGAAGGAGACGAGGAGAACACGCCGGGCGTGCTTCCTTCGGCCAACGATCCCGTCTAATTTCGCCCCGGAAATCCACATCCGGCCCCATCCGCTGGGCGATACTAGAGGGGTGACGGAAGAGCAGACATCCCCGGTGCAGGAGCCGGCAGAAGAAGTGGTCGAGCAGACCGCAGAGGCTGTTGCGGCTGAGCAGCCCGCGCCTGCTGCCGAGGAGCCGCAGGCGGAGACGCTGGTGCTGAAGCATCCGCCGACACCGGAGCCGCCCAGGGAGCCTGCCAAGAAAGCGGAGCCTTCGAAGGAAGAGCAGTCGCAGTCGCCTTACTCCATCACCGTGGGCAAGATTTACGATGGGCCGCTCGACCTGTTGCTCGACCTGATTCGCAAGCAGGACATCGATATCTACGACATTCCAATTGCGAAGATTACGGCGCAGTTTCTTGCTTACACCGAGCAGTTGAAACAGACGGACGTGGACTCTGCCGGCGAGTTTATCTACACGGCTTCGCTGCTCATCCACATCAAGAGCAAGATGCTGTTGCCGCGCGAGCAGTCGCTGATTGCCAATGGCGACATGGAAGATCCGCGCCGCGAGCTTGTGGAGCGTCTGCTGGAGCATGAACGCTTTAAGGCTGCTGCGCAGATGCTTCTGCAGAAGCAGCAGATTGAGGAAGCGACGTGGACGAATCCGGGGATCGCGGAGTTCAAGGAAGAGGCGAACTCCGAGCGCGAGATTGCGGCGGACACGACCGATCTCGTTCGTGTGTTTCAGGAGATTCTTGATCGCATCAAGACGCGGCCCATCCTCAACGTGGACGCGGAAACCGTTACCGTGGCGCAGATGCTCGACTACTGCAAGCGCCGCCTGGTGATGGAAGACAGGCCCATCTCGCTGCGCAAGTTGCTGGCCAATACGCACTCGCAGCAGGCGCTCATCTGCATGTTTCTTGCGCTGCTGGAGATGGTGCGGTTGCAGGCCGTGATGCTGCGGCAGGTGCAGGTGGGCGGCGACATCATCATCAAAAAATCAGACAACTTCGACGACGTAATCGCCGATCACGCAGCCACCGTCCGCGATGACTGGCGCTGACCTGCGCGGTCGGCGGGAGACGCGCTTTCGCGCGTGTGTCGTTGGTGGGGCGATGAGTGTGGGCGCTTCCGTTGGTCGCGATGGACTGTCATCTGGTAGCGATCCTATCGTCATCTCGACCGGAATCATCGCAGCTTTATCGCGATGATGGAGCGGAGAGATCTGCTTTCAGATTGAGCCAGTACACATCTCAATTGTGACCACCTGCATTACTGCGAGCTGAGTCGCACACACAGAAGCACTAAACTAACACCCATGCTACGCGTAGGGATTCAAGCAATTGCCGCCGAACGTCTTCAGCGTTATCTTCCCAGTGTGCATGTGGTGCCTGTGCCGGATGCGCCGGCGGATTCGATCGACATTGATCTTTGGGTTTCGCCGTTCTCTTCCAAGGCTGCGCCTGGAATCTTCCCCCACCTGCGCGGAGTCAAAATCATTCAAACGCTTACTGCGGGTGTGGATTCGATCGTCAAATGGCTGCCGAAGGAGATCACGCTTTGCGATGGGCGCGGCGTGCATGATGCGGCTGCGTCGGAGTGGGTGCTTGCTGCGATCCTTGCTTCACTGAAGCAGCTTCCTCTGTATCGCGACCGGCAGAATGCGCAGGTATGGATAGGACAGGCGCGGGAGAGTGATTTCGTTGACGAGCATCCCGCGGCGAATGGCCTCTACCGCATCCTCGGTGAGGACCTTGCGCGCAAGCGTGTGCTCATTGTTGGGTATGGATCTATCGGTGCTGCGATTGAGCGGCGGCTTGCTGCGTTTGATATGGAGATTACGCGTGTTGCTCGGACAGCAAAGCAGCAGCCGGAGGTGCATGCCATCGGCGATCTGCACGCGCTGTTGCCGACGGTGGACATTGTTGTGCTGATTGTTCCGCTCACCGATGAAACGCGCGGCTTGATGGGTGAGCACGAGCTTCGTCTGATGAAACCCGGTACGCTGCTGGTGAACGCTGCACGTGGACCGGTGGTGGATACGGCGGCGCTGCTTGCTGCTTTGCAGGAGAACCGGATTCGTTGCGCAGCGGATGTCACCGATCCTGAGCCGTTGCCGTCGGGACATCCGCTGTGGAGTGCGCCTAACTTCCTGCTGACTCCGCATGTGGCTTCTTCGACGCCGCTGTTTCTGGAACGTGCTTTTGAACTTGTTGCCAGGCAGGTGGCTCATCTGGAGAACGGCGAGGCATTGGAGAACGTTGTCGGGAATGCGGGCTACTGAGCCATTCGTGCATTACTTGTCCATCGAATGATCAGCGGGGAAGTTCTCCCCATTCCACACCTTTTGCGAAGTCCACTGCACACTCGGTCCGCTCCAGAACACATGTGATGCTGATAATCCAAGCGGCAGAAACACCTCGCTGCATAAATACAAACTGCCGGTTGAGATGTAGGTTTCACCGAGCGCGGGCTGGTGACCGGACAAACCGATTTGGAGCCAGCCTTTTTTGTCGAATGTGTTTGGGGCGGCAAGTGTCTTTTGGATGACAGCACTGAGCGCGCTGCGTACCTGGTTGGGCCGTAGCTGCGGAGGCAGCATCTCGCGTCGCGCCACGTCAGCCAGCAGATGAAAGGCGCCGCAGCGGTATGCAATGGAGCGGCCTACAACTGGATAAGTGCCATCTGGTGCGATCAGTCTCTCCTGCACGGTTGCGTAACGCGCAGCACGCAGTTTCTCTGCGGCAAAGAAATCCGCATAGTCGGGGAACTCTGCGCCCAGCGTGTCCGCAATCTGCAACAGATAGGGCTGGATGACGAAGCTGTTGTAGTAGTCCCAATGGAAATGTGCTCCGTCGCCGTAGGTGCCGTCGCCCTTGTACCACTCACGATGCTTGTTGAGGGCAAACTCTACTGGCTCGCGCTTCCACTCCGCGCCTAATTTGTACAGCAGCGCTTCGTTCATCGCGGAGAAGAGCAGCCAGTTGTTCATACCAGGGCGAATCTTTCGTTCTTTTACTAGTGCATCGATCAACTGCTGCTTTGTCTTAGCAGAGAGCGTCTCGATCAACTGCTTTGACGCGCGTAATAATCCGAGTGCGAGGAAGGAAGAATCTACAAGCGTCTGATGGTGCTCGCCGAAACGCAGGTATCCGTGGTCATTTGGATCGACGCCCCGTGCGAGTCCTTCAAGTACCAATGCGCGATAGTTCGTCCGAAGCGTTCGTTCCAATACCGATGTCGTTGGGGTGTCCTCGCCTTCGAGCCATGTCGCGATGCCGGAGAGCAGGCGGCCGAAGGCTTCAAGATGCGTGCAGACTGCGCGGTCAGGTTTGCCGCCAGGTGAGAGTTCCACAGGCATCGCCTTTTGTAGCGTGCCTGCGGCCATGTGCCTCAGCACCGGCTCGGACGTCTTTGCAAGTGCGGCTACCCATGCGGCGCGCGTGTCGCTGTGTGCTTCATGCGTCCGGATGGATACGGGCTTCGTCTGTGCTGACGCGGCTGTAGCCGCTGCACTAGTGAGCAGGAACCCGCGTCTCGATATTTGCATCGCTTACCTCCGCAAAAGCCACGGCTGTATTTGACCTGTCGCGCAGTTTCATTGCACTGAAGATGGGCGTCAGTACAAAGCTGACGATCAGATTGAGGAGGAGGGCCGGGATGGCGGCGTACGTGCCGTAGGTGTGTCCGAAGAGATGCACGGGATACACGCTCGATTTGAGATGCAGCGTTGCGGCCATGGCCGTGCCGCTGGCCATTCCTGCGGCCCATCCGCAGAAGAGCGCCCACGGATGCAGCTTGCGGACGAAGGCGCCGAGCATCACGCTGGGAAAGAGTTGCGCGATCCAGATGCCGCCGAGTAGTTGCATGTCGATGGCGTAGCCGGATTTATCGTCGAGCACGAAGATGAGCGCGCCGAACTTCACCAGCAGCGACACGGCCTTGGCCATGTTCGACTCCTGCAGATCGGTGCCGCGCACGCGCTTGAACTCTCCCCATACATTGCGCGTGAAGAGGTTCGACGCGGCAATGGACATGATCGCCGCCGGAACCAGCGCACCAATCGCCACAGCCGAGAGGCAGAAGCCCGCGAACCACTCAGGAAATCCGTGCAGAAAAAGTTGCGGGATAACTGCATTCTTGTCCGGACCGGTGACGCCTGCCGCAATCGCGACATAGCCCAGCACAGCCAGCAGCGCGAGCACAATGCTGTATGCGGGCAGCAGCGCGGCATTGCGCTTGATGGTGTTGGCGCTCTTCGCGGAGAGCATGCCTGTTGCCGTATGCGGATAAAGCAGCAGGGCAACAGACGAGCCGAGTGCGAGCGTGATGTACGGTAACATCTGCCCGGGCTTCAGCAGGATCGAGCCCGGCGGCGTGTGCGTAGGCAACGTGGCTCTGGCTACCTGGAAGATGTGTGCAAAGCCACCAAGCTTCCACGGCAGAATGATGACTGCGGCAAGCACCATGATGTACAGCATCACGTCTTTCACCACGGCGATGATGGCCGGGGCGCGCAGTCCGCTGGAGTACGTATAGGCCGCGAGAATGAGGAACGCGACGGTGAGCGGCCAGTTGCCCTTCAGCCCCAACGCCTCCAGCACCACACGCATGCCCACAAGCTGCAACGCGATATATGGCATCAGCGAAAGAATGCCGGTGATCGCAACCGCCAACGTCAGCGGACGCAACCCAAACCTCCCCTTCACAAAATCCGCAAAGGTCACATAGCCATTGCGAGTGCAGATAGTCCAGAGGCGCGGCAGGGTCACCATCATGTACGGATACAGAAGAATGCAGTATGGAATCGCAAAGAAGCCCATCGCACCCGCGCCATACATCGCTGCAGGCACCGCAATAATCGTGTACGCCGTGTAGAGATCGCCGCCAATCAAAAACCATGTAATCAGCGTGCCAAACGAGCGTCCCGCAAGGCCCCACTCTTCCAGGGAGTGCATGCCTGTGGCAGGACGCCGCCACCGCCCAGCCCAAAAACCAGCCAGTGTAACCAACGCAAACGCGGCGCAAAAGATAGTCAGCGCAATCGGGTAAGTCATGTGAGTGATAGCGAAATCGTATCAGCCGGAGTGCGTGTCTTTCATGCCAAATCGGTGACTGCGCAGATCCTGGTTCTTAGTTGTTAGGGAGAGCTTTCCCGCAACCAGCGGAAGCGCCCACACTCTTCACCCCGCTGACAACGCGCGCGAAGCGCGCTCTTCGCCGTGCGCGCAGCACCCGCAGGACAAAAAAGGGCCCACCTTTCGGGTGGGCCAATCTGCCTTGGTTCTCTCGGTTTAGGAGAGCTTTTTGGGAGCGCGATCTTTGCCGCGCGTCCACGATTCGTTAGTAGTTGCTCTGCGGCATGGTTACGCTGCTCTGCGTGTTATTGGCCGGCATATCGCTCGTGTTGCCCGTAGTACTGTTGTCCATGTTGGCCAGGCTGTTGTGCAGCACAGCAACGTGCACACCGTTGGTCAGCGAACGCTCGCCTTCCTCACCCTGGAACTTGGCACGACCCATGCCGGTGCGATAGATGCGATAGATCGGCACATCGTGCTCGGTCACCAGATAACGAACAACCGAATCGGCCATCGCCTGCGAACTGGTCACGCCCGAACGGCTGTAACCCTGAACCTCAACGATGTAGCCTTTCTCATTTGCAAGCTGGTCGGCAACCTCGTCGAGCTCCTTCTTCTGGCGCTCGGTTAGCGTGGTGCGGCCTTTAGCAAACGTCAGCGACTTCGCCGTTACCGGCTGATACTGGTCAAGATTGCTGACCGTGCCATGCAATGCCTGGGTGCGAGTTGAGGCCGTGGTTGCCAAACCGTTTGCCGCATCGGCCCGGTTGCCTGCTTCGGCTGCGCGCTGGTCAGCAGCCGCGGCTGCGTCGCTCGCGCGGCGGATACCTGCTGTCGTACGTGCATCCAGATCGCGGATATCGTTCGCGTTCTTCGCCTGCACCTCGTCAAGCTCGTTCACACGGTCCTTGATCGGGTTCACCTGCCGTTTTACCCACTTCTTGCGGGCAAAGGGATTCATGTGTCCCCAGAAACCTTCCTTGCTCTGCATCTCCAGCGGCTTGCCGGTCGCATACTGGCTGTTATCCGTCGTCTGCGCAGACGTGGTCTGCGTGGACGAAGCAGACAGTTCATCCTGGGACTGCTGCGCGTACGCCGGTGCAACCATTGCTCCAACCAGAACCGCCGCAGAAATTGTGGGAAGTGCTCGCTTCATCAGATCCATTGCTGTCGCTCCTTCGTGACGGTGCTTCACGCCAGTACCTAGAGCAAGGGCGATGCCAAACAATCTAAACTCGCTATCTGTAATAAATGCAAGGAGATAGAAGAATCGCGTAATCGTGGTGCAAACAGAAAAGGCGGCAATTCTTGCCGCCCGCGATGTTCTGCTTGGAAGGAAATTCCCGGTCCGCTCAAAGGAACCAATTACTTCAACACTGTCCGCACTACGCGAATCTCCGGTGGCTGCCCATTCCAACTCTCCGGAACGCCCTCAAAGATCAGCCGGAACTCCCGCAACTGGCCTGGAGCGATCGGTGCAGCCGAAATCTCCTGTAAGTCTACATAGGGCTCGCGCTGCCGGACCAGCCGCAGTGGAGTCGTCTCGGCAAATACCACGCCGCCATCGGCGCCATGGAACACCGCCTGCACGCTCACCCCGGTCAGTGTCTTATCTCCCTTGTTTTCAAGAGTGCCGTCTACATAAAGACTTTTAGCGGAAATTCGCACCGCCTCGGCTTCACTCATAGTGACGTTGCTGATCGCCAAATTCGAGGCATACGCATCCAGCGCCCGTACCTGCTCCGGTCCAGCCGGTGTTGCGTGATTACGCCGCACAACCAGCATGATAGCCAGCGTGGCCACAATGGCCACCACGGCCAGCGCGATGCCTATCTTTTCCACTGTGGAGCGTTGTTCCGGTTTCGTCTCGTCGCCAATCATGCACGAAGTCTACATCTCTCCGTCACAGGAGACGACCCTTCCCTGATACGTCCTGAAAATATTTCTTCCGGAAACCGAATCGTTCTGTCATCATCCAGCGTTAAGAGAAGTAAAGATCATCGTCCCGAACGATGCCGCTCCCATGACCACGCCGCTCTCATCCCGCTATGCCACGCTCACCCGCACTCCGGTCATGCTGGCCCGTATCCCCGCCACACTCCTTAAGAACCTCGACGGCGGTGAACTTGCCTACCGCATCGCCGCCCTCGGCGTTGCGCTCATGCTGGTGGTTACAGCGCTGCGGTAACAGTATCCTGAACTTCCGGTTATTGGCCGAACGCGAGCGTGAACAGAGAGATCTGGCTCCTATGACGCAAGCGTGGTGTCCGTGTGAAGCGCAATTAAACTACCTGCCATCAGGCGAAGGTAGCGCGCTTTACCCGCTGGCGAAAATCCTCACCTTGCATCTCCACCACGACGCACATCTCCTGTAAGCGGCTGCGCATACGTTCGCCAATGCGGTCGCCCAGCGTGTCCTCGCGATAGCCACGGCCTTGTGCCCCATTCGTCTCCATGCCAAGCGGAGGCAGGTTCGCATAATTCGTCGTTAGAATCGTGGTGCGCTTGTCGTTGTAGCGCGTATTGAGGATGTGCGAGACGGTATCCCATACCCAGTCGGTGGGTTTGGACGCGCCGATCTCATCCAGCACCAGCACCTCGGCGTTGAAGATCGGCTCCAGAATGCCCATCTCCGTCGTCGTCACGCTGTCGTTATAACTGTGCTGAATCTGCTTCAACAGTTCGCGATAATCGAAGAACATGCCCTGCGCGCCCCGCTCGATCAGCGCCTGCAGAATCCCCACCGCAAGGTGCGTCTTACCTACACCGATCGAGCCTGTCAGCAGAATCCCCTTCCCGTCCGTCTCCAGCGGATACGACTCCACAAACTTCCGCGCCGTCATCAGGCCTTTTTGCAGCGATTTGTTCGCACCGGAAAACTGCGTCTCATAGCTTTCCAGCGTGCAGTGCTCATACCGCCGCGGAATGCGCGCATGGCTCAACGCCCGAGCATTACGCCGCGCTAATTGGCAGACGCATCGCTTGGCTGCGCGTGCGCCCTGCGCATCCATCTCAAACACAAAGCCCGACCCGCCACAACGCGGGCACTCGTTCTGTTCCATCTCCGGCATCCGGCTTTCAGTATCGCAGGCAGCAGGCATTCATTGAGACAGTGGAAATTCAGCCATCTCGGTGGAAGCCGAGCACTATTTTCTGGGGAACTCTTCTATATGCATCTCGCCGCGCCGGCCAAAGTAAATCACCTTCTGCCCGCTGAGAAACGCCCAGTACCCCGCCACGCCCGCCGCAGCCGCTTGCTTTACAAACTCCGGATACCGGATCGTGTCCGCCTGTGCGCCGCGAATCGCCGCCACAATCCCTTCTCGCGAGAAAGTATCCGCAACTGCTGGAACGTCGAGCGTCAATGGCTCTGTGAGCACCTCATCTGCCGTGTACACGACCTCGTTCTTCGCCAGGTAGTCCACAAAGTAGGACTCCACACCTACCGCCAGCAGCCTTCCAACTACCTGAGGAAACGTCATGGTGCCGTTCTGCGTACCTGCCATGACTACATGTACTTCTGCTGTGTTCATATTGACTCTCTTTCGTGGTGATTAATCTCGTACTTCCAGCTATTCCGTGGGGATGTAGCGCAACTCCATGGTGTCTGCCAGTTTCTTCAACAACGCGATCAACTGAGTCCGCTCTGACTTATGCAAGCCAGCGAAACAGGCCGCATCATTTGCATCGGCGATCTCGGCGAGGATAGGCACGATCTTCTTTCCCGCAGCGGTCAACTCCACCCTTTGAAAGCGGCGATCGTCTTCTCGCGAGACCCGCTGAGCAAATCCTTTTGCTACCAGTTTGTCTACGATCTTCGTTATCGCGCCACGAGTCATTCCGATCCGTTCAGCGAGCGCGCTGGGCTCGGCAGCCGCGTTGAATAGCTCGCGCAGCAGCACCCACTCCGCTACGGCAATCTCTCGCGCGGCCAATCCATCTGCAAACCGCTGTGAGACGTGGTTCGAAACGCGCCTCATCCAGAGGCCCAGGTGCTCTTCAAGAGGACTCACGGTGGTTTTCTTTTCGGACATTAGGTATAGTTTCTCAGGAAATGCTTTCCTTGTAAACTATATTGCGGGATGTGGCTTGTTGGTATGCGTGGCTCTCGTGTTATCCGAGCCATCCGCGGCTGGTATACTTAGGACAGCAGCTCCCCGGGCCATCCGCGCGACAGGACAATCGATGTGACGTGACCGCACCGTTGCAAGCGAACCGCGTAACCGGGAATACACGGCTGCAACCAATCGAAAGCGAGAAATCTCATGCCCAAGGCTGGCATTCATCCTGAATACAACGACACCACCGTGCGCTGCGCGTGCGGCAACAACTTCCAGACCCGCTCCACGCACAAGGGCGACATCGTTCTTGAAATCTGCGCGAACTGCCACCCGTTCTTCACCGGCAAGCAGAAGATGATCGATACCGCAGGCCGCATCGAGCGCTTCAAGCGCAAGTATGAGAAAGCCGCTAAATAAGCGGATTTGTAACCCAGCAAAAAGCCTCCGTTCGCGGAGGCTTTTTCATTTCCGTCATAATCATTTTCTATACTTGACATATTCTAATATGGGAATGTATTGTGCTTCTTATGGCACGAGCCGCAACTACTTCCGACATCTTCAACGCCATCGCTGAGCCGCGACGGCGGCAGATCCTCACCCTGCTGGCGCCGCAGGAACGCACCGTGGGCGACATCGCTATCGCGCTTGCAATCGAACAACCGTCGGTATCCAAACATCTTCGCGTGCTGCACTCCACAGGCCTGGTCCGCATGCGCTGCCAGGGACGCGAGAAGTATTACCGCACAGATGCGGATGCTCTCCATCCGCTCCACGAATGGGCGGCCACCTTTGAGCGCTACTGGAGCAATCATCTCCACCGCATCAAGCAGCGCGCAGAAGCAGCCGCGCACACCGCAAAACGGCCCAGCAACAAATAACTTTCAACACTCGCAAGGAGAACGACCATGCCCACCGCGCAACTCGAAACCGCATTGCAGGACGCGACTCTCACCATTACGCAGGAGATACGTGTCAAAGCACCGATCGAAGTGACCTTCGACGCAGTGCTCGAACAGGTTGGCCCGTCCAACACGAACATCAATGGCAATCCCATGCCGCTCAAGCTGGAGGCATGGCCGGGCGGACGCTGGTTCCGCGATCTTGACGACAATAATGGTCACTTTTGGGGCCATGTGCAGGCCATCAAATCGCCTACTCTGCTCGAACTTACAGGGCCGCTTTTTATGTCTGCGCCTGTCGCAAATAATATCCAGTACCGCCTTAGCGAAGAAGACGGCGAAACCGTCATCCACTTTCGCCACACGGGCTTTGGGTTGTTTCCTGAAGGGGTGAAGGAGAACATTCATACCGGATGGAGCTACGTTGCGGGAGAGATACGCAAACGTGCCGAATCTTCGCGTGCCTGAGTAAGAGCGCTTCACAAATGCAGCCATCCCAAGCAAGGAGAACCGACTTTGTCTATCGCAAATGAACTGCTCGCTGAATTCGAACAGCAGGCGCCTGTCACGCGTAAATTTCTCGAACGTCTTCCTGAAGACAAGCTCACATGGAAGCCGCATGAGAAATCTCTCACTGCCGGCCAGCTTGCCTATCATCTCGCGCTGGTGCCCGGCGGCGTGGTTTCCGGCGCGCAGCAGGACACGATTGCGCCTCCCGGCTTTCAGTTCCCACAACCCGAATCGATGGCACAAATCCTTGAAGCCTACGAGAAGAGCATCGCCACGGTGCGGACCGTGCTGCCCGCCTTCAACGATGAAGCCATGCGCGCCACCTGGCGTATCGCAGACGGCGACAAAGAACTGGCCGCCATGCCGCGTCAGGCTTTCCTGCGCAACATCATGCTCAATCACTGGTACCAGCACCGCGGACAATTCAGCGTATATCTGCGGCTGCTCAATATTCCCGTTCCTTCGAGCTGGGGCCCAAGCGCCGACGAACCTTGAACCAAAGGCGAAGAATTTCTCATTTTGCCTCGATCCGTTTAGTCTGCATCCCTCTTATCGAAACAATCTGTCAACCTATTGTCCTTCTAAGTGCTTCAGGACTTACTACTTCCATATGCCGGTTTTAATCCTGAAATCCTCTAAAATAGAGAAATAGGCGCTTTTCTGACGAAATCCGCAGTAGGCAACTAAGTCGTTTCGAAAGAGGATTTTACCTCTAACCCCTTTCGCAGGAGGATTTTGCAGACATCCCATTTTGTAAGTGATTGAGCCGCAGGATCTTACAAATTGATCTAGGGGAGGGGGGGTACCCCCACATGGCTGATTGGTTTCTGATGAAGAAGAACTGGGAAAACACGATTGAGCGGGAGATGCCCGTTGAAGCCCGCGTCCCCGCGGAGTTCACCATCGGCAACGTGCGCATTGCGCCCGCGACGGTGCTGGCTCCCATGGCCGGCGTAACGGACACCATCTTCCGCCGCTTCATCAAGAACGCCAGCATGTTTACGCCCGCGTCCGGCACCACGGACGTGGAGCAGACCACCACCAATCAGCAGTCCGGCTGCGGCCTCATTATGACGGAGTTCACCTCCGCCGACGGACTTTCCCGCATGCGCGAATCCAAGCGCAAGCGCTATCTCACTTACTACGAGGACGAGCATCCCATCTCCGCGCAACTCTTCGGCTCGCATGCGGACACGCTCGCCGAGAGCGCACTCATCTGCCAGGATGCAGGCTTCGACATCGTCGATCTCAACCTCGGCTGCCCCGCCAAGCGCGTGGTCAAGTGCAACGGAGGATCCGGCCTTCTCCGCGATCTGCCGCACATCAAAACCATCTTTGAAGCAGTGCGTAAACAGATCACGATTCCCTTCACCGTAAAGTTCCGCATCGGCTGGAACGACCAGCACATTGTCTGTGTCGAACTCGCGAAGATGGCGGAAGACTGCGGCCTCAATGCCGTCGCTCTCCACGCCCGCACCCGCGAAGACGGATACAGCGGCAACGCGCGCTGGGAGTACATCGCCGCCATCAAGAACGCTGTCAAGATTCCCGTCATCGGCAATGGCGACATCCGCACGCCGCAGGACGCCGCGGCAATGGTCGCCGAAACCAACTGTGATGCCGTGATGATCGGTCGCGCCGCGCCCGCCAATCCGTGGCTCTTCCGCCAGATCGCGCAGTACACCGCAACCGGCCGTTACGACGCACCGACAGCCGAAGACCGCCACCGCATGATCACCACCTACTTCGACATGCTCCTCACCGAAATGGAACAGGAGCACCCGGAATTCCACGGTATGGCCGAAACGGACGCCGAAAAGAAACTCAAGCGGGACCGCGAAAGCGCGCAACGCGACGTCATCGGCAAGATGAAGCAGTTCGCCTCATGGTTCACCCACGGCATCCCCGGCGGCGGCGCCCTGCGCAAATCCATCTACGAAGCCAAGCGCGGAGTAGACGTGATGGACGCAGTAGAACGCTTCTTTGCTGGGGAGATGAAGCCTGTAGCGGATACTGCCGAAGAACCCTCACTCGAAGCAATGGGTCAAGGGTGCGATTAGATTTTCTGTCCGCGCGAACGCTTTCGAAAAATGACTTTCGGCCCCTCGCGCCACTTCTCGCTCAGGGCAACAATAGTCCACTCCACCTCAGCCTTGAGATAGCGCAGAACAGTTTCCGTTGCCGGATGCACCCGTAACGACGGAGCAACTAGAAACAACAGCGGAGCTTCACTCCGCAACCGGAGCGAAGGAAAGAATCCATGCTGTTGCAGAGCGCCTAAACCCGTAGAAGCATCTACGGTCTGCGTATGATGCCAGCGGACGCGCACCCAGTAATCCAGCGCCTGCAAAGCAAAGTGCATGTCCTCGTTCGCCTTGAGTTCCAGCACGGCAAGGCGCCCGTCTCGCGTGACCGTAAGCAGATCGATCATGCCATGATCGGCAGCAGCAAACGCAGGCACCTGGGCATACACATGTTCCGCATCAAGCTGCGCAAACGAGTTAGCACCCGCAGTCAGCACGGCAATGTCGCGCCGCAACATTGACTCCAGCCAACGCTCCGGTTGCATGCGATACAGAGGATCTTTCACGCTCCCGCCCGGTCTGCGTCGGTCGAACAGGCGCTCCAGCATCGCGCGCAGCATCGGCTCAGATTCGTCCGTCAGTGGAGTCTCATTAGCTCCAGCACCAACGGTAATTTCAACTACGCGATTAAATGAATTTGCAGAGACCGTCTGCCGCACACGCGCAAACTCAAGCCCATGCAGCAGCAGCGCAAGATGCGTAGACGAGCGCAAACGCTGCTCCACTACATCGCGATAACTAGCAGGAACAAGCTCCATCACGCGGGCAACAGCATCGCCGAACCGCTCCTTCGCCGCCTGCTCATCCGGTGCATGCGGAAGCCGCGTAGCCAGGTTGCCCGTATCGCAAGCATCACGTTCGATCAGCACCTCATTGCGCTCATCGAACTCGTACAGTTCCCACTTGGCCGCATCGGTTCGCAGCCACTGCATTCGGGACAACGTAAGTTGCGCCAATCCCTTCGGCACAACAATGCGAAGCCCCTGAAACAGTCTTCGCCCATCGCCGTGATCGCGGCAATGCTGCAACCAGAGAATCCCAATCGTCAGTACACCATCCACGGTTGCAGGCGACTCTTCCGCATTCACACCCACAACCGCCCAGGCCTGCTGCCCGCTGTGCATCACACCGCGCGCGTACGCTGGCCCGAACGACTTCTCCAGGTCCATCGCGGTGCTAAATGGATCAATAACCCAATTCGGAAAGTTATTCCGCAGCACACGCTCAATGCGCGGCAGATAGCGCACACGCGACTGTTCGCGCGCCGTCTGCGTTCTGCGATCAGGATCGCTGACTAATTCCAGCAATTGCGGCTTAGTCTGCCCAAATCGCAACGTAAAGAGCTGCAGTTCGCCCTTGCGCTTCTTCGTCGCCACCACTCTGCGAACAACGTTCCGCTCCTCGCTCCAGCAGTGCAGCGTGCAGCGCCCGTGTTCGGTGGTCAACGAATACTTCGCCTCCACAAAATCGAATAGCGGACGCCCATCTTCCAGCATCAGGACGCGCTCGTGCGCGGCGAAGAACTCCTCGATCTCCGCGCCCATCTGCTCCGGCGTTTGCTCTACAGGTGACGCCGACTTCATTTTGCCTACCAGCCGTTACGCTCACGGAGATGCGTAATGTGCGCTACATGGTGCCGTGAGTGCCACGCGTAGATCAACACAGACGTTTCAATCGTAAGCGGATGCGGCCTCTCCGGATGCACAAAGGTCCGTTGCCACTCTGCATCGCTCAGACCCTGCAGCAGCATCACCCAACGCGCATGCAGCGCCTCCAGCAGTTGTACGCTCCATATCGCTGGAGCAGCCTGCGAATCGTGCAGTTTGGCCCATGCGTCCTCGCTATAGGCCTTTACCGTTGGCGCGTCTTCTGTAAGCGCAAAACGAATACGCGAGAATGCCGTCATATGAGAATCCGCAATATGGTGTGTCAGAGCGCGCACCGTCCATCCACCGTCCCGGTAGGGCGTATCCAGTTGTTCGTCGTCCAGATCTTCGAGCGCGTGCCGCAGGTTCTCCGGCAGTTCCGCTAATGCGCCAATCGCCGTTTCACGGTCGGTGAGGGTCACGGTCTCAGGACGCTTGAAGCGTCCAATCGGATAGCGCAGCGCCTCAAGCGCCGCATCAACAGGCTGTGTGCTCATGCGTCTCAAGGTAGCACGCGCGGGCTCGGTACAATGAGGAGAAATGGCAACAACGAACTCTGTGCGGGCAGAATATTTTCGCGACCGGATGGGCATCACCGAACGCACGCTCGAACGCTGCCTTGCGGAAGCCCTAAGCGCAGGCGGAGATTTCGCCGAGCTTTACTTCGAGAGCGTCGCCTCCACATCCATCTCCATCGACGAGAGCATCGTCAAATCCGCCTCGCAAGGATACTCCGTCGGCTGCGGCATCCGCGTGCTCTGCGGCGAGCGCACCGGCTTCTCCTACACGAACGATCTCAGCGAAGCACGCCTGCTCAAAGCCGCACGTACCGCCGCGCTCATCGCGGACAGCACCAGCAAAACCACCATAAAACCGTTTGTAGAAACCGAAGCGCCAGTTCTCTACCCCGTCAGCGGCATAGATGCGGAGATCGCCGCCAAGCTCGAACTCGTGCAACGCGCCGACAAAGCCGCTCGTGTCTACGACAGTCGCATCACGCAAGTCCGCGCCGGGTTCGCCGACGAAGTCCGCCGCATCCTCATCGTCGCCAGCGACGGCACCTACGCGTACGACACGCAGCCACTCAGCCGCCTCAGCATCGGGGTACTCGCGCGCGATGCTGCCGGACAAACCGCGCGCGGCTCGTCCGGCGGCGGGGGCCGCGCCGAAATCAGCTACTACAACGCCGACAAAACGCCCGAATACTTTGCTCGCGAAGCCGCACGGCAGGCCATCCTGCAACTCGAAGCCATCGACGCTCCCGCAGGCGAAATGCCCGTCGTCCTCGGCCCCGGCTGGCCCGGCGTGCTGATTCACGAAGCCGTCGGCCACGGCCTGGAAGCAGACTTCAATCGCAAAAAACAATCCGCCTTCGCTGGCCTAATGGGACAAAAGGTAGCCAGCGAAAAAGTCTCCGTCGCCGACAACGGCACCATTGCAAACCGCCGCGGCTCCATCCACATCGACGACGAAGGCGCAGTCTCGCAGAACACGCTGCTCATCGAAAACGGCATCCTGCGCGCCTACATGAGCGACAAGCTCTCCGCCAAACTCATGGGCATCCCCGCTACCGGCAGCGGACGCCGCGAGAGTTACTCCAATATCCCCATGCCGCGCATGACCAACACCTATATGCTCGCCGGCAAAGACGACCCAGACGATATTCTTCGCAGCGTGCAGAACGGCATCTACGCCGTGAACTTCTCAGGCGGATCAGTCGATATCACCAATGGAAAATTTGTCTTCGCCGCCAGCGAGGCGTACCTGATTGAAGACGGCAAAATCACCGCTCCTGTGAAGAACGCGATGCTCGTCGGCGACGGTCCTACGGCACTGCATTACGTCAGCATGGTCGGCCACGATCTTGCACTGGATGAAGGCATCGGCACCTGCGGCAAAAAAGGCCAAGGAGTACCGGTGGGCGTAGGCATGCCAACCATCAAGCTCGACAAGATGACCGTCGGGGGCACGGGAAAATAAGCGCGTCTGCATGCTAGTCAGGAAAGATCATGACCACCAAAACGAATACGCATACCGATCTCAAGCAACTCGCCATGGACGTGATGGAGCGCGCAAAAAAACTCGGCGCAACCGATGCCGAATCCGTCGCTTATGAAGGCGACGAATTCTCCGTCAAAGTGCGGCTTGGGCATGTGGAAACGCTCACGCAATCGGGTTCTCGTGCCATCGGCCTGCGCGTCTTCAACGGCCAGCGCACAGCTACTACATCCACAAGCGATCTCAGCGAAGAAGGCATCGCGCGTCTTCTCAACGGCGCCATCGAACTCGCAAAGATCGCTGAAGAAGACCCCTTCGCCGGGCTTCCCGATGCAGGCGCGTTTTCACACAAGCGCACCTCTGAAGGGATGGGTCTCTTTTTCGAAGATGTCTACTCGCTCCCGCCGGAAGACCGCATTGATCTCGCGCGCCGCGCAGAAGCTGCAGCCATGTCCGCTGACGTGCGCATCCAGAACTCCGACGGCGGCACCTTCGACGCGGCAACCTCCTACAAAGTGATGGCCAACTCACGCGGCTTCGTCGGCGAATACCGCAAAAGCTACTGCGGCATCGCCGCCATGCCAATCGCGCAGGATGCCAGTGGCATGCAGCGCGACTACTGGTCATCCAGCGCGCGCACGCTCCGCAAACTCGATTCGCCCGAAGCCGTCGGTAAAGAAGCCGCGCGCCGTGCCGTCCGCCGTCTCGGCGCCAAGCGCGTGAAGACGCAACGCGCAACCATTGTCTTCCCACCTGAGATCGCACGCTCGCTCATCGGCAACATCTTCGACGCGGCCAACGGCGATGCCATCTATCGCCACGCCACCTTCTTCGAAGGCAAGCTCGGCCAGCAGGTCGCGAACGAAAACATCTCCGTCATCGACGACGGCACCATGATGCTGGAACCCGGGCTCGCAGGCTTCGGCACTCTTCCCTTCGACGGCGACGGCCTGCCGATGCAGCGCACCACCATCATCGATCGCGGCATCCTCTCCAGCTACGTGCTCAACACCTACACCGCGCGCAAGCTCAACATGCACTCCACCGGTAACGCCTCACGCGGACTCGCAGGCGCTTCCGGCATCGGCAGCGGCAACTTCTATCTCCAGCCAGGCACGCAATCGCCAGACGAGATCATCGGCGACGTGAAGAGCGGCCTGTATGTCATCGAAACACTCGGCTCCGGCGTGAACCTTGTCACCGGCGACTACTCGCAGGGCGCGTCCGGCCTGTGGATTGAGAACGGCGAATTCACCGGCGCAGTCGAAGAGATCACCATCGCCGGCAATCTCAAAGACATCTACCGCAACATCGTCGCCATCGGCAGCGATCTCATCTGGCGAGGCTCTGCCGCCGTGCCAACGATCCGTGTCGAAGGTATGACGATTGCAGGCGAGTAACTGAGTTGCTCTAATCTTTCAGCACTCAGTTATACGAGCGCTTCCAGACCATGCTTCTCCACCACCGACAGAAGCTTAAGCGCCATTCCGCTTGGCTGCTTTGCCCCAGTCTCCCACTTCTCGATAGTCGACTCGCTCGTATTCAGATAACGAGCAAATACCGGCTGACTCACCCTGAGACGTGCCCGCAGTTTCTTTATCTGACTGGGCTTCAGAACAAGTGGCGCTGCAAGGCACGATTCGTCAAAATGCCGCATCGTGGTCTTATCGATCGCTCCAACCTTGTACAAAGAGCTAGCAGAAGAATGAATCGCCTCAAAGGCATCGCTTTTGAATTTACGTTTAGCTGCCATTGCAAATCTCCTTCCATGCGCGATCTTGTAAAAGTTGATTCACTTGTTTGGTCGTTAGGTTTTCATAAGCTTTCACCAGCTTGCGAAATTCGACCAGTTCATCTTCATCAATGTTCGCCCGGTTCTGTTTGGCAAACAGGTATTCATAAATCCAAAATGCTCCGAACCTGGCAAGAATGATCGAGCGATATTGGTCTTGCGAAGCCGTTTCTTGTAAACACCGCCTCCCAGATCATCTGCCTGTCCTTGCGCCACCTGAAGGATCGCAGCACAAAGCTCGTCATCGTAGATATGCGCCTTGCGAGCTGCTTTCGCAAACCATGCAGTTTTGAACACTCTGACAGACTTCTCAGCGGTCGATGCCATCTATTTCATAGTAGCACCAGGTGCAAGACTTTTGCTGCTTCGGAAATACACAGCCCGCAATGAGAAAGTAGAATTTCCGCGTGGATCAAATCTTCGAGCACGAAACCATCAGCATCGATGAAGCTCTTGCAGCTTCGCCGAAAGCCTGTGGCGTGCTCGCACTCTTTGGCGCACAGGGCGACAAGCCCTATCTCGCTAAGACGACCAATCTCCATCGCCGCTTCGCACGTCTTCTACAACCAGCCGAAGGACAGACCGCGCGCATCGCGCTCCGTGACCGCATTGCAAAGATCGCATGGCGTATCACCGGTTCCGACTTTGAATCGAACCTCGTCCTCTATCGCGCCTATGCGGAATACTTTTCACTCGATGAAGCCCGCAAGCGCCTGAAGCTGCGCGCGCCGTACTTCATCCGTTTCGCAGCGGAGAACCGCTTCCCTCGCCTCTATGTTACGAACAAGCTCACGCGCCGCGCGCTGAAACACACCTATGGCCCCTTCGCATCGCGCGCTGCCGCGGAACGCTATCTCGACGGCGTGCATGAGTTGTTCAAGCTGCGCCGCTGCCATGAAGAGCTTAGGCCTGCGCACGATCATCCAGGCTGCGTCTATGGCGAGATGAAGAAGTGCAACGCGCCGTGTCAGCTTCGCGTGAGCGATGAAGAATATGGTGCAGAGGCAAAAGCTGTCGCAGACTTTCTGAACACACGCGGAGAGTCTCTGCTGACCACCATCGCCACTGAACGCGATCGCGCCTCCGAAGCCATGGAGTTTGAAGCCGCCGCAGCCGCGCATGCGCGTTACACCGAAGTGAAAGCCACGGCCGAGTCCGCAGGAGAAATCGTGCGCCCCGTCAGCGAACTTCGCGCGGTGCTCCTTCTACCTTCCGCGCGCGACGCCACAACTGTGGAAGCGTGGCTGCTCCATGGTGGATGTCTGCGCGGCCCGAAACGCTTTTCCACGCTCGGCATTCGCATCGCAAAAGAACAATCCCAGGTCGGCTCTTCCCTCTTTGCGCAGCCGCTCATGCTGCAACCGGTCGCGCTGGACGAAGCCGTGTCTACAGAAACACCCGAGGAGCGGCTGCTCGCGCTCCTCACGCAACTGGAAGACGGCACACCGCCTACGGCCAATCTCGATGAAGTAGCCGACCATCTGGCCCTGCTCAAGCGCTGGTATTACCGCCCTGAGATCAAACGCATCGGTACTATCTGCTTTCCGGAGAATGGCTCGTGGCCAGTGCGCAAACTCGTTCGTGCTGCCGCGAAGGTGAGCATGAAGGCTGGAGCGGGCGCCATTTCACCCACTTGGCAGAGTGAAGCCGCCACACCGCAGCCGGACACAGACGACGCCGCTGTAACTGATAAACTTTCCTCGTGATCGAGCTAGCCTTTTCCATTCTCGCCGCTGACTTTACCCATCTCGCGGACGAGATCCGCATCGCCTCCGACGCGGGCGGTACCGTCTGCCATGTGGATGTGATGGACGGCCACTTCGTTCCTAACATTACCTTTGGTCCGCCGGTTGTAGCCGCCGTGCGCGGCGTCACCGACCTTCCGCTCGATTGCCATCTGATGATCGAAGACCCGGACCGCTACATCCCGGCCTTTGCCGCTGCGGGCGCTAACTGGATCAGCGTCCAGCAGGAGGTCTGCAAACACCTGCACCGCACGCTCACCTCTATCCGCGAGCATGGCTGCGAACCGGGGGTGGTCATCAACCCGGCCACGCCGATTGAGACGATCTTCGAGATTCTGCCGATTGTTCACCATGTCCTGGTGATGACTGTGAATCCCGGGTTCGGAGGACAGAGCTTTCTGCCGTTTTGCGTCGAAAAGGTCCGCCGCCTGGCGCAGTATCGTGCCCAACATGGCCTCAATTTCCGCATTGAAGTGGACGGGGGCATTGCGGAGGATACTGTTGGCCAAGTAGTTGAAGCTGGCGCGGAGCTTCTCGTAGCTGGATCGGCCATCTTTGAACCCGGAAAAACGGCTGAAAACGTGCGCAACTTTCTTAAAGCGGCCAGGGGCTGAGCACCTTATCTGCTCCCAAACCAGTCTGCGCAAAGTCCAATCCATAAGCGGACGCCAGCCGCCTGGGCAGCTTAGAATAGTCACACCGGCGAAAACCTGCTCGCATCACCCTGCAATGGACGCCGAAGGAGTATCAGTGAACACATCGCTTCTCTTCACAACCCGCGGTCGCAGCTTTGCGTTTACTGCGCGGACATTAGCGCTTACCGTAGGCCTTGCCTCTTCTGTCGCTTTCGCGCAGGACCAGCAGCCCGCCGGTACCACCGCACCTACGCAGGACCATGTGCCTACGGCCACCATCTCTAATACGCCTGCGAAAAAAGGCCGCAAGACGCATGAGCCCAAGGCCAATAAGAAGGAAGAGAAGGTTGTTCAGTCGAAAGACACGAAAAAGCATCTGCGTGAACTAAAGAAGGACAACCCGCTCGCCGGCCTCGACTCTACACAGCCTGACAAGCAGCTTTATGACAAGGCGCTAAAGGCGATGAAGAGCGGAAAATTCGATGTTGCTCGCCTTGAGTTGCAGACGCTGCTCGCAACCTATCCCGATTCGGAATACCAGATGCGTGCCAAGCTGGCCTTTGCCGATAGCTGGTATCGCGAGGGCGGCAGCGCAGCCATGGCGCAGGCGGAGACCGAATACAAGGATTTTATTACCTTCTTCCCCAATGCTCCTGAAGCTGCTGAGGCGCAGATGCGCGTTGGTGACATCTACTTCAAGCAGATGGACACACCTGACCGCGATTACACCAAGGCCCTCCACGCGCAGGAAGAGTACCGCACCATGCTGCAGCAGTTTCCGGACTCTCCGCTGATTCCAGAGGCAAAACAGCGTCTGCGTGAAGTTCAGGAGATGTTGGCCGAGCGCGAGTTTGAGATTGGTTCTTTTTACGCCTCTCGCGAGAATTACGCTGCAGCGATCGCCCGTATGCAGACAGTAGCCGACACCTATCCGCTTTACAGCAAAGCGGATGACGTGCTCATCGGACTGGGCGATGCCTATGCTGCCCAGGCCCGCCTTATCCGAGGTATGAACCTGCCCGAGGGCCCGAAGGCGCGGCTCATCAAGATTTATGAAGACCAGGCGGCAGACGCTTATGGCCGGGTCGTCACGCAGTATGCCGCTGCTCCCCATGTTGAAGATGCGCGCGACCGCCTTGAAACGTTAGGGCGTCCGATCCCCGTACCTACACCTGAGCAGCTTGCTGCTTCGCAGGCCCTGGAGCAGAGCCGCCAGGCCTTTACACTCTCCAAACGTTTCATTCTTCTTGTGAAGCGTGGACCAAATGTTGTGCTTGCATCGCGTTTGGGTGAACCTTCGCTGGCCGATCCCAAGCCGACCGTTGCACCAGCCATTACGCGTGCTGCGGAGGCGCAGTTTAAAGATGCGCTTGCCGGCAAAAGCATCTCTGCCCCGGCACACACCGCACCTGCCTCCACCACCGAGCCCGCTGCAACAGATACAGAACCCTCAGCGCCCACTGCTCCAGCAAGCAATGCGCCGCTCACTCTCTCTGATGTTCCTGTCGCAGGAGCCGAACAGAACGCCGGCTCTGCCGCTGATCTCTCACATCCGGCAAACACTACCAACAGCGGCGCAGGCACCGGCGTTGGCGTAGAGATTCTTTCTCCCGGCGCTACCAATGGTTCGAATGAGCCCACCAGCACACCGCCGGATAATAACGGTCTAAAGGCTGTAGGCCCGGCCAATACCGCCCCTCTTCCCGGCGTGGAAGCTCCCGCACCCGCGCCCGATCAAATCAACGATGTAGCTGGTGAGAAAACCCCTGCGGCCCAGGCCCCGCCTGCCAACGGCAAAAAAGCGAAGGCTGAGTACGATAACGATGAAGCCTCGTCCAGCAAGCACAAGAAGAAGAAGGGTATTAAGAAAATCAATCCGTTCTAAATGCAATACAAAATAGATACATGCGATGGCTATTTGGCCATCGCATTTTTATTTGCGGAACTTACTGATTCCTGTACTCGAATAACAAATTTTTGTACTTCGCCCGATCTATCTTTCATCGTCGATACTATAAACATCACATTATGACGAAAGCCGTTCTCCTTATCGACTGCCCAGACCGCAAGGGCCTGGTTGCCGCCATCATGAACTTTCTCGTATCAGAATACGATGCGAACATTCTGCACGCTGGGCAACACCAGGACGCGGAGACAAACCGCTTTTTTATGCGTATTGAATTTGAGTGCGCGGCAGAGCTTCTGCATGAGCGCGCTTTCGCCGGTCGATTTCAGCAGATCGCAGACGAGTACCAGATGCGCTGGTCGCTCGCTGAATCGGAGGTCAGGCAGCGCATCTGTCTCTTCGTCTCGCAGCATCTGCATTGCCTTGCCGATCTTTTGCAGCGTTACCAGGCTGGAGAGTTGGAGTGCGAGATCGCGCTCGTTATCGGTAATCACCCTGACGGCGAAAAACTTGCATCCTTCTATGGCATCCCTTTTCGCTACACGCCTATCGCAAACGGAAATAAGGCCAAGGTAGAACAGCAGCAGTTGGAGTTACTCCGCGAGTATGACATCGATCTCGTTATCCTCGCGCGTTACATGCAGATTCTTTCTGAAGATTTCGTTAAAGAGTGGCCCGCCCGCATCATCAATGTGCACCACTCCTTTCTGCCCGCGTTTATCGGTGCACGTCCGTATCATGCAGCGTTCAATCGTGGAGTTAAACTCATCGGCGCCACAAGTCATTACGTCACCGCCGTTCTGGACGAAGGACCTATCATCGAGCAGGACGTCACGCGCGTCACGCAGGGCGATACGATTCCCGATCTTATTCGTAAAGGTCGTGACCTGGAACGAGTCGTTCTTTCGCGCGCGGTACGTTGGCACCTCGATCACCGCATCCTGCATTATGGCAATAAGACTGTGATCTTCGACTAATTTATGTTCGAACAGGATTGAGCGTTCTTATGACAGCTATTCAACGCAACAACGTACACGTCCTCGGCTCTGGCGAGCGCACCATTATGTTCGCGCATGGATACGGTTGTGATCAAAACATGTGGCGGCACCTCGTGCCGTCTTTTTCCAAGGACTATCGCATTGTTCTCTTCGATTACGTCGGATCAGGATTATCGGACGTCTCTGCTTTCGACCGGACACGTTACAGTACCCTGCGCGGCTATGCACTCGATGTGATCGAGATTCTCGATGAACTCAATCTTAAAAATGTGGATTTCGTTGGACACTCCGTGAGTTCCATGATCGGTGCTCTTGCATTCCTTCAGGACCCGGAACGTATCGGGACACTTACCATGATTGGGCCTTCGCCTTGCTACATCAATTGCGAGGGGTACACGGGAGGTTTTGAGCGGAGCGATATTGAAGGTCTGCTCGAAACCCTGGAGAGCAACCATGTTGCCTGGTCTGCCACCATGGCTCCGCTCATCATGGGCAATCTGGAGACGCCTGACCTCGCCGCCGAACTGGAAGCCAGCTTCTGCCGCATGGATCCATTCCTTGCCAGTCATTTCGCGCGTGTCACTTTTCTATCAGACAATCGCGCCGATCTTCCCAGTGTCACAGCAAAAACACTCGTGCTTCAGTGCCAGAAAGATGTCATCGCTGGCTTGAGCGTGGGAGAATATGTGCACCAGTGCCTACCGAACAGCCAATTCGTATTGATGAACGCGACCGGTCACTGTCCTCACATGAGCGCACCGAAGGAAGTCATACAGCAACTCCAGAACTTTCTCCAGTAGAAGCATCTGCCGCCTGGGATTGGAGCAATGCACATACACTCGCATTGCTCGAACGTTCTCCCTGTGGACATGTCGCTATTTCTATGGATGGTGGATTGCTCTATGCCAATGCTGCCTTTGCCCGCCTATGCGGAGGCGACGAGCACTCTCTCTATCAATCGCGATTCCAGCAGCTACTTACGCCGGGTTGCGCCATATTTTATGAAACGCAGTTCGCACCCAGTCTTCTGCTGCGTGGAACCCTCGAAGAGATTTCCTTTGATCTTGTTCGGCCCGATGGACAGCGAGTACCCATTTTTGTAAACGCTACAATTTGTCCGGGAGACGGTCCTACAGCGCAATACATTCTGCTGGGCGCATTTGGGGCCAAACAACGCAGGTTATACGAGGCGGAATTGCTTCGGGCGCGGCGTGAGTCGGAACAAGTCGCCGAAGTGGTGCGCCGGTCATCGGATGCAATTATCCGTCTCTCCGCAGATGCAGTGATTGAAAGCTGGAACAATGGTGCTCAGCAAATCTTCGGTCTTAGCCCAGCAGAAGCATCCGGAAAGAACCTTCGTACACTCTTTGCTGAAGAAAGCCATGCACACCTCGATGCTTCCATTGCCGAACTCAAGCGAGGCATTGAGACGATTAGCGAGATAACTGCCATCCAAAAATCCGGTCATCTGATCGATGTCTCTATCAGCATGACGCCGCACCTCGAAGCTCCCGGCATTCTGGTGGGATTTTCCGCCATTATTCGCGATGTCACCACGCGCAAGCGCGCGGAGCGGGCTCTCCTGCAAAGCGAGAAACTCGCATCTGTGGGACGTCTTGCAAGCTCCATCGCGCATGAAATCAACAATCCCCTCGAATCTGTTACCAACCTGCTCTATATCCTTCAAATGCAGGTGCTTGATTCAGATACCAAAAGCCTCGTCACCATGGCCCAGGAAGAGCTCGCGCGCGTTTCGCAGATTGCCACGCATACACTTCGTTTTCACAAACAAAGCAGCGGCCGCACTGCGGTCCATCTGCAAACACTTTTCGATTCCGTGCTGGGCCTTTACCGGGCGCGCCTGATCAACTCAAAAATTGAAACGACCAATGACTGTATGGGCTATCCGGAGCTCCTGTGCTATGAAGGCGAACTCCGGCAAATCCTGCTGAATCTTGTTGCCAATGCTTTCGATGCGATGCGCACCGGCGGCAAACTCGTCCTCCGTAGCCGTCCTGCGCGTCTTCCCTCTGGAGAGAGTGCCATTCGCATTACTGTCGCCGATACGGGCAGTGGTATGGATGCATCCACGCTGGAAAATCTCTTTGAGCCATTCTTCTCCACGAAAGGCATTGGGGGTACTGGTCTGGGCCTTTGGATAACGAAGGACCTTGTTGCTAAAAACGGAGGTTCTATCCGTGTCCGCAGCACCACGCGTCCTGGCCGCAGCGGCACAGCGATTACGATGCTATTCCCCCTAATGTAGGGGAATAGGTCGCATGATCGATCAATATCGTCCAGGGCCGTACGCACCGCGTCCGCCAAAGAACACCGTAACGCCAATCTTTGCGTAATAGCCCGCGCGGACGCGGCCGTCGGCATTGTTGGATGTGTATGGATCCATTGCGTGTCCGCGCAACACCAGGCCTACTGGTGTCATGGTGAGTGCCACCTGCGGGTTGAGTGAGACCGCGAATACCGGTGCGGTCATGAACGTCAAGCCGTTCTGTACGCGGTTAGTACCGAACAAGCCTGCGCCGCTTCCCTGGTGGTAAGAAATGCGTGAGCTGCCAATCTCACCGCTCCAACCCAAAGCACCATACGGCGTACCTGCGATGCGCTTGGCCAAGCCAGCCGTATAGCTTTGCAATGAGAAGCTGCCATACCGGTCTTCTCCATGATGAAAAGCGAGATCGCCAAATACGGAAAGACCACTGCCCAGATTGAACGCAGGCTGAATGTATCCACCTCGTATATCGGCATGTCCCGGAGCACCTTCTTTGCTGTTGATGTAGGAGAAGCCCGCGGTTACAGCAGCAGATGGCTCCTGCGCATAACTGCATCCGGCAAATACAAAGAGCAGCGCCAACGCTGCTCCCCAGGAAGTTATTTTCTTCATTCCTTGATCCTCATGCCTTCACTGCCCTTTGCTGGGCTGGTGTGCGTCAATCAATTCAACCTTGCCATGCGGAGAAAGTTTCTCCACCTGCTGCTCTGCAGGACGCCGTTTTCTGTCATACGGCAGCAACTTTACTGGCTTACCCGTCTGCAATGACTGTTCCACAGCTTCTAGAACCCGCACATCGAGCAAACCTTCTTCTCCATCTGCTTCGGGCTCATGATTGTTCAGAATGCAGTTGGAGAAGTATTTGAGTTCTCCTCCAAAATGATCTGTTGCAGAGAACGTCTCCGATGTCTTTCGCGTTCCGATGGTGACCACGTGCTCGATCCTGGAGCCGACCTGATAAGCCGGTTGCGAGAAGAGGTCACCCTTCTCACCGATGATGCGGTAATCGTCTACATCGCCGCCGTTGTAAGTCACTACAAACGACGCGATTCGAGGCGCGACAGAAGCGATACGCGGTCCTGGAAATTTCATTGTGACGGAAACTGTATCTTGAAAGTTGAACCGCTCATCCGTTTGCACACCCGCAGCCACTACCTCTTCCGGCTCTGCGGTGAAGAGATTGCGGGCTGCATTGATGCAGTAGACGCCCATGTCCGGCACAGGACCGCCCCAATATCCGTGCCTGGCACGATGATTTTGCCCGTGTACATGCTGCGAGAAGCTGGAGTTGAACGCAACGATGCGTCCCAGATCACCTTTGCGCACACGTTCGATGGCCCGTAGTGTTCCAGGCTCATGATGCAGACGGTAGGCAATCATCAGCTTCGCGCCGGAACCCTCCTGCGCAGCCAGAATGCGTTCACACTCCGCAACACTGGTGGACATTGGCTTTTCCAAAAGCAGATGCACACCAACATTCAACGTCTGGACTGCAAGATCGACATGATCGTCATTCGGCGTGGCGAGATAGACAGCATCGATCTTGCCAGATGTGAGCAACTGATCGAACTCTTCGTAGAGATAGACTTCCTCCCCAATTCCGTATTTTTCCCCTACCTTCGCAGCTTTCTCTGCGTGCCCGGTAACAAGGGCCACGACCTCACTATTGCCTGTATGTTCCACGCCGGGCAGAAATTGAGCCTGCGAAATCCAACCCACTCCAACAACGGCATAACGCACCTTACGATCTTGCACCTGTACGGCCTTCATGTTCCCAACCTCTCACTTCCTTCCTCGGACGAGAATCAGGCTCCATGCGTTTCATGTGCGGCCAGCGCAAATGCACGACAAACGGTGCGCAATGCTCCTTATGCCGCAGATGACCGGTTGCCAATATCTTCTGCCAGAGTGACGGATGATTGCGGGTGCGTCTCCCACCCAGGCAGCTCGCGCGATCCGGTAATGATGCGCGCGCCATCTTTATAAAAGAGATAGGTGTACGCCCATTGCCGCAGCACAGCGAAGCGATTACGGAATCCAATGAGAAAGAAAACGTGGACAAAAAGCCATGTAAACCACGCCATCAACCCGCTGAGATGCCCTTTGAACGGCCACTCCACTTTGGCTACGGCAGCTTTGCGTCCAATGGTCGCCATATCTCCCTTGTCGAAGTAGACGAAGGTCTTATGAGGCGTTTCACCGCGCAGGATTTTGCGGATCGTCGCCGCAGCGTACTCGCCCATCTGCATGGCAGGTTGCGCCACGCCGGGCACCTGCTTGCCATTGATCTCCACATGCGCGAGATCGCCGCAGACATAGATATCATCGTGGCCCTCCGGGTGTAGAAAGCCATTCACCATTACGCATCCACGCTTATCCAGCGGCACGCCCAACAGTTTGCCTAAAGGAGATGCCTGCACGCCCGCCGCCCATAGCGTTACAACGGAATCAATGCGTTCATCGCCTACCTTCACATAGCCAGGCTGTACATCCGTTACATGCGAACCTGTGCGGATTTTGACGCCAAGATGTTCAAGCTGTCGAATCGCGCTCTGTTGCAGATCTTCGGGATACGCAGCAAGAATATGCGGCGATCCCTCCAGGATAAGTACCTGAGCGCTGGTAGGATCGATGTGTTTGAAATCGCGACGCATATAGAGCTTCGCAATGTCGGAGATCGCACCTGCGAGTTCCACCCCGGTTGGTCCACCACCGATGATGACAAAGTTCAACGGTGTATGAGTGCCCGTCTCCTGCATCTGCCCCTCGGCCAACTCAAAGGCAAGCAGTACCCGGCGACGGATTTCTACAGCATCTTCAAGGGTCTTGAGACCAGGCGCAATCTTGGACCACTCATCTTTTCCGAAGTATGAGTGCGTGGATCCCGTCGCTACGACCAGGAAGTCGTAATTCAACACGGTGCCCGACTTTAGGTTCACGGTACGCGCCGACTTATCGATGCCCGTAACCTCGTCCATCAACACTTCCACATTCTTACTGCGCAGAATTGTGCGGATGGGCTGCGCAATTTCAGCAGGCGACAACACTGCCAAAGCCACTTGATAGAGCAGCGGCTGGAAGGTGTGATGGTTGCGGCGATCGACGATTGTGATGTCCACGTCGGCATCGCGCAAGGCCTTTGCCGCGTGCAGACCTGCAAAGCCTGCGCCCAAAATCACCACACGTTTGCGTTGTCCGGCAGGTTGGTTCATGCGCATTCACCTCATTCTTTGTGATGCGTCAGCATAGGCTACAGTCGCGCTTTAATTTACTGCTTTCAAAGCAAATGGGGCATGCTCACAACCGCTCTGAGTCTGCGCGTATAGAAGCAATCTCTGAAAGGTAACGTCCTTACAGGAGTTATGCTAAGGCTCCGTGATCGTCTGCAGGGGCGTGCGGACGTGTGCACAAACTGACCAGAATCAACGCGACCACGCTTAACAGAAGTGCCGGCACAATCGCGTCACGATCTCCAATCCAGTGCGGCATGGAGTTGCGGAGAGATGCCAAAGAGTCCCATGCCACGGTTACAGCCGTTCCCACAGCGATACTTGCCACCGCCCCAGCAGCCGTCGCACGCTTCCAAAAAAAAGCCGCCAGAATCACTGGCGTAAGCGCAGCAGAGTAGACCGTATAGGCATAAAGACTTTTTTTGAGAACACTTTCAGTACCCAGCGACTGGGCGAGGGACCACAATCCAAGCAGCACCACCATCACGCGCGAAACGAGCAATACTTCGCTGTCTTTCGCGCCACGGCGGATGTAGCGCACGAATACATCGTTCACGAGGTTAGTTGCTGGAGAAAAAAGATAGTTGTTCGCAGTCGAAATCACCTTGGCAAAGATGGCGCCGACCATCGCCGCACCCAACAACGCAGGCAAACCGTGCATGGCAGAAAAAGCAAGAATCTCGCGTGGATGCTGGCTTACCTCTCCGCTGCGATAGAGCGCGGAACCGGCCACAGCAATCGCAATGATTACCGTCTCCAGAATGATCGTCCCAATTACCCATCCCACTACCGCACGTCGAGCATCTTTCTCGGACCTGGCAGAGAAAAACTTTTGATACATGGATTGATTGCCAAGCATCAGCAGGCATGTCGGCAGCGCAAGTTCCAGCGCATTCCATCCAGTCAGATCGCCAAGCACTTGAAAATGCGTCGCCGGTAGGACCTCACGAATATGGCCCCATCCACCAGCAGCATGCGAGAGCACAGGCAGCGCGATCACCATGGTAATAGTAGCGAGAAGACCAATCACCACATCCATATAGGCCACACTCGACATGCCTGCAATTGCAGTAAACACAATTACAAAAACAGCAAGAATGTACCGCCCCATGACCGCAGAGATGGCATTCGGAAATATCAGGTGCAGAATGTCTCCGCCGCCGATGAACTGATAGCTTGTGATTGCCGTGTACGCAAAGAGCACCGCAATTACACCTAATACACGCGCAAGCTGGTTGTAGCGTGCTTCCAGCAGGTCGGGAATCGTATATTGAGCAAACTTCCGCGCGCGCGGCGCGATGAAGTAAATCAGCAACAGACCGATCCATCCACCCGCACTTTGCCATGTGGCCGCGAAGCCGTGATTGTAGGCGTTCTCCGCTCCACCCAGCAGAGAGCCGCTGCCAATCCAACTGGAAAGCAACGTAAAAACCAGTACAAATGCAGGTAGACTGCGCCCTGCGACGAGATAATCTGCCTTGGTTTTAACGGTTCCGAGCCGCGAGAGGCTGACCGTAAGCAGCGCAATGACGATTATCGCAAGTACGACTGCATAAAGATTCATCGGGAAAAGTGTAACCGGAAGTGTTTATTTTGTTTTGCCTGGATCGATAGGAACGACTGTGCCCTGTTCTGCTTTCTGCTTGAGAACGCTCTGTTCCAGCACAGCCGCTTCAATTTCTGAATTCACCTCAGCGCCAAGCAATAGCATCAACCCGATCACATAGAACCATGTCAGCAAGATAATTACGGCGCCCAACGATCCATAAGTGACCGAATAGCTATTGAACCAATGCAGATAAAGCCGCAAGCCAAGCGATCCGGCAATCCATCCAAACAAACCGATGGCGCTCCCTGGGGTAAACCAGCGCCATTTACGTTTCTCTACATCGGGCGAGAAGAAATACAGCAACGCAAATACCAGCACCACCAGCACGGATGCTATCGCCCATCCTGTGATGCGCGTAAACCATGCCACAATGAAGGCTCCCGTGAAGCGGTGCTCCAGCAACCGTGCGCCTACATCGCAGCCCAGCAAGGTCGCCAGAGCCACCGTGAACACAATGACAACGCCAATTGTTAATAGAATCGCCTCGCCGCGCGCACGCCAATAACTGCGTTTCTCTTTTACTTTGTAGACAGCATTCAGCGTGTCCTGGATTGCGCTCACGCCTACGCTAGCGGACCACAGCGCCGTCAACAGGCCCAGGGTAATCTTGCCCGGCGTACTGTGTTGCGTTGTTTGATTGAACGTATCCATCACAATGCCGAAGGCTGCCGGAGGGATAAGCGTCGCGATGCGATTCAGCAGTGCGACATAGATCTGAGTAGCAGATTTTGCAGCCAGACCCAGGACGCTGGATGCAGCGATAAGCATTGGGAATAGAGCGAAAAAGAAGTAGTATGCCAACTGCGAAGCGCGGCCAAAGAGGTTGTCCTCATTTGTGGAGTTCCACACCCGCTTGGCCACCACTTTGAGCGGCACGCCGCGTAAGTCCCATAGCCCTTCCAGCGGACTATGGGAGACGAGTTCCCAAACGCTGCGCGCAGCACCGGATTCATGGTCCTGCTCAATCTGCTCGAACACAGCTACCTCAACGGAGTCGTTCCTTACTACACTACTGCTCTGTTGGGATGCCCGTTTGCATCAACCTGCTGCTCAAAGACTTAGCGGAAATTGCGCCATCGACCGTCACTCGCGCATCGGAAAAGCTTTCCCCTCATCTAATAGGTGTGAGAGCGCATCCTTCGATCTTTCGTAAATTACAACAGCTTTGGCACATTGTGCGCGAATCGCACCGTAACCCCATCACAGGCGGACCGCGCCAGCCGGTGCTTGTCGATGCAGGCCAACTCGGCATTACCTTTATCGGCCACTCATCTTTCCTCATCCAGATCGGCGGAAAGAACATTCTTATTGACCCGGTCTTCTCACGTTATTTGATCCTTCTACGGCGTCAACGTCATCCCGGTCTGCGCATCAAAGATCTGCCACCCATCGACGCTGTTCTGCTTACACATGCGCATATGGACCACCTCAATCTTTCATCCCTGCGTAAAGTAGTTCGTGCTACTAAACGCATCAGCGGCACCGCCCCGGAAGTCATCGTTCCGCGTCATGTTTCCGATCTCGTGGCGAAACTTGGTTTTCGCAAGATCACTGAACTGGAATGGTGGAAGGGCACAACGCTCGACACCAGCAACGTCACAGTCACAATGACACCTTGCAAACACTGGGGTGCGCGGATGTTCAACGACATGCACCGTCACTATGGCGGCTATATACTCAGTGACGGAGCACACTCTGTCTATCACTCAGGCGATACTGCATACTTTCAGGGCTTCCGCGAGATCGGCCGTCTACTAAAGCCTCAAGTCGCCCTGCTGCCTATCGGCGCTTACTTCCCCGACAGCTATCGGGCTGTACACACCTCACCCGAAGAAGCCTTGCGTGCTTTTCTAGATCTCGGCACTGCAACAACAATGGTCCCGATGCATTACGGCACGTTTCCACTTGGCAAAGAGCCCATGGATGAACCGCTGCAACGCCTCTCAGCCGCAGCCCGAAAAGCAGGTGTAGCAGATCTCGTTCACGTACTTGAAGAAGGTGAAACAGAGATAGAAGCAGTCAATATTCCTGATATTGCTGCTTTGGTTTAGCCTCACACCTTCGCTCTCAAGACGACTGAAAGCTGATCGGCACCGGCTCCTGTGGCCATTTTTAAAATTGCCGTCACCTCCTCACTGCTTTAGCGGTATAACCAATGGAGATGCGTCGCCGCACCCGTTACTCCGTTCTGGTTGTGCTCTCGCTTTTCGTTCTGCTTGCGATAGCGTTTGTGCTGCGCTCGTACGCACCACCAGACGTCGCGCGTCTCTTGCCGGAATCCGACGCAATGATTTACATCAACTTCAAACCCATCCGTGCGGCTACCGATTTCCAAAAGCACCCCGTTCACCCCTCACCGGATTTTCAGAAATTTATCGATGCAACCGGTATTCGCGTAGAGCGCGATCTGGACCGCGTCGCCTTTGCCCTTCATCGCATGGATAATCCCAATGGACCGAACGGTCCAGTCGCTTATTCCGAAGTGATGGAAGGGCATTTTGATGCTAAAAAGCTCTCAAGCTGGTTTGCTGCGAACGCAACATCAACCGAGGTGTATGCCGGCCACACCATCTACCTCATCCCAATGGAAGGCAGATCGTTCCGCGTCACCACGCTGGGTTATGAGATGGTGGCAGCTTCCAATATGCCGACGCCAGAGCAGATCCACTCCATCATTGATCGACACGCAGCATCGGCTTCGCCCTTCTCTGGATCGTCGCTGCTTTCGGCGCGCTATCACGAGGTGCCCCTCTTTTCGCGTTCTCTCGCCTGGGGCATCGGTCATGTGGGTCTGCCTTTTTCTGAGAACGGCAAAATTACAATCGCTGGCGTACATCTCCCGCTGGATGCGGAAACCGACCTTATTGTTTCGCTTTCATATCGCGGCAGTCTGCACATGCGTATTGAGGAGATCGCACCTACCGAAGCAGTGGCCTTATCTACACGCGATAATCTTGCCACTCTGCTCAACCTGATACGGGGCGTAATGCCCTATAGCGTCTCCACACCGGAAGATAAATCGACGCATGACTTTCTAAACTCACTTAGAGTGGAGCAGCATGCCGACCGCGTCATTATCACGGGCAATATCCCAACGGAATTTCTTGAACGCATCTCTCATTCGCCGTAAATGGCTCGTCTGATTGAGTCGTGAGAGATTTGAAATTCAACACCGTTGTGCAGGTTTAAAAAGCAAAGGGCCAGCGGCTTGGCTGGCCCTTCCTAAACGCGCCGCTATTACCGGCGATAGTGATGATAGTAGCCGTAGGCGTGTCCGCGCGGGACAACTCGCACATACGGACGGTGATAATAGCCGTAATATCCCGGATAGTATGGCCGGTAATAGCGCACACCGTAGTAGGGTCGGTAAACATACGGTGTTGCATAGTAGGGACGATAATATCCTGGTGAGCCAACGCTTACGCCAAAAGAGAAACTCGTCTGGGCCTGTGCCTTTTGAGGAGCGGCAAATAGGAGCGCTTCAGCAACGGCTGCGCCAGCTATCCATTTTGAGATCGTCTTCATCATTTGCATTGCAACACCTCCATGCACTTATACGAGACACGAAGGGGTATTGGATGTTGCGTGCAACTTCGCGCCATAAATGGTGTCAGGAGTAGAACATTTGCATACATAATGCGAATATCCTGCATTAAAAATTCAGCTTGTGAGAATGTGACTTTCAATGAAGCAACTCCTTATGATTGCGGCGCTCACGACCTCTGCTTTTGCGCATGCAGCTTCACCTGCAATGAAAGAAGCGGTCTACACAAAAGGAGTCTCCGGCGATCTGGTAGCCAGTATCTACACGCCTTCCGACATAGCAGGTGAATCTTCAGCGCGTGGGAAGAAACTATCTGCGGTGATCTACTTCCATGGTGGTGGATGGTCTCACGGCACACGGGCACAGGGACTAGCGAAATCGATTGCGGCAATGGGTTATGTGAGCATGTCGCCTGAGTACGATCTGGTGCCGAATGCGCATTATCCAACACAACTGGACCAGGCATGGGCGGCTGTGAAATATCTCCAGGAACATGCTGCCGAGTACAACGTGGATGCAAGCCGCATCGCGGTAGGGGGCGGATCGGCCGGCGGTGAACTCGCTGCCCTGATCGGTCTGCGTGTGCGGATGCCTACAGGCGTGAAGCCGGTGAAGGCAGTGGTACTTGCGAGCGCTGTTCTCGACCTGACTGAGGCACAGAATCTGAACAAGACCATCAACAACTATATGGGTGGCGGATGTCTCGATCTAATTGCCGCATGCAAAGAAGCCTCGCCTGCACTTGCGTCATTGAAGGACGCTCCGCCATTCTTTATTGGTTATGGGACGAAGGACCAGCTTGTACCTCCGCACCAGCAGACGGACTTTATTGCCAAACTGAAGGCCGCACATGTGCCTGTAGAGGTCTATGCAGGCGAGGGAGGGCCTCACAACTACGCATCCATGCCCGAATGGAAAGAAGCCAATGCGGAAGCGGTGAGGGTATTTCTGAACAAATATTTGTGAGAACACCATGCACGCGTTTAGCGCACATCAGGAGCAGGTGGTGAATCCGACTTCTCCACTGTAGTTGCCGAGTTGGTATGCGTATGCGTGGATGTTGTTCGGGTGTGGGTTGTAGTGTGCGCGATCGGCGTGCTGCTATGTTGCGTATTGCCGGATGTGCTATGCGTAGTGGTTGTTCGATTGTTATGGTTTACTGTGCTGCCATCGGGGTTATGGGTGGTGGTCTCCCGGCTGGTGGTAGAGGTCCTCGTATCGGTTTCCGCATCGGGCCGCTGCCGAACCATACGCGCTGCATACATGGGTGGCAAGCCATCTGGTGACAGTTGCGGCGGATTCTGTTTGTACTCTGGAACACCTGGCATAAGGGAGTTGTCAGGCGCTGATGGCGCATCGGAATTGTTCTGCGCAAGTGCAGCAGATGCAGCCAGAACGACGGCGAGAGCAAGAACACGTGACATACGGTTTCACCTCACTCAAAGTGAGACGCTGATTGGCGCACTGGCGGAGCGACGTATGCATAATTTTTATGCACTTTGTTCGCTTATTGAGCCATATAAGGCAGATCGCGATTTTGTGCTATCTTTCTAGATAAGCGCTGCGCCAGCGAGGGCAGCGCGGTTTGCTGTTTAGGGCTGGCGTAGCTCAGCTGGTAGAGCATCTGATTTGTAATCAGAGGGTCGGGGGTTCAAATCCCTTCGCCAGCTCCAGAACTCCAAAGCAAACCGGTAGAGATTGGTAGTACTGCTTGCGGTTTTCTGCAGTTCTCCTGCTCCAGCATGAACGACTCTTCGGCGGATGGACTTTCATCACGCGCAAAGAGAGCTTGAGACAGGCGTCCGGCAGCGCAGACAGGGTGTGCACAGGTGGCCGAGTGGTTAATGGCAGCAGACTGTAAATCTGCCGCGCTTGTCGCTACGAAGGTTCGAATCCTTCCCTGTGCACCATACATTTTGAAGGGCTGGTGAAACGGTGGACGGTCCGGGGTCGCAACAGCGTGTGGTGATTGCGCTGGTTCTGATTGCTCTTGCAGCAATCGGGGTTTGGGCGACGATGGATCCGGGCATGTACCGCAATCTGGCCTGGTTGTTGTTAGGGTTTTTCGCGTTTCGAACGGTGCTGGTGCGGATGAAGGCCAGGCTGAATGAGAAGCAGCAGTAAGCTGATGGAGCGGTAGTCGAGGGGCTTCAGCCCTCGATAGAGCACTCCAACAGCGGTAAGGCTGATGTAGCTCAGTGGTAGAGCACTCCCTTGGTAAGGGAGAGGTCATGGGTTCAAGCCCCATCATCAGCTCCAGATATATAGCTTCTAGCTCTTGGCTATTAGCTTTTGGCGAAGGTTGATGAGACGCTAAAAGCTAACGGCTAAGAGCTAGAAGCTGACAGGGCGGGAGTAACTCAGTGGTAGAGTCACAGCCTTCCAAGCTGTTGGTCGCGGGTTCGAGTCCCGTCTCCCGCTCCAAAGTTTCGGTCATGAGGTAACGGCGCGCAGATGTACGAGCAGGCAACGATTCCCGTAGAGAATCCCCAACAGTTTGAAGCAGTGAAGTCGGCCATCGACGCGGCGTTTTCGTCGGCGAAGGTGGAGAGTTTTTTGAAGAGCCTGCAGAGCGCCAAGCTGCGCATCCGTGAGTTTGAGCAGGTGCTGACTGCCGGTAAGCTGGGTCCCTCCATCGCTGCCGAATATGCCCGCCTGGGCAACGGCGATCAGGGCATGATTCGCGAGCACTACCTCTCCATGCTGGAGAAGGTGGACATCGCTCTGCGCGGCAAGTATCTGAAGGTTTACGCGTACTACTGAGTGCTGCGCGCACGGCGATACGCTTCGCGTGGAACAGACATAAGAGTGCTATTTCCAGTAAAGTTTTTGCAGTATCCATAATCAGGAGAGAAGTCATGGCGAAGGAAAAATTTGATCGTTCAAAGCCGCACGTGAATGTGGGCACGATTGGGCATATTGATCACGGCAAGACGACGTTGACGGCGGCGATCACGAAGGTGTTGAGCAAGCACAACCCGAAGAACAGCTTCCGTTCGTTCGACACGATCGACAACGCTCCTGAGGAGCG
>JAFDVR010000010.1 GCA_018268855.1 Acidobacteriota bacterium | reverse complement strand
GAATCAAGCAGTTCCGCTCCGCCGCCACACGCTTCGACAAGCTCGCAAAATGCTTCCTCGCCATGCTCAAACTCGCCTTCATCAAAATCGCACTCAATGCCGCCGATTCGTCAGACACTGCCTAGGGCCTTATCCATCGATGTAGCCGACATGCCTCCTCCGTCAAGAGCATCGGCTCGACGAAGGAATACAGAGATTCTTCCCCTTCCGCTTCGCGTTCAGGGTCAGAATGACGGCTCATGTTCCTAGCGGAAGCGATACGTCCAGTAGACGAGCGCGAGGGTGATGAGTGCGATGGCGATCTCTCCGAGGATGCCGACCAGGATGGGGCGCCAGCCTTGTCCTGTGAGGTCGCTGAATTTGGTGCGCAGGCCCACACCGGCGAAGGCAGGAAGAAATGCCCAGCGCGAGAGGTTGGAGAGGCTGGTGAGCTGGTCGTGAGTAAAGAAGCCCATGGTGGCAAAGGCTGAAAGGACCATGAAGCCGAGGATGAATTTGGGGAACTTCTGCCAGAGGAAGAGTGCCTTGTTTTCGACCGCGTGCGCCTGACCTTTGGACGACCAGTAGACGGCGTAGCCGAGCACGACGAAGCCGATGAAGGCAGAACGGGCTGTCTTGGCGAGTACGGCGAAGCGCCCGGCTTCTTCTCCGAAGAGTGCGCCGGTGACGGTGGCTTCGGCGGTGTTGTCCACGGCGAGACCGGTCCAGATGCCGTAGGCCTGCTGGCCCATGTGGAGTGCGTGTCCGATGGCAGGGAAGGTGAAGAGAGCGATGGCGCCGAGCGTGAGGATGGCGGCCATAGCGGTGGAGGTTTCTTCTTCTTCACTGTCGATGGCACCCTGCGCAGCCATGATGGCGGTGACACCGCAGATGGAGGAGCCGATGGCAAGCAGGGAGGTGAGTTTGGGCGGCAGTTTGAAGATTTTGCCGAGCATGGTCATGAAGGAGAGCGAGAGGACGAGTTCGATGGCGACCAGGCCCAGAGACGTTCCGCCGAGGTGGAGAACGTCAGAGAAAAGAAAGCGTGCGCCGACGAGGACGATACCGAGTTTCAGCCAGAGTTCGTAAGTAGCTACGCCGGGAACAAAGATCTTCTTTACGCCGACCGTATTGGAGACGAAGAGGCCAAGGATGATGGCCCACAGAACGTATTCCAGGTGCGGGAAGTGCGGAACGGTGCGGCTGAGCCCTTCCAGCACTTTGCCGATTAGACCGAGACCAAAGAGCAGTGCTATCCCTGGCAGAAGGCGCAGGAACTCTGCGCCGGTGGAGCGCTGCTGAACAGGTTCATGGAGTGTGGTGGCGGTTGCCATCTTTGGAAGCAGCGGGATTGCTCTACCAGCCGATGCCGGGAACGATGTTGAAGCGGACAAGCAGGGCGGCGGCTGCGGCAAGCGCGATGGCCACCATATCGATACGGGCCGAATGCTGACTGCGGATGGCCGAAGCGGTAGCCCGGGAGCGCGAAATCGTATTGCGGGTGGTGCTGAGCATTGGAACTCCTGAAAGTTGCGTGTTGCTGGCCTGTCTGTGCGGCGGATGCAGGAGGGAAGCTTCTGAAAGCAGAAAACCCACGCCTCGCCTGTGGGCTGCGTGGGTGCCAGAGCTAGGTGCGAGTGTGTGCGGTCTCGCTTAGTTCAGACAACAACCGGCGCAGCAGGGCGTGCCCTGACAACAAGGGCAACAGCTACAAGCGCGCATGAGGTTGGTCAACACTGTGAATAGCCTACTGGGGTTTGGATGCTGCGTCAACGGCTTGAGGCGCAGAAGTTCGAAAGGAATTTAGTCCCGAGTTGTGGACGTGGAGACGTCTTTTCTTCGGAAACCGGTGTCCAGATGGAATGGGGCACAGGTAGGATGCCCGCAAGCAATCCAAGGGAGGATTTTGCGTTATGAACCGGAGAGATTTTTTGAAGACGGCTGGAACCACTGTCTCTGCTGTGGCGGCCAGTTCGATGGCTGGGGAGAGCACCACCCGCAAACCGCGGCAAGCCGTGGTGATTCTGGGCGAATCGGTGCGATACGACATGCTGAACTGCAACAAGCAAACAGGCGTGAAGACGCCGAACCTCGACCGCATTGCGCGCGAAGGCGTGCGATTTGAGAAGGCATATAACTGCCAGCCAGTGTGCGCCCCGGCGCGTTCGGCAGTGTGGACAGGCATCTATCCGCATACGAACGGCGTGTGGGGCAACAGCATGCCGCTGGGCGATACCACGCATAGCATCGGCCAGCGGCTTACTGATCGAGGCGTGAAGTGCGGCTTTGTGGGCAAGTGGCACCTTTCCGGAACGGATTATTTTGATACAGGAAAGCCCGCTCCGGGATGGGACAAGGAGCACTGGTACGACATGCGTTCTTACCTGAATGAGTTGTCGCCCGAGGACCGTGTGCGATCCCGCGATCCGAAGACCGGACTGGATGGAAGCTGGCCGGCAGAGAAGTGCTATGGACGCCGCTGCACCAAGCGGGCCGTGGACTTTCTGGAGAAGCACAAGAACGAAGATTTTCTGCTGGTGGTGTCGTATGACGAGCCGCACCATCCGTGGTTGTGTCCGGTGGAGTACACGAATATGTACAAGGGCTTCCAATTTCCGCACTCGGAGAATGTGAACGATCCACTGACGGACAAGCCTGAGATGCAGCGCATCTGGTCGGAAGGCACGTCCGTGGCTGTGCAACATCCGGTGAATGCCGATCAATATTTCGGATCGCACACCTTTATTGATGCGGAGATTGGCACCGTGCTGAACAAGCTGGATGCGGTGGCTCCCGATGCTCTGGTGATGTACACGGCAGACCACGGCATTTTTTTGGAGGCACACCGGCTGATCGACAAAGGGCCGGTAACGTATGAGGAGATCACGCATATTCCGTTTGTGGCGCGCTGGAAAGGCACTACGCCTGCGGGTTCAGTATCGAAGAGCCTGGTGTCGCATATCGATATTGCGGGCACGCTGATGGAGTACTTTGGCCACGAGGTGCCGAAGACGCTGGAAGGCAAGAGCATGCTGCCTCTTCTGAAAGATCCGAAGGCCAAGGTGCGCGATACCGTGCATTTTGAGTTTGGACGATATGAGGTGGACCATGATGGATTCGGCGGATTCCAATGCCTGCGCGGCATTAGTGATGGGCGGTATAAGCTGTCGGTCAATCTGCTGACCACGGACGAGTTCTACGATTTGCAGACGGACCCGGCGGAGATGCACAACCTCATCGACTCGAAGGAGCATGCAGCGGTACGCAACAAATTGCATGACCAGTTGCTTGACCACATGAATGTGACGCGCGATCCGTTCCGTGGCTACTACTGGGGCCGCCGGGCGTGGAGGCCGGACTTCAAATGCACATGGGAGAATGCCGGCTACACGAGGCAGCGGGAGAATGATGGCTATCTTCCGCGCGAACTGGATTACAACACCGGTCTGACGATGGTGGAAGCGCAACGACCGAAAGTGTAAAGACGTAAAAAGGCGGGACGCTGAAAATCAGGGTCCCGCCTCTTTTGCGTGACTTGGTCAGGCGGTCTTTTTGGAAGCCATTTTCTCGTGCATGGCAGCCAGGGCCGGATCGGGTGTGATGGGGGCCATGCGCCCCTGGATTTTGGTTTTGACAGAGACCGCAACGACCTTTTCGTCGCCACTCATCAGAGCGTCGTAGCCTTGCTGGGCGACGTCTTCGGGTTTGTTCTCGTACTTGCCTTCACTGCCTACCTTGGTGTCGTCCATGTGGGCTCGGTGGAAGAAGTTGGTGTCCGTTGCGCCGGGCATGAGCGCGGTGACGGTGATGCCTGTGTCCTTCAACTCATAGTGCAGCGCATTGGAGAAGGATAGGACGAACGCCTTGGAGGCACCGTAGACAGCTTCCAGCGGCGTCGGCATGGTCCCGGCGATGGAGGCGGTGAAGAGGATTTTGCCTGCACCGCGCTGGCGCATATGTTTGACAACATACTTGGCAAGAATGACCGTGGAGCGGCAGTTGAGATCGACGATGTTGATCTCTTCTTCGAGGTCAGTTTCGGAATCGAAACGTCCGCCGACGCCAACACCTGCGTTAATCACGGCAACGTCCAGATTGCGGTCGGCCGCGGCAACTTCTCTCCAGAGCTTGTCTGCGCCTTCGGGTTCGGCGAGATCGACCTCAGCAGACATAACCTGAACGCCGAGCGAACGGAAGTCTTCGAGGACGGTGTTGATCTTTTCTGAGCCGGAGGTGACGAAGAGGTCATAACCGTTCTTCGCAAAGATCTTTGCGAGTTCGTAACCGATGCCAGACGATGCTCCGGTGATGAGTGCCAGCGGGCGGGGGGTGGGGGTGTTCTGCGGTGCCATACAAATCTCCTGAACGTTCTTTTCATGGGGTAGGATGCGAACGCTGAGGAGAGGTTGATGCGTGACGCTGAATGTCAGATGGGCACGCGATCGAGGGATGTGATGAAGTGAATGCCGGGAATTCTAAGCCGCGCCAGACGCTGGTCGTTTGTGACGAAGAGTTCCACCCCTGCGGCGGCGGCACAGGCTAGCTGGATTGCATCAGGGCCTTTGATCCCAGTGTTGATACGGATTTGTGTATAGGTTTCGGCTGCTGCCTCATCGAACCCTATGATCGTGGAACCTTGAATAATCAGTTGTTTGATCAGTGCCGCGAGTCCATCGTTTCCTGTAGCACGCGGCCTGATCTGCACTTCGGCTACTGTCATCCAAGAAGTAATCAGCTCGTCTCCGCGTTCGTGGATGCGGTTGCGGAGTATGGCCGCATCTTTCCCGTACTGAGGATGGTTCTCGAAGATGTAAATAAAAATGTTCGTGTCCAGAAAAATGCGGCTCACTCCTATCCCTCCCGGAGATGCCGCACATATTCAACAGGATCTTCATCTGCCCACAGACCTTTTCCTAAGCCGAACAGACGCAGGATGGGATCGGTTTCCTCCCAGGATTTTGCGTGTGATGCGCTCCAGTCCTTGTACCAATTGAGGAGAGGCAGATACCGGGGGGGTAGGTCTTCCTTCTTTGGAGTGGTTCTGGCGTGGGCGCGAAGAGGGTGAAATTGATCGCCTTCGTGAAAAAGTCGCCGATTTCCCATGTCTGTTTCAATAAGCATCCGGAGCCTCGCGTCATTCGGAGGACGATTGGCTACACAATGCTGATTGGCATGCAGATAAATGGTCGGCTTTGGCTTGGAGGTGAGATGTTCTATCTGAACTTTTTCCACGATCTCGGCAACTGGAAACGAAGCCTCAGGGGCTTTTTCCTGAAGAAGAGCAGTGGCAACCCAAACAGCATCTGCCGCCTTGAGGTTATCCATAAATCCTCCGGATAAAATTATATCCCTCCCAGTGGGAGAGACAGTAGATCCGGATTGTCAGCTTCCGCATGAACATTATGGAAGCTGTTGCGACGCTTGCCTCGCAGGTGTTTAGCTTTCCAATGCTTTATCCACGAGTGACTTTGCTTCTTGTTGAATCTGCTTGAGATGTGCTTCGCCTTTGAAGCTTTCGGCGTAGATTTTGTAGACGTCTTCTGTGCCTGAGGGGCGGGCGGCGAACCAGCCGTTTTCTGTGGCGACTTTCAGGCCGCCGATGCTGGCTCCGTTGCCGGGGGCTTCGGTGAGGACCTGGGTAATGGGTTCGCCGGCGAGCTCTTTGGTGGTGACCTGCGCGGGGGTAAGTCTGCCCAGCCTGGCTTTCTCTTCGCGCGTGGCTGCGGCGTCGATGCGCTGGTAGACGGGCGAGCCGTATTTCGCGGTCAGTTCTTTGTAGAGATCGCCTGGGTCTTTGCCGGTACGGGCGGTCATCTCGCAGCTCAGCAGGCCGAGGATGAGGCCATCCTTGTCGGTGGACCACGGCGAGCCGTCCATGCACAGGAAGGAGGCACCGGCGGATTCTTCGCCGCCGAAGCCGAGCGAGCCGTCCATCAGGCCTTCGACGAACCACTTGAAGCCAACGGGAACTTCGAGGACCTTGCGGCCGATGCCTGCGGCTACGCGATCGATCATGGAGGAGGAGACGAGCGTCTTGCCGATGGCGGCGTCTTTGCTCCATCCGTTGCGATGGGTGAAGAGGTATTGGATTGCGACGGAGAGGTAGTGGTTGGGATTGAGAAGACCTACGGAGCGCGCAACGACTCCGTGACGATCGTGGTCGGTATCGCAGGCAAAGGAGACATCGTACTTGTCTTTATTGGCGATCATGCTGGCCATTGCGTAGGGCGAGGAGCAGTCCATACGGATCTTGCCATCCCAATCGAGGGTCATGAAGCGGAAGGTCTGATCGACGGTGGTGGAGAGCACTTCGAGCGGCAGCTTGTACTGCTCGGCGATGCGCGGCCAGTAGGCGACGCCTGCTCCTCCGAGCGGATCGACTGCGAATTTGAGTTTGCTGTTGCGGATGATGTCGAGATCGATAACGGCGCCGAGCGCGTTGACGTACTCGGAGACGTAGTCGTGCTTCTGCGTGGTGGATGCGGTGAGCGCCTGCGCGAAGGGAATGCGCTTGACGCCTTCGAGATTCGCTTTGAGCAGGTCGTTGGCGCGGTTCTCGATCCACTTAGTAACGTTCGTGTCCGCGGGGCCACCGTTGGGCGGGTTGTATTTGAATCCGCCATCGATGGGCGGATTGTGCGAGGGCGTGATTACGATGCCGTCGGCGAGACCGGTGTTTTTTGCGTTGAGGTCTTTGCCTTTGTTGGCAACGAGGATGGCGTGCGAAAGCGCGGGCGTGGGCGTGTAACCGCGGCCGGCATCGATGCGTGTAGTGATGCCGTTGGCGGCGAGCACTTCCAGCGCGGAGATGAAGGCTGGTTCGGAGAGCGCGTGCGTGTCCATGCCGAGATAGAGCGGGCCGTTGATGCCGTTTTGCGCACGGTACTCGCAGATGGCCTGCGTGATGGCGAGAATGTGGCGCTCGTTGAACGAGTCTTTCAACGAGGAGCCGCGATGGCCGGAGGTGCCAAAGGCGACGCGCTGCCCGGGATCGTCCGCATTGGGAATGGTGGCGAAGTATTCGCTGACGAGGCGCGGCAGGTTGGCGAGGGTATCGAGTGCGGGCAGCTTTCCGGCGTTGGGGTTCTGGCTCATGCGTCTTGCTCCGTTGGAAGTCTCAAGCAGGATAAGTCATTGGATGCGATGATTTTCCATTCGCGAAGTTTGATGTTGTTCCCTACAATGAAAGTTCCTATGCGTGAGCGGATGGTTATTGCCACGTGATTTGCACTCTCTATCGCTGAGTTTTAGTTTTGTGAGGACCAGGGCCTTGGTTTTCAGTACCGTGAATCTGCGGCACCGCGCTGCCGTTGCCGCGATGTCTTTGATGTTGTGTTCGATTGCAGGTGCGCAGCAGGCGACGCTTGTTGCCGATGTGCATGTGAATGCGATCCATCCTGAGGCGAACTACGGTGGCCTCTCCAATCTGTATGTGAGCAACTCCGCAACGGCGCTGCTGCAGTTCGATTTAAGAACGCTGCCCGTGGGAGTGAGTGCGTCCCAGATTGCGCGTGCGACGCTGCGGGTCTATGTGAATCGCGTGGACGCGCCGGGGACCGTGAATGTGCAGAGCGTGCGCGCATCGTGGAATGAGATGGCGGTAACGCAGCAGACATCTCCATCGCTTGCTGCTGGTTCCGCATCGCTTGCGATTGCGCAACCAGGGCAGTTTGCGACGGCAGATGTGACTGCACTGGTGCAGCAGTGGATCAGCGCACCTTCCCAGAACTTTGGAATTGCGCTGACCACTTCTTCCGCGAACGTGGTTTTTGACAGCAAGGAGAATGATGAGACGGCGCATCCTGCAGTGCTGGAGATTGCACTGACGCCGAGTGTTGCGAGTGGCACTCAGGGAGCAAAGGGCGATAAGGGAGATAAGGGCGACGCAGGTGCTGTTGGGCCGATAGGGCCTCAGGGTTTACAGGGACCGATGGGCCCTGCAGGGCCGAAGGGCGATACGGGCGCGGCTGGTCCGCAGGGACCGCGCGGAGCGGATGGAACACCAGGGGCGGTATTTCGTGGAACCTACCGCTCATCGATGAATTACGCGACGAACGATGTGGTGACCTGGGAGAACGCAGCATGGATTTCGATTGTCGATGCGAACCACGGAAATACGCCGAGCGCATCGCCTTCGCAGTGGTCGGTGCTGGTGCCTGCGGCAACCGGTCTGCAAGGGGCGAAAGGCGATAAGGGTGAGACCGGACAGCAGGGGCCTCAGGGCGAGCGGGGTTTCAAGGGCGATCAAGGCGAGCCGGGCGATCGCGGCCAGAAGGGTGAGACGGGACGGCCTGGATTTGTCTATCAGGGTGTGTACCAGTCCGTGACGAATTATGCCGCGGGAGATGTGGTGATCTGGCAAGGCGGGAGCTGGGCGTCGTTGCAGGACAGCAATCACGGCAATACGCCGAGTGAGTCTCCGGGATGGTGGGGCGCGCTGACCTCGCGCGGCTTGCAGGGTGACAAAGGTGACAAGGGTGATACCGGAGCGATGGGTGCGGTAGGTCCGCAGGGAGCGATGGGGCCTCCGGGTGAGCGCGGTCTGCCGGGTCTGAACGGACCTCCTGGAGAGCAGGGGCCACAGGGCATCCAAGGCTTTGCCGGCGCAACCGGTCCACAGGGATTGAAGGGCGACAAAGGCGATCCGGGGCCGGTGGGGATTACGTATCGTGGCGCTTACCAGTCGAGCGTGAATTATGCGCTGAACGATGTGGTTACTCGTGACTCTCAGACCTGGTTGTCGCTGGCGGAAGCGAACCATGGCAATACGCCGGAGCTGAGTCCAGCATGGTGGACGCTGTTGGCTGCGCGTGGCGATGCAGGTCCGCAAGGCCCGCAGGGTGTTACCGGACCGCAAGGCATACAAGGTGTGTCTGGACCACAAGGCATCCAGGGATTGACAGGGCCGCAGGGGCCGAAGGGCGATCGTGGAGACAGCGTTGGCGCGTATGTGGGCGCGTATGCGTCTTCGACCAACTATGCGCTGCATGATGTGGTGACGTGGAACGGATCGGCATACATCTCTGTCGTTGCAGGCAATCAGGGGAATACGCCGGGAGCTTCGGGCATTACACAGTGGGAGTTGCTGGCTTCCAAGGGCGATAACGGTACTACCGGTGCGGCAGGTCCGCAGGGACTCACCGGACCTGCTGGAGCTACGGGAGCAACCGGCCCGCAAGGGGCGAAGGGAGATCGCGGCGATACGGGCGCACAAGGTGTCCAGGGCCCGCAGGGATTGCGTGGCGATACTGGCTTGCAAGGACCTGCCGGTCCTACCGGCGCCACCGGCGCAACAGGACGCGCAGGCATGGTGTGGCAGGGCACGTATGTGCCGGCGACCAGTTATCTTACGGGCGATGCCGTTTCTTACAACGGTGCGAGCTATGTTTCGACGATTGATGCGAACGTTGGCAATACGCCTGGCGCATCCGGCATGACTGCGTGGGCCTTGCTTGCCGCAAAAGGCGATGCAGGTGCAACTGGAACTGCCGGAGCTGATGGACATGATGGCGCGGCGGCAACTGTGCAGATCGGTACGGTAACAACCGGCGCGGCGGGTTCGGCTGCGCAGGTGCAGAACACCGGTACATCGAATGCTGCTGTGTTGAATTTCACAATTCCCCAAGGTACTGCCGGTACAAATGGGGCGCGAGGCATGACGTATCGCGGAGTATGGTCGGCTTCCACCGGATATGTTGCGGATGACGCGGTCTTCTATAACGGTTCGACGTACATCGCGCTCGCTCCGAGCAGCAACGCGAACCCTGCCACCGATGTTGGAGCAGGGAGCGGCAAATGGGCTGTGCTGGCACAGCAGGGTGCGACTGGCGCGGCGGGACCGGCGACTGTTTCGATTGGCACGGTGAACGAGGGTGCTACCGCTGCTGTAACGAACTCCGGAACGCAGAGTGCTGCCGTGCTCAATTTCACGTTGCCCAAGGGTGACAAGGGCGATACGGGAGCGGCAGGCCTTATTTATCGCGGACCGTGGAGTGCCACGTATAGCTATTCCTCTAATGATTCGGCTACGTACAACGGATCGACCTATCTTGCGAAGCTGGCGAATACGAATGTCAATCCTGCTACGGACGTTGCTGCCTCTGGAACGAGCTGGGTATTGCTGGCAGCACAGGGAACGGAAGGAGCCACTGGAGCTACGGGAGCGCAGGGGCCGAACGGAAGTGCGGCGACCGTGACCGTTGGCACCGTGACGACCGGGGCTGCGGGTACGAATGCATCTATCACTAATAGTGGAACCAGTTCGGCGGCGATTCTGAATTTCACTATCCCACGGGGTGATGCAGGTGCAGGCGGAGGCGCTTCCGGTGGAGCAATGTTTACCACGCTGCATGCGGTCAAGGGCAACTTAGGCGGCAATCCCTACTACAACCCGGTCAATGATCAGACAGGAGCATCGGAAGCCGCTTTGGTGTTAGCGTATTTTCCCGCATGCACGGTTTCGAACCTTTCCTTCAAGAACACCTCTTCGTCCGTAGTGACGGTGGATTTCCGTACAGGCACATCTCTGGCGGGTATGGCGACTGTCAGCGGTGCCACATGCACCGTTGCTGCAAACAGTGTTACAGCATGCACGGGGCCGGGAGCTCTTGCGGCCGATTCCCTGATGGATTTCAAGATGACGGCCTCTGTTACCGGACCACTTTATGTCTGGTCTTCCTTCACCTGCCAGTAGCTGGGAGCTATCCTGTTGCTGAGAGGTGAAGGATGGCAAGATTGCGTGCGTTCCGGTGGGTTGCCGTGGCTTTAGCTGCCGTTTGGGGGGGCCATGCGGCCCTTGCTGAGACGCCGCATGGGCTTGCGCTGACAGGGATTATCGCCGAGTGGCACACGAATGCCGATGGCAAAGATTTCAAGCTGGTACGCGGCGCGATCGATAACGTGATGGAGTCGAAGGGCGAATTCTCCATTGAAGATGGGCCAGCGCTGATGACTATCTATCGCGTGACTTTGCAGCCGAAATACTGGAAGGCTGCGGATGCGCTGCATACCTCTTTGCTGGAGCGCGTGAAAAATGGAGAGCCGCTCTCTCCAGAACAGACCTACTCCGGCGCGCTGTTTCTTTCGTTGTATTCGGCGACTGTGCATGAGGATTTTGCTGCTACAAGTGACTTGCTCTCGACGCATGCCATTTCCGCAAAAACGAAAAGCAAGTCTGCCGATGCATGGAAGATGGCTGCGATTGTGGATTCCCTCGAGATGATGAGCATCATGTCTCCACAACGGGACGGATTTCTGGGCGAATTGAAAAGGATGGCGGTCGAGAAGCAGAGCGCACTGAACGATCCGATTGCTTCACGTGTTCGCGATTATGCCGTGCTTAAGGCTGTTCGGCTGGGATATCTCCCAAAGAGCTATCAGGCTGCAACGTTGAAGGCTGCCAAATCTCTGCATGGTGCGGCTGTGGATGCTAAAGGTCAGGACATGACCGAGGCCGCGGCGGCCATGATGTTATCGAGCGAGCTCGACCAGGCTGGTACGGCGCTGCTGGCGCAGGACAAAGTTGTTGCCATGGATGCATGGTTCAACTCGCAGCGCCGCAAAGATCCGCATGGCAATGAAGCTCTCTTTCACTACAAATGGGATGATGATGCGGACAGCGGCTTCTCGTTCTTTGGCCGCGCCTTCCGGCGCTACGGAGCGAAGCTGACCGAGGTGGTGGATGAGCCAACGTATGAACATCTGAAGAATGCTTCGGTGTACTTCATTGTGTCTCCGGATATTCCGGCAAAGAACCCGGACCCACACTATGTCAATGCGAAAGATGTGGAGGCGATCACGAAGTGGGTCAGCGACGGCGGGGTGCTCATCATGATGATGAACGATGTGCACAATACCGAATTTGTACATACCAATATGCTGAGTGAGCGATTCGGCATTCACTTCAATCCGGTGATTAAAAACACGGTGGAAGGGAACAAATGGGAGCAGGCGAAGGTGGAGATACCGGCGACCACCGGTGTATTTGAGAATGCGCATACGGCGTACATGAAAGAGGTCTGCACGATTGCCGTGCAGGAACCCGCGAAGGCTGTGCTGCGCGACCATCTGCACACTGAAGGCGAAATATTTATTGCAGAAGCGAAGTACGGCAAAGGCCGCGTGCTGGCGATTGTGGACCCGTGGCTCTACAACGAGTACACCGACGGCAAGAAGCTGCCGGTTGAATATGACCAGTTTGCCGCGGCGAAAGACCTGGCCCGCTGGGCGCTGAGTGTGGCGAAGTAAGCGGGACAGAAGTAGTGGACACTAGGCGAGTGGTTCGTGCAGTGTAGTGTGCAGCGTTTGCACGTGCTGACGGAGCAGTGAGGCATCGGGCGAGCCGCTCGTCTCAAGTTCAACTTCTATCGCGCGCGCCGATTCCGTTGCTCCTGTGTGGCCGAACATGCCGAGTGAGCCGGCCAGCTTGTGGGCCACTTCTGTAGCTTGTTTGCGGAGGCCTGCTTCGATTGCGCCTGTTTGTTCCATCTGGGTAGCGGCACGTTCGAGCAACTGAAGCCGTTCGCGCATGACGGGTTTGTTGCGCTGCCATAGCGCGGCAATTTGACTGGCGAGCGGATTGACGGGAGCGCCCACCGTTATGCACTCTCCCAGCCGAGTGTCTGGCTGATCTGGTCGGCGAGTTCCATGGGATCGAACGGTTTAAAGAGCACTGTCGTAACGCCGAGATCGGCGAAGCGGCGCTGGTCCACGCCCTGTACCTTTGCCGTGAGCAGAAGTACGGGAATATTTGCGATGGAAGGGTCTTTCTGCATCTCGCGAAAGGTGGTGGGACCATCCATGCCGGGCATCATCACGTCCATCAGAATGGCGTCAGGGTGAAGAGCGCGTGCCTTTTCAATACCTTCCGCGCCGGAACTTGCTGTGGAGATCTTCCATCCGGCGGTAGCTTCCAGCGTGAGCGAAGCCACTTCGCGGATATCGTCTTCGTCGTCAATAATCAGAATGTGTCGCATGTCTTTCTCGTCGGATGCGCGCTGCACTGCCATCGTACCGCTTTGCTGTGCGGATAAGCGCTGCCACAAACGGGTGATTCCTGCCCCTATGCATGCTCTGCCGCGATACACTGCGAGCATTCACCGAACCCAGCAAGGGAGGGCCACGCGTTTGGCTCGCTTTACCGGTCTGATTGGCCTCGTTGTACTTCTGTCAGTTTGTTATGCGCTTTCCACCAACCGCCGCGCGATCAAGTGGCGCACTGTTGCGTGGGGGCTTGGGCTGCAGTTGTTTTTTGCCGTGCTGGTCATCAAGTTTTCTGCCGGACAGATTGTTTTGCAGAAAGGTTCGGCGGCGATCACATCGCTACTGGCGCATTCGGTGGATGGGTCAGGTATGGTCTTCGGCTATCTCGGTTCGCCAGGGCCGATGTCGGTGTTCGCATTTCTTGTGTTGCCGACGATTATTTTTGTTTCGGCGTTCTTTGCGATTCTGTATCACATCGGTGTGATGCAGGTGGTCATCCGCTGGGTCGCCTGGGTGATGCAGCGGACGATGGGAACTTCCGGCGCTGAGTCTACGAACGTGGCTGCTTCGATCTTTATGGGGCAGACGGAGGCGCCGCTGACGATTCGTCCGTTTCTGGATGGCGCAACGCGATCAGAGTTGATGACGATCATGACCAGCGGCATGGCGCATGTTTCGGGCGGCATTATGGCTGCGTATATCTTCTTCGGCATCCGCGCGCAGGACCTGCTGAGCGCCGTGATTATGACCGCGCCGGGGACGATCCTTGTCTCCAAGATGCTGGTGCCAGAGACGGAAGTGCCTGCGACTGCGGGTACGGTCACTATTCCCAAGAGCGAAGAGCACGCCGACGAAAATTTTATTGGTGCTATCGCGAGGGGAACGATCGATGGCGGACAGTTAGCATTCAACGTGGCCATTATGCTTATCAGCTTTCTGGCGTTGATCGGCTTAGTGAACGGCGTGATGCTGGCGATCAGCAACTTTATGTGGGCGCACGGACACCATGCGTTTCCGCATACGATCAATGCCGTACTGGGCTGGTTCTGCGCGCCTGTGGCGTGGATGATTGGTATCCCGTGGCATGATGCGCCGATGGTAGGCAACCTGATTGGCACGCGCGCCGTGTTGAATGAATTCATCGCATATCAGCAGCTTGGCGATCTGGCGCATAAGGGGCTGGTTTCCACGCGCACACTGGCGATTGCTACCTTTGCCCTGTGCGGATTTGCGAACATTGGGTCTGTCGGTATGCAGATTGGCGGCATTGGCGCGCTGATTCCCAATCGCCGGAATGATCTGGCAAAGCTGGGCATGCGCGCGCTGCTGGCTGGAACTGTGGCCAACCTGATGTCCGCTTCTATTGTCAGCATGTTGCTGCGTTAGTGATGAGGATCGGTAGCGCGTTCCCGGTGCACCGTGCCGTTTTGCGGCGAGATGACGCGCTCCGTGCCCAAGTCCGGATCTTCCACCCGTGCCACGGCGTTCGATTTTCTTTTCTGCGATGCCAGATATAGATAGATCAAAATGGCAATGATGAGGATAGGGAGCATGACTAATCCGGTGAATACTAGCATTTCAGCCTCCGCGACTATTGAGATGGCAGAGGGCGGCGTTGGGAGGTCTTGCCCCCACGTCATGCCGCGCTATCATCAACTTCAGCGATGAATGACCTTTACACACGAGCTTCCGCTGCCGCGGATTTTCTGAGATCGAAGACAGCACTCCAACCACGGATTGGCCTGATTCTTGGTTCGGGCCTGGGGGGCTTTGCCGACCATGTGCAGGATGCGGTGACCGTTCCGTATGCGGAGATTCCCAATTTTCCGCAGAGTACGGTGCAGGGCCACTCCGGCAAACTTGTGATCGGCACGTTAAGCGGAGTGCCTGTGGCGGTGATGCAGGGGCGCGTACATGCCTACGAGGGCTACAGCATGGAGCAGGTGACCTTTCCTGCGCGTGTGCTCGGCCTACTGGGCGTGAAGACGCTGATTGTGACCAATGCAGCTGGCGGCATCAACGTGAAGATCGCGCAGGGATCGATCGTGGGCATCTGCGATCACATCAATCTGACTGGAACGAACGCCTGTCTGGGGCCGAATGATGAACGGTTCGGGCCGCGCTTTCACGATATGAGTGCAGCGTATTCGCCGCGTCTGCTGAAGCTGGCGCAGGAGGAAGCGCAGCGGCAGACGTGGACGCTGAATAGCGGCGTCTATCTTGCCGTGCTGGGGCCGAGCTATGAGACGCCTGCGGAGATTCGCGCCTTCCGTACGCTGGGAGCTGATCTCGTCGGCATGTCGACGGTGCATGAGGTGATTGTGGCGCGGCACATGGGCGTTGAGGTGCTTGGGCTTTCCGTCGTGACAAACATGGCTGCGGGCGTCCTGGATGAGCCGATCAATCATGCTGAGGTAATGGAGATTGGCAAGCGCGTGAGCCAACAGTTTTCGTCCTTGCTGCTGGCTCTTGTGCCGCAGATCACGGCGCTTCCGGCTGGAGCGTAAGAGAATGGAGCCTCTGCCGCACCAACTCGCATTGCAGGGATTGGTGCGGCCACTCATCATCGGGATTGCAGGATGTTCGGGGTCGGGGAAGACGACGCTTTCGCATGAGCTTGCACGCGAACTGGATGCGACGCTCTTTACCTTCGACTATTACTATCGCGATCTTGCGCATCTGCCGATGGAAGAACGAGCGGTGCATAACTTCGACCATCCTGATTCGCTTGAGAGCGAGTTGTTATTGGAGCATGTTGAGGCGCTTGCCGCTTTGCGGTCTGTAGACCGGCCTGTGTATGACTTTGCGACGCACACGCGCGTACCCCATAGCACCGGCCATGTGACGCCTTCGCGTGTGATCATTGTGGAAGGCATTCTTGCGCTGCACTACGAGGCGCTGCGGAAGTTATTTGACTTTTCTATTTACGTGCATGCGCCGCATGAGGTCTGTCTTACGCGGCGGATTTATCGCGATGTGCGCGAGCGCGGACGGACGGAGCAGAGCGTTCGCGAGCAGTTTGCAGCAACTACGCGGCCGATGGCGGATGCGTATGTGCTTCCTTCGCGCGAGTTTGCGTCCATTGTGGTGGATGGAACGGAGTCGCTCGACTGGTCGGTGGAGCGAGTGCTGACGCAACTCCATCGCGAACATCTTTTGCCTCCGGCGGTTGCAGACGCGTGACCAAGGCCTTCGGCATTCTGCGGCGAAAGATCGTTGCGCCTGTGGTTGGCCTGTTACGCAGAGGCGCAACTCCGGAGCGCATTGCGTGGAGTCTCGCTGTTGGGATTGTGATTGGGGTCAATCCGCTGCTCGGTTCTACTACCGTGTTGTCCTTGTTTTTTGCGTGGCTCTTCCGGTTGAACATTCCTGCATCGCAGGTGGGCACGCATGCGGTGTACCCGTTGCAGTTGATTTTGCTGCTGCCGTTTTTACATGCGGGAACGGTCGTGTTTGGATCGGCGCAGTTGCCGCTTGCGCCTGTGCAGATTTTCGCGTTTGCACGCAGGCATCCGTGGGACCTGATCAAGCTGTTGTGGGTGTGGGAGTGGCACGCGCTGGTGATCTGGGCCGTGCTTGCTGCCGTGATGACTCCGGCGCTTGCTGTGCTGCTGACAAAAGTATTGGCGCGCGCCATGCCGGCCACGCGCCATACACAGTTTTGATTCGGAGTTAGTCGGCGTACTTTGATGGCGGCAGCGGAACAGCGCTTGCCTGCCATGCGAAGACGATCAGATCGCGCAGTTCTGTGGCTCCGGCAGCCAGACGTTCAATCGTAAAGGCCTTTCCTTCCGGTGTGCCTGCATCATCAAAGCCCCTGGCTTTTTCAAGCTGGTAGGTCTTCTCCACCAGCTTGTTCGTGGCGTTGAGATAGCCCATGTAGTCATCGAAGATGTCGCCGTGCGGCACGGGCGCGGCTGGCACTTTGGAGGCCACGTCGGATTCCTTGATGTTATTGAGCACGTAGGTGCTTTCGAACTTGGAATGGATTTTGTGCTCGGTGGTGTAGCCGTTCGGATTGGGGCCGGTCCAGCCGTTGTACTGGATGCTGGTGTGCAGCGGCTGAGAGCCGTCGGCAACGTAGTGTCCGAGCCACCCAGCGTAGTAGACGATGAGCGCTTCAACAGGCTTAGTGTCTTTGTGGTCTTTCTCAAGAGCGCGGTAGTCGCGCATCGCTGACTTGAGGCGCTCCCATACTTCTGTGGTGACGTAAGGCTGGAGGCCGACCTTTTCGGGAGTGAGTTGGATATCAGGATGTTGCGGCTGCGCGGCAGCGAGGGCGCGGATAAAGTCGTACCGGTTGCGCGGCAGCGGCGAGCCTGCGTAGGCGGCCCACTCCAGGTCGATGAAGTGCTCCGGCGCCTGCGCGGCTACCAACTCTGGCTCAGTCGCCTTGGAACGCCAGCGGTCCGGCTCCGGGCCCTGGTACTCCATCTGCGTGCAGGCGGCAGGGCTGCGGAGGAATGCGGGCAGATCGGCAGGGAGCTTTTCGCAGGCGATGTGGTTGATGATCATGTGGCCGGTACGGCCCCACGCATGGGATGCGAGCGGAGTGGCCGCCAGCAGAGCGGCAGCGAAGAGTTTGCGCATGACGGCAGTATAGGCGCGTCCGGCGGACTACACCACCACTGGAATATTGGTGACGCCGCGCGTGCCGAAGACCTGCCGGTAATGTTCCACCAGATCGGCTGGGCCGCTGGCTTTGAAGAAATTGTCGGACAGTTTTACGGTGGTATGGCCTTCTGCGCTGCTCAATTTGCAGACGAGGGAGATGGGCTCCAGCCAGTGCTCATTGCGTGGATGACACTCGCGGAAGTCGTTGGTCAGCAGCGTGCCCCAGCCGGCGGAGAAGCGGATACGGCGGCCAGGCTTCCATTTGCGCTCGTCGTGGAAATCGGTTGCATCGCGGAAGTCGCGTGCCGACATGCCGGGCTGGATGGTGCCCGAAAAGTAGGCGTGCAGCGAGAGAATGCGTGCCACGTCCAGGCCGTCGCTGGCGATGAGCAGCTTCTCCTCAGGGTTTTTGCCGCGACGTTCCAGCCAGTCTATGTACTCATCGCCTGCAACGTAGGGGTCTTTAGAGTCGACGCGTTGGCCGGTCCAGTCGGCGACCCAGTCGGGGGCGTCTTCGAGGAACTGCGTGGTGCCGTAGGTGTCCGGCAGCATGACTTGGAGCGCGCCGCCGTAGGTCTGCGCCCACAGGTCGAGGACGCGATATTGCGATTGCTTCAACTCCTCATCACTGTTTGTCATCGCGGCCAGAGCCATGGGAATCTCGTGCGCATTGGTGCCGATGGCTTCGAGATCGTGCTTGTAGGCGAGGAAGGTGTTGGATGTGCCGGAGAAGCTTTTGCCGAGTTCCGTCTGCATGGCTTCGACGACGTACTCCTGCCAGAGAAAGCTGTGGCGGCGACGGGTGCCGAAGTCTGCGAGAGAGAGGTCGGGCACGTTGCGCAGCTTTTCAATCTTGCCCCAGAGGCGTGTCTTTGCGCGGGCGTACAGGATGTCGAGCTCGAACTCGTCCATGCTCTTGAGCGCGGCACGCGTTTTGAGTTCGTTGATGATGGAGAGCGCGTAGATCTCCCACATCATGGTGCTGAGCCAAGGGCCTGTAAACGTGAGGCGGAATTGGCCGTCTTCCTGGTGCAGTTCGTACTCGGAGAGGGAGAAGCCGTTCTCCAGCCAATCGAGAAATGCCGGTTCAAAGATGCCGCGCGTGCCGTAGAAGGTGTTGCCGGCGAGCCAGATCATCTCCGATTTACGAAAGCGCAGCTTGCGGACGTGCTCAAGCTGCGCGATGAGTTCGCTGCGCTGGATCATCTCCGCAAGGCGGAACTTTTCGTTGCGGTTGTGCAGGCTGAAGGTGGTGCGCGTGGCGGGGAAGTGCTTCCAGATGAACTGGAGCATGAGGAGTTTGTAGAAGTCGGTGTCCAGCAGCGAGCGGATGATGGGGTCGAGCTCGAAGTTGTGGTTATGCGCGCGCCGGGCGAAGTTGACGATCATGGCTGGAATCAGTGTAGTTCTCCGCGCCGTCATTCTGAGGAGTGAAGCGACGAAGAATCCCTGTATTTTGTGCGTTGAGGCTCGGGTTCATGGCTGGGAAAAGAAATACAGAGATCCTTCGCTGCGCTCAGGATGACGATCCCAAAAGGGTTCACGGAAGACTACAGTTCCGCCTTACAAAAGTGTGACGAAACCCGCGTCCTTACAGGCGAAAACACGATATACTGGGAGACGTTATGCCGACGAAAAAAGAACTCCTCCAACAGCCTATCCAGCACATCAACATTGCCGAGCACAATGTGGTGCCGCTGGTCGATGCCATGGCACACATGGCCTACTCCGCGCGCGATCTGAACCGTGCCGCCAACATCTATGACATGATGCTGCGCGATACAGAGTGCGGCGTCATTCTGTGCCTTGCCGGATCGCTCATCTCGGCTGGCCTGCAGAAGGTGATCGTCGACATGGTGCGCAATAACATGGTGGACGCGATCGTTTCCACCGGCGCGAACATTGTCGATCAGGACTTCTTTGAAGCGCTGGGCTTCCGCCACTACATTGCGGGCGACGAGTACAAGTACGGCGCGGGCGATGCCGATCTGCGCGAGATGATGATCGACCGTATCTACGACACGTTCATCGACGAAGAAGAACTCCGCATCTGCGATGAGACGACCGAGAAGGTGATCAACGGCATGAAGCCGGGCGCTTACTCTTCGCGCGAGTACATTCGCGAGATGGGCAAGTACCTGAAGGAGAATGGCCGCACGCCTGAGAAGGGCAATGCCGATTCCATCATCCTGGCCTGCTATGAGAAGGGCGTGCCGATCTTCTGCCCGGCCTTCTCCGACTGCTCCTTCGGCTTTGGCATTGTGGCGCACCAGCACGCGCGCCAGGGCAAGCCGGTGTGCTCCATCGACTCCGGCAAGGACTTCTACGAACTGACGCAGATCAAGATCCAGAACCCGACCACGGGTCTGCTGATGATCGGTGGCGGCGTGCCGAAGAACTTTGCGCAGGACATCGTTGTGGCCGCCGACATTCTCGGCGTGGAAGCATCGATGCACAAGTACGCTATCCAGATCACCGTGGCCGACTCGCGCGATGGCGCTCTCTCGGGTTCCACCCTGAAGGAAGCTTCTTCGTGGGGCAAGGTCGACCTTACTTACGAGCAGATGGTTTACAGCGAAGCCACGATCGCTTTCCCGCTTATTGCTGGTTATGCTTTCCATAAGAAGGCGCAGGCGAAGCGCACGGAGAAGCGGTTCAGCGAGAAGTTGGAGCCGGTGACGGCGTAAGGAAGCTCTTAGCTTCTAGCTGTTAGCCCTTAGCTAAGGCCGCATGCGATGCATGCGGCCTTTTTGTCGACTCCACTTTAGCCACAAACTTACGTATCTACTTGTTTACAGACCCTTCGCCAAACATTTCGTGCAATATTGGCAAGACCTCTAACGATCAAGTAATAAGAAGCAATGGCAATAGCGCCAAACACTAATACATCGAAAACATCTCCGTCCTCCCATGATTCGAGTGTCAATTTTGTTAGTACTATGGCGGCGCCAATCAGAGGTATCTGTAACACAGAGAAACCAATAATTTTCGTTTTCGTCATACCGTTTTCGGAGGTTAGCCAAGCTTGGTTATATATTTTGGCATTTTGAGTTGCTCTGGCGAGCGGATTCACTAGGGTAGTACGCCGAAGTAATCTATCGATCTCTTGATCTTCATGCTGAGATGACATGTACGACTCCTCTCTACTCGCAGATGCAATTCCGCAGCGACTTTGCTAGACCGTATTTACAATTCATCCTTTGTAATCGCCGTGCGAATCAACCACTTCTTCATCGGTGCCTCATTCTCAATCCGAATCGTTCCTCGTAGCATCTCTTCTGCGGTATCCACCTGCTCTTCGCTGTCACCGAACATTGTGACGAGCGTGTCGCCCTTCTTCAGCAGGGCGCCGAGCTTCGCGTGCATTTCAATGCCTGCATGAGCGGAGACGGGGCCGCCGGGTTTTTCGCGGCCTGCACCTAGCCGCTGGACGGCCCAGCCTACTTCTGTGCAATCCATGCCAGCCAGATAGCCGTCGCGATCGGCTTTCAATTCACGCACAACCTTCGGCTTGTGAAATGCGGCTGGATTCTCAAAGAGAGACGTCTTGCCGCCGTGCAGTTTCACCATCTGTAGCCAGTGTTTGTAAGCGGAGCCGTCGTGCAGCAGTTCAAGCGCGCGTGTGCGGCCTTCTTCTGGTGACGACACTTTGTCGCCGAGGCAAAGCATCCATCCGGCGAGTGTGACCGAGAGTTCAATCAGGTCGGCATACATAGGGTGCTGTTTGCCCTGCATGATCTCGATGCACTCCCAGACTTCGATCCAGTTGCCGGCGAACCGGCCGAGTGGTTCGTCCATCGTGGTCAGGAGAGCGGCAACGCGGACGCCGGCGAGTTCGCCCGTCTCCACCATGAGGCGTGCGAGATGTTCGCTTGCTTCGTATGTCTTCATAAAGGCGCCGGAGCCTGTCTTCACATCGAGCACCAGGCCGTTGAGACCGCTGGCGAGTTTCTTGCTCATGATGGAAGCGCAGATCAGGTTTGGCGATTCTACTGTGCCGGTGTGATCGCGCAGCGCGTACAGGATGCGGTCGGCGGGGACGAGGTTCTTTGTTTGTCCGATGATCGAGCATCCGCATTTGGCAATGACTTCACCAAACTGCTCCATACTGAGCTGGGTGTTGTAGCCGGGAATGGTCTCCATCTTGTCGAGCGTGCCCCCGGTATGGCCGAGAGAGCGGCCGCTGATCATTGGATCGGCCAGACCTGCTGCCGCCACAATCGGCGCGATGAGCAGCGATGTCTTATCGCCCACACCGCCGGTCGAGTGCTTGTCGACACAAAATTTTGCGAGGAAGGATGCATTGAACTCTTCGCCGCTGGAGCGCATGGCCTGCGTGAGTGAGGCCAATTCTTCCGCCGTCATGCCGCGCTGGAACACCGCCATCAGCCACGCCGCTATACGTGCGTCGGTCACTTTGCCTGCAACTACGTCGCGGATAAATGCGTGAATTTCCTCTGGACGCAGTTCTATGCCGTCGCGCTTCTTGAGAATGACGTCCATGGGATGAATCTGCTCTTTATTCATGGGAATACGAACCAATAAAGACTGCCAATTCTTTAGTGAGCTAAACGGAACGATTCCGGCAGCAGATCGCTGAATGCACATTCGCGCGGGCATCCACTCTGGCCGGGGAAGAAGACCCAGCAATCATCCGTTGCAAACTCGAGGATCGTCTGGCGGCATGCACCGCAGGGCATACACGCTGTCTGCACATCTACATTTGCCACGCCCACAGCGCGGATGCGGACCTTGGGGCCAAACTTTGCTACTGCAGCAGAGATTGCCCCCTGCTCGGCGCAGTTGGTCAGGCGATATGAGGAGTTCTCCACGTTGCAGCCGGTCACAATATGACCATTGGAGAGCAGCAGCGCGGCCCCCACTTTAAATCTGCTGTACGGTGCGTAGGCGTATTCGGCGACGGTGCGGGCATGCTGCATCAGTTCGCTGATCTGTTCACGGCGCAACCCGCTTGGATGAGGCGGCAATGTATTTTGGTCAGACACGATTGAGTGAGGCTAAACTTCTCTGCGCGTAGTTGCAAGCAAAGGGATGTGCAGGTGCATCTAAAAAGATGCGTTCTGACGCGTCCGGAGCCGCATGCCAGCCAGCAAGAAAAAGGTAGCAGACAAATCGCCGAAGCCAGCCGCCGTCCCGCTCCGGGCAGAGGACGGCGTGCTGGAGCTCTTTCATCCCATTACAGCGAAGTGGTTCCACGCGGTGTTTGAAGGGCCCACGCAGCCGCAGCGCGAAGGTTGGCCGGCCATTGCGAAAGGCGAGTCCACGCTGATTCTTGCGCCGACGGGAACGGGCAAAACGCTGACGGCGTTCCTCTGGTGTCTTGACCGTCTGATGCTTTCTGCGCCGCCCGCGACGGAAGGCTGCCGCGTACTCTACATTTCTCCGCTTAAGGCGCTTGCGGTAGACGTGGAACGTAACCTGCGTTCTCCGTTGCAGGGCATCGCCAATATGGCTGAGCGCGAGGGCGTTCCGTTCCACATGCCGGAGATCAGCGTGCGTACGGGCGACACCCCGGCCAATGAGCGTGCGCGCTTTATCCGGCATCCCGGTGACATCCTCATCACCACTCCTGAATCGCTCTACCTGATGCTCACCTCCAATGCGAGCGAGACGTTGCGTACGGTTGAGACTGTCATCATCGATGAGATTCATGCGATTGTGCCGACGAAGCGCGGCGCTCATCTGGCTCTGTCGCTTGAACGTCTGGAAGCGTTGGCGGGACGGAAGATTCAGCGGATTGGATTGAGTGCGACGCAGCGTCCGCTGGAGGAAGTGGCCCGTTATCTGGGTGGGGCTGAGGCGGAGCGGAAGCCAATGCTCCAAGGTAGTAGTACGGGTCCTGAGAACGTCGCTGAAGAGTTGCAGCAGGAAGTGAGTGAATCGCACGAGCAGAGCCGTATTGTTTATCGCCCGGTCACGATTGTGAATGCTGGGCAGCGCAAGCCGCTTGAACTCACTGTGGAAGTGCCGGTGGAAGATATGGCCAAGCTGGGTGAAATCGAGGACGTGCCCAGCGGCCCAGCATCGCAGGGACCGAAGCGGACCTCGATCTGGCAGTCGATTCATCCGCGGCTGCTGGAGATTATTCAACAGCATACGTCGACGATTCTCTTTGTGAATGCGCGGCGCATTGCGGAACGGCTTGCTGGTGCTATTAACGAACTCGCAGGTGAATCGATTGCGCGCGCGCATCATGGATCGCTTGCCGCTTCACAGCGTAGTGAGATTGAAGAGGCCTTGAAGGCTGGACGCATCAAGGCGCTCGTCGCTACGTCTTCGCTTGAGCTTGGCATCGATATGGGGGCTGTCGATCTTGTCATTCAGATTGAAGCGCCGCCATCTGTTGCCAGCGGCATGCAGCGCATTGGGCGTGCCGGTCATCAGGTGGGCGCGCCGTCTAAAGGCATTATTTTTCCGAAGTACCGTGCCGATCTTATAGCGTGCGCTGCTGTTACGCAGGCGATGCATGAGGGGCATGTTGAATCGACGCGCTATCAGCGCAATGCGCTGGATGTGCTGGCGCAACAGATCGTCGCGATTATTGCGCATCCTCCGCTCGATCAAGAACAAGCTGCACGGCGGATGAAGAAGTTACGTTCGGATGAAGAAGACAATCCGGGCATCGGGTACCACCAACTGCTCACGATTGTTCGCAGCAGTGCGGGCTATGCAGGTCTTAGCGCGCCAGTTTTTGACGGCGTGCTTGATATGCTCGCGGGTCGCTACCCTTCGGATGAATTTTCAGAACTTCGGCCGCGTATTACGTGGGACCGTGAACGCAATTGGCTTACCCCACGCGAGGGGGTGAAGCGCATCGCCATTCTCAATGGCGGCACTATTCCCGATCGCGGACTTTATGGCGTCTTCCTCTCCGGCGAGAGGAGTAAGCCTATTCGCGTTGGTGAGCTGGATGAGGAGATGGTATTCGAGGCGCGCACGGGAGAGACGTTCATCCTTGGTGCATCCACATGGCGCATTGACGAGATTACGCACGACCGCGTGCTCGTTTCGCCCGCACCGGGTGAGCCTGGCAAGATGCCGTTCTGGCACGGCGATCAGGCGGGGCGGCCGATTGAGTTTGGTCGTCGTATTGGCGCGCTCATTCGCGAGTTGCGCGATCTTCCTCATAGCGCAGCGATCACACGGCTTACGCGCGAGCATGATCTCGATCAACTCGCGGCAGAAAATGTACTGCGGTATCTTGCCGACCAAGCCGTCGCAACGGAAGTGGTTCCTGACGATCGCACTATCGTCATCGAACGTGTGCGCGATGAGCTTGGTGATTGGCGCGTCTGCGTGCTTACGCCGTTCGGTTCGCGGGTGCATGCGCCCTGGGCCATGGCTGTGAATGGACGTATCAGAGCTGCTGGCGGTGCGGATGTGGAGACGATGTGGAGTGAAGATGGCTTCGTCATCCGCTTTCCCGATACGGATGAAGCTCCTGACGTCGATCAATTTCTTCTCGAGCCGCAGGAGGCTGCGGAGTTTGTGCAGCGGCAGCTTGGTTCCACGGCGTTGTTTGCTGCAAAGTTCCGCGAGGCTGCTGCACGGGCGTTGTTGCTGCCGCGCCGCCGCGCCGATGGCCGTGCGCCTTTGTGGCAGCAACGCAAACGCGCGTATGACTTGTTGAGTGTTGCTGCACGTTATCCGCAATTTCCCATGTTGCTGGAGGCGTATCGGGAATGTTTGCGCGATGTCTTTGATATGCCTGCGTTGAGCGAAGTGTTGCGCGCTGTTTCGCAGCGCCAGATTCGCGTGCATACGGTGGATTCGCGCACGCCGTCGCCGTTTGCCTCTGCGCTGTTGTTCTCTTACGTTGCGAATTACATCTATGACGGCGATGCGCCTCTGGCTGAACGCCGCGCGCAGGCGCTCTCCATCGATCAGGAGCAATTGCGTGAGTTGTTGGGCGACGCCGATCTACGCGAACTGCTCGATCTCTCGGCTATTGAAGAGACAGAAGAGCAGTTGCAGATGCGCGCAACGGAGTACCGTGCGCGCACGATGGACGGCATTCACGACATGCTGCTGCGCCTTGGAGATTTGCGTAGGGATGAGTTGCTCGCGCGTGTTGTTTCTCCCGAGATTGCGCTCACAGTAGAACGACTACTGAAGGCGCGCCGCGTTTTGGAGTTGATGATCGCGGGTGAGAAGCGTCTTATTGCCGTGGAAGATGCTGCTCGGTATCGCGATGCGCTTGGCATTCCGCTGCCTCCAGGTTTGCCTACGGCTTTCCTCGAACCTGCTCCCGATGCTGTGCTGGATCTCGTTCGACGATACGCGCGTACGCATGGGCCGTTCATCGCCCGGACTGTTGTGGAGCGTTACAGCCTGCCTGTGCCGCAGGTGGATGCGTTGCTGCAACGCCTCGCACAGATGGGCCGCGTGATTGAGGGCGCATTCTGCCCAGGAGGTCTCAATCGTGAGTGGTGCGATACGGAAGTTCTACGCACCATCCGCCGCCGCTCGCTTGCACGTCTGCGCAAAGAAGTGGAACCGGTAGAGCAGCGGACACTCGCGCGCCTGTTTACGCATTGGCAAGGGGTTGTTACGCCACGCCGGGGACTCGATGCTTTGCTGGATGTGATTGAGAATTTGCAGGGCGCTCCGCTGCCTGCGTCGTTACTTGAAACCGAGATACTGCCTGCGCGCATCGCGGCATACACGCCTTCTATGCTCGACACGCTCATCGGCGCAGGGGAAGTGCAGTGGGCGGGCCTTGATCCTATTGGTGAGCGTGATGGCCGCATCTGTTTATATCTTGCGGAGAAGTTGCCGCTGTTGTGGCCGGTGAAAGAAGGGATTAGGGAGCAGGGATTAGGGATTAGCGAACTTCCTACCCAGGATCGTGAAGAAAAAATCCTTGCGTATCTTCGTAGCAATGGAGCTTCCTTTTTTCAGAATATTCATGATGGGATTGGCGGTGGCTATCCAAACGATACGCTGGATGCGCTTTGGAATTTAGTTTGGCGTGGAGGCATCACAAACGATTCCCTTCAGCCACTGCGCGCTTATACACAACGCGGGGCCACGCGCAATGCAAAACCGCAGCGCCGTGTGCACCTTCAGAATGCAGCTGCTTTCCGTTCGCGCCGCACTACGCCACCTACGGGGCAGGGAAGGTGGTCGCTGCATCCGGCCATGTTGCATCCTGACCGAAGCACAACCGAGTGGAGTCACGCAGAGGCGCATCAACTGCTCGCGCGCTACGGAGTTGTCTTCCGCGAGACGGCGCATGCGGAGAATCTGCCTGGTGGTTTCTCGGCTATTTACGATGTGCTGAAAGCGCTGGAAGAGAGTGGGCGAATCCGTCGCGGATACTTTGCAGCGGACCTCGGCGCAGTGCAGTTTGCGCTTCCTTCCGCTGTCGATCTGCTGCGCTCGCTGCGCATGACGCGGCCAGATGCCGATCCGGAGATGCTTGTACTCGCTGCCACCGATCCTGCCAATCCCTATGGCGCATTGCTCAAGTGGCCTGCCCCGCCCGATGCGAGTTCGTCCCTCACACGTAGTGTTGGCGCTCGCGTCATCCTTGCAGATGGTGCGCTCGCCACATATCTCAGACGAGGAAATCCAAATGTCCAGGTCTTTTTACCTGAAGAAGAGCCTGCGCGCAGCAACTTGATGCGTCATCTGGCCCGGTATTTCGTCGTGATGGCGCAGCGCGGGTACGGACACGAGAACGACGAAGAGGCTGAACAGGGAGCGCGTGGTGGGATGCATATTCAATCCATCAACGGCATTGCGGTTGCGGAGCATCCGATGGCGCGTGCTCTGCTCGATGCGGGCTTTCAACCGGCGCCAATGGGTTTTAATCTACGCAGAAATCTACCGCCGATGAACATGTCACGCGTGGAGCAGCCACGTGCCTGAGGGCGATACCCTATTTCGCGCGGCGCGTGCACTTGCCAAAGTGCTCGAAGGAAAAACCGTAATCGTCTTTGAGACTGCTTATGCAAAGCTGGCCAGCGTAAACGATGATCGTCCTGTCATTGGGCGCGTCATCAATAAGGTAGAGTCACGCGGCAAGTGGTTGCTAATGCATTTTACTGGTGATCTTATTCTCACCACACATATGCTGATGTCCGGTTCATGGCACATCTACCGCACCGGCGAGAAGTGGGTGCGTTCACGCCGGGACATGCGCATCCGCATCGCAGTGGAAGGTTTCGAGGCAGTAGCCTTCAACGTGCCTGTTGCGGAGTTTCACACCGCAGCCTCGCTGCTTCGCAGCACGTCCATTCCTAACCTTGGCCCGGACATTCTCTCCGCTGATTTCACAGCACAAACAGGATTCGAACGTCTGCAAGAACGCGCTCGTACTCATCCCGAAGATGAGATTGCAAATGTGTTGCTCAATCAACGTTTGATGGCAGGATTAGGGAATGTCTACAAGAGTGAGATTTGCTTTGCCGCGCGCGTGCATCCGTTTCGCAAGATGCGCACGGTGACTGTCGACGAAATGCAGCAGATGGCTGACTTTGCGCTGCGTTATATGAAGGCGAATGTACTCGATGGTTCCGGCGACGGCATCATTACCTACACAGGACACCGCCGCACCACGCATGCGGCCAACAGCGATGACCGCCTCTGGGTTTACGGCCGCAAGGGGAAAGAATGCCGCCGCTGCGGAGCCATTATCGAGATGCGTAAGCAGGGAAGCGGCACACGCTCCACCTTTTGGTGCCCGTCCTGCCAGTCTTGGATTGAGTGAGCGGTTTCCGGTAATTGCAGTTCCAATCCGGGCAAAATACAGAGATCCTTCGCCTTCGTCTCAGGATGACGGCGATTTGATAATAAGACCTCAACTAAGACTGTTATTCCTTCTTGTCGCCGCCACCGCCGAATAGTTTCTGGAAGAAGTTCTTCTTCTTCGGAGGCTCAACCGGCGTGCCATCTGGATTGTATGCAGGCGGCTGCGGCTGTTCGTTATGTCCCCCACCAAAGATATGGCTTAGGAAACCGCCTTCGCTCTCACCCATGCGGCTGCATGTGCTCTGCGGCTGCGTTCCAGTTAGAAACGCAACGGTGTAGTCGTTCGGGCAAGTTTCATCGGCCAGCAAATTCGTCTCTTTATCGATGCGATAAAGACCCACGCCATCCGGTGGTGAAAACCCGTGCATGTCGGAGTACTGCGGCAACTTGATGGCGCGGTTCATAAACTCCGCCCAGATGGGGGCGGCGGCAATCGCTCCGGAGAGCTTTACGTCCGTGTAGTCATCATTGCCGATCCACACGATGCAGATCAGGTTCGAGCTGTAGGCTGCAAACCACGCATCGTGGCTGGTGCCCGTTTTGCCTGCGGCCGGCGCAGTGAATCCATGCTGGCGCGCAGCGATGCCGTAGCCGTAGTTCATCACGCCTTCCAGCAGCGAGGAGGTCAGAAACGCGGCCTTGGGGTTCATTACCTGCCGTGCCTCGGGCGTAAAGTCTGCGACCACTTCGCCGCGATCGTTCCGCACCGACGAAAGCATCCATGGATTTAGATGAACGCCATTGTTCGCAAACACTGTGTAGGCCCCGGCCATATCCAAAGGTGTTGCATCGTAGGAGCCCAGAGCCACAGCAGGCGTTCCACGAGCAGCCGTGATGCCGGAAGCGCGGGCCAGCGCCGCGATGTTTTCAAAACCAACCTTTTGTCCCAGCGATATGGTGGCATTGTTAAGCGAGTGGGCCAGCGCATAGAGCGCAGTCACGTCGCCGTGGTACTCGTCTTTGTAGTTGCCTGGATTGTAGCTTTGGCGGCCATTGTCGAAGGTGAACGTCGTCGGCACATCCTGCAGGATAGTGACAGCGGTAAACGTTCCCTGATCGGCCAGCGGCAAACCGTTCACGCTCTGCGCAAATGCGGTGGCATACACCCATGGCTTGAAGATCGACCCTGTTGGACGTTTCGCCGTGGCATGGTTTAACTGCGAAACGCCATAGTTGCGCCCGCCTACCAGCGCCTTTACCTGACCGGTATGCGGATCGAGTGCAACCAGCGCCACCTGCGGATACACGATTGGCTTGTTGCCGCGATGCTGCTTACGCACCATTTCATCCACGTGCACCATGCCTGCCGTTACTGCGTCGGAAGCGGCACGCTGCAAGTCGGGATCAAGTGAGGTGTAAATGCGCAGCGTTCCGCGTGAAACATCGGAGTCGCCCAGCCGCTGCACGATCTGGTCGTGCACCAGGTCTACGAAGTAGGGCGCCTCACTTGCATCCACGTTGGGCGACGTCAGCCGGATCGGCTGCGCCTTCGCGCGTTCCGCTTCACTCTCCGTCAGAGCGCCCGTCTCCACCATGCTTTGCAATACCACGTTCCGCCGTTCCATCACGCGGTCTGGATGCTTGTATGGATTGAAGTAGCTTGGCCGCTGAATCATGCCAGCCAGCATCGCCGCCTCTTCCGTGTTCAGTTGACGGATGTCTTTGCCGAAATATGTTTGCGAAGCCTCACCAAAGCCATTGATTGCGAACGATCCGCGTTGTCCCAGCGGGACCTGGTTGGCATACATTTCAAAGATCTGCTGCTTGGTGAACCGCGCCTCAAGCTGGAAGGAAATCAGAATCTCGATCAGTTTGCGCTTTACTTTCTTTTCAGGAGAGAGAAAGAACCCGCGCGCAAGCTGCTGTGTGATGGTTGATCCGCCGCAACTCTTTTTGCCGGTCAGAAGATCATCCACGGCGCACTTTACCGTGCGCATTACATTGATGCCGCCATGCTCAAAGAAGCGGCGATCTTCAATCGCGGTGACGGCTTCCACCACGCGAGGCGGAATATCTTTATATGTGACGAGACGGCGCTTGGTGCGGTTCTTGTCTTCGCTTAGTCCAGTAATGAGCTGCGGTTCCAGTTCATACGCTTTCAGCGAAACGCCGTTCTCGGCAGTGATTGCGGTCACCTGACCGTCCGGTGTGGAGATGCTTGCGCCATCGGAGTTGTGATAACTCTCCGGCCCAGGCTTGATCATGATGGTGTCGCCGCGAAGCTGAAACGATCCCAGCGCAGAGTTCACGTTGTAACCTGCGCGTCGCAACTCAGATGCGATCATCGCCGCCGATAACTTTTGTCCTACACGTACTTCGCGTGGTCCGGCATAAATTTGCGATGTGCTGGCGAACAGCGGTCCATTATTCAGCCGGTCATCTACTATCTTTTGATACTTCACGTAGTAGTAGCCGAACACCGCCGCAAACAGCAGCAGGCAAGCCAGCGCTGCCACCAGGCAGAACCGCAGGGCCCGCTTCCAGAATGGATCATGATAACGAGCGCCATTGGCGCGCTCTTCCGGGTAACGCGGACGCCGGATTTTTACCTTCACTGCCATGGGCTGTTCCTCTCCTGCGTGTAGGTAGGACGCACGCTGCTACTTCTGGAAAGCGGACTTCAATTGCGCAACCACATCGCCTACGCCATGTTCAGTTACCGTGTCGCTCAAACGATCTACAAGCTCTACTTTGCCTTCGGCTAGTTTCTTTCCGATATTTACGCGATACGGCACTCCGATCAGGTCGGCATCCTTGAATTTCACACCCGCACTCTGATCGCGATCATCCAGCAATACATCGAATCCAGCGGCTTCCAGATCGCGTGCGATCTTCTCGCCTGCTTCGGCAAGCGAAGCGTCGTTCTGCTTGGTCACCGTTATCACTACTTCAAACGGAGCAATCGAGGGAGGCAGAGCGTATTGAAGATCGCCACGATCGGTCAGTCCCTTCTTTGCCGCAGAAAGTTCCATCGCAGAAGTGAGAATGCGCTCGATGCCGATGCCATAGCAGCCCATGATGGGCATTACTTCCTTGCCGTTCTGGTCGAGCACGCGGGCGCCCATGCTCTCGGTGTATTTGTAGCCGAGTTTGAAGATGTGACCGATCTCGACTGCCTTGCCGATGCGCAATGGTTGTCCTCCGATGGGATCGGGTTCGCCTTCGGTCACGGTCCGTACATCGGCAACCACAAAGTCGTTGAAGTGCACGCCGGGAGTTACATTACGCAGGTGGAACTCTTCCTTGTTGGCACCGGCAATCAGATTGCGCCGGCCCTCGAGGGCCTTGTCCAGCACAATCATCAGCTTGTCGCTCTGCTTTAAGCCGATAGGGCCAAGGTATCCAGCAGGCGCATTGAAGATGGAAGCGATCTCCTCCGGCTGCATTGGACGAAGCTCCGCGCCGCCGACGAGCGAGGCTAGCTTGGTTTCATTGAGTTGATGATCGCCGCGCAAAAACGCAACGACCGATTTCGCCTTGCCATCGGGCCAGACTGCCATCATCGCCATGGTTTTCACTTGATGATGCGGCTGTGTCTTGAGAAACGCGCCGACCTCTTCGATGGTGCGCTGTCCCGGTGTGTGAACTTCTTCAAGCTCTGCATCAGGCAAGTCTTCAACTACTGCCAGCAGCGCCGTAGCCTTCTCGATGTTTGCAGCATACTTGCCGTCTGGCGAAGAGGCGATCAGGTCCTCACCTGCTTCGGTGTACACCATGAATTCCTGTGACTGCGATCCGCCCATCGCCCCGGAGTCGGCTTCCACCGCTACAAACTCCAATCCGCAGCGTGTAAAGATGCGGCGGTAGGCCTCGTCATGCAGACGGTACGAAACATCCAGCCCGGCCTCGTCGATATCAAACGAGTATGAATCCTTCATCGTGAACTGGCGTACGCGCAGCAGACCGCTCTTGGGGCGCGGCTCATCGCGAAACTTCGTTTGGATCTGGTACCAGATCTGCGGCAACTGTTTGTAACTGCGGACCTCATCGCGCGCGATGGAGGTCATCACCTCTTCATGCGTCATGCCAAGGCAGAGGTCCGCGCCCTTGCGGTCTTTCAGGCGGAACATGTTTTCGCCCATGCCCGTCCAGCGTCCGCTCTCCTGCCATATCTCCGCCGGATTCAGCGCTGGGAGATAGAACTCCTGTCCGATCTTGTCCATCTCTTCGCGCACGATGGCGACGATCTTGTTGATGGAACGCGTGCCGAGAAAGAGATAGTTGTAGATACCGGCTCCAAGCTGGCGGATGTATCCCGCGCGCACAAGGATCTGGTGACTGGCAACGACAGCATCTGCAGGAGCTTCGCGGAGCGTAGGAATAAAGAGTCTGGACCAGCGGTGCATGAATCAGAGAATCACTTTCCAGCCGCGAAAAGTTGCGGCCAAGTCATCTCTTGATTCTACCTTTGCACTGCTGACCGTGGTGTTCTTGAGAAAGGCCGAGCCCTTCCTTGCAACGTCATCAGAGATTGATCAATGGCTACTTTCCCCAGGGCATCCATATAGCTTGTCTCACGATTGAAAACGTCCTCACTGCAGCACTGGAATCTCCATTGCTGGATGAATCTGCCTATCCTGGTTCAGATAGCGCCAAAGCCCGTGCAGGGTTTGCACGGGCCGGCTTTAGAGGTTCTAGAACTCAAACTTCAGTGCTAGCTGCATCTGACGAGGATCGGCGGCCCCGGTGATGCGACCGAAATTACCATTGCCGAGCACACCGTTGGGGTTGTTTAGATTCGTATTGTTGAAGAGATTGAAGAACTCGGCACGGAAGAGTAGATTGGCCTGCTCATGCACCACAAAACGCTTGAAAGCTGAGATGTCCGTATTGACCGTCCCGGGGCCGATGAGGGGGTTTCTTGGTGAATTACCGTACAAGCGGCCACCGGTGGGCACGACATAGGCAGCGGTATTGAAGTATTGATCGATCTTGTCACGCTTGGAACGCCCGCCATCGAGATAAGGATTTCCAATGAGATCAGGGCGGTCTGTGTTGGCTACGGTATCAAGATTCGTATCCACGTTGGAGGTGATATTGAATGGGTTACCGGTTGCGAGTGTTTCAATTCCGTTCAATTGCCATCCACTGAGCACTTCTTTGCCGAAGAGTCCCCAGCGGTTCACCGCCGGTAGCTGATAGATGAAAGAAGCTACGAAACGGTGTGGCATATCCAGATTGGAAAGTCCGCGATCACGGCCGGGATTGTACTCGTCCGACAGCGTATACGAGGTTGCATTGCCGGGATCAACGGAGATGGTGTCCATCGCCTTAGACCAGACATAGAATGCCTGAACTGAGAAGTTATGTTGCAGCCGGCGGGTAGCGACCAGTTGCAGCGAACTGTATGAGGAGTTGCTCGACGGATCGAGCAGGCCGACACCGGAGACGTATCCCTGGCTGCTCAACGGACGCCGTGAGGCTGCATTGGCCAACGTTGCTCCAGGGCCGTAGACCGGAGAATTTTGGTCCCGCGAAAGATAGAAGTGCCTTCCCACATTGCCGACATAGGAAATGCGGGTGCTCCAGTTCGTTCCGTATTGTTGCTCCAACGTGAGGTTGAACTGCTGGAGATACGGAACAGTGGACGAGTATGGCTTGAGGCCGCTTATCGTTGCTCCGTTTACAAACGTGGGATTTGCCGGGTCAACAACATACGGAAAAGGACTTCCTGAGGGGAAAGCCGCCTGCCCCGCATAGGGATTCACAAGATTGGTCGTGCTGTTGAGTACAACTGCGAGTTGGAACGGCTGCTGCTCCAAGTTGCCGATGAAGGTTTCCTGGCTGAAGGAGTAGAAGAGTCCGTAAGCGCCCCGCAATGACGACTTGCCATCTCCGAAGATGTCCCACGCAAAACCGATGCGCGGAGCGAACTTTTTATATGAAACGTGAAGCACGCCTTCGGGAACGCCAGGATCTCCCTCGGTCAACAGCCCGACGGGGGCTGTGGGAAATCGTGTCGATTGGACGCCCTCGATAAATGTACCGAGATTTTTTTGTCCGGAGAATGGGTAGTACACTTCCCAACGCACGCCAAGATTGGCAGTGAGCCGGCGCGTGATGCGCCAGTTGTCCTGGAGGAAGAGCGATGGGTCCCACGCATGGAAGCGGTGCAACACGCCATTGTTCTGCTGGAAGCTCTGCGCACGTCCCAGAAGGAAATCCGCAAGGCCGTTCTTTGTCTGACCACCAACCGAAGCATTGCCATTGAAGGTCAGCTTTGCTGAGGAAAGGAATGAACCTGTCTCCTGATATTTGTTGAAGATCATCGACCCGCCGAACTTCACTTGATGGCGGCCGTGCGTCCAGTTGAAGGTGTCTTCAATACCGGAGGTCAACTGCGTCTGGTTGTTGATGCCTGAGCCGCCGCCAGTGAAGTATCCCGTCACGATCATTTGCGGCTGGGTTATGATTGGGCCGCCATTGCCGATCTGCATGCCGAGGTCGGAGAAATGCGCAGTCTGATAGAGCGGTGCAGCGTTTGTCTTATTCAGCGTGTAGAAGAGCGTGAAGGAATTCACCATGTTTGGGGAGATGATCCAGTTGTCTCTCAAAACATAATTGGACTGCCCTGCGTACGTAGACAGACCTGAATAGGTAAGAAGATTGTTGGAGCTGACCTTCCGGTTGAATCCAGCGCCCTGCGAGTTGAAATAGGTGAAGCTGAGGCGGTGGGCCTGATTGAGTTGGTAATCGAGGCGGCCAACGCCCTGATCGGCCGTGGTTGGGCTTGGCAGTTGCTGCGTGTCAGGATGGTAGCCCGCCTTGTCCGTCAATGCAGGATCATAATGAGGCACATATTTGAGGACATTTTGAGCGACAGGATCCAGCTTGTTCGAGCAGATTTTAGGTGCTGCGGTCGTTCCGCATTGGGCCCCTGGTAAAGCGGTGGGTTTTTTGATGCTGGCAGAGAAGTCGCCCATGCGCTCCAGATCGGACGGAACGATGATGTCAGTCGGGTTGATCGTGGTCTGCTCGCGGATGCGGGTTCCCTGATAGGAAGCGAAAAAGAAGAGTTTGTCGCGGACGATGGGACCACCCACGCCACCGCCAAATACGTTGTAAATGTATTGCGGGCTATTTCCAGGCTGCGTGAAGTAATTGCGCGCATTGAATATCCGGTTGCGCAGGTAATCATACGCAACACCATGGAACGCATTGTTCCCTGAGCGAGTAATTGTGTTTACCACTGCTCCGGGATAACGTCCGAATTCTGAATCGAAGTTGCTGGTAATGATGCGGAATTGAGCGAGTGCATCAGGCGCTGGAACGATATTTCCTCCCCCGCGGAAGAAAGATGTGTTGTATGCGCCATCCAGATAAAACGAATTGAAATTAGGGCGTGTTCCGTTCGTGGAAAACTGCGTTCCACCGTTGTCTCCAATTTGTGCACTGGCGTTGTAGTTGGTGATTCCAGGGACCAAGGTGACGAGATCGTAGGCGTTACGGTTCGCTAAAGGAAGATCTACAATGCGTTTCTGATCGACAGTCTCCGCAATCTGCGACTCTCTTGTATCCACCAGAGCAGCATCGGCATCTACGGTAACTGTATCCGTGGTGGCGCCTGCCTTCATGGTGAAACTGGAGTTCACATTCTGATTAGCGGAAACACGGAGATCCGTCTGCGTGATCGTGGCGAACCCAGTCATGCTGGCCGTGGCTTTGTAAGTGCCCGGATCGATGGATGGGAAGACGAACTCGCCAGAGCCGCCCGATGTGGTGGTGATGGTCTGGTTCGTGTCTACATTCGTAATGGAAACAGACGCCTTTGGAATAGCCGCTCCAGAGCTGTCCGTTACTGTTCCGTAGATCGATCCGGTGACAGACTGCGCGTTCATCGCGGGCGCGGGGAGGAACGCTGCCATCGAAAGCAGGCTGACGATGATCCCCCATATGGTTGAGAGAAACGAGTATCTGCGCATTTATCTGGTCTCCTAAAGTGTGCCGTGCTATTTGGAAGCGATTACATTCATCTATGAAGAACCGCTCTTTTATTGTTCTATCCCGTAAGTGGAATAGTGTAATCCCTTACATTGGAGCGAAGCCTGTTATAGCGGATGCAGCTCAGTGAAGTCAAAATATAACCATTCAGGAGGCGAGAATTTTCCAGTTATCTGGACACCGGCTCCATCTTTATGCCTTATGCTTCGGCAGCCCTCGCGGATCTTTGCTCATAGGCGCAATTCCGGTGGTATTCACATAGTGGACGAGCAGGCGCGTTTGAAGCTCTGCTTGCACTGCACTTACCGATGATTCTCCAAAGAGATTGCGTGTCTCCAATGGATCTGCAATGGAATCGTACAGTTCCCATTGGTCCTGTGGACGGCTGATGAATTTGTGCGTCCTTGTACGCACCATAGCTGAACGTGAGACCATCACCGGCTCCTCATTCTGCAACTGAAGCTTCCCATCATATGGACGTCCTTTTTCTTTCAAGGGCTCAAAGCACTGTGGCTCGTAGACGTTATAACCACCTTCAGCAAACGAGGCCCGCGCCGGATCACCCGCTCCTCCAGCTACCTGCGGCAGCAGACTACGCGAAAAATGCGTGTGATTTGCTTTTACTCCTGCAATGTCGAGGCAAGTCTGCATGATGTCGTATAGTTCCACCATGTCTTTCGCAACGATACCGGGTTTTCCGCCTGGAATTCGCGCGAGCATCGGCACATGCGTGAGGCAGTCCTCAAGGCCGCTGGGCCATTTCTCAATGAGACCGTACTCACCGGCGTAGTCCCCATGATCGGAAGCTACCAGGAGCGCAGTGTCCTTGCCGTGGCCCGTTGCTTCCAAAGCAGCAAGTAATTCTCCAAGGAGCCAATCGCTTAGGCTCACTTTTCCGTAATACACCGCGCGAATTTTACGGAACGTCCCCTCATCCAGCTTGTCCAGATGGTACGTACGCCGGATGCCCTCGTGATAATCCGGCTTCTTCTTCAGACCAGCAGGTGCCAGCGGAGGAATAGAATCCGGCGAGTACATGTTGTAAAACTCAGCGGGGGCGGTATATGGCGGATGTGGTTCTGTCTGCGGGATGAAGATGCAGAAGGGGCGGTCCTGCTCTTTTCTTTGCAGAATCTGAATGGCGGACTGCAACCGGTGATAATCCTTCAGATCGCGGCGGTCACCCCCCGCACTGAAAAACATCGAATTCACTCCCGGAGTCAGGTCCTTAACAACAGGCGGACGTGTCTTTCCAGGAGTTCCTTCGCCCCATTCGGTAACGCTGTCGGGAAAAGTCTCCGGAGCGAGAGCATCATTTTTACCAAACCAGAAGACGTCGTACCCCGATTTTTTCAGATAGCGGAATAGGTTAGGCTCTTCAGGGCGCAACAGGTAAAAAAGGCTGCGATGTCCGCGAACACTTGTAGGCCAACCGGTAAGCATGGAACATCGCGAAGCGGCGCAAACGGGAAACTGAACATGGCAGTTTGCAAATCTGGTGCCCTCGCGCGCCAAGCGATCGAAATTAGGTGTTTTAGTGATGGGATTTCCATAGCAAGCCAAAGCATCGGCACGCATGGAGTCAGGCATAAATATGACGATATTGCGATGCTCTGCAATGAGTTTCTCAGAAGTATCCGCAGAGGTATTCGTTGTGTGCAGACTGCTTTCCTGAGAGTGCCCGACAAGGCTCTCTAAAAGACTCGCACCCGAAAGAGCTAAAAAATCACGCCTAGTCCAACCAGAGTTCATATGCATCCCCATCGATGGGAATGAATGATACATGGATTCAACAAATGGAAACGGATAACACACCCGCCCATTTCGATGCTTTTTGTTTTTCGAGCCGTTATTTTTCCCACAAATCATGCAGATGCAGCACGTCTAGCATCTTCTGCTCGTCATCCACAACCACCAGGGGAAGAATCTTCTTTGCTTCCATGTCTCTAGTGCACTCGAGGCCAAGCCGTCTCTTGATTCCCCTTGCACTGCTGGCCGTGGTGTTATCTGGAAATGTCGAGCCCGGCTTTTTGCAGCATCATCAGAAACTGGTGCTGGCTGCGTTCGTCGATCGTTTGTCCAACGAGCTTGCCTTCGCGATTGAAGATAAATGTCTTGGGGATCCCGCGAATGTAGAACTGCTTATGTACAGTCTTCATCGAATCCAGCAGGATTGTCGGATGGTAGTTTGCCTGAACCTGGCTGAGCAGCGGCCCAACCTTGGTAAGCTGCTCGTCAGTTATGGCAAGAATGACAAGGCCCTGCGGCGCAAAGTGTGCGGCGATCGCATCCAGATCGGGCATCTCATGACGGCATGGCGGGCACCACGTAGCCCAGAAGTTCACCATCACAATTTTGCCGCGCAAATCGGATAATTTTACTTTCTTGCCCTTCAAATCGCTCAGAGTAAAGTCAGCTTTGCTGATCGCCTCATCCTGCTTTTCAAGCTCGGACATCGCCTGCGCAAGTTCCGGACCTTTGAAGTCAGTGTGAATTCCCTCATACCGCACCACGCTCGCCAGTTCCATGTATGGGGATGCGACTTTGTCTTTTTTCCCGGGGATGGGAGTGGCAGTGAGCGCAGTTGAAAACGCATCTGTTGCTGCCTGTAGCGCGTCACGTCCCGGCTCGCCCTCCGTCGCACGGCTCATCAAGTTATAGGCAAGCTCTACCTGTTCCTTGCTAGCTGGCAGATCATGAATTTTTGCTGCCAATTGCTTAATCTGCGCGCCACGTTTGGCGTAAGGAATATCCCGAAGTTTATTGATGCCATCGAGTATTTGACGGGTGTTCTCGGCAAAAAGAGCAGAAGAGCAGACCGCAGCCAATACGAATGCGGTGATGCGCAGAGAATGACGCAGCTTCATAATGGACCTCAGAAGAAGATTTGCGGAATGCGAAGAGTGTAGCGGATTATCCGGCTATTTTTCCCACAAATCATGCAGATGCACTACGCCCAGCACCTTCTGCTTGTCGTCTATCACCACCAGTGACGTAATTTTCTTTGATTCCATCGCTTCCAGTGCGCTTGCCGCCAAGTCATTCTCTTTCATCGTGCATGGCGTGCGATGCATGATTTCACCTGCTGTCCGCTGCAAAGCATTGCCACCTTCGCGCTCCAGCAGGCGCCGCAGATCGCCGTCGCTGATTACACCCAGTAGCTTGTTGCCTGTATCGACAACTGTTGTCATCCCGAGGCGCTTCTCGCTCATTTCGTGAATCACGATAGCCAGAGGAGCATCCGCGCGTACACGCGGCGCGCGTTCCTCTGCATGCATCAGTCCGCCAATCGGCTGGAGGCGTTTGCCCAATCGTCCGCCTGGATGCAGCACAGCGAAGTCTTCCGCGCGCAATCCACTGCGCTGTGATAGCTCAATTGCCAGAGCATCCGCCAGCGCCAGCATCACCGTAGTGGACGCTGTTGGCGCAAGCTGCATTTGGCAAGCTTCCTGTGACACACTCACGTCCAGCACCACATCTGCTGTTTTTGCCAGCGTTGAGTTCGTGCATCCGCAGATCGCAATCAACGCCGCCGCGCGTGTTTTCAACGTCTCCAACAGACGCAGCAACTCCTCCGTCTCGCCGGAATAAGAGAAAGCAAGCACCGTATCGCCGCCATGCACCATGCCGATGTCGCCATGCGCAGCTTCGCCTGCGTGGAGAAACTGCGCTGCCACGCCGAATGAGTTCAGCGTCGCCACCATTTTTCGCGCAATGTGCCCGCTCTTACCGAGACCGACGGCAATCACGCGTCCATTTCGCTTGACGCTCTCCAGTACACGCGCAATCGCACGCTCTACATCCGGGCGCATCCGTCCTTCCATGCGCTCTGCAAGTTGCAGCAGCGCATCGGCTTCTACGCGCACAAAGGCGGCGGGATGTAGCTTCTTCTCAGTCATCTGCGTCAATCAAAACGATGCTAGCACCAGCGTAGCCGATACACTGGTAAAGAGAGGTTGGTAAACGCCGTGAAGCGCAACATCGCCGTGGTCGTCGTCATTGCTGTCATCATAGCTGGACTGGTCTGGGCCGGACTCACGAACCACCGCCGCCGCGCCGCCGAAGAAGCCCGCGTTCGCCAGCAGCAGATTACGCTTATCCCCAGCAAGGACGAGGGCGGCGGAAGTAGCGACGATGGAGCACCTGCCGATCTGCGCGGCAAGAAGGCCCCGGGTTTCAAACTCACTTCTCTTGATGGCAAAAAGGTTTCGCTCGACGACTTCAAAGGCAAGCCCGTACTCATCAACTTCTGGGCGACATGGTGTGCCCCTTGCAAAATCGAAATGCCCTGGTTCGAAGAGTTCAACAAAAAATACTCCGCACAAGGCCTTCAGATTCTCGGCATTACAGAAGACGACGCGCCCAGGGAAACTGTGCAGAACACCGTGCAGCACACCGGCGTGACCTATCCCATTCTGCATACCGACAACAAGGTAGACAAAGCCTACGGAGGCATCGACTATCTGCCCAGTTCTTTCTTTGTCGATCGCAACGGCACCATCGTTGCGCAGACTGCCGGCCTTGCCAGCAAAGACGAGATCGAAGCCAGCATCCGCAAAATCCTGGCCGGAGGAGCGCAGTGAAACGCCTGGCTCTCGCACTCTACCTCTGTGTGCCTCTTATCGCTCAGCAGATTCAGCTTCCTAAAGGCATTCTCAAAAAGAAGCCGCACGTCACTTTTCTCGCGGACGATCAAACTGTTACCGCCGGTCGTGCCACAACGCTGGCTTTACATTTCACCATCGAGCCGGGTTTCCATATCAATTCCCACACTCCGCGCGCCCTTACGCTTATTCCGACAAAACTGGCTGTGCAGGACGACAATACCTTTACCGTCAAATCCGTGGATTTTCCGCGTGGGCACGACTACGCCTTCGCCGCCAGCCCTAACGATAAGCTCGACGTCTACACGGGCGATTTCGTCCTCACCGCGCATCTGACCGCGAAGCGCGGCCCGCACACGCTCAAGGGCCTGCTCCATTACCAGGCATGCGACACCGCGAGTTGTTATCCGCCCAGCACCCTGCCTGTGGAGTTACACTTCACGGCAAGATGACTTCGGCCACCGCGCGCACAGGGAACGACACACGCCTCGATCCAGCACTCGTTCGCCGCATCTCCAAACGCGTCGCCCCGCCGCTCATCCTTCTCTACTTCATTGCGTTCCTCGATCGCGTCAACGTCTCCTTCGCCGCGCTCACCATGAACCGCGATCTTGGCATCTCCGAGACGCTCTTCGGCCTCGCCGCTGGTATCTTCTTCCTCGGCTACATGCTCTTTGCCGTGCCCAGCAATCTTGTGCTCATGCGTGTAGGCGCACGCCGCTGGATCGCGGTCCTCATGGTCATCTGGGGCATCGTCTCCGGCTGCATGGCCTTCGTGCATGGGCCAACGATGTACATCGTTCTGCGCTTTCTCATCGGCGCGGCAGAAGCGGGTTTCTTTCCTGGCGTCATCCTCTATCTCACCTATTGGCTGCCCGGCTCCGCGCGCGCAGGCATCATGGCGCTCTTTACGTTTTCGGTTCCGCTCTCGAGCGTTGTGGGGTCGCCTATCTCCGCGCGTCTCCTACAGATGCACGGACTCCACGGCCTCGCCGGATGGCAGTGGCTTTTCCTTCTCGAAGCATTGCCCGCGATCGCCGTCGGCCTTTGCGTTCCATTCATCCTTCCACCCGGCCCACGCGAAGTCTCCTGGCTTTCAGCAGCAGAGAAACAAACGCTGCTCGATACCATCGCGCATGAAGACCGAAAGCTAGTCACTGCCACGCACATCCGCCTCCCCATCACACCGGTAGTCGTCGCCTGCGCGATCTATTTCCTTTACGCCGTCGGTCTCTACGAACTCGGCTTCTGGGTGCCCAAACTCCTCAGCAGCCATGGCGTTTCGCTCGCGCGCCTCGGTTGGATAACGGCCATTCCCTTCGGCATCGGCGCGCTTGGCATGTTCCTTTGGAGCAACTTCTCCGACCGTATCCGTGAGCGGGAGTTCAACCTTGCTGGAGCCTTTCTCGCCGGTGCACTTGGAATGACTATCACCGCACTCGCGGCAAGCGTTCCCACAGCAGTTATGGGACTCTCTCTTGCTGCCATCGGCATCTTTGCCGCGCTGCCAATCTTCTGGGCGAGCTTCAGCCAGCGCATTGCGCCCGTCCATGCCGCCGTCGCCATCGCTACGGTCAACTCCATCGGCAATGTTGGTGGCTTCCTTGGCCCCTACGCCACTGGCTGGCTCCTCCAGCACACGCACAACTATGCTGCCGGACTGCTCGCCACAGCCGCATGTCTTTTCGCAGGCATGCTCATGGTCCTCGTTCGAAAAATGAGGACGAATGTATGACCGGCTACAAACAACTCGCCCGCCAGATATTCGCCGAAGCCCTTGCCGCCGTGGATGTGCGTGCGGCCGTGCAGCGCGAAGTGCTCGCCGACGACGAAACCATCACGATTGCCGATACACTTATTTCGCGCGCCGACATCGATTGCATCTTCATCATTGCCATTGGCAAGGCAGCTATGCCGATGTATCAGGCCGCAGCGCAATCGCTCAACGGAATCGACCACAAAGCCGTCGTCATCGCCCCTGAAGAAACACGCGCCGAAGTCCGAGGGGCCTTCTTCGCTGGAACACATCCACTTCCCACGGAACAATCGTTCGCTGCTGCCCGTGCGGTGCTTGAGTTACTCCACACTGCGAATGAACGAACAGCCGTACTCTTCCTCATCAGCGGGGGAGCGTCGGCGATGATGGAGCTTCCTCTCGACAGCGCAATCACTGTCGAAGAGACAGCCGCATTTCACCAAGCGCTCATCGCCTCCGGGCTGCGCATTGCGGAGATGAACGCGCTGCGCAAACACTTTTCTGCTGTCAAAGGAGGACGCCTCGCACTCGCCGCCGTAAATGCGCGCGCGCAATACACGCTCCTCATCTCCGACGTCCCTTCGGCCACGCCCGACGCCATCGCCTCCGGCCCGTCGCTGCCCGACTCCACCACGATCGACGATTGCCGCAAACTGCTCAGTCCTCTGCAACTCCCGCCCAGCGTGCAGCGCTTCTTTGAAGACCCGCAACTTCCCGAAACACCCAAAGCAAACAACGCAGCTTTCGTCCGCGCTACATGGAAGGTCATCCTCTCCAGCGACCACCTCGCTCAAGCTGCCGCGCAGGCAGCGCAGCGCGCAAGCTTCACGCCCGTGATCGATAACACCTGCGACGAATGGGAGTACCGCAAAGCAGGCGAATACCTGTTTCAACGCGCAGGCGATCTCCTGCAGCAGCAAGGGAAGTACTGCCTTATTTCTGTTGGAGAAGTCTCAGTCGAGTTGCCGCGCAACCCAGGCACTGGCGGGCGCAACCAGCAGTTCGCGCTCTGGTGCGCAAAGCAGTTGCAACTTCTCCCGAATACGCCGCTCACCGTTCTCAGCGCAGGTTCTGATGGCATCGACGGCAATAGCACCGCGGCTGGCGCAGTCGCGGACGGCGATACTCTTCAGAATGCGCTCGACCACGGTTTGTGGCCACGCAAAAACTATGCGGACTTCGACGCCAACCCGCTCTTCACAACTCTTGGTGATGTCATTGTTACCGGACCTACCGGCAACAATCTCCGCGACCTACGTCTCATCCTCATCGATTCAGCCCCAGCAGGGTAGCTAGGCGCTTTTCTTGTCCTTCAGAAGATTCACGTTCGTTCCCGCCTTCGAATCCTCACGCTCACTCACCACCTTGCGATTACGCGAAGCCTCTTCATTCGCAGAATGGTTCGTAATGCCTTGCCCCTCATGCGTTGGAGTCATGCGCGCCATGTTTCCCTCATGCGCATGCGCAGGCTGCTCCGTATGATTGTGCGCGCCCTGCGACTGATTGGCATTGAACGCGCGCGTGCCACCCGTCTGCGCACCGTCGCTGTTCTCATACAGCTTCGCGTCCGCGCCGCGCCCGACTTCCTGGTCCAACTGGCCCGGCTCCAGGTCCATGCCGGTGGGGTCCATATCCTGCTCTGTATTGCGATGCGGTGTCGTCTGCTTAGCCATTGCATTCCTCCAGACAAACTAAGACGCCGGTCGCAACCCCATGGCAACAGAGGTGGCGTAGTTTGGCTTGCATGCCGAGATGACAGCAAAAAGAGGCGCAAATGCGCCTCTTTTTTAACAAATGAAATAAGGACTAAGAATTACGCCAACACATCCGCCAAATCCTTGTTGGACTTCGGCTCCAGCGGCAGCGCCGGTTCAATCTCCACCAGCAGATCTTCCTTCCGCATTACCAGGTTCGTAGCGTTCAGGCTGGCCAACTCAAAACCATGCCCGTGCGTGATGGCATCGGTGGGGCAGGCCTCCACGCAATAGCCGCAGAAGATGCAGCGGTTGTAGTCGATGTTGTAGACCTTTGCGAACCGCTCGGACGAGGAGATACGGACTTCGGTTGTGTTCTCAGCGGCCTCAATGTAAATGCAGTTGGAAGGGCAGGCCGCCGCGCACAGAAAGCAGGCCACGCACTTTTCCAGCCCGTTCTCATCGCGCTGTAACTGGTGCTTGCCGCGAAACCGTTCCTGAAACTGCGCGCCGCGCATCGGCCCCTTGCCGTCGGGGTAATTCTCCACCTCGGTCGGCTGAAACATCTCCTTCATGGTGATGCTCATGCCCGTGGCAATGCCGGCGATATTCTTCACAATCGACATGCTTTGAGTATACGACGGCGGCGGAGTAGGCTGTTTTCCATGACAAAGCGCGTCGCCGTCCTGCTTCTCCTCGCCACTCCGCTCCTGCTCGCCGCCCAGACACCAGCCGCGAAGAAGCACAAGCATATGCCGCCCGAAATGAACTCCGGCGATATGCCCATGAAGCACGCTCCAGCAGCGCGTTCCAATTCCATCTTTGTCACTGGGCTGGATGGCGCAACCGCTACGTTCTCCCCCGACGACCTGAAATCCATGCCGCGCGTCGCTCTCAAAGTCCATAACGCCCACACGGATGCGGAGGAGATCTATGAAGGTGTGCCCGTCAGCGAATTTCTCAAACGCGTCCAGCCCCAACTGAGTGGCAAAAAGATCAGTCGCAACATCACCGTACTGCTCTTCGGCGCAACGGACAACTTCCACGTCGTCCTAACTGCCTGCGATGTAGACCCCAAGTGCCACAACGGAACCGTTCTCATTGCTGACACGATGAATGGCAAACCGCTCGAAGCCGACGGTGCCTTCAAACTCATTATCAGCGAAGACAAGAAGGCCGGGCGTTGGGTTCACAACCTGAACTCCATCACGGTCAAAGCTATCCAGTAACAAAAGAAAGCGGCTGCAGCGGTGAGCAACCGGCGATCCTAAATCCCAATGCCCCTACAAATCGCATCCACGCGCGCCTTCACCTCCGCAGGCATCTCCAGCATCTCGGGCCAGGTCCGCGCGAATCCTTCTGCCGCCCACTTGCGCGTTGCATCGATCCCCATCTTCGATCCGAAGTTCGGCAGGCGCGAAGCATGGTCCAGTGAATCCACCGGCCCCAGCGTGAACTGGATATCGCGCTCCGGATCGATGTTGTTTGACACGCGCAGCACGACTTCGGCCACATCCTGCACGTTGCAGTCTTCGTCCACCACAACGATGCACTTGGTAAACATCGCCTGCCCCATCGCCCAGATACCGTTCATCACCTTGCGCGCGTGCCCGGCGTAGCTCTTGCGGATGGAGACGATCATGATGTTGTGCGCCACGCCCTCGGCGGGCATGTTCACGTCCACGATCTCCGGCAGCGTCAGCTTCATCAGCGGCAGAAAGATGCGCTCGATCGCCTTGATCATGTGCGTATCTTCCATCGGCGGCTTGCCCACAAGCGTCGCGGCATAGATCGCGTCCTTGCGATGTGTCACCGCCGTCACATGAAAGACCGGATACTCCTCCGGCATGGTGTAAAAACCAGTGTGATCGCCAAACGGTCCTTCCGTGCGTAACTCCGTCAGATCGACGTAGCCCTCCAGCACGAACTCCGCATTCGCCGGAACTTCCAGGTCGACGGTCTCGCATTTCACCAGCTCGACGGGTGACTGCCGCAGAAATCCCGCAATCAGAAACTCCTCTACATCCGGCGGAGCAGGAACGATCGCCGCAAAGGTCATGGCGGGATCCGTCCCAATCGCAACCGCGACCTCCATGCGCGTATTGCGAATCTTGCTTACCGTGACGCCCGGCACTGTACTCACATCGCCTGCAGGCATGGTTCCACCAGCCGTTAGCGCCATCACATTCACGCGCTCTGTGGCCGAGCCAGCAGAGTTACGCATCTCCTCGCGCAGATGATCGGCGGCGTTCTTCTGACGCTGCCAGTGCATGCCCGTCGTGTTCCTGTCATACACCTGCATGCGATACATGCCGACATTTCGCTTGCCGCTCTTCGGATCGCGCGTATGCACCAGCGGTAGTGTGATGAAGGGCCCCGCATCCCCCGGCCACGTCGTCAGCACCGGCAGCTTCGTCAGGTCCACGTCCGCGCCTTTGCGGATGATCTGCTTGCACGGTGCGTCCTTCGCGCTGATGGTCTTGGGGAAGTAGCTTCCAATCTCCGCCAGCATAGGAAGCATCTTCAGCTTGTCGAGTAATCTAGTCGGCATCTGCGGCTTGAGCAGCGTCTCAATGCGTGTGGCGATCTCATCCAACGAGCCAACCTCAAGCGCCATCTTCATCCGACGCTCGCTGCCGAACTGGTTCATCAGCACGCGCGCGCCGGGATAGCCCTTCACGTTTTCAAACAGCAGCGCCGGACCGCCCACAGCTGAGCTGCCATCGGCCTTCATGCGCATCCCTTTGCCGCTCTTGGAGGCACGATCGGCAATCGCTGCCATCTCCAGGTAAGGGTCCACCTCAGCCGTTATGCGGACGAGTTCGTCCGCCTTGTCCAGCGTCTTAATCCAGTCGCGAAGGTCTTTGTAAGCCACGAGCCTATTCTACGAGGGGAAGGCAGTTCAAACCCGCAAAAACCATCCGCGCCGCCACAACAACCACGTCGGCACAAAGCAAATCGCCACATAAAACACCGCAAACACGAGCGAAGTATTCGCCGTCGAGTTTCCATGCGAGAACAAGTGAATATACGTCCAGCCATACAAGCTCGTTGTCTTCGCCCCATTCGGCAGCCGGAACATCGACGAAATCTTCACGATCATGTTCGACAACACAAACGCAAAGATCGCATTCGATCCAAAGACCAGCCACGGCCAAGCAGCCACACGCAACGCGCGGGAACGATGCTGAAATCCGCGCAGATCGAACACCCAATAAAAGAGCAACAGCAGAAGGATGTCGATACCCGCAGCCAAAAGGACGTACGAACTTGTCCAAAGATTTTTGTTGATTGGGAGATACAGGTTCCACAGATGCGCAGTAATGAGGAAGAAGAGTCCAGCCCCAAAGAGTACGCGCAGATCGCGTTTCTGCTCTGGCAGGCGCAGCCATTTTGCTGTCAGGATTCCCAACAACGTGCTTGCCACCGCAGGCAGCGTGCTCAGCAGTCCCTCGGGATCGCGCGTCTTTTGATAAAGCAGCCCGGTATGCAGAAACCGCTGGCAGAGCGCATTGAAACCGCGATCCAGATACGCCGCAAGATTACCATCCTTGTCCAGCAGAGGAACATCCCGCACCGGCATGCCATATCCCGGGACGGGCACCCACCGCATCAGCATCCAATAGCCAATCAGCAAGACGACCGTGACGCCGAGTGCAAACCGCATCCGCTGGTTCCACAGATACAGCAGCGCCGCAATCAGGTAGCAGATAGCAATCCGCGTCAGCACGCCGAAGATCCGCAGCCGTGTCATATGGAAGTGCGGGAAAGCGCTGATAAACATCTTGATAGCGAACAGAAGTGCCGCGCGCTTCACAATCTGGAGAGCGATTTGTTTACGCGGCACGCCACGCGCAAGCCGGGTGTCGATGGAAAACACAATCGAACAACCAACAAGGAACAGGAAGGTAGGGAAGACCAAGTCGGTGATCGTCCATCCGTTCCATGCGGCGTGTTCCAGCGGCCAGTAGACGTGACGACTGTCTCCCGGATCGTTCACCAGGATCATCAGCGCAATGGTCAGGCCCCGGAGAATATCCACGGCCAGTACGCGCTGTTTTGCAGGAGGAGAGACGGTCACGCAATGATCGTCTCATGCCCTTTGAAGAAACTGAAATGGATGAAAGGTCGCGAACCTGGAGCCTGTGCCCGGCAGGCACTGCTTCGTTTCCCCTATTAAGTTCGCGTTTCTATTCTGACTGCGGCTAGGCTGCAATCTGTCCGTTAGATCCGCGCTCTGCTTGTTCCAATGCATGGCGCAGCTCCTCCATGCGTTGCCGCATCATTGCGAGACGTTCCTCCCGCTGTGCGGCGTCGTGCGGAAGCTCGCGGATGGCCTTCTCAATCGAGTCGAAGGCATTTTCCACGGCCTGATCAGCGCGCATATGCGCACCCACCACGCCCCGGTTCATCCACTCTTCCAGATCGCTTTCCTTGGCCAGCACAACGTTGCTGGGTGCGCCCGGTGGGCGGTGAATGGGGAGGTCGAGGGTCTTCTCCCACCGTTGCACGGTGCGAACACCCTTACCGAAAAACTGCGCGATCTCTTTCCAGGAACTCAACATAACGGCTTATCACCAATAGCCTCAACGTTCGAGGGAAGTAAGCTTGCCCGGGGGCAGTACAACAGCTTTCTCCTTTCGAAAGCGATTGCGGGTCCCATCCTGAAGGCTTAGACGTAGACATCCCCTTACGGGTTTTCTACCATTTCCGCCCCAATTGACGTGCTTATTTCTTAAGTTTTTGTGTTCCGGGATGAAAAGCTACATTATGCGCTCCAGCGTGCGTTCCCTGCCTCTGTTTTTGGTGTGGGGGCAGCAAAGGCCATGGGCTGCGCGGTGGTGTCTGATGAGAGCCGCATATCCCGAGGCATCACACCGTTCGCCTGAGGATCGCGCGCGACAATAGTCCATGCGTCGCGCACATTGCGCAGACAAGCGATGACCTCCAGGAGGCCTTCGGCAGAGTTGTCGTGCGATGCTTCCAGCGTGCGCTGAAACATAGCATCGTAGAAGTCTGCGAGCGAGTGTGCCACTTCGCCGCCGCCCATGTTCGTGCGCAGGCAAGCCTGCAGATAGATGATGATGTCGATCGCACGCTTTACGGCGAAACGCCGTTCAATCACATCATCTTCTTCCACCGCGCGGATGGCGCGATGCAGAAAACGGATGGCTCCATCATAGAGGGCGACGATGAGTTCAACGCCGGTGGCGCTCTGAAGCGATTGTTGCTGGTAATTCAATGGGTTCTCCTAAGAATTCTTTCCGGTGATGGCGTCATACATCTGCTTGATTTCATCGAGCCGCTGTGGAATGGATTGCAAAATCTGGTTCGCTGAAGTGAGCTGCGCCGTCAGTGACTTCTCATAGGTGGAGAGACGCGCTTCAAGATTTGTGACGTTGGTGTTCAAGCGGTCTTCTTCATCACCGTTCTGCGAAAGAGCCAACGCTACCGTGCCATACGCGCTGGTCGAGCCCAGATTGGTCAATGTAGAGACCAGCGACTGGCCAAAGTTGCCGGAAGCCTGAAAAAAACTTTGCACATCGCTGTAGTTGTTATTCAGCGTGGAATTGAGCGTAGCGCTATCGAGCGATAATTTGCCATCTACACCGGTCGTGATGCCAAGCTGCGAAAGATACTTCATCGTGCCGCTTGAGGCCGAAGATGAAGCCAACGCAGAGGAGAGCTGCGTGTGGATCGTGGATAGCACCGTGGAACCATAAAGCGGTTCGGCGTTACCGGATGCGTCTTTGCCTTCCTGCGTCGTGAGGTCGTCTATGACTGCGTTGTACGCGTTCACAAAGCTATTGAGCGCGCTTGAGACACTCGACGTATCGTTGACAATCTCAATCTGTGCAGCCGTACCGGCAGTATTGAGCAGTTGCAGAGTCACGCCTGGAATGGCGTTCTGCACCGTGTTGGTGGCGCTTGACATCGTAATGCCGTCCACGCTGAACTCTGCATCACGGCCTGGCTGACCTTCGGTAAAGGCGACTGCCTGCGCAGTGGTGTCGTCATTCAATGTGCCGCCTACGGTGATCTCTCCTGCGGCCCCGCCCGTATTCGATACGAACGAAAGCCGTGCCCCGCCCGTTGTAGAGACGACGGTTGCGGTTACCCCAAGATTGGCGGTATTGATCGAAGAGGCAAGCGTGGCAAGCGTGTTATTGGTGCTGTCGATGGTGATGCTTGCCGGTGTTCCACTGCCAATCTGAATGCTCAGGGAGCCACTCAAAGTATCCGTGGCACCTACGGAGTTGGAATACTGGGTAGAAATCTGTGCGAGGTGTGAGACCAGAACGGAGTGTGTACCGGCGCGCGCGGTGGTATCGGCACCTGTAATCGCAACCGTAGCAGGATCGGAGCTTGCGCCAGACTTGGTGGAGAGCACGCCGTCAAAATTGGTGAGCGAGGACAATGCCGTAGAGAGCGCGGAAAGATGGGTGCCAATGTTTGTAAGGGCCGTATCTTGCGCTTGCAGCGCAGTAACGCGCGTTTTCCATGCGGTTTCAGGCGTGCGTTGTAACGCCATAATGCTGGATACCGTGTTGGCGACGTCAAAGCCGTTGCCGCTGGTTGCCGATCCGAAATTAATGCCGACAGGCATTGCAGTTCTTCCTTTTAGGCGTGTGATTATGAGAATGCATTTAAGTGACCAAAAAACCGGGCCAATTCTTAAATCCCTTTAGAAAATGAGGCGGGAGACCGATGAGCCCCCCGCCTCTGTAGTGCTTTCCAGCGTTTACTGCAACAGCTTGAGTACTGCCTGCTGTGCGCTGTTGGCCTGCGCCAGAGCGCTGATGCCGGTCTGCGAGAGCACCTGGAACTTCGCAAGATTGGAAGCAGCCTGTGCGTAGTCCGTAGCGCGGATGCTGTCTTCCGCGGCGGTGAGGTTGGTCTGCTCGGCAGCGGCAACCTGCTGGGCCGAGGTGAGCTGGTTGATGTTGGCGCCAAGCGTGCCGCGCTGGTAAGCGACATCTGAGATGGCCTGGCCGAGGTTGGTAAGAACGCTCTGTGCAGAGCTCGACGTCAGGGTTGCAATGCTGGTTGCTGTGAAGTCCACACCACCGCCGCTGCTTCCGGGGGTCGTATCCGAGAGCGTGGTGCCCGTCGCGTCCAGATCGCTCGATGCCGTTGCCGGACCGGAGATCGTCAACACGCCTGTGGTGCTGTTCAGCGATGCGCTGATGCCCGCGGTGGTGAAGGTGGAATCAGCATTGATCTGCGCCGCGAGAGCGGTCATGGTGGTGCCAGATGCCACGGTGATCGAGTGCGAGGAGCCAGAACCGACCTTCAGAGCCAGCGTGCCCGAGACAGTGTGTGTGCTGCCACCAAGTGTCAGCGTGGTGGTGGAGGCGGTGCCGGCAGCTGAAGCCGTGGGCGTCGTCAGCGAGACTGAAGCAGAGGTCGCTGCCACAACAGCCGAGGTTCCGATGCTGGCCTTCGACAGATTGCCGACCGTGTCTACGTAGCTCACAGTGCCGGATGACGTGCCGTCGGAGACGGTGAAGGTCTTGGCAGTAGACGAGAAGACTGAGTTGCCGTTGAAGTTGGTGCTGGCGCCGATGTTGTTGATCTGCGTCAGGATGTTCTGGAACTCCTGGTTAGCCGAGGAGACCTGGCTGCTGGTCAGCGTTCCGTTGGAGGCTTGCGCAGCCAGCGTGACAGCGCGGGTAAGCAGCGTGGTGACCTGGGCCAGAGCGCCGTCCGCCGTCTGCAGAAGTCCGATAGCGTCGTTCGCGTTACGCGAAGACTGTGCAAGCGCCGTTGCGTTGGCCGAGAGACCATCGGCTACTGCGAGGCCGGCAGCGTCGTCTGCACCAGAGTTGATGCGGCTGCCCGAGGAGAGCTGCTGCAGAGTTTTGGAAAGGCTGTTCTGCGTCTGCGAGAGACTGTTCTGCGCGTAGATCGCGGAGATGTTATTGAGTACGCCTAAAGACATGATGTTCGCTCCTGTGCGATTGCAATTGAAGTAAGTTGCTTCGCGCTCCGTACACTCGCCGAGGGCTGGCCCAGCCGCCCCAGTCGCTCGTTGCGGCTGTAGCCTGCCTGGCTCTCGTGCGCAGAGTCTGTCGCGCTCACAGCCCTTATCGGCGCAAGCGTGTACAGCTTTAGGACAAAAAACTTAATAAGAGGAAATTGTGGAATTTTTACGCCAGAGCATTGCTTTGAATGCTCTTGACTCCTGCAGCATCAAGCCGATCACGCATCGTGCGTTGTGAATCTTCTGCAATCCCGCGTGTGGCATCTTCGATGACAATGCACTCAAACCCAAGCCGCTGGCCATCCAGAGCGGAGGATCCAACGCAATAGTCATATGCGAGACCTACAAAAAAGAGCCGCCGTAGATTTCGTTCACGCAGATATCCGGCTAACCCGGTGGGGGTTGTTTTATCGTTTTCGACGAAGGCCGAATAGGAATCGATCTCGCGTCGAAAGCCTTTGCGCAGGATAAGCTCCAGATTTTCAATTAAAAGATCAGGATGAAGCGCCGCGCCAGCGGAGTTCTGCACGCAATGATCTGGCCAAAGATGCTGTGTACCGTAAGGTGTTTCGACCGTATCGATAAACGGCTGTTTGCCTAGATGTGCCGAAGCGAACGAAATATGTCCCTGAGGATGCCAGTCCTGCGTCGCGACGACATGATCGAAGCGCATCGCCAGGCGATTAATCAACGGAATGATCGTATTGCCATCCCTGACCGCAAGGGACCCGCCTGGGCAGAAGTCCACCTGAAGATCGATAACGATAAGAACGTCGGTCGGCTGGATGGTCATAAGGATTTAAGCCTATCGCGTTCCTCTCGATAGACTGTTGCCATGTCCTCCACCACTCCTCATGCCATGGCTCGGGTCCGCGTCCGTTATGCCGAAACCGATCAAATGGGTGTCGTTTATCACGCCAACTATCTTGTATGGTTCGAAGTGGCCCGGGTGGAGATTCTGCGTTCCCTTGGCTTGTCGTACAAGCAATTTGAGGCAGAAGGCTTCATGATTGCGGTAATCGATGCTCATGTCCGGTATCGTTCACCGGCAAAATACGATGACGACATTGCCATTGAGGCGCGTATCGAGGCGCTCCGCGGCTCTCTCATGCGGTTTACATACAGGGTGATGCGCGTAGAGGACAGCACCTTGCTGGCTGAAGGGGAAACAACGCACATTGTGGTGAATAAGACGATGGAGAAAACGGCATTGCCCCAGCATTATGCTGAGGCGTTCCGGAACCTGATGAACGGGTGATCCCCGCAACTACATTGCAGGGGGATGGTGCGGGTCGACTCCATCTGCAATGTTGTTCACCATGTCGCGCAATTCTTTGGAGGGTTTAAAGAAGGGAACTCGTTTCGCGGGTACGTCCACACGAGCGCCCGTCTTAGGGTTACGCCCAATGCGCGACTGGCGCTGGCGTGAGCGGAAGCTGCCAAACCCGCGAATCTCTACTTTGTCATCGGCCTGAAGCGCTTCAATAATACCTTCGAAAAGGGTGTCCACAATGACTTCGCCATCGCGACGTGTCAGATCGCCAAGTGCAGTCACCTTATCGATCAAATCAGCCTTCGTCATGCTTTGCCTTTCTTACTCGTCTTTCTGCGTACTCGAGGAATAGAAGCCGGGGCTCGATCTCGTCTGCCGCTGCGCGTGTTGGATGCTATTTCCACATAAAATAGAAGCCCGGAGCCTGATTTAAAAGGTTAGACGGATTTGGGAACAAGTCGTCTGCATCATCGGTCAATGCAGAAAAGAGCGAAATCTTCTTCTTTGGCGGACGGATAATTCCAGGCTCACCTTTAATGCCCACCATCTTCGCCGTATCCATCACGGCAGTATGGAAGCCTCCTTCCACGTCGATCAACCCAAGCTGCTTCGCCTGCTGACCGGTCCAGACCTGCCCCGTTGCCAATGGCTTGATTTTGTCTTCAGGAACGCCGCGGCCTGTAGCCACATCATGAATGAACTGGGTATGCATGTTATCTATCAGCGACTGAAAATATGCCTGTTCCTTCGGGGTCAGATCACGCGAAGGATTGCCGGCATCTTTCAACTCGCCTGCCTTGAGCACCACGTTCTTTAGCTTGGCCCAACGCATCAGGTCACCGTAGTTCACCCACTCCATGATGACACCGATAGAACCCACTACCGATGCATCGTTGGCATAAATCTTGTCACAGGCAGAGGCGATGTAATACGCACCGCTAGCGCCCACGCTTTCTACAGATGCGACAAAGCGGAGCTTCTTCTCCCGGCGGAGACGTAGAATTTCGTTGTAAATCTCCTGTGAAGCCGCTGCTCCTCCACCTGGAGAGTTGATGTGCAGAACAATGGCTTTCACATTGTCCTTGTCTGCCATCTTGCGCAACTCGCTATTCACTTTGTCCGCAGAGATAATTACCCCATTGATATCCACTACGGCAATCTTCTGTGCGCTATCGCCGAACTCATCGCTGCTATTGCTCGTCACCGCGCGGGAAATGCCCCAAGCCGTGACAATCATCAAAGCAAATAGCCCGAGCAGACATCCGCCGATAGTAAAAAGCCAGAACTTGCCGGAGCGTGGTGGACGGGGCGGCATGGCACCGTAAGCCGGTGGATCTCCCGGCTGGGATTGTTGTGGAGCAGGTGGATAAGAGAACTCGCCCGGCATGGTTTGGAGTGTACACCTATCAGGAAAGTTTCCGGCATTTCGTCAAATCCAGATCTCCATGCACTGGAAGCGCGCTGAATGAATGCGATATCATGAGCCGCACTCCCTTGCTTCAAGCGAGTATGAATATCCTGAGCGTCTAACGCATATGCCTTCTCCGCAGTACAGCATCGTAATTCCGGCCTACAATGAGGCGTCCCGCATCGACGCAGCGTTGGAAGGCGTGCTGACTTGTGTCCGTGAGCGCAAGTGGGACGCAGAGGTGCTTGTTGTTGACGATGGATCTACCGACGCTACCGCAGCCATCGTTCAGGAGTGGATGAAGAGTTACCCGGAGCTAAATCTGATCCGCAATGCCGGCAATCGCGGAAAAGGATACGCCGTTCGCAATGGACTGCTTCAATCCAACGGACAAATTGTGATGTTTACAGATGCCGATCTCTCTGCGCCGATTGAAGAAGCGGAGCGGCTCTTTGAGGTCATTCGTGCAGGGGCCGATGTCGTACTCGGCTCGCGCTGGCTGGAAAAAAGCCGCCAGACGATCCATCAGCCGCTGTATCGCCGCTTCTTCGGCAGGTGCTTCAACGCAGTCACGCGTCTTGTCATGGGCCTTCCTTATGCGGATACGCAATGTGGCTTCAAAGCCTTTCGCCGTCCAGCGGCCCAGGTCATCTTTCGTCTGCAGCGCATCGAGCGCTGGGGTTTCGATCCTGAAGTGCTCTTTATTGCCCGTAAGCTTGGATACAAAATTGTGGAAGTTCCCGTATCGTGGGGCCACGATGAGCGTTCCAAGATGAGCTACCTGCGCGATGGCGCGCGCATGTTGGAGGATGTCGCCATCATCCGGGCCAATTCTCTTGCCGGTCGTTACGATGAAGATATTGCTGCGCTGAAAGACACTTCCGGCATGATTACTCCGCCTGTCCCGCGACGCACTGGCGCGTCAGAGATGCATTCGAATCACTAAATTTTTTCTGCCGGTGTAACGCTCATCCCTTGAGAACCACAGGTGGTTCGCTAGCAGTCTGCTTAACAAACATTGGGCTAGCCCTGCTGTGAAAACCCTGTTCTTCCTATGCAAAAATCACTGCCTGGCGGTGTGTGATGTTCCGGTCCTTCTTCATCTCTCTCTCCCAAAATCGAAAGCTGCGCTCATGGCTGGAAAACTCCTCGGCCGGCCGCAAAATTTCAAGCCGATTTGTGGCTGGAATGACGATAGAAGATGCGATCGCGGCATGTCGCCGTGTCAATGCACTGGGCATGCAGGTTTCGCTTGACTCATTGGGAGAGAACGTCAACTCCGAACGTCAGGCCTATGCCTCCGCTGCCGTGTATCACACGTTGCTGGAGGTCATCGCGCGCGAAAGGCTCGATGCCAACGTTAGTCTCAAGCTTACGCAGATGGGCATTGACCTCTCGCCTTCGCTCACTGAAGAGATCGTCTGCGACCTGGCCGGGAAGGCGCGCAAATTCGGCAGCTTCATTCGCATCGATATGGAAAGCACGCGCTACACGCAAGCCACCCTCGATATGGTTCGCCGCCTGAACAAAGTACCCAGTTGCACTGGCGCCGTCGGCGCTGTCCTGCAGGCCTATCTCTATCGCACAGAAAAAGACGCTGATCTGCTGTTGCGTGAAGGTATCCGCATCCGGCTCTGCAAAGGCGCTTACAAAGAAGACAGCACCCATGCCTTTCAGGACAAAGCGGAGACGGATAGAAACTACATCCGGCTGATGCAGCGCATGGTCACCTCACCCGTCTTCTGCGGCATCGCTACGCACGACGAAGCTATCATCAACGCCACAAAACAATTCGTAACGGACCATGGAATCAGCCGCGATGCCTTTGAGTTTCAGATGCTCTATGGCATTCGCCGCGACCTGCAGCAGCGGCTCGTCCGTGAAGGCTACCGCGTCCGCGTCTACATTCCTTTTGGTCCGGAGTGGTATCCCTACTTCATGCGACGGCTCGCCGAACGCCCTGCGAACGTTCTTTTTCTCTTGAAGAGCTTGTTCAGGAAGTGAGCAGTGGTGATCCAGCAGGACTTCATGCCACTGACTAAACGAAAAGAGGGCTTCGGATCTGCAATTAGAGAACCTTACGGCATCCTCGGCTCAGCCGATAACATCAATTCCAGGTTCCGCCGCTCCTCATCCGTTAATCGCGAGTGGTACTGTGGCGCATTGAGCGCCGCCCCTCGCTGCTCCGGAGGCAACTGACGAAGCTCATGGAGTGACCGGGCCACCACCTTGCGACGGTCAGGTGGCATATCTTTCCAGCTTTGCAGCGCACCACGAAACGCACGCCGCTGATCGGGCGACATGCGCTCAATCGCCTCGTTGCGGGCCAGCATGCGCTGGCGTTGCTGCGGAGTCATTTGGTTCAACCGCTGCAGACCGTTCATCGCCTTCTGCTGGGCTTCAGGAGACATCTGCCGAAAACCCGGCTCGTGACGAAGGGCATCCTCGCGCTGCTGGGGCGTCATCTGGCTGCGCTGTGCAAACCACTGTGGAAGGTGCTGTCCTCTCGGCTGCCCAAATCCCCCGCGCTGTTGCGGGGGTGGGCCACTGCGCTGCGGCATATTGCGGCCACGATTAGGGTGGTCGCCCTGTGCCATTCCCATCAGCGGAAGGAAGCCAAACAACATCGCCACCACGAGCTGGCGGAGAGGGGCGTTGCTGCGAGTTGGCCTGGGCAGATACATAACTTCAATACTTCTCAATACATCTTTCCCGCGCAATCGAACGGGGCGATATTTCTTTAGCTCGCAGGAACAGCATCGTCAGAAGCATTGTCTACTGCCTGATCCAACTGGTCCATGTCCTGCAACGCGGTCATATTATTTTCGAACCGCTGGAGGTCCTGCACGGCTACTGACGGTGTAGTGGCCGTATGGTGCAGTTGCTCATACGCAACGGTGCCTCCGCCAGCCACAAGTACCAGCGCCATCGCGCCTGCAACCAGCGGTTTCATCGTATATGCCGAGTTGAACAGGAAACGCGAGCGCATGCGCTCAAAGAAACCCTCGGGCGCACGCTGCGCCTCTTCACGCAAACGCGCATGCATCTTGCTGTCGAACCACGGTGAAACCTCTGGTGCCTTCCAGTCATCCATCGCGGCAAAGAGGCTGCGCATCTGCATTAGCCGCGCAGAGCATCCCGGACAACCAGCGATGTGCTCGGCCATGGGACCGGCCCCTAACGAAGCCAGATCGCCAGCCTCCAGCAGGTCCATCATCCCTTCTTCTACGTTGTGGCAGTTCATTTCAGTACTCCATGCAATTCTAAAAACTTGTTCGCCTCAAGCGGCGCGTTCTAAACAAAATCTTTCAATTTTTCGCGCAATGTCTGGTAAGCGCGGAACAGAAGCGACTTGGTGGCTGATTCACTCAGCTTTAACACTTCGCCGATCTGCTTGTAATCCATCTCCTCGTACTTGTGCATCAACACCGCCATCTTTTGCCGCTCCGGCAGCGCCTCTACATGCTGACGGATGGCGTTCATCCGCTCCCGCCGCAGCATCGCCGCTTCGGCGGACATGGCCTGATCGGCCACGTCCGGCGTCGTCCCAGTCTCATAGTCCGGCTCATCCAAATTCAGCTTCGGCGCCGTGCGCTCATTCTTTGTGTCGCGCGCGTAGTTCACCGCCAGGTTGGTCGCGATCCGATATAGCCATGTGCTGAAGCGCGCCTCGGCCCGGTACGTCTCCCGCGAGCGGTACACCCGCAGAAAGACCTCCTGCGCCAGCTCCTCGGCTACCGCTTGGTTATGCACCATGCGGTACATAAAGTGCACAATCGGCCTGCGGTACTTGTTCAGCAGATAGTCGAAGCAGTCCAGTTCTCCGGCCTTGAGCCGGAGCATGATGGCTGCATCGTCTGTTGCTGCCGCCGCACCGTTCGTCGGATGCTGTGTCTCCACAATCTCCGCATCAGCCAGTATTCCGGGATGGAGCGCCAGAGTCGCCATATCGTCTCGTTCTCCATCCTCAAATACCCCATTTCCGCCCTTTTGTTGCGTCTTCCCGGCGGAATCCGGTTTTTTTTGCGAATGAGTTTCGTGTTTTGGCGATGATTCGGGCATGAAAAGACGATTGTACTTCCTGCGCATGCCGTCTTGCGGCAGCGGGTAATGGTATGCTGATCGAGCAGATGGATGGCGTGCCCGCGCCGGTTGTCTGCTCCGGAACCAGTTTCCCCTCCGGGCGCATAACTCAGCGGTAGAGTGCCACCTTCACACGGTGGAAGTCGTAGGTTCGAATCCTGCTGTGCCCACCAATCCTTAATATCCTCATTTCTCCATGCTTTGGTCTGCAGGACCCACCAGCTTTTAGCTGGAATTTGACTGCTCTTAGAAACTTCTGGTCGTTAAAGTTCATTTATGTTACTTTGTGTTGCTAATTGCTCATAAGGAGCACATATGTCGTTTCCACGTTCAGCAGTCATGTCCATAGCGGGATTACTTCTGACTGCCTTTGCCGCTTCAGGACACGCCCAGACCGCCGCTCTGACCCAGAAGCAGCTCGACACCGCACTGGAGCGGCCCCGCATCCTCTTCCATCCCGGCCCGGAATATCAGGATGAGAACCGCACTGAGGGCATGGTCATCGGCTGGGACCGCACGCCCAAAGGGCGCATCTGGGCAGCATGGATCGGAAACGGAGACAGCGACAACGGATGGATGTCCATCGCCACCAGCGACGACGATGGCAAGACCTGGTCCAAGCCGCGATTCGTGATCGATCCCGTCGACCAGCCCGGCCTCCCGCAGCGGCGCACGCTCGTCGGCAATCTTTGGACCGACCCCAAGGGTCGTCTGTGGCTCTTCTTCGACCAGAGCCTCGGATACTTCGATGGCCGCGGCGGCGATTGGTACATGCGCTGCGATCATCCCGATGCAAAAAAGCCGAAGTGGACCAAGCCGGTTCGTTTCGCCGATGGAGCAACGCTGAACAAGCCAACCGTGCTCTCCAACGGCGATTGGCTGCTGCCGGTATCTCTCTGGCCAAGAGATGTCGTTAGAACACGGCTGCATAAAAAGATTGCGAACGACCCGCTCGCCGATGCGCACCACGAACTCGATTCCATGCGCATGGCGAGCGTCTACGCTTCAACCGATCAAGGCAAAACCTGGACGCGCCGCGGAGGCGTCTCCTTCCCGCACCAGAACTTCGACGAGCACATGATTGTCGAACTCAAAGACGGACGTCTCTGGATGCTGGCACGCACCTACGAAACCACCTACGAAAGCTTCTCCAGCGATAAGGGACGCACATGGAGCGAGCCAAAGCCGTCGCCCATTCGCAACGTCAACGTAAGGTTCTTCCTCCGCCGTCTGCAATCCGGCAATCTTCTGCTCGTAAAGAACGGTCGCGTAGATGAGCGCCTCAAGAAGCGCGAAAAGATGATGGCCTTCCTCTCCGGCGACGACGGCAAAACCTGGAAGGGCGGCCTCATGCTCGACGAGCGCATGGGCGTCACCTATCCTGACGGATTTCAATCTCCCGACGGCACCATCAACATCCTGTACGACAGAAACCGAGCGACCGATGGCGAAATTCTCCGCGCGCGTTTCCGCGAATCCGATATCCTCGCCGGCGACTTCCTTTCGCCCGGTTCCGGCACAAAGATTCTTGTGAACAAACCGCTCGGACCTCGCCCGGAGAAATCGGCAAAGTGATCGCTCCCGCTACCGCGAACATCACACGCCGGCAACGATGGGCCATTTCCATGCTGGTACTCGCAGGCATGTTGAACTACCTCGATCGCGCAACGCTTGCCGTTGCGAACCAGGTGGTGCAGGCCGAGTTGCACATCCCCATCAGCAGCATGGGACTGCTGCTCTCAGCCTTTCTCTGGGCCTACGCATTGTCGCAACTCCCCGTCGGCGTCGTCATTGACTGGTATGGCCCGCGCCGCGTGCTCGCGGTCAGTCTCTTCGGCTGGTCGATAGCGCAAGCCGCAGGAGGCTTCGTCACCAACTTCGCGCAGTTTGCCACAGCGCGCGCCGCGCTCGGCATTGGCGAAGCGCCACTCTTCCCAACGGGCGCTCGCGTCGTGCGCGACTGGTTCAACATCCGCCAGCGCGGACTGGCCATCGGCATCTGCCAGGCAGCCGCTTCCTTCGGAAGTTTCATTGCCATCCCACTGCTCACCTTCGTCATGTTGCGTCTCAACTGGCGTTGGATGTTTATCCTCGCCGGAGCACTCGGGGCAATCTTGTCGATAGCGTGGTGGAGCATCCATCGCGATCCCGCAGAAACCTATCTTTCCGCCGAAGAAAAATCATTTCTCTCCGAAGTAGACGCCGCAACAACCTCGCAGCCATCGTGGAGCACATGGGCTCAGCTCTTTCGCAGTCGCACAACGTGGGGCATGGTCGCAGGATTCTTCGGCCTCATCTACACCATATGGCTGTACACAAGCTGGCTCCCGTTCTACCTCGAACACGAGCGGCACATGTCCATCGCGAAGGCAGGCATGCTCGCCTCCATTCCGTTTCTATGCGGATTCATCGGCGGAATCCTCGGCGGCTGGCTCTGCGATCTCCTCGTCGCAAAAGGCATGCAGCCCATGGCGAGCCGCAAAGTGCTCGTCGCGGTTAGCATGCTTCTCTCTGCACTATGCGGCGCGCTCATCCCATTCGTCGTGCACGATGCGACGGTGCTCTTCCTCATCTCCGCATCCATGTTCGCAACCTATGTAGCGGCAAGCGCCGCGTGGGCAACCGTGCCCATCGCAGCTCCCGCGCATCTCACCGCATCGCTCGGCTCCATCCAAAACTTCGGCGGATACATCGGCGGAGCGCTCGCGCCTCTGCTCACCGGAATACTGGTCGAGCGCACCGGTAACTTCCGCCAGCCGCTGCTGCTCAACGCTGCCATAACCTTCATCGCGGCCATGCTCTACATCGCGCTCACCAGGGGCAGCATATCTATCAACGAAGATCGTCATCTCGCGAAAGAGAAAGCATGAAGTGGATCGATAAAGAGACCATGAGAAACGGCATCTTCGCCGGAACGTGGCTCAACGCAGGCTCGGCAGTAAGTGCAGAGATTGCAGGCTCGGCAGGTTTCGATTGGGCGTTGATCGATCTGGAGCACGGATCGGGCGACCGCCACGATCTGTACCATCAACTGCTCGCGCTCGCGCCTTCGCCTACCGCGGCCATTGTGCGTGTTCCGCATGTCAATGCCGCTCTCTTCAAAGACATCCTTGATCTCGGCCCCGCCGGCGTGATGGTCCCCAACGTCGAATCAGCAGAAGCCGCCCGCGAGATCGTGCAACTCGCGCACATCCCTCCTGCAGGCACACGCGGCGCTGCTACCTCCACACGCGCCAGCGGATACGGCGCAACCTACAAAGACTATCTACAGCAATGCAATCAAAACATCGTGCTGATGGCGCAGATCGAATCACGCGCAGGCCTATCGGCTGCAGAAGCCATTGCGGCAACAGAGGGAATTGACATCTTGTTTGTCGGCCCTACCGACCTCAGCATCGAAATGCAGGTGCCTGCCGACATGAACAACAAGGCTTTTCGCCAGGCACTCGTCCACGTCGCACAAGCTGCGCGTAATCAAGGCAAACTCTGCGGCGCACTGGTACGCTCAGTTTCCGAAATCGAAATCTACAGCTCGCTCGGCTATAACGTACTCACATTTGGCTCCGACCGGGGCATTCTGTACAAAGGCTTTACATCGGCACTCGCAAGTCTCAGGCCTGATAGCGGCAACGAATAATAAAACGATGGCGACCACGATCTTTGCAATCGATCTCGGCACACAGAGCCTGCGCCTCTCCGCATACGTACCGGGTGGTGAGCAGATCTGGGGCTGGTCGTCACCTGTAACTTCCGCAGTTGTCGGGACCAGTTACACGCAGCAATCCGTGGAATGGGCCGATCTTCTTCATCAGGCATTTCACGCCGCGAGCAAAGAAGGCGTCCAGCCCAGCATCATCGCGGCCAGCGGCCCACTCGCAGGTTGGGTACCTCTCGATAGCGATGGCCACGCGCTCGCGCCGGCAGTGATGTACCTCGACGGACGCGCGCAGGCAGACATCGAAACCGTCCGCAACGCAATCAACAGTTCCACCACCGTTCGCCCGTCGTTTCGCACAACCGTAGCCGACCCGCTTCCAAACGCACTGCGCCTCCGTCGCGAAACCCCGGAGATCGCGTCGCGCACGCAAACCATGCTCGACGCGACCGGATCGCTCAATTTCTTCCTCACCGGAGAACGAACACTCAACACATACACAGCGCTTCGTCTGTACTCCGATGCAATCCGCAACGCTCTGCACATCCCTCCCAATCTCTTCGGAAGAGTAGTTCCCGTCGGCGAAGAGATCGGAAAGCTCAACAGTGATCTCGCAACGACCTACGGCTTTAACCAAGTGCCAGTCATCAGCGCATCGTTCGACAGCAAATGCGCCTACATTTCAGCGGGTCTCTCACAGCAAGGCGATGCGCTCGACATCTCCGGCACCGTCACCTCCGTCGGCGTTTATCACCCCACTGAAATCCGCGATGAGCAGCAACGCATCTACTCCGTTCCATTCCAGCAGGGATCGCTGGTGCGTGGATCGAACGCTTGCTCAGGCAGCACCATCGCGTGGGCAGAGAAACACTTGCTGCACAGCAGCGTCGATCTCTGGTCGCAGAGCGCGGCCACTGTCTCGCCGGGAGCAAACGGCGTTACCTTTCTTCCATACCTTGCAGGCGAACGCACACCCTACTGGACGCCCCATGCAAGAGGCGCGCTGCTCGGCCTCGGCCTGGACACCACCAGCGCAGTCATCGCCCGCGCTGTCCTCGAATCCCTCGCATACAGCCTGCGGCACATCCTGGATTGCATGAAGGATTGCGGCGTGAACGCCACATCGCTTCGCATCTCCGGCGGCCTCGCGCAAAACGATCTACTCTCGCAGATCAAGGCAGACGTTACCGGCCTGCCCGTTCATCGCCTCGTGAATAAAGAACTCACCTCGCTCGGACTCGTCGCCATCTGCGCCGTCGCTCTCGGCCTGGAAGCAGACTTGATAAGCGCAGCAGGCAAGCTCGCGACGATAGAAAAGACATTCCTCCCAACACCTGCAACCAAAGAAGACTATGAAATCGCGTACCAGAGATACCGCGGTTATGCAGAAGCCTTGTTGCCGGTTTTCCAGCGCGCCGCGATAAGCTAGGTGAGTCATGTCCACGCTCAATCCACGACAGCAGTTCATCTGTAATCTCGCACGCGAACGCGGCTTTGTCATGATCGATGCGCTTGCCGCCGAACTGTCCGTCACTACGCAGACCATCCGCCGGGACCTCACCTTCCTCTGCGATCAGGGCATGCTCTCGCGCTTCCACGGAGGTGCGGCCTATCGTTCCAGCGTGGAAAACATGGCGTACGAAGCGCGCCTCGGAACGCTCTCCACCGAGAAGGAACAGATCGCTCGCATCGTGGCCAGCCGCATCCCAGACGACTCATCCGTCTTCATCGACATCGGCACAACCTGCGAAGCAGTCTCTCGCGCTCTGCTGGAAAAACGCGGTCTCCGTGTTGTCACAAATAATCTGCATGTCATCAGCGCACTGGCAGGAAAATCGGACATCGAACTTGCCATCGCCGGTGGCGACATACGGCAACGTGATCTCGCCGTCGTAGGCGCCGCAGCAACCAGCTTCATCTCCAAATTCGAGGTGGACGTCTCCCTCCTCGGCGTCGTAGGCATCAGCGAAAGCGGAGACATCCTCGACTTCTCCGCCAACGAAGAGCTCCTCACGCAAGCCATTATCAGCATCGGCAGAAAGAAAATCATCGTCGCCGATCACACCAAGTTCGGTCGCCCCGCGCTTGCCAAGGTCGCGCACATCCGGCAGGTAAACACCATCGTGTCCGACTCCGCACTCTCGCCATCATGGCGCGCTCGCATCCGCCAGCACGATGTAGAGTTGGCCACCGAAGATCGATAGAAGGTGACTCTAAGCACCTGCAATCTTTTCCTTCCGCGTCAGCTTTGAGTTTTCCCCCGCCGTGGTGATAAACGCGCGCACCGCTGGAGCAATGAACTCTGCATTGCGTACCAGGATTCGTACTCGCATTGTTAACGCACGCTCCGTCTGCCGGATACAGTGAAGATCGCCCGAGGCAATCTCCTGTGCAACCGCGTAGGACGGGAGCATGGAAACGCCCATACCGATATGACTGCCGCTTTCAGTGCCTCTGCGCTATCAAAACGCATGATGACTCTGGGCTGAAATCCATGGTCGCTGAAATGATCCAGTTGCTGTCTTCGAGAAACACAAGCGCCTGTAACCGATCGCACACGAGACATTTGGAAGTTCATACATCTCTGGAAGGGTGGCATAGCAGGACTGAAGCGTCTGCGAGCGCCACACAATTTTTTGGGACTGCGGTTTGTACCACTTCTCCTCGTATTGACCGTCCATCCATCCACTCGCTACTCTTGGAATCAATTGCTGAAAGTGCGCTATCCATAGACATGGAGGCAGGCCTTCGATGCAGAAACCAGGAGTCTTTCTTGGCACATAACCGATGCTTGCGGTGCAAATCCAGGGCTGACTTGCCCTTGCGCTGGAGCTTTTTAGCCTGGTTCCTCGTTATTCTTCCAGCCTTCGTGTCATCTGCCATCGCGCAGCAGACACCTTCATCTGGACCGCTTACTCTCAACCAGTGCATCGCCCTGGCAAAAGCTGCCCCTTCTACGGTGAAGCGGGCAAAGCTGGCTGCGGAAGCCGGGCGGCTCGGTACACGCAGTGCGATTGGCAGCTTTCTTCCGCAACTCTCCATCTCCAACACTTTCACGTATAACAGTCCTCTACTGTACGACCGTAGAACCTTCAGTTTCGTTGCGCTTAACGGCATCCACGAGTACGCATCACTCGGCACGGCAACACTGGATGTGGATACCTCGGGCCGCCTGCTCTCGCAGTTGGGACGTGCCCGCGCTAACCAGCGCATTGCAGAAGCCAATCTCGCTATCTCCGGCCGGGACCTCGAGCGCTCCGTCGCACAGGCGTACTACCATCTGCTGCTTGCGCGCCATCTCGCCGCCGCCGCGCACGCCAACCTCGATACCGCACGCAATTTCGAATCCATTGTGCAGAAGCTGGTCAACGGAGAAGAAGCCTCTCGCGCCGACCTCAACAAAGCCACACTCGAAACCTCACTGATGGAGCGTACCGCCCTTAGCTCTGACCTCGAAGCTGAGATGGCGAACCACGATCTCGCCTCTTACTGGACCAACGACGTCACCACACCGCTCACGCTTGCGGAAGACCTCAACGCAGAGCCTGCCGCGCCGCTCCATGCCATGCTCGATAAGCCGTTCCTTAAACGGCCGGAGTTTCGTCTCCTCGACGCGCAGGCTTATGGATTTCGTGCCGACGCACGCCAGTCGCTCTCCCGCATGCTGCCGCAGTTGAGTGCGACCTTCCAGTACGGTATCGACTCTAACCGTGTGACATGGCGGGATAGAGGGTATGCGGGTATTGTTCATCTGGAAATCCCTGTCTTCGATTGGCTCAGGAATCGCAGCGAACAGCGCTCGTTCCAGTTGCAGGCAAAGCAGGCTGAAATCGATAAAGCCATCGCGCAACGCACGTACTCCAAGGAGTATCAGGATGCGCTCGCAAGCGTGAACGCAAACTACGCGCAGATTGCAGTGGCTGATCGCGAACTTAAGGCTGCCGAAGAGAACCTTCGCCTCAGTAAACTGCGTTTCCAGGCGGGAGAAGGCCTTGCGCTTGACGTTGTCTCCGCGCAAACAAGCTTCGCGCAGGCGCAGATAGACTTCTACAGCGCCCGTGCAAATTATCTCAACGCGCAATCTGCGCTCAAGGTGGCAAGCGGACAATGACACGCGCACTCTGCATCGCTGTATCCTCTCTCCTTCTGCTTGCCGGCTGCCACAGTAACGAGCCGGAAAAGAAGCCCGTTGTAGACGTCAAGGTGCAACGCGCCGTCGCCACAAACGTGCCTATGTTCATCTCCGGTCCGGCAACCGTCTTTGGTAAATCCGAGGCCCGCATCGCCGCGCGCATCACTGCGCCTGTAAAACAACTCTTCGTCCACAAGGGCGACACGGTAAAGAAAGGCCAGCTACTCGCCACGCTCGATAATGCCGATTTGCGCGCGCAGTCGGCAGATGCCAATGCAAATCTTGCCAGCGCCCAGGCCAATCTTCAGCGTACGCAATCCGGCACCGTGCCTACGGAATTGGGTCAGGCACGTGCCGATTTTGAAACCAAGGCCGCCGCATACAAACTCGCACAGCGCGTTCGCGAGAAGCGCGATGAACTACTCGCGCAGGGCGCTATCTCCGGCAAAGAAGCGCAGGTAAGCCGCGCCGATGAAGTGCGCGCAAAGGCAGAGTACGATGCAGCCAGAACAAAGCTCGAAACTACCGAACGCCAGACAGGCAAAGCTGATGTGATGATGGCGCAGAGCAACGTCGCACAGGCGCGCGCCCGTCAGCAACTCGCCATCGCCAACCTCAATTTCACAGAACTGCGTAGTCCGTCTGCAGGCACCGTTACAGAACAGACCATGTTCCCTGGAGACATGGCCAAGCCCGATGTGCCTATCTTCACTGTCATCGATCTATCCACCGCCGTAGCGCGTGCGCAGATCGATGCCGATCAGGCCAGCGCGATCGCCACAGGCCAGTCCTGTGTTTTCGAACAAAAAGAAGACCCTATTGCGGGCAAGATGCAGCGCACTGGCAAAATCACAGTGGTGAATCAGTCTGTCGATCCCGCGCGCCACACCATTGAAGTCTGGTGTGAGATTCCCAACAGTGACCATGCGCTAAAAGCTGGCATCTTCGGCTCAGTAAAGATTGCAGTCGGTCAGGCAAGTGGCGCCGTTGTGGTTCCATCGTCTGCCGTGGAATTTGAAGAAGGCACGCACAACGCCAAACTCTACGTTGTAGATAACAAAAACATCGCGCATCTTCGCAAGGTGCAGGCCATCGCGCTGGATGACGATCGCGTGCGCGTCCTTTCCGGGCTCCGTGCAGGTGAAATGGTCATCACCACCGGCGAGTACGGCATGCCTGATGAAACACAGGTAAAGCCCACTGAGGTGCGGCAGTGACCTCTCGCCTCGCCGACTTTGTCCGCGCGCATGGCCGCGGTCTGGTGCTCATCATCCTATGCTTTGCGGTTGCGGGAGCGGTGATGATTCCGTCCGTCCCCGTCTCCATCTTTCCGGAGACGAACTTCCCACGCATCGTCATCCTCGTGGACAACGGCATCGCGCCTATTGATGTGCAGATGCTCACTATCACCCGGCCGCTCGAAGAAGCCGTGCGCCAGGTGCCTGGCATTACCACCGTCCGCTCCGTCACCAGCCGCGGCTCCACAGAGATCAACATCTTCTTCCGCTGGGATGTTGACATCCTCAACGCGCTGCATCTTGTGCAGGGCCGCATCTCGCAGATATCCAGCACGCTTCCCGCAGGCGCTCACTTCTACATCAACCGGCTCACCTTCTCCGTCTTTCCCATCGTTGGATTCAGTGTCACGGCAGACAATCACAGTCTTTCCGATCTCTGGAGCCTCACCTATTACGATCTCGCTCCTAAGCTCTATCGCCTGCCTGGCGTGGCGGAAACACGCATTGTCGGTGGACGCAAGCCCGAACTGGAAATCCTGGTGGATCCACAGAAGCTCAACGGCCTCAACATGCCGTTGACCAAAGTGGTGGAGGCTATCCGCAACAGCAATATCATCGAACCTTCCGGCATGGTGCAGGAGAACTTCCACCTGTATCTCACCACCGTTACCGGTCTGCTCCACTCCAGGGAGCAGGTCGAGAAGGTCGTCGTCGATGTGGTGAAGGGAACACCCGTCACCATCGGCGACATTGCCACCGTCGTGCCCGGCGAAGAACCCATCTACAACATCGTCACCGCAGACGGAAAGCCCGCTGTTCTAGTGAACGTATTGCAACAACCAGACGGAAACGCCGTCAAGATCGCCGATGCGGTCAACGCAGAGTTGAAAGATGCAGCAAAAACGCTGCCTGCGGGTATTCATCTCGGAAAGTATTATGACCAGTCCATCCTTGTGCGGCAGTCGATTGATGGAGTGGTAGAGAGCATCGTCATTGGTCTCTTCCTCTCTGTCGGTGTGCTCGTGTTGTTCCTGCGCAACTGGCGTACCACACTCGTCGCAGGTCTCGTTATACCCATCGCGGTACTTATCTCCATCGTTTTTCTCAAGCTCGCCAATATGAGCTTCAATCTGATGACGCTTGGCGGTCTCGCCGCGTGCATTGGTGTGGTGATTGACGATGCCATTGTGATCGTCGAGAACATTTCGCTGCATCTCTCCTTAGGAGAATCGCCGTGGGATGCGTCCCGCGCCGCCATCCGCGAACTGACGCCAGCACTCATCGGCTCTACACTCACTCCCATCATGGTCTTCGTTCCTCTGGTCTTCCTCGGGGGAATTACGGCGGTCTTCTTCCGCGCTCTTGCCATGACGCTGGTTACCGCGCTGGCTGCATCGCTGGTGCTGGCTATCTTCTTCACGCCTGTGCTCGCTGGCATTCTTCTTCGCCCCAAGCCGCTTAAAGAGGGCACCACGATGGAAGAGGCGGAAAAGATGGAAGAAGGCCCCACGCTGCGTAAATTTTCCGCACGTTACGAACGCGTATTGCAGTGGTCGCTCCACGCGCCCAAGAAGATTGTGATCATCGCCGTCGGCGTGCTTGCGGTCAGCGCACTCATCTACGTCTCACTTGGCAGCGAGTTTCTTCCTGAGATGGACGAAGGTGCGTTTGTGCTCGACTACCGCACACCTCCCGGAACATCGCTGGAAGAGACAAACCGTATTTTGTTGCATGTCGAACAGTTTCTGCGGGAGACGCCGGAGGTCGAAAGCTATTCACGCCGCACTGGAGCGCGCCTTGCTCTCGCCATTGCAGAGCCGAATACGGGCGACTTTCTCATTCGTCTCAAGGACAAGCGTTCCCGCTCGCTCGAAGAGGTGACCTCAGAGTTGCGCGAGAAGATTACGTCCTCCGAGCCGGCGATTGAAGTAGAGTTCCCGCACATTCTTGAAGACCTCGTCGGCGATCTCGCATGGTCGCCGCAACCTATCGAAATCAAGGTCTACAACAACGATCCTGCTTTATATAAAGCTGCCGCCAAATCCATTGAAGCGTGGCTGCCTAAGGTAAAGGGCGTCGTGGATATCGAAGACCAGGGTGTCACCGTTGGCCCCAGCATGAACTTCCGCATCGACCCCGAACAGGCGCGGCTGGCTGGCTTCACCGCAAAAGATGTCGCCGACCTGCAGGCCACCATCGTAGACGGCCAAGTGGCTTCCAGCATCATTCAGGGCGACCGCCTCATCGGATTGCGTGTGCGCTATCCGAAGGAAGACCGCGACACCTTTGCCGATCTGGAAAAGCAGCTCGTTACCTCACCCACCGGGCAGACCGTGGCGCTCTCCACCATCACCACCACAGAGATGGCGCCCGACCAGACCGAAATCCATCGCGAGAACCTGCGCAATCTCGATGCCGTCACCGCGCATCTGGAAGGCCGCGACCTCGGCTCCGCCATGAAGGAGATTCAGGCCCGGCTCTTCAAGGAAGTCTCGCTGCCACCGGGAACGGAAGTGGAGTTCGGGGGTCTTTATCAGATACAGCAGGAGTCTTTCAATGGACTGTTGCGCGTCCTGCTCGCCTCCATGGCGCTTATCTTCATCATCCTCGTCTTCGAGTTCCGATCGTTCTCGCACCCCATCGCCATCCTCATCGCGACGGTGCTTTGCACGTCAGGCAGCCTGCTCGCGCTCTTCATCACTCGCACCTCGCTGAACATCTCCTCGCTCATGGGCATCATCATGGTTGTTGGCATCGTGCATAAGAACGGCATCCTCATGCTCGACTCAGAAGCTCACTACACTGCGCAGGGTTTGGACTTGCTTGATGCCGTGTACCACGCCGGACGCCGTCGCTTGCGCCCCATCCTTATGACGGCGCTCGCTACCGTCTGTGGCATGCTTCCGCTGGCCATCGGTGTAGGCAGGGGGGCTCAGCTTCTCCAACCGCTTGCCATCGCAGTGATCGGCGGCGTTCTGGTGTCCATGGTTCTGTCGCTGGTTATTACTCCGGTGCTCTTTTATACGCTCCGCCGGAGGGGACTCTGAAAAACGTAAAAAATTGTTACTGATTTTGAAGCAAATTACGTGTTTTTCGCCGCATTGTGTCACCGTTTAAAGCCATTGGAACCCTAATTTTCAACGGGAAAGCGTCTTCGCTGGCAAGATTTCCATTGACAACTATTTCGTTGAATCGTTAGCCTTCGGCGTATTCCTGAAGAGTCTATGAGAAACAGGAATCGGCACGCCCGATTTGCGTCTACGTGTGCCCGATTGACTGGTTTCTTCGTATGGAAGGCCATTGATGCGAGATTCGGAAGGGTTCCGGATTTCGTTGTACCGCACAAGGAAATAGAGAAGGAGACATCAACGTGCACAGCAAGTTTCACCGGACCCTGCTTCTGATCGGAGCTCTTGTATTATCCGCTGGTACCGTAACGGCCCAGTCCGCTTCGGCTGCTGCCAAAAAAGCGAAGAGCCCCAAGCATCAGATGCGTGATTACGCGCCCGGCAAAGAGCCGTACAACATTGACATTGGCTTCACGTTCGTCGAGCAGTTCACCGAGTTCAACAACATGGGGCGCACAAACTGGATTAAAGGTGGCAGTGGCGACATCTCATTCAACTTCTTCCATGGATTCGGCCTTGCCGGCAACATCACAGGCGAGCATGCGCCGAATGTTGCTCCCAGTTTTCCTGAAGACAGCAATTATGGCGCGTTCGTTGCCAATCTGGGTCGCTTCAGCTACGGCGTGGGCCCACGTTATACCTTTGATGGCAGCAAGATATTCCACCGTCTTTCCCGCGGGCACAACGTGCGCATCTTCGGCCAGTTCCTAATCGGCGAAACACATTCTTTCGATACCTATATCCCATATATTGAAAGCCATCGGGACAATGAGCCGCTACCGGGCCCAAACTGCACAGGCCCAAACTGTCGCGGGCCTGTGCCTCCGGGCATATACAACTACGACACCATAAACACCTGCGTTTCCCAGGAAGGTGGCGGTGGTATAGACGTGAACCTGTGGAAGAACATGTCCCTCCGCGTCATCCAGGGTTCATGGATTCGTACCCACATGCCCGATGGCCGCTTCAACCGGCAGGAAGATGTTCGTCTGGGCGCGGGTATTGCGTTCCACTTCCGTCCGAAGTACTAACTTTCATTTACAGGGAATAACGGCGCAGCCTTTGGCTGCGCCGTTTTCTTTGTGCGACTGTATCAGTCCGGTTTGCCATGCTACCCTTAAGAGAACCCATTCACATTCCAAATTGGCAGGGAAATGAGCACCGAAACACAGAAATACACGCGCAACAACCCATATACCTCCACCATGCTGGTCAATTACGTGATGACCGATGCCGACTCGGAGAAAGAAACCCGTCACATTGAGCTGGAGCTTGAAGAGGGCATGCATTACACGCCCGGCGATGCGGTGGGCATTCTGCCCACGAACCGTGACAGCGAGGTAGAGGCAGTCCTGAAGCAGCTCGGTTTCAGCGGCCAGGAGCGTGTGCTCGATCACTACAAGAATGAGATTTCGCTGGAAGAGGCCGTTCGGACTCGCCTTGCCATTGGCAAGCTGACCCGTTCGTCCGTGCTTGCGTATGCCAAGATCGCTCCTGAGAGCACACCGGGTCTGGATTTTCTGAAGAGCCTCGTGGGCGCGGAGAATAAGAGCAAGGCCGAAGAGTACGTCTGGGGTCGCGAGTTCATCGATCTGATCACGGAGCATCCCGGCGGTATCACCGAGCCGCAGCAGCTCTTCACCGTACTGGCCCGCCTCACGCCTCGCATGTATTCCATCTCGTCGTCTCAGGAGAAGTCCTCGAATACGGTGCACACCACCGTGCGGGTTGTGCGTTATCACACGCACAATCGCGAGCGGCAGGGACTGTGCTCGGGCCATCTGGGCGAGCGCGCTGATGTAGGTGCGACGATGCCGATCTTTCTGCATGCGAACCAGAACTTCCGTCTGCCGGAGAATACGGACGCGCCCGTGATCATGGTGGGGCCGGGAACGGGCATCGCTCCTTTCCGCGCATTTCTGCAACACCGTGAGGCGCTGGGCCACAAGGGCAAGAACTGGCTCTTCTTCGGCGAGCAGCGCATGGCATCGGACTTCCTGTATCGCGAAGAGTTGGAAGGTATGCAGAAGAGCGGCGTGCTGACGCACCTGCACACGGCCTTCTCGCGCGACCAGGCCCACAAGATCTATGTGCAGGACAAGATGCGCGAGAACTTTGGCGAACTCTACAAGTGGCTGGAAGAGGGCGCGTACTTCTATATCTGCGGCGATGCAAACCGCATGGCGAAGGACGTGGAGACTGCGCTTATCGACGCTATTGCGGACGGCCGCAACTGCTCGCCCGAGCACGCGCTTGAGTATTTACAAGAGATGAAGAAGCAGAAGCGCTATCAGTTGGATGTTTACTAGTTGTTAGTTCTTAGTTTTCAGTTGTTAGTAGGAGTGGCCTGATGGCCGCTCCTTTTTGCTGCGATGCTTCTAATCCGGTGCACTCGAATGCAATTGTCTAACAAAGTTGTATATGCAGGCCGCCTATATTCATTTGTATCCGTTAGGATTTTGCCCGTGGTAAATGGCTGAAAAAAGCCGTTGCCAACGGAGGCAATGTACATGCAACGCGTGCTCAGTTATGAGCGAGGACTTGAAAAGTTCAATCCACTTTCCCGTGTTCACACCTACGATGATTTCGATCTAGGGTTCAACGGATGGATGGATCTCACACCGAATTTCGTCTATCCCGATTTCCGGCAGGCGAAGACCGAGATTGATCTGGCGAGTTGGGCTCCTACCATGCTGAGTTCCGCGCCGATGAGGTTTGCGGCCTCGCATGGTTCGATGGAAGGAACATACTCTCTCAAGCTGAACACCAAGCCGGTCGCAAACCGCTGGGAAGAAATTCCTGCATCGGGCAGCATGGGAACAGCGATCAAACGGCTTTCAGGCTTTGGGAATCCGAGCAAGCTGCAAATCGAAACCTGGTATTCGTATACGCCGCAACAGGACCGGGAAGGGCTGGGCGAAGAAGACATCCGCGCCTTCGGGTTCTATTTTGACGTGCAGGATTCTGAATACCGCTATATGCCGGGCGTTCGCTATGTGAACTCGATCAACGGACAACTGGTGAAGCGGTGGCAGTACTGGAAAGTGTCTGAAGGCGTGTCGAAGAAAGATTGGTGCTTTGGTCTGGAAGAGGGCTGGCAGGAGCCGGGTGTCGATAATCTTTGGTATGGCCGGCGCTACCCTGATGGCTCTGCGGACGGTTATCAGTGGATCCCGAATGGCGAACAGGACCTGCTCTATAACGAAAGCCCGGACAAAATTAATTGGATCTACTTCCGGCTTACTGTGGACTGCCGAAAACGCGAATATATCGAGTTGCAAAGCCAGGACAAGGTGTTCGATCTGCGAGGCCTGACACCGACACTTACTCCTCGCTACAAAGGCATCGACAACCTGATCAATCCAATCTTCTATCTCGAGGCCGACACGAACCGCAGCGTCAATCTTTTTCTTGACTCCGTTGTTTATTCGACTGAGTAATCGCGCTTCGATCAGCGGCATTGCCTAATAAAAATTGAAAGGAATGTACATTGCTTACGTCAGCAACGGCCATCATTGAACGGCGGCTACCTATTACTGGCAAACATACAACCCATCCTTATGAAGCTGGATGGGCAAGTGAAGCAGTCTTCTTTATTCAGACCGAGCACACGCAATCCACACTGTCGATCCAGCCCCAGATTTCCCCGGATGGCATCCACTGGACGGACATCGATGCTCCGGTTTCCATGACTCCGGAGCAAAGCATCGCAGCACTGCGTTTAACGATCTTTGGAGGTTGGCTGCGCTTGTCTGTTGAAGGAGCAACGCCTGAACTGCCAGCAACTCTCCTGATCCATCTGGCGTTGAAAGGCTAATCGTGCGCACTGCATCCACACGAGAGAGAAATCGTGCGCTCGTTGCAGGCACCATCGGTGCTGCGCTTGAGTGGTACGACTTCACTCTCTATGGAATTGCGAGTGCCATCGTTCTGGGCCCGGTGTTTTTTCCGTCGGAGAACCCGGTGTTCTCGTTGCTCAGTTCGTTTGCGAGCTTCGGGGTCGGGTTCTTCGCGCGGCCTTTCGGCGGAATTATCTTTGGGAATCTGGGAGATAAGATCGGCCGCAGGCTGACACTCGTCCTCACGCTTACGCTGATGAGCGTGTCTACATTTGGGATTGGGTGCCTTCCATCTTTTGCGCGAGGCGGTATCTGGGCGCCTGCGTTGCTCGTTTTATTTCGCATTATGCAGGGCTTAGGATCTGGCTCCGATATTGCGGGTGCGACTTTGCTGGCATCGGAGTATGCACCCAACCATCGTCGCGGTCTTATGGCGGCGATACCTTTGACGGGCAATCCTCTTGGCGCCATTCTTGCATCGGCTGTGTTTGGACTGTGCACGATGCTCCCTCGCAACGAGTTTATGACGTGGGGATGGCGCATTCCCTTTTTGCTGAGTGCATTCCTCTTCGTTATTGGGCTATACGTGCGTCTGGGAATCCAGGAGTCGCCGGTTTTTGAAAAAGCAAAACAGCAACGTCACACAGAAACACGAACAGGATTTTTAGCGCTTCTCCGTTGCTGTCCAGACACGTTCTTCAAGGCCCTCATGCTCAATGTAGGGCCTAATGTAACTAGCTATCTGCCAACAGCGTATGGCCTGGCTTATATGACCCAGACACTGCATCTTTCTCCTACTGTCGGCACAAACACTCTGGCTATCTGTAACGTATGCATTCTTGTGGTGCAGCCACTTGCAGGGCACATTGCAGATAAAGTTGGACGCCGGAAGGTCTTCATCAGTGGTGCTCTGCTGGCGGCAGCCTTGGCTTTCCCGTTCTTCAGTCTCCTTAAGACAGGTAAGCCATCCATGATCCTTCTCGGCTTCATCCTCCTCTTTGTGCTGGCGGGAAGCGCCGTTCTTGGCTCGCAGGCATCGCTTTTGCCTGAGCAGTTTCCGACGGAGGTGAGGTATAGCGGGGTGGCCGTGTCCCGGGAGTTTGCAAGCGCCCTGGTGGGTGGAACGCTGCCGTTCATTGCGACCGCGGTAGTTACGGCGACGGGTTCTTCGTGGGCCGTGTCGCTATTATGTGTGGCGCTCATGCTTATCGCGGCGGTTGGCGCCTTCTTATGTAAAGAGGGGAAAGGGAAATCGCTTTTCCCTAATGTCAGTTCTGTAACGAATCGAGTCTCGGTGTAAGTGTATTGTCACTTGCTGGGTATGATCGCTACTACAATTTGCCCATAAGGTTCATCTTTTTTAAACGAATAGACAGACTGTACATGAGACCTGCAGTTTTTGCTTTCTTATAGAGATGTGAATGTGTAGCATCGACCGGAATGGAGAAGTTCCGGTGCGTTTTTTTCGCTCTTTTTTGGCCCTATCATTTGTGATTGCATTCAATGCTGTAACTTTCGCTGAGAGCGCACCTGAGGCGCCTCTGATGTTAGTCACCTGGTATAAGAACAGCGGCATCGCATTGCCGTCGTTGAGTGCTTGGAATATTGAACATATAGCGGTTTATGACAAAGGAACGCGACCCGCGATTCAGCTTTTTAATCAAAAAGACGGCATAGCTGTTTCCTATCTTCTTTATGAAAATTATTCTGGCAAGCCATCGTCCGAAGGATGCAGGGAAGATGGTATTAATCCGATCATAGAGTCGCTGGGGACAAAAATTTCCGATCGCAAGGACAGCGTACTGGACGGAACCTCAGGGCGACACGTGGCTGTTACCGAATACCGAATGAGTCTTGTTGATGGTCAGCCATTGCAGCGCAATCTCTTCGGCTTCGTCGGTATAGAAAAGATGTGCGCAGAGATTCATCTGTCCACAGTGGAGAGTAAAAAGAAGACTTCCGCAGTCATGGATGAGATGGTGAAAAACTTTTCTCCGGATTTTAGCTATCAACCAAAGTCCTTAGATTACTTTTTATTGGCGACCCTGCTGTTCAAAGGTTCGCCTGGTGAATCCGCTCCTTATTACAAAGAAGCCCTCAATCACCTTCCAGATGGTCCAGAGATGCTGAAAACGCGTCGCATCATAACCGATCAACTTGTGATGGCGCTTGGTATATCTGGCGATCTAAAAAATAGTCGCGCAGTCGCAGAAATGGCAATTAAGTCGGATTCAGCATATCCGCTGAACTATTACAATCTCGCCTGCGGATACGCAGAAGAAGGAGATGTCAAGAATGCCCGATTGCAGCTACAGCGAGCGTTCGACAACCGTAAGAATCTCCTGGAAAGCGAAAAAATGCCCGATCCACGCACGGATGATTCTTTCCTGAAGCTCAAGTCGAATAAAGAATTCTGGACCTTTGTTGAGAGTTTACCGAAGAACTAATACGCGCCCACCGGTTCAATCGGCAGACGTACCTGGAAGCAGGTGTTGCCTGGCTCTGAGGTGACGGTGAGCAGGCCGCTGTGTTTGAGCACGATGCGGTTGGCTTGGTCGAGTCCAAGGCCGAGGCCGGTACCTACTCCGCCATTGTTTTTGGTGGAGAAGAAGGGTTCGAAGATGCGCGAGAGGTGTTCCTTCGGGATGCCGGGACCACTGTCACACACTTCCACAAAGACGACTGGTCCGGAGACCTTTGCGCGTAGCGTGAGCGTGCCGCGGTCGTGCATGGCGTCGAGCGCGTTCTCGATTAACTCGCTGAAGACCTGATTAAGTTCGCTGCCATATGCGGAAAAAGGTGGAAGCACCGGCGCGATTTCGCGGACGACTTCCACGTGATTCAAACGTGAAGCGAACATGGCGAGCACGTTGTCCAGGGCAGCTCCGACGTGGATCTCCTGAATGGGTGTCTGGTCCATGTAGGAGTAGTCCTGGATGGCGGTGATGAAGTCGAAGATGCGTGCCGTAGCTTCAATGATGGTATTGGACATCCGTTCCGCACGCAGGCCGGAGAGAAAGGAAGCGAGGGCAGCCGCTACAGTCGTTGGCGTGGTTGTGGCTGCCAGATTTTCGAGATCGGCGATGGTAATGGACGTGGTGGCGAGCGTAGTTGCCAGGCGCCACGCCTCGGGCACATTGTGCGCATTGAGCCAGATCTGGAACTCATCTTCACGCTTTGCCGTGGCGATGGGATCGTCACTCGGCTGTTTTTCTTTTTGAACGCGAGCGAGAAGCTGTTGTGCCCAGCTTCTGTACGCGTTGGTCTCTTCTCCTGTGAGGCAGAGCGCGCCCAGAGCGAATTTTTGATTGCCATAATGGCGCAGTTCGCGAAAGAGATTATTGGCTGCGGAACGCGCGGCTGATGCAGGATTATTCAACTCATGCGAGAGATTGGCTGCGAGTTTTCCAAGCGCATTGATCTTTTCTGCCTGTTGTTCCATGCGTGTGACTTCGCGGGTGCGGTCGAGTAGCGTATGCACGCAACGCTCTGTCATAGACGGAATGGCCGAAAGCATGGCGGGGAAGATGCTCTCGTGATAGACCATGGCGCGCAGTGTACCCACGGCATATCCGTCGCCGCCAAAGTTCTTCATGCGAGAGAAGGGAAGCTTACCGGAGAGATAGCCGCTACGCCCAATGAAGTTGGTAATAGGACCGGCCGTGCGGCGCACATGGACTTCGCCCGACATGATAACGCTCATGTATTCCGCGCAGTCACCACTTTTGAATACCAGCGCTCCATCTGGAAGTGCCTTCTGCTCACCATGCGTGGCGAGCCATTCAAATTCACCTTCGGTCAGGCCATCCAGTGCCGCGATTTGCCGCAGAGCGGCGATGACCTCCTCTTTGGGGAGGGTTGGCATGCCTTGATGGGGAATGAGCGTCTCGGTCGCCATGGCCATATCCTATGTCGTACGTGTGTGCATTGCGTATTGTTCCATGCAAAAAGAAAAGAGGTGGCGAATATCGCCACCTCCTTGATCTTGCTGAGATGGCTTACGCCTTGACCACCGCTCCGTTCTCAATCTTGACCGGATCGAGGAACGGCATGGCCTTGCGAAGCTCGCCGCCTACCTTCTCGATGGAGTGGTTGCGGTCCTGCGCGCGGAAGTTCTCAAACTCTTTGCGACCACTGTTCTGGTCGTCGATAAAGCGCTTGGCAAAGCTGCCGTTGCGGATATCTTCGAGCAGGCCCTGCATGGCCTTCTTGGTTTCAGCGGTCACAACGCGCGGGCCGGCGATGTAGTCGCCCCACTCGGCTGTGTCGGAGATGGAGTACCGCATGTACTCCAGGCCTCCGCGATACATCAGATCCACAATGAGCTTGAGCTCGTGCAGGACTTCAAAGTAGGCGAGTTCCGGCTGATAGCCGGCCTCGGTGAGCACTTCAAATCCGCACTTTACGAGGGCAGCAGTGCCGCCGCAGAGAACGGCCTGCTCGCCGAAGAGGTCGGTTTCCGTCTCTTCGGTGAAGGTAGTTTCGAGCACGCCGGCGCGGGTGCAGCCGATGCCCTTGGCGTAGGAGAGCGCGTTGGCGAGTGCCTTGCCGCTTGCATCCTGCTCCACGGCCACGAGGCCGGGGACACCGCCACCTTCGGTGAAGACCTCGCGCACGCGATGACCGGGCGACTTGGGCGCGACGAGCGAAACGTCGACATCTGCCGGAGGATTGATGGTGCGGAAGCGAATGTTGAAGCCATGCGCGAACATCAGGGTCTTGCCTGCGGAGAGGCCGGGCTCTACTTCCTTGTAGACGGCGGCGGCGGTCTGGTCAGGCACCAGCATCATGATGGTGTCGGCCCACTTGGCTGCGTCAGCCACGGAGACAACGTCGAGGCCGGCGGCCTTGGCCTTTTCAGCGTTCTTGGAGCCGGCGCGCAGGCCGACCTTTACTTCCACGCCGGAATCCTTGAGGTTGAGCGCATGCGCATGGCCCTGCGAGCCGTAGCCGATGATGGCGACCTTCTTGCCCTGGATGAGAGAGAGGTCGGCGTCCTGATCGTGATAAGTCTTTGCCATGTTCTGTTCTGTCCTTTTCCGTGTGTATCTCTAAGTGTAGTCAAAATCTTGATTCGCCATGGAATTGTTATTTTGAGCGAGGCGAAGAATCCGCTTTTGCTGTCGCGCGGAGCGCGCGACCATACGCGCCTTTGGCGCGTGAACAGCAGATTCCTCGCATTGCTCGGAATGACACATCATCAGGCGTCGTGTTCGGCGAATTGGTTCGGTAATGCTTCATCGGCCGCGAGGGGAGGGAATTCGGCGTCCCCGTGATCTTTGGAGCCGAGTGCCTTGAGCACGCGCGAGGTGTGCTTGCCACGGCGCATGGCCATACGTCCGGTGCGCGAGACTTCGAGGATCTTGTAGTGGCTCTCCGCGAGCACCTGCAACAGACCTTCGATTTTGGAGGCGGAGCCGGTCATCTCCAGCATCAGCGACTCCGGCGCAAGATCGACCACACGCGCGCGGAAGACGTTCGCCAGCTCAAACAGGTGTGTGCGAGACGACATGCTCGACGCCGGCGGGCCAGCGGCGACCTTGATGAGCGCGAGTTCGCGGATGACGGCTTCGCCGCGCGTGACCTCGTCCACATCGCGCACGATCTCCAGCTTGTAGAGCGAGGCGCGAATGCGGTGCGCGGCGTTCTCCGGCGCTTCGCAGACGATGGTCATGCGCGAGAGATCGTCGCGTTCCGTTTCACCCACGGTGAGCGAGGCGATATTGATGTTCAAGCGGCGAAAGAGCGAGGCGATGCGGGTGAGCACGCCAGGCTTGTTGTCTACGAGTGCGATGAATGTGTGCAGCATAGTTGTCCGTTCTTCGTCTTTTACTTCGTCGGTGCGATGTAAGCCGCGTTAGGGTCCCAGAGTTCGGTGGATGTGCCGTCGGCGTGAAGCAGGCGGCCGTCATCCCAGTCTTTTTGGCGATAGCTGCCGAAGGTGTAGTCGCCTGCTGCGTGATAGCTGGTGCCGCAGGGTGGCTTGTCTGCGAATTTTTCGCTCGCGCACTTGTCGCCGCGATAGATGTTGAATCCGATGTTCGGATCGCGCTTGTCTACGGCTTTTTGCGAGATATGCAGCTTGTCGAAGGTGCCGGTGTGCGCGGCGTCACGAAGCTGCCAGATCATCGCGGCGATCTCGTCGTCGGTTGCGTTGGGCTTGGTGACGAGCGTGAAAGCGAGCGGTGTCTGATGGAAAACTTTGAAGGACGGCGCAGCGATGGATGGGCGCGCAGGGTACGAAGGCTTACTCGCTTGGGAGGCTTCTGTCTTCGGCGCAGGCTGTTTCGACGCAGGTTTGCATCCGGCCACAAATGTGGCCGCGATGGTGGCAAATACAAATACTGTGCGAAGACTGCGCATTAGTCCTCCGCCGTTTCGATGAGCGGATTGGGCCTGCGCACCATCTCGTGCAGCGCGGCGCCGGGGGCGATCATCGGGTACACGCCGTCTTCCTTCTCAACCGCGAAGTTGATGAGGAAGGCAGTATCTGCCGTGCGGGCCTTGGTAACGGTGGGCAGCACTTCGGCGCGCTTGGTTACGTTGGCGCCGGGGATGCCGTGCGCGCCGGCGAGAATCACGAAGTCGGGCGAGAGGATCGGTGAGCAGGCGTAGTTCTTGTCGTAGAACGCCTCCTGCCACTGGCGCACCATGCCGAGGAATCCGTTGTTGATGACGGCGATGTTGATGTGGATTCCCTCCTGCACGATGGTGGAGAGTTCGGCTGCCGTCATCTGGAAGCCGCCGTCGCCGGCGATGACCCAAACGTCTTTTTCAGGGCAGGCGATCTTTGCGCCGATAGCGGCGGGCAGAGCGAAGCCCATGGTGCCGAGTCCGCCGGAGGTGATGAGCGTGCGCGTGGCTTCGTGCTTGAAGTACTGCGCCTCCCACATCTGGTGCTGGCCTACGTCGGTGGCGATGATGGTGCTGTCGAGGCGGCCCGCGGCCTTCGCTTCCTGCCAGATGTCGTTGATGACATGCGCGGCGTAGAGATGGCCGTTGTCGGGCAGGTTAATGATGTCGCGCACGGAGGCGTCGCCCTTCATCGCGCGAATCTCATCGCGCCACTGCTTGGTAACGTCCACGCCGCGCGGTTCGCCGCGCTCGTCCAGAATCTTCGCGATGGTCGTCAGCACTTCTTTCAGATCGCCGATGAGCGCGACGTCCACCTTCACGTTCTTGTTGATCTCGCTGGGGTCGATCTCGACGTGGATCTTCTTCGCGTTCGGCGCATAGGTGGCCAGGTTGCCGGTCACGCGATCGTCGAAACGCATGCCGAAGGCGAGCAGCAGGTCCGACTGCTGAATGGCGTTGTTCACCCACGATTCGCCATGCATGCCCATCATGCCGAGTGAGAGCGGATGCGATGCGGGAATTCCGCCGAGGCCGAGCAGTGTGGTGGCGATAGGAATGTTGTGGCGCTCGGCAAAAGCGATCACTTCCCGCTCTGCGCCCGATTGGATGATGCCATGGCCCGCGAGAATGACCGGGCGTGTAGAGGCGCGCATCAACTCGATTGCCTTCACCATCTCCGGCGTCTCCGCGCGCAGCATCGGGTGCGGGCGATACGGTGCGGGCGCTACGGCTTCAAAGTCGTACACGCACGAGCCCTGCTGTGCGTCCTTGGTGATATCCACGAGTACGGGGCCGGGGCGTCCGCTCTGCGCAATCTGGAAGGCTTCGCGAATCATCGGCGCAATGTCTTCCGCGCGCGTTGCCACGAAGTTGTGCTTCGTGATCGGCAACGTGATGCCGGTGATGTCGATCTCTTGGAAGGCATCGGAGCCGAGGACCTTGCTCGAAACCTGTCCGGTGATAGCTACGACAGGGATCGAATCGATCATCGCCGTGGCGAGGCCGGTGACGAGGTTCGTCGCGCCGGGGCCGCTTGTCGCCACACACACGCCGGTCTTGCCGGATGCGCGCGCGTAGCCGTCAGCCATATGCGCCGCTCCCTGCTCGTGCCGCACAAGAACATGGTGGATAGGGAACTTGCGCAGCGCGTCATACGCCGGAAGGATGGCTCCGCCGGGATAGCCGAAGACCGTGGATACGCCTTCGCCTACGAGCGTTGCCCAGAGTATCTCGGCGCCGGTGAGGGTGGGTGCGTTGTTCGGATTTGTCTTCGTCGCTTTCGGCATTTTCGTTACCTCAGGGGAGAGCCCCGTTTGAACTTCGTTTGTGCGGCACGGCCGAAGCCGTGCCTGTGCAGTACTGCTCTAACTAGTTGGTAATCGCGCCTTCGCTTGCGCTGCTTACGCTCTTTGCATACTTTGCAAACACACCACGCTTGTAACGAATCTCGCGTGGCTTGAAATCCTTCAAACGCGACTTCATCTCTTCATCGCTGATCTCGACACGAAGCTCGCGGTTGTTGATGTCAAAGGTGATGAGATCTCCTTCACGCACTGCGGCAATCGGTCCGCCGAGTTGCGCTTCGGGTGCAACGTGGCCGACCATCAGGCCGCGCGTTGCGCCGGAGAAACGTCCGTCGGTGAGGAGAGCGACGGACTCGCTCAGTTCAGGGATGCCCTTGATGGCGGCTGTGACGGCGAGCATCTCGCGCATACCGGGGCCGCCCTTCGGGCCTTCGTAGCGGATGACGCAGACGTCGTTCGGATGGATGCGGCCTTCTTCAACAGCCTTGAAGCAATCGTCCTCGCAATCGAAGACGCGCGCGGGCCCCTGGTGGAAGACGCGCTCGTGTCCGGCAACTTTGACCACGCAACCTTCCGGCGCGAGATTGCCCTTGAGGATGACGAGTCCTCCGGTCGGCTTGAGTGGATGATCCAGCGTGTAGATCACAGGCTGGCCCGGCGTCTCGTGCGCGGACTTTGCTTCTTCGGCGAGCGTTTTGCCGGTGACGGTGATGGTGTCGCCGTCAATCAGTCCGCCGTCGATGAGGCGCTGTGCCAGCAGACGCGATCCGCCTGCATCCTGATAATCTTTCGCTGCATACTTGCCGCCCGGCGAGAGGTCGCAGATGTGCGGTGTACGCTCGCTGATGGCGTTGAAGTCGTCGATGGTGAACGGGATGTTGAACTCGCGCGCGATGGCGAGCAGATGCAGCACAGCGTTGGTGCTTCCACCGCTGGCGCAAACGGCCGCGTAGGCGTTCTCAATCGTTTTGCGCGTCACGATCTTCGACGGACGCAGATCGTTCTTCGCAAGCTCCATCACCAGACGGCCTGCTTCACGCGATGCCTTTGCCTTTTCAATCGACATCGCAGGAACGCCGGTAATCTCAATGGGCGAGATGCCGAGGAACTCGCCAGCCATGGCCATGGTGTTGGCGGTGAACTGTCCGCCGCACGCGCCGGGGCCGGGGCAGGCCGCGGCTTCCACCGCTTCCAGTTCGTCATCGCTGATCTTGCCTGCGGCGTGGGAGCCGATGGCCTCGAAGACGTTGAGAATGGTGATATCTTTCGTGCTGCCGTCGGGCTGCGGCAGATGTCCGGGAGCGATGGAGCCGCCGTAGAGCATGAGGCCGGGGATGTCGAGACGGGCGAGCGCCATGATGGCGGCGGGCATGTTCTTGTCGCAGCCTGCGATACAAACGATGCCGTCGAAGCTATTGCCGCGCGCCACGAGTTCGATGGAGTCGGCGATGACCTCACGCGAGATGAGCGAGGCCTTCATGCCTTCGGTGCCCATCGTGATGCCGTCGGAGATGGTGACGGTGTTGAACTCCATCGGCGTGCCGCCCGCTTCACGCACGCCCTGCTTCACCGCTTCGGCCACCTGGCGCAGATGGAAGTTGCACGGGCCAATCTCCGTCCATGTGTTGGCAATGCCGATGATGGGTTTGTGCAGGTCTTCTCTGCTGAAGCCCACGCCACGCAGATACGAGCGGGCCGCTGCGCGCGATGGGCCTTCGGTGATGACAACGGAGTTCTTCTTTGCGGGGTTTAATTCGTTACTCACTTCACTCCTTAGTACAAGCAAAGAGCACTACATTGCTTGTAGGGTTATGCGGTGCGACCCAGTTCAGCCCTGATTCTGTCCAAAGGGCAGTTCGGCCATCAGCATTAATAACCAATGTATGTACGGTCGGATAAGGGCCATATCCATGAACCGCAGCAATACCTTCTTTACTCACACTAGAAATTTGGTAGACATCAGTCTCAACAAGCTTCTTGCCGAGTGAATGCGCTACATCCACCTGATTTGTCTGAACATTTAAACTTTGTCCATTTCGAGTGATGATCATTTGGTCGGTGCTTTTATCAGTCTTTGCCGATAAATCTCCGGCTAAATAACCTAGAACCGTTTGCCTGAGGCCCTTGCATCGAATGGACTTCCATGTATGCGTCTGCCCTCCGATGGAGGGCCGCTGCGATGAAGCAGGTGAGGTAGCTAGAAAAAATAGCGCGACAAATCCCAATAAGCTATACGAGCGAATAGTCACATAGCCCCCTTCGGCGCTGACCAGAATTCCTTATCGTGCTTTGCTTCAAACTTGTCGAGATCGGCGACGTGGCGCAGTGTCAGGCCAATGTCGTCCAGTCCATTGATCAGGCAGTACTTGCGGAAGGGATCGATATCGAAGTGAGCAGAGAAACCTTCGTTGTCCGTAACCGTCTGCGCTTCGAGATTGATCGTGATCTCGTGCTTCGAGTTTTTCGTGCTGCGATCGAGCAGCGTCTTCACATCGTCTTCCGATAGGCGGACGAGGATGATACCGTTTTTGCCAGCGTTGGAGAAGAAGATGTCTGCGAACGTAGGCGCGATGACAGCGCGAAAACCGTACTGGTTGATCGCCCATGCAGCGTGCTCGCGCGACGATCCGCAGCCGAAGTTCTTCTCGGCAATGAGGATCTGCGAACCCTTGTATTCGGGCTTGTTCAGCACAAAGTCAGGGTTCGGCTCCTTCGCGGGCGAGTCGAGGTTGTAGCGCCAGTCGTAGAAGAGAAAGTCGCCATAACCGGTGCGCTCAATGCGCTTAAGAAACTGCTTCGGGATAATCTGGTCCGTGTCAATATTCGGCAGCGGCAGCGGCACGGCGGTAGATGTCAAAACGTTGATGGGTTCCATATGCGTTTTCTCTAGTTCGAATACTGAATGTTAGTGAAGTTGAATTTCACTGTCTTCAACGTAATGTTCTGGTCTTTGCAATCAGGACAGCTAATGAGCAGGGTGTCCTTGTCCTTCCATTGCACGGAGATCTCCGGGCTGCCGTGATAGTTTGCAAAGACCGTTCCGTCACCTGCGAGCGGTTTATTGTCTGAATTCATCAGCCGTACAGAAGTGATCAGGGCAACTGTTGCTCCACAGTTTTGTTGAATCACCTCAGCTATAGGTCCGTGAAAGTTGTTGTGTCCATTTTCGGGATTGGGCACGCGAGAAAGTACCGTCGTGCCGCAGTCACCAGTAAGATCAGGCAGACAGCCACTGGCCAAGAGGCAAGGTGCCAATAATCCGATCATGGAGAAAGTCTTCATCGTTACTGTTTCCACTTGCGAACATCGGTGAAGTGTCCGGCGATGGCAGCGGCTGCGGCCATCTCAGGCGAGACGAGATGCGTGCGTCCACCTCGTCCCTGGCGTCCTTCAAAGTTGCGATTCGAGGTAGAAGCGCAACGCTCGCCGGGCGAGAGAATGTCAGGATTCATACCGAGGCACATCGAGCAGCCGGGCTCGCGCCACTCAAAGCCAGCCGATTTGAAGATCGTGTCGAGACCTTCTTCTTCTGCCTGACGCTTGACTGCTTGCGAGCCGGGAACAACCATCGCGCGAACGGTAGTTGCGATGTGCTGTCCTTTGACGATATCTGCAGCGGCGCGCAGATCTTCAATGCGTCCGTTGGTGCAGGAGCCAACAAAGACCGCGTCCACCTTGATATCACTCATCGGTGTACCGGGTTTCAGGTCCATGTACTCATAGGCACGCGCGAAGCTCTTCTTGTCGGCTTCCGTCTTGGCGTCGTTCAGCGTTGGGACTGTGCCGTCGATGTTGGCGTACATGCCGGGCGAGGTGCCCCAGGTTACACCGGGCGCAAGCTCGGTCGCGTCAATGTGCAACTCGCGATCGAAGGTTGCGCCTTCATCCGTAGGCAACGTCTTCCACTGAGCAACAGCTTCGTCCCATGCTGTGCCTTGCGGAGAGAAGCGGCGGCCCTTCAGATATGCAAAGGTCGTCTCATCAGGAGCGATCATGCCAGCGCGCGCGCCCGCTTCAATGCTCATGTTGCAGATGGTCATGCGGCCTTCCATCGACAGTGCGCGGATGGCTGAGCCGGCGTACTCCACCGCGTAGCCAGTAGCGCCGTCGGTGCCGATCTCGCCGATGATGGCGAGGATGATGTCCTTCGCCGTAACGCCGAAGGGAAGCTCGCCATCCACGGTGATGCGGAAGGTCTTCGGCTTGGGCTGCGAGAGTGTCTGCGTAGCCATCACGTGTTCGACTTCGCTGGTGCCAATGCCGAACGCCAGCGCGCCAAAAGCTCCGTGCGTCGAAGTGTGTGAGTCGCCGCAGACGATGGTCATGCCCGGCTTGGTTGCGCCAAGTTCCGGCCCGATCATGTGCACGATGCCCTGCGAACGGTCCTGCACGTCGAAGAACTCAACGCCGAACTCAGCACAGTTCTTGCGCAGCGCATTCACCTGCGCAGCAGCAATCTGGTCGGCGATCACGAGGCGGTCCTGCGCGCTGGTGGTCGGCACGTTGTGATCCACCGTGGCGATATGGCGGTCCGGCCGGCGCAGCTTGCGTCCGGCAAGGCGCAGACCCTCAAACGCCTGCGGCGAGGTGACTTCATGCACGAGTTGCAGATCGATGTAGAGAATCGGCGGTTCGCCCGCGGGCTCTGCAACCACGTGCTGTTCCCAGACTTTTTCGAAGAGTGTTTTCGGTGCTGCCATATAGCTTTTAGCTCCTGGCCTTTAGCTCTTAGCCAATGCTGTTTTGACCTTGTCGAAAATGAGCTTGCCCATCTCGGTAGTAGTGACGGTGCGCTGACCGGCAACATTGCCGCGCGCGATATCCGTAGTGCGATTGCCTTCTTCCAGCGTTGCGATCACGGCATCTTCAATAATTTTTGCTTCGCGCTCAAGCCCCGCGGAGTGGCGTAGGATCATCGCCGCGGTAAGGATTGCGCCGACGGGGTTTGCTTTGCTCTGGCCTGCAATGTCCGGCGCGGAACCGTGGACAGGCTCATACAGATTGACCTTGCCGCCAAGCGTGGCGGAGGGCAGCATGCCGAGCGATCCGGTGATCACGCCGCTCTCGTCGGAAAGAATGTCGCCAAAAAGATTTTCGGTGAGCACCACATCAAAATCGCGCGGACGATTCATCAGATGGATCGCCATCGAATCTACAAGTTGGTGCTCGAGCGTCACATCAGGGAACTCCTGCGCAACCTCGGTCACGGCTGCGCGCCAGAGCTGAGAAACTTCCAGCACGTTGGCCTTGTCCACGCTGGTCACCTTCTTACGGCGCTTCTGCGCAAGCTGGAAGGCTATGCGTGCAACACGCACCACTTCGTCCTTGGTATAGACCATCGTGTTGTGCGCGAGGTTCTTGTCTTTGTCCCACCAGCGCGGCTCGCCAAAGTAGAGGCCGCCGAGCAGTTCGCGCACGAACATAATGTCGGCGCCTTCGGTAATCTCCGGACGCAGAGGCGAGTTGTCTGCCAATGCCTTGTACGCCGTGGCAGGGCGCAGGTTCGCGAATCCACCAAGAGCAGCGCGAATCTGCAGCAGACCCGCTTCGGGCCGCGTGTTCGGCGGCAGATGGTTGAACTTGTTATCGCCCACAGCACCGAGCAGGGCAGCGTCACACGCAAGCGTCGTCTTCAGCGTCTCTTCGGGCAGCGGAGTGCCGTGCGCCGTGATGGCCACACCGCCAATGAGCAGCGGCTTGAACTCAAACGTGTGCTTGCCGTGCTCGGCCACAAGGTTGAGCACGTTCACGGCTTCCTGCGTAACTTCGGGGCCGATGCCGTCGCCGGCGAGGAGTGCAATCTTCAGGTTCATTCTCTTTCTTGTCCCTCAGGGCTAACGCCCATGTGTATCGCTGATGCTGCATATCACGGCTGAAACGGTGACTACTGATCTCGATTGAAATCGACTCACACTCGTGTCGGCAGAAGAGCAAGAAGGTCCTGATCGTAGATAGACTTCTTGCGGTCTGCGAGTTCGGTGAAGCGCGTGTAGACTTCGTCGATATCATCGCGCGTAAGCGTATGTCCCAGTTCTGCAAGGCGATGCTCCAGCGCGCGGCGGCCGGAGTGCTTGCCGAGCACAATCTTGTTCGCCGTTACGCCGACAGACTCAGGCGTCATAATCTCGTAGGTCAGCGGATTGGCCAGCACGCCATGCTGATGGATACCGCTCTCATGCGCGAATGCGTTCTTGCCTACTACCGCCTTGTTCGGCGCGCAGCCGAACGAAATCATCTCGCCCAGCATCTGAGAAGTCGGCGCAATCTGGTTCATCACAATGCCGTTGCTGAACTTGAACTTGTCGCGGCGCACCATCATGGCTGCGGCAACCTCTTCCAGGGCAGCATTGCCTGCGCGTTCGCCGATGCCGTTGATCGTCACTTCCACCTGGCGCGCGCCGCCCAGCACACCCGCGAGGGCATTGGCGGTCGCCATGCCGAGATCGTCATGGCAATGCGTGGAAAAGATGACCTTATCGGCATTCTCTACACGCGCATGCATCGTCTCAAAGAGAGCCTTGTATTCAACCGGAGTGGTGTAGCCAACCGTATCGGGCAGATTGATGGTGGTCGCGCCCGCTTCAATCGCAATCTCCACGATCGAGATCAGGAACTCAAGATCGGAGCGCGTAGCGTCCTCGGCAGAGAACTCCACGTTATCGGTATACGTGCGCGCAAGACGCACCATCTCGCCTGCCTGCTCCTTAGCCTGTTCACGCGTGATGCGCAGCTTGGCTTCCAGATGGAGGTCGCTGGTGGCGAGGAAGGTATGGATGCGGTTCTTCTTCGCGGGCTCAATCGCGCGCGCAGCCGTCTCTACGTCGTCGCGCTTGCAACGGGCAAGAGCAGCGATTACCGGACCGTCAGGCGTGCCAATCTCCTTAGCGATAGCGCGGACAGACTCAAAATCACCCGTGGAGGCAATCGGAAATCCGGCCTCGATAATGTCGACACCAAGCCGGACAAGCTGCTGGGCAAACTGCAGCTTTTCCGCGTGATGCATCGTGCATCCGGGCGATTGCTCGCCGTCGCGGAGAGTGGTGTCAAAAAACAGTACGCGATCGTTCGTGCTCATAGACGGTCCTCGAACTCTGTAAGAAAAATTAGAACATAATGAGTCCTTATCGCTACTGATACTGCTATTAGAATGAATTATGGAGGCAGCACATATGGACCTCTTTCAACTGGAAACATTTCTTGCAGTTGCGGAGGAGCGCAGCTTTTCCCGCGCTGCGGCCCGTTTGCACCGCACGCAGCCGGCGGTAAGCCAGGCAATCTCGAAACTAGAATCCGAACTGGGCGAGACCTTATTCGAACGATCCATGCGCGACGGTTCACTGACAGATGCCGGAGAAGTCCTGCGCGAGTATGCTCAAAAGCTCATCAATCTGCGTTCGGAAGCGACGAGTGCCTTGCAGGAACTGCGTTCCCTGCATCGCGGCAAGCTGAGCCTTGCCGCCAACGAATACACCTGCCTGTATCTCTTGCCTGTGTTGGACAGGTTCCGCCGCCACCATCCGCGCATCCAGGTGGTGATTCAGCGTTCTTTGGCCAGCCGCATTCCGGACGACGTGCTGGCCCATTCCGTCGAATTGGGCGTGCTGTCGTTCCGGCCAGACGATCCGCAACTGCGCTCGATTGCTGTGTATCGCGATACCCTGGCGCTCGTGGTGAATCCTCGTCACAAGCTGGCCCGCGCGCCGGAGGTGACTATTCGCGAGCTTGGTTCGGAGATGTTTGTCGCGCACAACGTCGCATCGCCGCAGCGTGCCAAGGTGCACGAGGCGTTCCGGCGGCACAAGACCGCGCTGCGCATTGAGGTGGAACTGCCTTCACTGGATGCGGTAAAGCGTTTTGTGGAGATGGGGAACGGTGTGGCGTTGGTCCCGGGTTTGACTGTCCAGCATGAGCTTGCCAGCGGAGCACTGGTGCAGGTGCCAGTGAAGGAACTTCAGATGGAACGCAAACTGCGACTCGTGCACCGGCGGCAAGCGTCGCTCTCGCACGCGGCACTTGCTTTTCTGGATGAGGTGGAACGCTATGCCAATACGACCGGTGACCCGTTTACTTTTCAGATGGAGCGTGGTCCGGCGTAGAGTTTGCGCGTCAATCGAAGGGGGAACAGCGAGCGGCTCACAAAAAATGTGCAGAACGGACAGCCGCCTTTTTCCGTTTCGCGCGTCCATTCACCATCCCGACGAAGTTCTGCGGGTTTACAGCCGCAGGGCAGGTACAATATGGAGACGGCTTTCGCGCACAGGCGCATGTGCCGGAAAGGTGAGAGGTTCGAATCACAGAATGAAGAAGACGATTTTGTTGGGTGCTCTGTTGCTGTCTGCGGCGGCCACCATGGTAGGCCAGGAAAGCCGGCAGGATGTGAGCATCAGCGCGACAGGCACGTTCGGTCCGCAGGTGAATGGCCGCAACGTGCAAATGAACCAGAACATGGCGGTTGGCGCGCTGGTTAGCTACCGTTATATGGTCACGCCGCGGAGCGCGCTTGAGCTGAACTACTCCTGGTCGCAGTATGCAGACATCTTCCGCTCCAGCTCGTTTTCCAATGCGCGTGTGCATGTGCGTCAGCAGGAAGTTACGGGAGCTTATGTCTACACGCGTAATTACGGTAACTTCAACCCATTTGTTGAAGCGGGCGTAGGTGGATTTATCCTTACGCCAATCCGCGATTACAACACGTTTTTTCTGGACCTGAGACAGAACACGAATGTCGGTCTGCTGTTCGGCGGCGGTGTGGCGTATGAGTTGAGCCCAAGCTACGACATCCGTCTGCAATATCGTGCATTCGTTATGAAAGCACCCGATTTCCATGCTCCTGCGGACGCCTTCAAAACAAACCGTTACGAGGTAGTCTCCATGCCTGCGATCGGCATCGCTTACCACTTCTAAATTCTTCACTTTCCATGAGAAAAGCCCCGCGATAAGCGGGGCTTTTCTCATGGTTTTATAGAAGTTTGCAGCTTTAGAAGTGGTAAGCAGCACCGATGGTCACAAGCTGCGGCGACAAACCTCCATTGGGAGGGAAGTTCATCCAGTTCTGATATTCGTAGTCCACGCGCGCATTCACATGTTTGAGGACGCGCATATCCACGCCTCCGCCAAAGGTATAGAGGTTATAAGCAAGGTTGGCAGCCTGAATGTATACCGGATGGTTAGGAGTGGATTTGATCGGATCTGCATATTGGAAGTTGAAAACGCCACGGCCGATCATGGCTTTGGCATAGGGCGTGAACCGATGAATGCGCCAGATATAACGCGGCCCAATTTCGTAGGTGCGTTCATACATGATGTCCGGACTGGGAGCATTTACCTGATGAAAATCAGCTTCGATCCCCCAGTGTGCGCGGAAGTCGAACGTGGCATAGATACCCATGCCATACCAGTTGATGGTGGAATAATCCGATCTTGCACCCACCAGACCGGCACCGACTTGCAGATCACCAGCACGTACCGCTGTCGGTAGCGCCTGAGCATGGGCAAAGGTCCCACACAGACCTAGCAGGATGGTAGCGGCGGTAGCTAGTACAGATGTTCGGCGCAAAAGTAATCTCCTGTCTGATCTTGGCGGATAGGGAGGCCTACTGGGTCTCCTCTCCGCTCTTCCCGTGTACTGGTAGGCCCAGGAAAACTCATCTTTCATCCGTTGAAACATGTCAGGCCAAAATTACTGATTTGCAGCGCCTGCCGGTGGTGGAGTGGTTGTCTCTGTGGCCGGAGCGGCTGTTCCAGGTTCGGTTGCAGATGGAGCGGCTGTTTCCCCCGCAGGGGCTGCCGTGGCTCCCGCAGAGGGTGCAGTGGTGGTTTCTCCAGGTGCAGCGTTCGTCCCTGCTGGAGCAGCATTCTGGTCCGCTGCTGCGGCGCCATTCGCATCCACAGGCGGCTTATAGTAGCTCAGCTTCATAAAGACCGGCGTGACCTCAAACGGCATCTTGTCGCGTGAGCTGAGCAATGGTTCGTAAGGAGCATGGATCTGAACAACCTGATCGGTCCATGGATCGAAGCGGAGGAAGGCTGATAGGGGCATGGCCGCCTGCTGCTTCAGATCGTTCATATCCAGCTTGGGCCCCTTGCCGATGAGCGCCTGCAGCCAGAAGGTATTTTCCTTCGGGTCTTTGATCAGGCTGTCGCCAAGCATGGGCTCATTGAGCGCCTTGAGTGCTTTGGAACGTTGTTGCAGTTGCGCCAAATAGAGGCCGAACTGCGCCTGCGCGTCCTGCAATTCTTTGGGTTCCAGCAACTTCAAAGTTTCCTTGGCAGCCTCTTCATTGTCCTTGTCCGTGTGGTGCATGGGAATGCGGGAGAATGTGGAGGTGTCTGGGAAGAGCAGCCGGTCGTTGAAGGCATACTTTGTGTCCAGTCGATGACCGGTGATGATATGCGCTAGCTGGAAGGCGACAATGGCATAGAGGTTGGAAACCTGTTCATTGTTGTTTCCAGGTACAGAGGTCGTGTCGATCAGACCTTTGGAGAGGATGATCGTATTGCCGATGGCGACCGACTCAAGAGGTTCCGTAAGCAACGTCCGGCAGCGGATAGGACGTGATACCTGAATCTGGTTATAAGCAAGGATATTGCCCGCAACCTGCTCCAGTGTCTTATCAAAGTCAGATGGCGCATCGAGCAGGCCAGCTTTGTAGAGGCGGTCGATTACGTTGTCTTCCGCCTGCTGCACCCAGGCGCGTTGTGCGCCCAGCGGACTGACATCCTGTGCATCTTGTGAGACATCGGTAGCGCCTGCCACTTCGATATCTACGTTCTCAGCCTCCTTTGGAGGCACCTGAAGCATGTAGCCCCAAACGTGATTGATTGCCTTGAACTTCAGTGTGTTTTCTTCGCTGTTTTCATCGGACTCTTCCACGTAGATGGAGGTAGGCAGCCAGAGATTTTCCTGTACGTTCGTGCGCCAGGAATCGAAGTGATAGAACTCCCTTACTTCCTTCTGAGTGCCGGCAAACGATCCGGTAAAGCGGATGATATTGCCGCCATTGCGTTCAATCCAGATACGGCCCAGGAATTGTCCCGGATGCATCTTCACCGGAGTAACGTCAAACGCCATCGCCGGAACTGACCCGACAAAATCATTCCGAACAAAGACAAAGGTGTAATTCTGGCGATTGAAGTTGTTCTGTTCCAGAATCAGCATGCGGACAAACCCGTCAGACTGAAATTCCAGGTGAAGGCTGTCGGCGATATGCGAAATTGCGCTCAGTGAGTTCTTAAAGAAGCCGAGTTTGCTGCCCTTTTGATGTCCGGCCTTTTTGGGCGAGGTGGTGTAGTTCTCGTTCCCGATGACCTTGTCGAATTCAACACGGCTGAGAAAATGCTGGTCAGACTCCGGCACCTGCAGCAAGGCTGCATCCGGCTTCATATTCTGGATATAGGTCTCAACCAGGGGAGCACGCTCTTTGAGTGTCTTAACCACTTCCTTCTCGCGCGCGATGGCTTTATCAATCAGCGCGCTTTGAGCAGCGGAGAGTTTCCGGACGGGGAGTTTGTCTTTCTTGTCCTTTTTGCCGAAGAAGGGGATTGCCGCATGCAGAGGTGCGGCGGTAACGGCCATCAGCACCATGCTTGCGATGCACGATGTACGGAGTTTGATCATGATCAAGCGGCTCCTCGGTGGCCTTGTGCGGCCACACTTGCTTTATGAAACTTGCTACTGCTTGGACGCGGATTGAGCGCCACTGAGCTACATGTATGATGCTTCGCCATCATTCTTAGCTGGCGAGTTGGAACGTAATGGTTACAACTGTATCAATCGGCACAGGATGCCCATTCTCCATGGCAGGCGTCATGCGCATGCCTTGTGCGCAATGGAGAGCGGATTCATTCAACCCATGTCCCAGGCCATGGCCTACGATTCCAAGGACGGAAACATGACCTGTTTCTGAAACATGGATTTTTACTTGCACGACACCCTGAATCTTTGCAGCCTTGGCCTCTTCAGTATAGGGTGCCGGTGGTTTATAGGTAACTTTAGGCGCCGTTCTGGAAGCCGCAGAGGAGGGCGTGGAAGCAATAGCGACTGCGGGGGGATGGGCCTGCACGATCTGTACACCGGTGGGGCGGGCATTCATGGGGCCAGTCCCACCCGGAGCACCATTGCGAACGCCGGCAATTGCATGCGGCGCGTTCGCCGTGCCGCCCATTTTTCCATTCGGAGCGCCCGACCCGGCAATGTTAATTTTGCTGGCCGGGCCCAGGCCCGTGTTGCCTGCGGGCATCCCGGGTGCGCCGGCTCGGCCCATGTTAATGGGCGAGACAGCCGGACCCGAAGTGTTATGGATCGGGTTCGTCATGCTGCCAGTACGAATCGCAGTCGGATGCGGATTATTGTTTGCGGTGGAAGCAGCCTGAGGTCTGTTGATCGCAATCTGCACCGGCGCTGGAGGAGGCGTAACAGCCTTTGGCGGCGCGGGCATGGGAACCGGAATGGGCTCTGCCTTCATCACCGGAGTCTGAATCTTCGGCGGCTCAGGCATTTCGATCTTTGGCAGCTCAATCTTTGGCTGAGGCGTTTCGAGCTTGGGAGGCTTAGGCAGCTCCTTAATTACCGGCTTTGGCTTGGGAATATCTTCTTTCTGGATGGGGATGGGAGCTTCCAGCTTCGTTAAATTCATTTTCTGCTGGATTTTTTTGGCCTGCGACCCAAGGATGATAATCAGTGCCACCGCGATGCTCATGATCACAATGGAGCTCACGGTGGATCCTTTGCTCTGGTGCATCTCCGGCAGCACACCGAAGGTCCTGAAGCGATTGTCCGTCGGCGGCGCTTCCGAGTGTATCGGTGCGGCCGCGTTCATCTGCCGTGATGGGCGGTTTACTGGCGTATGATTGGCCGCCATCTGCCGTTCCGTAGCAGCGGTAATAGAACGTGGCGCAGCGAGGCGCTGATTCAGCGGCTGTTCACTCGATGGAGGTGGTTCCCCGGTGTGGTCATCTTCAAGGCCAGTTCCGCTGGATCGCGGGCTGCGGGGATCGCGCGGATCATACGGGTCGCGAGGATCGCGCGGAATCTGACGTGGAGAATCGAAAGCCATGTACGTTGCAGTCCTTCAATGCCCGGTTACCTTCGGGCCGGTTTATTTGCCAAGGGCGACGTGGAGCAGTGCGCCAGAACATCTAAACAGAACAGGTTGTTGCTCTCGCCTGCCTTGAATAAGGACCTCGGCTGAGTTTCCGGGCTGTCTCTGCTGGATAGCTCCGCTCCCGTCTGTATTCAGCCGGGATATTTCCTCGATCATAAGCAATTTAGCGTTCAATGCAATTGCAAACTCCCGTCCTGCAAACCTGCGCCTCTCCTAAACCGGTATAAGCGTGTGGATGGCGCGAGAACTTCGTTGGTTGCAGCGCCGTAATCCGACGCCCCTATGCAAGAATGAGGTCGATACGATAGACGAGGAATCCCCCGAAAGGTGCAATACCCTCCATGAATATTCTTGTCACTGGCGGTGCCGGATACATTGGCGGAACTGTGGCCCGCAAATTGTTGGCTGCCGGTCACAGCGTCACCATCTACGACAATCTATGCCACAGCAAGCGTGAGGCGGTTGCGCCAGAAGCCACTTTTATCGAAGGCGATATTGCCGATCGTGCATTGATGGAAAAGACCTTACGCGAGGGGAAGTTTGATGGCGTCATGCATTTCGCTGCTTTGATCGAAGCTGGCGAAAGTATGGAAAAGCCCCAGATTTATTTCCGCAACAACACCGCTTCCACACTTGCGTTGCTGGAATCCATGCACGCAACTGGAACGAATAATCTCGTCTTCTCGTCCACAGCGGCGTGTTATGGCGAGCCTGTCTCCACGCCCATTAAGGAAGATGCGCAGCTCAAGCCGACTAATCCTTACGGGGAATCGAAGCTGTTGGTGGAGTACATGCTCCGCTGGTTCAACTCGCAACTCGGTCTTCGCTACGCCTCGCTGCGCTACTTCAATGTGGCTGGTGCTATTGAAGGCTACGGCGAAGCGCACGAGCCCGAGTCGCACCTCATCCCGCTCATCCTTGACGCCGCACTCGGCCGCCGCAAGAACATCAAAATTTACGGCACCGATTACCCTACACCCGACGGCACCTGCATCCGCGACTACATCCACGTCTCCGACCTCGCTGACGCGCACATGCTCGCGTTCGACTCCCTCGAGCGCCAGCCGCGCGCCATCTACAACATCGGCAACGGAGAAGGTTTCACCGTGCGCCAGGTCATCGACTCCGTCCGCCGCGTGACCGGCAAGCCCATTGAAGTGGTAGAAGAGCCGCGCCGTGCAGGCGATCCCGCCGTGCTCGTCGCCAGCTCCGCGCGCATTCAGCAGGAACTTGGCTGGAAGCCGAACTTCCCACGTATCGACGACATCATCGCCAGCGCGTGGGCATGGCACCAGAAGCGTTACCAGTAACAATTTCCTCGCAAGCAACGCATCAACAGACGTAGGCTGTGGAACATGTTCGAACACATGTTCCACGTCCCGCTTCCTCTGCTGGAGAAGGTCCTCCGGCCTATGATTGTCTACGTCTTCCTCATCCTCTTTCTCCGCCTCTTTGGCAAAAGAGAGCTGGCGCAGATCAATCCCTTCGATCTCGTCGTTCTGCTCTCGCTCTCCAACACCGTGCAGAACGCGATCATCGGCGAAGACAACTCCGTTCTCGGCGGCCTTGTCGGCGCGTTCGCTCTGCTCACCGTGAACTGGATCGTCAACCGCGGCCTCTTCAAAACGCCGAAGCTCTGGAACCTGCTTCAAGGCGATCGCACTGTGCTGATTCAGGACGGCAAAGTAGATGAGCGTGCCATGAAGAAAGAGATTCTTACAGAAGAAGAACTCGTTACTGTGTTGCACAGACAGGGGGTTCATGCTGCAGAGGAAGTAGCCTTCTGCGCGCTGGAGCCAAGCGGAAACTTCTACGTTGAGAAAAAGGAAGAAGCCACGCCCGCAGCACATTTTCAGGAGATGATGCGCAAGCTCGATGCGCTCGCAAAAGACATCCATGGATTGAAGCAGGCATTAGAGCGACGGTAAAACCTACCCACACGCTAAACGCGATGCGGCCCCGCAATGCCAGTGCCATCCACCACCTGGTCCACCCGTTCGAGCGCGCGCACATACCGTTCCGGCCTGGGCTCCATGCGGGCCTCGCGGATGGCGGCGCGGTATCCACCCATAAAGATGGAGTACATCACTGCCAGCGCGCAGCCCACGCCAAATCCAAAGCCCAGGGCAATTCCCACAAAAACCGACCATCCGAAGCCGAACATGCAAAAAGCCTAACAGCCGGTGGAACGCCATGCAGCCAACAGCGGCACTACAACTGTACAATCGCTGTCACACTCCACTTGTGAAAGCGAAGCATGTTGAACACCGAGCAGACGAATGACAATCTGAACTCACTTCTTCGTGAGGACCGCGTTTTCCCGCCGCCCGCTACCTTCTCCGCGCGCGCCAACATCCGCTCCCGCGAAGAGTATGACGCGATGTACCGCCGTTCCGTGGACGATCCGGACGGATTTTGGACAGAAGCCGCAAAGGAACTCGACTGGATCGCGCCTTTCACCAAGGTGCTGGAGTGGAACCTGCCCGAGGCGAAGTGGTTCGTCAACGGCAAGATCAATCTCTGCTACAACTGCGTCGACCGCCACGCGCTCGGCTCCCGCGCAGACAAGGTCGCGCTCCTCTGGGAAGGCGAGCCCGGCGAAGTCCGCAAACTCACCTACGCCGAACTCCACGCGGAAGTGCAACGCTTCGCCAACGCGCTCAAAGGCCTCGGCCTCAAAAAGGGCGACCGCGCCGCCATCTATATGGGCATGTGCCCGGAACTCGCCATCGCTCTGCTCGCCTGCGCGCGCATCGGTGTCATTCACTCCGTCATCTTCGGTGGATTCGCCGCGCACGCCATCGTTGACCGCGTCAACGACTCCGACTGCAAGGTAATGATCACGCAGGACACCAGCTTCCGCCGCGGCGGCGACGTCAAGCTGAAAGCCATCGTCGATGAAGCGCTCGAAAAGTGCCCGACGATCCAAAGCTGCGTCGTCTTCCAGCGCAGCGGCAAGCCGGTAGAGATGAAGGAAGGCCGCGACTTCTGGTGGCACGATCTCTGCGCCAAGGCCGATGCGAACTGCCCGCCCGAAGCGATGGACTCCGAAGATCCGCTCTACATCCTCTATACCAGCGGAACCACCGGCAAGCCCAAGGGCCTCGTCCACACCACCGCAGGCTACGGCCTAGGCGCGCACCTCACATCCAAGTACGTCTTCGATCTGCACGAAGACGATATCTACTTCTGTACTGCCGACATCGGCTGGGTCACCGGCCACAGCTATGTTGTCTACGGGCCGCTCTCCAACGGCGCAACCGTACTCATGTACGAAGGCGCGCCCAACTTCCCCGACTGCGACCGTTTCTGGCAGATCATCGACGACCACAAGGCCACCGTCTTCTACACCGCGCCCACCGCCATCCGCGCCTTTATCAAGTGGGGCGATGAGTATGTGCACAAGCATTCACTCGCATCGCTGCGCCTGCTCGGCACCGTCGGCGAACCTATCAACCCCGAAGCGTGGATGTGGTACCACCGCGAGATCGGCAAGGAGCGCTGCCCCATCGTCGATACATGGTGGCAGACTGAAACCGGCACGCACATGATCACGCCTATCCCCGGTGCCATCGCCACCAAGCCCGGCTCGGCAACCGTACCCTTCTTCGGCGTCGTGCCGGAGGTCGTCACCCAGACTGGCGAGCCCGTCCCGGCAGGGCAGGGCGGACTTCTGGTGATGCGTCGTCCGTGGCCCTCCATGGCGCGCACCATCTGGGGCGATCCCGAACGCTACAAGAAGACCTACTGGAGCGACATTCCCGGCAGCTACTTCAGCGGCGACGGCGCACGCTGCGACGCGGACGGCTACTACTGGCTCATGGGCCGCGTAGACGACGTGCTCAACATCAGCGGACACCGCCTCGGTACCGCCGAGATTGAAAGTGCCCTCGTCGCCCACAACAAGGTGGCAGAAGCCGCTGTCGTAGGCCGTCCCGACGAGATGAAGGGCCAGGCCATCGTCGCCTTCGTCTCGCTCGAAGCTGGTCACACCGCCAGCAATGAACTCAAAGATGAGTTGAAGAAGTGGGTAGCAAAGGAGATCGGTGCCCTCGCCCGTCCCGAAGAGATCCGCTTCGCCCAGCAGCTACCCAAAACGCGCTCCGGCAAAATCATGCGCCGCCTCCTGCGCGAACTCGCCACAACAGGCGACGTAAAAGGCGACACCACCACACTCGAAGACTTCAGCGTAGTAGCAAAACTCCGCGAACAAGACGAATAGAAAACCTCTCAACTTCTCACACAAAAAGGTGGGCCGATACCCTTCGGCCCACCTTTTTGTGCACTAACAACTAGCCACAAAAACTAACAACTGCTTTAGCTAAGATGCTGACTAGGCCGCGTAGGCAGGGTAAAGAAGAAACTCGCCCCCTTACCTAGAGTGCTCTCCGCCCAGATGCGCCCCCCGTGCTGGGACACAATCGAGCGGCAGATAGCGAGACCTAAACCTGTACCGCCCATGGCCCGTGAATCCGAAGCGTCCACCTGCTGGAACCGTTCAAAGATAGATTCCAGCTTGTCCTCTGGAATACCGCGGCCACTGTCATGCACCTCCAGCTGCGCTTCATCTGGACTGAGCAATCGCGCCTTCAGAAAAATTACACCACCGCGCGGCGAAAATTTGATGGCATTTGAAAGTAAATTCGTCAGCGTCTGAAGAATGCGATCAGGATCGGCCCACACGTCCACCTGTTCCGCGTCAAAACGGAACTCGATGCCCGCTTTGCTGGCCGTTCCTGTAAGCAGCCCCGCGGCGCGTTTCATCAGATCTTCGGCGCTGCTCATCGTGTAATGCAACTCAGCCTTGCCAGACCCGATACGCTCCAGTTCAAGAATGTCATTTACCAGCGCCACCAGGCGATCGGTGTTGCCAATCGCAATCTCCAACATCTGCTTCTGCTTTTCAGGCCGCGCGGCCAGAGCGCCCGAAGCGATCAGGCCCAGCGAAGCGCGCATGGAAGTCAAAGGCGTACGCAATTCATGGGAAACCGTGGAGATGAACTCGTCCTTCATGCGGTCCAGTGCACGGCGTTCTGTAGTATCGGTGAACGCAACCACGATGCCAGTGGGCACTCCATCTTTCATGATGGGACAAGCAACGTACTCCACTGGAATAGAAGTACCGTCTTTGCGCCAGAAGATTTCCGTCGATACGCGCACTGGAGTGCGCTCGCGCACAACATTCGTCATGCGGCACTCTGCCACAGGATAGGGCGAACCATCGGCATAGGAATGGTGGATCAGCGCATGCACATCGCTGCCCAGCAACTCCTCCGGTCTGTATCCAAGCATCTCCGCTGCCGCGGGATTGATGATGGTTGCCCGGCCTTGCAGGTCCATGCCGAAGATGCCATCGCCTACCGATTCAAGAATGGAGTTCGACTGCTGTGTCAGCGCAGAGAGTCGTTCTTCAGTACGCACTTTTTCGGTGATATCCACGCCGAAACCCAATGCATATGCTTCACTGCCATCACCTGCTACGCGGCGATTGCGGTACGCAATAAACATCTTCTGTCCATTGCGGTGCAGCATGGTCATGGTGCCTTGTGCTTCGCCAGCTTCGCGCATAGTACGCAGATACGCTTCAAATGCGCTGCGTTCTTCCTGTGGAATAAAGTCAACCAGCGAACGGCCAAGCATTTCATGTACGGAGTAGCCCAGGCCTTGTGCGCCGTAGGTATTAAGTGAGAGCAGCTTGCCATCTAGCGTGTGCGTAAACACCATGCCAAGAGAACTCTCAATGAGCTGGCGATATCGTGCCTCACTCTTCTTCAACGTCTCCTCCGCCTCGCGCTGCAGTGTTACGTCGATACCTGTTGCAATAATGAAAGCTACTTCATTGCTCTTTGTATTTTGTGTGTCGAGCAGCGCCGTAGCCATCCATTGGATAAGGCGAATATCTCCATTGTGCGCCAGCCAGCGGTTCTCAAACGCTACCGGAAACTCGCCGTTACGTATCCGCTCAAAACTGGCGCGGGCCTCTGCCCGGTCTTCCACTGGGATTAGCGTCTCCCAAAGATATCGTCCAACGATAGCGCCGGTCTCATATCCTGAGATCGCTTCGCATGCGCGGTTGAAACGCACCACGCGTCCGGCAGTATCCATCACCACTACGAGGGCGCCCGCTGTATCCAGCACGGCAGAGACGAAGTTGCGTTCCACGGTGAGCGCGCTCTCCACGCGGTGCCGCACGCGCGACTCACTCTCCATCAACTGGATGCGCATGTTCAGTTCCAGCCTGACCATGATCTGATCGGCGATCGTCTCCAGCGCATTGCTTTCTTCCGGTTTCAATACGTGTGCATTTTGGGAGAGCACAGCTATGCAGCCGATGCAGCTTCCATTCGGCGCAATCAAAGGCGATCCGGCAAAAAAGCGGAAATTCTTTCCGTCCAGCATAATCCCTCGCGATCCAAAATGCGGGTCGCGCAGCGAGTCGATGACCTGATACACGCCATCAGCGGCAATCGCCTCATCAAACGGCGAACGCTCACGGCGAGCCTCCGCGATATGAATGCCAATGCGAGACTTGAACCAGACGCGAGTAGCACCTACCAGCGCAATAACAGCAGCTTCTACCCCGCACACCTGTGCAGCCAGACGAGCAATCTCGTCCAGTTCCGCCTCAGGCTCAGTGCCAAAGACGTCAAAGCTGTCGAGCGTGTCAATTCGCAGCTCTTCGTCTTGTAAAAGTCGATTAGTCATGCTGTTTCAACATCATCGCAGGCTAGTGCGAGCTTCTGCACAAAAAACCACTCTGTGCACTGCACTGCGGGAACGTCCTCAAGTAATACCACTTTTGTGGGAGTCATTCGTTCGTTAAGGGGTCGGCAATTTGCAGCAATCGCCAGCCTCTGGAGGCTCCTCCGCGCTGGCATCCATGGCTACCTTCCACTTGCCGTCAGGCATCTTCTTCCACACAGTGATATATCGGCCTGAAATCACTACAGGTTGACCATTTTTATCTTTGGACCGGCCTTCATAGTGTCCCCAGGTGAAGCCCATATCGTTTGATGGCCCCATCTGGGCACCCTGTGGCACCCAGGTCAACTGGTAATCTTCTGGCTTCCAGTTCGCTTCGGCGGCAATACGCGTCCGGCCCATCACCGCAGCACGCCGGTTATTCAGCATCACGGCATCCGGAGCAAACCACTCCGCAAATGCCTTGCCTCCCCCTTTCAGAACAGCCTGCGCAAACTGCCCCTCAAGCGTAAGTAACTCCAGCACACCTGGAGACAAGGTGGGCTGTGTCACCGGATTTGGGCGTAGTGTCTTCGGCTTCATTGCCGGATCCAGCGGCATCTGCGCCTTTACCCCAACGGCAGAAAGCAGTGCAGCAGCTAACAGTATCTTGCAGCGCATGTACAGGTCTCCTTCTCGCAAACTCCATGTTAACAAGTGCATGCATCCAGCGTGGGAGAAGAAACACCCTCACACTGCGGCTCTCTGAATCGGAAATGCCGGCCAATCCGAGTAAAATTGGAGAGTTATACCAATGGACGCATGAGCAACTATCTGGACACCATCGATTCGCCGGCAGACGTCAAGAAACTGACCGTCCCCCAACTGCAGGAGCTTGCCGAAGAGATTCGTGGGCGGCTCATCCAGAGCGTCGCCAAAACCGGCGGCCACATCGGACCCAACCTTGGCGTCGTCGAACTCACCATCGCCATGCACTATGTCTTCGATACGCCGCAGGACAGTTTCGTCTTCGACGTCTCGCACCAGGCCTACGTCCACAAACTGCTTACAGGCCGCGCCAAACAGTTTGAAACCATCCGCCAGCCCGGCGGCCTCAACGGCTTTATGCTCCGCACCGAAAGCGAGCACGACAGCTTTGGCGCGGGACACGCAGGCACTGCACTCTCCGCCGCCCTCGGCATGGCCGTTGCACGCGACATGTCCGGCGGCAGCGAACACGTCGTCGCTCTCGCCGGAGACGCTGCCTTCACCTGCGGCATCTCGTACGAAGCGCTCAACAACATCGCCACGCAGACCAAGCGCATGATCATCGTGTTGAACGACAACGCCTGGTCCATCGACAAAAACGTCGGCGCCATCGCGTCGTATTTCCACAAAGTCGTTACGCACCCGAGCTTTCATTACCTGCACGAGCGCGCACAGGGGCTCGTCAACCGCTTCGGCGGCAAAGTCGGCACGCACGTCCTGCGCAAGGCAGAGGAGTCCGTCAAAGGCCTCATCGGCCCATCGATGATCTTCGAAGAGTTCGGCCTCGACTACTACGGCCCCATCGACGGCCACGATCTTCCGCTGCTCATCGAAACCTTCCAGTTCCTCAAGCAGCAGAACAAGCCTGTCATCCTGCACGCCATCACGCAAAAAGGACGCGGCTTTCAACCCGCACTCGACAAGCAGAAAAAGTTCCACGGCCTCGGCCCTTACGATCCCTCCACCGGAGAGACCGTCCCCGCCGGAAGCAAGACCTACTCCGAAATCTTTGCGGAATCACTCACAAAGCTCGCGAACAAAAACGATAAGATCGTCGCCATCACCGCAGCCATGCCTAATGGCACCGCGCTCGACCTCTTCCGTCCGCACCATCCCACGCGCTACTTCGACGTCGGCATCGCAGAAGAGCACGCCGTCATCTTCGCCGCAGGCATGGCGACCAAGGGATACAAACCGTTCTGCGCCATCTACTCTACCTTCCTGCAACGCGCCTTCGATCCCATCGTGCACGACGTGGCTCTGCAGGAACTCCCCGTCGTCTTCTGCATGGACCGCGGCGGCCTCTCCGGCGACGACGGCCCCACGCACCACGGCCTCTTCGACATCAGCTACCTGCGCGGTATCCCCAACATCGTCCACATGGTCCCGCGCAATGAAGACGAACTCGCCGACATGATGTACACGGCCACGCTCTACAACGATGGCCCCGTCGCCATCCGCTACCCACGCGGCACCGGCGTGGGCACCGCAGTAAAAGACGAACCCATCGCACTCGAAATCGGCAAAGCAGAGATCATCAAGCAGGGAAGCGACGTACTCGTGCTCGGCCTCGGCGCTCTCTTTCCGCTCGCAGAAGAGATGGCGCAGCGTCTCGAAACACAGGGCTTTTCGGCTGCCGTCGTGAATCCGCGCTTCGCAAAGCCCGTCGATCGCGCCATGCTCGAAGAGTTCAGCCGCAAAGTCGGCCTCATCGTCAGCTTTGAAGATCACGTTCTCGCGGGCGGCTTCGGCTCCGTCGTCCTGGAAGAGTTGAACGCCCTCAAAATCGACATTCCCGTAGTTCGCATCGGCTGGCCCGACCACTTCATCGAACACGGCAAAGTAGATGCTCTGCGCGAAAAATACGGCATCACGGTAGACGCCGCCATGCAAAGAGCGCTGCCGTACCTCAACCAAATTCAAAAGCAGCGACGGGCTGTCAGCTAAAAGCGCAACCGGCTGGCAAAGATCGGCAGCAACTTAATCGTCTGCTCTTCGCGATAACGAAAGGTCTTCGCCAGCGCCTCGCGTCCAATCAGGGCATTGGCCAGATCGCCCAACGGCCCGCCACGAAACGCATACTCAAGATCGTCCTGCAACAACGTGCCCGCCACACCATCGCGCGTCTCCGCCGCCACCCGATGGCAATGTCGCCAATATGCAAAAGGCCCCGCCTCCTGCACATCGCAGAAGTGGTCATTCCAAACAAACTCCGCAATCCGCGCATGCCAGTTCAACCGGATCGGTGATCGCGGAAACGGACGAAAGCTGACAATCATCTTCGTCTCCGCACCCGCAGCCACAATGTTCTTCGCTGCACCCTCCGGCGCAGACGCAGGCGGACGCACAATCGCCTCCTCCACACGCGCCTCCTGCCACCGCGGCATCAGCGGCGGCAAATTCGTAGGCACCGCAAAAAACGCAAACACCGTCCCCACCGGAAACGGCAACCACTGCTCGGCATGGAAACGATGAGGCATAACCTCTCTCTAGGATGCACTAGATTGGAAGGGCTGAGCTTCAGCTCAGCCGTTGGAGCAGCAAAAGAATTGGGCTTTAGCCCCTGAGGGAAGTATTCAAACGAGCTCAGGAATACAGTGGTAACGAAACAAAAAGGAGCGAACATGCAATCCCGCAACCTCATCGCACTTGCGTGTCTCTTCCTCGCCCACACACAACTCCGCGCCGCCACCATTACTGCCGATACCACCCAGATCAAACCCGGCCCTATCACCGTCTCCACAACGAAAGACACACTCACCGTCTATTGGAGCGACAACATAAACCAGCAATGGCAAGCCGTCTTCTCGCTCGATGACAAGCGCCCACTCATCACCGAGATCTCCGCAAGCGGACACGCCATCATCGAAAACGCCACACCCATCTACCGTTGCAGCACCGGCACGCGCAAAGGCGGATGGGACGCCTTCTTCGACTTTCCTCCCGGCGAGCCGCAAGGCACACGCGCCTTCATGCAGAGCTTCCATTCCACCGCCGTCACCGCGCGCACAGTAGGCGACCGCGTCGAAATTTCTTTCAACGGCATGACAATGGGCATCTTCAGCGGCTCGTTGCGTTACACGTTCTATCCCGGCAGTACGCTCATCCAGCAGGCAGCCGTGCTCGCAACCAACGAACCGGACGTCGCCTATACCTACGATGCCGGCTTGCAGATGTCAGCCGAAGCAGACCGCCGTCCCGGCCTCAACATGGCTTCCACCATCGTCTACTACGACGCAGAAGGTCATCTGCAAACCATCACCTCGCCCTACGGCTCCGAACGCCACACACTGCAGGTGCACTACCGCGCCGTCGCCGCAAAAACAGGCGCAGGCAGCATCGTTGCTTTTCCCGCGCCGCATCGCTATCTCTTCGCGCGCGACTACACCACCAACCTCGGCTATGCCTGGTACAGCGCATGGCGCGGCAAACTCGGCATCGGCATTCAACAACCGCTCGACGACAACACCCGCATCTATCCCTGGATCAACGCACCCGCAGGCACGCAGCAGGAGATGGGCATCTTCTTCCTGCTCGGCAACGGCACCGCGCATCAGACGCTCGACCGCGCACTCGCCTACACGCATCGCGACACCTTCCAGCATCTCGACGGCTACATCACCTTCGCGCCGCATTGGCACTTCGCCTACACAGAACAGGCCGTCGCCAACGGCCCCGCATGGGTGCCGCCCTTCAAGCCAGCGCTCAAAAACATCGGCATCGACGCCATCATGATTCAGGACTTCCACATCGACGGCCACCCCGCCGACACGACGGATCTCCGCCTGCGCGAACTCGACGACTACTACAAAGCCACGCGCCGCATCTCTGGTAACGATTTCCTCGTCATCCCAGCCGAAGAAGCAAACGTCTACCTCGGCGGTCATTGGTCCGTCACATTCCCGAAACCTGTCTTCTGGATCATGAAGCGAAAACCCAACGAGCCCTTCGCCACACCCGACGCAAAGTACGGAACCATCTACCGCGTCGGCAACGCAAAAGAGATGTGGAAGTTAGTGAAGCAGGAAGATGGGTACGTCTATCAGACCCACCCGCGCACAAAAGGTTCCACCGGCTACCCCGACAAGATCCTCAACACCACTTACTTCCGCGACCCGCGCTACTTCGCCACCGGATGGAAGGCCATGCCCTCTGATCTCTCCTCACCACGCCTCGGCGAACGCGCCTTCAAGACCATCGACGACATCAACAACCTCGGCCTGCACAAAGTCATGCTCGGCGAAGATGACCTCTTCCAACTCAGCAGCACCGACGAACTCTACGCCAGCATGAACGTCAACTACGTCCACCTCGATCAACTGCCGAGCTTCGACAACTACAAGCCTCTGCTCGAAGCCATCGCCCGCGGAGACAGCTTCATCTCCACCGGCGAAATCCTTCTCAAGCACACAAACATCCATGCCGAAAAAAATACACTTCAAATCGAAACAGAAGTCTCCTCCACCTTCCCACTACGCTTCGCAGAAGTAGTCTGGGGCGACGGCAAACAGACGCACACACAAACCTTTCCACTCGAAACCACGCACGAGTTCCAGCAACAAACCTTTCACTGGACCGTAACCGCCCCCAACTGGAAATGGGCACGCCTCGCCATCTGGGACATAGCCGCCGACGGCACCTTCACTAATCCAACATGGCATGAATAGAGGCGGGTGCCCCATCCTTTCGCGCTCTTTGCGAAAGGGTGGGTTCTGCTCGCGAGGCAACACACTCGACGAACCCTTCCGTCATCTCGACCAACAAAGAAATTGTCATTCCGAACGCAGTGAGGAATCTGCTTTTGCCATGTTCGCGCTAGCGAACATCATCGCGCGAAGCGCGCTTCGGAGGGAGCAGTGGGCTTCAGAGGCTGCTGAAAAAGTGGAGTTGTTGGTGTTTGGGTAGAAGCAGTCGTGCGTATTTGCTGTCAGGCGGGAGTGGTGGCGGAGTTTCTGTTGTGCTCGAGGCTGCCTCTGGGTAGTTGCGGTGTTGCGAGGAGCACAGGAGCGGCTCCTGCG